>CAWIXY010000017.1:0-1089970 GCA_963840185.1 uncultured Actinomycetes bacterium | reverse complement strand
CGGGTCGTCGCGCCATCGTGAGGTACCAGGTGGCGTGGGCTGCGGCGTCGGCCATCTGGTCGAAGCCGCGCATCGCGTTGCCGGCAAGGGCCGCCGCCGCGGCGGGCCGCTCGGCAGCCGGCAGCGGGATGAAGCCCTGAGCGTCGAGCGGGGGCGAGCCGAGCAACGTGCTCAGAGTGTCACAGGCCTGGTGGTAGCAGGGGTCGAGCCACGCCCCCTGGACCCCGCCGTAGCGCGCGGCCTGTGCCGCGGTCTTCGGCTGCTCGGCGCCGGTGAACAGGCCGCCGGCCGGAATGCCCTCGGCGATGAACGGGCCGTAGTCCGAGCGCCCGGTGAAAGCCGTGCCCTCATACGTCGAGTCCGACGGACTCGAAGTACTGATTGAAGACGTGCTCGATGATGTCCGAGCCCTCCGGGCCTTCGGTGCCGAACGAGCTGCCGTCGCCGTCGTAGACCATGCGTGCGAAGTTCGGCGAGGCGAGCATGTCGAAGTTGAGGTTCGCCAGGATGTCCGCCTTCTCAGCGTCGGACAGATGCTCGACGAAGTACGTCGAGCCGATCAGCCCGGATTCCTCCGCGCCCCAGAACGCGAACGCGACCCGGTTGGTGAGGCTGCCCTTGTTCTTGTTCTTGCCCAGCTGCGCCATGGCGTCGGCGATCTCGAGCAGCGCTGAGGAGCCTGAGCCGTTGTCGTTGACCCCGGGGCCCGCCGGCACCGAATCGAGGTGCGCGCCGAGCATGACGGTGTTATCCGGGTCGCCCGTGGACGAGTAGGCCACCACGTTGCGGAAGAACCGCGGCGTCGTCGTGGTGTTGGTCGTCAGCGTGACCCGCACCGGACCCTGCTGCGTCGCGGCGTAGAGCTCCTTGCCGACCGTGGCGCTGATGTAGACGGCCGGGATGCCGAGGTCGAACGGGCCCTCGATGAATTGCGGGTTCACGCGCGTCGCGCTGTTGCCCTCGTTGAAGAGGATCACGCCGGCCGCGCCCGCTCCTCCGCGTTGGCGAGCTTCTGCACGAACGGGCACGTGCCGCGCTGGATGAGCGCGATGTTGCCCGCGGTCGCCGCCGGGAAGTCGCTGTCCTCGCATCCGCTGGTGGAGGTGTTGTCGGCGCCCGTGTGGATGACGATGTCGTTCGTCGGCACGACGAGCAGGTTGGTCAGCGTCCCGGACTGCGCAAAGCCGAACGTGATCATGTCGACGGCCGTGCCGGACGCCGACGACGGCGAGGACGTGAAGTTCCTCGCGCCCCAGGTCAACCGCGCCGGCGTGTTCTCCCGCCAGACGGGATAGTTGAACAGCGGCGTCGTGACCCGGTAGCCGGCCTTCTTGAGCGTCGAGATCACGTACTCGACGGACGCCTCGTAGCCCGGCGTTCCCGTCGCGCGTGTGTTGCCGTTCGCCGAGCCGATGGCCTGGAACGCCTCCAGGTGCTGTTGCAGCCCTCCGAGCGTGACGGTCTTGCGGAGCTTCTCCGACGAGACGTCGCGCGGCTTGGCCGGCCGCGGCAGAAGCCACGCGATGGCACACGTCATCGCAACCGCGGTGAACCTTCTCACTCTCTCCCCTCTCCTGAGGCGTTTGTGTCGGACAGGAGACCGTACCCCGGCCTCGCGATTCGCGCTCACCCTACATCCGCGCCTTGGCTCGACGGCTCTCGCCTGTCATAGATAGACGTCGCGGCACGCAGCGTGACATCAGGGCGCGAAGGTCACCTCAGCGACCCCGCCTGCTGTCCGGCTTGCCCTCGCTGTTGCCGCGCGGCTTGTCCTCGGCGTGGCCCGGCGCGTCCTCGCTCCTGCCACGCGCCTTGTCCTCGGCGTGGCCCGGCGCTTCGTCGCTCCTGCCACGGGCCTTGTCCTCGGCGTGGCCCGGCGCTTCGTCGCTCCTGCCGCGCGCCTTCTCCTCGCTCTTGCCCCGCTTGTCGTCGCCCTTGGCCTTGTCGCCGCTGCCATGGTGGCTGGCGCGCTTCGTCCGCAGCGGCGCGCAGAGCAAGACCTGGTCGCCTGAGTAGACGACGACGGCGTAGCTGGTCCCACGGCGTGCCCTGAACGTGCGCGAGCGTGCAGTGGCGTTCCCGATGCGCGCGCGGTTCGTCTTGAGCCTGCGGTACTTCCAGCCGGCCACGTCGGTGCCGCCCGGTGCGCCCTCCCTGCAGGACCCTTCCTGGAGCCGGTAGACGTAAGTCGTGCGAGCGGCGAGTCGGCGCACGTGCACGCTCAGCTTGTTGTTGCGTTTGCCGTCGACGAGTTGCACCTTGCCGAACTTGCCTGTCACGTAGTCGCCGTCCGCGCCGACCAGCGTGAAGCTCCCCCGATAGACCTTGCTGCCACGCGCCTCGGCCGTCGCCGGGACCAGCGCGGCCGCGGCCAACGCGGCGAGTGCGATCGATCTGTTCATACCCGCGTTAGCCCAAACGCTGGGACGCCTCGAAGGTCAGGATCAATATGCGGGGAGGCCCCCGGAGGCCCCAGCAGCGTTCTCGGTCGGTTGGCCCGGCGCCTAGCAGAACTCGATCCGGCCGGCACGAGTTATTCCCCGACGATCATGAGGCCACACCACGAACCGCTGCTTGACTTTCAGGGCTCCGTCGCGCCGGACGGTGGCAGTGAAGATCGCCGCGCGGGCGCGTCGTGCGGTCAGCGCCAGCGCGTCGCTCTCTCCTTGAGCGTCAGCCGGAGCGCGACCACGGTGGGCTTTCGCGCGGGGCCTCACTGCCGAGGCCGGGCGCCCGCACGATGCGGGCGCCCGGACTGCTGCTTTAGGAAGTCGCGGACTCGATCTGCTCCATGTTGCGTGGTCACGACCGTCATAGTGTGGCCTGGAGCTGCTTCGGTGGGGCTGAACTCGATGACCTCGGTCCCCGCGTACAGGATAGGGGAGATGCCCAGGGGCGACGTAGTACGCCTCGCCTGCGCTGGCGGTGACACCTCCGCCGTGTCGGCGAGTCGTGAACGCGAGCTTTCCCTTGAGCACGTACGCCCCATGTGCTGGCACTGGCACTCGTCGTCGGGCAGGCCCTCTGAAGAGGGCGGACATGTCCGCGTCCGCGGTGTAGGTCTCGAAACCCGACCGTCCAGCCGCCTTCGAAGTCGCTCGAAGTGGCCTTCGTAGCCCTCGAGCGTTTCGTTCTCGGTCGCGGTGTCCTTTGATGCCTTCGGCATTGTGTTACCTCCTCATCGGGTTGGTCCGCGGACTACGATGGGGCTTGAACCGCGGTTCAAGTCAAGGGACAGATCGGGCATGGATGGATTCCCTGAGCTGACGATCGGCGAAGTGGCGCGGCGCGCCGGGGTGGCGACGTCCTCGATCCGCTACTACGAGCGGATCGGCCTGCTTCCCAAGCCGGATCGCGTGGGGGGGCAGCGCCGCTACGACGCGGACGTGCTCGGCCGGCTGGGGTTCATCGGTGTCGCCCAGAACGCCGGCTTCAAGCTGCGCGAGATCAAGCAGCTGATCGGACTCGGCCGACGGCTTCGGCGGGCCGATGCGGTCACTCTCAACCCAGAAGCTCGGCGAGGTCGAGGCTCTGCTCGAGCGCACCAAGGCGATCAAGGGCTGGCTCGAGGTGGCGCAGGAGTGCGGCTGCGTGACTCCCGCGGAGTGCGCTCTGTTCCCGGCACCCGGCGATGAAGGTCCGAGTGCCGACCTGGCCCTGCGAGTCGTCCGGGTGGACGGCAAGACCTGTCGCCAGCCGCCCGCGGGCTGAATCCCGCCCACAGTCGCTTGCAGCGGATGCGAGCGCCTCGAAGCTTGCACGGTGGCGTCTCAGAACTGCGCGCAGAAATTGCACCCCAATTGCACCCCATGCGCGCATTTCAGACAGTCCCGCGAGCATGACAAAAGCCCCGGATTAGCAGGGCTTTCGCGAGTCGGGGAGACAGGATTTGAACCTGCGACCGCCCGGCCCCCAGCCGGAGCGATCTGGTTCTCTGGGATGCGAATCAGCGCTTTAGGACGCGCCTGAGCTGCTCTGAGTTGCGCTGAGTTGCGCTCGATTTGCACCCCGGAATGCACCCCGTCAACGAGCCCCTCGCCGCCTGCCCGGCCAGGCCAAAGTCTCGAGCTCACGGACTGGAGCCTCGGCGCCGACCAGCCCGACGACTCGCCCGCTCGTCAGGCCCGACCAGCGGATCGGTGGTCTTCGATACCCACGACAACAGCACGGTCCGTTCGACGATGTCGCCGTGGTGCCCGCGTCGTGAGCACCTACCCGGACCGTCGCGACGTGCCTGCGACGACGTGGTCGGGGTGGCGGAGCGGATGGTTTGCGACCTCGGCTACCGCGGGACAGCTGAGTGCCGCGATGCGGCGGCGCGGCGCCGGCGGGCGTGACCCGTCGGCGCCGTTCGTCGCTGTCTACTTGCAGGCGACCCCGATGCACTGCGCGGTCCGGTTTCCGTTTCCGCGGGCGCTGTTTCCACCGCCGTCGGTGACGCCGGGCGCGTCGATTCCCAGGTCGTGGTTGAACCACGCCGAGTTCCTGGTCAGCAGCGCCGAGGCGCTGTCGACCTCGATGCCATCGTCACCGGCGCCGAACGCGCTGTTGCGCTCGAGCACGGTGTCCGTGGTCCTCGCGTCGACGTGCACGCCATCCACCCCGGCGTCGCGCACGACGTTGCCGCGCACCACGGTCCGGTTCGGCTACGGGTAGTCGGGGTCGGTCGGATCGAAGTCGAGGATCCGGATCCCGTCCTCCTTGGTCCGGGCGACGACGTTGCCGGTGACGACGTTGTCGTCGGCGGTCGTCGACGACCGGATGCCGAACCCGGTCGGGGGGTCGCAGAACGGGCAACCGAGCGCGTCGGTGACCAGGTTGTGCGCGACCGTGTTCGCGCTGGCACCGAGGATGATGTTGTCACCGTTGCGGGCCACGTGGTTCTCACGCACCAGCGTGCCCTCCGTCCCGAAGAACACGAGGATCCCGAGGCTGGCGTTGTCGAACACCTCGTTGTGCTCGATCAGGTTGTCGCGACCGTCGCAGCAGACCGCGATCCCGTCGTCCGCGTTGTGGGCGACGAGGTTGTCGCGGACCACGTTGCGGACCGAGCAGCAGAGCAGGATCCCGCCAAGGTTGTCCCGGACGGTGTTCTCCGCGACCAGGCTGCCGTCGCTGCTGTTGACCACGATGCCGTTGCCGCATCGCGTGCCCGTGATCAGGTTGTGCCGGACCCGGTTGCGATTCGTGAACAGCCCTCCGCTGCCCATGTCCAGGCCGCCGCTGCTGTTGTCGCGCACTGTGAGGTCGCGCAGTCGGCTGTCGGCCATCCCGTCGGTGTCAGACCCGGCATTGAAGCCCTGGGCAAACTGCTGCAGCGTGCCGTTCTCGATCGTGAGACGGTCATAGACGCGGCTATCGCCACCGCCGTTCTTGATGCCCGCAGGCTCGCGCGGGGCGTTCTCGCAGTCGGTCGGTTGCGCGACGGTGCCGTCGATCGTGTGCCCGTTGAGGTCGACCGTGATGCCGTCGGCGCCGATCACGAGACCGTCCGCCGGGCAGTTCGTGAGGTCGTTGGCGAGCCTGACGCTCTGCGTGAGCGTCTGGCCGCAGTGGACGGTCGTCACGCGGCCGCCGTGCCGATCGCCACCGTCGTCCTGGCGGTCCGCCGCCGCGGTGCCCGCGAATGCGAGCGCGCCGGCGAGGCTGAGCGCCGCGATCGCGGCTTTGGTGCGAATGAATGTCATGAGGCCCTCCTTCGAGAGGCCGGTGTACGGACCGGCTGACTGTCTCGCGGCGCGCTCACAGCTTTCTCTCAACGGTCGATCCCGGGCGGGCAGCCAATGCGAGTCGATCACGCGCTCGCAGGGGATGCCGGCCCGGTCGGTCGTGGTGCGTACGGCGGCGCGCGATGCGGCGTCGAAGAGGCACAGCACCAGCTCGTCGTCTTCGAAGAGGATCGCGCCGAGGTAGGCGATGGCGCTTCCCGCGCGCGAGGTGCTGGCCGCCTCGAGTACCGCGCGCGCCGCGGCCTGCTCGAGTTGGCGCTCGGTCACCCCGGGCCAGTAGCACTTCGCCGTGTAGATCATCGGATCCCGAGTGTCTTGCGACGTGCTCTCCGTCGGCCTCTCAACCCGTCCGCAGCGGTGGCGCGGCGCCTGGGAACGTGAGAGGCTCGCCGGTGCAGCGCGTTGGAGAGGCATGGACTTCCGCATCCTTGGCCCGATCGAGGTGCGCGCGCACGACCGGCGGCTCGCGCTTGGCGGGCCGAAGCAGCGCGCGCTACTCGCGATCCTGCTGTTGAGCGCCGATCGGGTCGTGTCGCGCGATCGGCTGATCGAGGAGCTGTGGGCCGACGACCCGCCCGCGGCGGCGCGCCACGCGCTGGACGTCAACGTCTCGCGGCTGCGCAAGGCGCTCGCCGCGAATGGCGCGGGCGACTCGCCGCTCGTCACGCGGTCGCCGGGGTACGTCGTGCGCGTCGGGCCCGGTGAGCTCGACCTGTGGCGCTTCGAGCGCCTGGTCGAGGACGGGCGGCGCGCCGTCGAGATGGGCGATCCCGACGCCGCGGTGCGGGCGCTGCGGGAGGCCGAGGGCCTGTGGCGGGGGCGGCCGCTGGCGGATCTGGAGTTCGAGCCGTTCGCGCGCGTCGACGTCGAGCGGCTCGAGGAGCTTCGCCTCGCGGCCGTCGAGGATCGGGTCGACGCCGAGTTGGCGCTCGGCCGTCACCGTCGGCTGGTCGCGGAGCTGGAGGCGCTGACGGCCGAACATCCGCTGCGCGAGCGGCTGCGCGCGCAGCTGATGCTGGCGCTGTATCGCTGCGGACGCCAGGCGGACGCGCTCGAGACCTACCGCGCGACGCGGGCGGCGCTCGTGGAGCAGATCGGCGTCGAGCCGGGGCCCGAGCTGCGCACGCTGCACGCGGCGATCCTCGGCCAGGATCCGGTGCTCGACGCGGCACGCCCGCCCGAGCTGCCCGAGGAGCTCGAGACAATCTCGCCGCTGGTCGGCCGCGACGCCGAGCTGGAGCGCCTGCGGGACGCGTGGGAGCGGGCGCGCAGCCATCGCGGCGGCGTCGCGATGGTGAGCGGTCCGGCAGGGATCGGCCGGACGCGGCTGGCCGCCGAGCTGGCCGGCGAGGTGCACCGCCAGCGCGCGCTCGTCCTGTACGGCATGGACGCCCTCGCGCGGGCGCGCGATGCGCGGCGGCCCACGCTGCTCGTGCTCGACGACGTCGATGGCGCCGCGGCGATCGCGGTGGCCGAAGCCGTTCGCGAGCTCGCGTCGAGGCCGGTGCTGGTCGTTGCCATCGCCTGCGACGCCGACGCGATCGAGCGGCTGTCGGGCGCGGAGCACCTCGCGCTCGGGCCGCTCGGCGCGGACGCGATCGGCGCGATCGCAGCGCTCTATGCGTCCGGCGACGCGGAGATCCCCGTCGCAGACCTGGCCGAGCGCAGCGGCGGCATGCCGCAGCGCGCGCACCGGCTCGCCGCCGACTGGGCACGCGCACGAGGCCGCGCGACGACTGCGCCCGGCCGCCGACCGAACGGCCATCGAGCGCAGCGACCTGCGACGCGCCGAGATCGAGCTCGCGGGCGACGTCGTCGAGCTGCAGGCCGTGCGCGAGCGCGCCGAGCTACACGAGGCCGACCACGCCGCCGGCGTGTGCCCCTACAAGGGACTGTCGGCGTTCGACGTCGGTGACGCCGAGTTCTTCTTCGGGCGCGAGCGCCTGGTCGCCGACATGGTGGCCAGGCTCGCCGGCGCGCCGCTGCTGGCCGTCGTGGGCCCGTCGGGCAGCGGCAAATCGTCCGCCATGCGCGCGGGCCTGCTGGCGGCGCTCGCCGGCGGCGCGCTGCCGGACAGCGAGGACTGGACGCAGCTGCTGCTGCGCCCGGGCGAACACCCCATGCGGACGCTCGAGCGGGCAACCGCCAACGCGCCGGCGGACGATCGCCTGCTCGTCGCGGTCGACCAGTTCGAGGAGAGCTTCTCGCTGTGTCGCGACGGGGACGAGCGGGCCGCGTTCGTCGACGCCCTCGTCGCGCTGGGCACGCACTCCGGGCGCCGGCCCGGCGTGGTCCTCGCCATTCGCGCCGACTTCTACGGCGACTGCGCGGCATATCCCGACCTGGTCCGGCTCATCGGTGCCAACCACGTCCTCGTCGGAGCGATGCAGCGCGACGAGCTGCGGCGGGCGATCGAGCGTCCCGCGCGGCGCGCACGCCTGCACGTCGAGCCCGAGCTCGTCGACCGCCTGCTCGCCGACGTCGAGGGTCAGCCCGGCGCGCTGCCGCTGCTGTCCACCGCGCTGGTCGAGCTCTGGCAGCGGCGCGAGACCCGCACGATGGGTCTGGCCGGATACGAGCAGACCGGCGGCGTGCGCGGCGCGGTGGCGCGACTGGCCGAGGCAGCCTTCGACCGCCTCGATCCGCGCCAGCAGGCCGTGGCGCGCCGCATCCTGCTGCGTCTCGCCGGCGAGGACGTCGGCGGCGCCCCGGTTCGCCGGCTGGTGGCGCTCGACGAGCTCGACGCCGACCGAGACGACGACGTCGCGCGCGTGCTCGACGTGCTGGCCGCCAGCCGCCTGGTCAGCGTCAGCGAAGGTACGGCGGAGGTCGCCCACGAGGCGCTGCTGCGGGAGTGGCCGCGGCTGCGCGGCTGGCTCGAGCAGGACGCCGAGCGGCGCCGGCTGCACCGCCATCTGACCGTCGCGGCGCAAGAGTGGAGCGCTCGCGGGCACGACCCGGGCGAGCTCTACCGCGGCGCGCGTCTGGCCGGCACGCTCGACTGGAGCGCCGAGCACGGCGCCGAGCTCAACGCGCTCGAGCGCGCATTTCTGGACGCCAGTCGCGCCGAGAGCGAGCGCGCAGGCCCGCGGCGCGCAGCGCACGAACAGGCGCCTGCGGGCCCAGCTCGCGGGCGTCGTCGCCCTGCTGGTGGTGGCCACGAGCGCCGGCGTCCTGTTCCTCGGCCAGCGCAGCGCGGCCCGCGGCGAGGCGCGCTCGGCCGAGGCGCAGCGCCTGGGTGCGCAAGCCCTCGTCGACGACGACCTCGGCCGCTCGCTGTTGCTCGCGCGCCAGGGCGTCGAGCTCGAGGACACACTCCAGACCCGCAGCAATCTGCTTGCCGCACTCATGCGCAGCCCGTCCGCGATCGGGGTCGCGCGGGTCGCCGACTTCCCGCTGAGCCAACTGGCGCTCCGGCCGGATGGCCGTGTGCTCGTCGTCGGCGACAACCACGGCAACGTGTCGTTCCTCGACCCTGTCACGCACCGGCGGCTGCGCCCCCCATACCGACCGCAGCCGTCGTACATCCGGCAGCTCGTCTTCAGTCCCGACGGCTCCCGGCTCGCGGTCGGCGGCGTCGGCATGATCGAACTGCTCGACGGCCGCACGTTCCGGCGGGTGGCCGCCCTCCAGGTCCCCGGCCGACATCCAGTTCATCAACGTGGCCTTCTCGCCTGACGGGCGCGTCCTGGTGGCGATGTACGAGTCGGCGTCGGGCGGTCCGCCCACGAACCCGCAGTTGGAGGCGACCCTGCTGCGTTTCGACGCACGCACGGGCCAGCGCATCACCCCAGTCGTGTCGGTGCCAGAGACCGGCTCGCTGGCCGACGTCGCCGCGTTCGGCCCCGACGGGCGCTGGCTGCTCACCGTCGCGCGGGGCACCGCGGTGTTCCCCGGCGCCAACGCGCGACCGGTCTTCCACGGGAGTGCGGTCGTTCTGCGCGATCCACGGACCCTGCGGCCCGTGCGCAGCTTCCCCGCGGTTGCGGTCGCGGGCGCCCTCTCCCCCGACGGACGCACCTTCGCCGCCGGCGGAGACGACGGTTCCGTGCGCTTCCTGGACCTGCCCACGGGGCGGCTGCGCACGGCGTCGGGGCGACACGCGGCCGCCGTCCGCAACGCGCTGTTCACTGCCGACGGGCGCTTGCTGATCACCGTCGGCCAGGACGCGAAAGCGATCGTCTGGGACGTCCGGGCGCTCGCGGCGGTCGAGACGCTCGAGGGCCACGCGGGTCCCATGGTCGGGGCCGCCGTCGATCCAAGCGCGCACACGCTCTACACCGCGTCCGGGGACGGAACCGTGATCAGCTGGGACCTGCTGGGAGATCGCCGACTCGGCCGTCCGTTCGACGTGGCGCGGACGTCCGGCGACTGGTTCGTGGCGGCGGCGATCAGCCGCGACGGGAGCAACCTCGCCATGCAGCAGGCCGACGGCACGGTGAGCCTGGTCGACGTCGCGACGCTGACGCGCCGCGTCGTGCGCATCCCAGGCGTGACGGCGGCGCGTTCCACGTCCCATGCGCCGGCCTTCGGTCCGCACGGGACGCTCATCGTCAGCGGCGTCGACGGCCTGCTCGCTCTCGTCGATATCCGCACCGGACGGATCGTGTCGCGCCTGCGCGGCCATCGCGACATGGTCTTCACGCCGACGACGAGCGCCGACGGGAGGATCGTCGCCAGCACCGGGGCGGACGACACGCTGCGCCTGTGGAACGCGCGCTCCGCCCGGCCGCTCGGCCCGCCGATCACGCTCGGCGGCGAGGCCAGCGCCGGCGGGCCCGGTATCAGCCCGGACGGCACGATGGTCGCGGTCGCGCTCTACGACGGCACCGTCGACGTCTTCGACGTCCCCACGCACCGGCGCCTCGCGCACCTGCGCTTCGACGACAGCAATCCCACCTTCGCGCGCTTCTCGCGCGACGGGCGCCTGCTGCTCACCGGCACCGCGGACGGCCGCGTCCGCGTCTTCGCGGCCCACGACCGGCGACCGCTCGGCCCCGCGCTGCGCACTCCCGCCGGCGACATCTCCAGCGTCGACGCCAGCCCCGACGGCCGCACGCTCGTGACGGCCGGCACCGACGGCCAGATCCGGCTGTGGGACCGACGAAGCCGGCGCCCGATCGGGACGGCACTCCCAGGCCCCGAGAACCTCAACGCAGTCGCCTTCTTCGCGCCCGACGGCAACCACGTCCTCGCCGTCTTCGCCAACGGCCGCGGCTACCGCTGGGACGTGCGCCCGGCCGCATGGCAACGCCAGGCGTGCACCGTCGCCGACCGGCGACTGACCCGCGCCGAATGGCACGACGCCCTGCCCGAGCGCCCCTACGCCCCCGCCTGCTGACCGGAGACGCGTTTTCAGCCGAGCACGGTCTGCTGCGTCGATGCGGTCGTGACCGCGAGGCTCGCGCCGGGGGACGCCGAGGAGTAGTCTGTCCATAACTGGCCCTGCGGCCAATAGTTCCGGCCTCGGAGCGGCGATACGCCGACTCGCGCTAGCGTCAAGGCAACGCACCCCTGGGCGTACGGGATCGACTGCGGGGCCAGCCGCATCCTGTGATGCTGAGAGGCGCGAGCGCTCGTGCCCACGGGGTAGGAGAATCCGGGGTGAGGATGCCGGTGTATGTCTACCGCCGCGCCGACGGCTCGACCTTTGAGCTCGAGCAGCGTATGAGCGACGAGAGCCTGGTCAGCTGCCCGACGACCGGGCAGAGAGTCGAGCGCGTTCTGCAGCCGTTCACCCCGCGCTACAAGGGCACCGGGTTCTACTCGACCGACCATCGCAAGCCGAATGCCGCGGCGCCGCCGAAGCGCGCCGATTCGTGACGGCGCGCCGACGCAGCGGGTGTATCGTGATGGTGCCGTCATGCCCTGGCTCGCCGACACCGACGTGGGCGCTGCGTACGGGGTCGCGCGATCGATCGTGGGAGCCCGGACAGAGGTTGAACTGCGGCGTCGTGCGCTGGAAGCGCTCGCCGAGCTCGTGCCCGCGGACCTCGCAACGTGGGATCGTGTCGAGCTGGCGACGGGCGTCGTCGATCACGAGGCGGCCCCGGTCGATGCCGAGCCCGATGGCGCTTTCGACGCGCTCGTCGGCCGTGCGGCCGACCATCCGCTGCTCGCCGCGCACGCGGCCCGCCGACGCCCGGCGCTGCGGTTGTCCGACGTCGTAGCGCCGGGCACCCTGACCCGCGGCGCGCTCTACGGCGACCTTCTGCACGCCTCCGGCGTGCAGTACGAGATCGCGATCGGCATGCGCGTCGGTCGCGGCGAGGTGGTCGTCGCCGGCCTGGGACGGACCGAGCGCGAGTTCTCCGAGCGCGACCGCGACGTGCTCGACATCGCCCGGCCGGGGCTCGAGGGGGCGCTGCGCGCCACGCAGGCGCGTGGGCGCCTCGTCCGCGCGCTCGCCGACGATCCGCCGCCCGGCACGGCGGTGGTGCTGCTCGACCGCGACGGCGAGATCGAGCTCTCCAGCCCAGACGCCGGGCGCTGGCTGGCCGAGCACCATGGCGCGGCCGAGCACCCCGGATGGCTGCCGCGCCCGGTCGCGGACTGGCTCGCGCTGCCGCCGCGCCCGCCGCTGGTAAGCGAGCGCGAAGGCCGGCGTCTCACCGTCTGCCTGCTCGCCGGCGATCCGCACGCACTGCTGCTCGAGGAAACCGTGACGAGCTTCCGCCCCGACGCCCTCGACCGCCTCGGGCTCACGGCGCGCGAGATCGAGGTCCTGCGCGCGGCCACCGTCATCGACGACGAGGCCGAGCTTGCGTGGGAACTGTTCCTGAGCCTGCACGCGGTCCGCGAGCGGCTCGCGCGCCTGGAAGCGAAACTCGGAGTGCGCACGCCCCGCGACGCCGTCGCCCGGGCACTCCGCGACAGCGCATGACGCCACGGCGTCGAGGTGGTCAGCGACAGGCTAGGCAGGCGTTCCAGCCGCCAGCGCTTTGACGTCCTCGATGAGCTTGACATTGATGAGTGGCATGGTCCCTCCTGCTGGTTCTGTTGTTGCGCCGCGCGTGACGTTCGCGGCGAGATGTTCTGGTCGTCGCGGAAAGACCGTGCTTCGGGCGCGTCAGCCGGGAACCGTGGCCGTACCGGGGCTCCGTGACGGACGCTCGAGCGCTTCGCGTCTGTCGCCGCCGATGGGGTACCGGTCGAGGAACTCCGCCATTTCCCGCGCGACGGGCTCGGGACGCTGGATCTGCAGCAGGTGACCCGCGCCGTCGATCGTGCACTCGTCGACCTGCGGCAGCGCTGAGCGGAGGAACTCGGCGGTCTCCACCCACACGGGCTGCGTCTCGCTGCCGACCACGGACAGCACGGGCCGGTTGAGTCTGGCTGCCTCCTCGGCGCCGAACGTCCACTCGGTCAGCGCGGGCAGCTCGACGCCGAAGAAGGTGTCGGCGTCCCTGATCGCCTGATCCACCGCGCCGGGAACGGTCGCCTCGAGCACGGCCCTGCCCCTCTCCCACTCGAGGCCGGACACGGCGCTCATGAAGATCGCCAGCGCACCGGCGTGGTCGCCGCCCGCATACGCCTCGAGCGCCGGCTCGACCTGCGTGAAGAAGGCCCCGAGACTGGGCACCGAGATCAGCGACAGCTCCAGCAGCATGAGCGTGTGCACGTGCTCGGGGTGGTCGAGTGCCAGTTGCGCGGCGACCGCCGCGCCGCTGGAGTGGCCCGCGACGTGTGCGGGTCGCAGACCGAGATGGTCGAGCAGGGCCGCGGCGTCGGCGGCGTGGTCGGCGACGCTCACGGGCGGCGGGGTGTGTGTGCTTCCGACCCAGCCGCGCTTGTGGTAGCGGATGAGCTGGTAGCGGTCGGCGAGCGCCGGTTCTGCGAGCAGCGGCAGGAAGCCGTCCGCGATGACGGGGCTGATGAGCAGCACCGGTTCGCCTGCTCCGGTCACCTCGTATTCCAGGTCGACGCCGTTGACGTTTACGCTCTGCATGGGTCCTTCTCCTTTGGTGCGGGGTGTTGTGGTCCGCAACCCATATGCGTGAGCAAGACCGTTACGGCGGTAACTTCCACGGTTACGGCCGGTGCCGGCTCGACCTCGTTCGATGGCTCTGCGATCGTGGCGTGCGATGACCGACGCTGTCGGTGAGGCCGTCGTCCAGCGCGCGCGTGATGCGGCATCGCGAGGCGATTGGGGTACGGCGTTCGAGCTTTTCATGAAGGCGGACGCGGACGGCCTCGCGGGTCCGGCCGATCTACGCGGTCCTCGGCGAGGTCGCCTACGCGGCGGGGCATCTCGACGTAACCATCGAAGCGTGGGAGCGCGCGTACGCGCTGTGCGTGGAGGCCGGCGACACCGATGCGGCAGCAGGGGCGGCGGTTCGCGTGGCGATGCACCTGCTCTTCGATACCGCGCTCATGGCACCGGTGCGGGGCTGGTTGGCACGAGCCGAGCGGCTCCTGGAGGTCGGCGGCGAGACGCCGGCGAGCGCTTGGCTTGCGGTGGTTCGGGCGTACGAGCGCATGCTGACCGGCGACCTGCCCGACGCTCGGCCGTGGGCGCGGCGGGCCATCGAGCTGGGTTCGAAGCTTGAGCCGGCGGCGTGCGCGCTCGGCCGCGTGGCAGAAGCACGGCTGCTCATCCTGGATGGCGATGTCGAGCAAGGCCTGGCGATGCTCGACGAGGTTGGGGTGGCGACGGTCTCCGGGGACCTCGATCCGCTCTCGACCGGGGTCGTCTACTGCGAGCTCGTATGCGCCCTGCAGGGACTCGGGCAGTACGACATGGCCGAGGAATGGACCGAGGCGATGGAGCGGTGGTGCAAGACGGACGCCATCGGGAGCGTGCGCGGGCGTTGTCGTGTCCACCGCGCGGAGATCCTCCGGCTGCGTGGGTCATGCAGCGAGGCAGAGACCGAGGCCCTGAGCGCGTGCGAGGAACTGCGCCCTTACCTGCGACGCGAGATGGGATGGCCGTTGAGCGAGCTGGGGCGGATCCGATTTCGCAGAGGGGACATCGAGGGCGCCGAGGAGGCCTTTCTTACTGCTCATCGCGCCGGCTGGGATCCGCAGCCCGGTCTCGCGCTCGTGCGGCTGGCCCAAGGAGACGCAGCGGCGGCGGCCGCGTCGATCCGAGACGCGCTCGAGCATCCGACGCGGGTGCCCTTCAAGGAGCGGCCGCCGGACACCGATCTGCAGCGAGCGCCGCTGCTCGAGGCTCAGGTCGAGATCGAGATCGCGGCCGGCGACGTCGCTCGAGCGCGCTCGGCCGCCGACGAGTTGACTCGCGTGGCGGCTCGGTTCGAGAGCAGGGCGCTGGTCGCCGGCGCAGCCCATGCTCACGGGAGGGTGCGACTCGCAGAGGGCGATCCGGCGGACGCACAGCGGTTCTGCGCCGAAGCCGCGCGGCTTTGGAGCGAGATCGGGGCGCCCTACGAGGCGGCGCTGGCGCGGGCCGGTTTCGCCGAAGCTCTCCGCGCGAGCGGCAATGACCGCCGGGCCGCTTTCGAGCTCGAAGCGGCCCGCGCGGTTCTCGACCGAATCGAAGCCGAGCCGACAGCCGACGACGCGGTGTCGGTCGCGCCGGACGGCGGAGCGCAGGAGCCAGGCGTCACCGACCTCAACATGTTTCGCCGGGAGGGCGACTACTGGTCGGTGAGCTTCGAAGGCCGCACCGTCCAGGTGCGAGATCTCAAGGGCATCCGGTACCTCGCGCGGTTGCTCGCCGACCCTGGCCGCGAGTTCCACGTGCTCGCCCTCGTCGCGGCCGAGAGCGGCCGGTTTGCGGGAGCCGAGAGCGGCCCTGACGCCGGCGTGTCGCACACAGGCACCGACGATGCCGGCGAGATGCTCGACGCACGAGCCAAGAACGCGTACCGCCGGCGCCTGGCCGAGATCGAGGACGACATCGAGCAGGCGCGCGCGCTCGAGGACACCGAGCGAGAGATGCAGGCAGACGCCGAACGCGACTTCCTCGTACGAGAGCTCTCGCGCGCGGTCGGCCTCCATGGCCGCGACCGACGGGCCGCGTCGACCTCCGAGAGGGCCCGAGTCAGCGTGACCCGCGCCATCCGCCAGGCGATAGTCCGGGTTGGCGAGCACCACCCCGAGCTCGGCGAGCATCTCGACCGGACGATCCGCACCGGCACATACTGCGCCTACGTTCCCGAACCAGGAGCTCCCGCCGTTTGAAGCCCGTGACATCGGCCCGCGTCCTGCATCACAGCTTGCCGCGAGGAAGTTCACACCAGCGCGTCGATCGCGGCCCCAGGATGCAAAGCCGCGCTGACCGCAATGAGAGCCGGAGCGAGCGTCTCGAAGCCGGGCCGGCACACGCCCGCCTGGGACGACCAGCAGTCGTATCGACAGGTGCCCAGCCCGCTACCCCTTCTTGAAGGTGAGCGCGACGACGGAGCCGGTGGTGCTGGCCCGATTCCCACCGGCTGTTGGCGACCCAGCAGCCTTCACTGGGTTCAGGGTGTTCGCTCGACGCGGCCTTGGGAGGATCGGGTCCAGCCGGCCCTCTCCAGCAGGCCCTCGGTCCCAAAGGCACGGACAGTCGCCGTAGCGCACGATCGGCGGAGAGTCCCCGAGACAGGGCGCGCGTCGCAGACCCGGGCACCGGCCGCGCGTGGCCGACGTCGTAAGCGTTCAGACCGTGCTCTGCGCGGACGACGCCCCGGGGTCGGCCACCGCGCGCTCGAGATTCCTCGCCAGACGGCGGCATGACGCGCGCGATGTGAAGCCGGTTCGCTACTTGGCGGCGTAGCCCCTTGCGGCCTTGGTGACTTCACCTTCCTTGGCCATCCTTGACAGTCGCGTGGCGATCGTGTTGCGGTTGGCGTTCAGGCCCTTGGCCACGTCGCCGGCGGTGCTCTGCGGGTGGTCCTTGAGGTAGTCGATGATGCGCTCGGTGATATCGCCCTTGCGCCGACGCGCCGTGGCGCGCCGGCTGCTGGCGCGACGAGCGGTCGCTCGGCGCACCGAGCGCTGTGGCGGCGGCGAGCGCTGATCACCGTGACGCTCACGGAACTCACCGATCTGGACCTCGAGCCAGGCAAGACGCTCCTGCAGATCGGCGCGCTCGGCTTCGAGCGCATCGATGACCTGTTGCATGCGAGACACGTCAACCTCTCCGGTCAGACCGAGCCGGAGGTTACGCCTTCGCCCTCGTGCCGCCAACGATCAGCATCCCTCGCTCCTGGCCCTGCGTAGCAATTTGGTGGTGACGGTGCACCGGCCTTGCTCGACTGGGTTGCATAGCGGTGCCGGCCCAAGCGCTGAGCCACGCGCCAGCTCGAGACAATCGGCGACAGCGCCCAGCGGCGTGGAACGACGCCTTGCTGGACATGGCGACGAGGCGCCGAGCTGCGAAGCAACCGAACCATCCACCCCGCCGCGGCTCACCGCTCACCGAGCTCAAGACCCTTTCCGGGCCCTCCTCGGAACTCTCGGGCGCTCTATACCGCCGCAACGCTGACGTCGATCACATGGACCGCGTTGAAGGCAACCAACTCGCGACGCCCGTTCCTCGACACGACCTCGATCGGTGTCCTCTGCTCAATACTCCGCCAGACGCCAGCGACCGCCTCAGACGCCGTGGGCTCACGTTCGAGGTCGATCGTGTAGACCGCCGCGCCCCTTGTGGTGGTGATGTGGACCTCCATCAACGTCTCCTCCAAGCTCGCGGACAACCAAAGTGTCCTCCGAACGCGCACCGCGACGCCGAAGCCCAGCTCCCGACAACATGATGGGGAGCCTTACCGCACCCAGTTCAAGCGCGGTGGCCACCTCGCGAACTCCAGCTCGACTCGACCAACTTCCGCGAAGCCGTGTCCGAAGGGGTGTCACCGGAATGACGGTCGGACGCAGAGCCTCGACCGGCGGCGAGCTCTGTTCTCCGGGGCGTGACCGTCTTGGCCCGTGTTCCCGCAGCCCCACTCCAGTTTGCCTCGACGCTCGCTCGGACCACATTCGGACTAGCTGACGGGGCACTCCCCCGGCCAAGAGTCTCAACGTGGCTCGGCTCGCCCGAGGGTGCGGACATGGCAAGCTCTCGCTTGACGGCATCGACCTTCGGCACCCCGAGCCGAAGCAGACTCGGCTCGCCACCCGGCCGAGAGGAATAGCGGTCGACACCACCCCAGCCCGGCGACGCCGGCCAGTCGTGGACCCTGCGCGTTCGCGCCGCGCCTGTTGCGACGACTATCGCGCGTATGCAGTCGGGCAGGCGCGCGTCGCACAGCGGCTCGGCCTCGTCGACGCGGCGCCCGAGCGGCGCGAGGATCCGCTCGATCGCGTGACGCAGCTCCGCCTCGGTGGCGAAGGCCACGGCGGACGGCTCGACGCGACCGCCACGCTCGACCCACACGGGCCCGGTGCCGTTGACCATGATCTCGTCGACCTGCGGATCGCGCAGCAGCGGCTCGAGCGGCCCCAGGCCGAACGACCGCTCGCACACCCGCGCCACCAGCTCCGCACGGTCGGCCGGGTCCAGCAGCGCGGCCTCGCGATCGACCAGCGCGCGGATGCTCGCCTGCGCGTCATCGCCCCCGCCCGCCGCCGCCTCACCGGCGCCCGCCACCAGCCGGTCGCGCAACGACCCGGCGAGCACGTCCAACGCAGCGGCACGCGACACGGGGTCCACGCACCACGTAGGCCGCGAGCGCTCGATCCTCGCCCCCGGCGGGTTCGAACCGGCCGCTCCTGCGCACGCAGATCGCCGCAGGAGAACGGCTTGGCAACGAGGAAAGGCGGCATCGACGATAGTGCGGGCCATGGCGACTTCCGGATCGCCCTCCTCCCGTGGAGGACAGGCGTTGCGCGCATCGGACGCGGATCGCGAGCGGCTGGTCGCGGCGCTGCGCGATCACTACGCCGCCGGGCGCCTCTCCGACGGCGAGCTGGACGACCGGGTCGCGAGCGCCTACCGCGCGAAGACGCTGGCCGACCTCGATGGGCTGATGCTCGACCTGCCGTCGCCCGGGTCGGCGCTTCCCGCCAAGGCGGCGGTGCGACGAGTCCCCGCCACGCGGAGCCGGACGCAAGCCGGCCGCGCCCTGGCAACGAGCGTCCGGATCCACGCGACGGTCTACGTGCTCGTCAACGTGATGCTCATCGCGATCTGGGCAGCGAGCGGCGGCGGCTACTTCTGGCCGATCTGGCCGCTGCTCGGCTGGGGTATCGGCGTCGGTTGTCACGCGGCACCGCTGCTGGCCGGCGTCGGCACGCGCCGGGTGCCGCAGGAGCTCGCGCGGCCGAGCTCGATCGACGACGTCGAGGCGAGCGCCCGCTCCGAGCAGCTCGACCTCGGCGCCGCGGCGGCGCCCGACGGCACGGTGACGATCCTGTTCTCCGACATCGAGGGATCGACCGAGCTCAACGCGCGGCTCGGGGACGTGCGCTGGCTCGAGCTCCTGCGCATGCACCACGCGATCGTGCGTCGCGAGGTGCGCCAGCACGGGGGCTTTGAGGTCAAGGCGCAGGGCGACGGCTTCATGATCGCCCTGCCGAGCGCCCGCCGCGGGGCCCAATGCGCGCTCGCGATCCAGCGGGCGATCCAGGCGGAGCTCGGCAGCCACCCCGAAGGGCCGATACGCGTGCGGATCGGCATGCACAGCGGCGAAGCGATGCGCGACGACGACGACGACTTCTACGGGCGCAACGTCTCACTCGCTGCGCGCATCGCCGAACACGCTCGCGCCGACGAGGTCCTTGCCTCGGCGGTCGTCAAACAGCTCGCCGAGAGCGCCGGCGACATCTGCTTCACGGATGAGCGTGTCGTGGAGCTCAAGGGCCTGGGCGAGCAGGCGGTCTACACGGTCGTTGCACGCTGAGGCTCCAGGGTTCAGGTGGATGCTGCGCGCTCGACGGCGCGGGCGACTTCCACGCGCGAGGAGACCTGCAGCTTGCGAAAGATGTTTCTCAGGTGGGTCTCGACGGTCCTCTCACTGAGAAACAGCGCCTCTGCGATCTCCGGGTTCGTTCGGCGGTCGACGACGAGCCGTGCGACCTCCAGCTCACGCCCGGTCAGGGAGGCGACGCCGACCCCGTTGCCCTGGCCGGGTCGGGTGCGGCGGTAGACGCGATGGCCGAGGCTTCGCAGCTCCCGTTCGGCAGCGGCGCGGTATCTGAGGGCCCCGCAGGCGTGCAGCTCCGCGGCGGCGCGCCGCAGTTCGCCGGCCGCGGGTTCAGGCTGGCCGGCTTGCGCCAGCGCGCGGCCCGCCAGCGTCCGCGACAGCCCGGCCTCGATCGGGGCGGCGACCTCGTCAGCGGCAGCCGCCGAGGCGAGCGCACGCTCGGCGGCGGAGTCGGGATCGCCTGCGTCGAGCGCCACCGCCGCCGTGGCGCGATCGGCCATCGAGTCCGCCATGCGCAGTCGCAGGGCGGCTGCCGTGGCCTCGGCATGGGCGGCGGAGCGCGCGGCGTCGTTCGCCCGGCCGAGCGCGAGCCAGCAGCGGGTGAGCAGCTCGAGCGACCTGGGCCTCCACACGCCTGGGATCAGCCGCAGGTCGTCGCCGCCCGATGACCCGATGAGGACGTCGACGGCGCGCTCGGCGTCGCCGTGCTCGACGAGCGCGGCGGCGAGCGCCACACCGGCCGCGCAGACGAGGCTCTGGTCCAGCCCTTGAGTCAGCTCGAAGTTCTCCTCAGCGGTGGCCAGTGCGGTGTCGAGGTCGCCCGCCGCGACCGCCGTGAGCGAGCGCTGAACGAGGTTCCCGGCCAGCGCCTGGACGTTGCCCGACAGCCGTGCGCCCTCGACGGCGTTGTCGAGCAGCTCGGCGGCTTCGACCAGCTGTCCGCGCAGCAACTTGACCTGGGCGAGAATCGAATAGGGGAGCGGGATGTACTCGCTCTGCCCGGTCTTGCGCGCGACGGACAGTGCTCGCTCCGCGTGGGTCGCCGCCGCCTCGTAGCGGTCGAGGTAGAGCTCCGCGCCGGCGAGGTTGGCGGGGGCGTCCAGGCGAAGCGCGAGTGCGTCGTCGTCGAGGTCGGCGACCAGGACCGCCGCCTCCACCACGTGTGCCTTCGCCTCTTCGGTGGCTCCGCTGGCCGCGTTTCCGAAGGCCAGCACCGCGACCGCCGCCGCGGTCAGGGGTCCGTCGCCGAGCGGCCGAGCGGCGCTCAGCGCTCGCTCGGCCCACTCACGCATCCGCCCGTAGTCCATGCGGAAGAACCCGTCCATGGCGAGCTCGACCATGAGCGTGGCTGCCTCGAGTGACCCCGGGTCGGTGAGCCCGTCCACCGCCCCGGCAAGGCGCGCGTGTGCCTCTTCGTGGCGACCGAGCAGGTGCTCGATCCCGGCGCAGGCCGTCGTGAGACGTACCCGCAGCGCGACCGCTTCGGTCGGGACGAGCCCGATGCTCTCCAGCAGGGCCGCGTGCCCATCGGCGAACTGCCCGGTCGCGGCGAGCGCCCTCGCGCGGGAGAGGAGCAGTTCCACCCGCACTTCGGCCGGTGCCGTGTTCGGCAGGAGCCGCAGCGCCTCGCCGAACCACGTCGCGGCGCTCGCGGGAACACGCAGCGCAACGGCCTCCCCCGCCTCGCGCAAGGTGGCGACGGCGGCCGCGTCGCCCTGGCGCGCCGAGCGCTCGACATGATGCGCGCGCTCTGTCGCCGGTGCGCCGCGGGAGGTCAGCGCCTCGGCGCTGCGCTCGTGAGCGCCCAGTCGCCAACCGGCGGGCGTCGATTGGTAGACCGCCCTGCGAACGAGCGGATGCCGGAAGCGAAAGCGGCGCGGCACGTCGGTCTGCCGAACGAGGTCGAGGCTCAGCAGCTCGTCCAGCGCGCCGAGCGCTGAGGCCTCGGAGATCGCCGCGGCCGCCGCCGCAAGCTCGGGCTCGAACGGGTCGCCGGCTACCGCTCCGCCCTCCAGCACCAGGCGCGCCGGGTCCGACAGGAGAGCGAGCTCCTCGGCCAGCGCGACGGCGACCGCGGGTGGCACGTCGAGAGCCGTGAGCGCGAGGTCGGGACCGCCGGCGGTGCGCTCACGGGCGAGCGACCGCGCGAGCTGCTGCAGATAGAACGGGTTGCCGCCGCTCTCGTCGAAGAGAGCGGTTGCAGCGGGCGTGTCGATCGCCTCACCGAGGAGCTCTCCGGCCTCGCCGCGCGTCAAGGCGCCGACCTCGATGCGGACGAGTGTGCCCACGCGCTGCGCTCGCTCGAGTGCGGCGGTGAGGCGTTGCGGCGCCTGACGGGGACGGACAGCCAGCGCGACGAGCACGGCAGCGGCCGGCGGCCGACGCAGGAGCGTGCCGAGGAGCTCGACCGATCCGGAGTCAGCCCAGTGGAGGTCGTCGAGCACCAGCACCAGCGGCATGGTCGAGGTGAGTCGCTCGAGAAGCTCGCGCACCGCGCGGTGGGTTCGATAGCGCTCGTGCTGAAACACGGCTCCGCCGGCTGCCTCGAACCGAGCCAGTGAGGGAAACACGTGCGCGAGCTCGCCACGAACATCGTCATCGAGGGCTTCGAGGCGAGGCCGCGGAAGACTCTGGACGTACTGGTCCAGGGCGTCGACGAACACCCAGAACGGCAAGTCTCGCTCGAGCTCCGAGGCTGAGCCGTCGAGAACGAGATGCCCACGCGCATCGGCCCTCGCCGCAAGCTCCTCGAGCAGACGGGTCTTGCCGATCCCCGGCTCGCCCACCAGCGCAAGCGCGGCGGAGTGCCCCCGGTCCACCTCGTCGAGGACGTCGTCCAGCACACCGCACGTCTCGGCGCGCCCAACCAGGTCCTCGGCGATCGAGACCACTGTCGCTCCCGGCGAGCATAGGTCAGCTACCCCGACCAAGAAATAAGGGGTTCCCCCGGATGTCGGGGCGGCCGCAAGCCATCAGGCTCACCGCATGTCCCGCTTCGTGCTCCACCACCGTCACGAGGCCGACGAATGCGGAGCGGTGTTCGCCTCGTTCAAGGGGCACAACAGCCCGCTTCGCCGCAAGACGACGCTCGCCTCGTGCCGGTGGGGCGGGCACGCGATCTGGTGGACCGTCGACGCCGCGTGCGAGGCCGATGCCCTCGCGATGCTGCCCGCTTACGTCGCCGAGCGGACCACCGCGGCGATCGTGAGCGCAGTCGACATCCCATGAATCCTTCGAAGGGAGCAACGATGTCCGAGGGTCGTTCGTTCACCCCTGCCGAGATTGCGTTCCTGGTCGGGATACCGCTCGCCTGGGCGGTGCTGCTCCTCTTCCACCCGACCGGAGAGGGGGAGGCCATCACCTACGCGGACGTACGAGACCAGGTCACGCCGTGGCTGGTCGTGCACCTCGGAATGATGCTCTTCATCCCACTGATCGCGGTGGCGATGTACCTGCTCCTGCGCGGCATCGAGGGCACCGCGGCGCGCGTCAGCCGGATAGCCCTGGTGCCCTTCGTCGTGTTCTACGGCGCCTATGAGGTGCTGTTGGGCATCGGCGTGGGCATCCTCGTCCACGACGTGAACGGGTTTGCGCCGAGCGAAAGGGCCGCAGGCGCCTCCCTGGTCAACGAGTTCACCGACAACGTCCTCATTCGCGGCTTCAGCGTCCTGTCCAGCATCGGGGCCGTCGCATTCATCACCGCCGCGATCGCGGCCGGCGTTGCCCTGCGCCGCCACACCGGCGCACCACTGGCCGTCCCTATCTTGCTCGGACTCTCGGGGTTCCTCATCACCGCCCACCCGCCGCCCCTCGGGCCGACCGGGCTGGTCCTCTTCATCGCGGCCGTTCTCCTGTTCGTGCGACGTCAAGCGCCGCCGGGAGCACCCGCTCCGCGGACACAGCCGCATTCCGCGTGATGGACACGCCCACCACTCAGAGCGCCCCCGACTCCGCTGCGGTCCGGCGCTCGCGCGGCAAGGGCCGCTCACTCGCGCCGACCGCCCAGTGCCCTGCGTTCAGCCTCGCCGAGGGCGCCTTCCTGGTCGGTGTACCACTCGCATGGGCTGTACTGCTCTGGTTCCACCCAGCCGTTGCGAGGGACAACGTCTATGAGGACCTGCGCGACGAGGTCGACACCTACGTGATCGTCCATGCGGGC
This sequence comes from uncultured Actinomycetes bacterium, assembly GCA_963840185.1. Taxonomy (GTDB): domain Bacteria; phylum Actinomycetota; class Thermoleophilia; order Solirubrobacterales; family Solirubrobacteraceae; genus JAOPZW01. Next base: position 1,066,268 of record CAWIXY010000017.1, on the reverse strand, counting down.
ACCCTGGTGTTCATCGGGCTCATGGGCCTTGCGCTCCACATGCTGGTCCGGAACCTGCCGGGGAAGGCTGCGACCATCAGCCGGACCGCGATCGGCCCGTTCGTGCTGTTCTACGGAGCCTGGGAGGCCGTCATCGGGCTGGCGACCGGCGCGCTGGTCCAGCACGCGAACGATGCGCCCGCGGGTGAGCGACCGGCCGTGGCTGACGCCATCCAGAGCGTGCAGGACAACGCGATCGTGGGAGACCCCGGCGTCGTGGCGGGCATCGGGGCGCTCGCGTGGGTCGTCGCCGTGATCGCGGCGGCTGTTGCGATCCGCCGCGCTGGCGCGCCAGCCCTGGCGACGATGCTCCTGGGCCTGTCGGTCGTCGTGTTCTCGCACCCGCCGCCCGTCGGACCGGTCGGCCTTGCCTGCTTCGCTGGTGCCGTCCTGGTGCTCTACCGCAACCGGCGAGTCGGCGCGTCGAGGCCGGCCCAGACCACGTCGCCCACCGCGAACGTCTGACGCCGAACCGAGCGCTGTGGAGCCCAGAGAGCGCACCACGATCTGCTCCTTCGCATTCCATGCGCGGGAGGGCGGTCACCGGCTCATCGTGCGCTACCACTGGCCAATCACCGGCGCTACCGCTGGCCGAGGCTGGCGCTGGCGCTGGCCGCCGGGAGCACGTGCCGCCCTCGCCTCCCGCCGCCGGGGTTTCCGCGCAGTCACCGCAGGGCTCACGGAGCCCTCGTCCCCTCCGGCACGTCGAGGCCCGCTGACGCGGAGCGGCGGCCGGGCGTGACCCGCCCGGCCGCCGTCGCGCGCTGGTTAGTTGTTGTGGGGGCTCTTCCAGTCCTCGGTGTTCGGGTAGTAGCCGAACGGCGGGCTGTTGTGGCAGGCGTCGCTGTTGATCGGCTTGCACGGGTTGAAGGGCTGGACGCGGGCGTAGCGGTTCGGCGTCGGCATGCCTGAGTGCGACGTCGAGACGTAGGTCGTCTGCCAGTCCGAAGGCCGGCTCACCTCGTCCACGTTCGCGCGCCCGTCGCCGTCCTGGTCGTCGGCGCCGTCGAGCACGCCGTCACCGTCGGAGTCGCGGTCCACGAAGCTCGGCTCGACGAAGTCACGCCCGTAGTACTTGGTCTCGAGCGGCCCGTTCGTGCCGTCGTACTGCGCGACCCACCAGCCCTGGCGCATCCGGCCGTGCGTCTCGTCCCAGTTCATGAGGCCGTCGGCGTCGACGTCCTTCTCCTCGTCGGACTGGAAGCCGTCACGGTCGAGGTCCAGCGGCGAGCCGGCCGGGAGGGCGACCTTGCCGCCCGTGTACTGCGTCCCGTCGCTGTAGCTCAGCGTGCCCGGCGAGCCGGAGTAGCGCCACGCGAGGTACTCCTCGAGCAGGGTGAGCGAGTCGCCGTCGAAGTCCGTCGCGGCATCCGAGCCGTCGAGCGGGTTGGGGTAGGGCCGCTTGCCGGGGTGCGGCAGCGCGCGGCTGTTGAGGTCGATGGCCGACTCGTACTCGAAGCCGTCGGTGACGCCGTCGTCGTCCGTGTCGGCCTTGTCGGAGCGCAGGCCGAGCGAGCCCTCGAGGCCGTCGGGCAGGCCGTCGTTGTCGTCGTCGGCGTCGTCGCGGTTGAGCACGCCGTCGCGGTCGGGATCCTGGGCGCCCTCGATGCAGCCGCGTGAGTCGATGTTCGGCACGCAGGCGTTGAGGGGGCGCTGGAGCTTGATGGGCGAGGCGAGCTCGGCCAGCAGCTCGTCGAGGTTGCCCACGTCGTCGTGGTCGACGTCGTCGGCGTCGTCGCGCACGCTGTCGCCGTCGCTGTCGGCGGCCAGCCAGTCGAGCGGGTCGACCTTGCGCACGTAGTCGAGCGTGCCGAACAGCGGGACGTACTGGCTGACGCGCTTGACCTCGTCGAAGGCCTGGTACTCGTCGGCGAAGTAGCCGAGCACGTTCAGGATGACCGGGAGCTTCTGCAGGTCCTCGTCCTGGTTGGGGATGCGGTCGCCGTCGGCGTCGCGCTCGTTGTCGGAGAGGTAGCCGCTGGCGTCGCGGTCGAGGTAGGACAGCTCGCCGGGGACCGCGCCGCGGCCGGCGGAGGTCGGGTTGCCGCCGCTGTAGCTCAGGGGCACGCGGTTGCCGCCGAGCGTCGCCCAGGCGGCGTACTCGTCGGCGTTGATGAGGCCGTCGCCGTCCTGGTCGAGGTCGCCGTCCTTGGGGTCGAGCGCGTTGGGGTACGGCCGCGCGCCGGGGTAGGGCAGCGCCTTGGAGTTGCGGTCCAGCGCGGAGTGGTACTCCCACCCGTCGGACATGCCGTCGCCGTCGCTGTCGCGCTTGCAGGCGTCGGTCTTGATCGCGGCCTCGGTCGTGTCCGAGAGCACGTCGTTGTCGTCGTCGGCGTCGCGTGTGTTGGGCACGAGGTCGCCGTCGCAGTCGTCGGCCGCCACCTTCGTCCCGGCGCCGCCGCCGGTTGCCGTCGGGCCGATCAGCGGCGAGGCCTTGGCCGTCGTGAACTTCTTGCCGAAGCGCCGCGAGAGCACGCGGATGCGGAAGCGCGTGTAGGTCGGCTTGCCCTTCTTCTTGACCAGGAAGGGCAGCAGCTTGGCCGGCACGGTCACCGACAGCCGCGTCGAGGTGGCGTTGGGCGCCTTGACGAAGATCGCGCGCCCGCCGTCGCGCTTGAAGACGACGGTGTTCTTGTTCTTGCCCTTGCGGAAGTGCTTGCCCGCGATGGTCATGGTGTCGCCGATGCCGAGCTTGGCGGGCGAGACCTTCTTGACCGAGGGATAGGTGACCGCCGATGCGCCGGCCGGGAGGACGAGCAGGCAGAGGGTGGTCAGGAGCAGGGAACGGAGGCAGCGCGAGGACATGATGCAGCGCTCATCGGCCCTGGCGCCGCGGCGCTTGAGAGGCTCGCTCATGCTCCTAGACGGGTGACCGACCCCGCCGCGGCGCCGACCCGACTCGGTACGGTGCCGGGGTGCACGAGGCGATCGCGTGAGCACGGCCGAGGCCACCGCCGGCCACGCCTGGTCGCGCCGTCCATGGCGCGAGTTCTCGGTGCGCTTCGCGGTGGGGCTGGCCTTCGCCGACGCCTCGATCGTGGTGCTGGCGCTGCCCCAGATCGTCCAGCAGCTCGACACGACGATCTCCCACTCGACGTGGGTGATCATGGCCTACAACGCGGCGCTGATCGTCGTCGTGCTCGCGTTCCTGGCCGCCGGGCGGCGGGTCCACGCGCGCGCGGCGCTGCTCACCGGCCTCGGCCTCTTCGGCGTGGCGTCGCTGGGCTGTGGCCTCGCAGGGAGCCTCGAGCTGCTCGTGGCGATGCGCTGCGTCCAGGGAGCGGGGGGCGCGCTGCTGCTGTGCGCCTCGCTGCCGCTGCTGGCCGGGGCCTCGCGCCCCGGGTCGTCGCCCATGGCCGGCTGGGCCGCGGCGGCGGCGATCGGCGCGGCGATCGGGCCCGCGGCGGGCGGCATCCTGACCGAGCTCTTCGACTGGCGGGCGATCTTCATCGCTCAGGCTCCCGCGGCGGCGCTGGCCGCGGCCGCGGTGCTCGCCGTGCCCGCCGCCTCCTTCCGCGAGGTCGCCGACGACCCGGAGGCGCGCGGGGAGATCGGCCCGGTCACCGCGAACGTGGCGCTGCTGCTGCTCTCCGCCGGCCTCATCGGCGCCCTGTTCCTGATCGTCGTGCTGCTCATCAACGTGTGGCTGCTGAGCCCGGCGACCGCGGCGGCCGTCGTCAGCGCGATCCCGCTGGCCACGGTCCTCGTCGAGCGCGGCGCGCGCGGACGGTCGCCGACGCTCGTCGGCGGGGCCGGAGCCGTGCTGCTGGCCGCCGGCCTCGTGGTCATGGCGCTCATCACCGAGCGCCAGATCCCCCTTGCGGTCCTCGGGCTGGCGCTGTGCGGCGCCGGCCTGGGCCTCGCGTTCACGACGCTGACCGCCTCGGCCATGAGCGGGAGCGGCTCGGCGGTGGCCCGCGCGGGCCGGACGGTCGCCGCCCGCGAGGCCGGCCTCATCCTCGGGCTGCTCGTCCTGACCCCGATGTTCGTCGACGACCTGGGCGAGGCAGCGGGCCGCGCGCTGCCGCCGGTCACGATCGCTCTCTACACGGCCCCGATCCCGGCTGAGACGCGCGACGCGCTGATCCCCGGCCTGCTCGCCGCCTACGCCAACACGCCGGAGGCGAGCCTGCCCGACCTCGATCCCGCCTTCGACAAGGCGCGCGCCGGCGCCGACCCGAAGACGGCCGCGGAGCTGACCGCGCTGCAGGGAAGGATCGAGGACGAGGTCGAGCGGGCGGTCACGCGCAGCTTCCGTGACTCGCTGCTGTGGTCGGCCGCGTTCGCGGCGCTTGTGCTTCCCGTCCTCGGTTTGGGCCTCGTGCTCACGCGCCGCCGGCGGCCCGGCAGCGTCGAGGTCTCGACCGAGCGGTCCTGAGCACGTCGACCACATCGGTGCCCGTGAGCCGTGGCGGCCGAGACGTCCCAACGAACCTGGTCGCTGCCTGTCCGGGCTGCAACCTGCGGAAGGCGGCACGCTTGACTCGGGCGGCCGTGTTGGAGTAGGCCACGCATCAGAGGACCGCCGGAGCACGACAAGGGGGTGCCGAATGAGGCGGAGAGCTTTGCTCATCACCGCGTTGGGCGCTGAGCTGACGAGCACCTGGGCTATCCGCCCGGGCAGGCGCCGCCGGGCGGCGGCCGGCAACCACCGCAACGGCGCGCACTGCCGAAGACGCGTGCAGACCGAGCTCGGGCCGGTCGAGGTCAAGCACGCCGCGCGATCGCGCCGGGCACGTTTGAGCCGCAAGCTGGTCGGCCAAGCGCCAGACGCGCCTGGCGGGCCTGGACGAGAAGATCCTCGACCTCTACGCCGGCGGCATGACGCGTCCGCGACATCGAGGCGCCACCTGCGCCGACCTCTACGGACGTCGACGATCGAGCCGCGACACGATCAGCCGCGTCACCGACGCCGTGCTCGAGGACGTCGAGGCGTGGCGCACGCGGCCGCTGGAGGCGCGTCTACCCGATCGTCTACTTCGACGCGTTGATGGTCAAGGTCCGCGAGGACCGCTCGCGTCCGCATCGCGCGCGTGCTACCTGGCGATCGGCGTCAGCGTCGAGGGCGAGCGCGACGTGCTCGGGATCTGGTGGCAGGAGACCGAGGGCGCCAAGTTCTGGCTGGCGGTCTCAACGACCTGCACCAGCGCGGCGTCGAGGACGTGCTGATCGCCTGCGTCGACGGCCTGACCGGCTTCCCGGAGGCGATCGAGGCGGTCTTCCCGCAGGCCTGGGTGCAGACCTGCATCGTGCACCAGATCCGCACCAGCATGCGCTACGTCGCCTACCAGGACCGCAAGCGCGTCGCCGCCGATCTCAAGCCCGTCTACCGCGCCATCAACGCCGACGCCGCCGCGGACGCGCTCGCGGCGTTCGACGAGAGCTGGGGCGACACGCTACCCGATGATCGCCGACTCCTGGCGCGCGCGCTGGGAGCACATCACCCCGTTCCTCGCGCTGCCCGCCGACCTGCGCCGCGCCGTCTACACCACCAACAGCATCGAGAACCTCAACCGCCAGATCCGCAAGAGCGATCAAGACCCGCGGCCACTTCCCCGACGAGCAGGCCGCCACCAAGCTCATCTACCTCGCGAACGTGACAACGTCGCGACGTTCAACATCCCGGGGACTTCATTTGGGCTCGTCACCTTCGAGGTCACGGACAACGCCGGCTTGGGCGTGCCCGACGTGATCAGGGGCATCCCGACCGGCCGATCGGCTGGGGACTGCCCCCGTGGCGGGCAGTGAGCGGCACGGTTTCGAGCGGTGCACGTGTCGTCTTGCTCGCGTACCTGCGAGACGGCGGTGGCGCGACTTCCCGTCAACCAGGTGACTGCGTGAGCTTCGTGCCGCCCGCCGCGGCGACGTGATCAGGCATCCCGACCGGCCGATCGGCTGGGACTGCTCACCGCTGGGCGGGGCAGTGAGCGGCACGGTTTCGAGCGGTGACGTTGTCGTCGTGGACGCCCCGCCGCTGCCGACGTCGAAGGAACAATGCAAGAACGGCGGCTGGCGCAACTTCCCGGGCTGACCAAGGTGACTGCGTGAGCTGCTCGTGGCAACCGGGGGCGAGAACCCGCCGGCGGGGGCGTAGGACCTAGCGGGCCTGCAGCGCCTCCCCCACCCGGACGCCAGTCGTCGCGCGGCGCCGGTCGCCCGGGGCGCGCGCGAGGACGCGCAGCTCACGGGCGAAGGCCTGGGCCGCGGCCAGGTACACCGCCTGGCGCAGGGTGACCCGCAGCCCCAGCGTCGTGCGTGGCAGCCCCTCGGCGGGGCCCTCCCCCGCCCCCGCACCGGCGGGCGCGGCCGACAGGACCTCGACGTCCTGGAGCGCGAGCTCCGTCGCGCCGGCCTCGCCCTCGCCCTCGCGGGTGACGAGCACGTCCACGCGGCTGCCGGGAGCGGCCGCCTCGGGCGAGGCCACCGCGACGACCTGGGCGACGCGCTCGCCGCGGCGCAGCGCGGGACCGCCCACGCCGGGCGCACCCCGGAAGCCGCCCGCCCCCGGGCCCGTCCCGTCGTCGACGAGCGCGGGCTCGAGGTCGGCGCCGGGCTGCAGCGGCACCGCGGCCCGCAGGCCCTCGACGTCGGACGGCGCGCGGTAGGCGGACGCCGGCGCGTAACGGGCGGGGACGCGCCGCACGCCGAGCCGGCGCGCGGTCAGCCTGCCGCCCGCCGGGACCGCCTCGCGCACGACGACGACGTCGACCACGGGACCGACGCTGCGCCGCAGGGCGGCCTCGCGGCCCGCCACGTCGGACGCGGCGAGGCTGCCGAGCAGCAGCGCGAGGCCGAGCAGCACGGCCGCCCGGCGCCGGCGCGTCACGGGGCCTCCGGCACGCCGACGCGGTCGAGAGGGCGGGGCGCCCGGCGGCGGGTCACGACGCCTCGGGGACGGCGTCCTCGGCCGCAACGGCCGCCGGCAGCTCGAGCACCAGACGCGCTCCCGCCGCGGACGGCGCGGTGATCAGCCGGCCTCCGTGGCGCTCGGCGGCCTGGGCGGCCACCGCGAGCCCGTGGCCGCGCCGCTCGCGCACGCCGCGCGACCGCGCCAGCAGGCGCTCGACCGGGAGGCCCAGCCCGCGGCCCGCGTCCGTGACCTCGATGCGGACGCGGCCGCCCGCCGGCGCCGCCGACAGCACGATCGCGCCGTCCCCGTGCTCCATGGCGTTGGCCAGGAGGTTGCCCAGCGCCTGGGCCAGGCGGGCGCTGTCGCCGCGCACGACGAGCTCATCGCCGTGGACCTCGATGGTGACGCTGCGCCCGACGCTCAGGGCCGCGGCCGCCCAGCCCGCGCCCTGGCAGCGCAGCAGCGCCCCGACGTCCACGAGCTCGGTCGGCTCGGCGACCGCGGCCGCTCCGCGCGCGGCCGCCGCTGGCGCGGCCTCGCCGTCGAGATCGGCCAGCGCCAGGCGCGCGCGGTCGACCTCGAGCTCGATCGCGGCGAGCCAGCGGGCCCAGGCGCCCGTGCCGCCGGCGGCCTGCGCCTCGCGATCGCGGCCCGCCGCGTGCAGCACCATCCCGATCGCGGTCAGCGGGCCCCGCAGCTCATGACCGGCGCGCGCGACGACCGCGGCGCGGCGCAGCAGCTCGCGCCGCAGCAGCGCGCCGGCGCCGGCACCGGCCACGGCGAGCATCCAGCCCAGCACCGTCGCGGCCGTGGTCACGCCAGCGGCTCGGCCGGCCCGTCCACCAGGCGATAGCCCACGCCCCACACGTTCACGACGAAGTGGTCGCCGTGGACGGCCAGCTTGTGGCGCAGGCGGCAGGCGTGGGAGTCGAGCGTCCGCGTGACGCCGCGGCTGCGAAAGCCCCAGATCGAGCGCAGCAGCTCGTCCTTGGTGAAGACCCGCGTCGGCTCGCCGGCCAGCGTGCGCAGCAGCGCGAACTCCTTCTGGGAGAGCTCGACCCGTGACCCGCGCAGCCTGACCTCCCGCGACGGCGGATCGACCTCGAGGTCGCCCACGCGCAGGCGGCCCAGGGCACGGCGGCCGTCGACCCGGCGCAGCAGCGCGCCCACGCGCCCCCGCAGCTCGGGATAGGAGAACGGCTTGCACACGTAGTCGTCGCAGCCACGCTCGAACCCGCGGACGCGATCGAGCTCCGACGTGCGGCCCGAGACGAGCACGAGCGGCGTGCGCGGGTCGATCCGGCTGGCGATCCCGTCGGCCTCGCGGACGCGGCGCACGAGCTCGAAGCCCGAGGCGTCGGGCAGCCCGAGGTCGACGAGCGCGAGGTCCGGGAACTTCGTCTCGAGCAGCCGCAGGCCGTCGCGCGCGCAGTCGGCCACGAGCAGCTCGAAGCCGTCGGCGGTGAGGTTGTCGGCGAGGAAGGTGCGGGTCGCGTCGTCGTCCTCGACGACGAGGATCGTGGAGCGATGGTCGGGCGTCATGCCGGCTCTAGGCGCGCCGGGCGCGCAGTTCGCCCCGCGCGGTCAGGAAGTCCCTCCGGACCGCGCGCGGCGGGGGGCCACACTGGACGCCAGGAGACATCAGCACCGGTCGCCCGCCGGGGGCGGGCGATCCAGAACGGATCCCGCAAGGAGGGTCACGTGGCCGTTCGACCGTTCATCAGCCGGTACCGCAAGGCGCGGCGTTACGGACGCACTCGCGCCGAGGCGGTCTGCTACAGCATCCGGTGGGCCGGGCAGCCGCCGGCCGGGCTGCAAATTCACGTTCATGACGTCCAGCGGGGGAGGTATCGCCCCTAAGATCGCGACGACCCATGGACACGACTCGCCGCGGCAACTACGACTCGGGAGAGGACTTCGTCCTCGAGTACGGCGAGCTTCGCTTCACCTTCAACGAGCGCGACTTCTCCGAGCGCTGCGAGCAGGCGGCGACGAAGCTCGGCTTCGTCGCCGGGCGCCTGGAGCCGCCGGAGGTGGAGGATCTCGTGAACCTCGCCGTCAACGGCGAGATCCACGAGCCCGCCTCCGGCCTGGGCGAGCACGTCAACGACTGCTGGCCCGAGCTCGTCGGCCCGTCGGACCGCTCGCTCGTGCACTGGCTGCGCCGGCTCGTGTTCCGCTCGGCCTGGCTCGACCAGCGGGTGAAAGAGGGCGAGCTGGACGTCGCCTTCGTGCCCGAGATGAGCACGTTCGCCTACGTCCAGCCCGACCGCGACCGCGAGCCGGTCGAGCTGGCCCCCGAGCCCTCCTGGGGCCGGGTGGCCTACCAGACGCGCCGCTGACCCAGGCGCCCGGCGGAAGCCGGGCCGCGGCCGGTCAGTCCTCGCCGAGCGCCTTCGCCCGGGCGCGCGCGATCTCCTCGGCGCCGCCGTCCCCCACGAGCAGCTCGGGGCGCAGCGTGCCGCTGGCGGCGAGGTCCAGCGCCGGGAAGCGCCCGGTCTGCGTGAGCCCCGCGTCGAGCGCGATGACCGTCGTCTCGCCGCCGGGCGGCTGCGGTGGCGGTGGCGACCACGGTCAGCGAGCCCTTGTCCTCGCCGAGGTTGCGCGCCGCGCCGAGCGCCTTGCGCACCGCGTTCGGCGCGAGCCCGTCGAGCGCCGTCGACCAGGACGACGGCGTGGCCGCCGCGGGCGGCGACGCGCTTGGCCACGTCGATCGCGCGCTCGACGGCGGTCGCCTGCGCGTCGGCCCCAGCGGCGAAGCTCAGCGCGGCGGCCGGCTGCACCGGGCCCGAGCGCCACTCGGTGATCTCCTCGGGGCGCGCGCCCGCGAGCACGGCGCTGACCTCCAGGCCGTCGGCCGCGGCGAGCACGCCGGCCAGGCGGCGCAGCGCCTCGCTCTTGCCCGCGCGGGGGCCGCCCGTGATGACGACCCGCGAGCCGCGGCCGAACGGCGTGAGCCACTCGATCGCCTTCAGGGTCGGGTCGTCCGCCCCGAGGGCGATGCGCTCGGACGGCCACGCGGCGGGCAGCTCCTCGAAGGGCGTGCCCTCCGCGACCTCCTCGGCCGGGGCGCCGTTGATGGTGTCGACGCGCACGAGCGAGGCGAAGCGCTCCGAGCGGCGCGGGCGGCGCACCGGGCCGGTGACGCGATCGCCCGACACGAGCTCGCAGCGGCGGACCTGGGCGGCCGAGACGTAGACGTCGTCGTCGGAGTGCTCGGGCGAGCTGATGCGCACGAAGGCCGAGCCGTTGCCGAGCACGTCGACGATGCCGTCGGCGATGCGCTCCTCGCCATCGTCGCGGGCGCCCGCGTCGGGCTCCGCGCGGTCGCCGCCACGGCGCGGCCGGGCGGTGGTGGCGGCCCGGCGGGCGCGCGGTGCGCGCTCACGCGCCGCGGGCGCCTCGTCGGCGGCATCCTCGTCCGGCGCGTCGTCCTCGTCGCGGTCGCGGGCGACGCGGGTGCGGCTGCGACCACCGCGGCGCGTGCGCGGCCGTGCCGCCGGCGCGTCGTCGTCGGCAGGCTCGCCGGCGCCGTCGGCGTCGCCGCCCTGACGGGTCAGGATCGCGTCGACGAGCTCGGCCTTGCGCAGGCGGCGGAAGCCGTCGATGCCGAGCTCGGAGGCGATCGTGTGGAGGTCGGCGAGCGGGCTGGCCTCGAGGGCGCCGCGGGACAGGACGGGCATGGAAGCTCCTTCGGATGGTCGGTTGGCGTCCGGCCGCGTTGGGACAGCGGCCGGCGACTCGTGCACGAGGAGGCTAGCCGTTCGGGCGGATCCACTTCAGGCGCTCGTCGCCGGCGTCGTGTGCCGGCATCGGCTCGAGGCCCTGCAGCACGCGCCACGTGCGCAGGTGATCGACCGTCGCGGCGACGTCGTGCACGCGCACGATCGCGGCTCCCGCCACCACCCCGAATGCGACAGCGGCGAGCGTCCCGGCAAGGCGGTCGGCCGGCTCGCGGCCCGTGATCGCCCCGAGGAAGTACTTGCGCGACACGGCCAGCAGCAGCGGCCGGCCGAGCTCGTGCAGCCGCGGCAGCGCGCGCAGCAGCTCGACGCTCTCCGCGGGCGTCTTCGCGAAGTCGGGCCCGGGGTCGACGACGAGCGCCTCCTCGGGCACGCCGCGCTCGCGGGCCAGGGCGCAGCGCTCGCGCAGGAAGGCCAGCACGTCGCCGGCGACGTCGCCGCCGTAGTCGTGCGCGGCCTCGCGCTTGGGCGCCGCGCGCGTGTGCATGACGACGAGCGCGGCCCCGGCCCCGGCGGCGACCTCGGCCAGCTCGGGGTCGGCCAGCCCGCTGACGTCGTTGACCATCGCGGCCCCGGCGGCGAGCGCGGCGCGCGCGACGGCGGGCTTGAAGGTGTCGACCGAGACGGTCACGCCCTCGGCCACCAGCCGCTGCACGAGCGGCACCACCCGCGCCGCCTCGACGTCGGGGGCGCTCGGCGCCGAGTAGGTGACGCCCGACTCGGCGCCCACGTCGATCAGGTCCGCCCCGTCGGCGACCAGGCCCAGGGCGTGCTCGACCTGCGCCTCGAGATCGGCGAGCCGAACGGCGTCGGCGAACGAGTCGGGGCCCGCGTTGACGATCCCCATGACGAGCGGGCGGCCGTCGGGGATCTCCAGCAGCCGGCCGCCGAGCGCCAGCCGCGCGGGTCCCCGCGGGGCGCTCATCGCGCGACGGCGTAGTGCAGCACGAGGTGGTCGCCGGCGCGATGCACCGACGCCAGCTCGAGGCCGGCGGGCGGGTCCAGGGCGGGGCCGGCCAGCGGTGGCGGCTCGTCGCCGGCCACGAGCATCGGCGCGAGCGTGAGCAGCAGGTCGTCGAGGCAGCCCTCCTCGACGAGCCTGCGCAGCAGCGTCGGGCCGCCCTCGCACAGCACGGCCCGCACCCCGAGCTGGTCGCCGAGGTGGGCCAGCACCGAGCGCAGGTGCAGCGCGCCCGGCGGGAAGCCGTGCACGGCCACCTGCGCGCCTCGCGACGTGACGCTGCCGGCCGCCTCCGAGTAGACGTGCACGCGCGCGTCCTCCTCGGCGAACAGGCCGATCTCGACGGGGACGTCGAGGCGCCGCGAGATCGTCGCCACGAGCGGCTGAGCCGGCAGGCCCGCCCCGGCGCGGCGCGCCCGCTGGGCCGGGTCGAGCAGCTGCGCGTAGCGCTCGGCGCCCAGGGTCGTGCTGCCGACGAGCAGTGCGTCGACGCCGGTGCGCAGCTCGCGCAGCAGCTCGCGGTCGGCCGGGTGCCCGAGACCGCCGGAGCGGCCCTGGACGGCGGCGCGCCCGTCGGCCGAGACGATCATGGCCGCGGCCACCCGCGGGCGCCCGCTCGGCGCCCGCTGCGGGTCGTGCAGGCGCAGGTCCGCGACGACCGCCGCCGCCGAGCGCGGTCCGCCGGCGGGTCCGAGCGGCTGCAGCGCCGTCGTCATCCGGTCACCGGGCGCGGTCCGCGCTCACCCGACGCGCACGGACCGCGTGACCACGGCGGCGTTGCCCGCGTCGTCGGTCGCGCTGACGCGGATCGAGGCCCGCCCCTTGCGCGCGTAGCGGTGGGAGACGGTCGCCCGCGTGCCGGGGACCGTGGTGCGCCCCGAGCCGTCGCCCCAGTCGACGCGCACGTACTCGACCCCCGCGGCCCGCGCGCCGCCCGCTGCGGTGTCGCTCGCGCGCGCGCTCACGGTGACCACGCGGCCACGCCGGCGCGCGGAGAACCGCACGCGCGGCTTCGTCGCGTCGACGCGCAGGAAGCGCGTCGCCGTCGAGGTGCTCTGGCCGCGGCGGTCGGTGGCGACGACGCGCCAGCGATGCAGGCCGTCCCTGATCACCGACGGCACGGTCACGCTCGTCTCGCTCGTGGTGGCGACCGCACGGCCGTCGATCTCGACGCGATAGGTCAGCGGGCCCCACAGCTCGAAGGACGTCGCCCAGCGCAGCGGCGGGCGCGAGAAGCGCCGCCAGCCCGAGGTCGTGTAGCCGCCGAAGGCGCCCGGCGCCCGGTCGAAGGCGGCGGCCACGATCCGCCGGCCGTCGCCCTCGCCCTGCACGAACGCGACCGAGACGTCCCCGGCGCGGTTGGCGGCCGCGTCGAGGCCGCGCGAGGCGTCCGGCGGGCCGAGCGCGGAATCGGAGAGCACGACCTCCTCCCCGGGCAGGGCGACCGCGCGCGAGCGGGCGTCGTTGTCGTAGGGGCGCAGGCGCAGGGAGCGCGCGCCGCCGGGCTCCCCCTGCTGGTAGGCGACGGCGCCATCGCCGTTGTAGGCCACCACGGGGGCCGGGAAGGGACCGACGCCGAAGCCCCCGCCCAGCAGCAGCCCCGCGCCGAAGCGGTCGTCCTTGAGCGCCGACGAGAAGGCGCCGCCCGACGTCGTCGACGCCGAGCTCGCGAAGCCGTCGCCGCGCCCGCCCAGGTCCAGGCGCGGCGCGCCGGCCGGCTCGCCGCCGTCGACGGCCTCGGGCGCCTCGAACTGCGAGCCGACGAGCCGGCGCGCGACGTTGCGCGCCACCCCGCCGAAGCTCTGGCGGAAGACGACCCAGGCATAGCTCGAGTCGTCCTCGATGCCGACGTCGGGGGCGTCGGCCGGCCCGCCCGGCGCGTCGGCGAACGCGTCGAGCGTCAGGTCCGACGGCGCGGCGGACAGCCGGAACTCGAACAGCCGGCGCGCGACCACGCGACCGCCCTCGCCCCACGTGGCGACGGCCGAGCCGTCGGCCGCGACCGCGACGCGCGAGCGGTTGTCGGCGCGTCCCGCGTCGCGCGCCGGGTCGAGGTCCAGCGGCGCGTCGAGCACGGTGAAGTCCGTCCCGGTGCGCTCCAGCCGGGCGGCGCGCACGTCGCCGCCGGTGCCCGGCACGGTGAAGGTGACGTAGGCCACGCCGTTGATCGACATGTCGACCGCGGGGTTGGTGGCGCCGGTCGCGAGCAGGGCGGGCGCGGTCCACGCGCCGCCGGCCTCGGGCCGCACGGTGGCGAACACCCCGCTCGCGTTCTGGAAGACGACCGCCAGGCGACCGCCGCCCGACGCGGCGACGACCGGCTGGGCGGCGGCGGCGTCCAGCCCGGCGTCCAGGCGCTCGGGCGGCTGCCAGGTGCCCTCGATCAGGCGCGAGGCGAAGACGTGGTCCACGCCTGCGTCGCGCTTGACGTAGGCCAGCGCGCCGGTGCCGTCGCGGGCCACGTCGACGTCGCCGAGGCGCTGGACGTCGGCACCGGGCCCGTCGATCGTCTCCCCCGCGAAGTACTTGCCCGGCGCGGCGTGCGCCGGGCCGGGCAGGGCCAGGACGAGCGCGGGCAGGGCGAGGACTCGGGCGAGACGGCGCATCGCAGAACGTTACGACGCGCCGGCGACGATGCCTTCAGCGGCCGCCTCGTCGAGGAACGCGCCCACCTCGGCCTCCACGCGGCGCTCGTCCCAGCCCAGGTCGGCGGCCATGGCGTGCGCGACGCGGCGCGCGGCGGTCCCGGACGGGTCGGCCACCTCGCGCGCGGCCAGCAGCCCCAGCCGGGTGCGGCGCAGCAGCGCGTCGCCCACGCCGCGGGCCTGCTCGCGGCGCGCCGCGAACACGACCTCGGCCAGCAGGTCGACCGGCCCGCTGGACACGACGGGCTGGGCCAGCTCTCCGCCGGACCGACGGCCGTCGGCCGCCGGTGCCCCGGCAGCGATCGCCAGGACGTCGTGCGCGGCGTAGCCGTAGCGCCCGGCGAGCTGGGCGTACGCGCCCTCGGGGACGCCCTCCACGCGCGGCAGGTCGCGCTCCTCGATCGCCTGCCCGAGCGGGATCTCGTGGGTGCGGCAGGGCGCGTCGCGGGCCTCGCGCTCGACGAGGCGGTCGACGGCCATCTTGGCCATCCGCCGCCAGGTGGTCAGCTTGCCGCCGGTGATCGTGATCATGCCGCTGGACGTCTCGTAGAGCTCGGCCTTGCGCGAGATGTCGACGGACTTCTTGGGGTCGCCGGTCGAGATCAGCGGGCGGACGCCGGCGAAGGCGCCGGTGATGTCGCCGGTGCCCAGGTCGGTGGCGAAGAAGCGGTTGACGGCATCCAGCAGGTAGGCGATGTCGTCCTCGCCGGGGCGGATGTGGTCGAGGTCGGGCTGGTCGTAGTCGTTGTCGGTCGTGCCCACGAGCGTCGCGCCCAGCCAGGGCAGCGCGAAGACGGTGCGCCCGCCGCCGGCCGGGATGATCGCCCCGCTGACGAGCGGGAGGGCGTCGCTCGAGACCGTGATGTGCGTGCCGCGGCTGGGGCGGATGACCGGCACCTCGGCCTCGTCGTGCAGCTCGTCGGGGCGCAGGCGGTCGGCCCACACGCCGGTGGCGTTGACGACGCTGTCGGCGCGGACCTCGAACGTCTCGCCGCCGGCGGCGTCGCGGACGCGCACCCCGCGCGAGCGCCCGCCGTCCTCCAGCAGGTCGACGACCTCCAGGCCGTTGGCGCACACCGCCCCGAAGCGCTCGGCCTCGCCGAGCACCGTGAGCACGAGCCGCGCGTCGTCGGTCTGGCAGTCGTAGAACAGGTAGCCGGAGGTCGGATCGCGAGGGGCGAGCGCGGGCAGCTGCTCGCGGACCTCGTCGCCGCTGATGACGCGATGGCGGTCGGGGCTCCAGTCGGCGGCGGCGCCATCCCCGCCGCGCGCCCTGCGGCCGCGCCGGCCGCGCTCGACGGCCATGACGTCGTAGAGGTTCAGGCCGACGCCCATGAGGCGGTCGGGCCGTGCGCCGTCGAAGGCGGGGACCACCAGCGGCAGCGGCTTGACCAGGTGCGGCGCCAGCTTGACCATGAGCTGGCGCTCGAGCAGGGCCTCGCGGACCAGGCCGAGGTCGAAGTTCTGCAGGTAGCGCAGGCCGCCGTGGACGAGCTTGGACGAGCGGCTGGAGGTGCCCGAGGCGAAGTCGGCCTTCTCGACGAGGGCGACGCTGTAGCCCCGCGAGGCGGCGTCGAGGGCGACGCCCGCCCCGGTGATCCCGCCACCGACGACGACGACGTCGAAGACCTCCGCTGAGAGGGCGGCGATGGCGTCGGCACGGGCGATCACGTGCCCCGCAGCGTACCGTCACGGTCGGGCCGGCCCGCGCCGGTAGCCTGCGCCGCCATGGCCGATGCGAACATCCACGACCCCCGCTGGGACGCCGAGCTTCCCGCCCCGTTCCGCCTGCGCGCCGCGCGCGTCGGGGCGCAGGCGGGTGCCCGCGACCTCGGGGTCACGCTCTACGAGATCGAGGCCGGCGGCGCGATCTCGCCCTACCACGTCCATCACGCCAACGAGGAGCTGCTGGTCGTCCTGGCGGGGACGCCGCGCCTGCGCACGCCGGCGGGGACGGCGACGCTCGAGCCCGGCAGCGTCGTCGCCTTCCCACCGGGGGCCGAGGGCGCGCACCGGATCTCCAACGCGGGCCCCGAGCCCGCGCGCGTCCTCGTCTGCTCGACGATGCGCCTGCCCGAGATCGCCGAGTACCCCGACACGGGGACCTGGCTGGCGATGACCGGGCCCGCGCAGGGCAGGGTGTTCCCCGACGGGACCGACGTCGCGCTGCCCGAGGCGAGGGCCAAGGGGATGGAGGCGGGCGCCGCGCGCGAGGCCGGCGACTAGCGCGCGCGCAGCCCGTCGAGGCTGAGCTCGAGGTGGCGGCGCCAGTCGAAGTCGCCCGCCGCCATCGTGCTCGAGACGCCGCACATGATCAGCGGGATGTCGTCGACGGTGAAGTCGGCGCGCAGCTGGCCCGAGCGCTGGGCCCGCTCGACGAGCTGAGACCCGAGGGCGCGGAGCTCGGCCCGCGCCTCGGCGGCCGTCGTCCAGGCGGCCACGCTGCCGGTCATCGCCTGCTGCACGGCGACGTCGGTGGCCATGATCTCGGCGTTGCGCCACAGCAGGCCGGTGAAGGCCTCCCAGGGGTCGCCGCCGGCCTCCAGCGCCTCGCGCGCGTTGGCCGCGAAGATCTCGAACTTGCGCCGCACGAGATCGGCCTGCAGCGCCTCCTTGGTCGGGAAGTGCCGGTACACCGTGCCCACGCCGACGCCCGCGGCGCGCGCGACGTCGTCCATCTGGGCGTCACTGCCGTAGGTCGAGAAGGCCTCGCCTGCCGCGAGCAGGATCCGGTCGCGGTTGCGCCGGGCGTCGGCGCGCATCCGGCGCTCGGCCGGCGCAGCGGCCTCCGTGGCTGTGTCGAGATCGTGACCTGGGGTTGACAACCGGAACCTCCATTCCGTATCTTGCCCGAAACGGAACCGGAACGCAACTTCCGCTTACAGGAGCTTTACCCGCATGTCACCCTCCTCGGCCCCGAACAAGGGCCTCGCCCTCGCCCTGCTGGCCATGACGCAGTTCGTCATCGTGCTCGACGCGTCGATCGTGAACGTCGCGCTGCCCTCGATCGGGCGTGATCTCGAGTTCTCGCAGGACGACCTGTCGTGGGTCGTCAACGCCTACGTCCTGACCTTCGGCGGCTTCCTGCTGCTCGGCGGGCGCCTGGCCGACCTGCTCGGCCGCCGCCGGATGTTCATCGGCGGCCTCATCCTCTTCTCCGTCGCCTCGCTGCTCGGCGGCCTGGCCCAGTCCGACGTGCAGCTCATCGCCGCCCGCGCCCTCCAGGGGCTGGGCGCGGCCATCATCTCCCCCGCGGCCCTGTCGCTCGTCACGACGATGTTCAGCGAGGGCGCCGAGCGCAACAAGGCGCTGGGCGTCTGGGGCGCCGTGGCCGGCTCCGGCGGCGCGGCGGGGGTGCTGCTCGGCGGCGTGCTGACCGAGTACGCGGGCTGGGAGTGGGTGCTCTTCGTCAACGTGCCGATCGGCCTGCTGGCCGCCTTCGCCGCGCCGCGACTGCTGCCCGAGAGCCGCGACGACCGCCCGCGCGTGTTCGACCTGGCCGGCGCGTTCACCGTGACCGCGGGCCTCGCGCTGCTCGTCTACACCCTCGTCGACGCGACCGACGCGGGCTGGGCCTCCACGCAGACCGCCGTCCTCGGCGCGATCTCGCTCGCGCTCCTGGCCGCGTTCGTGGTGATCGAGTCGCGCACGAGCCATCCGCTGATGCCGTTCTCGATCTTCCGCCTGCGCACGCTGCGGGGCGCCAACGTCGTCGGCCTGCTGATCGGCATGTCCCTGTTCTCGATGTTCTTCTTCATCTCGCTGTACCTGCAGCAGGTGCTCGGCTACGACGCGCTCGAAGCGGGCCTGGCCTACCTGCCGCTGGCGGTGACGATCATCGTGTCGGCGGGCGTCGCCTCGCAGCTCGTCACGCGGATCGGCTTCAAGCCGACGCTCATCGCCGGGATGCTGTTCATCGCGGCCGGGCTCATCTGGTTCTCCTACGTCTCGGCACCGGGCGGCAGCTACGTCAGCGACGTGCTGTTCCCGTCGCTGCTGGCGGCGGTCGGCCTGGGCTTCGCGTTCGTCCCCTCGACGATCGCCGCGGTGACGGGCACGCGGCCCGACGAGGCCGGCCTGGCCTCCGGGCTCATCAACACCAGCCAGCAGGTCGGCGGGGCGCTCGGGCTGGCCGTCCTGGCCACGATCGCCAACGGGCGCACCGACGACGTCTTCGCGGCCGGCGAGCGCAGCCAGGCGGTCGCCCTCACCGAGGGCTTCCAGGACGCCTTCCTGGCCGGGGCGGGCATCGCGCTGCTGGGCGCGCTGCTGGCCGCGACGCTCATCTCCTCGCGTGACAGCCGCGAGCAGGTGGAGGCCGCGCGGCGGGGGGAGGCCCAGCCGGCGCCGGCGCCGGCCTAGAGCGCGCCGAGCTCGCTGGTGACCTCGGAGACCGACGACTTCGCGTCGCCGAACAGCATCGAGGTCTTCGGGTCGAAGTAGAGCTCGTTGTCGATGCCGGCGAAGCCCGGGTTCATCGAGCGCTTGAGCACGATGATCGAGCGGCTCTCGTTGACGTTGAGGATCGGCATCCCGTAGATCGGCGAGTCGGGGTTCGAGTTGGCCGCCGGGTTCGTGACGTCGTTGGCGCCGATGACCAGCGAGACGTCGGTCCGGCCGAACTCGCCGTTGACCTCGTCCATCTCCTTGAGCTGGTCGTAGGGCACGTCGGCCTCGGCCAGCAGCACGTTCATGTGGCCCGGCATGCGGCCGGCCACCGGGTGAATCGCGTACTTGACCGCGACGCCGCGCCGCTCGAGCTCCTTGGCCATCTCGCGCACCGCGTGCTGGGCCTGGGCGACGGCCATGCCGTAGCCGGGGACGACGATGACCTGGTTGGCGTAGGCGAGCTGGATCGCGACGTCCGAGGCGCTGGTCGAGCGCACCGTGCCGGCGTGCTCGCCGGCCCCGACCGCCCCGGCCACGGCGCCGCCGCCGCCGAAGCCTCCGGCGACGATCGCCGGGATCGAGCGGTTCATCGCGTCGGCCATGAGCCGCGTGAGGATCGTGCCCGAGGCGCCGACGATCATGCCCGCGACGATCAGCGCGGTGTTGTCCAGGGCGATGCCGGTCGCCGCCGCGCTGAGGCCGGTGAACGCGTTGAGCAGCGAGATCACGACGGGCATGTCGGCGCCGCCGATCGGCAGCACGACGAAGAGGCCGAGGATCGCGCTCGACACGAGCAGGGCGATCATGAGGCCCTCGCTGGTCTCGCCCGCGCAGATGGCCACGGCGGAGGCCACCGCGATGACGAGCAGCAGCCCGTTGAGCAGCTGCTGCGCGCCGCCGATCGTGATCGGCCTGCCGGGCAGGATCTCCTGCAGCTTGGCGAAGGCGATGTTGGAGCCCCAGAACGAGACCGAGCCGACGATCGCCGCGAACGTCGTGGCGACCGCGACGTAGGTGGGCTCGTCGGCGAAGCCGCCGGTCTCGCGGAACTCGACCCAGGCGATGAGCGCGACCGCCCCGCCGCCGACGCCGTTGAACAGCGCGACCATCTGCGGGATCGCGGTCATCTTGACCTGGCGCGCGGCCGGCACGCCGACGACGGTGCCGATGACGATGCCCAGCGCGATCAGGCCCCAGTTGCCCATGCCCGGGTACAGGAAGGTCGCGAGGACGGCGACGGCCATGCCGACGGCGGCGATCAGGTTCCCGCGCACCGCCGTCCGCGGGCCGGTGAGGCCGCTCAGCCCGTAGATGAACAGGCCGAAGGCGACGATGTACAGGACCGCGATGAAGTCGGCGTCCTGCCACCAGTTGACCGCGGCGGGCATCAGCCCGTCTCCTCCGCGCGGTCGGGCTTCTTGCCCTTGAACATGCCGAGCATCCGGTCGGTGACAAGGAAGCCACCGACGACGTTGATCGTGCCGAAGGCGATCGCGATCACGAGCAGCAGCTTGTTGAGGAAGCCCTCGGCGCCCAGGCCCAGCACCAGGATGCCGCCGAGCACGACGATGCCGTGGATCGCGTTGGTGCCGGACATCAGCGGCGTGTGCAGCGTGTTGGGCACCTTGGAGATCACCGCGTAGCCGACGAAGCCGGCGAGGACGAGGATCGCGAGGTTCTCGACGAGCATCAGGCTGTGGCCTCCACGGTCTGCTTGGCGCCCGGGTGGACGATCTCGCCGTCGCGCGTGATGCAGGCGCCGGCGACGATCTCGTCGTCGAAGTCCAGCGCCAGCGCGCCGTCCTCGCCGAGGACGAGCTCGAGCAGCGCCTGGACGTTGCGCGCGTACAGCTGGGAGGCGTGCTCGGGCATCTCGGCGGGCAGGTTGGAGGGCGCGACGATCGTGACGTCGTGCTTGACGACGACCTGCCCCGGCTCCGTCAGCTCGCAGTTGCCGCCGCTCTCCCCCGCCAGGTCGACGATCACGCTGCCGGGCTTCATCGCCTCGACGGCGGCGGCCGTGACGAGCCGCGGGGCGGGCCGGCCCGGGACGAGCGCGGTGGTGATCACGACGTCGAAGCCGGCGATCGCGTCGCTGAGGGCCTGCTGCTGGCGCGCCTTCTCCTCGTCGGTCAGCTCGCGCGCGTAGCCGCCCTCGCCGGTCGCCTCGACGCCGAGGTCCAGGAACTGCGCGCCGAGCGACTGCACCTGCTCGGCCACCTCGGGTCGCACGTCGTAGCCGGTGGTCTGCGCGCCCAGGCGCCTGGCCGTGGCCAGCGCCTGCAGGCCCGCGACGCCGGCGCCCAGGACGAGGACCTTGGCGGGCGGGATCGTCCCGGCCGCGGTCATGAGCATCGGGTAGAAGCGCACGAGGTGCTCGGCGCCCAGCAGCGCAGCGCGGTAGCCGGCGACGTTGGACTGCGAGGACAGCGCGTCCATCGACTGGGCGCGCGAGATGCGCGGGATCGCCTCCATCGCGAACGCGGTCACGCCGCGGTCGGCCAGCACCCGGGTCGTCTCCGGGCTGGTCAGCGGGGCGAGGAAGCCGATCAGCACCTGACCGCGGTCCAGGCGCTCGAGCCGCTCGACGCTCGGGGCTCCGATGGTGACGACGACCTCGGCGCCCCAGGGTTCGCCCAGCGTCGCTCCCGCCTCCTCGTAGAGGCGGTCGGGGATGAGCGCCTCGGCGCCCGCTCCGGGCTCGACGACGACCTCCACGCGCTTGCCGGCGAGGCGGCGCACGACCTCGGGCACGATGGCCACGCGGCGCTCGCCCGCCGCCGTCTCCTTGGGGACTCCGACCTTCATGAGGCGGGCCAAGCTATCCGATCAGCAGCGCGATGAGGTTCCCGGCGCGCCGCACGGGCGCGGCCAGGCGGCGGCGCACGGCCCGCTCGAGTACGGCGCGCGCGCGGGCGGCCTCGCCGGATGCCGGCCCGCCCGCACTTGCGGAGGAGGGCCGCTGCGAGGCGGCGGCGCGGCGCGCTGCCGTCGGGGCGGCCTTGGCCGGCGCCGCCCGGCCGGCGGCCGCCCGGCCGGCGCCTCGCCCGGCCCGCGGCGGGCGGATCGGGAACGGCTTGCGGGCGAGCGCCGTGAGCGCCTGGGCGGTGACCCACACCGGCGTCTGGCCGCTGGTGCGCGAGTAGCGCACGCTGCCGTCGGCGGCCACGAGCGTACGCAGGTAGCCGAGCGGCGAGCGCGAGCCGCGGCTGCGGACGCGCTCGGGCTCGCGGCCGGCGGCCAGCAGGCCCTGGACCGCCCACGCGGTCGACTGGGCGTTGGAGGCGCCGCCCGGCTGCAGGGGCATGCCGCCGTCGGGGTTCTGCGCGCGGGCGAGGAAGGTCGCCGCCCGCCGCACCCCGGCGCCGGCGCGCCGGCCGCCCGCGGCGAGCGCCTGCAGCGCGGCGGCGCTGTCGTCGACCCCGCTCGCCCCGCCGCGGCGCGCGAAGTTGAAGCCGCCGTCGCGGTTCTGCTGGCGCGCCACCCAGCGCGTCGCCGCGCGCACCGTGCGGTCGCTCGCCGGCCGCCCGGCGGCACGCAGCGCGAGCACCCCGAACGAGGTCAGGTTCACGTAGCCGCCGAACGAGCCGTCGGCGCGGCGGCGCGCCAGCAGCCGGGCGACCAGGTCCACGCCTCCCGCCCGGCGCGGCGACGCGCCCGCCGCGGCCAGGGCGAGGATGGTGCGCTCGAGGTCGCCCAGGTCGCGCAGCCGCGGGGCCTCGCGGGCCAGGAAGTCGGCCGGCGAGCGCCCGGAGCGCCGCACTTGCCCCGGCGGCCGCCCGGCGGCGGCCAGCCCGAGCGCGGCCCAGCCCGTGAACGAGCCGGTCGAGCGCTGCCCCGTCGCCCCGCCGAAGCCGCCGTCGGCGTTCTGCATCCGCACGAGGTAGCCGGTCGCGCGCGCGACCGCGCCGTCGGCGGCGCGGGCCGGAGGCGCGAGCGCCAGTCCGCCGGCGACCAGCGCGAGGAGCGCGCACGCGGCGGCCGCGGCGGCCGGCGACGCGACCGGCTCCCAGCTGACCTCGAAGCGGGCGCGGAAGCGCAGCAGCGCCCGCACGAAGGCCGGGCCGAAGGCCAGGCAGAAGATGACGTTGCCCGCCGCGTGGGCGATGTTGAACGGCAGCGACGTCGCCGACAGCGCCAGGTACTGCTCGAGCGTGTGCGAGCCGCTGAACGTCGTCCAGACCGAGAAGTCCAGGATCGCTCCGTAGCCCAGCCCGGCGACGAGGCAGGCGCCGGCGAGCGGCACGCGGCCCAGGCGCCGGGAGGTCAGCGCGCCGAGCGCCCCGCCGAAGACGCCGACGAGCCCCCAGGCGCCCATCTGCCACGGCGTCCAGGGCCCTGCCCGAAGACGACGTTCGAGGCCACGGCCGCGACCGCTCCGACCACGAAGCCGGGGGCGCCGCCCAGCGCGAAGCCGGCCAGCAGCACGATGTCGGTGGTCGGCTTGACGTTGGGCAGCGGCGCGAACGCCACGCGCCCCAGCGCGGCCAGCGCGGCCAGCGTCGCCACGAGGGCCAGCACCTTCGACGACGGGTGCGAGCGCTCGTACCAGGCGAAGCCGACCGCCAGGGCGCCGAACAGCAGCACGTAGGACGCGACCTCCCAGCTCACGCGACCGGCACCTCCCGCGCCATGCGGCGGTGCAGCAGCTCGGCGCCCGCCTCCGGGGTCAGCACGCCACCGGCGCCGCCCAGGATGCGCGCCGTCTCGGTGGCGAAGTACCAGCCGCCGCCGAGCACCTCCTCGATCGGGCCGTCGGCGATCGGCCGCCCGTCGGCGAGCAGCACGACGCGCACGGCGAAGGCCGAGGCGAACTCGGCGTCGTGGGTGGCCACGAGCACGGCGACGCCGCGGTCGGCCAGGCCGCGCAGGCGCGTGGCCAGGTCCCCCTTGGTGGCACGGTCCATGCCGCGCGTCGGCTCGTCGAGCAGCACGGCGGCGGGCGGCTCGCCGTCGAGCACGACGGCGAGCGCCAGGCGCTGGCGCTGGCCACCGGACAGATCGCGCGGGTGCCGCTCGGCCTGCGCGGCGAGGCCGACGGCCTCGAGCGCGGCCGGCGAGGCCTCGTCCCCGACGCGCTCGTGCAGCAGGTAGTCGTTGGGGTTCTGCAGCAGCAGCGCGGCGCGCCCGGAGCGCCGCACGCGCCCGCGCGTCGGCGCGGCGAGCCCGGCGAGGTGGCGCAGGAGCGTCGACTTGCCCGCGCCGTTGCGGCCCATGAGCGCGACGCGCTCGCCTGGGGCCAGCTCGAGGTCGAGCCCGCGCAGGATGGCCGCGCCGCGCGGGAGCTCGTGCCAGAGGTCACGGCACTCGATGGCCAGGGCGGCTCGCGCGCGGCGGCGCTCGCGGCGCGACGAGCGGCGGGCGGGCGCGGCGGCCCCCGGCGCCGCGTCTGCGGGCCCCTCGTCCAGCAGCCCGTGCGAGCGCAGGGTCGCCCGCGCCTCCTTCACCCCGGCGGGCGGCGGCCGCAGGCCGGCCCGGGCGATCAGGCGGGCGCCGGGCGTCTGCAGCGGCGGCGCGTGGACGGCGGCCCAGGTCAGGAAGTCGCGTGGCGGCGCGTCGCAGGCCACGGCGCCGTCGTCGAGCACGATCACCCGGTCAGCGTGACCCAGGCAGCGCTCGAGGCGGTGCTCGGCCAGGACCACGGCGGTGCCCCACTCCTCGTTGAGGCGGCGCAACAGCCAGACGAGCTCGTCGCCGGCGACCGGGTCGAGCTGAGAGGTCGGCTCGTCGAGCAGCAGCAGCGCCGGACGCGGGGCGAGCGCGGCGCCGAGCGCCACCCGCTGGAGCTCACCTCCCGACAGCTCGGTCAGCGGCCGGTCGAGCAGGCGCTCGACGCCGAGCGCGAGCGCGACTTCCTCGACCCCCCGGGCCACCGCCGCCGGCCCGAGGCCCCGGTTCTCCAGCCCGAAGGCGAGCTCGGCCCGCACGGTGGCGAGCACCGCCTGCGTCTCGGGATCCTGGAAGAGCGTGCCGGCGACCGCGGCGAGCTCGGCGGGGCCGTGATCGCGCGTGTCCAGGCCGCCGACCGTGACGCGGCCGCCGAAGGCGCCGCCGTGGAAGTGGGGCACGAGGCCGCATGCCGCGCGCAGCAGCGTCGACTTGCCGCCGGCCGACAGGCCCGCGAGCACCACGAACTCGCCCGGCGCGACGGTGAGCGACACGTCGCGCAGGGCCGGCTGCGCGGCGCCGGGGTAGGTGTAGGTCACCGCGTCGAACGCGAGGACGTCGGTCGCGCTCCCGGCGTGATGCCCCGAAGGGTCCGACACGTCGTCGTGGGAGGACCCACGGTGGCGTCTCATCGCTCGATCCCCCGCCGGTCGAGGAAGGGCGCCAGCGCGACGACCACGAGCGCGACGGCAAGGAGCGCCTCGCGCCCGCCGAGTGGGACGTCGAGCCGCGGGTAGGCGGTGAGCTGGGCGACACCACCCGTCTTGCCCACCACCACAAGCGCGACGACGGCGATCGCCGCCGCCATGAACGCGAGGTCGTGGCGCGACCACGGAGAGCCTCCCCGCCGGCCGGCCCGCGGCGGGCGGGCCCGCGCGCCGTAGCCGCGCACCTCGAGCGTCGCGGCGACGTCGACGGCGCGGTCCAGCGCGCTGCCGGCGACCGCGCCCAGCACCGCGATCCGCGGCGCGGGTCGCTCCCGGCAGCGCCCCGCGTCGGCCATCCGGCGCCCGTCGCGGGCCAGCACGGGCACCAGCCGCGTGGCCAGCGCGGCCGTCAGCGCCGAGCGGAACGAGACGCGTCGCAGGAGGCGCAGCACCCCGTCGGGATCGACGGCCGCCGAGAACAGCGCGCCGCACAGCGCGACCGTGGCCACGCGCGCCCCGAGCAGCAGCCCGTAGACCAGCGCCTCGACGGTGAGGTCGATCTCGCCGAACGGCGGCACCTCCCCCAGCCGCGCGAAGACGGTGAGGCCCTCGCGGACCACGAACGGGTTCACGAGCGCGATGAGGACGACGAGCGGGACGATGAAGGCGGCGACGCGCGCCAGCTCGCGACCGACCCGGGCCAGGACGCCCGCCGAGATCACGGCCACCGCGACGCCGGCCAGCATCGCCGGGTGCTCGAACGCCAGCGCGGCCACGGCGAGGGCCAGGCAGTAGGCCCCGCCGGCCGCGGCGCGCGCGGCGTGCAGGGGGCTGGCGCGGCGGCGGTAGATCATCGCGACCCCCGCGCCGACCTCGTCGGGAGCGGGACGCCGACGTCGTCGGCGACCGCAAGGGCGAAGTGGTCGGCCAGCGGGCCCTCGTCGAAGGCGCGCGCGGCGGCGTCGACGCCCGCGTCGTCCGTTCCCGTGACGACCCACAGCGGCGCGTCGTCGCCCGCGCGCGTCGCGGCGACGAGGCCGGCGCCGGCGCCGAGCGTGCGCGTCGTGCGACCCCGGGCGTCGAGCAGGTCCAGGCGCTTGCCGTCGGCGCTCGGGCGGGCGAACACGCCGCTGGCGTCGGGACCCTCCTCGAGGCGCACGACGCCGATGTCGCCGCTGATCCGGGCCCACGGCCCGACGATCACGCGCAGCGTCGTCGTCGCCGTCACGGTGCGCAGGCGCCCGACTGCCGCGGGGACGTCCTCGTCGGTCAGCCGCCGCTGGACCGCGCGGCAGGACGGCGCTCTGGGGTCGGCGCACTCGACCCGCACCGGGTAGCGCTTGCCGCCGATGCCGTTGACGAACGGCTCGGGGAACGACCCGACCACGGCGGGCACGCGCATCGCGGCGCCCCAGTCGTGGCGGTCCCACCAGATGCGGTCGCCCTCCTCCACGGTGGTCGAGGCCGCGCCCTCCCCGCCCTCGACCCCGTTGACGTAGAAGAACCAGTCGACCGGCCGCCCGTCCTCGCGACCGCCGCCGCGCCCGTCGATGCTCTGCACGAAGCTGCCGCCGTAGCGCGTCGTCACCCGCGCGTTGCGCTGCAGCAGGCGCATGACGGTCTCCTCCCCGCGGGCCTCGGGCGCTTCGAGCTGCACCAGGGTCCGGGCGCCGAAGCCGTCGGTCACCGTGAGGCGCGCGTCCTGCGCCTCGTCGCCCGGGCCGACGCCGCAGCCCGCCAGGGCGACGGCGGCGAGGACCGCGGCGAGCGCGCGCCGGCGGGGCGTCATGACACCGTCACCTGCTCCGCGAACGCCGGCACGAGGCCCGGGGCCGTCGCCGTGAGCGCGTGGCGACCCGTGGCGCGGGGGGCCGTCAGCGCCGCCCTGCCGTCGGCGCCCGTCGTGGCCGTGAGGCCGGCGAGGGCGACCGTCGCGCCGGCAACGGGCCGGCCGCGCCCCGCGTCGTCGTGGCCGGTGACCGTCACGGTCAGCGCCGCGCCCGCGGCCGCGCTGCGCGGCGCACGCAGACTCAGCGTCCGCTGGCAGCCGCCGGTGCGCAGCACGCACCAGAACCACACCACGCGCGCGCCCGCGGCGATCCGCCGCCCGGTGCCGAAGGGCCCGCTGGGGTCGGCCGCCGGCGTCGTGCCCGCGCGGCGCCCGACCTTGTACGCCCACCCGTCGCGACCTCGGTTGCGATCGGGGCCGACGCGGGTGACGAACAGCCCGCCCGCGTCACGCGAGGCACGCGAGCAGGACCCGTAGTCGCGCAGCGCGAACGACGGCCCGCCCGCGCGATCGGCCGCGGCGAGCACGGCCAGCGGCGTCGCGGCGCCCACGGCGCAGCGCCGGCCGGCGACGCGCAGCGTCGTGGCGCGGGCGGCCACGGTCGCCGGCTCGAGCAGCGTCCTGCTCTTGCCGACGACCATCGCCTCGACCCGGGGTGCGGCGGCCTGCGCCGCGGCCGGCGAGGCGGCCAGGACGCCGAGCGCGGAGATGACGGCGAGGCGTCTCACGCGACGTGGAACACCACCCGGTTGCGCCCACGCGCCAGCGTCCGGTCGCGCGTGCCGCCGCGGTCGGTGACCTCGATGTCCAGCACGTAGCGCCCGCTGCCCAGGCGCGCGGGCAGCAGGTAGGACCAGTCGGCCCGGTCGCCGATGCTGAACCAGCGCCCGCGCGCCGCGCCGCAGCGCGACAGGCGCACGAAGCGCTCGCGGCGCCCGTCGAACGTCTCGCAGCGGCCGCGGTCCGTGCGCGTGAGGCGCAGGCGGATGTCGCGCACGCCTGCCGGCGCGGACGCCGAGCCGCTCAGGGTTCGCGGCCCGCGGCCCCGCGCGAAGCGCTGCTGCTCGTCGATCGAGCCGATGCGACCCGCGAGCGGGATCGGGAACACGTCGATGATCGTGGGCGGAGGGGCGTCGGCGACGCTCACCGCCACCGCCTCGCTCGCCGAGCGCGCCCGGCCCGCCTTCGTCGCGCGCAGCGTGCCGCTGGCCGCCAGCGTGACGACGGCGATGCCGTCCGCGCCAGTCGTGACGGGCGCATCGCCGCCGCTGACGGTCGCGCCGGCGACCGGCGTCTGCGCTCCGCTGTCGGCCAGCTCGACGACCCGCACGCCGAAGGGCTGCCCGGCCGTGGCTGTCGCCGGCGCGGCGAGCGAGAGCGGCTGCACCGGCGGGTTCGTGCACGCGAAGTCGGGCGGCGGTCCCGCGTCGCAGCGCGAGACGTAGAAGAGCACCTCGTCGCCCTGCTGCAGCTCTGCATCGCAGACGCCGAGCTGTGACGACTTCCCGTTGACCCACAACGTGAAGAACTCCGAGCCGGCCGGCGCCTCGCCCTTGATCGCGGTCACGAAGTACTTGAACGACGATGACCACGTCGCCGTCCACGCGCCGCCGGTCACGCGTTCGAGCGCCCCGGCGACGCTCGTGCCGGTGCAGTCGTGGCCGGAGACGCCGTCCTTGTTGACGGGCGCGGTCGTCGTCGTCACCGACGTGCGCGGCACGAGCGTGTCGGCGGCGCCCTCGACGCGCACGGTCACGGTCGCCGGGCCGGCCGCGCCGGCCGGCGCAGCGGCGATGAGCAGGAGCAGTCCGGCGACCAGGAGGCCGGTCAGTCGGGTTGTGAGCATGGAGCCACCCCTTTCCACGAGGGCGTATGAGCTTGCGGTCGGAGGCAGGTCTCCTGGCTCCCGGGACTACCGGTCCGCGCCTTCCCAGCAGCGCCGCGGCGGTGCCAGTGGCTCGCGCCCCTCGGGCGCGTCACGGCCGGCTTCCCCGGTCACAGTGGCGGGTCCGCGCCGGATTCGCACCGGCTTCCCTTCACCACCGACCAAGTACGACGGGCATGCGTATCCGTCCGGCGGTATCGTCGGACGGATGACGGTGAACCTCACCCGCATCTACACGAAGCTCGGCGACCGGGGCGAGACCCACCTCGGCGACATGAGCCGCGTGCCCAAGACGCACCCGCGGATCGAGGCCTACGGCGAGATCGACGAGCTCAACGCGCAGGTCGGCGTCGCGCTGACGGTCGACGGCCTGCCCGAGCGCTACGACGAGTGGCTGCGCCGCGTCCAGAACGACCTCTTCGACCTGGGCGCGGACCTCAGCGTGCCTGAGGCCGAGGGCGATCGTGAGCGGTTGCGCGTGCGGCCCGAGCAGGTCACGTGGCTCGAGGAGGCCTGCGACGAGGTCAACGCCACGCTGGCGCCGCTGAAGTCCTTCGTGCTCCCCGGCGGGACGCCGGCGGCCGCCCACCTGCACGTGTGCCGCACCGTATGCCGCAGGGCCGAGCGCCGCGCGCTGCTCGTCGACGGGGCCAACCCCGAGGTCGTGCGCTACCTCAACCGCCTCTCGGACCTGCTCTTCATCCTGAGCCGCGGCGCCAACGGCGGCGAGGAGCCGCTGTGGGAGCCGGGCCGCTTCCGGTGAGCCACCGGGCGGCGGCGGGCGAGCATCCGCCGCGGCCGCCGATCGGCATCAGGCCCGTCGACGAGGCCGCCCGCGCCGCGGCCGCCGCACGGCAGGCCCAGCTCGTGAAGCCGCCCGGCAGCCTCGGCCGGCTGGAGGAGCTCGCGGTCTGGCTGGCCGGCGTCAGCGGCGACGAGCGGCCGGCGGTGCGCGCCCGCGTCGTCGTCGCTGCGGCCGACCACGGCGTCGCGGCCCGTGGCGCGTCCGCCTACCCGCAGGCCGTCACCGCGCAGATGCTCGCCGCGCTCCTGGCCGGCCGCGGGGCGGTCGCCGTGCTCGCCCGGGAGGTCGGCGCGAGCCTGGTGTGCGTCGACGCCGGCGTGGCCGCGGACACGAGCGCCCTCGACGTCGTGCGCACTGGGCCTGCGGCCCAGCCGCGACCTGACGGTCGAGCCCGCCCTCGAGACCGGCGAGGTCGCGCTCGCCGTCGACGCCGGCCGCGAGCTCGCCGCCCGGGCCGCGCGCGACGGCGTCACCGTGCTCGTCGGCGGCGAGCTGGGCATCGCCAACACGACGCCCGCGACGTGCCTGGCGGCGCTGCTCACGGGCCGCGAGCCGGGAGGGCTCGTCGGGCGCGGGACGGGCCTGGACGCCGGCGGCGTGCGCCGCAAGGCGGCCGTCGTCGAGCGCGCGCTGGCCCTTCACGGCACGGCCGCTCGCGGCCCGCTGGGCGCGCTGCGCCGCGTCGGCGGCGGCGAGATCGCGGTGCTGTGCGGGCTGGCCCTCGGCGCGGGCGAGCACGGCCTGGGCTACGTCTGCGACGGGCTGATCGCCACGGCCGCCGCCGCCGTGGCCGCCGCGGTCGAGCCCGACCTGCTCCCCCGGCTGCTCGCCGGGCACCGGTCGCCCGAGCCCGCCCACGGGGCGCTGCTGGAGCACCTGGGGCTGGAGCCGGTGCTCGACCTCGGGATGCACCTGGGCGACGGCAGCGGCGCGCTGGCCGCCGTCGCGCTGCTGCGCCTCGCCGCCGCGGCGCACGCGGGCATGGCGACGTCCGCCGAGGCCGCGGTGGCCGCAGCACCGGCCTGAACCTCAGACGCGCACCTCGCGGGCCAGGCCGGCGGCCAGCGCCATCGCCGTGAGCGCGAGCGCCGCACCCCCGGCCAGGGCGAAGGGATGGTCGGCGGCGAAGTCCAGCGCGGCCTCGGGGCGAGCGAGGGCGGCTGCGCCGAGCCAGGCGGCGCCGCCCACCACGCCCGCGGCGACGATCCGGCCCACAGGCGGGCTGGCGGTGCTGCGCCGCGCGCCGACGGCCTCCAGGCCGGCGACCGCGACGAGCGCCCACGCCGCCGCGACGAGGTAGCCGCCCATGACGTCGGAGGGGAAGTGCCAGCCCAGAGCGAGGATCGCGTAGCTCACCCCGACCGCGAACGCCCCGCCCGCCAGCGCGGCCAGCGGCCTCAACCGCGCCGGCGCCACCAGGATCACGCACAGGGCGATGGCCATCGATGCGGTCGCGTGCCCGCTGGGCCAGGCGCCGTCGGAGATCTGGTTGGAGCCGAGCACCTCGGCGTAGCGCGGCTGCTCGATCACCATCTTGAGCACCTGGGTCGTCACGCCCGAGCCGACCATGACGACCGGCACCGCGATGGCGACCGCCCAGCGCCCGCGCAGCGCCGCGATGGCGATCAGCACGAGCCCGATGATCGCGAACGGCAGCGGGTCGGCGAGGCTTGCGACGAAGTCGGCGACCGGCTCGGTCCGCGGGCGGTCGAGGGCCACGAAGCCGTCCAGCGTCGCCTCGTCGCGCAGGCGCACGCCCGGCACGAGCAGCGCCAGGACGCCGGTGACGGCGAGCAGCACGAGGCACGCGAAGGCCCCGAGCAGGGGTCGGTGGAACGGACGCACGATGCTCTGAGGGTAGGCCCGGCACATGAACCGCGCATGAAGGAACGCCACCGCCGCCGTCGAACTCCGCGGGCAGATGCACGCCCAGGCCTGCATCCCCTCGCTCGTCGGCGCGCCCCTGGCCGATCGCGACGGCGCCATCGTCGGCACCGTCGAGGACCTGATGGTCGCGCTGGCGACGCAGGCACCGACCTGGCTGCTCGTGCGCCTGCACGGCGCCGGCGCGGCACGCAGGCTCGTGCCCGCCTCCGGCATGCACGCGGGCGGCGCCGCCGTCCGCGTGCCCTACCGCGCCGCCGAGATCGCGGCCGCCCCGCCCGGCCCGCCCGCCGCGTGCGGCGTCGTGCGTGAGCACGCGGTGCGCCTGTGCCGGCACTACGCGCTTCGCCTGCCGCCCCAGACCTGGACGGCCGAGGTGCGTGCCGTCCACGGGCCGCAGTCCGCGCCCGCAGCCGCGGCCGCCTGACCACCGCTCAGGAGCGGGCGCCGAGCAGCGCGCGCGGGAACCTGCCCCGGCCCGCGCCCGCCCGCAGCAGCTCGTCGAGCGGGCTCGAGCGCATGCTCGCCCGCCCGCCGCGGCGTCGCCTCGGGGTCTCCGCGGGCTCGGGCGGCGCCACCGGCGCGGGCGCGACCTCGGGCTCGCGGGCCGGCACGACGGTGCTCAGCCGCTGACGGCGGACGGTGGCGTGCAGCTCGACCGCCAGCGCCTCGAGCTCGCGGAGGTCGTCGGCGGCGCGGCTCGTCGTCCGGCCCGCGGTGCGGCGGATGCGCCTCGCGTCGCGCTCGGCGGCCTCGAGCATCGCGTCGGCCAGCTCCGCCCGCAGCTCCTTGACCACCCAGCCCATGCAGCGACCCTTTCGACGCCGACCGGGCGAAGTCCTATGCCACGCTCTACGCGATGGTCGTCGACGTCAGGTTCGAGGAGCGCTACTGGTATCCCGACGACGGCTCGATCGTCTGGCTGGCCGGCTACCAGCCCGTCGATCCGGCGTCCGGCCGCTACCTGGCCAACGACGCTGCGGAGCTCACCGAGCGCGACCTGCACGTCGTGGGCGTCGCGGGCGCCGGGCGCCACCACGCGGCGGCGCTCGCTTCCGACGCGTTCGCCCCCGGCCGCCCGCTGACCCTGCGCCGCGAGCCCTCCAACGCCGCCGATCCCAACGCGATCAGCGTCCGTGACGCTGCGGGCGACGAGCAGGCCGGCTGGGTGCCGCGCGACCTCGCGGCGCGGCTCGCGGGCGAGCTCGACGCCGGCCGCGCGTGGAGCGCCGTGGTCCTGCGCGAGCGCCGCGCCGACCCGCGCTCACCGCGCGTGGGCCTGACCATGCTGCTGGCCCCCGCGACCGCGGTGGAGCTGCGCATGCGCCGAGCTTGACCGCGATCGCTCAGGCATCGGCGCACGCGCGCCGAAGGGCGCCTCATGGACGTTCGCCTGTCCGAGGTCATCGGTGCGCTCTCGCACGCGCTGGACATCACCGAGGGCCAGCCCCGCGGCCACGCCGAGCGCTCGTGCCTCATCGGCATGCGCCTGGCCGAGATGCTGGGCCTGCCCGCCGGCGAGCGCTCGTCGCTGTTCTACGCGCTGCTGCTCAAGGACGCCGGCTGCTCCTCCAACGCGGCGAAGGTGGCCGAGCTCTACGGCGCCGACGACGCCGAGGTCAAGCGCGACCGCAAGACGACGGACCACCTGCAGCCCGCCCAGTCGCTCAAGCACCTGTGGCGCGCGACGTCACCGGGCAGGCCGCTGCAGAAGGCCTCGCGGCTGCGCGCGCTGGTCCAGCACGGCTCGGGCGGCTCGCGCGCGCTGACCGCGCTGCGCTGCGAGCGCGGGGCGCGGATCGCCCGGCTGGCCGGCCTGGACGACGTCACCGCGACCGCGATCCGCCACCTCGACGAGCACTGGGACGGAGCCGGCTACCCGGACGGGCTCGCCGGCGAGGCCATCTCCCTGGGCGGGCGCATCCTGTGCCTGGCGCAGACGATGGAGGTCTTCTGGCAGGGCGGCGGCCCGCGAGCAGCCCTGGACGTCGCCGCCGAGCGCCGCGGCACCTGGTTCGACCCGGCGCTCGCCGACCTGGCCGCGCGCCTCGAGGGCGACGACGGCTTCTGGGCCGAGCTGGCAGCAGGCGAGGTCGGGGGGCACGAGCCGCCCGACCGGGTCGTCCTGGCCGGGGACGACCACCTCGACCGCATCGCCCAGGCGTTCGCCCAGGTGGTCGACGCCAAGTCCCCCTACACCGGCCATCACTCGGTGGGCGTCACCGAGATCGCCGACGGGATGGCCGCGACGCTCGGGTTCGACGACACCGAGCGCCGCGACCTGCGCCGCGCAGCCCTGCTGCACGACATCGGCAAGCTCGGCGTCTCCAACCGCATTCTCGACAAGCCCGGCGCGCTCGACGACGACGAGTGGCGGGCGATGCGCCGCCACCCCGACCTGACGCTCTCGATCCTCACGCAGGTCGGTGCCTTCGCCGACCTGGCCGAGGTCGCCGCCAACCACCACGAGCGGCTGGACGGCCGCGGCTACGGGCGCGGGCTGACCGCGCAGCAGCTCGACGCCCCGTCGCGCCTGCTGGCCGTCGCCGACGTGGCCGAGGCGCTCACCGCCGCGCGGCCCTACCGCGGCCCCCTGTCCGCCGACGAGGCGCTGGCCATCATGCGCCGCGACGCCGGCACCGCGCTGGACGCCGGCGCGTTCGCGGCCTGCGAGGCCTGGCTCCCCACGCGCGCGCTCGAGGTCGCCGAAGCGCGCTTCACGAAGGACGCGCCCGGCGTGCCCGCGCCGGCGCCGCTCGCGCGGCCCGCCCGCTGACCGCCGGCGCTTCGGCGCGCAGGAAGCGCTCGATCGCCGCGTGCACGACCCGCGGGCGCTCGAGCTGCGGGACGTGGCCGCAGTTGAGCTCGAGGTGCTCGGCGCCGGGCAGCGCCACGCGCACGTGCGGGGCGAAGGCGATCGGGACGAGCCGGTCGCGCGTGCCCCACACGAACAGGCTGGGCACGCTCAGCGCCGGCAGCCGCGTCCAGAACCCGGACGGCCCGTGGGGCTCGTCGAGGTAGATGCTGCGGGCGGCCCCGTAGAAGGCGGCCCGCCCGCGCGGCTCGAGGAACGAGCGCAGGAACTCGTCGACGCCGGCCGCCGTCCAGCCGGCCTCGGCGTCCGGGATCAGGCGCCGCACGATCGCCTCGACGACCACGCGCGGCGCCGGCTGGACGATGCCGAGCTGCGGCACGACCAGGCGCAGCAGCGGCGCCCACGGGCGGCTGCGCCGCCAGGCCAGCGCGGGCGCCAGCAGCACCAGGCGCTCGACGCGGTCGGCCGCGACGAGGCCGATCTCGAGCGCGACGCGGCCTCCCATGCTGTTGCCCACGATCGTCGCCCGCTCGAGCCCCAGCGCGTCGAGCAGCGCGACGACGGACCGCGCGAAGAACGGGGCGTCGTAGGCCGCGAGCACGGGCTTCACCGAGTCGCCGAAGCCGGGCAGGTCGACGGCGATCACCCGATGGGCCGGCGCCAGCGCGCCCAGCGTGGGCAGGAACGACGCCTTGGTCGCACCCAGGCCGTGCAGGAGCACGACGGGCGGGCCCTGCCCGGCCTCCATCGTCGACAGCGCGCCGATGGACGTATCCACACGGCGGAAGACGAGGCCGCCCGCCTCGCGCCGCGCCGCGGTCGCGGCGAGGAAGCCCACCGCCAGGTGCAGGTCGCGGCGCACGGCGAGGCGCCCGGCGCGGAAGGCGGCCATCCCGTCGCGCAGGTCGGCGGCGACGCTCTCCCACGTCGCGGCGTCGGCGATCAGCCGCGCGTCGGGCTCGCGCTCGCCCGCCGCGTGCACCGTCGCCGCGCCGTCGGCCAGCACGACGTCCCAGCGCCCGACGCCGGCGCCCTCCAGGCGCACGACGGCGCGGCGCGCGCCGACGTCGAAGACCTCCGGGTCGAACCGCCCGGCGAGCGTTCTCAGCGCGGGCGGAGCGGCCACGCCCCGGCAGATTACGCGCGCCGCGGCATCGCCACGCGCACGCCGGCGGTCGGCTGCTCCGGGCCCGCGCCGCGCGGACCGGAGGGGCCGGGCTCGGGGACGCGCGAGCGCCCCGCCACCGAGGGCGTCGAGGAGCTCCGACCCACGGCCTGCGGCCGCGTGTGCCCGCCGGCGCGGTAGGGGCCGGGCTTGGGACGCGGCGCGCCGCCGGGGAAGGCCAGGCGCAGGATCGTGCGCTGCACCGACCCGAGCTGCTTGAGGAACGGCCCGGTGTTGTAGGGCAGCTCGTAGCGCTCGCAGATGTCCTTCACCCGCGGCGCGATCTCGGCGTAGCGCGTGCTCGGCATGTCCGGGTAGAGATGGTGCTCGACCTGGTAGCCGAGGTTGCCGCTGATGACGTGGAACAGCGGGCTGCCCTCGATGTTGGCCGCACCCAGCAGCTGGCGCACGTAGAAGCCGCCGCGCTCCTCGTCGGCGACCTCGTCCTGGCCGAAGGTGTACGTCTGGTCGGGGAAGTGCCCGCAGAAGATGATCGCGTAGGCCCAGACGTTGCGCACGACGTTCGCGGTGAAGTTCGCCTTCAGCGTGCTCGTGAAGGTGCGCTTGAAGCCGCCGCGGCGGGCGCCGGCCAGGCCGCTCAGCAGCGGGAACGCGATGTAGTCCTTGACGATCTGCGCGCGCGCCTTGCCCGCCATGCCCTTGAGCTCGCGGCGCACGGCCGCCTTGGACTTCTCGCCCTTGCGGATCGCCTCGAAGTCGAGGTCGTGGGTGGCCACGCCCCACTCGAAGAAGGCGGCCAGCACCAGGTTGTAGAACGGCTGGGCCAGGTAGACGGGATGCCACTTCTGGTGCGGGTCGATCCGCATGATCTCGTAGCCGAGGTCGCGGTCCTTGCCGCGGATGTTGGTGTACGTGTGGTGCACGTAGTTGTGGGAGTGCTTCCACGCCTCCGCCGTCGACGCCGAGTCCCAGTCCCACGTCGACGAGTTGATCTGCGGGTCGTTCATCCAGTCCCACTGACCGTGCATCACGTTGTGGCCGATCTCCATGTTCTCCAGGATCTTGGCCAGGGAGAGCATCGACGTGCCCGCGATCCAGGCGGGCCTGTAGCGCGAGGCGAACAGCAGGATGCGCCCGAGCACCACGAGCCGGCGGTGCATCTCGATCATGCTCGTGATGTAGCGGCGGTCGCGGTCGCCCAGCTCGGCGAAGACCTCGTCGTGGATCGCGTCGAACTCGCGGCCGAGCTCCTCGATCTGCTGGGCGCTCAGGCGGGCGAGCGGGCTCTCGATGGTGGTGGTGGTCATGCGGCCTTTCGTGGGGATCAGAGGGCGAGCTCGACCGCGCCCTCGGGCGCGTTGATGCACGTGCGGACCATCTCACCGGGCTGGCCGGAGACCTTGCCGGTGCGCAGGTCGCGCACCTGGCCCGAGCACAGCCGGCCGACGCAGGTGTGGCAGATGCCCATGCGACAGCCGTAGGGCAGCGTCGCCCCCGCGGCCTCGCCGGCCACGAGGATCGGCGTCGCCCCGTCGCTGTGGGCCTGCACGCCGCTCGTGGTCAGGCGGATCGGCCCACCTTCGCCGTGCTCGGCGTCGCCGGCGCCGATGATCGGCTGGAAGCGCTCGGTGTGCAGGCGTCCGCGGTCGGCCTCGGCCTCCCAGTGCGCGCCGAGCGCGTCGAGCATGTCGCCCGGGCCGCTGGCGAAGGCCTCGCGCTCGCGCCAGTCGGGGCACAGCTCGTCGAGCATCGCCGGGGTCATGCGGCCCTCCTGCGCGGTGAGGCGCACGTTCAGGCGGAAACCCGCGTGGCGACGGTCCAGCTCGGCCAGCTCGGCGGCGAAGATGACGTCCTCGGCGCGGCGCGCCGAGTGCAAGAGCACCGCGTCGGCCAGGGCGCCCCGCCGCGCGACGGCGCGCAGCATGCTCATGATCGGCGTGATGCCGCTGCCCGCGCTGATGAACAGCAGACGGGCCGGTAGCGGGTCGGGCAGCACGAACTCGCCCTCGACGCCGCCCAGGCGCACGACGGTGCCCTGGCGCGCGTGGCGGACGAGGTAGGGCGAGACCTTGCCGGCCTCGACCAGCTTCGGCGTGATGCTGATGCACCCGTCCTCGCGGCCGGGGTCGGACGTCAGCGAGTAGGCGCGCCAGTGGTGGATGCCGTCCACCACCATGCCGATGCGCAGGTACTGGCCGGGGCGGTGGCCGGGCCACTCCCACCCGGGCCTGATGACCACCGTGGCGGCGTCGTGCGTCTCGCGCTCGATGCGCTCGATGCGCCCGCGCAGCTCCTGGGTGGACCACAGCGGGTTGATGAGCTCCAGGTAGTCGTCGGGGAGCAGCGGCGTGAACAGCGCGCGGACGGCGCGCAGCGCCTTCAGACGCCATGCGGGGACCTGCGGGCGGGCGCCGCGCTCTGCCATGGCGCGGCACGGTAGCCAGGCTGAGAACGACTGTCAACCAGCTGTTCACAAGATGCGCCCGCGGGACTAGGATGTGCACGATGGCGGCGTCCCAGCCGAGGCCCCTGCGCCAGGTGCGCGAGCGCGAGCTCGTGCTCGCCACGCGAGCGCTGTTCGACGCCCGCGGCGTGCAGGAGGCGCCCATCGAGGAGATCGCGCGCGCCGTCGGGATCGCGCGCGGCCTGGTCTACCGGCACTTCTCCTCCAAGGAGGAGCTCTACGTCCTCACCGTCACCGACTACCTCGCCGAGCTCGACCAGGTCCTCGGCGACGCCATCGCCGAGGCGACCGGGCACGTGGACGGGCTCGCGCGGTGGGCCGAGGCCTACGCCGCGCTTCTGCCGGCGCTATCCGGCCTTCCTGGACTGCGCGCTGTCGCTCATGCACCGCCCGGCCAACGATCTGCACGACCTCGTGTCGGAGTCGGTGTGGCTGCGCCTGGGCCAGGGCATCGCGGGCTGCGTCCAGCACGTGGCGACCATCCTGCGCGAGGGAGACGAGGCGGGCGCGTTCGCCGTCGCCGACCCCGACCTCATGGCCAATCTGCTGTGGACGCAGACGCTCGGCGCCATGCACCTCGCCCGCATCGGCGTCGGCCTGCGCCAGCTCGCGCCCGGCATCCCCGACCTCTTCCGCGTCGCCCCCGAGCAGGTCGTCGAGGCCTGCGTCGCCAGCGCCCTGGCGACCGTCGGGGCGCGCCGCTAGCTACGGCCCGAGGCGCACGATCTGGCCGGTCCGCCCGCGCAGCGGGCCGCTGCGCGCCGCGCGGCCCGGGGCCACGCTCCAGTTCGACACGTACACCGCGCCGTCCGGGGCGACCGCGATGCCGCCGGGGAACGACAGCTTGCCCTCCCCCAGCACGGTGCGCGCGCCGCCGGGCGCGACGCGCACGACGCGCCCGCGGGGGTCCATGCGGCGCAGGTTGCGGCTGAACTCGGTGACGAACAGGCTGCCGTCGGGGCCGAAGTCCAGGCCGGAGATCCTGGTGAACCCGGTGGCGAAGACGGTCGGCGGCTGGCCGGGCACGATCCGCCAGACGCGCGCGCGGCCGTTGGGCGCGCGCTCGCCGGTCAGCTCGCCCACGTAGAGCGCGCCGTCGGGCCCGACGCGCACCGAGGTGGGCACGGACTCGG
Source organism: uncultured Actinomycetes bacterium (assembly GCA_963840185.1). Classification (GTDB taxonomy): domain Bacteria; phylum Actinomycetota; class Thermoleophilia; order Solirubrobacterales; family Solirubrobacteraceae; genus JAOPZW01. Next base: position 1,027,426 of record CAWIXY010000017.1, on the reverse strand, counting down.
CGCGCGGCGCCGCGTTGGGGAAGACGGCCTCGACCGACACGACGCCGGCGGTGACCTCGAGCAGCGTGTTGCCCGCCGCATCGGCCACGTACTGGGTGTCGGGGCCCAGGACCGCCAGGCCGTTCGGGTTCGACTCCACCGCGCGGCGGTCGGGGTTGCGGGCGAACTCGATGCGGTCGAGGCCGGCGATCGTCGCGGTGAAGCGGTTGCGGACGCGCAGCAGCTTCCCGAGCTGACGGCGCAGCCCGCGGCGCAGGCGCTGCGGGGGCTGCTCCCCGAGTGACGGCAGCACGGTGTAGATCCGGCCGCTCTGGGCGACGTGCACGTCGGGCGGCCCGTTGGCGAAGGCGCCCGACCGGTCGCCGAACGACGTCAGGCCCTGCGCGACCCGCGTGAGCGCGCTGCCCTCCAGGCGGGCGATGGCGCCGGTCCCTCCGGCGCAGAAGGCCTCGCCCGAGAGGCGGAAGCAGTTGCTGGACGAGCGACCCGCCTCGGCGATGAAGAGCGCGCCGTCGGGCCCGAAGTTCAAGCCGCGCGGGTTGTCGAGGCCGCTGGCGACGACCGTGGCGCTGCCGTAGGGCTCCTGCGCCGTGGCGGGGGCGGTGGCCGCGATCGACGCGAGCCCCGCGGCCAGCCCGGTCATGATGCGGGATCTCGGTGCCATGCGGGCGAGCCTAACGGCGGCGTGCCGAGCGTGCAGGACAGCGCTCGGTGGCCTTAGGGTCTGCAGCCGTGAGCAGCGAGGGGGCGATCGTGGTGGGCGGTGAGGCGCTTGTCGACCTCGTCCGCGAGCCCGCGGCGGGGACGCTGCGCGCCCACGAGGGCGGCGGCCCCTACAACACGGCGCGCGCGCTCGCGCGGCTCGAGCAGCCGGTGCGCTTCCTGGGCTGCCTGTCGAGCGACCTCTTCGGCGGGCGGCTGCGCGAGGGGCTGGCGGGCGAGGGCGTCGAGGTCGACGACGCGCTGACCACGCCGCTGCCGACGACGCTCGCCCTCGCCGAGCTCGACGAGACCGGCTCGGCCGTCTACAGCTTCTACACGCAGGGCACGTCGGCGCCGGCGCTGACGCCGCAGGACGCGCTCGCCGCGCTGCCGGCCGACGTCGCGATGCTGCACGTCGGCACGCTGGGCCTGGTCCTCGAGCCGGTGGCCAGCGCGCTCAACGCCGTCGTCGAAGAGCTCGCCGACCGGGCACTCGTGATGGTCGACCCCAACTGCCGCCCGACCGTCATCCCGGATCGCGCGGCCTACCGCCGGGCGCTTGCGACCACGCTGCGCCACGCCCACGTGGTCAAGGCCAGCGCCGACGACCTGCGCTGGCTGGATCCCGAGCGCACGCCGGTGCAGGCGGCCGGCGCGCTGCTCCGGGACGGCCCGCGGGTCGTCCTGGTCACCGACGGCGGCGAGGGCGCGATCGTGGTCACGGCCGCCGGCGACGAGCTGCGCGTGCCCGCCCCGCACGTCACCGTCGTCGACACGATCGGCGCCGGCGACGCGTTCTCGGCGGGCTTCCTGGCCTGGTGGCGCCTGCGCGGCCTCGGGCGCGACGACCTGGCCGACCTGGACGCCGTCCGCGACGCGACGGCCTTCGCCTGCGTCGTCGCAGCCCGCACCTGCGAGCGCGCCGGCGCGTCACCGCCGCGGCTGGCGGAGCTGGACGCGCCGTTGCCCCGGTGAGCCACCCGCGCCACGCCGTGCGTGGAATGCGGCGGTCCTCAGACGTTGTGACTTGTGAGGACCGCACTCCCGATCGGAGGTCCACGTGAGGCGCATCCTGACCGGCAGCGCAGTCGCGTCCGCCGCGCTCGTGCTGCTGCTCCCGGCTTCGGCCGGCGCCGGAGCCGGTCCCGGGTTCACCCCGGGCAGCGCCTCGCCTCCCCCACCGTCGAGCTCGGGTCGGCGACGTCGAGCAGGCTCTGCAACGTCGGGATCCAGGAGACGCGGTACGTGCCGTTGCCGGCGACCACGATCGTCGACCCTCCAGCTCCGCCGCCTCCGTGCAGCGCGCAGCCCGGCGTGCGCCCGCTCGTCGTGGGCCGCGCCCGGGTGGCCCGCGTGACCCTGCAGGCACCCGCCGACCGCCTGATCCCCGCGTGGTATCGCAACGGCCGGCTCGAATCGCTCACCGCGACCCGCACCGGCCGCCTGAGGTGGCGCGTGACGGTGCCCGCGACCAGCGGCCGGCTGCTGCTCGGCCTCGAGTTCGATCTGGACGACGGCCAGCCGGTCTGCTGCACGCGCGAGATGCGCCTGGACTGGAAGCTGTCGATCCGCCGCAGGCAGGCTGCACTGCGGCCGGCGCCCGCGCCGCCGACGTTGCCGCCCGTCACGCCGACCGATCCCGTCCCGCCCACCGAGTACGACGACCAGGGCTGACAGCGCGCCCGAGCCGTTTCCTGCCTGAGGGTCGGTAGGCGGCGACACCTGGGCTGCAGGCGTCATTGCCTGGCGGCGGCGCGCGGCCTGCAACCTCGCGGAAGGCCCGCCGCTAGCCGCTCTCGTCCTCGGCGTCCTGATCGGCCGCGCGCCGATCCTCGGCAGCCGCCCTCCGATCTTCAGCAGAGTCCCAGCGATCCCGAGCCGCCTCCTCACGCGGCCGCTGCTCGCCGTCATCCGCAAACTTGTCTCGGATCGCGGCGTCGACGTCCCGCTGATTCCCCGCGTCGTCTCGCGCGCCAGCTCTGTCGTCCCGCTCGACCATGATCCAGAAACCTAACCCAGCGGCGTCCTTGCGTGGCGCGGGTCAGAGGACGAAGAGGATCACCGCGATGATGACGACGCCGACGAGCGCGATGATGGCGATGTCGCGGGTGCTCATAGTTCCTCCGAGCCGGTAGGGATCAAGCTGGGCGACCCTTACCCGGTTCCGGCGGATCCCAGCGTTTTTGCCCGGCGCCGTGGCGGGTGTCCCGGTCCCACCGCGCTGAGAAGCATCGGTGGCGATACCCGTGAGCCTGGATCCGACGATCGCGGTCGTCTCGTTGGCGCAGTCAGCACCGTCCTGATCGCGCCTCGACGCGCACCTTCACTGGCCGGATATGCCGGTCCGGGAGGGCAGCAGCGGTAGAGGGGGGCGCTCATTGACCACGGCCCGTCTCAGGCGAAGAAGGAGGGTGGCGGGTTCAGCCCGAGGGATGGGAATGTAGGCGGCCGGGCTCCCGCAAGATCGCCGCTCGTTCAAGCCACGAGCCAAGGGGAGTTCACCATGTTCAACCGCCGCACGCTTGCCACCATCACTGCTGTCGCCGCCCTTAGTGGAGGCGCCGCCGGTGGAGTCACAAGCACCATCACCACGCCGGAGGGCGCCAACGGCAGCCGACTCGCCCGGCGGCATCGTCATCCATCCGGGCACGAAGGCGGATGACACGCTCGGCTCGAAGAAGGCCGTCCCCGGCGGGACGTTCAGCGACCCCAAGCTGACGCTGCAGGTCATCGATCGCGGCGTTCGCAAGCTGAACACCGCCGTCGCGAGCACGAACGCTCGCATCGACACGCTCAGCACCCGGATCGCCGCAGTCGACGAACGCACCGCCCGGACGGACGAGAAGGTCGACAGCCACATGAGCGCGACCGCCCGCAACGGCGAGGGGCGGACCCTGATCGGCATCGCCGATGACATGCTGAATAAGCTCCGACTGATCTGCAAGGACAATGTCGTGACCGGGCCGCTGGGCATCGGCGGCGGTGACCACGAGGGCTGTCGCTGACGGCGCTCGCCGGAACCGCAGCACCCCGGGCCGGTAGAGCCGTCGTCTCCGGCCCGGGGGCGCTCCTGTCACAAGGCGGAAGGGGACCGAGCAACAGGTGCTCGGCCCCCTGTGGTGCCCGTGGCACGTGATCGTGGCCTGACCTTCATGGCGGCTAGTGCGCGGCTGCCCCCTCGAGCTCGGCTGCCATCGACGCGCCTGGCTTGTCCCCCGCGCCACGGATAGCCCGCTCGCGAGCCCCCAACGCCCACCTTGAGCGCGTTGAGACTTGCGTCGATGCGCGCGTCATGCCTGCCATCACCCGCTCGAACCGGGGTGGCGCCGTCAGGCCGTCATACGCGCGCAGCTCGCTGAGGGTATCGCGCGCCATCTGCGCCAGTTCGCGGTGGCCTGCCTCACTGGTCTCGGCCATCGCCTCGTTGCGCTCGAGCAGATGCGCGAGCCTTTGACGCGCGAGCTCCTCATCACTGGTCATGGCCGACACCCAACGGAACAGGGACCTGCATCGACGGCACGACCCTAACTGCCGCGTGTCACGGCAACGATCTCGGTGGACGCGTACCACTGCGGCGGACCCTTGCCGTGAGCTGCGATCAGGTAGTGGGTGTCCGAGCGGTCGACGGCGATGGCGAGCAGCACGCCGGTGGAACCATCCCGCACGCGGGCGGCCATCGGCTGCCCGATGGCGATGGTTGCGGGGGCGGCTGATGGCAGATTCGGGGTTGGCATGCCGCTGAGGATGAAGCGTGTTCAGGCCGAACTTTCGCGCTGGTTTTCGCGCGACGGGCCTTGGACGGCAAAACCCCCGATAGATACGGGGGTTGTGAGGTACCGCCACGGGGATTCGAACCCCGGTTTCCGCCGTGAGAGGGCGGCGTCCTAGTCCCCTAGACGATGGCGGCGCGCAGCCCGGGACGGTAGCAGCCGATCGTCGCGCCTTGCGACCGCCAGCCGTCCGGCCGGCGTGCGAACATACGTTCGTCCATGCACGACCTCAAACTCCGTTCCGAAGCGCTCCGGCTCATCGCTGACGACCTCAGCGACGGGGCCGTGGCGCGGCAGCTGGGGCTCCCGCGGACGACGGTTCGCGACTGGCGCCGAACGGCGGACCGGCCGGAGCCCGACCGCTGCCCGCGGTGCTGGAGACCGATGCGGCGGGTGCATGCGGACAGCGCCGACTACGCCGAGTTGCTGGGCGTCTACCTGGGCGACGGCTGCATCGCGACCGCAGGTCGCGTCGAACGGCTGCGCGTGTCGCTCGACGCCCGCTACCCGATGGTCGTCGACGACGCCGAGGCGCTGCTGCGGAGGTGCTTCCCGCACAATCGGGTGGGCCGGGTCAGTGCCGACCGAGGCTCGACGGTGATCCTCTCGACGTACCACGGCCACCTCTCGTGCCTGCTTCCGCAGCATGGCTCCGGCCGCAAGCACGAGCGGCGCATTGCTCTCGAGCCGTGGCAGGACGCGCACGTCCGGGCATCGCCGTGGACGTTCCTGCGTGGCTGCATGCGCACGGACGGGTGCGCCTTCGTCAACCGGACCGGCCCCTACGAGTATCTCTCCTACGAGTTCCGCAACTACTCGACGGACATACTCCGCATCTTCGTCACGGTGTGCGAGCTGGTCGGGCTGCAACCACGCCGATACGCCACGCGCGTGCGCCTGTGCCGGCGAGCTGACGTCGCGCTTCTCCTCGAACACGTGGGGACGAAGGAGCGTGACAAGTCGATACCCTGACCGCCTGCCAGCGGACGTGGCGGAATCGGTAGACGCGCGGCGTTCAGGTCGCCGTGGGCGCAAGCCCGTGGAGGTTCAAGTCCTCTCGTCCGCATCGCCTCGCTGCGCGCGCCTGGCCGCTGCGACTCGGGTCAGCCGCGTGCCGTGACCCGCAGCGCGCGGCTGACGGCGCGCGTGCGCCCCGCGGCCGAGGGCACCACGACGCGGTAGCTGGTCGACCGCGTGGGGCGCCCCAGCGTGAAGGCGTAGCGTGACTTCCCGCCTGCGAGCGGAAGCAGCGTGGCGCGGCGCAGCGTCGACCAGCGGCCGGTGCTGGTGCGGCGCTGCAGCGACACCTTGACGCGCGCGAGGCGAACCGAGACCGACCCCGAGAGGCGCACGCGCCCGCCGCGCAGGCGGGTGGCGCGCAGGCCCACGCTGATCCTGCGGCCGATGGCCGTCTCGCCGAGCACGGCGCCCGTGCGCCGCGTCACCGAGCCGCCGCTGCCCGAGCCGCCCGCACCGGAGCCGCCCGAGCCGCCGGCGCCAGAGCCGCCGCGCGCCAGAGCCGCCCGCGCCCGCGCCGCCCGCGCCCGCGCCGCCCGCGCCCGAGCCGCCCGACCCGCCTGCGCCGGGGTCCGTGCCGCCGGGCGCCTCGACCACGACCGCGCCGGTCTTCGTGCGCGTGTCCGACCCCGAGCTGTTGGCCGCCCTGAAGATGACCGTGTAGCTGCCGGCGGCGGTGTACGTGTGCGACGGGTTGCGCTGCGTGGACGACGTGCCGTCGCCGAAGTCCCAGCGCCAGCTCGTCGGCGAGCCCGAGGACGTGTCGCGGAAGGCGACCGTGACCGGCGCCGTGCCACCGTCCGGCGACGCCGTGAAGTCGGCCGACACCGGCGCGGGTGCGCCTCCGAGCGCGAGGTCGGTGTGCCAGTAGGTGCGCGCGGCCTCCTGCGAGGCCATCACGACCATCCCCGTGGCGCCGCTCAGGTTCTGCTTCGTCGACGTCACGTCGTTGAGCTCGCCGGGCGCGGACTCGTCGCGGATGATCGTCGCCGCGGCGCCCGTGCCGAAGGAGATCGCCCCCAGCGGCGAGGTCTTCTCGCAGATCGACCCGCCCGTGCCGCCGCAGGTCATGACCACGTGGACGCGGCCGTTCTGCTCGTCGAGCAGCACGATCGGCCGCGTGAACCCGTCGCTGTAGCGGCCGACGACGTGCGTGCTCCAGGCGCCGGTCGTCGCGCGCACGTTGAGCAGGATCAGCGGCTGGCTGCCGGAGGTGTCGCTCGTCTTGGTCACCGCGAACACGCGCCCGGCGCTGTCGGCCTTGAGGTTGATGTGGTCGTCGCTGTTCCAGCCGGTCGGCACGGTCTCGATCGCCCATGCCGTGTCCGGCGCGCCGTCCTGGTGCACGGCGAAGTACGTCTTGTGGTCGGTCTCGTTGTTGAACATGAGGCCGACGCGGTCGCCGCCGAAGTGCACGAGCGAGGAGATGTCGTCGTTGTCGAGGTTCGTCGTCGACCCGGGGAGCACGAACGGTGCGCCCCAGCTCGCACCGTCGCCCGTCGCGCGGTTGACGTAGACCTGGCTGCCCTGCACCCAGGTGGCCCACAGCGTGCCGGTGGAGTCGCGGTCGATCGTCAGCGTCTCGCTCTCGGCGCTGTTGATGTTCACCGGGAAGCCGGGATCGAGCGTGTAGACGCCGGCGGCGTAGCTGAAGCGCCAGAGCTTCGCGCCGCGCGCGGCGGTCGTGGAGGACTCGCCGGTCTTGTCGCCGCTCCAGACATGGGAGGCGACATAGAGCCTGTTGCTCGCGCCGTCCCACAGGGTGTCGGCGCGCGTGTCGCGGCGATCGTCGAGCACGGTGCCCGTGTCGCTCCAGGTCTGGGACGAGCGATCCAGGCGGAAGATGCGGTGCGTCGCGCCCCGGAACATGCTCGCCCACCAGCTGCCGTCGGCGAACCAGAGCTTGCTCTCGGGCTTCGTGCCGGTCGCAGGACCGGTCAGCGGTGCGTACGTGAATTGCTCGTAGCCGATGTCAGCCGCGGCAGCCACAGACGACTGCGCGGCAACCCCCCCCAGGGTGGCGACAAGGGCGACGAGGATCGTGAGGATCCGTCGTCTGCCTCCCATGTGTGGGCGAGGGTACCGCGCGAACAGCGGTGTCTAACCGCGTTGCGACGAACCCTCGACCATCGGGTAGGCCGCTCACCCGTATCTTGCGCGCTGATGGTCGACCGGACTCCCACGCTGCCGGACACCGCCGAGCAGGACCTCGCCGAGGCGCTCGTCGACGCCGTCTTCACCGCTGCGCCGGTCGGCCTGGGGATCTGGGGCACCGACCTGCGCTACGAGCGCGTCAACGAGGCACTGGCCACCATGAACGGCCGGCCGGCGACCGAGCACGTCGGGCGCACGGTGCACGAGGTGCTCGGCGAGCACGGCCGGCACGTTGCCGGGCTGCTGCAGGAAGTCCTCTCGACGGGCCGGCCGATGCTCGACGTGCCGCTGCGCAGCGGGCAGGTCGTCACCGACGCCGGGGACGATCGCGTGTGGGAGGCCAGCTACTTCCCGCTGCCCGGCGCGACCGGTGAGCCCGTCGGCGTCGGCGGCGTCGTCCGCGAGGTCACCCGTCGCCGGCGTGCCGAGCAGGAGCGCGACGACCTCCTGCGCCAGGCGCTCACCTCGCGTGCGGTGGCCGAGGCCACCCAGTTGCGCGTCGAGGCGGCGCTGCGCGAGGCCGAGGTGGCGAGGGCCGAGGCCGAGGCCGCCCGGCGGCGCACCGACGTCCTGGCCCGGGCCGGCATGCGGCTGGCCGCCTCGATGGACTACGAGCGCACGCTCGGCGAGGTCGCCCGTTCGGCCGTGCCCGACGTCGCCGACTGGTGCTCGATCACGCTGCGCCGCCCCGACGGCGCGCTGCAGACGGTGGCCACAGCGCACCGCGACCGCGAGCGCGAGCGCATCGCCGGCGAGGTCACGGCGCGCTACCCGCCCCAGCCGGAGGATCCGGTCGGCGCCCCGCGGGTGATCCGCACGGGCCAGATCGAGCTGCTGGAGGAGATCTCCGAGGCCGACGTCCAGGCCCTGGCACGCGACCCGGAGCACGCGCTGCTGCTGCAGGCCCTCGGCCTGCGAACCTCGCTCGTCGTGCCGCTGCACGCCCGCGGGCGGACGCTCGGGGCGCTGACGCTCGTGCTCGGCGACGCCACGCGGCGCTTCGGCGACGGCGACGTGACCCTCGCCCGCGCCCTTGCCGCCCGCGCGGCGCTGCACATCGACAACGCGCGGCTCTACTCCGAGCGCTCGCACATCGCGCGCACGCTGCAGCGCAGCCTGCTCCCCGCGCGCCTGCCGGACGTGCCGGGCCTCGACGTCGCCGCGCGCTACCGCGCCGCGGGCGACGAGAACGAGGTCGGCGGCGACTTCTACGACCTCTTCCCGCTCGGCGGCGGCCGGTGGAAGGCGCTGATCGGCGATGTCGCGGGCAAGGGCCCCGAGGCCGCCGCCGTGACGTCGCTCGCCCGCCACACGCTGCGGGCAGCCGCCATGCAGGGTCTCGAGCCCGCCGAGAGCCTGGCCTTCCTCAACCGCGCGCTCCTGGCGGCCGGCGACAGCGGGCGCGTGCTGACCGCGGTCTGCGCGGCGGTCACGCGTGACCGCCGACGGCGCCGACGTCACGCTCGCGGTCGGCGGCCACCCGGCGCCGCTCGTGCAACGCGCGAGCGGTGAGGTCGAGGAGATCCAGGCGCGGGGCACGCTGCTGGGCGCGCTCGACGACGTGATCGTCGAGGAGGCCCGGGTCCGTCTGCATCCGGGCGACCTCCTGCTGCTCTGCACCGACGGCGTGACCGAGTTCCGCGGCCCCGACCCGCTCGCCGGCCTGCGCACCGCGACCGCCGTGCTCCAGCGGACCGCGGGCGAGGAGGCCCATGCCGTCCTGCGCGAGGTCGAGCGCGCCGCGCTCGACCTCCACACGCACGGACCGCGCGACGACCTCGCGCTGCTCGCCCTGCGGGTCCCACCACCCGGCTGAACGCTTTCGTCCAGACCGTTTGGGGATCCGCCGGGCGCGGAACCACAGAAGGTGCCCGATGAGCGCCGGGCCGACCAATGCACTCACCTCTGCACATGGACATCCCCCGCGACGTCCGGGCCCCGGCCAGGGCACGGCGCGCCGTCGAGGGCTTCGCCGGCGACCTCGGGGAGGCCGCGGCCGCCGACGTCAAGCTGCTGATCAGCGAGCTGATCAGCAACAGCGTCAAGTACGGCGGCGACGGCGCGATCTCGCTGGCGCTGCGCAGCGAGGAGCGCGGGCACCTGCACGCCGAGGTCGTCGACCGCGGCGGGCGCTTCATCCCCCATGAGCGCGCCGGCCCCGCGACCGAGGTCGGCGGCTGGGGCCTGTACCTGGTCGAGACGCTCGCCGACCGCTGGGGCGTGCGCGACGGCGGCGCTCGCGTGTGGTTCGAGATCGACGCGGGCGCCACGCGCGGCGCCGCGGCGGTCGCGGCCTAGCCGCGCGCCACCCTCGCCGGCCGCTAGGCGTGGCCGATGAGGAACCCCACGGTGGCGATGACGATGCCGCCGAGGGTCACCTGGACGAGCGAGGTGCGCAGCGAGACGTGCTGGAAGCGCTTGCGGATCCAGGCGATGACGACGAGCTCGACGCCGACGACGGGATAGGCGATCGCGAGCGCCGTGTCGACGTCCGAGATCAGGAACGGCAGCGCGTGCGCGGTCCCGCCGACGAACGTCGCGGCGCCCGTGATGACACCGCGGGTCACCGCGCTGCCGCGCCCCGTCATCGACCCGTCGTCGGACAGCGCCTCCGACAGGCCCATCGAGATCGCCGCGCCGAGCGCGGCCGCCAGGCCGATGAGCAGCGCCGCCCGCGAGCCCGAGACGTAGGCCGCGGCGAAGATCGGCGCCAGGGTCGACAGGGTGCCGTCGATCAGGCCGATGAGGCCCGGCTGCACGACCTGCAGCTGCAGCGTGCGCTGGTCCAGCGAGCGCCAGCGCCGGCCGGAGTCGATGTTCGCTTCCATCGGCCCCCAGTGTAGGCAGTATCTGTACTTGCTTCAAATAAGGGTTGCCTACTACAATGGCATCGTGACGTCGCAGCTCGCCGACGACCAGCTCATCGACGCGCTCCGCGCACGCGGGCACCGGGTGACGCTGCCGCGACTGGTGGTGCACCGCCACCTGCGCCGCACGGGCGGCCACGTCACGGCCGAGCAGGTGTCCTCGCAACTGGCCCGCGACGTCCCCAGCCTCTCGCCGGCCACGGTCTACGCGACGCTGGACCTGCTCGACGAGCTGGGCTTCGTGCGGCGCGTCAGCACCCCGGGCGGCGTCGCCGTCTACGACGCCCGGCCCGACGCCCATCACCACCTCGTGTGCCGGCGCTGCGGCGCGCTCGAGGATCTCGACGCCGGCGTCGACGCGTCGGCCGCGAGCGCCGCCGCCGCGCGCGCGGGCTTCCACGTCGAGCATGTCGAGCTGCAGCTCAGCGGCCTGTGCCCGCGCTGCGCCGCGGCCTGAGCGGTCAGCGCCGGGTCAGCCGGCGACCGGGTCGAGCACGACCTTGCCCGTCGCGCCGCGTCCGTCGATCAGCTTCAGCGCGTCGGCCGCCCGCTCGAGCGTGAAGCGCGCGCCCACGACCGGCTGCACGACGCCCTCGTCGACCAGCCGGCTGATCGCTGCGCCGATCTCGCGGTTGAGCTGCGGCTTGGGCATCACGTAGGCACCCCAGCCGGCGCCGATCACCTCGGTGTTGTTGAGCAGCAGGCGGTTCACGCGCACCTCGGGGATCGCGCCGCCGGTGAAGCCGACGACGACGAGCCGGCCGCCCTCGGCCAGCGAGCGCAGGCTGTCGGTGAAGCGGTCGCCGCCCACGGGATCCAGGACGACGTCCACGCCGCCGCCCGACAGCTCCTTGGCCTCGTCGCGCCAGGGCCCGTCGACGCGCACGACCTCGTCGGCCCCGGCCTCGCGGGCCACCGCGGCCTTCTCGTCGCTCGAGACGACGGCGATCGTCCGCGCGCCCAGGCCGCGGGCCACCTGCAGCGCGGCCGTGCCGACGCCGCCCGCCGCGCCGTGCACCAGCACCGTCTCGCCCTCGCGCAGGCGACCGCGCAGCGCCAGCGAGAAGTACGCCGTGTGGTAGTTGAGGATCAGCGCCGCGCCCTCGGGGAAGCCGAGGCGGTCGGCCAGCGGGAAGGTCAGGAACTCGGGCGCGACGGCCACCTCGGCGAAGCCGCCGAGCATGCAGAAGGCGGCGACGCGATCGCCCTCGCGCACCGCGGCGCCCTCGGGCGCGCTGCGCACGATGCCGGCCACCTCGCTGCCCGGCACGAACGGCAGCGGCGGCTTGAGCTGGTACTCGCCGCGGGTCTGCAGCACCTCGGGGAACGAGACGCCGGCGGCGCGCACGTCGACGACGACGCCGCTGCCGGGTGAGAGCATGTGCGAGGCCTCCGGCTCGGGCAGCTCGACGAGCTCGAGCGCCGACTCCGGGCCGCTCAGGTCGGTGATCTGGAGTGCGCGCATGGACGGGCACCCTACGCAGCACCCGGTGGCGAGGGCCGGCGATGCGAAGGATGCGCCGACCCATGGCCCGCTAAGGCCCGGCGCCGAGCCGTGCCTCCGGGCGCAGCTCGGCGGGGACGTGCTCGCCGAGCGCCACCGCCGCGAGCGCGCGGCCGAGGCCGGGCGCCTGCTTGAACAGGTTGTGGCCGGCGATCACGTGGACGTCGCCCGCCTCCCAGATCGCGACGCCGTCCTCGCTCCAGGGCAGTTCGGTCACCCAGCAGTGCACGACCGCGGTCGGCTCGGGATGCAGGCCGGGCAGCGCACGCGTGACGTAGGCCTGCGCGCGATCGCTCAGCGACGCGAGGCCGTCGGCGTCCACGGGGCCGTCGTCCTCGCGCATCGCGGTCGTCTGGCTGAGCCCCACCGCGTAGGCGCGGTTGCCCGGCTCGGCCGCGGCGTAGACGCCGACCTCGCCGAACTCGCCGCTGCCGTCCTGCAGGCAGGCCAGCCGCGCGGGCGGCTCGCCGCGCACCGCGAAGGTGAGGCGGACGTGCGCCGCCAGGCGGACGGGCAGGGTGAGCCCGAGCCCGCGCGCCAGCCGGGCGCTGTCGCGCCCGGCGCAGATCACGACACGGGCGTGCTCCGCGCGGCGCAGGCCCGTGCGGACCTCGACGGTCCCGCTGCCGGTCGGGCGGACGAGCAGCACCTCGTCGCGCACGAGGCGGTCGCCCAGCTCGCCGGCGAGCGCCTCGATGGCCGTGCGCGTGCGGATCGATCCGCCGCGCTCGTCGAGCATCGCGGGGCCGTCGTAGCCGGCCAGGATCGGCAGGCGCTCGGCGAGCTCGCCGGCGCCGATGTGCCGCGCGGCCACGCCGCCGGCCTCGTGGAGCACGCGCAGCCGGTCGTCCACCGACGAGCCGATCGCGACGGCGCCGTCGTCCGAGACGAGCTCGAGGCCGAAGTGCTCGCCCCACTCATCCCACACGGCGCGGCTGTCGCGTGCGAAGGCGACGAGACGGGCGTCCTCGTGGGCATGGCGGAAGATGCGCGCCTCGCCGGCCGACTGGCCGGCCCCGGGGGCTCCGTGGTCGTAGACGGCGACCGACGCACCGCGCCGGGCGAGTGCGTGCGCGGTTGCGAGGCCGACGATGCCGGCGCCCACGATGCCGACGTCGGCCACGTGCTCAGCCGCCGCGCCGCTCCCAGAGCGCCTGCTGCTCGCCGAGGGTCAGCAGCCGCCAGCGCTCGGACTTGGGCTCCCAGACGAAGACCTTGACGTCGACGACGTGGTCGACCCGCTCGAGCGCGTCAAGCGTGACGCGCGCGTCAGCCTCGTCGGCGAGCACCTCCTGGGTCATGACGTCGACGACGCGAAAGCGCCTGGGGACGCGCGGCTCGGGCGGCTTGGGCGCCCGCGGCTTGCGCTTGGGCGGCACGAACACGGGCTCGGGGGCGGGCCGCTCGCGCCGCTGCACCTGCTCCAGCGGGACGACCTGCGCGCCGGTGCCCTTCGTCTCCGTGTCGAGGACCCAGACCTTCGCCATGCGCCTCTGAGGATAGGAACCCGGTGCGACCGCAGTACAGTCCTTGGGCAGGGTGACCTCACCGTCCCGGTGAACCCGCCCTCGATCGAGAGGAGCCGTCATGGCTCGCACCTCACCGCTCGACAGCGCAGCGGTCGTGAAGGAGCTCCAGGGCGTCGCCGCCAAGCTCGGCGACGGGAGCTCCAGGGGCCGGGAGCGACTCGCGCTCCTGCGCCGTCAGGCCCAGCTCGGCGACGTGCGCGACGCGATCGACGAGCGCGTGCGGCGTCGCGCGCCCGAGCGGCCGAGGCGCGCGTCAGACGGGCGCTGAGCGCCCACCTTCGCGACCGTCACCCGTGTCAGCGGTCCTCGCCGCGCCGCAGGCGCTCGAGGATCGCGTCGATGCGCCGCCGCGCGTCGCCGACGCTCGTCGCCTGCAGGTAGGGCCGGCCGGCGGTCGCCGCCCACGGCACGAGGACGTCGAAGTCGAGCCCGCGGATGAGCTCGAGGCTCTCGATGTAGCCGGCACGGTCGCTCGAGCCGAGCACGGCGGCGACCCACTCGCCCTCGTCGAGGTAGATGGTGTCGCCGGTGAACAGGAAGCGGTGGCGACCGCTGTCCCACAGGTACGCCGTCGCGCCGGGCGTGTGGCCCGGCGTCGGGATCACCTCGAGGTCGTCGTCAAACGTGTGGCGGGTGGAGAAGCTCGCGCGGACCGTGCGATGCCGCGCGACGGCGTCGCGGTCGCCGGTGTGGACGAAGAGCGGGGCGCCGAGCGCATCGTCGCCGAAGGCGGCTTCGTGGCGGTGGTTGAGGTACTGGCGCGACACCTCGGCCGTGACCCCCGGCGCGCTGTACACGAGCACGTTCCCGCGATCGCGCCGCAGCAGGAAGGCGCGGATGTGCAGCGAGGGCGCGAAGGGCAACGGGGACGGTGCGCTGGCGGAGAGACCTGGGAAGGGGCTCTCCATGGGGACGGCCTGCGGCTGGGCCTGGTCGTGGCGGGCGAGGTCGGTCATGACTCACCAGGTTACGAGTTCAAGTGAGCTTGAGGTCAAGGGCTGGGCACCGCGCGGGCGCACGCGCCGGCCACTCAGGGCCGGCGCGGGAACGCGGAGAAGTCGGGGGCCCGCTTCTCCTTGTAGGCCTCGCGTCCCTCGCGCGCCTCCTCGCTGGCGTAGAACAGGAGGTTCGTGTCGTGGGCGAGCTGCTGGATGCCGGCGTAGCCGTCCTCGTGGGCGTTGAAGCTCGCCTTGACCAACCGCAGCGCGAACAGGGGACAGCGCCAGCATCTCCCGGCACCAGGACACGGTCTCCTCCTCGAGACGGTCCAGCGGGACCACGGTGTTGACCAGCCCCATGTCCAGCGCCTGCTGGGCGTCGTACTGGCGGCACAGCAACCAGAACTCCTTGGCCTTCTTCGTCCCCACGAGGTCGCGCAGGATGCTGGCGCCGAACCCGCCGTCCCACGATCCGACCCTGGGGCCCGTCTGGCCGAAGACGGCGTTGTCGGCCGCGATCGTCAGGTCGCAGATCAGGTGCAGGACGTGACCGCCTCCGACCGCGTACCCGGCCACCATCGCGACGACCGGCTTGGGCAGCCTGCGGATCTGGATCTGCACGTCCGTGACGTGAAAGCGCCCGACCGCCGCCCCCTCCTCGAGGTAGCCGGTGTCGCCGCGCACACGCTGGTCCCCGCCCGAGCAGAACGCGTGCGGCCCCTCCCCCGTGAGGACGATCACGCCCACGTCCGGCGCCTCTCTCGCCTGCTCGAGCGCCTGCGACATCTCGATCAGCGTCTGCGGGCGAAACGCGTTGCGCACCTCGGGGCGGTTGATGGTGATCTTCGCGATCCCGTCACCGCTGACCTCGTAGCGGATGTCCGAGTAGTCGCCTGCCGAGACCCACAGCGGTCGCCCGTCCACCGGCGACAGGCTACAACTCCCCTCCGTGCCCTTCGCCGAGGTTCCCCGCCCGCCGATCGTCTCGCAGTTCATCCCCTTCGGGGAGCGGCGCAAGCGCCAGACGGCCGCCTACGCGCGCCGCCACTACGGCCTGGACACCTGGCGCCTGCGACGCCCGCGCGTCATCGTCGAGCACCTCACGGTCAACGGCTCCATCAGCGCCACGTTCAACACCTTCGCGCCCGACCGGCCCGACCCGGAGCTGGGCGAGCTGCCCGGCGTCTGCGCGCACTTCGTCGTGGGCCGCGACGGGACGATCGCCCAGTTCGTGCGCCTGAGCGTCATGTGCCGCCACACCGTCGGCCTCAACTGGACCGCGTACGGGATCGAGCACGTCGGCTACACCGACGCCCAGGTGCTCGCCAACCGCCGCCAGCTCGACGCGTCGCTGCGCCTCACCCGCTGGCTGCGCTGCCGCGCCACCATCGGCCCGGCCAACGTGATCGGCCACAACGAGAACCGCGGCTCGCCCTACCACCGCGAGCGCGTGGCGCGGCTGCGCACGCAGACGCACGGCGACTGGCGCGAGAGCTCGATGCGCGTCTACCGGCGCAAGCTGCGCACGCTGGGCCCGTGCCCGTGACCCCGCCGTTCGTCCACGAGCTGCGCGTGCGCTACGGGGAGTGCGACCCGCAGGGCATCGTCTTCAACGCGAACTACCTCCTGTACTTCGACGTCGCCTTCACCGAGCTGTGGCGCGCGGCCGTCGGCCCCTGGCAGGAGATGGTCCAGCGCGGCGTCGACGCCGTCGTGGCCGAAGCGGGCCTGCGCTTCCGCGCGCCCGCGCGCTATGACGACGTGCTGGCCCTCGAGGCCCGCGTGGTCGACCTCGGGCGGACGAGCCTCACCACGGAGATCGATGTCGTGCGCGACGGCGAGACGCTCGTCGAGGGCAGGCTGCGCCACGTGGTCGTCGACGTGGAGACCTGGGACAAGACGGCGATCCCGGACTGGGTGCGCGAGGGCCTGCGCGGCTACGTCGTCACGTGAGGCCGCGCGTCGAGCGCGGGTCGATCAGGATCTTCGCGTGCGCGCTCGGGGTCGGCGAGCGCGGTGAAGGCCGCGTCGACGCCCTCGAGCCCGACGCCGCCGGTGATGAGCGGGCGCGGGATCGACCTTGCCCTCGGCGAGCATGTGCAGCGTGTCGCGGAACTCGAGCGGCGTGTAGCCGATCACGAAGCGCAGGTCGATCTCCTTGTTGATCGCCATCGCCGGCTCGAAGCGGTCGGGACCGACGCAGACGCCGACGACGACGACGCGCGAGAACAGCGGCGCCCCGTCGACGATGCTCTCGATCATCCCCGGCACGCCGACGCACTCGAAGACCACCGGGTGCTTGGGCGCGGCGCCGAGCCTCTCGGCCAGACGCCACGCGTGCCACCACCCGACGGGCAGCCGACCGAGCTTCTCGCGCGTGCCGACGGCCAGCTCCAGGGCCGCGGGGATGTCCGTCGACGTGGCCCCCGTCCACGGCGGCGAATGGAGACGCCGCGGCGGGGTCGACGACGACCTCCGCGCCGCAGGCCTTCGCGAGCGCCCGGCGCCCCGGCGAGTAGTCGCTGGCCACGACCGTGCGCACGCCGCTGGCCTTCAGCATCAGGATCACGCCGAGGCCGACCGGCCCGCAGCCGATCACGATCGCGACCTGCCGCTTGCCGACCTCGCCGCGGCGCACGGCGTGCCAGGCCACGGCCATCGGCTCCGTCAGCGCCGCGACGTCGGGCGCCCAGGCCGTTGGGGACCGCCAGCGTGAGCGACTCCTGGGCGATCACCTGCTCGGCGTAGGCGCCCGGCGCGTGCGCGGACAGGCCGATGGTGTCGATGCCACCCGCCGCTCGCAGGAGCGGCAGGGCGACGACCGGGGTGCCGGTCGGCACGTCTCGCTTGCACCCCGGGCCGTGCTCGGCGACCTCGCCACAGAACTCGTGGCCGAACACGACCGGCTCGTCCGAGCGCCCGAAGCGCTCGTAGCCCGCCCGCCGGGCCAGGTCGGCCCACTCGTCCAGGCCGTGGCGCGCGTGCAGGTCCGAGCCGCAGATCCCGCACCGCAGCACCTCCAGACGCACCTGGCCAGGGCCGAGGTCGGGCTCGGGCCTGTCGACGACCTCGAGCTCGGCGTGGCGGCAGACGACGGCCTTCATCGGGGCCCGACGTGCTCGACCGGCAGCTCCACCCGGACCATCGTGCCGCCCTCGGCGGCGGGCTCGACGACCAGCCGGCCGCCGACGGCCGCCGCCCGGTCGGCGAGCGGCCGCAGGCCCGCGACGGCACGAGGCCCGGCGGCCGGCGTGCCGTCGTCGCGGACCTCGACGACGAGTCGGTCGCCGTGGTCGGCGACGAGCACCGTCGCCTGGGTGGCGCCCGCGGGGTCGACGGCGTTGGCCAGCGCCTCGGAGACGGCGAGGTAGGCGGTCGTCTCGATCGCCGGCGTGAAGCGCCGGGCCGGCAGCCCGCGGAGGTACACGGGTAGCGCCGCCCTGGCTGCGAGCCCCTGTAGTGCGGCGGCCAGGCCGCGCTCGCTCAGGGCCGCAGGATGGACGTCGCGCGCCAGCTCGCTCAGCGACGCGCTCGCGTCGCGGACGTCGGCCAGCGCCGCGTCGAGCAGACCGGCCAGCTCGGACCCCGAGTCCGCGTGGGCGCCGGCCAGGTGCAGCTTCAGGCTGAGCGCGAGCAGGTGCTGCTTGGCGCCCTCGTGCAGCTCGCGCTCGACCCGGCGCCGGACCTGGTCGCTCGCCTCGGCCAGGCCGCGAGCGGCCTCGGCGTTGACGATCGCACGGCCGACCAGCTCGGCGGCGCCGGCGAGCCGCTGCTCGCCGCCCTCCGGGAGCGGGTCCTCGGTCGTGGTGGAGGCGACGAGCGCTCCCCACACCTGCTCATGGACGTGGACCGGCGCGGCGAGCGTCGACCGCAGGCCGATGGCGCGCATGAGCATCGGCAGCTCGCCGCTGGACTGCGCGTAGCCGTCCACGCGCGCGGGCCGGCCGGTCACGGCGACGCGTCCGAGCGCGCTGTTGGCGGCGTCGAAGTCCAGCTCGGCGTTCAGCGGCAAGCCGCGGATCCCGCCCTCGCGCCAGACGCCGACGACGACCGCCCGCTCGGCGCCCATGAAGCGCAGCACCGCGCCCGCCTGCGCTCCGACGAGCCGGGCCGTGTGCTCGCTGGCCGCCGTGAAGACGACGTCCTCGGGCGCGTCGCGCGCGACGAGCATGGCGATCCGCAGCAGCGCGGCCTGCTCGTCGGGCGGCGCCGGCTCGCCGGCCTGCGGCCCGCCGACCATCACGCCCGCGTGCTGGGGATCGACGGGGAAGACGTGGACGGCGCCCCGCTGCCCGTCGAGGGCGACCTCGGTGGCCGCGCGCGTCCCGATGACCTCTCGCACCGCCGCCCCAAGCTGCGCCAGCGGCCCGTCGGCCCAGCGCAGGTCGGCGCCGTCGGCGACGCCGAACGCCGCGGCGAAGGCCTCGTTCGCGTAGGCCATGTGCAGCTCAGCGTCGACGCAGGCGACCGCGGCCGGGAGGCGGCCGAGGAGGGCGGCCTGCAGGGGCGACGATGACCGTGGCCCGCCGTCTCCCGCGGTACGGATCACCATGCCGGTCAGTCTCCCAGCAGGCGGCCGGCGGGGCAATCCGGCCGCCCGGGCGCCCCGTGTAGGGTCGCCGCATGGGTGCGCTGACGAGCGCCTCGGCCACGTCCCTGGCGGGGCTGATCGCCGGGCACCGGGTGACGGCGCGCGAAGCCGTCGAGGCCCATCTGCGTCGCGTCGAGGCGGTGAACGGGAGGGTCAACGCCGTCGTGCAGCTCGACGCCGAGCGGGCGCTCGCCGGTGCAGACGCCGCGGACGCGGCCGTCGCCCGCGGCGAGCCCCTCGGCCCGTTGCACGGCGTCCCGTTCACCGTCAAGGACACCATCGCGGCCGCCGGCATCGAGATGACGATGGGCGCGCCGGAGCGTGCAGGCGTCGTCCCGCCTGCCGATGCGACGGCGGTCGCACGGGTCAGGGGCGCGGGCGGCATCCTGCTCGCCAAGACGAACTGCCCCGTCTACGGCGGCGGCATCGAGACGGAGAACCCGGTCCACGGGCGCACCTCGAACCCCCACGACCTCGCGCGCACGCCGGGCGGCAGCAGCGGCGGCGAGGCCGCGATCGTCGCCGCGCAGGGCTCACCCTGTGGCCTGGGAACCGATTCCGGCGCGAGCGTCCGCCTGCCCGCCCACTTCTGCGGGCTCGCGTCGATCAAGCCGAGCGCCGGCCGCGTGCCGCTCACCGGCGTGCTCGACGACGAGGGACAGCTCGGCACGCTCGGCGATCCGCGCACGCAGGTCGGTCCGCTCGCACGCTCCGTCGGCGACGTCGCGCTGCTGCTGGAGATCGTCGCGGGACCTGACGGGCACGACGCCGGCGTCGGCCCCGTCCCGCTGGGCGACCCCGGCGTGGTCGAGATCGCCGGCCTGCGCGTCGCGATCCAGACCGACAACGGCCTCACCGCCTCCACACCGGAGACCATCGCGGCGGTCGCGGCGGCCGCGCAGGCGCTCGCCGCGGCCGGTGCCACGGTCGAGGAGGCGCGCCACCCCGACGGCGGGCACGAGCTCACGATCGAGGTCTGGCGCTCCTACGGCGAGGGCGTCAGCGCTGCCGAGCTCTGGAGACTGCTGCGGCGCTGGGACGCCTTTCGCAGCCGCATGCTCGCCTTCGCGGAGCGCTACGACCTCCTCGTCTGCCCGGTCTTCGCGGGCCCGGCTCGCCTCCACGGGACGATGAACGTCGCGGGGCAGCTCGACCCGACCGGCTGGACCACACCGCACAGCCTCACGGGGTGGCCCGCGGCCACCGTGCGCGCCGGGACCTCACCCGAGGGGCTGCCGCTCGACGTGCAGCTGGTCGCCCGGCCGTGGCGCGACGACGTGGCGCTCGCCGCAGCACTGCGCGTGGAGCAGGAGCTCGGCGCGTGGCCGGCGCCGTCGCTCTGAGCCGCTCTCACCATCGGGCACGCGACCGCCCGATCGCGTCATATGCTTGCGAGCGGATCGGAGTGAAGGAGTCCGTGCTCGACCGTCTCATCAGGCGCCTGTACCGGCGGCTGGGCCCCCGCTACAGGTTCGTCTTCCCGCTCGCGCAGGATCCGGCCGCGCTCGCGATCGCCACGATCTCCGTGGTCCTCCTCACCTCGTACTACGACCCGACGACCGGCGAGCTGCTCACGATGCTCGCCGGCGCGTGGGCGTCCACGATCGCGGGCGTCTGGTTCGCGCTCTGGCGCGGCCAGCCCTACCTGGAGCGCGTGGTCGCGTGGCAGAGGACCGAGGATCCGAGCCCCGAGGCGTCGATCGTCGCATGGGACGCCGCGACGAACTTCCCGATGCGCAGCTTCCGCGCCAACTCGTTGCTCGTCGGCCTGATCGTCGCCGTGCCGGCGATGGCCGTCATCCTCGTGACGCTCGACCTCCCGTGGACGGCCGCGCCGGTGCTCCTGGCGGCCGCGGTCGCACCGGTCGCCTACGGGACGGTCCTCAACTACTTCACCGCCGAGCTGCTGATGCGCCCGGTGATCGAGGACATCGCTCGCAGGCTCCCCGAGGACTTCCCGTTCGTCGCCAACGGCCTGCTCATCCGCAACCGGCTGAAGATCCTGCTGCCCGTGTTCACGGCCTTCGTCGGTCTCGTGGTCGCGGCGCTGATGACCGGGGACGGAGGGACGAGGACGCTGGGACTCAGCGTGATCGCCGCGATCGGCGTCGGCCTCGTCCTCTCGTTCGAGCTGACCATCCTGCTGTCGCGGTCGATCACGGCCCCGATGGCGGCGCTGCGCCTCGGCCTGGCGCGCGTGCGCGAGGGCGACTACGGCGCGCGCGTGCCGGTCGTGACGAGCGACGAGCTGGGCGAGCTGTCGCACGACTTCAACCGGATGGCCCTCGGGCTCGCCGAGCGCGAGGAGATGCGCGAGGCGTTCGGCACCTACCTCGACCGCGACATCGTGCGGCTGATCCTCTCTGGACGGTTCCCGCGCGAGGGCATCGAGGTCACGGTGTCGATCATGTTCGTCGACGTCCGCGGCTTCACCTCGTTCGCCGAGCGCTCGGACGCGCCCGAGGTGGTCGCGGCGCTGAACGGGCTCTTCGAGGTGATGGTGCCGATCGTGGCCGCGCACGGCGGACACGTCGACAAGTTCATGGGCGACGGCATGCTCGCCGCGTTCGGCGCGCCGGAGGGCTACGCCGACCACGCGGATCGCGCGGTGGCCGCCGGCCTCGAGATCGCGCGCGCGATCAACCGGCCCGATGCGGAGCTCCGCGTCGGCGTCGGGATCAACACCGGCCGTGTCGTCGCTGGCTCGATCGGCGGTGCCGGGCGCCTGAACTTCAGCGTCATCGGCGACGCCGTCAACGTCTGCGCGCGTGTCGAGGCCGCGACGCGCGACACCGGCGACGACGTCCTCATCACCTGCGATACCCGCGACGCGCTCACGCGGCCGCTGCCGCTGGCCTCACGCGGCACCGTGCCGCTGAAGGGCAAGGCCGCCCCGGTCGAGGTTCTCGCCTGCATCACCGGCGACGAGGGCCGGCTCGCCGCGCCCGGGGCACACCGGGCGCCGTGAGCCCGGCGGCGCGCGTTGCGTCGCGCGCCCGAGGCCTCCCGCCGAGAGCGGCCGCCCACCACCACCGGGTACCGTTGCGGCCTGATGGTCGCCGACCAGCGCCCGCCGGCGTTCCGTGGCCGATCCAGCGAGCGCCAGGCGCTGGAGCGGCTGCTCGAGGATGCGCGTGCGAGCCGCAGCGCCGTGCTCGTCATCCGCGGTGAGGCAGGCGTCGGCAAGACCGCGCTGATGCGCTACGCCGCCGACCGGGCGTCGGGGTTCCGGGTCGCGCAGATCTCCGGCGTCGAGTCGGAGATGGAGCTGCCGTTCGCGGGACTGCATCAGCTCTGCGTGCCGCTGCTCGGCCGCCTCGACGCGCTCCCGGCGCCGCAGCAGGATGCCCTGCGCGTCGCGCTCGGCGTCGCGGCCGGCGCTGCTCCGGACCGCTTCCTTGTGGGGCTGGCGACGCTCAGTCTCCTGGCGGAGGTGGCTGAGGAGCAACCGCTGCTGTGTCTCGTCGACAATCTCCAGTGGCTGGACGGCGCCTCGGCGCAGGTGCTCGGGTTCGTGGCGCGCCGGCTGCTCGCGGAGCCGCTGGCGGTCGTCTTCGCCGCCCGCGAGCCGAGCGATGAGCGCGAGCTGTCGGGCCTGCCGGAGCTGCGGCTCGAAGGGCTCGGTCAAGAGGACGCCCGCGCCCTGCTGGCGACGGTCGTTCCGGGACGGCTCGACGAGCGCGTCCGCGAGCGGATCATCGCCGAGGCGCGGGGCAATCCGCTGGCACTGCTGGCGCTGCCGCGGGGCATGAGCGCCGCGGAGCTGGCAGGCGGGTTCGGCCGTCCCGGCACGGGCAGCATCGAGGACGAGTTCCAGCGTCAGCTGGAACCGCTGCCGGCCGCCACACGGCGGCTGCTCCAGCTCGCGGCGGCCGATCCCGTCGGCGAGCCGTTGCTCGTGTGGCGCGCGGCCGCGCAGCTCGGCATCGATCCGCACGCCGCCACCTCGGCGGTCGACGCCGGCCTGCTGGAGATCGGCGCCCAGGTGCGGTTCCGTCACCCGTGCGTGCGCTCGGCGGCCTACCGCTCGGCGTCGCCGGAGGAACGGCACGCGTTGCACGCCGCGCTGGCGCAGGCCACCGACCCGCAGCTCGATCCCGATCGGCGCGCCTGGCACCGCGCCCAGGCGACGCCGGCGCCCGATGAGCAGGTCGCCGAGGAGCTGGAACGGTCGGCCGGCCGCGCGCTGGCCCGCGGGGGCATCGCGGCCGCCGCGGCATTCCTCGAGAACGCGGCCATGCTCACGCCGGAGCCCACTCGCCGCGCGCGCCGGCTGCTCGCCGCGGCGCGGGCGGAGCGCGACGCCGGCGCGCTCGACGCGGCGCTCGAGCTTCTGGCCGCGGTTGAGGCCGGCCCGGTCGACGCGCTGCAAGCGGCGGAGATCGAGCAGCTGCGCGGCGAGATCGCCTTCGACCAGCGCCGCGTCCGCGAGGCCGCGCGGCTGCTCGTCAGCGCGGCCCGGCGCCTGGACTCCCTCGACGCCGAGCTGGCGCGCACCACCCATCTCAAGGCGCTCGGCGCGGCGATGTGGGCCGGACCGGACGGCCTGCTGGAGGCGGCCGAAGCCGCGCGGGCCGCGCCGCCCGGCCCGGACCCGCCGCGGACGGTGGATCTGTTGGTGGACGCCTTCGCGATCCGGGTGACGGAGGGGTACGCCGCGGCTGCGCCGGCGCTCCGGCAAGCGCTGGAGGCGGTGCTCGCGCTGGAGGTCGCCCCCGACATCGGCCGCTGGCTCTGGCTCACGGGCTCGCGAGCCGGCGCGGTCGCCGCCCTCGAACTGTGGGATGCCGACGCCTGGCATGTCCTCGCCACTCGCCAGGTTCAGGTGGCCCGCGACATGGGCGCACTCGTTCTGCTGCAGTTCGGGCTTCAGTTCCTCGCCAGGAGTCACCTGCTTGCCGGGGATCTGGCGGCGGCCGCGCAGGCCATCGAGGAGGAGCGCGCGATCGCCGACGCGACCGGGACCTCGCCGGTCGCCTACACGGAGATGACGCTCGCGGCCTGGCGCGGCCAGGAGACGGTGACCTTGGAGTTGATCGAGCGCCAGGTGGGCGATGCGACCGCGCGCGGCATCGGTCGGATGCTGCACTTCGCGACCTACTCGGCGTCGGTGCTCTACAACGGGATCGGACGCTACGACGCCGCGCTCGATGCGGCGCGGCGGGCCTTCGAGCACGACCACCTCGGCTACACGCCGTTCGTCGTGCCCGAGCTGGCCGAGGCGGCCTCGCGGACCGGCGATGCCGCGCTCGTCGACGCCGCGCTCGAGTGGATGTCCGCGCGCACCCCCCTCACCGCCGGCGACTGGGCGCTGGGGATCGAAGCCCGCGTGCGTGCGCTCGCAAGCGAGGGCGACGACGCCGAGCGTTCGTACCGCGAGTCGATCGAGCGCCTGGCCCGCACCCGCGTCCGCGTGGAGCTCGCTCGCGCGCGCCTGCTGTACGGGGAATGGCTGCGGCGCGAGGGCCGTCGGGTCGATGCGCGCGAGCAGCTGCGAGTTGCGCGCGAGGCGCTCTTGGCGATGGGCGCGGACGGCTTCGCCGAGCGCGCTCGACACGAGCTGCTGGCCACGGGTGAGAAGGTGCGCAAGCGCCGCGACGACACGCGCGACGAGCTCACGCCCCAGGAGCAGCACATCGCCCGACTCGCGCGCGACGGGCTGACGAACCCGGAGATCGGCGCCGAGCTCTTCCTCAGCCCGCGCACCGTCGAGTGGCACCTGAAAAAGGTGTTCGCGAAGCTTGGGATCAGCTCGCGCCGTGCCCTGCGCGACACGCTGCCACGCGAACGCGAGCCCGCCCCCGCGTAGTCCCCGCGCTCACGACCACGGGAGGAATCATGACCGCCACCATCCCCGCCACCCAGCGCGCGCCTGCGCTGGTCGGTCAGACCGTCGTCGTGATCGGCGGCAGCGCCGGCATCGGCCTCGAAACGGCCCGCACGGCGCGTGCCGAGGGCGCCGACATCATCCTCACCGCGCGCGACCCCGGGCGCCTCGCACGCGCCGCGCAGGAGCTCGGCGCGAGCGGCAGCGCGGCCTTCGACGCCGCCGATCCGGCCGCGCTCGAGCGCTTCTTCGCCGACCTGCCGATGCCGATCGACCACGTGCTGGTCAGTGCCGGCCGGCCGTACTACGCGCCGCTGGCGGAGATGGACTTCGAGCTGGCGCGCCACTCGTTCGACGACCACCTCTGGCTCGCCTTCCACGTCGCGCGCCTCGCGCAGGACAGGGTGCGTCCCGGGGGCTCGCTCGCCTTCATCAGCGGCACCGGCGGCCGCCGCCCCGGCACCGGCCTCGCGGTCATCGCGGCGGCGACCGCCGCGATGCCGGCCATCGTCGAGAACCTGGCCCTCGAGGTGGCGCCGATCCGGGTCAACCTCATCGCCGCGGGCTTCGTCGACACGCCCCTGTCCGCCTCGCTGCTCGGCGATCAGCTGGACGCGCGGCGCGAGCAGCTGCGCTCCACGCTGCCGATCGCCCGCGTGGTCGGGCCGGACGACGTCGCCGCGCTCGCGCTCCACCTGATGACGAACTCAGCGCTGACCGGCGGGACCTACGACGTCGACGGCGGTCAGCAGCTGCTGCCGAAGGGGGCGTGAGCAACGGGCGAGGCGATCTCGGAAGCCGTCGCGTGCCGCTATCCCGACATGCTCGGCGCCCGATCGCCTTCGCTCATCGTGTCGGCGATCGCCACCGCAACGAGTACCGCGGTCGACGCCGCGATGCCGACGATCAGCGTGAGCGGCGATGTGACGACGGTCCCGGTGAAGCCGATCGCCAGCGCGAGCAGGCGCTCGAGCTCGAACGGCTCGCCGGTGAATGCGGCCCCGGTCGTCAGCACGGTCTCGCCCAGCGCGATGATGAAGAACAGGCGGAAGCGCTCGACGAGATGCTCGCTCGAGACCTCGGCGTGACGAAGATCGACGCGTCGGCCACGGCCGGGCAGCCAGTGCTGGGCCCACCCGCCGACGTAGGTGGCCAGCACCGCAAGCGCCCAGAGCACCAGGCGCGCGTCGCCATCGGCGATCGCGCCGGCCACCCACAGGACGCCGGCGAGCAGCTCCCAGACGAGGTCGTTGACGAAGTGCTCGCCGAGCGGCCGGCCCCGCAGGGCCACGATCAGGAACGCCGAGCGCCCGACCTGAAGGAGCAGGTAGCCGGTGACGAGATCGCCGTCTCGGCGCCCGTGCGCAGATCGACGTGCTCCACCAGGTGGTGCGAGAGCTGCCCGATCGCGAAGACGTAGACGAGGTCGAAGAACAGCTCGAGCGGGGAGACGACGCGCTCCGCCCCCGGCGCCCGCGCAACCGCGATCTTCATCGGCGCGATCCTACGCCCGGCGCCAGGAGGTCGGGCGCCGACATGGGCGGGACCTCGGTGTTCGGCGGTCCGCCTGAGCTCGGCCCGCCTCGAAGGTCCATCGCACGGGGATGCATCCGGAGAGTCGCCGGGTGGATCGCGCAGCGCCCGCGGGGTGCCCCCATCGCGGGGGTGCGGCTGCCTCCATCGCCGCGAGCGGCGGGCAGCCGTAGCCTCGCGCCGACCGTCACCATGCCTGCGAGCCCCTCTCCCCTCAGCGTTCCCAGCCGCCCCGCGCCCGGCGCCGCGTACGACGCCGTCGTCGTGGGCGGCGGCCCCGCCGGGCTGGGCGCCGCCCTCGTGCTCGGCCGCGCGCGGCTGCGTGTCCTCGTCATCGACAGCGGCAGGCCGGCCAACGCCAGATCCCCGCAGGTCGGCGGGCTGCTCGGGGGCCGCCGCGTCGCCCCCGAGGAGCTGCGGCGCGACGGGCGCGACCAGCTGGCGACTTACCCGTCCGTGGAGATCACCGACGGCGAGGTGCTGTCCATGCGCCGCACGCGCGGCGGCTTCGCGGTGCGCCTCGCCGGCGGCGCGGCGCCCATCCGCGCCCACGCCGTGCTCCTGGCGCACGGGCTGCGCTACGAGCACCCCGACATCCCCGGGCTCAGCGAGCTGTGGGGACGCTCGGCGCTGCACTGCCCGTTCTGCGATGGCTGGGAGGTCCGCGACCTGCCCGTGGCGGTCCTCGGACCCGGAGCCGCCGGCGCGCGGCTCGCGCGGACGGTCGTCGCGCGCTGGAGCGCCGACGTCGTCCTCTGCACCGACGGGCCGGGCGGCCTCGCCGACGAGCGCGCCAGCCTTGAGCGCGCCGGCGTCCGCATACGCGAGGAGCCGGTCCGCGAGCTCGTGGGCCGCGGCGGCCGGCTCGAGAGGATCGAGTTCGACGCAGGCCCTGCCGAGGAGCGCGACGCGATCTTCGTCCGGCCGGCGATCAGCCAGCCCAACGACTTCGCCGAGCAGCTCGGCTGCCGGCTCCGCGACGACGGGACGATCCTCGTCGAGGACGGCGGCCGGACCGGCGTGCCGGGCGTCTACGCCGCGGGCGACGCCGCGACGCCGTCGGTGCGTTCGGTGGCGCTGGCGATCGGCTCCGGGACGCGCGTCGGCGCGTCGCTCGTGCTGGATCTCACGGCCCAGGCGGCCGCCTAGCCGCTGGCGGGCGGAGGTCGATCTTCGACATCACGACGCTCGACGCCATCCGAGGGCGGCGCGGTCACGATCGCATCGACCGAGCCCTCGGGCCACGAGCCGAGGACCTCGGCCGCGGGCGCGATCAGAAGTCCCCGCCCCCGCCGAAGTCGCCACCGCCGCCGCCAAAGTCGCCGCCCCCGCCGCCGAAGTCCCCGCCACCGCCGCCGAAGTCCCCGCCGCCCTCCTCCGAGCCGCCGCCCCAGCCGAAGCCGCCGCCGAACATGCCGCCGCCGAGCATCGAACCGAACAGGATGCCGGGCAGGAAGCCGCCGAAGCCCAGCCCGAAGCCGCCGAAGTAGCCGCCCGCGAACGGCCCGAAGTAACCCGGCGCGTCGTAGTAGGGCACGCGCCGTCCGCCCGCCATGACCTCACGGGCGTGTGGGTCCTCGCCGGACTCGATGCGCACAGCGTCGGCCTCGCAGACCGGGACGGGCCGCGGCTCGCCGCCGGGCGGCGCCCACTCCACGTCGCGCGTCGAGGGCCCGTGCCGCGGGTCGAGAAAGCACGGCGGACGGCGCTCCGGCGGGGTGCGGCCGGCCAGGTGCGCCTTGGCGACCTCCATCGCCCAGCGGCCCTCCTCGAGCGCCTTGGTGATCGGTTCGAAGTCCTCGGGGCGTTGCACGCGGTCGTGGGCGGCCTCGGCCTCCTCGTAGCGCGCCAGCGCGACGCCGAGCGCCTCCCGCGCGCGCGGGTCGGCGCCGGGCATCTCGATGTCGAGGTCGATGGCGCGCACGTCGTCGCCCAGCGCCACGAGGTCGTCGCGCGCGGCGAGGCGCAGGTCCTCGACCTGCGCGGCCTGCTCGGCCGCCTCCCGGCGCCGCCGCCGAACCCGGCTCAGGGCGAAGACCCCGCCGCCGGCGGCGATCAGGCCGAGCAGCACGAGCCCGCCACCGCCGCCCTCGTCGCCACCGCTACCACCGCCCCCGCCGCCGGCGCCCGGATCGCGGCGCTCGCGAGCGACGCGGTCCACGAAGTCGGCCAGCGTCGCCGCGACGCCCTCGCGTCCATGCTCCGCTATGGCCGCCGTGGCCAGCTCGCCGGCGGGCACCACGTCGCTGCCGGCCCGGAAGCTGCGGCCGGCCACGACCGCGTACGTGCCGCGCTGGCCGACCTCGGTGCGCAGCAGGCGCACGACGGCCGCCGCGTCGCCGCCGGCCTCGGCCGTCGCGGCCTCGGGCATGACCGCGACGAAGAGCGGGCCGGCCTGCGCCGTCGCGATCCTGGCCTCCAGCCCGCGCTCCTGCGCGGCGGTCAGGCGCAGCTCGGCGTCCGCGTCGACGTACACCGGGTCGGTGCGCAGCGCGGAAGCCGCCTGGTCGACCTCGGGGCCCGCCCACGCGGGCGCAGCGCCGGCGAGGACCAGCACGACGGCGAGCAGCAGGGCGCGGCGCGGCATGGCCCATGGCTCCCCGGTACTGGCCACGGTCACTCGGAGCCTCGCCGCAGGCGGCGGAGCGCGCACGCGCCGCTGACCCCGGCTCGAGCCGCGCTGTCCAGGTTGCGCTCCGCGTGGGTGCGCGAACGTCCGCGTGCCGACCGGCACGACGGGACCGGCTTGGGGGCCGGTCCACGGCGCTATCTTCGGGACTGTGTCGGGGGCCTGGGGGATGAGGACCGTGGGCCGGCTGCGGGCCGGGGTCCTGGCCGTCGCGCTGGGCGCCCTCGTCGCGCCCACCGCGGCCGGGGCGGCGCCGCCCACGGCGGCCTTCGACATGAGCAGAACCGTGGCCGAGGTCGGCGAGCGCGTCACCTTCACCGACCGCTCCACCGACGACGGGATGATCGTGCGCCGCGGGTGGGACATCAACGGCGACGGGATCATCACCGATCAGAGCGGGCCTCCGCAGGTCAGCCGGCCCTACAACGAACCGGGCTGCGTGAACATCATGCTGCGGGTCACCGACGACGCCGGCGACACCAGCGAGCTGATCCGGGTCCTCACCGTGGTCCCCAGGGGCGCTCCGCGGACGCCCTGCCCCGGCGCGACTCCGAACCCCTCCGCCGCCCGGCCCCTCGCCCACGCCGACCCCGCCCCCGTCCCCGTCCCCGACGTCGACACCGACCTGGAACCGCGCGCCGAGCGCCTCGTTCTCCTTCGCCCCGGCCGCGCCGGGCGTCGGGCAGGCCGTGTTCTACACGTCGTCGTCGAGCGATCCCGACGGCCCGATCGCCACCCAGGCGTGGGACCTCGACGGCGACGGGGCGTTCGACGACGCGACGGGGCCGACGGCGCAGGTGGCGTATTCCACCGCCGGCCCGCGGACCGTGAGCCTGAGGGTGACGGACGGCAGCGGCGCGTTCAGCGTCACCTTCCAGACCGTCGTCGTCACGGGCGACACGCAGAGCGCGGGCGCGGGTCAGCCCTCCGCGCCGCCCGCGCGGGCCCGCCCCCGCGCCACACCGCTGCGGGCCCTCGTGCGCATCCGCGGGGTCATCCTGCCCGACACCGTCCGCGTGCAGCTCCTGACCGTGCAGGCCAGCTCAGGATCGACCGTCATCGTGCGATGTGATGGCCGCGGTTGCCCGTTCGCGACGGCGAGGGCGCAGACGCGCTCCTACGAGCGCGCCGTGAGCATCAAGCGCCTCCAGCGGCGGCTGCCGTTCGGCACCGTGCTCCGAGTGATGGTCACGAAGTCCGGCAGGATTGGGAAGTACACGCGCTTGCGGATCCGGCGCGGCGCGCCGCCCGATCGCCGGGACCTCTGCCTGCGCCACGGATCGACCCGGCCGTTCCGCTGCCGCGGGTGAGCCGCATGCTGCTCGCGCCGGCCGCCGAGTCGGCCGAGCCGCCGCTGGCGAACATCACGCCCAGCGACGAGTGCGCGTCGAGGGCGCGGTCGGCGTCGCGGTCGCCGTACGGGCCCGGCCGCCCCCCTGCCGGACCCGTCGTCGTTCCAGGCCGCCGCGTCAGTGCATGAGGAAGCACCCGCGGTCGGCCGCCTTGGCCTTGAGTTCGTTGATGCCTTGGCGGAAGTTCCAGTACGTGTTGTTGGGCCCGCCGGGCTCGTAATACAAAGGCAGCTGGCCGATGAGGACGTTGATGCGATTCGCATAGCTTTCGCACTCGGCGTCGTCCGCCGGGCCCTGCCCGGTCGAGCCTCCCTCGTAGCCACCGTTTTCCGCCTGCGCCGCCTGCACGGTCCCGGCCGTCGAGGGCATGCCGGCCGTCGGCTCCGTCGGGTTATCGACTCGCTGCGCGGCCTCGGCGGAAGTCGCTGCGACGAGGAGGAGCAATCCGGCGAGCAGGGCGACGAGCAGTCGACGACTATCGATGAGCGTGCGCATGGCGACGCTCCTTCCTCGGCTTGCGCCGTGATGGGTGATCGGTCGAGGCCTAGGACGGACGGCCCGCCCCGCGCCTTCCCGGTCACGGGCACTGCGTGCGTCGTCTCACAGTCACGTCGCGTAGTCCACGGCGCGCGGCCGCTCACAGAGGACGCCTCGGCCGCAGCGCGGCCTGCGCTGATCGCCGCCGACGGCCAGCCCGTCGCGCTACGACTGCGGGACCTCGGCTAGCAACGCAGCCACCTAGGGCGCCGAGCGATACTGGGCCCGCTTCGGTCGCAGGGCGGCGGGCTGCCTCTGTGACCATCGGCGATCGCGGGCACCGTCGTCGACGTCTGGAGGGCTACCTCCGCAACCTCGGGCCCGACGTTGTAGCGGATGACCTGGTTGACCAGGACGCCCCACGAGGCGGCCTTCGCGGCCCCGCATCCCCCGTGTCCATCGGAGGTTCCGCGGCCTGCAGCGGCTCCGGCGGTCTGCTGCCGGTCACCACATTTTCAGTCGGGGAGACAGGATTTGAACCTGCGACCGCCCGGCCCCCAGCCGGCGTACGCGGCGCGACGGTGTGTCCGCCGCCGTCCCCGCCGGCTCCGCCTTCTCGGACCAACGACTCATCGGTCGGATCGGACACAGCAGTCGGTACCAAAGCGGTACCACGCCGCCCTACATCGACGATCGGGCCGCCTCGCCCAACGGGTCGCGACGGAGCGGCATGGGAGGGGCGTGCCCGCGGCTTGATCCGGGGAGTGCGTCGCGGTTAGGTTGATCTCCGCCCCGGTGGCTGGAGAGCCACCTCATGCCCAACAAGGAGAGTTGTCGCAATGGCCGGCAAGACCGACTTGCTGCGGGAGCGCTATCAACAGTTCTCCCAGGGAGACGTCGAGGGTGCGTTGTCCAACTGGTCCGACGATTTCACGTGGGAGGGTGGCAATTCGGAGGACATGCCCGGGGGCGGCACCCACGAGGGCAAGGACAAGGCGGTCCAGGTTCTCCAGCAAGCCGTGGGGGCCTGGGACGAGTTCAAGCTGGTCGCCGACGAGTTCTTCGAGGACGGCGACACCGTCGTCGTGCTCGGCCACACGGAAGTCAGGAAGGGCGACCAAACCGCCACGCTGCCCGTCGTGCACGTCTGGCGGTTCCGCGGCGACGACGAGGTCTGCCGACTGCAGATCCTCACCGACACACTGCAGGGCGCACGGATACTCGGCAGAGCCTGATCCGGACGTCTCGCTTCGGCGCCCGCCGCCGGGCGGCATGGGGTTCTTGCGATCGCCGAGCGCGTGACGAAGCTCGGAACACCGAGAGACCGCCGAATCGAGCTACTGGCGCGCGCGCGTGTCGTCAAGGTCGACCATCGGACACCGCCGCGCTTGCGATAGGCGTTGGAGAGGTGCATCTCGACCGTCTTCATCGTGACGAACAGCTCCTGGGCGATCTCCCGGTTCGTTCGCCCTTCCACGGCCAGCTGAGCGACGCGGCGCTCGCTCGCGGTCAGTGATGCAGGCCCGCTGAGGAGCTGGCGCCGAGGGCGGGCGCCGGTGGCGCGCAACTCGTCCCGCGCCCGGTCGCCGAACGCGGCCGCGCCAGTGCGATGTGCGACGTCGATCGCGGCGCGCAGCGGGTCGCGCGCCGCCGCACGATGTCCCGCTCGGCGCCGCGCGCCGCCGAGCTCGACCAGCGCCGCCATCAGCGCCACCCGGGACTCCGATCGCTGCGCCTCCCCGACCGCCTCCTCCAGCAGCCCGATCGATTGGTCGCGATCGTCCTGGCACAAGCCGAGTCCCACCAGCGCCGCGCTCGTTGTCGCCGGCGCGCCGAAGGCTCGGGCCATGCGTACGTCGTTCTCGGCCAGGGCCAGGGCTTCGTCGCGCTCCTCGGCGGCGAGCAGCGCACGCACTGCCAGCGGAGGCCAGTGCGGGGCGAGCTCGGCCCGTGTTCCGAGCTCGCCGACCCGGCGGTCACCCAGCTCGGACAGCTCGCGCAGGGCCGCAGCGGGCTCGCCGAGCGCCAAGTGGAGGCGTGCCCGAGCCGCCCGCAGGAACCGGAATCCCACTGTTCCCGCGTAGCGTTCCAGATCGAGCGTTATCGCCTCTCGCGCGGCGTCGACGTCCCCGCGATCGAGCCGGATCTCGCAGAGCACCGCCCGCGACACCGGCTCCGTGAGTGACATCGGCAGCTCCGCGTCGAGGCGCAGCGCGACGCTGAGGTCGGCCTCCGCATCGTGAGCTTGCCCATCGGCTCCCGGTTCAGCGCTCGCCCGGTGAGCGACGTCGTGAGTGCCCGGGTCAGGTGCTCCTTCCTCGCCAGGGCGATCGCGCCGTCGAGGTAGCGCTCGGAGCGGTGGAGCTCCCCGACGAAGGTCAGGGTGCCAGAGCGCCAAGAACGGGATGGCGCTGACGGCGAGATGCTCGCGGATGAGCCGGCCGTCGCCCAGCGCCCGGTCGGCCAGGTCCCCGGCCACCGCGGCCCTGCCCCCGAAGAACAGCTCGCACCTCGAGAGGACGGCCAGCCGCATGCGTGCGATCTCGGGTGCGAGCCCGTCGACCTCCGCGGCCCGAATCCGTTGCGCCCGCACGCTCAGCGGCCGGTCAGGAGTCGTGGCAGCCGTCGCGAGCACAAGCGTCTCCAGGGCGGCGGTAAGGCCGGTGTGGTCATCGCCAACCTGTTCGAGTTCCTCGATGAGCGCGTCCATTGCCTGGTCGTATCGACCTGAGGCGATGAGCACTCCGCCCAGATTCAGGGTCACCACACGCTTCAGCGCCGGGTCGGTGGCGAGCCGCCGTGCCCGGTCGAGTGTGGCCTCAGCCGCCGGATCATTGGCGGTTGCCTCGGCGGCGCCGAGGGCGAGCAGCACCAGGGGTCGCTTCTCCGGGGTAGGGGGTTCCTCCAGCGCCCGTCGCAAGTAGTCGACCGCCGTGTCGGCCGCGCCCCGCGCCAGAGACGCCGCGGCCGCGGCCTGCAACCGATCCACTCGGTCTGCATCGCCGTACCGCGGAGCGTGGAGGAGATGCGTGGAGACCGCCCCAGGATCCGCATCCTCGGCGGCGAGCAGCTCGGCGGCGGCGGCGTGCGCCGAGCCGCGCTCGCCGGCCGGGATCGCGTCGTAGATCGAGGTTCTGATCAGAGGATGGACGAATTCGAGCACCCGCCCCGGAGCGAGGATTCCGGCGCTTCCGCAGACCGTCGGCGAGGTGGCTCGGCTCGATCCGGGTCAAGCCTCGCGAGCGCCGCGGCATGCCGGGGCTCGGCTCGCGTCCCGAGTACCGCCGTAGCCTCCACCAGCGCACGGCCCCCCGCGCCCGAGCGCGGCGATCCGGGCCAAGACGCCCGCCGAGATGCCCGCAGCCGCCACGCCGTCGATGTCCCCCACGGCGATCTCCATCAGGGGCTTGCCGCTCTGGCGCAGCCCGACCATGACCTGCTCGAGGAGGAACGCGTTGCCGCCGGTCGCCTCGTGACACGCACGGCAGAGCTCGTCGCTCGCGCCCTCCCAGAACCGCTCCCGCACCAGGTCGGAGACCGCGGCCTCGCTCAGCAGGCCGGGCTCGATCCGCCGCACGCGGTCCTCGAGTGCGAGCTCGGCGAAGGGATCGATGCGGACGCCGGGCTCGCCCGGGCGAGCGGCGACCGCGAGCGCCAGGGCCATGCCATCGCCCCGACGAGCCAGGAAGGAGAGAAACCGCAGCGACGCCGCATCCGCCCAATGCGCGTCGTCGACGACGAGCAGCACCGGCGAGCGCTCACACAGGTTCGCGCACAACCAGTAGAGGCGCGTTGACCAGCGCGAAGTCCGCGTCTCGGGGTGGTGATCCGGGGGCGGGCGACAGGGCCAACTCCGCGAGCCGCGCCTCTCCGGCCAGCAGATCGTCCTCGCTCCCTTGCTCCTTGGCGTCGTGGACGACCGACGCGAAGAGCTGACCGACGATCCCGAACGCGAAGCTCTGCTCGAGCTCACCGCCGCGCGCGCCCAGCACGAGGAAGCCCGCCTGCGCCGCCGCGGAGACGGCCGCGCGCAACAGTGCCGTCTTGCCGACGCCGGCGGGCCCGGAGATCAGGAGGAGCTGGCCCTCGTCGCCGCGGGTCGCCCCGAGGGCCGCCTCGATCGTACGAAGCTCGCCCCGCCGCTCGCGCAACCTGGGTGCAGCGCCGTCGGAAACCTGGGTCGCGGTCACGCGGTCCTCCGAGTCGATTCGCGGCGGGCTGCCGCGACGCCGAGGCCGGGCCCAAGTCGCGCCCGAAACCAGCACGTTCGGCCAAAACTATCGGGTGCCACCCCATTGCGAGCGAATAGGGCGCCGCGAGCAGGATCGTCGTGCTCGACGTCTTCTCGTCGAGCAGTGGCCAAAGCGAGGGGGGTGCGCTGAGGCTCGCAACTTCCAAGAGCCCCTGAGAAGGAGGTCGTTGTGTTCGGATCAACGCTCAAGCGGGGCTTCTCCCCCACGGCTGTCGCGCTCGCCGGTCTGGTGCTCGCGTTTGCGGTACTCGGCCCGTCAGCGGCAGTCGCGAAGCAGGGCGGCACGGACCGCCCGGTGACGACGAAGGAGGCGGGAAGCAACGTCATCGACTTGGCCACCGGTGCGTTCGTGATCGACGTGGCCGGGACCAAGTCGCACCTCGGGAAGGTGACCGGCCATTACACCGGGGTCGCCACTCCCACCGGAGCCAACACCATCAGCCTCAGCGGCTCGAGCGTCGAGGTCGCGGCGAACGGCGACAGGCTGTACGCGACGCTCAGCGGTAGTGCGACGCTCGACGCCGCATTCAACGGGCAGGGCACGGTGGTGAACACTTTCACCGGCGGCACCGGGCGCTTCGAGAACGCGAGCGGAGTCGAGAAGGGCTCGTTTAGCATGGCGACGCGCTCCCTCCAGGGCGGGAGGCTCACGTCCGCCATCAGCGTCTCCCTGGCGGGCACCATCAGCTACTGAGTCGGGCGCGGCACCACGTCGTGTCCGGGAGGGGGCTCTCAGCGATCGCCCCCCTCCCAACTCCGGTGACCCGCGCGTCCCCGGCCATCCGATCCTCTTCGCTCCCTGCTCGACGGCTTCGTCGAACGATCACCAAAGCGCGAAGAAGGTGCGCTGCGGTTGCCTCACTTCATGACCAACAAGGAGGTCGTTGTGTCCGTAATAACACTCAAGCGGGATGCTTCGCGAAAGGCTGTCGCGCTCGCCGGACTGCTGCTCGCGCTCGCGATCGTCAGCCCGGCGTCGGCGCTGGCGGGCGCGGGCGGGACGGATAGGTCAATCAAGGGCGCCGGCACGGGAACCATCAGCCTCGACCCTGCGACGGGCGCCTTCACCGGCGTCGTCCCGGGGGTCAGCAGCCATCTGGGGGACATCATCGTCCAGATCGAAGGGGTTGGGGCTCCCGCTGCCGACGGCACCTTCGCCGGCAGCGGCACGGCGACGATCGTCGCCGCGAACGGTGACCAGGTGACCGGGACCATCACGTTGACGCAGGTGGCCCTCCCGGACGGTCACACGACCACGACGGTGATCCTGACGATCACGGGCGGCACCGGACGGTTCGCGAACGCGAGCGGAACGCTCACGGTGGTCTGCCGGTCAGGCCCTCCGTCCTCGGTCGGGGCGACGCTGCTCATCGCCGCGGAGTGCAAGTTCACGGGGCACATCAGCTACTAGCCAGATCCCGCATGAAGCAGCAGCGGCCCCGATGGTCGGGGCCGCTGCACTGTCCGCTCGGAGGGGCCACCGCGCCAATGCCTCCACCGCCGTCCCCCACCCCGCGCCGAGTTTGAGCGTGTCGACTTCCACGAGTACCGCGACGGCCTGCTCGCGCGCCTGCGCATCGACCTTGATCTGATGGACCTTCGCCCGACAGGTAGGCCTCATGCCGGCCCGCGGGTCGCGCGGTGAGCGTGTGATGGCGGCGACGCAGCGGCTGGGTTCACGCCTGCGGCGGACCTGAAGCGGTCCGAGCTACGGCCCGCCATGCACTGGCGAGGGCGGCGCGAGAGCCGCGCCGCCACTCGCCGCTATGAGTCGGGGAGACAGGATTTGAACCTGCGACCGCCCGGCCCCCAGCCGGTGTCGCTCCTACGCCGATGCGTCCGCCGCCGTCCCCGCCGTCCCCCTATCCCCCGCCGGAGGCGCCGGCGGACATATCGGACGGAGCAAGCGGTACCAAAGCGGTACCTCACGGGGCAGCGGCTCCGTGCGGTTGCGCAACCCACAACAGGACCATTTCAAGGGTCCACCCGCCTATCCGCCGGCCGGATCCCGCTGCGCGAGGGCCGTGACGATGCCGCGGCTACGCTTCCGCCCGTGGAGCTTCGTGACAGCCGAATCGACGACCTCATCACGCTGATCAAGGACAGCTTCACTTCCACCGCGCCGTCGCTCCAACGCAGAACATCAAGCCGATGTACATCGACGCCGACGAGATCAAGCGCCTCGGCTACCCCGACGTCGTCATCCGCCTGCGAGTGTCGGAGAGAGCGCCAGCACGAGTTCAGCACGGACCTCGACGTTCAAGGAGCAGAAGCTGGACGCCCTTGAGCGCCATTTTCAGGACTACAAGACCGCCCGCGACGACGGCGCGGCACTCCGTGAGATCTTCGCTCCACACGCGCGCCCACAGCGCGGGGTCGATCAGTTGGATCCGAGTCTGTGCTTCGTCAAGCCATCGCTAGGCGCGGGTTCTACAGCGCCGAGCAGCTCGGATGGGACTGTCTTTCGAACCGTCAGCGGCATCGCGGGAGCACGGCACAGCGCGAAGACACCGCTTCCAGCGGTGTTCGTAAGCCCCAGGAGGACTCGACCTCCGAGGCGTAACCACAGCCGGCCCGGAGACGGCGTAAGCCCCGCGCAGCCGGGGCTCACGCATGATGGCGACACCCGGACTCGAACGGGGACACCACGATTTCACCAGCGATCGCGCTTCCCGCGCGGAACGAGGCCCGTGCGGTCGGCGCAGCAGTAAGTCAGGCGATCGAGTACGGCGCGAACCGTCCCGGATCCACGACGGCAGCTCGAGCGGGTCGCGAGGGTTTGAGTCTGGCGCGACCGAAGATTGACATGGCGCTGCACGCATGGGAGTGTCGGCCTCCGAGGACGGTGACCTGGTCGAGTGGGCCGTCGTGGGTGATCTCGAGGAACTCGCTGAGGATGTCCGTGCGCGCGGCCTGGCACGGGTCTTCGCTGCGCGGGGGCGCCAGCTCATCAGCTCGCCGGACGGCCGGCGCCTGATCGCGGGTGAGAACTTCCGCGAGCTCGTCCGCGCCGACCCTGAGCTGCGGTCCTTCGCCGATGCCCCGGCGCCGCCCGCACCCGGGCCGCCGTTGACGCTCACGCGGCGCACGCTCGTCGCGCTGGCGGCGGCCGGGCTGCTCGAATCCAACATTGCGGTCTCGCACGCGGCCCAGTACGTCAAGCGCCACCCGGACCTCCGGGAGGCCGACGGCACCCCGATCTGGTACGTCGACGCGGCGAGGTTCCAGAACTGGGGCCGATCGGTCCGCAACATGCCGGCGGTGACGTTCGTGCCGCGCACGAAGCACGGCGTCCGCGAGATCGTGAAGTGGGCGCGGGCGAACGACAAGACCGTCCGGGCCGCGGGCTACCGCCACAGCTGGTCGGACGTGTTCTCCGCCGACGGGCAGGTGCTGATCTCGATGCTTCCGCCCGACGTCGTCGACACGCTGCCGGCCGTAG
Organism: uncultured Actinomycetes bacterium; assembly: GCA_963840185.1. Classification (GTDB taxonomy): domain Bacteria; phylum Actinomycetota; class Thermoleophilia; order Solirubrobacterales; family Solirubrobacteraceae; genus JAOPZW01. The sequence goes on along the minus strand of CAWIXY010000017.1, from coordinate 988,842 downwards.
AGCCGGTGGTCGACCCGAACGACGAGCTTCAGGGCATCGAGCTGGTCGGCACGGTCCGCGAGGACGGCGTCAGGAAAGCGCTGTGCCGCATCGGCGCCGCGACGACGAACGAGCAGTTCCGCGAGTGGTGCCTCGACGAGGCAGGGGCGCCTGGGAATGGACGGTCCCGCTGAACGTCGTCATGGTCGAGATCACGTGGGGCGGCAGCAACGCGCCGATCTGCCACGGCGCCGGCCTGCGGCACAAGACGCTCAGCGACCTCGTGACCGAGGTGGAGTTCGTCAACGCGCGCGGCCGGCTGCAGACGGTGTCGGACCGTCGCCTCCTCAGGACGGCGGCCGGCTGCTTCGGTCTGCTCGGCATCGTCACGTCGCTGACGCTCAAGCTCGACCCGATGACGCACGCGACGCTGCGGCCCGAGTCTCCGCGGCTCGCCCTGACGGTCCCGCCGCCGCCCGGATTCCGCGTCCCGCGCGCCGTCGACATGCGCAACGTCTCGCGAGCCGACCTCAGGCGCGCTCGAAGGCGCTTCGTCCGGCAGTGCGAGCAGAGCTACTACGCCGAGTGGTTCTGGTTCCCCTACCACCAGAACGGATGGGTCAACTGCTGGCGCAACGACGGTGCGCGCGCGGACGCAAGGCCCTATCCCGGCGAGGAGGGGACGCGCGCGCAGCAGGCGGGGATCGCCGCCGTGCAGATGCTCACCGACACGGAGTGGCTGAAACTTCCCGGCCGTACGCAGGCCGAGCTGTTCGCCGGCATCGCGATGGCCGGCCTCCCCAGCGACGTCACCATCGTCACCCCGGTCATCGAGGCCCTGCACTTCCAGCGCGGGATTCACAACTTCCGCGTGCGCAACATGGAGTTCGAGATCCCGATCCCGCCGCGCGCCGACGACCCGAGACGTCCGGACTGGTCGATCTGCCAGCGTGCCTGGTGGGACGTCATCCGCAACGTCTACGAGCGAGCCGACGCACCGATGCGGGTGGCACTCGAGCTGCGCGTCATGGGCGGCTCGAATGTCACGATGGCGCCGCAGCGCGGCAACCGCTTCGGCACGTGCTCGATCGAGGTCCTGACCAACCTGCGGACGCCTGCCCGGGATTGGAAGGCGTTCATGCAGGACATCGCAAACCTGTGGATGTCCTACGAGGATGCGGACGGCCGGCCGCTCAACGTCCGCCCGCACTGGGCCAAGCAGTGGCAGGGGCTCACGTTGCGCGACCGGCCGGCGATCCGCCACCTCCGCGACCACGCGTACGCCGCGCGCATCCCGGAGTTCCGGGCCGGCCTGCGCGCGATCGCCCGGCAGGGCGGCTACACGGCGAGGGACCTACGCATGTTCAGCAACCCGCTGCTCGACGACCTGTTCGGCGCCGTGTTCGAGTGACCGCGCGCAGAGCGCGACCAGCGCGAGCGCGCCGGCGACGGTGAACGGCTGGTCGACGGCGGCTGTCGAGACCGCCGCGAACGGGTCGCTGCCGATCAGCGTCGTGCGCTCGAGCAGCCACGCCCCCGACAGCACCAGCCCGACCAGCGCGAGCGCCGGGCGCAGCAGGCCGTAGGCGCGCGTCCGACTCAGAACGTACAGCGAGGGCATCATCAGCGCCACGACCAGGAGCTGCGTGAGCTCGATGCCGAGGTTGAAGCCCAGCAGCGAGGACACGAGCGCCTCGCCTGACAGCCCCGAGTCGCCGAGCAGCGTCGCGAACGCCAGGCCGTGGACCAGCCCGAAGCCCGCGGCGATGATCGGCTCGCCGCGCGGCACCAATGGACGCAGCGCGTGCACCGCCGAGACGAGGATCGACAGCGCGATCAGGCTCTCCACGAGGCGCGCAGGCAGGTGGATCACACCCAGCGTGGCGAGCACCAGCGTGATCGAGTGGCCGATCGCGAACGCGGTCACGACGTGAACGACGCGGATCACGCTGCGCCGCCCGTCGCCGCCGCGGCGCCAGCGGCCGCGGTCGGCCAGCAGCGGCGCGGGGATCAGCAGCATGAGCAGGAACAGCAGGTGGTCGGCGCCCTCGCCGATGTGCTGCACGCCGAGCCCGACCATCGCCACGATGCCCTCCAGCCAGGAGCCGCCGTCCCCGTCCACCTGCAGCGACGTCGTGCTCCAGTCGAATACCCCGAGCGTCTTCGGGCGGTGGACGCTCACCCCCTTGCTCCACTGCCTCCGGATCGTCGCGATCGCCTTGTGCGTGACGAGCCGGTCGATGACCACGTCGTAGCGCAGGTCGAAGTCGGTGACCTTGCCGTCCGGCGGCGTCAGGGTCAGCGACATCACGAGGTCGTCGCGGTCGACGTGCGCGCCGCCCACGGTGACCGACCACGGACGACCGCCGACACCGGTGGCGCGGATGCGCGACCGCGTGTAGCGCTCGAGCCGCAAGCGCAGCGGCCCGACGGCCTGGGCCGGCGTCAGCGGGCGGTCCAGGGCGACCGCGAGCCGGTCCAGCGGCAGGACGATCTCGCCGCCCACCTTGCCGGACCCGATGTCCAGCGCCACCGCCGAGGTCGGCATCGGGTGCGCGCCCGCCGCCGCGGCGTGCAGCAGCACGAGCGCGACCGCGAGCGCCGCGACGCTACGTGCCCGCGCCATAGTCCGTCCTGGTGTCGCGCTCGATGGAGTGGAAGTGGGCGCCGGACAGCACGACTCCGGTCTGCACGCAGAGCTCGATCCACAGCCGGGGCCCGTGGATGCGCACGTAGGCCCCGACCGTCCGCGCGTTCATCGACTTCGCCCACGCGAGCCGCGTCCGCGGGTACTGGGTCCTGTAGAGGGCGATGCGGTCCCTCGCCACGGCCGTCGGCATGTCGCCCACATAGGCCCGGATCGCCCTCGTCACGAACGCCCGCTGCGCGGCCGACAACGAGCTCACCGTGACGCCCTCCCTCGCGGGGAACTGCCCGTCCTTCCGCGGTCCGATGAGCACGTCGTCGAACGTCTGGCCCAGCTTTGCCTTCGCGCGCTGTGCGGCGCTGAGCGAGCGGACCGCTCCGAACAGCGCGTCGGCCTCGTCCTTCATCGGCGCGTAGGTCCTGCCGGCGACCCGGAACCTCCGCGTCGGCTCGACGCCCACGTAGTACGGCGTGTTCGAGACGCGCGAGCCGCTGAAGGTCATGTGGATCGCGAGGTGGTGCCCCCCGAACTGCACCGTCCACTTCCTGGACGTGGACGGCGTCCCGAAGAACGCCACGTCGAACAGCGTCTGGCCGTAGGGCACGGTCCCCTCTCCGCCCGCGCGGCGCAGCGCCTCGTCGCGGATGTAGGCGTCGGCCTTGCGCGTGGCTTCCTCGTCGGCGTAGCCCTGCCTGCTGAGGATCGTCCTCAGCAGGGCTCTGAGCCTGGCAAGCTGCGTCGCGTTCAGATCGGTGATCGTCAAGCGGTCACGCCCCGTGACGGGGAGCGGCAGGTTCGACCAGCCCTGCTGCTTCGCCGGCGAGTCGAACTCGTATTGCACCGCCGCCCGCTGGGCGGAGTTCAGCGACGCCTTGAACCCGTTCGCCGCGGCCACGGCCCTCGCGGTCAGCGAGGTCGCGGCGGCCGGCCGCGCCACGGCGTCGCTCGGCGCTCCTTCCCCGCCGGCGGAGGACGCCGGGACGACGACTTCGACAACCCCTGCGGCGACGATCGCCGCCAGGAAGAGGGGCATCAGCAATGCCTTGAGCACGTCCAACCTCCACGTCGGATCGCCCGACCCTCTCAGGTCGAGGACGTCCTAGGGAAGGCCCGCCGCTCAGCCCCGGCGACGACGCAACGACCTGTGGCGATGGCGAGACCCGGACTCGAACCGGGGACACCACGATGTCGAGAGAAGTGACCGCGCGGGCCTGATACCCGCAGTCTGCGTTCGTTTCGGGTGGGTTTGGGACACGTGGTGAAGCTCATCCTGCCGGCACGGGCGACGAGGAGCACGCCGCATCGGTGAGACAGGATTTGAACCTGCGACCGCCCGGCCCCCAGCCGGTGAAGCTCGGCCGCCCGATGCCTCCGCCGCCGTCCCCGCCGTCCCGCCAGACGCACGCGCGGACACATCGGACACAGGAAGCGATACCAATCCGGTACCACGGGTGCGAGTTGAGACCCGGATAGCGCCCCGCGCGTCCTCCTGGTGGCAGCGCCGCACGCACGCCTTGCGCTGCGGAGAGCGGCCGTCCTTCCGCGAGCGGTCGCGAGACACGCTGAGCCGCTTGCGTCTCGCTCTTTGGGAGACCGCTGAGACCGCGGTCGGCAAGCCGCTGGCCAATCTCATGAGCGCGTCCGGTCGCGCCCGGTGCCGTCCGCCTTCCGGCAGATGACGAGGGCCTCGATGTAGTCCCAGCGGTAGCGGTCGGGGGCATCCGCGACGCGCTCCTCGAGCTCTCCGAGGAAGTCGGCGAGGAGACCGGGGGCGCGGTCCTCGCCCTCGCGCGCGAAGGCGCGGAGGAGGAGCGGCCCGCCCCATGCGGTCACGCTCCGCACGTAGCCCCGCGCGAACACGGCGGGATCGTCGTGCCAGTAGGGATTGTCGAGACGGAAGAGCTCGGCGCTCTCGAGCTCGAGGCCGGCGACGCGCCCGCCGCCCGCCTCGAAGGGGGCCCGGATCTCGTCGAGCGTGCGCATCCACACCGGAACGACGACCGCGGCGACGGTGGCGGCGCCGATGCGCCCCGCGCGGCACCAGTCGGCGAGCACCCGGTTCATGTCCCCGATGATCTCCACGTAGAGCCCCGTCCTCTCGGGGCACGGAGCGGGGGAGGCCGGGAGCGCGGCGATGAACCGGCCGCCCGGCGCGAGCTCCATGGCGCGCATCTCGAGCAGCCGCTCCCACTGCCGCGCCGCGGCCACGCGCCAGGCTCGCCGCTCGGCCTCGTCTATGTGGTCCGGGTAGCCCGGGAAGACCGACCCGGTCGAGGCCAGGCCGGCCGCGTCGGCGACCCAGTGCATCGCCGTCCCGGTGACCGCGACGTGCACGCTGCCCGACGGCAGGCAGGGCGCCTGCTGGAGGGGGATGCCCGCCATGCTGATCACCGTGGCGGGGGGCGGGCTGTGCTCGACCGCTCGGCGGCAGGCCTCGCCGTGGGCCTCCGGCGAGGCGTAGTGGGCCCCCGTGCCGGCATCGGCGACCCCCGGGCCGGCGTCGCCCGGCGCGGGGATGACGACGACCCCGGGCCCGTCCGCCGCTCCACCGAAGGCGTGCCGCAGGTGGTCGGCGGCGACCCCCCACGCGTTCGTCGGGAGATCGACGAGCGCGTAGATCAGCGGCCGGCCGGCGCGCTCCTCCGCGAGATCGCGGATGAGGCCGTGGGAGTTGACCCCGTCGGCGGCGCCGAGATCGACCACGCGGAGCACCGGCTCGTCCGCAAACAGCCGCGCGGCGGCCAGCACGGCCGGGTGGGTCGCCTCGAACGCGGCGCGCTGCGAGAGCGCGTACCGCGCGTAGTCGTCCGCCATGCTCGAGAGCTCGGGGCGATCTGACGGCGTGGCGCCTCCTTCCGGACAGCAGCGCCCGGTCTCCGCGCTGCGACGACGATCGTCCCACAGGGTCCGCTCCGCTCCAAGCGCGAGCATCCGATAGCGGCGCCGAGGTGCTCGCGCGCCGCCCGCTCCGCGGCGCACATGCAGGATTTCGCTGAGTCGGGGAGACAGGATTTGAACCTGCGACCGCCCGGCCCCCAGCCGGAGGGCCCGGCGTGACGATGCGTCCGCGTCCGTCCCCGCCGTCCCCGCTGTCCCTGCCCGACAACGTCTGGAACACATCGGACGCAGCAGTCGGTACCAAAGCGGTACCACGCCGCTTACGGGGCTGCTCGAACGCCGTCTGTGGCCCGAACGCCGTTCGTGGCCCGGATGCGACCGTCTGTCGGGCGGATCCGGCCGTCCGACGTCTTACAACCCCCTTTGGCGCCCCTCGGACCTCGGTAGCGTCCGCCCGTCCCGCTGCCCCCAGGAGGGTATGCGCCCCGCTTGGGCGGCGTCCTCTCTCCCTCGCGGAAGGGACCGTGCCCGTGGGTCGGGTACGGATGACGTCACGGCTTCAACCCTGCGGGGGTCCCCCTACCGTACGGTCCAGCCAGCGCCGGTTCTTAGATGTGCCAGCCGGACACGCTCGCCGCCGGCGCCGGTAAATCCCCTGTCGGCTTCGGTTTCCTCGCCGAAGGTCACTGAGGGCGGTTTTCGCCACTCGAACGTGACGCTGCCCGCCACGACGGCGTCGACCGCCGGGTGGGTCGCCTCCGTGGCCCAGGTGCCGATCAGCGCTCAAACGGCTCGAGGGGGAATCTCGCGCAGCCATGTCCCTGTGACTATGACTAGCGCGCCGCGCGGCAGCGGCACGCGGATGCGCCGGGCTGTCGCGCGCGTCTCAAAGCATTTGCGGCTAGCCGCGCTCGGTCGCCGTGCCGGGCGCGGGTGTGGCGGCGAGCCCGCCCGCAGCGCGGTCGGGCCCGCGGCTGGCGGGGAGCCGGATGGCGGCGGCGAGGCCGATGAGGGCAAGGACGGCCAGGGCGACCATCGCCAGGACGTAGGAGGTGTTTCCCGAGGCGAGGTCGGAGACCAGGATCGTGCCGGCGATCGCCGTGCCGAAGGACGAGCCGAGGTTGGAGACGCTGCGCGACAGCCCGGAGATCTCCGCCTGCAAGTCCTCGGGGAAGCTGGACTGCACGAGGTTGACCGAGGGGGTCAGCATGACCCCGAGGCCGAGGCCGATCAACAGCAGGCCGGGCGCGAAGGCGATGACCCGCGACGAGGCCCCGACCAGGGCGAGCAGGAGTCCGATCCCGGCCATCGTGACGACGAAGCCCGCGATGATCAGGGTCTTCTGCGGGCGGCGCTTGGCGAGTCGCTCCGCGGCGAGCGACGAGACCAGGACGCCGACCGTCGCCGCGGTGAAGATGACGCCCGTCTCGATCGCGTTGTATCCGCGGACCGTCTTGCAGGAAGACGGCGACGGTGAACGAGACGCCCATGAGCAGCAGCCACTGGATGTTCTGGGTGATCAGCCCGAGGTTTGATGTGCGGTTCTTGAACAGGACGCGTGGGCAGCAGCGGTTCCTTGCCTGCTCGCTCGCGAGCGCGGGTGTAGAGGAAGAACCAGATCAGAAACGCGGCTCCGGCCGCCAGCAGCACCGTCATCAGCACGGTGTTGCTGTCGGCTTGGAGAATCCCGAACACGACGAAGAACATGCCGACCGCCGACAGGACCGCTCCGAACCCGTCGAAGGGACGGGTCGGGTCGGGCGGGAGGGGGTCGGCGATCCGGCGGCTGAGCAGGACGATCAGCGCGATGACCGCGGCCTGGAAGATGAACGCGGCCCGCCAGCTAATCGCGGTGGTGATGAGACCGCCGATCAGTGGTCCGGCCGCGGCGCCGAGGCCTCCCAGCCCGCTGATGACGCCGAACGCCCGAGCGCGCGAGGTGAGGTCGCTGAAACGCAGTGTCGTGAGGATGTAGACGGGCGGGATCAGCAGGGCGGTGCCGACGCCCTCCAACACCGAGTTGCCGAGGATCAGCACTCCGAGCCCCGGCGACACCGCGCTCAGCAGCGCGCCGATCCCGTACAGCACGAGGCCGATGGTGAAGCAGCGTTTGCGGCCCCAACGATCGCTCAGCTTGCTGCACGGGATCATGAGGATCGCCATGATCAACAAGAACAGGGTGATCGCCGCCTGCACACCCTGCACGGTCGTGTCCAGGTCCTCGGTGATGTCGTTGATCATCACGTTCATGTTCGAGCCCGCGAAACTGCAGATGAACTGGGCGAGCGCGAGCGGAGCCAGGAATCTGCGCCGCGAGACGACCGAGCCTGCCGATGCGGGATCCGCGCTCAACGGGCCGCTCGCTTCGCGGCCGCCCCGGCCGCGCGAATCTCGCGCGCCACGAAGATCAGCGAGAGGTGGCTGAACGCACGCGAGAAGTCGGCGACGTGCGACCGCCGCCCCACGTCGTACTCCTCGGCGAGTCCCGCGATCCTGCAGAGCACCTCGGCGCCGACGGACATCATCCCGACGACCTCGCCAAAGATGTCGAGCCCGAACCGCTCGCAAGCCACGTTCCCGACACGGACCGGATCGGAGGCTTCATAGCCCGGATGCTCGCCAAGCTCGAACGCGTCAGCCGCCATTAGCCCGAGTAGTCTTCCCGCGCTCCTACGCGAGCGCTTTCGCCTTCAGCGCCTCGAACTCCTCCTGCGTGATCGTGCCGGCGTCGAGCAGCTCCTTGGCCTTCGCGATCTCGGCGGCGGACCCGCCGCCCGCCGTGTCGCGCACATAATCGTCGAACGCTCGCCTGCTGGGTCTGCGCCTGCTTCATGCTGCGCTCCCGCATCCCGTCGTGCTCGACGATCAGATAGACCAGCACCCCTAGCCAGGGCAGGATCACCACGAAGATCACCCACGCCGCCTTCGCCCAGCCACCGATGTCGTGACGGCGGAAAACGTCGATCAGCACGGTGATCACGATCCAGATCCAGATCACCCAGAAGAAGAAGATGAGCATCGACCACAGCACGTCCATGAACGGATAGTCAGCCGCCATCACCATCTGCGCGTCTCCCCTCGATCGCCTGCGAGTCCAGCGCGGATACTCGCCGATCGATCGGACACAGCCGCACCCGGCGCAACGTTCGCCTCCGTACAGCATGAGGGACTCGGCGCGGTAGGCGCGCGGCCGCACGGTCAGGCCTGTCCGTACAGGCCACGAGCGTCATCGGTCGCGAGGAGTACGGATCCAAGAGAGAACGCGACCGCGGCATGGCGCGCGCGTATGCAACCTCCTCGTGTGCAAGTTGGGGCCGGAGGGCGTCGTCGCGCGGCCGTTCACGCCGGGCGACATGTGTGGAGCGATGCGCGAGGGCGAGTGGGCATCGATTTGGGTGGCTGGGGACATCAAGCAAGTTCGCTCGTGGCGACGCACGCGGTTCTGCGGGGGGTGAGTCGCTGTCGACCGTCCTCTAGCCGGTCGCCCATGTCGCCGTACTCCACAGATCGCTGGCGTGCCGCGCGCCTCACTTCTCGCGCGCGTAGCTGAGCCACTCCCCGACTTCGTCGCGTCCGCGCTAGCGGGCTTCCCTACGGCGCTCGCTTCCTGCCGGGTCCCGACCAGGGCGGCACGTGGCCGTTGTACCGGCCTGGGCGCGACATCCTCGGGATCGAGTTCCCGCTTCGCTCCACGCGGCCCCTGCAGGGCACCGTGACCTGGCCGGGCGGGTGCGCTGTCGACTCTCTGTCCGCGCGCGGTGCGCTCGCCGTCGCGCTGTACGTCCGTGGAGCGGTCGGCGGCCGGTCGTTGCTCGCCGGCTGCTGCGCTTCGCGACCGGCGGCGGTCAGGGCGTAACCGGGCGCCTGGGCCTGCGATCCTCCCAGTCGAGCCAGTCGACGCCCGTTTCCTGCAGGTACGCGGCAACCGCGACCCCCAGGGTGGGGAAGAAGCGGCGATCGCCGATCGTGTCGTGGATGCCGTAATGGCGGAGACGGTCGCGTACCGGGTCCTTGAGCTCGGCGAATGCGAGCTCGACGCCGTCGGCTTCGAGCTCGTCGCTGAGGGTGCGGAGCGTCTCGCCGGCGGTGGTGTCGATGTCGGTGATCGGCTCGGCGGCGACGACGACCCACTTGGTGCCGGCGGTGTGGGCGAGCGCACGGATGCGCGCGCGGAAGTGGTCGGCGTTGGCGAAGAAGAGTGGGGCGTCGAAGCGGTAGAGCACGAGGCCCGGGATGCGCCGGGCGGCGGGGTAGCGCTCGGTGTCGTGGTAGCCCTTGAGGTTGTCGACGCGTCCGAGCTCCGCGTCGTGCGGGCGCCAGGCGCGGCGGATGAAGTTGAGCAGCGAAAGCGCGATCGCCGTTCCGACCCCCCAGAGCACTCCCAGGACGGCGACGCCGGTGAACGCCGCCATCGACAGCAGGAACTCCGACCGTCGCCACCCGTACAGCCGTCGCTCGGCCGGGACGTCGATCAGACCCAGGACGGCGACGATCACGACCGCCGCGAGCGAGGACAGCGGCAGATCGTGCACGAGTCCGGTGCCGACGATCAGCAGCAGCGCGAGAACGGCGGCGCCGGTGAGCCCGACGAACTGGCTGCGCGCGCCAATGTCCTCGGCGACGGCGGTGCGGGAACTGCTCGTCGACAGCGGGAACCCCTGGAAGAATCCGGTCGCGACGTTCGCGACGCCGAGGACGGCCAACTCCTGGTTCTGGTCCACGTCCTGGCGCAGTCGCGCGGCGTAGCTGCGCGAGAGGATGCTCGTGTCGGTGAACGCGACGAACGCGATGCCGATCGCCGCGGGCAGGAGTGTCTTGAAGTCGTCGAACGAGACGTCGGGCACGACGAAGGAGGGCAGGCCGGCGGGCACGGCGCCGACCACCGGGACCTCGTCGGCGAGGCCGAGCGCGGCGACCACCGCTGTCGCACCCACCACGGCGAGGAAGACGCCAGGGACCTTCGGTGCGACCCAGCGCAGGCCGAGGATCACAGCGAGCGATCCGACCCCGATGGCGAGCGCCGTCACGTTGGTCTCGTCGAGGCCCGCGACGAACTCGCGCAGCGCCGGAATCAGATTCTCCGCCTCGACGGAGAACCCGAAGAGCTTGGGCAGCTGCGCCACGATGACCGTCACGGCGATGCCCATCAGGTAGCCCAGGCGCACGGGTGTCGACAGCAGCTCCGTCAGGAACCCGAAGCGAACGAGACCGCCGGCGAGCATGATCGACCCGACCAGGATCGCGAGCACGCCGGCCAGCGCGATCCGCTCCGACTCGTCACCTGTCGCCGCAAGCGGGATGATCGCGGCGGCCACGAGCGGCGAGACCGCCGAGTCGGGCCCCAGCACGAGGATCCGCGACGGGCCCAGAAGGAAATAAACGACCAGCGGCACGAGCGTCGCGTAGAGCCCGGTGACCGCCGGGACACCCGCGAGCTCCGCGTAGGCCATCCCCTGCGGGACCAGCAGAGCCGCGAGCACAACGCCCCCGACGACGTCGCTGCGCAACCTGGCGCCGCGATAACGGCGCAGCAAGAGAAGCCCCGGCAGCCACTGGCCGAGTCCCTCGCGGCGTCGCACAGACGCACACTAGTCACTGGGCGGCACAAGGAAGGTGGCCCGACGTCGCGGTATGCCGCCCGCGCATCGGGCCATTGATGACGCAGAACACTGGCCCGACTGGCAGCTCGAGCTGAACAGCGATCCAGGGCTGCAGCTGCTCCCAGGCCCACTCGTCCATGCCGACCGCGCGGCGGCGGCCGCCCTTGCCCCGGCGGACGAGCAGCGACCTACGACGGTGGTCCAGGCCAGACTCGTTGAGCGCAAGCGCCTCGTGGATGCGCAGCCCGGCGCGCCAGAGGACAACGATCAGGGCACGAAGCCGACGTCCGTGCCGACCGTCGCCCGCGGCGCGCATGACGGCGACGATCTCCTCGACGGTCGGCGGGTCGGCCGGATAGCGGAGGCGCTTGTTTCGCGGCGGGCGTCCCGCGTGGAATCCCGGCATGGTCGCCGGCGAACGACGGCGACCTGCAGCGTCGAGCGGCAGCTCGGTCATGACCCCTCCTCGGGCTCGAAGACGAACTGCGAGCTTGGCGCCGGGCCTCATCCGGGCGCTCGTGTTGCAGACCTCGCCGGAGAGCGCACAGCTGCTTTGCCATCAGCGCGGCGGCGCCGTCGGCAGCCGGAGGACGCCGCCGGGACGCATGGATCTGGGAAGCAGTTCGCGCGCGCCGGAGTTCCGCTGGCAGGCGATAGCGACAGGGCGACTCGGGGCATGTGAGAGCCATGGAGTACCGCCTACTCGGTCGCACCGGCGTGTCGGTCAGCAAGTTCTGCCTCGGCGCGATGATGTTCGGCGCGTGGGGCAATCCCGATCACGACGAGTCGGTTCGCATCATCCATGCGGCGCTTGACGCGGGGGTCAACTTCATTGACACCGCGGACGTCTACGGGCAGGGCGAGTCGGAGGAGATCGTCGCCAAGGCGCTCGCGGGCGGCCGACGCGACAACGTCGTGGTGGCCACCAAGTTCCACAATGCGATGGGTGACGACCCCAACCAGCGGGGCAACTCGCGGCGTTGGATCATGCGCGCGGTCGAGGACTCGCTCCGGCGGCTCGGCACCGACTGGATCGACCTCTACCAGGTACACCGCCCAGATCCGGGCACCGATATTGAAGAGACGCTCGGCGCGCTGACCGATCTGGTCCACCAGGGCAAGGTCCGCTACATCGGCGGCTCCACGTTCCCGGCCTCAGCCATCGTTGAAGCCCAGTGGGCCGCGCGCGACCGTGGTCTGCAGCGGTTTGTGACCGAGCAGCCGCCGTACTCGATCCTCGTTCGCGCGATCGAGGCCGACGTGCTGCCGACGTGCTCCCGCTACGGCATGGGCGTGATGTCCTATAGCCCGTTGACGGGCGGCTGGCTGTCGGGCCGCTGGCGCAAGAGCACCGGGCAGCAGTCCTCGTCTCGGGCGGGGCGGCTCCCGGAGCGTTTCGACCTCTCACACCCCGCGAACGAACGCAAGCTCGACGCGGTCGAGGAGCTAGCCCAGCTCGCCGACGAGGCGGGTATCACGCTGATTCAGCTCGCGATCGCGTTCGTCCTTCGCCATTCCGCGATCACCGCGGCGCTCATCGGGCCACGCACGATGGACCAGCTTGAAGGTCAGCTGGCGGCCGTCGATGTCGTGCTCGACGACGCGCTGCTGGATCGCATTGACGAGATCGTCCCGCCCGGCATCACCATCAACCCGGAAGACAACTCCTGGCACAACCCATCGCTGGAGCCGGAAGCGCGACGTCGCTAGTCGCTGCCTCGCGTGAGTACCGCTTCGAGGCTTGCTGTTGTAATTCGGGGCGTCGGCGACGTCCGACGCTGAGAAGAAGGTCCCGACCGGCGGCGAGCTGACTCTCTTTGAGGCTGTCGACCCGCGGGTCTGACTTCCTTTTGTTGTGTCGCTCGTCGCCGGTCAGGGATGTCTGGCGTGACTTGATAGGAGCGTGGCAGCGCCCGCAGCAAGCCGTGTCCGCCAGCCGTCCGCCCATGCCAACGGGAGGACGAGGGCCATGATCGTGCTCGGAGCGGACACCCATAAGCGCTCGCACACGATCGCCGGCGTCAGCGCGACGACCGGCGAACTGCTGGGCGAGCGCACGGTCCAGGTCGGCCGCGCGGGCTTCGGCGCGCTGCTGTCGTGGGCACGCGAGCTCGACGACGAGCGCGTCTGGGCGCTTAAGGACTGCCGGCACGTGTCGGGGTCCTTCGAGCGGTTCTTGATCGCACGCGGCGAGCGCGTGCTCCGCGTCCCGACCAACCTGATGGCCGAGACGCGCAAGAGCGCCCGCCAGCGCGGCAAGTCCGACTGCATCGACGCGGTCAACGTCGCCCGGGCCGCGCTGCGCGAAGGCCTCGAGACGTTCCCGGCCGCCCACCTCGACGGGCCGAACTTGATCTGCGGCTGCTGGTCGACCACCGCGAACGCCTCGTCAATCACCGCGTCGAGCTCAACAACACGCTGCAGTGGCACCTGCACGACCTCTGGCCAGAGCTCGAGCTGCCGGGCGGCGCGTTGTTCTCGAAGAAGTGGAGCACCCGGATCGCTCGACGCCTGGCCCGCGCCGAGCAGACGATGCGCGTCCGGATCGCCCGCGACGAGCTGCGCCGCCTGCGCGAACTGACCCAGACGATCAAGGCACTCGCCCGCGAGATCACCCAGCTCGTCGAGCAGATCGCGCCGCACCTGCTCGCCGAGCCCGGGTTCGGGCCGCTCATCGCGGCCAAGCTCATCGGCGAGATCGCCGGCGCCCAGCGCTTCGCCACCGACGCCAAGCTTGCCCGCGCGGCCGGCGCCGCGCCCATCCCCGCCAGCTCAGGCAACACCCGCCGCCAACGCCTGGACCGCGGCGGCAACCGCCAGATCAACGCCGCACTGCACCGCGTCATCGTCACCCACGCCCGCTGCCACCAGCCCACCCGCGACTACATCGAACGCCGCCGCCGCGAAGGCAAGACCACCCGCGAAGCAATCCGTTGCCTCAAGCGCTACCTCGCCCGCCAGGTCTGGAACCTCCTGCGCGCCCCCACCCCGGACAAGGCCTTGACCACCACCTCAATTTCTTGACATAGGAGCGACAGGAGCGATGAAGCCGGCCCATGCGGTCCGCGCTATCGCAACGGACGGACGCGGTAGCCGCCCCGCGCCCCTCTCCGCAGACAGCGAAGCTGTGAACCGGTACCACCGCCGGTTCCACCTGGTCCCGCCCGAAACCAGACCGGTGCCTCAGAATGCCGAGAGCCCCGTCGAAACGGGGCTCTCGTGCAGTCGGGGAGACAGGATTTGAACCTGCGACCGCCCGGCCCCCAGCCGGCGTCGAACGTGCGTCGATACGTCCGCCGTCCGTCCCCGCCGTCCCCGCCGTCCCCGCGCGAGGACTCGTAGGACGCATCAGACGTAGCACTCGGTTAGCCCGCAGCGTCCGCCCCAGCGCGGACGGTGGGACGCACGGCGCTGCACAGCGGCGCTGGCGGGCGCTGGTCGGCGTGGCCCGGGTCCAGAGGCAGGGCGCCGGTTCAGGCTGGGAGAATGGCCGAGAGCGAGTCGCAGCCCCTGGAGTGGACGCCGGGGTGGGGCTACGTGAGCTCCCAGCAGCTGTCCGGTCCTCGACCCAGGCGTGGGCGACGACATGGAAGCCAGCGCCGGGCGCGGCATCGACGACCGCCATGACGTGCGGATCATCGAGCGGCGCACCCCCGCCATCCAGCGCAAGGCGACACGCCGGGACGCCGCGTGGAGCAAGGCTATGCCGGGCGACCCAGCCGAAGCTAGCCTGTATCACGGAATGAGCAGTGGCCTGGGACCGTCTGCGGACCGTTCATCAAAGCTCGGAGGTCGAATGGAGCACCAAAGCACGCCCGGGCCAGCTAGGCCACCCGCAGCGCCCGAGCCCGGCGAGGTTCACGCGAACGCTCGCGTCGACGCCGAAGCGGCGCGGCGTCGCGGCGGGATGGCGGTCGCGCGCCCAGGTGCCGATGTGGGCGTCCGCAGTATCCCTGCGCCGGGCGAGCGGCGACGATGGCTCAACCGCATCTCCGCGCTGTCCTCGCGTGCGCGGCTGGCGCGGCGCCTGCTGGCAGCCGGTGACGCCGAGCGCGAACGCATCGAGCAAGACATACACGACGGCGCACAGGCGCACCTGACCGCGCTGCGAATCCAGCTCGCGCTGTCAGCCGAACGCTTCGAGGCACGCGGCGACGCCGAGGCCGCGACGGCCCTGAATGGGTTCGGTGACGACGTCGAGCGCATCATCGACGAGGTTCGCGACCTCGCGCGCGGCGTCTACCCGGCGCTGCTAACCACGCAGGGCCTGAGTGCGGCGCTGGCGGCTGCGGGCTTGCACGCCGCCGGACCGGTCACCGTGCGAGCGGGCGGTGTACGCCGCGCCCGGCCCGACGTGGAGATCGCCGTCTACTTCACCTGCCTAGCCGCACTCGACAACGCCGCCAAGCACGCCGGGCCATCCCAGATCGACGTGTCGCTCTCCGACAACGGCAGCGCGCTGCACTTCGCAGTCGGCGACTCGGGCGCGGGCTTTGATCCGGCCCAGACGCCGCACGGCACCGGCATCGCCAACATGCGCGACCGCATCGCCGCCGTGGGCGGCACGCTCACCGTCGACTCCACCCCGGGGCACGGGACACGGGTACGCGGCACCGTTCCCGACCCCTGGCTCGACACCACAGCGCCCTGATCCCGCCACCGGTGGCTGCTCCCAGCCTCGGTGCCTGGGTCACGCGCGCATTAGGCGCTGACCTTGCGGGGCATCACGGCCGCCATGCTCGGCGTCCGGGAACCCGGGGTATAGAGCAGTCGGGGCCAGGAGGCGGATCGCTATGGGGCTATGCCTCCTGGCCCTTGCGGTGGAGCTGGCCGAGGTACAGGGCGTCATGCTGCATGGCCCCAATGTCCGCCCCGGTGCGGACGGGGCGCCCGAACTCCACGGACCCGAGCGGCCTTCCGCTCAGGCAGGCTGCCAGAAACGGCCGAAGTCGACTCGGGGCAGATGCTGCTTCCAGACGAAACCCCGTGCGCCGCAGGACGCGATGTCCTCCGAGAGGTGCTCGTACTTGTTATCCGCGCTGGTGAGAATCACCGCGAGGCCGGGACGCATGCGGGTCACGGCGGCACAGACCGCGAAGCCGTCGTCGTCCCCAAGCTCGACGTCGAGCAGCATGGCGTCCGGCCGGTAGCGCTGCACGGCTTCGACCGCACTGGCGGCACATCCCGCCTCGGCGACCACGTTGAAGCCGCGCGCCGTGAACCACTCTCGTGCGGCGTCCCTGAAGATCGGCTGGTCGTCCACGACGACGACTTGCACGCAACGTTCTGTCCCATCGCGCTCTCCGCTGGATTGATCGGCTCACGGTCCCTACCCCGTGCCCCAACAGAGGCGGAGTCCTGCCCGTTTCTGTTTGAAGTCCTCGCGTCGCGCAGTCCGCTCGGACCAGGGACAACAATACCGTCGATCGATCGCTTCGACACGGCTTTGCTGGTGCTTTCGCTGACGGTCGTGGCGCTAATGTCTGACGACACGAGTGCTCCGATCAATGCGGCGCAGGAGCAGCCATCGCTTGCGGGAGTGCGCGGCGCTGTGGCCGAGACTCAGCGACGACCGTGACCGCCAGCGCGCGGGCGCTCAGACCTCGCTGCTCGCGGCACGACGATCGGCTTGAGGTCCAGCGGTTCGCTGCCCCTGGACTGGAACCGGCGCGGGGCGCTGTCCCCGCGTGCCGCCCTCCTGCAGCCGCTGCACGGCCCACGGCCGGGCTGCACGAGCGCCGTGCTACCCCTCGGTCGGGCAGGGGACGAGACCGGCCACGGCTCAGCGCAGGACGCGCGCCTCGGTCGGCGGCTCGGCCGGGCGGGGGACCTCGACGCCGAAGAACGAGGCCGGTGCGGGCGGGGCACCCTCCTTCTCGACGCCGAAGTGCTGGGCCACGTGGCCGTCCACGCGGCGCTGGTCCTCGTCGGGCATGGGCTGCGGCTGCTGGTCGCTCATGCTGCGCTCCGTGGCTCGGTGACGTAGAGGCCCGCGTCCAGCCCACGACCCCTCCTGCGGGCCCTCAGCGCCACGGAAGCGCCGCCACAGGCGGAACTCCACGAACAGCCCCGCCTTCAGCGCCGAACGCAGGGCGTCCGCGCCCTCCTGGGACGCCTCACGGGCCTCTCCGACGATCAGCGCGCGCAGGGCGGCCAGCTCGTTCAGGCCCGCTCGATCTCGGTCAGCACGTCGGCGTGGCGCTGCGCCCCGGCGGCCACCTACGCTTCGACGGCCTCGAGGTCGGCAGTCAGCTTCGCGTCGCGCCGGGACCACTGCTCCGCCGTGATCGCGCCGGCCCGGAAGTCACGCTCGATGCGGGCCAGCTCCTCGCGGACGCGCAGCGCCTCGTGCTCGGCCTGCTGCAGCAGGGCGGTTGCCTCCTCGACCTTCGCCTGCTGTGCCTCGTTCAGCGCCGTCTTCGTGGCCTCGACGTCCAGCGCCACGCGGGCGAAGAACGTCCACACCGCTCCGTCGACGTCGCGTCGCGGGATCGGCGGCTGATCGCAGGACTCCAGCCCGTGTGTTGCGCGCCCGAGCAGGCGTACGCCTCGTACCCGCGCTGCTTCGTAGTCGCGCCCATCGTCGAGCCGCAGACGCAGCGCAGCAGCCCCTGGCTCAGCAGCAGGTGCGGCCCTCGCGTCCTGCGCCCGGCGCAGCTGCGGCTGGTCGCCCTTCGGCCCGGCGCCACGTCTCCTCGTCCAGGATCGCGTCGTGCACGCCGTCGTAGGTCTCGCCCCTCAGCCGCACCCTCATGCAGCTCAGCGACGACCGCTTGATTGGCCGGCAGCAGCGGGGCTCACGCCATGCATGGAAGCGACAGCGGGGCGCTTCCAGGCGGAAGCGATGGCGGCTTAGCGCGTCAGGCGCTGGCAGCGTCGCCGCTGGCTGGCGTGGAACTCGACGGTTCTGATCTCAGGGAGACGATGTGCGCCGGCCCGGCGCGGGTGGAGCGCCGAACGTGCGTAGGACGTGCTCGAGCGTCGAGGTGAGCAGTTCGTGCGTGGCCTCGCGGGTGGCCTCGTCCGTGTAGCCAGCGGCGGGTGGCGGCGCGGTTGAGCGCGGTCCAGCACTCGAGCGCGTAGCGCAGCCGTGGCGAGTCCTCG
The DNA here is from genome assembly GCA_963840185.1 of uncultured Actinomycetes bacterium. Taxonomy (GTDB): domain Bacteria; phylum Actinomycetota; class Thermoleophilia; order Solirubrobacterales; family Solirubrobacteraceae; genus JAOPZW01. Next base: position 970,674 of record CAWIXY010000017.1, on the reverse strand, counting down.
GCGATGTCGGCGTGGTGTGCCGTGAGCAGCGCGACGGCGCGGCGCACGAGGTCGGCGACGACGCGGTTGACGTCGGGGTCGGCGATGTCCTCGCCGCGTGCGATCGTGGCGAGCCAGATCGTGCGGTTGGCCTCGGTCCAGTCCAGCCAGCGCGACACGGTGTCGGCCACGCGCGCACGAGCGCTGCGCCCCACGGGCGGGCGGAGTCGTTCTTCGCGCTGGGCGCCGAGCCGCTCGAGCAGCGCGATGTAGACCTCCTTGCGACCGCCGAAGTAGTGGTGCACGAGCCCGCGGGTGACGCCGGCGGCGCTCGCGATGTCCTCGATCGAGACCTCGTCGTAGGCGCGCGCGGCGAACAGCGCGTTGGCCGCGTCGAGGATCTGGTCGCGGCGCTGCCCGGGATCGAGGCGGCTGAACTTCGGCGTGCTCATAAGGCGAGTCTAAATGTTGTTGGCGCCCTGTCAATAGCTGTTATCATCCCGCCAACAAGAGGGCCGGTTGACCTCCTTCACCTGTTGGCGCGGCTCGGTCGCCCAATCGCAGTGGAGCGGTGCAGGCGCTCCGGCTGACCGGCCGCTCACGAATCCAGACGGGACGACCGACCCATCGCCGGGCGGGTCGTGCCGCCTGGCGTCGCCAGGATCAACCAGAACGAATGGAGCTGTACATGAAGGTCATCAAGACGGTTGCCGTCGGCGCATGCGCGGTGGTCGCGCTCGCCGTCGCCGCCTCCAGTGCAACGGCCGGATCGCCGGCGAAGACCACGCCCCTGCCTACGAGAAGGTGACCGGCACGTGCGCTGACGGCGACCGACGGCACGGTGTCAATCGCTGGCGGCTTTGCCCAGCTCAACGTGCCCAAGCAGATGTCGTGGGCGCAGATCCGCACCAACCCGGCGGGCCTCACGCTCTCGGACCTCACGCGCCTCACGTTCCGCAGCCAGGCCTCCGACGCCGGCGTGGTCTACATGAAGATCACCACCGTGGATGGCAAGTCCGTGCTGTACAGCCCCAACACGCAGCTCGGTGGCGAGCAGGGTGTCGGCAGCTGGGCCACGCATAACGTGCTGACCGGGACCGTGCGCCTCAACGACGACAGCGGCGAGCACCCCGACCTCCACTGGAACGAGGTCCTCGCCCAGGCCGGCAACTCCGAGATCGAGGACGTGCGCTTCACCGCCGGTTGCGCCAATCCCGTCGACCTCGACGATCAGCCCGGTGCGCAGGTGCAGTTCGACGACCTGACGATCAACAACAAGGTCGTCAACTTCAACAAGAACGGCCGATAGGACGGCGTGACAAACGCCGCCTGACTGAGACACGAGACGCACCCCACTTGCTGGGGTGCGTCTTGCGTCGCAGGATCGCCCCATACGCCGCGTCCGGAACGACAGCGGCACTGGCGCTAAGAGTCAGCCGAGCGGTCGCCACCTTCCGGGCCTCGTGAGGACTTCGGCCGCCCAGGAGTCGGAGAGCCGCTGAATACTTCGCGGCCTCGGCTTCGGCCTGGCGAGCGTCGCCGTCCTTGGTCTGGCCTCGGCGCTGGTTCTCGGCTGGCGGCAGGACAAGGCGGGCGACCCCTTGCAGCTCGTCGTCCTTGCGATCGCTGCCCTCGGCGTCCCTGCCGTACCCGTCGGCCTGTGAGAGGCCGGCGTAAACGAGAAGGAGAGACCATGAGGAACCGAATCACCCTGGGCGTCGCGCTGAGCGCGGCTGGCCTGCTTGGGACCAGCTGCACGGAGGCCGTCACGACGGCCGCGAACGAGCAGCCCGCGAAGGAGCCCAAGACGGACGGCGACCCGAAGCCCGAGCCGAAGCCCGAGCCGGAGCTGACGGAGACGGAGCGGCTCGAGCTCGAGCTCGTTCAGGCGTCGAAGGGCCGGTCGTGATCCGCGGCTTCCTCGTCGGAGCCCCGATTGGGCTCCTGGCGACCGCGGCAGTCGTCGAGGTCCCGAAGGTGGCCGCGTTCGGAGCGGCGTACCTGTTCGTCGCCACCGGCGTCGGACTCGTCGTCGGCTCGTGGCTGAAGGTGGCCGCGCAGGCGGACGAGACCGCCCGCCCGCAGCAGCAGGCGGCGCCTGCCCCGAGGCCGCGGACGCGGCGGACCGCCGCTTCGACCTTGCGCTCTGCTCCTGCTAGCACCGCAGGTCAAGGCTCCCCGCCAACCGCGCGATCGTCAGCCGCCTCATGAGACGTTCGCGACTTCCCAGATGTTGTAGCCGCCGGTCTCGTCGAACGTGAGGCTCACGGAGTTCTCCTCGCGGCGCGGCTGCTACCGGGCGGCACCCTCATCGGCCTGGCTCATCAGCGGGGGCCAGGCCAGGTGCCCCGGACGCCGGACTCCCGCCCTGCGTTTCGCGTCCTTCCTCCCGTTCTCTGCGCCTCATCGGCTACGTCCAGGTCTCTGATACGGCCGGGCGCTCCGGCGCCTCGTTTCTTTCCGGCGACCGGACTCGTCGAACTCCTCGAAGACTGCGGTTGGCGGCCCGCGGCAGGTGCGCGCATCCTCGTCCATCGCGCCCGCCCCCGCGCCCCAGGCTCTCCGCGACCGGCTTGCCGAATGGACCGCCGACGGCCGGCCCGCCCAGCCCGGCATCCCCTGGCCCCAGAGCCGCTGGGCCGAAGACTTTCCCCGTCACGCGGACGCCATAAGCACACTCCCGGCGTTGCTCGATCGTCCCGCGGTTCGCGCTGCTTGTTCTGACGCGGGGGAATCGGCGAAAAGCGCGGAGAGTGCCTTTGTCATCGCCATGGCATGGGATATGGCTCGGTCGGATATGGACGGCACCGGGTCGCCAAGATGCTGTCCACACCCGATGCCGCCGCCAAGCTGGCCGGTGTCGTGTCCACCTTGAACAACGACGGAGCACTCGCCGCGTACCGCCGTCTGGGCAGCAAGTCCGATGCACAGCTAGATGGCGGCCACGTGCGTACCATGCCGATACCCGATCCACCCCGAGCGGTACCACGGCCATTCGCCCAGCCGATCTTGACCAGTGGGAGAGGCCCGAGAGCCCCGTCAGAACGGGGCTCTCGATCAGTCGGGGAGACAGGATTTGAACCTGCGACCGCCCGGCCCCCAGCCGGCGGACGGAGCGCGACGATGCGTCCACGTCCGTCCCCGCCGTCCCCGCCGTCCGCGTCGAACGACTTCTGGGACGCATCGGATCGTGCAGTCGGTACCCCAGCGGTACCACCGCGCGATCCTCACGGTGGCGGCTCTCCCCTCCCAGCGGCCCACGCATTCGCCGCGCTGTGCGGCCGGCTAGCTGCGTCGGACCAATTGCGGCCGTGGCGGTCAAAGGTGTCCTGGGTCGGGTCGATGGTGAGCTCACGCGGCGCCATCGCCGCCCTCCTGGTCCTCCAGGCCGTCGCCGTTGGCATTCTCCGGCGCCGTGAACGAGAGGCGCAGCATGGCGGCCATCGCGCGCTTGCCACCGCACTGCGGAGGACCGAATCCAGCGGGGCCACCTCACGCACCGTCCTTGACGTTCAAAGCGACGGCCCTGGGCGGTTCAGACTGGTGCGCGGTCAGCTTCGGGGAAGGGATCGGCCTGCATCCCGGGCATAGGCGATCCGGCACGTCCGTCGATGTCGACGGCCGGCAGCAGGCGATCGAGCCAGCGCGGCATCCACCAGTTGGCGTCGCCGAGGAGCGTCATGGCCGCCGGCACCAGGACCATGCGCACGATCGTCGCGTCGATGAAGATGGCCGTGGCCAGGCCGAGGCCGAACATCTTGGTCGTCGGGTCGTCGCCCAGGACGAAGCCGAGGAAGACCGAGATCATGATCAGGGCGGCCGACGTGATCACGCGGGCCGTGCCGGCGATGCCGTCGATGACCGCTGCGTCGTTGTCGCCGGAACGGAGGTACTCCTCGCGCACCCGGGAGAGCAGGAACACCTCGTAGTCCATCGAGAGGCCGAAGACGATGGCGAACATGAACATCGGGATGAAGGAGACGATCGGCACGGTCGACTCGAGGCCGATGATCCCGGCGCCCCATCCCCACTGGAACACCATGACCAGCACGCCGTAGGAGGCGCCGATGCTCAGGAGGTTCATCAGCGCGGCCTTGAGCGGCACGACGATCGACCGGAAGATCACGACCAGCAGCAGGAACGACAGCAGGATCACTGCGGCGATGAACAGTGGAAGGCGGTCGGTGACCCGGTCGCTGACGTCGGCGAAGCTCGCGGTCTGCCCGCCGATGTGGGCGCGCGCCGGACTCGCGCCGAGAACGCGCGGGAGCACGTCGTTCCGGAGGCGCGCGAGCGTGTCGCGCGTCGCATCGTCCTGCGGTCCCGTCGTCGGGATCGCCACCAGCGTCGCGACGCCGGCTGCGGCGTCCACCTCGCCGGGAGCGACCGCCGCGATGCCCGCGTCGGCGCCGACCGCGTCGCGCAGCGGTTCGACGACGCTCGGATCCCGCGCGATGTCGACGGCGATGATCAGCGGGCCGTTGCTGCCGGGTCCGAACGCGGCGGCGGTCAGGTCGTAGGCCCGGCGCTCGGTTCGCGTCTCGGGCAGCGCGCCCTCGTCGGGATTGCCCATGCGCAGGGCCAGCACCGGCGCGGTCAGCGCCAGGAGCAGGACCGTGACGCCGACGGCATAGGCCCACGCGTGCCTGGACACGTGCTCGCCCCAGCGCCGCCATCGCGAGCCGTCCGCGGTGCCGTTCCGGGCCCGGATGCGGCGGAATCCGAGCCGGTTGATCCACGCTCCGGCGAGACCGAGGAACGCGGGCAGCAGCGTGACCGAGGCGACCACCATGATCAGCACGATGACCGCGATCGCGATCCCGGCGGCGGTCATCATCGGAACGCCGGCGACGGCCAGGCCGAGGATGGCGATGACGACGGTGCCGCCGGCGAAGACGATGACCTGACCGGCGGTCTCGACGGCACGACCGACCGACTCCTCGACCGGCATGCCGCGTGCGAGGTACTCGCGGTGCCGGGTGATGAGGAACAGGGCGTAGTCGATGCCGACGCCGAGGCCGACCATGCTGCCCAGCTCGGGCGCCCAGCTGGGGATGTCGACCAGGTAGGTGACGAGCGCCATCGAGCTGATGCCGAGCGCGAGGCCGAACAGCGCGATCGCGATCGGGAGGCCCATGGCGATGACGGATCCGAACGCCACGAGCAGGATGACGGCGGCGGCGACCAGGCCGATGAGCTCGCCGGTCCCGGTCTCGGGCTCCTCGAACGCGAAGAACAGGTCGCCGCCCATCTCGAGCCGCAGCGGCGAACCCGCAGCGGCCTGCACGCCGAACGCCTTGAGGTTCTCCAGGTCGTCCGCGCGCAGCTCCTCGAGCACCGGATAGCGGATGCGGATGAGCGCGACGCGACCGTCTGCGGACACCGCCCCACGCCGTACCGCCACCTCCGATCCCGCCGCGAGCGCGCCGGCCGGATCGCTCGTGCCGAGGACGTGCGGGAGCGCGGCGGCGCCCGCCTGGATCTCGGCCAGCGCGGCCCGCGCGTCAGCCGAGCCGAAGAACGTCGCGCGCTCGTCGCGTGGCGTCACGACCAGCTGGGCGGTGAGCCCGGCCTGATCCGACCCGGCGGCCGTCAGCAGTTCGGTCGCCTGCTGTGAGTCGACTCCCGGTGCCTCGAACGAGTCCTCGAGCTCCCGGCCGAAGGCGCCCGATGCGCCGATCACGAGCACGGACACGACGAGCCAGGACCCGATCACGGCGAACGGGCGGCGGGCGCAGAAGCGGCCCAAGCGATACAGGAGCTGCGACATCACGTGGTCTCCTTCGACGATCCGTTGACGCACCGCTGCGAGGACCGGCGCGGGTCGAGCGTGACGGGACCGGGCGCCGCGCACCATCGGGCAGAAGGCTCGACTTCCGCCGGCCGATCGGGCGACGTGCACCTCGTACTTGCGGCCGATACCGCCGTGCGCCCGGGTTCCGTACGCTGGCTCGATGAGGACCGCCGCCCGGTCGCTGTGGGCAGAGCCCCGAGCCCCGGCGCCGCCCGCCCGGGTGTGGCGGGACTGGGCGCTCGTCGCGGTGCTGGTGCCGACCGCGGTGCTCGAAGGCCTGCTCCGCGAGGATCTGGCCTGGCCGGCGGTCGCGGTCGTGCTCGGCGTGGTGGCGATCTCGACGCTGTTGTGGCGGCGGACGCGCCCGCTCCTCGCGGTCGCCGTCGCGTTCGGCTCCTTCAGCGCCGGCGGGGTCGCGGCGTTCTTCTGGGCCGACGAGCCGGTGGGGCTGTACACCGACCTCTGCGTGCTGCTGCTCCCCTACGCGCTCTTCCGCTGGGGGGCCGGTCGCGAGGCCGTGATCGGGCTGGCGATCATCCTGGCCGCCTGCGTCGTCGGCATCGCGGCCGACTTCACCGGTGTGGTCGATGCGGTGGTCGGGGCCGTGTTCCTGCTGTTCCCCGCGGCGCTCGGCGCGTCCGTGCGCTACCGGCTGAGCTCCCGGCTCCGCGAGATCGATCAGGTCAAGCTCCGGGAGCGCCAGCAGCTGGCGCGCGAGCTGCACGACACGGTCGCCCACCATGTCTCGGCCATCGCCATCCAGGCCCAGGCCGGACGGACCGTCGCCGCCGGCCGCCCCGACGCCGCCGTGCACGCCCTCGAGGTCATCGAGGAGGCGGCCTCGCGCACGCTCGCCGAGATGCGCACCATGGTCGGCGTACTGCGCGACGGCGAAGACCCCGACCGCGCGCCGCAACGGGGCGTGGCCGATATCGAGCGGCTCGCCCGCGACGCCGCGCACGGGCCGCGTGTCGATGTGGAGCTCTCGGGCGAGCTCGAGGCGCTCAGGCCGGCGGTCGGAGCCGCGATGTATCGCCTCGCACAGGAAGCGATCGCCAATGCGACGCAACACGCCCGCCACGCGACCCGCATCGACGTCCAGGTCGCCGGCGAGGACGACTGCGTGCGGCTGACCGTTCGCGACGACGGTGATGCGGGCTCAGCCGATCGGAGCCGATCCGGCTACGGCCTCGTCGGCATGGCCGAGCGGGCCGCGCTCCTCGGCGGCAGCCTCGAGGCCGGTCCGGGCCCCGGCAAGGGATGGACTGTCAACGCGGTGCTGCCGCGGGCGGGCGCGGGCTCGTGACCATCCGCGTGATCGTCGCCGACGATCAGGAACTCGTCCGCACCGGGCTGACGATGATCCTCGACGCCCAGCCCGGCATCGAGGTGGTCGGCGAGGCCGCAGACGGGCGCGCAGCGGTGGCCCTCGCCCGCGAGCTGCGGCCCGACGTATGCCTGTTCGACATCCGCATGCCAGGCACGGACGGCATCGAGGCGACCCGCCAACTCGCCGGACCCGATGTCGACGACCCACTCGCCGTCATCGTGATCACCACCTTCGACCTCGACGAGTACGTCCACGGCGCCCTCAAAGCAGGCGCCCGGGGCTTCCTGCTCAAGGACGCCGGACCCCCGCTCCTGATCCAAGCGATCCACGCCGCCGCCAACGGTGACGCGCTCATCGCCCCGAGCGTCACCGCCCGACTGCTCGCCGCATTCTCCGACACCCGCAACGGGCGCCCACCGGCTCAGCCCACCGAGCCGCTCACAGGCCGTGAAGAAGAAGTCCTGCTCACGGTGGCCCGTGGTCGAACGAACAGTGAGATCGCCGACGAGCTCCACATCAGCCTCAGCACCGTCAAGACTCACCTCGCCAGCCTGATGGCCAAACTCGGCGCCCGAAATCGCGTCGAGATAGCCATGTGGGCCCACGAGACGGACCGCATCAGACCCTGAGCATCGCCAAGTCGGCCAGAACCCCATCCGGCAGCCGCGGACTCCGGCTCGGGCTCCTGGTTCCCGACCACCCGTCGCAACTCTCCGTCCTCACGTGCGCTCGACGCCACGGGCCTTCACCCGGCGCGAGTCCTGCGGAAGATAAGCCGAGAACCCCGCAGCCAGCGGGGCTCTCGTCGAGTCGGGGAGACAGGATTTGAACCTGCGACCGCCCGGCCCCCAGCCGGGTGCGCTACCAGACTGCGCCACTCCCCGTGGTCGGGGGTCCAGTTTAGTCCCGGCGGGAGCGCGCTGCCGAGCGAGGCCGAGGCGAACATATGTCCGCCTCACCTGGGAGGATCCGTCCGTGCGAACGTGCGGTCGCTGCGGTGGCAGGAAGCCCGTCACGGAGTTCGCCCATCGTCGCAAGGCGCTCGGGCAACTCGACAACTACTGTCGTCCGTGCCGCGCCGCCTACAAGCAAGCGCACTACGCGGCGAACCGCCGGCGCTACATCGACAGCGCGCAGGAGCGCAAACGCGCTCTCGCGGTCACAAGAGCCTTGCTGCTCCTCGAGTTCTTCCGCTCACATCCCTGCGTCGATTGTGGCGAGAGCGATCCGGTCGTCCTGGAGTTCGACCACCTCGAGGACAAGCTCTTCAACGTTTCGAAGGGCCTGAGGGACCACAGCTGGGAGGCCGTCCTCGACGAGACGGCCAAGTGCGACGTGGTTTGTGCAAACTGTCATCGACGCCGGACCGCTCGACGTGGACGGTATGCGCGCGCGGTGGTAGCTCAACGGTAGAGCCTCGCCCTTCCAAGGCGATGATGCGGGTTCGATTCCCGTCCGCCGCTCTCACGGGTCCCCCAGGCGGGCGCGGATCCAGCTCATGATCGCCCCGTTGTAGTCGGCCGGCTCGGCCGGGTCGGTGTTCGTGAGGTCATCGGTGGTCGGCGAGTGCTTGGCGCAGCTGCCCGGGGGACCGCCCGGCGGACTGACGCACAGGCGCAGGTTGCGCGAGCGGCTCGCCGGTCCCTCGGCGGCGATGGCGGCGCGCAGCGGCTCGTGGTGGCAGTCGACGGAGCCGAGCGTCCGCGTCGTGCCGTCGCGCAGCGGGCAGGACATCGGAGTCTCGCCGCACTGGTTGTTGTCGCCCCGGCTCCACACGTGCATCAGCGGCACGCTGAGCGCGTCGCGCCGCACGAGCTTGTCCGGCTGGTTGTCACGGTTGGTCAGCTCGGGATGCAGCCGCGCGCCGACGGCCTCGAGGACGGATTGCGGCCGCACGTCGCTGCACACCTGCTGCGCGGCGGAGGCCTCCTGCCACTCGATGTTGAGCACGCCCGAGTCGCCGACCGCGCCGGCGAGCGGGACGCCCTGGCGCTCCAGGCTGTATGCGACCGAGAACGCCCCGAAGGACCCCGCGCTCGTGCCGTGCAGGAACGTCTTGCTCGTGGGCAGCTTCGCCGTCGCGTAGTGGATCGCGGCCTTCGTGGCGAACAGCCCGTTGGTCGATCGCCCCGAGCCGTCCGGCTGGCGGTTGGGATTGTTGGGATCCGGCTGCTCCCCGCCGGAGTAGATGTCGTGGTCGCACATCGATACCGACAGCAGGCGGAAGCCGGCCGGGTCGTCGCGGACGCGCGCGTTGAGACCCACGTGCCGCACCGTGTTGGCGAGGCTCGTGATGCCCTCCTCGGTCTTGTTGCCCGCGCTGGGCTGCGGGCGGCCCTCGCTATCGAAGTAGCCGACGCCGCCGCCGCGCATGCGGACCCAGAGCGGTCGCCTGCCGGTCGCCGAGGACCCGAGCTTCGTGCCGATGATGAACGTCTGGTAGCCGCTGATGCTGCACGGATAGCGCGTGTTGCGATACAGCTCGAACGCCCAGCCGCTGATCGTCGCGGAGCTGACGAGCTGGATGCGGTCGGTCTTGCCCGCGCTCTCCAGCGGCGCGGCGCAGCCACCGAGGGCGAGCGCCGCCGCGCTCGGCATGGCGAGTGCCACGGCCCGGCGCCTGATCGTCGCTGACCTGCCTGCACGCATGTCGCCTCCACGCTCCCGGGCGGCGGCCGCGTCGGCCGCGCCTCTCACCCGCACGCGACACGCGGGGCCCGCAGAAGTTGCGGCTCGCGCTACCGGCGCCGTCCGCGAAGCCGGCCGCGCGGTCGCCGTGCGGCCTCGCGCCTGACGGTGTCCCCGATGAGCCAGAACATGGGCGGCCACAGCCCGACGAACAGCGCGCGGCGCTCGGCGTTGCCGCGCTCGTCCTCGCCGACCGTCTTGGCGCGGATCCACAGCACGACGCACAGGCCGATGCTCCCGAGCGACGTGCCGTACAGGGCGCGGCCCAGGCGGTCGCGAACGTGGTCGTCCGGGCTGATCACGCCCGCAGCTTGACGCACGCGGGGCCAAGACGCTCGCTTGGCATCGCGGCCCGCGCGGTAGCACGCGTCCGTGAACCGCCGTCAGAGCGCCCGGACGAGATGGTCGACAGCGGCACGCTGGCCGCTCGGGGTCTGCCTGACGGCCTGGCGCTACCTCTGGCGCACCACCGCGGTCCACCGCTGGGAGATGACGGGGTCGTCGGCGGAGGACGCCGGGCCGGATCTCCCCGACGGAATCGACCTCGAGGGCCTGCAAGGCCCGCAGGACGGGTTCGGCCCCCTCCTGCACAGGATCTACCGCACGCAGATCGTGGGCTCGCCGGCGACGCCCGAGTCGCTGATGGAGCACCTCGCCGAGGACCTCGACCGTATGGCACCGACCGAGTTCGCGTCGTTCCAGCGGCTGGACGGCGGCGGGCCGCTGGCCGTGGGCGACGAGTACGTCGTCCGGATGCCCGGTCCCTGGGACGGGCCCGTCCGCGCCGTGGAGGTGACCCCGACCTCGTTCCGCCTCGCCACCCTGGACGGGCACCTCGAGGCCGGCCAGATCGAGTTCCGCGCCCGGGCGGGCCATCGTTCCCTCGTCTTCGAGATCGAGTCCTGGGCGCGCAGCGGCGACCGGTTCTCCGACGCCATGTACTCGCACCTGAGGCTGGCCAAGGAGGTCCAGCTGCACATGTGGATCTCGGTGCTGGGCAAGGTCGTCGACCTTGCCCGCGGCCAGATGGCGGGCGGCGTGACGGTGACGACGCGGCGGATCGCGACGCACCGGCTGGAGGGCGCGAGCGCGAAGCCCCTCCGCCGGCGCACGCGCCGGAGGCTGGCGGCCCTCGCCTCGACACCGGTCAACTTCGACACCTCGAGGACCGACGAGTGCACGCCGGAGCACGGCTGGCGCGTGGACGACATGACCGAGCCGCTGCCGGGTGAGGGCTCGGGGCCGCCTGCCGAGGGCGGCAGCTGGTCGGTCGCGCGCAGGCTGATGGTCGAGTACCAGCTCGCCGACCCGCGGGTCGTCCGCGCCGTCTCCGACGAGGACGCGCCGCTGGCGGGGCGCGACATGCTCCTCCAGATCCGCTTCGCCGGGGTGCGCTTCAACGTCGGGGTGCGCATCGGCGAGGTCTACGAGGACACCCGCGAGGTCGAGGGGCGCCAGGCGCACGTCTTCGGCTGGTTCTACCGGACGCTGGAGGGCCACTTCGAGGAGGGCCAGATGCACTACGAGATCTGGAAGTGGCTCGACACCGGCGACGTCGAGTTCCGCCTGTTCGCCTTCTCGCGGCCCGCCCGCAGCGGGCCGCTGCTGCTGCGTACGGGGTTCCGCCTGTTCGGCCGGCCGCAGCAGCTGCGCTTCTACCGCCGGGTGTGCCGGCGGGCCAGGCGCCTGACCGAGGCGCAGCTCGAGACCGAGGCCGCCGCCCGGTCGCGCTCGGTGGCCTAGCTGCGCTCCTCCGTCGGCACGGCGCCCTCGTCGTCGGCCAGGGTGGCCGGCGGCCATGACCCGAACCAGTTGTCGGCTGCGCCGTCGAGGGTCACGGTGGAGCCGCTCAGCGCTCGGCCGAGCGGCGAGGCAAGCAGCGCGACGAGCCAGCCGAACTCCTGCATCGTGCCCAGGCGCTGCAGCGGCACCGAGCGCGCTGCGCCGCGCCACACGACCTCGGGGTACTTGCGCAGGGACTCGGTGTCGAAGCGCCCGATGGCGGCGGCCACCACGGCGATGCCGCGCGGCGCCCAGCCCGCGGCGAGCTCACGGGTGAGCGCCTCGACGGCGGCACGCGCGGCGCCCGTGTGGGCCATCGCGGGCATGCCGTGGTGCGGCGAGACGGTGACGTTGACGATCGTGCCTCCCCCGGGCCCGAAGCCCCGCTCGACGGCGGCCTCGGACATGGTCATCGTGCCGCCCACGTTCAGCCGCATGACGGCCTGCCAGCCCTTGGCCGCGATGTCCTCGGCGGGGACGAAGTACTGCCCGCCGGCGTTGTTGACGAGCACGTCGAGACGCCCGTGGCGCTCGCGCGCGGCGCCGACGATGCGGGCCGCGTCCTCGGGGTCGCGGATGTCGCCGGCGACGGTCGAGCAGCGCTCGCCGATCACGCCCGCCGCCTCCTCCAGCACCTCCGGCCTGCGGCCCGCGATCACCACGGACGCACCCGCCGCGGCGACCTCGACCGCCGCCTGCCGACCCAGGTTCGTGCCACCGCCCGTGACGAGCACGACACGACCCTCCAGCGCGTCGGGGGCGAGGATGGCGGAGGGCGAGCTCACGGGCGGCGAGTCTACGTCCGGCGCCGTCAGGCCTTCGGCCCGACCACGCGCTCGAGGATCGCGACGCTCCGGCGGTCGGCGACCGAGATGTTGCGGAAGCTCGACTGCGTCCAGTGAACGCCGAGTCGCTCACACGCGTCGCAGAACAGTCGCCGGATGTCAGCGCTCAGGTTCGTGAAGAAGTAGCGCGGATAGGCGTACTCGGCGACCCGGCCGCTGGGCAGCGTCGTCGTGAAGCGGTTGACCGTCCGACAGCCATCCGAGTGGATCAGACCACGGACGAGCCAGTCGGGATGTGCGTCCACGATGTCGCGCTGCCAGGGTTCGAGCTCGATCGGCCGCGTGTGCTTACGGCCGGCTCCATGCTGCGGCAGAGCCTCGGGCCACCTCTTCCAGCCGCATTGGACGATGCGCATGTTCCACCCGTCGCGTGCGCTCGGCGACAGCCCGGCTCGAGAGACCCTCGGACAGGAGCCGCCGGACCTCGGCGATGTCGCCGCTCGAACGCACGTTCGCAGCCTGCCAGATGGAGCAGACGTGACGTCCGGTTATGATTCCGCCACCCGTCCGGCCCGTGAGAGCAGTCAGCCGGTTCCGATGCACGGGGGACTGGTGTAACGGCAACATAGCGGTCTCCAAAACCGTTGCTCGAGGTTCGATTCCTCGGTCCCCCGCCTTCTCGCCCCGCCCCCGACACTTGGCGGTTGCTCACGTCCGGCGTGCGGTCAGGCAGCGAGCCGGCCGGCTGCAGCGGCGGACCGCCGGCGCAGTGAGCGGCCGGGCAGCAGGACCGGCTCGGAGCGCAGGGCGCGCAGCTGGCGCGCGACGCCGACGCGGGCCTGCTCCATGACCTCCGCGCGACGCGTGCCGCGCATGAGGTTCAGGCCCATGAGCGAGCAGTCGTCGGCGTCCGGCTGCAGGAGCAGCACCTCGGTGCCGGCCTCGCGCAGCTTGCGCGCCTCGTGCCCGAGCCGCCGGCCGGCCGCGGCGCGCATGAGCGCGACCACGCGCTCGGCGGGCCTTCCGCCCTTCAGCGCGTCAACCACGGACGACATCGGGTTGACGCAGACGACGAGGTCGAGTCCCTCGTGGCGCAGCAGGTCGAGGTTGGAGGTCGAGCAGATCCCGCCGTCGATGTAGCGGCGCCCGCCGATGCGCACCGGGTGGTAGAAGCCCGGGATCGCGCATGACGCGGCGACGGCCTCGGCGGCGCGGGCCGGAGGGGCGTCGTGGCGCCCGAAGGCGATGCGCCGACCGGTCGTGTAGTCGGCGGCGACCACCCAGAAGCGGTCGTGGTCGGGCCACGCCCCGGGAACGAACGTCTCGATGAGGCGCTGCACCGGCTGCGTGGCGATGAACCCGCGCGGGATCCAGCCCGCCAGCAGCGCCGTGGGCGCGTGACGGCGCGGGTGGGTCAGCGTGCTCACCGCCAGCCGCCAGGAGCCGGGGCCGATCGGGGGGAGCGCCAGCTGCAGCCGCAGCTCGCTGCCCTCGACCCGGTCCCCTGCGAGCCCCGCGCGCTGCTCGGCGTCCAGGACGTCGTCGAGGACGCTGCCGCTCGCGTAGGCGCTCATCAGCGCCGGCTCGACGCCCGCCGCCGCCAGCGCCCCGATCACGGAGCCGGCCGACGTGCCGACGATGTGCTCGGCTCCTGAGACCTTCCATCCGGTCTCGGACTCGAGCGCCTCGAGCGCCCCGATGAGCCACGACGCGCCGACGACGCCGCCTGCCCCCAGCACGAGACCCACGCGCATTGCGCCCAGTTACCCTGCAAGTTGCACGGTCAACCGCTGGATTTGTGACGGTCGTCACAGCTGACGTACGGGCAGCCGCCCCTGCGGACACCGGGTCGCCCGCTGTCGTCGGGGTCCGGCGAGCGGCAGGATGGCGCCATGCAGCCCTCCCTCTTCACCCTGGCCCACCACGACGGCGAGCGCCGCGGGCGCGTGAGCAGCCGCCGGGAGCTGCGCCCGACCGTCCGCCAGCTCCTCCCGCTGGGCCCGGCCGCGCGCACCCAGCCCTCGCGCTGAACAGGCGCGCAGCGCTCGCGCTGGAGCGCCGCTACGGCGTGATGGCCGCCGCGAGGCGGTGACCGCGCAGCTGCTCGGGCGGGGCGCCGTGCAGCAGCCAGTGGCCCGAGTCGCGGCGGCTGATCGCACCGGACTTCGAGAGCTCGCCCAGCGCGGTCGTCACCGTCGGCCGGTGGGCGCCGACGAGCTCGGACAGCCGCTGGTGGCCCAGCGGCAGCGGCACGACGATGCCCTCCGGGCGGACCTTCCCCCAGCGCTCGGCGAGGTGCCAGAGCGTCAGCAGGAGGCGGTCGTCGACGCGCTGATGGTGCGCGATGGCCAGCGACACCGCGAGGTTGTGCGCGCGCCGGGTGCCGCGGTTGAAGAGCTCGACCCCGAGCTGTGGCCACGGCACGATGCGCACGACGAGCCCGTGGTCGAGCGTCGCCAGGCGAGTGGGCTCGAGCACCTCCCAGCCGACCTCGGCCTGCACGTGGGAGCCCTCCTCATCCCAGGTCCACGGCCGCATCACGTCGCCGTGGCCCAGCAGCTCTACGCACGCCCGGCCGAGCACGTCGACCTCGCGGCTGAGCAGCCCGTCGACGACGAGGAAGCCGCGGTGGTGCACGCCCGGCTCGACGGCCGACGCGGCATCCCACGCGCCCGGGCTGAGCTTGACGACGCGCGTGAGGGCCTCGCGGCGGGCGCGCTGCAGCTCGCCGGGCTCGAGCAGATCCCCCAGATCGGGATCGGCGTCCACGATGCTGATGACCTGCCCCTCGCCGCTCGCCACGCGCGGGGTGTACCCGGAAGGCCGGCATGGACACGTCCGGACGCCGACGTCGGAGCGCCGACGGGTCCGCGCCATGCGCGTGCCGCGTGTGCCTAGCGTCCCGGCCCGTCAACCGACCGGTGGAGGAACCGCAACCATGCTCTGGCTGATTCTCGGCATCGTCCTGCTCGTCATCGCGATCGCGGGCGGGTCCATCGTGCACCCGATCCTGTTCGTGCTCGGGGTCCTCGCCCTCGTCCTGTTCCTCGTCGGCTACCGCGGCCGCGGCCGCGCCGCCATCTGAGCGGCGCTGAGGTCGCGCGGCTCGCGCCTAGCGGTCGGGGTAGGGATCGTCGACGGAGTCCCCGCCGGTGACGGTGTTCCACTCGCCGTTGCCGCAGGACGGGCACGGCGGCAGGTTCTTCGTGGAACCGACCTGCAACTCGTACCCGCAGTTCGTGCACGTGTACGTGCCCGCCGACGCGTCGCTGCCCGCCGGCACGGGATCGGCCATATGTGAGGCTCCTTCCGGGTTGGGTGGCCTGGTCCTACCCGGAAGGAATCGGAAGGGCGCACGCGTAGCCGTCGACAAGCCGGAGCCTCCTGCGCCATGCTCGCAGGCATGGCAGAGACGAAGCTGTCAGCGGCTGCGCGCGCGTTTCGCGCCCTCCACGCCTTGATATCCGTCGCGTTCCTTCTCGCCATCGTCTACGTCTGGTGGTGTGCGCTGACCGGCCGGCGTGACCGATGGCTGCGACGTGCCGTCATTGCACTCGTGACCGAGGGCGCGTTCGTCACCGCGAACCGCGGGGACTGTCCGCTCGGCCCCCTGCAGGATCGTCTGGGAGACCCGGTACCGCTGTTCGAGCTCGTGCTCTCGCCAACCGCGGCGCGCCGCGCGGTCCCGGTTCTCGGGGCCGTCGCGGCCGCCGGCATCCTCTTGCTCGTGCCCGGGCGATCCCGGACCTGACCGGGCTGCTGTGCTGGGCCCGTCGGTGGCCGTGTGATCGGGACTCCGCGGCCGGTCACGGGACGCCGTGTGTCGCCGCCTCCCGCCGCGGCCAACCGCGGCGGGAGTCGGGCGTCGCGGCAACGCTCAGGGCAGCAGGGTCAGCGTGTCGTCGCTGGGGTCGCCTCCGCTCTCGCCGGGGCGATCCCGGCTGGCGAAGGTTCCCCGTGCGCCGGCGTAGGCGCGCGTTCCGCCGACGACCGAGCCGTCCGTGTCGCCGCTGTCGGAGGAGAGGTCCAAGCGGGCCAGGAGGTGGAGCTCACCGTCGGTCAGCGCGTAGATGCCCTCGCAGACACCGACTGCGCGCCGGCCGCCCAGGGTGACGGTGCAGGTAGCGTGGAAGTCGCCCAAGCGCGCGCCTGCGCGATTGGTCACGAGCCCCGAGATCACGAACATGTCGCCGGTGCCCGGCGGCGCGTTACGCCGGGGCGAGCGCGGGGGATTGTCGATCGCCTTGAAGCGGAAGTTCTTGGTCACGAGCTCGACCGTGCGACCCCCCGGCGATTGCGCTCCGCCGCTGACGGCGAGGATCGCCGCGGTCGCGAGCGCCGCGACCAGAGACGTGATGACGATGACGGCCTTGCGCCGCATGAGGACCTCCTGGTAGACGCCGAGTCGCCGCACCAGAGCGCGACGGGGCGAGCCTATCCCCAGGAATCCTGTCTGGGGGACTTCTGCGCGTGCGGCCCGTCGTCGCGCGCGCCATCTGGCACCCTGCCCGATCCAGCGCCCACGTTCAGACGGCTCGTCCCGCCGCGTAGCTGGTCGGGGGTACGCAGTCCCCCTCGATCTCGCTTGCTAGAGCCAGGTCTGGCTCCACCACTGGGCTCCATGCGGGTGGAGGGACTCGAACCCCCACGGCTTGCGCCACCGGCTCCTAAGGCCGGCGTGTCTACCGGTTCCACCACACCCGCTGGCCGGTGTATGTTCCCGCACGCGATGGCCGACGACGACGTCATCCTCGATCACCCCAACCGCGACAAGGCTTCGAGCAAGGCAGCGCGAGCGGTTGTCGTGCTGTTGCTCCTCGTGTCGGTCGTGCTGATGCTCGTGGTCGCGCTCGGTGGCTGGGACTTCCTGGTGGGTGCGAAGGCGCTGCTCGTCGCCTTCATCCTCGTGTACCTCGTCTTCGCGTTCTACATCGCGCGCTGGAATCGGGGCGTGCTGCCCGTCGTCGCCGCCTTCGCGATCGTCCTGGCCATCTTCGCCGCGCTTGCCGGCCTCGCCTGGTTCGACCGCGACAAGGAGGGCTTCGACCAGCCGCCGCTGGACAGCGGCGTGCTCGGGCTGGTGTGCTGGCTCATGGTCCCCGTGCAGGTGCTGCTGATCATCTTCAGCGCGCAGGGCTTCGCCCAGGCCTGGAACGTCGAGGTCGAGCGACGCCGCGGGCCGCGGGCGGACCAGCCGCCGCGCGACCCGGCTGCGTCCCCGGCCTGACCGGGCGCGCCTCGGCGCCCCGTACCATCTCGCCCACGCCCGGGTGGAGGAATGGCAGACTCTCGGCTCTCAAAAAGCCGTGTCCTAACGGACGTGCGGGTTCGAGTCCCGCCCCGGGCACTCAGCGGATCGAGCGCCGGCTCAGCTCGATCGCCTTGGCGGCGTTCTCGCGGGTCACGAAGTTCGGGCCCGTCGCGACGAGGTCGCCCTCGGCCGGGAAGAGGCCGTAGCGGGCCCGCTGGGTGAGCAGGACGACGGGCAGGTACCCCTGGAGGTAGGGCTGCTGGTCGACGGCGAACAGCAGCTTTCCGCGACGGACCGCGTCGAGGACCTCGGGGCCGAGGTCGAAGGTCCCGATCGTCAGGTCGCTGCCCTGGCTCAGCCGGCCGGCGGCCTCGAGCGCCAGGCCGCCCGTGGTCGCGTTGAGCGTGAGCACGCCGTCCGACCCGTAGCGGGCGATCGCCCGGGCGATCCGTTGCGGCGTCCCCGAGGCCTGGTCGTCGACGCGGATGACGCGCGACGAGCCGCCCACACGCCGCATCGCGCGCGCCAGGCCCGCGCAGCGTGCGTCCAGCCCGCGGTTGCGCTCCTCCAGGTTGACGCACAGCACGCGGCGCGCGCCGGCCTTCGCGAGCCGCTCGCCGGCGCCCAGCCCGGCGCGGTCCTCCGGCTGGCCGACGTGGGCGAGGAGGCCGAGCTTGCCGTACACGTCGGAGCCGGAGTTGATCGAGACGACGGGCACGCCCGACCGGGCCGCCCGGCGCACCGCGGGCAGCAGCTCGGGCTCGGGCAGCGAGACGACGAGCCCGTCCGGCCGGCGGGCGACGGCCTGCTCGATCAGGGTCTCCATGCGGGCGAGGCTGTAGATGTCGGGCGCGCGGTAGCTGACGAGCACGTCCATCTGGCGCGCCGCAGCCTCGACCCCGTTGCGCACGATCGCCCAGAACGGGCTGGCGGCCTGCCCGTGGGTGACGACGGTGATCTGCACCGCGCCGCTGGGCCCGCGCCCCGCTGTGCCGGCCGCGGGGCTCTGGCCCTCGCGCGCGGGCTGCGCGCCGCCCGGGACGTCGATCGACTCCTCGCGCACCACGGTGCGGTCGCCCCCGCAGCCGGCCGCGCCCGCGAGCGCGGCCAGGCATGCCAGCGCCAGGAGCGTCAGGACCAGTGCGCGGCGGCGGGGCACGCGCGCACTGTAGTCGCGCACGCGCGGCCCGTGGCTCAGGCGCCGGCGGGCGCCTCAGGCGGGCGCGACGTGCTTGTGCACGCCCAGGCGCGCGGGCGTGTCGTCGTCGCAGGTCTCGAAGAACGCGCCGACGGACTCCTCCAGGTGATCCATCGACCTCGCCGCGTAGAGGACCGGCTGATAGTGGGTGATGTCGTACTCGAGCGTGCCCATCTCGTGGAAGTCCAGCGGGCGGATCTCCACGTGGCGGAACTCCTCGATCTCGCCGTAGGAGGACAGGATCCCCGCCCCGTAGGCGCGCAGCTCGCCACCCTCGTGCAGGACGCCGAACTCGAGCGTGAACCAGAAGACGTCGGCGATGAACTGCAGCGCCGCCTCGGTCTCCACGCGATGGGCCGCCTCGCCGGCGGCCTGCTTGATCGCTGCGAAGCGCGGGCTGGCCAGCATCACGCCGTGGCCGATGACCTCGTGGACGATGTCGGGCTCCGGCGTGTAGAGCGGCGCCGAGGGGTGGCGGACGTACTGCGTCGAGTGGAAGACCCGCTCCCCGAGCGAGCCGTAGAACTGGCGCAACGGTACGAGGCCCGCGGCCGGGTGGTACACGAAGCCGGTGAGCGGGCGCAGCAGGTCGGTGACCTCGTCGAGCTGGGGCACGTGGTCGTGCGGGAGGCCGAGCTGCCGGGCCGCGTCGCGGTACTCCGCGCATGCGTAGCGCTCGTGCTTGGGTGCCAGCTCCCGGCAGACGGTGCGCCAGATCTCGTGCTCGCCCTCGGTGTACTCGACGTGCGGCACCGGCTCGCCCGGCGACCAGGCCAGCGCCCGCGCCGCGATCTGGTTGCGCCTCGCGCGGTACTCGGGGTCGTTGACGCCCGGGTGCTCGTCCCCGAGGTGGACCGTCACCGTCCCGTCGTCCGCCGTGGTCACCGGCGAGTAGAGCTGCGCTTCCTCGAACATCCCATCCTCCTCGTGTGCCGTCCACAACGAAGCCTGCCCCTCGAACGCCCGGCTGACAACAACGAACGTCGAGAGCGGGCGGATCGGCCAGTTGTGCCCAGCTTCCGAGGGTATGTTCTGTGCACCATGACCAGTGCGATCGATGAGCTGGACGCCCGCCTCATCGCGACGATGGCCGGCGAGCCGCGCATCGGGCTGATGGAGGTCTCGCGCCGCCTCGGCGTGGCGCGCGGGACCGTGCAGGCGCGCCTGGCGCGGCTCGAGGAGCGAGGCGTGATCAGCGGCTTCGGCCCGGAGGTCGAGCCGGCCGGCGTCGGCTACCCGCTGCTGGCCTTCGTGTTCCTCGAGATCACCCAGGGACGGCTCGACGAGGCCGTGCGCCTGCTCGACGCCACACCGGAGGTGCTGGAAGCCCACGCAACCAGCGGGCCGCGCGACCTGCTGGTGCGCATCGCCGCGCGCGACACCGAGCAGCTGCAGGAGACGATCAACCGGCTGCTCAGCACGTCGGCGATCCGCCGCTCGACGAGCTACATCGCGCTCTCGCGCCAGATCGCCTACCGCACCGGGCCGCTGGTGGCGGCAGCGGGCGCGGGCGAGTGACGGTCAGCCGCGCCCCGGCGGGTTCTTGCCTTTCGTCGCGACGTAGCTGACGCAGTCGCCCTGGTTCTTGAACCCGAGCGCGGGGAAGTCGCGCCAGCCGCCGTGCTTGCACTGGTCCTTGCTGGTCGGCGCCGCCGGCGCTGCTCGTACCGCGATGTCGGCGGGCTGCGCGGCGGTGGGCACCGCGGGTGGGGTCTTGGGCACGAGCGCGCCGCTGCCGGCCGCAACCGTGTACTGCGAGATCGAGCTCCCGTTGAAGTTCGTGACGTAGGCGCTCGCGCCGTCGGGCGTCACGGCGACGAAGCCCGGGCCCAGACCCGAGGCGACGGTCGGAGGCGCCTTTGGCGTCAGCGTGCCGGTCGTCGGGTGGATGTCGAACTGCGACACGCCGGTGCCGAGGCCGAAGCCCGAGTTCGTGACGTAGGCGCTCCGCCCGTCTGGGGTCACGGCGACGTCGCTGGGGGCGAGCACGGAGTTCACCGCCGGGGGCGTCTTCGGCGACAGCGCGCCGGTCGCCGGATCGACGTCGTACTGCGTGATGGGGACACCGGATCCGTTGGCGACGTAGGCGCTGCGGCCGTCGGGGGTGAGGGCGATGCCGTTGGGAGACCCGCTGGTCGACACGGTGGGGGGCGCCTTGGGGACGAGCGCGCCGGTGGCCGGGACGATCGTGTACTGCGAGATGTTCGAGCTGAACTGGTTGGTGACGTACGCGCTGCGGCCGTCCGGGCTCACGGCCACGCCGAGCGGGGCGCGACCGGCGGCCACCGTCGGCGGGGTCTTCGGCGACAGCGCCCCCGTCACCGGATCGATGCCGTACTGCGACACCGTGTCGTCGTCGAGGAAGCCGTTGGCCACGTAGGCGTTGCGGCCGTCGGGGCTCACGGCGATGCCGCGCGGACCGGCACCGGACGCGACGGCCGGCGGCGTCTTGGGGGACAGCGCGCCCGTCAGCGGCGCGATGTCGTACTGCGACACGCGGTTGGCGGCGATGGTGGTGACGTAGGCGCTCCTGCCGTCGGGGGTCACGGCGACGCCGAAGGGGACGGGACCGCTGCCGACGGCCGGCGGCGTCAACGGCGAGAGCAGGCCGCCTGCGCCGATCGCGTACTGCGACACGGTGGCAGGGGTCTGGTTCGCCACGTAGGCGTTGCCGGCCGCCTGCGCCGGCGCGGGCAGCGCCAGCACGGCGAGCAGGACGAGCGTGGTCCGGCGCATCGGAGCCTCCCTTGGGGTCGAGCCGATGCTCCCACGCCCGCCGGCACCGTGGGAAGACCTGCTCAGCCCACGAGCTCTGCGAGCGGGCCCGCGATGGCTGGAGCCGCCACCATCACGCCGGCCGGCAGGCGCCCGCGCGCGGGCAGGTCGCGCACCTGCAGGCCGGCCTGCGCGCAGAGCATCGTCCCGGCCGCGGTGTCCCAGGTCTTCACCCCGCGCTCGTAGAACGCGTCGTAGCGCCCGGCGGCGCTCCACGCGAGGTCCAGCGCGGCGCTGCCCATCCGGCGGATGTCGCGCACCCTCGGCAGCAGGCGGGCCACGACCTCGGCCTGGTCGGCACGGACCTGCGCGTCGTAGCCGAAGCCGGTCGCCACGAGCGAGGTGGCCAGGTCCTCGCGCGCCGAGCCGCGCAGCGGCTCGCCGCCCAGCATCGCGCGCTCGCCCGCGACCACCTCGAAGCACTCGTCGCGGATCGGGTCGAGGATGACGCCGGCGCGCCCCTCGCAGGCCACGCTGACGCACCACTGCGGCAGCCCGAAGAGGTAGTTGACCGTGCCGTCGAGGGGGTCGACGATCCAGCGCAACCCGGTCGTGCCCGCGACGTCCCCGGTCCCCTCCTCCCCAAGGATCCCGTCGTCGGGCCTGCGTCTGGCCAGCACCTCGCGGATGGCCGCCTCGGCGGCCAGGTCCGCCTCGCTCACGAGGTCGGTCGCGGTCGATTTGGTGGCCAGCCCGACGGGTCCGCCGGCGGCGTCGTAGCGCTCGAGCAGCACCGTGGCGGCGGCCTCGGCCGCGTCGCGGGCCACCGCGACCAGCTCGTCGCCGCCGGGGAGGGTCACTCGAGCGGCGGGCGCAGATGGGCCCACGGGGCGGCCTCCTCGAGCTGCGCGGCGAGCCCAAGCAGCGTCGCCTCGTCGTGCGGGCGGGCGACGAGCTGGACCGACAGCGGGAGGCCGTTCGCATCCAGGCCGGCAGGGACCGACGCCGCCGGCTGGCCCGTGGCGTTGAAGACGCCGTAGTACGGCACCCGTGCCGACGCACGCGTTCAGCGTCCACAGGGCGCCGCGGGCGTGCAGCTCGCCGACCGAGAACGGCGGCCCGGTCGGCCCGGGCAGCATGACGACGTCGGCGTGCTCGAAGATCGCCCCGATGCGGGCCGTGAGCGCCCGCTCGCCCGCGCGCACCCGCGCGATGACCGACGGCGCGATCGCGCCGCCCAGGCGCGCCATCCCCCGGGAGCGGCGCTCCAGGCGCTCGGGGTGCGCGACCCGCGCGACGTCGTCGTGGATGCCGCGCAGGTAGCGCGTCGAGAGGTTGACCCACGCGCGCGGCCCGTAGTCGAGCTCGCGCTCGGCGACGTCGTGGCCCAGCGAGCGCAGGACGTCGGCCGTGCGCAGCAGCGCGTCGCGCTGCTGGACGCCCAGGCGCGCGACGACGCCCGGCGGAGGCTTCACCGAGACCGCGACCCGCAGGCGCTCCGGCCGCGTCGCCGCGGCCCGCACCCATCCGCCGGCCGGGCCGACGCCGTCGGACGTGGCGTCCAGGAACAGCGCGGCGTCGGCCACCCGCCGCGCGAGCGGGCCGAAGTGGTTGAGCCCGTGCCAGCCCTCCCGCTTGGGCGCCAGGCTGATGCGGTCGCGCTGGGGCTTGAGGCCGAAGAGGCCGCAGAAGCTCGACGGGATCCTGATCGAGCCCGCCCCGTCGGAGCCCAGCGCCACGCCGCACAGGCCGGCGGCGACGGCGGCGCCCGATCCGCCGCTGGAGCCGCCCGGCGTGTGGGCGAGGCTCCAGGGGTTGCGCGTCGCCCCGAAGGCGAGCGTCTCGGTGAACGGCCAGATCGTCAGTTCCGGCACGTGCGTCTTGCCCACCAGCACCGCGCCGGCCTGGCGCAGCCGGCGCACGACCTCGCTGTCCTGCTCGGCGGGCGTCCCGTCGTGGCCGGCGTGCCCGTGGGCGGTGACGTGGCCGGCGACGTCAGCATCGTCCTTGATCGCCACGGGGACCCCGAGCAGCAGGCGCTCGTCCCCGGCCCCGAGCCGGGCGTCGGCCTGGTCGGCCTCGGCCATCGCCCGCTCGGCGAACACCACCCGGAAGGCGTTGAGCTGGGGCTGCAGGCGCTCGATGCGCGCCAGGCACTCGCTCACCAGCTCGCGCGAGGACACGTGGCGCGCCGCGATGCGACGGGCCTGCTCCGCGGCGCCGGCGAAGGCGAGGTCGTCGAGGTCCATGGCCGCGCGAGCCCTATGCATCGCCGCCTGCCAGCTCGACGAAGACGTCGAGCGCTCGGGGGTTGGCCAGCGAGTCGCGGCTGGCGGCCGTGTCGGGCGCCTGGCCCATGAGGATGCGCTTGACGGGCACCTCCAGAACCTTGCCAGACAACGTGCGCGGGACCTCGGTGATCTGCCTGACCTCGTCGGGCACGTGGCGCGGCGAGCAGTCCTCGCGGATGCGCCTGCGGATGCGGGCGACGAGGTCGTCGTCGAGCTCCTCGCCCTCGCGCAGCACGACGAACAGCGGCATCCAGCCAGGGGTGTCCGCGCGCGGGATGTCGACCACGACCGCGTCGACGACCTCGTCCAGCGCCAGCACCGCGCGGTAGATCTCGCTCGTTCCCATGCGCACGCCGCCGCGGTTGATCGTCGAGTCCGAGCGCCCGCTGATGATCGCCGTCCCGCGCTCGGTGATCTCGATCCAGTCGCCGTGGCGCCAGACGCCCGGGTACGTCGAGAAGTAGCTGGAGCGCAGCCGCTCGCCGTCGGGGTCGTTCCAGAAGCAGACCGGCATCGAGGGCATCGGCTCGGTGATGACGAGCTCGCCGACGCGGCCCACGTGCGGCCGCCCGTCCTCGTCCCAGGACTCGACCGCGGCGCCCAGCGCGCGCGCCTGCAGCTCGCCGCGGTACACGGGCAACGTCGGCACGCCGCCGACGAACGCGGTGCAGACGTCGGTGCCCCCGCTCGTCGAGAACAGCCACGTGTCCGCACCGAGCTGGTCGTAGACCCACTGGAAGCCCTCGGGGGCCAGCGGCGAGCCCGTGGACCCGACGCTGGTCAGCGCGCTCAGGTCACGGCCGGCCGCCGGCTCGATCCCGGCCTTCATGCAGGTCGCCAGGTAGCTGGCGCTCGTGCCGAAGCACGTGACGCCGGCGTCGGTGGCGAGGTCCCACAGCGCGCCCAGGTCCGGGTGCCCGGGATTGCCCTCGTAGAGCACGATCGAGGCGGGGGTCAGCAGCACGCCGACGAGGAAGTTCCACATCATCCAGCCCGTCGTCGTGAACCAGAAGATCCGGTCGTCCTCCTGGGCGTCGAGGTGCAGGTGCAGCTTCTTGAGGTGCTCGAGCAGGATCCCGCCGTGCCCGTGCACGATCGCCTTCGGCAGGCCCGTCGTGCCGCTGGAGTACAGGATCCACAGGGGGTGGTCGAACGGCACGTCGGTGAACTCGAGCGGCTCGCCGGGGCGCTCGAAGCCCGGCTGCCAGCCCGAGCCGTCCAGGTAGCCGAGGGTGACGAGGTGCTCGAGTCCTCCGATCTCGCCGGCGATGGCGCCTACGGCCTCGCGCCGGTCGAAGTCGCGCCCGCCGTAGCGGTAGCCGTCGACGGCCAGCAGCACCTTGGGCTCGATCTGGGCGAAGCGGTCCACGACGCTGCGGGCCCCGAAGTCGGGTGAGCAGCTCGACCACACCGCGCCGAGGCTCGCGCAGGCCAGGAAGCTCGCGATCGCCTCGGGGATGTTGGGCAGGTACGCGGCGACGCGGTCGCCCGGGCCGACGCCGAGCGCCCGCAGCCCGCCGGCGATCCGAGCCGTGCGCTCGCGCAGCTCGCCCCACGTCCACTCGTCCAGCTCGCGCAGCTCGGAGGCGTGGCGGATGGCCACCGCGTCGTCGTCGCGGTCGCGGAACACGTGGCGGGGATGGCTGAGCCTCGCGCCCGGGAACCACTCCGCTCCCGGCATGGCCCGCGAGCCGAGCGTCCGCTCGGGCGCCGCGGACGCCTGCACGTCGAAGTACTCCCAGATCGAGGCCCAGAACCCCTCGAGGTCGCGGACCGACCAGCGCCAGAGATCGTCGTAGGTCGCCGCACGCACGCCCCGCGTCTGCTCCAGCCAGCCGGCGTAGCGCGTGATCGCCGCGCGGCGCACGCGTTCTTCAGTCGGCTCCCACAGGACGGTCGCGCTCACCAGCGCGCATGCTACGGATGCGCGAGGATCGGGCGATGAGCACTTACCCCGTCGTCTTCGCCGCCGAGTACGCCGAGCCGCGCAGCCGGCTGACGACGTTCTTCCGCCTGCTGCTGGTGATCCCCCACCTGGTCGTCGTGTTCGTCTGGGGGATCGGTGCCTGGTTCGCGATCATCGCCGCCTGGTTCGCGCTCGTGTTCACCGGCCGCTGGCCGCGCGGGCTGTACGACTTCGTCGCCGGCTACATGCGCTACGTCACGGCCGTCTACGGCTACATGTACCTGCTGACCGACGTCTACCCGCCGTTCAGCGGCGCGACCGATGCCTACCCCGTGCGGCTGGAGGTCGCGCCGCCGCGCGAGCGCTACAGCCGGCTGAAGGCGCTCTTCCGGATCGTGCTCGCGATCCCGGTGCTGATCATCAGCTACGCGATGCAGATCGTCGCCCAGATCGGCGCCCTGCTGAGCTGGTTCGCGATCGTCGCGCTCGGGCGCGAGCCCAAGGGCCTGCAGGAGATGACCGCCCTCGGCCTCTCCTACCAGCAGCGATCGCTCGCGTACGTCCTGCTGCTGACGGAAGAGTGGCCGCCGTTCACCGACGAGGGCGTCGTGCTGGAGGAAGGCCCGCCCACGGCGAGCCGGTTCCTGCCGCCGGGCTAGCCCTCGCCCGCGGTGTGCAGCGCGAAGATCGTCGCGCCGAGGTGCGAGCAGGCCAGGCGCGCGCGGGTGATCTCGGTGCGCGTCCAGGGGCGTTCCTCGCTCGCGAACGCCTCGACGATGCCCAGCGAGACGTTGCGGAAGACGATCGGCACCATGAGCAGCGAGCGGTGGCCGCTCGCACGCAGGACGCGCACCTCGTCCGGGTCGGCGTAGGGGTCGCTGGCGAGGATCTGCACCGCGCTGCGCGTCTCGAGCACGTGGCGCGTGGCCGGGAAGTCGTGGAGGTCATAGCGCTCGTTCTCGAGCGTCCAGCCGTCGCCCGTCACGGCGACGACGGAGTCGGTGTCAGCGTCGACGAGCGAGATCGCGACGTCGTCGGCGTGCAGGCCCTCGGCCAGCGGCACGACGAGCGCGGCCACCTCGTCGAGCGTCGTGGCGGCCGAGAGGTCGGCGCTGATGCGCTCGAACAGCGCCTCGCCGCGCAGCGACGCCCGGGGGTCGCGGATGCCCGCCAGGGCGTCGCGCAGGACGTCGTCGCAGATGCGCGTGGCCTCGGTCGCCACGCCCGCCCACGGCGCGGAGGGCCGGGCGATCGCCCACCCCTGGCCGAGGGGGACGTCGAGCTGGGCCAGGGCGGTCAGCTCGTCGAGCGTCTCGATGCCCTCGGCGCACACCGTTGCGCCGGTGCGGCGCGCGAAGCGCACGAAGGCCTCGACCAGGGCGGCGCGGCCCAGGTCGCGGTCGATGCCGCTGATGAGCGCGCGGTCGAGCTTGATGACGTCGGGCTCCAGGCGCATGACGCGCTCCAGGCCGGCGTAGCCGGCGCCCGCGTCATCGACGGCGACACGCGCGCCCCGATCGCGCAGCGCGTCCAGCGCGGTCGTCATCCGGGCGTAGTCGTCGACCAGCTCGTGCTCGGTGATCTCCACGACGATGCCGTCGAGGTCGCCCTCGAGGATCGCCTGGACCTCCGGGGTCGACAGCGCAGACGGGCTGAGGTTCACCGTGAGGTGGGTGCCGGCCGGCCGGCCGGGGCAGTCGAGCGCGAGCCGCAGGGCGCGGGCCTCGAGCGCCGGGCCCAGCCCGCAGCGCCAGGCCTGGGCGAACCAGGCGTCCGGGCCTCGGCGAACGGGGGTGCGGAAGCGCGCGAGCGCCTCGTACCCGACGATCGCTCCGGTCGCCAGCGACGCGATCGGCTGGAAGACGACGCCGAGCGACTCGGGGTCGTCGAGGACCGCCGCCACCTCGCTCCAGCCGCGATCGGCCAGCGCGGGCGGGTCGAGGGTGGTCGGGGAGCGGTGGGCGGTCGCCATGTCTGGGATCCGCGCGGGGATGCGGCCCCCCGGCGTCTGTGCCCCTATCGGCAGGAAGCCACCAGTCCCTTAGCGACGGTTCCTGGCGCTCGGCGAGCGGCGGCTCGGCGCCCTAGGCCGGGGTGACCGGCGTGTGCTTCGCGGGCCAGTCGCGGCGGCGGCCGGCGGCCAGCGCGAAGCGGCGCGCGATCTCCGAGCGCAGGTCCTCGGGCTGCACGACCGCGTCCACGACGAGCTCGGACGCGAGGTGCAGGATGTCGATGTCCTGCGCGTAGGCGCTGCGCAGCTCCTCGGTGCGGGCGGCCCTCTCCTCGGGGTCGTCGATCGCCTGGAGCTGGTTGAAGTAGACGGCGTTGATCGCCGCCTGCGGGCCCATGACGGCGATCGAGGCGCCGGGCAGCGCGATGCACGCGTCGGGATCGAAGGCCGGCCCGGCCATCGCGTAGAGCCCCGCGCCGTAGGCCTTGCGCACGATGACGCTGAGCTTGGGGACGGTCGCCTCGCTGACCGCGCTGATCATCTTCGCGCCGTGGCGGATGATGCCCTGGCGCTCGACCTGGGTGCCGATCATGAAGCCCGGCACGTCGGCCAGGAACAGCAGCGGGACGTTGAAGGCGTTGCACGTCTGGATGAAGCGCGCCGCCTTGTCGGCCGAGTCCACGAACAGCACGCCGCCCTTCTGCTTGGGCTGGTTGGCGACGACGCCGATCACCCGTCCCTCCACGCGCGCGTAGCCCACGACGAGCTCGCGCGCCCAGCGCGGGTGGACCTCCAGGAACGATCCGTCGTCCACGAGCGCCGCGATCAGGGCCTTCATGTCGAAGGGCTTGTTCTCGTCGGCCGGGATCAGGTCGCGGATGGCGACCGGCGCGGGCGCGGGATCGGCGGGCGGGGCGATCGGCGGCTCGTCCTGCCAGTGCGAGGGGAAGTAGGAGAGGTAGGCCCGGGCGAGGTCGACGCCCTCCTCGTCGCTGGCCACCAGCATGTGGCCGCAGCCGCTGACGCCGGTGTGCATCCGCGCGCCGCCCATCTCCTCGAGCGTCACCTTCTCGCCGATGACCATCTCGGCCATCCGCGGCGACCCCAGGTACATGGACGCGTTGCCGTCGCGCATGATCACGACGTCGCAGAAGGCCGGGATGTACGCCCCGCCCGCCGCGCTGGGGCCGAACAGCACGCACACCTGGGGCACGACGCCGCTCATGCGCACCTGGGTGTGGAAGATGCGACCGGCGCCGCGACGCCCCGGGAACATCTGCACCTGATCGGTGATCCGCGCCCCCGCCGAGTCCACGAGGTAGACCATCGGCAGCCGCAGCGCGAGCGCGCGCTCCTGGATGCGGATGATCTTCTCGACCGTCCTCGGGCCCCACGACCCCGCCTTGACCGTGGGGTCGTTGGCCATGACGGCGATGCCGCGCCCGCCGAGCGTCCCGAGGCCGGTCACGACGCCGTCGGCGCCCAGCCCCTCGGCCTCCCAGTTGGCCAGCAGCGCCTCCTCGACGAACGAGCCGTCGTCGAGCAGCCGCGCGATGCGCTCGCGCACGGGCAGCTTGCCCTGCTCGACGGCCTTCGCCCGGTGGCGCTCGGGCCCGCCGGCCCGCGCCCGGTCGACCGCGTCCTGCAGCTCCGACGGATCGGTCATCGCGGCGAGTCTATGGACAGCGGTGGCGCAGGAGCCGCGTCGGAGCCGGGCTCCGGGGGCGCCTCGCGCGCCGGGCGCAGGCCGAAGGCCACGGCCCCCGCGCCGAGCACGAGCAGCGCGAGCGGCCAGCCGAGGAGGCCGCTGTCGCCGCGGGCCGCGACGAGCGCGAAGCCGGCCAGCGCGAGCACGCCGATGAAGCCCGGCACGCGCTCGCGGTCGACGGCGGCGTACGCGATCAGCCCCCAGGCGGCCAGCACGAGGAGGGCCTCCCACCCCCACGGGGCTGCCCCGGGCGCGGGGTCGAGCACCTCGACGCGCACGCCCAGCGGTGCCAGGGCGCCGAGCGTCGCCGCGATGCCAAGGAGGGCGATCCCCGCGCTGTCGGCCAGCGCCACGGCGTGGCGGCGGCGGTGATCGCGCCAGCCGACCGCGGCCACGCCGAAGCCGAGCGTCGCGGCAAGCAGCACCCAGCGCGTCGCGCCCGCCGGATCGGCCGGTTCCAGCGCCCACACCACGGCGCCGGCCACGGACGCCGTCGCGCTCAGGGCGCCCAGCGCGCTGAGCGCCGGCAGGCCCTTGCCGACGGCCAGGGTGCCCGCCAGCAGTGCGACCACGGCCGCCAGCCAGGCGATCGTCCCCGCGCCGCGCAGGTCGGCGGCGCCGAGCACGCGGGCGAGGTCGGCCAGCGCCAGCAGTGCGCAGATCCAGCCGCCGACCGCGAGGATCGTCACGTACGGGCGAGGCGCCTCGCCCGGCGCGCTGAGCACCGCCATGGCGATGACCGCCAGGGCGGCGGGGGCGGCGAGCGCGAGCAGCGCGCCATCGGCGCGCAGCCGCAGCGCGGCCAGCGCGACGCCGGCCGTGAGCACGACGACGCCGGCCGCGATGACGTCCCCGCGGTAGGGCTTCGGTGCCAGCGCCCGCACGGCGGCGCCCCGGGCCTCGCGGCTCCTACAGCCCCGGGTTCGGCGCCGGCTCGTCCCCGGCGTAGTCGTAGAAGCCCATGCCCGACTTTCGCCCGTACCAGCCGGCGGCGAGCATCTTGCGCAGCGTCGGCGGCTGCGCGAAGCGCCGTTCGCGGAACTCGTCCCACAGCACGTCGCAGATCGACCCCAGGGTGTCCAGCCCGACGAAGTCGGCGAGCGTCAGCGGCCCCATGGGGTGCCCCGCGCCGGCCTTCATGGCCTCGTCGATCTCGTCGACCGAGCCGACGCCCTCCTCGTGGGCGCGGATCGCGTCGAGCATGTAGGGCACCAGCAGGCGGTTGACGATGAAGCCCGCCTTGTCGCGCGTCGGGATGGCCAGCTTGCCCTGCGAGCGGGCGAACGCGAGGCCGGTCTCCAGGGCCTCGTCGGACGTGGTCACGGCGCGGACGACCTCCACGAGCTTCATGACCTGTGCGGGGTTGAAGTAGTGCAGGCCGAGGAAGCGCTCGGGCCGCGAGGTCGCGACCGCCTGGTCGATCACGGCCAGCGACGACGTGTTGGTGGCGAAGACCGCCTCGGGCTTGACGATGCCGTCCACCTCGCGCCACATCGCGAGCTTGCGCTCCAGGCTCTCGGTGATCGCCTCGACCACCAGGTCGGACCCGGCCAGCTCGCCGTAGCCCGTGGTCGGCTGGATCCGCGCCCGCACGGCGTCGGCCTCCTCACGGGTGGCCTTGCCCTTGTCGACCGCTCGGTCGAGCTGCTTCTCGATCTTGCCCATGCCCTTCTGCAGGGCGCTCTCGTCGATGTCGCACAGGACGACGTCGTAGCCGGCCTGCGCGCTGACCTGTGCGATGCCATGGCCCATGAGGCCCGCGCCGAGCACGCCGACCTGCCTGATGTCCGTCACTGACCGCCTCCTGATCCGGGGTGAGGCCCGACCCTAGCTGGCGATCCGCGACATGAGCGCGGCGGCCGCCGACGTGGCCGCGTCGCGGTCGTGGGTCAGCGTGAACGCCATGCGACGGTCCTCGGGCTCGCCGGGGCCGAGGTCGTGGGCGGCGACGGCCGCGGCGAAGCGGGGCGTCACGACCGCCACCGTGAGGTCGTGGCTGAGCGGGTCGGAGGCGTCCAGGCACCCGCCGCGCACGCCGGGGGCGGGCTCGGTCGCCATGTCGCTCCCGATCGCGCCGCAGAAGGCGATGTCGCGCGCCAGCCCGGCGTAGCGCTCGCGCAGGTCCGGTGTGAAGCGCTGCGCCTCGCCGAAGGCCGCGACGAGCAGCGCCTGGTCCCCGGCCGCCCGAGCCTGCTCCTCGACCTCGCGCGCGACGCCCGCCACGAGCGCCTCCCCGCCGACGCGCGGCGCCCGCGCGGCGGCCATGAGGGCGAACGGGGCGGTGTCGCGCGGGTCCGGCCGGCTGCGCGTGCGCACGGCCCGGCGCGGCGGCGCGAGCGGCGCCCGCTCCAGCGGCGCGCGGCGGCCGAAGAGCCAGCCCTGCCCCAGCCGCGCCCCGAGGGCGGTCGCGACGCCGACGTGCTCGGGACGCTCGACGCGCTCGAGCAGCAGCGTCGCGCCGGTCGAGTCCAGCTGCGCGGCCACCGCGCCGAGCAGCTCGGCGATCTCCTCGGGCGGCTGCGTGCGCAGGTGCCCGAGGTCGAGCTTGATGACCTCGGGCGCGAGCAGCGCCATCATGGCCAGCGAGCCGGTGCCCATGCCGACGTCGTCCAGCGCGATCGCGCAGCCCAGTGCGC
Organism: uncultured Actinomycetes bacterium; assembly: GCA_963840185.1. GTDB lineage: Bacteria > Actinomycetota > Thermoleophilia > Solirubrobacterales > Solirubrobacteraceae > JAOPZW01. The sequence continues at coordinate 938,660 of CAWIXY010000017.1, read as the reverse complement.
GCATGTCGGCGACGTGACCCAGGAGCGCCGCCGGGCGCTCGCAGAGCGCCCGCTCCGTGACCTCGACGGCCACGGTGGTCTGCGACGTCGCCTGCCCGTAGAGCGTGCGCAGCTCGAGCGGCATGAAGCCGGTCGTGTCGGGCTCGACGTTGAGGAACAGGACGTGGCCGGTCTCCGGGTCCGCCGCGAGGGCGCCGCGGAGGGCGAGGCGCTGGCACAACCAGTCGAGCTCGTCGAGGCGGCCGGCCGCGCGCGCGGCCGCGAACAGCCGGTCGGGGCGCTCCAGCGGCGTGCCGCGCGGCCCGCGGGCCAGCCCCTCCCAGCCGACGACCTCGCGCGCCCCGAGCTCGACGACGGGCTGAAAGCCGACCTCGACCGCGGCCTGGCCGAGGACGTCGCCCACGGCCTCGCGCAGCGCGCGCGCCTCGTCGCGGTGCGGCCGCGCCACAGGCGTCATGCTGCACCCATGAGCATCGTCCTGACCGAAGACCGCGACGCCGTCCGCCACGTCGTCCTCAACCGCCCGGAGAAGCGCAACGCGATCAACGACGACCTCGTGCTCGGGCTGCACGAGGCCCTCACCGCTGCCGCCGACGACGACGGCGTGCGCTGCGTGGTCCTGCGCGGGGCGGGGCCCATGTTCTCCTCGGGGATGGATTTCGCGGCGCTCGGCGCGTTGGCCGACGACCCGGCTCGACTGCGCTCTTTTCGCCGCCCGATCCTCAACACCTGGAATCTCCTGGAGGAGATGGCCAAGCCGACGGTCGCGCAGATCCACGGCGCCTGCATCGGCGGCGCGATGGAGCTCGTGCTGGCCTGCGACCTGCGCGTGATGGCCGCCGACGCGATCATCGGCATGCCCGAGACGCGCGTCGGCCTGATCCCCGACGTCGGCGGCTCCTCGCGCCTGCCCGCCGTCGTCGGGCTGGGGCGCGCGAAGGAGCTCGTGATGGCCTCCAAGCTGGTCGACGGGACCGAGGCCGAGCGCATCGGGCTCGTCAACCGCGTCGCGCCGGCCGGCGAGCTCGAGGCGGCGACGGACGCACTCGTCGGCGAGCTGCTGGCCTGCGCGCCGCTCGCGGTCGGCCACGCGAAGCGCGTGCTCGACGCCGCCGCCAAGCCGGCGCTCGCGGGCACGCTCGAGCACGAGGTGACGGTGCAGGCCCTGTGCGCCCAGACCGAGGACTTCGCCGAGGGCACGCGCGCCTTCGCCGAGCGCCGCCAGCCGGTGTTCAGCGGGCGCTGAGGCCCGCGGCCCTGCGCCTGGTCACCTGGAACGTCGCCGGCCGCGTCGGCCGCCAGCCCGACCAGGCCGAGGCGATCGCGGCGGTGGCCGCGGACGTCGTGGCACTGCAGGAGGTGACCGCGCGGACGCTGCCGATGTGGCGTGCCGCCCTCGCGGACGCCGGCCTGCCCTCCTGCCTCACGACGCTCGACACGGCGCCCGCGGCGGGCGGACGGCGGCTGCTGGGCGTGCTGACCGCGGCACGCGAGCCGCTCAGGCCGCTCGCCGCGCCGGCCGGCACGCCGTGGCCCGAGCGGATCCTGTGCTGCATGCTCGGCGACGTCGAGGTCGTCAACCTCCACTCGCCGATCGCCCCGGCACCCGAGCTGGCGAAGGTCCGCACGCACGAGGCCGTCGCCCGCTACCTGTCGACCGCCGTCCCGGGCCCGCGGATCCTGTGCGGCGACCTCAACACGCCGCGCCGCGAGCTGCCCGACGGTGACGTGCTCACCTTCGCCCACGACAGCGCCGGGCGCCTGCGGCCCGAGCGCGGCGAGCGGTGGGATCGCGCCGAGCGCGCCCTGGTGCACGACCTGCGCCGGCGAGGCTGGGTCGACGCGTTCCGGGCCCTGCACGGCTACGGGCAGCGCGAGGCGAGCTGGACGTTCGCGCAGGACCGCGGCGGCTGGCGCCTGGACCACGCGCTCGTGTGCGGCCTGCGCCCGGTCGCCAGCGCGTACGCGCACGACTGGCGGCGCAGCGGCCTCAGCGACCACTCCGCGCTCGTGGTCGAGCTCGCCCGCTGAGGCCGTCTACCCGGCCGTCCGGTGCCAGTCGACCGGGCCGGCGACGAGCGTGTGGCTGCCCAGCGGCCGGCCGAGGACCTCGCGCGCGGCGCGCGCGGCGCCCAGCAGCGCCTCGAGGTCCACGCCCGTGGCGATGCCCATCTCCTCGAGCATCGAGACGAGGTCCTCGGTGGCGATGTTGCCCGTCGCGCCCGGCGGCACGGGGCAGCCGCCGAGCTCGCCGAAGCTCGACTCGAACGAGGCGCAGCCGCTCTCGAGCGCGGCCAGCACGTTGGCCAGGCCCTGGCCGCGGGTGTTGTGGAAGTGGGCGGTGAGCTCGACGTCCGCGCCGAGCTGCTCGGCGGCACGCGCGAAGAAGCCGCGCACCTGCAGCGGGTTGGCCATCCCGGTCGTGTCGCCGAAGCCGACCTCCTGCGCCCCGGCGTCGCGCAGGCGCGCGGCGATCTGCAGCACGCGCGCGGGGTCGACACGGCCCTCGTAGGGGCAGCCGAACGAGGTCGAGATGACCCCCTCGCACCGCAGCCCCTCGGCGCGGGCGCGGCCCAGCACGCGCTCGAGGCCGGCCAGCGACTCCTCGACGGAGCGGTTGACGTTGCGGCGGTTGTGGGTCTCCGATGCGCTGAGGAAGACGTTGACCTCCTGGAAGCGCTCGCGCTGGGCGAGCGCGGCGTCGAGCCCGCGCTCGTTGGGGATGAGCACGGAGACGCTGACCTGCGGCGGCACGTCCATGCGGCGCAGCACCTCCGCGCCGTCGGCGAGCTGGGGGACCACGTCGGCGCGCACGAAGCTCGTGACCTCCAGGCGGCGCAGGCCGGTGCGCGCCAGCGCGTCGACGAGGCGCACCTTGTCGTCCGTGGCGATCGTCTCGGGCTCGTTCTGGAAGCCGTCGCGCGGGCCGACCTCGCGGATGTGGACGCGCTGCGGGAACCCGGCCGGCGGGCCGGCGCCGGCGCTCACCACATCGACAGGCCGCCGCTGACGTTCAGCGTCTGCCCGGTCACGTAGGACGCGTCGTCGGAGGCGAGGTAGACGATCGCTGCGGCGACCTCCTCGGGCTCGCCGCTGCGGCCCAGCGCGGTCGCGTTGACCATGCCCTGCTTGAGGCGCACACCGATCTCGCCGAGCTGCTCGGGCGCGGCGTTCAGCAGCGGCGTCTCGATCGGCCCGGGGGCGACGGCGTTGCAGCGCACGCCGTAGCGCGCCGCCTCGCGGGCGATCGCCTTCGTGAAGCCGATGACGCCCGCCTTGGCCGCCGAGTAGGTGGCCGAGCCCTGCGAGCCGACGCGGCCGGCCTCGCTGGCGACGTTGACGATCGCGCCGGTGCGGCGCTCCTGCATGGTGCCCAGCACGGCGTGGGTGCAGGCGAGCACGCCGCGCAGGTTCACCCCCAGCACGAAGTCCCACAGCTCCTCGTCGCTCTTGACGAAGTACGCGAAGCGATCGGTGCCGGCGTTGTTGACCAGCACGTCGATCGGCCCCAGCGCCTCGCTGACCGCGGCCACGCCGGCGCGCACCGAGGCTGTGTCGGTGACGTCCATGGCGACAGCGTGACCGTCGAGCTCGGCGGCGATCTCGCGGCCGCCCGCCTCGTCGAGATCGGCGATCCCGACGCGCGCGCCCTCTGCCGCGAGGCGGCGCGCGGTGGCCGCCCCGATGCCGCCGGCGCCACCGGTCACGAGCGCGGTACGGGCCTCGAGGCGCATGCGGAGGCGAACCATAGTCGCCAGGGAGGCGACTTATACTCACCCGCTTGGTGCTCCCGCCCGTGTGCATCGTCGGCGCCTCCGGGGCGCTCGGCTTCGGCCTGGCGGTGCGATGGGGCCGCGCCGGGGTGCCCGTCGTCATGGGCTCGCGCGACCCGGGCAGGGCGGCGGAGGCGGCGCAGCGCGCCCGCGCGGCGGTCCCCGAGGGCAGCTTCGAGGGGCTCGCGAACGACGAGGCCGCCGGCAGCGCCGAGACCGTGGTCCTGTGCGTGCCCTTCCGCAACCAGTCCGAGACGCTGACGAACCTCCGGGGCGCCCTGCGCGAGGGGCAGCTGCTCGTCGACGCGACGGTGCCGCTGGCGGCCGCCGTGTCCGGCAAGGCGACGCGCACGCTGGGCGTCTGGCAGGGCTCCGCGGCGCAGCAGGCCCAGGAGATGGCGCCCGACGGCGTCCGCGTCGTGGCGGCGCTGCACACCGTCAGCGCGTCGCTGCTGGGCGACCTCGGCCACGCGCTCGACGAGGACATCCTGGTGTGCGGTGACCGCAAGGCCGACAAGCAGGCCGTCATGGACGCTGATCGACCGCATCGACGGGCTGCGCTGCGTCGACGCCGGCCGCCTGGAGATGGCTCGCCTGACCGAGCAGCTCACGCCGCTGCTCATCTCCATCAACGTGCGCCACAAGGCGCACGCGGGGATCAAGATCACGGGCTTGTGACGGCGACCTGTCGTCGTCCTGGCCGGCGGCACGGGCGGCGCGAAGCTGGCGCGCGGGATGCTCGACGTGCCGGGCGTCGACCTCGTGGTCATCGCCAACACGGCCGACGACGTCGAGCTGCATCGGCGCGTACGTCTCGCCCGACCCCGACCTGGTGAGCTTCTGGCTGGCCGACCGCATCGACGAGCGCGGCTGGGGCCTCGCGGGCGACACCTTCCACGTCATGGACGGGCTGCGCGACCAGGGCGACGACGTGTGGTTCAACCTCGGCGACCGTGACCTCGCCGTGGGGCTGCGCCGGGCGCGGCGGCTGGCCGAGGGCGCGACGCTGACGCAGGCGCTGGCCGAGCTCGGCGACGCGCTGGGCGCTGCGCGCGCGGGTCGTGCCGATGGCCGACGAGCCGGTGCGCACGCGCGTGTTCGCGCGCGGCCGCTGGATCCCCTTCCAGGAGTTCATGATCCGCGAGCGCGGCGAGGGCCCGGTCGACGGCGTCGAGTTCGAGGGCATCGCGGCCGCCCGCCCGGCCGCCGCGGCGCTGGAGGCGATCGCGGAGGCCCGCGCGATCGTGATCGGCCCGTCGAACCCGGTCATCTCGATCCGGCCGATCCTCGAGACGCCCGGGATGGCCGAGGCGCTGCGGGCGGCGCGGGCCCCGGTCGTCGCCGTGTCCCCGATCGTCGCCGGCGCGGTGGTGAAGGGGCCGACCGAGCCGTTCATGGCCTGGGCCGGGCTCGAGCTGAGCGCGACCGGCGTGGCCCGCGCCTACGCGGGGCTGCTCGACGGTCTGGTGGCCGACGAGCCCGCCGAGGCGGGCGGCCTGCCCGTGCACGTCACCGACACGCTGATGGCGGGCGCTGCGCAGCGCGAGCGCGTGGCGGCCGAGACGCTCGCCTTCGCCCTGCGCCTCGCGCGATGAGCACGGTGGCGGTGCTGCCGGTCAAGCGCCTCGAGCGACGCCAAGCAGCGCCTCGGCGACGCGCTGGACGCCGCGGAGCGGCGCGCGCTGGCCGAGGCGATGGTCGGCGACGTGCTCGACGCCCTGACCGGCGCCGCGGCGGTCGACGCGATCGTCGTCGTGACCGGCGAGCCGGCGGCGCTGGCCCTGGCCGCGTCCGCGGGCGCTGCGACGGTGGCCGACCCCGACGACGCGGGCCACGTGCGCGCCGCTCGCCATGGCGTGGCCTGGGCGCTCGAGCACGGCGCCGCACGCGCCCTGCTCGTGCCCGGCGACTGCCCGGCCATGGACCCCGGGGAGATCGACGAGCTGCTGGCCGGCACCGCGCGCGAACCCGGCGCCGGCGCCGAGGTCGTCGTCGTCCCCGACCGCCACGGCACCGGCACCAACGCGCTCGTGCTCGCGCCGCCCGACGCGATCGACCCCAGCTTCGGGCCCGGCAGCCGGGTCCGCCACGAGGACGCCGCGCGCGCAGCCGGCGCCCGCGTGCGCGTGGCCGAGCCGCCGTCGCTGCTGCTGGACGTCGACACGGCCGACGACCTCGCGGCGCTGCGCGCGGCCCTCGGCCGCTGGGCCGGCGGGGCGCCGCGCACGCGCGCGGTGCTCGAGAGGCTCGCGCCGTGAGCGAGCTGCTGGCCCGCGCGCTGCCCGGCGTGCCCGAGGTGCGCCCCGGCGACGACCTCGCCGCCGTGCTGACGCAGGCCGCGGGCGGCGACCTGCGCCACGGCGACGTCCTCGTCGTCGCGCACAAGGTCGTCTCCAAGGCCGAGGGCTCCGTGGTGGCACTGGGCGACGTCGTGCCGGGCGAGCGCGCGCTCGCGCTGGCGGCGGAGCACGGCAAGGACCCGCGCGTCGTGCAGGTCGTGCTGGACCAGTCCTCCGAGGTGCTGCGCGCCCGCCGCGGCGTGCTCATCTGCCGCACGCGCCACGGCCTCGTGTGCGCGAACGCGGGCGTGGACGCCTCCAACGCGGGCGCCGAGGACGCGGTGGTCTGCCTGCCGCGCGACCCCGACGCGTCCGCCCGCGCGCTGCGCGGCGCCTTGCCCGGCCGCCCCGCCGTGGTGATCGCCGACTCCTTCGGCCGCGCCTGGCGCCACGGCCAGGCCGACGTCGCCATCGGCGTCGCGGGGCTCGCGCCGCTCGAGGACTGGCGTGGGCGCCGCGACGCCGACGGGCCGCACGCTGCGCGCCACCTGGATCGCGATCGCGGACGAGGCGGCGGGCGCCGCCGACCTGGTGCGCGCCAAGGACTCGCGCGAGCCCGCGGTGCTCGTGCGCGGCCTCGAGCGCCACGTGACCGACGACGACGGCCCGGGCGCCGCGGCGATCGTGCGTCCCGTCGACGAGGATCTCTTCACGTGACCGCCGACCGGGGCGCGCGATGCGAGAAACCGTTCATCACGAACGGTTTCTCGCCACGCGTGGTGCGAAGCCGCCTGGACGCGCTCAGCCGCGCGCGTCGCGCAGCGCGGCCTCGGCCGCGTCGAGCGCGTCCTGCGCCGCCCGCTCGCGCTCGGCGGCCTCCTGCGCGGCCGCGGTCGCGCGGTCGGCCTCGCGACCAGCGGCTTCGGCCGCCCGGACGGCGGCCTTGGCCTCCGCGCGCGCGTCGCGCGAGTCCTCGCGCGCGGTCTTGAGCGCCTCGCGGGCCGCGGCGCGGTCGCGACGCGCCGCCTCGGTCCGCTCCTTCGCGGCCTCGCGCTCGGCGCGCCGGCTCGCCGGCCGCGCTCGCCGCTCGCGGCGCGCCGGTCGTCGGCCTCGCCCGCGCTCGCGGAGCGCCCGCGCGCCGGCGCGCCTGCGCGCTTCGCCTCGCCCGCCGCCGCCCGGCTGCGCGCCGGCTTCGCGGGGCCGCCCGAGCGCTTCCGCTCACCCGCCGCCTTCGCGCCGCCCGCCGCCCCCGGCGGGCGCGCGCGCGAGCGCGCCGGCGCCGGCGCCGCGGCGAGCCGTGCCCATCCCCACGTGGCGCACCTCCTTGGCCAGGCGACCGGCGGCCACCTCGGGACGAACCTCCGGATCCAGCGCGGCCGCATGCAGCGACTCCTCGACGCGCGCGAGCGCGGTCTCGCTCACACCGGCGCCGCTCCCGGTCAGCAGGCCGCGGGCCGCCTCGAGCAGCGGTGCGAGGGCCTCGCGCTCGGCGGTCATCGCGGAGCGCAGGGCGTCGCGGTCTGCGTCGCCGGCGAGGAGGCGCTCCTGCGTGGCGGCGAGCTCGTCGCCGGCCTCCCACAGCGCCCGGGCCGCGCGCGGTTGAGAGCGCACCGCCTGGTTGACCGCCCACGCCGCGGCCGACGGCTTGGGCAGGCGCTTCACGGCATCGGCCGCGGCGCGATCGCCGCCGGCGCGCAGCCGCTTGGCGAGCGCGTCGCGAGCGGGGACGAACTCCTCGAGCGCGAGCCCGTAGAGGTCGTCGGGGTCCTGGAGGTCCTCGGCGCCCACGCCCTGCCGGCGGTCAGGCGCCGAGGCGCTCGACGCGCAGTGCGCGGGCGCCGCGGGGCGTCTCGACCTCGACGACGTCGCCCGGGCGGGCGCCCATCAGCGCGCGGGCCACGGGCGACTCGGCCGACAGGCGGCCGGTCGCGAGGTCCGACTCGGTCGGGCCGACGAGCGTGTACGTCGCCGGCCGGCCGCTGGCCTCGTCGACGACGTGCACGGTCGTCCCGAAGCCGACCGCGTCACCGTCCTCGTCCGCCTCCACGACCACGGCGGCGCGCAGCCGCGCGGTCAGGCGCTTGATCCGCGTCTCCAGCAACGCCTGGTCGTCCTTGGCGATGTGGTACTCGGCGTTCTCCTTGAGGTCGCCCAGCTCGCGGGCGGCCTGGATGCGCGCGGCCATCTCGCGACGCACCGGACCCTCCAGGCGCGCGAGCTCGGCCCGCAGGTCGGCAAGGCCCTGCGCGGTGATCGCCTCGTCGCCCGTCATGCCGCGACCCCGCACGGGGTAGCGACGGCGCACCTCGTAGAGCGTCGTGCGCTCGGCGGCCGGCCGGCCGGCCGCGTGCGCGGCGCCGACGAGGTCGGCGGGGTCCAGGCGCGTGCCGTGCACGCTGCCCGCCATGCGGCTGATCGACTCCTCCATGAGCGTCCCGCCGAGGTCGTTGACGCCCCAGCGCAGCGCCTCGGTCGCGGTCTCGAGCCCCATCTTCACCCACGAGGCCTGCACGTTGGGGATCGAGTGGCCCAGCGCCAGCCGGAAGACGGCGGTGTGCTTGAGGTTCTCCTCGCGCGAGATCTCCTCCACGCCGTGCGTGCGCCCCAGCAGCGTGTGGTACGGGATGAACGACAGCGGGACGAACTCGGTGATGCCGCCGGTGCGCTCCTGCAGCTCGCGCACGACGCGCAGATGCTCGGCCAGCTCCCACGGCTCCTCCACGTGGCCGAACATGACCGTGCTCGTCGAGCGCAGGCCCGCGCGGTGCGAGGCCTCGATGATCTCCACCCAGCGGGCGACCGGCAGCTTGTTGGGCGAGATGCGCTCGCGCACGCCGTCGTGCAGGACCTCGGCCGCGGTGCCCGGCGTCGAGTCGAGCCCGGCGTCGCGCAGGCGGGCGAAGATCTCGGCCAGCGGGCGACCCGCGGCCAGGTGGTCGATCTCCATCGGCGAGTACGCGTGCAGGTGCACCTCCGGCGCGACCTCCTTGGCGAGCCGCAGCCAGCCGAGGTAGTCCTCGAGCTGCCAGTCGGGATGGATCCCCGACTGCATGCAGATCTCGGTCGCCCCGTAGGCGACGGCCTCCTCGACGCGGCGCACGAAGTCGTCGCGGTCGTGCTCGTAGGCGCCCGGCGAGCGCTTGCCCTGCCCGAAGCCGCAGAACGCGCAGCCCACGATGCAGATGTTCGAGACGTTGATGTTGCGGTTGACGACGAAGGTGACGGTGTCGCCCGCGAGCTCGGCGCGCAGCTCGTCGGCCGCGGCGCGCAGGTCCTCGATGGCCTCGGGCCGGGTCTCGGCGAACAGCGCGGTCAGCTCGTCGGGCGTCAGCCGCCCGCCGGCGCGCGCCTTGTCGACGGCGCCGGGCGTGAGGCTCGGCCGGATCGGCCGGGGCGGATCGGTCCGGCCGGACCCGCGGCGGGGGATGAAGCTCCAGAAGCGCGCCTTGACGACGTCGAGCACGCCCTGGTCCAGCCACTGCGCGTCGAGGTACTGCGGGTAGACGCACAGGCGCTCGGTCAGCGCGACGCCGTCCTGCTCGAGCCGGCGGCGCACGCGGTGGGGCGAGGGGAACGGGTGCTCGGGCGAGATGTGGTCGCCGTTGGCGCTCAGGCCGCCGAGGTCGGTGGCGCCGGCGGCGACGAGCTCGGGCCACCAGTCGGCCAGGTTGGGCGGCACCTGGACGCCGACGCCCGGCAGCAGCTCGCGTGCCGCGCCGACGAGCGCGCGCATGTCGTCGAGCGACACCGGCGTGGCCCACGCGGGCGCCGGCACGCCGGCCGTCCCGGTCAGGCCCGTGCGCCAGAACTCCTCGGCCGCCTCGGTCGCGATCTCGCCGGGCTCCTCACCGTGGTAGCGGCGGTGCGGCACGAAGTTCTGGAGGATGACCTCCTGCAGGTGCCCGTGCTCGGCGTGCACGGCGGCGAGCGCGTGCAACGCCGCGATGCGGTCCTCGGGGCGCTCGCCGATGCCGACCAGGATCCCGCTCGTGAACGGGATGCGCAGCTCGCCGGCCCAGCGGATGGTCTGCAGGCGGCGCGCGGGGTCCTTCGTCGGCGAGCCCTGGTGAGCGGCGAGGCCGGCGACGGTCGACTCGAGCATCAGGCCCTGGGACGCTGTGACCTCGCGCAGCCGGGCGAGATCCGCCCGCGAGAGCACGCCGAGGTTCGTGTGGGGCAGCAGCCCGCGCTCGAGCGCGCGCGCGCAGGCCCATGCGACGTACGCGGTGAAGTCGGCATGACCCCAGTCGTGCAGCCGCTCGCGGACCTCGGGGTTGACCTCGGGGCGCTCGCCGGTGAGGACCAGCAGCTCCTTGACGTTGCGACGTGCCGCCCCGTCGAGCAGCGCCAGGACGTCATCGGGCGCGTGCAGGTGCGCGCGGTGGGTCTTGAACGAGCAGTACTTGCAGAAGCACTGGCACGTCCGGGAGAGCGACAGCGTGATGTTGCGCGAGAACGTGACGCGGCGGCGCATCGGCTGTGCCCGAGTCTACGTGTCCGGCGTGTCCGGCCCGCGCGCCCCGCGGACCGGGCCGCCGCGGCGGGCCGCGTGCTCCGCGGCGCCGACCTCGAGCTTGTCGACCGGCCGCTCGCCGCGCAGCCCCTGCGGCGCGAGCACGAGCGCGTGGTAGCCGACGCCTGCGAGCACCGCCCCCACCAGCGGGGCGAGCACATAGACGATGAGGAACGTGCCGGCGCCACCGAAGGCGTCGCCGACCAGCGCCGGCCCGAAGGCGCGGGCGGGGTTGAGGCCGGCGCCGGTGAACGGCCCGATCGCCATGACCGCGAAGCCCAGCGTCCCGCCGATGACCCACGGGGCCCACGAGCGCTCGGCCTGCTCGTTGACGGCGACGCCCATGATCGCCCACATCAGCGCGAACGTTCCGATCAGCTCGGCCAGCGCCGCCGCGCCGTCGCCCGACACGAAGCGGTCGTTGACCGCGGTGGCGCCGAAGTTGGTCGCATCGGCGGCGCCGGTGACCACGAGGCTCACGGTCAGCGCCGCGAGCACCGCCCCGGCGAGCTGCAGCAGGATGTACACCGCAGCGTCGCCCCAGCTGATCTTGCGCAGCGCCGCCAGCGTCACGGTGACCGCCGGGTTGAAGTGGGCGCCGGAGACGCCGCCGAGGGAGGCGATCAGCATCATCAGCACGAACGCGTGGAGGAGCCCGATCACGGCGAAGTCGGTGTAGCCGAGCCCACCGGCCTCCGCGGGCGAGTTGGACGCCAGGATGAAGCCGATGAACAGGACGAGGAGGAACGTGCCGATCAGCTCGGCGACGTACGCGGCGGAGCCCTTGGGTTGCATGGCGCGCAGAGTATGGCGCGCTGCGGGGGCCGCCATGGCGACCGCGATCCTCCTCTTCGCGGTCGGGTGCGGGGTGACGGGCCGCACCGGCGAGGACCGGCCCGAGCGCCCGGCGACGCTCGTCCTGGACTTCGCCCCCAACGCCGTCCATGCCGGCGTCTACACCGCCCTGGACCGCGACTTCGACGGCGCCGAGGGCGTCACGCTGCGCGTCCGGGCCCCCTCCTCGTCGACCGACGCGGTGAAGCTGCTGCTCGCCGGCCGGGCCCAGCTGGCGATCCTCGACATCCACGACCTCGCGCTCGCCCGCCAGCGTGGGCGCGACGTGGTGGGCGTGATGGCCATCGTGCAGCGCCCGCTGGCGGCCGTGCTGGCCCGTCCGGGCGTCCGCCGCCCGCGTGACCTGGCCGGCCGCAGCGCCGGCGTCACCGGCCTGCCCAGCGACGAGGCGGTCCTGCGCTCGATCGTCGCCGGCGACGGCGGCGACCCGACCCGGGTGCGCCGCGTGACGATCGGCTTCCAGGCCGTCTCGGCGCTGCTCTCGGGTCGCGTGGACGCCGCCACCGCGTTCTGGAACGCCGAGGGCGTGGCCGTGCGCGCCCGGGGCCTGCGCGTCCGCGAGTTCCGCGTCGACGACTTCGGCGCGCCGCCCTACCCCGAGCTGGTGCTCGCCACCAGCCGCGCGACCCTGCAGGACGAGCGTCCCGTGGTGCGCGCCGCCGTGCGCGCACTGCGCCGAGGCTACGAGGAGGCTCTGGTGGATCCCGAGTCGGCCGTGACGGCGCTCGTCGACCGCGCCGGAGGCCTCGAGCGGGAGAACGTCCAGCGCGAGCTCGCGGCCGTCTCCCCGGCCTTCACGGCCGGCGCCCGGCGCTTCGGCGAGCTGGACCCGGCGCGCCTGCGCAGCTGGGCGGCGTGGGAGGCGCGCTTCGGCATCACCCGCGAGCCGCCGGACGTGGCGCTGGCCTTCGAGCCGGGGCTGTGACCGCGCGAGAGCGCTGCGCTACCGGCGCCTGACCACGACCGTCTCCACCGTCCTGCGGCCGCCTGCGGTCAGCGTCACCCGCAACCGTACGGTCCCCCGCGTCTCCCCGAGCGGGACGCGGATGCGACGGGTCTTGGCGTCGACCTCGTAGCGGCGCCCGCGGACCGTCAGCGTCGACGGCTGCGTGGCCGCGACGGTCAGCACCGCCGCGCGGGCCCCGCGGGCGAGCGGCGCCGCGCTGAGGCGCAGGAACAGCGGGGTCGTGGCGCCCACGCGCACGGCGACCGTGTCCGAGCCGGTACGCCCGGCGGCGTCGGTGGCCTCGAGGATGACGCGGCGCGTGCCGGCGGGTAGCGCCGCGCTCACGCTCGCCCCGCGGCCGAGGACGGTGCGCCCGGCGCGCCAGACCAGGCGCCGGCCCGTCAGCCGTCGCCCGCGGTCGTCGACCGCGGCCCCGCGCAGGCGCACGCCGCCGCCGGCGTCGGCCCGCTGGCCGGCGCCCGGCTCCAGGATCTCGACCCGGGGGCCGCGTGGGGCGACGACGAAGCGCGCGGACGTCGTCGTCGTCTCGCGGAACCCGTCGCTCACACGCAGGCGCAGGCGGGCGTTGCGGGTCGCGTCCAGCAGCTCGGTCCGCAGCTGCGCCGTGCCACCGCCGTGCGGCCCGGCCCACACGTTGTGGAACGTGCGCCCGCCGTTGCTCGAGTAGTCGAGCGTGACCTCGAGGTCGTCGCCATCGGCGTCGGAGGCCTCCCAGCGGACGCCGACGGTGGCGCGGTCGCCGACGCGGCGGCCGTGGCCGGGCGAGACGATGCTTGCTCGAGGCGCCGTGGCGCTCGCAGTCCGGCTGGCGGTCACCGCCCCACCCGCGTCCATGATCTCGACCTTGGCGACTCCTTCCCGCGGCACGCGCGCCTGCAGCGAGGTGACGGGGTCGGTGCCTGCGGCGCCGGTACCGACGAACTGGCTGATGGGGACGGTGGCGAGCGCGCGGCCGGCCACATCGCGGGCGACGAGCACGTACGGCGACGGGCCGGGATCGGGCGGCGGTGGTCCCTTCGCCGGCCTGACGGCGAGGATCCTCACGGTGCTGTCCGGGCTGAGCTGGGCCGCGACCACGAGGGCGTCCTTGTTCCAGGGCCGGCCGCTCGGCGGCGGCGGCGTCAGGCCGAGCGCGCGGTTCCAGTTGCGCGCGGAGATCCAGTGCGGGGCGTCGCCGCTCGTGATCCCGCAGTAGCTCATGAGGTCGTATCCCGCGTTTGCCTCGTCATCGGCGATCACCCGGTACGGCGCGCCCGGCCCGCCGGACCGGGGCGTCGTGTCCAGCCCGACCGAGTCCATGCGCCCGTCGGCGGCCGGCCAGTCCTCACCGTCGCTGGCACCGCATGCCTTGGACGCGTGGACGGCGCCCCGGAGGTGGAAGATCTCATGAGCGACGGAGGTGACCGGCCGCCACATCGCGCCGCCGGCCAGCGTGCGAGCGCTCACGACGGCCGTGTGCCCGATCGTGACCCCCGGGTTGTCTCCGAGGACGTACACGCCCACCATCCCGAGCCCGGGCCGGCCGATGGCCTCGTCGTAGGCGTCGGCGGGCTCCCAGATCGCGGTGTCGCTTGCGAACCGTGTGGCCCGGAAGCGCGGCCAGTCCGCCGGCCGGTCCTGGCTGTCGAGGAAGTGGAACGGCACCGGCGAGAGCGCGAGGAGCTTCTCGAAGATGTGGGCGGGCGTCGCCTTGACGAGCGAGATGCCGAGGACGCGACCGTTCGGGTTGGGCCCCATGACGATCCCATCCTTGTTGACGGCGGGGTTCCCGTTCGCGTCGAGGAAGAACTCATGGAGGACGACGGGCTGCTCGAGGACGCTGAGAGCAGCCGCCGGTGGCGGGTCGCGGAAGGTGATGCCGGTCAGGGTTCGGCTCGGGATGCCACCGCACTCCTCGCGCAAGCAGAGTCCGGTGCCGAGCGCCCTGGCCTCGAGGTTCAGCGACCCCTGCGTCCAGGAATCGGGGAGCACGAACGTGAAGGCGCTCGTCTCGGAGTTGCGTTCCGGCGTGGTCAGGAAGCCGTCGCCCCGCGACATCGTCGCGGTGCTCGGGGCCCATTCGGGGATCAGCACGCCGCCCGGCTGGGCCTGTCCGGCGGCATTGGTCCCGGTGAGCGCGATTCCCATCGGCGGGCGCGAGCCGGGCCCCCCGGGGGCCTCGGGGCCGGCGAGGTCCGCGAAGACCCGGACGACCGTCTTCTTGTTCTTCACGAGCGCGACGCCGTTGTAGGTGCTGTAGCGGGGCTGGTCGAAGGTCTGCACCGCCTGGGTGACCTCGATGCCCTCGACCTTCGGGACGAGGCTGCGCCCGGGCTGCGGCCCCAGGTCGGGTGGCGGGGGCGGCTCGGGCCCCGGATCCGGCTGGGTCGGCAAGCTCGGCGGCGCGGTCTGGTCGCCGCGCGCCAGCTCGGCGACCTCGGCAGCCGCGAGGGCGCGACGGTAGACGCTCACCTGGTCGATCTCGCCGGGGAACACGTAGTCGAAGCCGCAGAAGTCGATGGCCGGGTAGCTGCCGAGGTTGAAGTCCTCGAACTGCAGCCCGTACTGGATCGTGCTCGCGTTCGGCGTGCCGGTCCCGACCTCGGCGCCGTCGACGTAGATGCGCAGGTTGGCCCCGTCGTACGTGCCGGTGACCGCGTGCCATTGCCCGTCCCAGATCGCCTCGCCGGCGTCGACGGTCCCGTACGCGCTGGTGCCGTCGTAGATGATGAAGTACAGCCCGCCGTTGGCGCCGGTGCTCATCCCGTACGACGCGCCGCTGCAGCCGGCGGCGCCCTTGGCGACGAGCCACTTGTAGCTGCCCGGGTTCCCGGCGTTCCTCACCCACGCCTGCACGGTGACGTGCTGGGACTCGAGCGTCGGCGAGTCCGGCACGTACAGATAGGACTCGGGCGGGAGCAGATCGAGCGCGCTGCCGAAGCGGCCATCGGGGGTGAGCGCCGCATAGCCGCCGAGGGTGCCGTCCAGGGCGTGCCCGGACGTGTCGGGCGTGAGGCCGCCGGGCGCGTCGTCGAGCGGCCATTGCGCCGCGAGATCGGAGTGGTGGGCGCCGGCCTGCGCCGGCGCGAGGAGCAACCCGATCGCGACGACGACACCAGCGAGGACCCGTGGGAGCGGGCGCACCGCACCATGTTCCCACCGGGCACGAGGCGGCGCCACAGGGGAGCACCCTGAACTTTTCGGCCTCAGGCAGTCACGAGCCTCGACACCAGCTCGGCCCCCTCCCGATGCATGCGAGAGCGGGGCACGACCTGGTCGAAGCCGGCCCTCAGCGCGCGCTCGCGGACCTCGGGCTCGACGTGCGCGAAGAAGCCCAGCGTGCGCACGCCATGCAGCTCACCGCCGACGGCCAGCGACTCGACCAGCGAGACGCCGTCCAGCTCGTCCGTCGTCAGGTCCACGACGAGCACGTCGATGCCGCCGACCTGGTCCCAGACGTCGGGTTCGGAGGACAGCAGGTCGACCTCGTGCCCGGCCTGCGCAAGCGCGGCCTGCACCTTCGACCCGAAGAGCAGGTCCGGGATGAGCGCGGCGACGCGGGCCACTTACCAGGACCGCGTGCGGTGGAACTCCTGGCGCACCGACTCCGGGCGTCCCCACATCTGCACGACTTCGATCCGCCCGCTGCGCGCCTCGCGCACGGCCATCTCGCCCTCGATCCCGGCCTCGTCGAGCAGCTTGAGCGCCGTGCGCGTGGCCGGCACGGCCGCCGCGTGGCCGAAGCGGTGAGCGACGAGCAGGCGCCAGTGCCAGTCGTGCTTGGAGTAGGGCTGGGCGTTGCAGGTGACCAGCAGCACCGCCGCGTCGATGTAGCGCTCCTCGTCGAAGATCCGCAGGTCCAGCTCGAGGTCCGTCCAGTCGTCGGGCAGCGACGCGACGATCTGCTCGAAGGTGTCGGCGAGAGCGCCCATGCGTGGCGGAGCCTAGCGCCGCGCCGCAGGTCGCCGGGGGCAGCGGTCCCACGGCGCTACATTCGCAGCAGGATGGCCATCGGCGGTGCCACCTCCCCGGGCTACGCAGCGCTCACGCAGGGCTGCGCGCTGATCGACCGCTCCGAGCGCGGCAAGCTCGCGCTCAGCGGCGTCGAGGCGGCCGCCTTCCTCAACGGCCAGGTCAGCAACGACGTGGAGGCGCTCGAGCCCGGCGAGGGCTGCTACGCGACGTTCCTGACCCCCAAGGGCAAGATGCTCGGCGACCTCCGTGTCCTGGCCACGCCCGGCGAGCTGCTGCTCGACACCGAGCGCGTCTCGCTGCAGGCGCTCTTCGACCTCATCCGCCGCGGGACGATCGGCTGGGCTGCGGAGCTGCACAAGCGCACGCTCGAGACCGCGCTCCTGTCGCTCGCGGGCCCGCGAGCGCGCGAGCTCGCGGGCGCCGCCGATGCCGGGCTGCCCGAGGCCGAGCACGCCCACCGCGAGGCGCGGCTCGCCGGAGCCCCCGTCCGGCTCGTGACGACCGCCGACGGCGTCGACGTGCTGTGCGCCGCGGGCGACGCGCGCGCCGTGAGCGACGCGCTCGTCGGCGCGGGCGCGACGGTCGTCGACGAGGCGGCCGCCGAGATCGCCCGCATCGAGGTGGGCAGGCCGCGCTACGGCATCGACCTCGACGACACGACGATCCCCCAGGAGGCCGGCCTCAACGACCGCGCGGTCAGCTTCACCAAGGGCTGCTACATCGGCCAGGAGACGGTCGCCCGGCTGCACTGGCGCGGCAAGCCCAACCGCCACCTGCGCGGCCTGCGCCTGTCGGCGCCCGTCGCGACGGGCACGCCGCTGCGCCTGGGCGAGAAGGACGTCGGCCGCGTCGGCAGCGCCGGCCTCTCCCCCGTCCACGGCCCCATCGCGCTGGCGCTCGTGCGCCGCGAGGCACAGCCCGGCGCCGTGCTCGCCGCGGGCGACGACGGCACGACGGCCGAGGTCGTCGAGCTGCCGTTCTGACGGACGGCGTCGCGGGTAGCGCCCGGCGATGGCAACCAACCGCAAGCTGATCGACGCGCCGCCCGAGCGCGTGTTCGAGGTGCTGTCCGACCCCGACAGCTACGGCTTCTGGGTCGTCGGCTCGAGCGACATCCGCGACGCCGACGCGGGGTGCCCGGCCCCGGGCAGCCGCTTCCACCACACGCAGGGCGTGCTGGGCGTCGGGATCAAGGATTCCATGCGCGTGCTCGAGTGCGACGGCGCGCGGCGCGCGCGGCCGCTCTTGCCACGTCACGTCGGCGAGGCGGCGCCGGCGGGCGACGGCGGGCGATGACCTCGGGCGACCGCCGCTACGACGCGATCGTCGTCGGGGCCGGCCCCAACGGGCTCAGCGCGGCGATCGCGCTGGCCGCGGCCGGGCGCTCGACGCTGCTGGTCGAGGCGTCCGACCAGCCGGGCGGGGCCGTGCGCACCGAGGAGCTGACGCTGCCGGGCTTTCGCCACGACGTGTTCTCGGCCGTCCACCCGACCGCGGTGGCGTCGCCCGTCTTCGCCGCCATGCCGCTCGCGCGCCACGGCCTCGACTGGGTGCACCCCCGCCACGCCGTCGCCCATGTCCTGGGCGGCGAGCGAGCGGCCGTGCTCTCGCGCTCGATCGAGGAGACCGCGGCGAGCCTCGACCGCCTGGCGCCCGGCGACGGCGCTCGCTGGCGCGCGTTCGCCGAGCCCTACCTACGCTCGTTCGACGCCCTGCGCGCCGTGATGCTGGGCGGCTTCCCGCCGGTCGCCGGCGCGCTGCGCCTGCTGGCAGCGCGGCGCCTGGGGGGCGCGCTGGAGTTCGGCCGCCTCGCGCTCATGCCCGCGTCGGCGCTCGCCGCCGACCTGTTCGAGTCGCCCGGGTCGGCGGCGTGGCTCTTCGGGCAGGCGCTGCACGGCGACGCCGGCCCGCTGGAGAGTGGCAGCGCGATCGCCGGCGCCTGGCTGGCGCTGCTCGGCCACGCCGTCGGCTGGCCGAGCCCGCGCGGCGGGGCCGGGGCGCTCGCCGCGGCCCTGGCCGGCCACCTCGGCGAGCTCGGCGGCGAGCTGCGCTGCGGCGCACGCGCGACCGGGCTGGTCGTCGAGCGCGGCCGCGCCGCCGGCGTGCGCCTCGAGAGCGGCGAGGCGCTCGCAGCTCCCGTCGTGGTCTGCGACCTGACGCCCCGCGGGCTGCTGGCGCTGGCCGGCGACGACCTGCCGCAGGCTTACGCCGCCGCCCTGCGCCGCTACCGCTACGGCTCGGCGACGATCAAGGTCGACTGGGCGCTGTCGGCGCCGATCCCGTGGAGCGCGCACGAGGCGCGCGCGGCGGGGACGGTGCACGTCGGCGGCGAAGCCGATGTGATCCTGGACAACGCGGCTGACGTGCGAGCGGGGCGCCGCACGGAGCGGCCCTTCCTGCTCGTCGGCCAGCAGTCGGTGGCCGACCCGACCCGCGCGCCCGACGGCAAGCACACCGCCTGGGCCTACACGCACCCGCCGCACGCGACGCGCTGGGACGCCGAGCGCGAGCCGCTCGCCGATCTCGTCGAGCAGCGCATCGAGGCCTTCGCCCCGGGCTTCCGCGACGCGATCCTCGCCCGCCACGTGCTCGACCCCCCGCGCTTCGAGCAGCGCAACGCCAACCTGGTCGGCGGGGACGTGGGCGCCGGCAGCTACCAGCTCGACCAGGTCATCTTCCGCCCCGTCCCCTCGCTGAGCCCCTACCGGACGCCGCTGCGCGGGCTCTACCTCGGGAGCGCCTCGACCTGGCCCGGCGGCGCGGTCCACGGGGTTCCGGGGCGGGCCGCTGCCCGCGTGGCGCTGATCGAGTCGAGGCTGCGCCCGGGTCGCTGACCGGCCGCGAGCTCGCGCACCTGCGCCCCGTGGCGGTCGACCCACGTGGCCACGATGCGCGACTCCGCCACCTCGTCGGGCGTGAGCGAGGCGACGCCGCCGGTGCCGTCGCCGCCGCGCAGCGCGCGGGCGGTGCGCTGCGCCGACCTCGTCCTCGTCGCCGAGCGGGCCCCAGTCGACGATCCGCCCGCCGACCAGCCAGAAGGCGTCGGCCCCGTCCCGCGGGGATGCTCGGCGAGCACCAGCCGCGGGCGCGCGTGCGTCGCGGCGAGCACGCCGCCCAGGCGCTCCAGCAGGACCGCGAGGCGCGCGCGGCGGCGCTTGCAGCCAGGCCGCGCGCTCGTAGCGCTGCGCGGCGGCCGCGGCGCGCATCTGGGCGTCGACGTGGGCGCAGCAGCGCGGCGCCGCCGTCGCCCCGGCCGGTGAACAGCGCCAGCGCCTCGTCGAGCCGGCGGCGGTAGGCGTTGGGGTCGAGGTCGCCCAGGCACGGCGACGAGCAGCGGCCCATCTGGCCGTAGGCCGACGGGTGCTCGCGGCGCGGCAGCGCACGCCCGCAATGGCGCAGGGAGAACAGCGAGTTGAGCTGCTCGCACAGCTCGACCGCGAGCGAGCGCCCGCGCAGCGGGCCGACGCTCACCCCGCGCCCGGGCGCCGGTCCCGGGCGCGACCTCGAGCACCGGGTAGGCGATGTCGAGGCGGCAGCGCAGGTACACGTAGGGATCGACGTGCTTGAGGCGGACGTTGCCGGGCGGCTTGAGGCGCGCGGATGAGGCGGTGCTCGAGCACGCAGCGCCCCCAGCTCGGAGCGCGTGACCTCGAAGTCGACGGTCTCGGCCTGGGCCGTCCAGGCGCCCTCGGTGGCCGACGGCGCGAAGTGCGCCCGGGCGCGCGAGCGCACGCTCACCGACTTGCCCACGTAGACGACCTGGCCCTCGGCGTTGCGCACGAGGTACACGCCCGGCTCGTCGGGCAGGCCGTCCAGTGCCGGCAGGCGCCGGCGCGCGCCGTGCGATCGGCCGCCGCCGTCGGTCGCCCCCGCGCGCGGGCGGCGCGGACGGGCCGGACGCAGCAGCGCCACGGCGTCGGCCACCGTGGCGGCGTTGCGCGCACAGCCGCGGGAACAGCGCGCAGAACACGCGCGCGCAGGTCTCGGCGTCCGCCAGCGCGCGGTGCGTGACGCCGACGTCGATGCCCAGCGACTCGGCCAGCGCGGCCAAGCGCCGCTGGCGCGCGAGCGGGTGCAGCCTGCGGGCCAGCGCGACGGTGCACAGGACCGGCGGGTCGGGCCACGCGAGGCCGGCGCGCTCGAAGGCCTGGCGCAGCACGCGCCGGTCGAAGCCGGCGCTGTGGGCCACGAGCACGCGGCCCGCGCATCGCGGCGGCCAGCTCGGGCAGCGTCGCCTCGGCGGGCGGCGCCTCGTCGACCATCGCCTGGGTGATCCCGGTGAAGCGCTGGATGCCGCGCGAGAGGGGTGCGCGCACGGGCACGAGCGCCTCCCAGCGATCGTGCAGCTCGCCGCCGCCGACCAGCACGGCGCCGATCTCCGTGAGCTCGCAGGCGTCGCCGGACAGGCCGTTGGTCTCGGTGTCGACGGCGAGGAACTCGGCGGTGCGCAGGGGCTGGTCGAGAAGCATCGGACCCCGGGTGGTGTACGCCTGCCGCCGGACGGCGTGCAACAGTTGCCCCACCCGGCCCGAGGAGGCACCGCATGACGACGTCGGCCCCCCACGAGACCGAGCGCGAGCTGGCAGCCCGCACCAGCGAGGCCTGGCGCGCCTACAGCGAGAGCCTGCGCTCGATCGAGGCTCCCGAGTACGAGCACGCCGAGCACGCGGCGTGGGAGCGCCTGCAGGCGGCGCTGCAGGCCATCGAAGCCGATCGCGGCCGGTAGCCGCGCGAAGCCGCGCCACCGGGTTGGGCGCACCACCGGTTTGTGGATAGGGTTGCCCGGCCGCGAGGAGAGAGCGCGGCGTGGTCCACCGGGATGGAGGAGATGCAGGAGCGCAAGCGTCGCTGGGCGATCGTCGGACTGCTCCTCACGGGCGGCGCGGTCGGCGCGGCCGGCTGCGGCGGTGACGAGGACGTCCGTGCCAACCGCCCGCGACCGCCGGCCCCGGTCATCATCACCGCGTCCGTGTCCGCCGAGCAGGTGTCGGTCTCGCCGTCGCAGTTCGGCGCCGGCCCGATCCGGCTCATCGTGTCCAACCAGACGGGCGCGTCGCAGCAGGTCACCCTCGAGAGCGACGACGCGCCCGGCGCCGGCCCCGGCGTGCGCCAGCAGACCGCGCCGATCAACCCCCGTGACACGGCCTCGCTGTCGGCCGACGTCGAGCCGGGCCGGTACCGCGTCGCCGTCGAGGGCGACGGCATCGAGGCGGCGACCGTGACGGTCGGCGCCGAGCGCGCCAGTGCGCAGAACGAGGTGCTGCAGCCCTGAGGCCGAGGGCCCGTGTTCCGGTGATCGTCGCGCTGGCGGTGCTCTGCGCGCCGGCCGCAGCGCAGGCCCAGGACCCCGCCCCAGAGCAGGACGTCTCGCCCCAGCAGCTGTTCGGCGACGTGATCGCGCGTGACGAGCGCACCACGACCGCCGTCAAGCGCCTGCTGGCCTCGGGCGCAGGGTTCGTGTCGCCCCGCGAGTTCGCCGACCTGACGGGCGACGGCAAGGAGGACGCGGTCGTCGCCGTGGCCACGCCCGGCGCGGCCGGGGCGGTGGCCGGCTACGTGCTGACCGCCGACGGGTCGCGCGCCGGGCGCCTGCGCGTGGTCTTCAGCAGCCAGACGGAGTACCGCCTGCGCCTTCGGCTCGACGGCGCGACGCTGACCCTGGCCGTCCCGCTGTGGCGCCGCGGCGACGACCTCTGCTGCCCGTCGCGCCTGCGCGAGCGCGACTACGCCTGGAACGCCGGCACCCGCCGCTTCGTGCGCCGCGCCGTGCGGACCGTCCGGCGCTGAAGCGGGGAAAGCTCGCCGTCTTTGCAATACTTGCGTTCATGCAAGCAAAGGTTGCTGCGTCGCAGGTGTCCGCCAAGGTCCTCGCCGAGGACCTGCTCGCCCTGTGGCACCACCTCCTGCGCGGCTCCAGCCGCGACCTCTACGCGCTGCTGGCCGAGCTCGGCCTGTCGATGGCCCACGTCAAGACGCTGCACGTGCTGGCCGACTGCGCGGGCGACGAGCTGTCGGTCAAGGAGGCCGGCGAGCGCCTCGGGCTGTCGCTGCCCGGCGCAAGCCGCGTCGTCGACACGCTCCTGCGCCGCGGCTACCTGACGCGCCGCGAGGACGAGCACGACCGCCGCATCCGCCGCGTGCGGATCAGCCCGCAGGGCGCCGACGTCGTGCGGCGCATCGACGGTGCGCGACTCGTCGGCCTCGAGTCGTTCACGTCCTCGCTGTCGCGCGGCGCAGCGCGCCCGCCTGCACGAAGCCCTCACCGACCTCCCCCTCCCCCGCACGCCATGAACGCTCCCTCCCGCCTGGCCATGACCGACGACAACCGCCGCTGGTGGACGCTCGGAGCGATGTGCTTCGCGCTGTTCATGGTGATGCTCGACAACACCGTCGTGAACGTCGCGCTGCCCTCCATCCAGGAGGACCTGCAGACGTCGATCTCGGGCCTGCAGTGGACGGTGAACGCCTACACGCTGGCCTTCGCCGTGCTCCTGGTCACCGGCGGGCGGCTGGGCGACATCTTCGGGCGCCGGCGCGTCTTCCTCGGCGGCGTCGTCGTCTTCGGCTTGTCCAGCGCGTTCATCGGCCTCTCCCAGAGCGACGAGTGGCTGGTCGCCGGCCGCGTCGCCCAGGGGATCGGCGCCGCGTTCATGATGCCGGCGACGCTGTCGATCATCACCAACGCCTTCCCGCCCCACGAGCGCGGCAAGGCGATCGGCACCTGGGCCGGCGTCAGCGCGCTGGCGCTGGCGATCGGGCCGGTGGTCGGCGGGTTCCTCGTCGAGCACGTGTCCTGGCAGTCGATCTTCTTCCTGAACCTCCCGGTCGCGGTCGGAGCGATCGCCGTGACGCTGTACGCGACGCCCGAGTCGCGCGACGAGACCGCCACCCACCAGGTCGACCTCGCCGGCGTGGCCACGCTCACCATCGGCCTGGCCGCGCTCGTGCTCGCGCTCGTCGAGGGCAACGCCTGGGGCTGGGGGTCGGTCGAGATCCTCAGCCTGCTCGCCACCGCCGCCGTCGCGCTGATCGGCTTCGTCGCCGTCGAGCGCCGCAGCGCCGAGCCGATGGTCGACTTCACGTTCTTCCGCTCGCGGTCGTTCCTGGGCGCGAACATCGTCGCCTTCGTCGTGTCGTTCGCGATGCTCGCGATGTTCTTCTTCCTGGCGCTCTACCTGCAGAACATCAACGGCTACTCGCCGCTGGAGGCCGGGATCCGCTTTCTGCCCTCGACCGCGGTGATCATCGTGCTGGGGCCGATCGCCGGCCGGCTCACGGACCGCATCGGGCCGCGGCCGCTGATGACGGCCGGGCTCCTGCTGGTCGCGGCCGCGCTCTTCTGGCAGGGCCACCTCGAGGTCGACAGCGGCTACAGCGTCCTGCTGGGCGGCTTCGTGCTGCTGGGCCTGGGGATGGGCCTGGTCATGTCGCCGATGTCGGCGGCCGCCATGAACGCCGTCGCGCCGCAGAAGGCCGGCGTCGCCTCGGGGATCCTGTCGATGAGCCGCATGGTCGGCGGCACGTTCGGGGTCGCGGCGATGGGCGCGCTGATCGTCGGCCTCGGGCGCGCCCGGCTCGGCGACCTGCTGCCCGCCCTGCCCGACTCCCAGCGCGACGCCATCGCCGAGTCGCTCGGCGCGGGCGGCGCGACCTCCGGCACCGGCCGGGTCGCCGCGGCCGCCCAGGAGGCGTTCGTGTCGGCGCTCAACAGCGGCATGCGCCTCGGCGCGCTCGTGGCCCTCGTCGGCGCCGCGGCCGCATGGGCGCTGATCGCGCCGGGCACGCCGGCCCACGGGCCCGAGGCCGCCGCGGAGGGCGCGATCGGCGCGCCCGCCGCAGAGCCCGCCGGCGCCTGAAACGTCCCCCACAGCGGAGGGGGCATCGGTCAGGATGGAGCGATGTACCGCTACGAGGACGCGAGCCTGATCAGGCGCCTCATGCGCAGGTCCGGCGAGTGGGCGCCGATGTCTCGGTTCTACGCCCGGACGCTGCACCATCTGGACCGCGCCGTGTTCCGCGCGACGCGCGGGCGGGCGACGTTCACGTCCTGGGTCACGGGCATGCCGATCGTCCTGCTCACGACGACGGGCGCGAAGAGCGGCGTGCCGCGCACGCTGCCCCTCGTCGCGGTCCCGACCGAGGATCGGGTGGTCGTGATCGCGTCCAACTACGGGCAGCGGCACAACCCGGCCTGGTACCACAACCTGAAGGCGCACCCGCGCGCAACCATGGCCCTCAACGGCATCGCCCGCGACGTGACCGCCCGCGAGCTCGAGGGCGAGGAGCGCGAGCGCTGGTACGCATACGGGGTCGAGTGCTACCCCGGCTGGACCCGCTACCGCGAGCGCACGGCCCCGTACCGGCAGATTCCCGTCATCGAGCTCACGCCGTCGCCCTGACCGCCGGGGCGCCATCTGGCGCCGCGGCTAGCGTCCTGCGGTCATGGAGGTCCTCGACCGCGTCGACGTGGACCGGATCGTTGCGCTGCGCGCCCGCGACGAGTTCTTCTGGTTGGACCTGCGCGACCCCTCGCCCGCGGATCTCGACACGCTGACGGAGCTCCTGGGCCTGCCGCCCATGGCGGTGCAGGACAGCCGCGAGTTCGGCCAACGCCCGAAGCTCGACGCGTACGGCGACCGCGTCCTCATCGTGTTCTACGGCGTCGACCACCGCGCCGAGGGTTCCCCGCTCATCGAGGTCCACGTCCACGCGAGCGGCTCGGAGGTGGTGACGGTGCGCCGGGCCGGGTGCCTGCACCTCGACGCGGCTCGCGATCACATCGAGACGGTCGGCCCCGAGGAGCAGGTCATCGTCCGCGTCCTCTCCGCGCTGGCGCGCAGCCTCGCGGAGCTCGTGGAGGCGATGGCCGCGGAGGTGGAGCACCTCGAGGAGGACTCGTTCGAGCACCCCACGCAGATCGACCGCACGCGGATCTCGGTGCTGCGCGGGCGGTTGTTCCGTCTCGCCCAGATCGTCGGCCCCGAGCGTGACATGCTCGCCGCCGACGCCGAGCTGCTCGAGACGCTGCCCGGGCTCGAGCACGCGCAGGCCCGCCACCCGTTCCGCGACGTGCACGACGAGCTCGTGCTCACGATGAACGCGATCGAGTTCGCCCGCGAACGGCTCCGCGAGGCGCTCAACGTGTACCTGGCCAGCGTGTCGAACCGCCTCAACGAGCTGGCCGCGCGGCTGACCCTCTTCGCGTCCGTCTTCCTGCCGCTGACGTTCATCACCGGGTTCTTCGGCCAGAACTTCGGCTGGCTGGTCGATCACGTCGACTCGCTGACCGCCTTCCTGCTGTTCGGCGTCGCGGGCAGCCTCGTTCCCGCGATCGCCACCGTTCTGCTGCTGTGGCGCAGCGGGTACCTTCGCGTACCGCGCCAGTAGGCTTCCCGGCCATGGCCGTGGACCTGACGCAGATCGCACACGTCGACACCGAGCCGGGCGAGCTCCCCGCCACCATGGCGGCCTGGGTCATCCGCCAGGACCGCGAGGGCGAGCCCACCGACGCCTTCCAGCTCGAGGAGATCGAGGTGCCCGAGCCCGGCGCCTTCGAGGTCGTCGTGCGCGTCATGGCGGCCGGCGTGAACTTCAACAACGTGTGGGCGGCGCTCGGTCAGCCCGTCTCCGTGTTCCGCTACCACCCCGACGAGGACCACCACATCGGCGGCTCCGACGCGTCGGGCGTCGTCTGGAAGGTGGGTGCGGGCGTGACCCGCTGGGCGCCCGGGGACGAGGTCGTCATCCACTGCAACCAGGCCTCCTACGAGGACCCCGAGGTCCATGGCCTCGACCCGCTCGCGGCCCCCTCGCAGAAGATCTGGGGCTACGAGACGAGCTGGGGCTCGTTCGCGCAGTTCACGAAGGTCCAGGCCCAGCAGCTCCTGCCCAAGCCCAAGAACCTCACGTGGGAGGAGGCCGCCTCCTACGGGCTCACCTACTTCACCGCCTACCGGATGCTCCTGGACCGGGCGGGGCTCCAGGCGGGCCACAAGGTCCTGATCTGGGGCGCGGCCGGCGGGCTCGGCGTGTTCGCCACACAGCTGTGCCGCGCCGCCGGCGCCCAGTCGGTCGGCGTGGTGTCCAGCCCGGAGAAGGGCTCGCTGGTCGAGCAGCTCGGCGCGGAGGGCTTCATCGACCGCAGCGAGTTCGCCGGCATGATGCGCCGCGGCGACGAGACGCCCGAGGAGGAGAAGGCGCGCTTCGCCGTCTCGCGTGACTTCTCCAAGCGCGTCAAGCAGATCCTCGGCGAGCCGCCCGACATCGTCTTCGAGCACGTCGGGCGCGCCACGTTCCCGACCTCAGTCTTCACCGTCAAGCCGTTCGGCAAGGTGGTGATCTGCGGGGCGACGTCGGGCTACACCCTGGACTTCGACGTCCGCTACCTGTGGATGCGCCAGAAGCAGATCATCGGCTCGCACTTCGCCAACGCCTGGCAGTGCAACCTGGCCAACAAGCTCATCGAGACGAGCCAGATCCGCCCGGTGCTGTGGCGCACGATGCCCTTCGACGGCGTCGCCGAGGCCCACCAGCTGATGCACGAGAACAAGCACCTGGGCAAGATCGCCATCCTGGTCGGCGCGCCCGAGGAGGGACAGGGCAAGACCGAGGACGGGCCCGGCGCCATCCGCGCCGAGGTGGGCGCCTAGCCATGGCCGGCGTCGTGCACGTCCCCTGGTACGCGACCGGCTTCCGCGCCGACAAGCTCGAGGTGGCGCTGGCCGACATCGCCTCGATCGCCCCGCGCTACGGCGCGACGTCCTACCAGGTGTTCCGCTTCCGCGACGACCGCTACAAGTTCCTGCAGACCGCGGCGTTCGACCTCCAAGGAGCAGTGGGAGAGCTACTGGTACGGGCCGGAGTTCGTCGAGTTCCGCGTCCTGACCTCCAGCTGGTACCAGGTCCCGGTGCTCTACGGCTGGACCGACCTCGTGGCCTCGGGCTCGCTGGAGCCCGATGCCGTGACCTCGCCGGCCGAGAGCGGCGGCTGAGCCATGCACCCCGCCGAGCACCGCGCCCTGCGCGAGCTGGGGGCCTTCGGCGGGCAGCTCGCCCGGCACTGGAGCACGCTGAGCAACCGGCTGGAAGGCGACGACGCCGCCGCGCTGCGCCGGGGCGCCGACGACGCGACCAAGCTGCTCGACGAGCTGCACCCCGTGCTCGAGGCGCGCGGGCTCGCCGTGCGCCACGCCGCGCAGCTGGCGGGGACCTTCGCCACGGCCCGCCCGCCGGTGACCGACCGCCTGCTCGAGCGCAACCAGGCGCTGCGCTTCGCCGTGCTCGACGTGCAGCACTGCGTCACGCTGCTGGGCTACCTCGCCCGCCTCGCCGCCACCGACGGCGACGAGGAGCTGCGTGCCTTCTGCGCGCGCTGGGAGCGCAAGCTGCGCACCCACGAGCGCGCCGCGCGCGCCGCGGCGGTCGGGCTCGGCGAGCGCCCCGACGAGGCGATCCTGCCCGCCGACCGCTCGGCCGCGGGCCGCGCCGGGCAGCGGTTGAACTACGCCTTCGGGTCGGTCGGCGAGTGGGTCGACCGCCGCTTCTCGCGCTGAGGCACCGGACGCCCGTCATCGGGCGCTGGGCTGGCCCGTGAAGCAGGCCGCGGGGCTCATCGCTAGCCCGGGAAGCGCTCGATGTCCAGCCGCAGCCGGGCGATCGACTGGCGGATCAGGCGTGAGATCTGCATCTGCGACACGCCGATGCGCTCGGCGATCTCGGTCTGCGTCAGGTCCTCGCCGAAGCGCAGGCGCAGGACCTCGCGGTCGCGGTCGTTCAGCACGTCGAAGGCGCCGTCGCAGCAGCGCGCGCATCTCCGCGCGCTCGAGCTCGGGGTCGCTGGCGCCCAGCGCGTCGGCGAGCGTCACGTCCTCGCCCATCGGCTCGTCCAGCGAGCGCGTGCGCCTTGCGCCGGCGCTCTCGATCGTCGCCAGGACGTCCTCGAAGGGCGCCTCGGCCGCCTCGGCCAGCTCCTGCACCGTCGGCGAGCGCCCCAGCTCGTGCGTAAGGCGGTCGCGTGCCCGCGCGACTGCGCAGCTGCAGCTCCTGCAGCCCGCGCGGGATGCGCATGGCCCAGGTCTTGTCGCGGAAGTGGCGCTTGATCTCGCCCAGCACCGTCGGCGTCGCGTACGACGAGAAGCGCACGTCGCGTCCCAGGTCGAAGCCGTCGATCGCCTTCATGATCCCGACGCAGGCCACCTGCACGAGGTCGTCGAGCGGCTCCCCGCGCCCGGCGTAGCGCTGCGCGAGCGCGCGGGCCAGCGGCAGCATCTCCTCCGCCAGCTCGCCGGCGGGCGCGGGCGTCGCCGCGCTCGTGAATCGCGCGCAGCAGCTCCTGCTCGCGCCGCGCGCGTGCCGGGCTGCCGCCGGAGATCACCTCGGGACTGTCCACAGGTTGCCCCGTGGGTCCCCGCCCCTCGCCGCGCGTAAGCGTCGGCAACCCGTCCAGCCGATCAGGCCAGGCGCTGCTCCATGACGCGCTCCAGACGCGGTGGCCCCTCCGGCGGCCCGGTCGCGCGATCGAGCACGAGCGTCGCGCGGCGCCCGTCGATGAGCAGCGTCGCGACCTGGTTGTCGAACCACGGGCCTTCGCCCACCTGCCGCCAGCTCACCCCGCCCGGCTCGACACCGGCCAGGCGGGCCAGCGTGCGCCCGACCACCTCGCCGGCGCGGGAGGTGGCGAAGCGCACGGCGCGCCGCTCGCCCTTGCCCAGCGCGTTGCGCAGCGGCGAGCAGACGGCCTGGTAGACCGGCGTGCGCCCGTCGCCGTCGCCGTTCCCACCGGCGAAGCCCGCCTCCAGCAGGTACGCGTGGTGCACGTCGCCCGAGAGCAGCACCGTGCTCCCAGGGGCGTCGCCGTGGCGCCCGGTCGACACGCGGTCGAGCAGGTCGTCCAGGCGCGCCCGCGAGTGGCTGAAGGCCGCCCAGTGCTCGAGGTCCATGCCCTGGCGCAGGCGCTCGCCGAACCAGGCCGCGAGCCTGCCCCGCGCGCCGTCGGCGATCGCCTCGTCGAAGGCCTCGAGGCTCTGCAGCCCGGGGAAGAGCGCGGCGGGCAGCGACGTCCCCAGCAGCAGGTGGTCGAAGGAGCCCCTCGACCACTCCTCGATGCAGCGCCACTCCTGGTCGTCGACCATCTGGCGGGCGCCGGGGGTGAGCACGCGGCCCGCCCGCGAGTCCATCACCACCAGCCGCACGTTGCCCACGTCGCGCCAGTAGCTCCAGCGGGCGCCGGCGACCTCGCGGTCGGCGCGGAAGGCGAAGTCGCGCAGGATCGGGCCACCGTCGCCGGTGGCGGCCAGCACGTCGCGGTACACGGGGTCCTGCTCGCGCTCGGAGCGGTCGAGGTTGCCCAGGTGCTGGAACGCCCAGTAGGACATGAAGCCGCCGACGATGCGCTCGTCCCACCAGGACTGGGCTCGCATCGTTCGCACCCATTCGTCCGACGTGTTCCAGTCGTCGTGGACGTCGTGGTCGTCGAAGATCATCGCCGAGGGCACCGTCGACAGCAGCCAGCGCACGCTCGGCTCGCTCCAGGAGTCCTCGTACAGGCGGCAGTACTCCTGGAAGTCGGCCACCTGCATCCCCGGCGGCACCGTCACGTCGCGGCGCTGCTTGATCCAGCGCTTGCGTCGCGGGCGGCAGGTCGTCGGCGTAGACCTGGTCGCCCAGCAGCATGAGCAGGTGCGGCCACTCCTCCCGCGGCGAGGAGCGCATGCGGTGCGCCAGGGCGCTCAGCGCGTCGTGCTCGCGCCCGACGTCGTCCTGGTCCTTGCGCAGCGTCCACGGGGGGTCGTGCGGGTAGGCGACGCGGCACGAGCCGAAGCCGATGCGCAGGTGGTCCTCGCCGGCCAGCGTGCGGATGCAGCTCGCAGGCCACTCCCAGCCCGGGTCCTGCGGCGGCCACACGCGCTCGTCGTCGAGCAGGACCTCGTAGGGCGTCTCGCCCTCGCGCGGCAGGTCGGTGACGTGGATCAGCGCGAAGTGGTGGCCCTCGATCTCGAACGTCCGCTGCTGCTCACACGTCCACGCGTCGCGGTCCTCGGCGGCGCGCACCTCGACCGCGCACGCCGCGTCGGTCTTGACCCACACCGTCGCCTCCTCGGCGCCGACGTGGCGCAGCAGGGGACCGAGGATCAGGCGCGGACGGACCGCCGGTCACCCCTGCTCGAGCGGGGCCATGGTCAGCCCGGCGTCGCGCAGCTGCTCCCAGTACAGCTCCGCGGGCTCGCGGTGGCCGCTCCACACCAGGGCCTGGCCGGCGTTGTGGATGCGGTCCGCCAGCCCGTAGCCGCGACCGACGTCGACGCCGGGGATGTAGCGCGCCAGCGTGACGGCGACGTGGTCGAAGGTGTTGTGGTCGTCGTTGCGCACGATGACCAGCCAGGCGCCGCCCAGCCCGCTGCCGGGGTCCTGGGTGCGCGGGAGATCGAGGGTCCTGCCCATGCGAGGAAGGCTACCCGGAGGACCGCTGCTGCCAGTACCGATTCAGCCCCGGCCACAGCGTCTCGGGGGGCATCGCCTGCAGGTAGGACGCGGCAAGGCGCTCGTCGGGGCTGTGCTCGCGCACGTGGGCGGCGAACCGCTCGCCGTAGCCCTCGGCGTCGGTCTCGCGCGCCAGGTCGCCCCAGTGCGCGAGCCCCTCCCGCACCGCCTCGAGCTGTGCCTGCGCGTCGTCGAAGGCGCCGAAGTGGGTGACGGCCAGGCGGCGCGGGCTCCAGCCCGCGACGAGGTCGAGCGACGCGCGCCAGGCCTCGAGGTCGATGTCCGGCGGCGGCGTGGGCGGCACGATCGGGCCGCCGTCGATCCGGACCCCGCCGACGTCGCCGACGAACGCGGTGCCCGTCGCCTCGTGCAGGTAGGAGACGTGGTGGGAGGCGTGGCCCGGCGTGTAGGCGACACGGAAGCCGTCCACGTGCTCGCCGCCGGCCAGCACCCGCAGGTTCTCCTGCGGGACGGGCACGATCTCGCCCCACAGGCGCGCCATGTCGTCGCCGTACAGCCGGGTCGCGCTGGCCACGAGCTTCGACGGATCGACCACGTGGCGCGCCCCGCGCTCGTGGACCCAGACCTCGGCCTCGGGCCAGCGGCGCACGAGCGCACCGGTCGCCCCGGCGTGGTCGAGGTGGATGTGCGTGAGCAGGATCGCCCGCGGGACCTCGTCGCCGAGAGCCTCCAGCAGCGCGCCGTGGCTGGACTCCGGCCCGGGATCGACGATCACGCCGTCCAGGGCGAAGCAGCAGATCACGCGCTCGCGGCCGAGGTGGCGGACATCGATCTCGCGCACGGCGGCGGACCATACAATCCGCTGTGGCATGAGCTCCGACCACCGTCTGCCCGAGCGCGACCGCCCGTGGATGATGCGGACGTACGCAGGGCATTCGACCGCCGAGAAGTCCAACGCGCTGTACCGCTCGAACCTGGCCAAGGGCCAGACGGGGCTGTCGCGTCGCCTTCGACCTGCCCACGCAGACGGGCTACGACCCCGACCACGAGCTGGCCCGGGGCGAGGTCGGCAAGGTCGGCGTGCCCGTCGCCCACAAGGGCGACATGCACGCGCTGCTGGACGGCATCCCGCTGGGCGAGATGAACACCTCGATGACGATCAACGCCACGGCCGCCTGGCTGCTGGCGCTCTACGTCGTCGTGGCGGAGGACAACGGCGTCGACCAGGCGGTCCTGCAGGGCACCACCCAGAACGACATCATCAAGGAGTTCCTGGCCCGCGGCACGTACGCGTTCCCGCCCGGGCCCTCGATGCGCCTGATCGCCGACACCGTCGCCTACACGGTCGAGCACGTGCCGAAGTGGAACCCGGTCAACATCTGCTCCTACCACCTGCAGGAGGCGGGCGCGACGCCCGTGCAGGAGATCGCCTACGCGATGGCCAACGCGATCGCCGTGCTCGACGCGGTGCGCGAGCGCGTCGACCAGGAGCTCATGGGCCGCGTCTTCGGGCGCATCTCGTTCTTCGTCAACGCCGGCGTGCGCTTCGTCGAGGAGCACGCGAAGCTGCGCGCGATGAGCATCCTGTGGGAGGAGCTCGGCCGCGAGCGCTACGGCGTGCAGCGACCCCAGGCACCTGCGCTTCCGCTACGGCGTGCAGGTCAACTCGCTGGGCCTGACCGAGTCCCAGCCGGAGAACAACGTGCAGCGCATCGTGCTCGAGGCGCTGGCGGTGACGCTGGGGCGCGACGTCCGCGCCCGCGCGATCCAGCTGCCGGCCTGGAACGAGGCGCTCGGCCTGCCGCGCCCCTGGGACCAGCAGTGGTCGCTGCGCATCCAGCAGGTGCTCGCCTACGAGACCGACCTGCTCGAGTACCCCGACCTGTTCGAGGGCTCCAAGGTGATGGACGGGCTCGTCGCCGAGCTGCTCGAGGGCGCGCGCGCCGAGATGGCCGTCGTCGCCGAGCACGGCGGCGCCGTGGCCGGCGTCGACTACATGAAGGCCGCGCTCGTCGACTCCCACCGCGAGCGCATCCGCGCGCATCGAGTCGGGCGAGCACGTCGTCGTCGGGCATCAACCGCTTCACCGAGACCGAGCCGTCGCCGCTGACCGGCTCGGGCAGCGTCGAGGGCTCGATCCTCGTCGTCGACCCCGCCCTCGAGGCCCAGCAGCGCGAGGCGGTCGTGGCGTGGCGCGGGCAGCGCGACCAGGGCCGCCGTCGACGCCGCACTCGCGGAGCTGGCCCGCGTCGCGCAGGGCCGAGAACGAGAACCTGATGCCCGCCACGATCGCCGCGGCCCGGGCCGGCGTGACGACCGGCGAGTGGTCGGCGACGCTGCGCGAGGCCTTCGGCGAGTTCCGCGCGCCGACGGGCGTCGGCGAGGCGAGCGCCGGCGCGCCGGGGGACGGATCGGACGGGCTCGAGGACCTGCGCGAGGAGGTCGACCGGGTCAGCGAGGCGCTCGGCCGGCGGCTGAAGATCCTCGTCGGCAAGCCCGGGCTCGACGGGCACTCCAACGGCGCCGAGCAGATCGCCGTGCGCGCCCGCGACGTCGGGCATGGACGTCGTCTACGAGGGCATCCGGCTGACGCCTGCGCAGATCGCCGCCAGCGCCCTGCAGGAGGGCGTCCACGTGGTCGGCCTGTCGATCCTGTCGGGGTCGCACCGCGAGCTGATCCCGAGCGTCGTCGACGCGCTGCGGGCCAACGGCGTGGACGCGCCGGTCGTGGTCGGCGGGATCATCCCCGAGGCCGACGTCGAGCCGCTGAAGGCGGCGGGCGTCGCGGCCGTCTACACCCCGAAGGACTTCGACCTCACGCGCATCATGGGCGACATCGTGGCGCTCGTCGCCGCGACGAACGGAGCCGGCGCTTCCGCGTGACCGGCACGTCCGCGTGACCGGCGCCGACCTCGGCCGGCGGCTGCGCGAGGGTGACCGGAGCGCGGCCCCGGCCGTGCTCAACCTCGTCGAGACGCGCTCCGACGCGGTTCGCGACGAGCTGGCGGCGCCTGCTGCGCGAGGTCTCCCCCGCCGCGCTGGACGGCGAGGCGGGCGGCGCATGTCGTCGGCGTCACCGGGCCGCCGGGCGCGGGCAAGTCCACGCTGCTCTCCGAGCTCGTGCGCGCCTGGCGCGGCGCCGGGCGCACGGTGGCCGTGCTGGCCGTCGACCCGTCCTCGCGGCGCTCGGGCGGCTCGCTGCTGGGCGACCGCGCGCGCATCGCCTTCGACCCCGCCGACGACGGCGTCTTCATCCGCTCGACGGCGGCGGGCGGGCGGCTGGGCGGCCTGGCTCCGGCGACGCGCGCGGCCGCCCAGGCGCTGGCCGCGGCCTTCGACGTGGTCGTCGTCGAGACCGTCGGCGTCGGCCAGAGCGAGACCGACGTCGCCGAGGTGGCCGACACGGTGGCGGTCGTCGTCCAGCCCGGCTCGGGCGACGTCCTGCAGTTCCTGAAGGCCGGGATCATGGAGATCCCGGACGTGCTCGTCGTGACGAAGACCGACCTGGGCGAGGTCGCCGCTGCGCGCCCGGCGCGACCTGAACGCGGCGCTGCGCTCGGTCGGCAGGCGCGACGTGCGCGTGGTCGGGGTCACCGCGATCGCGCCGGTCGCCGGCGTGGACGAGCTCGTGGCCGCGATCGACGAGCACCGCGCGAGGCTCGATCTGCCCGCGCGCCGCCTCGCCGCTCGCCGCGCGAGCGCGCTGGCCGACTTCGCGGCCGAGCACGGCGAGCGCGGGATGCGGGCGCTCGGTGGGCGGCGGCCGGCCGGCCGCGTGCTGCGCGGGCAGCCCGCCGGCGCCGACGTGCCGGCGCTCGTCGCCGCCCTCGAGGCCGAGGCGGGCGTGCGGTGAAGGTCGAGCTGGCGCTCATGCTCGGGGCGTTCGTGCTCGGCACGCTCGTCGCCGAGGCTCTGGGCGCCGTCAACACGGGCACCGCGCTGACGTTCGGGACCATCGCCTTCACCGCGACGACGGTGTGGGTGATGGTCAAGCGAGGCGCGTAGCGCGGGCCGCGGGGGGTTCAGCCGCCGAGAGCCGCGATCCGCCACTCGTCGCCCTGGCGCACCAGCTCGACCGTGTCGGTCGACTCGTTCTGGTTGGCCGCCAGCGTGCGCACGCGCGCCGTGGCGACGTCCCCGCGGATCGTCACCGCGCCGATCTCCAGCCGCGGGTCGCGGACGCCCTGCAGGCCCGTCGACAATGCGACCTCGCAGCCGACGCCCGCGGCGCGCAGGCGGTCCAGCAGCCGGCGGGCGAGCACCTCGTCGCAGATGCGCCGCCAGTCGCGCTGCGCGGTCGCCTGCGCGAACGTGTCCAGCGTCTCGCGGACCTTCTCCTCGTCGCTGGGAGCACCGCAGCCGCCGGCGGCGCCGAGCAGCGCCACGACCACGACCGCGGCCGCGCGCCGGTCAGGCCCCAGCCACATCGGGCAGCGCCATCTCGCCCTCGGCGAGCAGGTGCACCTCGCCGCTGACGCGGATGCCGTCGCGGGTGTCGACGGTCAGGCGGCTCGGTGACCCGAGGTCGACGCCCTGGTCGACGACGATGTGCTCGACCCCGGTCCGCTCGCGCAGGTACGCGCCCAGCGGCCCCGCCGCCGAGCCGGTGGCCGGGTCCTCGCCGCCGCCGATGTCCTGTGCGAAGCAGCGCGCCGACCAGCGGCCCGCGTCGCGCTGGGCCACGACGTAGCAGTTGAGCACGGCGACGTCGGTCAGCGGCGCGAGCGCCGGAGCGAGCCTCGTCCAGTCGACGCGTATCCGCGACAGCGCGCCGTGCTCGGCGAGCGGCACGATCACCGTGGCCAGGCCGGTCGACATGAGCTGCGCCGGAAGCGTGCGATGGCCCGATCCGCGCGGCAGGCCGAGCCCTTCGAGCAGCGCGCCGCCGTCCATCTCGGCTCCGAAGACCGCCGGATTCTGGTGGATGGCCACCTCCCCGCTGCGCCCGTCGAGCGCCACCTCCAGGCGCTGCTCCCCCGCGCCGGTGGACTGCACGACCTCCGTCCGCGGGCGCCCGCGTCGCCGGCACCACACGGCACCGGCGCCGAGCGAGGGATGGGCTGCGAACGGGATCTCGCTCTCGATCGTGAAGATCCGGTGGCGGTAGTCGGCGGTCGGGCTGTCGCTGGCCTGCAGGAAGGAGGTCTCGGGCAGCCGTAGGCGACGGGCCAGCGTCGCCATGGCCTGCGCGCCGATGCCGTCGGCCTCGTCGACGACCGCGTGGAGCGTGCCCTCCAGCGGGCGCACCGCGAACACGTCGAGCAGCGTGAAGGGCACGGAGCGCACGGCGCCATCATCTACGCTCTGGTGATGGCGGCCACCCGCGCTCCCCTCGTCGACGGCCACGGCCGGCGGATCGGCGACGTGCGCGTCTCGGTGACCGACCGCTGCAACTTCCGCTGTCAGTACTGCATGCCGGCCGAGGGCCTGGCCTGGCTCGAGCGCGACGCCGTCCTGAGCTTCGAGGAGCTCGAGCGCGTGGTCGGCGTGCTGGCCTCGATGGGCGTCGGCGACGTGCGGCTGACCGGCGGGGAGCCGCTCGTGCGCCGCGAGCTGCCGCGGCTGGCCGCGATGCTCGCGCGCGTGCCCGGCGTGCACGACCTCTCCCTGACGACCAACGGCTTCCTGCTCGAGCGCGACGCGGCGGCGCTCGTCGACGCCGGCGTCATGCGCTTCAACGTGTCGATCGACTCGCTGCAGCGCGACCGCTTCTACGCGATGACGCGCCGCGACGCGCTGCCGCGCGTCCTGGCCGGTGTCGAGGCGCTGGCCGCGGTCGCCCGGCCGGGCACGATCAAGATCAACGCGGTCGCGCTGCGCGGGTTCACCGAGGAGGAGGTCATCCCCTTCGCCGAGTTCGCCCGCGAGCACCCCTACGAGGTGCGCTTCATCGAGTTCATGCCGCTGGACGCCGACCGCGCGTGGTCGCGCGAGGACGTGCTGACGGGCGAGGAGATCCGCGCCGCGATCCATGCGGTCCATCCGCTGCAGGCGCTCCCGCGCGAGCCCAGCGCCACGGCGCGCACCTACCGCTTCGCCGACGGCCATGCGAACGGCCGCATCGGCTTCATCAACCCCGTGAGCGAGCCGTTCTGCGGCGACTGCAACCGCATCCGCCTGACCGCCGAGGGCACCCTGCGCACCTGCCTGTTCTCCCTGCACGAGACCGATCTGCGCGGCCCCCTGCGCGACGGCGCGACCGACGACGAGCTCGAGGCCGTCATCCGGGACGCGGTGTGGCGCAAGGAGCTCAAGCACCACGTCAACGACGCGGGCTTCGTGCAGCCGGCGCGCACGATGAGCGCGATCGGGGGCTGACCGCACCCCACGGGCCCGCGGCGGGGTTACCCTTCGCCACATGCTCCGCGTGGTCTCAGGTCGCAGGCTCCTCGAGCTCGACGTCGGCTAGGTCGCAGAGCTCACCGCCCGCTACGCCGGGGTGGCGATCGACCTGGGCACGGGTGACGGCCGGCACGTCCTCGCGGCTGCTGCCGCGCGCCCCGACACGCTCGTCGTAGGCGTCGACGCCAACGCGGCCGGCATGGCCGAGGCCTCGCGTCGCGCGGCACGTCGCGGGGCGCTGCCCAACGCGCTGTTCGCCGTGGCCGCGGCCGAGCACCCGCCGTAAGCGCTGCACGGCGTCGCGAACACGCTGACCATCAGCTTTCCGTGGGGATCGCTGCTGCGCGGCATCCTCGGCCAGGACGACGCGGTGCTGGCGGGCGCGGCGCGGGTGCTGGCGCCCGGGGCGACGGGCACGGTCCTGCTCTCCGTCGTGCCGCGCGACGGGCTGCCCGCGATCCCTGCGCCGGCCGAGCTCGCGGCGGCCTACGCGCGCCACGGCCTGCGCCTCGTCGAGGCCCGGCCGGCGACGCCGGGCGATGTCGCCGCGTCAGGCTCGTCGTGGGCCAAGCGCCTGCGCGCCGGGCGGGCCCGGCCGGTCACGCTGCTGCGGCTGAGCGCGACCGGCGCCGAGGCCGCGATGGACGACCGCGGCGACGGACGCGACGCAGTGTCGGTGAGTGTCCGCCACAGCGACCCTGACCGGTCTCCTGACGCCGTCCGGGGCTCTACGGTCGGGCGGACGCGACGATTCCCTCTCCCATCCTCGCCGCGCGGCAATGACCCTCGATGAGCGCAAGCGGGCCGCCATGGCCTTCTACGACCTGATGTTCAACCAGTGCCGCCCGCGCGAGGCGATCGAGCAGTACGTCGGCGACCGAGTACATCCAGCACAACCCGGACGTCGGCGACGGCAAGGACGCATTCGTCGAGTACTTCGAGCGGATGGCGCGGGAGTACCCCGGCAAGCGTGTCGAGTTCAGGCGGGCGATCGCCGAGGGCGATCTCGTCGTCCTGCACTGCTTCCAGCAGTGGCCGGGCGACCACGACTACGCGGGCATCGACATCTTCCGCTTCGACGACAACGACAAGATCGTCGAGCACTGGGACGTGCTCCAGGTCATCCCGCCGACGTCGAAGAACGACAACGGGATGCTCTAGCTCGCGCGCGCCTGCGTCGGCAATAGGCGGTGACCATCGACGACCGCGGATGCCGAGGTCGACGAGCTTGCGGTTGTCGATGCGCGAGTGCTCTCGCAGCATCTCGAACGCGCTCGCCTCGTCGACACCGTGGCGCTCCATGAGGATGCCCTTGGCGCGCTCGATCAGGGCGCGGCGGCCGAACGCACCCTCGAGGTCGTGGTACTCGGCGAAGCGGCGCAGCACGATGTCGATCGAGCTCTGCCAGTCCTCGACGTCGGCGTCGCTGATGTGCGCGAAGACGCCTCGCTTGGACGCCTCCTTGACGAAGTCGGGATCGCGCGCGTGGATCAGCACGATCACCGGGCAGGCGGCCTCGCGAACGATCTTGTCGATCAGCGCGAGCGCGTGCTCCGAGCTCTCCCCGAGTCCGACGAGCGCGACGTCGGGTCGCTCCCTCGCGGTCACGGCGCCGACGTCCTCGACGTCGATCTCGCGCGCGATGACCTCGTGTCCGAGGCTCACCACGATCGGGGCGACGAGGGCAAGGCGGTCCTTGCGCTCGTTGGCGATCAGGACGCGCAGATGCTCGGTCTCGCGGTAGCTCATCAGCGACGCCGGCCACGTCAAGTCTAGATCGCCTACGCGGCGTCTTGCGTCGCCTCGCCGCCGGGGTGTATGGTTCGGTCGTCGCTTCGCCTCAAACCACGGCGGGCGACGTTTCTCCGGCTCCGACCCTCGGCCGGCGCATGGTGCTCGATCCACAGCGGTCGGGCGCTGAACGCAAGCGCTCGGAGCCCTGCATGTCCACCTCCTCGTCGAAGCACTCGCACCATTACGCGGCCCGCATCGCCGCGTGGAGCGGCCGGCACCGCAAGAAGGCGATCTGGGGCTGGCTCGGCTTCGTCCTCGTCGTCTTCGCCCTCGGCAACGCGGCCGGCACGACGCAGATCTCCGACGTCGATCAGTTCTCGGGTGAGTCGCACCGCGCCGAGCAGGCGCTCGACCGCGCCGGCATGAGGCCGGTCGAGGAGGTCGTGTTCGTCCAGAGCGACAAGCTCACCGTCAAGGACCCGGAGTTCCGAGCCGCGGTCGAGGACGTGACGGGGCGCCTCTCGAAGCTGCAGTACGTCGAGAACGTCAAGTCGCCGCTGGCCGCGCGGCGGCGACGTCTCGGCCGACGGGCACGCCGCCCTGGTGAACTTCGAGATCGCGGGCGATTCGACCGAGGCCAAGGACCGGGTCGATCCCAGCCTCGCCGCCACCGCCGCCGTACAGTCCAGACATCCGGACCTGGTCGTCGAGCAGTCCGGCGGCGCCAGCGGCGCCAAGGCGATCAACGCGACGATCACCGACGACCTCAAGAAGGCGGGGGAGCTCTCCCTGCCGATCACGCTGATCATCCTCACCATCACGTTCGGCACGCTGGTGGCCGCAGGACTGCCGCTGCTGATGGGCATCACCGCGGTCATGGCCGCCCTCGGCCTCGTCGCGCTCCCGAGCTGCGCTCGTGCCGAACGACGCCAACCTCCCGGCGGTCATCCTGCTGATCGGCCTGGCGGTCGGTGTCGACTACTCGCTGTTCTACCTGAGACGCGAGCGCGAGGAGCGCGCCGCCGGGCGCAGCGAGCGCGCCGCGCTCGAGACGGCCGCGGCGACCTCCGGGCGCGCCGTGCTGATCTCCGGCGTGACCGTGATCGTCGCGATGGCGGGCATGTTCATCAGCGGCGACAAGGCCTTCATCTCCTTCGCCGAGGGGGCGATCCTCGTCGTCGCCATCGCCGTGTTCGCCTCGCTGACGGTGCTGCCCGCGATGCTGTCCTGGCTCGGGGACCGCGTCGAGAAGGGACGGATCCCGGTGCTCGGCCGGCGCCGTCCCGCGGGCCAGTCGCGCTTCTGGACGGCGCTCACCGACCGCGTCCTGGCACGGCCCGTCCTGTCGATCGTGCTCGCCGGCGGGCTCCTGGTGGCGCTCGCGATCCCCGCGCTCCAGATGAAGGTCGTCACCAGCGGGGTCGACGACCTTCCGCAGAGCATCCCCGCGATCCAGACCTACAACAAGGTCAAGGCCGTGTTCCCGGCCGAGGGCGTCGCGGCGATCGTGGTGGTCGAGGCGGACAACGTGCGCTCCGGCGCCGCTGCCGCC
This sequence comes from uncultured Actinomycetes bacterium, assembly GCA_963840185.1. GTDB lineage: Bacteria > Actinomycetota > Thermoleophilia > Solirubrobacterales > Solirubrobacteraceae > JAOPZW01. The sequence continues at coordinate 898,252 of CAWIXY010000017.1, read as the reverse complement.
GGCATCACCGCCCTGCGCGACCGGGTGAACAGCTCAGATGCCTTCCGGCCGGGAACCAACGTCGACTACAGCCGCGACGGCACGGTCGCCCAGGTCACGGTTCCGACGCGCGGCACCGGCACCGACGCATCGGCTATGCAGCGCCCTCGACGAGTTGCGCGACGAGATCATCCCTGCGACCGTCGGCAAGGCCCCGCAGACGGCGGTCAACGTCAGCGGCGATGCGGCCAGCTCGGCCGACTTCGCGAGCCAGCTCAACAGCCGCCTGCCCCTGATCTTCGCCTTCGTGTTCGGACTGGCGTTCGTGCTGATGCTCGTCACGTTCCGCTCGATCGTGATCCCGATCAAGGCGATCATCCTCAACCTGCTCTCGGTCGGTGCCGCCTACGGCGTGCTCGTGCTGGTCTTCCAGCAGGGCCACGGCGAGTCGCTCCTGGGGTTCACCTCCAACGGCGGGGTGGCGAACTGGCTTCCGTTGTTCCTGTTCGTTGTCCTCTTCGGGCTCTCGATGGACTACCACGTGTTCATCCTCTCGCGTGTCCGCGAGCTCTATGACCGTGGGATGAGCAACGACGAGGCCGTCAAGCAGGGCATCTCGACCACCGCCGGGACCGTGACCAGCGCCGCCATCGTGATGGTCGGCGTGTTCGCGGTCTTCGTCACCCTGACCTTCATCGACTTCAAGGAGATGGGCCTCGGGCTGGCCGCCGCCGTCCTGATCGACGCGACGATCATCCGCGGCGTGCTGCTGCCGGCGTCGATGAAGCTCCTCGGCGACTGGAACTGGTACCTCCCGCGCTGGCTCGAGTGGCTGCCGCGCGTCGGCGACGAGGGTGACGCCGCCCCGCCCAAGCAGCCCCCGGCCCCCAAGAAGCCCGGCGACGCCGACGGGCCGCGGCCCGCCCCGGTGCCGGCGTAGCACGGCGGCGCGGCACGTCACTCGCGTACCCCGGCAGGCCCTCAGCGGGCAACTCGAGTGGTCTTGAGACCATCCCGACGAGGCATGACACTTCACCGGGTGGCACTTCCTTGCACTCCCACGGGCCGCGCGCTGCTGTGCGCGCGAACTGCGCTCGGCATCTCGGCGCTTCTCGCGCCGCGGCTTGCCGGCAAGGCTTTCTTCCTCGATCCCGATGACAACCCACAGCTGCCGGTGATCGGCCGCATGTGGGGCATCCGCAACCTGTCACTTGCTGCTGGGATGTACGCGGCCACCGGCACCAACCGCGATCAGTGGTGGCGACTCCAGCCGGCCGTCGACGCGCTCGATTTCCTCGCGATCGCAACAGAATGGCGCCGCGGCGCCGTCCCCGGTCCAACTGCCGGGTTGATGGCTGCCACGGCCCTGGCAGCGACCACGCTGGGGGCCCTGTCCGTCGCGGGCGAGTCAGAGCACGCGGTCTAGCTCTCCGGGGCCGGAGTACGCTCCGCGTGTCCCGAGCGCCCGATCCCGACTGCCGCAATCGCTGACAGCAGCGCGAACACGCCCGCGATCGCGAGCACGCCGGTGCGCGCCTGGCGCGGGATGCCTCGGCCCGCTGTCCAGGTGGCGCCGAAGTCGACCGCGTCGCAGACTCCCGCAATCGCCAGCCACGGCCGCGCCGAGCCGTCGTTGCGCGACAGAGCCTGTAGGCCGCCGAGTCCGAGCGCGAGGTCACGAGCGCCCACCGCGCGCGTGAGCAGCTGTGCGCCAGGCAGCCGCGCCTGCTTCCCGATCCAGGCCCGCTCCATGAGGTTTGGCTCCGCGATGAAGGCGACGCCGAAGAGCAAGCGGCCAAGTGAGATGAGCCCCGCGAGAATCGGCATGGGGCGTGGTCTAGCAGAGGGGAGGGTCTGCGCGCGCGTCAGCCGTCGACGACGTCCGGCCAGGCGATGACGTGCAGGGCGCAGCCGCACTCGCAGGCCAGCGTCTCGAGCTCGGCCAGCGTCCCCGTATGGATCTCGAGGACGTGGCCGGCGCACACGGCCTCCGAGCAGACGAGGCGGGCCAGGAGCAGCACGCCCGGCACGCTGGCAGCCGCGGCGGATGGATCAGGCCGAGCAGCGCCTCCGCCGCCGCGAGGTCCTCGGTCGTGTTGACGTTCAGCAGCCACGCCGGCTGTGCCTCGACGCGCGCCGGCCGCAGAACCAGCACCGCCCGGGTGGCGGGCTCGCCCGCCCAGAGGGCCGCCTCGAGCGGGCCGAGGGCCGCCGGCCCCAGCCGCGCGCACAGCGGCTGCACGCGCTCCCCCGCGACCGCCACCGCGTGCTCGGCCGGCGCGGCGATGAGCTCGCGCAGCAGCGGCGCGGGCACGAGCGGCAGGTCGGCGGCGACGGCGAGCACGGAGCGGCCCGGGCCGGCGTGACGCAGCGCCGCGACGACGCCCGCGAGCGGATGGCGCGGCTCGTCGGGCTCGTCCAGGCGCAGGACGCCCGGGGGCAGCGCCGGCAGCGCCGTGCCCGCCTTGGCCGCGACCACGACCTCGTCGCACGCGCCGCACAGCGCGTCCAGCGCCCAGACGGCGAGCGGTCGCCCGCGCAGCGGCGCGCGCAGCTTGTCGCCCCCCATCCGCCGCGCCGCGCCGCCGGCGAGCAGCACGCCGAGCGGCCCGCTCACGCCGTCGTCGGCCCCTGCCCGTAGTCGCCGAACGGCGCGTCGCGCTCGCGCACGGCCTCGCGCACGTCCTCCATGCCGCGCCGCGTGAAGGCCGCCCCCTCGGGCGTGTGGCGGGCGGCGCCGTCCAGCAGCGTGCCGATGAGCTGCGTGGTGGCCAGCCCCTGCTGCTCGAAGGCCTGGTTGACCAGCAGCTTCATCATGTGCAGCTGGTTGGCCGGCAGCTGCGCGACGCGCGGCGGCGAGGGCGAACCCGGCCTCCTCCAGCTCGTCGTCGGGCACGGCCTCGGAGGCCAGGCCCCACTCGACGGCGCGGCTGCCGTCGATCGCGTCGCCGGTGAGCAGCAGCCGCTTGGAGCGCTCCAGGCCCGAGGCGGTACATCCACATCGCCGTCGTGGGCGAGCCCCAGACGCGCGCCGGCGGGTAGCCGATGCGGCAGTCCTCGCGAGCAGACGATCAGGTCGCTGCACAGCGCGAGGTCCGTGCCGCCCGCCACGCAGAAGCCGTGGACCTGCGCCACGACCGGCTTGGGCGAGCGCCACAGGGCCATGAAGCCCTCGACGAAGCGCGACATCGTCCGGTAGTCGGCGATCGGGTCCCACGGCTCGTCGCCCTCGGCCGCGAGCATCGAGGCCGCGCCCCAGCCGATGTCGTAGCCCGCGCAGAAGCCGCGGCCCGCGCCGCGCAGCCGGATGACGCGGACGTCATCGTCCTCCCACGCCCGCTCGAGCGCCGCCCGCAGGTCGGCCATCAGCTCCGGGCGTGATCGCGTTGCGGCGCTCCGGCCGGTTCAGCGTGAGCGTCGCGACGCCAGCGCGAGCCTCGTCGAGGACGGTGCCGGGCATGCGGGAGCCTAGACTGACGCGTGATGGAGGGTTCCGTCGACACGAAGGCATGGCTGCGCTGCTACCGCTGCTGGTCGCGCGACCTCGAGGTGCAGGTGCACTACGAGGGCATCCACCGCATCGACCCGGAGACGGGCGAGCGCTCGGAGGTCGTCGACGAGCTCCAGGAGGCGGTCGTGCAGTGCCTGGACTGCATGCACGACCAGCCCCACCTCGGCTTCCGCGATGGCCGCGTCGAGCCGATCGAGGACCGCTGGGAGCGGATGATCGCCGGCACGCCGTGGGTCGCCTCGGTCACGGTCACCGTCGACGCCGACGACGTCGAGACCTGCTCGGGCCCGGAGGCCGGCGACTCGCTGTCCTACGCCGCCTTCGGCGACCACGGCACGCGCGAGTTCTTCACCCACGTGCGCTTCCACAAGCACGAGGACGACCGCATCGTCGTCCACCTGCTCGTCGAGCTGTACGCCCGCTCGGCCGAGGAGGCCACGGAGGTGCTCGAGGAGCGCCGCCCGCGGCCACCTCTCGATCACGTCGCTCGCCGAGGAGTCGCGCCCGCCGGCCTCGACGGGCGACGACCCCCACTAAGGGTGGCCCCCGCCACAGGTCCCGCCGCGTTTGGCGGGCGTCTCGCACGCCAAACCCGACGCGACCCATGACGGAGACCACCGGGTCGATCACTCGTACTGCAGCGCGCGCAGCACGTCCAGGCGCGAGGCGCGCCGCGCCGGCGGCACCGCCGCCAGCACGCCCGCGATCGCGGCGACGGCGGTGAAGACCACCAGCGGCGCGAGCGGCAGGTGGAACCCGATCCCCTGGTCGGACAAGCCCTGGGTGACGATCCCGGCCAGGAACACGCCGAGCGGCAGCCCGAGCGCCGCGCCGATCAGCGCCGTGATGACGCTCTCCTGGCGCACCATCCGGCGCGTCTGCCGGCGGGTCATCCCCAGCGCGCGCAGCATGCCCAGCTCGCGCGTCCGCTCGAACACCGACAGGATCATCGTGTTGACCATGCCGAACAGGCTGACGATCACCGACAGCGCGAGCAGCACGTAGAACAGCATCAGCGACGTGTCGAGATCCTTCTGGGCGGCGTCGATGTACGCCGCCTTCGTGTCGAGCTTCGCGTCGGGGAACCGCGCGAGCGTCTGCTGCAGGGCGGCCTGCGACCCGGGCTCGGCCTTCACGAACGTGTGGCCGTCACGGGGCTGCGGGAAGGCACGGTCGAAGGTCGCCCGGTCGATGACGACGCCGCCGAGCAGCTGCTCGGCCTGCACCTTGTAGATGCCCCGCACCGCGAGCGTCTGCTTCGTGCCGTCGGGCGTCTGCATCGCCAGCGTGCCCCCGACCTCCAGGCCGTGCTTCTCGGCATAGCCCTTGTCGACGACGGCGCCGGCGCGCAGGCCGGCCAGCACACGATCCGAGCCCTCCGACCACGCGAAGCCGTAGACCCGCGTGATGGTCGCCGGTTCGACGCCGACGACGTCGGCGTCCTCGCCGAGGATGCGCGCCCTGTCGCTGCGCACGCTCGAGGACACCGTCACGCCCTCCGTCCTCGCGATCGCCTCACCGGCTGACGTCGAGAGCACGGCGCTGTCGGAGTCGCTGTCGACCGACACGACGTAGTCGCCGCGCAGCTGCTTGTCCAGCGCATCGCCGAACGCGCCGCGCAGGCCGTTGCCGAGCGTGGCGACGAAGGTCACGAGCGCGAGCCCGATCATCAGCGCCGCCGCCGTCGAAGCGGTGCGGCCGGGATTGCGGACGGAGTTCTCGGCCGCCAGCCGGCCCGGGGCGCCGCCGAGGCTGCGGGCGGGACGGCCCACCAGCGCCGCCAGCGGCCGCACCAGGTGGCTGGCCATCATCGCCACGCCGACGAACAGCAGGACGGTGCCGGCGCCCATCGACGCCAGGACGCTGCTCGCGTCACCGCCCCCGAAGACACCGTTGGCGATCGCCGCGACGCCGAGCACCGAGACCGCGCCCGCGACGTACGGGCGCAGCCGTGCGAACCTGGTCCGCGGCAGCGTCGCGCCCTCGCGCACCGCCGAGATGGGCGACACGCGCGTGGAGCGCAAGGCGGGCACGAGGCCGGCGATCAGCGTGACGAGCGTCCCGACGGCGAGCGAGACGAGGACCGTCCGCGACGACAGCACGGTGGACGCCTTGGGGAGCTCCGCGCCGAAGGCCGCGAACAGCGCCTCCAGGCCCTTGGCGATGCCGAGGCCCAGGAAGAGCCCGATCGCCGAGGCGACCACGCCGATGACGAGCGTCTCGAGCATCACCGACCGCAGCACCTGGCGGCGGGTGGCGCCGAGCGTCCGCAGGGTGGCCAGCTCGCGGGTGCGCTGCGCGATCGTGATCGAGATCGTGTTGAAGATGACGAACGACCCGACGAGCAGCGCGATGCCGCCGAACACGAGCAGGAACTTGCGGATGATCCCGATCGCCGATCCGACCTCCTTCGAGGCGTCCTCGGCCTGGGCGTCCGCCGTCTTGACCTCGGCGGTCGCCGGCACGAGCGCCTCGACCTCGCGAGCGAGCTGCGCCTGCGAGACGCCGGGCTTCGCGGCGACGTCGATCTCGTCGAAGACGCCGGGCTTGTCCAGGACGGCCTGCGCCGTCGGCACGTCGAAGGCGGCGAGCGTCAACCCGCCGATCTCCGCGCCGCCGAGCTTGCCGATGCCCGTGATCCGGTAGCGGCGAACCGGCCCGTCGGCCGTGGCGCCGATCGTGTCACCGATCGCGTAGTGGTCGTCCTTGGCGGTGGTGGTGTCGATGACGACCTCGTCGGGGCCCTTGGCCCACGTCCCCGAGGTCAGCTCGATCGGGGCGAAGCGCGGCTGCCGGGGGTCGACCCCGAAGCCGATGCCCTCGCTGTTCGTGCCGCCGATCGTCTCGCCGCGATCGTCGACGAGCCGGACGGTGTCCGTGAGGGTGCCGGTCGCGGCCTCGACGCCCGGCTGCGCCTTGACCTGGGTCAGGAGCGAGGCTGGAACGGTCGGGGGGCTCGCGGATCCCTTGACGATCTCCTTGCCGGTGACGACGACGTCGGTCTTCTCGTAGGCGCTGCCGAAGACGCCGGTGAAGGCCTTCTCCATCGTGTCCGTCAGGACGAACGTGCCGCTGATCATGGCCACGCCGAGCACGATGGCCAGCGAGGTCAGGATCGCCCGGGTCTTGCGCCCGAGCAGGCCCTTCAGCGCGACGCGGGTCATCGCTCCGTGACCTCTTCCATGGTCGCGAGGATCTCGTGGGCGGTCGACCGGCCGAGGTCGCGGACGATGTGGCCGTCGGCCAGGAACAGGACGCGGTCGGCGATCGCCGCGGCGTGCGCGTCGTGGGTGACCATGATCGTGGTCTGGCCCAGCTCGGCGGCCTGGCGCAGGAGCCTGAGCACCTCGGCGCCCATCGTGGAGTCGAGGTTGCCGGTCGGCTCGTCGGCGAACATCACCGTCGGGCGCGAGACGAGCGCGCGGGCGATGGCCACGCGCTGCTGCTGGCCGCCCGACAGCTCGGAGGGCCGGTGGCCGCGGCGCTCGGTGAGGCCGGTGCGCTGCAGCAGCTCGGCCAGCCAGGCCGGGTCGGGCCGCTCGCCCGCGATCTGCAGCGGCAGCACCACGTTCTCCTCGGCCGTGAGCATCGGCAGCAGGTTGAAGAACTGGAAGATGAACCCGATGTGCTCACGGCGCAGCATCGTCAGCGCCGAGTCGTCCAGCCTGGTGATGTCGGCGCCCGCGATCGTCACCTCGCCTGCCGTCGGCCGGTCGAGGCCCGCGAGGATGTGCATCAGCGTGGACTTGCCCGAGCCGGACGGGCCCATGATGGCCGTGAGCTTGCCGCTGGCGATCTCCAGCGACACGCCGCGCAGCGCGTCGACGGCCGTGTCGCCGTCGCCGTAGCGGCGCGTGACGCCGGTCGCACGGACGACGGCAGAGGCCGGCGCCTGCCTGGTGGGGATGGTGATGGTGTGCATGGCAGCGACGATCCCAGCGGGCCGTGGCCCCGCCGATGGGGCGACCCCGCGGCACGGGGTACGTCCTCGTTCACCCCCAGTGGCCCCCGCTAGCGGTGCGCCCGCAGGAACGCCAGGACCGCGAGCACGCGCCGATGGTCGTCGTGCGCCTCCTCGAGCCCGAGCCTGCGGAAGATCGCCGTGATGTGCTTCTGCACGGCGCGCTCGGAGACCCCGAGGCGATCGGCGATGCCCTGGTTGGAGCGGCCCTCGGCCATGAGCGCGAGGACCTCCCCCTCGCGCGGCGTGATGGCGTCGATCGGGTCGAGGCCCCGGTGTCGGCGCAGCAGCGCGGACACGATCGCCGGGTCGACTGCCGAGCCTCCCTCCGCCACCCGGCGCACCGCCTCGGCGAACTCGCGCAGGTCCCCCACGCGGTCCTTGAGCAGGTAGCCGCGCCCCTCGACGGAATCCGACAGGAGCTCCATGGCGAGCCCGAGCTCGACGTACTGCGAGAGGACCAGCACCCCGACCGACGGGTGGCGCGCGCGGATGTGGAGCGCGGCGCGCACGCCCTCGTCGGTGTGCGTCGGCGGCATGCGGATGTCGACGATGGCGACGTCGGGCGGGCTTCGCTGCACCTCGTCCAGGAGCTCCTCGGCGGTCGCGCACCGTGCGCAGACGTCGAACCCGGCATCGTCCAGGACGCGCGCGAGGCCCTCCCGGAACAGCGCCCCGTCCTCGGCGATCGCTACGCGCAGGGGATCTCCGCCCGCATCCGCGTGCCCTCTCCCGCCGGGCTGTCCACCCGCAGGCGACCGCCGAGCGCCTCGACCCGGTCGGCGAGCCCCCGCAGTCCCGAGCCGCCGTCCATCGTCGCGCCGCCGACCCCGTCGTCGGCGATCTGCACGACCACGTCGCCGTTGGCCTGGCTGACCTCCACGCTGGCCGTGGAGGCGTGTGCGTACTTCGCCACGTTGGTCAGGGCCTCGGAGACCAGGAAGTAGGCGGCCACCTCGACGGGCTCGGGCAGGCGGCCGTCGAGCGCGATGTCGAGCCGGACGGGCACGGGCGCCCGCGCCGCGAGGCTGTCGAGCGCGACCGGCAGGCCGTGGCCGGTCAGGACCGCGGGATGCAGGCCGCGGGCCAGCTCGCGCAGCTCCCCGAGCGACTGCGCGAGCTCACCGCGGGCCTGGGCGACGGCGGCGCGGGTCTCGGGGTCGTCGCGCAGGCGCGCCTCGAGCATGCTCAGCTCGAGGTTCAGCGCGACCAGGCGCTGCTGGGCGCCGTCGTGGAGGTCGCGCTCCAGGCGCCGCCGCTCGCCCTGAGCGGCTTCGAGGATGCGCGTGCCCGAGGCGCGCAGCTCGTCGACGCGGGCCAGCAGCTCGGCTTCGAGCCGCGCGTTCTCGACGGCGATGGCGGCCGTCGCGCCGACGGCGTCCAGCAGCTCGGGCTCCTCGCTCAGCGACGGGTCGTGCACGAGCGCGGCCACCGGCGTGCCGTTGCGGTCCACCAGCGTCGTGACGCGGCGCGGGTCGGCCGGCAGCTGCACCGGCTTGCCGTCGAGGTCGGCGTAGGTCTCGTACTCCGGCAGCCAGGGGGCGAGGACGAGCGAGGGGTCGCCCAGCGCGCGGGCCAGCGCCGCGCGCAGCGCGCCCGGCGCCGGGTCGGAGCGCAGGGCGAGCACGAGCTCGCCGACGGCCGAGCGCGCGAGGCGCGCGCGCAGCATGTCGACGAGCACGGCGATCGGCACCGCGATGAACGCGACGACGGTGGCGATCGTGAGCCACTCGGGCGCCGTGCTGTCGGTGATCTTCTCGACGCTGAGCCTGGCCGGCACGAGCAGCAGCACGAGCGCCCCGGCGAGGATCGGCGTGAGCCGGCGTCGCAGCGGGGCGCTGGCCGCCCTGAAGCGGCCGACGAGGACCGCGATGAGCGCCAGCGCCCCGCCGGTCAGGAGCGTCAGCTGCGCGGTGTCGATGGCGTCGGCCACGCCCGGGTCGTCCGAGATCAGCAGCGCGTTGCCGGGCGGCCCGGTCTCGAGGAAGGCCAGCCACGCCAGCTCCAGCGGGATCACGGCGACCGCGAACGGCGCGATGAGCAGCAGGTCGCGCCTCGTCCTCGGGCGGCCGGAGGGCAACGACACGAGCAGCGCCACGAAGGGGACCGCCCACGCGTCGTTGAGCACGATGCCGGCGGTGAAGACGGCCGGCCAGTCCGAGAAGACCATGAGTCCGCCGGTCAGCCACATCACGCCGACGACGACCATCAGGACGCCGGGGAGGCTGCCGGGCCGCCGGCGCAGGGCGATCAGCCCGCTGGCCAGGAACGACCAGGCCGCGACGACGCTCAGGACCTCCGCCACCCGATGCCCGGCGAGCGCGGGGTCGTCCAGGATGAGCACGACCACCGCCACGCCGGCCACCAGGCCGTAGCACCAGAGGGCGAGCCACCCTCGGCCGAGCGGGCTGTCGCGGTCCATGGCGATGCACCTCCTCGCTGCCTACCGGACGACCATACGCCGCCCCGCACCGCATGGATAGGTCGGCGTCGCGGCGCTCGCTACGGTGACGTCATGGCTGCCGAACCGCTGGGGCCGGGCACGCGCGTGGGCCGCGTCGACCTGCGCACGACCGACGTGGGACGCGCGCTGGGCTTCTACCGCGACGTCCTCGGCTTCGCGGCCGAGGCGGACGGCGCCGGCGACGAGTCCGTGACGCTGTCCGCGGGCGGGCCGCCCGTCCTGCGCCTCCTCGACGGCGCGCCCGCCGGCATCCCGCCCTCCGGGACGACCGGCCTCTTCCACACCGCGTTCCTCTACCCCACGCGCGCCGACCTGGCCGACGCACTGGGCCGCGTGGCCGCCGCCGGCCTGCGCCTGACCGGCGCCTCGGACCACGGCGTGAGCGAGGCGCTGTACCTGCGCGACCCCGACGGCAACGGCGTCGAGCTGTACGCCGACCGCCCGGTCGAGGCGTGGCCGCGGCAGCCGGACGGCAGCATCGACATGTACACCGCGCCGCTGGACCTGGCCGACCTCGTCGCCGCAGGGCCAGGCGTCCCGTCGCCCGGGGCACCCGTGCCGGCGGGCACGACGGTGGGCCATGTCCACCTCAAGGTCGCCGACGTCGAGCGCGCCACGCGCTTCTACCAGGACGTCGTGGGCCTCGACCTCATGGCGCACATGCCGCAGGCCGCGTTCCTGGCGGGCGGCGGCTACCACCACCACGTCGGCGCGAACACCTGGATGACCCTCGGCGCCACACCGCCGCCACCGGGCAGCGCGGGCCTGGAGCGCTTCGAGCTGCGCGTGCCCGCCGGCGCCGAGGCGCGCACGCTGCACGATCCCGAGGGGATCGAGGTGGCGATGGTGCCGGATCCGCCGGGCTGAGCGCCGTGGGCGCCGCGAACAGCGGCTGGTGAGGGAGCGCGGCCTCATGCGCTGGGGTGGGCGACATTCCGCATGGCATACATGCGGAATGCAGCCCACCCCCTCGGGTCGGGCCGCCTGCCTCCCTCACCTGCCGCCGCTACGCCAGGCGCCGCTGCAACGCCTCGAACTGCTCGCGCACCGGCCCGGGCAGCTCGTCGCCGAAGCGGGCGAGGTGCTCGGCGACCTGCGGCAGCTCGGCCCGCGCCGCGTCGACGTCGACGCCCAGCAGCTCTTCGAGCGCCTCCGGTGCGATGTCCAGGCCGCTGACGTCCAGCGCGCCGGGCGCGGGCACCCTCCCGATCGGCGTGTCGACGGCCTCGACGGCGTCGTCGCAGCGGCGGAAGATCCAGGCCAGGACGCGGCTGTTCTCGCCGAAGCCGGGCCACAGGAAGCGCCCGCCCTCGTCCTTGCGGAACCAGTTGACGTAGAAGATCCGCGGCAGCTTGGCGGTGTCCCCGCGCACGCCGATGTCGAGCCAGTGGGCGAAGTACTCGGCCATGTTGTAGCCGCAGAAGGGCAGCATCGCGAAGGGGTCGAAGCGCAGCGCCCCGACCTCCCCGGCGGCCGCCGCCGTCGTCTCGGACGACATCGTCGCCCCGAGGAAGACGCCGTGGTCCCAGTCGAAGGCCTCGCGGACGAGCGGCACGACGGTCGCGCGCCGGCCGCCGAACAGGAACGCGTCGATCGGCACGCCGGCCGGGTCCTCCCACTCGGGGGCGATGACCGGGCACTGCGCCGCGGGCGTCGTGAAGCGGGCGTTGGGGTGGGCCGCCGGCGTCGCCGAGTCCGGCGTCCAGTCCTCGCCGTGCCAGTCGATCAGGTGGGCGGGCGGCTCAGCGGTCAGACCCTCCCACCAGACGTCGCCGTCGTCCGTGCGCGCGCAGTTCGTGAAGATCGAGTTCTCCTGCAGCGTCGCGATCGCGTTGGGGTTCGTCTTGACCCCGGTCCCCGGGGCGACCCCGAAGAACCCTGCCTCGGGGTTGATCGCGTAGAGGCGCCCGTCGTCGCCGAACTTCATCCAGGCGATGTCGTCGCCGATCGTCTCGACCCTCCAGCCCTGGAGCGACGGCACGAGCATCGCCAGGTTGGTCTTGCCGCAGGCCGAGGGAAACGCGCCCGTGACGTACTTCACGGCGCCCTCGGGCGAGGTCAGCTTGAGGATCAGCATGTGCTCGGCCATCCAGCCCTCGTCGCGGGCCATGACCGAGGCGATCCGCAGCGCCAGGCACTTCTTGCCCAGCAGCGCGTTGCCCCCGTAGCCCGAGCCGAACGACCAGATCTCGCGCGTCTCGGGGAAGTGCACGATGTACTTGTTGTCGGCGTTGCACGGCCACGGGACGTCGTCCGCGGGGTCCTCGAGGGGCATGCCGACCGAGTGCAGGCAGGGCACGAACTCGCCGTCGGCGCCGAGCACGTCGAGCGCGGCCTGGCCCATGCGGGTCATGATCCGCATGCTCACGGCCACGTAGGCCGAGTCGGTCAGCTGCACGCCGACGTGGCTCTTGTCCGAGCCCAGCGGGCCCATCGAGAAGGGCACCACGTACATCGTGCGGCCGCGCATCGAGCCGCCGAAGAGCCCGCCCAGCGTCTCGCGCATCTCGTCGGGGTCGCGCCAGTTGTTCGTCGGGCCGGCGTCGTGCTCGTCGACCGAGCAGATGAAGGTCCGGTCCTCGACGCGGGCGACGTCGCCCGGATCCGACAGCGCGAGGTAGGAGCTGGGCTTCTTGGCCTCGGCGAGGCGCTCGAACGTCCCGGCGTCGACGAGTACCTGGCACAGCCGGTCGTACTCCTCGGCCGAGCCGTCGCACCAGTGGATCTCGTCGGGCTCGGTGAGCGCCGCCGCCTCCTCCACCCAGGCCACCAGCTTCTCGTGCTTCGTCGGGATCGTCGTCGGGCTCATCGGTCGGTCACGGGCTCCTTGGGTTGCTGGTCTGGCTACTCGACGTTGGTCTCGGAGGAAGGCGCCGAGGCCCCCGCCGAGCGCTTCGGCACGAGCACGAGGCGCTTGAACTCTGCCACGAGCACGCCGTTCTGGTTGAGCACGCGCGTGTGCACCCGGACCGTTCCGCGGTCGGGCTTGGAGCGCGATTCACGGGCCTCGAGCACCTCGGACTCGCAGTACAGGGTGTCACCGTGGAAGACAGGCGCTGGGTGCTTCAACTCCTCCGTGGCGAGGTTCGCGATCGCCTTGCCCGAGACGTCGGAGACGCTCATGCCCAGGGCCAGCGAGTAGACCAGCGGGCCGACGACGACGTTGCGGCCCTGCTGGGACTGCGCCGCGTAGACGTCGTTGAGGTGCAGCGGGTGGTGGTTCATCGTGATGAGGCAGAACAGGTGGTCGTCGGACTCGGTCACCGTCTTGGCCGGCCAGTGCTTGTAGACGGCCCCGACCTCGAACTCCTCGAAGTAGCGCCCGTAGGGATGGGCTCCGGAGGCCTCGCGGGCCGCCTGATCGGTCTCCACCGCGGGGGTGGTGGTCTGCTCGCTCATGGCCGTGAGTCTGCCAGGCGGGCTGCCCCGTTGACTCGCGGGTCAATATCGTCCAGGGCCATGCGCAACCCCCGCGACTTCGCCAGGCCGCTCGCGATCGGGGCTCCCGACCCGCTGCCGGAGATCCCCGTGACGCCCTCGCGGATGATCCACTTCCTCGACTTCTCCAACGAGAAGATGGTCGCCAAGGTGCCCGACATCGCACCCACGGTCGACATCCTCCTGGGCAACCTCGAGGATGCCGTGCCGGTCGACCGCAAGGAGGCCGCCCGCGCCGGCCTGATCAAGGTCGGCCGCGAGATCGACCTCGGCGAGACCGCCCTGTGGACGCGGGTCAACGCGCTCGAGTCGCCCTGGGTGCTCGACGACCTCACCCAGGTCGTCGGCGAGATCGGCCACAAGCTGTCGGTGGTCATGGTCCCCAAGGTCGAGGGCCCCTGGGACATCCACTACGTCGACCGGCTGCTGGCCCAGCTCGAGGCGAGGGCGGGCCTGGACCGCCCGATCCTCATCCACGCGATCCTCGAGACCGCGCTCGGCGTGGCCAACCTCGAGGAGATCGCCGCGGCCAGCCCGCGCATCCAGGGGATGAGCTTCGGCCCGGCCGACCTGGCCGCCAGCCGGCGCATGAAGACCACGCGCGTCGGCGGCGGGCACCCGGGCTACCGGACGATCGCCGACCCCGACCCGGACGATCCGGACGCCCCGCGCCCCAGCTACCAGCAGGACCCATGGCACTACTCGATCGCCCGCATGGTCGACGCCTGCGCCGCCGTCGGCGCGCTGCCCTTCTACGGCCCGTACGGCGACATCAAGGACCTCGTCGGCTGCGAGACGCAGTTCCGCGCTGCCTTCCTGCTGGGCTGCGTCGGCGCCTGGTCGCTGCATCCCGCCCAGATCGAGGTGGCCAAGAGGGTCTTCAGCCCCGATCCCGAGGAGGTCGCCTTCGCGCGCAAGGTCATCGAGGCGATCCCGGACGGGCGCGGCGTGCACATGATCGACGGCAAGATGCAGGACGACGCCACCTGGAAGCAGTGCCGCGTCATGGTCGACCTGGCCGAGCTGCTGGCCCGCAAGGACCCCGCGCTGGCCGAGGCCTACGGGATGACGGCAAGGTAGGTTCGCGCCGATGAGGTTCTACGAGTACGAGGCGCGCGAGATCGTCAAGCGCGCCGGCATCCCGGTCACCGACTACGGCTTCACGACCGACGCCGCCGAGGCCCGCAGCATCGCCGAGCGCATCGGCGGGCCGGTCGTCATCAAGTCCCAGGTGCTGACCGGCGGGCGCATGAAGGCCGGCGGCGTGCAGTTCGCCGACACCCCCGAGGAGGCCGAGCGGCACGCCGCCGACGTCCTCGCGCTGGAGATCAACGGCCACAGGCCGCGCGGCGTGCTCGTCGACCCGAAGGCCTCGGTGAAGCAGGAGCTCTACGCCGGGGTCGTGTGGGACGGCATCCGCAAGCAGCCGGTGATGCTCTTCAGCGACATGGGCGGCATCGACATCGAGGAGGTCGCCGAGCAGCACCCCGACCACGTCGGCCGCGGGCACTTCTCGACGATCCTGCCGCTGAGCGACTTCCAGGCCAAGCAGGTGATCGCCTCGGTCGGCATCACGGGCTCGCGCCTGAACCGCCTCGTGCCGATCGTCAGGCGCCTGGCCCAGCTGTTCGTCGAGCGCGACCTGACGCTGGCCGAGATCAACCCGCTCGGCGAGCTGCAGGACGGCTCGTTCGTCGCGCTCGACGCCCACATGGACATGGAGAACGAGGCCCGGCCGCGCCAGAAGGCCCTGCTGCACGAGCTCGGGGTCGGCGACGAGGAGACGCGCCAGGCCCGCGAGCCCACGCCGTTCGAGCTGGCCGGCGAGGCGGTCGACGCCATGGACCACCGCGGCGTGGCCGGCAACGTCACCGAGTTCGACGGCGACCTGGGGCTGGTCATCGGCGCGGGCGGCGGCTCGCTCACGCTCTTCGACGCCGTGCGCGCCCACGGCGGCCGGCCGGCCAACTACTGCGAGATCGGCGGCAACCCGTCGGTGCGCAAGGCGGCCGGCCTCGCGCGGCTGGTGCTGGAGAAGCCCGGCGTCGACAAGATCGCGGTGATGATGTCGATCGTCTCCAACACGCGCGTGGACATCGTCGCCCGCGGCGTCATCAAGGCCTGCCTCGATCTCGGCTACGACCCGGCGGAGAAGATCTCGATCTTCCGCATCCCGGGCGCGTGGGAGGAGGAGGGCTTCAAGATCCTCGAGCGCTACGGCGTGCGCTACGCCGACCGCAGCGTGTCGATGCACGAGGCCGCGCGGATGGCGGTCCACGGCGCGGAGGCCGGCTCGTGAGCATCCTCATCGACGAGACCACGACGTTCATCGTGCAGGGCATCACCGGCCGCGAGGCGGTCAACCTCACGCGCGAGTGCCTCGACTACGGGCGCGGCGCGCGGGTGGTCGGCGGCGTGACGCCGGGCCGCCGCGGGCGTGACGTCCACGGCGTGCCGGTGTTCGACACGGTCGACCAGGCGGTCGCCCACCACGGGGAGGGGCCGATCGACGGGTCCGTCATCACGGTCCCACCAGCCTTCTGCAAGGACGCCGTGTTCGAGGCGATCGAGAACGGAATCAAGCTGATCGTCATCGTCACGGAGCGCATCCCCCGTGCCGACGTCGCGCAGATGGTCGAGCTCGCGACCCTGCGCGGAGCGCGGATCATCGGTCCCAACTGCCTGGGCATCATCGTGCCCGACGTGATCAAGATGGGCGGGATCGGCGGCCCGGCCAAGGACGCCGCCAAGGCCTACTCCCCCGGCCCGATCGGCGTCATCTCGCGCTCGGGCGGCATGACGACCGAGATGTCCTCGACGCTGAGCGCCGCGGGCCTCGGCCAGTCCACCGCCGTGTCGATCGGCGGCGACGCGATCATCGGCTCGAGCTACGCCGAGCTGATGGGGCTCTTCGAGGCCGACGAGGAGACCCGCGGCATCGTCATCTACACCGAGCCCGGCGGGCGCATGGAGGCCGAGCTGGCGCGGTGGGTGACCGAGCACGACTCGCGCCTGCCGATCGTCGCCTTCATGGCCGGGCGCTTCATGGACGAGATGCCCGGCATGAGCTTCGGGCACGCGGGCACGATCGTGGAGGGCAAGGAGGACACGGCGGCCGAGAAGATCGCGCGCCTGGGCGAGGCCGGCATCACGGTGGCGGAGGAGATCTCGCAGATCCCGGAGATCATGAGGGCCAAGCTCGCGGGGGTGAGCGCCGGATGAGGAAGGACGCGCTGTTCATCGGCATCGAGGTCGACGACGCGGTGGCCGCCGATCCGGCCGTCGCGGCCAAGCTCGAGGAGGTCTGCCCCGTCGACATCTACGCGACGGGCGACGAGGGCCGGCTGACGATCGTCGAGGAGAACGTCGACGAGTGCGTGCTGTGCCGGCTGTGCATCGACGCCGCGCCGCCGAGCAGCGTGCGGGTGCTCAAGCTGTACGACGGCGCGGCCGCTCTCTAACCGCTCCGCGCAGCGCACTGAGGGGAGGTACTTCACCCGTTCCGCGCCCTTTGGACCGGCATCCTGCGTCGTGCGCCCCGTTCCGAGGACGCGGCCGGATCGCACGAGCATGCGCGCCGACATGGCAAGGGAGTCCGCCCCCAACATGCTCTGACCGGGGAATCAATCCGGCACCCTCCCCATGGCCGGCTCCCCGGTTTGCGAAACCCCCGCCGGCCGCGGCCCGGGCGGGGCGTGCGTCCCTTTGCTGCGGGTTCCCCCGCAAGCCCGTGCAGAATCGTCCCCCCCGTCCGTTGTAAAGGGTGGAGAGCGGACGGCACGACGCACAGCACGGAGGGGACAGGACGGATGCAGATGGATGCCGGTGGACAGCACCTGCCGTTGCGGGTGATCATCGCTGACGGTGACCGGGACAGCCGGCGCTCGATCCGCGATCGGCTGCAACAGAGCGGGATCACGGTCATCGCCGAGGCAGGCTCAGGCCGTGAAGCCGTCGAGCTGAGCGTCTTCTACAAGCCCGACGTGCTGCTGGCGGACGCGCTCCTGCCCGACGCGGACGCCGTCGCGGTCATCCGCGGCGTCCTGGCGCGCGCGCCCGGCATCGCGATCGTGCTGCTGTCGGCGAGCGACGACGCCGAGCTCGGCCTCGTCGGCCTGCGCGCCGGCGCCTCGGGCTTCCTGAGCAAGAGCGTCGGCCTGGACGCCCTGCCCCGCGCGCTGCGCGCGGCCCACTGCGGCGAGGCGGTCATCTCCCGCCAGCTCACGATGCGCATCATCGACGGCATGCGCCGCGTGCGCGACGACGGCGCCGGGCTGCGGCCGGTCCGCAGCCGGCTCACGTCACGCGAGTGGGAGGTGCTCGACCTGCTCTGCGAGGCGCAGTCGACCGACCAGATCGCCGAGACGCTCGTGCTCTCGCCCGAGACGGTCCGCTCGCACATCAAGAACCTGCTGCGCAAGCTCGGCGTGCGCTCGCGCCGCGAGGCGGTCGAGCAGGCCAAGCGCCTTCGCTCGCAGATGATCACGGCCGAGCGCCCCGCCGCCTAGCGCGGCCCGCTCGGGCGCCCGCCGGCCCTAGGCTGGAGCGGATGCCCGAGCTGCCGGAGGTCGAGCGCGCGCGTGCGCTCATCGAGCGGGCGGCGCTGCGCCGCCGCATCGTCGCCGTCGAGGACGGCGACACGTTCGTGTGCCGCCCGCACGCGCCGGGCGAGCTGTCCGACGCGCTGGTCGGCCGCGAGCTGACCGCGGCGCACCGCCGCGGCAAGGCGATGTGGATCGACACGTCCGGCGACGGCCCCATTCTCGGGATGCACCTCGGCATGGCCGGGCGGATCGTCGTCGACGACGCGGAGGCGGGCGATCCGAAGCCCGCCGGCGAGAACGGGCGCCCCGCTCGCTGGGACCGCTTCGTCCTGCACTTCGCCGACGGCGGACGGCTCGTGCTGCGCGACAGGCGCCGCCTCGGGCGGGTGCGCCTGGAGCCGGACCTCGACGCCGTCGGGCCGGACGCGGCGACCGTCTCACGCGAGGCCTTCCGCACGCGCGTCGGCCGGGGCACGGCGCCGCTCAAGGCCCGGATCATGGACCAGTCGGTGCTGGCCGGCGTCGGCAACCTGCTGGCCGACGAGGCGCTGTGGCGAGCCCGGCTGAGCCCGCTGCGCGCGGCCGGCGAGCTGGACGCCGCCGAGCTGGACCGCCTGCGCCGCGAGCTGCGCGCCGCCGTGCGCTCGGCGATCCGCCAGGGCGGCGTCCACACCGGAGCGCTGATCGCCCATCGCCGGCGCGAGGGGCGCTGCCCGCGCTGCGGGACCGGCCTGCAGCGGGCCACCGTGGGCGGGCGCACGACGTGGTGGTGCCCGGCAGAGCAGGCCTGATCGGGCCGCGGCTTCCGCCGGGCCCGCCGTTAGCCTGACGCGCGCATCTCGAAGCGGACGAGGAAGCGGGTGGCGGACTCCGAGGCGGGCAGCGGGCGCAGCACGCAGGAAGGATCCCTCGCGGGTCGCGTCAGCGGCCTGATGTGGCTGCTGGTCGCGCTGACCACGCCGCTGGCGCTCCTGCTGCCGGGCAGCGACCGCGACCCGCTCTGGGTCGTCCTCACGGTCTGCGCGCTCGGCGCCGCCATCGGGCTCGGCCTGCTGGCGCTCGCGCGCAGCGGCCGCTCGCCGACCCGCGCCGCGCACGCCGCGATGGTGCTCATGCTCGCCGCGGTCGCGGCGCTGGCAGCAGCCACCGGCGCGCACGAGTCGCCGGCCTCGAGCTACCTGATCCTCGTCGTCGTCTACGCGGCGCTCTTCCACTCGCCCGCCGTCACGCTCCTGCACGTCCTCGCAGCCGCCGTCGTGCTCGCGCTGCCGCTGGCCTACGAGCCGGCCGCGTTCAGCGAGGACGCGCTGCTCGAGCTGGCCTTCGCGGTGCCGGCCGGGCTCGCCGTCGTGGGCGTCGTCGTCGCGTTGCGCGAGCGGCTCGGGCGCATGTCCGTCGAGACGGCGCAGCTGGAGCGCACCCAGCGCGACCTCGTCGGGGACCAGTCGTCGCTGCGGCGCGTGGCGACCGCGGTCGCGGCGGGCCTGCCGCCGCAGGCGATCTTCGCGCTCGTGTCCGCGGAGGCCGGGCGGCTCCTCTCGGCGGAGGCGGCCGGCATCGCGCGGTTCGAGGAGCCCGGCGACCGCGTGATCGTGCTCGGCACCTGGGCCGAGCCCGGCTATGACCTGACCGTCTCGGTGGGCGACGTGTACCCCGTCTCCCCCAACGACCCGGTGTCGCGCATGCGCCGCGACGACGCCGCGCTGAACGTGGAGGACCTCGAGGTCGACGACCCGCGCGGGACCAGACAGCTGGGCTGGCGCAGCCTGGTGATGGCGCCCGTGCACTCCGCCAACCGCCTGTGGGGCGCGATCGCCCTCGTCGATCGCACCCCGCGCGCGTTCTCGGCCGAGGACGCCGAGCGGCTGCGCGACTACGCCGACCTCGTCGCCACCGCGATCGCCAACGCCGAGGACCGCGCGCGCCTGGACATGCAGGCGGGCACCGACGCGATGACCGGCCTGGCGAACCACCGCGCGTTCCGGGAGCGCCTCGTGCAGGAGGTCGCGCGGGCCCAGCGCCACGGGCGCCCGCTCACCGTGGGCATCGTCGACATCGACGGCTTCCATCGCCTCAACGACCAGCTCGGCGTGGAGCAGGCCGACCTCGTGCTCGGCGAGATCGCCCAGGTGCTGCGCGACGGCGTGCGCGACGAGGACGTCGTCGCCCGGCTGGCCGGCGACGGCTTCGGCGTCATCTTCGTGGAGAGCGACCCGGAGGAGGCCTACGCGGCGGCCGACCGCGCGCGTGCGCTCGTCGGCGGCACCGCCTTTCGCCACCGCACGCAGACGACCGTCTCGGCCGGGCTGTGCGATCTCCCGCTGGCCGCCAGCCCGGAGGACCTGATCCGCTGCGCGGGCGTCGCCCTGCAGGCGGCCAAGGCGGCCGGCGGCGACCGCTGCCGACGCTATGACCCCGCGACCGTCGGTGACCCGGGCGGCCGGCTGCGCACCGAGGAGCTCGACCGCTGGCAGGCGGTGCTGGGGCTCCGCGCGCTGGCCCGGGCGATCGACGCGAAGGACCCGACCACGCAGGAGCACTCCGAGCGCGTCGCGAGCCTCGCCGGGCGCCTCGCGGAGGTCCGCGGATGGCACCCCGACGAGGTCGCGCTGCTGCGCGAGGCGGCGCTGCTGCACGACGTGGGCAAGGTCGGCGTGCCCGACACCATCCTGCTCAAGCGCGGCGCCCTCGACGCGGACGAGTGGGTGGTCATGCGCGAGCACGCGGCGCTCGGGGCGCGGATCGTGGCCGACGTGCTCGACGAGGTCCAGATCCGCTGGATCGCGTCGCACCACGAGCAGCCCGACGGCGGCGGCTACCCGCTCGGCGTGCGCGGCGACGAGCTGCCCGAGGGCGCCGCGCTGCTGGCGATGGCCGATGCCTGGGACGTCATGACGCGCAGCCGCTGGTACGCCGGGCGCAAGACGGTGGAGGCGGCGTTCGCGGAGTGCCGCTCGCTGGCGGGACAGCAGTTCAGCGACGACGCGTTCGAGGCACTCGAGGTGCTGCTCGAGCGCAACGAGCTCACCCTCGCGGCGGCCCGGATGCACTCCCCGGGCTCGTGAGTCGCCCGCTCAGTGCCGGGCGCGCCTGGTGCGGTTGCGCTCCTCCTGGCGCTCGACCACGTTGACGATCAGCCGCAGGTACTGGTCGATGCCGCTGGCCTTCGCCTGGCCGTAGGTGAACGCCTCGCGCCAGTCGGCGACGCGCGCGCCGTTCTCGACCATGGCGTTGAAGAAGTCCCGGCGCATCTCGACGCGGATCTTGGCGTCGGTGGGGATCGCCTTGGTGACCGCGACGTCGGGCAGCTCGACGCGGAACTGCTGGGTGTCGCCGCGACCGTGCAGGTCCACGCCGGCGACGACCTTCAGCGGCTTGAGCGCGGGCACCTCGTCGAGGAAGGTGCGCACGGCGGTCTCGATCAGGATCTTCGCGTCCTCGGCCATCTGGCTTCCAGCCTACTCGGGCGTCGTGCCGAACACGCGGTCGCCGGCGTCGCCCAGGCCAGGGCGGATGTAGCCGTGGTCGTCGAGCTGGCGATCGATGGCGGCGGTCCAGACCGGGACGCCGGGATGCTCGGCCTCCACCGCGGCCAGCCCCTCGGGGGCGGCCACCAGGCACACCAGCCGCACCGAGCGCGCGCCCGCCGCGGCCAGGCGGTCCAGCGCGTGGACGGCGCTCCCGCCCGTGGCGAGCATCGGGTCCAGGACGATGACCTGCGCCTCGGCCATGCCGGGCGGCAGGCGCTCGTAGTAGCCCACCGGGGTCAGCGCCTCCTCGTCGCGCTGCATGCCGAGATGTCCGACGCGGGCGTCGGGCAGCAGGCGCAGGAAGCCGTCGACCATCCCGAGGCCGGCGCGCAGGACCGGCACGAGCGCCACCTCGCCCGCCAGCCGCTGGACGGTCGTGGTCTCGAGCGGCGTGCTGACCTCCACGTCGACGACGGCGAGGTCGCGGGTCGCCTCGATGGCGAGGATCGCCGACGCCTCCGCCAGCGCCGAGCGGAAGGCGCCGAACGGCGTGGACGCCGAGCGCAGCACGGCCAGGCGGTCGGCGAGGACGGGATGCTCGACGACGGTCACGCGCTGCGCCACGGCCGCGATCCTGCCAGATGTGGCTCAGGGGCCCTCGAACGGCGGCGCCTCGCCCCAGCCCCAGCGCGGCACCGGCGCGTGACCGGCCACGTCGGCGCCGGGCTGCGAGTTCTGCAGCGCGAGCCTCGACCCCCACTCGGCGTAGGCCAGCAGCGCCGAGCGGAACTCGGGGTCCGCCGGCAGGGCCGCGTCGTCGGCGGCGAGGCTCATGAGCGAGACGAAGCGGTGCCTGGCCTCCGGCGTGATGTCCAGGTCACGGTGCCGGGCGACCATGTGCTCGTAGCCGCCGAGCTCGTCGGTGTAGCGGGCCGGGCCGCCGAAGACCTCCGACCACCAGGCCGCGACGTGGTCGCGGTGGGTCTCGTGAACGCCGCCGGGGAAGTAGCGCGAGACCAGCTCGTCGTTCTCGACGCGGTCGTAGAAGGCGTCGATCAGCCGGCGCAGGGCCCCGCTGCCCCCGGCCCACTCGTACAGCGTCGGCGGGCTCACTCCGTCTGCGGCGGGGGCGGCGGCTCGATCGGCGTCTCGCGCGGCGGGTCCACGTCGGGCACCTGGTCGGGCTCGGGCGGCGCGATCGGCTCGGCCGGCTCGGTG
The DNA here is from genome assembly GCA_963840185.1 of uncultured Actinomycetes bacterium. Lineage (GTDB taxonomy): Bacteria > Actinomycetota > Thermoleophilia > Solirubrobacterales > Solirubrobacteraceae > JAOPZW01. The sequence goes on along the minus strand of CAWIXY010000017.1, from coordinate 875,667 downwards.
GGCGCCGTCGGCGCCGTCGGTGCCTCGGGGACGGCCGGCGTCGGTGGCTCGACGGGCTGGGGAACCTCGAGGACGGTCATGACCGGGCGCTCCCCGGGCCGTCCGGGCGGCAAACCCGCAGCGCGCGGGCGCGGCGGACGCGACGGACGCTCAGCGCCGGCGGGCCCGCTCCTCGTCCTCGCTGCGGCCGATGCTGTAGAAGGCCGCCGACACGACGAGCACGCCGCCGACGCCCAGGAGCGCCATCGCGACGGCCTCGGCGGTCGTCGTGTCGGCGAGGGCCAGCACGACGGCCCCGGCGACGAGCAGGACGACGCCGGCGGTGACGAAGCGCCTGACGACCATGGTCACGGGCTGCCCGTTCCAGCCGGTCGGTAGCCTCGGCGCGCCCATGACCGACGCTGCGCGCCGCAACATCGAGCTCAAGGCCCGCGATCGCGAGCCGCGGCGGACGCTCGCGCTCGCGCTCGCGCTGGGCGCCGAGGACCGCGGCACGCTGGCCCAGCGCGACACGTACTTCGCGGCGGCGCGCGGCCGGTTGAAGCTGCGCGAGGAGGAGCCCGGAGGGGCGCACCTCATCGCCTACGAGCGCCCCGACGCTTCGCTGGCCCGCGAGAGCCGCTACCGCATCGCCGCCGTCGCCGACGCGGCGCGCCGAGCGCGCCGCGCTCGACGCAGCGCTCGGCACGCTCGTCGCCGTGGCCAAGCGCCGGCGCCTGCTCCTGTGGGAGGGCGTGCGCATCCACCTCGACGACGTCGACGGGCTCGGGGCGTTCGTCGAGCTCGAGGGCGTCGCGGCCGAGGGCTCGGACCTGACCCGCGAGCACGAGCTCGTCGCGCGCCTGCGCGACGAGCTGCGCATCGACGACGACGCGATCGTCGCGGAGGGCTACGCGGACCTCCTGTCCGACGGGCCGGAGGCGCTGCTGGCTGCGGCGGACGTCGCGATGCGACGGGCCTACGCGCCGTACTCGCGCTTTCGCGTGGGCGCGGCGCTGCGCGCGCCGGACGGGTCGATCGTCACGGGCGCCAATGTCGAGAACGCCTCCTACCCGCAGGGTCAGTGCGCCGAGACCTCGGCGCTCGGCGCGCTCGTGACCGCGGGCCACACGACCTTCACCGCCGCGGCCGTCGTCGGCGAGGACACCGACCGCTGCCCGCCGTGCGGCGGCTGCCGCCAGCGCCTGGCCGAGCTCGCCGGCCCGGCGACGCCGGTGCACCTCGGCCGCCCGGGCGGCCCGCGCGAGACGGTCACGCTCGGCGAGCTGCTGCCGCTGGCCTTCACGGCCGATGGGCTGCCGGGGTGAGCGCCGAGCGCGAGACGGCGAGGGCGGCGGCCCAGGTGCTGCAGGAGCGCTCCCCGCGCGGCGCCCCGCCCGCGCGCGTCGGGATCGTGCTGGGCTCGGGGCTCGGCGGCGTCGCCGACGCGGTGGAAGACGCAGTGGAGGTCGGCTACGACGAGCTGCCCGGCTTCCCGCGGCCCGGCGTCGAGGGGCACCGCGGGCGCGCGGTGCTGGGCGTGCTCGGCGGCGTGCCCGTCACCGTGCTGCAGGGCCGCGCGCACCTGTACGAGGGCGCGTCGCCCGCCGACCTGGCCACGCCCGTGCGCGCGCTGCGCCTGGCCGGTGCCGACACGCTGGTGCTCACGAACGCCGCCGGCTCGCTGCGCGAGGATCTGGCCCCGGGCGGGCTGATGCTCATCGCCGATCACATCAACCTCACAGGCGCCAACCCGCTGGTCGGGCCCAACGACGACGCGCTCGGCCCGCGCTTCCCCAGCCTGCGCGACGCCTACGACCCCGCGCTGCGGGGGTCGCTGCGCGACGCGGCCGGCGACCTCGGGATCGCGCTCGGCGAGGGCGTGTACCTCGCGGTCAGCGGCCCGAGCTTCGAGACGCCCGCCGAGATCCGCGCCTTCCGCGCGCTCGGCGCCGACGCCGTGGGCATGTCGACCGTCCACGAGACCATCCTCGCCCGCCACTGCGGCCTGCGCGTGGCGGCCGTCTCGGCGATCGCCAACCTCGCCGAGGGCCTCTCCGACGAGCCGGTCACCCACGAGCAGACGCTGCGCGACGCCGGCCGTGCGGCGGGCGACCTGACCCTCCTGCTCGAGCGGGCGGTGCGAGGGCTGTGAGCGCTGCCGCGCGACTGCTCGCGCTGGTCGACCTGACCCGCCTCGAGCGGCCCGACGAGCCCGAGTCAGTCGACGCGCTCGTCGCGCGCGCCGTGACGCCCGCCGGGGCCGTGGCCGCCGTCTGCCTGTACCCCGAGTGGGTACCGCGCGCGGTGGGGCCGCTGGCCGGCACCGGCGTGCGCATCGCCGCGGTGGCCAACTTCCCCGCCGGCGACGACGATCCCGCCCGCGCCGCCGCCGAGGCGGCGGCCGCGGCCGCGGCGGGGGCCGGCGAGGTCGACGTCGTCGTGCCCTGGCAGGCGCACCTCGGCGGCGACGCCGCGGCCATCGGCCGCCTCGTCGCCGCATGCCGCGAGGCGCTCGGCTCCTCCGTTGCGCTCAAGGCGATCCTCGAGAGCGGCTCGCTCGGGTCGCCGGCGATCGTCCGCGAGGCGGCGGCCCGCGCGCTGGACGCCGGCGCCGACTTCGTGAAGACCTCCAGCGGCAAGGTCGGCATGGGCGCCGACCTGCGCGCCGCCGAGGCGATGCTCGAGGCGATCGCCGCCGCGGGCCACGGCGGGTTCAAGGCCTCGGGCGGGGTGCGGACGACCGGCCAGGCGCAGGCCTACCTCGAGCTCGCCGAGCGCATCCTCGGCCCCGACTGGCCGACGCCCGCGACGTTCCGCATCGGCGCCAGCACCCTGCTCGACGACCTGCTGGCGGGCCTGCCGGACGCCGGCCGGCGCCACGACGGCGCGCGCTGAGCGACCCGTGCTGGCCCAGGAGCTCATCCGCCGCAAGCGCGACGGCCTGGAGCTCGACGGCGACGAGGTCGCGTGGCTGGTGCGCGGCATCGCCGACGGCTCGGTGAGCGACGCGCAGGTGGGCGCGCTCGCCATGGCGATCGTGCTGCGCGGGATGAGCCCCGCCGAGCGCGTGGCGCTGACCACGGCGATGCGCGACTCGGGCGACGTCCTGCGCTGGGACGCGCTCCAGCCGCCGCGGCCCGTGCTCGACAAGCACTCGACGGGCGGCGTGGGCGACAAGGTCAGCCTGCTGCTGGCACCGATGGTGGCGGCCTGCGGCGGCGCGGTGCCGATGATCTCCGGGCGCGGCCTCGGCCATACCGGCGGCACGCTCGACAAGCTCGAGGCGATACCCGGCTACGACACCGCCCCCGAGCCCGCGCGCCTGCGCGCCGCCGTCGCCCGCGCCGGCTGCGCGATCGTCGGCCAGACCGCGCGGCTGGCGCCCGCCGACCGCCGCCTGTACGCCATCCGCGACGCGACCGGCACGGTCGAGTCCATCCCGCTGATCGTCGCCTCGATCCTCTCCAAGAAGCTCGCTGCCGGGCTCGACGGCCTGGTGATGGACGTCAAGGTCGGCTCCGGCGCGTTCCTCCCCGGCCTGGCCGAGGCGCGCGAGCTGGCCGGCGCGATCGTCGAGGTGGCCGCGGGTGCCGGGCTGAGGGCGACCGCCCTGCTGACCGACATGGACCGCGTCCTGGGCCGCACCGCGGGCAACGCGGTCGAGGTCCGCGAGGCGATCGACCACCTGACCGGCGAGGCGAACGACGAGCGCCTCGTGGAGGTCACCGTCGCCCTGAGCCGCGAGCTGCTCGCGCTCGGCGGGCTGCCGGACGCCGACCCGGCGCAGGCGCTGCGCAGCGGCGCGGCCGCCGAGCGCTTCGCGGCGATGGTGGCGCAGCTCGGCGGGCCGGCCGACCTGCTCGACGCGCCCGGCCGTCACCTGCCCGGCGCGCCGGTCGTCACCGAGGCCGTGCCCGCGGAGGCCGGGCACGTCCAGGGCGTCGACGTCCGCGCGGTGGGCCTGGCGATCATCGACCTCGGCGGCGGGCGGCGCCGCGAGGACGACCCGATCGACCACGCCGTCGGGCTCACGGAGGTCGCCGCGCCCGGCGAGCGCGTCGGCCCCGGCGAGCGCCCGCTGGCCGTCGTGCACGCGCGCGACGAGGCCGCCGCCGGCCGTGCGGCCGAGGCGCTGCGCGCCGCCTTCACGATCGGCGAGGCGCCGCCGCCGACCGGGCCCGCCGTGCTCGAGCGCCTGGCGGAGGGCGTCCTCTAGGCTGCCGCCGGTGCTCCCGAAGGCCGAGCTCCACGTCCACCTGGAGGGCACGGCGACGCCCGACCTGATCCGCCGCCTCGCGCGGCGCAACGGGCTCGAGCCGCCCGAGGGCCTGTTCGCCACGCCCGAGCGCTTCGCCTGGGAGGGCTTCCTCGGCTTCCTGGCCGCCTACGACCGCGCCGCCAGCGTCATCCGCACCGCCGAGGACTACCGCGACGTGACGTACGAGTACCTCGCTGGCTGTGCGGCCGACGGCGTGGTCTACGTCGAGCTGACCGCCTCGCGCGACCATGCGCGGCTCGTGGGCCTGACCGACGCCGAGCACTGGGAGGGCATCGCCCGCGGGATCGACGACGCCCGCGAGCAGCACGGCATCGAGGCCCGCATCCTCAGCTCGGCGGTCCGCAACTTCGGCGTGGAGCAGGCCCTCGACGTCGCCCGCGAGGCGGCGAGCCGCCCCCACCCCTACGTCGTGGGCTTCTCGCTGGCCGGCGACGAGGCCGGCTTCCCGCCCGCCCAGTTCGCCGAGGCCTACGCGATCGCCGCCGCCGCCGGCCTGGGCTGCACGGTGCACGCCGGCGAATGGGCCGGCGCGCAGAGCGTCCGCGCCGCGCTGGAGCTGCCCGTCACCCGCATCTCCCACGGCGTGCGCGCGATCGAGGACCCCGCGGTGGTCAGAGAGCTCGCGCGCCGCGGCGTCGTGCTCGAGGTGTGCCCCACCAGCAACGTCGTGCTCGGCGTGTTCGGGGGCTTCGAGGAGCACCCCTTCTGCGAGCTGCGGGCGGCCGGCGTGCCGGTCACGCTGGGCTCCGACGACCCGCCCTACTTCGGCGCCAGCGCGGCCGGCGAGTACGAGGTCGCCCGGCGCCACTTCGGCCTTGACGACGACGAGCTGCGGGCGATCACGCGCACCGCGATCGAGGCGTCCTTCGCCGCGCCCGACCTCAAGACGGCGCTGCGCGAGCGAGTAGGGTGACGCCGCAAGCGGGAGGAGGAAAGGAGACACATGCGACGGAGCGGATGGAGGGCGGTCCTGACCGCCCTGACGATTGCGGCGGCGCTCGTCGTCACGAGCTGTGGCGACGACGAGAGCGACAGCGGAGGCGGCTCGGGCCAGGCCACCCAGGAGGAGGAGCGCCCGAAGATCAAGGTCGGCCTGGTCACGGACATCGGCGGCCTGAACGACCGCTCGTTCAACCAGTCGGCCAACGACGGGCTCAAGCAGGCGGCGAGCGAGCTCGGCGTCCAGACGCGCGCGCTGATCTCGAAGAGCAACCGCGACTACGTGCCCAACCTGTCGACGCTCGCCCAGCAGCAATACGACGTCGTGATCGCCGTCGGCTTCCTCATGGCCGAGGCGACGAACACGGTCGCCAAGCGGTTCCCCAACGTGAAGTTCGCGATCATCGACTTCTCGCAGGCGGGCCTGAAGGACAAGCCCACGAACGTCCAGGGCCTGCTGTTCAAGGAGCAGGAGGCGGGCTACCTCGTCGGCTACCTCGCGGGCCTCTACGCCAAGGACGAGAGCGCGAAGGCCATCAGCACCGTCGGCGGTCAGAAGATCCCACCGGTCGACCACTACATCGCCGGCTTCCAGGCGGGAGCGAAGGAGGCCAACGCGGACGTGCGGACGCTCAACGGCTACTCCGAGGACTTCATCGACCAGGCGAAGTGCAAGGAGATCGCGCTGGACCAGATCGCCAAGGGGTCGCAGGTCGTCTTCCAGGTGGCCGGCCAGTGCGGCCTCGGCGCGATCGACGCGGCCAAGGAGAAGTCGGTGCAGGCCATCGGCGTCGACGCCGACCAGGCCTACCTCGGCCCCCAGGTCATGACGAGCGCGCTGAAGAAGATCGACGTCGCGGTCTTCACCGCCATCAAGCAGGCCCAGGAGGGCACGCTCAAGACCGGCACCGACGTCGTCGCGACCGTGAAGAACGGCGGCGTGGGCGTCGGCAAGTACAACAGCGTCGGCGAGAAGTACGCCGATCAGGTCAAGCAGGTGCAGGACCGGATCGCCTCCGGCGAGATCACGAACATCCCGGAGGAGGTCGGATAGGAGGGTCCATGGACCGGACCGCCCTCGAGCTGCGCGGGATCACCAAGCGCTTCGGGCCGGTCGTCGCCAACGACGGCGTCGACTTCGACCTGAAGCGCGGCGAGGTCCACGCGCTGCTGGGCGAGAACGGCGCCGGCAAGTCGACGCTGATGAGCGTCCTCTACGGGCTGTACGCGCCCGACGAGGGCGAGATCCGCGTCGACGGCCGGGCCGTGCGCATCGACTCGCCGAGCGCCGCGATCGGGCTCGGGATCGGGATGGTCCACCAGCACTTCATGCTGGTGCCGGTCATGACGGTGGCGGAGAACATCGTCCTGGCCAACGAGCCGCGGCGCCGCGGCGGCCTGCTCGACCAGCCGGCCGCCGCAGCGCGCGTGCGGGACCTGTCGGAGCGCTACGGCCTGGCCGTCGAGCCCGAGGCCGTGGTCGAGGACCTGACCGTCGGGCAGCAGCAGCGCGTCGAGATCCTGCGCGCGCTGTACCGCGGCGCACGGATCCTCGTGCTCGACGAGCCCACCGCCGTGCTGACCGCGCAGGAGGCGCGCGACCTGTTCGCGGTCCTGCGCGCGCTGCAGGACGACGGCACGGCCATCGTGTTCATCTCGCACAAGCTCAACGAGGTCCTCGAGGTCGCCGACCGCATCACGGTGCTGCGCCGCGGGCGCCGCGTCGACACCGTGCCGGCCGAGGGCGCGACCGAGGCGGGGCTGGCGCGGCTGATGGTCGGCCGCGAGGTCCTCATGGAGGTGGACAAGCGCCCGGCCACGGCGGGTGAGGCGCTGCTCGAGGTGCGCGACCTGGAGGCGCTCGACGACCGCGGGCTCCCCGCCGTGCGCGGCGCCTCGTTCACCGTCCACGCGGGCGAGATCGTCGCGCTGGCCGGGGTCGACGGCAACGGCCAGAGCGAGCTCGTCGAGGCGATCACCGGGCTGCGGCCGGTGATCGGCGGCAGCGTGTCCGTCGGCGGGCGCGACCTCACGCGCGCGGGCGCCCGCCGGCTCGTGGACGCGGGCGTGTCGCACATCGCCGAGGACCGCCAGCGCCGCGGCCTCGTGCTGCCCTTCACCCTGGCCGAGAACCTCGCCCTGCGCGAGTACCGGCGCCCGAGCATGTCGCGTCGCGGGATGCTGTCGCTGCGGCGCATGCGCGCCCGCGCCGCGGCGCTCCTGCGCGAGTACGACGTGCGAGGAGGCTCGCCCGACTCGCTCGCGGCATCGCTGTCCGGCGGCAACCAGCAGAAGGTCGTCATCGCCCGCGAGATCGCCTGCGATCCGCGCGTGCTGGTCGCCGCCCAGCCGACGCGCGGCCTCGACGTCGGGGCGATCGAGTTCGTCCACCGCCGGCTGGTCGCCGAGCGTGACGCCGGGCGCGGGATCCTGCTCGTCTCGCTCGAGCTCGACGAGGTGCGCTCGCTGGCCGACCGCGTCCTCGTGCTCTACGAGGGGAGGATCGTCGGCGAGCTGGCGCCCGACGCCTCCGAGGAGGAGCTGGGCATCGCGATGACGGGCGGCGGCGCCGGTCGCCGCGCTGCATGAGCGAGGAGCGCGACGGCCCGGGCGGGCGGGACGAGGCCGCCGGCTCCGCTCTGGCGGGCGAGGCCGGGCCGGAGGCCGCCGCCGTCACCCCCGCCGCGCGCCTGGCCGCCTACGTCGCCGGCGGCGGCATCGTCGTGCCCTTCCTCACCGCGGTCGCCGCCTTCCTGGCCGGCGGCCTCGTCCTGCTCGTCACCGGCAACAACCCGATCTCCACCTACCGGGCGATCTTCGAGGGCACCGGGCTCACCTGGCTGTTCCCGTGGACGACGGGCGCCGACCGCGACATCGCCGCGCTGAACCTGCAGCAGACGCTGGTCCTCACCACCCCGCTCATCCTCGTCGGCCTGGCGGTGGCGTTCGCGTTCCGCGCCGGCCTCTTCAACATCGGCGGCCAGGGCCAGTACCTCGTCGGGGCGATGGCCGCGGTCTGGGTGGGCTCGTCGTTCGCCGACATGGCGCGCCTGCCCCACATCCTGCTGGCGATCGCCGCCGCCTGCGCGGCCGGCGCGCTGTGGGCCGGGATCGCCGGGCTGCTGAAGGCGGCGACGGGGGCCAACGAGGTGATCTCGACGATCATGCTCAACTACATCGCGCTGTGGCTGGGCGTGTACCTGTTCGGCCTGCGCGGACCGCTGCAGAACGACACCCAGCCCTCGGTCCCGGTGTCCAACGACGTCGTGCCCGCCGCGCGGCTGCCCGTGTTCTGGGGCGACCCCGAGCTGCAGGGCCTGCACATCGGGCTGTTCGTCGCGCTGGCGATGCTGGTCGTCTTCTGGGTGATCCTCAACCGCTCGACGGCCGGGTACGAGATCCGCGCCGTGGGCCTCAACCCGGAGGCGGCGCGCTACGCGGGCATCGACGTCGGCCGGACCTACGTGAAGGTCATGCTCCTCTGCGGGCTGTTCGCCGGCCTCGCGGGCGCGCTCGACGTGCTCGGCTGGCAGTTCCGCCTGGCCACGAACGACATCCAGACCACGCTGATCGGGTTCTACGGGATCGCGGTGGCGCTGCTGGGGCGCAACACGGCGACGGGCACCGCGATCGCCGCGCTGCTGTTCGGCGCGCTGCTCAGCGGCAGCTCGCAGCGCAACCTGGACCCGTCGATCTTCGAGCCCGAGCTGGCGACGAACCTCACGTTCATCATCCAGGGCCTCATCGTCCTGTTCGTGAGCGCCGACGTGCTGGTCGTCGTGCTCCTGCGCCGCGGGAGACGGCTGGTGCCACGGCGGGCCAAGCCCACGACGGCGGAGACGGCGGAGTGAGCACCGCGGTCGCCACGGCGGCGCGCGCGCCGGCGCTCGGGGCCCGCACGGTCGCGTGGGGCGGCGTCGGGCTCGGCCTCCTCGCCGCGTTCATCACCCTCCCGCCGGCGCTGCTGCGCACGCCGGTGCCCTCGCTGGTGCTCGCCGCGGCCGCGGTCGCGGCGGGCGTGTACGCCGTGCGAGGCGAGGAGCGCCGCCTCGGCTGGGGCGCCGTCGCGGCCGGCATCGCCGGCGGCGCCGGCGCCATCGCCGCCACGCGCACGGGCGAGGACGGGCTCGAGGCCGTCTTCGTCTGGTCGGCGCTGATCGCGGCGATGCTGCGCTTCGCCACGCCGCTGACGCTCGCCGCGCTGGGCGGCATCGTCTCCGAGCGCAGCGGGGTCGTGAACATCGGCCTGGAGGGCATGATGCTCATGGGCGCCCTGTTCGGGATCGTCGGCGCCGACCTCACCGGGTCGTGGCTCGCCGGCCTGCTCATCGGGATGGTGGCCGGCGGGCTGCTGGCGCTCGTGCACGCGTTCTTCGCGATCCAGCTGCGCGCCGACCAGATCGTCAGCGGCTTCGCCGTGAACTTCCTCGCGATCGGCATCACCGGCTACGTCTTCATCTCGCGCTACGGCGAGCAGGGCACGCCCGACGGCGTGCCGCGCGTGCCCGACGTGACGCTGCCCGGCATCGAGGCGATCCCCTTCGTCGGCGACGCGATCGGCACCGCGAACCTGCTGACGTGGCTGAGCCTGCTGCTCGTCGCGGCGATGGCCGTCTTCCTGTTCCGCACGCCGGCCGGCCTGCGGCTGCGCTCGGTGGGCGAGAACCCGCGCGCGGCGGCGAGCGCCGGGCTGCCGGTGCTGCGCACCCGCTACGTCGCGGTCGTGGCCTCCGGCCTGCTCGCGGCCGCCGGTGGCGCGTACCTGTCGATCGGCTTCCTCGGCTCGTTCAACGAGCAGATGACCCAGGGGCGCGGCTTCATCGCGCTGGCCGCCGTGATCTTCGGCAACTGGCGCCCGGCGGGTGCGCTGGCCGCGGCGCTGCTGTTCGGCTTCTCCAGCGCACTCGCGCAGCGGCTGCCCGAGTTCTCACCGTCGACGGCAACCCTCTTCCAGGCCCTCCCCTACGTGCTGACGCTCATCGCCGTGGCCGGCTTCATCGGCCGCTCGCGGCCGCCCGCCGCAGTCGGCCAGCCCTACGTCAAGGAGTAGCCGATGGCCATCGCCCGCCTGCGCTTCCCGACCCCGAGCACCCGAGACCCCGTCCGAGAGCCTCTCGGACGAGATCGAGCTCTACCAGCGCACGTACACCACGCTGCTGCGCTCCAGCGGCGAGACGCGCCTGCGCGTGCTGGAGCCCTCCCACCGCGCGATCGGCTCGGCGCTGCACCCGCTGGCCGACTCCGACGAGCTGGACCTCGGCGCGTTCCTGTACGCCATCCGCCGACTGCCCGATGCCGTGATGCGCGCCGAGACCGTCGTCATGGGCCAGGACGCCGAGCTGTTCGCGCGCAGCGGCGTCGGCCCGCTCGAGGACTGGGAGGTGGTCGAGGCGCCCGCCCGGCGCCGGCGCTGGTACGACGGCGGCGGCGAGACGCTCGCCGTCCTGCTGGCCAGCGCGTCGGACGTCGACGACCTCATCCCCACGCTCGTCGCCTTCCAGATCGAGTGGAACAAGCTGCGCCGCCGGATGCGCGCGGCCGGCTGGCCGCCGTCGGAGGGCGTGTCGCCGGAGGACTGCGCCGCGGCGCTGGGCGGCTCGCCGGAGGACTGGACGCGCCTGCGCGAGGCGTGGGGCGACGCCTTCGCCGAGCGCCTCTCGGAGGTGGCCGAGCGCAGTCTGTCGATGCGCGTGCGGATGCTCGGCGGCACGCAGGTGGGCTACGCCCGCATGACGCGCCGCTGGTGGGCTCCCGTGCAGGCGCGGCTGGCCGCCGCCGAGCTGGCCGACCGCCCGCTGTACTTCGTCTCCTCCAACACGCACAGCATCGCCAACCTGGTCACCGGGCTGGCCCGCGAGCGCGAGGACGAGCTCGTCAGCTGGATCGAGCGGCAGGACGACGCGGACCTGCGCCGCGAGCTCACCGCCTTCCGCGAGGGCCTCACCGACGGCTCGTGGGACAACTTCCTGTACTTCGCGGCGCGCAGCTGGATCGAGCAGGGCGGCCCCGAGCTGTGGGCCTGGCGCGGTCGGGCCGAGCGCGAGGCCGGCGTCGAGCACCTGCGCTCCGAGACGGCGCTGCGCGTCGGAGCGCAGGTCATCCCGCGTGGCCGCGCCTGGACCCCGCCCGCCTGGACGGGCGACTGGGCACGGTCGACGCCGCCGCCCTGGCGGCCAGCCGCGCGGTCATCGTCAACGTCGACTACCCGCTCGGACTCGCCGCGTACAACATCCTGCGCGAGGCGGCCGTCGACTCGGCGGGCCTGCGCGGCGTGTACGTCCTGGGCAAGGCGGCGACGCTCAACGCCGACGTCGGCGACGTCATGCTCTCGAGCGTCGTGCACGACGAGCACAGCGGCACGACCTACTGGCTCGACAACGCCTTCGGCGTCGACGACATCGCCCCGGACCTGCGCTTCGGCAACGGCCTGGACAACCAGCGCGCGGTCACGGTCAAGAGCACGTTCCTGCAGAACCGCTCCTACCTGGACTTCTACTACCGCGAGGCGTTCACGGTGGTGGAGATGGAGGCCGGGCCCTACTGCAACGCGATCTACGAGATCGCCGACGCCGACCGCTACCCGGTCGGCGAGGCGGTCAACTTCTCCAAGCTGCCGATCGACTTCGGCGTCATCCACTACGCGTCGGACACGCCCTACACCCAGGCGCGCACGCTCGGCGCCCGGGGCCTCTCCTACTACGGGATGGACTCGACCTACGCGGCGTCGCTGGCCATCGTGCGCCGGGTGCTGCGCCTGGAGGGCGCGCTGGACTCGCAGGACGGGCCCTGACCGGCGGCGAACGCCCCGCGACACGTTGACTCGGCCCCGGGGGCCATGGGAGGCTCGCGCCCCCTCATGAGCACCGCACGGCTGCCGTGCAGGGCCTCTCGTCGGATGCTGGCGACGGTCGTCCTCGCCGCGCTGATGGCGGCCGCGTCGGGTCCGCCCGCCGGGGCAGCACCCGGTGAACTCGACCCTGCGTTCGGAACGGGCGGGATCGCGAGGATCGAGGGCTCGGTGGGCAGCCCCACGGCGATTGCGGTGCAGCCCGACGGCCGGATCGTGGCGGTCGGAAGCGCGCGCGGCGCGACCGGCAGCGACTGGGGGCTGGCGCGCTTTCGCCCGGACGGCGGTCCGGACGCGTCCTTCGGCGCGGGCGGCGTGATGACCACCGACTTCGGTGGCGACTTCGACGTCGCGGCAGCGGTCGCCCTGCAGGCGGACGGGCGGATCGTCGTCGCGGGGGTCGAGGGCGACGACTCCGGGGCGGGCCGCGATTTCGCGCTGGCCCGCTACGGCGCCGACGGCGCCCTGGACGCGACGTTCGGCTCCGGCGGCCGGGTGACCGCCGACTTCGGCGGTGACGTCGACGACGCCCAGGGCGTCGCGGTGCAGCCCGACGGGCGGATCGTCGTGGCCGGATCGGTCATCACGGCAGCCGGAGGTCGCGACTTCGGGCTCGTGCGCTACCTGCCGGACGGCAGGCTCGACGCCACCTTCGGCAGGTCGGGCGCCGTCACCACCGACGTCACGGGCGGGACCGACTTCGTCCGGGCCGTCGTCCTGCAACCCGACGGTCGCATCGTCGTCGCAGGCGCGGCCGCCGGCGACTTCGCGCTCGTGCGCTACGACCGCGACGGCAGCGTGGACACCGGCTTCGGCTTCGCCGGCAGAGCGGTGACGGACTTCGGGACCGGGCTCGAGTACGCCTACGCGGTGGCGCTCCAGCCGGACGGGCGGATCGTCGTCACCGGTCCCACCCAGACCCTCGACTTCGCCCTGGCCCGCTACACCTCGGACGGCAGGCTGGACCCCGGCTTCGGCGGGGGCGGCAAGGTGATCACCGACTTCGCCGGTGACGACGACATCCCCTCCGGGGTCGTGGTGCAGCCCGACGGCCGGATCGTCGTCGCCGGCCTCGCCGCCAGCGCGCAGGGCAACGACGCCTTCGACGAGGACTTCGCGCTCGCCCGCTACAGCGCGAACGGCGGCCTCGACCCGTCGTTCGGTGCCGGCGGCAAGGTGACGACGGACACCGGTGGCGGCAATGACGGCGCCACGGCGATCGCGCTGCAGCAGGACGGCAAGATCGTCGCCGCGGGCAGCCCGAGGTTCACGCTCGTCCGCTACCTGGGCGGCGGCGGTGCGGCACCCACGGTCGCGGTGGCGGGAGGCGCGTGCACGGGCGACGCCTCGGCCCGCGTGGACCTCCAGGTGCGCGACGTCGACTCGCCCGCGGGCGCGCTCGTCGTCACGGCGGCCTCGTCGGACCAGGGCCTGCTGCCGAGCGGGCAGCTGGTCCTCACCGGCGCGGCCGACCGTCGCAGCCTCGCGCTCTCGGCCGCCCGCGGGCGGAGCGGCACGGCGACGGTCACGATCTCGGTCAGCGACGGAACCGCGACCACGACGCTGGCGGTGCAGGTCAGGGTCGGGACCCCGAGAGCCGAGTGGATCGCCGGTGGCGACGGCGCGGACGTGATCTTCGGGGACGGCGGGCCGGACCTGCTCGCGGGCGGCGGGGGTGGCGACCTTCTGTGCGGCGGCAACGGCGCCGACGCGCTGTCGGGTGGTGCGGGCAACGACATCCTGGACGGCGGCAACGGCCCGGACCTGCTGATCGGCGGGCCCGGCGCCGACGCGTTCCGCGGAGGGCGCGGGCCCGACCGATCGGCGGACTTCGCCCCCGGTCAGGGCGATACCACGGACGGGACGTAGGGCTCCTCCCCGGGTGGCGTGACCACCCCTGAGGGTGATGGATCGCGTGGGCGCGGCCTTCGAGGATGCGCCCCGTCCCACCCACCTCCCACTGTCGAACGGGACCGAGGAGTCCACATGCGCAAGACCATCATCACCCTCGCGGCGGTCGTGGCGAGCGTCGCCGCGTTCGGCAGCACTGCCGGGACCGCCGCCGCCGACGTCGCGAACCCGATCGTGAAGTACGAGTCAGGGCCCGGCTGGTCCAAGGCGTCGTGCCAGAACTTCCAGACCCGGGGCGTCTTCGGACAGTACGGCGCCCAGGGTTGGTTCATCGACGGCTGCACCGTGAGCCTGGGCTGCTACTCGCCGCGCGGGTGCTCGGTGAACACCTACACCGGCATCAGCGGGCTGCGCGCCAGCCCGTACGTCGTGACCCAGAACGCGCGGCTGCGGCGGATCGACACCACCGGAGGGGTGTACGGGTGGAGCGACAGGAGCTGCGCGGCCCTCGGCAAGTGCACGACCGAGGACTCCACCGTCATCGGGTACCTGCAGCGTGCGTCGATCCAGTGCAACGGCGTGCTCCAGGCGCCGTCCAACCGGACCGGCGACATGGTCAACCTCTGCCGCGTCACGGTCTACGACCTGTAGCCCGGATCGTGCGTGAAGCAGCGGCCCCGCTCGTCGGGGCCGCTGCGCTGCATCCTGCCGTGCCGATGAGTTGTCGCGGGCCGCGTGGTCTGTAGACCAATGCCCGCCTACGCCCAGCTCGGTGACGTCCACGCCTACTACGAGGAGGATGGAGAGGGCGAGCCGCTCGTGCTCCTGCATCCTGGGCTTGCGGACTCGCGCGCCTTCGACGAGTACGTGCCCGCGCTCGCGGAGCGCTTCCGCGTGTTCCGCCCCGACCGTCGCGGCCACGGCCGCACCGCCGACGTCGAGGGGCCGATCACCTACGACGTGATGGCCACGGAGACGATCGCCTTCCTCGAGCAGGTCGTGGGCGGGCCCGCGCACCTGCTCGGGCACTCGGACGGCGCGCCCGTCGCCCTCCTGGTCGCGCTCGAACGCCCCGACCTCGTGCGCCGCCTCGTCTTCAGCGCCGGTGTCTTCCACCATGACGGATGGACGCCCGGCGCCATCGATCTCGACGACGAGATGGTCGCGTTCTTCACCGACTACTGGGGCGCCGTCGCCCCTCAGGGACCGGAGCACTTCCCTGTCGTCAAGGCCAAGCTCGACCGCATGCACCGCGAGGAGCCGACGCTCACGGAGGCCGACCTGGCCGGTTACCCCGGCCCCGCGCTCGTGATGGTCGGCGACCGCGACGAGGAGATCCGCCCCTCGCACACCCTGGCGCTCTTCAAGGGCTTGCCCGACGCCCAGCTCGCCGTCCAGCCCGGCACCGGCCACGGCGGGCTCGACACGCGCATCGTCATCGACTTCCTGACCGCGGCGCGCGACGAGGCCGGCCGATGATCGCCCGCATCTGGAGCGGCGCCGTGCGCACCGCCGACGCCGACGCGTACGCCGGCTACATCCGCGACACCGGCTTCGCCGAGTACGGACGGACGCCCGGCAACCGCGGCGCCTGGCTGCTGCGCCGCGACGACGAGGGCACGACCCAGTTCATCGCCCTGTCGCTGTGGGACACCGTCGATGCGATCCGCGCCTTCGCCGGCGAGGACATCGAGGCCGCCGTCCTCTACCCCGAGGACCAGCGCTACCTCATCGACGGCGAGTCGCGCATCGTGCACTACGAGGTCGCCGACCACATCCCCGGGCCGTCCTGAGCGGCCGGCAGGAAGGTGCCTCGCGCGGCTCCTGCCCGCCCGCCTCAGCAGCACCTGAACGCACTTGAGCACGATATGGGGGCTGAAGTGCACCCGCGCTGTTCGCGGCGCCACCCGCCGGCTAGATCTTGTGGCGCTGCAGCAGCTTCTTGCCGATGACCATCCGCTGGATCTCGGACGTGCCCTCGCCGATCAGCAGCAGCGGCGCGTCGCGGTACAGGCGCTCGATCTCGTACTCCTTGGAGTAGCCGTAGCCGCCGTGGATGCGGAAGGACTCCTCGACGCAGAAGCGGCCGGCCTCCGAGGCGAAGAGCTTGCACATGCCGGCCTCGAGGTCCGAGCGCTCGCCCGCGTCCTTCAGCCGCGCGGCGCGGTGGGTCAGCAGCCGGGCCGCCTCGACCTGGGTCGCCATGTCGGCGAGCTTGAACTGGATCGCCTGGTGCTCGGCGATCGGGCGGCCGAAGGTCTTGCGCTCCTGGGAGTAGCGCAGCGCGAGCTCGAGCGCGCGCTGGGCGATGCCGACGCCGCGGGCGGCGACGTTGGCCCGGCCGACCTCGAGCGCGTCCATCATCTGGGCGAAGCCCTTGTTGAGGCCGCGCTCCTCGCCCCCGAGGATGTTCTCGGCCGGGCAGCGGTAGCCGTCGAAGACGAGCTCGGTGGACTCGACGCCCTTGTAGCCGAGCTTCTTGATCTTCGGCGGGACGGTGAGGCCCGCGAAGTCGCCCGTGTTCTCCGAGACGCCCGCCTCCTTCTCGGCGACGAAGCAGGTGAAGCCGCGGTGGCGCGGATCGGCGGTCGGGTCGGTCTTGACGAGCACGAACACCAGCGAGGACATCAGCCCGTTGGTGACCCACATCTTCTGGCCGTTGATCTCGTAGGTGCCGTCGTCGAGCTTCTTGGCCGACGTCTTGATCGCCTGGACGTCGGAGCCCAGCTCGGGCTCGGAGAGCGAGAAGGCCGCCCGGATCTCGCCGGTGGCCATGCGCGGCAGCCAGCGCTGCTTCTGCTCGTCGGTGCCGTACTTCTGCAGCAGGTAGCTGCCGATGAAGTGCGTGTTGATGACGCCCGAGATGGAGATCCAGCCGCGCGAGAGCTCCTCGACGATCATCACGTAGGTCGTCAGGTCGAGCCCCATCCCGCCGTACTCCTCGGGGATCGTGACGCCGAAGAGCCCGAGCTCCTTCATCTGCTCGACGATCGGCTCGGGGTACTCGTCCGCGGCGTCGTAGTGCTCGGCGTTGGGCAGGATCTGCTCGTCCGCGAACTGGCGGACCATCTCGCAGATCGCCTTCTGCTCGTCCGTGCGATCGGTGAAGGGCTGGGTCTCGACGGCCATGCAGCCAGGATACTGCGGCGCCCCGAGATGAACTTCGCCCGAGACATCGTCGGCGCGGCGCCGCCAGGGCGCCTGGCGCTCGTCGAGCTGGCCCGCGACGGCGGCCGGCGCGAGTGGTCGTTCGGCGAGGTCGCGACCCACGCGGGGACGCTCGCCGCCGGCCTGCACCACATGGGCGTGCGGCGCGGCGACGTCGTCCTGACGCTCATCGGCAACCGCCCCGAATGGGTCATCACGATGGTGGCCTGCTTTCACCTCGGCGCGGTGGTCCTGCCCTGCACCGAGCAGCTGCGCGGCGACGACCTGCGCCTGCGCCTGGACGTCGCGCGCCCCTCGGTCGTCGTCTGCGACGAGCGCAACGAGGAGGTGCTGCGCGAGGCCGGCTGGGAGGGGCCCACGGTGCTGGGCCCCGTGGGGCCGGTGGCCGGCGCACGCGCCTCCCCCGCCGCCGGCCGAGCTCGCGCCCGAGGACCCGTGCCTGATCACGTTCACCAGCGGCACCGCGGGCGAGCCGAAGGCGGTCGTCCACGCCCAGCGCTACCTCGCGGGCCAGCGCGTGCAGGCCGAGCACTGGCTCGACCCGCGCCCGGGCGAGCTCGTGTGGTGCACGGCGGCCAGCGGCTGGAGCAAGTCCGCCCGCAACGCGTTCATCGCGCCCTGGCTGCGCGGCGCGGCGGCGCTCCTGCACGACGCGCGCTTCGACCCCCACGAGCGCCTCGAGATCCTCGTCCGCGAGCGGGTGGCGGTGCTGTGCATGGCCCCGACGGAGTACCGCGTCGTCGCCAAGCGCGCGGACCCGCGCCCGGGGGTGCGCGGGCTCGTGGCCGCCGGCGAGGCACTGGACCCCGAGACGCTGCGCGCCTGGCACGACGCCACCGGCGTGTGGATCCGCGACGGCTACGGCCAGACCGAGACCGGGCAGCTCACGGGCATGCCGCTGGGCGTCGAGGCGCGGCCGGGGTCGATGGGGCGCGCGCTGCCGGGCGTTCGGCTGTGGGTCGACGACGGCGAGCTGGTCGCCGACCCCGCGACGGTCCCCACCTTCTTCGCCGGGTACCTCGGGGAGGAGCAGCCGGCCGGCGTCTGGCGCACCGGCGACCGCGTGCGCGCCGGCGAGGACGGCTACCTCTACTTCGAGGGCCGCACCGACGACGTGATCATCTCGGCGGGCTACCGGATCGGCCCCTTCGAGGTGGAGTCCGCGCTCGTCGAGCACGCGGCGGTCGCCGAGGCGGCGGTCGTCGGCGCGCCGGACGACGAGCGCGGCAGCGTCGTGCGCGCGGTCGTCGTGCTGCGCGACGGGTACGCGCCCTCGGGCGCGCTCGCGCGCGAGCTGCAGGACCACGTCAAGGCCCGCACCGCGCCCTACAAGTACCCGCGCGTCGTCGACTTCGCGGCGGAGCTGCCCAAGACGGCCAGCGGCAAGGTGCGCCGCGCCTTGCTTCGCGGAGGTTACCCGGAGTAGGCTCGCTCCCAGTCGTGCGCCTTGGCCGTCTCGTCCTGCTCGCCTCGCCGGCTGCGCTTCTGTGTGCGGCGGCGCTCGCCGCACCCGCCGCCGCCGCCGAGCGCCAGGTCACGCTCAAGGAGGGCCCGTTCGAGGTCGGCGCCTACTCGGTGCGGCTCGGCACGGGCCTCGCGCGGACGCCCGCGGTCGACGGCTTCATCACCCACATGGAGGCCGACGTCGTCGACGTCCGCACCGGCAAGGCGGTGCCGATCAACCGCATCATGCTCCACCACATCGTCTTCGCGAACCTTGGTCCACCCGAGGCCCCCAGGCGCCAGGCGTTCTACGGCGACGGCGAGGAGCGCGCGAAGATGGACCTCCCGCCGGGCTACGGCTACCCGATCGCCAAGGCCGAGCGGTGGGGCTTCGTGTGGATGCTGATGAACCACCGCAACCGGGCGGACAGGGTCTACATCCGCTACCGCATGACGATCGAGGACGAGCGCCGGCTGCGGCCGGTCGTGCCGATGGCCTGGGACACCTCGCGCGGCCGGCAGGGGCTGGTCTTCGACGTCCCCGGCGGCAGCCGCTCGGACGACGTGCGCACCCACGTGCGCGAGATGCCCTTCGCCGGGCGCATCGTCGCCGGGCTGGGCCACGTGCACGGCGGCGCGAAGGGCCTGGCGCTGTCGCAGCCCGGGTGCGGCGACCGCACGATCTACGCCTCGCGGCCCACCTGGGGGGCGCCCGACCACCCGTTCTACCGCGTCCGGCCCGTGCTCCACGAGCCCGGCCCGATCGCGATGAGCCGCTTCACCTCGGCGCGCGGGATCCCGGTCGTCGCCGGCCAGCGCGTCAAGCTCACCTCCCGCTACGACGGCACGCGCCCGCACACGCGCGCGATGGGCCTGCTGCTCGCCTACGTCGCGCCCGACGCCTCGGTCACCGACGGCTGCGCGCCGATGCCACGGGACGTCCAGACGCTGGACACGGGGATGCCGGGGCGCGCGCGGACGCCGACCCTTGACCTCGGCCTGTACGACTGGACCGGCACGGGCGACGCGCGCCGCGTCGGCGGGCCCGCAAGCCCGCTGCGCCGGTTCGACGGTCCCGCCGACGTCCGGGTCGTCGACACCGCCTTCCGCGCGGGCAACATCTCGGTGCCGCTCGGCGCGCGCGTGCGCTGGACGTTCTCGGCCGCCCAGCGCCACAACGTCACGGTGGCCGCGGGCCCGGAGGGCTTCTCCTCCGACCGCCTCCAGAACGCCGCCACGTTCGAGAAGACGTTCACCAAGGCGGGCACGTACCGCCTCTTCTGCGAGCTGCACCCGGTCGGGATGATCCAGCGCGTCGTCGTGCGCCGCTAGCCGGGATCCGGCGCCGGTGCGCCGCTCGCTGCTCGCCGCGCTGGGCACGCCGGACCTGCGCCGCCTGCAGGTCTCCTGGAGCGTGTCCGCGGCCGGCGCGTGGGTGTTCTTCGTCGTGCTGGCCATCTACGCCTACGACGTGGGCGGGGCGACCGCGGTCGGGGTCGCCGCCCTGGTGCGCATGCTGCCGGCCGGGCTCGCCGCGCCGTTCGCGGGCCTGCTGGTCGACCGCCACTCGCGTCGTGACGTTCTCCTGGGCACGCTCGCGCTGCGTGCGGCCGCACTGGCCGGCATGGCCGCGGCGATCGCGGGCGGCGCGCCCGCGGCCGCCGTGTTCGCCCTCGCGGCGGTGTTCACGGTGGCCACGACGGCGCACAAGCCGGCGCAGGCCGCGCTGCTGCCGGCGCTGGCACAGACGCCGCAGCAGCTCGCCGCCTGCAACGCGGTCTGGAGCGGCATCGACAACGCCGCGTTCCTCGCCGGGTCGCTGCTGGGCGGGCTGCTCGTCACGGTCGCCAGCGTCGAGGCGGCGTTCGCGGCGACCGCGCTCCTGTTCGCCCTGGCCCTCGTGCCCGTGGCCCGCATCGCCCGCGACCCGGTGCCCGGGTACCGAGCGAGGGCCCAGGGGCTGCGCCCGTGGGCCGGCGTGCTCGGCGGCCTGCGCGACATCCGCGCTGACCACGGCCTGCGCCTGGTCGTCGGCTTCCTGTCGGTCTCGACGCTCGTCGAGGGCGCGGTCGACGTGCTTGTCGTCGTGGTCGCCCTCGAGCTGCTGGACCTCGGCGACGCCGGGGTCGGCTGGCTGAACGCCGCCTGGGGCGCCGGCGGCCTGCTGGGCGGCGCGGTCGCGCTCGCGCTGCTGGGCCGCGGGCGCCTCGGCGGCGGGCTGGTGACCGGCGGGCTGCTCGTCGGCCTCCCGCTCGTTGCGATCGCCGCCGTGCGCGAGCCGCTGGCGATCGCGGCGCTGATCGGCCTGCTGGGCGTGGGCTACGCGCTGATCGAGGTGGGCGGGCTGTCGCTGCTGCAGCGCCTGAGCTCCGACGAGGTCCTCGGGCGCGCCTTCGCGGCGGTCGAGAGCACCTACTGGATCACCACCGGACTGGGCGCCATGCTCGCCCCGGCGGCCATCGCGCTGCTGGGGACGAGCGGCGCCCTCGTGGCCGTCGGCGCGTGCCTGCCGCTGTTCGTGGGCCTCCGCGCGCGGGCCCTGCGGCGCCTGGCGACGGTCAATCCCGTGCCGGACGACGGCTTCCGTGCGCTGCGCTCCGTGCCGGACTTCGCGCCGCTGCCGCTGGCGACGGTCGAGAACGTCGCGCGACGGCTGTCCGAGCTGCGGTTGCCCGCCGGCACGGTCGTGATCCGCGAGGGCGACCCCGGCGACTGCTGCTACGTGGTCGCCGAGGGCCGCCTCGACGTGAGCTGCGATCACGTGGCGTTGCGGACCGCTGCGGCGGGCGAGCTCCTCGGCGAGATCGCCCTGCTGCGCGACGTCGTGCGGACCGCGACCGTGACCGCCTGTGACGACGTCGTGCTCTACGCGCTGCAGCGCGGCGACTTCCTGTCGACCGTGAGCGCCCACCCCCGGACGACCGAGGCCGTCGCGGCAACCGCCGCGCAACGCCTGGAGGGCAGCCATGACGGAGACCACTGACCCCGGCGGCGACCCGCTCGCGCTCGACGCGGAGACGATGCGCGCGCTCGGCCACCGCACGGTCGACGCGCTCGTGGACCTGCTGCTCGAGTCCGGCGTCCCCGCGCTGCGGCGCGCGAGCCCGGAGGAGATGGCGCGCCGCCTGCCGGCCGGCGCCGCGGGCGCCGAGGTGCCGCGGTCCTTCGACGCGCTGCTGGACCAGCTGCGCGAGGACGTGTTCCCCTTCATGAGCCGGCTCGACCACCCCGGCTACTTCGCGTTCATCCCCGCCTGCGGAACCTTCCCCGGCGCGCTCGGCGACCTCCTCGCGAGCGCGCTGAACCCCTACGTCGGCACGTGGATGGAGGCCGCCGGCCCGAGCCGCCTCGAGCTCGTCGTCCTCGACTGGTTCAAGGAGTGGATCGGCTACCCCGAGCAGGCGGCCGGCGTGCTCGTGAGCGGCGGCTCCTCGGCGAACATGACGGCGCTCGCCTGCGCGCGCGAGACGCTGCTCGGCCCGATGACCGCCGGCGCCGTCGCCTACGTCTCCGACCAGGGGCACTCCTCGATCGCGCGCGCGGCGCGCCTGCTCGGCTTCCGCCCCGACCAGCTGCGCGTGCTGCCCACGACCGCGACGGGCGCCTGCGGGCCGAGACGCTGGCCGAGGCGATCGACGCCGACGTGCGTGCCGGCCGCACCCCGCTGTTCGCCGCCGGCGTGGCGGGCACCACGAACACCGGCGCGATCGACCCGCTCGCCGCGCTGGCCGCGTGTCTGCCGCGACCGCGGCGTCTGGTTCCACGTCGACGGCGCCTACGGCGGGTTCGCCGCCATCACCGAACGCGGGCGCGCGGCGCTGGCGGGCATCGAGCTGGCCGACTCGGTGACGCTCGATCCGCACAAGTGGCTCTACCAGCCGTTCGAGTGCGGCTCGCTGCTGGTCCGCGACGGGCGCCACCTGCGCCGCGCGTTCGAGATCGTGCCGGACTACCTCAGGGACTCGGCCGTCGGGGACGCGGAGGTCAACTTCGCCGATCACGGGCTGCAGCTCTCGCGCGGGTCGCGGGCGCTCAAGATCTGGCTCTCGATCGGCTTCTTCGGCGTCGCCGGCCTTCCGGGCCGCGATCGACCGCACCCTCGACCTCGCGCTGCTCGCCGAGCGCCACGTGCGCGCGACGCCGCAGCTCGAGCTGATGTCGGGAGCCTCGCTGGGGATCGTCGACGTTCCGCCGCGCGGCCCGGCCGGCGAGGACGAGCGCGACGCGGCCGCGCGCAACGCCGCGCTCGTCGCCGCCTTCGAGGCCACGGGCCGGGGGCTCGTCTCGTCCACCCGCCTGCGCGGCCGCTACGCGATCCGCATGTGCGTCATGAACCACACGACCGCCGAGGAGCACGTGCGCGACACGCTGGACTGGTTCGCCCGTGCGCCCGAGCCCGGCGGCGCGCCCCCGCCCCGCGCGCCCGTCGCACGGCGCGCCGATCCGCGCGACCACGTGGAGCACAGCCTTCGCCCGATCTTCGCGCCGGGCGAGCTCGCCGCGCTGGCGCTGTTCGCGTCGCTGGACGCCGCGCAGCTCGAGCGTGTCGCGGGCTGGGCGCGCGAGCTGCGCGTGCGCCCCGGCGAGCGCGTGACGCAGCGCTGGGACGCGCTGCGCGACTTCTACGTGATCCTCGAGGGCCGCGCCGTCGTCGACCGCGACGGCAGGCGCCTCGGCGACCGCGCCCGTGGCGACTTCTTCGGCGAGCTCGCGGCGCTGGACTGGGGAGCCGGCTTCGGCTACGCGCGCCTCGCGACCGTCACCGCGACCGAGCCGCTGCGCCTGCTGGTGCTCGCCCCCGCCCACCTCGCCCGGCTGATGGCCGAGAACCCCGACATCGACGAGCAGGTCCGGCGAGCCGTCCGCGAGCGGTTGCCGACGACCGCAGACTGACGCTCAGCCCGTCAGCTCGGCCGCCATCTCCGCGAAGCAGGCCACGTAGGCGTCGACCGCCTCCTCGGTGTGGGTCACCGAGAGCGTCCACTCCTCCTCGCGGCCGGGCGTCATGAAGATCCCGCGGTTCATGTTGAACAGCCACGCGAGGTCGGCCAGCTCGGCGTCCTGGTGCTCCTTGAACGTCTCGTAGTCGACGACCTTGACCGGTGCGAACGTCACGCAGCCCTTCGAGCCGACGCCGACGGCGTACCCCGGGAGGTTGTGGCGCTCGATCACGCCGGCGCAGCCCGCCAGGATCCGCTCGTTGAGCGCGTCCAGGTGCGCGTAGCCCTCCGGCGTGAGCACCTCGAGCAGGTTCGCCCGCGCCGCGGCCATGCCCAGCGGGTTGCCGTTGTAGGTGCCCACCTGGTAGACGCTGCCGTCCTCGACGACGGCCATCGCCTCCTCGGTGCCGCCGATGGCACCGGTCGGCAGGCCGCCGCCCAGCGCCTTGGCCAGGGTCACGAGGTCGGGCGTCACGCCGAAGCGCTCGGTCGCGCCGCCCGGCGCGATGCACAGGCCGGTCTTGACCTCGTCGAAGATGAGGACGACGCCGTGGCGGCGCGTGATGTCGCGGACCGCCTCGAGGTAGCCCGGCTCGGGGAGCACCACCCCGAGGTTCATCATCGCCGCCTCCATGATCACGCAGGCGGGCTTGCGGCCCTCGCGGTCGAGCTCGACGATCCGGCGCTCCATCGCCTCGGCGTCGTTGAAGTGCACGGCGAAGACCTCGTCGACCGTGGACTGCGGGATGCCGGCGCCGTAGGGCAGCGAGGCCGGGTGGTCGTGGTCGCCGATGCGGTCGTACTCGACGCCGATCGACACCATCACCGTGTCGTGGTGGCCGTGGTAGGAGCCGAAGATCTTCAGGACGGTGTCGCGCTTCGTGGAGGCCCGGGCGATGCGGATCGCGTCCATCGTGGCCTCCGAGCCCGAGTTGACGTAGCGCCAGCGCGGCAGGCCCCAGCGGCGCGCGAGCTCCTCGCCGACCGCGACCGCGTCCTCGGTGGGGGCGGCGAAGTGGGTGCCCCTGGCGTAGCGCTCGGAGACGGCGCGGCCGATCGCGGGATGGGCATGGCCCTGGACCATCGACCCGAAGCCGTTGTGGAAGTCCCACATGCGGTTCGCATCCACGTCCCACACGACGGGCCCCTCGCCGCGCTCGAGGTAGATCGGCCACGGGTCGCGCAGCTGGTAGGACGAGGCGACGCCGCCGGTGAGCACCTTGCGGGCGCGCTCGTACATGGCGTGCGACCCACCGGTGCGCTCGTCGAGGCGCCGCTCCTCGCGCTCGGTGAGCTCGCGGATGCGCTGCCGGTCGATCTGGACGGGAGTCGTGGTCGCCATGCGGACCATCATGACGCGCAATCTGACCGAAGCGGTGATCCGAGCGCGGGACAGCGTCGCATAGGCATCGGACCCGCCGATCCCGGCGCGGTCCGCACGACCACGATCAAGGAGAGCTCATGTCAGACGTGCTCACGCTCGACCTGGTGGACAAGGACGGCGCGATCCGCGAAGCGCTGGACGAGGCCAATCGGGGAACCCGCGAGGAGCTGTTCCGCAAGGCCATCATCGGCGGCGGCGCCTTCCTCGCCGGCGGCCTGCTGATCGGCGGCCTGCCGCGCCTCGCCGCCGCCCAGGCGCCTTCGGCGGCCCAGGACACCGCGATCCTCAACTTCGCGCTGACGCTCGAGTACCTCGAGTCCGAGTTCTACGTCGACGCCGTCAACAAGGGCGCGCTCAGCGGCGAGACGCTGACCTTCGCGCGCACCGTGCGCGATCACGAGCTGGCCCACGTCGAGGCGCTGCAAGGACGCGCTCGGCTCGTCCGCCGTGGCCAAGCCGACGTTCGACTTCATGAACACGACGTCGGACGCCGCCACGTTCCGCGCGACCGCCGTCGTGCTCGAGGACACCGGCGTCTCGGCCTACAACGGCCAGGGCCCCAACCTGCGCAAGGCGACGCTCGCCGTCGCGGCGGGGATCGTGTCGGTCGAGGCGCGCCACGCCGCCTGGATCCGCCGCATCGTCGGCAAGCCGCGACTACGACGACGACGCGGCCAACCGCCCGCGCCGGCCGTGCTGGACCCGGCGCTCACGCGCGACGAGGTCCTCGCCGCGGTCACCGAAACCGGCTTCATCACCGGCTGAAGCGATCAGACATGACCACACGACAGGAGACCACCAGCATGCCCGGAGCGCTCACGCTCGACCAGGTCGACGCGACGGCGCCATCCGCGAGACCATGGACGCCGTCAAGGGCGACACCCGCGCCGCGTTCCTGGCCAAGGCCGGGTTCCTCGGCGGCGGCGCCCTCGGCGGCGGCGCGCTGCTGAGCCTCATGACCGACGACGCACTGGCCCAGGGCCTGAGCGGCAACGACGTCAGCATCCTCAACTACGCGCTCACGCTCGAGTACCTCGAGGCCGCGTTCTACACCGAGGCGACCCAGATGGGCGCGCTCAGCGGCGAGCTCGCGCTCTTCGCCCGCGTCGCGGGCGGGCACGAGCGCGCGCACGTCAGCGCGCTGCGCCAGACGCTGGGCCGTCGTGCCGTGAGCCGCCCGCGGTTCAATTTCCGCGGCACCACCGAGAGCGCGTCGACGTTCCGCGCGACGGCGATCGTCCTGGAAGACACGGGCGTGCGCGCCTACGCCGGGCAGGCCCCGCGTGTGCGCTCCGACGCGGTCCTGGAGGCGGCGCTGGCCATCCACACCGTGGAGGCCCGCCACGCCGCCTGGATCCGCGACATCGCCGGCGAGGACCCCGCCCCGCGGGCCTTCGACCGGCCGCTGTCGCGCAGCGCGGTGCTGTCCGCCGTGGCGGGCACGCGCTTCATCGTGCCGGCGCGCCGGCGCCGGCGCCGCACGTCGTCGGGCAGCTCGCCATCCTTCATCGGGTGACCGAGCGGACGACCGAGCCTGTGCACGGGGGCGGCCTGCGGGCCGCCCTCGTCGCGTTCGCGGCCGCCCTCGCCGCGATCGGGGCGCTGGGCGCGCCGGGCGCGGCGCGGGCGCAGGAACCCTTCGTCCTGTCGGAGCCCGGCGGCGTGTCACGCTGGGCCTACGTCGAGCGAAGCGTCGTCGCCCGCAGGCTCCCCGCGACGACCGCGCCGCGGGTGGCGACGCTGTCGACCCGCACTCCGGAGCGCACGGCGAACCTCGTCATCGTCCAGCAGCGCGTGGAGCTCGACGGGCGCCTCTGGGTCCGCGTGCCGTTGCCGGTCCTGCCCAACGGCACGACGGGCTGGATCCCGCGCTCGGCACTGAGCGAGTACACGACCGTCCGCACGCGGCTGATGGTCGACACCAAGCGCCTGACCGCGCGCCTCACGCGCGGGGGCAGGACGATCTTCCGGGCGCGCATCGGCGTCGGGCGCGACCGCTGGCCCACGCCGCGCGGCGAGTTCTTCGTGCGCAACCGCCTGACGGGCTTCCGCGACCCCTTCTACGGACCGCTGGCCTTCGGCACGAGCGCGCGCTCGGCCGTGCTGACCGACTGGCCCAGCGGCGGGTTCATGGGCATCCACGGCACCAGCTCCCCCGGGCTGCTGCCCGGCCGCGTCTCCCACGGCTGCATCCGGCTGCGCAACCGCGACGTCCTGCGCCTGGGCCGGCACATGCCGATCGGCACCCCGGTCACCGTGCGCTGAACGGCCGGAGTGATCCGGTCGCGCGCGCTGCCCGCATAGGCATCTGACCCGCCATCCGGCGCGGTCAGGACGACCACGACCAAGGAGAGCCATGTCAGACGTGCTCACGCTCGACCTGGTGGACAAGGACGGCGCGATCCGCGAGGCGCTGGACGAGGCCAACCGGGGCACCCGCGAGGAGCTGTTCCGCAAGGCCATCATCGGCGGCGGCGCCTTCCTCGCCGGCGGCCTGTTCATCGGTGGCCTGCCGCGCCTCGCCGCAGCGCAGTCCCCGTCCGCCGCCCAGGACGCCGCGATCCTCAACTTCGCGCTCACGCTCGAGTACCTCGAGTCCGAGTTCTACGTCGACGCCGTGAACAAGGGCGCGCTGAGCGGTGAGACGCTGACCTTCGCGCGCACCGTGCGCGATCACGAGCTGGCCCACGTCGAGGCGCTCAAGGACGCGCTCGGCTCGTCCGCCGTGGCCAAGCCGACGTTCGACTTCAAGAACACGACGTCGGACGCCGCCACGTTCCGCGCGACCGCCGTGGTGCTCGAGGACACCGGCGTGTCGGCCTACAACGGCCAGGGCCCCAACCTGCGCAAGGCGACGCTCGCCCGCCGCCGCCGCGATCGTCTCGGTCGAGGCCCGCCACGCGGCCTGGATCCGCCGCATCGTCGGCAAGCCGCGCTACAGCGGCGAGACGGCGAACTACCCCGCCCCGGCCGTGCTCGACCCGGCGCTCACGCGCGACGAGGTCCTCGCCGCGGTCAACCAGACCGGCTTCATCACCGGCTGAGCCATGACGAACCTCAAGGAGACCATGACCACCATGCCCCTGACGCTCGAGCAGGTGGACGCCGACGGCGCCATCCGCGAGACGATGGACGCCGTGCAGGGCGACACCCGCGCCGGGTTCCTGGCCAAGGCCGGGTTCCTCGGCGGCGGCCTCCTGGGCGGCGGCGCGCTGCTGACGCTGATGGAGGACGAGGCGCTGGCCCAGGGCCTGCGGTCCAGCGACGTCAGCATCCTCAACTACGCCCTCACGCTCGAGTACCTCGAGGCGGCGTTCTACACCGAGGCCGTCCGCAAGGGCGCGCTCAACGGCGAGCTGGCGCTGTTCGCCCGGGTGGCCGGCGGGCACGAGCGCGCGCACGTCGCGGCGCTCAAGCAGGTGCTGGGCCGCCGGGCGGTCAGGCGCCCGCGCTTCGACTTCCGCGGCACGACGGAGAGCCGTGCGAAGTTCCGCGCCACCGCGATCGTGCTCGAGGACACCGGCGTGTCGGCCTACGCCGGCCAGGCTCCGCGCGTCAAGGCCGACGCGGTCCTCGAGGCCGCGCTGGCCATCCACAGCGTGGAGGCCCGCCACGCCGCCTGGATCCGCGACATCGCCGGCGAGGATCCCGCCCCGCGGGCCTTCGACCGGCCGAAGTCCAAGCGCGCCGTGCTGCGCGCGGTCGCGCAGACGCGCTTCATCCGCGGCTAAACGCCGGACGGATGTCGGAGGGGCGTGCCGGGCTGAGAGGCCCGGCACGGTACCCTCGCGCCATGGCGCAGGAGGACGCCGCCTTCGCAGCGGTCTTCGAGCCGGTCGTGCCGCTCACGACGTTCGAGGAGACCGTCGACCGGCTGGGCACCGCCATCCGCCTCGGCATCCTCGCCCCCGGCACGCGGCTGCCCTCCGAGCGCGAGCTCGCCGACCAGCTCGACATCTCGCGCTCCACGCTGCGCCAGGCGATCACCACGCTCGTGCAGAGCGGGCACCTGCGCTCCGTGCGCGGCCGCGGGGGCGGCACGTTCGTCGTCCAGGAGCCGCCGCTGGCCGGGCCGCCGAGCGCCCTGCGCCCCGACTGGCGCGAGGTTCTCGACCTGCGCATGGCGGTCGAGACGGGCGCCGCCACGCTGGCCGCCGCCCGCGCCGACGCGGGCATCCTCGCCGTCATGCGCGAGTGCGTGGAGCGGATGCGCGACAGCGCCGACTTCGAGACCTACCGCCGCGCCGACATCCGCTTCCACATCGCCCTCGCGCAGGCCACCGGCGTCGCGCGGCTCGTGGCGCTGGCCAGCGAGGTCCAGGCCGAGATCTCCGAGCTGGTCGCGCACATCGCCCACCCGCGCGAGGTGCTCGAGCACTCCAACGGCGAGCATGCCCGCATCGCGGACGCGCTCGAGCACCACGACGAGCACGCGGTCGTCGCGCTCGTGCGCCGCCACGCCGAGGGCACCGAGCACATCCTCGCCGGGCTGATGCGCGGGACGTAGCCCGGTCCCCTGCGGCCCCGCGGGACCTAGCCCGCGAGGCGCGTCAGTACGTCGCCAGCAGCCGGCAGGGACCGCCCGAGCCCTCGTCCCACGGGATCACCCCGACCACCACGTGGGCGCCGAGCGGCGGGATGTCCGCGAGGTTGGCGACGGCTTCGATGCCATAGCGGTCCTCGCCGAGCAGCCGCCTGTGCACCTCGAAGGTCGTCGAGGCGCCGAAGTCCAGGCTCAGCGTGTCGACGCCGATGCCGGCGGGATCGCGCCGCTCGAGCAGCCACTCGAGCGCGTCGATGCCGAACCCGGGGAAGTGGTAGGCGCCGTCGGGGCCCGCGTTCTTGAAGGCGGCGGCGTCGGGCAGGCGCGCCTCCCAGCCCGAGTACGCGAACACGAGGGCGCCGTGGGGGATGCGGCCGTGGCGGCGCTCGAACCGCCTCAGGTCGCGCACCTCCACGACGGCGTCGGGGTTGTCCTCGACCCGCTCCGAGATGTCGATCACCGCCGCCGGTGCGAACAGCTCCTCGGGCAGCAGCGCGGTCACGAGGCGCCCGCCGTCGACGAAGTGGCCGGGTGCGTCCACGTGGGTCCCTGAATGCTCGCCGAAGGTCCACTCCTGGCTGTAGAAGCCGTCTGTCGCGATCGTCTTCAGCGTGCGGCGTGTCGGCGCGTCGCCGGTGTAGACCGGGAAGCCGGCCGTGAAGACGTGGGTCAGGTCCGCGTGGCGGCGGCCACGCTCGTCGTCGTGGTCGTCGTCGTCGGCGGTCGCTCGCGCGGGCAGCAGCGCCGCGATCGCCGCGGCGCCCGCGCCGGCGAGCGTCGCCCGCCTCGTGACCCCGGGCCCGTGGCCGCGCTCGGCCCCGATCTCCTCGCGGACGGTCTCGACGGTGCCCGGCAAGCACATGGCGGCGCTCCTCACGTAGGCGGTCGTCGCGACGCTACCAGAGGGCCGCCGGGGCGCCGCTCAGCCGCGGACGCGCTCGCCCTTCGGGTCGAACAGCGGCTCGCGCGCCACCTCGCCGGCCACCCGCTCGCCGAAGATCTCGACGTCGACCGCGGTGCCGACGTCGTGCTCGGGCGGCAGGTAGGCGTAGGCGATCGAGCGCGCGACCGTGTAGCCGTAGCCGCCCGTCGTCACGCGGCCGACCACGTCGTCGCCGACGCGCACGGGCTCGTTGCCCAGCGCGACCGAGCGCGGGTCGTCGAGGACGAGGCAGCGCAGGCGCCTGGCCGGCTCGCGCGCGCGCAGCGCGTCGGAGCCGACGAACTCCTTGTCGTCCTTCACGCAGAACCCGAGGCCCGCCTCGTACGGCGTCTCGTCGGGCGTGATGTCGGCCGCCCACACGCGGTAGCCCTTCTCCAGGCGCAGCGTGTCGATCGCGCGGTAGCCGCCGGCCACCAGCCCGTGGGGCCGCCCCGCCTCCCACAGCGCCGCCCACAGCCCGGCGCCGTACTCGGTCGGGCAGTAGAGCTCCCAGCCCAGCTCGCCGACGAAGGTCACGCGCAGCGCGCGGACCGGCACGTCGCCGACGGCGAGGTCGCGCATCCGCATGTAGCCGAAGTCGAGCGGGTCGGGGGTCAGCGGCGCGAGCACGTCGCGGGCGCGCGGGCCCCACAGCGCGAAGCAGGCCCAGCGCGCGGTGACGTCGCTGACGCGCACGGAGCCGTCGGCGGGCGCGTGGCGGCGGATCCACGACAGGTCGTGGTTGCCGAACGCCGTGCCGGTGACGATCGAGAACAGCTCCTCCTCCACGCGCGTCACGGTGAAGTCGCACTCGATCCCGCCGCGCGCGTTGAGCATCTGCGTGTAGGTGATCGCGCCGACGTCGCGCGCGACGCGGTTGTCGCACAGCGACTCGAGGAAGCCGGCCGCGCCCGGCCCGGCGACCTCGATCTTCGCGAACGACGACTCGTCGAAGAGCCCGGCGCGCTCGCGCACGCGCGACGTGCTCGGCGCCGATCGCCGGCGACCAGTGACGGCCCGCCCAGCCGCGCGGGCGCAGCTCGCTCGTCGCCGTCCGCCTCGTTGGCCGCGTACCAGTTGACGCGCTCCCAGCCCGACTTCTCGCCGAACGCCGCGCCGTGCTCGCGGTGCCAGGCGTAGGCGCTCGACAGCCGCAGCGGCCGGCCCGCCTGGCGCTCGTGCCCCGGGTACTTGATGTCGTAGTAGGTCTCGTAGACCTCGCGGGCGCGCTTGAGCGTGTAGCGCGGCGAGCGGTAGTGGGCGCCGAAGCGCCGGATGTCCATCTCCCACACGTCCAGCGACGGCTCGCCGGCGTGGATCCACTCGGCCATGACGCGGCCGATGCCGCCCGCGCCGGCCAGGCCGTGCGCGCAGAAGCCGGCGGCGACGAAGAGGCCGCGCACCTCGGTCTCCCCCAGGCAGAACTCGTTGTCGGGGGTGAAGCCCTCCGGGCCGTTGATCAGCCGCGTGACGGTGATCGTCGTCCATCGCCGGGACGCGCTTGCGCGAGTTGGCCACGATCTCCTCGAAGCGCTCCCAGTCCTCCTCGAGCAGGCGCCCGTTGAAGTCCTCGGGGATCGCGTCGAGCTCGTCGTCGCGCAGGAACCACGGCGCGCGACGGGCGCTCGTAGCCGCCCATGACGAGGCCGCCGCCCTCCTCGCGGAAGTAGATGAGCAGGTCGGGGTCGCGCAGCGTCGGCAGGTGCTCGTCCGCCGCTCGCTCGCGGAACGGCTGGGTGACGAGGTACTCGTGGGCGAACGGCACGACGGGCACGCGCACGCCGGCCAGGCGCCCGATCTCGGCCGCGAACATGCCGCCGGCGTTGACGACGACCTCCGCCTCGATCGCGCCCCACTCCGTGTCGACGCCGGTCACGCGGCCGTCGCTCGTCGTCGATGCCCGTGACGCGCGTGTGGGTGAAGATCCGGCAGCCGCCCGCGCCGCGCGCCGTCGGCCAGCGCGTAGGTCAGCTGCGAGGGGTCGAGGTAGCCGTCGGTGGGCAGCCACGACGCCGCGCGCACGCCGTCGGTGGACATCAGCGGGAAGAGCTCCTTCGCCTCGGCGGGCGACAGCAGCTCGAGCGGCAGGCCGAAGGTCCTCGCCCACCCGACCTGGCGGCGCAGCTCCTCCTCGCGCTCGGGCGTGCAGGCCAGGCGCAGGCCGCCGCACTCGATCCAGCCGGGGTCGAACTCCGACTCGGCGGCCAGGCGCCGGTACAGCTCGACGCTGTCCATCATCATCCGCGTCAGCGACACCGAGCCGCGCAGCTGGCCGACGAGCCCGGCCGAGTGGAACGTCGAGCCGCTGGTCAGCTCGTTGCGGTCGAGCAGCACGACGTCGCGCTCGCCGAGCTGGGCCAGGTGGTAGGCGATGGACGTGCCGCCGACCCCGCCGCCGACGATGACCACGCGAGCGCGGTCGGGCAGCTCACGCGGCGCCGGCAACCGCCATCCACTCCTCGAAGCGCGGATCGGCGGCCGTCCGGCCCAGGCGCTCGAAGTGCTCGGCCGCGTAGGCGCGATAGTCGAAGTCGAGATCGCTCAGCACCGTCTGCACCACGCCCCACATCGCCTCGCGCAGGTCCGAGACGTAGCGGTCAGAGCGCCAGCGCCGCGACCTGGCGCCGGCACGGGCGGATCCCCGAAGTAGGCCTCGAGCAGGCGCAGCTCGTCCGCGTCGCCCAGCTCGTTGTTGACGGCGAAGTTGCCCAGGTCGAAGAAGCGGTCGTTCATCCCCGCGTACTCCCAGTCGACGATGCGCAGCGCGCTCGCCGTCGAGGATGAAGTTCGCGCTGAGCAGGTCGTTGTGGCAGGGCACCGGCTCGTGGTCGGGCCCGTCGAGCGCCGCCTGGATGCGCCGCGCCGTCGCGAGCGCCTCGTCGAGCCCGTCGGGCACGGCGCCGCCGCGCCCGAGCACGACCTCGCGCTGCTGCTCGACGATCGCGGGGACGTCGAACACCGTCGTCATGGGCGGGCCGTCGTGGAAGGCGCGCAGCGCCGCGGCCACGCGCGCCAGCACGGCGGGCGCGCGCAGGTCGGCCGCGTCCGCCGTGCGGCCGGCGACGAACGCGGTGACCAGGACGTCCTGGTCGGCCAGGCGCACGGCGACGGGCGGGCCGATGCCCAGCTCGGAGGCGCGCGCGGCGGCCAGGCACTCCGCGCCGCGGTCGATGCCGAGCGCCTCGGTGTCCTTGCCGCACAGCCGCACGACGTAGTCGCGGCCTCCCAGGCCGAGGCGGAAGTTGCGGTTGGTGATCCCGCCCTCGAGCGGCGTCGGCTCGCCGTCACGCGCGCCCAGGCGCTCTTCGAGCTGCTCGACGATGGCGGCCAGGCGGTCCATTGGTCTGCTCGGCCGACCATATTCTCCAGCGCCCGGGCGCCGCAAGGTACGGTGCCTCGTCATGACGCTCGACGAACTCAGGGCCGAGGCCGCGACCGGTGCCATCGACACCGTCCTGCTGGCGATGACCGACATGCAGGGCCGCCTGCAGGGCAAGCGCATGACGGCCGAGCACTTCCTCGAGGAGGTCGTCGCCCACGGCGCCGAGGCGTGCAACTACCTGCTCGCGGTCGACGTCGACATGAACACCGTCGCCGGCTACGCGATGTCGTCGTGGGAGCGTGGCTACGGCGACTTCGAGCTGAGGCCCGACATGTCGACCCTGCGGCGCACCGACTGGCACGAGGCCACGGTCCTGCTGCTGGCCGACGTCGCCTGGGGCGACGGGTCGCCCGTGGTCGCCTCCCCGCGGCAGATCCTGCGCCGCCAGCTCGACCGCCTCGCCGAGCGCGGCTGGGCGGCGTTCGCCGGCACCGAGCTCGAGTTCATGATCTTCGAGGACTCCTACGAGCAGGCCTGGGACAAGGGCTACCACGACCTGACCCCGGCCAACCGCTACAACGTCGACTACTCGATGATCGGGACCGCCCGCGTCGAGCCGCTCATCCGCCGCATCCGCAACGAGATGACCGCGGCCGGCATGCGCGTGGAGAACTCCAAGGGCGAGTGCAACTTCGGCCAGCACGAGATCAACTTCCGCTTCGCCGACGTCGCTGCGCACCGCCGACGACCACGTCGTCTACAAGACGGGCGCCAAGGAGATCGCCGCGCAGGAGGGCATCTCGATCACCTTCATGGCCAAGTACGACGAGCGCGAGGGCAACTCGTGCCACGTGCACCTGTCGCTGCAGCGCGAGGACGGCTCGCCGGTGTTCGCGCGAGGAGCCCGCGGTCTTCGACCGTTCCTCGCCGGGCATGCTCGCGTCCCTGCGCGAGCTGACGCTGTTCCTCGCGCCGAACGTCAACTCCTACAAGCGCTTCGCGGTCGGGCTCCTTCGCGCCCGACGGCGGTCGCCTGGGGCGACGACAACCGCACGTGCGCGCTGCGCGTCGTCGGCCACGGGGCCGGCCGGCGCATCGAGTGCCGCGTCGGCGGGCGCGGACCTGAACCCCTACCTCGCGCTGGCCGCGCTGATCGCGGGCGGGCTGCACGGCGTCGAGCGCGAGCTCGAGCTCGAGCCGCCGCTCGAGGGCAACGCCTACACCTCCGACAAGCCCCACGTGCCCCGCACGCTGCGCGAGGCCGCCGAGCTGCTTCACGGCCGGCGAGCTGACGCGCGAGGCCTTCGGCGAGGAGGTCGTCGAGCACTACGCGCAACATGGCGCGCGTCGAGCTGGACGCCTTCGACGCGACCGTCACCGACTGGGAGCGCTTCCGCAGCTTTGAACGGATGTGACCGGCGGTTGACTTCAGTCCGGGAGCCCGGTTACGGTCGGGCTTGATCCCCTAAGGACGGGTCACCAGACCTTTCCGGAGGAGCACCCGGGAGGTGCCACCGCAGATGTCGACGACGCCCAAGCCACCGGTCGATCGCGACGCCGAGAAGCTCGCCGAGCTCGGCTACAAGCAGGAGCTGACGCGGGTCTGGAGCTCGTTCTCCAACTTCGCGATCTCGTTCACGATCATCTCGGTCCTCGCCGGCTGCTTCACCACCTACGGCCAGGCGTGGAACAACGGCGGACCGATCGCGATCTCGTGGGGCTGGCCGATCATCTGCGCGCTCATCATGGTGATCGCGTTCTCCATGGGCGAGCTGGCGTCGGCCTACCCGACCGCGGGCGGGCCCTACTGGTGGGCGGCCAAGCTCGGCGGGCCCGGCTGGTCGTGGTTCACGGGCTGGTTCAACGTGATCGGCCTCGTCGCGGTCGTGGCCTCGGTCGACTACGCCGCCGCGACCTTCGCGGCCTCGCTGTTCAACCTGTGGGGGCTCGACCTGGGCTTCATCACCTTCGCCGACAGCGCCTCCCTCGACGAGATCTTCGCCGTCTTCGTCGTCATCCTCGCGCTGCACGCCGCGATCAACATCTTCTCCTCGCACCTGGTCGCGCTGCTCAACAACGTCTCGGTGTTCGTGCACGTCGTCGGCGTCGCCGTGATCATCGCGATCCTCGTCTTCGTCCCCGACCGCCACGCGAGCGCCGACTTCGTCTTCACCGAGACGATCAACAACTCGGGCTTCGGCGACGGGATGTTCTGGTGGTACGTCCTGCCGCTCGGGCTTCCTGCTGACGATGTACACCGAGACCGGCTACGACGCCTCCGCGCACGTCGCCGAGGAGACCCACGACGCCGAGCGGGCGGCCGCCCGCGGCATCTGGCAGGCGGTCTTCTACTCGGCCATCATCGGCTGGTTCGTGCTGCTGGCGATCACCTTCGCGGTGCCCGACGAGGCGGCGATCACCGAGGCGGGCGGCGGCTCGATCGCGATCTTCACCGAGGCGATGAGCTCGGGCTGGGCCGAGACGGTGATCCTGATCTCCGTCATCGGCCAGTTCTTCTGCGGCATGGCCTGCGTGACGAGCTGCTCGCGCACCTACTACGCGTTCTCGCGCGACCGCGCCGTGCCCGGCTGGCGCGTTCTGGACCCGGCTGAACCACAACCACGTGCCCGTCGCCGCGATCCTCGGCGTCTGCCTGTTCGCGCTCATCATCACCCTGCCGGCGCTCACGTCGAACGAGGCGGGCATCCCGGTCGCCTTCTTCGCGGTCGTGTCGATCGCCGTCATCGGCCTGTACATCGCCTACGTCATGCCCGTCTACCTGCGGCTGCGGGCGGGAGACAGCTTCACGCCGGGCGCGTGGAACCTGGGCGGCAAGTACCGCTGGATGAACACCGTGGCGGTGGCCTGGGTCGCGATCTGCGTCGTCATCTTCTGCCTCCCGTTCACGCCGGCGGCGGTCCCGTGGCGCGACGAGTTCGACTGGTCGGCGGTCAACTACGCGCCGCTCATCGTCGGCGGGCTCTTCCTCATCGTCGGCCTGTGGTGGCTGCTCGGCGCCAAGGACCGCTACAAGGGCCCGGTGCGCACGATCGACGAGCTCGAGGCGGAGCTCGCGCCGGACGACGAGCACACCACGACCGCCACCTGAGGCGTGGCCACGACGACCCTCGAGGTCATCGAGCCGGCGACCGAGGCGGTCCTCGAGGAGCTCCCGCGGGCGGGCGTCGAGGAGGCCGACGCGGCGGTCGCGCGCGCGAAGGCGGCGGCTGCCGGCGTGGCGGGCGGTCTCGCCCGCCGACCGCGCGCGGCTGCTGCGCGCGCCTGGCCGGCGCGGTCTCCGAGCACCACGAGGAGCTCGCGGTCCTCGAGGCGCGCAACGCCGGCAAGCCGATCGGCGACGCGCGCGGCGAGATGGCGATGGTGGCCGACACGTTCCGCTACTACGCGGGCGCCCCCGAGCGCCCGTCCGGCGAGACGATCCCGATCGCGGGCGGCATGGCCTTCACCGTGCGCGAGCCGCTTGGCGTGGTCGCGCTCATCACGCCGTGGAACTTCCCGCTGACGATCGCGTCGTGGAAGCTCGCCCCGGCGCTGGCCGCCGGCAACACGGTCGTGCTCAAGCCCGCCGAGCTGACGCCGCTCACCGCGCTGCGCTTCGAGCGCATCGCGCGTCGAGGCCGGCGTGCCGGAGGGCGTGGTCAACGTCGTCGTCGGCCCGGGGCGCACGTGCGGGCAGCGCCTGGTCGAGCATCCCGACGTCGCCAAGGTCGCCTTCACCGGCTCGACCGAGGTCGGCCGCTCGATCGCGGCGGCCGCCGCGGCGACGATCAAGCGCGTCACGCTGGAGCTGGGCGGCAAGAGCGCCAACGTCGTGTTCGAGGACGCCGACCTCGAACGCGCCGCAGCGGCGGCGCCCGGCGCCGTCTTCGGCAACGCGGGCCAGGACTGCTGCGCGCGCTCGCGGATCCTCGTGCAGCGCAGCGTGCTCGAGCCGTTCCTCGAGCGACTGGAGGCGGCGGTGCTGGCCATCCGCGTCGGCGACCCGCTCGACGAGGCCACCGACATGGGACCGGTCATCTCCGCCGGCCAGCGCGAGACGGTCGCCTCCTTCGTGCCCGAGGACGCACCCGTCGCCGTGCGCGGCGAGATCCCCGACGGCCCGGGCTACTGGTACCCGCCGACGGTGCTCAGCCCGGTCGACAACCGCGACCGCGCGGCGCGGGAGGAGATCTTCGGGCCCGTGGCGGCCGTCATCCCCTTCGACGACGAGGCCGAGGCCGTGCGCCTGGCCAACGACACCATCTACGGCCTGTCGGGCTCGATCTGGACGCGCGACGGGGCGCGCGCGCTGCGCGTCGCCCGCGCGATCGAGACCGGCGTGCTGTCGATCAACTCCAACACGTCGGTGCGCGTGAGCACGCCGTTCGGCGGCTTCAAGCAGTCGGGCTACGGCAGCGAGCTGGGGCCGCACGCGCTCGACGCCTACACCGAGGTCAAGACGATCTCCTACGCCACCGAGGAGAACGCCTGATGCCCGGTCGCCTGGAGGGCAAGGTCTGCGTCGTCACCGGCGCCAAGGGCGGCATCGGCGCGGCGGCGGTCGAGGCCTTCCGTCGCGAGGGCGCGACGGTCGCGGGCGTCGACCTGGCCCCCGACTCGCCGGGCGACCTCGCGCTCGCCGCCGACGTCACCGACGAGGACGCGGTGCGCGGGCTGTTCGAGCGACGTCCGCGCGCGCCTGGGCCGCATCGACGTGCTCTTCAACAACGCGGGCATCTCGCCACCCGACGACGCCAGCGTGCTCGACACCGGCCTCGAGGCCTGGCGGCGCGTGCAGGACGTCAACCTCACGTCGATCTTCCTGTGCTGCAAGCACGGCATCCCCCACCTGCTCGACAACGAGCCGCCGCACCGCGGCTCGGTGATCAACACGGCGTCGTTCGTCGCGGTCATGGGCGCCGCGACCTCGCAGATCTCCTACACCGCCTCCAAGGGCGGCGTGCTGGCGCTGTCGCGCGAGCTGGGCGTGCAGTTCGCCCGCCGCGGCGTGCGCGTCAACGCGCTGTGCCCGGGCCCCGTCGACACGCCGCTGCTGCAGGAGCTCTACGCCAAGGACCCCGAGCAGGCGGCGCGGCGCCTGGTGCACCTCCCGATGGGCCGCTTCGCCCGCGCGCACGAGATCGCGTCGGCCGCGCTGTTCCTCGCCGCCGACGAGTCCTCCTACGTCACCGCGTCGACGTTCCTCGTCGACGGCGGGCTCAGCGGCGCGTACACGACGCCGCTCGATCACGGCTGAGAACAGAGCGTCACCGGGGGCTCCACGGGCGGGCGGCCGGCCTCCGCGATGACCGCGGCGAACGCGCGGCTGCTCGCCGTGGGACCGCCGTCGCGGGCGCGCAGGCCGTACCAGTCACCCTCGGCGCGCGGGTTGCGCCGCGGGGTGATCCAGGCGTAGAGCACCACGCCCTCGACGCCGCAGTCCGAGCGCACCAGCGCCGACGTCGTCCCCGCGATGTGCGCCGCGCGCTTCGCCGGCGCCGCGTACTTGTCCGAGTTGCGCGGCCGCGAGACCCACCCGAACTCGGTGACCCACAGCGGCACGTCGGCCATGCCGAGCGTGACGAGCGTGCGCCGCGCGTCGCGGGTCTCCGCGAGCGCGCCCAGCGGCTCGGGCGAGTAGGTGTGGACGGCCACGCCGTCGATCTGGCCGCGTGCGTCGGGCCGTGCGGCGAGCAGCTGGGGCAGGAACGTCGGCGCGCCCGTCAGGCCGCCGATGAGGACCCGCGCCCGCGGGTCGGCGGCCCTGATCGCCGTGCGCGCCCGCAGGTAGAGGTCGATGTAGCGCCGCCGGGTTCGGCGCGGGAGCCCAGAAGTCGGAGTTGTCGGGCTCGTTCCAGATCTCGATCGCCGTGGCCGGCGTCGCCGGCAGCTCGGGATGCTCGGCCCAGAAGCGTCCGTCGCGCCCGTAGCGCTCCGCGAACGCGCCGGCGTAGGCGGCGTAGTCGTCGGGGGTGAACGGCGGCGCCTTGTCGTTGTCCGGCAGGCTGGCCGCCCACAGCGCGGAGTAGCTGATGATCGGCAGCCAGCGCACGCCGTGGCGTGCCAGCGAGCCCGCGACGCGGTCGGCGTAGCCCCAGTCGTAGCGGTGCACCCCGCCCGCCGGAGGCTCGGGTTCGGCGACCGACCAGAACGCGTCGGTGCGCGCGAGCTTCACGCCGTCGGCCTGCATGGCGTCGAGCTGGGCCTCGACCTGCGCCGGCGTGTACGTGTCGCCGTTGAACAGCCAGTTGACGCTGACGCCGATCGCCGGGGCCTCGGGCTGCGGCGGCGCGCGCTCGGGCTCGGGCGCCGGCACCCGCGCGGGCGGGGCCGGCGCGCGCGGCACCGGGTCGTCGTCGCCGCCGCCGGTGAGCAGAAGCACGCCGGCCACGACGGCCGCGACGACGGCGACGATCGCGCCGACGGCTGCGGCGCGCCTGCCGCTCAGCGCACCACCCGGGCCACGTAGCCCGCGTCGTGCACGGCCTGCAGCACGGCGCGCGGCGTGGTCGCGCCCGCGCGTCTCGAGCACGAGCTGCACGCCCGTCTCGCGCACGTGCAGGTCCACGCCCTCGCGCAGGTGCTCGACGTCGACGAGGTTCGCGCCGGCCTCGCCCACGAGCGCGAGCAGGCGGGCGAGCGAGCCCGGGCGGTCGGGCACGCGCGAGAACACGACGAGGCGCCGGCCGGCCTCCGACTCGTGGCGCCGCGCGACGCTGGCCAGCAGCCCGGCGTCGACGTTGCCGCCCGAGAGGACGACGCACGTCGTGCCGCTCGTCGCGGCGGCGGTCTGGCCGCCGAGCAGCGCCGCCACGCCGACCGCGCCGCCGCCCTCCACCACGAGCTTGGCCTTCTCCATGAGCAGCACCATCGCCTCGGCGACGTCGTCCTCGGGCACGGTCACGACCCCGTCGAGCCAGTCGCGCACGAGCGGCAGCGTGACCTCGCCGGGCCGCTTGACGGCGATGCCGTCGGCGATCGTCAGGACCGCGGGCACGCCGACGGCCTCGCCGCGGCGCAGCGACTCCGGGAACGCGGCGATCGAGTCGACCTGCACGCCGACGACCTCGACGTCCGGGCGCGCGGACTTGACCGCCACCGCGACGCCCGCGGCCAGCCCGCCGCCGCCGACGGGCACGACGACCTTCGCGAGGTCCGGCGATGTCCTCGAGCAGCTCGAGCCCGAGCGTGCCCTGGCCGGCCACGACGTCCGGGTCGTCGAAGGGGTGCACGAAGGCCATGCCGGCCTCCTCTGCGCGGGCGCGCGCGGCGGCGACGCACTCGTCGACCGACGACCCGGCCAGGCGCACGACGGCGCCCAGCGCGGCACAGCCCTCGACCTTGGCGATCGACGCCTCGGCGGGCATGAAGACCTCGCAGGGCACGCCGCGCGCCCGGGCCGCGTGCGACAGCGCCCATGCGTGGTTGCCGGCGCTGCCGGCGGTGACGCCGCGGGCGCAGCCCTCGCCGAGCGCGGCGAGCTTGCTCAGCGCGCCGCGGATCTTGAACGAGCCGGTGCGCTGCAGGCTCTCGGCCTTCAGCACGACCTCGTGCGCCGCAGCGCTCGGACAGCGTCAGCGACTGCAGGACGGGCGTGTGCTTGGCCACGTCGCGCACGGCCGCCCGCGCGCGCGAGACGTCGGCCGCGGTGACCGGTGCACGTCAGTCCGGGAGAGCGACGACGGCATCGATCTCGACCAGCGCTCCCTTGGGCAGGCCGGCGACGGCCAGCGCGACGCGCGCCGGCGGGTCGGCCTCGAAGTAGGTCTCGTAGACCTCGTTGACCTCGTCGAACGCGGCCATGTCGATCAGGTAGACGGTGAGGCGCACCGCGTCGGCCAGCGATCGCGCCGGCCGCGGCGCAGACCGCCGTGAGGTTCTCCAGGCAGCGCCGGGCCTGCTCGCCGGGCCCGCCGTCCACGAGCTCGCCGCTCTCGGGGTCGAGCGGGACCTGCCCCGAGCAGAAGAGCAGGCCGCCCGCGCGCACGGCGTGGCTGTAGGGGCCGATGGCGGCCGGGGCGCCGAGCGCGGTGACGGGCTCGCGGTGGTGGGACATG
This sequence comes from uncultured Actinomycetes bacterium, assembly GCA_963840185.1. GTDB lineage: Bacteria > Actinomycetota > Thermoleophilia > Solirubrobacterales > Solirubrobacteraceae > JAOPZW01. Next base: position 833,990 of record CAWIXY010000017.1, on the reverse strand, counting down.
CGTCCAGCCTACTCCGCGCTCGCCGGCCGACCGGCGCAGGGCCTGCGCTAGCGTGACCCGGGATGCGTGCCCGCTCCCTGGTCGCGGCTCTCGCGGCCTGCGCGGCCGCCGTCGCCGCCGCCCCCGCCACGGCCCACGCGGCGATCGCGTTCGCGCCGTGCGAGCCCGCCGGCTACGAGTGCGGCGCGCCTGCCGGTCCCGCTGGACCGCAGCGGCGGGCACGGGCGGGCCGAGACCGTGACGCTGCAGGCCAAGCGCGTGCGGGCGGCCTCCAACCCGACGGCCACCGCGGTCGTCGCCCTGGCCGGCGGCCCGGGCCAGGCCGCGCTGCCGCTGACCACCGACTTCGCCGAGGTCATGGCGCCCGCGCTCGCGGCCCGCGACCTGCTCGTCTTCGACCAGCGCGGGACCGGGCGGCTCGGGCCGGCTGCGCTGTGCGGCGCTCGAGTCGGGCTCGTCCTCGCGGGCGAGCGCGGTCCGTCGCTGCGCCCAGCAGCTCGGCCCGCGGCGCGCCTTCTACCGCACGGCCGACTCCGTGGCCGACCTCGAGGACCTGCGCCGCGAGGCCGGCTACGAGAAGCTCGTGCTGCTCGGCGTCTCCTACGGCACGAAGGTCGCGCTGGACTACGCGGCGGCCTACCCCGACCGCGTCGAGTCGCTCGTGCTCGACTCGATCGTCCCGCCCGAGGGCTGGGACGCGCTGCTGCGCCCGACCCTCGCGGCGGTGCCGCGGGTGCTGCGCGCGCTGTGCGACGGCGGCGCCTGCCGCGGCATCACGGGCGATCCCGTGCGCGACCTGCGCGCGCTCGTCCGCCGCGTCGACCGCCGCAGCGTCAGCGGCCCGCTGCCGAACCCGAGCGGGCGCCGCGTGCGCGTGCGCATCACGCCGCTGGCGCTGTTCGACGTCCTCATCGCCGGCGACGAGAACCCGACCCTGCGCGCCGACCTGCCCGGCGCCGTGCGCAGCGCGCTGGCCGGCGACCTGCGCCCGCTCGTGCGCCTGCGGGCCCGCGCCGCGGGCGTCAGCGGGATCGCCTCGCGCGGGCTGCAGCGCCCCGGCAGTGACGCGACGAGCGACGCGCTGTACGCGGCCACGCTGTGCGAGGAGTCGCGCTTCCCGTGGGGCCGCACGGCCGGCGCCCAGCGGCGCGCGCGATCGGCGGTGGCCGCGGCGCGGCGGCTCGGGCGGGCCGGCGCTCGGCCCGTTCACCAGCGACGTCGCGCTGCTCGGCGGCGCCGTCGGCACGTGCCTGGGCTGGCCGAACGCCGCGCCGGCGCCCGCTTCCCCGGGCCCGCTGCCCGCGGTGCCGACGCTGCTGCTCGACGGCGCCGACGACCTGCGCACGCCGCTGGAGAGCGCCCGGGCGGTCGCCGGGCGCATCCCGGGCGCGGCCGTCGTGGCCGTCCCGTTCACCGGGCACTCGACCCTGGGCAGCGACCCGGGCACGTGCGCGCGCGGCGCGGTCGCCGCCTTCTTCGCGGGCCAGCCCCAGCCGGCCTGCACGACCGAGCGCCTGCTGCAGCCGAGCCCGGTGGCGCCCACCCGGCTGGGCCGCGTGCCCGGCCGCACGCGGACCGCCAGGACGCTCGAGGCCCTGCGCGCCACCGTGCGCGACGTGGCGCGGCAGTTCACGGGCGACGCCGTCGCGGCGGGCCGCGCCCCGTCGCCGGGCGCGCGCGTGGCGGGCCTGCGCTCGGGCGTGGCGGTGTGGCGCGCCTCGGGCGTGCGCCTCGCCGCGGTGCAGTACGTGCCCGGGGTGGTCGTGTCGGGCTTCCTGCCCCACGCCGAGAGCGCGAGCGCCGCGTTCACCATCGCCGGCGCGGCCGCGGCCCGCGGGCGCGTGACGATCGCGCCCGGCGGGCGTGTCACCGGGCGCCTCGGCGGACGGCGCGTGAGCACGATCTTCCGGTCGGGTGCCGCGGCGGCCGGCGCGACCGTGCGACGGCCTCGCGGCCTCGCGGCCTCGCGGGGCGAGCTGCGCGCGCTCCTGCCCCACTCCGGCCTCGCGCGACCCGGCTGACCGCGCGGCCGGCGCCAGGCGCCATCATGGGCGCCATGGCCAACGCCCTCGCCCGCGAGACCTCGCCCTACCTCCTGCAGCACCGCGACAACCCGGTCGACTGGCTGCCCTGGGGCGAGGAGGCGCTGCGCCGCGCGCGCGAGGAGGAGCGCCCGCTGCTGGTGTCGATCGGCTACTCGGCCTGCCACTGGTGCCACGTCATGGAGCGCGAGAGCTTCGAGGACCCGCGCGTCGCCGCGCTCATGAACGAGCGCTTCGTGAACGTCAAGGTCGACCGCGAGGAGCGCCCGGACATCGACGCCCTCTACATGGAGGCCGTGCAGGCCATGACCGGCCACGGCGGCTGGCCGCTGAACGTGTTCCTCACCCCCGAGCAGGTGCCGTTCTACGGCGGCACGTACTTCCCGCCCGAGCCGCGCCACGGCATGCCGAGCTTCCCGCAGGTGCTCGAGGCGGTCGCGCGCGCCTGGACCGACCGCCGCGAGGAGATCCGCGAGCAGGGTGGCCGGATGGCGGGCCGGCTGTCCGGCGGCGCGCTGCTGCGCCCGTCGGACGAGCCGCTGCGCGCCGAGGCGCTCGACGAGGCGGTCACGGCGCTGCAGGGCCAGTTCGACAGCGTCCAGGGCGGCTTCGGCGGCGCACCGAAGTTCCCGCCCCACGCGACGCTCGAGTTCCTGCTGCGGCGCGCGGCGGGCCGCGACCGCCCGGCGGGCCCCGAGGCGCAGATGGCGCTGTTCACGCTGCGCAGCATGGCCGGCGGCGGCATCTACGACCACGTCGGCGGCGGCTTCGCGCGCTACGCCGTGGACGCCACGTGGACGGTCCCCCACTTCGAGAAGATGCTCTACGACAACGCGCTGCTCGCCCGGGCCTACCTGCACGGCTTCCAGCTCACCGGCGACCCGGCGCTGCGCCGCACCGCCGAGGAGACGCTCGACTGGGCGCTGCGCGAGCTGCGCATGCCCGACGGCGGCTTCGCCAGCGCGCTGGACGCCGACTCCGAGGGCGTCGAGGGCAAGTTCTACGTGTGGACGATCGACGAGCTGCGCGACGCGCTGGGCGACGATCCCGCTGACGCCGACGCGGCGATCGCGTGGCTCGGTGCGACGAGCCAGGGCAACGTCCCCGGCGAGCCCGGCGTGAACGTGCTCGAGTCGCGCGGCCCCGAGCCGCCGGCCGAGCAGCGCGAGCGCATCCGCGCGCGCCTGCTCGAGGTCCGCGCGCAGCGCGTGCGCCCCGGGCTCGACGACAAGCGCCTGGCGTCATGGAACGCGCTGATGATCGCGGCCCTCGCGGAGGCCGGCGCGGTCCTGGAGCGCGAGGACCTGCTCGCCGCCGCCCGCGACACCGCGACGTTCGTGCTGGAGCGGATGCGCACGCCCGAGGGCCGGCTGCTGCGCACCTTCAACGCCGGGCAGGCGCGGCTGAACGCCTACCTGGAGGACCACGCCTTCCTGCTCGAGGCCCTGCTGACGCTGTCCGAGGCGACGTTCGAGGACCGCTGGTTCGACGAGGCCCGCGCGCTCGGCGACGCCCTCCTGGAGCGCTTCGCCGACCCCGAGCGCGGCGGCTTCTTCTCGACCTCGTCCGACCACGAGCAGCTCCTGACGCGCCGCAAGGACCTCGAGGACGCGCCCATCCCCAGCGGCGGCTCGGCGGCCGCGCTGGGTCTCCTGCGGCTGGCCGCGCTGACCGGCGAGCATCGCTACGAGGAGGCCGCGCTCGGCCAGCTGCGCCTCCTGCACGAGCTGGCGCCACAGCACCCGACCGCCTTCGGCCACCTCCTGCAGGCGCTCGACTTCCACCTCGCGCCGACGCGCGAGGTGGCGCTGCGCGGGCCGACCGGCGCCGGCGTCGCCGCGCTGGCCCGCGTCGTGCGCGAGCGTCTGCGCGCCCACGTCGTGCTCGCCGGCGCCGTCGACGGCGCGCCGAGCACCGTCCCGCTGCTCGAGGGCCGCGGCCCGGTGGACGGCCGCGCCGCCGCGTACGTGTGCGAGCGCTTCGCCTGCAAGCGCCCGGTCACCACGCCCGGCGAGCTGCGCGCGCTGCTCGACGGCGGGGCGACGCCGCCGCCGGACCCCTAGCGGTGATCTGCCGGCGCTCGTCTTCGACATCGGCGACCCGATCTGGAAGCCTTCACGGCTGGCCGAACGCGCCGGCGCGGATCGCTCGGTCGGTCCCGACGGACGGGCCGCAGCCGAATCGGCGTGAGGAGGGCGGGCATGATGCCCGCCGACGACCCGGATCACGGAGGTGCAGCACGTGTCCCATCGCCTGACGCCCGCCGCGGTGACGGTCCTCGTCGGGCTGCTCGCGCCGGCGACCGCGCAGGCCGCCTCGCTGGCGGTGGACGAGCGCTGCTATCGCGGCGGTGACGAGGTCCGGGTGCGCGGCGCGCAGTTCACGCCGAACACGACCGCGGGCGTCAGCATCGCCGGCCGCGACGGGGCGGTGCTCGCGCAGGTGAGTCCCTCCGGGACGTTCACCGCGGTCGTGCGCGTCCCTCGCTTCCGCGGCTCGGCGCTCGGGCCCCAGACCTTCACGGTCAGCGCGACCTCGTCGCTGCCGGGGAATACCGCGGACCCGATCAGCGTCTTCGCCGTCAAGCGGATGCTCGCGACCAACGCGCCGATCGCCGGCGACTCCGCGGAGCTGACCACCTGGCGCTTCGCTGGCTTCAGGCCCCACGCGATCCTCTACGGGCACTTCCGCCACCGCGGCGTCACGCGCCGCACGTACCGCTTCGGGCCGGTGCGCGCGCTCGGCCCGTGCGGCGCGCTCACCGTGCGCGCCCCGCGCCTGCCCGTGCCGGTGTCGCAGCTGCGGCCGGGCAGGTGGCGGCTGCAGCTCGACCACCGCGAGCGCTACCGCGAGAGCACGCGCCCCCGCACGATCGTGAAGTTCCAGGTGTTCAGGCGCATGGGCGCCTGAGCCTCCTAGAGCACGGGGAGGTACCGGTCGAGCTCCCAGCGCGAGACCTGCACGCGGTAGTCCTCCCACTCCTGGCGCTTGATCTCGACGTAGCGGTTGAACGTGTGCTCGCCGAGCGTGCGCAGCATCAGCTCCGACTCGGCCGTGAGCTCGATCGCCTCGCCCAGCGTCTCGGGCAGCTGCTCGATCCCGAGCCTGCGGCGGTCATCGGGGGCGAGGTGGTAGAGGTTCTTCTCCATCGGCTCGGGCAGCTCGTAGCCCTTCTCGATCCCCTCGAGGCCGGCCTGCAGGAGCGCGGCGAAGGTGAGGTAGGGGTTGCACGCCGGGTCGGGACAGCGCAGCTCCATGCGCGTGGCCTGCTCCTTGCCCGGGTGGTACAGCGGCACGCGGACGAGCGCCGAGCGGTTGCGCCGCGACCACGCGACGTACACCGGCGCCTCGTAGCCGGGCACGAGTCGCTTGTAGGAGTTGACCCATTGCGCGTAGACCGAGCTGATCTCGCGCGCGTGCTTGAGCTGCCCGGCGATGAACGCCTTGCCGGTGTCCGACAGGAAGTACGTGTCGTCGGCGTCGAAGAACGCGTTGCGGCCCTCGCGGAACAGCGACATGTGCGTGTGCATGCCCGAGCCGTTCTCGCCGAACAGCGGCTTGGGCATGAACGTCGCGTGCCAGCCGTACTTCATCGCGTACTCCTTGACCGTGATGCGGTACGTCATGCAGTCGTCGGCCATCTTCAGCGCCTCGGCGTAGCGCATGTCGATCTCGTGCTGGCTGGGCCCGACCTCGTGGTGGGTGTACTCGACGTGGATGCCGAGCTGCTCCAGCGCGAGCACGGTCTCGCGGCGCACGTCGGAGCCGGCATCGAGCGTCGTGAGGTCGAAGTAGCCGCCCTCGTCCAGGACCTCCGTCGACCTCTTGTCCTTGAACAGGTAGTACTCGAGCTCGGGGCCGACGTTGAAGGTCTCGAAGCCCATGGCCTGCGCGCGCTGCAGCGCGCGGCGCAGCACGTGGCGGGGATCGCCCTCGTAGGGCGTGCGCTCCGGGGTCAGGATGTCGCAGAACATGCGCGCGACGCCCTGCTCCTGGGGGCGCCAGGGCAGCAGCGCGAACGTGCGCGGGTCGGGCATGGCGATCATGTCCGACTCCTCGATCGCGTTGAAGCCGGTGATCGAGGAGCCGTCGAAGCCCATGCCGTCGGCGAACGCGTCGTCGAGCTCCTCGACGTTGATCGAGAACGACTTCAGGTGGCCCAGGATGTCGGTGAACCAGAAGCGGATGAAGCGGATGTCACGCTCCTCGACGATGACCTTGACGTCGGAGGCGGTCTCGGGCGGGTCGACCATGGCGGCCACCCTAGAGGATGGCCTGTCGACCGCCGGTCGAGCGGCGCAGGCCCGCCGGGACGGTTCAGCCCCGCGGCGCGCCGTCGCCCAGCCACCGCCGTGCCCAGGCGCCGAGGGCGACGAGGGCGGGCTCGAGGCTGCGGCCCATCGGGGTGAGCTCGTAGGTGATGCGCTGCGGCGGCCCGGGGTCTGCGCGGCGGTGCACGACGCCCCGCGCCTCCAGCTCCTTCATGCGCTCGGAGAGCAGCCGGTCGCTGAGCTCCGGGACCGCCTGGGCGATCTGCGAGAAGCGCATCTCGCCGCCGTCGAGGAGCACGGCGACGATCGCGCCGGTCCAGCGGCGGCCGATCAGCTCGACCGCCTCGTGGTAGTAGGGACAGCACCGCGACGGCGGCGCCTGCTCACGCACGGTGATGGCCGAGGCGTGGCCCACGGCCGCAAGACTACCCCGCGCGCGGCCGCGCGCCTCGTCGCTCAGGCGGCCCGCAGCGAGCGCGAGTCCTCGGAGGAGCCGTCCACCGGCACCTCCCCCGCCACGTTCACCATGGCGGTGAGCTGCTCGAGCGCCACGTACGCGATCGCCTCGAGGAGCTGCTCGTCGCTCCAGCCCGCCTCCCGCGCCTCCTCGTGCAGGTGCTGCTCGGGGCGCCCGCTGCGCTCGACGAGCGGGCGCAGCCAGCGGAGAAGCGTGGCCTCGCGCTCGTCGCGCGAGTCGAACTCCTTGGCGAGCGCCACCTCGTCCAGCGTGAGGCCGGCCTGCCGGCCGGTGCGGGCGTGCAGCGCCAGACCGGGCTCGGAGCGCGTGGCCTGGGCGACGGCCAGCGAGATCCGCTCGAGCGTGGCGACCGGCAGCGTGCCGTGCCGCAGCTCGGACCGGAAGCGCACGTAGGCGCGAAGCGCCGCGGGCGATCCGGCGAGGACGCCGAGGAAGTTCGGCAGCTGCCCACCGGAGGCCAGCGCCCCACGCAGGACCGGCACGGAGCCTTCCGGCGCGCTGAGCTCGTCGTGGACCTGGAACCGGCTCATGGGGTTCGGCATGGGAGCCTCGGGGGACGCGGTGGCGTTGCTTACCTGAGGTAAGTGTAGGGCCGCGCTGCGCGCAGCGACGACCTCGCGGGCGCGGGCGGCGCTCGCGGTGGGATGGGTGTGATGGGTGTGATGCGGCCCGGGCACCGGCCGGGCACGGCGGCCGGGGCGACGCCGCGCGGAGCGGCGCTCCGAGGAGTGGCTAGGCGCTCGTCGCGGCGACGAGGATGAGGACGAAGCCGAGCACCACTGCCCACATCGCGATGCGGTCGGGGCGATGGACGAGCCGGTCGGCGGGGCTCAGCGACGGGCGTCGGCTCGAGCCGCGCGCGCCGTAGGCAACCGTGGGGTCGCGCTCGGCGCGGGGGACCGCCGGCGCGGGCACGGTGCGTCCCGTGATCTCGACCGTGCGCCGCGGGCCGGACCGGTGCGCGCCGCGGCGCTCCCCCGTCCGGCGCTCGACGGCGCGCAGCTCCGCGGTGCGCGGGCCGGCCGCGCGGCGGTCGCCGGTGCGGCGCTCGCTCGCGTGGCGGTCGCCGGTGTGGCGCTCGCCGGTGTGGCGGTCGCCGCTGTGGCGCTCGCCCCCGTAACGGTCGGTGCCGTGGCGGTCGGCCACGCGCCGGGCGGCGCGGTGCGCGGCGCCCTCGTCGTGGGAGCCCACGACGGACAGGTGCCGTTCGGCGCGGGCGGCGCTCGCGCGCTCTTCGGCCTCGCGCCGGCGCTCGATGGTCTCGCGCACGTGCTCGACGTCGGCCCACCAGGCGCGGGCCTCACCAGTCTGGGGCATCGGCTGTCTTCGTCCTCTTTCTCTGGCCTACGGGGTTAGCTGTCGGGCTCGCGCTGAAAGAGCTGCGCTACGCCGAAATGCGGCGATTCGCCCCAAAGTCGGGTCCCCCGCTCCCCGGCCTGGCCGTGGCGCCCACGGTGGCCGGGAACTCAGCGGTTGTGGGCCGGATGGTACCAGCGCCCCAGACGGACGCCGCTCGCCGGACGGGCGCAACCGCTCGCCGACGGCGCACCCGCGGCGGCGGGCCGGCTCAGCGCCCGGCGACCTTCTCGATGAAGCCCGCCACGTGCTCGGCGTCCTCGCCGTCGAGGAGACCGGCGGGCATCTGACCCTGGCCGCGGGCGCGGCCCTTGGCGATCGCGTCCAGGGTCAGGGCGGCGGGCGGGCGCAGCTCGTCGAGGTCGGGCCCGACGAGCCCGACGGCGTTCGCGGCCCGCAGCGTGTGGCAGGTCGAGCAGTTGCGCGCGAAGAGCTCACGACCCTCGACGTCGGCATCGGTCAGCGCCACGCCCCCGGGTCCCTTCGGGTCGGAGGAGTTGGAGGCCAGGACGAGCCCGGGAACGACGATCCCGATCAGGATGATCACCACGCCGGTGCCGATGCCGATCGCGCGCCGGCCGCCTCGGGAGGGTCCGCCGGACCGATCCGGCCGGGCACGCGGGCCACCGCGGAACGCCACGAAGACGACGCCGAGCCCGAGGGCGACGAAGAACAGCACGAACGCGATCCAGGCGACCATCGGGCGGGAACATATCGTGCGGTGGGCCGGGACCGCGCGCCTGGACGACCGGTTGGCGTGGCGGGCGCGCCGTCGTCATCGCCGGCGACCCTGAGCGAAGTTCATGACCGGTGGAGCGACGGCGCGGAAGTCCGACGCCTCGTCGTCCGCGCGGGCGTGCTCGCCCCCGCTTCCACCGGCCGCCATCGCCAGCTCGCGCTCGGCGGACGCCCGCTCCAGCTCGCGGTCGTCCAGGGGTGAGAAGTCCTTGACCTCGGCCGCCGGCCGCAGCTCCTCGGCGGGCGCCTCGAGCGCGACGACCCGGCGCACGAGGACGTTGACCGCGCCGCCGCCGGCGGCGAAGCGCTCGAGCGTGCCCTCGGCGAGCACCAGCGGCTCGGTGCGCACGGCCAGCCGGTCGCGCTCGTAGATCGCGGGCGGGACGACGAGGTTGACCGTTCCCGCCTCGTCCTCGAGCAGCATGAAGACGACCCCCTTGGCGGTCCCGGGCCGCTGACGGGCGACGACGAGCCCGCCGATGCGCACCCGCGTGCCGTGCTCCAGGCTCCCGAGGTCCGCGCTCGACACCGTCCCGCGCTCAGCCAGGCCGTCGCGCAGGAGCGCGAGGGGATGCTCCTGCGTCGCCACGCCCGTCGTCGCGTAGTCGGCGATCATCGCCTGCCAGGCGCCGAGCGGCGCGAGCCCGGGTGCGTCGGGCAGCTCGAGCGGCAAGGCGAGCTGGCGCGCCCCGCCGGCCATGCCGTACGCGGTCGCCGCCGTGCCCAGGCGCCAGAGCGCGACCCGCCGGGCACTGCGCGCCGGGGCGCCGGCCGTTGCGGCCAGGGCGTCGCAGGCGCCCGACCAGGCGAGGCGCTCGAGCGCCGGCCTCCCAGGCCCGGCCCGGGCGACGAGGTCGTCGAGCGAGGCGAACGAGCCACCCGCCGCCCGGGCGGCGACGATCCCCGCGACCTCCTCGGCGCGCACCCCCAGGACGTAGCCGAGGCCGATGCGCACGGCGCCGTCCGCGGTGACCGTGCACCCGACCTCGCTCGCGTTGACGTCCGGGGGCAGGACCGCGATCCCGCGGCGCTGGGCCTCGTGGACGAGCGCGTCCGGTGGGTAGAAGCCCATCGGCTGCTCGTCGAGCAGCGCCGCCAGGAACTCCGGCGCGTAGTGGACGCGCAGCCACGTCGACTGGTAGGCCAGCAGGCCGAAGGCCGCGCCGTGGGCCTTGGGGAAGCCGAAGCCCGAGAAGCCGACGATCATCGTGTAGACGCGCTCGGCCAGTGCCTCGTCGACGTCGTCGAAGCGCGCCATGGCGCCGTCGACGAAGCGCTGGTGGTAGGCCTCGATGGCGGCCGCCGAGCGCTTGCGGCTCATCGCGCGGCGCAACCCCTCCGCCTCGCCCGGCGAGAACCCGGCGAAGGCCATCGCGACCTCGATGACCTGGTCCTGGAAGATGATCGTCCCGAGCGTGTCGCGCAGCACGGGCTCGAGCGACGGGTGGTCGTAGGGGACCACGTACGAGGGGTCCTCCCGCAGGCGCTGGCGGCGCTCGATGTAGGGGTTGACGGCGCCGCCCTGGATCGGGCCGGGGCGGACGATGGCCACCTGGATGGTGATGTCCTCGAGCGTCTCGGGCCGCGTGCGCCGCAGCGAGGCCATCTGCGCGCGGCTCTCGATCTGGAAGACGCCCGTGGTCTCGGCGCGCTGGATCGCGCCGTAGGTCTCGGCGTCGTCGAACGGGATCCGCGAGAGGTCGATGCGCTCCCCGCGCCGGCGTGCGATCGCCTCCACGCAGCGCTCGACCGCCGACAGCATCCCCAGGCCGAGCAGGTCGATCTTCAGGAAGCCGGCGTCGGCGCAGGAGTCCTTGTCCCACATGACCATCTGCCGGCCCTCCATCGCGGCGGGCACCACCGGGCAGCAATCCACCAGCGGGCGCGTGGCGACGATCATGCCGCCCGAGTGCTGTGAGAGGTGACGCGGCAGGCCGTACGCCTCGTCGGCCAGCTCGGCCAGGACGCCCCAGCGGGTGGGCGGGTCTGTGTTCACCCTCCCCTCCCCCAGCGCCACGGCGATGTCGCGGTCGACGACGCGCGAGGAGAAGCCCTCCGAGCCACGCGCCACGCGCTCGATCTCCCCCGGCGGCAGCCCGAGCGCCTTGCCCAGCTCGCGGATCGTGCCGCGGGCCCGGTAGGTCGGGAACGCGGCCACGAGCGCGGAGTGCTCACGCCCGTAGCGCTCGTGCACGCGCGGGATGAGGACCTCGCGGATGTCGCGCGGGAAGTCGAGGTCGATGTCCGGCAGGGCGGTGATCTCGTCGTTGAGGAAGCGCCCCAGGAAGAGGTCGTTGGCGATCGGGTCGACGTGCGAGAGGCCCGTGAGGTAGCAGACGATCGAGGACACCGATGAGCCGCGCCCGCGACCGGGCGGCAGCAGCGCGCGCACGGTGTCCGGCCCGCGGACCTCGCGGGCGACCTCGCGGGCCAGCTCGAGGAGGTCGCGGTGCAGGAGGAAGAAGCCCGACAGCCCGAGCTCGGCGATCAGGCGCAGCTCCTGCTCGAGGCGGGCGATCGCCTCCGCGCGCAGCGGATGCGCCCGCCCGTCGCGCCCCCCGCCGGCGCGCGCCGGCGGGTAGCGCTCGTCGAAGCGTGCAGCGCAGACCTGGGCCAGCGCGGCGTCCATGCGGTCGTCCTCGGCGCCGGGGTAGCGGTAGCCGAGGTCCTGGGTGAGGTCGAAGCGCAGGTCGCCGGCCAGGCGGGCGGACTCCGCCACCGCCTCGGGATGGTCGGCGAAGCGAGCCGCCATCGCCTGCGGGGAGGCGAGCACATGGGCGTGGTTGCCCCTGCGCAGGGGCTCGGAGGCGTCGAGCGTCGTGTGCTCGCGGATGGCCACGAACGCGTCCTGCACACGCGCGCGCGCCGCCGTGTGGGCGTGGACGTTGCCCGTGGCCACGCACGGCACGCCCAGGCGCGCGGCGCGCGCGGCCAGCTCGCGGTTCAGCGCGCGGTCGTGGCGGGCGAACGGGCGCTGCAACTCGACGCGCAGGCCGTCACGCCCGAAGCTGCGCAGCAGGCGGCGCAGGACGGCCTCGTCGTGCACGCCCTGGCGCGCACAGCCGCTGAGGCACACCAGGCCCTCGGCGTGGGCCTCGACGTCGGCGAGCGTGACGGCGGGGTGGCCGGCCAGGCGAGAGGTGCGGGTGGAGGACGACGCCCCCGCGCGCGGCGGGCGCGAGCCGCCGGACGGTCCCTCGCCGGGTGGCGCGTCGGCGTAGACGCGCGTGTGCTCGTGCGCGCGCGTGAGCAGCCGGCAGAGGTTGCGCCATCCGCACGCGTCGCGGACGAGCAGCGTGAGGTGACGGGCGCCTGCCGCCTCGGCCCCCGCAGGCGTGGCCGCGCCCGTGGCCGGATGGGCGGGGGCACCGCCAGGCGGGCCATCGACCACCGTCACCTCCGCGCCGTGGATGGCCCGCAGGCCCAGCGCCTTGGCCGCCTGGGCGAACTCCATGGACCCCGACAACGAGTCGTGGTCGGTCAGCGCCAGCGCCTCGTGCCCACGCTGCACGGCCGCCGCGACGAGCTCCTCGGGCAGCGAGGCGCCGTCGAGGAAGGAGAAGGCGGAGTGGCAGTGGAGCTCCACGTACGACACGAACGCATGTTCGCATAGGTGCCGGACGGGTGCCGCCGCGTTCAGAACGGGTCCGACGTCGCCAGCGCCGGGCCGGCGACGGTCATGCCGAGCTCTCGGCCGCGCGATCCTACGCGCGCTGCTCGCAGTCACCGCGGCGGACCCAGGTGCCGTCACGGCCGCGGGTCGCCGCGGCGAGCAGCCGGGCGCCCGTCTCCGCCGTCGACCACGTGAGCCCGCCGCGGACGGGACCCGCGCCTCCCCGGACGTCGAAGCCCGACGTCTTGCCCACGAGGGCGTAGGTGCGCGCGTGCACGACGCCGTAGCGCTCGAGACGCCGCGCGAGCTCACCCGAGATGTCGACCGCCTGTCCCAGACGCGGGCGCGGCGAGCGCACCTGAGCCAGGAAGGCGCCCGCCGTGGCGGCGTTGGCGGGATCGGTCAGGTCGAGGTGGGTCTCGGTGACCCAGGCCCGGTCGCCGCGCGTCGGCACGGACAGCAGGCCTGCCGCCGGCTGGACGAGCTCGGGCAGGTCCGCCGAGCCCCCGAGGCGGCCGTGACGCAGGACGGCGAGGTCGACCGGGCGGCCGTCGGGGTCGACCGTGACGGCGTACTCCTCGTCGCGCGAGCCGCTGACGCTGCCTCCGGTGTCGCGCAGCGTCGCCGTGCCGACGAGGTCGTTCGCGCGGCGCACGTAGAACGTCCGCCGCCCGCTGGAGCGCTCGCGGCGAGCGCCGTAGGTGTCGGCCGCGGTCAACCCGAGCGCGCCCTGGAGGGTCGCCCCCACGGCGCCGTGGAGGGCGACCGACCACCCGGACTCGTCGAAGGTCGCCGTCGGCGCGGGCTCGCCCACCGCCCAGCGCCCGCGGCGCAGCCGCTCGAGCAGCGCCGGCGCCTGCCGGGCGTCGGCCAGCTCCCAGACCGCGCCGTCGCCGCTGCGCGCCAGCACGGTGGCGGCGACGTCGCCTCCCAGCCGGACTGCCCCGACGTGCCCGCCCACGCCACCGCCGAGGTCGAGGCCACCCAGGTCGGCCTCGACGAAGGTCACCGACATCGTCCCGTCGGAACGCTCCTCGGTGATGACCGTCCGGTCGGTGCCAAGCCGCAGCACGACGACGGTGCCCGCCGTCCGGCGTGCCCACGTCCCCGTCCCCACGACGCACGGCTCGAGCTCACGATCGCAGTCCCCGGCGCTCACCAGGCACAGGGCCCGCGCGACCTGCCGCGTGAAGCCGTCGGCCACCCCGTCGCCCTGCGCCGCGGCGACACCGCCTGCGGCGACGAGCATGAGAGCCACCACGAGGACCACCACCGCGTACTCGACCGTCGCCTGACCTCGCTGGCTCGCACCCCGCGCGCGCATGGGAGGAGCCTCGCGCGACGCGCGTCACGCGACAGTCGCGGATCGCAACGTTCCTGCGCGCGCTCGCCACGCGCGCCCCCGGGCGGCGGCGATGCTGTCTGCGTCGTCGGCGGCGGCGTCGTCGTCGTCGTCGCGGATGATCAGGTCCATCCGCGAAGCTACCGCTGGCGGAACCAGGCTCCGGCCTCGAGGTCGCGGAAGACGACGAGGTCGCGGCCGTCGACGGTGACGACCTCCCAGTAGCGGCGGCGGATCGGGAGGTCGGTCCACCAGCGGTCCTCGACGAGCCAGGACTCGCGCACGGAGACGACCTCGTGATGGTCGACGGCCAGCGGCCGGCCGCCCGGCCCCGTGGGAACCGTCGCGGGCGCGGGGACGGCGAGACGGCGCGTGCCGGTCATGCGGCCCTCTGGCCTAGGGCTCGAAGGGGGTGAGCACGATGCGGCGCTCGGGGACCCGCGAATCGGGATCGACGGCCAGCACGCGCAGCGCCGCCTCGGGGCCGGCGGTCGCGCGGGCCTGGCGGACCGCCTCTCCGCAGGCGCGCCCGGCGCTGGACGGCGCCGTCGTCGAACAGGGCGCGGTCGCCGGCGTGCGGGGGACCGAGGCGCTCGGCCGTCAGGCGCAGCGCCTCGGCCGGCGCAGGCAGCAGCGCCAGGCGCTGGCCGAGGGCGAGGCCCATGCGCGTCGCGTCGGCCAGCGGCTCGCGGAAGACGACGCGCTCGCGCCAGGTGCCGCCCTCGACCAGGGTGGCGCTGAGGACGGCGACGCGCACCGTGCGCCCGCGGCGCTCGCGACGGGCCAGGAGGCGGTCGAGGAGGAGCTCGAGCGCGCGACCGAGCTGGGCGCCCGAGGCGGACTCCTCGAGCTCGAGGGCCTCCTCCAATCGCTCGCCGGCCACCCGCGGGACCAGCGGGGTGTCGCGACCGTGGGCGAGGTCGTGCGCGTGCAGGCCGACCGGGCCGAAGCGGTCGGCCACCGCGCCGCGGGGCAGCGCGGCCAGTGCCCCGAGGGTGGCGATCCCCAGGCGCTCGAGCAGCTCGGGCAGGTGCGCCGTGGGCTCGCAGCGGCGCAGGAGGGCGACGGGCGCCGGGGCCAGGCCGCGCGCGTCCTCGACGATCTCGGCACGCCGCGCGCGCGCCTGCTCGGCCGCCACCATCGCGCAGAAGCGCGAGGATCCCGCGCCGATGCGGGCCGGCCGGCGCAGCGCGGCGCGGGTGGCGCGGACCACCCCGTCCAGCGACCCGCCGTGGAGCCGTCGCAGCCCGCGGGCCTCGAAGCAGGCGATCCCCGGCCGCCCGCTCTCCACGGCGGCACCGACGCCCTCCAGCCGGGTGAGCACGCCCTCCCAGGCGTCCTCCACCCCGACGGGATCGGGGGGCACGAGCGCGAGCCGCGGGCAGCGCGCGAGCGCCTCCCCGAGGCGCATGCCGGGGTACACGCCGGCCGCCTCGGCCGGGCGGGACACCTCGCCGACGAACTGCTCCCGCCCGGGCTCAGGCGCGAGCGCGGCCGGGCCCTCCAGGAGCGCGGCGCGGCCACCGGCGGCGACGGCGAGCTCGAAGCGGGGGAGCAGGACGCAGACGATCAAGACGAACACATGTTCGCACGTCGGCGTCGGAGGCGGCAACCCCTGCAGATGCGCCCGGACCGGGCGCATCGTGCGTCACGGGTCAGATGGCGGAGGGCTGCCCGAACATCTCGCCGAGCCGCGCGGCCAGGGCGAAGTCGCCCTCGAGGTCCAGGCGCCCGCTCAGCAGCGCCTTGCCCGGGTCGAGGTCGCGCGCCGGCCATGCGCACGAAGTCGGCGAGCGCCAGCGCGAAGGGTCAGCGCCGCGGGGCCGTCGCCGCCGGGCAGGGCGGTGGCCTCGGCTCGCCGGCGATGCGCACGGTCCACGTCCTGACCGTGCCGTCGGTCGCGCGCAGCTCGTAGCGCAGGTCGCCGCTGAAGCCGCTGCGCCTTGTCGGGCACGAACGCGTCGGCCATCGCGCCGAACAGCAGCCGCAGGCCCGGCGCTCGGAGCCGACCGTGCGCTCGAGGCGGCGGTCGTCCGACCGCCGCACGAAGGCCTGGAAGGCCCGCTCGCCACGCTCCTGCACCGCCGCCGCAGCGCCGCCCGCGCGCGCCCGGCGGCCGTTGGCTCGCGCCGCGCCCGCGTCGGCCGCCGGCCGCGCTCCGGCGGCGGGCGGGCCGGACGCGACCGGCCGATCACGTAGCCCGGCGGCGAGCCTCGCGCGGCGCGGGCGCGGCGGGCGAGCGCGGCCGCGACGGCGCCCGCGAGGCGCTCGTCGCTTGGCCGCGTCGGCGGCGTCGGCGTGCGCGGCGAACTCCGGCAGCACCTCGGCGCCGAACAGCTCGAGCGACTCGCAGATGTGCTCGTGGCGGTTGCGCCCGGCCTGCAGGCACGAAGATCACCTGGTCGACGCCGGCCGCCTCGTAGCGCCGGCACAGGTCGCGGACCTGGTCGGGCGTGCCGATCGCGCCGCGCAGCGAGCCGAGGCCCTGCTGCAGCAGCTTGACGCCGAGCGGCGCCGTCGTCGGGCGTTGATGACGCTGCGCGCGAAGCCGACCTCGCTCGCGGCGCGCGAGGAACTCCTCGCCAGATGTCGGTCGCGCCCCGGGCGGTGCTCGCCGAACACGTAGTAGTGGGCCAGCGAGTAGCCGAAGAAGTGCGCGCCGTCGATGCCGCGCTCGATCGCCGTCGGCCTCGTCGGCGTGGCACATCATCGGCAGCACGACGGCGACGCGCGGGTTGACCGCGAAGCCGCGCCGGGACGCAGCGCTCCGAGGCGATGATCGCGTCGTACTCGTCGACCCACTCGCGCCGCCTCCTCGGGCTCGACGAACGAGAAGCTCAGCGCGCCGATGCCCTTCTGCGGCGGCCAGGCGGATCGTCTCGCGCCGCGAGCAGGCGACCCACAGCGGCGGGTGCGGCTTCTGCACGCGGCTTGGGGACGACGTTGCGCGGCGGCATCGTCACGAAGCGCCCGTCGACGCCGGCGAACGGCTCCTCGACCATCATCCGCGTGACGACGTCCAGCGCCTCGTCCCACTGCGCGCGCTTGGTCGCGCGGTCGACGCCGAAGCCCTCGAGCTCGGCGCCCGCTCGACGTCTCGCCCGTGCCGAACTCCACGCGCCCACCCGAGACGAGGTCGAGCATCGCCGACCGTCTCGGCCACGCGCGCGGGGTGCTGGTAGCCGGGCGGCAGCGGCAGGATCCCGAAGCCCAGGCGGATGCGCTTCGTGCGCTGCGACGCGGCGGCGAGGAAGACGTCGGACGCGCTGGAGTGCGAGTACTCCTCGAGGAAGTGGTGCTCGACCTCCCACACCGCGTCGAAGCCGGCGCGGTCGGCGAGCTCGACCTGCTCGAGCGCGTCCTCGATCAGCCGCTGCTCGGCGCCCGGCGTCCCACGGCCGCGGGAGCTGGTGCTCGTAGAAGATGCCGAAGCGCACAGCGCGCTCAGCCTACCCGCCGGCCGCGAGACGGCCGCCGCCGTCGGGGACGTAGAAGAGCCCCGCCGTGGCGGGGCTCTTCCGTAGCAGGCCGGTAAGCCGGATTCTGTCGTGGGCAACCATCCATCTGTGCGGCCGACCTGGACCTCGGCGGGCAGCCTTCGAGCGGTCCTGCTTGGCCTTGCACCGGGTGGGGTTTGCCCGTCCGCCACGTCGCCGTGACGCCGGTGCGCTCTTACCGCACCATTTCACCCTTGCCTGTGCGCGACTCAGCTGTGGCCGCGCCATCGGCGGTGTGTTTCTGTGGCACTTTCCCGCGGGTTTCCCCGGGTCGGTTCCCCGACCACCCTGCCCTGTGGTGTCCGGACTTTCCTCGACGGGATGTCTCTCCCGCCGCGGTTGCCTGGCCTGCACCACCGAGGGTACGCGGGCGTCGCGCGTCGCGGCAGCCAGCTGGCACGCAGTCGCCGGTGGTGCAGCGACGTCGCCCAGAAGCGACGTCCCTGAGCGGCGGGCGGCGCCGGCGAGGTTCAGCCCGAAGTGGACGTGGTCGCGGTGTGCGGTCGTGACGTCGATGCGGCGGCGCAGCTCACCGGCGCCGTTGAGGCAGACGGAGTAGCTGTCCATCCCCTCGCTGCCGGCCCACCAGGAGCGGCAGTCCCAGATGATCTCCTGCAGCCCCATGCGCCTGGCCAGCGCGTGCGCGTTGCCGAGCTGGTCCGGGGCCAGCATCAACGCGACCAGGCGCTCGGCCTCGCGGCGGTCGGCGGGGTTGGACGCGTCCAGGTGCCAGTCCAGCGCTCTCCCGTCCGCGTGGAGGCTGAAGCTGCCCGCGCTGAGGCGCTCGCAGCGCATGATGCCCCAGGACGCCCCGCGGGCGTTGCGCTCCAACCAGGCCTGCAGCGCGAGCGTCCCCGCCCGCGGCGCTCGCGTGCAGCGGCGCGAGCGGTCATAGCGCTCGTCGTCGATCGGCCGCGTGAGCATGCGATCGGCGGGATTGCGCGCCACCGGCGCGAGCACCGCCCGGGCCGGGCGCTCGCCGCGGCCGCGGGGCTCGGCCGGGTCAGCGGCGACGGCGGCGGGCGGGAGGGCGAGGGCGAGGGCGACGACGGCGAGCGCCGCGGCGGCGGATGCCACGGCGGCGAGCCGGACGCGACCGGTGAGCGCAGAGCGAAGCGAGCGATGGGCGGCGGGCATCCCGTCCTGCGTCGGCAGACCCGGCCCTCGGGCATAGCCCGCGTCGACGGACGTCCGGCCCGCGCGCGGCGAGCGGCGCGGCCAGCGCGGCGGGCGGCGGCGCGGTGGGCGGGCGCGTCTAGTGCAGCGCGCTGCCGCAGCCCGAGCAGCGGCCACCGACCGGCCGCGGCCCGGATCCGTAGCGAGGCGTCATCGCCGCGCTGCAGATCGGGCACGTGACCGGCTGGTGCGCGAGGAGGTCCTCCCAGGCGCCGACGACGAGGTCGTCGAGCGTCGGCCTCCCGCGCGGAGCGTCACCGGGACCGCGTAGGTCCACGGCGACGTCAAGATCGAGGTCGAGGGTGAGCGTCGTCATGTGACGTTCCGGAAGAGGCCGACGACGCGCCCGAGCACGCGCACCTCCTTGGACCTGATGGGCTCCATCGCCGCGTTCTCGGGCTGCAGGCGCACGTGGTCGGTCTCGCGGAAGAAGCGCTTCACGGTGGCCTCCTCGCCGACCAGCGCGACGACGATCTCCCCGTCGATGGCCGTCTCCTGCGGGCGCACGACGACGAAGTCGCCGGGCAGGATGCCCGCGTCCTTCATCGACTCGCCCCGCACGCGCAGGATGTACTCGCCGTCCTCGCCACCCGCCACGTCGGGCACCTGGATGTAGTCCTCGATGTTCTCCTCGGCCAGCACCGGCGACCCGGCCGCGACCTGCCCCACGAGCGGCAGCCCCTGGCGCACGATGCCGCGAACGCTCTGGACGGCGCTCTCCACCGCGTTGCCGACGTCCTTCTGGACGCGGTCGAGCAGCTCGATGGCGCGCGGCTTGGACGGGTCGCGCCGCAGCATCCCGAGCTTCTCGAGGTTCGCGAGATGGGCGTGGACCGTCGAGGACGACGCCAGCCCGACGGCCTTGCCGATGTCGCGGACGGTCGGCGGATAGCCGTACTGCGCCGAGTAGCGCTTGATGAACTCGAAGATCTCCTGCTGGCGCTTCGTCAGGTCCACGTCGGCCTCCTCCGTGTGGGTGCTCGGGCCCAGAGCGAACATGTGTTCGTGAGAGTAGCGAGGCCCGTGGACGGATGCAACCGCGGGCTATACTCGCGCTCCGCGGCGTCAGCGTCGCCCCACCTGCGCCGGTGGCGGAATTGGTAGACGCGCAAGGTTGAGGGCCTTGTGGGCTGTATGGCCCGTGGAGGTTCGAGTCCTCTTCGGCGCATGACAAGGCCCCGCTCCGGCGGGGTTTTCTCGCTT
The DNA here is from genome assembly GCA_963840185.1 of uncultured Actinomycetes bacterium. Classification (GTDB taxonomy): domain Bacteria; phylum Actinomycetota; class Thermoleophilia; order Solirubrobacterales; family Solirubrobacteraceae; genus JAOPZW01. The sequence goes on along the minus strand of CAWIXY010000017.1, from coordinate 814,274 downwards.
CAGGGCCGAGTGCACCTTGCACACCGCAGGGCGGCCGTCGAGTACGGTCGTGCGGTGGCCAGGGCGACCCGGTTCGCGGAGCGCCTCAAGGCGTGGGGCGCGCCGCCGACCAGCGCGCGGCCGGCGCGGCCGACGAACGAGCCGGAGCAGGACCGTTGGGGCATCTGCTGCTCGGGCGGCGGGATCCGCTCGGCTTCGTACAGCCTCGGGGCGCTGCAGGTGCTGCGCGAGGAGGGCATTCTCGCGCGCGCCGACTATCTCTCCGCCGTGTCGGGCGGGTCGTACATCGCGTCGGCCTTCACCCACGCCGAGGCGCGCGCGGATGCCGACGATCCCGTGCCGCCTTATGCACCCGGCTCCCCGGAGGAGAGCCTCCTGCGCAACAACAGCTCCTACATGGCGCCCGACGCGGCGGGCAAGGCGCGCCTCGTGGCACGCATCGTCGCGGGCGCGGGGTGGCACGTGCTGCTGGTCTTCCTGCTGGCGGCGATCGTGTTCTTGCCGCTGTCATGGCTGTACGCGGCGATGTCCGATCAGTTGGCGGGCACCGGAACCGGTCACGTGTTGCCCTCGCTCGGATGGCTCGTCCTGATCGCCGCCGTCCCCTTCATCCTGGCCCTCGCGTGCAACTTCGAGCTCTGGCGGGCCGACCGCCGGCGCGTCCCTGCGGAGCGCGCCAGCGTGGTCCTGATGCTCGTCGGCGCGCTGCTTGCGATCCTCCTCGTCGTGGTGCCCGAGGGCGTGCTGCTGGCGCGCGCGGTCGGCGATGTCCCGGCGCCAGACGTGGCTGAAAACCGTCGTGGGGGGCGAGGGAGGGGGCGCCGACGACGCGGGCGGGCTCCTCGGCCTCCTGGGTGCCGCGGCGACGCTCACGGCGATCGCCGGGGCGCTCAGCACGTTCGTCTCGCCCCGTCGCGGCATCCTGCTGCGCGCCGCCGCGTTCGTCGCAGGGCCCCTGCTCCTGCTCCTGCCGGTGCTCATCGTCGTCAACGTGGGAGCGACGGAAGGTTTCGGCCTGCTGCCGCTGGCGGTCTGGGTGGGGTTGGTCGCCCTGGCCGTCGTGGTCGAGGTGGCCTTCGACCCGACGCAGTGGTCGCTGCACCACTTCTATCGCCGGCGCCTGAGCTCGGCCTTCTACGCCCGGCGGCACGCCGGGTCGGCGACGCCCGTGCCAGAGGACCAGCAGCTCACATGGCAGGAGCTCGATCGGATCGAGCGCGAGCGCACCGACGGATCGCGGCGGGCGCCATTCCCGCGGCTGCTCGTCTGCGCCGCGGCGAATGTCACCGAGCCCGGCGCCTCACCGCCGGGTCGCAACGCGGTGCCGTTCGTGTTCACCTCCCGCAACGTCGGTGTCCCGGGAGAGGAGCCCGGCGAGGAGTCCGCCCTGCTGCACCGGCGCCCCATGGGCGAGTACCGGCTGGCAGAGACGACGGTCCCCTCCTACCCACCCGGGCAAGAACCGCTGACCGTGGCCGCGTCCGTCGCCATGTCAGGCGCGGCCGTGTCGCCGCTCATGGGCAAGAAGACCGTCCGCGCCATCCGGGTGCTCCTCACGTTGATGAACGTCCGTCTCGGCGTGTGGCTCCCGAACCCGGCGTGCGAGAAGCCGCCGCAGCGCGCCGTGCGACCGCATTTCCTGATCAAGGAGATGTTCGGGCTGGCCCGGCCGACCGACCCCTACCTCTACGTCACCGACGGCGGCCACTTCGACAACCTCGGCCTCGTCGAGCTGTTGCGCCGCGGGTGCACGACCGTCTTCTGCTTCGATGGGGGTGGCGACCCGCCCGGCACCTTCCGCGCGCTGGGCGAGGCCGTCGCGCTGACCCGGAGCGAGCTCCAGGTCGACATCAAGGTCGATCCGACGCCGATGACGCCGTCGCCCGACGACGGTCTCGCGGCGCAGGCACACGTGCTCGGCACGCTGCGGTTCCGCGCGTCGCCGGACGGCGGCGAGGTTGAGGGCGCCGCGACCGGCCGCATCGTCTACTGCCGCGCCGCGGTGACCGCCGACGCCCCATGGGACGTCCGTGACCTCGCCCACCGCGACAAGCGCTTCCCGTATCACTCCACGATGGACCAGCTCTTCACCGACGAGAAGTTCGAGGGTTACCGCGCGCTCGGCGCGCACGCCGCTCGCGAGGCCGTTCGCGAGTGGCGCGAGCACACCGTGCGGACCAAGGTTCTCGACATCCTCCGGGACAGGGCAGCCGCAGGAGACTGCGTGACCTATCGCGCGCTCGTCGACCAGGTGCGCCGTGAGATGACCGATGCGGAGCTGCCATCCCTGCGGCCGCTGCTCGACGAGCTCGAGGCGGAGGATGCGACGGCGCGCCGCCCACCCCTCATCCGCATCGTGCTGGACGCGCTCCCCCCGGACGCCGACGTGCTCGAGGATCTCAAGCCGGTGTTCCGGTACTACGAGCCGCTGCCCGACGGCTCCTGACCCACCGTCATCAGCGCGGACGCTGCCGGCCGCTCGGACGCGTGGGAGACTCCCGGCCATGGCCAGGAACCCGCTGAACAAGAGCCGGCCGTGACCTTCACGCTCGAGCTGACCGAGGAGCAGGAGGCGCTGCGCGCGAGGACGCACGCCTTCGCCCGGGACGTCATCCGTCCCGCTGCAGCGGAGTACGACCGCGCTCAGGAGCTGCCGTGGCCGATCCTGCAGGAGGCCGCCCGCCAGGGGCTCTACACATGGGAGATCTACGCGGAGCTCTCGGTCGACCCGACCGGCCTGTCGCTGCCGATCCTCATGGAGGAGCTGTTCTGGGGCTGCGCCGGGATCGGCCTCTCGATCGTCATGCCGGCGCTGTCGCTCGCGGCCATTCGCCAGGCCGCGACGGACGAGCAGCTGATCCGCTGGGCGCCGGAGTGCTTCGGCACGGCCGACGACATCAAGCTCGCCGCCCTGGCCGTCACCGAGCCCAGCGGCGGAAGCGACGTGCGGTCGATCCAGACCCGCGCGCGCAAGGACGGCGATGACTGGGTGATCGACGGCCAGAAGGTGTTCATCGGCAACGGCGGGATCGCCGACGTCCACGTCGTCGTCGCCACCGTCGATCCCGAGGCCGGCCATCGCGGGCAGGGCGTGTTCATCGTGCCCAAGGGCACGCCGGGGCTGACGATGTTGCGCAAGCTCGACAAGCTCGGCTGCCGTGCCTCGCACACCGGCGAGATCGTCTTCGAGGACTGCCGCGTGCCCGCCGACCAGCTGCTCGGCGGCGAGGAGCGGCTGGCCGAGCGGATCGCCAAGGGCCGCGAGGCCGAGCACGGCTCGCCGCCGCCCGCGTCGACGGCCGAGGAGGGCGGGCCCGAGGCCGCGGTGCAGCGCCGCAGCTCCGCCGCGCTCGGCGCGTTCGAGCGCACCCGTCCGATGGTCGCCGCGCAGGCGATCGGCATCGCCCGCGCCGCGCTGGAGTTCGCCCGCGACTACGCGACCGAGCGCGAGGCCTTCGGCCAGCCGATCATCGAGAACCAGGGCATCTCGTTCCCGCTGGCCGACCTGGCCGCCGACATCGACGCCGCCCGGCTGCTGACCTGGCGCGCGGCGTGGATGGCCGCCCAGCGCAAGCCGTTCGAGCACGCCGAGGGCTCCATGTCCAAGCTGAAGGCCTCCGAGGTCGCCGTCCGCGCCTGCGAGCAGGCCATCCAGACCCTCGGCGGCTGGGGCTACATCAAGGACTTCCCCGTCGAGAAGTGGTATCGCGACGCCAAGCTCTACACGATCTTCGAGGGCACGAGCGAGATCCAGCGCCTGGTCATCGGCCGCGCGCTGCGGGCGGCCGCGAACACCGAGCCGCTGGACCAGCGGATGGCCGTGCCGCGCTGAGCGCCGCGCAGGCGCCTACCCCGCGATCCTGCGGTGCTCCACCTCGCCGCCGCGCGCCACCAGCACGTCGCTGACCAGCGCCGCCTCGAACAGCCCGTGGTCGACCACGCCCGCCGTCGCCGCCAGGCGCGCGGCGAGGCCGGCGGGGTCGTCGAGCTCGCCATCCCAGTCGGCGATCAGGCCGCCGTCGGGGCTGGGCGGGGCGCCGTCGCGCAGGTGCGCCGGATGGACGGCGCGCAGCGTCGCCGCCAGGCCGAAGGACAGGAGCTCCAGCGGCACCGGTGAGGCCAGCCGGTCGACGAGCTTGTCGGAGGACGCGATCACGACGAAGCGCCGGGCGGCGGCCGCCACGATCTTCTCGCGCGTGTGCGCGCCCCCACCCCCCTTGATCAGCCACCCGTCGGGCGCGATCTGATCGGCGCCGTCGATCGCGATGTCGAGGTGGTCCAGCGTGTCGAAGGGCTCGACCGCCAGCCCCAGGCCGCGGGCCGCCTCCTCGGTGGCCACCGACGTCGCGACGCAGCGCAGCTCCAGGCCGCGCGCGGCGAGCGCGGGGAGCAGGTGGGCGACGGTCGAGCCCGTGCCGAGCCCCACCGTCGAACCGTCCTCCACGAGCGCCGCAGCAGCCTCGGCCGCGCGGCGCTTCTCAGCCTCGATGTCGGTCACGCGCTGACCGTACGTGCCCGCGCCGATCGTCGTCCAGTCGCCGCGGTCCTTCAGACATCGTGCGATCCGGCCGATAGCGGGCGCGCTGCCCTCCACCAGGAGTATCGCGAGTAGGGTCCGCCCCGATGCGACTCGTCACCTTCCGCGTGGCCGGCGCTGACGGGCCGGCGGACCGTGTCGGGATCCTGGATGACGAAGGGGTCGCGGAGCTCGCCGCGCCGTCGATGGCGGCATGGCTGTCGGGCGAGGGTCGCGAGCCCTCCGGAGCGCGCCACGCCCTGACCGACGTCGTCCTGCTCGCCCCGGTGCCCGAGCCGCCGTCGGTCCGCGACTTCTTCGCCTTCGAGGGCCACGTCGCCGCCGGTTGGCGCCTGCGCGGCGGTGACGTGCCGGCCGCCTGGTACGAGGCGCCGGCGTTCTACTTCTCCAACCCCGCCTCGATCGTCGGCCCGGCGCAGGCCGTCGCGAGGCCCGCCGCCACCCGCGCGCTCGACTTCGAGCTCGAGATCGCCGCCGTGCTCGATGCCGACGGCGCGATCGCGGGCTTCACGCTGCTCAACGACCTGAGCGCCCGCGACGTCCAGCGGGTGGAGATGACGGTCGGCCTGGGCCCGGCGAAGGGCAAGGACTTCGCGACGGCGCTGGGACCCTGGCTCGTGACGCCCGACGAGCTGCCCTACGTGGACGGGCGCCTGCAGCTCGAGGCCGTCGCCAGCGTCAACGGCGACGAGGTTGCCCGCAGCAGCGCCGCCGCGCAGCACTTCTCGTGGCCGGAGATCGTCGCCCACGCGGGTCGTGACACGCGGCTGCGGGCGGGTGACGTGCTCGGCTCGGGGACGCTCACCGGCGGCTGCCTGCTGGAGCGCAACGCCGACCACCCCGAGCCGCGCTGGCTGGAGCCGGGCGACGTGGTGGAGCTGGCGGCGCCAGGACTCGGCATCCTGCCGACGCCGATCGTCTGAGGAGGCAGATCCGGACGAGCTGCCGCCGTGAGCGTCTGCCGCTCAGGAGGCGAGGGCCAGCGCGCGGCGCCCGCCCGAATGCTCCTGGCCGACCTCGACGAGGATGTCGAGCATCGCCTGCTTCGCCGGCGAGCAGAAGGAGTCGGCGAGCGTCGTGGCCATGATCCGCCGCATCGGCGGGCGCGCGCCGAGCGAGCGGATGACGATGTCGTCGCGGACGCTGACCAGGGCCAGGTCCGGGATGAACGACACGCCCATGCCCGCGGCGATGAACCCCTGGATCGCCAGGTAGTCGTTGCTCTCGAAGGCCACGCGCGGCTCGAAGCCGGCGGCACCGCACGAGCGCAGGAAGATCGACGTGTCCGGGCACGTGCCCGTGGAGCCGAGCATCCACGCCTCCTCGGACAGCTCGGACAGCCGCAGGTTGCGCTTCTGGGCAAGCGGGTGGCCTGCGGGCAAGGCGACGTACATCGGGTCGTCGAGGACGTGCAGCTCGTCGACGCCCTGGTAGGAGCACAGCCCCGAGGCGGTGATGGTCATGGCGATGTCGACCTCACCGGACTTGAGCTTCGCGACGCCGTCGTCGGGCTCGGCGAGGTCGAGCGACAGCTCGACGCCGGGATGGCGATCGCGGTAGCGGGCGATGGCCGGCGGCATGATCGTCGCCCCTGCGCTTGGGAACGAGCACAGCCGCAGCCGGCCGCCGCGGAGCCCGGCGATCGCCTCGAGCTCGTGCTCGGCGTCGGCCAGGCGGGCGAGGATCACGTCGGCGTGCTCGACGAGCGCGCGGCCCGCCTCCGTGAGGCGCACGCCGCGCGCGCTGCGCTCGACGAGCTTCGTGGCGGCCTCGCGCTCGAGCGCGGCGATCTGCTGGGAGACGGCCGACTGCGTGTAGGACAGCGCGTCGGCGGCGGCGGAGAACGATCCACGGGCTGCGACCTCGCGCAGCACGCGCATACGGCGGACGTCGAGCATTAGGGAAGCTTATCGAAGATCTCGCTGAATGTCATTTGTGCTGATGGGTTGGCGCTGGCAGCCTTGTCCGCATGATGAGCACCGTCTCCCTTCGCCTCGCGACCCCGGCCGACCGGCCGCAGCTCGACCTCCTCGCCGCGCTCGACAGCGCCCGGCCGCTGGATGGCGCGGTCCTCGTGGCCGAGGCCGGCGGCTCGCTGCGCGCCGCGCGGTCCCTGCGCGACGGTCGGACGATCGCCGATCCGTTCGCGCCGACCGCCGACCTCGCCGTCCTGCTCGCGGCCCGCGCCGCGCTGCTCCGTGGAGCGCCTTCCCAACGCTCCCGCGGGCCGAGCGCGCTGCGGCGTCTGCTGCAGGCGCGCCTCGCCCCGCGCTGACGGCGCCGGCCACACCGGTTCCGGTCCCTCCTCCCTGGTGGTGTGGCCGGCGTCCATCTTCGGGTTGTGTCACGCAACCCGCTCCGCTACCGTTGGTTGTGTCATGCAACTCACTGAGCGAACGGAGCCCACCATGTCGCCTCGCGACGTCCCCGGCCAGTTGCAGATCGGCAGCCTGTTCCCCTGGCTCGCGCACCTCGCGCCCGCCGCCGAGACCCCGCGGCGCGACGCTTCGCCCGCGTCCCTGGCGCCGCGCGCGGCGGCCACCGACCTCCCGCGCGCCGCGTGAGCGTCGCCGACGTCGGTGCGGAGCGTGTCAGGACGACGGCCTGGGAGGACCCCGTCGCGACCGCCGAGCATGGCCTGCGGCTCAGCGGCGCGGAGTACATCGCCGCCCTGATCGCGGGCGACGTCCCGCCACCGCCGATCGCGGTGACGCTGGGCTTCGAGGTCGTCGAAGCGAGCGAGGGCCGCGCGGTGTTCGCGTGCGAGGCGGGCGAGCATCTGTACAACCCGATCGGCTCGGTCCACGGCGGCGTGGCCGCCACGCTGCTGGACTCGGCGACGGGGTGCGCGGTGCACACCCTGCTGCCGGCCGGCGTGGGATACGCGACCACGGACCTGCACGTCACCTTCGTCCGGCCGATCGGCCGCGACACCGGACGGATCGTCTGCACGGGCGAGGTGCTGCACGCCGGCCGCCGGATGGCGACCGCCGAGGGGCGCCTCGTCGATGGCGACGGCAGGCTGCTCGCCCATGCGACGGCGACTTGCATGATCAGCTGACGCGGCGTTGGGGCCGTGGCGCCGGCCGTCGTGTCCCCCGACGGACGGCCGGCGCCTGGTGGCTCCCCCGGTGGTTGGGCGCGGCCGCTCAGGTTCCGCGCCCCTGCGTGTCGTCGCGCCCGGTGTTGTGGGTGGGGGCGACGGCCGCGGTCGGAGGCTGGTGGTCGGGTTGGCCGTCGATCTGGTGCACGGCGGCGGCGGTCCAGGTGTCGTGGCCTGGGGGTGGCGGGATCTGCTCGTCGGCGAGCAGGTCGGCGATCGCCTCGGGGGGCATCCCCAGCGAGCGAAACCAGGTGACGCGTCGCTGCAGGTGCGAGGCGGGGGCCGGCTTGCGACGTGCCAGCCCGCCGGCGCGCCGCGATCGCGTGCCCGCCCGCGCGAAGCGCCCGCCGCGCGCGGCGGCGGGGTGGCCGGCCAGCGCGCCGGTCGCCTGACGGCGCTGGCGCTCGTCGAGGTCACGCGACTCGCGGATGTCCTGCGGCGACACCCACACCGGCGTGCCGCGCTGCTCATCGATCACGCAGTAGCGGATCGCCGGCTCGCCGTCGGGGCCGCTGGGCGGTGAGACGTGCAGCGCCGCGGCGCTGCCGGCAAACGGCCCGACCGTCGGGTCGGGGCTGACCCCGGCCACCCACAACGGCCGCGCCAACGACACCACCGTCCCCTCGGTGGGGCGACGGCTACGACGCACCAACAAGCCGAGCAGAATCGCGATCAGGATCACACCGACCGCGATCGCCGCCACCAACCAGCGCTCACCCGGATCGGCCGCATCCACCGACTCCGACCCGGCCGGAGTCGCCGGCCGCGCCGCCTGCGCGTCATCCGGCACCGCCGGCGTGGACGCCTGCGGGTCGGTGCCACTGTCGGCCTGGGCCTGCGTCTGGGTGTCGGTGGTGGAGTCGACGCGCTGGCGTGCGCGCAGACGCTCGAGCGTGCGCGGGCCGGCGATGCCGTCGACGCTCAGGCCGTGCTTGTGCTGAAACCAGCCGACGGCCGACCGCGTCCGCGGGCCAAAGCGCCCGTCGACCCGGCCGACGCCATAGCCCAGCTCGCGCAGCGCACGCTGCACACGCCGCACCGCCGGCGAGCCGTTCGCGCCGGCCAACCCGCTGCCGACCGACACGGTCGCCGGTCGGAACTGGAGGCGGTGACCGCGCGAGTCGCGCCGCGGCGCCAGTGGACGCTCGATCGCGCGGCCGTGCCAGCCGGCCTGCGCGATCAAGCCATGAAGGGGTCGCCGCCGTGGCGGCGTTGGGGGACAGCAACACCAGCAGGAAGGCGGCGATCGCCAAAGCGACCGGCCTCCTGCCACTGCGCTGCCCACGAATGTGGGGGACCATCGTGTTTCTCCTGAGCGTTCGAGCGGAAAGCGCCACGCCCAACACATGGGCGCACGCACGGGTGGTCTGAAAAGCCCCGGAGGACTAGCCAGGCCGCTCGAGCAGCCAGCAGAACGCCACCGGCCGACACACGGCCGGGGCGAGAACAAGACGGAAGAAGCGCTGGAGAGCAAGCCACCCCAGCGCAAGCAGCAACACGGCCATCAAGCCGGTGCCGACACCAGAAGCCCCACCGGCGCCAGCCACACCAACACCGAACGGAGCGCCCGGAACCACCGGAGGCACCGACGAGGCGGGAACCGACGCGCCGTCCTTCGTCGACCGCGTGACGGTCACCGGCAAGGGCGACGCAACGTTCGGGACCGACTGCGCGAAGCCGGCCGGGAGGATCCAGCTCGGCGGGACGCCGGCTGAGTGGTGCAGGGCCGCAACGCCGATCGGCGCACCGGCGCTCGTCGCGAGAGGCGACGACGCGGTCGGCGGGGCCGGTGGCGCAGGCGGGGTGTTCAGCGCGGCGCCCAGCGCATCCGTCCCGGTCGCCGCAGAGACGACGGCGACAGGCGGGCCGGGGGCGGCAGGCTTCGACACGCCCGCGGTCACGAGCGCATCGGCGACCTGCTTCGCGGCGGGCACCGTGACGACCTGGGTGACCGGCGGGGCGGACGGCGCGGGCGGCGTGGGGAGCCTGACCGCGATCGGCGGGACCGGAAGCTCAGCCGGCGGCGCGGGCGGCGCCGGGAGCTCGACCATCGGCACCGGCAGGTCACCCATCGCGGCCGGCGGCGCGGGCGGCGCCGGCAGCTTCACCACGATCGGCGGGACCGGCAGCTCACCCAGCAGCGCCGGCGGCGCGGGCGGCGCCGGCAGCTTCACCACGATCGGCGGGACCGGCAGCTCACCCAGCAGCGCAGGCGGCGCCGGCGGCGCGGGCGGCGTCGGCAGCTTCACGACGATCGGGACGGCGGGACCGGCAGCTCACCCTTCAGCGCCGGCGGAGCCGGCGGCGCCGGCGGCGTCGGCAGCTTCACCACGATCGGCGGGATCGGCAGCTCACCCTGCAGCGCCGGCGGCGCCGGCGGCGCGGGCGGCGTCGGCAGCTTCACGACGATCGGCGGGATCGGCGGGATCGGCAGCTCACCCTTCAGCGCCGGCGGAGCCGGCGGCGCCGGCAGCTTCACGACCGGCAGGAGGGGCGCCTTCGGCACGTCAACCGCGGCGGCCGGCGGCGCCGGCGGCGCCGGCAGCTTCACGACCGGCAGGAGGGGCGCCTTCGGCACGTCAACCGCAGCGGCCGGCGGCGCCGGCGGCGCCGGCAGCTTCACGACCGGCAGGAGGGGCGCCTTCGGCACGTCAACCGCAGCGGCCGGCGGCGCGGGCAGCTTCGGCGCGGCGGGCACCTTCGGCACGTCAACCGCGGCGGCCGGCGGCGCGGGCGGCGCCGGGAGCTTCACGACCGGCAGGAGGGGCGCCTTCGGCACGTCAACCGCGCGGCCGGCGGCGCGGGCGGCGCCGGCAGCTTCGCGCCGCGGCGGGCGCCTTCGGCACGTCAACCGCGGCGGCCGGCGGCGCGGGCGGCGCCGGGAGCTTCACGACCGGCAGGAGGGGCGCCTTCGGCACGTCAACCGCGGCGGCCGGCGGCGCGGGCGGCGCGGGCAGCTTCGGCGCGGCGGGCACCTTCGGCACGTCAACCGCGGCGGCCGGCGGCGCGGGCGGCGCGGGCAGCTTCGGCGCGGCGGGCACCTTCGGCACGTCAACCGCAGCGGCCGGCGGCGCCGGCGGCGTCGGCGCGGCCGGCACCTTCGGCACGTCAACCGCGGCGGCCGGCGGCGCGGGCGGCGTCGGCGGGGCCGGCACCGTCGGCATCTCCGCCGTCGCCGCCGGCGGCGTCGGCGCGGTCGGAGCGGGCGGGGCCGGGGGTGCCTTCACCTTCGGCGCGGGCGGCGCGGGCGGGGTCGGCGGCTTGGGAGCGGCCGGGGCCGGCGGCGCCTCCACCTTCGGAGCCGGCGGCGCGGGCGGCGCGGGCGGGGTCGGCGGCTTGGGAGCGGCCGGGGCCGGCGGTGCCGTCACCTTCGGAGCCGGCGGCGCGGGCGGCGCGGGCGACTTCGGAGCGGCCGGGGCCGGCGGTGCCTCGGTTGTCGCGGCGGGCGGCACCGGCGCGACCGGCTTGGGCGGCTCCGGCGCCGCGACCGGCTTGGGCGGCTCCGGCGCGGCCACCGGCTCCGGCGCGGCGATCGGCTTCGGCGGCTCCGGCGCGGCCACCGGCTTCGGCGGCTCCGGCGCGGCAACCGGCTCCGGCGCCGCCACCGGCTTGGGCGGCTCGGGCGCCGCCACCGGCTTGGGCGGCTCCGGCGCGGCAACCGGCTTCGGCGGCTCCGGCGCGGCAACCGGCTTCGGCGGCTCCGGCGCGGCAACCGGCTTCGGCGGCTCCGGCGCGGCAACCGGCTTGGGCGGCTCCGGCGCCGCGGCGGGCTTGGCCGGCTCAGGCGCCGTCGGGGCTGTCGCGGGCAGAGGAACCTGCGCCGCGGCGGTCCCCGCGGCGAGCCATGCGAGCGCGAGGAAGATCGCCGCCGTCAGGGCGACGATCAGGTGGATCGGGAGGTGGTTGTGGCTCCGCCGCATGGAGCGTGCCCGCGCAGCGCCAGACGGCTGGCGCTATCGAACTCGTCGAGCGGGGTGCCCCGCGGCGGCTCGGATCACACCTCCTTCGCCGCCGTTGTTCGCGCGCGGACCACCGTTCGGCGCGCAGAACCAGCCGTCAGGCGTCCCAGAGCGGCCGTTCGAACAGCGTCGTCAGCACCACCTGGGTCTGCGTGCGCATGACCCCCGGCGTGTCGCGCAGGCGCTCCAGCGTCTGCTCGAGGTGCGCCGTGTCCTGCGCCCGCACGTGCAGGATCGCGCTGGCCTCCCCCGCCACCGTGTAGGCCGACGCGACCTCGGGATGGTCGGCGACGGCCGCGAAGACCTCGGCGGCCGACATCCGGCCCTCGCACAGCAGCGAAACGACGGCGTGGGTACGCCATCCCAGCGCGGCGGGGTCGACGAGCGCCGCGTAGCCGCGGATGACGCCTTCGCTCTCGAGCCGGTCGACGCGTCGCTTCACCGCCGGGGCGCTCAGCGAGACGTGCTGGCCGATGTCCTGGAAGGAGCGCCGCGCGTTGTCGCGCAGCAGCGCAACGATCTGTCCGTCGATGTGCGTCCATGGACCGACTGTATATTGGAGCACGCGCAACGGTTGACGGTTGTAGGGCGGCCCCCACAGGAGAATCATGAAGCCATGAGCTCCCGCCCGATGCCCGCCCCCGTCGCACCACCGACCCGCGCCGACGATCCCATGCCGCTCAACGGCGTCGACCACGTCGAGCTGTTCGTGGGCAACGCCCTGCAGGCCGCCTACTTCTACGCCCACGCGATGGGCTTCCGGCGCGTCGCCTACCGCGGCCTGGAGACGGGCACGCGCGACCGCGTCTCGCACGTCCTGCAGCAGGGCCGCATCCGCCTCGTCCTCACCGGCGCGCTGCGCTCGGACTCCGAGCTCGCCGCCCACCACCACCGCCACGGCGACGGCGTCAAGGTCATCGCGCTGTCGGTGCCCGACGCCGCCCGTGCCCATGCGGAGGCCGTCGACCGCGGCGCCCGCAGCATCGTCGAGCCGCACGAGCTCAGCGACGAGCACGGCACGGTGCAGCTGTCCGCGATCGCGACCTACGGCGACACCCAGCACACGTTCGTGCAGCGCAACGGCTACGAGGGCGCGTTCCTCCCCGGCTACCAGCCCGTGGATGACGGCACCCGGGACAGCGGGATGCTGCTGGCCATCGACCACATCGTCGGCAACGTCGAGCTCGGCCACATGGAGGAGTGGGTCGGCTTCTACGAGCAGGTCTTCGGGATGACCGAGATGATCCACTTCTCCGACGACGACATCTCCACGGAGTACTCGGCGCTCATGTCGAAGGTCATGGCCGACGGCAAGGGCCGCATCAAGTTCCCGATCAACGAGCCGGCCGAGGGCAAGCGCAAGTCGCAGATCGACGAGTACCTCGAGTACTACGAGGGCGCGGGCGCGCAACACATCGCCGTCGCCACGCGCGACATCGTCGGCACGGTTGCGGAGATGCGCCGCCGCGGCGTCGAGTTCCTGACGATCCCGGACGAGTACTACGAGGAGGTCCCGGCGCGCGTGCCCGCGGTCGCCGACCAGGTCGGCGAGCTGCGCGAGCAGGGCATCCTGGTCGACCGCGACGACGAGGGCTACCTGCTGCAGATCTTCACCAAGCCCGTCGGCGACCGGCCGACGATGTTCTTCGAGGTCATCGAGCGCCACGGCGCGCGCGGCTTCGGCGACGGCAACTTCAAGGCCCTGTTCGAGGCGATCGAGCGCGAGCAGGAGCGCAGGGGGAACCTCTAGGTCATGCGCTACCACAGCCTCGGCGACGTCCCGCCCAAGCGCCACGCCCAGACCCGTCGCGACGGCAAGCTGCTCACCGAGGAGGTGCTCGGCTACGAGGGCTTCTCGCGGCAACGAGTCGATCCTCTACCACCTGCACTCGCCGTGCCGGATCGCCGACGTCGGGCCGTTCGCGCCGATCCACCGCGAGGAGTGGATGCCCGACGCGCACGTCCATCGCCTCGCCGACGCCAACCCGATCCCCGCCGGCGGCGACCCGATCGGCGGCCGCGAGCTGCTCATGTTCAACGGCGACCTCGAGGTCTCCGTGTGCAAGCCGACGCAGGACCACGAGGGCTTCCACCGCAACGGCGAGGGCGACGAGGTCGTCTACGTGCACCGCGGCGCCGGCGTGCTGCGCACGATCTTCGGCACGGTGCCCTTTCGCGAGAAGGACTACGTCGTCATCCCGCGCGGCACGACGCACCGCTGGGAGCCGGACTTCGCGCACGACCAGTTCTGGATGTGCTTCCACACGCCCGGGCGAGATCGAGACGCCCAACCGCTACCGCAACCGCTACGGGCAGCTCCTGGAGCACGCCCCCTACTCGCAGCGCGACTTCCACGGGCCGACGCAGCTCGAGACGGTCGAGGCCGACGGCGAGCACGTGCAGCTGACCGTGCGCGTGCGCGACGGCGTCCAGGCCTACGTGCTCGACCGCCACCCGTTCGACGTCGTGGGCTGGGACGGCTACGTGTACCCGTACACGTTCAACGCCGACGACTTCGAGCCGCGGGCCGGCCGTTTCCACCTCCCGCCCCCCGCCCACCAGACCTTCCAGGGGCCGAACTTCGTCATCTGCACGTTCGCCCCGCGGATGCTCGACTGGGACGAGACGGCGGTGCCGATCCCCTACCACCACTCGAACATCCAGTCCGAGGAGGTCATGTTCTACGCCGAGGGCGACTACGCCGCGCGCAAGGGCGTGGAGATCGGCTGCCTGACGCTGCACCCCTCGGGCCTCCCCCACGGGCCCCAGCCGGGCACCGTCGAGAAGGCGCTCGGCGCGAAGGCGACGAACGAGCTGGCCGTCATGTGGGACACCTTCCGCCCGCTGAAGCTGACGGCGCTGTGGCAGTCGGTCGACAACCCGGCCTACGCCTACTCCTGGAACGAGGACAGGGCCGAGCGCTTCGAGGCGGCGCCCGTCGCGCCGTAGCCGGTCCGTAGGCTTCCGCCCGGTGGCCACGGACTTCACCTGGCAGGACGGCGAGCGGCGGATCCGCTTCGGTCGCGGCGCGATCGCAGACGCGCCCGAGCTGCTCGGCGAGGGCTACACGCTGCTGACCACGCCGCGGGCCGCGGCGACGGCCCCGGCGGTCGTGCAGCGCGCGGCCGCGGTGCACGAGGTCGCGCGTGGGCAGGTCGACGCCGTGGCCGGTGCGCTGCTGGACGCCGTGGACGGCGAGCTGCTCGTCGCGCTCGGCGGCGGGCGGGTCGTCGACGTGGCCAAGGCGCTGGCCGCCGCGCGGCCCGGCCGCAGGGCCGCCGCGATCCCCACGACGCTGTCTGCGGCCGAGATGACCGCCGTGCACCGCCACGCCGCCGGCGTGCCCGCCGACACGCCGCGGGTGCGACCGGCGATCGTCCTCAACGACCCCGACCTGTCCGCGTCGCAGCCGCCGGGAGACCTCGCCGCCAGCGCGGCCAACTCGCTCGGCCACGCCGTCGAGGCCCCGCTGACGCCGCTCGCCTCGCCGGTGCCCACGATGGCCGCCCACGAGGCGGCCCGACTGATCGCGCGGGCGTTCCGCGCCGGCGAGCCCGACCGCGAGGCGCTGGCGCTCGCGGCGCTGCTGTCCGGGCTACGCGATCGGCGCAGCCTGGTACGGGCTGCATCACGTCATGAGCCAGACGCTCGTGCGCGTCGGCGGCTCCGGCCACGGCCCCGCCAACGCCGCGATGCTGCCGCACACCACGGTGGCCTTGCGCCGGCGCTTCCCCGACCGCCTCGGCCGCGCTCGACGCCGCCGCGGGCGAGCCCGTCGAGGCGCTGGCGCGGCGGCTCGCCGGGCTCGCCGGGGCCGACCGGATCGCGGGCCTCGGCGTCGACCGCGAGCGCCTGGAGGACTGCGCGCGCGCCGCTGCCGAGCGGCCCGAGCTTCAGCTCACGCCGCCCCCGGCCGAGGTCGACGAGCTGCGCGCCCTCTACACGGAGGCGTGGTGAGCGCATGCTCGATCTGCTGACCGGCCTCATGGACAAGGTGGCCGGTCGCGCCGCCTACGCCGAGGCGCGCTGGGTCGCGCTCGACACCGAGGAGCTGTCGGTGCGCAGCGGCCAGGTCGACGACGTCGCCGCCTCGACGTCCGAGGGCATCGGCGTGCGCGTGCGCGTCGGCGGCGGCTGGGGCTTCGCCGCGACCGGCGACCTCACCGCGCGGGGCGCGGAGGCGGCGCTCGCCCTGGCCCTGGCCATCGCCGAGACCCAGCCCGCCGGACCGGCGACGCCGCTGGCGCCCGTCGAGCCGGCGCGCGGGCACTGGGCCTCGCACTTCGACATCGACCCACTCGAGCTGCCCCTGGAGGAGAAGCTCTCGCTGCTGTTCGAGGCCGAGGCCGCGATGCGCGGCGACGAGCGCATCGTGCGCAGCGTCGCCACGGCGCGCACCTGGCGCGAGCGCAAGGCGCTGGCCTCGACCGACGGCGCTGCCTGCACGCAGGAGCGCGTCACGTGCGGCGCGGGGCTGGCCGCTTACGCCAGCGACGACACCGAGCTGCAGGTCCGCTCCTACCCGCTCTCCCATGGCGGGCAGGTCGCGGCCGCGGGCTGGGAGCACGTCCTCGCGCTCGACCTGGCCGGGCACGCGCCGCGCGTGGCCGAGGAGGCAGTCGCCCTGCTGAGCGCGCCGCCCTGCCCGGAAGGCGTGCAGACGATCGTCCTGCACGCCGAGCAGGTGGCGCTGCAGGTCCACGAGTCCATCGGGCACGCGCTGGAGCTCGACCGGATCCTGCTCGGCGAGGCCTCCTACGCGGGCACGAGCTTCGTCGGCGTGCCCGACATCGGCTCGCTGCGCTACGGCTCCGAGCACCTGCACATCACGGCCGACGCGACCCTCCCCGGCGGCCTGGGCACGTTCGGCTGGGACGACGAGGGCGTGGCGGCCTCGCGCACGCCGTTGATCGAGGGCGGCGTGCTGCGCGCCGCCCTGTCCAACCGCGAGTCGGCCGCGGCCACCGGCCTGGACCGCTCAGCGGGGTGCGCCCGCGCCGAGGGCTTCGCGCGCCAGCCGATCGTACGCATGACGAACGTCAACCTCGAGCCCGGCTCGGCCGGGTCGTTCGAGGACCTGCTCGCCGACACCGGCGAGGGCATGTACCTGGAGACCAACCGGTCCTGGTCGATCGACGACCGCCGCTGGCAGTTCCAGTTCGCCACCGAGGTCGCGCGCGAGATCCGCGGCGGTGAGCTCGGCCGGCTGTACCGCAACCCCTCGTACGCCGGCATCACGCCGCGCTTCTGGGGCTCGCTCGACGCCGTCGGCGGCCCGCAGGACTGGCGCGCCTGGGGCCTGACCAACTGCGGGAAGGGCGAGCCGGGCCAGGTCATGGCCGTGTCGCACGGCGCGGCGCCGGCGCGCTTCCGCGACGTGCAGGTGGGCGTGGCGTGAGCACGGGCGAGCCGGCGCTCGAGCTGGCCGAGCGCGCGCTGGCACACGCCGGCGGCGGCGACGGCGCGCAGGCCACCGTCGTGCGCGAGCACTCGCTGCTGTCGCGCTTCTCCCGCTCGCGACCGACCCAGGCCACGCGCGTCGACGACACGTCGGTGTGGCTGCTGCGCGTGCGTGACGGCCACCCCGGCGTGGCCGAGACCAACGACCTCTCCGACGACGGCCTGCGCGCGGTGGCCAAGCGCGCCGACGCCGCCGCCCGCGCGGCGGCGACGGCCGCCGGCGGGCCTGGAGACCATCCGGGGCTGCCCGACCCAGCAGCCGTCCGCGGCCACGAGGGACTCGACCTCGCGACCGCCGCGCTGGATCCCGGGCAGGCGGGCCGCGCGCTGGCCTCGGCGTTCGCGGCCTGCGCGGAGCGAGGCCTGGAGGCGTTCGGGGTGTGGACCGCTGGGCACGTCGAGACGGCGATCGCCTCGGGCCCGGGCGTCCGCGCGCGCGACCAGGTGACCGACGCCTACCTGAAGGTCATCGCCCGCGACGAGCGCGGTCGCTCGGGCTGGGCGGCGGCCACCGCGGTCGCCGCCGGCTCGATCGACCCCGGCGACGTGGCCCGCCGCGCCGCCGGGAAGGTCAGCGCGCAGGAGCCCGCGGAGCTGGGACCGGGCGAGTACCCCGTCGTGCTGGAGCCCGACGCCGTCGGGTCGCTGCTGGACTTCCTCGGCTGGTTGGGCTTCAACGGCCTGGCCCACGCCGAGGGCCGCGGCGCGCTGAGCGGGCGCCTGGGCACGCGCGTGGCGGCACCGGCGATCAACGTCAGCGACTCGCCGCGCTTCGCGCGAACGCTGCCCCGCGCGTTCGACATGGAGGGCGTTCCGAAGGCGCCGCTGCCGCTCATCCAGGACGGCGTCGCGCACGCGGTCGTGCACGACTCGCGCTCGGCGGCGCGGGCGGGCGGCGGCGCGCGCTCGACGGGCCACGCGATCGCGCCGGGCGGCGCGTCCTACGGCCCGCTGCCCACGAACCTCGTCCTGATCGGCGGCGGCGCGGCCGACGAGCACGAGCTCGCCGCCCCGATCGAGCGCGGCCTGTACGTCACGCGCTTCTGGTACGTCAACCCGGTGCACGAGCGCTCGGCGCTGCTGACCGGCACGACGCGCGACGGCACGTTCCTCATCGAGGACGGCCGCATCACGCGGCCGGTGCGCGACGTCCGCTTCACAGACTCGATCCTGCGGGTGCTCGAGGGGACGCAGGCGCTCACCGCCTCCCAGCAGCTCGTGAGCGAGGCCGACTTCTACGGCCGGCGCTTCGCCTACGGCGCCGTCTGCCCCGCGCTGCGCGCGCAGGGCCTGCGGATCACCGGCTGACGTGAAAGGGTCTATCCCGGTAGGAGCGTGGTCGGAGGGGGCCGCATCGTGGAGGCCAGGCGCCGCCCGGCCGCGCAGCGCATGCTCGTGGCCTTCGTAAGCGGCCGGGCGGTGCATGGCCCCGCGAGGCGGTCGCCTCCGGCCGCGGGCCTAGCGGGATAGGCCCTCAAAGACAGCGATGTCGTCGTTGCGCACGACGCCCCGCGTCAGCGACGGCGGCGCGTACAGCCCGAAGTGCAGCTGGTCGAGCGTGCCGTCGCCCCCGCGCACCCGTGCGGCGGACACCAGGCGGCCGTCCTGCCAGACGGCGGCGGCGCCATGCACGGGATCGACGTCCAGCCAGATCGTGATGCGGACCCAGCGCCCACGCGGGAACGGTACGTCGGTGCGCTGCAGCAGGCGCTGCCCGGCGCCCTGGTCAGGGACGTGGAACAGGTGCAGCCATCCCTCCCAGCCGACGTTGACCGTGACCACCCGCGACCAGCGGTCAGACGCGTCGGGCGAGAGCGTCGCGAGGCTCATCCACTGCCCGCGCTGCAGATCCACGTCGTCGAGGCGCGCCCAGAACTGGACGAGACACGGCGCGACACAGGGTCCAGCGGCACGCTTCTGCAGCTGGATCGTCGGATAGCCGCGATGGTTGGGCCCGTCCACGGGCTCGGTGCCCGTCTGGCCGGTGAGCCAGCCGACGTGGGCGCGCAGCCCCCTGTGGGCGTCGCCCTGGCGGACCTCGTGGCGCGTCATCGGGCTCTGCGGCGTGACGTAGAAGCCCGCGAGATCCTCGTCGCGCTCGAAGCCCGTCCTGAACACGCGCGACAGCCGCATGGCCCCGCGACGCGGGATGCCGAGCCGCTTGAGCACGCGGTGGTGCTCGAGCGTGCCGACCCTCGCCGGCGACGCCGGCACGGCCTGCGCCGGACCGGGCACCACGAGACACGACACGACGGCGGCGCACCCAGCGGCCGACCAGACGCGCGTGCGCCGATGGGTCACGGGATCAGCTCGTCTTGAGCAGCACGATCGTGTTGACCGTGAAGGCGATGCCGAAGGCGACGGTCCAGCGGTTGAGGTTGCGCTCGACGAGCGAGCCGCCACCGAGCGGGCCCTGGCCCGTGCCGACGCCGAAGGCGCCGGACAGCCCCGCATCCTTCCCCGAGTGCATGAGCACGAGGAAGATCAGGACGATGCTGATGATGACCTGGACGATCGAGAGGATGAGCTCCATCGCCTTCCCACTCTAGCCGTCGTCCAGGTGCGCGGCCATGCGGTCGAAGAAGCCGCCCCACCCCCGCCCGGCGCGCTCGTACTCCTCGGGTGTCAGGTGGCCGCCGCTCTGGCTGAAGCGCATCTCGGTGCGGCCGCCGTCGAGGTCGCGCAGGACGACGGTGACCAACTCGTAGACGTCCTGCTCGAGGTCGTCGGTCACCGTGAAGGCCAGCCGGCTCGGCTCGTCGACCTCGCGGTACTCGCCGCCCCAGCGGATCTCGCGTCGGCCGGCGCCGGCGAACATCGTCGCCCGCCAGAGGCCGCCGACGCGCACATCCATCGTCACGGTGGACACCGGCACCTCGGCCTGGGCGCCGCCGAACCAGTCGGCGAAGCGCTCGGGCTCGGTCCACTCGCGCCACAAGCGCGCGGGCGGTGCGTCGAAGGCGCGCGTGATGGCGATCACCGCAGGCGCTCCTCGAGGCGGTCGAAGCTGCCGTCCCAGAAGGCCCGGTACTGCTCGAGCCACTCGGTGGCGTCCTTGAGCGGCGCGCCCTGCAGCCGCGACGGCCGCAGCTGCGCCGTGCGGCCGCGCGTGATGAGCCCGGCGTGCTCGAGCACCTTGAGGTGGCGCGAGACCGCCTGGATCGTGATGGGGAACGGCTCGGCGAGCTGTGTCACCGTGGCCTCGCCCTCGGCCAGGCGCCGCAGGATCTCGCGCCTGGTCGGGTCGGCCAGGGCGGCGAAGGTGTCGCTGAGCTGGTCGGCCGGCATTGTGCTAAAGATATCGGTTTATCAACCAGAACGTTGAACACCCCGGAGATCGGAGGGTCGGATGGGCAGGATCGTAGTCACCGAGTTCGTGTCACTCGACGGCGTGATGGAGGGTCCCGGCGGCGACAACGACTTCGTCCGCGGCGCGTGGAGCTTCGAGTTCGACCGCGGCCCCGAGGGCGACCAGTTCAAGACCGACGAGACCATGGACGCCGACGCGCTGCTGCTCGGCCGCCGGACGTACGAGGGCTTCGCCGCGGCCTGGCCGTCACGTGGCGGCGAGTTCGCCGACAAGTTCAACTCCATGCCGAAGTACGTCGTCTCCTCCACGCTGAAGGACCCCGAGTGGACCAACACGACCGTGCTCGAGGGCGATGTCCGCGAGGAGGTCGGCAGGCTGCGGGACCAGGAAGGCGGCGACATCATCGTGCACGGCAGCGCGCAGCTCGTGCAGGCGCTCGTCGAGGCCGACCTCGTGGACGAACTGCGGCTGATGGTCTTCCCGGTCGTGCTCGGAACCGGCCGGCGCCTGTTCGGGGACACGACCGACGCGAAGCGCCTGCGGCTTGCGGAGTCCAACGTCGTCGGCGACGGCGTCGCGACTCTGGTCTACCAGCGGGTGGAGTAGCTCAGCCGTCGATCGCGCGCAGCAGCTCCATCGCCTCCGCGCGCAGCTCGCGGTCGACGGACCGCCAGTCGGCCTCCGACAGCTTGCCGGTGCGGTAGTCCAGCTCGGCGTCGCGGATCTCGCGGTACTTGGCCTCCTTGGCCGCCTCGAGGTCCGCGAGCCGGGCCGCATCGCGCTCGCCCTCGGCCGTGGCCACGCCGCGGCGCAGCGGCGCGCTGACAACCAGCACGACGAGCGCGAGCAGGACGATGACGATCACCGGGGCCAGCACGTCCACGAGGCCACTACGCGCGGCCGAGCTCGCGCGCCACGCGCGCGGCGTAGCCGGCCCGGGCGCGGCGCCGGGCGGCGTCGGGCGCAGGCCACAGGGCGATCAGGCCGCCGGCGAAGACGATGAGCCCGCCGATCCAGATGAAGGCGACCATCGGCGAGGCGATGAGGCGGAAGGTGGCGGTCGACGGCTGCTCGCGGTAGCGCTCCACGAGCCTCGTGATGGCGAGGCCGAGCGCCTCGGACTGCTGCTCGCGGCTGAGGTTCGCCGCCGCCTGCTCGAACACCCGGTCGCCCTCGTCGACGACCTTGCGCAGCTCGGTGACGTCGGGCTGCACGGCGCTCCACACGTCGCGCGTCAGGGAGGCCTTCATGCCCACCTCGCTGACCGACTCGCCCTCGAAGTAGCGCCCGAGCGGGCCGAACGCCATGACCGCGCGCGACGGGTAGTAGCCGCGCTCCGGCCGCAGCAGCGCGACACGCTTGCCATCGCGCCTGACCTCGAGCACCGCGCCGAAGTTGATGCGCTCGACGTCGTCCGAGCGCTGGGTGATCGACGACGTCGCGCGCACGTACCGAACCTCGTAGCCGTCGATCGTCGCGGTCTGCCCGGGACGCAGCTGCACGTCGCGGGCGTCCTGGAACGCCGACGACGCGGCGACGCCGACGAACAGCACCGCCATGCCGACGTGCACCGCATACCCGCCGTAGCGCCGGCGGTTGCGGGTCACCAGCGACACGAGCGCGCGAGCGGGCCCCTCGCCCGCCATCGCCCGGCGCGCGCCGACGCCGCGCCACAGATCCTGCCCGATGACCGCGAGCACGAAGGCGGCGAAGACGAACATCAGGACCGCCGTGGTGCTCTCGGTGACGCCGGCGGCCAGGAGCACGACCAGCAGCGCGAGCGCGACCGCCGTGGGCACCAGGAACGTGCGCCGCGCGTTGGCCGCCGTCGCCCGGCGCCAGGCGATCGCCGGCCCGATGCCCGACAGCAGCACGAGCACGAGCGCCAGCGGCACCGTGTACTGGTCGAACCACGGCGGTCCGACCGCCGCCTTCTTGCCGGTCACGGCCTCGGAGATGAGCGGGAAGAAGGTGCCCCAGAACACGACGAAGGCCAGCCCGACCAGCACGAGGTTGTTCCCCAGGAAGACGGCCTCGCGCGACAGCAGCGAGTCGAGCCGGTGCTCGGAGCGCAGGGCGTCGCGCCGCGAGGCCACCAGGTAGATCGAGCCGGCGATCATCAGCCCGATGAGCGTCACGAACGGCACGCCGAGCGTCGACGCGCCGAAGGCGTGGATCGAGTCGAGGATCCCCGAGCGCACCAGGAACGTGCCCAGGACCGCCAGGATGCCCGTGGTCAGCACGAGCGTGGCGTTCCACACCTTCAGCATCCCGCGCTTCTCCTGGATCATCACCGAGTGCAGGAACGCGGTGCCGGTCAGCCACGGCAGCAGCGACGCGTTCTCGACCGGGTCCCAGGCCCAGTAGCCGCCCCAGCCCAGCTCGGCGTAGGACCAGCGGGCGCCGAGCAGGATCCCGACGCCGAGGAAGAACCAGGCAGCCAGCGCGAAGCGGCGCGTCGCCGAGATCCATTCCGCGTCGACCCGCCGCACGATCAGCGCCCCGACGGCGAAGGCGAAGGGCACCGCGAACAGCGTGTACCCCGAGTACAGCATCGGGGGGTGGATCATCATGCTCGGGTGGCGCAGGAGCGGGTTGAGCCCCGCCCCCTCGATCGGCGCCACGGGCAGCGTCTGGAACGGCGACGCCGCGAACACGAGCAGGCCGGCGAAGAACGCCCCGAGGCCGAGCAGCACCGCCTGCGCGTAGGGCGCGACGTCGCGCAGGCGCCGGCGGACGAGGAACAGCACGAGGCTGGACCACAGCGCCAGCAGCCACAGCCACAGCAGCAGCGAGCCCTCCTGCGACGACCACGACGCGGCGGCCTGGTAGAAGGTCGGCGTGGTCGTCGACGAGTGCGAGGCGACCACCACGAACGAGAAGTCCGAGCGCAGGAAGGCCAGCTCGAGGACGGCGAAGGCCACCGTGGCCAGCCCGGCGAGGGCGTACACGGCCCGCCGCCCCGACGCCACCCAGTCGGCGCGCCCGGCGCGGGCACCGTAGAGCGAAGCCCCGAGGCCGAACACCGCGACCGCGAGGGCGAGGATCAGGCTGGCGGCCCCGACCGTGGCCATCAGGTCAGGTGGCGGCTCGGTTGTTCTTCTCGGTGAACTTCGACGGGCACTTCGTGATGAGGGTGTCGCGCTCGCCGACGAACGTGGCGCCCTGCTTGCGGACCTTGACGATGATCTCGCGCCCGTCGCGGAACGGGTCGGGCACCGGAAGGCGGTAGGAGACGGGGACCGAGGCCGTCCCGTTGCGGTCGCGGACGCGGAAGCTGACCGTGTCGCCCCGCTTGCGGATCGAGCCGTCGACCACCTTGCCCGTGAGCTGGTAGCTGCGCCCTGGCGACGCCGCGGCCAGGCTGCTGGGCTGCACGGCCTCGCTGGACGCGCTGAAGCTCGTGTAGACGAGCGCGCCCGCCAGCAGGAGGGCGGCGGTGAGGGCGACGATCAGCCGTGTTCTGCGCTTGCGGGCCGGGTCCATGGGCCGGGCTCAGTATCGCAGGGTCCGCATGGCGCCGCCGAAGGTCTGCGTGCCGACGTGATCCGCTCATGCACCGCAAACGAACGTCCGATTGAAGGAGGAGAGAAACCTTTGGCGTTGTACCGCGTCTATATACGCGAGGGGGAAGCAACCACATGCGAGTTCGAGTCAAGCCACGCACAGAAGCCCAGCCCCGCCGGGCCCGGCAAACCGACCACCGCCGCACGGTGCCCGTCGCGGAGCAGCCCGCCGCCGACGGCCTGGCCGACGAACGCCGCCTGCGCCAGTCGGGCGGCCCGGACGACCACGCGACGTACGCGTGCACGTGCGGCTACGTGTTCGACGCTGCGGTGACCACGTCGGTCGCCTGCCCGCACTGCGGGACCGGCCAGGCTTGGTGAACCCCTTTCAGTAGGGGGCCGGCGCCACTACCCTTCGGGGTGATGAAGCTGTCGGCCGCGCTGCTGATCGGGCTCATGGCGATCGGTTCGGTCGTCCTGTGGATCGGCGTCCCCCTGGGCTGGATCTGGCTGGCCTCGAACATCGTCGACTCCTCGGAGCCGTCGATGACGCCCTACGTGATGGTCCTCGTCGGGATCCCCCTGACCATGGTGGTCGTCGGCAAGGGGCTGTCGCAGCTCAACCGGGTCTACGGCGAGGTCACGGGAACCACGCCGACCGTGCGCGTCGTCCTGCCCTGGAACCGCTCCATGCGCGGCGAGCGCGACGCGGGCCACCCGCGGACCGTCCTGGACGTGGTGATGGTCTGCAGCGTCGCCGTGGCGCTCGTGCTGTTCGTGCTGTGGTTCTTCCTCTTCGCCGGCTCGAGCATCCCGACGCCCTAGCCGTCCGCGCCTGAGAGCCACGCGGCGGCGATCGCCGCCTGGCCGTAGGCGATGCCGCCGTCGTTGGCCGGCAGGCGCTCGGGGACGAGCACGCGCATCCCGGCCGCCTCGAGCAGGGCGATGGTGCGCGCGAGCAGCAGGCGATTCTGGAACACGCCGCCGCTGAGCACCGACGGTGTCCAGCCCGCGCGCTGCGCCGATCGCGGGCGCAGGCGTCGGCAGTGGAGCGCGCGATCGTCTCGTGGAAGCGCGCGGCGACGGTGGCGGGCGGCACGCCGGCGGCGACGTCGGCCGCGACCGCGGCGACGGTGGGGCGCGCGTCCAGCACGAGCTCGCCGGTCAGGTCGAGCGGGTAGGGCACCGCGGCGGTGGTGGCGCCGGCTCCGGCGGCCAGCGCCTCGAGCTCGACGGCGGCCTGGCCCTCGTAGCTGACCCGCAAAGGGCCGCCGCAGAGCGCGGCGACCGCGTCGAACAGGCGGCCCATGCTCGACGTGGCCGGGGACGCGACGGCACGCTCGGCGAGCTCGCCGACGGCAGCCCAGCGGCGGGGGCCGAAGGCGTCCTCGACGCGCGCCGCGAGCTCGGGCGCCGGCGAGCCGGCCGCCAGCAGCCACGCGCGCGCCATCCGCCACGGCTCGCGGATCGCCTCCTCGCCGCCGGGCATGGGCACCGGCCACAGGTGCCCGGCCCGCTCGGCGCCCCCGAGGCCGCCGGCGAGCAGCTCTCCGCCCCAGATCGTGCCGTCGGGCCCGTAGCCCGTGCCGTCGAAGATCGCGCCGACGGCGTCAGCGCGCTCACCGTGCTCGGCCAGGCAGCCCGCGAGGTGGGCGTGGTGGTGCTGCACGCCCAGTGCGCGCACGCCGTCGCGCTCCAGCGCGTAGGCGGTCGACAGGTACCCGGGGTGCAGGTCGTGCACGACGACCTCCGGCTCGACGGCGAACAGCGCCTGGAAGTGGTCGATCCCCTCGCGGAAGGACCTCAGGGTCTCCCAGTTGGCCAGGTCGCCGATGTGGTGGGACACCCACGCGCGCGAGTCCCTGGCCAGGCAGAACGTGCTCTTGAGCTCCGCGCCGCAGGCCAGCAGCGGCCGCGGCGTCCCGACGGGCAGGTCCATCCCGCCGGGCACGTGCCCGCGGGAGCGGCGCAGCAGCATCCCGCGCCCGCGCACGACGCGCGCGACCGAGTCGTCGGTGCGCATGTGGATCGGCCGGTCGTGCAGGAGGAAGCGGTCGGCGATCGCGCCGAGGCGGGCGAGCGCGTCGGCGTCCTCGTAGGCGATCGGCTCGTCGGAGACGTTCGCGCTGGTCATCACGAGGGTCTCCCCCACGTCGCCCACCAGCAGATGGTGCAGCGGCGAGTAGGGCAGCATCACGCCGAGCTCGCCCGAGCGTGGCGCCACCGCCCCCGCGACCGGAGCGTCCGCCCGGCGCGGCGCGAGCACGATCGGGCGCTCGCGGCCGAGCAGCAGCGCCTCGTCCTCGGGCCCGAGCTCGACGAGCTCGCGGGCCGCGGCGAGATCGGCGGCCATGAGCGCGAAGGGCTTGTCCTCGCGGTGCTTGCGCGCGCGAAGCGCCGCGACGGCCGCCTCGTCGGCGGCCAGGCACGCCAGGTGGAAGCCGCCGACGCCCTTGACCGCCACGATCGTCCCGTCGCGCAGGGCCTCGGCGGCCGCCCGCAGCGCGTCGTCGCCGCGCGCGCTCGCGCCGCCCTCGCGGTCGGTCAGCCGCAGGGACGGCCCGCAGGCGGGGCACGCGTTGGGCTGGGCGTGGAAGCGACGGTCGGCGGGGTCCTCGTACTCGGCGCGACACGCGGGGCACATGGCGAAGGCGCGCATCGTCGTGCGCTCCCGGTCGTAGGGGACGCCCAGCACGATCGTGAAGCGCGGCCCGCAGTGCGTGCAGTTCGTGAAGGGGTAGCGGTGGCGGCGGTCGGCCGGGTCGAGAACCTCGGCCAGGCAGGCCTCGCACGTCGCGCTGTCCGCGGCCACGAGCGCCGCGGGCGCTCCCGTGCTCCCGCTGGCCAGGACCTCGAAGCCGTGCTCGCCGGTCGCGGGCGCGTCAGCGCTCGTCACGCGCTCGACGGCGGCAAGCGGCGGAGCCTCCGCGCCCACGCGGCGCACGAAGCGCTCGATCGCGGCTCCGTCGCCCTCCACCTCGATCACCACGCCGCGCTCGTCGTTGCGCACCCAGCCTGCGAGGCCCAGCTCGCGTGCGAGGCGGTAGACGTGCGGGCGGAAGCCGACGCCCTGCACGACCCCCTCGACGCGCACGCGGACGCGGCGGCCGGCGAGCACGGCCACGGTCAGCCCGGCGAGCGGCGGCGGAACGCCGACAGGACGACGCCGTAGAGCACGTGGTCGGCCGCCAGCGACGCGCGCTCGGCGACGGGCACGCGCTTGGTGCGGCGCAGGCCCAGCAGCGGGCAGATGCCCAGCTCGAAGCCCAGCCACAGCGCCAGCCCGTAGCCGGGCCCGGCCCATGGCCGGCGGCGCAGCCCGTCGGGCAGCAGCGCGAAGGCGGCACCACCCGCCGCACCGTAGCCCCAGTGCATGGCCTCGATGGCCGCTCGCCGCCGCCGGCGCGGTACCCGTCGCAGCAAGCCCCGCGCGCGCTGCTTGACCATCGCCTGCGGCGGCGTTTGGTCGACGAGGCCGAGCTCGACGGTCAACACGCGCATCCCGGTCATGGCCATCGCCCCGACCGCGCCGCGCGCGCCGGCCTCCACGACGTCGTCGCCGTGGGCTGTCAAGGCCCCGCCTCGATCAGCTCGCGCAGCGCGTGCCAGGCGCTGGCCTGCGCCTCCTGGATGCGCGGGACGTGCTGGGAGCGCGTCACGATCACATGGTCGGCGAGGCGCTGCTCGGCGACCTGGCCGCCGTCGTAGCCGACCAGCGCGACCGTGTGGAGCCCGCGCCCGCGCGCCTCGCGCAGCGCGGCCAGCACGTTGGCCGACCCGCCGCTGGTGGAGATCGCCAGCAGGACGTCGCCTGGACGCCCGTGGGCGATGACCTGCCGCGAGAAGATCGCCTCGACGCCGATGTCGTTGAGCAGCGCGGTGAGGATCGCCGTGTCCTCGGTGAGGTCCATCGCGGGGCGCGCGGGCCAGCCCGAGCGGGCCGGCGGGTCGCGCAGGTCGGCGACGGCGTCCATCGCGTCGGTCGCCGAGCCGCCGTTGCCCAGCGCCAGCAGCCGGCCGCCCGCGTCGAACGCGCGGCGCACGGCGGCGGCCGCGGCCGGCAGCTCGTCGCGGGCCTCGGTCAGCGTCTGCTCGCGCAGCGCGCCGACCTCCTCGGCCTTGAGCAGCACCGAGCGCCGGACGTCGTCGAGCACGGCGTCGAGGTCGTCCTCGCGCTCGGCCAGGAACGGGTACAGGAAGGCCGACGCGCCGGTGTCGTGCGCACGACGGGCGGTACGCCCCTGGAGCAGGCCGCGGTGCTCGAAGAACACGTGCACGAGCTCCCACAGGACGTGGTAGAGCGTCTCGGCGAGCTCCTGGTGCACGAACGGGTCGTCGCCTGGCGGCACGAACGCCCACTCCGCGTCGTCGCCCTCGAAGGCGATCGTCAGGCAGCCGCGCTCGCGCGCGAGCGCCAGCGCCGCGGGCTCGGCGCCGAAGGCGATCACGATGTCGCCGGGCTCGGCCAGCAGGGCGAGCTGGTGGGCGGGGTCCCCGCCCTCGGCGGCCAGCCCGATCGCAGGCAGCGCGCGCTTGCCGACGATCACCGGGTGGACGAACTCGACGGCGACGTGGCGCGCATCCGAGCGCGCGGCGGGCGTGCGGCCGACGGCGAGCAGCCGCCCGCCGCGGGCGAAGCGCTCGGCCATCGCGTGGCACAGGCGCGCGATGCGCTCGGCCTCGGCGCCGAAGAACGCGGCGTTGGCCCGCGTGCGCCCGTCCAGCAGGCGCTCGAGCCTCTCCGCCGGGGCGGTGGCCGAGCTCACGCCGTGACGGCCTCCCGCGCGGCCAGCGCCACGAGCCAGTCGCGCCAGGCCGGCACGCCCTCGCCCGTCCTCGCGCTCGTGAGCATCGTCGCGACGCCCGGGTGCACGGCCTCGACGTTGGCCAGCAGCCGCTCCACGTCGAAGTCCAGGTGGGGCAGCAGGTCGATCTTGTTGACGATGACCAGCTCGCAGGCGCGGAACATCAGCGGGTACTTCAGCGGCTTGTCCTCGCCCTCGGTGACCGAGCAGATCATCACGCGAGCGTCCTCCCCCACCCGGAACTCGGCCGGGCAGACGAGGTTGCCGACGTTCTCCACGACGAGCAGGTCGAGGTCGTCCAGGGCGATCTCCCCAAGCGCCGAGCGCACCATGTTCGCGTCGAGGTGACACTCGCCACCGAACCCGCTCGAGGTGTTGAGCTGCGTCACGGGCACGTGCACGGACGCGAGCCGGTCGGCGTCCAGCGACCCTTCGACGTCGCCCTCCAGCACGCCGGCGCGCACGCCGCCGAGGTCGGGCAGCACGCGTTCCAGCAGCGCCGTCTTGCCCGCGCCCGGGGCGCTCATGAGGTTGACCACGCGCACGCCGGCGCGATCGAAGTCGTCGCGGTTGGCGCGCGCGATCGTGTTGTTGGCGTCGAGCGCGTCCTCGACGACCCTCACCCTGACGCGGTGCATGCGCTACATCGACCGGATCTTCATGTAGCGCTTGAGCTCGGGCAGCTGCACGGCGATCAGGGCGCCGAGGAGCGCCAGGATGGCCGCCAGCGACAGGAGCTGGATGCCCGGGGTGATGCGGAACTCCTTCATGGCCTGCGTCCTTCCGGTCGGTGGTCTGTGGTCAGCTCCGCCAGCAGCGTCTCGACGAGCGCCACAGCCTCGTCGAGCGCGTTGCGGACGGGAGCTGAGAGCTCGGCGACGACGTCCTCCTCGTCGCCGCTCATGCGGGTCTGCGGCTCGCAGCCGACGACGAGGATGCGCGGCAGCGCGCCGGGCGGGCCGAGCCGGCGGGCGAGCGCGAGAACCTGCACGGGGTCCATCCCGTGCGCATCGAAGCCGCCGTCGCCGGCGTCGTCGGGCTCGGCCTCGATCACGTACAGCGTGCCCGGGGCCTGGCCGCGCGGCGTCGCGTCGAGCAGGACGACCGCGTCCCAGCCGTCGTGCAGCGCGTAGGCGAGATCCATGCCGCGGATGCCGTAGTCCACGACGCGCACGCCCGCGGGCAGCTCGCGCCCGGCGAGCAGGCCGGCCAGCTCGACGCCGAAGCCGTCGTCGCCCAGGAAGACGTTGCCGATGCCCGCGACGAGGATGCGGTCGTCGGCCACCGGCTCGACCTCGTCGGGCGAGAAGAAGAAGCGGTGGCCGGGCATGCGCGCCTCGCCGAGGTCGCGGCCCGGGTCGTCGTCGGCGGTCACCGCGAGCTGCACGCGGTCCTCCATGTCCCACTCGAGCGACGCGACGACCGCCGTGCACCCGGCCAGCACGACGTCGAAGACGTCGCCGCCGCGGCGAGGCTTCAGGCGCACGCGGCTGCCGGCGCGCAGCTCGACGCCGTCCACGACCACCGTCTCGGGACCCGGGCGCTGGAGCTGCTCCCAGGGGTCCATGGTGCTCATCGCGAGCGCTCCGGCTCAGGGACAGCCGCTGCTGCCGTCGAGCAATGGCGCGCTGTCATCGCAGCACCCGGAAGTCGCGGATCGTCCCGTGCAGGCGGGCGAGCTCGGCGTCCGACAGCGCCTCGGTGCGCTCGAGGATCGCGCGCGTGCGCGGGTCGCTGTCGCGCATCTCCGCCTTCTCCTCGTCGGTGAGGCTGAGGATGTTCAGCACGAGCATCTGGTCGATCTCGCCGCCGTCGAAGAGGTCGCCGGGGCTCTCGGGGGCGATCCGCGGGTGGTCCTCGAGGATGATCGGCGAGGCCAGGAGCGTTCCGCGCTCGCCCGGCGGGCCGACGAGCACGGGCCAGACGCCGACGTTCTCGCAGGCGACCGCGTGCGCGCGCATCGCCTCCGGCGGGTCGGTCAGCGAGACGAAGGCGCCGTCGCGGGCGCGCAGGACGGCGTGCGTCGAGCAGAACGTCCGCGGCAGCACCGCCTCGCGCGGCCGGCCGCCCGGCCACGGCGTGGTGTTCGCGACCTCGACGGTCATGCGGTGCAGGCCGGGCCGCAGGCGCTCGGCGCGCACGTCGACGGTGCCGCGCAGCGCGCTCCCAGGTGCGCACGACCTCGATGCCGTCGCCGAGCGGCTCGAGCTGCTGCGCCGGCGGGCACGTCGACCGGCCCCGGGCCGACCTCTCGCTCCGACGCCTCGTCCCAGGAGAGGTGACGAGCGCCGCCGGCGGTCGCCTCGTCGACGGGCCGGCCCCGCTCCAGCACCTGGCGGCGCACGACGTGCAGGAAGCGCACGCGCACGTCCACCGCCGCGACGTCGTCGTCGCCGGCCTCGAGCAGGCACTGCGTGCGCATCCGCCAGGGATCGTCGGGATGCGCGGCGCTGTGGTCGCGCGGGTACACGCCGCCGAAGGTCCAGCGGCGCTGGTTCTTCAGCGCCGAGCGGCGGTAGGGCCACAGGACGTAGCCCTCATAGAGCACCGCGTCGGCGATGGCGCGGACGTCGTCGTTCATCACTCGTCCTCCAGCAGCGCGTCGACGGCGTCCTCCCACGTGGCCAGCGCGTGTCGCGACTTGTAGGCGGCCAGCCGGTCGAAGCTGTCCTTGCGCAGCCGCAGCCAGGCCGTCCCGCGGAAGTGCGCCTCCATCGTCTCCTTCCACACCGCCACCGGCAACCGGTACTCCGCCTCGGACTCCCACGACAGGCGGGTGGTCTGCAGGCGGCCGTCGGCGTCGGCGTAGAAGACGCTTCCGCTGAACAGGAACTCGAGCGGCACCTCGCCGTCGCCCAGCGCGTCGAGGTAGCGCGAGGCCAGGACCTCGAGGTCGTAGGTGCAGGTGACCGGGAGCTCGACCACCGTGCTGTGCGTGAACGGCGGCACGACGAGCGTCGTGCGCGTCCACAGCAGCGTGCGCAGCGTCGTCCCCCAGTCCTCGGGCGCGCCGAACAGCTCGAACAGCCGGTCGTGGGCGGCCTCGTCGTGGCGCCGGCGCCGCGCGGCGATCTGCACCTGCGTGTCGAGCAGCACCGAGCGGATCGGCTCGCCGCCGAGGCTGTCGACGCGCAGCGTGAAGCGCAGGGTCGGCAGCGCCGTGTGCTCGGCGCGCGCGGCGTCCAGGACGGTGAACGCCAGCTCGGGGATCGCCCGCGTGTGGGGCAGCGTCGTCACGCGCCCGGCCCTAGCGGCCCACTAGGCCGGCGAGAGATTGGGCATCCGCGGGTCGATCGGCTCGCGCGCCTTGGCGTTGATGCCCGTCGAGCGCTCGGCGGTGGAGCGTCCGTCGGGCAGGTGGCCGGACTGGCTCTCGTAGTTGCCCTTCGAGTTGCCCTGCTTGACGCCCGGCGTGTGCGCGGGACCGTCCATCTTGGGCTTGTTGCCCATCTCATCCTCCTCCGTCGTGTCGGCTCGCCGGCCGCGAGCGGCCGTCGAGCTCCGCGTGGAACCGTCCGATCTCCTGCCAGACCTCGGAGCCCCCGGTCAGCCCGCGCCAGTGCGTGCGGATAAGGCCGACCAGCCCGTAGCACTCGTCGATCGGCACCAGCCAGTGGCCGCGCGCGCCGCTGGGCGCGGTTGACGAGCAGCGCCTCGACGTCGGGCGCCATCGTGCGCAGAACCGGGTTGGCCTCCTCGAGCGCCGACCACGCGTCGAGCCCGAGCAGCGACTCGGTCGGGCCCATCGGGCTCGGGTAGTAGGCCATGACGCGGCCCTCGGCGCTGTTGTGGAAGAAGAACGCCATCTCGACGGGCAGGCGCAGCTCCGCCCACGCGACGTCGTCCATCGCGAAGTCGGCGATCGTCAGCCGCCGGTCGGGCACCAGGCGGAGATGGCCCTGGGACGCCTGCGGGCGGTCGAACAGGATCGAGCAGGCCTGGCACGCGCACAGCAGCTCGCGGTTGCGCAGGTCCAGCAGGTGGCGGTGCTCGGGGGCGATCGGCGCGCTGCACAGCTCGCAGCGCTCGAGCGCGGCCTCGCGCTCGGTGGCCTGGCGCTGGGCCAGCCGGCGCAGCCGCGAGGAGCCGAGCGGGCTGGTCGTCACCGCCACTACGCCGGCGCCCCCAGCGCCACCTTCACGAGGCCGGCGGCGTCGACCAGCAGCGGCACGGGCTCGAGGTGCACGTCCTCGGCGTCGCGGCTGCGCCCCGCCCGGCGAGCGTCGTAGCGCGCGCCGCAGCCCGCGCAGGTCAGCTCCTCGTCGTCCTGGAGGGCGTCGCCCAGCGACCGCCCGCACCCCGGGCACGCGGGCCGGTAGGCGTAGACGCTGCGGCCCAACGAGACGAACAGCACCGGCTCGCCGGCCACCTGCGCCACGCGAGGCCCGTCGCCGGCCAGCTCGCCGACCGCCCCCGCAGGCGCCCAGGCGCCGGCGTCGGCGGCGGCGTCGGCGCGCTCACGGACGGCGTCGGAGACCTCGAGCTGCAGCAGCCCCGCGCCGGGCGCCGCGGCCGGCTCGTCGACCCCGTCCGCATCGATGCGCTCCACGTCGGGAGCCGCCTTGTGGATCGCGTCCTCGATCGCGAGCTTCAGCGTCATCGTCGACGAGGGGCAGCCGCTGCAGCTCCCCTCCAGGCGCAGGCGCACGACGCCGTCCTCGACGCCGACGAGCTGCACGTCGCCCCCGTGGGACTCGAGGTAGGGCCGCACCTCGGCGAGCGCCCCGCGCACGCGGGTCTCCAGCGCGACGGGGTGCAGCCCGTGCAGCAGCAGCAGGTGCGACACGAGCTCGTCGGCCGCGAGCTCGCGTGCGAGCGCGCCGTCGGCGTCGCGTGCGGCCACGACCTCGACGATCCTCCCGAGCCCGTCGCCGTAGAGCTCGACCAGCTCCTGGACGAGCTCACCGGCGATGTCGCGGCAGGCGGGGTCGAGCGACTCGACCTCCTCGAGCAGTGCCTCGATGCGCGCCGGATCAGCCATGCTGCTCGCCGAACATCGGCGAGTGCACCTGCCGGATCGTCTTGCCCTTGCCCAGGTACATGTGCACCCCGCAGGGCAGGCACGGGTCGAAGCTGCGCACCGCGCGCATGACGTCGATGCCGCGGAACGTGTCGGGGCCGGCCTCCTCGAAGATCGGCTGGCCCGCGACCGCGTCCTCGTACGGCCCCGGCGTGCCGAAGGAGTCGGTCGGGCTGCCGTTCCACGGGGTCGGCGGGTAGGGGTGGTAGTTGGCGATCTTGCCCTCGCGGATCACGAGGTGGTGCGACAGCACGCCGCGCACCGCCTCGTGGAAGCCGCAGCCGATGGCCTCCTCGGGGACGTCGAAGTTCTCGAACGTCTTCGTGCGCCCGGCGCGGACCTCCTCGAACGCCCTGTCGAGGAAGTGCAGCGCCATGCCGGCGGCGTAGGCCACGAAGTAGATCCGCGCGCGGTCGCGCTCGATCGCGTTGGACCACTTCGGGATCTTCCACTCGATGTTCATCTCGGGCGTGTCGGGCGTCTTGGGCAGGTTCATCTGCACGGTCTGGCCCGTCGCCTTGACGAACGGCGTGTCGCACCTTGTTGGCCAGCGCCGTGGCCCACAGCCGCGCGAGCGCGCCGCCGCCGGTGTCCAGCGCCAGGTTGTCGCCCGTGCGCTTGTCGTGCCAGCGCGGGCTCATCACCCAGCTGTAGTTGCCGCCGTCGAGGTCGCGCTTCTGCGGCCTGGGGATCGTCGTCTGGTTCCACGGGTGGCGCTTGTCCACCGGGTTGCCCAGCGGGTCCTTCGGGACGAACGTCTCCTCGTTGGTCCAGTCCTCGTAGTAGGAGCTGCCGAGCATGATGCGGATGCCCAGGTTGATGTCCACGAGGTTCGTGGTCACGAGCTCGCCGTCGACGACCACGCCCGGGGTGACGAACATCTCGTTGCCCCAGTCGTCCATGTTCTTGTAGCTGTAGTCGACGTGGTCGGGGTTGTTGAACGCGCCCCAGCACCCGAGCAGGATCCGCCGGCGCCCGACCTCCTCGTAGCCGGGCAGCGCCTCGTAGAAGAAGTCGAAGACGTCGTCGTTCATCGCGACGGCCTTCTTGATGAAGTCCAGGCAGCGCAGCAGCCGGCTGAGGTAGTCGGTCAGCAGCGTCGGCGTGGCCACCGTCCCCACGCCGCCGGGGTAGATCGTCGAGGGGTGCACGTGGCGCCCCTCCATCAGGCAGATCATCTCCCGGCCCACGCGGCTCATGTGCAGCGCCTCGCGGTATGTCGCCCCCGTGAACGGGTTGTAGGACTTCATGATGTCGCCGATCGTGCGGTACCCGTGCACGTTGGCACCGGGCGCCTCGGCCGACTCGGCCTTGGCCCACACGCTCGGGTTGGTCTCGCGCACCATCTGCTCGCAGAAGTCCACGAACACCAGGTTGTCCTGGAAGATGATGTGGTCGAAGATGTACTCCGCGGCCTCGCCGAGGTTGACGATCCACTCGGCCAGCGGCGGCGGCTTGACGCCGTAGGCCATCTGCTGGGCGTAGCAGGAGCAGACGGCGTGGTTGTCACCGCAGATCCCGCAGATGCGGCTGGTGATGAAGTGCGCGTCGCGCGGGTCCTTGCCCTTCATGAACACGCTGTAGCCGCGGAACATCGAGGACGTGCTCTTGCACGACACGACCTCGCGGTTGTCGAAGTCGATCTTCGTGTAGATGCCGAGGTTGCCGACGATCCTGGTGATCGGGTCCCAGGACATGTCGACGATCTTGCCGGCCTCGGGCTTGACCCTTTCGCGTCGTGGCCATCCTGGTCTCCCCTTTCAGTTGCCCCAGCGCGGGGTGTAGCCGGTGGTGAGCTCGTCGCCCTTGTGACGCCAGGACGGCTCCTTGTTGACCGTCTTGTTGGTGATGCTGCGCAGCCTGCGGATGACGGGCCCGTAGGTGCCGCTGACCATCGACGACACGGTGCCGCCCGGCGGCGCGTCCATGAACGGCATGAACTTGTCGGGGAAGCCCGGCATCGTGCAGCCGATGCAGATGCCGCCGACGTTGGGGCAGCCGCCGATGCCGGCCATCCAGCCGCGCTTGGGGACGTTGCAGTTGACGACCGGGCCCCAGCAGCCGATCTTCACCTGGCACTTGGGCGAGTTGTAGTCCTTGGCGAAGTCGCCCTGCTCGTAGTAGCCCGCGCGGTCGCAGCCCTCGTGGACCGTCTTGCCGAACAGCCACTGGGGGCGCAGCTGGTCGTCGAGCGGGATCACGGGCGCCAGCCCGGCGGCCTGGTACAGCAGCCAGGTGAGCGTCTCCATGAAGTTCTCGGGCTGCACCGGGCAGCCGGGCACGTTGACGATCGGCAGCCCGCCGGCCGAGCGGAAGTCCCAGCCCAGGTAGTCGGCCAGGCCCATGCAGCCCGTCGGGTTGCCGGCCATCGCGTGGATGCCGCCGTAGGTCGCGCACGTCCCGATCGCCACGACGCCCCACGCCTTGGGCGCGAGGTTGTCCAGCCAGTAGTCCATCGTCAGCGGCTCGCCGGTCGCCTCGTCGTTGCCGAACGAGGTCCAGTAGCCCTCGCCGTTGATCTTCTCGTTGGGGATCGAGCCCTCGATGACGAGCACGAACGGCGCGTCGAGCTCGTCCCTGACCGCCTGGCGGAAGGGCTTGAGGAACTCCTCGCCGCCGAGCGTCGGCGACAGCACCTTGTTGTGCAGGTGCACCTTGGGCAGGCCGGGGATCGCCCCCAGCAGCACGTCCTCGATGCCGGGCTGGCCGGCCGCGGTGACGGACACCGAGTCGCCGTCGCAGCTCATCCCCTCCGAGATCCACAGGATGTGGACCTCCTCCACGGCGGGGGCCTTCGGTTCAGTCGCCATCGCCCTTCCTTCCGATCGTCGACAACGCGTCGTCCTCGTCCAGCACCAGCGAGTCCACCTGCAGCTCCTCGCCGGCCGTCAGCTCCAGGTCGCAGCCCGCCGCAGCCCGCGCAGCGCAGCGGGAACGCCTCCAGCTCGCTCACGCACCCGCACGCCCGGCAGCGCCCGGCGGCAGGCACCTCCTCCAGCTCCAGCTCGGCGCCCTCGGCGCACGTGCCCTGCGCCGTGAGCTGGAAGGCGAAGGTCAGCGCGTCGGGCACGACCTGGCGCAGGTGCCCGACCCTGACCTCGACCTTCACGACCCGGCGGCCGGCGGCGTGACGGCTCGCGATGGCGACGATGGCGTCGGCGATCGAGAGCTCGTGCATGACGCCTAGCAGATCCTCGGGAGCGGGTCGCCGACGAGCTGGTCCATCACCCGCCGGCCGCCGAAGGCGGTCTCCACCAGCACCATCCCCGGCGGGTCGGTCTTGACCTCGCCGATCTCGGCCGCGCGCTCGCCGCCGGGCACCGAGCGCAGCGCGGCCAGCGCAGCATCGGCTACGTCGGGCGCGACGAAGGCGACCAGCTTGCCCTCGTTGGCCACGTACATCGGGTCGATGCCCAGCAGCTCGGCCGCGCCGGCCACCTCGGGCAGGACGGGGACGTCGCCCTCGCGCACGACCATCGCCACGCCCGAGGCGCGCGCGAGCTCGTTGAGCACGGAGGCCACGCCCCCGCGGGTCGCGTCGCGCAGGCAGCGCGTCTGAGACCCGGCGGCGTCGAGCAGCGCGTCGACCGTCGGCCACAGCGACCGCGTGTCGGACGCGATCTCGGCGTCCAGGCCGAGCTCGCCGCGGGCGAGCATGATCGCCGTGCCGTGCTCGCCGATCGAGCCGGACAGCAGGATGCGGTCGCCGGGGCGGATCGCGTCGGGCGCCGGCGCCGCGCGCGGGTCGCGCAGGCCGACGCCGGTCGTGCAGACGTACATGCCGTCGGCGTGGCCGCGCTCGACGACCTTCGTGTCGCCCGCGACGATGGCCACCTGCGCGGTCGCGGCGGCCGCCGCGACCGCCTCGACCTCCGCGCGCAGGACGTCGGCGTCGAGGCCCTCCTCGAGGATCAGCGAGACGGTCAGCGCCAGCGGCCGCGCGCCCGCGACCGCGAGGTCGTTGACCGTGCCGTTGACGGCCAGCTCGCCGATGGAGCCGCCCGCGAAGCGCAGCGGCTTGACCACGAAGCTGTCGGTGGTCATCGCGAGCTGCGCGTCGCCCGCCGCGAACGCGCCGGCGTCGCCCAGCGCGCCGAGCGCGCCGCTGTCGAAGGCCGGGACGAGCAGGCCCTCGATCAGCGTCTGCGTCGCCTTGCCGCCGGCGCCGTGGGCCATCGTGATCCGCTTGTCGCGGAAGCGCGGCGCCTTCGCGCGCGCCGTCTCGATGATGCCGAGGATGCGCGCTTCGCGATCGGTGACGGCTGGGCCCGTCACCTACACCACCTGCTTCTCCCGGGCGAAGCGCCCGTAGTTGTAGTACGCCGCACACGCGCCCTCAGGCGACACCATGCAGGTGCCGATCGCGTGCTCGGGCGTGCACGCCGTGCCGAACACCTTGCACTCCCACGGCTTGATGACGCCCTTGAGGACCTCGCCGCACTGGCACGCCTTCGGGTCGGCGACGCGCACGCCCGGCACCTCGTAGCGGCGCTCGGCGTCGAAGTCGGCGTACGCCTCGCTCAGGCGCAGCGCGCTCTGGGAGATGAAGCCCAGGCCGCGCCATTCGAAGTGCGGGCGCAGCTCGAAGACCTCGGCCATGACCTCGAGCGCCTTGACGTTGCCGTCGTAGGGCACCACGCGCGTGTACTGGTTCTCGACCTCGCACCGGCGCTCGTCGAGCTGGCGCAGGATCATGAGGATCGCCTGCAGCAGGTCGAGCGGCTCGAAGCCGGCGATGACCACGGGACGCCCGTAGTCGGCGGGGATGAACTCGAACGGGCGCCCGCCGACCACGGTGGCCACGTGGCCGGGGCCGATGAAGCCGTCGAGGCGCAGGTCGGGCGAGTCCAGCAGCGCGCGCAGCGGCGGCACGATCGTCACGTGGTTGCAGAAGCACGAGAAGTTCTCGATGCCCTCGGCCTTCGCGCGGCGCATGGTCAGCGCGGTGGACGGCGCCGTCGTCTCGAAGCCGATCGCGAAGAACACGACGTCGCGGTCGGGGTGCTCGCGCGCGATGCGCAGCGCGTCCAGCGGCGAGTACACGATGCGCACGTCGGCTCCCGCCGCCTTCGCGTCGAGCAGCGTGCCGCCGGAGCCGGGCACGCGCAGCATGTCGCCGAAGCAGGTGAAGATCACGTTCTCGCGGTGGGCGACCGCGATGGCGTCGTCGACGCGCCCCATCGGGATGACGCAGACCGGGCAGCCCGGGCCGTGCACGAGCTCGACGTTGGCCGGGAGCAGGTCGTCGACGCCGTACTTGTAGATGGAGTGCGTGTGGCCGCCGCACACCTCCATGACCTTGTAGTGACGGCCGGGCTCGACGGCGGCGAGGATCTCGCCCGCGACGGCACGCCCGAGGCTCCCGTCGCGGAACTCGTCGACGTACTTCATGTCACCCGCACCAGCGCGACACCGGCATGGACGAGCACGGTGTCGCCCTCCTGCACCGGTTCGACCAGAGCGACGTCGACCTGCTCGTCGCCGTCCTCGCAGGCGCACCGCGCGAGACCGGCGTCGTCGAGCGCGAGCACGCGCATCTCGACGGCGACGTCACCGCACGTGATGCAGTGCTCGCTCGCCGGCAGCTCATTCGATGGAGCTCCCCTGCAACTCGGCTCAGCTCCTGCTCGTACTCGGCACCCATCTGCTCGAGCAGGCGCCGCGTGGCCATCGCCTCGTCCTCGTCGATCTGCGAGATCGCGAAGCCGACGTGGATCAGCACCCAGTCGCCGGTGCCCGCGTCGTCCAGCAGGCCGATGTTCACCGTGCGCCGAACACCGGCGACCTCGACCCTGGCGAGCCTTCGCGGCTCGTCGACGATCTCGATGATCTGGCCCGGGATGGCCAGGCACACGCTGGACCCGCTCTCCTCGGCCCCGTCCGTGGGAAGGGACGCCTGCGCCCAACCTATTGCGCGCGTGTGAACCTCGCAAGTCCGAACGTCAGTCGCGCGATAGCGCCGCCGGGTGACCTTCGGGATGGAGCGCCACCCCAACGCCCGGAAAGCCCACTTCCCGCGCGAGCCGGACCAGCTCGACCGCATACCGCAGGTCGCCTTCGGGCAGTTCCTCGGTCGCGGACAGCGGCGGGTCGCCGTGGAGCGCGAGCAGGTTGTCCACCCCCGCGCGGCGGTAGCGCTCCATGAGCTCGATGAGCTCTGCCCTGTCGTGCGCCGCGCACGTCAGGTGCGCGAGCGGAAGCAGTGGTGAGTGGACAAGTCGCACGACGAGGTCGTGCGTTCGCTCGCGGGTCGACCCACCGGCGCCGTACGTGATGGCGACGAACGCGGGCGCCAACCCCGTCAGCTCGTCGAGCGCTGCCTCCAGCGCTGCCGCCGACTCGGGCGAGCGGGGCGGCCATAGCTCGAAGGAGACGAAGCGGCCGGTACCGATGCGCTCAGCGACCGTTGGCATCCGCGCAGGGTACCGAGCCGGCCTCGACGCGTCTCGACCTCAGACACCGCCCAGAGTCCCTGCCGTCAGAGGCCCAGCGAGCGCCCGATGATCTCCTTCATGATCTCGGTCGTCCCGCCGTAGATGCGCGTGATGCGCGCGTCGGCGTAGGCCCGCGAGATCGGGTACTCGGTCATGTACCCGTAGCCGCCGTGCAGCTGCAGGCAGCGGTCCATGACGCGGCCCTGCATCTCCGTGCACCACCACTTCGCCTCCGCCGCGTCCTCCGCCGTGAGCCGGTCCTCGCCCAGCAGCTCGACGCAGCGGTCGAGGAACACCTGCCCGAGGTCGATCTCGGTCTTGACCTCGGCCAGCGTGAAGCGCGAGTGCTGGAAGGCCCCGACCGGCTGGCCGAAGGCCTGGCGCTCCTTGACGTAGGCCAGCGTCCACTCCAGCGCGCCGGCGGCCGCCGCGACGGCCGCGATCGCGATCGACAGGCGCTCCTGCGCGAGGTTCGCGACGAGGTAGCCGAAGCCCGCGCCCTCCTCGCCCAGGCGGTTGGCGACGGGGACGTCGGCCTCGGCGAAGTGCAGCTCGGCGGTGTCCTGGGCGTGCAGGCCCAGCTTCTCCAGGTTGCGCCCCCGGCCGAAGCCCGGCGTGCCGGACTCGACGACGAGCAGGCTGATGCCGCGGTGACGCTGCGCCGGGTCGGTCTTCACGGCGGTGATGACGAGGTCGGCGTTGATGCCGTTGGTGATGAACGTCTTGGCCCCGTCGACGACGTAGCGCTCGCCGTCGCGGATCGCCCTGGTGCTCATGGACGCCAGGTCCGAGCCGATGCCCGGCTCGGTCATCGCGACGGCGGTGATCAGCTCGCCCGAGGCGATGCCGGGCAGCCAGCGCTGCTTCTGCTCGTCGTCGCAGTAGGCGAGGAAGTAGGGCAGGCAGATGTCGTTGTGGAGCGTCAGCCCGAGGCCGAAGCCCGTCAGGCCCGCCCGCGACACCTCCTCGTTGACGACGACGTTGAAGCGGAAGTCCTCGACGCCGGCGCCGCCGTAGGCCTCGGGCACCTGCGGGGCGACGAAGCCATGCTCGCCCGCAGCGGTGAACAGCTCGCGCGGCACGAGCCCGTCACGCTCCCACGCATCGTGGTGCGGCGCCACCTCCTTGGCCAGGAAGCGCCGGAAGCTCTCGCGGAAGTCCTCGTGCTCGGGCTCGAAGAGGGCGCGGCGCAAGGGCGTCAGGCCGCTGCGCGCTGCCCCGGGGCGCCCGCCGAGCGCGCCGCGTTCTCCGCGATCCCGTCGAGGATCTGCGGCCAGGCGCCGCGGGGCAGGTCGTGGCCCATGCCGTCGATCATCAGCAGGCGCGCGCCCGGGATGGCCCGCGCCGTCGCCCGTCCTCCGGAGGGCCGGACCAGGAGGTCCTTCGCGCCGTGGATGACGAGCGTCGGCGCGGTGATGCGCCGGACGTCGGGCGTGCGGTCGCCGGAGGCGATGATGGCGGCGAGCTGGCGGCCGGGGCCGGCGGGCGAGTGGCCGCGATCCCACGACAGCGCGGCCATCGCGCGCAGCTCGAGCTCGTCGTGGTCGAAGGCCGGCGAGCCGATCATCTTGAAGAGGCGGGCGATGCGCTCGACCGAGTCCTCCTTCGTCCGGGGCGGCCGCGCCAGGAACGTCGGATACACGCGGAACGCGGGCTGGCCCTTGAAGCGGTTGCCCGTCGTGGACATGATCGAGACCAGCGAGAGGACGCGCTCGGGATGTCGGGCCGCGAGGCTCTGGGCGATCATCCCGCCCATCGACGCGCCGACGACGTGGGCGCGCTCGATCCCGAGCGCCGTCAGCAGCCCGGCGGCGTCGTCGGCCATGTCCTCCAGCGTGTAGGGGACGCGCTTGATCCGGCGCGTCAGCAGCTCGAGCGGCTTGGGCGGCGGCACGCTGTCGATCCGCGAGGAGCGCCCGACGTCGCGGTTGTCGAAGCGGATGACACGGAAGCCGCGCTCGGCGAGCTGCCGGCAGAAGTCCTCGTTCCAGCCCAGCATCTGCGTGGCGAGGCCCATGATCAGCAACAGCGCCGGATCGCTCTCGTCGCCGAACGTCTCGTAGCAGAGGCTGAGGTCACCGACGGTGGCGAACTGCTCGTTCATGGCTGCAGACCGTAGCGGGCCGGGCGCCACCTGGCGCACCTGGGCGACTCGCCAGGCACGATGGGTCGCCGATCACCGTGACCGCGCGAGACCACCCCGGCCGCTGGGGCGAGCTGCTGACGATGACGCGACTGCTCGCGGCCGCGCTCGCCGTCCTGCTGCTGGCGGTGCACCACGTCACGAGCCGCGACGGCGCCCTGATCCTGGTGACCATCGCATGCACCGTCGTCTCGCTCGGCGCGCTGCGCCTGCCCCGGGTCCAGCGCTCCCCCGTGGCCTGGCTCGTCGACGCCGTGGTCGCGCGCGGAAGCGCCAGCGACGTGGCCGGCATGCTCTGGGGACTGGGGTACATCGCGGCCTACCTCGCCGTCGCGATCGCCACCGAGCGCCTCGACGGCGGCACGCTGCGCAGCAGCGCGCGCCTCGAGACGATCGCGACCCACCTCACCGTCCCGCTCGTGGTCGTCCTCGCGCTCGCCTACGCCCAGCGGGTGCTCGAGCGTCTGGCGGCCGAGCGCGAGCGCAGCGAGCGCCTCGCCGTCGAGGCCGAACGCCAGCGCATCGCCTGGGAGCTGCACGACTCCGCCAAGCAGCGGGTGCACGCGGCGCACCTCGTCCTGAGCGCGCTGGACGGCGAGCTGCCGGACGGGCAGCGCGCGATCGTCGACCAGGCGCTCGGCGAGCTGCGTGGTGCGACGGCCGAGATGGACACGAGCGTGGCCGAGCTGCGCGAGCCGCTGGAGGGTCGCCCGGTGGACGTCCTGCTGCGCGAGCGGGCCGCCGAGCTCGCCGGCGCCTCGACCGCGGAGATCTCGGTCAGCGGCAGCCTGCCGCACCTCTCGCCCCTGGCCGCCGCGCACGTCTACCGGATCGCCGCCGAGGCGCTGACCAACGCAGTGCGCCACGCCGACGCCGATCGCATCGCCGTCGAGATGTCGCACCTGGGGACCGGCACGATCACGATCCGCGACGACGGGACCGGGATGGCCTCGGCGAGGCGACCCGACCGCAACGGCCTGCGGTCGATGCGTGCCCGCGCGGAGACGATCGGCGCGGCGCTGCGGGTGACCCCTGCCGACTCCGGGGGGACGGTCGTCGTGCTGCGCCTCGAGGACCCTGACAGCCGTCGAGAGGACCGCCCGTGATACGCATGCTCATGGTCGACGACCACCCCGCGCTGCGTGCGGGCCTCAACGCCGTCCTCCAGGCGGAGCCGGGCTTCGTGCCGGTCGACGCCGTCGAGGGAGAGCACGACCTGTGGCCCGCTCTGCGTCGCAGCCGCCCGGACGTCATCCTGCTCGACTACCACCTGGAGGGTCGCGACGGCCTGGCCCTGTGCCGCCAGGTCAAGCGCACGACGCTGCCCCCCGCCGTCCTCGTGTACTCGCGCCTACGCCGACATGCCGCTCAGCGTTGCGGCGGCGCTGGCCGGGGCCGACGGCCTCGTCAACAAGGGCATCCGCGCACGCGAGCTGTTCGACGCGATCCGCACGGTGGCCGCGGGCCGGCGCCTGCTGCCGCAGCCCTCCACGGAGCTCATGGAGGCGATCGCCGCCCGGGTCGACCCGGGCGACCTTGCGATCATCCGCCTCGTGCTCGAGGGCGAGGAGCCCGGCGCCGTCGCCGGCGCGCTGCAGCTCG
The DNA here is from genome assembly GCA_963840185.1 of uncultured Actinomycetes bacterium. Taxonomy (GTDB): domain Bacteria; phylum Actinomycetota; class Thermoleophilia; order Solirubrobacterales; family Solirubrobacteraceae; genus JAOPZW01. The sequence continues at coordinate 770,395 of CAWIXY010000017.1, read as the reverse complement.
ACGCGGACGAGCTCTCCGCGCGGATCGACGGGCTGATCGCCCGCTTCAAGGTCGAGGCGGCCGGGCGCTGACGGTCGCCCTGCCTACAGCGCGCCGCGCTCCCACGGTCCGGTGATGGCGACGGTCATCCCCTCGGTCGCGGGCTCCTCGACGCGCGCTCGGCCGAAGATGTTGAAGAACAGCGTCTTGCCGTCGGGGCTGAACGTCGCGCCCGCAAGCTCGGAGCCGTTGAGGCGGTTGACCGCGAACTCGAACACCTCGCCGCGGCGCGAGAAGCCGATGAGGCGGTTGACGTCCTCGATGCCGGGCGCGGCGGGATGGGTGTCGCCGTCGCCCGAAGCGTCGTCCTCGCAGAGGATCAGCCCGCCGCGGGGCGTGATGCACAGGTTGTCCGGCGAGTCGAGCGCCTCGGCCCCGGTGGACTGGTAGACGAGCCGCAGCGTCCCTCCGTGGTGGCGGCTCGGGCGGTAGTTCCAGATCTGGCCGTAGCCCTCCGCGTACCCGTCAGCGTTCACGTCGCCGTTCTTGACGTCGCCCCCACTGGTGGAGGCGAAGAAGACGCCGGCACGATCGCCCCACCAGCAGCCTTCGAGACGGTTGAACTTCGCGCCTCCCGCGTTGAAGCCCTGGTTGAACACCGAACCCGGGTCGTCGTTCACGAGGTACTCCGGGTCGGGCTCGGCGATGTCGACCCACCGCACGCGCAGGCGATCGCCCACCCGCCGGCCGTCGCGCAGATCGGCCTGCTCCTCGTCGCGTAGGGCAAGCATCTGCAGCCGGCCACCCTCGCTGAGGTACGACGGGTCGTCGGGGATGAAGCGGTAGAAGCCCGCACCCTGACCGCTGCCGGGATCCTCGGTCTCGTAGACGATGCCCGTTCGCTGATCGGTCGTGCACGCCTCGTGCGCGAAGCGGCCCATCGCCCTGAGAGGCTCGGGGGTGACCGGCTCGCCAGGGGTGAGCCGCAGCGGTACCTCGAAGAGGTAGCCGTGGCGCTTGGGAAACCGCTGTCCGGCGTTGCTGAACGCGGGACCGCCGACGAGCTCCTCGCCCGAGAGCCAGCTCTGGTGCTCCAAGCCGTAGCCACCGGCGCAGTTGGTCGTCGTGCCCGACAGACTCACGAAGTCGCGCACGAGCGTGCGCGTGCGTGGGTCGTAGTCGAGCGTCGTCGTGCCCCCGTGCGCGGCGTCGTCGTAGGCCCCGGGCGCGGCAGGCACGCTGCCCACTCCCGGCACGTTGCGGTCCTCGTGGTTGCGGATGAGCCGGACGGTGCCGCGCGGACCGCGGAAGGCGGCCATGCCGTCGAGAGCCAGCGGCGTCGGGTTGCCGTCGGACATCGTCGAGCCGATGTTCCCGAAGACCACGTACGAGAAGCCCGCGGGCAGCGCGAGGATCTCGCGGCCGTCGGCGCCCGCCTCGGCCACCGGCTCCAGGCGCCCGTAGCCGCCGTCGTCGTCGTCGCCGTCGCCGTCGCGATCGTCCCCGAAAGCGGCGCGCGCCTGCAGCCGCTGAAGCGCAGCCGCCGTCACGAGTCCGCCGCCCGCGACCGCTGCGCCACGCTCCAGGAACTGCCGCCTGTCCATCACGCTCATGCCGTGCCTCCGCGCTCGTGGGGTTGCCGCAATCGGGCCGCTTCGCCGATGCGCCAAGCTACCCGCCGCAGCCGCGAGCCGTCGCGCAGCAGACCGCTTTCGGAGCGAACGTGGGCTCTCGCGAGCCTCGAGGTCACCCGCGGCGAGCGCCCACCGGACTCAGCTCGGGCTTGGGCTCAGGCTGCCGCGTTCTCGGCGTCCACCGCGACCGTGTCGCCCGGCACCGACTTCGACAGGCCCAGCGCCGACCCGACGGCCATCGTCGACGGCACCAGCGTCAGCACGGCGAGCGTCCGTCGCCGCTCACCGTCCGCCGAGCCGGTCGCGGAAGCTCGGCTCGTCGAGCCACCACGTCAGCGCTCGCTCGCCGGGCCGGCCGAGCAGCGGGGACGCCGCGTCGAGACGGCGCGGCTCGTAGGCCGTCCAGCGCCCATCGCGGACGCCCAGCTCGGTGAGAAGCTCGACGTACGGGCCGTCGAGTCCGGCCGACCCGAACCCGAAGACGCGCTCGGCCCCGAGCACGCGATTGGCCGTGGCGCGGCAACGAAGCAGGGCTGCGTAGTCGTTGCGCTCGAGCTCGCCGGCGTGCGCCGTCAGCATCGCGAGCGCGTCGGCCAGGCGGGCCTCGCCGAACTCCGTCACCAGGGTCGGCAGCGGCAGGTCGGCCCACAGCCCCCACATCCACCAGCGCGCGCCCCCGCCGCCGCGCTCGATGCCCGCACGCGCCGCGCGGGCCACGGCCTCATGCGCGGGATGACCGTCGTGCGGGCTGGGCGAGACGACGACGTCGACCCCGTCCGCAACAACGCGCGCAGCCACCCAGGCGGCCAGGTCGAGCGCGGGATCGACGATCGCCAGCTCGAAGCCGGCGCGCGCGCACGCCTCGCGCAGCTCCGCCTCGCGGCGCGCAGCCTGATCGGGCCGCCCGAGACCGCATGCCACGTTGACCACGCGATGACCGGCGGCGCGCAGCGCGAGCAGCGTCGCTCCCGCGCCGATCGCCTCGTCGTCGGGGTGCGGCGAGAGCTGCAGGATGGTGACGGCGCGCGCTTGCGTCAGCACCCGCGACGCTCGAACGCACGCGCGCTGGTGTACGACGAGCGCGGGAAGTAGGGGCCCATCACCTCGCGCTCGTCGCCGAAGCGCTCGATCCGCTGAATCGCCTGGGCGAAGCCGGGCGAGGCCAGCATGTTGCGCAGGATGAGCAGCCCGTAGTCGCGCCGGCCGCCGGGGTACTCGCCGTTGGGCGGCCACTGCAACCAGCCCACGCCGCAGCGCGTCCGCGCGTTGCGGGGGCGGTCGGCCGTCGTGCTCACGACGATCGTGAAGCGCCGGTCGCGGGTCAGGGGCACCTGGCGGTCTGCCAGGCAGTCGGCCGCGTAGGTCGTCACGCGCCCCTCGTTGGAGCACAGCGACCAGAACCGCACCTGCCCGCGCGGCATGCGCCGCGCGCCGCGGTACGTCCGCGGGAACGTCGGCATCTTGCCGCGGATCACGAGCACCTCGCCGAAGCGGCGGCTGAGGTGCGTCAGGACGTAGCGCGTGTCGCGGTTGGAGTAGAAGCCGCCGAGCTCCTCCATGCCGGCCGTCGAGCGCGGGCTGCCCGCCGCCTGGGCGAACACGCCGGCGGAGAACAGCTGGCTGAAGAAGCGCTCCCACTGCGGCGGGTCGAAGGCGGGCGAGGTCCGCGGGTCGGCTCGCGGACCGGGCGTGTTGACCAGCGAATCCCACAGCCCCGCCGGGATGCTCTGCACCGTGCGCCGCAGGCTGCGGTCGGGGTCGTTGACCGCGGCGCACGACGCCGTCCAGGCCGCGGACGCGGCTGCCGTCGGCGTTGACGATCTCCGGCCTGGGCAGCCCGACGTCGCCGGTCAGGTCGCGCCCGCGGTCGGGCTCGTACACGCGCAGCGCCACCTCCGAGGCAGAGGACGCCGACGAGGGCGCGTAGAGCGTGTTGGCCGCCGGCTCGCCGGCCGGTGGCGCGGCGTCCGGCACCGACACGGTCCAGTCGCGGTTGCGCCGGTCGCGCCGTGCGCCGGGCAGGAACGGGTTCGCCGAGCCGCGGTCGGGCGCGATCCGCACGTCGGCGATGCTCGACACCGGCGTGCCGCCCTCCTGGTAGGAGTTCAGCGAGGCGTAGCGGGCATGCGGGTAGCGCCCGTGGAGCTCCAGCCGCTGTCCTGCGGCGAGCCGGTAGCGGGCCACCCAGTAGGTCGCCGACTCCTCGGGGAAGTTGAAGAAGTGCCCGTCGAAGCGCTCGGGGTTCGTCGCGCGCTTGGTGAACGAGATCGGTCCCAGCCAGAAGCAGTCGCTCTCGCGCTGGGTCGCCGTCCCGGCCGGCGCCGGGGCGGGAGCGGCGAGCGCAGCGATGACGAGCGCCGCGAGCAACACCCCGGCTCGTGTGTCGCGTCGCATGGGGCGAGCAAAGCACAGCGCCGCGTGCAATGCCCCACCGCACCGCGCGCCACGGGGTACGGTGGTCGCAATGGCGCTGCTCCGGGTCCTGCTGGCCGCGGCGGTCGCGACGGCGATCGCGCTTCTCGGCGCAGGTTGTGCCGTGACACCCGCTGCACCGTTCACGCGCTCGAGCTTCGAGGGCTTCGAGGTGATCTCCCACGTCCCGGAGCACCCGCGCGGCATGGTCTACCTCTTCCACGGATCCCACGGCAGCGCCGACTTCGCCGAGCGCGTCGAGACGACGGCGGCGCTGAACCTGTTCATCGCGCAGGGCTACGGGTTCGTGTCGACCTCGAGCACCGAGCGCACCGGCAACCGCCGCTGGAACGTGGCGAACGCGTCCACGTCGACGAACCCCGACCTCGCGCGGCTGGGTCGCCTGCACGCGCGGCTCGTCGCGACGACGGCCCTCGAGGCGACGACGCCGCTCGTCGGCATCGGCATGTCCAACGGCGCGCGCTTCGTGACGCTGTGGGGGCAGGCGTGGAGGGACGCGGGCTACCCGGTCAAGGCGATCTGGGCGAGCATGGGCAGGATCGCCGGCCCGGTGTCGGCCCCCGGCGCGCTCACCGTCCCGACGGCGTTCTCCACCGCGGAGCACGACTTCACGTCGCCGCCCGGGCCGATCATCGTCGACTTCGACGCCACGCGGAGCGCGGGCACGCCCGCGACGCTGCATATCGCCCGGGAGCGCAGGCTCAGCGCGCAGCGGTACCTGCGGATCCCCGGCGTCGACGAGACGGAGGCCAGGGCGATCTTCGACGCGCTCGTGGCGACCGGCGTGTGGGACGCGCAGGGCACGCGGATCGTCGCCGACGTGCAGCAGGCGGCTGCGCGTGCGAGCGCGGCGCGCCTCCCGGCCTCCGTGGCGCCGGTCGCCAACGCGGTCGTCGACCAGACCGCCCTGCAGCTCGCCGTCCATCAGTTCACGGCGGAGCCCGTCGTCGACGTCGCAGCGTTCTTCGACCGCTTCGTGCCGCGCGCCGCGGTGCCGTGACGCGCGCCGGGCAGGGAGTTGCGCTCAGGCAGGGGTCATGGTCGCGCTGCGAGGTTCGACGGCTGAGTCGTCGAGCGCCTCGCCGGCGCGCACGGGGGCTGGGATCAGCGCTGCTCCTACGAGGATGAGCGCGAACGCCGCCAGGCGCACACCGATCACGAGCGGGTCGTTGCCGAGCCGGTCTCCGAAGACCGCCAGCCCGGCGATGATCGTGGAGAGGTTCGCCGCGACCGAGGTGACGGCGATCACCGCCACGCCGTCGCCGATCTGGAGGCTCCGAGCGGACGCGAAGAACGAGAAGACCGCCGCGGTGACGATGATCAGGCTCCAGGGGCTCAGGAGGCCGACCGGCCCGCTGTCGAGGTCCCCCGAGAGCGCCTTGATCGCCACGTCCGAGATCCCGAACCCGAGCCCGGCGGCAATGCCGAGCAGCACGCCGGGCTGGGCCCGGATGCGCTCGATCAGGTGGGAGAAGAACAGAAGCAGGCCCACGCCGACGGCGATGCTCTCGAAGACGATCATCCCCGCGAGGGAGTAGCCCGCGTGGGCTCCTCCTCCCCCGCCCCCGCCCGTCAGCGTCAGCGAGGTGAGCGCGACCGCCACCAGGCCGATCCCGATCCATTGACGACGGCCCAGCTCGAAGCCGAAGAAGCGCTCGGCGAGCACCGCCAGGAAGACGAGGCCTCCCGCGAGCACCGCCTGGCCGATCGAGATCGGGGCGAGCGTGAGCGCGGCGACGTGCAGCGCGAACGCCACCGCCGCCACGGCCCAGCCGATGCTCCACCACTTCGAGCGAAAGAGATCGATCGCGCTGCGCAGCGGATGGCGCATGTCGACGTCGGGAGCCGCGACCGCCCCCTTGTGCTTGAACAGGAAGGCGAGGTTCGTCCCGAGCGCGGACAGCAGCGCACAGATAAGGCCGATGCCGACCGCCAGCGAGATGTTGCTCATCGCGGTCCTGCGCAGCCGCTAGTCGTGCAGATCGCGGACGGTCTTCTCGCGACCCGCGATGCCCCTGCGGACGCGCGCGTCACGCTCTTCGTGGGCGCGATCTTCTCCGGCACTCGCCGTCGCGTTCGGCAGAGCTCGCATCGCCTCCTCCAACACCTCCGGGCGACGTCGGAACTTGCGCTCGTAGTCGCGCACGGCTCTGACCGTTCGCGTGTCAGCGCCGGCGAGCGCTGTCGTGATCTGCTCGGGGCTGAGAGCGTCGTAGCCAGGCAGCGGCTCGCTGCCACGCATGTAGCGCAGCTTGTCGAGCACCTCCGGGCGGCTCCTGTGGGATCGCTCGTACGTCTCGATGGCCGCCAGCTCGACCTGCGAGGACTCACGGAGCCCCGCGACGACCTGCCGGTCACCCAGCCGGTCGTACCCGGGGATCGGAAGCTCATCCACGTCTGGTGAGCCTGCCTCCCCGGCCGGCGCGGCACGGTCCGAGGGGCGCTTGCGTAGGACATCCAGGATCTTCATCGTGCTTGTCTCCAGTCGGGGTCGGTGTTTGCCACCCGCGCGACAGCACGTCTGGCCTGCTGGCGCGCTGGGGCGATCCGCACGACGTCCCAGGCCAGGTGGCAGCGCTCCAGGCCGGTGATCAGCCAGCTGCCGGGATCGAGCTGCCAGCGGCCAAGCCCGTGACGGGCGGAGGTCGGGAAGGCGTGGTGGTTGTTGTGCCAGGCCTCGCCGAAGGCGAGCGGTGCGAGCCAGGCGAGGTTGCGGGACTCATCGCCGGTGGGGAACGGGCGCCGGCCGAAGGAGTGGCACAGCGAGTTGATGCTGAAGGTCACGTGGTGCAGGAGGAAGATGCGCACCGCTCCGCCCCACAGCAGCCCGGTGAGCCCGCCCGCGACCGAGCCGGTCAGCGCCATGCCCAGGCCGAAGGGAAAGGCCAGTCCGAGCATCACCCAGAGCGGGAAGGTGCGGCTGATGAAGCGCAGGTCGCGGTCGGCGAGCAGGTCCTTGGCGTAGCGGGCCGGGTTGGCCATGTCCTTGCCGCGGAACATCCAGCCGACGTGCGCGTGAGCCAGTCCGCGCAGCGCCCCGCGCCACCCCGGCGCGTGGTCGAGGTGTGGGCTGTGCGGGTCTCCCTCGTGGTCGGAGAAGCGGTGGTGCTTGCGGTGGGTCGAGACCCATTCGAGCACCGGGCCCTCGACCGCCATCGAGCCGAGCACGGCCAGCAGCGCCCGCAGCGGGCGGGTGGTCTTGAAGCTGCGGTGGGTGAACAGCCGGTGATAGCCGACGGTGACGCCCAGTCCGGTCAAGCGTGTAGGTGATCGCGAGCACGACCAGGTCCTGCCAGTGCAGGCTTCCGCCCCACGCCAGCCATGCCCCCAGCGCGAGCGCGGCGGGCGGCACGGCGAACACGATCGTCCGCACGACGCGCTCGGCCGTCTCGTGCTCGAGCGGGACCATCTCCGCAGCGACGCGCGGCGGCGGCCCGATCGCGGCGGCTGGCGACGGCCGAGGCTCCGGAGTACAGCGAGGGTGATACAGCTCGCCGCCGTGGTGGACCACGGCATCACGAACAGAGACGCTGGCATCGCAGACAGGGCAGAACCGTGGGCTCGGTATGCCCCGGGGCCCGTGCCACTGAGCGTTCAGCAGCTCGATGCCGCCGGCCGGGCGGCTCCGCCGCCATCCCCGGTCGCGACTGGGGGTTGATCCCGGGATCCTCACGGTCGATCGCTCGCAGTCGGTGGCGCTTGCCCCATGTGTCCGGGCCATTGCCGCGGGTAGCTTCGACGGGCGAGCTTCGCCGCTTCGCCGGAGACGATCTCCACGACGGCGAAGCGCTCGTCCTCGGAGATCACCTGCTCGATCTCGGGGTTCTCGTGGTCGCGGGCGATGGCGAAGCGCGTGGCGTACGCGCGGACCGACTCGTACTCCCCGAGGGTGAGCCGGATCGGGCACGTGCATGCCTCGTCGCCGCACTCGCACCGGAACGTGCTCATCCAACCGTGGGTGTCCGCGCGTGCATGCGCCGTCCACTCGTTCTGCTCGCGGGACCGCGCTTGCCTGTCCGACTCTCGCCGTTGCCAGCTAGTCATGGTCGCGTCCGTTGCCGCAAGCCCCTGACGAGGGGTGGATCTCGAACGGCCTGTCGAATTGCGTGATCCGGAAGATCGGCAGCGCGTTCGGCGCCGACAGCACGAGCGCCAGCCGTCGGTTCGAGCGTTCGAGCCGCCGCTTGGTCGCGACCAGAGCGCCGAGCCCCTGCGCGTCGAGGAAGGTGCAGCCCGTCAGGTCGACGATGACCTCGTGCGTCTGGTCGTCGGCTGCGCCGCGCAGCGTGTGCTCGAGCGCCGGCGCCGTCGCGACGTCGACGTCTCCCATCACGGAAACCACAGCTGATCCGTGTACCGCCATCCCTGACCTCCAGCCTCTCGGGGGACTCCCGCCGGCCGCATGGGCTGGGGCCGGCTTGGTTCGGCCGGATGCTGAGGTCGAAGTGCTGGACCGTGATGCTGGGGTCCGAGCGCCTGCCAGCGTACCACTCGCGAAGCGCCAGGCGCGAGTAGAATCGTGCGGGAAAGCGACTGCCCCGCTCATGAGCCCTGAAGCGCACGATCCGCTTCGCGTCCTGATCGCCAACGAGCGAAAGGAACGCCTCAAGACGACCACCGGGTTGGTGGCCGCGATGGGTCACCACGTGATCGCGCGCAGCCTCGAGGTCTCCGAGGTCGCGGCTGCCACGGCGGAGGCGATGCCCGACGTGGCGCTCGTCGGCTTGGGGGAGAGCTCCGAGCATGCGCTCGATCTGATCTCGCAGATCGTCCAGGAGGCCGCCTGCCCCGTGATCGCGATCCTCGAGGCCAAGGACGCCGACTTCGTCAACGAAGCGGCGAAGCGCGGGATCTTCGCCTACGTGACCGACGGCGATCCGGAGGAGCTGCAGGGCGCGGTCGACATCGTCCTGCGGCGCTTCGCCGAGTTCCACCGCCTGGAGGGCGCGCTTGGGCGGCGCGCGCTCACCGAGCGGGCGAAGGGCATCCTGATGGAGCGCTACGGGATCGACGAGCGGCAGGCCTTCGAGATGCTGCGCTCGCACTCGCGGCGAACGGGCCGCAAGCTCATCGACGTGGCCGAGGCCCTCACCACGAGCCACCTCCTGCTCGCGACGGCGCCCGCGGCGGCGTCCGGCAACTCGCACCCCGCCGGAAGGGAGGCCGACGGCTTCCCGGCGCCCAGCCCGAGCAGTGACGGGGACGTCAGTCCGGGCCGATGACCTTCAGCTCGACGCCGGGCGCCTGCAGCGGCTCGAGCTCGCCGGCGGCCACGCCATAGGCGACGACCGACGAGACGTCCGCGACGCGCCCGATCTCGCTGAGGCCGCGAGCGCTCAGCTTCGACCGCTCCAGCAGCACGGTGGGTCTCGTCGACTGCGCGATCATCGCGCGCTTGACCTCGGCCTCGAGCGGGTCCGCCTCCGTGAGGACGCCGCCGGCCGTCACACCCTTGACGCTCACGAAGCAGCGGTCCGCGAAGTGGCTCTCCACCGTCTGGACGGCGAGCGGGCCGACGAGCGAACCGCCGATGCGCCGCAGCGTCCCGCCGATCCCAAGCAGCTCGAGCTGCGGGCCCGCACGGCCGAGGACGAGGTGCATCAGCGGGATGTTGTTCGTCAGCACCGTGAGCGGAAGGCCGCTCTCGATCATGCGCTGCGCGACGAACCAGCTCGTCGTCGACGCGTCGAGGAAGACGGTCTCGTGAGGGCTCAGGAGCGCGACGGCCTCGTCGGCGAGCCGGCGCTTCGCGTCGGGTGCCACGTCGAGCCGCCGCGTGAAGGACCGCTCCTCTCCGGCCAGCGCCGAGCCGTCGCTGGTCAGCGTCGCCGGGAGCACTGCACCGCCGTGCGTCCGGCGCAGCGACCCCCGTCGCTCCAGCTCGATGAGGTCGCGGCGAGCGGTGACCGGCGACACGCCGAAGCGCGCCTCGAGCTCGTGGATCGTCACCGAGCCCGTCGTACGCAGGACCCCCTCGATCGCCTCGCGCCGCGCCTCCGCGACCATGCGCCTTCCCGTGGCGTGCATCACCGGTCCGCGGGGATGTCGCTCACCGCAGCGCCGGCGGAGCGCAGTGTCCGGGTCTGGACCTCCGTCAGGCCGTACGTCACGACGCGCGAGACCTCGCTGATGCTCGCGATGACGCTGAGCGCGCGCACTCCGAACTTCGACGCGTCGACCAGCACGGTCGATTCGCCCGCCTGAGCGATCATGGCGCGCTTGACCTCCGCCTCGAGCGGGTCCGCGTCCGTCAGCCCGCCGGCCTCGGTGATGCCCTTGACGCTCAGGAACAGCCGATCCGCGAAGTACGTCCCGATGGTCCGCACGGCCGCCGGCCCGACGAACGAGCGGGTGAGCCGCCGCAGCGAGCCGCCCACGTTGATGAGCTCGAGGCTGTGCCCCTCCTCGAAGACCAGCTCCATGATCGGCAGGCTGTTCGTCAGCACCGTGGCCGCCAGCCCCGAGCCCGCCATCCTGCGCGCGACGAAGTAGCTCGTCGTCGACGAGTCCAGGAACACCGTCTCGCCCGGTGACAGGCTCGCGGTCGCGAGCTCGGCCAGCCGCTGCTTGGCGTGGGTGTCGGCGGCGAGGCGCCTCGCGAAGGAGTCCTCGTGGGCGGATGCGGTCGGGAGCACGGCGCCGCCGTGCGTGCGGCGCACCACGCCGCGGCGCTCCAGGTCGTCGAGGTCCCGCCGCGCGGTCATCGCGGACACGCCGAACCGCGACTCGACCTCCGCCACCGTGATCGCGCCCGCGGCTCGGAGCGTCTCGGCGATCTCCCGCCGGCGGGTCTCGGCAAGCACGTGCCGGCCGTCGTGTGAACGTCTGTGTGCGATGTTGGCTGGTCTCGCTGGTCGTGTGATCAGTTCTCGTGATCACGCAATCACGGCTGACAGCTGCTGTCAAGGCAGATCCTTGACACACGTCCCGCGATCTGTTCTGATCGTTTTTGTCGTCTGGAGCGGGAGGAGAGGTCTCAATCGAACGTCAACCGACATCACAGTCGGCGGATTCACACACGTCCGAGCCGCTGGTCGCGCTCGAGAGCGTGAGCAAGTCCTATGGCGCCGTCCGCGCCCTGCGCGACGGCGACATCGCGCTGCGCCCCGGAGAGGTGCGTGCGCTGATGGGCGAGAACGGCGCGGGCAAGTCCACGCTCGTGAAGGTGCTCGGCGGCGTGATCCGCAGGGACTCCGGCGAGATGCGCGTCGACGGCGAGCCCGTCGACTTCCATTCGCCGCACGACGCCCGTGACGCCGGCATCGCGGTGATCTACCAGGAGCCCACGCTCTTCCCGGACCTGAGCATCGCCGAGAACGTCGTGATGGGCTACCACCCGCTCGGGGCTCTCAAGCGGATCGACCGTCGCGCGATGCACGAGCGGGTGCAGGGCCTGCTCGACGGGCTCGGTGTCAGGCTCGATCCGGAGCGCCCGGTCCGGGGCCTGTCGATCGCCGATCAGCAGATCGTCGAGATCGCCAAGGCGCTGAGCTTCGACGCCCGGATCCTGATCATGGACGAGCCGACCGCCGCCCTCTCGGGCCCCGAGGTCGAGCGGCTGTTCAAGGTCACCCGCACGCTGCGCGAGCAGGGCGCGGCCGTGCTGTTCATCTCCCACCGCCTCGACGAGGTCTTCACCCTCTGCGACACCGTGACCGTGATGCGCGACGGCGCGGTCGTGCACGACGCGCGCATCGCCGACATGACGCCCGACGAGATGGTGCGGCGCATGGTCGGTCGTGAGCTGAGCGCGCTCTACCCGAAGCAGGAGGCGAAGATCGGCGACCCCGTCCTCAACGTCCACCGCCTCACGCGCGAGGGCGTGTTCTTCGACGTCAGCTTCGAGGTCCGGGCCGGTGAGATCGTGGCGCTGGCGGGTCTGGTGGGTGCCGGCCGCAGCGAGGTGGCCCGCGCGATCTTCGGGATCGACAAGGCCGACGCCGGCCACGTGGAAGTCGCGGGCGATCGGCTGCCGACGGGCAAGCCGGTCGCCGCGATGCGCGCCGGCATCGGCTTCGTCCCCGAGGACCGCCGCCAGCAGGGCCTCGTCATGGATCTCTCGATCACCCGCAACACGGCGCTCACCAGGCTGCGCGCGCTCACCCGGGGCGGGCTCATCCGCAGCCGCGACGAGGACGAGCTCGCGCGCGAGTGGGCCGCGCGGCTGCAGCTGAAGTTCCATCGCCTGGACGACAGCGTCGGGACGCTGTCGGGCGGCAACCAGCAGAAGGTCGTCCTGGCCAAGTGGCTGGCAACCGACCCGAAGCTGCTCATCGTCGACGAGCCGACGCGCGGCATCGACGTCGGGACCAAGGCGGAGGTCCACCGCATGCTGAGCGAGCTGGCCGGCCGCGGGCTCGCGGTGCTCATGATCTCCAGCGAGCTCCCCGAGGTGCTGGGCATGGCCGATCGCGTGTACGTCATGCGCGAGGGCCGTCTCACCGGCGAGCTCCGCCGGGCGGAGGCCGACGAGGAGAGCGTCATCCGCCTCGCCACCGGCCCCGTCGGCGAGGCCGCGGCATGAGCGTCCAGGCGACCGCGGAGAGCACCGCCGTCGAGGGTGCCGGGGCACGTCGGCTGACCGAGCGGATCTTCCGCATCCGCGAGCTGGGAATCGTCGTCGCGCTGGCGATCCTGATCGCGGTCACCGCCGCGCTGGAGCCGCGCTTCATCGAGGCCGACTCGCTTCGCACGCTGGCGGTCAACGCGTCGATCTTCGCGATCCTGGCCGCAGGACAGACGCTCGTGATCATCACGCGCAACGTGGACCTGTCCCAGGGCTCCGTGCTGGGGCTGGCCGCGTTCATGGCCGGCGACCTGCTTTCGAACAACCCTGACCTGCCGATCGCGGTGGTGTTCGTGCTCGGCATGGCTCTCGGGGCAGCCTGCGGCCTGTTCAACGGCCTGCTCACCACCTGGGGTCGTGTTCCGGCGCTGGTGGTGACGCTCGGCACCCTCTACATCTTCCGTGGCCTCGCCTTCCTGTGGACGGACGGCCGCCAGGTGAACGCCGAGAAGCTCCCGGACTCGTTCCTGAGCATCGGCACCGACTCCGTCCTCGGCGTCCCGCTGCTGGTCGTCATCGCGCTCGTCGTGGTCCTCGCGGTCGGGCAGTGGCTGCGGGACTTCCGCTCCGGGCGGGAGCTCTACGCGATCGGCTCCAACCCGGAGGGCGCGCGGCTCGCCGGCGTGCGCTCCGACCGCAGGGTCCTGACCGCCTTCGTGCTGGCGGGGGCGCTGGCCGGCCTCGGGGGCGTGCTCTTCACCGCCCGCTTCGCGACGGTCGACGCGACGGCCGGCGCGGGCTACGAGCTCACCGTCATCGCCGCCGCGGTGGTTGGCGGCGTCGCCATCTTCGGCGGGACGGGCAGCGTCTACGGCGCCGCGCTCGGCGCGCTGCTGCTGGGCACGATCACGTCCTCGCTCATCGTGCTCAAGGTCGAGGCGTTCTGGCAGCAGGCGGCCATCGGTGCGCTGCTGCTGCTCGCCATCGCGTTCGACCGCCTGATCGGCCTCCGCGTCGAGGCCGCCCTTCGCAGAAGGAGCGCACGCCGTGCAGGCTGACCCCGCCACGCAGACGACCTCCCCGCCGGCGGCACCGCACCCCGGCGCGCCCGCGGCACCCGGCGGCGCGGGCGCGGCGGCGACGCTGCGCGCGCTCGCCGCGCGCTGGGAGGCACTGCTGATCGCGCTGATCGTCGTGATGCTGATCGCCGGTCAGGCCCTGTCCTCCGAGTTCCTCACGGCGGACTCCTTCACCACCGGATCGCTGGACTTCTCCGAGGTCGCCCTCATGGCGCTGCCGCTGGCGATGGTGATCATCGCGGCGGAGATCGACCTCTCCGTGGCCTCCGTCCTGGCGCTCTCCAGCGCGCTCATGGCCTCGCTGTGGAACAGCGGCATGCCGCTCGAGTTCATCATGCCGCTCTGCCTCGTGGCCGGCGCCCTGTGCGGCGCCTTCAACGGCATCCTGGTGACCCGCCTGGGCCTGCCGTCGCTGGCGGTCACGATCGGCACCCTGGCCCTCTTCCGCGGGCTCGCCTTCGTGGTCATCGGCGACGAGTCGGTCACCGACTTCCCGACCACGTGGACCGACCGGGCCTTCGGGAACTTCGCCGGGACCTTCATCCCGAACACGATGGTGCTGTTCGCCGTCCTCGCCGTCGGGTTCGGCATCCTGCTGCACGCCACGGCGTTCGGGCGCTCCACCTACGCGATCGGTGCGAACGAGGAGGCGGCCTACTTCGCGGGCCTGCGCGTCAAGCGGATCAAGCTGACGCTCTTCGTGCTCTCGGGCACCGTGGCGGCGCTGGCCGGCATCGTCATCTCGCTGCGCAACTCGACGGCGGCCGCCAACGTCGGCCAGGGCTTCGAGCTGACGGCGATCACCGCGGTGCTCCTGGGCGGCGTCTCGATCTTCGGCGGGCGCGGCACGATCGTCGGCGTCATCCTCGCGCTGTTCCTGCTGGGCGGCATCCAGAAGGCGCTGCAGCTGAGCGAGTCGATCTCGTCGTACTGGATCCAGATCGTCACCGGAGCGCTCCTGATCGGCTCGGTCCTGGGTCCCAACGTCGCCCGTAGCGCCGTCGAGGCACGGCGGCGCCGATCAAGCAGTCAACAACCCGAGGAGGGTCAACCATGAGGTCCGTACGTTCCCGCGCTCTGCGCGCGTTGCTCACCGCGCTGCTCCTGGTGGCGGCGCTGGCCGTCGTCGCCTGCGGCTCCACCAACGACGACGACGACTCGTCGAGCAGCTCCTCCGGATCGGCCTCTGGCGAGGAGGCGCAGTCGAGCGCGGAGATCAAGAAGGGTCTGAAGACCGTCTCGATCCCCAAGCAGCTCGGCAACCCCTACGAGGAGACCGAGCACTCCGGCGTCAGCGAGGCGCTGAAGGAGGTCGGGGGCTCGAACCGCGTCTCTGGCCCGACGGACGCCAGCGCCTCCTCACAGGTGTCGATCATCAACTCGGCCGTCCAGCAGAAGCCCGACGCCATCATCATCGCGGGCAACGACCCGAACGCCGTGGCGCCGGCGCTCAAGCAGGCCGACAAGCGCGGCGTGAAGGTCGTCGGCATGGACTCCGACGTGGCTCCCGACGCCCGCACGGTGTTCATCAACCAGACGTCGGCCCCCCTGATCGGCAAGGGCCAGGTGGAGCTGATCGCCAAGCAGATCGGCGGCAAGGGCGAGATCGCGATCCTCTCGGCCACGGCGAACGCCACGAACCAGAACACGTGGATCAAGTTCATGAAGGAGGAGCTGAAGAAGCCCGCCTACAAGGACATCAAGCTCGTGAAGACCGCCTACGGCGATGACGACGACCAGAAGTCCTTCCAGGAGACCCAGGGCCTGTTGCAGGCCTACCCGAACCTCAAGGGCATCATCTCGCCGACCACCGTGGGCATCTCGGCAGCCGCGCGCTACCTGTCGACCTCGCCGAAGAAGGGCGAGGTCAAGCTGACCGGCCTCGGCACGCCCAACCAGATGCGCAAGTTCGTCAAGGACGGCACCGTCGAGGAGTTCGCGCTCTGGGTCCCGAAGGACGTCGGCTACCTCGCGGGGTACGCCGCGGCGGCGCTGGTCTCCGGGCAGATCACCGGCAAGGAGGGCGAGAGCTTCAAGGCCGGACGCCTCGGCGAGCGCAAGATCGGCGCGCAGGGCGAGATCATCCTCGGCCCGCCGACCGGCTTCAACAAGGCCAACATCGACGAGTTCGACTTCTGAGAGCTCGTCGTGACCGTCGCGGATGATCGCCTCCCGGCGGCCGGCGCCGGCTCCCGGCCCGGGCCTCGTGCCCGGGTCGGGGTGTTCGGCATCGGCCTGGCGACGTACTGGCCGCAGTTCGCCGGGCTCAAGGAGCGCATCGAGGGCTACCAGCGCCGGGTCGAGGAGCGCGTCGGCGAGCTCGGCGGCGACGTCGTGTCAGCGGGGCTGGTCGACACGGAGCAGGGCGCACGCGCGGCGGGCGACCGCTTCGCGGCCGCCCAGGTCGACCTGGTCCTGTGCCACGCGGTGACCTACGCGACGTCGAGCACGGTGCTACCCGTCGCACAGGCGGCGAGGACGCCCGTCGTCCTGCTCGGCCTGCAGCCCACGGCGGCGCTGGACTACGCCACGGTCGACACCGGTGAGTGGCTGGCCAACTGCGCCGCCTGCTGCGTCCCCGAGATCGCCGGCGCCTTCACGCGCGCGGGCATCCCCTACGACACCGTCGCCGGCACCATCGACGACGACGAGCGCGCCTGGCAGAAGATCGGCTCGTGGGTGCGCGCCGCGGGCGTCGCGCGCGCCCTGCGCCGGTCGCGGATCGGCTTCCTCGGACACGTGTATCCGGGGATGCTCGACATGTACACGGACTTCACCGCGGTGCACGCGCAGCTCGGCGCGCACGTCGAGGTGCTCGAGATCGACGACCTCGGCGCGCGCGTCGCGGCGGCCACGGACGAGGAGGTCGCCGCCAAGGAGGCGGAGATCCGCGAGATGTTCGCGTTCGCCGACCCCTCCGCCGACCCGATCGCGGGCCCGATCGAGGCCGACCAGCTCGACTGGTCCGCGCGTGTCGGCGCCGGCCTGGACAAGCTCGTCGCCGACTTCGAGCTGGACGCGCTGACCTACTACTACCGGGGCCTGGACGGGAACGAGGCCGAGCGCCTCGGCGCCGGCGTGATCGTCGGCAACTCGCTGCTGACCGCGCGCGGCGTGCCCACCGCGGGCGAGGCCGACCTCAAGACCAACATCGCCCAGCTGATCCTCGACCGGCTCGGTGCCGGTGGCTCGTACACCGAGTACTACGCGCTGGACTTCGACGACGGCTTCGTCCTCATGGGCCACGACGGCCCGGGCCACGTGGCGATCGCGCAGGAGCAGCCGACCCTGCGCGCGCTGAAGCTGTTCCACGGCAAGCGCGGCGCCGGCCTCAGCGTCGAGTTCAAGGTCCGCCTCGGGCCGGTCACGATCGTCGGCTGCACGCAGACGCGCGACGGCCGCCTCAAGCTGATGGCGGCCCACGGCGAGTCGATCCCCGGCGACACGTTCCGCATCGGCAACACCAACAGCCGGCTGCGCTTCGGCCTCCCGCCGGCGGAGTTCTTCGAGCGCTGGTGCGCCGAGGGCCCCACCCATCACGTCGCGCTCGGCGTCGGGCACGTGGCCGGCGACGTGCGCAGGGTGGCGACGCTGCTCGGCCTCGACTACGCCGAGGTGGGTTGAGTGCAACGCGTCTGCTTCGTGCTGCAGGTCCGGCCCGATCGGCTGGAGGAGTACAAGGAGCGCCATCGCTCCGTCTGGCCCGAGATGCGCCAGGCGCTCACGGCCACCGGCTGGCGCCGCTACTCGCTGTTCCTCGGCGAGGACGGGCTGCTCGTCGGCTACGTCGAGACCGACGACTTCGAGCGGGCGCAGGCCGGCATGGAGGCCACCGCCGTCAACGCCCGCTGGCAGGCCGAGATGGCGGAGTTCTTCGAGCTGCCCGGCGGCGAGCGCCCGGACACGGGGTTGCGGCGCCTCGAGGAGGTCTTCCACCTTGCCTGACGGGCCGGCCTACGCGGCGATCGATCTCGGAGCGTCGAGCGGGCGGGTCGTGGCCGGCCGGCTGGCCGATGGCCGCGTCGTCCTCGAGGTCGTGCAGCGCTTCGCCAACCGCCCCGTGCGCCTGCCGACGGCCCTGCACTGGAACCTCGTGCACCTGTTCACCGAGGCGCTCGACGGGCTGCGCCGCGTGGAGGGGCTCCGCGGGATCGGCGTCGACACGTGGGGCGTCGACTACGGGCTGCTCGACGGGGATGGGAACCTCCTCGGCCTTCCCTTCCACTACCGCGACGGGCGCACCGAGGGCATGGCCGAACGGGCCTTCGATCGCGTGTCAGCGGCGGAGCTGTACGCGGTGACAGGCATCCAGACCTTGCCGATCAACACCGTCTTCCAGCTGCTCGCCGAGGAGGAGTCGGCCGCGCTGTCGGCGGCGCAGGGGATCGCGCTGATCCCCGATCTGCTCGCGTTCTGGCTCTCCGGTGAGCTGGCCAACGAGTCCAGCGCCGCCTCGACGACGGGCCTGCTCGACGCGCGCACCGGCCAGTGGGCGCTCGGCGTCATCGAGCGGCTGGGCCTTCCGACGACGCCGTTCGGCGACGTCGTCGAGCCCGGGACGCCCCTCGGGCCTGCGCTCGCCCATCACGAGCTGGGCCCCGTGCCGGTCTACTCCGTCGCGGGCCACGACACGGCCTCGGCGTTCGCGGCCGCCCCCGTGCGCGACCCGCACGCGGCGATCCTGTCGAGCGGGACGTGGTGCCTTCTCGGCCTCGAGCTCGATGAGCCGGTGCTCACCGATGCGGCCCGCGAGGCCAACCTGACCAACGAGCGCGGCGTGGACGGCACGACCCGGCTGCTCAAGAACGTGATGGGGCTGTGGCTCGAGCAGGAGTGCGCCCGGGTCTGGGACGCGCAGTTCGGCGACCTGCACGCCCTCGCGCGCGCGGCACCCGCGGACATCCCGCTCTTCGACCCCGACGACGAGCGCTTTCTGCGACCCGGCGACATGCCGGCGCGCATCGCGGCCGCCTGCCGGCGCGGCGGCCAGCGCGCGCCGCGCGACCGCGGCGAGACGATCCGGGCGATCCACGTCTCGCTGGCCTGCAAGTACCGCTACGTGCTCGAGCGCCTCGAGGCGGTGAGCGGGCGGGACATCACCTCCATCCACGTCATCGGCGGGGGCGCGCGCAGCGAGCTGCTGTGCCGGCTGACCGCGGACATCACCGGACGGCCGCTGCTCGTCGGTCCGATCGAGGCCACCGCGCTGGGCAACGTGCTGGTGCAGGCGCGCGCCGCCGGTGAGCTCGCGTCGCTGGCCGACATGCGCGAGGTGGCGGCCGCCTCGGCGGAGCCCGTCCTGCACGAGCCCGCGCCCGGCCGCGGCGAGGCCGACGCGACCTACGGGCGCTTCCTCGACGTCACCGGCCTGGCGACGCCGGCGACCGCCTGACGACCTGGACCAAGGAGAGCTGTGAGCGACTACGAGACCCTCGCCCCCCGACTGAAGCGGCTGTCCGTCGAGACGCCCTCGTGGGGCTACGGCGACTCCGGCACGCGCTTCGCGACGTTCCCCGCGCCCGGCCGCCCGCGGGACGTCCTCGAGCGCGTCGACGACGCCGCCGAGGTGCACCGGCTGACGGGCACCGCCGGGGCTGTCGCGCTGCACTTCCCCTGGGACGCCGTCGACGACTACGACCAGCTGCGGGCGCACATCGAAGGTCACGGTCTCGAGGTCGGCGCCGTCAACCCCAACCTCTTCCAGGACCCCGACTACCGGCTTGGCTCGGTGAGCCATCCCGACCCCGCTGTGCGCGAGAAGGCCGTCGCGCACCTGCTGGAGTGCACGCAGATCGCGGCCGCGCTCGGCGCCGGTGCGCAGTCGCTGTGGTTCGCCGACGGCACCAACTACCCGGGCCAGGACGACCTGCGCGAGCGCCGCGCCCGCCTCCTGGACAGCCTGGGCCTCCTGTACGCGGCCCTGCCGCCCGATCAGGAGCTGCTCGTCGAGTACAAGTTCTTCGAGCCGGCCTTCTACGCGACCGATCTCGCCGACTGGGGCTCCGCGCTGCGCATCTGCCAGCGTCTGGGCGAACGCGCGCGGGTCCTCGTCGACCTCGGGCACCACGCCCAGGGCACCAACGTCGAGCAGATCGTCGCGCTGCTCGCCGAGGAGGGGCGCCTTGGCGGCTTCCACTTCAACAACCGCAAGTACGCCGACGATGACCTGATCGTCGGCTCGGTCAACCCCTTCGAGCTGTTCCTGATCTTCACCGAGCTCGTCGCCACCCGGGGGCCCCTGCCCCGCCTGACGATCGACCAGTCGCACAACATCGAGGACAAGGTCGAGGCCATGGTGCTGAGCGTCCTGAACATCCAGGAGGCCTACGCCAGGGCGCTGCTCGTCGACCGTGAGGCGCTGCGCGAGGCGCAGGCGCAGGGCGACGTCCTGGCGGGCCACGAGGTCCTGCTCGACGCCTACCGCACCGACGTGCGCCCGCTGTGGTCGCGGGCGCGCGCCGAGCTCGGCGCCGCCGAGGACCCGATCGCGGCCTTGCGCTCGTCCGGCCGCTCGGCGCGCATGGCGCAGGCGCGCCAACCCGACCCCACACCGCACCAGGAGATCACCCGATGAGCACCGCAATCCCCCTCGTCGACGCCGTCTCGGACCTCTGGCCGTCCGAGCCGGCGCCCGAGGACGTGCTGTCCCAGCTCGTCCTGGCCTCCCACCTCCTGGGCGCCGATCGCGCGGTCTCGAACTTCGGCGGCGGCAACACCTCGGCCAAGGGCACCGCCGTCGACCACGTCGGCCGGGAGGTGCCGGTCCTGTGGGTCAAGGGCTCGGGCAGCGACCTGGCCACGATGGGCCACGAGCACTTCACCGGCCTGCGCCTCGACGAGGTCCTGCCGCTGATCGACCGCGCCGAGATGAGCGACGAGGACATGGTCGCCCACCTGTCGCGCTGCCAGCTCGACCCGAGGATGCCGCGCTGCTCGATCGAGACGCTGCTGCACGCGTTCGTGCCTGCCCCCCACGTCCACCACACGCACCCCGACGGCATCAACGTCCTGGCCGGCACGGCGGACGGCGAGCGCCTCGTGCAGGAGGCGTTCGGCGACGAGGCCGTCTGGATCCCCTACATCCGCCCGGGCTTCACGCTCTCCAAGCAGGTCGGTGAGGCGGCTCGCTCCAACCCCGACCTCAGGCTCGTCGTGCTCGCCAAGCACGGCCTCGTCGTCTGGGGCGACACCGCCGAAGAGGCCTACCGGCGCACCATCGAGGTGATCAACCAGGCCGTCGCGTTCGTCAACGAGCGCACCGGCGACGCGCCGCGCTTCGGCGGTCGCCATCCGGCGGCGGAGCGGGTCTCCGACGCCGCGCGTGAGCAGCTGCTGCGGGAGCTGCTGCCCGCCGTGCGCGGCGCCGTCTCCAGCGAGCGCCACAAGCTGCTGACCCTCGACACCTCGCAGCGGTCGGTCGAGTTCGTCTCCTCGGCGCAGGCCGAGCACCTGGTCACGGTGGGCGCCCCGTGCCCCGATCACCTGGTGCACACCAAGCGGCTGCCGCTGTGGATCCCGTACGACC
This sequence comes from uncultured Actinomycetes bacterium, assembly GCA_963840185.1. Classification (GTDB taxonomy): domain Bacteria; phylum Actinomycetota; class Thermoleophilia; order Solirubrobacterales; family Solirubrobacteraceae; genus JAOPZW01. The sequence continues at coordinate 749,239 of CAWIXY010000017.1, read as the reverse complement.
CCGAGTCAGACGACGCCGACACGCTGCGTGGTCGGATCGCCGAGCGCGCGGCGGCGTTCCGTGCCGGCTACCGCGAGTACGTCGAGACCTACGGCGACGAGACGACCGTGCCGGCCGACCCGGACCCGCGCATCGTGCTCATCCAGCACCTCGGGCTCGTCGCCACCGGGACGACGACGAAGACCTCGAGGATCTCGCGTGACCTCTACCACCGGGCGATCGAGGTCATGGCCGGCGCGGAGGCCCTGGGCGAGTTCGTCTCGCTGGACGCGGAGGAGAGCTTCGCCATCGAGTACTGGCCGCTCGAGCTCTACAAGCTCGCGCAGGCGCCGCCGCCGGGAGAGCTGCAGGGCCAGGTCGCGTTCGTCACCGGCGGGGCCGGCGGGATCGGCCGCGCGATCGGCGACGCACTGGGTGCCGCCGGTGCGTGCGTCGTCGCCTTCGACCTCGACAGGGCCGGCGCCGGCGACGCCGTCGCGGCGCACGGCGATGGCGGGCTCGCCGTCAGCGGCGACGTGACGGACGAGGCCGCGGTGGCCGCCGCCTTCGCCGCTGCGGTCGAGCGCTTCGGCGGCGTCGACATCGTCGTGTCCAACGCCGGGATCGCGTCGAGTGCGCCGATCGAGGAGACGTCGGTCGAGGAGTGGGAGCGCAACCACGGCATCCTGGTCACCGGCTACTTCCTCGTGGCCCGCGAGGCGTTCAGGCTCCTGCGCGCGCAGGGCCGTGGTGGATCGATCGTCTTCGTCGCCTCCAAGAACGCGATCGTGGCCGGAAAGAACGCGTCCGCCTACTCGTCGGCGAAGGCCGCCGAGCTGCACCTGGCCCGCTGCCTCGCCGAGGAGGGTGGTGACGCCGGCATCCGCGTGAACACGGTCAACCCCGACGCCGTCCTGTCGGGCTCGCGGATCTGGGGCCCCGACTCGACGTGGCGCAAGGAGCGTGCGGCGGCCTACGGCATCGAGCCCCACGAGCTCGAGGAGCACTACCGCCGGCGCAGCACGCTCAAGGTCCACGTCCTGCCCGGTGACATCGCCGAGGCCGTGCTGCACTTCGCGTCGGGCGCACGCTCGGGCAAGAGCACGGGCAACCTGCTCAACGTCGACGGCGGCGTCCCCGCGGCGTTCACGCGATGATCCACCAACGGTGAGGATCGCCCTCTTCATCACCTGCTTCAACGACACGCTGTTCCCCGGGACCGGACGCGCGGTGGTCGACGTGCTCGAGCGCCTGGGCCACGAGGTCGCGTTCCCCGAGGACCAGACCTGCTGCGGCCAGATGCACGCCAACAGCGGCTACCAGCTGGAGGCGGTGCCGCTGGTGAAGCGCTTCGTGCGCGTCTTCGCCGACGAGGAGCTCGTCGTGTCGCCGTCGGCCTCGTGCGTCGCGATGGTGCGCGACCAGTACCCGCGGCTGGCGGAGCTGGCCGGCGACGCCGGGCTCGCGCGTGAGGTGCAGGCGATCGCGCCGCGTGTGGTCGAGCTCACCGAGCTGCTCGTCGACCGGCTCGGCACGACGGACGTCGGCGCCTCGTTCCCCCATCGCGTCACGCTGCACCCGACGTGCCACTCCCTGCGGCTGCTGCACGTCGGCGACCGGCCGCGGCGGCTGCTGGAGGCGGTGCGCGGCATCGACCTCGTCGAGCTGCCCGACGCGCGACGAGTGCTGCGGGTTCGGCGGGACCTTCGCGATCAAGAACGCGGACACGTCGATGGCGATGCTCTCGGACAAGCTGCGCCGGATCCTCGACACGCGGGCCGAGGTCTGCGTGGCGGCGGACAACTCCTGCCTGATGCACATCGGCGGCGCGCTGCGCCGCCAGCGGGCGGGCGTGCGCACCATGCACCTGGCCGAGGTCCTGGCGGCCACCGAATGAGCGCGACGGGCTTCCCCGCGGCAGCGCGTGTCGCACTGGGCAACGCCCAGCAGCGGCGCAACCTCGGCAAGGCGACGAGCACGATCCGCGCCAAGCGCGCGGCGCGTCGTCGGCGAGCTGCCCGACTGGCAGGCGCTGCGCGACGCCGGCGCCGCCATCAAGGCGCAGGCGATGGCCACGCTGCCCGATCAGCTCGAGCGCCTGGAGGCCGCCGTCACCGCGGCGGGCGGCACGGTGCACTGGGCGCGCGACGCCGCGCAGGCCAACGCGATCGTCGCGGGCATCGCCCGCGCGCACGACGCCCGCGAGGTGATCAAGGTCAAGTCGATGGCGACCGACGAGATCGGGCTCAACGACGCGCTCGCCGCCGACGGCATCGAGGCGGTCGAGACCGACCTCGCCGAGCTGATCGTGCAGCTGGGCCACGACCGCCCGTCGCACATCCTCGTGCCGGCGATCCACCGCAACCGGGCCGAGATCCGCGCGCTCTTCGAGCGGACCATCGCCGCAGGGCAGGACGCTGAGCCCCGAGCCCGCGGCGCTGGCCGAGGTCGCCCGTGCGCACCTGCGCACGCGGTTCCTCACGGCGAGGATGGCCGTGAGCGGCGCGAACTTCGGCGTCGCCGAGACCGGCACCGTCGCCGTCGTCGAGTCCGAGGGCAACGGCCGCTTCTGCGTCGACGCTGCCCGAGGTCCTGGTCACGGTCATGGGCATCGAGAAGGTGCTCCCGCGGTGGCGCGACCTGGAGGTCATGCTGCAGCTCCTGCCGCGCTCGTCGACCGGCGAGCGGATGAACCCCTACACCTCGCTGTGGACGGGCGTGACGCCGGGCGACGGCCCGCGCGAGTTCCACCTCGTCCTGCTCGACAACGGCCGCACCAGCGTCCTCGCCGACGAGGTCGGCCGCCAGGCGCTGCACTGCATCCGCTGCTCGGCCTGCCTGAACGTCTGCCCGGTGTACTCGCGCACCGGCGGTCACGCCTACGGCTCGGTCTACCCCGGGCCGATCGGGGCGATCCTGACCCCGCAGCTGCGCGGGCTCGACCAGGCGCCGACGCTCCCGTGGGCCTCGAGCCTGTGCGGCGCGTGCTACGAGGTGTGCCCGGTCAAGATCGACATCCCCTCGGTGCTCGTGCACCTGCGTGGCCGCGTCGTGCGCGAGCAGAAGGGCATGGATCCCGAGCGCGCGACGATGGCCGTCGTCGCGCGCGTCTTCGCCTCGCGCCGCCGCTACGAGGCCGCGCAGCGCCTGGGCCGCCTCGGTCGCGGCCCGCTCGCGAAGCTGGGGACGCACGTGCCCGGTCCGCTGGCGGGCTGGACGGCGATGCGCGACCTGCCCGACGTTCCCGCGCAGAGCTTCCGCGACTGGTGGCGGGCGCGGTGAGCGACGCCCGCACCGAGGTCCTGAGCCGCATCCGGGCGGCGCTCGGGCCCGCCCCGGTCGTGCCGGACGTCCCGCGCGCCTACCGGCTGGCGGGCGCGCTCCCGGCCGGACGTCGACCTCTTCTGCGAGCGCGTCGCCGCCTACCGCGCGACCGTCCACCGCGTCACGCCCGGCACGCTCGACGACACGGTGCGCTCGCTGTGCCCCGGCCGGGTGGCCGTCCCGCGCGAGCCCCCGTGCGCGCTCGAGGGCATCGACGCCGTGCCGCGACGACCCGCCGTTGGGCGTCGACGTCCTCGACGGCGTCGACACGGTCCTCACCGGCTGCGCCCTGGCCATCGCCGAGACCGGCACCGATCGTCCTCGACGGCGGACCGCGCTGCGGGCGCCGCGCGCTCACGCTCGTCCCCGACCACCACGTGTGCGTCGTCGACGCCGGGCAGGTCGTCGCCGGCGTCCCCGACGCGATCGCCGCGCTCGCGCCCCGCGCGCCGCTCACCTTCGTGTCCGGTCCGTCGGCGACGTCCGACATCGAGCTCGAGCGCGTCGAGGGCGTGCACGGGCCCCGCCGCCTCGAGGTCGTCGTCGTGGGGTGAGCGTGCGCCACATCGGGCGGATGGCGGTGGGCGTCGTCGCGATCGTGGCGCTCACGGCGGCGGTCGGCCCGCTGCCGCCGTCGGTCCAGGTCCGTCCCGAGCCGGAGGGCATCACGCTCGCCGATCCCGCGTTCAGGCCGCTGCCCGGTGCGCGCGCCGACTTCGGGCGGCTCGGCGGCGCGGTGTACCAGATCGAGGTGCCGGCCCGGTGGAACGGGCGGCTCGTGCTCTTCATGCACGGGTTCGAGGAGTTCGCGCCCGAGGCGCGCGTCACCGCACCGGACATCCGCAGGTTCCTGATCGGCCGGGGCTTCGCGTGGGGCGCGTCGAGCTTCAGCAGCACGTCGCTGATCCCGGGCCGCGCCGCCGACGAGACGGCCGCGCTGTGGGACCACTTCGCTCGCAGGTACCGCCGGCCGACGCGGACCTATGTCACCGGCAAGTCGATGGGAGGCATGGCGACCCACATCGCCGCCGAGCGCTACGCCAGCCGGTTCGACGGCGCCCTGGCCCTGTGCGGCGCCGCCGGGCAGCGAGCGGCAGTGACGCTCCGGGGCGGACGTCTTCGTCGCCGGCGCCTACGCCGCAGGCGTCACGCAGGCGGAGTTCGACGCCGCCACCGACGTCGGCGCGCTCATCGACGACCGGATCCTGCCCGCCCTGCGGGACCCGCGGGCGCACGAGCGCTTCGAGGAGATCATGGTCGACCTGACGGGCGGTCGGCGCGCGTTCGACCGCGAGGGCATCCATCTCGAGGAGGAGACCAACTGGCGGCGCGTCAGGCTGCTGGTCGCCGCCGGGCTCGCGCCGAACCGTGACACGACGGTACCGCGACGCCCCGAGGTTCGACCGTGCGGCCGTCCGCCTTCGCGTCAACGACCCGGCGCTGCGCAGCTTCGTCGCCGGCAACGACACCACCGGGCGTCTGGGGATGCGCCTGCTGACGCTCCACTCGACGGGCGACGGCCAGGTGCCGATCGAGCAGGCGCGGATCCTCCGGCGCCGCGTCGAGGCGGCCGGCAAGGGCAACCTCCTGGTGCAGCGGGTCGTACGCGACCCGAGCCATTGCGGGTTCACGACCACCGAGTTCGAGGCCGGGCTGCGAGCGCTGAGGGCGTGGGTCGAGCACGGGGTGAGGCCGAGGGGCGGCAGGTCCGAGCTGAGCCCGCGCCCGGGGACCCGGGCGGCGAACGCGGTCCGGGGCGCGCGCGACCGCGTTCGCCTGCGCGGCAGGCTCACCCTCGACGGGGCACCGTTCGACGCCCGATGGGTCGGCGCCGTCGTGCGCAGGGGCGGGCTGATCACGCCGTGCCAGTACACGCTGGCGCCGGTGAGGAACGGCCGCTACGAGCTCACCGTGCTCGCCGACGCCGAGGCGAGCGGCTGCGGCGCGCCGGGTGCGGAGATCGTGCTCTGGACGTTCGCCGGCAACCAGAGGCTCAACGCCCGCGCGGCGGCGCCGTGGCCCGGGAACGGACGCACGGCCACCGTCGACCGGAGCTTCTCGACCTCGGCCCCGCAGGGCGCTGCGCCGCTCACGACAGACTTCGCCGGCGGGGTCTACCGGCGGGACGGCCGGACCCTCGGGCCGGGCACGCGGGTCGAGGCCTACGTGGGCGATACGCGGTGCGGCGTCGCGTCGGTGCGGCGCACGGGCAACTTCTCCGGGTACATCCTCGCCGCCGTCGGGCCCGACTCGATCGTGGGCTGCAGGCGCGGCGCGAGGCTGACCTTCCGGATCGACGGCAGGCGGGCGCTGGACACCGCCGTCAACCAGCCCGGTCGCGGGATGTCACTGGACCTCACGCGACGCGATCAGCGGTCGCGGGCGCCGTAGCGGGCGATCGCCCGCCGGTAGACGTCGAAGGCCGGCTTCTCGGTGTAGTCGTCGCGCAGCAGCCCGAAGTACTGCTGGAAGCTCGGGCCGCTGCTGTTGTTGTCGCGCAGCCCGAAGAAGCGGAAGTCGCTGATGTTGTACGTCCCGCGGTAGCGATGCGTCTCGAGCGCGAACTCGCGCGGTCGCGGTCGACCTGGTCGCGCTCCGAGCGGCCCGGCCCCGTCGCGTAGCCGATCTCCTCGATGCGCAGCGGCGTGGCCCTGCGTGAAGCCCGCCTTGGGCATGAAGCACTCGCGCGTCTGGGCGATGCCCTCCAGCAGCGCATCGCCGAAGTCGACGATCGGCGCCGGGAAGAAGACGCCGGGCGTGAACGTGCCGGGATAGACGTCCAGGCCGACCCAGTCGGTGTGGCGGCGCAGCCGGTCGCCGCCCCGGCGGCCGACCGCCTCCCAGAAGCGCGCGTCGTTCCGGGCGTCGGCGAAGTCGAAGCGCCAGGCGTAGTTGAAGCCGATCTCCTGGTGGTCGTAGCCGAGCCGCCGCGACTCGCGCTTGGCCGTCACCACGCCCTCGACGAGCGCGTCGACCGCCCGCCGGTAGGCGCCGTCCGACGTGTTCGGGGAGAGCGCGATGTTCACCTCGTTGGTGATCTGCAGCCCGGTCACCCGGCGGATCGGCCCGAACTCGCGCACCACGCGGCGCACGAAGCGCAGCCACTTGGGGATGTCGCCGTCATCGGCCGGCGCCGGGTGGTAGCGCACCTGCAGCTCGACGTCGAGGCCGATCCGCGCGAAGCGCCGCGCCAGGCGCTTGAACTGCCGGATGCCCGCGTCGCCGTCCTCCATGAACAGGCGGTTCAGGCGCACCGCCAGGAACCTGTCGCCCTGCAGGCGCCGCAGCGCCGCGTCGCGCTTGCCCGCGTCCTCCGCGACCGTCGGCACGGTCTGGCCCGTCCCGCTCTCCCCCGCCAGCCGCGGGCCGATCCCGAAGCGCACCGCGCGGCCCGCCACGCGGGCGATCGTTCGCGTAGCTCTGCGTGCAGGTCGGGTCCGGGCGCGTCGCGCCGGGGGTCCGCGCCGGCGCGACCGCACCGCCCTTGTCCCACGGGATCGCGTGGGCCGCCGCCGCCGTCAGGCCGGCGGCGAGCGCGGCAGCGCCGGCCGCAGCAACGAGGTGCCGCATCATCCGCGCCTCTCCCCCACGCCCTTGAAGAACGTGTAGCAGAAGACGCCGTCGGCCTCGGCGGTGCGGTGCAGATCGCGGACGCCCGCGTCGAAGCGCGCGGGCTCGATGAGCCCCGCCGTCAGCGCGGGCTCGCGAACGCCCTCGATCATCGCCGTGAACGTCCTGAGCGTGAACCCGTCCACCAGCTCGGGCCGGCTCGCGTCCACGTACACCATCCGCGGGGAGACCCGGACGCCGCCGAACCCCGCCGCCTGCATCAGCGGGTAGAGCTCGCGGCCGATCAGCGAGTTGCCGCCCGCCTCCCGCTGCAGCTGCACCTGGCACCGGATCGCCTCGTCGGCCGCCGCGCTGCGGGGGTGGAAGTAGGCCGAGCCGTGGTCGCCTTCGATGACGGTGATCGTGCCGCCGGGGCGCAGGAGACCGCGGAGGATCGCGAGCGCCTCGACGGGCCGCGAGAGGTGCTCGAGGACGAAGCAGACGAAGACGTGGTCGAAGGACTCGCGGTCGAAGGGCAGCTTGAAGACGTCCGCCTGCAGGAAGTCGACGTTGCTGAGCCCGGACGCTTCGACGCGCCGGCGCGCCTCGGCGAGCGAGGCCGCGGACACGTCGATCGAGGTGAACCGGGCCTGCGGGCTGCGCCGGGCCAGCGTGACCGTCTGGGCGCCGACGCCGCACCCGGCCTCGAGGACCGAGCTCCCGGCGGGATAGGCCGTGTCGTGGTGCAGGAGGTCGACGAGCGCGCCGGCCTGATCGTGCAGGCGCTCGTTCTCGCGCGGGTCGTAGCCGTGGACGTACGTCTCGCTCATGACGCGGAACCGTCGCATGTCGACGCGATCGGGGTGGTCGGGGTGGAAGCGCACCCCCTCGGCGACGAGCAGCCGCTTCTGGCGGTCGCCCTTCGCGAGCGAGCCGTCGGCGCGGACGATCCGGTGCCAGGGCAGATCCGGCTCGAGCGACGCCGACAGGATCCGGCCGGCCAGGCGCGGGGCGTGAGGCGTGATGTCCGAGTACGCGGCGACGCGGCCGTGCGGGACGGCCCGGATGCGCGCGAGGACCTCCACCGGATCCATGGCCCACACGATGGCGCAGTCCACGCGGGTGCGATGATCGCCGCCATGCGGACGATCGAGGCCGTGGCGACGACCTCCGCCTCCCCCGCCGCCGTCTGGGCGCTGCTGTCCGACTCGTCGACCTGGGCGCGGTGGGGCTCGTGGTCGAAGGTGGAGGTCGAGGGCGGCGGCCCGCAGGAACCGGGCGCCGTGCGCCTGCTGGTGCGGGCGCCGTACCGCCTGCGCGAGCGCATCACCGAGTGGGTGCCGGGCGAGCGGCTGGGCTACGAGCTGCTCGACGGGATGCGCGTGCGCGGCTACCGATCGGTGGTGACGCTCGAGGAGGCGCCCGACGGCGGAACCGTCGTCCGCTGGCGCTCGACCTACGAGCAGGCGGGCCCGCTCACCGCACTCGTGCTCCGCCTGGCCGTGCGCGACTCGTGCAAGCGCGTGGCCAGGGCGGCGTCCGACGCCGAGCGATGAGTTCCGCGCGGAGCCCCGGTCTACAGGTGGACCACTCGACAGGAGGCAGCGCCATGCAGCAGAAGATCACCCCGAACCTGTGGTTCGACACCCAGGCGGAGGAGGCAGCGGGCTTCTACACGTCGGTCTTCAAGAACTCGCGCATCGTGAACGTCACCCACTACACCGAGGCCGGGCCGCGGGACGCCGGCATGGTGATGACCGTCGAGTTCGAGCTCGACGGCCAGCGGTTCGTCGGCATCAACGGGGGCCCCGAGTTCACATTCGACGAGGCCGTCTCCTTCCAGATCAACTGCGACACCCAGGACGACGTCGACTACTACTGGGAGAAGCTGTCAGAGGGCGGCTCCGAGGGGCCGTGCGGCTGGCTGAAGGACAAGTTCGGCCTGTCGTGGCAAGTCGTGCCGACCGGGATGGAGGAGCTCTTCGCCGATCCGGACCCCAAGCGCGCCGAGCGGGCCATGCAGGCGATGCTCGGGATGGGCAAGCTCGACATCGCCGCCCTGCGCAGTGCGGCGGACGGGGTTCCGGCGAGCTAGCCGGCGCGAGCGGCGGCGTCGTCGTCGGCGTCGTCGTCGTCGCTGTCGTCGTCGTCGCTGTCCCGCTCGGTCTGGAGGTAGCGGTCGAAGAACTCCGCGAGGAAGCGGCGCTGCTGCCGCACCGCGCGGCGCCCCGCCCGGACGCTGTCGAGCGTCCCCGCCGCGTAGTTGGCCTCCAGCGCCATGCCGAGCGCCGGGTCGGCACGGTGCGCCTGCGGGATGAAGACGACGAAGTCGCTGAAGCCGTAGTGGCGGATGTCGAGCGTCCGCTCGGCGTGCGGAGCGCGCATGTTCGAGAGGAAGACCTCGATGTCGCGCAGCTCCTGCGGCATCAGGTCGCGGCCCCCCATCAGGCCGAACGGCCGGTCGAGGCCCGTGGTGATCAGCTCGGCCGGGAGGAAGCCGTCGAGGTTCACGCCGGCGCGGATCTGCGGGTGCCGGGCTATCGCCAGGCCCGCCGCCGCGCCGCCGTTCGAATGGCCGAAGATCCCGATCGGCGTGTGCGACCGCGCCTGCGGGACGAGATCCCCGACCGCGGCGAGCACCGCTGCGATGTCGCTGAGGCGGTCCTGGAACGCCGCGCCGGCCACGCCGTCGTCGACGAGGTCGTTGGGGATCACCGCTCCGCCGGGCTGCTCGGCCACGAAGGTCTCGTGTGGATGGTCGAACGCCACGACCGCGTACCCGCGCGAGGCCAGGTCGGTGAGCAGGGCGGTGTAGAGCCCGACCGGGACGGCGAAGCCGCCGGTGAACAGCAGCACGCCGCGCACGTGCCGGCGCGCGGGAGCGTCGACGGTCGCGTGGGTGTCGACGTCGAAGAAGCCGGCGGGCGCTCCGATGCCCCCCTCGATGAGGGGCTGGATGGCGGCGGAGAAGTAGGGGGCCGGCGGCCCGGCGCGGTGCTTGGCGGGATACCAGACGCGGATGGGGATCGCCCGCGCCGTGCCGGTCGTGGGCTCCGTCCGACCGGCGTCGAGCAGGAACGTCGGGTGCATGCCCACGTGATGGGGTCCCGTCGGGCGCGGGAGCGAGAGCCCACCGCCCTCCTGCGCGCTCGCGCCGGCGACGGAGAAGAGTCCGAACGCCACGACCACCGCGAGAGCCGTCGCGCACCGGTGCCCTCGGACCGTCATGGCTCCCAGCCTCTGCCTCCACCGGGTCGATGTCAACCGCTGACTACGCTGCCGCGAGGCGCCGGCGGCGTTCGAGCTCGGCCTCGGTCGGCTCGTCGAACTCGAACGACCCGGGCTCGATGTCGCCCGCCCGCCGGTAGGTGTTGATCGTGACGCCGGTGCTCGACACCCTGCTGTCGACCAGCTCCAGTGCGGCGGGGAGGGTGCCGTCGCCGAAGAAGCGCTTGCCGGTGCCGATCACGACCGGGAAGATCCACAGGCGGAACTCGTCGATGAGGTCGTGCTCGAGCAGCGTCTGGATGAGGCCCGGGCTGCCGTGCACCTGGATCTCGGGACCGTCCTGGCGCTTGAGCGTCGCGACGTAGTCGGCGACGTCGCCGGGGATCAGGGTGGAGTTGCTCCACTCCACCTGCTCGAGCGTCGTCGAGGCGACGTGCTTGCGGGTGCCGTTGAGCTGGTCGGCGATCGGGCCCTCGTCGTACGGCCAGTGCGCCGCGAAGATCTCGTAGGTCCCGCGGCCGAGCAGCAGCTCGTAGGCGCCGGCCTCGGCCATCCGTCCCATCATCTCGTCGTCGAAGTAGTTGGCGCGCCCAGCCGCCGTGCGTGAACCCGCCGGTCGGGTCCTCCTCCGGGCCGCCCGGCGCCTGCATGACGCCATCGAGCGACATGAACGTGTTGACAGCGAGGGTTCTCATCGGGTCTCCCTGATTGCGGATGACTGCTCGTCATCTACAACGAGGATCCGCGAGAAACTCATCGGCGCGACCGGTCAGAGCGCCGGCGCGAGGCCGAACGCACCGAACAGCTCGGGCGACACGAAGGACGTGATCTCCGCGATGCGCCCCTCCTCGATCCGGAGCACGTCGAGTGCCAGCGACCGGTACTCCGACTCGCCCGGCCGTCGCAGGTAGTGGGCGACGGCCGGCTGGCGGTTGGCCCCCGCGACGACGCTTCGGAGATGGCCGAACCCGGGGTCGAAGCCCTGCCGCATCGCGATCATGATCGCCTCCCGCCCCGCGTACCAGGTGGGGTGCGGAGGCATCGTCAGGCGCGCGTCGGAGCGCAGCAGCTCGGCGAGCGCGTCGGCGTCGGCCCGCTCGTGGGCGTCGACGTAGCGGCGCAGCAGCTCGCGCTCCTCGTCGCTCGTCCTCGCGCTGCGCGCCCACTCCGTCCGCCGCTCACCGAGGCGGTCGCCGGAGCGTCGCCCGGGCGCGCTGCAGCGCGCTGTTCGCCGAGGCGACGCTCGCCTCGAGCAGCGCGGCCGTGTCCTTCGCCGACCATCCGAGCACGTCGCGGAGGATCAGCACCGCGCGCTGCCTGCGGCGGCAGGTGCTGGATGGCGGCGATGAAGGCGAGCTCGATCGTCTCGCGCGCGACGACCACCGCCCCGGGCTCGTCCTCCGCGGGCGCGGCAGGCTCGAGCAGCCGGTCGGGGTAGGGCTGCAGCCACGGGAGATCGGCCGGCGGGGCAGGCGGCTCGGCCGGGTCCCCCGCCGGCGCCACCTCGCGGCGGCATCACCCGGCGCGGCCTGCTGCGAAGCACGTCGAGGCACGCGTTCGTCGCGATCCGGTAGAGCCAGGCCCGGAACGACGAGCGCCCGTCGGAGCCGAAGCTCGCGCGCTTGCGCCACGCCCGCAGGAAGGTCTCCTGGACGAGGTCCTCGGAGTCCTCGAGCGAGCCGAGCATCCGATAGCAGTGGACCTGCAGCTCCCGGCGGTGGCGCTCGGCGAGCGCGGCGAACGCGGACTCCTCGCGCGGGTACGCCAGCGGGTCGGCCGAGCTCATCACCCGATAGTGACGGCCGCCGGGTGGGAAACTCATCGGCACCGTTCAGCGCAGGACGCGGTAGTGCAGGTGCGTGACACCGGCCTCCCCCTCGAGGATGCGGGTGCGCTCGAGCTCGATGTGCTCGGGACGGAGGTTGTCGAAGAGACGGCGCCCCTGGCCGAGGAGCACCGGGACGAGATGGATCTCGAGCTCGTCGAGGACGCCGGCAGCGAGCGCGAGCTGCGCGGTTCCGGCGCCGTGGACCAGCACGTTCTTGTCCCCGGCAGCCCGCTTGGCCTCGGTCATCGCGGTCCTGACGTCGTTCACGTAGGTGACCAGCGGCCACTGCCCCCTCTCGCTGGCGGGCTCACGGCGGCTCAGGACGAAGATCGGCACGCCGTCGTGGTGGTCGCCGCCCCAGCCGCCTGCCGGCTCGAAGGTCCCGCGGCCGGCGACGACCGCCCCGGTCGCCATGAACTCGTCGACGACCTGGCGGTTGACGCCGGCCAGCCGGGCCGAGAGCGCCCTGCGGTCGGCGTCGGCACCCGCCATGGCCCACTCGTGCAGGCGGTGCCCGCCGTCGCCGAGCCCGTTGCCCGGACCCGCATTGGGCCCGGCGATGAATCCGTCGAGCGACATGGACATGTACAGAACGGTCGCGGACACGGCGTCTCCTTCGCTCGTCTGCGGACTCCTGAGCGCCGGACTACCCACCGGCCGCGCGGCTGACCATCGCGGAGGTGAGCTCGACGACGCCCGCGCGGCTGACGCCGCCATCGCGTGCGAGCGAGCGCCACGTGTGGAAGTCGACCGCATGGCGGGCCGCGGCGAGGAGCATCGTGCGGCGCCCGCCGCGCGCTGACCAGCCCGCGGCGAACGTGCGCGCCGCGTCGTCGAGGTAGGCGCGGAACGGCTCCAGCGCCGGGCCGACCGCGGCGACGAGCGTCTCGTCGCGCAGCACGTTCGTCCACATCGCCTCGGTGGTCTCGTACCAGGCGTAGAGCTCGTCGAGCCCGATGCGCAGGCGCTCGGCGGGGTCGGCGATCGCCCGCCAGCGCCCGGCGTCCGGCCAGGGGTGCCGTGCCGCGAAGTGTCCCGAGCAGGCGGCGAGCAGCTCCTCCTCGTCGGCGAAGTGGCGGTAGACGGTCTGGCGCTGCACGCCCGCGCGCTCGGCCACCGCGGTCATCGTCGTGCGCGCCGGCCCGAGCGTCCCGTGCAGCTCCATCGGCGGCCTCGGTGATGCGGCGGCGCGTGGCCTCCATCGCATCGGCGCGCTTGCGGAGCTGGTAGCGGCGGGTGGTCTTTTCGGCAGACATCGTTGTATGACGATCTTGACAGATGGCGAGGGCTGGCGTACGCTGCCGCCGTCGCAAATCACCATACACCGTCGTATGACGAAAGGAGTCCACCCCATGCTCACCGCCTCCACCCCCGACCTGGACCTCGCCGAGGCCTACATCGACAGCGACCCGCGCGGGCGCGTGTTCCCCGCGTTCCCCATCAACTGCTTCACCGGCGCCGAGCACACCGCCGTCGTCTACTTCGAGGTCCAGCCCGGCGACTACCTGCCCACCCACACCGACAGCGCCGAGGAGATCCTCTACATCGTCGCCGGCGAGGGCGAGGCCCATCTCGGTGACGAGCGCGGGCGCGTGCGCGCCGGTGACCTCGCCGTCATCCCGGCGATGGTCCCCCACGGCATCGCCAACACCGGCGACGAGGCCCTGAAGGTCGTGGGCTTCTTCTGCGAGAGCGAGATCGTCTCGACGTTCGTGGAGCCGCTGCAGCCGATGGGGCTGACGACGCTGAAGATGGGCGAGCCGCTGCCCGCCTGAGCCGCTCCACTCAGGCGAGGTCGAGGGGTCCAGTGGGTGCCGATCCCGCGGTGTTCGACTGTTGTGAGGTGCTTCCCAGTGCCGACGCAAGCTCGCCTCGGGCGCTGATCCCGAGCTTGGGGTAGATCCGGTAGAGGTGCGTGCTGACCGTACGCGGCGAGACGAAGAGCTTCTGCCCGATCTCGCGGTTCGAGAGCCCCTGCGCCGCGAGCTGTGTGATCTGCAGCTCTTGGGCGGTCAGTTGGTCGCGGGCCGTCGGATCGCGGCGCCGGCTCGACTCGCCTGACGCACGGAGCTCGCGTCGGGCACGCCCGCTCCATGACTTGCAGCCGAGGTTGTCGAAGATGTCGCGGGCGGCTCGCAGCGGATCGCGGGAGTCGGCGATCCGCCGCTGACGGCGCAACCACTCGCCGTAGGCCAGCAGCAGTCTCGCGTGTTGGAAGGGCCAGCTTCCGAGGTCCGCGGCGAGCGCGTCGTCAAAGGCGCGCTGCGCCTGTTCCTCATCAGCCGCCAGCAGCGCGCGAGCGTGTCGAAGCTGCAGCTCGATCCAGGCGGGCGGCGCTGCACAGACCATGTCCTCCACCTGTGCGAGCCGTTGCCTGCCTTCGTCGCTGCGGCCGGCATGCAGGGCGGCCTCGGCGAGGTCGCCGATAAGCCAACAGGCCACCATCGGGTGATACGCGGTGTCGGTCGGCTCGAACAGTCTCGACGCGTACGCGTAGGCGTCATCGTGACGGCCTTCTCCGAGCGCGCCGAACACCCTTCCGAACTGCGCGATGGCGACGGTGACCTGGCCGCCGGCGGCGACACCGAGCCGCTCAGCCCGGGCGCCGCCACGCTCGGCTTCCTCCGCGTCGCCGCGCATGCCGGCGACCATGGAGATGACGTTCTCGCCGCCGGCGATCCAGAACGGTTCGTCGAGCTCGCTCGCCAGTCGTCGCGCTTCCTCACCGGCGGGGACAGCGACGTCCCACAGAGCGAGAAACGAGGCGACGATCCCTTGGAGGGTCACCATGCGCGGCAAGTGGCCCAGGCGTCCCTCGCCGCGCAAGCCGTCGACGGCCGCCGTGAGGAAGGTCATGCCGACGTCGAAGGCGCCGACGACGAGGGCGGCCGGGCCGAGATGGCGCGCGGACTCGGTGTCGAACGTCCGGCTTGCCGCGACGGCCTCGAGGCGTGGCAGGACATCGGCCGCATGGCCTGCCGGATCGGCGTACGCGTCGATGGCGATGACGCGCGAGTCCGTGTCGCCCGCGTCTCCGAGCCGCCGGGCGGCGTCGACGAGGACGCGACGAGCAGCCGGCCCGGGGTCGGTCCACCAGGCCCGCGAGACGGCCCGCCAGAGGAGGCCGATGTGCAGGTCGCGATCGCCGGCCGCTCCCGCCCGCTCGGCTGCCTCGACGATGCGGGTGACGCGCGCCACGTCGCGCAGCTGCGTCGGACTGACCAGCTCTTCGATCAGCATCGCACGCGCCCGCTCGACCGGCCCGCCGTCGTCTCCGACCTCTCGCAACAGCGGCGCAGCGAGCTCGGGCTTGCCGAGCTCGACCGCGAGCTCGCCCGCCGAGAGGAGGCGACGTCCCTGTTGCGTCGGTTCACTCAGCTCGGCCGCCCGCCGCTGCGCGGTGAAGGCGACCTGCACGGCACCGCGGCGGCGGGCGCGACGCCCCGCCTCCTCGAGCTCCGTAGCCACGTTCTCGTGCACGCCGGTGAGGAGCGCGGCCTGGTGCCAGACGCGGCGGTCCGGCTCTGTCTCCAGCGTCTCGGCGAGTGCCGCGTGCACACGCCGTCGCTGCTCCACGCTGGCGCTCTGACGTACCGCTGAGCGCATCAGCGGGTGTCGGAAGCGCACCGTGCGCTCGTCGAGCTCCACGATCGCGACGTCAGCTGCGGCCTGGAGGGCTTGGACTCCCACCGGCTCATCGGCCACGACACGTCCGGCCTGCAGCGCCTCACTCAGGCTCTCGCTGTCGTTGAGAGCCGCGACCAGGAGCAGCAGCTGCGTTTCGAGCGGAAGATCGGCTGCGCGGGCCGCGAATGCGCGCTCCATACGTTCCGTCAGCGGAACCAAGCCCGGCATCAGCTGATCGTCGTCGAGCCGGTGCGCGATCGACGGCAACTCGACGAGAGCCAGCGGGTTGCCCGCAGCCTCGCGAAGGATGCGACTGCGTTCGCCCGGCGGTCAGGTGATCGCCGCTCTCCCCGAGGAGACGAGTCGCCGACTCTGGATCGAGTGGCTGGAGCCGAAGCTCCGGCAACTCGACCGCGCTGAAGGCGGTCGGGTAGCCCTCGCGAGCCGAGGCCAGCAGGACGATCGGATCTGATTCAAGCCTTCGCGCGACGAAGCTGAGGACATCCACCGAAGGCCTGGTCCAGCCAATGGGCGTCCTCTGCGACCAGCAGCAGGGGGCTATCGGTTGACGCGTCGGACAGAAGGTCGAGAACGGCCAGCGCGATGCGAAAGTGCTCGGGCGGTTCGTCATCACCGATGCCCAGGGCCGCGTCGAGCACGGCCTGGTGTGTCGCCGGTGAGTCCCGTCGCTTGCGACCGCACCGGTCGCAGCAGCTGCTGCAAGCCCGCCGAACGCGAGTCGGGCTTCTGACTGAACGCCCCTGGTCGCGAGCACGTTCATCTCCCGCTCCTCGGCGAGTGCGATCGCCTCGGACAGCAGCCGCGACTTGCCGATGCCCGGATCGCCGCGCAGGACGAGCGCAGCCCCCGTGTGTTCGACGTCATCCAGAAGCCCGGTCAGGACCTCGATCTCGGCGGAGCGGCCAAGCAGCGGCGCCCGATCCTTCGATAGCGCCAGCATCGAAGCGCCATCGTCCCACGTCCCGAAGGGAGAGTCGATAGCCGCCGGCTACATGCGTGTGCCCCGCGCTCTACGGGAGCGCGGGGCACATCTCCAGCCGCTCTGGCTGCTTCGACTAGCCGGCGCTCGGCACGGCCGACGTCGCCTCGACGGCGGTGCGGATCAGCTCGGCAACCGCAGTCGGCTGCGAGAGCGCGATCGAGTGCGACGCGTCGACCTCGATGGTCTGCGCGCCGGCACGCTGAGCCATGTGTCGCTCGGCGTCCGGGGGAATGGCCTTGTCCGAGGTCGCGACGACCGCCCACGAAGGCAGCGTCTTCCAGGCGGCCGCCTCGGCGCGATCCTCGAAGATCGCGGCGAAGGGACGCTGGCTGACGGCCAGGACCCGGGTGACGTCCGCCGACAGGTCGGCGGCGAACGCCTCCTGGTAGAGCTCCGGGGCGATCGTCAGCTCGACGGCCGTCTCGCCGTCCGCGAGCGGATAGCTGCTCGGACGCACGGCGCCGACCAGCGGCGTGTCGCCGAACTCGGCGAAGATCTCGCCGAACGACTCACCCTCGTCGAGCACGAACGCGGCGACGTACACGAGACCGACCGCGTTCGGCGTGCTGGCGCCCGCGACGGAGATCACGGCACCGCCGTACGAGTGGCCGACCAGCAGCACGGGCCCGTCGATCTGGTTGACGAAGCTCGCGATGTACTCGGCGTCGTGGGCCAGGCCCCGGAGCGGGTTCGGCGGCGCGAGCACCGGCACGTTGTGTGCCTGGAGCTGCTCGATGACCGGCGCCCAGAACGACGCGTCAGCGAAGCCGCCGTGCACGAGGACGACCGTCGGCGTATTCGTTGATTCACTCATGTCCGTCTTCCTTTCTGGTCGTGATTGCGGACATGTCGAACCTAGATCCCGGCTTCAGGGGTCGCGTCCGTCGCGTGACTGACGTTTTCCGCTCGATGACGTACGTCAGGACGCCTGCCCGAATCGGGCGCTTCGCTCAACCCGCGTTGCTGCTTCTACCTCGCGGCATTCCCACGGGCCGACGCATGACTGGCCGCCCTCGCACGACGCCATACTCCACCGGTGGCCGCGGCATCGCGGGAGCCGGCGTTCGTTCTCGTCCACAGTCCGCTCGTGGGTCCGACGAGCTGGTTGCCGGTTGCGCGCGAGCTCGAGCGGCGCGGGCGCGTCGCCGCGATCCCGTCGCTGCTCGGCGTGGCCGAGGCCCCCGAACCCCGGTGGCGCCATGTTCCGCAAGCGGTGCGCGTCGCGACGAGCCATCTTCAACAGCGGGTCGTGCTCGTCGGCCACAGTGGCGCGGGCCTGCTGCTGCCCGTGATCGCCGACGCTCTGGCGGTCGAGGTCGCTGCGATGGTGTTCGTCGATTCGCGCCTGCCGCCGCCGGGCGGGCGCGTGCTGCTGGGTGCTCCCGCGTTCATGGACCAGCTGCGTGCGATGGCGACCGACGGCTTGCTCCCAACATGGTCTCGCTGGTTCGGCGCCGACATGATGCGCGAGCTGGTGCCCAACGAGGGCCTGCGCGCGCAGCTCGAGGCCGAGATGCCGCGCCTGCCGCTCGCCTACTTCGAAGCGCCCGTGCCTCTGCCGGACGCGTGGAGGAAGCGCTGTCCATGCGCCTATCTGCTGCTGAGCGCCACTCCCTACACCGAGAGCGCGGCCCAGGCGCGAGCGTACCGTTGGCCCGTGATCGACATCGACGGGGTAAAGCACCTGGCAATCGCGACCAACCCGACCCGAGTCACCGACGCACTGCTCGACCTCGAACGCTCCCTGAGCAATCAACCCCGCCCCGCCGCCGCAACCGAGTGACTACACCTAAAGCCCTACCCGCGCCCCGGGTTCTCGACCGAGGCGGTTCACACACCCGCGCGGGTGAACGTCACATGCGTGACTCCGCTGGGCGAGGAGGTGGCCTCGACCTCGTAGTCCTTCTCGAGGCCCTCCAGTCCGTCCCAGAGGCGTACGCCTCGGCCGAGCAGGATCGGGACGACCACCGTGTGCATGTGGTCGACGAGCCCGGCAGCAAGGAACTCGCGGATCACGGTGGGACCTCCGCCGATTCGTACGTCCTTGCCGTCCGCGGCCTCGCGGGCGGTCTCGAGCGCCTCGGCAGGCGAAGCGTCGATGAAGTGGAACGTCGTGCCGCCCTCCATCTCGATCGACGGGCGCGTGTGATGGGTGACGACGAAGACCGGTGTGTGGAAGGGCGGGTTGGGACCCCACGCGCCCTTCCACTCGGGGTCCTCGTGCCATCCGGGGTGGCCGAACTTCCCGGCACCCATGATCTCGGCGCCGATCCCCGGACCGTGCTGCTGGGCGAAGGCGTCGTCGACGCCGCCGCTACCGCCGGGCTGCCACCACCGGGTGGTGAACAACCATTGGTGCAGCCTATCCCCGGCGTGACCGAAATGTGCGTCGTGGCTCTGACCCTCACCGGTGCCGAAACCGTCGAGTGAGATGGAGAAGTTTTGGACGCGGGCGAGTGACATGGCTGGTGCTCCTTCGGTAATCGGGCGTCAGTTCTCGTAGGTGGTGTGGAGACGGAGGCTGGTCGCGGACCTCGTCGATCAGGCCGCGCTCGAAGAGATCACGTGCCATGCGACCGCCATCTGTTCCTCCTGTGCGTTCGTTGGGCAAGCTATACTTAAGTCATTCCTATACTAACACGCGAGCGCGATGACGTCGATCGGGTCTTCCGTGCGCTGAGCGACCCAAGTCGAAGGTTCATAGTCGAGCGGCTCAGCCGCGGACCAGCGTCGGTCAGCGAGCTCGCCGAACCCCTGCCGATGTCGCTGGCGGCAGTGGTCCAGCACCTTCAGGTGCTGGAGACGAGTGGGCTCGTTCGCTCGAGCAAGGCCGGACGGGTGCGCACCTGCTGGATCGAGCCGGCGGCCCTGCGGCCGATGGAGCGATGGATCACGGCGCGGCGTTCGGACTGGGAGGATCGTCTCGACCGTCTCGGCGAGTACCTCGCCGAGAGCGACGAAGAACCACCGGAGAGGAGCAAGCGATGAGCGAACGATCCGTCGAGCACGCCACCATCGTCATCGAGCGCACCTTCGACGCCTCATCCGCTCGGGTGTTCGCCGCATGGTCCGATCCCGAAGCCAAGGCGCGCTGGTTCGGCGACCCGGAGGAACTGGTGGAGCTCGACTTTCGCGTCGGCGGGCGGGAAGCCCGCCGGGGCACCGATCCAGACGGCAACCCTTACACCTTCGAGGCTCGCTTCCAGGACATCGTCCCGTCCCAACGCATCGTCTACACCTACGAGATGCTCACCGGCGAGTCGCGGATCTCGGTCTCCCTAGCGACCGTCGAGCTTGCACCCGATCGAGATGGCACCCGCCTGGTCTTCACCGAGCAGGCCGTGTTCCTGGATGGCCACGAGACGCCGGCCCGGCGCGAGCACGGCTGGGGCGCCCTGCTCGACGCTCTTGAAACAGATCTCAGCAGGGGACGGGCCAGCGCCTGAGCGATCACCAAGGCTGCGCGAAAGACCCGCGCGCTGGCGAGGGCACCACAGACCCATTGTCGCCGAAACCGGGGGTAGTCCAGATCGCCGGCGCCGACTGCGGGGATGATCGGCAGCCCGGTCGTCTGGGCGGGAGCGCGTCATTCGCCTCGCCCTCTTTCACTGAGCTCGCGAAGCCGCGCTGCGCTGCGCTCATCCATCGGCAGAAAGGTCTCGATCGCGAGGTCTGCCGCCGTCACCTCCAGCGGCGCCCCGAGGGTGGCGATCACGGTGAAGAGGCTGACCTCGCCGAGGGGTGTGCGCAGGTCCAGCGAGACCACGGGCTGGGTCGCGGGGCTGGTCGGCGGATCGTCCGGGAGATAGGACTCCACATCCTCGATCAGCTCGCCGAGGGCCGGATTGGCGTCTTCGCGGCTCCTTCGCCTCAGCTTCGTGATCAGCGGCGCGTTGCAGGCCGCGGTCATCGACGAGATCTTCGGGAGGCCTCCCGAGTGGACCGCGAGGCGAAGCATGTTGATCGGGGGCTCGAGCAGTTCGGGGTCGACCCCTTGCCAGAGGAGCGACGCAGCCCGATTGGCCTCGATCAGGTTCCAGAGACCGTCGACGATCAGCGCCGGGTTCGGCTCGTGTGCCTCCAGCAGCCGGGTGAGCGACTCGCGCAGCGGTCGCATCATCTCGCCGTCGAAGGGCTGCTCCAGGTAGGGCGGAGCGAAGCCCCCCGCGAGCAGCAGGCGGTTGCGCTCGGCGATCGGCAGGTCGAGGTGCTGGGCGAGGTGGACGAGGAGCTGGCGACTCGGGCGCGAGCGGCCGGTCTCGACAAAGCTGAGGTGCTTGGTGGAGAGGTTCGCGTCCAGCGCCAACTCCATCTGCGTGAGCCGCCGCTGAGTGCGCCAGAAGCGGATCAGCGCACCGACGGTCTGCGGCTCCCTCTCGGTCTGGACGGCCACCGGGCCAACGGTAGCGCCCGCCCAGATCGGCTCCATTACCTCGGATGTAACGGGGAGCGGCCTCTACATCGGAGGTAATCGAGGCGCGGTCGTTCCTGGGGGATCGTTACCGCCACGAGCAACTTTTCAAAGGAGGCAACCGAGATGAGCGAAGCAATTGCGTCCCCCGAGACCCGGACCAACGAGGCGGAGCAGCTGGCGGATCGATACCTCGCGCTGTGGAACGAGCCGGACCCCGAGCGCCGGCGCCGGATGATCGCCGAGCTCTGGACCGAGGACGGGTCGCAAATCCTCCAGCCGCCACAGGAGATCCGCGAGATCGCCGCGAGCCCCGGGATCGGCATGGCAGCCACGCTCGAGGCGCGGGGACACGCCGAGCTCGAGGCGCGAGCGGCAACGTCCTACGAGCAGTGGGTCGGCTCCGACGGACTCAGCTTTCGGCGACGCGACGACGTCGATCGGCTGCACGACGTGGTCAAGTTCCACTGGGAGGCTGTCTCGCAGGACGGCCAAGTGACGGCGGTGGGGCTCGTGTTTCTCATCCTCGCCACCGACGGCCGCATTCGACGCGACTACGTGTTCATCGAGAGTTAGGCGGTTCGCGAGCCTTGGAGGCTGACGATGTATCCGACGGTCCACTTGTCCGGCATATGCGCCGACGCCATCGCGACGGCGGAGGCGTGATGACGACGGTCGAGGCGGACGGCGTCACGCTCGGGGTCGAGCACTTCGGCGACGCGGCGGCGCCGCTCGTTCTGCTCGCGGGCGGCCCGACCATGCTCTCCTGGCCCGACGCGCTCTGCGAGGCGCTCGCGCGCGGCGGGCGCCACGTCGTGCGGTACGACCTGCGCGATTCCGGCGCGTCGATCACCGTCGATCCCAAGGCTCCGACGTACACGCTGCGCGATCTCGCAGCCGATGCCGCCGCGCTCGCCCGCGAGCTCGACGACCGGCCGGCGCACCTGGCGGGCATCGGCGTGGGCGGGATGGTCGCCCAGGTCGCCGCGCTAGACCACCCGGACGCGTTCTCGGCGCTCACCCTCGCCGGAACGCGGCCCGTCGCTCCAGGCCGGCTTGACGGCGACCTGCCCGACCATGACGCGGCGACGATGGACCGGCTGTTCTCACGCTCGATGCCCGACTGGTCCGACCGCGCCGCCGTCGCGGAGTATGCCGCCGCAGGCGCGGAGATCCTCGGCGACGACCCCGCCGCTGCGCGCGCGACCGCCGAGCGCATCTGGGACCGTACGCCGGGCACGGAGCCCGCGGTGCAGATGGCCAACCAGATGGGCATGGTGTTCTCCAAGCTCAACTGCAAGCCGCGGTGGCGCGAGCGCCTGTCCGAGCTCGCGACCCCAGCGCTGGTGGTGCACGGTCGCCGCGACCCCTTCTTCCCTGTCGGCAACGGCAGAGCGCTCGCGCGTGAGATCCCCGGTGCGCGGCTGCTCGTGCTGGAACAGGCCGCGACGGCGATTCCCGATGCGGCCGCCGGTGAGGTCGGGGCGGCGATGCTCGCGCTCTAGGCGCTCACGGTTCCGGCGACCACAACAGGGACAAGGGTCTCTCGGGCTCAGGGAGCAGCGCTGTCACCGTCGGCGAGGGGCTCGAACCTCTGGCGGTCCGCGACTCGCGAGTCGAGTCCCCAGCCGAGCCGCCCGTGACAGGCCAGGCGACGGCGGACTGGCTTCCGCTTCCGCGTGGAGGGAGCGGCCGGGCGGCGTCCGCTGGTGCGCTCCTCCTTTCGCCTGGATGCAGTCGTGTCGCCGAGAGGGCCCGGGACGCTCCGTTAGGGCGCACCCGCTTCCTTCGACGCCGCCTCCGAAGCGCCGCGGTCGCCAGCCACACGACGTCATAGCGACCGACCTCCCCGCGGACGGTCAGAGCCTCGCATTCCACATGAACGCAGGCGTCTGCGCCAAGAGGCCCATCGCCGGCCCGAGCCGGCGCTGGACCTGGCGGCCGCCGGGCAGGCGGTACTTGGCGTACCAGGCCGGGCCACGCTTGCGCTCGACGCGGAAGACATGGCCGGAGACCGGACCGGACGCCTGCAGGTGAGTGGACACGCAACGCCCGATTCGGGACAAGGCCCGCTGTCCGGAAGGGCGTGAGACGTAGGAAAGCCCCGTGATACGGGGCTTTCCTCCAAGCGGCGGACGAGGCTCGAACTCGCGACCCTCAGCTTGGGAAGCTGATGCTCTACCAACTGAGCTACCGCCGCATGCGCCGTGGAGGATAGCTCGGGGACTACCCTTGGGGCGTGCAGCGCCGTGCCGTCCCCATCGTCGTCAGCGTGCTCGCTGCGGCCCTCGTCGGGCTGCTGGTCTACGGGGTCGTGCAGCGCCGTGACGACACGGGGCTGGACACCAGCGTGAAGGACGGCCAGCGTCCCGCGGCGCCCGGGCGCGACGTCGAGCTGCCGCTGCTGCGCGGCGAGGGCAAGCGGTCGCTGGCCGACTTCGACGGCAAGGTCGTGGTGCTCAACTTCTGGGCCTCGTGGTGCGGGCCGTGCGAGCGCGAGGCCCCCGCGCTGGAGGCGCGTCCAGCAACGCCTGCAGCGCAGCGGCGGCACCGTCGTCGGCGTCACGTACAAGGACTACGCGGAGGACTCGCGCGGGTTCGTGCGCGAAGTTCGGCCTGACCTACCCGACGCTGCGCGACGACCAGCTCGACCTGGCCCCGAAGTACGGCACGAACAAGCTGCCGGAGACCTTCGTGCTCGACGGGGCCGGGCGCGTGGTGGCCATCTCGCGCGGCGAGGCCTCCGAGCGCTTCCTGATGAACGCCGTGCAGCGGGCGGGGGCCGCATGAGCCGCGCGCCCGCGCCGAGTCGCGCGCTCGCCGTGCTGCTCGCCCTCCTGGCCCTGCTCGCGCTGCCCGCGGTCGCCGGCGCGGCCGAGCCGCGCGCCTCGTTCAACGACATCGAGGACGAGGTGATGTGCGACACGTGCAACGTGCCGCTGAACATCGCCGAGTCGCCGCGCGCCGACCAGCAGCGCCGCGAGATCCGCGCGCTCATCGCTCGCGGGCTCACCAAGGAGGAGGTCAAGTCCGAGCTCAAGGGCCGCTACGGGCCCGCCGTGCTCGCCCTGCCCGACGACGAGGGCTTCAGCCTCGCCGTCTGGCTCGTGCCGATCGCCGTCGGCCTCGCGCTCCTGGCCGCGCTCGCGCTGCTGCTGCCCCGCTGGCGGCGCCGTGCGGGCGGCCCCGGGTCGGAGGCGCCGGCACCTGCCGGCCCCGAGCTGAGCGCCGCCGACGCGCGCCGGCTCGACCAGGACCTGGCTCGCTACGACGGGTGATGCTCGCCGCCGCCGCGGCCGAGGCCGACACCACCGTCATCGCCGCCTTCGCGGTCGGCCTCGTCTCCTTCGCCTCGCCGTGCGTGCTGCCGCTCGTGCCCGGCTACCTGTCGGCGGTCAGCGGCGTGGGCATCGCCGAGATCCGCGCCGGCGAGCACCGCCGCGCGAGCATCCTGTGGCCCGCGGCGATCTTCTGCCTGTCCTTCACGATCATGTTCGTCGCGCTGGGCATGACGGCGACGGGCATCGGCTCGACCTTGCGCGACTCCAAGGCGACGCTCGACACGCTGGCCGGCGTGCTGATCATCGCCATGGGCGTGTTCTTCCTGCTCACGCCGTTCGTCGACCGCCTCAACCGCGAGTGGCGCCCGGAGGCGCTGATCTCGAGGGCGGGCGCAGGCGGCCCGGTCGTGGCGGGCCTCGCCTTCGCCGTCGCGTGGACGCCGTGCGTCGGCCCCACCCTGGCGAGCATCCTCGCCGCCGCGTCGACCGCCGACAGCGTCGGCAAGGGCGGCGTCCTGCTGGCCTTCTACAGCCTCGGCCTGGCGGTCCCGTTCCTGCTCACGGCGATCGCCTTCGACCGGGCGACGACCGCCTTCCGCTGGATCCGCGACCACTACGTCGTCGTCACGGCCGTCTCGGGCTGCGTGCTCATCCTGATGGGCGTCCTGATCCTCACGGGCGAGCTCACGCGCCTGAACATCGAGGCCCAGCGCGTGCTCGACGACCTGGGCCTGGACGTTCTGTACCGCATCTGACGCCGCGGTCGCGGCAGGCGCTACATCTCCTCCGGCGCGCTCACGCCCAGCAGGTCCAGCGACCGCGCGATCGTCCGCTTGGAGACGACCGCCAGGCGCAGGCGGAACGTCTCGAGCTCGGCGGGCTCGGCGCCCACGACGAGGCAGTCGCGGTAGAAGGCGGTGAACGCCTGGGCGAGGTCGAGCGCGTAGGCGGTGATCCGGTGGGGCGCGCGCCGGGCGGTCGCCTCCGCGGCCTCGTCGGGGAAGTCCAGCAGTCGCTTCACCAGCCGCCGCTCGGACTCGTGCAGCTCGATCGCGCCCAGCTCCCCGCGACCGTCCAGCGCGGCCGCGACGCGCTCCTCGCCGGCCTTGCGCAGCACCGACCCGATGCGTGCGTGCGCGTACTGCACGTAGTAGACGGGGTTCTCGGCCGACTGGCGGCGGGCCAGCTCGAGGTCGAGGTCGATGCTCGACTCGTGCGAGGACGAGAGCATGTAGAAGCGCGTGGCGTCGACGCCGATCTCGCCGATGAGCTCGTCGAGCGTCACGAAGTCGCCGCGACGCTTGGACATCGACTCGCGCGCGCCGCCCTCGACGATGTGCACGAACTGCAGCAACGGGACCTCGAGGCGGTCCGGGTCGGCACCGAGCGCGGCCAGCACCGCCTTCATCCGCGAGATGTAGCCGTGATGGTCGGAGCCGAGGACGTTGATGAGGCGGTCGAAGCCGCGCTCGAGCTTGTACTCGTGGTAGGCGATGTCGCGCGCGAAGTAGGTCAGCTCGCCCGAGGAGCGCTCGACCACGCGGTCCTTGTCGTCGCCGAAGGCCGTCGTGCGCAGCCACAGCGCACCGTCGCTGCGGTAGACGTGGCCCTGCTCCTCGAGGCGCGCGAGCACGCGCGCCACCGCGTCGGGGTCGCCCTCGTGCAGCGAGGCCTCGAGGAACCACGTGTCGAAGTGCACGCGATAGGCCTCCAGCGTGTTCCGGATGCTGTCCATGAGCAGCCGGGCGCCCTCGTGGCCGAGCACCTCGGCGCTCGCCTCGGCGGCGTCGGGGATCTGGTCGGCCAGCTCGCTGACGTAGTCGCCCGGGTAGCCGTCCTCGGGGGGCTGCTCCCCGCGCGCGCGGGCGCGGATCGAGTCGCCCAGGCGCAGCACCTGGGAGCCGGCGTCGTTGAAGTAGTACTCGCGGCTGACCTCGTGACCGGCGAACGCGAGCAGGCGCGCCAGCGCGTCGCCGTAGGCCGCGTGCCGGCCCGAGGCGGCGGTCAGCGGGCCGGTGGGGTTGGCCGACACGAACTCGACGTTCACGCGCTCGGGCCGCTCCGGCGCTCCGGCGCCGAAGCGCTCGCCGGCCTCGAGCATCCAGTCGACCGCGCCCACGTGCCAGTTGTCGGCCAGGAACAGGTTGAGGAAGCCCGGGCCCGCGACCTCGGCCCGCTCCAGCATGCCCCCCAGGCGCCCCTCGAGCTCGCCCTGGAGGTCCTGCGCGACGTCGCGCGGCGAGCGGCGCACCACCGGCGCGAGCACGAGCGCGGCGTTCGTGGCGTAGTCGCCGTGGCCGGCCTGCTTGGGACGCTCGAGCGTGGCCCGCGGCGCACCGTCCCCCGCGAGCGCGCCGGTGGCGGCGTCGAGCGCGACGCGCAGCTGCTCGACGGGGGTCATGTCAGTGATGGTACGGCTCGCCAGCAAGGATCTTGTGGGCGCGGTAGAGCTGCTCGAGCAGCACGACGCGGGCCAGCTGATGGGGCAGCGTCATCGGGCCCAGCGACAGCCGGTGCTCGGCGCGCTCGAGCTCGAGCCCGTAGGCCCCGCCGATCACGAAGCACAGGTCGCGGCCCGACTGCCGGCGCTCCTCGAGGAAGCGGCTGAGGCCGTCGCTGTCGAGCTGGCGCCCGTCGACGGCCAGCAGCGACACGTACGCGCGGTCGGGCAGGCGGCGCTCGACCGCCTCGTCCTCGCGCACCTCGACGAGCTCCAGGCGGGCGTGGCGCGCCAAGCAGCTTGGCGTAGTGCTCGACGTCGTCGGCGAAGGGCGGCCGCAGGCGTCCGACGGCCACGACCAGGAGCCTCACCGTTGCGATACTACGGCGCAATGGCCGATGACCAGCAGGGCCCCGAGCGGCACATCAACATCCACTTCGACCCGAAGCATCTCGCGGGCAAGTACGCCAACTTCGCGAACGTGAGCCACTCCGAGTACGAGTTCACGATCACGTTCGCCCGCGTCGACCACGAGGTCGAGGACGAGGAGATCCCCGGCGTCGTCGTGTCGCGCATCAACCTGTCGCCCAAGTTCATGTACGAGCTGGTCGAGGCGATGCAGGACAACTACTCCAAGTGGAGCACCCGCGAGGGGATCAAGAACCTCCCGGAGTTCCGCGACCGCCCCGGCGGCGGCCAGCAGGACTAGCGCGCCGCGGCCTCGCGGCTGAACGCCTCGCCGATCCCGATCCGCTCGATCGTCGGCGGGTGGGTGGCCAGGATCGCGGTGACCCAGTCGGGCGGGTCGGGGTCCGAGACGTTGCGCAGCGCGATGCGGCGCTCGAAGCCGATGAACGGCTCGGGCGCCCGCGTGAGCTGCAGCGCGTAGGTGTCGGCGCGCGCCTCGACGCGCCGCGAGAGCTGGTTGGAGATCGGCGGTGACGGCGAAGGCGAGGACCCCGACGCTCAGGGCCAGGGCGGGCAGCACGGCGGGGCCGGGCCGCTCCTCGGCAGGCGCCAGGCGCCGCGTGAGCCTGCGCGACGGCGAACAGCCCGACGGGCGCGACCAGCGCCAGGAAGAGCAGGCCGCGGGGCACGTCGCGGTAGTGGACGTGGCCGAGCTCGTGGGCGACGACGAGGCGGATCTCGTCGCGCGTGAAGTTCTCGAGCAGCGTGTCGTACAGGACGACGCGCTTCGTGTGCCCGAGCCCGGCGACGTAGGCGTTGGCGCCGGTCGTGCGCCGGCTGGCGTCCACCGCGTAGACCTCGCCGACGTCGACCCCCGCCTCGCGCGCGAGCTGCAGCACGTCGGAGCGCACCTGGCCCGGCGGCAGCGGCTCGAAGTCGTTGAACAGCGGGTCGATGACGACGGGACCGGCGTAGACCGTGGCCGCCGCCGAAGGCGACGAGCACGGCCGACCCGGGCAGCCACCAGCCGCGCGGGAAGCGCCGCATCAGCGCCACGGCGGCCGCGGCGCCCGCGCCGGCCACGACGCCGCCGATCGCCCACGACTTGGCGAGGTCCCCCGCCCAGTCGGCCCAGTCCTGCGTGGACAGGCCGACGTCGACCGCCCGCTCGTGGGCCACCGCGCGCAGCGGCAGCGGCGCGGCGTCGAGCGCGAGCGCGAGGCCGGCACCGGCCACCGCGGCCACGAGCACCGGCCGGCGCATCGGCCCCGCGCAGGCGGCGCGGCGGCCGCGCGACGAGCAGGCCGAGCACGGCCACCTCGACGAGCAGGGTCCCGCCGTAGAGCGCGAGCTGCGGGCGGCGGAAGTCGCGCGCACGGTCGACCTCGGCGGCGCTGAAGTACGATGCGAGCTGGACGGGCGCCGGATCGATCACCCCGTCCCGCGGGCGCAGGAGCAGCACCGCGGCCTCCGCGACGACCAGCGCGGCCACGACGGCCATCGGAACTCGAAGGGGCCGCAGCACGTTCCGTCACTGTAGATGGCGGGTCCCCATGCAAGTCGCGATCGTCTCCGACATCCACGGCAACCGGCACGCGTTCGAAGCCGTGCTCGAGGCCGTCTCGGGCACCGAGGCCGAGGAGCTCTGGTGCCTGGGTGACGTCGTCGGCTACGGCGCCGACCCCAACGACTGCTGCGCGCTGGTGCGCGAGCACGCCGCGCTGTGCCTGGCGGGCAACCACGACCTGGCCGTGACCGGGGAGCTCCCGCTCGACGACTTCTCGCGCGGCGCCGCCCTGGCCGCCCGCTGGACCCAGGAGGTGCTCGACGCCCAGCACCGCGACTGGCTGGCCACGCTGCGCCCCCAGGACGCCGAGGACGGCATCGGCCTGTTCCACGCGAGCCCGCGCGATCCGGTCTGGGAGTACGTGCTGAGCACGCTGCTGGCCGAGCTGTGCTTCGACGCGGCGCCCCAGCCGCTGCTGCTGATCGGCCACTCCCACGTCGCCCTGTCCTTCGTGCGCGCCGAGGGCGAGCCGGCCACCGGCCGCGCGCGCCGCGAAGGCGACCGCGAGGAGCTGGCCGCGGCCCGCTGGCTGGTCAACCCCGGCAGCGTGGGACAGCCGCGCGACGGCGACGCCCGCGCCGCCTGGCTGCTGCTCGACACGACCGCGGGCACCATCGAATGGCGGCGCACGGAGTACGACGTGGCGGGCGCGGCGGCGGCGATCCGGGCGGCCCGGCTGCCCGACTCGCTGGCCGAGCGCCTGCAGTACGGTCAATGAGGATGCCCCGGCCCTCCCTCCGTGTCCTCGCGGTGGTCGCCGCGACCGCGCTGGGCGGCGTCGCGCAGGCCGGCTGCGGCTCCGACGACGGCGGGCTGCTGCCGCGCGCCGCGGCGAGCGAGCTGCAGGCCGACCTCGACGCCGTCGAGGCGGCCCTGGAGGCCGGCCGCTGCGAGGAGGCCGCGCGGCGCGCTGAGCGAGGTTCGCGGCGACCTCGTGAACCTGCCCGACGACGTCGACCCGGACCTTCGCGCGCGCCTGCAGGAGGGCGTCGACAACCTCGACCAGCGCGTCACCGCCGCCTGCGGGGAGGGCGCGCAGCCCGAGGAGACCGCCCCGCAGCCAGAGCAGACCGAGCCTCAGGACACCGGCGAGGAGACGTCCCCGCCGGAGGAGACCGACACCGGCGAGGAGACCGCCCCGCCGGAGGAGACCGACACCGGCGAGGAGACCACCCCGCCCGACACCAGCACCGAGGAGCAGCCGACGCCCGAGGACCCCGGGGCGGGCGGGTCGGACTCCGGCGGCACCGGCGGCGCCTCGCCCGAGGGAGACGGCGGGTGATGGCGGGCCAGCTCCTCTCCGGACGCTACGAGCTGGGTCGCCGCATCGGCGTCGGCGGCATGTCGACCGTCGTGCTGGCGATCGACCGGCGCCTGGAGCGGGAGGTCGCGATCAAGCTGCTGGCCGAGCACCTGGCCGAGGACAGCCAGTTCGTCACCCGCTTCCGCCGCGAGGCGCTCAACGTGGCGGGGCTGGTGCACCCGAACATCGTGCAGGTCTTCGACTTCGGGCTCGACGAGGCCAGCGGGCGCCACTACATCGTCATGGAGTACGTCCGCGGGCGCTCGGGCGCCGAGCTCCTCAAGGACGAGGGGAAGCTGAGCGTCTCGGCCACGCTGGCGATCGTCACCCAGGGCTGCCACGGACTGGACTACGCCCACCGCCACGGCGTCGTGCACCGCGACGTCAAGCCCGGCAATCTGCTTCGCGCCGAGGACGGGACGGTCAAGCTCGCCGACTTCGGCATCGCGAAGGCGCTGCACGAGCAGTCGTCGATCACGCAGGTGGGCTCGGTGCTGGGCACCGCCGCCTACCTCGCCCCCGAGCAGGCCCACGGCGAGCCCGCCGGCCCGCCGGCCGATCTCTACGCGCTCGGCGTCGTGACCTACCAGCTGCTCTCCGGGCGCCTCCCCTACGAGGCGCAGTCGCTGACCGAGCTGGCCTTCAAGCAGCAACGCGAGCTGCCGCCGCCGCTGCACGAGCTGGTGCCGGACGTGTCGCCGCAGCTCGCGGCGGCGATTCAGCGCGCGATGGCCCTCGACCCGGCCGACCGCTACGCGAACGCGGAGGAGATGCGCCAGGCGCTGGTCGACGGCGTCCGCGGGGTCGGCCCGTCGACGACCGCCACGCAAGCGGCGCACCGCACCGCGGCCACCAGCGTACTGGGCGGCGGCGGCCAGGCGCCCGAGCCGGTACGCCGCCGGGTCCCGCGCGGGCCGCGGGAGGCGCGCGGGCGGGCCGACGTCGCCGACAGGCGGGCCGCTGCGGCGCCGGCGCCGAGCCGTCGCGAGCGCCGCGCTGAGCGCAAGGCGGCCGCACCGGCACCCGCACCGGCGCGGGCTCCCGCGCCGGACCGCGCCCGCGTCGCGGGCGGGCCCGGCCGGACGCGCAGGCGCCGCGGCGCGGTGCGCCGCACGCTGCGCCTGCTCTTCGTCCTCGTGCTGCTCGGCGGCGGCGCGGCAGCGGCGTACGTCGCCACGTCGAGCGACAACTCGGCCGTCCGACTGCGCGACGTGGTCTACGACGACGCGCAGCGCTCGATCGACGAGCTCAAGCAGCTCATCCAGGACAACACGCAATGACGAGCCTCACGGAGCCTCGCCGGCGCGCAGCGCGGCGGCCGTCTCCGCCAGCCGGCCCTCGGCGATCGCCTCGCGCAGGCGCCGCATGACGCGTTCGACGAAGGCCAGGTTGTGCAGCGTGAGCACCCGCATCGCGGTCAGCTCGCGCGCGCGGGCCAGGTAGCGCAGGTAGCCGCGCGTGAAGCCGGCCGCGCAGGCCGGGCACGGGCAGCCGTCGAGCAGCGGCTCGTCGGACTCGCGCCAGCGCGCCTGGGTCAGGTCCACGCGCCAGCGCGTGTCCGGCTGGGGCACCAGCGCCATGCCATGACGTCCCAGACGCGTCGGCATCGCGCAGTCGAACGTGTCGATCCCCAGCTCGACGCCTCGCACGAGGTCGTCGATCTCCCCGATCCCCAGCAGGTGGCGCGGACGATCCTCCGGCAGGACCGCGGTCGTCCAGTCGACGACCTCGTACATCTGCTCCTTGACGTCGCCCAGCGAGCCGCCGACGGCGATCCCGGCGCAGCCGCTGGCCGCGATCGTCTCGGCCGACTCCACGCGCAGGTCTCGGTACACGCCGCCCTGCACGATGCCGTAGACGAGCTGACCGTCCGGCCCGTGCGCAGCATGCCATTGCAGGCAGCGGCGCAGCCAGCGATGCGTGCGCTCGGTCGAGCGGGCCGTGTAGTCCCGTGACACGTTGAAGGGCGTGCACTCGTCGAAGACCAGGGCGAGGTCGGACCCCAGCGCGGCCTGGATCTCCATCGAGGTCTCGGGCGCCAGGTAGCGCTCCGACCCGTCGAGATAGGAGCGGAAGCGCACGCCGTCCTCGTCGATCGCCAGGACGCGGCCGCGGCGGTTGGGCCCCGACGGCGCCCGGCCCTTGACCTCGTCGGCCACGGTGCCGTGGCCCATCGAGAACACCTGGAACCCGCCCGAGTCGGTCACGATCGGTCCCCGCCAGCCCATGAACTCGTGGAGGCCGCCGAAGTGCCCGACGAGCTCGTGGCCGGGGTCGAGGAACAGGTGGAACGTGTTCCCCAGCACCATGTCGTAGCCGAGCGCCGCGACCTCGGACGGCAGCAGCCCCTTGACCGTGGCCTTCGTGGCCAGCGGGACGAACGCCGGCGTGCGGACCGTGCCGTGCGCCGTGGTCAGGACGCCCGAGCGTGCGCGGCTGCCCGGGTCGCGGGCGAGGATGCGCAGCGGGGCGGCCATGAAGGGGTCGGATGCAGGGCCGCGGGCCCGGGGGCGCTCGTGGAAGGCAGCTTGCGAGCGCGCCCGCCGCGCCGGGGCCGATGGGGGGAGATCGACCGGGCGCCCGGCCCGCGACGTCCTGCTCCGACCAGTCTACGACGCGCCGTTCTCGCCCGCATCGATCGTCGCCGGCGAGCCCTGCTCGCCGACCTGAATCGAGACGCGGCGCGGCTTGCGCGCCTCGGGCTTGGGGATGCGGATCTCGAGCACGCCCTTGTCGAAGGCGGCCGTCACCGCCTCCGGGTCCACGCCCTCGGGCAGCGTCAGCGAGCGGCGGAAGCTGCCGTAGGAGCGCTCGATGCGGTGGAAGCCCTCACCGCGCTCCTCGTGGTCGGCCTTGCGCTCGCCCGACACGGTCAGGACGTCGCCCTCGACGTCGATCGCGACGTCGCCCTCGCCGAGGCCGGGCAGATCGGCCTTGAGCGCGAAGTGGTCCTCGGTCTCGACGAGATCCATCGGCGGCAGCCAGCGGCGCGTGCCTCCGTTGCCGGGTGTGGCGGGGGCGTCGAAGAACGAGTTGAAGAGGCGGTTCATCTCGCCCTGCAGCGAGCTCAGCTCGCGAACGGGCTCCCAGCGGACCAGTGCCATGGAGTGTCCTCCTTCCTGAGTAAGTGCAACACTGAGCAGTATGAAATCTAAGTCATCTCATGTCAAGTCTTTGGCGGTGAGCTGACAAGGCGAGAGCCGGGCGGCTTGACATGTGACCTTTTGGTCACGTATCTTCTCCCTGTGACCGACGACGACCGCGTGTTCAAGGGCCTCGCGGACCCGACGCGTCGCTTCCTGCTCGACCTGCTCTTCGCGCGTGACGGCCGCACGCTCTCCGAGCTGGAGTCCGAGCTGGAGATGACGCGCTTCGGCGTGATGAAGCACCTGCGGGTGCTCGAGGAGGCCGGGCTCGTCGTCACCCGCCGGTCGGGCCGCGAGAAGCTGCACTTCCTCAACGCCGTCCCGATCCGGCTGATCCACGACCGCTGGATCGACAAGTACACGGAGCGCCGGGTCTCGGCGCTCACCGACCTCAAGAGCGAACTGGAGCAACAGGCATGACCACCACACAGGCCAGCGTCACCACCCAGGTGCACCGCGTGTACATCCGCGCCACGCCCGAGGCGATCTGGGACGCGATCACCAGCCCCGAGTGGAGCGCGCGCTACGGCTACGGCGGAAGGGTCGACTACGACCTGCGCCCGGGCGGGGCGTACAAGGCGCACGCCAGCGAGGAGTTCCTCGCGGCCGGCGCCCCCGAGACCGTCATCGACGGCGAGGTGCTCGAGGCCGACCCGCCGCGCAGGCTCGTCCAGACCTGGCGCATGCTCATGGACGCCGACATGCAGGCCGAGGGCTTCACACGGCTGACCTACGAGCTCGAGCCGATCGAGGGTGGGGCGACGCGGCTGACGCTCACCCACGAGCTGGATGGCGCGCCGCGCCTCTACGCGCTGCTGCGCGGCGACATGGAGAGCCAGGGCGCCGGCGGCGGCTGGAGCTGGGTGCTCAGCGACCTCAAGTCGCTGCTCGAGACGGGCAGGCCGCTCGCCGGCTGAGCCGCCGGGCCGCGCCGGCTCAGGCGCAGGTGGGGCCGGCGGTGTGCATCGCCGCCGGCGCCAGCTTCGACCAGAGCCGGGCCAGCAGCTCCTGCTCGTCGGTGTCGAGCCGGTCGAGGAACAGCGTCCTCACGCCGGCCAGATGGGTGCGGCGCGCCTCGTCGTAGCGCGCGCGGCCGGCGGGCGTGAGCCGCGCGAAGGCGCCCCGCGCGTCCGACGGGCAGGACTGACGCTCGAGCAGGCCGTCGCGCTCGAGGCGGTCGACCAGGCGCGTGAGACCGCTGCGGCTCAGCAGGATGGAGCTGGCCAGGTCGCACATCCGCATGCGCTCGCCCTGGGCGTCGGCCAGCACGAGCAGGACCTCGTACGAGCTGAGCGGAAGGCCATGACGGGCCTCCATCTCGGCGTCGAGGGCCTTCGTCAGGGCGGCGTGGACGCGCAGCATCCCCCGCCAGGCGTCGAGCTCGCGCGCGCTGAGGCGCTCGCCGGCGACAGCCGGCGCATGCTCAGTGGCGGACATGGGAACCCATCGCTTGCACGCGCAACGACCTGACGGTAGCACCGCGCACCACCCACGGAAAGGACTCCATGCCGGCGAAGATCGCGATCATCTACTACTCCTCGACGGGTCACGTGCACCAGATGGCCGGCGCGCTGGCCGAGGGCGCCGAGGAGTCCGGGGCCGAGGTGCGCCTGCGGCGCGTCGCCGAGCTCGCCTCCGAGGAGGTCATCCGCTCCCAGGACGCCTGGTACGAGCACTACCTCGCAACGCGGGACACCGTCCCCGAGGCCACCCTCGAGGACCTCCAGTGGGCCGACGGCTACGCCTTCGGCACCCCCACGCGCTACGGCAACCCCACCGCGCAGCTCAAGCACTTCCTCGATACGACGGGCCCGCTGTGGGCCACCGGCGTGCTGGCCGACAAGCCCGTCACGAGCTTCACGTCGTCCCAGCACGCGCACGGCGGCCAGGAGTCGACGATCCTGGCCCTCAACAACGTCTTCTACCACTGGGGCTGCCTGATCGTGGCCCCCGGCTACACCGATCCGACGCTGTTCGAAGCCGGCGGCAACCCCTACGGCACGTCGTACGCGTCGCAGGGCGAGGTGCGCGACGTCGACGCGAAGGTGCTCGGCGCGGCGCGCTACCAGGGCGAGCGCCTGGCCCGCTTCGCCGAGCGCCTGGCGGCGGTACCTGTCGCGGCGTAGGCTCGGCGCATGCCGCTCGAGGGTCTGCACCACATCACCGCGATCACCGGCGACGCGCCGGCCAACGTCGACTTCTACGCGAGGCTGCTCGGGCTGCGCCTCGTCAAGAAGACGGTCAACTTCGACCAGCCGGACGTCTACCACCTGTACTTCGGCGACGAGCAGGGGACGCCGGGCTCGATCCTGACCTTCTTCGAGTTCCCCGGCGCGCCGCCCGGCCGTGCCGGGGCGGGAATGGTGCACCTCATCCGCTGGCGGGTCGGCGGCCCGGGCGCGCTGGACTTCTGGGCCCAGCGGCTCGGCAACGAGGGCATCGCCGCGCAGCGCGACGGCGGCGCCCTGCGCTTCGCCGATCCCGAGGGCCTGGGCCACGAGCTGCTCGTGGCCGACGTGCCCGATCCGCCGCTGGCCGCGCACGCCCCCGACGTCCCCGCCGAGCATGCCCTGCGCGGCTTCCACGGCGTGCGCGCCTACAGCCCGCGGCCCGAGGCAAGCGTGCGGCTGCTGCGCGCGATCGGCTTCGAGCCGCGCGAGGACGGTGAGGGCACGGCCGCGACGGGCTGGCTGCTGGCCGGCGCCGTGCGCCAGGCCGAGCTCGACTACGACGCCCCGCCGGCCGCCCCGGGCGTCCAAGGCGCCGGCACGGTGCACCACGTCGCGTGGTCGGCGGCCGACGACGCCGAGCTCGAGGCGCTGCGCGGCGAGGTGGCCGAGGGCGGCGGGCGCCCCACGCCGATCATCGACCGCCAGTACTTCCACTCCGTGTACTTCCGCGAGCCCAGCGGCGTGCTCTTCGAGCTGGCCTCGCGCGACATCGGCTTCGCCTACGACGAGCCGGCTGCGACGCTCGGGCAGGCGCTGAAGCTGCCGCCGCAGTACGAGGGCGACCGCGAGACGCTCGAGCGGCGCCTGACGCCGCTGCGCAACCCGCGCCAGACCGTCTCGGGATGAGCGTCCCCGCGCTGCCGGACTCGCTCGTGCACCGCGTGCGCCCGGCGCGCGGCACACCCGAGGGCGCGCTCGTGCTCCTGCACGGCCGCGGCGCCGACGAGCAGGACCTGTTCGGCTTCCTGGACATCCTCGACCCCGAGCGCCGGCTGGTCGGGGTCACGCCGGGCGGTCCCCTGTTCCTGCCGCCAGGTGGCCGGCACTGGTACATCGTCCCGCGCGTCGGGTTCCCCGACCCCGAGACCTTCGCCGCCTCCTACGGGCTGCTGGACGGGTTCCTCGACGCCGTCGCCACCGCAACCGGGGTTCCACCCGAGCGCACGATCCTGGGCGGCTTCTCGCAGGGCGCCGTCATGGCCTACGCGCTCGGCCTCGGGCGGGAGCGCCCCACGCCGGCAGGGATCGCCGCCCTCAGCGGCTTCATCCCCTCGGTCAGCGGCTGGGAAGCCGACCTCGAGCGTCCGGGGCTGCCGGTCTGGATCGCCCACGGTCGCAACGACCCGGTGATCTCCGTGCAGTTCGCCCGCGAGGCCCGCAAGCGCCTCGAGGCCGCCGGGCTGCCGGTGACCTACCACGAGACGGAGGCCGGCCACCACGTCGACCCGCGCGTGCTCGCCGAGCTGCCGGCGTGGGTGGCGGGCGCGATGGAAGCTCCTCGCACCGTCCGTCCGGCCGGCGCGGGTCCAGCGTCACAAAAGTAGGCTGATCAGATGGGCCACCAGGGCTTGCTCGAACGCGACGGGGAGCTGAACGAGGTCCGCTCGGCGTGGGAGCTTGCGGCCGGGGGGCACGGCCGGCTGGTCGTGGTCGAGGGCGCGGCGGGCAGCGGCAAGAGCGCGCTGCTCGAGGCTGCCATGGTGGAGGCGCGAGCTGCCGGGCTGCGCGTCCTGAGCGCACGCGGCAGTGAGCTTGAGCGCGGCCTGGCCTTCGGCGCGATACGCCAGCTCTTCGAGACCGTCGTGACGGTGGCGCAGCCCGCGGAACGGGACGAGCTGCTCGCGGGCGCCGCGGCGCCCGCCGCGTGGGTGGTCGCGCCGGGCGCCGGTCGGAACGCCGCTGCGGGCGGTGCCGAGGCGGGCTTCGCGGCGTTGCACGGGATCTACTGGCTGGCGACGAACCTCTCGCTGGCGAGGCCACTGTTGCTGGCGGTGGACGACCTGCACTGGATCGACGGGTCGTCGGTGCACTCGCTGAGCTATCTCGCGCGCCGGATCGCGGACCTGCCGATCGTGCTCGTGGGGGCGCTGCGCCCCGATGAGCCGGGCACACCCGTCGAGCTGCTGGACGGGCTGCGATCCGAGCCGGGAGCGGTGAGGATCCTCCTACGGCCGTTGCACGCCGAGTCGGTGGCCGCAATCACCAGGATGTCCATCCCGGACGCCGACGACGCGCTGTGCTCGGCCTGCGTGGCGGCCAGCGGGGGCAACCCGTTCTACCTGCGCGAGCTGCTGCGCACGCTCGCCGCCGACGGGCACGACGGCGATGCGGCGGCCGTCGTACGGGAGGCGTCGATTCCCGCCGTAGGGGACCGGATCGTCCGGCGGATCGCCCGGGTCGGTCCCGAGGCCGTCGCGCTCGCCCGGGCGATGGCGGTGCTCGACGACGGCGGCCGGCTGGCGGACGCCGCCGCCCTCGCGGGGCTGGACGAGGCCGCAGCGGCCACCGCTGCGAGCCGCATGAAGCGGATCGAGGTGCTTGCGCGCGAGGACCCCTTCGCGTTCGTGCACCCGCTGGTGCGCCGGTCGGTCTACGACGCGCTGTCGGTCATCGAGCGCGACGCGGCACACGCCGCCGCCGCCGATCGGGTGCGCCTCGGCGGAGGGTCCTCGGAGGCGATGGCGGCCCACCTCGCGGCGATGCGACCGGCCGGCTCCACCGCGGTGGTCGCCGCGCTCCGCCGGGCGGCACGCGAGGCCATGGCCCGGGCTGCGCCCGAAGCGGCGATCGGCTGGCTCGGGCGCGTGCTCGCGGAGCGCGCCCGCGAGCCGTCGCGCGCCGTCCAGTTGCACGAGCTGGGCAAGGTCGAGCTCTTCGGCCGCGAGCCCGCCGCGATCGGGCACCTCCAGGAGGCGTTGGAGCGGAGCACAGAGCCCGTCTTGCGTGCCCGGATCGCGCTCGACCTCACGGAGATGCTGATCGCCGCCGGGCGCTGGGAAGCGGCTGTCACCGCCGTCTCAGATGCGCTCGACGAGTTAGGTGACCGCGACCCCGAGCTTGCCGTCGAACTCGAGACCGTCCGGGCGGTCATGCGTGCCAACGACCCTCGCTTCGTCGCCGCCTTCGACGGCGACCGTGAGCGGCTGCGCGTGCTCGCCGAGGGCGAGAGCTGGGCAGCGCGGGCGCTGGCCGTCGTGCTCGCCGCCAACGCGGCGGCCCGCGGCGAGGACCCCCAGCAGGTGAGGGCGCTCGTCGAGCACGGGCTCCGCGACGGGCGACTCCTGGCCGAGCGGGGCGCCGGGGGATGGGCCGCTGCACATGCCCTCTTCCCACTCGTGCTCATCGAGGCTGACGCGCGCGCGCTGGACGTGGTGGAGGAGCTCGCGGCGCAGGCACGCCGCTGCGGAGCGCCGTTCGGCGGCCTGACCGCCATCGCCGCCCGTGGCTGGGTGCACGCGCGGCGAGGCGAGCTCGCGGCCGCAGAGGCCGATCTGCGTACGGCCTGGGAGGTGAGCGTGCAGGACACGATGCCGCTGCTCATCACGACCGGGCTCATGTGGCTGGTCGACGCGACGCTGGAGCGGCCCTCCCTCGACGACGTCGCGGCCCTGATGGAGTCGCTCGAGCTCGAGCCCGTGTTCCTCGCCACCAGCTCGGGTGCGATGCTGCTCGAGTCCCGGGGGCGGCAGCGCCTGGCGCGCGGTGACCGGGACGGCGCGGTCACGGACCTGCGGGCGTGCGCCGCGACGAACGCCGCGCTGGGCTACGGGCCGACGTACTCGACGTGGCGCTCGGCGCTCGCCCTGGCACTGCCCGCGCAGGCGCGCGACGAGGCGCTCGCGCTCGTTGACGAGGATCTTGTGCGGGCGGCGGCCACCGGCCTGGCACGACCGCACGGCGTGGCGCTGCGGGCAGCGGGGCTGCTTCGCGGTGCCGCGGACGGGCTCGCGTGCCTGCACGCGTCGGTGGCGCTGCTGCGCGATTCGCCGG
This sequence comes from uncultured Actinomycetes bacterium, assembly GCA_963840185.1. Classification (GTDB taxonomy): domain Bacteria; phylum Actinomycetota; class Thermoleophilia; order Solirubrobacterales; family Solirubrobacteraceae; genus JAOPZW01. The sequence continues at coordinate 709,924 of CAWIXY010000017.1, read as the reverse complement.
CGCGGCTGGAGCACGCCCGGTCACTCGTCGAGCTCGGGGCCGCGCTGCGGCGGCGGCGGCAGCGCGTGCAGGCGCGCGAGCCGCTCGCCGCCGGCATGGAGCTGGCGCACCGCTGCGGCGCCGTGCGGCTCGTCGCCCGCGCCGACGAGGAGCTGCGCGCTGCCGGCGCGCGCCCGCGGCGCATCGCGCGCTCCGGCATCGACGCCCTGACCGCCAGCGAAGCGCGTGCGGTGCGCCTCGTCGCCGAGGGGCACTCGAACGCGCAGGTCGCCCAGGAGCTGTTCGTGAGCCTGAAGACCATCGAGTCCCACCTCACGCACGCCTACGCGAAGCTCGACCTGACCGGCCCTGGCGCCCGCCGGCAACTCGCCGGCGCACTCGAGCAGCTCGCGGGCTGAGCCGGCCGGGCCCCGCAATGTCCGGGGTCCTCCCCCGATGCGAACCGTGGGGCCGCGATGGGAGTGTCGTGCGATGTGTCGCCATCGCAGGGTCGGGGTGCTGGCCGCCGTCTTCGCCCTGCTCGCGCTCGTGCTCGCCCCTGCGGCGGCCCGCGCCGACCATTCCGACCTCGCGGCGCAGTGGCACCTCGACGAGGCGGCCGGCGGCTACACGCCGGACAGCTCCGGGCACGGCCTGCAGGGCGAGCTGACCGCGGGGGCGGCGCTGGTGCCCGGCGGGCGCTTCGGCAGCGCCCTCGACCTGCCCGCCCCGCCGGGTTCGCGGGTCGACGTGGCGGATTCCCCGGCACTCGAGTCCCAGCAGATCACCGCGCTGGCGTGGGTGCGGCACAGCGGAAGCCCTGGCGCGTACAAGTGGCTCATGGCCAAGGGCGCCGACCAGTGCAGCGGCGCCTCCTACGGGCTGAGCACCGGCGCGACCGGCGGGCTCCACTTCATCGTCTACGGCGGCGACGGCGCGCACGCCTCCGCTGACGCGGGCACCGCGATCTGGGACGGGCAATGGCACGCGATCGCCGGAAGCTACGACGGGACGAGCCTGCGCATCTACGTCGACGGCGCCGAGGTCGGGACCGCGACGCCGGTCACGACCTCCATCCGGTACGGGCTGCCGTTCGAGAGCCTCAACCTCGGCAACTACCCAGCCTCCGCCTTCTGCGCCTTCGACTACGCCTTCCCCGGCGACATCGACGAGGCGGGCGTCTACCGGCGCGCCCTCGAAGCCGCCGAGGTCGCCGGCCTCCATCGCGCCGACCTCACGACTCCGCCAGGCCTGCCCGTCCGGCCCGATCCGGCGCCTCCTCGTCCCGCGCCGGTCAACCCCGAGAACGTCGCGGCGCCCGTGATCCGCAGCACCGGGGACGGCGCTTACACGTGCGACCCGGGGACCTGGCGCAATCTCCCGTCGCCGCCCGACTACGAGTACTCGTGGCTCGTCTACCGGAACTTCGTGCTCAAGACGGGCAATGGCCAGAGCTACACGCCGGACGCGTCGGACTACGGCTGGCCCGCCCATTGCCAGGCGAGTGTCGCAGGGACCAACGGGCGGGTGCCCGCGAGAAGCGCGACGGGCTACTTCGGCTCGTCCGGGCTCGACAAGCTGATCGCCCCGTACGGGGATGTGCGCGTCCGCGGGATCGATGTCTTCCAGGTCGTCCAGCCCACCTCGCGGGCAAGGATGTTCGGTTACAAGCCCGACGGGACGTTCGCGCCCGCGCTGTGCGGAGGCGGTACCCCCACCAACTGGCGGCGGACCCTCCCCTTCGGGGTGTGCGACCTCGAAGGGCGCGACCCACAGCAAGCCAACTACGAAGGCGTCACGCTCGACAGCGGCAAGACCGCAACGGCGGTCGTGTACGTGGACATGGCCGACACCGAAGCCACGGACAAGGCGCTGACCTACGACCTCCTGGTCTATGGCGCGCGAGCGGGCGTGAGCCTGGGCGATCCGGTGGTCGTCGAGGTCAAGAACCCGCTGCCCAGCGACACCCCCTACGTCAGGTCCTTCGAGCGCGACGACGCTCAGTACGGCGTCCAGGTCCGCCTGCCCTCCGCGTGGACCTCGGCCGGTGCGGCGATCCAGCTCACCGCGCGCCTCAAGTTCCCCGATCAGTTCGACGCCTACGGCACGACGACGGGCTACGGCACGCGCCAGTGCGACAGCGGATGTCTCGCCAACGACGTCTTCACGTTGCGAGACGTCTCGTTCCAGGAGTTCCCACAGCTGCTCATCGGAGCGCTCGAGCTGCGGCAGATCACGGCCACTCCCACCCAGGTGCACCTGCCGACGGCGCGCAGCGTGCTCTCCAGGGCCCGCGAGCTCTTCCCGGGCGGAAGCCGCATGGTCGTGTCGCCCTATCGCGCCGACCTCGACATCACCGCTGCGACGATCCTCAACGCGACGGCGGTCGGCGGCACCAGCACGGACCTCACTTGCAACGGGCTGACTTACGCGACGACGGGAGACAACGCGTTCACCGTGGCCACCGCCACGCGCGACTGCCGCGAGGCTGCGGTCGCCGTGATCATGGCGCAGTGGATCACCGACCACCCCGCGCGCACCGTGAGCCGATCCCAACTCAAGACGCGCGTCACCGAGCTCTACGACATCGTGATGGGGGTGCACGACTACGCGATACCGGGAGGGGCCGGGTTGGAGCCCGGCACGGCGAGGGGGGACATCACCACCGTGAGCCGTACCCAACCTCAGCAGGCAACCGGGACGCCGTACTTCCACGCGACATCGCGAACCCGGCCGCTCACCGCCGCGGCCCACGAGCTGGGGCACGTCCTCACCGCGCCGCACAACGGCACGTGCAACGACGCGGCCGGGGTCGAGCCGTGGGCAGCGGACGGCCAGGGACGCCTGCAGGGCGTGAAGTTCGCGCGCGAACCGGTGGTCGGTCCGGGCGGCCTCATCGTCGGCTACGGCGATGGTGAAGCCAGCGTCGACGGTCCCTACGAGGCCGCCGGCGGGGGGACGGCCAACCCGACCCTGTTCGACCTGATGTCGTACTGCGGTGGCGGTGACACGGCTGCCTCCGACGGCACGGCGTGGCTGTCGGCGCGCAACTGGAACCGGTTCGCCCGCGAGCTGGGCGACCTCGGGACGCGGGTCGGGCTCGTGAGCCGGCCGCGCAGCGCAGCCGCGGCCGCGCGCAGCGCGGCGAGGGCGGCGGCCGCCCAGACGGGACCGGGGTTCGCCGTCGGCACCGCCGGGCCTGCGGGCGGGCAGATCGCGCGCGTCGTGCCCCCCGACGGACAGGACGCAGTGCCCGAGCCGGTGGCGTCGTCACCGTACGTCCTGCGCTCGCTGAGCGCGGGCGCCCGGGTCCTGCTGGAGGCGGGGATCGTCGTCCGCCCCTCCAGTGAAGCGGGCGCCGACGGAGGAGGCCCGTTCTCCGGGCCGGTGGCTCCCGGCGCCGTGGCCGTCGAACTGCTCCGCGAGGGCACGGTCCTGCACCGCCTGCAGCGATCACGCCCACCGACCGTCCGGCTGAGCGCGCCCAAGCGCGGGGCGCGCGTGCGCGGCGGCGGCCTGCTGGAGGTCCGTTGGCAGGCGTCGGACCCCGACCGGGATGCCCTCGCCGCGACCGTCGACTTCTCTCCGGACGGCGGGCGCACGTGGCGTACCGTGCACGGCGGCCCGAGCGACGGCCGCGCGACGGTGCCCGCCGGCTTCCTGGCCGGCAGCAAGCGGGCGCGGCTGCGCGTCAGCATCAGCGACGGGTTCTCGGAGGGGAGCGTGACGTCGGGCGCCTTCACGGTCGACGGGATCGCGCCGCAGCCGCAGATCCTGAGCCCCCAGGCCGGCTCGCTCATCCGCGCCGGAGAGAGGATCAAGCTCGCCGGAAGCGCGTCTGACGACCGCGGCCGCCAACTCACCGGCAAGGCGCTCACCTGGTTCGCGGGGCGCAAGCGGCTGGGCACCGGCGCCCGGCTCAGCGTCGCCCTCCCCTCCGCGACACGACGGCTGCGGCTCGTCGCACGCGACGCGGCTGGGCTTCAGGGCTCGGTGACGCTCCCGGTGCGTGTGACCGCTCGCCGCCTGCACATCGTCGCCGTCGACCTGCCGAACAGGGTCGCGAAGAACGCCCGCACGGTGACCGTGAGGATCCGCGCGTCAGCGCCGGCCACACTCACCGCCGCGGGCCGGCGCTTCCGCGTCCGCACCGGGAGGACCAGGCTCGTCATCCCGCTCCCCAGCAGGCCCGGGGTCGGCGTCGTGAGGGTGCCGTTCAGGCTGTCCGCCACCAGCCGCGCCGTCAAGGGGACGGTCGAGGGCGTCTTCTCGGTGGTCCGGACCTGACGTCAGCGCCGCGTGTCACCGCCGGGTGACGGGATCCGGCCCGTGTCGCGGCGGCAGGCCGCGCCGCTGCAGCGCCGCAGCCGCTTGAGCTCACGCTGCAGCGCCGCGAGCGTCCGCGCGTAGCGGGGGTCTGCGTGCACCGAGGCCAGCTCGTCGGGATCGCGGCGCAGGTCGTAGAGCTCGCGGTCGCCGGTCGAGTACTCGACGTACTTGTAGCGGTCGGTGCGCACCGCGCGGTAGGTCGGGATCGCGCGGCCCGGGCCCAGGGGCCCGCCGTCCTGGTCGAGGTCGCCGTTGTCGGCCGTCTGCGCGGTCTCGAGCAGGAGCGCGCGGTCGGTCTCGCGTGACGGCCGCCGGGCGAAGGGCAGCAGCGAGCGCCCGTCCAGCCGCCGGCCCGCATCGGCGTCCGCCGCGTCGACCACGGTCGCCGCGAGGTCGACGTTGGCCACCAGCTCGTCGGACGTCCGGCCCGCGGGGATGCCCGGCCCGCGCACGAGCATCGGCAGCCGCACCGACGGCTCGTAGACGAGGTACTTGCCGCTGCGGATGCGGTGCTCGCCGGCGAAGAAGCCGTTGTCGGCGGTGAACAGGATCAGCGTCTCGTCGAGCTTGCCCGTGTCGCGCAGCGCCCCGACGATCGCCTCGACCGCCTCGTCGACCGCGAGCAGCGACTCGAGACGGCTGCGCTCGTTGGCGTCGATGCGCGCCACCTGCCCCGGCCGCAGGCGCGGGTAGGCGCCGCGCAGGAACGAGGGCTTGTCGGAGACGTCCTCCTCGTCGAACGAAGGCGCGCGGGCGATCGGCTCGGCGGCGAAGGTCCCGCGGTGGCGGGGCGCCGGGCGCACGGACTGGGCGCGCTGCTGGCCGCCCGCCTCGCTGTGGGGCGCCAGGAAGGCGACGCTGAGCAGGAACGGCGTGTCGCCGCCCGCGCGGCTGCGGATGGCCTGGATCGCCTTGTCGCGGTAGACGTCGGTCTGGTACAGCCTCGGGTTCTCCACGTTGGGCCGGCCGTACTGGCGGATCGTGCCGTTCTCGTTGAGGCGGTAGCCCCACATCAGGTACGTCGACGGGTCGACGGACCCCTGCCAGTCGCTCCAGCCTGGCGGCACGGTGGCGCCCTCGTCGCGGCCGTAGCCGTTGAGGTACTTGCCGATGTGGATCGTGTCGTAGCCCTTGCGGCGCAGCCAGCCGGGCAGCGCGTTCGCGCGGTCGGTGAACGCGCCGTAGCCCCCGTTCGGCGGGCGGTTGCCGAGCACGCCGTGGTTGTGCGCGTACTGCCCGGTCAGGTAGGTCGCGCGCGACGGGCAGCACAGCGGGTAGGAGGCGAACATCCGCGTGAACGTCGTGCCGCGGTCGCCGAGCAGCGCCCGCGTGCGCGGCATGACGCGCAGCGACTCCACCGTCTGGTCGTCGGTCATGAGGACGACCACGTTGAGCTTGCGGTCGTCACCGTCCTCCCGGCCGCCGGCGGCGCTCGCCGCGACCAGCGCGGCCACGAACAACGTGCAGATCATCACGAGCAGCTTCCTCATGTCCGCCGCAACCCGCGACGGGCGGCGGAGTTGCGGCGCTCAGCGGTCCGTGACGGCGACCGTGCCGCCGAGCACGCCCGTGTACAGGACGCCGGCCGGGCTGATGGCCAGGCCTGCGTAGTGCACGTTGAAGAACAGCCCTGTCCCGGTGAGCCGGCGCCAGACCGTGCGGCCCGTGTGGAAGCTGAGCGCGGTGAGGTACCAGGCGTCCGGCGTGCCCGCCGGCTTGGTGTACGCGTAGACCAGGCCGGTCGCGAGCGACAGCTTCGGCACCGTGCTGGGCGAGATCTCCGGGCTCTTCCAGACCGTGTGGCAGCCTTGACCGTCGCGGTCGATGTCGACGCGCTCGATCCCCGGCGCCGTCGTCCGGCCCATCTCGGTGGCCTCCGGCGGCGGGGCGTAGCCGTAGTTGTTCTCGACGATCATGGACCTGCCGGTGCCGATCAGGGAGTTGTCGGTCGCGCCCGCGCCCTTGCGGAAGACGGGGTGCTCGCAGACGAGGCGCGCGCGGCGCGACAGGCGCCTTGCGCGCCGGTAGACGACCACGTTCATCGGGTCGGCGTTGTCGGCAATCGACACGTAGCGGCTGCCCATGAGCGTGGGCGTCGTACCCGAGCCCGGGTCGAACTGGCCCGGCTTCACCGTCCCCGTGTTGCGGTAGCGCGCGCGCCAGCTGATCCGCGGCGTGCCGCGGCGGGTGGCGTCGAAGCGGTACATCGCGCCGTCGGTGACGATGAAGACGCCGCCGGTCTCGTCCACGGCGAAGGAGTTGCCGATCGGCTCCCCGGTCCGCCGGCTGCCGAGCAGCCGCCCGGTACGCCGGTCGAGCACCCCGACGATGCCGTGGGTGCGCGAGACGAACCACAGCCGCCCGCTCCAGTCGGGGAGCGCGGAGTTGAGCTGGTCGTCGGGCGGGACATGGCGCTCGACGTTGTACGTGCGGACGCGCTCCCAGCGCGGGTTGCCCGCGCCGCCGCGCAGCGCGATCACGTGGATGCGCCGGCGGACCGCGACGACCGCGCGGTCGTGGTGGTCGAGGTAGAAGTAGGCGCCGCCGGACGTCGTGAACGGGCTGCGGCCCGGCGGGATGACCCGGGGCGGCAGGTCGTGCGTCGCCAGCGTCGCGAGCGTCTGCGGATGCAGCAGCGTGAGGCGGACGCCGGTGCCGGAGATGCAGATCGTGACCAGCCGCCCGCGGCGGTCGAAGGCGATGGTGATCCCGCAGCTGGCGACCGTGCCCAGGTGCTGCGAGAACACGCGCGGGTCGCGTCCCAGCGGCCCCGGCCAGGTGTAGCTGTCGGTCTGGTAGGCGTCGTTGTGCACGTTGCTGCGCCCGTTGGCGGCCATGAACGGGTGGCGGGGCACCGCCGGCGCGCGCACCGGCCTCGGCGCCGCGGTGCGACCGGAGAACGATTGGATCTGCGCGAGCTCGCCGGGGTCCTGGGGGATCGGGACCTGCGCGGTCGCCGGCACCGCGCCGCAGCACAGCGCGGCGCCACACAGCAGACCGAGGGTCCGGCGCGCGCCCCGCATGACCCGACGCTAGATCCGCGGGCGGTGCAAGGCAAGCCGGCGCCCGCGCTCAGCTGCGCAGCAGCGAGCGACCGGTCATCTCGGCCGGCTGCTCGAGCCCGGCGAGCTCGAGCAGCGTCGGTGCGACGTCGGCCAGGATGCCGCCGTCGCGCAGCGTGCCCGCCTCGGTGGTGACGACGAGCGGCACGGGGTTGAGCGAGTGGGCGGTGTTGGGCGAGCCGTCGGGCTCCAGCATGTGATCGGCGTTGCCGTGGTCGGCGGTCACCACGCACACGCCGCCCGTCTCTGCGACCGCCGCGACGACGTCGGCCAGGCACGCGTCGACCGTCTCGATCGCGCGGACCGCGGCGGGGATCACGCCGGTGTGCCCGACCATGTCGGCGTTGGCGAAGTTGATGATGCCGAAGCTGAACGGCTCGCCCGCGGCCGCCGCCTCGCGCCACGCGCCGGTGAACGCCGCGCTCGCCTCCCTGGCGCTCATCTCGGGCTTGTGGTCGTAGGTCGGCACGTCACGCGGCGACGGGACGAGCTCGCGCCGCTCGCCGGCCTCTGGCTCCTCCTCGCCGCCGCCGAAGAAGTACGTGACGTGCGGGTACTTCTCGGTCTCGGCGACGTGCAGCTGGCGCCCGCCGGCTGCGGCGACCACGTGCGGCAGCGTGATGCCGGGGCGGGCCGGCGGGAACGCGACCGGGTACTGCCAGCCCTCCTCGTACTCGGTCAGGCACGTGTAGCGCCGCACGGGCTCGGCGCCGCCCCGGTCGATCGCGTCGAACTCCGCGTCGGCCAGCGCCATGGTGATCTCGCGCATGCGGTCGGGGCGGAAGTTGAAGGCCAGGACCGAGTCGCCGGGCCGGATGCGCGCGTCGTCGCCCGCCGTCGTCGGTGCGATGAACTCGTCGGTCTCGTCGCGCTCGTAGGCCGCCCGCACCGCCTCGGCGCCACTCGCGGCCGCGTGCTCGCCGCGGCCGTGGACGAGCAGGTCGTAGGCGCGCTGGACGCGGTCCCAGCGCTTGTCGCGATCCATCGCGAAGTAGCGCCCGACGACCGACCCCACGCGGGCGTTGCCGGCCGTCGCGCACCAGCCCTCGACCTCGCCGACGTAGCCGGCGCCTGCGGTCGGCAGCGTGTCGCGCCCGTCGGTGAAGGCGTGGACGACCACGTCGGGCGCGCCGAGCTCCGCGCCGAGCTCGATCAGCGCGCGCAGGTGGCGGTCGGAGGAGTGCACGCCGCCGTCGGAGACCAGGCCGATCAGGTGCACGCGCTCGGCGCCGGTCATCGCGGCGCGCAGCACCTCGTTGGCGGCCAGCGTCCCGTCGCGCACCGCCTCGTCGATCCGCGTGAGGTCCTGCTTGACCACCGCGCCGGCGCCGAGGTTCAGGTGCCCGACCTCGGAGTTGCCCATCTGGCCCTCCGGCAGGCCGACGGCGGGCCCGCAGGCCTCCAGCTGCGTGTGCGGGAAGCGCGCCCAGAGGTCGTCGAACACCGGGGTGCTCGCCAGCGACACCGCGTTGCCGGGCCCGGGGTCCGCTAGTCCCCAGCCGTCGAGCACGATGAGCGCGACGGGCCTCACCGCGCCGCGGCCGCCACCACGAGGCGCCGCGAACGACGCGACGTCGAGCGACGCGCCGCCGACCAGCGCGCCGTCGACGTCGGGCAGGCCGAGCAGCTCGCTCGCGTTCTCCGGCTTGACCGATCCGCCGTAGAGCACGCGCGTGCGCTGCGCCTGCTCGGCGTCGCGCCCGGCGACGAGCGCGCGGACGAAGGCGACCGCCTCCTGGGCCTGCTCGGCGCGTCGCGACGCGGCCGGTGCCGATCGCCCAGATCGGCTCGTAGGCCAGGACGATGTCCCCGAGGCGTCGTCGCTCACCTTGTCGAGCCCCTCCTGGACCTGGTGGCGCAGCTTGCGCTCCGTCTCGCCGTGCTCGCGCTCGTCCTCGGTCTCGCCGACGCACAGGATCACGCGCAGGCCGGCGTCGAGCGCCGCGGGGACCTTGTCCGCCAGCGCGCGGTCGGTCTCGCCGAAGAGCTCGCGGCGCTCGGAGTGGCCGAGCACGACGCCGTGGACGTCGAGCTCGGCCAGCATCGCGGTCGACACCTCGCCGGTGTACGCGCCGTGGCTGGTCTCGTGCATGTTCTGGGCGAAGACCTCCACGCGCGAGCCCCGGGTGGAGTCGACGAGCGGGCCCAGCGCGGTGAACGGGGCGCACAGCGCGATCTCGACGCCGTCGACGCTCGACACCCGCGGCAGCAGCGCCTGGACGAACTCCTCCGCCTCCGCGACCGTCTTGTGCATCTTCCAGTTGCCCGCGATCAGCGGCGTGCGCACGGCGTCATCGCAGCACCTCCACTCCGGGCAGCGTCTTGCCCTCGATCAGCTCGAGCGACGCGCCGCCGCCCGTCGACAGGTGGGTGACGCGGTCGGCCAGGCCGAAGGCCTGCAGCGCCGCGGCGCTGTCGCCGCCGCCGACGACCGTCGTGCCCGGCGCGGCGGCCACCGCCTCGGCCACGGCGCGCGTGCCGGCGGCGAACGGCTCGAGCTCGAAGGCGCCCATCGGCCCGTTCCAGAACACCGTGCCCGCGCCGGCGATCTCGGCCGCGTAGCGCTCGGCGGTGCGCGGGCCGACGTCGAGGCCCATCCAGCCGTCGGGCACGTCGACGCCGTCGAGGTCGCGGCGCTGCGCGTCGGCGGCGAAGCGGTCGCCGAGCACGAGGTCGGCGGGCAGGTGCAGCGTCGCCTTGCCCTCCTCCCCCGCCTCCTGCAGCGCGCGGCGCGCCGGCTCGATGCCCTCCTCCTCGCACAGCGAGTCGCCGACCGCGTGGCCCTGGGCCTTGAAGAACGGGAAGCACATCGCCCCGCCGATCAGGATCGCGTCGGCGCGGTCCAGGAACGCGTCGATGACGCCGATCTTGTCGGTCACCTTCGCGCCGCCGACGATCGCGACGAGCGGGCGGCCGGGATCCTCGAGCAGCCCGGTCAGCGTCTCGACCTCGCGCTGCAGCAGCAGGCCGGCGGCCCTGTCGGGCACGTGGTGGGCGACGCCCTCGGTCGAGGCGTGGGCGCGGTGGGCGGCGCCGAAGGCGTCGTTGACGTAGACGTCGCACAGCGCGCGCGTACGCGCGCGCCAGCTCGGGGTCGTTCTTCGTCTCCCCCGGCTCGTAGCGGACGTTCTCGAGCATCAGCACGTCGCCCTGGCGAGAGGTGCTCGGCGAAGGCCTCCACCTCCGGGCCGACGACGGCCGGGGCGAGCGTCACGTCGGCGCCGGCAGCTCGGCCAGCCGGTCGGCGGCCGGGCGCAGCGAGAGCTCGGGCTCGCGGTCCTTCGGCCGCCCGAGGTGCGCGGCGAGGACCAGCCGCGCGCCGCGCTCGCGCAGCGCCTCGATCGTCGGCAGCGCCGCGCGGATGCGCGTGTCGTCGGTGATCGCGCCGTCCTCGCAGCGGGACGTTGAAGTCGACGCGGACGAGGACGCGGCGCCCGTCGACCTCGACGTCGTCGAGCCCCCGCATCGGCCGCTCCGGCTAGAGGACCTGCTGCGCGAGGTCGACGACGCGGTTGGAGTAGCCCCACTCGTTGTCGTACCAGCTCACGACCTTGACGAGCGTGCCGTCGATGACCGCGGTGAGCTGCCGTCGACGATCGACGAGTGGGGGTCCTTGACGATGTCGGTCGAGACGATCGGCTCCTCGGTGTACTTGAGGATGCCGTTCAGCGCGTCGCTGGCCGCGGCGGCGCGGAACGCCGTCGTTGACCTCCTCGACGGTCGTCTCGCGCGTCGCCTCGAACGTGAGGTCGACGACCGAGCCGGTCGGCACGGGCGCGCGGATCGCGAAGCCGTGCAGCTTGCCGTTGAGCTCGGGCAGCACGAGGCCGACGGCCTTGGCGGCGCCGGTCGAGGTCGGCACGAGGTTGACCGCCGCGGCGCGGGCGCGGCGCAGGTCGCTGTGCGGCGCGTCCTGCAGGCGCTGGTCGGCCGTGTACGCGTGGATCGTCGTCATCAGGCCGTGCTTGATGCCGACCGTGTCGTTGACGACCTTGGCGAACGGCGCCAGGCAGTTCGTCGTGCACGACGCGTTGGAGATGACGTGGTGCTGCGTCGCGGTCGTACTGGTCGAAGTTGACGCCGAGCGCGACCGTGATGTCCTCGCCCTTGGCCGGCGCCGAGATGATGACCTTCTTCGCGCCCGCCGTCGAGGTGCTTGGCGGCGTTCTCGCGCTCGGTGAAGAAGCCGGTCGACTCGATGACGACGTCGACGCCGAGGTCGCCCCACGGCAGCGCGGCGGGGTCGCGCTCGGCGAGGACCTTCAGCTCCTTGCCGTCGACGACCAGGCCGTCGCCCGAGGCCTCGACGGTGCCCGGGTAAGGGCCCGAGGATCGAGTCGTACTTGAGGAGGTGGGCGAGCGTCTTGGTGTCGGTCAGGTCGTTGACCGCGACCCACTCGATGTCAGCGCCCTGCGCGTGGGCGGCGCGGAACACGTTGCGGCCGATCCGGCCGAAGCCGTTGATCCCGACGCGTACGGGCATGGAGTCAGTCAGTCCTTTGGTCTCAGGGCCAGGGAAGGCCGAGCACGTTAGCTCAGTGCGCCCCGGTGACGACCTCGACCCGCAGGCCGTCGGGGTCGAGCAGGTAGGCGGCGTAGTAGCGCGGGCCGTACTGCGGCCGCGGGCCCGGGCGCGCCGTCGTCGCGACCCGCCGCCGGCCAGGCCCGCGGCGTGGGCCGCGTCGACCGCGGCGCGGCCGGACGCCGCGCAGCGCGACGTGGCCGAAGCCGGGCGCCGGCGCGCGGCCGCGCGCGACGATCCAGAGCCGCGGCTCGTGCGAGCCCGTAGGCGATCGCGGCCGGGCCGTCGACGACGCGCCGCGCGCCGAGGCGGCCGAGCACGGCGTCGTAGAACGCGGCCGAGCGCGCGAGGTCGGCGACCTCGAAGCCGACGTGGTCGAGCACGCACGTGGCAGTATGCCTCGGCGCGGCGACAGGTCGACGTCGCGGTGGGCGACCTCGACGAGCAGGTCGTCGCGCTCGCGGTAGCGCGCGCGCGAGGTGCTCGGCGATCGCGACCGAGCGGTGGCGGCCGCCGGTGCAGCCGATCGCGATCGTCAGGTGCGCCTTGCCCTCGGCGACGTACTGCGGCAGCAGGAAGTCCAGCAGCGCGTCGAGGCGCTCGTAGAACTCGTCGAGCTTGCCGTCGCGCGCGACGTAGCTCGACGACGCGCGCGTCGTGGCCGGTCAGCGGGCGCAGCTCGGCCTCGTAGTGCGGGTTGGGCAGGAAGCGCACGTCGAAGACGAGGTCGGCGTCGCGCGGCGGGCCGTGCTTGAAGCCGAAGCTCTGGAAGGTCACGGCCAGGCGCGCGGCGGGCGTCGCGCGGCAGCAACTCGTCGGCGATCTGGCGGCGCAGCATGTGCGCCTTCAGGCCGGTCGTGTCGATGACGAGGTCGGCGCGCTCGCGCAGCGGCTCGAGCAGCGCGCGCTCGGCCGCGATGCCCTCCGCGACGGACTGCGCCCCCGGCGCAGCGGGTGGCGCCGGCGCGTCTCCTTGTAGCGCGTCAGCAGCGTCTGGTCGTCGGCGTCGAGGAACAGCACGCGGTGGCGGATGCCCAGGCGCGTCGAGGTCGTCGAGCACCGCGCGCAGCGCCTCGAAGTAGTCGCCGCCGCGCACGTCGGAGACGACCGCCGCGCGCTCGACCTTCGAGCCCTCGTGCACGAACAGCTCGACGAGCGCGCGGATCATCTCCGGCGGCAGGTTGTCGACGCAGAAGTAGCCCGCGTCCTCGAAGACGTTCATCGCCGTCGACTTGCCGGCGCCCGAGAAGCCGGTGATGACGACGAGGTCCTCGAGGCCGCGACGCGGCGAACGGCCGTAGCCGTCGGCGAGTCCGGAAGCGGACGCTGCGGTCGCGGCGCGCGAGCCTCAGGCGCCTGCGCGGCGGCTTGGCGACGGCCATGTCCGGAACTGTGTCGTCCGGTTCGGACATCCGTGTCGAACGTGTGGTGACAGCGCCGCCGGTGGCGGTCACTCGGGCCGTGCCGTCTCACCCGCTGGTGCGGTGCAGGTGCGCGTAGAGCTCGCGCGCGGTCTTCGCCGGGCAGCCCGGGCACCGCCTCGAGCTCCTCGCGCGAGGCCGCGAGCACCGCCTCGGGCGAGCCGAAGTGCTTGAGCAGCGCGCGCTTGCGCGTCGGGCCCGATGCCGGGCAGGTCGTCGAGCATCGACTCGGTCATCGCCTGGTCGCGGCGCGTGCGGTGGTGGGTGATCGCGAAGCGGTGCGCCTCGTCGCGCACGCGCTGCAGCAGCTGCAGCGCCGGGGTGTCGTGGGCGCAGCACGATCGGCGCGCGCGCGCCCGGGACGAAGACCTCCTCGATGCGCTTGGCCAGCGAGATGACCGCGACGCCGCGCTCGCGGAAGCCCTGCAGCGCGCGCAGGCCCGCCGACGAGCTGGCCCGGGCCGCCGTCGATGACGATCAGGTTCGGCAGCGTCGCGAACGACTCGTTGCGCTTGGGGTCGTGCGGGCGACAGGTCCTGCTGGCGCTCCCACTGGGCGAGCCGCCGCGCGAGCACCTCCTCCATCGCCGCGAAGTCGTCGGGCACGCCCTCCTCGCAGCCCGCGGACGTTGAAGCGCCGGTAGTCGGACTTCTTCGGCGCGCCGCCCTCGAAGACGACCATCGACGGCGATCGTGTGCGTGCCCATCAGGTTCGAGATGTCGAAGCACTCGATCCGCAGCGGCAGCGCGTCGAGGCCGAGCGCCTCCTGCAGCCCGTCGAGCGCCTCGACGCGCTGCTGGCGGCGGCGCTCGGCCTTCAGGCGCTCCTGGTCGAGCGCGAGCTTCGCGTTGCGCTCGGCGAGCTCGAGGATCCGGCGCTTGTCGCCGCGCTCGGCCGCGCGCACCTCGACGCGCGCGCCGCGGCGCTCGCCGAGCGCCTCGGCCAGCGCCGCGCGTCCTCGAGCTCGTCCTGGACGATGACCTGCGGCGGGATCGACATCGCGTCGCCGTAGTACTGCAGCAGGAACTCCTCGACCACCTCGCCTCGCTCGCGCTCGGCCTCGTTCGTCGAGGTAGAACGACTGGCGGTCGGAGAGCACGCCGTCGCGGACCTGGAAGACCTGCGCGTTGGCGTCGGTGCCGTCGACGGCGACGGCGACCGCGTCGAGCGTGCCGACCGACTCGTTGGCGACGCGCTGGCGCTCGAGCAGCGAGCGCACCGCGCTGCAGGCGGTTGCGCTCGAGCGCCGCCTGCTCGAACTCCTGGGCCGCGGCCGCCTCGCTCATGCGCCGCTCGAGGTCGCGCTCGATCTCGCGGTAGCGGCCCGACAGGAAGGCGATGACGCCGTCGATCGACTCGCGGTACTCCTCGCGCGTGACGTAGCCGACGCAGGGCGCCCCGCAGCGCTTGATGTAGTAGTCCAGGCACGGCGAGCCGGTGCGCCGGCCCGGGCTCCGTCGCCCTGGCAGGAGCGGAACAGGAAGACCTTGCCGAGCAGCGTCGAGCGTCGAGCGCATGCGCTTGGCGTTGGAGTACGGGCCGAAGTAGAGCGCGGTCGCGGCGGTGGCGCTCGCGCGTGAAGTAGACGCGCGGGAAGTCCTCGTCCATCGAGATCGCGATGAACGGATAGGACTTGTCGTCGCGCAGCCGGATGTTGAAGCGCGGCTGGTACTGCTTGATGAAGTTCTGCTCGGCCAGCAGCGCCTCGGTCTCGGTGGCGACCGAGCAGGAACTCGACCGACTCGATCGAGCTCGACCATCTCGTCGGCGCCGCGCGTCACCGCGGTTGGAGAAGTGCGCCGGCGACGCGCTTGCGGATCGACTTGGCCTTGCCGACGTAGATGACCTTGCCCGCGCCGTCGCGGAACAGGTAGACGCCCGGGCCGTCCGGCAGGTTCTTGCGCTGCTCGGCCAGGCGCGAGCGCCGGCCCTCGGAAGTGGGCGTGGAAGCCATCGCTTCGAGCATAGGGACGACGTGTCGCCGGGTAGCGTGGCTGTGGTGGCTCGCGACCGGGACATCGAGCGGGTCGCGGAGCGCCATCTGGGCTACGCGACGCTGCGCCCCGGCCAGCTCGAGGCGCGTCGCAGCGTCGTCGGCGGGCGGGACACGCTCGCGTCATGTCGACCGGCTCGGGCAAGTCGGCGATCTACCAGCTCGCCGGCCTCCTGCTCGACGGCCCGACGATCGTCGTCTCGCCGCTCATCGCGCTGCAGCAGGACCAGATGGAGTCCGTCGAGGAGCGCGAGGACGACCGCCGCAGGCGGCGACGCTCAACTCGACGCTGACCGACGCGAGCGCGACGAGGTGCTCGAGGAGCTGCGCGCCGGCGAGCTCGAGTTCGTGCTGCTGGCGCCCGAGCAGCTGGCCGACGAGACGGTCGCGCGAGCTGCGCGAGGCGGCGCCGTCGCTGTTCGTCGTCGACGAGGCGCACTGCGTCTCGCAGTGGGGCCACGACTTCCGGCCCGACTACCTGCGCCTGGCCGAGGCGCGCGAGGCGCTCGGCGACCCGCCGCTGCTGGCCCTGACCGCGACGGCCGCGCCGCCCGTGCGCGACGAGATCGTCGGCGCGCCTGGGGATGCGCGACCCCGAGATCATCGTCAACGGCTTCGACCGGCCGAACATCCGGCTCGGGGTGCGGCGCCTTCCACGACGCCGAGCGCAAGACCGGCGCCGCTGCTCGACGCGCGTGGAGGCCGCCGAGGGGCCGGGCATCGTCTACGCGCGCCACGAAGCGCGGCGCCGAGGAGCTCGCGGCGGCGCTCGCGCGAGCGCGGCGTGCGCGCCGCGCCTACCACGGCGGGATGAGCCCGCGCCGGCGCGAGCAGACCCAGGAGGCGTTCATGGGCGACGACGGCGACGTCGACGTGATGGTCGCGACGATCGCCTTCGGCATGGGCGTCGACAAGCCCGACGTGCGCTTCGTCTTCCACCACGACATCAGCGAGTCCGTCGACGCCTACTACCAGGAGCTCGGCCGCGCCGGGCGCGACGGCGAGCCCGCCGAGGCGGTCCTCTTCTACCGCCCGCAGGACCTCGGCCTGCGGCGCTTCTTCGCCTCGGGCGAGGTCGAGCACGACGACGCTCGACCGGGTCGCGCAGGCGCTGCGCGCGATCGACGGTCCCGGTCGACCCGGCCGAGCTGCGCGACGACCTCGCTGTCGCGCACGAAGCTCGCGACCGCCGTGCACCACCTCGAGGAGGCCGGGCTCGTCCAGGTCCTCGACGACGGGCAGATCGAGGCCGCGCACCGCGAGCGCCGACCTGACGAGGCCGTCGTCGCGAGGCCGCGCGAGGCCGAGGAGGACCGCGAGGCCTTCGACCGCTCGCGCGTCGAGATGATGCGCGGCTACGCGGAGAACGACGGCTGCCGCCGCGCGTTCGTGCTCGGCTACTTCGGCGAGGCGTTACGACGCCG
Source organism: uncultured Actinomycetes bacterium (assembly GCA_963840185.1). Lineage (GTDB taxonomy): Bacteria > Actinomycetota > Thermoleophilia > Solirubrobacterales > Solirubrobacteraceae > JAOPZW01. The sequence goes on along the minus strand of CAWIXY010000017.1, from coordinate 693,194 downwards.
CCGTGCGGAAGCTGCGACGTCTGCGACGCCGGGCGCGGGACGCAACGGCGGTGGCCACCGCGGACGGGCCGTTCGGCCGTCGGCGCGCGCGTCGAGCACCCCGAGTGGGGCGCGGGCACGGTGCGGCGCAGTCGAGGACGACATGTCACCGTCGTGTTCGACGGCGTCGGGCTACAAGACGCTCGCGCTGGAGCTCGTCGAGGAGAAGGGGCTGCTCGTCCCCGCCGACGGGCGGATGGCCAAGTAGATTCAGCGCCGTGCCCGGCCTCGTCAACCTCTGGTCCGACACCCAGACGAAGCCGACGCCGGCCATGCGCCGCGCGATGGCCGAGGCGGAGGTCGGCGACGAGCAGCGCGGCGAGGACCCGACGGTGCTCGCGCTCGAGGCGCGCGTCGCCGAGCTGCTCGGCCACGAGGCGGCGGTCTTCCTCCCCAGCGGGACGATGTGCAACGAGATCGCCATCCGGCTGCACGTCCGGCCCGGCGGTGACGAGCTGCTGCTGGGGCGTGACACGCATCCGCTGTCGTCCGAGGCGGGCGGGCCTGCCGCCTTCTCGGGAGCGATCGTCACGATCGTCGAGGGCGCGGCCGGCATGTTCGAGCCGGAGGCGCTCGAGGCGGCGATCGCCGCGCACGGCCCCGGCAACCGCTACGCCCCGCGCCCGCGAGTGGTCTGCGTCGAGCAGCCGACGAACCTGCACGGCGGCCGGCTCTGGCCCTTCGCGCAGGTCGAGGCCGTGCTCGGCGTGGCCACCGCGCATGGGCTGCGTTCGCACCTCGACGGTGCCCGGCTGCTCAACGCCGTGGTGGCCTCCGGCGTGCCCGCCGTCGACTGGGCCGAGGGCTTCGACACCGCCTGGATCGACTTCACCAAGGGGCTCGGGGCGCCCGTCGGCGCGTGCCTGGCCGGCTCGGTCGAGCTCATCACCGAGGCCTGGCGCTACAAGCAGATGCTCGGCGGCGCGATGCGCCAGGCCGGGATCATCGCCGCGGGCGGTCTGCACGCGCTCGACCACCACGTCGAGCGCCTGGCCGACGACCACGAGCGCGCGGCGCGCCTGGCCGCTGGCCTCGCCGAGCTCGACGGCGTGACGCTCGACACCGCGACCGTGGAGACGAACATCGTCGTCTTCGAGGTCGCCGACGCCGCCGCCTTCTGCGCCGCCCTGGAGGCCGACGGGGTGCTGATGGGCACGCTCGGCCCCCGCCGCGTGCGGGCCGTGACGCACCTCGACGTCGACGACGACGACCTCGAGCGCGCGCTGGCCGCCGCGCGGCGCGCGGTCTAGTCTGACGGCATGCCGACCGCCATCCGGACCTGCCCGCTCTGCGAGGCCACGTGCGGCCTCGAGGTCACCGTCGGCGACGAACGGTGTCCCGCGCGTCCGCGGCGACGGCGAGGACGTCTTCTCCCACGGCTTCCTGTGCCCGAAGGGCGTCGGCCTCAAGGCGCTGCACGAGGACCCCGACCGGCTGCGCACGCCGCTGGTGCGCGACGCGCGACGGCGAGCTCGAGCCCGGCGACGTGGGACGAGGCGTTCGCCGTCATCGCCGAGCGGCTGCCGCCGATCCTGGCCGAGCACGGCCGCGACGCGGTCGCGCGCGTACCTCGGCAACCCGAGCGGCGCACAGCCTCGCGGCGCTGCTCTACGGCCGCGTGCTGCTCAAGGCGCTGCGGCTCGCGAACATCTTCACGGCCAGCACCGTCGACCAGTACCCCAAGCAGATGGCCGCGGCGCTGCATGTTCGGCAGCGGCGCGTCCGTCGCCGGTGCCCGACCTCGACCGCACCGACCACCTGCTGATGCTCGGCGCGAACCCGCTGGCCTCGAACGGCTCGCTGATGACCGCGCCCGACGTCGCGCGGCCGCCTGCGCGGCGATCCGCGCGCGCGGCGGGAAGGTCGTCGTGGTCGACCCGCGGCGCACGCGCACCGCGAAGCGTCGCCGACGAGCACCTGTTCATCCGCCCGGGCACCGACGCGCTGCTGCTCATGGCGCTCGTCCACGTGCTGTTCGCCGAGGGCCTCGTCGCGCCCGGTCGCGCGCGAGCTCGCTCGACGGGCGTCGACGAGGTCGCGCGCGCTGGCCGCGGACTTCACGCCCGAGGCGGTCGCGGCGCGACCGGCGGGATCCCGGCCGACGACGATCGCGGCGCATGGCGCGCGAGCTCGCGCGCGGCGCCGACGCGCCGCGGTCTACGGGCGCATCGGCACGACGACGCAGGCGCTTCGGGACGACCGCGAGCTGGCTCGTCGACGTGCTCAACGTGCTCACCGGCAACCTCGACCGGCCGGGCGGCGCGATGTTCCCGCTGCCGCGCGCACGCGCGAACGCGCGGCGAGCCGGGCCGCGGCCGCGGCGCGCGCTTCGGGCGCTGGGCCAGCCGCGTGCGCGGGCGCCGCGAGATCTTCGGCGAGCTGCCGGTCGCCTGCCTGGCCGAGGAGATCGAGACGCCGGGCGAGGGCCAGGTCCGCGCGCTGCATCACGATCGCCGGCAACCCGGTCGTGTCGACGCCGAACGCCGAGCGGCTGACCGCGCGCGCTCGACGTCGCTCGACTTCATGGTCAGCGTCGACATCTACGTCAACGAGACGACGCGCCACGCCGACGTGATCCTCCCCGTGCCGTCGCCGCTGGAGCGCTCGCACTACGACCTCGCGCTGCTACGGCTTCGCGGTGCGCAACGTCGCCAACTACTCGCCGCCGGTGCTCGACCGCCCGAGGACATGCCCGACGAGTGGGAGACGCTGCTGCGGCTGACCGGCGATCGTCGCCGGCCAGGGCGCCGACGCCGACGTCGCCGCGCTCGACGACATCGTCGCCGCCGAGGCGTCGCGGCGCCGGACGCGACCGGCTCGCGGTCGAGGGCCGACCCGGCCGAGGTGCTGGCCTCGCTCGCCGGGCGGGCCCGAGCGCCTGCTCGACCTGATGCTGCGCGGCGGCGCCCTACGGGCTCACGCTCGCCGACCTCGAGGCGGCGCCGCACGGGATCGACCTCGGCCCGCTCGAGCCGCGCCTGCCCGAGGTCGCTGCGGACGCGCGAGCGGCAAGGTCGAGCTCGCGCCGCGAGCCGCTCGTCGCCGACGTCGAGCGGCTGCACGCGGCGCTCGGGCGAGAGCGCAACGGCGGCCTGGTCCTGATCGGCCGGCGCGACCTGCGCTCGAACAACTCGTGGATGCACAACCTGCCGCTGCTCGTGAGCGGCCCGGCGCGCTGCACCGCGCACGTGCACCCGACGACGCCGAGCGGCTCGGCCTCGTCGACGGCGCGCCGGCGCGCGTGCGCTCGCGCGCGGGCGCGATCGAGGTGCCCGTCGAGGTCACCGACGACGTCATGCCCGGCGTCGTCTCGATCCCGCACGGCTGGGGCCACGACGCGCCGGGCGCGATGCTCGCGCGTCGCGCAGCGCCCAGCCCGGCGCGAACTCCAACGTGCTCGCCGACGAGCAGCTGCTCGAGCCGCTGTCGGGCACCGCGGTGCTCAACGGGATCCCGGTCGAGCTTGCGCCGGTGACCGCGGAGGTGCCCGCCGGCGCGCGAGCGTAGGCCGCATCCGGCGCGCCGCCCGCCACGTGGCTTGCCGGCGCTCCGCCGCGGGGCCGTACCCCACCGACCGCGTGCCCGCGTTCAACGCGAACCCCCAACGCCACGGTTCCAAACTAGGTCCGACGTTCGCTCAGGGGTGCCGCAACTGCTCTGTCTCGTCCAACTCGGGAGTGTCGCCTGCCCTCGCCCGCGGTTCCGCTCGTGCCTTCAAGCAGAAGCGCGGCCGCGTCGCTACGAGTGCTCGCCCGCTTGCCGATTCGCCGATCAAGAAGGCGCGGTGCCCAATTAACCTGGCGGCCGGTACGTTGCTGCGGCGGCCTTCCGCATCGCATCCTGGGCCTCGTCCATGTCGAGCAGAACCGTGGTCTCGACCTCCGATAACGCTCCGCCGGCGCCGACGGCCATAGCCAGCGCCGCTGCCGACGCGTTGTCGGGCGCCTCCATCAGAAAGACTCCGTCGAACTCGCCAAAGGCGAACCAGAAGCCCAAGAGCTTGCCGCCAAGTGACTCCGCCACTTCCCGTGCCGCCGCGCTCCTGTCCTGTGGTTCGCTGATCAGCGCCTTCATGGCGTCCGTCGTGTAGCTGAAGCGGCCGAGGTAAAGCGGCATGGGAGGCCTCCTCCCGGCTGGAAAGTGTGAGGACGGAGCGATCCTCCCGGATCGCGGATGACCCCGCAAGGCCACTCGCTCGGCGCCTCAAGCAGTGGTCCGGGGTGGCACTCCTTCATCGCAGTCCACTGCAGAAGCGACCGATTACCCGCTCGTCGAGGTGCTCGAGCTGCGGCCTCGAGGCTGCGGGGCAGCGGGGGCAGCTCAGTCGGAAATCGTCCCGCTGAAGGTATGGAGCGGCAGCACAGGGCCGCCCCTCATCGGCTCATCCCGCCCGCCGGTAGCGGATGTGTGTGGCTAGCGGCGAATGCAAGACCTCCACAGGCTCAAACCCGAACGTCTCGACGCCGTCGAAGATCCGCTCGCCGGAGCCGAGCAGGACCGGCGCGACGTCGAGCGTGAGCTCGTCGACGACCCCGGCAATGAGGGCCTGGCGCACAGTGGAGGCGCCACCCGCGATGTCTACGCCGCTCTCGCCGGCCGTCTCACGCGCTTCTGCGTAAGCGGCGTCGAAGCCGCCGGTGACGAAGTGGAAGACCGTCCCGCCTTCCATCTCGATCGGCTCGTGAGCGTGATGGGTGAGCACGAACACCGGCGCGTGGTACGGCGGCTCGGGACCCCACCAGCCGCGCCAGTCCTCATCCCACTCGCCGCGGATCGGCCCGAACATGTTCCGCCCCATGACGTACGCGCCGCGCGGGCGCATGAGCCAGCCGGCCGCCGTCGCGTCGGCGTCGTTGGCGCGCTCGTCGCCGAGATGCCAGCCATGGACCTCGCGCCCACGCTTGCCGAGTGGATCCTCGCGGCTCTGGTCGGGCCCAGCGACGAAACCGTCGAGCGAGATCGACATGTGGCAGGTGGTGTCCGGCATCGGCGTCCGTTCGGAGGTGGTTTGCGATCTGCAAGTGGCGGCAGCACCCTAATGTCTGGCTTCGTCCAGAGCGATTGTGGCGCCGCAGCGCGGCGGGCCTATCGCGTTTGCCTCGTTGCGACAGCGACGGTGCTCGAGCTCTCACCGACCGGGGGCCGCTCCCGACCGCGCCCGTCGAGGTTCAACTGAGCTGCTCGGCTAGTCCGACGATGAAGCCCTCGGGGCCACGCACGAAGCAGAGCCGGTAGCTGTCCTCGTACTGCGCGATCTCGCCGACGAGCTCGGCACCGTGGGTGCGCAGGCGGGCGATGACGTCATCGAGGTCGTCGACGGCGAACATGATGCGGCGGATGCCCAGCGCGTTCGCCGGCGCGCTCTCCGGCTCGGCCCTGACCGCCGGCGGCGTGTGGAACCTCGTCAGCTCAACCCGGCCGTGGCCGTCCGGGGTCCGCATCATGGCGATGTCGGCACGGACGCCGTCGAGCCCGACGGTGCTGTCCACCGCCGGCCCCTCGACCAGCGTCTGGCCTTCCAGCTCCATCCCCAGCTCGGCGAAGAATGCCTTGGCGGCCTCGAGGTCCTCGACGACGATGAGCACGTTGTCCATCCGCTTGAGCGTCATTTTCTTCGGGTCTCCTGGCGTCGTGGGCCGCGCCTGGCATGGCCCTTCACCTGGTGAGCGGAGCCGGTCAGAGCTTCTCGACATGCAAGCGCTCTTCTAGCTGACCATCGCATATCGCTTCGGCGACGAAGCCGCAAACCAGCTCGCCTGCGGTCGAGGGTGGGCGGGTAAGGAACGAGCATGACCGACCAGCGTCCACTCGCCTTCGTCACCGGCGCCTCCTCCGGCATCGGCTACGAGCTCGCCAAGCAGCTCGCCCAACACGGCTATGACGTGGCGATCTCCGGCTCCAGCGACCGCGTCCACGGGAGCGCAGCGCTGCGCGAGCTCGGTGGCGACGCCTGGAGCCAGCAAGCCGACGCCAGCACCTACGACGGCGTCGAGGCGTTCTGGCGCTTCATCGAATCACTCGGCCGACCTGTCGAGGTGGCGGTCCTCAACGTTGGCATCGCCACCTCCGGCAGCTTCGCCGACACCGACCTCGACGACCACCTGAAGGTGCTGCCGTCAACGTCACCGGCACCACACACATGGCCAAGCGTGTTGTCGACCACATGGTGGCCAAAGGGAGCGGGCGGATTCTGATCGTCTCGTCAGTTTCGGCAACCACACCCACGCCTTATGAAGGCGTCTACGGCGGCACGAAAGCGTTCGGCTACTCGCTTGCCGAGACACTGCGCGAAGAACTGCGGGAACGCGGCATCACCGTCACAGCGCTGCTGCCCGGCGCCACAGACAGCGACTTCCACAGCAGCGCCGGCATGGGCGACAGCACCCCGATCGGGCGCCTGAAGAAGTTCCCCAGGCAAGAGGTCGCGCGACTCGGCTACGAAGGACTCATGGCCGGCCACGACATGATCGTCGGCGGCGACGACGACCTACGCGCCGCGCTGGAAGCCAACCGCACGACGCCCGAGCCCGTCAAGGCCGCGGCGCACGCCAAGCTCGTCCGCCCGAACTGACCACGGGCCACAAGACGGACGCTGGCGAGCCGCGAGCCGCGAGCCGCAGCGTGACCTGCCGGGCTTGCCGGGCCGTGGCTAGGCCCAGAACTCGTCCCAGGCGTAGAGGTCGAAGAAGTGCTCCCGACCGTCCACCACCCGGCCGTCCTTGAGCTCGAAGGTGAGGCACAGGCCAACATCCAGGCGCTTGCCGTCGCGCTCCGCGCTGTTGTGATGAACGCCGACCACGCGGCCATCATCACTCTCAGACAAGTACTCCAACGTGGCTCGGAAGGTTCCGCCCGTCTGCCCTCCAAGCTGGCCGAAGTAGGCGAACACCGCTTCGCGGCCAACGTGGTCGCCAGCGAGCGGGCCCCGCCCTGGCACATGCCACGAGGCGCTCTCGTCGAAGAGCTCGGTCAGGGTCTGCATGTCGCCCGCGTTGAAGGCCTCGTAACCCCGCCGCACGATCTGAGCGTTCTCGACTGTTCCCATCGTTCCCTCCTGTCGAACGCCGAGCGTGAACGAGTCGGTTCTGAAAGCCCCCGGCTGCTCCAGGACCAGGCCGACCCTACTCCACCCCCGCTTCCCCCCCGCACAATGCTGGACCGCCGCGCTCGCAGCCTAGGTCTGACCCGCGCCCATGCACCCCGCCGCTTCCCCGCCCCAGGGGTGGTTCACCTCACCCTTAGGGGCGCTAGTCGCCCGCTCGTCGTGAACCGACACTGGCGACGCCAAGCAACCGGGGCCCTAGTGCCCTCGACAAGGAGCAGACCATGAACGTGACCATCTTTTCCGCTCGCCGCGCGCGCCTCGCCGCCGTCGGCGCTGCCGTGGCAGCGTGCGCCGCCATGGCGCTGGCACCCGTTGGTGCCCAGGCCGCCGTCAACTGCGGACCGCAGGCTGATCAGACCCCGACGGCCAAGCGGGAGTACCTGGCCAGCTCGGCGACGCGATGCCTGATCAACAACGAGCGGCAGGCCCGTGGCCTTGCCCCGCTTCGCTACTACATCTCGCTTCGCGGCTCAACATACGTGAACGTGCTCGCCAGAGCGGCCTACAAGCACAACCAGGACATGGTGACCAACCACTTCCTGAGCCACACCGGCTCGGACAACAGCACGCCCCAGACCCGTATGGCGTCCTACCACCCGTGGAACACCAACGAGATCATCTACTGGGGCGGCGGCTCCCTCGGCACGCCGCGCGCGGCCGTGAACTGGTGGATGAACAGCCCTGGCCACCGCGACATCATCCTCAGCCCCAGCTACGGCGAGTTCGCAAGTTCGGTCAGTCCCCTGACGCCCTGGGGGGGCTCCGGCGGCACCTACACCATCACGTTCGGCGGCCGCTGATCTCCGCGGACGGCGCACGAAAGGTGTGATTCGCCCTCCGCGAGCAGCTCGGAACCCACCGCGCCGTGGCGCGCCGCCTGATGGTGGCGCGCCACGGTTGCGGTCGGCCAGGCGTGCCGGTACGTCCTCCGGCGCGTCGAGGGTGAGCTGGCGGGCGTCATCGCACCAGGCGGACCGTGAGCCCGCCGCCCGCGTCGAGCATCGCGCCTCCCCCGCTGAGCAGGCCCAGGATGTCGGCGACGTAGGCCTGCGTCTCGGGGATGGCCGGGACGCACATGCACGCCCGGACGCGGCCCGCCCCGGCGTTGTAGGCCGCCAGCGCGAGCGGGACCGAGCCGAAGGCCCGCAGCAGGTCGCGCATGTGGTGGGCCTGCGCGTCGATCGCGGCGTCGGCGTCGAACGGGTCCCGTAGTCCGTAGGCCCGCGCCGTCCCGGGCATGAACTGCGCGATCCCCAGCGCCCCCGCCGGCGAGCGCGCGCGGGGATCGAAGCCCGACTCCTTGCGCGCCTGCGCGGCCAGCAGCGCGGCCGAGACGCTCCAGCGCTGCGCGGCGCGGCGCAGGGCGGGCGCGAAGCGCGCGGGGACGTAGCCGGGAAGCGCGCCCCCGACCGCCGCGCCCCCGGGCGCCGTGCGGCCGTACCCCACCGATCGCGTGCCCGCGTTCAACGCGAACCCCCAATGCCACGGTTCCCACGCGTAGCGCAAGACGAAGTGGAAGCGGGGCGCGTTGGCGGCCAGCCAGCGGTAGGCCGACGGCGGGCCGAGGTCGAGCTCGGTCCCCAGGCGGTGCAGCGACGTGCCGGGGCGCGCGACCCAGCGCGGGTCGGGACGGGCGGCGAAGAGCCGGGCCTGCTCCGCGTCGGTCCGAAAGCCGCTCGTCACGCGGAGCCGGTGGCCGTCGCGCAGCGCCGCTGCCGCCAGCCGGTCGTAGGCCGCGGCGACGTCCGGGCGCATCGGCTTGCCGTCACGGTGGGCGAGTGGGCCGGCGTACTCGCCGCTGCCCGCCGGGCCGCCGAGCGCCACGGAGCCGGGCGGCAGCAGCTCGGCCTCCGCGGTCGCCTCGAGCTTCATCTCGTGGCCCGCGCCGAGCTCGAGCGGGTCGCTCGTCGTCACCCGCACCCGGACGGGCGCGAGGCCGCCGCCGGGGAACGACACGGCCACGCGCTCGGACCGGTTGCGCCCGGCGGTCGCCGCCGCGATCCGGCGCCCGAGCGCGAGGTACGCCGCGCGCGACAGGTGCTCGGGGTTGGCACGGCCGGCCACCACCGGCGGGGCGAACACGCGATGGTGGACGTCGCGCATGGCCTTCGCCGCGGCGAGCGCGGCGAGATCCGCCGCACGCTGGCGACCACCGTGGGCGAGCACGCCCGACGCGATCCCGCCCAGCACGACGGCGCCGACGAGCACCGCGACCAGGATCCCGAGCAGCAGGAGCAGCGCCTGGCCGCGCTCACCGCGAGCGTCGGTCGCCGGGCTCACCGTCCCAGCCCACGGAGCGCATCGCCCAGCGGGCGCCGGACGGTCGGCGGCACCCAGGCCCCCGAGGCGACGACCGCGCGGGCGAGCGGCGACGGCTCGACGTGACAGGCCCGGGCCTCGCGCGCGACGGCGGCGAGGCCCGCGAGGGCGAGGGAGACCAGCGCGGCTTCGGCGACGGGTGAAGCCGCGACGAGGACGCGGTCCTGCTCGCCCAGGAGCGCGTCGAATCGCTGCTCACGACGCCCCAGGGCGAGCACCGTGGGCGCCGGCCCGGCCGCTGCGATCGCCCGCGCCGCCACGGCGACCGCCTGCACCGGATCGGCGGGCGCGCGGACGACGGCCAGCCGCCCGGTCGCGTGCGCGTCCAGCCCTCGCGCCACCAGCGCCGCCGCGAGCCGGCGCGCCGCCGGAGCGGCCGCCACGCCGGATGCAGCGCGGGCGGCGTGGGGTTGCGCCCACACGACGACGAGGCCGGCGCGCGCGCGGGCGCTACGGCGCAGCAGCAGCGCGACGGCCGCGCCGAGGGGCAGCGCGTGCCCGGGTGGGCAGAGCACAGCGACGCCGGGCGGAACGGCGGCGGAGCGGGACCGGGCGCGCGTCGCGTCGGCGGCCGCACCGGGGGGCCGAGTCCCGTCGGGGAGGGAGGCCGTCGGCGAGCGGGCCGGAGCCGGCTCCACGAGGAAGTCGCGCAGCGCCTTCATCGGGTCGGGCCCGCGTCGGCGGTCGCGGTTGCGGTGAGCCGCCGGGAGAGCCCCGGCAGCACCGCGCGCGGCCGGAGCCGGACCACGACGCGGCGACCGTCGACGTCCAGCTTGACCCGCTCGCGCGACCAGCCCGGCAGCGCGGCGAGAGCCGCCTCGCGAGGCTCTGCTCCCTGCACCAGGGCGACGGCGCCGGCGCCGGCGGCGTTGCCCGCGAGCTCCCGCGCCTGGCCGGCCGCCAGCAGCTGGCCGGCAGCCAGCGCGACCACCGCCGCGAGGGGCAGCAGCGCGACGAGCTCGACGCTCGCCTGCCCGCATTCGCCTAGGCGGCGCCGGCGGGTGGCGGCGGGTTCGCCGGGTGGCCGGCGGCTCATGACTGCGCCGGGAAGCCCGCGCTCGCGTGGATCGTCGTCAGGTGGCCGCCGCCGAGCACCGACGGCACGCGGATGGCGACGCGGACGCCGCCGGACACGGGCTCGTGGACCACGAGGCCGTGCTCGAGCGAGGGCGGCAGGGCGCGACGGGCCGCGGGGAGGGGCTCGGCGCCCACCGCGACGGCGCGGGCGGCTGCGCGCGCGGCCGCGCCCGCGAGCCACACGGCCTGACCGGCCAGGATCGCCTGCCAGACGAGCAGGCCCACCAGGGCGAGCGCCGGCAGCAGCGCCACCAGCTCGACCGTCGCCTGCCCGCGTTCGCAGTGCTGTCGTCGCATCCGGGCGAGGCTCGCGCGGCCGGGTGAACGAGACCACACGGTCTTCGTGCCAAAAAACCGTAGGGTCAGCGCCTTCGCCGCATGATCTCCCCCGTCCGGACACGACCCGAGGCCGCGAGCCCGACCACTGCGGGCTCCGACCGGGCGGCCGAGCGCGGGCTGGTCCTGGCGACGGGGCTCGCAGCGGCGATCCCCGCGATCGTGTCGACGATCCGCGCGCTGGCCGCCGGATGGACCCCGGAGGGCGATCGGGCGGTCATCGCGACGCGGGCGTACGACGTCCTGACCTCGCTGACGCCGCTCGTCGGGCCGTGGTCATCGACGTCCACGGGCCTGGCCGACGAGACCTACCACGCGGGCCCGCTGCTCTACTGGCTGCTGGCCATCCCGGCGCGGCTGCCGGGCGAGGCCGCGTTCCCCATCGTCATGGGCGTCGTCAGCGTGGCGGCGATCGTGGCGACCGTCGCGCTGGCGCGCCGCCGCGGCGGTCGCCTGCTCATGTTCGGGACGGCCGGGCTGGTGGCGCTCATGTGCGCGTCGCTCAACGTGGAGACCTTCCACGACATCTGGAACCCGACGGCGCCGCTGCTGGCCTTCATGCTCCTGCTGTTCGTGTCCTGGTCGCTGGCCTGCGGCGAGTACCGCCTGCTGCCGCTCGGCGTCCTCCTGGCGAGCTTCGCGATGCAGTGCCACCTCGTGTTCGTCCTGCCGAGCCTGGCGGTGCTCGGCGTGGGCGTCGCCGGGCTGATCGCGTCGCGGCGGCGAACGCGAGACCTGCCCGCCGGCGCCGAGGCCGGCTCCCTGCGGCGGTGGTCGATCGCGGGACTGGTGGTCGCCGCGCTGTGCTGGAGCGCCCCGGTCGTCGACCAGGCGCTCGACTGGGCGGGCTCCGATCGCGGCTACGGCAACTTCGAGGCGCTGGTCGAGGCGGCCCGAGCACGCGAGGAGCCCGCAGGGTGGACGGCCGCCGCCTACGCAGTGGTCCGCGCGACGGGCGTGCCGCCGTGGTGGCTGCGCGCGCCGTCGTCGTCGGAGGAGCGCACCTTCGAGATCTTCGCGGAGCCGTCGGCGACGGCCATCGCCTCGACGGTGCTGATCCTGCTCGCCCTGGTCGTCCTGGCCGTGCTCGGCGTGCGACGCGGTCGCCCCGACGTCACCGCCGCGGCCGGCCTCGCGCTGGTCGCCGTTGCCGCGCTCGCCGCCGTGACCGCGTCGTTCCCGAACACGCCGAGCACGATCTTCTCCTACAGCTACACGTCGTGGTGGGCGGCACCCGTGGGGATGTGGACGTGGCTCGTCGTCGCCTGGTCGTCGCTGACGCTGTGGACGGCCGCGCGCGGGCCGGCTGGGCGGCGGATGCGCATGATCCCCGCGGCCGTCCCGCTCGCCGGCGTGGTCGCCGTCGGCGCCGTCGTGGCCGCCACCCAGGACCCGCTCCGCCAGGAAGCGCTCTTCGACTCGACCCGCACCGCCGTGGAGGGTCTCGAGCGGGCTCTGCCCAGCCCCGGACGTGTGCGCGTCGACAGCGGGGTGCTCCGGCTGGAGACCGCGGTGATCCACTCACTGCGGCGCCGCGGCGCGGACATCGGCGCCGGGGGCGTGAGCGTGCAGTTCGGCCGCGGGTACGACCGCGGTGGCCGGCGCTTCGAGTACGTCGTCGACGTGCGCGAAGGCCGCCGGCTCCCGGCCGGGGCCCGGCTCGTCGCGCGGGGCGAGGTCGGATCGCCGAGACCTCGCGCCTTCAGCGTCTCCGTGCGGCGCGCCGGCTGAGCACCCGGCCCGCGGGCACGCCCGTCAGGCGTACTCGCGGTAGTGACGCCACACGCGGTACAGCGCGTACGACGCGCCGCCGAGCGCCGCGAACCACACGAGCGTGCCGGCCCCGCTTTCGAGGAGCTCGCCCCGCGCCGCCATGGCGAGCACCACCGCGCCGATCGCCCCATAGAGGACGCCGCGCCAGCGTTCGCCCAGGCCCTCGAGGTCCGTGCGGCGTTCGCGATAGAGGCGCGCGAGGATGTAGACGAGCGAGACGACGATGAGCGTCGACAGCACTCGGCCGATCACCTCGGCGGTCGTGCCGCCTCCCGGGAGGAAGGCGACGAGCGCCGCGAGCGCGAGCACGATCGCGACGTTGCGGGCGACGGTCATGCTGACAGGGTACGCGGGCGCGTTGCCGAGGAGCCGCGACTACCGCGCGGCGCCCGCGGCGACGCGCGCCTCGAGCTCCCGGCCGTCGAGCGGGTCGCGCTCACCGGGTACGTCGAGCGGTGCAACGGCGGTGGCGGGGGCGGCGAGCTCGGCGCCGGCGGCTGCCGCGGTGTCCGCGGCAGCCGACCCGTCGGCCGGCTCGGCGGCGAAGCGGTAGCCGACGCCGAAGTGCGTGTGGATGTAGCGCCAGTCGGGCGAGGCCCGCTCGAGCTTCTGGCGCAGCTTGCGCACGAAGACGTCGACGGAGCGGTCGCCGCGCGCCATCGCGTAGCCCCAGACCCGCTGGTAGATCTCCTCGCGCTCGAGCACGCGGCCGTCGGCGGCGGCCAGCAGCTCGATGAGCTCGTACTCGCGGCGCGTGAGGTCGATGGACCTGTCGCTGACGAACGCCTGGAAGCGGTCCGCGCGGATCTCGATCTCGCCCGCCACGATCGGCCGCTCGCTGGCGCTGGCCTCGGCGCGGCGCCGGCGGCGCACGACCGCCTCGACCCGGGCGATGAGCTCCTCTGGGTGGCAGGGCTTCGAGAGCCAGTCGTCGGCGCCGAGGCGCAGGCCGCGCACGCGCTGGGCGACGGTCGACTGCCCCGTGCAGACGACGACCCCGAGCCCCGGCAGCCCGGTGCACAGCCGGTCCAGGTACTCCCACGCCGCCGGACCGAGGACGGCGAGGTCCACGATGACGGCGCTCAGCCGCATCGCCACGATCGTGTCGACGGGCACGGCGCTGGCCAGCACGCGGTGCTCCCAGCCCAGGCGCTCGAGCCGCTTGGTCAGGACCTGGAGGAAGCCCGAGTCCGTGTCGATGACGGCGATCCGCAGCGGCGCCTGGCCGGCGGAGGACATCGGAGGGTCGGGCGTAGGCACCGCGGCGGTATCCGTCATGGCCCGGCGAGTGTAAAGGAGGGCTTCCCGTCCACAACACCAACATATGGCTGGTTACAGGATGTTCACAGTGCGTCTGCGCACGGAGCGGGAACCCCGTCACGCGCTGCGGGCGGAGCGGCGAACGGCCACCGCGAACCCCGTGGCGAGCATCACGAGCATCAGCCACCCGCCCGCGTCGGCCCACCAGCCGTCCGGCCCGGCCACCGCGCGAAGCACGGCCGCGGCGCCGACGGCGAGGGCCACCGCGCCGGGCATCGCCCACGTCTCGCCCAGCACGAGCTTGCGCAGCGTCCGCAGCGCCGTCATCGCGAGCGTCCACGCCCGGAGGCGACCACCATCGTCGAGCAATGACGCGCCGTCATGCCGCCACCCCGGACCGGACCGGCGCGGCCAGCGACCGCACGAGCGCCTGGGACACGGCCAGCCAGGCGGCCAGCACGAGCACCAGCGCCCCGTCCCCGAGCGGCCACTCGACGCCGAGCCCCTCGGCCGCGAAGAACGTGCCGAACGCCGTGAGCACCAGCCCGACGACGTACTTGAGCTCCGTCTCCGGGACCCTGCGCAGCGGGCGATGCAGCACCAGGCCGAGCACTGCGACGAGCGCCACGGCCAGCCCGGCCCCGAGCAGGGCGGGGGCCGCCCCCGTCGGGCGGGAGGCCAGCACGCTGACGATCAGCACGACCTCGACGCCTTCGAGCAGGACGCCCTTGAAGGCGATGACCGCCGCGGGCCAGTCGATCGACGTCGCCGCGGCGGGCGGCAGGGCCTCGAGCGCCTCGCGCTCCTCGACGTACTCGGCGTAGCTGTCCGACCGCGCCCGGCGACCGGCGAGGCGCAGGACAGCCTTGCGCAGCCATTCGAGCCCGAAGAGCAGCAGCGCGACGCCGACGACGAGCCGCAGCCCGTCCCCGCCGGCGCGGGCCAGCAGCACCGGGCCGACGACGACCGCCAGCGCACCGCAGACCAGGACCGCGGCGAGCGCGCCCCACGCGGCCTCCCGCCCGCGGCGCTCGACCGCGACGGCGAGCACGATCGCCAGCGCCTCGAGCAGCTCGAGGGCCACGGCGAGCGCCGCGCCGACCGCGGTCAGTGCGAAGGCCACGTGCGAAGGGTAGGGGCGCCTCCGGTATCGCCCGGAGGCGGCGGGGCTACTGCGGGACCGACGGGCGCAGCTGGTGCTGGAACTCGCGGAACAGGCCGCTGACCACGAACACCGCCTGCTCGCCGATGTCGACGGCGTTGTCGCCGATGCGCTCGAGCGCCCGGGCCACCATCGTCATGTGCATGGCCCACTCGCGGGTGTCGGGGTCGTCGCCGGCCTCGATGGCCATCCTGAAGACCTCGCGGTTGAGCGAGTTGATGTCGCGGTCCTGGCGCACGAGGTCCTCGGCCAGCTCGACGTCACGCTCGGCGAAGGCGGCCCGCGACTGCATGAGCTCCGACCGCGCGGCCTGCCCCATCCGCAGCAGGCGGCCCATGATCTCCGGCCGCACGGGCGGCTCGTGGCCGGACAGCGGGATGAGCTTGGCGATGTTCACGCACTGGTCGCCCATGCGCTCGACGTGCTTGATGACGTGCAGCAGCGCCGCCACCAGCCGCAGGTCGCCGGCCACCGGAGCCTGCAGCGCCAGCAGCGAGAGGATCCCCTGGTGGACCTCCAGGTAGCGACCGTCCACGCGGTCGTCGTCGTGGATGACGAACTGGGCGAGCTCGACGTCGACGTGCTCGAGGGCCTCCATCACGCGCTCGAGCTGCTCGCGCACGATGTCCAGGCCCCCGAGGGCGTTCGCCTCGAGGACCGCGAGCTGCTCCTGGAAGTGCAGGCGATGATCGGCGCGTTCAGGCATGCGACCCCGCTACCCGAACTTCCCGGTGACGTACTGCTCCGTGCGCTCGTCGTCGGGCGTGGTGAAGATCTTCTGCGTGTCGGCGTACTCGACGAGCCTCCCGACGCGGTTGCCCTCGCCGGCGCTGAGGTCCACGGTGAAGAACGCGGTGCGGTCCGAGACGCGCGCCGCCTGCTGCATGTTGTGCGTGACGATCACGATCGAGTAGCGCTCCTTGAGCTCGAGCATGAGGTCCTCGATCGCGCCCGTCGAGATCGGGTCCAGCGCGGAGCACGGCTCGTCCATCAGGATCACGTCGGGCTCGGTGGCCAGGGCCCGCGCGATGCACAGGCGCTGCTGCTGGCCGCCGGACATGCCGAACGCGTTCTCCTTGAGGCGGTCCTTCACCTCGTCCCACAGCGCCGCGCGGCGCAGCGCGCCCTCGACGATCTGGTGCATGTCGCCCTTGAGGCCGAGCACCTTCGGGCCGAAGGCGATGTTCTCGAAGATCGACTTCGGGAACGGGTTGGGCTTCTGGAAGACCATGCCGATGCGCTTGCGCACCTGCACCGGGTCGATGCGGCTGTCGTAGAGGTTCTCGCCGTGGTAGATGATCTCGCCGACGACCTTGGCTGACGGGATCAGGTCGTTCATGCGGTTCAGGCAGCGCAGGAACGTGGACTTGCCGCAGCCCGAGGGGCCGATCAGAGCGGTGATCTCGTGCTGGTTGAGGCCCATGGTCACGTCTGCCACGGCGAGCTTGCCGCCGTAGGAGACGTCGACCTTCCGCGCGTCGAAGATCAGCTGCTTGGCCTGCGCCGCGCCTGCCCCGTCGCGGCTGCGCTGCGCGGGGGCCAGCGCCTGGGGCGCGACGCCATGGTGGTTGGTGGTGTGCGGCTCGGCGGCCGGCGTGGTCACGTCGTCGGGCATGGGCTCTTCCTCACCACTTCTGTTCATAGCGATTGCGCAGATAGATGGCCACGGAGTTCATGAGCAGCAGCAGCGCCATCAGCACGAGGATCGCGCCTGCTGCCGCGTTCTTGAACTCCGGGTTGGGATCCTGGGTCCACGTGAAGATCTGGATCGGCAGGGCGGTGAAGCTGCTGAAGAGGCCGTCCGGGTTGAAGCGCGGCGAGGCGGCCGCGCCGATGACCAGCAGAGGGGCAGTCTCGCCGATCGCACGCGACAACGCCAGGATGACGCCCGTGGCGATGCCGGCGATCGAGCCGGGCAGGACCTGCTTCCAGATCGTCTGCCACTTCGTCGCCCCGAGCGCCAGCGAGCCCTCGCGGATCGAGGGCGGCACCGCCCTGATCGCCTCGCGCGCGACGATGATCACGACGGGCAGCACCAGCAGCCCCAGCGTGAGCCCGCCCGCGAGCAGCACGTTGCCCATGTCCAGCGGCCCGCGGACGATGAAGGCCAGGCCGAGGATCCCGTAGACGACCGACGGCACGGCGGCGAGGTTCTGGATGTTGACCTCGACGAGGCGGTTGTACCAGCGCGTGCGGTCCGCGTACTCCTCGAGGTACACCGCCGTCGCGACGCCGATCGGCACGACGAAGGTCGCGGTGATCGCCATCAGGAGCAGCGTCCCGACGATCGCGGACTCGATGCCCGCGCGCTCCGGTGACACGCGTGACGGGAAGCTCGTCAGGAAGTCCCACGAGATCTTGGGCAACCCGTCGCTCGCGACGTCGACCAGCAGCGTGATCAGGAACGCCACGGAGATGAAGATCGCGAAGCCCAGCAGCGCCCGGAACAGCAGCCCGCTCCAGCGCTGGCTCGCGGAGGGACGCGGGATCACGCTCTCCTGGCGACGCGCGGCCGCGGCGATCTGCGCGCCGGTCATTCGTAGACCTGGCGGAAGCGGTTGACGAGCCGGATCGAGACGATGTTGAGCAGCAGCGTCAGCACGAACAGGGTGAAGCCGACGACGAAGATCGTCTCGAACTCGATCGAGCCCGTCGGGATGTCGCCGCGCGACGTCGCCGCGATGAAGGCCGCCATCGACTGGTAGCTCTCCTGCGGGTTGACGCTCAGGTTGGCCGTCTGGCCGCCCGCGATGAGGACGATGACCGTCTCGCCGACGGCGCGCGAGGCGCCGAGGATCAGCGCGGCCACGATGCCCGACAGGGCGGCCGGGAAGACGATTCGCAGCGACACCTGCAGCTTCGTGGCGCCCATGCCGAAGGCGCCCTCGCGCAGCGCCGCGGGCACGGCGGACATCGCGTCCTCGGCCACCGAGGCGATCGTCGGCAGCACGAGGAAGCCCATGATGATGCCGGCGGCCAGCGCGTTGAACTGGTTGACCTGGATGTTCAGGACGTTGCGCAGGATCTCGGGCGTGAAGAACGTCAGCGCGAAGTAGCCGAAGACGATCGTCGGCACGCCGGCGAGCGTCTCGAGGACCGGCTTCACGGTCTTGCGCACGCGCGACGGCGCGTACTCGGCGAGGTAGATCGCGCTGAGCAGGCCCAGCGGCACGGCCACGGCGAGCGCGATCAGGCTCAGGAAGATCGTGCCCCACACCAGCGGGATGACGCCGAAGGACTGCTGGTCGCCGCGGAACAGCGGCGTCCACTTCGTGCCGAACAGGAAGTCCGACCAGCGCACGTCGCCGAAGAAGGCGATGGTCTGCACGAGCAGCGACCCGATGATGGCCAGGGTCGTCACCACGGACAGCATGGCCGCGACGAAGAGGACGCCGCGGACGGCGCCCTCCCCGCGCGACCGGGTGGTCGGGGTCCGGAACAGGCTGTTCCGGACCCCGCCCGCGCCGGGCGATGCTGGTGTGACCGGCGCGGCCATGGTGCTAGGCGCCGGCCTCCGCCTGCGTGAGGGCCGTCTTGGCCTCGGCGGCCTGGGCGTCGGTCATCGGCACGATCTTGGCCGTGTCGGCGATCTCCGTGTAGTTCGCCAGCACGAAGTCCATGAACGCCTTGACCTCCGGGCGGGCCAGGGACTTGGCCGACGGGTACATGAACAGCGGGCGCGACAGCGGCTTGTACGAGCCGTCCTGGATCGTCTCCTTCGAGGGCGCGATGCAGCCGTCGCCCGAGTCGACCTTGACGAGGTTCAGGTTGTCGACGTTCTGCTCGGCGTAGGAGTAGCCGAAGTAGCCGAGGCCGCCCTCGTCGCCGGTGACGCCGGTGACGAGCTGGTTGTCGTCCTCGGAGGCCTCGTAGTCCTCGCGCGTGACGCCCTCCTCACCGTTGATCTCGTCGGTGAAGAAGTCGAACGTGCCCGAGTCGGTGCCCGGCCCGTACAGGGAGAGCTGGGTGTCGGGGAGCTTCGGGTCGATCTGGCTGAGCGACTTGACCTTCGAGCCCTTGTCCCACAGCTCCTTGAGCTGCTCGGTCGTCAGGCAGTCGACCTCCAGGCCCTTGTTCGTCGCCACGGCGATGCCGTCGTTGGCGATCTGGACCTCGCTGTACTTGACGTTGGCCTTCTCGCAGACGGGGACCTCCTCGTCCTCCTTGATCGGCCGCGAGGCGTCGGAGATGTCGGTCTCGCCGGCGCAGAACTTCTCGAAGCCGCCGCCCGTGCCGGACTGACCGACCGTGACCTTGACGTCGGGCTGCTCCTCGTTGAACAGCTCGCCCGCCGCCTCGGCGAACGGGAAGACCGTGCTCGAGCCGTCGATCTTGATCGTGCCCGAGAGCTGCTCCTCGGAGCTGCCGCCGCCGGAGCTGCCGCTGCTGCTCTCCTCGTCGTCGCCGCACGCGGCCACTCCGAAGGCGAGTGCCGCGAGACAGGCGGCAAGTAGGGTGTTCGTCCTCACTGGGTGACTCCTCTGGTTTCGGTCCTGAGTTCGGCGGCAGCCTCCCAGCGACGTGCGGGGAGTCTGTTACGGACCCGTGGCCGGGATGTGAAAAGCGTGTGAAGGCTCTGGGGCGAATCGGTACCCGAAGCCGACGTGGGTGTGGATGTATCGGCCGTTGGGCAGCGCGTCCTCGAGCTTCACGCGGAGCTTGTGGACGTACACGTCGATGGAGCGGTCGCCCGCGCGCAGCGGGCCGCCCCACACGCGCTGGTACAGGTCCTCGCGGCGGACGATGCCTCCGCCGGACCTCGCCAGCGCCACCAGCAGCCCGAACTCGCGCACCGACAGCGTCAGCGCGCGGCCGGCGGCCAGCACGAGCCCGCCTTCCGGGCGGATCTCGAGGTCACCGACGCGAATGACCTCCTCGGGGTGCGATGCGGCCTCCATGGGTGACCACCCTCACGGATCGCCCGCCGCATGCCGTTACCCGGCGGTGAACCGGTTGTGAAAGACCGGTGAACGAGCCGTCGGCCGGCCGCTGGCGAGATTAGCCTCCACGCGACCGATGGCCTTGCGCCGATACGACGAGCGGCTCCTCGACCTCGTCGACGCGGCCGCAGAGAACATCCAGCGGTCGACCCTGCTGCTCCGCGAGCTGCTGGAGGACTACCCCGAGCGGGCGGAGCTGGCGCGCGACGTCTTCGAGTGCGAGCAGGAGGGCGACCGCATCGCCCACGACATCATCCACCGCCTCAACGGCGGCCGTCGCGCACCGCGCGCGCCGTTCGACGCGGCCGACGGCCACGCGCTGGCCACCGCGATCGACGACATCGTCGACTACGCCGAGCAGGCCGCCGACACCCTGGGCATCTACGGCGTCGAGGCGCCGATGGAGCAGGCGCTGGCGCTGGCCGACGTCTTCGTCGAGGCCTCCCGTGAGGTCGCGCGCGCGCTCGGGACGCTGCGCGACGACGGCGACATGGGCGGCTACCTGGTGGAGATCCACCGCCTCGAGAACGAGGGCGACCGGATCAGCCGCGACGCGGTCGCGGCGCTGTTCCACAACGGCATCGACCCGATGGTCGTGATCCGCTGGAAGGACATCTTCGCCGCTCTGGAGGCCGGCGTGGACGCCTGCGAGACGGTCGCGCACCAGCTCGAGGGCATCAGCCTCAAGCGCCGGCGCTGACGCGGCCCGGCGCGGGCTTGAGCATCGCCGCGAATCTGCCGATAGCGCCCGCAGGGCATGCTTCGCAAGCTTCTGGCCACCTTCGCCGTCCTGGCGCTGATCCTGTGCGCGGTGACCGCGCTCGCGATCGTCAACGCGCGTCGCGCCGAGGAGCGCACCGCGCTGCGCGAAGCCGAGAAGGTGGCCCGCGTGATCGCGACCGGCCTTGCGCACGCCGACCAAGAGGGGGAAACCCCCGCCGAGCACTTCCGGCACGAGCTGCGTGGCCTCAGTGCCACCGGCGAGCGCGATCTACTCGTTGCCGATCGTGCCGGCCACATCCTCGCCGACCCGACGCTCGCCAGCACCACCAAGCTGCCCGCGGCAGGGCGCCGCGCCGTTGCCGAGAGCCTCGCCGACGGACGGGCGCGCACGTTCGAAGCCCCCACGCTCAACCACCCCGATGGCGCCAAGCAGATCGTCGTGCCCGTGGACGATGACGGTGACAGCACCGCGGCCGACGGCGACAACGATCGCACGGCGGCGCTCGTCTACGGCTACACCGACCTCGACCGCCAGATCACGGGCATCACGGCGCGCAGCGAGCAGGGGCTGATCATCGGCGCGCTGGCCGCGCTGCTCGCCATCGCGGCGATCGGCCTGCTGTTCTCGCGTGACCTCGTGCGGCGCGTCGGCGTGCTCAAGCGCGCCGTCGCCGACGTGGCGGGCGGCGCCGCGGGCGTGCGCGTCCCGGCCAACGGGCGCGATGAGCTCGGCGAGCTGGCGGTGTCGTTCAACACGATGGCCGAGCAGCTCGAGCGCTCGCAGACCGAGGTCCGCCTCCAGCACGACGCCGAGAGCGGCTACCGCGAGGCGCAGATCGAGTTCTCGGAGACGATGCAGGTCACGCGTGACGAGCGCGAGGCGCACGAGGTCGTCAAGGTGCACCTCGAGCGCCTGGTGCCGGGTGGCTCCGTGGTGGTGCTCAACCGCAACAACAGCGCCGACCGCCTCGAGGCGACGACGGGCGAGATCCCCGAGGACCTGCGCGCCGGCCTCAACCAGGCGCGGCCCGACAGCTGCATGGCGGTGCGCCTCGGACGGGCCCACGACCGCGCCGCCGACGAGCCGAAGCTGCTCGAGTGCGAGATCTGCGGCGCGTCCGAGGGGTCGTCGGTGTGCCAGCCGTCGCTGGTCGGCGGCGAGGTCATCGGCGCGGTCCTCGTCCGTGCCGCCGACCGGGCGCTCGAGCAGGGCGACCGCGAGCGCGTCGCCGAGTCCGTGTCCATGGCCTCGCCGGTCCTGGCCAACCTGCGCAACCTGCGCATCGCCGAGGCCCGGGCGGCCACCGACGCGCTCACCGGCCTGCCGAACGCGCGCTCGGCCCAGCACAGCCTCAAGCGGATGGCGGCCCACGCCGCGCAGCACCTCACGCCGCTCGCGGCCGTCATGCTCGACCTCGACCACTTCAAGCAGATCAACGACCGCTTCGGCCATGGCGCGGGCGACGAGGTGCTCGCCGCGCTGGGCGAGCTGCTGCGGGGCACGCTGCGCGGGACGGACTTCGCCGCACGCGTGGGCGGCGAGGAGTTCCTGCTGCTGCTCCCGGACAGCGACGAGGATGGCGCCGTCGCCCTCGCTGAGAAGCTGCGCGTGGCGGTCGAGCGCATCAGCGCCCCGCGCGTGGAGGAGCCGTTGTCGGCGAGCTTCGGCGTCGCGGTCTACCCGCGCGACGCCCAGGACGGGCAGGAGCTGCTGCGGGCTGCCGATCGTGCGCTGTACACGGCCAAGCGAACAGGCCGCAATCGCGTCGTCGTCGCCGAGCGCGACGGCGCGCCCGTCGAGTCGGGCTAGACCCGCGCCCGCGCCGGCACCGGCCGGCCAGGGGAAGGGCCGGCCGGCGCGCGACGTGTCCTGCGTCAGACGGGCAGCGCCGTCTGGTTCTCTGAGCCCCGATCCTTGGGGCAGTCGCGGTCCGGGCGGTCAGGACGCTCCTGGCTGTCCTGGACCTGCCGCGCCGGCGGCGTGCTGCCGCCGCCGTCGCTCCCGTCCGAGCCGCTGGCCAGGGCTCCGGCGACCGGGATCGCCACCGCCAGCGCGAGCGCTGCGGCGACGGCTCCGAGGCGGCGCCTGGGGCGCCTGGTGTCGTCGGTGTCCATCGGCGTGACCTCCTTTCGTCTCGGAGGGTCCGCCACAGCCTGCCAGCGCCCGTGTCGGCTGGGGATAAGGCGGCGCCGGCTCAGGCGGGGGCAGCAGCCTCGAAGGCCTCGAGCGCCGCGTAGGCGTCCTCGACCGCGCGCGCGCGGCGGTGTGGCGGGCGGTCGACTTCGCCGACTCGTACTTCGTCGCCCAGCGCTCGGGGGCGGCGAGCTCCTCCTCGACGGTCGGCGAGCGCCGCCTCGGCCCGCTCGACGGCCGCCTCGAGACGCTGCTGCTCGCGCGACGCGGTTCTTCGACGGGCCCTTGCGCGCGGGGGCGCGTGCGTGCGCGCGGGCTGGGGCGTCGGCGCCGGCCCGGCCGCAGGCGCGCGTGCGCCGCCACCATTGGCCGCGCGCTTCGCCGGCGCCGGCGCGGGCGCGCCGCCGGGCGGCTCGCCGCGCGCCTTGCGCTCCTCGCGCACGCGGCTGTACTCGGCCCAGCCGCCGACGTAGGAGCGCAGGCCGTGGTCCTCGATGGCGACCGTGCGCGTGCCGACCGCGTCGAGCAGCGCGCGGTCGTGGGTGACGAGCAGCAGCGCGCCCGGGAACGCCCGCAGCGCGTCCTCGAGCGCCTCGCGCGACTCGAGGTCGAGGTGGTTGGTCGGCTCGTCGAGGATCAGCACGTTGGCGCCGGACTGCACGAGGATCGCCAGCGACGAGCCGCTTGCGCTCGCCGCCGCTCAGGCCGTCGAGCGGCTTCTCGGCCTCGTCGCCGCTGAACAGGAAGCGCCCGAGCAGCGCGCGCGCCTTGTTGGGCGTGAGGCCCGTGTGCCTGCGTGCGCGGCCTCGAGCACCGTCGCGCGCGCCGCCGCACTCGAGCTCGTCGCCGTGCTGGGAGAGGTAGCCGACCTGCACGTTGTGGCCGCTGCGCAGGCGGCCGCCGTCGAGCTCGCGCCGGCCGGCGAGCGCCTCGATCAGCGTCGTCTTGCCGGTGCCGTTGGGGCCGACGAGCGAGACGTGCTCGCCGCGCTCGAGCCACAGCTCGGCGTCGTCGCAGCAGCACCCGGCCGGGGACCTCGAGGCGCGCCGTCCTCGAGCTCGAAGATCACGCGGCCCGAGCGCTCGGGCGCCTTGAAGTCGAAGCCCAGCGAGCGGCCGTCGCGCGGGTCGCGCGTCGATCCGCTCCATCTTGTCGAGCGTCTTGACGCGCGACTGCGCCTGGCGCGCCTTGCGTCGCCTTGTAGCGGAAGCGCTCGACGAAGCGCTCCATGCGCTCGATCTCGGCCTGCTGCTTCTCGATCGCCCGGCCGAGCGCCAGCTCGCGCGCCGCCTGCTCGCGGCGCCACTGCGCCCAGGTGCCCTTGAAGAAGCGCGCGCGGCCGGCCTCGAGCTCGAGCACGGCGGTGCCGACCGCCTCCAGGAACCAGCGGTCGTGGGCGACCAGGACGATCGCGGCGTCGAGCCGACGCAGCGTCTGCTCGAGCCACTCCAGCGACTCGATGTCGAGGTGGTTGGTCGGCTCGTCGAGCAGCAGCAGGTCGGGCTGGGCGGCGAGCGCGCGGGCCAGCGACGCGCGCGTGAGCTGGCCGCCGGAGAACGTGCGCAGCGGGCGGTCGAGGTCGGCGTCGGCGAAGCCGAGGCCGTGCACGACCGATCGTCGCGCGCTCGCGCCAGCCGTAGCCGCCGGCCGCCTCGAAGCGCGCGTAGACGCCGCTGTAGCGGTCGAGCGCCCGCTCGTCGCCGGCCGCCATCGCCTGCTCGAGGCGGCCCAGCTCGGCCTCGAGCTCGAGCGGCTCGCGGCAGCCGGACAGCACGTAGTCGCGCAGCGAGAGGTCGCGCTCGCGCGGCGGGCGCTGGTCGTGCAGCGCGACGCGCGTGCCCTTGGCGAGGACGAGCTCGCCGCCGTCGATCGACGTCTCGCCGGCGAGCATCCGCAGCAGCGTCGTCTTGCCCGCGCCGTTGCGCCCGGCGATGGTCAGGCGGTCGCGGCGCTCGAGCTTGAACGAGACGCCCCGCAGCAGCGGCTCGCCGGCCATGTCCTTGGCCAGGTCGGAGGCGATCAGGACGGCCATGCCTCCATGGTAGGTTCACGCGCGTCATGCGACCGGTCCTGCTGTCCCTGGCCGTCGCGCTGCTGCTCGCCGCCCCGGCGGCCGCCGCAGAGCGCACGGTCACCGTCCCCTCCCCCGGGCCCGGGCCCGCCCGCTTCGACCGCGTCGAGGTGACGAAGATCGGGCCGTCGCGGGCCGGCACCGTCCTGGTCCTCATGCCCGGCTTCCAGGGCGGCGCCGGCGACTTCCTGCTCGTCGGCCGCGACCTCGTGCGAGCGCGTGGACGGCCTGCAGGTGTGGGCGGTCGACCGCCGCTCGCAGCCGCTGGAGGACACGAAGGTGTTCGACGACGCACGCGCAGGTCGCGTCTCGGTGCAGCAGGCGTTCGACTACTACCTCGGGTGGCTCGCCGACTCGACCATCCAGCCGCACTTCGAGGCGCCGCGCGACGCCGACCTCGGGTTCGCGCGCGACTGGGGCGTCGAGGTCGCGCTCGAGGACGTGCGCCGCGTCGTGCGCAGCGCACGCCGCCAGGGCAAGCGCGTCATCCTCGGCGGCCACTCGCTGGGCGCCTCGCTGACGACGATCTACGCGGCGTGGGACTTCGACGGGCGCCCGGGCCACCGCGACGTCGACGGGCTGGTGCTGATCGACGGCGGGACGCTGGGCTCGTTCACCGTTCCGAGCCTGCAGGACACGCGCGAGCGAGCTCGAGAAGCTGCGCACCGGCAGCCCGTTCGCCGACCTGCTCGGGCTCGGCCTGCCGTGGGCCGCCGGCGTCTTCGCCCAGGCCGGCGCCGTCGCCGCGCTACAGGGAGCCGACGGCGCCCTCCGTCGGCCAGGCCTTCCCGCTGCTGCCGGCGCAGTTCAAGCCGCCGGTGCCGGCGACGAACCGCGGCCTGCTCGGCTTCGCCTTCGACAAGGACACCTCACCCGACGCGCTCAGCCTGATCCGCGTGAACGCCGGGCGCCTGGCCGCGAGCGGCGACCCGCGCGACTGGGAGGACGGCGAGGTGACGCCGATCCGCCGCCTGGCCGACGCGTTCTCGGGCGCGCCCAATGCCACCGAGTGGTACTTCCCGTCGAAGCTGCGCATCGACGTCGACGCCGCGCAGTTCCTCGTGCCCAACGCCCAAACCCGCGAGCTGGGCCTGCGCCCGCGCCACCTGCGCAGCGTGGACGACCCGGTCTACGCGCTGCAGACCGACCTGACGAACGGCCGCGTGCTGCGCGGCGCGCGTCGAGTTCGTGCGCAGCTCGGACTCGCCCGCGCTCGCGCGCCGTGCTCGTGGACGCGGCGGCGACCGACTCGCACCTCGACCCGCTCACGGCGGCCCCGGCGCGCAGCCGCTTCGTGCAGACGGTGGTGCCGTTCCTGCGGCGACTCGTGCGCGCCGACGCCGGGTAGGGCGTCCGGCTGGGGTGCTCGCAGGCCCTCGTGACGGGCGCGGGTGCACATAAGCCCGTCATAGGGGCTTATGTGCGCGCAGGCGGCCGCACGGCGTCTCGCCGAGCCGGCGGCGTCGCTACGTACGCCCGCGGTACGGCAGCCCCGCGCCGTGGCGCTGCCACTGCACGAGGCCGTCGCCTTCCCGCGCGCCGCGCGCGGCGGTGTCGCCCAGGTCGGCGAACAGGCGCTTCAGCCGCCGCAGGCCGTCAGGCGGATGCGCGGCGACCTCGCGGGCCAGGTCGAGCGCCACCGACTCGGCGTCCTCCTTGGCTGCCGAGCGGTGCACCAGGCCCAGGGACACCGCCTCCTCCAACCGGACCACCCGGCCGGTGAAGATCAGGTCCTTCGCCACCGAGAGCCCCACCAGCGGCACCAGCCGCGCCGGCCCCACGGGCACGCCGAGGCGCCCGCCCGGCCACGCGAGGCGCAGGTTGTCGGCGCCGACGCGCAGGTCGCAGGCGGCCACGATCTCGGCGCCCGCGCCCACGCAGTGCCCGACGCAGACGGCGATCGTCACGCAGGGCAGCCCGTCGACGGCCCGGTAGAGGCGTGCGAAGGCCTCCATCCGCGCCACGCCGGCGTCGGCGTCGAGCTGCTCGGCCACGTCGGCGCCGGCGCAGAGCGCCTGCGGGTCGGTCGTGGAGACGACGAGCACGCGCAGCTCGTCGTCGGCCGCGAGCTCGGCCAGCACGCGTTCGAGCTCGGCCAGCAGCGCGCTGTCCAGGGCGTTGCGGGCCTGCGGGCGGTCGAGGCGCAGGACCTCGATCCCGGCGTCGAGGCGTTCGCGGACGAGGGCGGCCATCGCCCGGCGTTCTATACGATGGGGGACCGATGCACCGGCTCGCCGTCCTGCTGCCCGCCACGGTCCTCCTGCTCGTGCTGCTGGCCCCCTCGGCGTGGGCCCACGACGGAGGGCTGGGCACCTACGGCGAGGCCAACGACAAGGTCGTCACGAACGCCGGCTTCATCCTCATCGCCTTCTTCCCGCTGTTCGTCGCCGCGATGAGCCTGATCCAGTGGCGCCTCGAGAAGCGCAAGGACCGCCGCAAGGCGGCGGCCAAGGCGCTGCACTCCGGCGACACCGCTCGCCTGCGCGGCGGCTGGTAGGGGCCGGAGGCGACGCCGGCGGGCGCAGCTGACCGTCGTGAGCGCCTCCTCCCAGCCCGCCCACCTCGAGCGCGTCGGCGCCGCCGCCGTCCTCACCATCGACCGCCAGGAGCGGCGCAACGCGGTCGACGGCCCCACGGCCGAGCGCCTGCTCGAGCACTTCAGGGCCTTCGAGGCCGACGACAGCGCGCGCGTGCTGGTCGTCACGGGCGCGGGCGACGCGAGCTTCTGCGCCGGAGCCGACCTCAAGGCGCTCGAGACCTTCGCGCCCGCGGCTGCAGGCGCCCGAGGGCCCGTTCGGCTTCACCCGCCTGCAGGCCTCCAAGCCGACGATCGCGGCGATCTCGGGCTGGTGCCTGGCCGGCGGCCTGGAGCTCGCGCTGTGGTGCGACCTGCGCGTCGCCGCGGAGGGCTCTCGCCTCGGCTTCCCCGAGCGCCGCTGGGGCGTCCCGCTCATCGACGGCGGCACGCAGCGCCTGCCGCGGATCGTGGGCCTGGGCCGCGCGCTGGACCTGATCCTGACCGGGCGCCTGGTCGAGACCGCCGAGGCGCTGCAGATGGGGCTTGTGACCGAGGTGGTCGAGCCGGGGCGCCACCTCGAGCGCGCGCTGCAGATCGCCGAGGGCCTCGCGCGCTTCCCGCAGGAGACGATGCTGGCCGACCGCCGCGCCGCCCTGGCCGCCCTCGGCCTGTCGCTGGAGGATGGCCTGGCGCTCGAGGCCCAGGCCGGGCCCGCGGTGTTCGCCGACGCCGCCCGCGGCGCGCGCCGCTTCGCCGAGGGCGAGGGCCGCGGGGCGGCGGGCGCGGGCGTATAGGCTCCCGTCCCGACTGGCCCAGAGGAGAAGAGGAGACCCATGGCGTACTTCGTGACCGGGGCGACGGGATTCATCGGCCGCCACCTCGTCGAGCAGCTGCTCGCCAACCGCGAGGGCGACATCCACGTCCTGGTTCGCGAAGGGTCCAAGGGCAAGCTCGAGGAGCTCATGGCCAGCTGGGACTCCCCCGACCGCGTCAAGCCGGTCAGTCGGCGACCTGACCCAGGCGCGCCTGGGCGTCGACCAGGCCTGGATCGACGAGCACCGCGGGGGCATCGACCACTTCTTCCACCTCGCCGCGATCTACGACATGACCGTCGGCGACGAGCGCAACGAGGAGCTGAACGTCGGCGGCACCCGCCACGCCGTCCAGCTGGCCAACGAGCTGCAGGCCGGCGTCCTGCACCACACGTCGTCGGTGGCCGCCGCCGGCGACTTCAAGGGCCTGTTCCGCGAGGACCACTTCGACGAGGGCCAGAAGCTGCCCTCCGCCTACCACCGCACGAAGTTCGAGTCCGAGAAGATCGCCCGCGAGGAGTCGCGCGTGCCCTGGCGCGTGTACCGCCCCGCGATCGTCATCGGCCACTCCCAGACGGGCGAGATGGACAAGATCGACGGCCCCTACTACTTCTTCAAGGCGATCCAGAAGCTGCGCCACGCGCTGCCCGAGTGGGTCCCGCTCGCCGGCCCCGAGCTGGGCTGGACGAACATCGTCCCGGTCGACTTCGTGGCCCGCGCGATGGACCACATCGCCCACCAGCCGGACCTCGACGGGCAGGCCTTCCACCTCGTCGCGCCACGCTCGCAGCGCTCCGGCGAGGTGCTCAACACGTTCGCCAAGGCGGCCCACGCGCCGCAGCTCGCGATCCGCATCGACAAGAAGCATCACCGACGCGCTGCCCAAGGGCGTCTTCTCGATGCTGCTGAACCTCCCGCAGCTGAAGAACCTGCGCCGCACCATCCTCGCCGACTTCGGCGTCCCCGACGAGGTCATCGGGCACGTCGGCTTCACCGCGCAGTTCGACACGCGCGACACCGAGCGCGCCCTGGCCGGGACCGGCATCGAGGTGCCCGAGCTGGCCAGCTACGCCGACAAGATCTGGGACTACTGGGAGCGCAACCTCGATCCCGACCTCTTCAGCGACCGCTCGTTCGAGCACGCCGTCAACGGCAAGACGGTCGTGATCACCGGCGCGTCGAGCGGCATCGGCCGCGCGGCCGCGCTTCAAGATCGCCCGCGGCAGGCGGCATCCCGCATCCTCGTGGCCCGCTCGCTGGACAAGCTCGAGGAGACCAAGGCCGAGATCGAGGCGCGACGGCGGCACCGCCTACGTCTACTCCGCCGACCTGTCGGACATGGACTCGATCGACGACCTCGTCGCGCGGATGCTCAACGACCACGTGGCGATCGACGTGCTCGTCAACAACGCCGGGCCGCTCGATCCGCCGCTCGCTGGCGCTGAGCCTCGACCGCTTCCACGACTACGAGCGCACGATGCAGCTCAACTACTTCGGCGCGATCAAGCTGGTCATGGGCCTGCTGCCGCACATGCAGGAGCGCGGCTCCGGGCACGTCGTGAACGTCTCCTCGATCGGCGTGCAGACCAACCCGCCGCGCTTCAGCGCCTACGTGGCCTCCAAGGCCGCGCTCGACGCCTTCACGCGCGTCGTCAGCTCGGAGGTCATCGGCGACGGGCATCACCTTCACGACGATCCACATGCCGCTCGTGCGCACGCCGATGATCGCCCCGACGAAGATGTACGACTCGTTCCCGACGATCACCCCCGACGAGGCCGGCGACCTCGTCTGCGAGGCGATCCGCGCCAAGCCCAAGCAGATCAACACGCGCCTGGGCACGTTCGGCGAGGTCGCCTACGCGCTGGCCCCGAAGGCCGTCGACCAGGTCCTGCACATGGCCTACAAGGTCTTCCCGGACTCGGCCGCGGCCAAGGGCAAGAAGGACCCCGACGAGCGCGCCTCCATGGAGCAGGTCGCGATGGCCAACCTCATGAAGGGCGTGCACTGGTAGGCGCGCCGCCGCGCTGAGCGCGGCCTACAGCCGGAACACCGGGACGAGGCGCTTCTCGTACTCGCCCTCGATGCTGGCGACGACCTCGATGTGCTCCTCGAGCAGGGTGCCGCGCAGCTTCGTGCCCAGGCCCTCGTCGACCTGGAAGATGCCTGCGCTGTTGGACATCTCGATCTCGATGCGCACCGCCTTGGCCTCGCCGGGCAGGATGCGGACCTCCTCGATGGCGTAGGCCGACAGCGAGTGGATGCCGATGTCGCCGGCCTCGAAGCCCACGCGCGAGCGGCCCTTGGCCATGTCCAGCGCGTCGGCGACGCGCACGATCGCGCCCTCGACGGTGAACGGGTTGCCGCGCGAGCGGTGCGAGATCACCGCGTGCATCGCCTCGGCGACGATCACCGAGCGCTCGGGCTCGTCGTAGACGCTCGCCAGCAGCCCGCCGAGCTTGTCCGCGGTGAGGAACAGGGAGTACGCCTCGTGGTCGGTGCGGTGGATCGACATGCCGACGCAGTGGAACAGCGAGCCGGCGGCGATCACGACCTCTGCGTCGCGCTCGCCCATCCCGTGGTCGGCCACCATCGAGGGCACGATCCCGGCCCGGAACAGCAGCCGCGCGAGGCGCAGCGCGATGTTCGTGACGATCTGGATGTGGACCCAGGAGTGGTCGGACATCTCCAGGCGCTGGGCGTTGAGCCCGGCCATGTGCCACCAGGCCTTGACCTGCGGCGTCGCCGTTGACGGCTTCCAGCAGCCGGTCGAGGCGGCGGTTGCCGCGCGTGGGCGCGCGGATCCGGATGTCGGCGACCGCCTGCGACGGCGACCTGCGGTGCTCGGGCTGAAGCGGCAGCTCTCCGCCGGGCTCGACGCCCATCAGTCCTCGGCGGTGTGGGCGCCCTCGGCCGCCCGCGCGGCGTGCCCGATCATCAGCTCGCGCTGGACGGAGCGCGGCTCGGCCCCCTGCTGCTCGCGCCGGCGCCAGGTCGAGTCGGGTTGCAGCTCCCAGGCGTTCGTGTCGTCGGCCAGCGAGCGCTCCAGCGTGTCGAGCAGGTCGTCGCGCAGGACGGGGTCGTCGACCGGCGCGACGAGCTCCACGCGGGTGTCGAGGTTGCGCGGCATCAGGTCGGCCGAGCCGATGTAGACGCGCTGCTCGTCGCCGCGCTCGAACGCGTAGATCCGCGAGTGCTCGAGGAAGCGCCCGACGACGGACACGACGCGGATGTTCTCGCTGACGCCCTCGACGCCGGGCACGAGGCAGCAGATGCCGCGGATGTTGAGGTCGACCGGGACGCCCGCCTGCGACGCGCGGTACAGCGCGCGGATGCAGCGACGGTCCACGAGCGAGTTCATCTTCAGCGCGATCCGCGCCGGCTTTCCGTCCTGGTGGGCGGCGACCGTCTGCTTGATCTCCTCGATGATCCCGTCGCGCAGGAAGTTCGGCGCGACGAGCACCTGCGGAAGCGGCGGGGACGGGCGAAGCCGGTGAGGAAGTTGAACATGTCGGCGACGTCGGCGCCGATGTCGCTCGTCGGACGTGAACAGGCCGAAGTCGGTGTACAGGCGCGCCGTCTTGGGGTGGTAGTTGCCCGTGCCGACGTGGACGTAGTGGCGCACGCCGTCGCCCTCGCGGCGCACGACGAGCAGGCACTTGGCGTGCGTCTTGAGCGACGGGTGGCCGTAGACGACGTGGACGCCCGCCTCCTCCAGCGCGCGCGCCCAGACGATGTTCGCGCGCTCGTCGAAGCGTGCCTTCAGCTCGACCAGGCAGACCGCCTGCTTGCCGCGCTCGGTGGCCCGGATGAGCGCGGGCATCAGCGGCGTGTCGTCCGACGTGCGGTACACGGTCATCTTGATCGCGAGCACGTCGGGGTCGGCCACCGCCTGCTCGACGAAGCGCTCGACCGACGTGGCGAACGAGTCGTAGGGGTGGTGGACGAGGATGTCGCCCTGCCGGATGGCGGCGAGGACGTCGGCCGGCTCGCCGTCCTCGCCCTGCAGGCGCGGCTGGGTGACGGGCGTCCAGCTCGGGTAGCGCAGCTCGCCGAAGCCCGGCAGCGACGCGATCTCCATGAGGTCGGCGTAGGTCGAGCAGGCCGTCGACCGCGTACACCTGGCGCTCCTCGACCTCCAGCGCCTCCACGAGGCGGCTGCGCAGCTCGGGGTTCATGTCGGCCTCGAGCTCGACGCGCACGACCTCGCCGAAGCGCCGCGCGCGCAGCTCGCGCTCGACGGCGGCGAGCAGGTCGTCGGCCTCGTCGGAGACCTCGAAGTCGGCGTCGCGCGTGACCCGGAACATGCCGTGGTCGACGATCTCCATGCCCGGGAACAGCCGGTCGAGGTTGGCGGCGATGACCTCCTCGAGCGGGACGAAGCGCGTGGCGCCGTCGGCCACCGGCACGAAGCGGGGCAGCATCTCCTTGGGGACCTTCACGCGCGCGAACGTCGTCGCGCCCGACTGCGGGTCGCGCACGAGCACCGCGAGCGACAGCGACAGGTTGGAGATGTAGGGGAACGGCCGGCCGAGCCCGACGGCCAGCGGCGTGAGCACCGGGAAGATCTGGCGGCGGAAGCGCTCGGCCAGGCGCTCGCGCTCCTCCGGGGAGGTCGCGTCGTGGGCGACGATGCAGATGTCGTGCTCGGCCAGCGCGGGGCGCAGCTCGCGCTCGACGCACCGCGTCTGGCGGTCGACGAGCTCGCGCACCCGCCTGCTGATCTCGTCGAGCACCTCGGTCGGCCTGCAGCCCGTCCGCGCCGCGGTCGCTGAGGCCGGCGTCGACCTGGTCGTGCAGGCCGGCCACGCGGATCATGAAGAACTCATCGAGGTTGCTGGTGAAGATCGCCGCGAACTTCACGCGCTCGAGCAGCGGCAGGTCGGGCTGCTCGGCGAGCTCGAGCACGCGCCCGTTGAACTCGACCCAGGACAGCTCGCGGTTGTCGTACAGCGCGGGGTCGTGGAGGTCGAGCTCGGGCTCGACCTCCGGCGGCGCGGGCGGCGGGACGGCGCGGATCGGGTCCTGCGTGGTCGTGGGCTGGTCGCTCATGCGGGGGGCGCGTCTGAGGGTAGGGCGCCGGACGCGGCCACGCCGTGATCCGCCGGTGAAGGATCGTGCTGGTCGGGCACGGCGGTCAGGGTCCGCGAGAAGCGCGGCTCCACCGGTGCGCGCTCGCTGATCGCGTACTCCAGGCGCGCCCGGAACCCCTCGCGCTCCAGGCGCCTCCAGAAGGCCAGGAAGCGCTCGAAGAGCAGGGCCCGGCGGGCGGCCAGGTACACCGCGAGCGTCTCGAGGCCACGCCACGCGGTCGCGTGGCCCTCGCCGCCCACGTGCGCGGGGTCGAGGTCGTCGGCGTCCCCGGCGCGGGCGACCGCCTCCCGCGCGTCGGCGGCCCGCAGGCCGTCGATCATGGCCAGGACGCGGGGGTGCGTCACGTCGCAGTCGTGGATCTCGCCCAGCAGGTCCTGCAGCTCCTTGGCGCGCTTGCCCGCCTTGACCGCGTAGCGCCCGAAGCACGGCTCCGCCCCGACCTCGAGGATGTAGCGCAGGCGCTTGGCGGCGATCCGCATGTCGTGCAGCGCGAGGACCTCCTCGGGGTCGAAGACCCGGGGCGCGAAGCCGCACAGCTCGTCGAGGCGCACGCGGACGATCCGCTCGAGGTTGTCGGCCAGCGGGGCGGCGGGATCCAGGCCCTTGACGCTGCGGGCCTTCACCGGCCTACCGCCCGGGCGGACGCGACGAGCTCCTGCAAGCGCCCGCGCAGGTCCGGAGGCCTCGGCCTCCTGCAGCGCCAGGGCCAGCGTGGCGTTGCCGGCCTCCTGCTCCGCCCGCACGAGCTGGGCGAAGAGCTCGACGCCGGGGCCGTCGACCTTCGGGACGGCGGCCTGGAAGGCGGTCAGCGCCGCGAGCTCGACGTCCGGGTCGCGCCGCTCGCCGAGCGCGTCGGCGAGCGCCTTGACGTCGCGCAGGACGCCGCGGAGCTCCTTGCGCGAGAAGCACGGCTCGTAGATCTCCAGCACGGCGCGCAGGCGCCGCGTGGCGACGCGCATGTCGTGCACGCGCTCGATGTCGTCGGTGTCCAGGACGCCCTCGGCATGGTCGAACAGCTCCTCGGCGCGCAGCTCGACGGTGCGCGCAGCAGCCTCCGCATACGTGAGGTCGGGGGCGAGCCCTGGGATGTCGCGTGCCTTGGCCATGCTGTGACGAGGGGTGCCCCTGAACCCTACTCGGGCCATGCGCCGGTGAACGAGCGCAGGACGACGCCCTCGCGCAGCCCGCCGGGCGCCACCTGCAGCGGGGCGCCGAACGCGCGCGAGGCGCCGGCCAGCAGCAGCAGCCCGGCGGGCAGGAGCCGCACGCGCAGCTCGGGCAGCCCGGTGCGCGCGGCGACGCGCGCCGCGGGCTCCGAGCACAGGAGGGCCAGCGCCCGCTCGAGGCCTTGATCGTCGAGCTCGCCGCCGGCCAGCCGCGCGAGCGACACCGCGCTGCCGCCGACGGCCAGCGCCACGTCCGGCGCCGGGACGTCGAGGCCGCCGATGGCCTGCGCCACCGCGGCGCGCATCGCCTGCAGCTCGGCTGCGTCCGGCGGGTCGTTGCGCACGTGGCGGTGGATCAGGACCCCCGAGCCGACCGGCACGGAGGACGACCACGTCACGCCCGCCGCCGCCGTGCCGACCGTGAGCTCCGACGAGCCGCCGCCGACGTCGACGACGCCGACCGCGCCGGCCGGCGGAGGGTCCAGCGTGGCCAGCGCCCCGGCGAAGGTCAGCAGCGCCTCCTCCTCGCCGCTCAGGATGCGGACGGGCAGGCCGGCGGCGGCCTCCACGGCGGCCACGAGCGACGCGCGGTCGGCAGCCTCGCGCAGCGCCGCCGTCCCCACGACGTGGACCGCCTGAGCGCCGTGCTCGCGCGCGACGGCCACGTGCCGGGCGACCACGGTCGCCAGGCGCGCCACGACGGCCGCGCCCGCGGCGCCGCCCGTGGCGGCCGGGGCGAGCGCGACGAAGGCACGCTCGGCGTGCACCGTCCGGGTGTGGCCGTCCTCGCGCGCGGCGACGAGCAGCCGCGTCGTGTTCGACCCGATGTCGACGCAGGCGCATCGCATGGCCTTGGCATGATGGTGCACGTGAGCAGCGCCGCGCCCGCGATCCTCGTCCGCGACCTGCACAAGGCCTACGGCGAGCACGAGGCGGTGCGCGGCATCGACTTCGAGGTGGCCGTCGGGGAGGTCTTCGGGCTGCTGGGCCCCAACGGCGCGGGCAAGACGACGACGGTCGAGATCCTCGAGGGCTACCGGGCTCGCAGCAGCGGGATCGTCTCGGTGCTCGGGCACGATCCCGAGCAGCGCCCGCGGGCGCTGCGCGAGCGCATGGGCATCGTGCTGCAGAGCTCCGGCATGTACCGCCACATCCGCGTGCGCGAGGCGCTCGCGCACTGGGCGCGCATGTACCCGGCGCCGCGCGACGTCGACGAGGTGCTCGCCATCGCCGGCCTGCAGGACCGCGCCGGCGCGCTGGCGCGCACGCTCTCGGGCGGGCAGGCCCGGCGGCTGGATCTCGCGCTCGCGCTCGTCGGCGACCCCGAGCTCGTCTTCCTCGACGAGCCCACCACCGGGTTCGACCCGGCGGCGCGGCGCGCCGCGTGGGAGACGGTCCGCTCGCTGCAGGAGCTCGGCAAGACGATCCTGCTCACCACGCACTACCTCGACGAGGCCCAGGCGCTGTGCGACCGCGTGGCCATCGTCAAGGACGGGCGCGTGCTCGCCGTCGGGCCGCCGGCCGCCCTCGGGGCCGGCGAGGAGGGCGGGACGCGCTACCGCGTGTCCTGGCGCGACGAGGCCGGCGACCTGCAGGAGCGCGAGACGGCCGACGCCACCGCGCTGCTGCACCAGCTCACGAGCGCCGCCCTGGCCCGCGGCGAGGTCCTGCGCGACCTGTCGGTGTCGCGGCCCACGCTCGAGGACGTCTACCTCGAGCTGACCGCAGAGCGCGAGGACGCGCGTGGCTGACGCGACCGTCCTGGCGTGGCATCAGTACCGCCTGGAGCGCCGCATGTTCTGGCGCAACCCGTCGGCGGCCTTCTTCAACTTCTTCCTCCCGCTGCTGTTCCTCGCGCTGTTCGGCGCGATCTTCCAGGGCAACCAGGACAACCTCGACGTGATCGTGCCGGGGATCGCGGGCCTGAGCGTCATGTCCACGACGTTCAGCGCGCTGGCCATGAACGTCACCTTCCTGCGCGAGCAGGGCGTGCTCAAGCGCATCCGCGGGACGCCGCTGCCCAGCGGCGCCTACCTGGCCGGCGTCGCGGCCAACGCGGTGACCAACGCGCTCGTGCAGGTCGGCCTCATCGTGATCGCGGGACGCCTGTTCTTCGGCGTCGGCTGGCCCGAGGACTGGCTCGCGCTGGCTGTGTTCGTGGCGGCCGGCGTCGCGTGCCTGGCCGCCCTGGGCGTCGCCTTCGCGCACCTGATCCCGAACTTCGACGCCGCACCGGCCTACGTCAACGTCGTCTTCCTGCCGGTCATCTTCATCTCGGGCGTCTTCTACGACGCGCAGGACGCCCCGCAGTTCCTGCGCGACATCGCCCAGGCGCTGCCGCTCACGCACGTCATCGACGGCCTCTCGGGCGCGATGGTGCAGGGGACGGGGATCGGCGACCATCTCAGCGACCTGCTCGTCATCGCGGTGTGGGCGGTCGCCGGGGCGGTGCTCGCGGTGCGCGGGTTCAGCTGGGAGCGCCGGCGGGCCTGAGCACGCCGGCGACGTCGCCCTCGACCGTGACGGCGACGTCGGCGAGCGGGCCGGCGGCCCACTCGTCGCGCAGCATCCCGAACACGTTGACGTCGAGGTGGCGCTCGCCGTGGCGGTGCCAGTGGCGCAGCACGCCCTCGTGACGGAAGCCGACGCCCAGCAGCGCGCGCGTCGAGCGCTCGTTGGCCGGGTTGGAGTACGAGCCAAGGCGGTGCAGCCCCAGGACCGCGAAGGCCAGGTGGGCGACGAGCGCCTTGGACTCGCGATTGGCGCCGGTGCCCCAGAAGCGCCGCCCGAACCACGTGCCGACCATCGCGCGCCCGTCACGCCACGAGAACTCGCTGAGGCCGGTGATGCCGGCCGGGCCGTGCTCGTTGTGGACGACGAGCAGGTCGAGCTGCTCGCCCCGCTCGCGCTGGCCCGGGAGGCGCTCCAGGTAGGCGACCGGCTGCTGCAGCGACGTGTACGGGCCCCACGAGAACCAGCGCGTGACCTCCGGGTCGCCGGCGAGCGCGAGCAGCGCCGCGGCGTCGTCGGGCCGGGGCAGCCGAAGCGTCAGCGTGGGACCATGCAGCGCGATGTTGGCGCTGGTGTACGACATCCACGGCAACCTACCGGCGCTCGAGGCCGTGCTCGCGGACGCCCGCGCCGAGGGGGCCGACCGCTGGCTGCTGGGCGGCGACATGGCGGCCTTCGGGGCGTGGCCGGCCGAGACGGTCGAGCGCCTGCGCGCGCTCGACGGCGCCATCTGGATCCGCGGCAACACCGAGCGCTGGCTCAGCGACCGCTCGGACCTGCCGCCCGACCAGCCGATGCACGCGGCGGCGCTGGCCTGCCGCGAGGAGCTCGGCGACGCGGTCGCCGACGAGCTGGCGGCGCTGCCCGAGCGCGCCTCGCTCCCCTCGTCGACGCTCGCCGTGCACGCCTCGCCGGTCTCCGACATGCGGTCCTTCGCCCGCGAGGCGCGCGACGACGACGGCGACCTGCTGGGCGACGTCCGCGACGGGCGGCTCGTCTTCGGCCACACCCATCTCGCCTTCCGCCGTGACGCCGGGCCGGTGGAGCTGGTCAATCCCGGCTCGGTCGGCATGCCCCTGGACGGCGACCCGCGCGCCGCGTATGCGCTCGTTGGCGAGGACGACCAGGTGCGCCTGCGCCGCGTGGCCTACGACCACGCCGAGAGCGCCGCCGAGCTCGCGCGGCGCTATGGCGAGGAGCCGTGGGTGGCCATCGTCCGCGGTCGCCTCGAGCACGCGCGCATCGCCGCATGACCGCCCCCCGGCCGGAGGAGTCAGTAGCGTCCGGCCCATGGACGTGAACGCCTTCCGCACCGCCGTCGAGGCCCGTGACCTCGAGGCGATGACCGACGCGCTCTCCGACGACGTCGCCTTCCACAGCCCGATCGCCTTCCGGCCGTTCGAGGGGCGCGCGACCGTCTCGGAGGTGCTGCGGCACGTCATGGACACCTTCGAGGACTTCCACTACGTCGACGAGCTGACCGGCGACGGCACCCACGCCCTGCTGTTCCGCGCGCGCGTGGGCGAGCGCCAGGTGCACGGGCTCGACCACTTCGAGCTCGACGGCGACGGGCGCATCGCGGTGTTCACCGTCATGGTGCGCCCGCTGTCGGCCGTCGTGGCCCTCGCCGAGGCGATGGGCCCGAAGGTCGCCGGGCTCAAGCTCTAGCTCCTCGAACAGCCGTCCAGCGAGCGCGCTGACCGCATCGAACGGCCGAACCGGGGGTTCAGACCCCGACGCGCACGGACACGCCGGCGCACGACCCCAGGAGGCGTCCATGCCCCATCCGCCCACCGTCCCGCGACGGCTCTCCGCGGTGCTCGCGGCCGTCGTGCTCGCCGTTCTGGCGCTGACCGCCACCACTGTCCAGGCCAAGCCCAAGGCTGCCCCGAAGGTCGTCGGCGAGTCGACCACGTTCACCCTGGCGCCCGCCGTCAGGGACCGCATCGCCGCGCTGAACATCGCGCTGGGCGTTGTTGCGCCGGCCACGCGGAGCGGCGCTTGGCTCCGTCACGTTCCCGATCACGAAGGTGCGCGGGCCGGTCCACCGGCTGCGCGGCGTGGTACGCCACGCGGGCGGGCTCACGCTGACCCGTGGCGAGCGCACCGTGTCGCTGCGCCACGTCGTGATCGTCGCCAACGGCCGTCGTGGCTACGCGACCGCGAAGGTCGGGCAGCGCCGCGTGCGCGTGTTCCGGCTGACGGGGCCGAAACGCTCGGTCGAGGGCAGCAAGGTCTCGCTGACGGTCGACCTGCGCCTGACCGCCCAGGGCGCGAGGTGGCTGAACCGACGCCTACCGGCTGCGGACCTCCAGCGCGGTCTGCTGCTCGGGTCGGCGACGATCATCGGCACGCTCGCCTCCTCCTCGCGGTACACCGACCCGCTCGCCTGACGCCGGCGCCCGCTCGCCTGCCCGTGCGACAGGCCGGCGGGGCCGGCTTGCTAGCGTCGGGCCATGTCCAGCCTGCTCTTCGTCGAGGGCCGTGACGACGGGTCGCGCCCCACGGGCGACGGCACCGGAGATACCCGGACGCCGTCCGAGGCCGAGGCACTCGACGCGTACTCGCGCGTCGTCACGACCGTCGCGCGCGACCTCGCGCCCAGCGTCGCGAACCTGCAGGTCGCGCGGCGCGTGCGTGGCGGACGCACCGCCCTGGGGGGCGGCAGCGCGGTGGTCATCGCGCCCGACGGCTTCCTGCTGACCTCCGCCCACGTCGTGGAGGGCGCGCGCAACGGGTCGGCCTCGTTCGTGGACGGCCGCGACCTGCGCTTCTCGGTCGTGGGCGCCGACCCGCTCTCCGACCTCGCCGTCCTGCGCGCCGACGCCGCCGACCTCGCGGCCGCCGTCCTCGGCGACGCCACCACCCTGCGCGTGGGCCAGCTCGTCGTGGCCATCGGCAACCCCCACGGCTACGCGGGGTCGGTGACGGCCGGCGTCGTCTCCGCGCTGGGCCGCTCGCTGCCCGTCGGCGCGCGCGGCGGTCCCCGGCGCCTCGTCGAGAACGTCGTGCAGACCGACGCCGCGCTGAACCCGGGCAACTCGGGAGGCGCGCTCGTCGACGGGGCCGGCCGCGTCGTGGGCATCAACACCGCGGTCGCCGGCGTCGGGCTCGGGCTCGCCGTGCCGGTCAACGACACCACCCGGCGCATCGTGGCCGCGCTCATGGCCGACGGCCGCGTGCGCCGCGCCTACCTCGGGCTCGTGGGCGGCGGACGGCCACTGCCACCGCGCGTCGCGGGCCGGCGTCGGCCGCCGTCATGGCATCGAGGTGATCGAGGTCGTCGAGGGCAGCCCGGCCTGGCGTGCCGGACTGCGCCCCGAGGACCTGCTCATCGAGCTCGCCGGCGTGGCGCTGGGCGACATGGACGACCTGCAGCGACTGATGACCGACGAGCAGATCGGGCAGCGCCTGGACGCGACGGTCGTGCGCGGCGGCGAGATGCGCAGCATCACCGTCGTGCCGGCCGAGCTCGGGCGCGACGTCCCACGCTGATGGGCGACGACGACGACGTCCTCGAGGTCGTCGCGACCGTCGGCGTGCTCGACGAGATCGTCGTGCTGCTGCGCGAGTACCTGCACCGCACCGGCGCGGTGCGCGCCGTCGCGCTCGTCGACCGCGCGCCGGGGGAGGGACCGGCGGTCATCGACTGCGGGCGCCTGGCCCCGGTGGAGGTCGACCTCGGCGGGCGCCGCGTGTACCTCCCCCACGGCATCGAGCTCGACGCCGCCGCCCCCGAGCTGCCCCCGCTGCGGCAGCTCCCGCCGTTCGACGTCGACGCCGGCAGCGGCGAGGTGGCCGGCCCCATCGGCGGGCTCGAGCACGTCGTCGACGGCGTGCGCGCGCTGGCCGCCGCACTCGGCGGGCGCAACGTGGCGCTCGTCCAGTTCGAGACGAGCGACCCCGAGGTGCCCCTGTCGATCACCGCGCGCGCCGAGCCCGGCGAGCCGCTCGTCGTGTCGCTCGGCGAGGAGGAGTTCGAGATGGCGCCGGGCTGGCCGCGCACGAACGGGGCGTAGCCGGCTTGCCCTAGAGGCTGCGCAGGAACCCGACGACGGCCGCCGCGGCGGCGTCGGGCGCGTCGTCGTAGACGAAGTGCCCGGTGCCGGGCACGATCTCCAGGCGGGCCCGCGGGAGCCGCTGCGCGAGCCGCTCGGCACCGGCCAGCGGCGCGAACGGGTCGTCGGCCCCCCACAGCAGCAGCGCCGGGGCGTCGATCGCCTCCAGGCGTCCCTCGTAGGGCTCGAGCGTCTCGAAGTCGCCGGAGCGGTAGAGCTCGAGCGTCGCGTGGCGCCGCGCCTCGTCGCCGGCGAACGTCTTGAAGTACTCCGCCGCCGCGGCGTCGTCGATGCCGCTGGAGACCTGCGCCATGAGCCCGCCGAAGCCGTCGGGCGTGAGGCCGGCGAGGAGCTGCTCGCCCTGGCCGTCGGTGCGCAGCGTGTCGGCCAGGCCGTGCCACTTGCCGTCGGCGAAGAAGCCCGTGTCGCTGATGACCATCGCGCGCACGACCTCGGGGTGGTCGCACGCCCAGCGCAGCCCGACCAGTCCGCCCCAGTCGTGCACCACGAGGACGACGGGCCCCAGCCCGAGCTCGGCGTGGAGCTCGCCGAGCGCGTCGACCTGGCGCTCCCAGGTGTGCGGCGGATCGGTCGGCGAGTCGCCGAAGCCCAGGAGGTCCGGGGCCACGCCACGCCAGCCCGCCTCCGCGGCGGCGTCGAGGACGTGGCGCCACATGTACGACGTCTCGGGCCAGCCGTGGACGCACAGCAGCGTCCCCTGCGGGTCGCCCGCCGGCGCCGTCTCGCGGTGGGCCATCATGGCGCGACCCTACCCGCTGCCGGCTGCTTGGATTGCGGGCCATGCGCCTCCTGCGCCTCCTCGCCGGCCCCGCCTTCGTGGCCGCGGGCACGCTGCACTTCACGCACACCCGGGCTTACGTGCGGATCATGCCGCCCTACGTCCCCGCCCACCGCGAGATGGTCCTGCTCAGCGGGGCGGCCGAGGTCGCCGGTGGCCTGGCGCTCCTGCACCCGCGCACGCGGCGCCTCGGCGGCTGGTGGCTGATCGCCACGCTGGTCGCGGTGTTCCCGGCCAACGTGCACATGGCGCTGCACCCCGAGCAGTTCCCCGGCGTACCCGGCGGGAAGGCCGCGCTGTGGGCGCGGCTGCCCTTCCAGGGCGTCTTCATCGCCTGGGTGCGAGCGGCGATGCGCGCGCGTTAGCGCGCGCCGAGCCGAGCCACGTCGCCACGTCGGCGACCAGCTCGTCGGCGCCCGCGAGCTCGCCGGCCTCGTGCGTCGTGAGCACGCCGACGACGTGCATGCCGGCTCGGCGCCCGGCCTCGATCCCTGCGGGCGCGTCCTCCAGCACGACGCAGGCCGCCGGATCGGCTCCGAGCTCGGCCGCCGCGAGCAGGTAGCCCTCGGGGTCGGGCTTCCCGGCGGCCACGCGCTCGGGGGTCACGACGACCGCGGGCCGGCGCAGCCCGGCGGCGGCCATCCGCGCGGTCAGGAGCGGCACGGTGCAGGAGGTGACGACCGCGACGCCCGCGAAGCGCTCAGCGTCGTCGAGCAGCGCGGCGGCGCCGGGAAGGGCGACCACGTCGGCCGAGTCGCGTGCCTGGGCGAGGTCGATCGCGGCCGACTCGGCCACGCGGATCGAGCTGCGGGGCGAACTCGGCGATCACCTCGGCGGACGGGCGCCCGTGCATCGTCGCCTCCAGCGCCGCGACGTCGACGCGGTGGCGCTGAGCCCACGCGCGCCAGGCACGGCGCACGGACGCGGTGGAGTCGATGAGGGTGCCGTCCAGGTCGGCCAGCACGTGGGTCATGCGGCAGCGGCTTCGGCTCGCGCCGCGGGCCGGACGAGCGTGCGCGGGCGGGTGGCCTGTGCGAGCGCGCCGACGACGAGGCTCAGCAGCACGAGCAGCGCGAGGGCTCGCGGCAGGCCGAGGAGCTCGGCCACGCCGCCGATGAGCGGCGGTCCGACGAGGAAGCCGAGGTAGCCCGTGCTCGAGACGGCGGCCAGCGCCATCCCGGCCGTGAGCCCCTGGATCTGCCCGGCCGCGCGGAAGACGATCGGCACGATCGGCGACATCCCGGCGCCGAGGCACGCGAAGCCCAGCAGCGCGACGACCGGCTGGGCCGCCAGCAGCGCGAGGCCGAAGCCCAGGCCGGCGAGCAGGCCGCCGCCGCGCACGAGCGCCACCGGCCCGAAGCGCTCGACGAGCCGGTCGCCCACGAGCCGCCCGGCCGTCATCGTGACCGAGAACGCGGTGAAGCCCAGCGCCGCGGCGCCGGCCGACGCGCCGAGCTCGTCCTTGAGGTACACGGCGCTCCAGTCGGCGGAGGCGCCCTCGACCAGCAGCCCTGCGAAGGCCACCACGCCGAGCGCCCACAGCGCCCGCGGCGGACGCACGAACAGCGGCTCGGTCGTGCCGCTCGCGTCCTCGTGACCGGCCAGGAAGCGCCGCGACCAGGCAACGCCGATCGCCAGCGAGGCGGCGCCCATCGCCACGAGGTGCACGCGCACGTCGATCCCCGCGGCGGCGGCGCCCGCGCCGAGGGCCGCGCCGAGCAGGCCGCCGAGCGAGAAGCCGGCGTGGAAGCCGGACAGGATCGGCCGGCCGTAGCGGCGCTCGACGGCGACGCCGTGGGCGTTCATCGAGACGTCGGTCGCGCCCATCGCCGCGCCGTAGAACGCCGTGGCCAGGCACAGGACCAGCAGGGACGGCGCGAACGGCAGCACGGCGGTGGCGACGCACACCAGGGCGAAGCTCACGCGCGTCACCGTCCTGCTGCCGTGCCGGGCGGAGGCCGCGCCCGCGAGCGGCATCGCCCCGAGCGAGCCGACGGCCACGAAGGCCAGCGCCAGTCCCAGCTCGCCGTCGGACAGCTCGAGGCGGTCGCGCACGGCCGGGATCCGTGCCGCCCACGAGCCGAAGACCAGGCCGTTGAGCAGGAAGATCGAGGTGACGGCGACGCGGGCGCGGCGCACGTGGGGCGTCACGCGTGCACCACCTCCAGCCCGAGGTCCCGGTAGGCGACGACGTCGGCGGCGGGGGCGTCGGTGACCAGCGTGTCGATGCGCGCGGTTTCGACGACCGGGTACGGCCCGGCCGCGCCGAGCTTGGACGCCGTCGTCAGCGCCAGCACGCGGCCGGCGCCCGCGACCATCGCCCGCACGACCGCGGCCTCCTCGCGGTGGCGCAGCGTCAGTCCGGCGGCCGGATGCAGGCTGCACGCGCTCAGCACGCAGACGTCCGGGCGCACGGCGCGCAGCGCGTCGACCGCC
Source organism: uncultured Actinomycetes bacterium (assembly GCA_963840185.1). GTDB lineage: Bacteria > Actinomycetota > Thermoleophilia > Solirubrobacterales > Solirubrobacteraceae > JAOPZW01. The sequence goes on along the minus strand of CAWIXY010000017.1, from coordinate 648,863 downwards.
TCGGGCCCGGTGACCGTCCGCGCGTCGGGGTGCAGGCGCCCGCCGACGACGTCGACGGTCAGGCGCGGGTGGTCGGCGAGGGCGACCGCGATGTCGGGGTTGGTGGCCAGGACGGTGGCCGCGAGGTCGTCGGGCAGCCGGCGGGCGAGCTCGAGGATCGTCGTGCCGCCGCTGAGCGCGACCACCTCCCCGGGGCGCACGAGCGGGACGGCCGCGCTCGCGATCGCGACCTTCGCGGTGACGTCGTCGCGGCGGCGGTCGACGAAGCGCGGCGGTCCGGCCAGCGCCGGCAGCGCGCCCCCGTGCACGCGGCGCAGCGCGCCGGCGTCGGCCAGCTCCTGCAGGTCGCGGCGCACGGTGTCCAGCGAGACCGCGAAGCGGTCGGCCAGGTCGGAGGCGTGGACGCGACCGTCCTGGCGCAGCAGCCCGAGGATCGCCTCGCGCCTCGCCCCTCCCAGTTCGCGCGCCGTGGCCATGCGTGCAAGATAGCGCAAAAAGCCGCAGAAGGCCGCAGCTGCCCGGTGGGCGGTTCCCGGGCTGGAGGGGAGTGAGGACCTTCGCCTCGCGAGCTGTCCTGCCTAGTGGTTGCTAGACGACCGAAAGTCCGGACAGCCCAGCGCGCGGAGGGCCCGTGTTCCCCCCTCACCGCCCCGCGCCGCCACGAGCGGCCGCCGGCGTCAGGACAGCGTCGCGACGCCCAGGCGCGGGTGCGCGTCGCGGAAGCGCGGCAGGATCTCCGCGTAGCGCTCCACCCACTCCGCGCGCGGCTCGACCGTGCGCGCCACCCGCACGCAGCTGTCGACCGCCTCGCCCGCGTCGGCGAACACGCCGGCCGCCACCCCGGCGAGCAGCGCGGCGCCGAACGCGCCGCCCTCGTCGACGGCGCACACCTCCACCGGCAGGTCGAGCACCGACGCGACGATCTCCAGCCACAGCTCGCTGCGCGCGGCGCCGCCCCACACCCGGCACGCCTGCGGCCGGCCGCCGACCTCGGCGACGACGTCGAGCGACGCGCGCAAGGCGAAGGCGATGCCCTCGAGCGCGGCCCGGGTCAGGGCCCCGCGATCGTGCTGCGGGCCCAGGCCGACGAACGCGCCCAGCGCCGAGGGCTCGGGATGCGGCGCGCGCTCGCGCGCGAGCTGCGCCGCGAAGAGCAGGCCGCCCGCACCGGGCTCCCAGGCAGCCGCCTCGCGCAGCACGGTGGCCAGATCGATCTCGCCGGGAAGCTCGTCGCGCAGCCAGCGCAGGGTGGCCTCGAGCGACAGCGCGGGCCGCGCGATGCTCCACTCGCCCGGCGTCGCGTGGCACGACGCGCGCACCCGGCCGCCCGGGTCGGCCGTCCAGCGGTCGAGCACCAGCAGGACCGTCCCCGCGGTCCCGGCGTCGACCGCCGTGCGGCCACCTCCGGCCACGACCCCGGCGCCCAGCGGTCCGGCGGCCCGGTCGCCCGCGCCACCGGCGACGGGGACGCCGCCGTGGGTGGCGTAGCGCGCCTCGGTCGACTCGCTGAGCTCGGGCAGCCACGCCGGATCCAGGTCCAGGGCCTCAGCGCGCCCGGCGCGCCAGCGGCGCGCGCCGACGTCGAGCAGCAGCGTGGTCGAGGCGTCGGTGACGTCCGTCAGGCGCTGGTCGCAGAGGCGCAGGCGCACGTAGTCCTTGGGCGCGAGCCACGAGCGCATGCGCCGGTACACGTCGGGCTCGTGCTCGCGCAGCCACAGCAGCTTCGCCGCCGCGGAGTCCGGGCCGCCGCGCTCGCCGACGCGCTGCTCGATCTCCTGCGCCTGCTCGCGTGCGCGCCGGTCGGTCCCGAGGATCGCCGGGCGCAGCGGGCGGTCGTCGGCGCCGAGCGCCACCAGGCCGTGCATCTGGCCCGACAGCCCGATGGCCAGCGCCGAGGCGCCGCCCAGCTCGTCGAGCACCTCGGCGGCCGCCCGCCACCATTCGTCGGGGTCCTGCTCGGCCCGGCCGGGCCGCGGGATCGACAGCGCGTAGCCGCGCTCGGCCGTCGCGACCACGCCGCCGCGCTCGTCGACGGCCACGCCGCGCGCGCCGAAGATCCCGACGTCGAGCCCGACGAGCCACGTCATCGCGGCGCGTCAGCCTCCGTCGTCGCGCCGACAGCCTGGGCGGCGCCCTCGTCGGCCGAGCGGTACAGGGCGGCGATCGTGCGCGCCTGCCCGAGCGCGTCCTCGCGGCCCAGGAGCGGATCGGCCTCGCCGCGCGCGGCGGCCTCGAAGTCGGCGAGCTCCAGCGCGTAGGCGCTGGCCTCGCCGACGTCGACGCGCTCGGCCTCGCCATCCGCGCGGCGCACCTCGATGATCGCCTCGCGCCCGTGCCACGGGTCGTCCAGGAACAGCGAGCCCTCGTCGCCGACGGCCTCGAGCTCGTCGCGGTTGTCGAGCGCAAGCCCGCAGTCCAGGACGCCGAGGACGTCGCCCGGGAAGCGCAGCGTCCCCGCCAGCACGACGTCCACGCCGTCCCCGCCGATCGTCTGCTGCGCCGACACCCGCTCGGGCTCGGCGCCCGCCAGCGCGCGACAGCCGCTGACGCAGTAGCAGCCGACGTCCATGAGCGCACCGCCGTCCAGGCCGCCCTGCAGGCGCACGTCGTCGGGGTCCGCGAGCGGGAACGAGAACGCGGCGCGCACGAGGCGCAGGCGGCCGATGGCGCCCTGCGCGATCAGCTCCCGAGCGCGGCGCAGCTGCGGGTGATGGCGCCACATGAACGCCTCGGCCAGGACGAGCCCCTCGCGCTCGGCGACGGCGAAGGCGCGCTCGACCTCCTCGGGCCGGCGCGACATCGGCTTCTCGCACAGCACGTGCTTGCCGGCCTGCAGCGCGCGGATCGACCACTCGACGTGCATCGAGTTGGGCAGCGGGACGTAGACCGCCTCCACCTCGGGATCCTCCAGGAGCGCCTCGTAGGAGCCGTGGGCGCGCGCGATGCCGTGCTCGGCCGCATAGGCCCGGGCGCGCTCCTCCGACCGCGACGCCACCGCGACGAAGTCCTGGCGGCTGCCCGAGCGCAGCAGCTTCTCCGTGATGCGGGCCGTCGACAGGACGCCCCAGCGCATCAGACGGTCACCCCCAGGACCCCTCCATCACGGGCCGGAACGTCGTGGTCATGATCCGCAGCCGCCGCGGACGGGTGAGCACGAACAGCACGACGTCGGCCACCTCGTCGCCGGTCATCATCTCGGCGAGCTCCGGATCGCCCTCCTCGCGGCCCGTGCCGATGGCGAAGTCGGTGCCGACGCCGCCCGGGCAGACGTTCGAGCAGCGCACGCCCTTCTCGGTGAACTCGATGTCGAGCGCACGCGTGAAGCCGACCTGGCCGAACTTCGACGCGTTGTAGACCGCCTCGCCCGGGAACGCGTTGACGCCGGCCACCGAGGCGAGCGACACGAAGTCCCCCGCCCCCGAGGCCACGAGGTGCTCGAGCGTCTCGGCCGCCGTGTAGATGACGCCCTTGAGGTTCACGTCGATCATCAGCTCGAGCTGCTCGGGGTCGAGCTCGAGGAACGGACCGTACGCCCCGACGCCCGCGTTGGCCACCACGACGTCCAGGCGCCCGAAGCGCTCGACCGCCTGGGCCACGGCGGCGCGCACGGCCGCACGGTCGCGCACGTCGCACGCCACGCCGAGGGCCCCGTCGAGGCCGAGGTCGTCACCGCTGCGCGACAGCAGCGCGACGCGCGCCCCCGCCCCGTGCAGGCGCCGCGCGACGGCGGCGCCGATGCCGCGACTCGCGCCCGTGACGAGCGCGACCCTGTCGTCCAGCTCGCCCATGTCGTCAGGCTCTCCCCGCCCGCTCCTGGCGGCGGCGCGAGAACGAGTCGACGGTGACGGCGGCCAGCAGCACGAGGCCGGTGACCACGAACTTCGTGCCCGAGCTCAGGCCCAGCAGCCCCAGCCCGTTGTCGATCGAGGCGATCACCAGCGCCCCGAGCACAGCCGACTTGATGTGGCCGCGCCCGCCGAACAGCGACGTGCCGCCGATGACCGCGGCGGCGATCGAGTACAGCAGGATCGAGCCGCCGCCGGCGTTCGTGTCGACCGACCGCAGGCGCGAGGCGAGGAAGATCCCGCCGAGCGCCGCCATCGCCGAGCAGATCGCGAAGCACGCGATGCGCACGTTGTCGGTGTTGATGCCCGCGCGCCGCGCGGCCTCGATGTTGCCGCCCACGGCGTACACGTGGCGCCCGAACCTCGTGCGGTTGAGGACGTACGTCCAGCCCAGGTACAGCGCGGTGAGCGCGATGAACACGTAGGGCACGCCGCGGTCCTGGTTGGCCACCCACACGACGATCGCGCCGACGACAGCCAGGCCGACGACGCGCAGCGCGAGCAGCGCGTCGGGATGGGCGGGCAGGCCCGCCTTGGCCCGCGCGCGACGCCCGCCGAACAGCACGCCGGCGTAGATCGCCACCGCGACGAGCAGCAGGATCCACGCGGTGGCGTCGGCCAGGAAGTCGTTGGCGAAGCTGATGACGAAGTCGTTCTGCAGGATCACCGTCCCCTTGCTGCCGATCAGCAGCAGCACGACGCCGTTCCAGCCCAGCAGGCCCGCCAGCGTCACCACGAACGAAGGCACGCCGATCTTCGTGATGATCAGCCCGTGCAGGACGCCGATGGCGGCGCCCGCGCCGATCGCCGCGGCAATGCCGACCGAGGTCGGCACCTGGTTGCCGTCGGGCAGCAGCAGCAGGGCCGTGATGACGCCGGCCACGCCGCTGACGTAGCCGACCGACAGGTCGATCTCCCCCAGCAGCAGGACGAACACGATCCCCATGGCGATGACGGTGATGCCCGCCATCTGCACGATCAGGTTGACGAAGTTGCCCGCCGTCAGGAACTGGTCGTTCTGGGTCTGGAAGACGATCGCGATGATGACCAGGCCGAAGATGATGGGCAGCGACCCGAGGTCGCCGCCCTTGACGCCGGCCCACCAGCGCCGGCCGTAGTCGCTCAGCGACTCGCCCGGGGTGGCGACCGTGGTCGGGGCCGCATCGGAGGTCGGGAGGGGGGCCGCGGTGCTCACTGCGACACCTCCACGACGTCGTCGATCGCCTGGCCGGGCACCTTCGACAGCTTGCCCGCGGTGATCGCCTCCACGACCTCGGTCTGGTTGGTCTGCTTCGTGTCGAACTCGGCGACGTTCTGCCCGAGGCGCAGAACGGTGATCGAGTTGGCCACCTCGAAGACGTCGTGCAGGTTGTGCGAGACGAGCACGACCGCGAGGCCCTGCTCGCCCAGGCGCCGCACGAGGTCGAGCACCTGCCGCGTCTGCGCGACGCCCAGCGCCGCCGTCGGCTCGTCGAGGATCACGAGCTTCGAGTTCCACATGACGGCCTTGGCCACCGCGACCGACTGGCGCTGCCCACCGGACAGGCCGGCCACCGTCTGGCGCACGGAGCGGATCGTGGTGACCGAAAGGGTCGCCAGGGTCTCCTGCGCGCGGCGCTCCATGCGCACCTCGTCGAGACGCCGCAGGGGGCCGAGCTCCTCGCGGCCGAGGAACATGTTCTGCACGACGTCGAGGTTGTCGGCCAGCGCGAGGTCCTGGTAGACGATCTCGATCCCGAGCTTGGCGGCGTCCTTCGGGCCGTGGATGGCGACCTCGTCGCCCTCGAACAGCACGTTCCCCGAGTCGATCGAGTAGATGCCCGCGATGCACTTGATGAGCGTCGACTTGCCTGCGCCGTTGTCGCCGACGAGCGCCATGACCTCGCCCGCGCCGACGTGGAAGTCGACCTCGTAGAGCGCCTGCACGGCGCCGAAGGCCTTCGAGACGCCGCGCAGCTCGAGCACTGGTGCGTCGGTCCCTGGTGTGTCGGTCACTGCCTCTCCTCCTCCTGTCCGGTGAGACATCCGCCCGCCGCGAAGGTGCGGCGGGCGGATGCTGCCACCTTCGCTAGATCCCGGCCTCCGTGCAGGCGGCCGCGAACTCACCGGTGCAGATGTCCTCCTTCTTGAGGAAGTTGTCCTTGATGACCGTGTCGGCGATGTTGTCCTTCGTCACCGCGACCGGCTTGAGCAGGACCGAGGGCACCTGGCGCGCCGTGTCGTCGCTCTCGCCGTTGACGAGCCCGGCCGGCGGCTCCTCGCCCTTGGCCAGCGCGATCGCCAGCTTGGACGCGGCGTCGGCCTCGGCCTTGATCGCCTTGTAGACGGTCATGCACTGGTCGCCCGCGAGGATGTTCTGGATCCCCTCGAGCGTCGCGTCCTGGCCCGTCACCGGGATCTGGTCGAGCTTGCGCTGCTTGATCGCCGAGATCGCCGCGTTGCCCAGGCCGTCGTTGGCAGCCAGCACGCCGTCGACCTTGTTGTTGGCCTTCTGCAGCATCTGCTCGAAGATGGTCAGCGCCTTCTGGTTGTCCCAGTCGGGGACGGACTGGTCGGCGACCTCGGTGTACTCGCCCGCCTCGAACTTCGGGTTCAGGACGGAGTCGTAGCCGTTCTTGAACAGCGTCGCGTTGTTGTCCGTCGGGGAGCCGTTGAGGACGGCGACGGCCGGCTTCTGCACGTCACCCGCCTCGAGGCACTTCACGAGCCCCTCGCCCTGGAGCTTGCCGACCGCCTCGTTGTCGAACGACACGTAGTAGTCGGCCTGGCCCTTGAGCGTGAGGCGGTCGTAGTCGATGACCTTGACGCCGCGCGACTTGGCGTTGGCCTCGATCGCGGCGCCGGAGCCGGAGTCGAGGTTCACGAGCAGGATGACCTTCGCCCCGTTCGTGATCGCCTGCTCGGCCTGCTGCTGCTGCGTGGACTTGTCGCCCTCCGCGTTCTGGATGGTCACGGGGACCTTGGCGGCGTCGAAGGCAGCCTTCAGCAGCGGGCGGTCCGCGGTCTCCCAGCGGACGGACGACTTCGAGTCGGGCAGCAGCACCGCGACGCGGTCGGCGCTGTCGTCACCGCTGCTCGACGAGCCGCCCGAGCCTCCTCCCTCGTCGTCGTCGCCGCATGCGGCGACGCCGAAGGCGAGGGCACTGAGAACACCGGCCAGGGCCAGTGCACGACGTGAGGTGGGTGAACGCATCACCTAGCTCCTCCTCCTGTGAGTTGTGAGTGATGGGATGGGAACGGTCAAGGGGTCCTCGGACTCGTGGCCGGCCAGGGCCAGCGCGCCGAGCACCTCGGCGCGCTCGCCGAGCACGCCGGCCACGACCTCGGCGCCGCCCGCGGCGGCGGGCAGGGCGAAGCGCCGCACGGCGTCGCGCAGCGGACCGAGCAGCAGCTCGCCGGCCGCGGCCAGCTCGCCGCCGACGACGACCCGGTCGGGGTTGAGGTAGTTGCACAGGTCCGCGACGGCGCGGCCGACGACACGCCCGGCGTCGGCGATCGCGCGGCCGCACCCCATGTCGCCGGCATGGGCGAGCGCGACGGCCTCGGGCACGGTCAGCGGGCCGTGGGAGCGGCGCAGCAGCTCGACCACGGCGGGGCCCGAGACGAAGGTCTCCAGGCAGCCGCGGTTGCCGCACCGGCAGATCGGCCCGTCGGGGTCCACCAGCACGTGGCCGATCTCGCCGGCGAAGCCCTGGGCGCCGCGGAACAGGCGGCCGCCGAGCACGAGGCCGCAGCCGATGCCGGCCGACAGGCGCAGGTACGCGACGACCTCGGCGCCCCGCCCGGCGCCGAAGGTGACCTCGCCCAGCGCGCCGACGTTGGCGTCGTTCTCGAGGTGCACCGGCAGGCCGAGGCGCGCCCCGAGCTCGGCGGCCGGGTCGAGCCCCACCCAGCCGGGCAGGATGGCGCCCGAGCGCACCATCCCGGTCGCGCGGTCGATGGGGCCCGGCAGCCCCATGGCGACGCCGAGCACCCGCTCGCGCTCGACGCCGGCCTCCTCGAGCACGCCCTCGACGAGGGCGACCGCGGCGCGCAGCCCGCGCGCCGCCGACGCGTCGACGTCGATCTCGAGATCGGCCTCGGCAAGCACCGCGAAGGAGAGGTCGGCCGCCGCGACGCGCAAGTGGCGGTGCCCGAAGTCGATGCCGATGATCGTGCCGACCGAGCGGTCGAGAGCCAGGAGCACCGGCGGCCGCCCGCCCTGGGCGCCGGCCGGCGCCCCGGCCTCCTCGCGCTCGATGACGAGGCCCGCCTCCTGCAGGTCGCTGACGAGGCTCGACACCGTGGTGCGCGACAGGCCCGTCTGGCGGGCGATGTCGGCGCGGCTCACGGCCCCGCGCGAGCGCAGCGCGTCGAGCACGCGCAGGCGATTGCCCTCCCGGAGACCCTCCAGGGAGCCGGTGCGTTGGGACGGACCCACGAGGCCGACCCTCTCCGACCCGCGACCGGTTTGTCAAGGCTCCGAAGGAACTTTCCCCGAATCGGGCGCTTGTTTTGCCGGGAACCGGCCGAACCGATTCGCGCCGGCGCTCACACCACGCGGCCGCCGGCGGCACGGACGTCGTCGAGCGCCCGCTCGACGTCGCCGGCCTCGGCGCCGATGCCGCGGGACGCGCCGCGGTCGAGCGTCACGGCGAAGCCCTCGCGCCACCCGGCGTGAAGTCGTTCTGCACGTCGACGACGATCAGCGCGCGGCCCATGCCGGCCCCGAGGCAGCCGCCGACACGGCGGCGGTCAGCGTCGCGATGAGGAGCTCGCGCAGCGCAGCGCGGCTGACGCCGTCGCGCTCGAGCCATTCGAGGCTCGCCGCCTCGGCGAAGCCGACCCAGCCGCGCACGGCGACCCGGACGGCGGCGGTCCGCTCGTCACCGGCGACGGCCGCAGCCGGCAGCGCGGTGAGGATGCGGTCGGTCATGACGCCGCGCACGCCCTCGACGACGGCGGTCACCTCCGGGTCGTTGCCGATGCCGGCGCCGAGCACGGCGGCGAAGCCGCGCGCGTGCTGCTCGACGTAGTCGAGGTACTGGTCGAGCCCCACCGCGAGGCGCTCCTCGGCCGGCAGCGCGGGGTCGGCCAGCGTCGCGTCCTCCATCTCCTGAGCGGCATGGCGGACGACCGCGACGTAGAAGTCGCGCTTGCTCTGGAAGTAGTGGTAGAGCAGGCCCTTCGAGATGCCCGCGGCGGCGGCGATCCCGTCGATCGACACCTCGTCGTAGGGGTGCGCGCTGAAGATCTCACCGCCGAGGCTGACGAGCTGCTCGCGGCGCTCGTCGACGCTCAGGCGTGCGCGCTTCGCGGTCGACATCCTCCGGGGCACGGTAGCGGCACGGTGCGCAAGACTGCTCGCCGTCATGGCCTGGCTCGGCCTCCTCCTGGTGCCCCTCGGGGGCCTCGCGATCCTGCTGGCGGCGCCCGAGGCGGACGTCGTGTGGGAGCACCACCCCTCGCACTTCTGGCTGGTGCTGGGGGCGGCGCTGATCAACATCGTGCTGGCGGCGGGGACGGGCGAGGCCGCCCGCCGCCGCGGCGACGCGCGGCTGGTGCTCGTGTCGCTGGCCTTCCTGGCCGCCGCCGGCTTCCTCGCGCTGCACGCGCTGGCCACGCCGGGGGTGCTGCTCGACGGGCCCAACAGCGGCTTCGTGCTGGCCACGCCGGTCGGGCTGCTGCTCGCGGCCGGGCTGGCCGCGCTGTCCTCGTCAGCGCTCGACGGCCGGCGGGCGGTCGGCGTCGTGCGCTCCGCCGGCGCCGCGCGCGCCGTGCTCCTGGGGCTGATGGGCGTGTGGGCGGCCCTCTCGCTCGCCGAGGTCGCTCCGCTGGACGACCCGACCCCGACCGAGAGCGGCTCGCCGACGCTGACCGCGTTCGCCGCGGCCGGTGTCGCCCTGTACGCGCTTGCCGCGGTGCGCTACCTGCGGCTCTGGCGGCGCCACGGCGCCGTCCTGCTGGCCCTGGTCGTCGCCGCCTTCGTGCTGCTGGCCGAGGCGATGATCGCCGTGGCCTTCGCGCGCAACTGGCACGCGAGCTGGTGGGAATGGCACCTGCTCATGCTCGTCGCCTTCGGGCTCGTCGCGGTCGGGGCGCGGCGCGAGGCGCCGCAGGAGCGCTTCAGCGACCTCTACCTCGACCAGACGGCCGCCGGGCGGCGCGACGTCAGCATCGTCTTCGCCGACCTCGTGTCCTTCACCGCGTTCTCCGACGGTCGCGAGCCGCGCGAGGTGTCGGCCATGCTCAACACCTACTTCGAGGGCGCGATCCCGCCGATCGTCAACGCCCACGGCGGCGAGATCGACAGCATCATCGGCGACGCGCTGATGGCCACCTTCAACACGCGCGGCGACCAGCCCGACCACGCCGCCCGGGCGGCACGCGCCGCGCTCGACCTGCAGGAGCGTGCCAACGAGATCGCCGACGAGCACCCCGGGTGGCCGCGGTTCCGCGTGGGGGTCAACTCGGGCGAGGCGATGGTGGGCATCGTCGGCGCCCGCGAGGAGCGCAGCTACACGGTCATCGGCGACACCGTGAACCTCGCCCATCGCATCCAGCGCGAGGCGCCGGAGGGCGGGGTCGCGGTCGGCGCGCCAACCCTGCGCGGGCTGGACGGGGCGCGCGTGCGTCCCCTCGGCCCGCTGGAGATCCGCGGCAAGCGCGAGCCGGTCGACGTGTTCGTGCTCGAAGGGCTGTGAGCGGTGCAGCACGACGCCCATGGCTTTTGGATCGTGGAGGCCGGCGGGCATGACGCACCGCGGCTGCCGCCGCTCGAAGTCGACGTGGACGCCGACCTGGTCGTGGTCGGCGGCGGCTACCTCGGGCTGTGGACGGCCTGGCACCTGCTCGAGCGGGCACCGGGCGCGCGCGTCGTCGTGCTCGAGGCCGACCGCTGCGGCTTCGGCCCGTCGGGGCGCAACGGTGGCTTCGTCAACGGCTGGTGGGACAAGGCCGGCGCGGTGGCGGCGAAGGCCGGCGACGACGCCGCGATCGCGCTGGGCCGCGCCGCACAAGCGTCGGTGGAGGCCATCGGCGCGTGGTGCGAGGCACAGGGCGTCGACGCGTGGTACCGGGCTGCGCCGCACCTGGTGGTCAGCGCGGCGCCCGCACAGGACGGCCTGTGGGACGACGGCGTCCGTGGCGCGCGGCGCCTGGGCGCGGGTGGCGAGTTCGCCGAGCTGAGCGCCGCCGGCGTCGCCGCGCGCTGCCGCTCGCCGCTCTTCCGGAGCGGCGCGCTGCTGCGCACCGCGGCCACCGTGCAGCCTGCGCGGCTGGCCTTCGGGCTGCGCGACCGTCTCGCCGGCCGCGGGGTGCGCATCCACGAGGGCACCCGCGTCCAGCGGCTCGCCGAAAGCGGCGCCGGCGTGGTCGCCGAGACGGCCGGCGGGCGCGTGCGCGCGCCGGCCGCGGTGGTGGCGGTCAACCACGCGACCGTCGGCCTGCCCCCGTTCCGGCGGGCCCTGAGCGTCGCCTCCAGCCACATGGTCATCACCGAGCCGGTGCCCGACGTGCTCGTGGCCGCCGGCTGGACCGGCGGCGAGGCGATCTCCGACTGCCGCACGATGCTGCACTACTTCCGCACGACGCCCGACGGGCGCATCGCCTTCGGCTGGGGCGGCGGGCGGATGGGCTTCGGCGCGCGCCGGCACCGCACCGCCGACGTGGACGCGGCCGTCGCGCGGCGCACGGCGCGCGACCTCGTCGACTTCTTCCCCGCGCTGCGCGGCCGGCGGGTCACCCACGCCTGGGGCGGCCCGATCGACGTCTCGCCGGTGCGCCTGCCGATCTTCCGCAGCCTCGGCCGCGTGCACGCGGGCTTCGGCTTCACCGGGAACGGCGTCGGCCCGAGCGAGCTCGGCGGGCGGATCCTGTCCGCGCTGGCACTCGACGTGCGCGACGAGCTGACCCGCCTGGCCGTGGTGGAGCCGGCACCCAAGCTCTTCCCGCCCGAGCCGCTGCGCTACGCCGGCGGGTCGCTGATCCGCGCGGCGATGATCGAGCGCGACGAGCGCTGGCAGCGCGACGAACCGGTGCCGGCCGCGATCGAGGCGTTCGCCTCGCTGCCGAAGCGGCTCGGGATGAGCCTGCCGCGGTGAGGGCGGCGCTGCGGCGGCTGCGACCGCTGGCGGCGGGCCGAACGGCGGCAGGTGAGGGAGAGAGGAGCACTCGCGCTCGGCGGCGGGTCCAGCGAGGCGGCCTCAACGTCAAACTCGTGCGCCGATCAGCCGACGGTCTCACGTTCGAGCCGCTCTGGCCGGCCGAACGTGCACGCCCGTGGATCGGGCCGCCGAGTCTCACGCTGAGCCGGCTGCGATCGCCTCGCCGACGCTACGGACCGTCTCCCTCACCGCCGCCGTTCGTCCCGCGACGGGCGCTCGCAGCGCCGCTCGCGCCGCCGGCACGCGCCACCGGCCCGCCATGCGCCACACTGCGCGTCCATGCCCCTCGCCCGCCCCGCGCCACTGGCCCGCGAGCTCGAGCGCGCCCTGCCCGACCGTCCGTTCGCGCTGCGCTTCTGGGACGGAACCGAGCTCTCCCCAACCAGCGCCAACGGCGCCGCGCCGCGCTTCACCGCGCGCTCGCCGCGCGCCGTGGCCCACGTCCTGCGCGCTCCCGGGCAGCTCGGCCTCGGCCGGGCCTACGTGGCGGGCGACCTGGAGGTCGACGACCTCGACCGCGTCCTGGAGCTGCTCGCCACCTGGAGCCCGCCGCCGGTCGACCGCCCGGCGCGGCTGCGGCTGCTGGGGGCGGCCGCCCGTGCCGCCGGCCTGACGAGGCCGCCGGCGCCGCCCCAGGCCGAGCTGCGCCCGCGCGGGCGGCGCCACAGCGCCACGCGCGACGCGCGCGCCGTCCGCCACCACTACGACCTGCCGGCCAGGTTCTACGCGCTGTTCCTGGGCGAGTCGATGACCTACAGCTGCGCGCTGTTCGCGCGCGGCGCGTCGACGCTCGAGGAGGCCCAGGAGCAGAAGCTCGAGCTGGTGTGCACGAAGCTCGGCCTGCGCGCGGGCGAGCGGGTGCTCGACGTCGGCTGCGGCTGGGGCAGCTTCGCCGTGCACGCGGCGAGCCGCCACGGGGTGCACGTCGTCGGCATCACGCTGTCCGAGCCCCAGGCGGCCGAGGCACGCCGGCGGGCGGCGGAGGCGGGCGTGGCCGATCGCGTCGACATCCGGGTCGCGGACTACCGCGAGCTGGCGGGCGAGTCGTTCGACGCCATCGCCTCCATCGGGATGGTCGAGCACGTCGGCGCGGTGCAGATCGACGCCTACGCCCGCACGCTGGCGGCGCTGCTGCCGCCCGGCGGGCGGCTGCTCAACCACGGGATCGCGCGGCTGCGCCACGGCGAGCCCGAGGCGGGGCCGTTCTCCGAGCGCTTCGTCTTCCCCGACGCCGCGCCGCTGCACCTGTCACGGGTGCAGCTCGCCCTCGAGCGGGCCGGCTTCGCCACCGACCACGTCGAGGGCCTCGCCGCGGACTACGCGCAGACGCTGACCCACTGGATCGAGCGCCTCGACGCGAATCGCGACGAGGCGCTCGCACTGGCGGGGCCCGAGCGCCTGCGCGTGTGGCGGCTCTACCTGAGGGGAGCCCGCAGCGGCTTTCGCAGCGGGTTCACGTCGATCTACCAGGTGCGCTGCAGGCGGGCCTGACGGCCCGGCCGGACCGGGCGGCTACGCCGCTTCGCGCAGCGCAGCCAGCTCGGGGAACTTCGACAGGCGCTCGAGCGCCTTCTGCTCCAGGCGCGCCGCGGCCTGCGGGCTGACGCCCAGCTCGCGGGACACCTGGGTCGTGGTCTTGGGGGCCTCGCCCTTGGTGCCGAAGCGCAGGTGGATCACCTGGCGCTCGTCCTCCGGGAGGGTCTCCACGGCGCTCGCCACCTGCTGCGAGACCAGGCCCGCGTGGACCTCGTCCTCCACCGGCTCGCCCTCCGCGGCGATCAGGTGGCCCAGCTCGCCGCCGTCGTCGTCGCCGACGGGGGTGTTGAGGCTCGGCGGGGTGTAGTCCACCTCACGGATCGCGGCGACCTCATCGGGGAAGAGGACACAGCGCTCCGCGACCTCCTCGATGCTGGGCTCGCGCTCCAGCTCCTTGGCCAGGTCGCTGGTCACCCGGGCGACCTTGCGGGCGCGCTGGGCGATGTTCGCCGGCAGGCGGACCATGCGGGCCGTGTTGTCGAGGCCGCGCTGGATCGACTGCCGGATCCACAGCGTCGCGTAGGTGGAGAACCGGAAGCCCTTGCGCCAGTCGAACTTCTCGGCCGCACGGATGAGGCCGAGCATGCCCTCCTGGACGAGGTCGGTCATGGGCAGGCCGTGGCCGATGTAGCGCCGCGCGATCGAGACGACGAGCCGGAGGTTGGAGTTGACGAGCAGCTCCTTGGCCTCCAGGTCGCCCTTCTCGATGCGCTTGGCGAGCTCGATCTCCTGCGCCGGCTTGAGCAGGGGGTACTGCGACGCCTCCCGCAGGAGCAGGTCGACCGAGTCCACGGCGATTTCGAGATCAGGGGTTATACGTGCGTTCTTCTTCAATTCCGTCCTTTGGAACTCCGACTGCTGATGTAGGAATTGTACACCAGAACTGTTGTTCGATCAACTATGCTCGGGGCTGCTGAGCGACCCTCGCGCACGTGCTACGTGTCGCGCGGAAGGCCCGGATGAGTCCGTTCCGAGCGCTACCCGAATGGGGCGCCCGTAAGCCCGTGGCCGCCGTCCTGCGGCCACATGTACGAGCCTTCCGCGGCGAGGACAAACGAGCCACAGAAGATCAGCTGTTCACATGGTACCTGGCTTGGCAAGCCCGGTTACGCACTGCACGCGGCCGTTCAGCAGCAGCGCGCCCGCGGGTTGTCGTTGCGGTCGTCCTGGCGCCAGCGCTCGAAGTCGCGGCGCGACATCACGGGCTGGTCGGCGTGCTCGCGCCGGGCGTGGGCGACGTAGCGGTCGTAGGCGCTCTCGCCCGACACCTCGCGCAGGTACCAGCGCACGCCGCCGGCGAGCTCGCGCAGGGTCACGCGCCCACCCCCGCCGGCTCGCGCTTGCGCTCGCGCTCGCGCTCTTCGGCCGTCGGGATGAGGCCGGATGGGGCGGTCAGCGTGGACTCGACGAACGGCACCTCGGTGGTCGGCAGCGGGCCGCGGGCGCGGATGCCCTTGATCCAGATCCGCGAGGCGTCGGCGATCACGATGATGATCAGGATGGCAAACAGGGCCGCGAGCACCCCGTCGACGGTCGAGTTCGTCACGACCTGCTGCATGTCGTCGAGGTTCTTGGCGGGCGCGAGCACCTCGCCGGCGTCGAGCGCCTCCTGGAAACGATCGCGCTGGGAGAAGAAGCCGAGCGTCGGATCGTCGGAGAAGACCTTCTGGTAGCTGGCGGTCAGCGTGACCGCGACGTCCCAGGCCAGTGGCACCGCCGTCACCCAGGCCCACTTCAGCTTGCCGTGCTTGATGAGCAGCGTCGTGGCCACCGTCAGCGCCACCGCCGCCAGCAGCTGGTTCGCGATGCCGAACAGGGGGAAGAGCTGGTTGATCCCGCCGAGCGGGTTCGTGACGCCGGTGTAGAGGAAGTAACCCCACGCGCCGACGACGATGGCGCTCGCGATCCACACGCCGGGAGCCCACGAGACGCGCTTCATCGGCTTCCAGACGTTGCCCAGCGTGTCCTGGAGCATGAAGCGCCCGACGCGCGTGCCGGCGTCGACCGTCGTGAGGATGAACAGCGCCTCGAACATGATGGCGAAGTGGTAGAAGAACGCCTTCAGGCTGCTGCCGAACGTGCCCGAGAAGATCTCGGCGATGCCGACCGCGAGCGTCGGCGCCCCGCCGGTGCGGGCCACGAGCGTCTCCTCCTCGACGTCGGCCGCAGCCTGCTGCAGCTCGCCGGGCGAGATCGAGAAGCCCAGCTCGCCCACCGCCTGCGACGCCGACTGCGCCGAGTCGCCCACGACGCCCGCGGGCGCGTTCATCGCGTAGTACAGGCCCGGGTCGATGATCGACGCGGCGATGATCGCCATGACCGCGACGAACGACTCCATCAGCATCGCGCCGTAGCCGATGAAGCGGACCTGTGACTCCTTCTCGATCATCTTGGGCGTCGTGCCCGAGGCGATCAGCGAGTGGAAGCCCGACAGCGCGCCGCAGGCGATCGTGATGAAGACGAACGGGAACAGCGCGCCGGCGAACACCGGGCCGTCCCCGCTGGACGCGAAGTCGGTGACCCGCTCGTTCTCCATCACCGGCAGCGTCACCACGATGCCGATGGCCAGCAGGACGATCACGCCGATCTTCATGAAGGTCGACAGGTAGTCGCGCGGGGCCAGCAGCATCCACACCGGCAGGACCGACGCGAAGAAGCCGTAGACGACCAGGCAGATCACGAGCGTCTCGGGCTCGAGCGTGAAGAAGTCGGCCAGCGCGCCCTCGCTCTCCTGCACCCAGCCGCCGGCCACGATCGCGAGGAGCAGCAGGGCGACGCCGATGGCCGTGACCTCCAGGACGCGGCCGGGGCGCACGACGCGCAGGTAGAAGCCCATCAGCAGCGCGATGGGGATCGTCATCGCGATCGAGAACGTGCCCCACGGCGACTGCGCCAGCGCGTTGACGACGACGAGCGCCAGGACCGCGAGCAGGATGATCATGATCGAGAAGACCGCGATCAGGGCGGCGACGCCGCCGACCGGGCCGATCTCGTCGCGCGCCATCTGCCCCAGGCTCTTGCCGTCGCGGCGCATGGAGAAGAACAGCGTCACCATGTCCTGCACCGCGCCGGCGAAGATGACGCCGACGACGATCCACAGGGTGCCGGGCAGGTACCCCATCTGCGCGGCCAGGACGGGGCCGACGAGCGGCCCGGCGCCGGCGATGGCGGCGAAGTGGTGCCCGAAGAGCACGCGGCGGTCGGTCGGCTGGTAGTCGACCGCGTTGTCGAGGCGCTCGGCCGGCGTGGCGCGGCGGTCGTCGACGCCGAGGACCCGCCGCGCGATGAAGCGCGCGTAGAAGCGGTACGCGATCGCGTAGGAGCCCAGGGCGGCGAAGATCAGCCAGACCGCGGAGATCCGCTCGCCGCGTGCGAGCGCCACGATCCCCCAGCTCACCGCGCCGGCCAGCGCGACGGCGCTCCAGATCGCGATGGACCGAGCGCGCCCGCGCCGCGCGGGCCGTTCCTCTGCCGTCATGTCCGTCTCCTCCTCAAGCGACGACTGCCTGCTCGTCACCGTCCTGCCCGGCGCCGCGCCACGCTGAACTCACTGATGCCGCAGGTCACCGCGCTACCGCAGCGCCGCGGCGGCGATCACAGGCCGAAGCGCCCGCGGTAGTCCGCGGGCACGAGGTCCTGGTACTCCGGTTGGCGCTTCATCACCTCGTTGACGAACGGGCAGAAGGGCATCACCTCAAGCCCGCGCGCACGAGCGTCGTCGAGCGCCGCCCCGACGAGCCGGCGGCCGAGCCCCTCGCCCTCGTGGCCCGGCTCGACCTGCGTGTGCACGAACGCGATCAGGCCGGGGCGCAGGTGGTACTGCGTGAACCCGGCGACCTCGCCGTCGACGAGGATCTCGTAGCGCTCGAGCTCGGGAGCGTCGCGGACCTCGATCTCCATGCCCGGATCCTAGGGCGCCGTCCGCCCGGGTGGACGTACCGCCTACCGGTCCAGATCTGTACCGGATAGCCGGTACAGTTCAGTCCTTCGGGTGCCTCGAGCATCGGCCGGTCGGCGAGCGGCGAGGCCCTTCGCAGCCATTCGTCGAACAGCGGGTCGACGATGTACCAGACGCCGTCGCGCTGATCGACGAGCCCGCGCCCCTGCAGGCGCACCAGCGCCGGGCGCACGCGCGAGTGGCTGGAGAAGCCGTAGAGCGAGGCGAGCGGTCGGCTCGTGACGGTGGCGCCGCCTCGGTCGGCCAGCAGCTGCAGCGCGCGCACCTCGTTGATCTCGCCCTCGTCGCCGCTGCTGAGCACGTTGAGCACCGAGGCGAACTCCGATCGTTCGATGGTCTGCACGAGCCGGTCATGCGAGCGCATCACGGTCTCCAGCGTCACCGGCCGGCGGGCCGGGGTGCTCGCCCAGCACTCCCAGGCGAGCTGCTGGGTGCTGCGCGGGTGCGAGCGGGTGACGTTGAGCAGATGCTCGAGCGCCGGCTCCTCCGCCGGCTTGCCGGTCGCCTCGAACTGGTACTCCAGGTACTCGAGGAAGTCGATGCGGCTGATGGTCGGCAGCTGCATGTCGGCGGCCTCCCCGAACAGCGGCTGCTCGGAGTCCTCGAGCATCATCTTCAGCGCGTTGCGGATGGAGCCGGTCAGGAGCAGCGAGACGTGGTTGGCGCCGGAGCTCATGAGCGCCGAGCGGATGATGGCCAGCGGGTCGCCCGGGCAGTGGCGCAGGCGCTGGAACTCGTCGAAGACGACGACCAGGTGCTCGGACATCGCGCGCAGGGCCAGCAGCTCGGCGTGGAGCGTCTCGGCGTCCTGCTCGGGCTTGACCCCCGAGCGCTTGACCGAGCCCTTGACGACCCGGATGTCGAAGCCGATCTCCTTCTCCAGCACCCCGATCTGACGCTGACCGGCGCGGCGCAGTCGCTTGACGGGATGGGCCGTCATCGCATCGTGCACGCACCCGATGAACCCAGGGATGCTCACGACCCGCTGGAGGTTCACCTTGACGACGTCGAAGGGCGGGGCGTCCTCGCCGTGCGCCTTGGCGAGCTCGAGGGCCAGCTGGTTGGTGAAGGTCGTCTTGCCCGTGTCGCGCGGACCGAACAGCGCGACGTTGGTCTGCCCCTTCAGCGTGAGGGCGACGCGGTTGGCGAACGCCTCCATCCCGATGATCTTCGACGGGTCGTCGAGCGGGCGGTCCCAGATGAAGGGGTTGAGGGCGGCCATCGGCCGTATTGTACCGGGTACCAGGTACAGATGTGGACCGGGTACTCGGTACATCGCCTCGCGTCATGATCCAGATGACGTCGCGGGACCGGGCACGGGCGTCGACTGCGACTCGCCTGCACGCGATCGGCGACGGACCCGGACTGCCGCAGGCATGTCCCGTCGTCGGTCCGGTGTACCAGTGGAGACGGTGGGAATCGAACCCACGTCCGCAATCGCGCAAGGGATGGTGTCTACGAGCGTATCCGGCGCTCTGATCTCGTCCCGGGGTCGCCTCGCCGGCGGGGTTCCCCGGGACCAGCTCCCTGAACGTGTCCCCGGTTCGGCGGGAGCGAGCCTCCCCGGGTGAGCCGGCATCTGATCCCAGCGATCCCCGCGGCCGGCAGGCGGGGGCCGAGACCTCACGGCTTAGCTATGAACTAAGCGGCGAGGGCGTGCTCGTGAGAGTACGCACGTATGTGTTTTCCGGGGTTTTACGAGGCCTCCGGAACCTCGACTCGCAACCATCCCAGCGAACCGACCGCGTCGAAGCCTGTCGTCCCCGGGATGTCCTTCTCCCCCAGTCTAGCCGCCGGCGGCGTCCGTTCCCAGCTCGCGGCCGAGCTCCACGAGGGCCAGCCCGAGGCCCTTGTCGAACATCTCGCGGCCCGTCGGCGACCAGCCCTCGCGCGCGTAGAAGGCCCGTGCGCGGCGCTGGCCGGCGGGCGTCCACAGGCGCGCGGCGCGGTAGCCCTGGCGCTGCATCTCGGTCACGGCGCGCTCGAGCAGGTCGGCCGCCAGCCCGTGGCCGAACCAGGCCGGGTCGACGAACACGTGGACGATCCCGCGCGACGCCCTCGATCTCGCGCGCCGTCGTCGTCGCGCGCCGGCCAGAACAGGATGTGACCGGCGAGGCCGCCGCCGGGCTCCAGCGCGACGAGCGACCACGAGCGCGGGTGGTGCATGCGCTCCAGCAGCCGGGCCATGCCGGCCGGGCCGGTCACGTCGGGGGGCCGCCAGCCGATCGGCGCCCACGAGCGATAGTCCTCGAACGCGTCGGCGACCTGGCGGGCCATCACGGCGGCGTCGGGCAGCGCGCCGCGGCGGATCGTGAGGCCCGCCGGGATCATCCCGGCGCCGCACCGGGTGCGCCACCCGGCTCGGCGTCGAGCTCCAGCACCCGGACACGCGCGTTGGAGCCCGGCAGCAGCCGGTCCCGGCCCGGCCGCATCCCGAGCTTCGCCGCCACGCGCAGCGAGCGCTCGTTGTCGGGGTGGATGATCGACAGCAGGCGGCGCAGCCCCAGTGCCTGCCACGCGGCAGCCACGCTCGCCCGCGCCCCCTCGGTGGCGAGCCCGTGGCCCCACCAGCCCGGAGCCAGGCGCCAGCCGACCTCCACCGCGGGCAGCACCGCGGGCAGGAACGCGGGGACGGCCAGGCCGACGAAGCCGATCGGCTCGGCGGCGTCGCCGTGCGGCTGCACCGCCCACAGCCCGAACCCGTGGCGCTCCCAGTGCCAGACGATCTGCCCGAGCAGCCGCTCGCTCTCCTCGCGCGCCAGCGGCCGCCGCGCGCCGACGAAGCGCATGACGCGCTCGTCCCCGTTCATGGCCGCGAACGCGTCGAGGTCGTCCCGCCGCCAGGTGCGCAACAGCAGGCGCTCGGTCTCCAGGCGCTCGGGCACGCGGGTCACGATCCGGGATCTTCGCGGACGCGCGAGCATTTCGTCGCTCCTTGCGGGAAGAGCGTCTCCTCGCCCCTTGACCGGCGCCGAGGCCGTTTCCTAGGTTGCTCGCAGACGCGGAACCGAGCCGCAGAGAGCGAAGCCCAGGGGTGTAAGGGCTCGCCACCCAGACATCGGGGCGCCCTTCGGGTGCGACCCGGTCGAGGGTCCCCAGGCGGCTCGGGACCGCGTCGTCTTCTTGCTCGGACACCGGGGGGCGTCTGGCGGGATGTGCTCGGGGTTCAGGGCCTAGGGTGCAGGGCATGGCCCTCACCGACCTGACTGACGTCGCCTGGGACCTCGAGCCCCTCGTCCACGGCGAGGGCGCCCGAGGGCGTCGAGCGTCTCCTCGACGAGGCCGACGAGCGCGCCGCGCGTGTCGCCGAGGCGCACGCCGGCCGGGTCGCGGAGATCGACGGCCCGGACCTCGCGGCCGTCATGTCCGAGCTGCAGGCGATCCACGATCTCGTCGGCCGTGCGGGCAACTACGCCTCGCTGCGCTTCGCCGTCGACACCGTCGATCCGGTCAACGGCGCGCTGGTCGCCCGCGTGCAGGAGCGCGCCACGGCGATCGAGACCAAGCTCCTGTTCTTCGACCTCGAGTGGGCGGCGCTCGACGACGACCGGGCCGACGAGCTGCTCGCGGCCGACGGGCTGGACACGAGCCGCCACTACCTGCGCACCCTGCGCCGCTACCGGCCGCACCTGCTCACCGAGCCCGAGGAGAAGATCGCCGCCGAGAAGGCGCAGACGGGCCGCGACGCGTGGACGCGGCTCTTCTCCGAGCTCACGAGCGCGATCCGCGTGGAGCTGCCCGACGAGCCCGAGCCGGTCATGCCGACGTCGCGCTCTCGCGCCTGCTGTCGCCCGACCGCGACGTGCGCGCCGCCGCCGCAGAGGCGGTGACCGCCGCGCTCGACGCCCGGGCTGCGCACGCGGGCCTACGTCTTCAACACGCTGCTGCAGGACAAGGCGGTCGACGACCGCCTGCGCAACTACCCGTCGTGGCTGGCCAGCCGCAACCTCGCCAACGAGGCCAGCGACGAGTCCGTGCAGGCGCTCGTCGACGCGGTGAAGGCCAACTACGACCTCCCCCGCCGCTGGTACCGGCTCAAGGCGCAGCTGCTCGGGCTCGACCGCCTGGCCGACTACGACCGCATGGCCGCGGTCGGCGGCGAGGAGGTGCAGGTCGGCTGGGACGAGGCGACGCGAGCTCGTGCTCGTCGTCGTTCACCGACTTCTCGCCCACGCTCGGCGACGGCCGCGCAGGAGTTCTTCGACGGGCGCTACATCGACGCGCCCGTGCGCGCCGGGCAAGCGCGGCGGCGCCTTCTGCGCGTACACCGTCCCCTCCGCGCACCCGTACCTGATGCTCAACTACACGTCGCGCCGCCGCGACGTGCTCACGCTGGCCCACGAGCTCGGGCCACGGCCTGCACGCGGCGCTGGCCCGCCCGCGCGGCCCGCTCGAGCAGCACACGCCGCTCACGCTGGCCGAGACCGCGTCGGTGTTCGGCGAGACGCTCGTGTTCCGGCGCCTGCTCGACGCCGCCCAGACGCCCGCCTCGCGCCTGAGCCTGCTGGCCGAGAACATCGAGGGCTCGATCGCCACCGTGTTCCGCCAGACGGCGATGAACCAGTTCGAGGACCGCCGTCCACACCGCGCGCCGCGAGGAGGGCGAGCTGTCGGTGGAGCGGATCGGCGACCTGTGGGAGGCCTCCCAGGCCGAGCTGCTCGGCGACGCGGTCGAGATCACCGAGGGCTACCGCTCGTGGTGGTCCTACGTGCCGCACTTCATCGGCACGCCCGGCTACGTCTACGCCTACGCCTACGGCCAGCTGCTCGCGCTGTCGCGTCTACGGCCGCTACCTCGAGGAGGGCGAGACGTTCGTGCCCGCGCTACGTCGAGCTCCTGGCGGCGGGCGGCTCGCGCAGTCCCGAGGAGCTGGCCGCGATCGCCGGGCTGGATCTCGCCGACCCGGAGTTCTGGAACGACGGCCTCGACCTCGTGCGTGGCCAGCTGGACGAGGCCGAGAAGGCCGCTGCCACAATGGAGCGGTGAGCGAGCAGCACACCCCAGCGCCAGGCTCGGCCTGGCTGCCCCCGGCGCCGCAGCCGGTCCCGGCCCCCGCGCCGCGGCCCGAGCCGAGCGCACCGCGCAAGCGCGGGCTCGGCGGCGGCCTGCTCCTCGCCGGCGCGCTGATCTTCAAGTTCGGGGCCAAGCTCAAGGCCCTGCTCCTGCTGCTGCCCAAGCTCAAGCTGTTCACGACGTCGGCCTCGATGCTCGTGTCGATCGCCGCCTACTCGCTCATCTGGGGCTGGACGCTTCGCGCTGGGCTTCGTGCTGCTGCTGCTCGTCCACGAGATGGGCCACGTCATCCAGCTGCGCCGCGAGGGCGTCGAGGCCAGCGCCCCGCTGTTCATCCCGTTCCTGGGCGCCGTCGTCGGCGCCAAGTCGCTGGGCGGCAACGCCCTGGCCGAGGCGCGCGTCGGCCTGGCGGGGCCCGTGCTCGGGTCGCTCGGCGCCGCCGCGCTGGTCCCCGTCGCGCTGGCCACCGACAACGACTTCTGGTTCGCGCTGGCCTTCACCGGCTTCTTCCTGAACCTCTTCAACCTGCTGCCCGTCGTGCCGCTCGACGGCGGTCGCGCGTTCGCGGCGATGGCGCCGTGGATGTGGTTCGTCGGCCTGTTCGCGGTCGTCGTCCTGTGCTTCGTGGCCCCCAACCCGATCCTGCTGCTGATCGCGCTGTTCGCGGGCCTGGAGACCTGGCGGCGCTGGCGCGAGCGCCGCAAGGCGGATGCGACCACGCGCGCCTACTACGCCGTGCGCCCGGCGCACCGCCTCGCCGTCGGCGCGATCTACCTGGCGCTCGTCGTGCTGCTCGTGGTGGGGATGGACCTCACGTTCGTCGAGCGCTCGCTCGACGACGCCTGAGCGGCCGCGACGCTCAGCGGTTCACCTCGCGCAGCGCCCGCTCCATGTCGCGCTGCGTCTCGCGCGTGCGGATCGTCTCGCGCTTGTCGAAGCGGTCCTTGCCGCGCGCCAGCGCGATCTCGACCTTCGCTCGCGGCCCCGAGAAGTAGATCCGCGTCGGCACCAGCGTGAGCCCGCGCTCCTGGATGCGGCCCATCAGGCGCTCGATCTCGCGGCGGTGGGCCAGCAGCTTGCGCGGGCGCTCGGGCTCGTGGTTGTCGCGGGCCGCCGGGCCGTAGGGCGCGATGTGGACGTTGTGCAGCCACAGCTCGCCGTCGCGGATGTCGGCGTAGCCGTCCTTGATCTGCGCCTGGCCGCCGCGCAGCGCCTTGACCTCGGTGCCCTCGAGCACGATGCCGGCCTCGAGCCGGTCGAGCAGGTCGTAGCGGTAGGACGCCTGGCGGTTGGTGGCGATGTCGCCGGGCGCCGCCTTGCGCTTCTTGGCCTTGGCCATCGCCGTCGAGCTTAGGGTCTATCCCGGTAGGAGCGTGGCCGGAGGGGGCCGGATCGTGGATGCCAGGCGCCGCCCGGCCGCGCAACGCATGCTCGTGGCCTTCGTAAGCGGCCGGGTGGTGCATGGCGCCGCGAGGCGGTCGCCTCCGGGCGCGGGCCTGGCGGGATAGGCCCTTAGCCGCGGCCGGTTCTCAGCCGGCTCTCAGGTGAGCGGAGATGATGGGCGGACGATGAAGGTGCTGGTGGTGGAGGACAACGTGCGCATGGCGGCCGCGCTGCGCCGAGGCCTGCGCGCCGAGGGCATCGTGGCCGACGTCGCCATCCGCGGCGCGGA
This sequence comes from uncultured Actinomycetes bacterium, assembly GCA_963840185.1. Lineage (GTDB taxonomy): Bacteria > Actinomycetota > Thermoleophilia > Solirubrobacterales > Solirubrobacteraceae > JAOPZW01. Next base: position 624,694 of record CAWIXY010000017.1, on the reverse strand, counting down.
CGCGCTGTGGATGGTCCGCGCGGCCGACTACGACGCGGTGATCCTCGACATCATGCTGCCCGACATCGACGGCTTCGAGACCTGCCGCCGGCTGCGCGCCGACGGGCTGTGGGTGCCGATCATCATGCTCACGGCGCGCGATGCCGTCGACGATCGCGTCCACGGGCTCGACGAGGGCGCCGACGACTACCTGACCAAGCCCTTCTCGCTGGCCGAGCTGCTCGCGCGCCTGCGCGCGCTGACGCGGCGCGGGCCCGTCGAGCGCGCGCCGGTGCTGGAGGTCGGCGACCTGCGCCTGGACCCGGCCACGAGGCAGGTCTGGCGCGGTGACGCGGAGGTCGACCTGTCGGCGCGCGAGTTCACCCTGCTCGAGACCTTCATGCGCCGTCCCGGCCACGTGCTCAGCCAGCCCCAGCTCCTCGAGGCGGCCTGGGAGCTCGACTACGAGCAGCGCTCCAACGTCGTCGAGGTCTACATCCGCTACCTGCGCCAGAAGATCGACCGTCCGTTCGGGGTCACGTCGCTCGAGACGGTGCGCGGGGCCGGGTACCGGCTGCGCAAGGACGGCGGCACGTGAGCCGCGTGCCGATCCGTGCCCGGCTGACCGCGGCCTTCGCGCTGGCGATGGTGCTCGTGCTGGTGGCGGCCGGGCTGTTCGTCTACCTGCGGCTGCGCTCCAACCTCACCGAGGCGGTCGACACGGGGCTGCGCGCGCGATCCACCACCGTCGGTGCCATCGCCGACCTCGGCGCGAACCCGCTGGAGGAGGACGAGGAGAGCTTCCAGCAGGTCGTCTCGCCCGGCGGCCGCGTGCTGGCGACGGTCGGCGGGGCGCGCGGGCCCGTCCTGCGCCCGGCGGAGGTCCGCCGCGTCGCCGACGATGACGACGAGGTGGTGGTCGAACGCGAGATCCCCGGGATCGAGGGCACCGCGCGCGTGCTGGCGCGGCCAGGGCTGGCCGCCGGCGAGCCCGTCGTGCTCGTCGTCGGCCAGTCGCTCGACGATCGCGACGAGGCGCTGGCCGGAGTCGTGGCGTCCTTCACCGTCGGCGGGGCGCTCGCCGTCGCCCTCGCCGCGCTGATCGGCTACGGCCTGGCTGCGACAGCCCTGCGGCCCGTGGAGGCGATGCGCAGCCGGGCGGAGCGCATCTCGCTCAACGGCAGCGACGAGCTCCTGCCGCTGCCCGCGGCGGGCGACGAGATCCGCCGCTTGGGCGAGACGCTCAACGACATGGTCGAGCGCCTGCGACGCTCGTTCGAGCGCGAGCGGCGCTTCGTGGGCGACGCCAGCCACGAGCTGCGCACGCCGGTCGCCGTGCTCAAGACGGAGCTCGAGGTGGCGCTGCGCTCAGGCGACTACGGCCCGTCCGTCCGCGAGGCGCTCGTCGCCGCGGTGGAGGAGTGCGACCACCTGGCCCAGCTCGCCGAGGACCTGCTCGTCATCGCGCGCGCCACCGAGGGCGGGCTCCCCGTCCGCCGCGAGCGGCTCGCCGTCGGCGCGGTGCTGCGCGAGGTCAGCGAGCGCTTCGCCGATCGCGCGGCCGAGCAGGGCAGCGCCATCCGCGTGGAGGCGCCCGACGCCCTGACCGTCCAGGCCGATGCGCTGCGCCTGCGCCAGGCCGTCGGGAACCTCGTCGACAACGCCCTGCGTCACGGCGAGGGCGAGGTCGTGCTGCGCGCGAGCGCGCTGGACGGCGGCATCGCCATCGACGTCGCGGACGCAGGGAAGGGCTTCCCGCCCGACCTCGCCGGGCGCGCGTTCGAGCGCTTCGCCCGCAGCGACGCGGCGCGGGCGAGCGGTGGCTCGGGGCTCGGGCTGGCCATCGTCCGCGCGGTCGCCGAGGCCCACGGCGGCGCGGCTTCCATCGTCCCCGGCTCCGGCGCGATCGTGCGCCTGTGGCTGCCGGCGGAGCGCGCGCGTCGCGAGGAGCCCGCCCCCGCCGGGCGCGCATCCTAGGCCAGGTCGAGCTCGGCCCGCCCGCGTGGCGGGTCGACCTGGCGCACGCGCACGCTGATCGGGTCGCCCAGGCGGATGGCGCGGCCCGTCTCGGTGCCCTGCAGGATCGTGCCCTGCTCGTTGAGCTCCCACCAGTCGCCGCGCAGCCGGCGGACGGGCAGCAGGCCGTCGTGGCCCGCGCCGAAGGCGACGAACGCGCCGGCCCCGATGAGCCCGGTCACCTCGCCCTCGAACTCCTGCTCGAAGCCTCCCTCGAACAGCTCGCGCTCCAGCAGGAAGCACCGGGCGACGGCGTCGGCGGCCCGCTCGATCGACATCGCGTCGCGCTCGCGGGCGCTCGTCCACGCGCCCGCCTCCTCGAGCGTCCCCGCGCGCGGCTCGCTCTCGCCCCCGCCGACGGCGCTCAGCAGCGCGCGGTGGCAGACGAGGTCCGGGTAGCGGCGGATCGGCGAGGTGAAGTGGCAGTAGTGGGCCAGGCCCAGGCCGGCGTGGCCGAGGCTCTGCGGCGCGTAGCGGGCCTGCTTGAGCGCGCGCAGGACCAGCGACGTCAGCGCGGCGCGGCCGTGGCCGGTGCGGCGCACGTGCTGCTCGACCAGCCGCGAGCACTCGGCCACGACCTCGGCCGCCTCCTGGGGCGTCATCGCCGGCGGCACGGGCGGCGTGGGCACGTCCAGTGACGCGAGCTGCTCGACCAGGCGCTCGGCGCGCTCGCCGTCCGGCCGCTCGTGCACGCGGTGCAGCGCCGGGATCGCGCGCTCGGCCAGGAGCGTCGCGACCTGCTCGTTGGCCGCGATCATCAGGTGCTCGACGAGGCGGTGGGACTCGGTCTGCACCATCGCCTGCGTGCCCGTCACGTGACCCCGGCGGTCGAAGGCGAACTCGGGCTCGGCGCTCTCCACGGCGAGCGCGCCCTGCTCCTCGCGACGGCGCTGCAGGCGCGCCGCGACCTCCCGCGCGACGGCCAGGGGCTCGGCCCACGGCGGCTCGGCGCGCTCGCGGCCGGCGAAGATCCGGTCGACGCGGTCGTAGTCCAGCCGCTCGTCGACGCGGATCGTCGAGCGGACGAAGGACGCCTTGGTCACGCGGTCGCCGTGCAGCTCGAGCTCGACGGTGACGGCGCTGCGGTCGGCCCCGGCGACGCAGCGAGCAGGCGTCGTTGGACAGCGCCTCGGGGAGCATCGGCTCGACGGCCGCGGGCACGTAGACGCTCGTCGCGCGCCGGTAGGCCTCGCGGTCCACGGGCGAGCCGGGGCGGACGTAGGCGCTGACGTCGGCGATGTGCACCCAGACGCGCCAGGCCTGCTCGCCCGCGCCGTCCAGGCGCTCGGCCGAGATCGCGTCGTCGAAGTCGCGCGCGGTGACCGGGTCGATCGTGAACGTGGGGAGCGCGGTCAGGTCACGGCGGAAGGGCGCCTCGAAGGGCGCCTCCCTGGCCTCGGCGGCGGCGCGCTCGATGCCCGGCGGGAAGCGGCGGCGCAGGCCGCGGTCGAGCATCAGCGCCTCGATCACGTCACGGGCCACGTCGGGGCGCCCCAGCACGCGCTCGATCCGCGCGCGGGTCGCCACCCGCGAGCCACCGCCCGTCGAGGCCAGCGGCCGCAGCAGCGCCAGGCGCCCGGGGGCCGCGTCGCGCGTGCGCTCGACCGTGACCCGCCGGCCGCGGCCGAAGAACGGCTCGCCGACGAGGAAGCGCCCGCGCTGCTCGAGCAGGACGACCTGCGGCCCTGCGGGCTCGTCCGGGGCGCCGCGGCCCGGGCCGTGGCGCCTCACGAGCAGCGCGCTGCCGCCACGCCCGCCGCGCGCGCGACGGCCTCGTCGCGCGGCGTGTCCGGGTCGTCGGCGGCGCGGACCTGGGGGCTGATGCCGTCGCCGGAGTCGACGCCGCGCCCGCCCAGGTTGCGCCCGCTCGGCGTGAAGTACTGGCCGGCGGTGATGTCGAGCGCGCCGCCGTTGGACAGCTCGAGCACCTGCTGGAAGACGCCCTTGCCGAACGTCCGCGTGCCCACGACCGTCGCTCGGTCGCGGTCCAGGAGCGCTCCCGCCACGATCTCCGAGGCCGACGCCGTGCCGCGGTCCACGAGCACGGCCAGCGGCGCCTTCGGGATCACCGGCGAGCCCGTCGCGCGCAGCGTCCGCTCCGGCACCGAGCGCCCGCGCGTCGTGACGATCGGGCCGTCCTGCAGGAACGCGCTGGCCACGAGCTGGGCCTCGTTGACGAGCCCGCCGCCGTTGTCGCGCAGGTCCAGGACGTAGGCCCTGGCCCCGCGCTCGCGCAGGCGGCGCAGCGCGGAGTAGACCTCGGCGTGCGCGCCCGAGGTGAACCCGGCCAGCCGCACGACGCCGACGCGGCAGTCCTCGGCGGTGCGCAGGTCGGAGGCCACGACGGGCACGGACACGGTGCTGCGCGTCACCTGCTTGACGATGCGCTTGCCGTCGTGCAGCCAGGTCAGGCGCACGTCGCTGCCCGCCGGTCCCTGGACGAGGGTCACGGAGTCCTCCTGCTTGCGCCCCTCGAGCGAGGTGCCGGCCGGCCGCGATGAGGACGTCGCCGGGCTCGATCCCGGCGCGCTTGGCCGGCGAGCCGTCGTAGACGACCTCGACGCGCAGCCCGCGCGGATGCTGGCTGACCTGCACGCCGATGCCGGTGAACTCGCTGTTCTGCGCCCGCTGGAAGCGGCGGTAGTCACTCGGGTCGAAGTAGGCCGAGAAGCGGTCGTCGAGGTTCTCGATGACGCCGTCGATCGCGGCGCTGGCGAGCCTGTCCTTCGGGATCCGGCGGTAGTAGGTGTCGGCGACCTCGTCGATCGCCTCCTCGACCACCGCCGTCTCCGTGTCGCCCGTGATCGCCGTCTGCAGCGGGTCCGGGAGCCAGGTCGAGTGACGGCCGCCGACCCACATCCCGAGCGCGACGAGCGCCACGCCGACGGCGGCCGTGACCGGGATCAGCAGGCGGAGGCGCACGCCGTCGAGGATACGAGGCGCCTGCGGCCGAGCCGCTACACGCGCAGGAAGCGGCGCAGCGACAGCCCGGAGCCCAGGGCGCTCACCGCGATCGCGGCGAGCAGCAGCAGCCCGACGAGCACGCCGAGGTTGATCGTCTCCGGCGCGGCGAGCAGCTCGAACTGCTCGATGAGGGGGTCGAGCAGGGCGATCTTGCCCACGAGCAGCAGCAGGATCGCGACGATCCCGCCCAGTGCGCCGAGCACGATCGCCCTCGATGACGAACGGCCAGCGGATGAACCAGTCGGTGGCGCCGACGAGCTTCATGACCTCGACCTCGCGCCGGCGCGAGAACAGCGACAGCCTGATCGTGTTGGACACCAGCAGCACGGAGGCCACGACGAGCAGCACGGCGAGCAGCCCGGTCGTGATCTTCACGACGCGCGTCGCGACGAGGATCTTCTGCGTGTCGTCCTTGGAGTTCTTGACGACCTGGATCGCGGGGTCGAGCGTCGTGCGCCCGCCGCCGGGCGTCGAGGGCGACAGCGCGTCGCGCAGCTTGAGCGCGTTGTCGGGCTCGTCGGGGGTGATGCGGAAGGTGTCGGGCAGCGGGTTGCTCCCCAGGAGCTGGTAGGCGTCGGGGAAGCGCCTGCGCTGCTCGGCGTAGGCGTCCTGCTTGCTGACGTACTGCACGCTGCCGACGTAGTCCACGCGCTCGCGCAGGAGGCGCTGGACGCGCTGCACGTCCGCGCGGGAGGCGTCGGGCTTGAGGTAGGCGTTGACCAGCACGCGGTTGCGCACGTCGTTGGCGGCGCCCGTGGTGGCCTGCACGATCGGGATGAACACGCCGAGCACGAGGACGGTGACGAGCACGCTGGCCATCGCCGCGAAGCTCGGCACCGCGTTGCGCGACATCGACCGGAAGGCCTCGCGCAGGAAGAAGCCAAGGCGCATCAGGGGCGCCTACCCGCCGTCGCCGAAGGCATCGTCGAAGAGGTCGCCGGCCTCCGGCTCGCGCCGCGGCGTCTCGCGCATGAGCGCGCCGAACTCGGCGGTGCTCAGCTCGCGCTGGGCGTACAGGCCCGTGGCCTCGTCGCGCACGATGCGGCCCTGGCTGAGCTCGATCACGCGCCGGCGCATGCGGTCGACCATGGCGGAGTCGTGCGTCGCCACGACGACGGTCGTGCCCGTGCGGTTGATGCGGTACAGCAGCTGCATGATCCCGATCGACGTCTCGGGGTCGAGGTTGCCCGTCGGCTCGTCGGCCAGCAGCAGCGGCGGATGGTTGACGAAGGCACGCGCGACGCTGACGCGCTGCTGCTCGCCGCCGGAGAGCTGGTCGGGCAGGTTGTGCAGCTTCGTGGCCAGGCCGGTCAGGCGCAGGATGTCGGGCACCTTGGCCCGGATCTCCTTGCGGGAGTGGCCGGTGACCTGCAGCGCGTAGGCGACGTTGTCGTGGACGGTGCGGTTGGGCAGCAGCTTGAAGTCCTGGAACACGACGCCGAGGTTGCGGCGGTAGTGGGGGACCTTGCCGCGGTCGATCTTGGCCAGGTCGCGCCCGGCGACGCGGATCGTGCCGCTGTCGGGCTCGAGCTCCTTGATGAGCAGGCGCATGAGCGTCGACTTGCCCGAGCCGGTCGAGCCGACGAGGAACACGAACTCGCCGCGGCGCACGGAGAAGGTGGCCTCGCGCAGGCCTGCGTCCCCGGGCGGGTAGGTCTTCGTCACCCCGCGGAAGTCGATGACGTTCGCGGGATGGCCGGGCGTCGAGGCGGGCAGCCCGCTCGCTGCCCCCCGAGCCGCGATGTCGGCTTCGATGGTGGCCATGCCTGGCGTGACGTTAGCGAGCGGGGGCGGATGTCCTTGCCGCCAGGGGCCGCTGCACGGGGCGTTGCAGCGGGTGGCTATCGTCATTTGCGATGCCCGAGATCACCTCCTCCACCGCTCCGAACGGCCTGCCTGTGCACCGCGTCGCCCTCGAGGGCACCCGTGCGACCACGATCCTCGTCGCCTTCGACGCCGGCGCCCGCACGGAGCGCCCGGAGGAGAACGGCATGGCGCACTTCCTCGAGCACCTGGTGTTCAAGGGCGGCCAGGTCTACGACGACTACCGCAAGGTCAACGAGACCGCCGAGCGCATGGGCGGCTCGCTGAACGCCTACACCTCCCACGATCTCGTCGCCTTCCACATCACCGTCCGCGCGGAGGCGGCGATGGAGGCGATGGACCTGCTCACGGACTTCGTCGGGCGCCCCCGGATCGACGCCGGCGAGCTCGACAAGGAGCGCGGCGTCGTGATCCAGGAGATCCAGCGCTACAAGGACCAGCCGGCCGCGGTCGCCGAGGAGCTGATCGACCGCGCGGCGTTCGGCGACCATCCCCTGGGCCGCACGGTGCTGGGCCCGGAGGAGCACCTGCGGACCTTCTCGCGCGAGGGCATCGTCGCCTTCCGCGAGCGCCGCTGGTCCGGGGAGCGCGGCGGGGCGTTCATCGTGGGCAACGTCGACCACGTGCCGGACAACGGAGCGGTCGGCGAGCTGTTCTCGCGGTTCCCCACCCTCCCGGAGCCCGAGCCCTTCGAGCCCGCGCCGGCGTTCGCGCCCGCCAGGCTCGTCGAGCAGCGCGACAGCAACCAGTCGCACCTGCGGATGCTCTACCGCCCCGCCGTCGACGTGCGAGACCCGCGCGCGAGGGCGGCGTTCTCGATCTACGCCACGCTGCTGGGCGGCTCGATGGGCTCGCGCCTGTTCGACGAGATCCGCGAGCAGCGCGGCCTGTGCTACTCGGTCTACGCGGTCGATCACGCGGCGGCCGACGTCGGCGTCCTGCAGCTCGGGTCGGGCCTCGAGTCCTCCAAGCTTGGCGAGGCCTACACGCGCATGCGTGAGATCGTGGCCGAGCTGGCGGCCGACGGCCCGACCGAGGAGGAGGTCGAGCGCGCGCGCGCCTACGCAGGCGGCCGGCGGGTCCTGGCCTTCGAGAACACCAACGCGGTCGCCCGCTACGCGGCCAACCAGGCGATCGTGTTCGGCGAGGACATCGACCCCGACGCCGCGATCGACCTGATCGACGAGGTCACCTTCGACGAGGTCGTCACCGCCTCGCGCACCGTCGACCCCGACGAGCTTGCCGTGGCCTGCGTGGGCCCGCACACCGCCGACGAGCTCTGATCCTTCACACGGCCATGGGCCGTTCGGGCAGAATGCGCGCGTGGTCGTAGCCGAGGACGTCAACCGCCGCGAGCTGGCGCGCTACGTCCAGCGCGTCGACGACCGCTGGCCGCTGGCGCAGGCGCTGCTGGGCGGCGCGAGGGTGGCGGACCTGCACGGCGCCGGCACGCAGCGCGAGCGCGGGGCCGAGTACGTCGTCGTGCTCGTCTCCGACGGCTTCGCGGGCGTGCCGTGGCTCGAGCGCGTCTACCAGGCCGGCAGCCTCTGGGACGCGGCAGAGATGGGCGATCCGGCCGACGTGCACTGCTACACGCCGCGCGAGTTCGAGCGCAAGCGCGAGAGCCTCGCCGTGGTGCGCCGCACCGTCGCCGAGGGCATCGACCTGCTGGCCGGCTGACGGGCGGCCCTCAGCCGGGCGCGGCGGCCGCGGGCGCGGCGGCCAGCTGCGCGTAGACGCGCGCGCGTCTGCTGGGCGACGTCGGCCCAGTCGAAGCGCAGGACGTGCTCGGACGCCTCGGCGACGAGCCGGTCGCGCAGCGCCTCGTCGGTGAGGACGCGCTCCATCATCCGCGCCAGCGAGCGCGGGTCGCGCGAGCGGAAGCGCAGCCCGACGTCGGAGGTCGGGCACGACCTCGCGCAGGCCGCCGGTGTCGGCGACGATGCACGGGCAGCCGCTGGCCATCGCCTCGAGCGCGACGAGGCCGAACGGCTCGTAGATCGACGGCACCACGCAGAGGTCGGCGATCCGGTACAGCGAGTGCAGGACGTCGTCGCCGATCCAGCCCATGAACGTGCCGTGCTCCGTCGAGCCCGAGGCGCGTCGGCCTGCGCGCTTGAGCTCGGCCTCGTGCGTGCCCGAGCCGGCGACGAGGAAGCGCACGCCGCCGACGCGGCGGATGACGCGCGGCAGCGCGTCGAGCGCGACCTGGAAGCCCTTCTCGTAGACGAGCCGGCCGATGAGCAGCACGAGCTGCTCGTCGGGCGCGGCGAAGCGCGCGCGCAGCGCGGCGAGGTCGTCGACCGGCACGAGGTCGCGCGGGTCGATCCCGTTGGGGATGACCGTCACGCGCGCCTCGTCGATGCCGAAGACGTCGGCGACGTGGCCGCGCATGTAGTGCGAGCAGGCGATGACGCGGTCGGCGCGGCGCGCCATCCACGTCTCGACGCCGTGGATGTAGGACTGCGGGTGCTTGTCGACCCAGCCCTGGTGGCGGCCGTACTCGGTCGCGTGGATCGTCGTCAGGTACGGGCAGCCCGGCCGCGTCGGCGAGCGCCGCCGCCGCGCGCGCGACGAGCCAGTCGTGGCCGTGGACGAGGTCGAACGTCGAAGCGCTCGCAGCAGCTCGCGCCCGGCGGCGAGCATGTGCGGTTCATGCCCTCGACCCAGGTCACGAACGCGTCGAGGTCGCGCGGCGTCGCGCGGCTCGCGGCACGCGGTGGACGCGCACCCCGGCGCGCACCTCCTCGCGCGGGTCGCCCTGCGCGCCGCGGGCGAGGACGTGGACCTCGACGCCCTGGCGCACGAGCTCCTCGGACAGCTTGCGCACGTGGCGGGCGAGGCCACCCTCGACGATCGGCGGGTACTCCCAGGACAGGATCAGGACGCGCTGACTCACGGGGGCGCGCGGGACCCTACTCCTCGAGCAGCCTCCTGAGCCTGCGTGTGACCCGCTGTGTGTCCTGCGTCACATCGGCCCAGGTGAAGCGCACGACACGATGGCCTTTTGCTGCCAGCGCGGCATCTCGTCGGCGGTCGGCTTGGAACGCCGTCCTCGTTCCGTGGGTCTCTTCGCCGTCGGTCTCCACGATGAGGTGGTGCGTCGGCCAGTGGAAGTCGACCTCGATGCGTCCGTGGTCGAGGGCTTCGAGGGAGGAGTTGACGTGGGGTCGTGGCAGGGCCGCCCGTTCGACGAGCTCGAGGAAGCGCTGTTCGAGCTCGCTGCGGGTGAGGGCGGGCTCTTTCGCGGTTGCCCGCGCGAGCCTCGCGCGGCCGTGATGCCCGTTCGCGCGCTCGATCGTCGCCTCGATGGCTGTGTGGTCGTAGATGCGAAGCCGCTCGGCCTGGGCGATCGCGCGATCGAGGTGGCCCGGGCTGCGCAGTCGCCGCGAGGTCGAGCAGCGTGCGGGCGACCGACGTGATCGGGATGCCGTCGCGGTCGGTGGTGTCCTGGGCATCGAGGGAGCGTGGGCGGTGCACCCTGACGCCGGCCGCTCCCCGCCGGCCCCGCGGGACGCTCACGTCGGTCCGAACGGCGGCATCGAGGGAGAGCAGGCCCCACCAGATGCCGGCGCTCCGATGGCTCAGGACCGCGCCGTCCCCGCACGCGAGTACGGCGGCCACCATGTGCCCCCGCCACGCCAGGCGCCGGTGGCCGACGGCGTAGACGCCCGCATGAACCCGGTGCAACCGCCCCTCGCGAACCCGCCACGCCACGGCACCGCGATCCACCCCGAGCGCCGAGAGCTGCGCGAGCGACACGACACCCCACTGCCGCGCCGCGAGCGCCGCGAGCCGCTCATCCCGCGGGGGTGGGCTGCATCTCGCATGTATCCCGTGCGGAATGTCGCCCACCCCCTGAGGATCGCTCGGCGCGCGTTACGCGAGTGCGGACGTCTGTGGCGAATCAGCGTTCGAGCAGCGCGTACGGGCGCGCGGCGACGAGGGCGGAGACCGGGGCGTCGGCGCCCAGCTCCACGTCGCTTGCCTCGACGGTCGATCGCCACGGGCCACGGAGCGACGCGGGCAGGCGCAGGACCGCGTCGGCCCACGCGCGCACCGGCGCCACCACGAGCACGGCACCGCCGCGCACGAAGGCGCACACACCCGGCCCGGCGTCCACCGGCTCGTAGGACCCGCGCTCGTCGAAGGCCTCCGGGCGGCGGGCGCGCAGATCGAGCGCGCGCCAGATGAGCTCGAGCTTGCGCTCGCCGGCGTCGCGCGGCGCGCCGCCGGCCTGCAGGTGGGTGAGCGCGGCGCGGCGCGCGGCCCAGTCCACGGGCCTGCGGTTGTCGGGGTCGACCAGGCTCAGGGCCTCGAGCTCGTCGCCCTGGTAGACGTCGGGGACGCCCGGCGACGTGAGCTTGAGCAGGAGCTGGCCGAGCGCCGCGCGCTCGCCCTCGGCCGCGACGCGGGCGGCGAAGGGCTCGAAGTCGGCGAGGAACGGGCGGTGGGCCAGCAGCGTGCGTGCGTGCGCCTTGACCGACTCCTCGTAGGCGGCGTCCTGCTGCACCCACGACGTGCGCAGCTTCGCCTCGCGCAGGGCCTTCTCGAGGTACGCCTCGAGGCGCTCGACCGAGATCGGCCAGGCGCCGACCAGCGTCTGCAGGAGCAGGTACTGCGCGTGGGCGTCGGGCGGGTCGAGGCCTGCGGCGAGCGAGCGCCAGCGCGCGACGGCGTCGCGCCACTCGCCGGCCATCCCGGCCAGCGCGCCGATGCGCGCGCGGACGTCGCCCGAGCGCTTCGTGTCGTGGGTCTGGGTCACGAGCAGGCCGCGCGGGAAGCGGGCGAAGCGAGCGGCGTTCGCCGCGTGGAACGCATCGACGCTCAGCCCGAACCGCGACGGATCACCGCCGACCTCGTTCAGCGCGAGCAGCCGCAGGTGCCGGTAGAACGCCGTGTCCTCCACGCCCTTCGCCGTCACGGGAGGCGACGTCTGCTGGAAGCGAACGACGAACTCCTCCACGTCCGGCCCCGACCGCTCCAGCAGCAATGCCTCGGCGATCTCCCCCTCGATGCCCGCCGAGGCGATCGCCGAACGATCGAGGTCGTCGACACGCCCCGACCACGGCTCGACGTAGGTGCGGTACACGGGCAACGAGGAGAGGGCGTCCTCGATGCCGTCGACGTCGAGGAGAGACCGGAGCCGCGCCACCTCGCGTGCGAACGTCGTCGTCGCCTGCTCGCGCTGCGCCTCGCAGGGCGACCTCGGCGAACGGGCGGTCGGCGGAGGGCAGTGAGGCCAGCGCGGACTCGCCGGAGGGGTCGACGTACAGCGCCGCCGCGTCGTTGAGGAACTCGTAGCCGACCGTGCCCTCGACCGGCCAGTCGCGCAGGGGCTCGGGTGGATGCAGGATCTTCTCCACCCACACGCGCTCGGCGCCCGCGTCGCGAAGGCGGCGCAGGTAGCCCGCGGGGTCGGCCAGCCCGTCGGGGTGATCGACGCGCAACCCGTCGAGCACGCCGTCGCGCACCAGCTCGAGCACCTTGTCGTGCACGAGCGCGAAGACCTCCTCGCGCTCGACCCGCACCGCGGCGAGGTCGTCGATGTCGAAGAAGCGCCGGTACCAGCCGTCGGCCGGGTCGTAGTCGAAGACCTCGGCGCGCCGCGCCTCGTCGGCCCACCAGCGGTTCTCCTCGCCGGTGCCCATGTGGTTGGGCACGATGTCGAGCACGATCCCCAGACCCCGGGCGGCGAGCGCGCGCAGGCCCTCCTCACCGCCCAGCGCGTCCGACACGCGCGTGGGATCCACGACGTCGTAGCCGTGCGTCGAGCCGCTGCGCGCCTGCAGCGCGGGCGACAGGTACAGGTGCGAGATCCCCAGGTCGCGCAGGTAGGGGACGAGCTCGCCGACCGCGGCGAAGTCCAGCTGAGGCGAGAGCTGCAGGCGGTAGGTCGCCCGCAGCTCGCTCACGGCGTCACCCGCCGCAGCAGCATCACCGATCGCGCGGTCACGAGCAGCTCCTCGCGGGCGGCGTGGCGCTCGCTGGCGCTCGGCAGCTCGGGGCGGGCCGTGCACAGCTCGAGCGTCCACGACGTGCCGAAGCGCCGGGCCGGCAGCGTGAAGCGCACGTCCTCGTAGTGGCCGTTGAAGAGCACGAGGAACGAGTCGTCGTCGATCGGCCGGCCCTCCGGCGTGCGGTCGGCGATCTCGGCGCCGTTGAGGAACACGCCGACGACGTGGGCGCCGCGGTCCTGCCAGTCCCTCTGGGTCATGCGCCGGCCGTCGGGCCTGAACCACCAGACGTCGGGCAGCCCCGAGCCCTCCTGCTCGCGGCCGGCCAGGAACTTCTCGCGGCGGAAGACGCGATGGCGGTGGCGCAGGTCGAGCACCCGGCGCGTGAAGTCGTACAGCTCGCCCTGCCCGCTGCGCAGCCCCCACTCGTACCAGGAGATCTCGTTGTCCTGGCACCAGGCGTTGTTGTTGCCGTGCTGCGTGCGGCTGATCTCGTCGCCGCCCAGCAGCATCGGCACGCCCTGGCTGAGGAACAGCGTCGTGAGGAAGTTGCGCTGCTGGCGCGCGCGCAGCTCGAGCACCTCGGGGTCGTCGGTCTCGCCCTCGACGCCGCAGTTCCACGAGCGGTTGTCGTCGGTCCCGTCGCGGTTGTCCTCGAGGTTGGCCTCGTTGTGCTTGGTGTTGTAGGAGACGAGGTCGCGCAGCGTGAAGCCGTCGTGGGCGGTGATGAAGTTGATGCTGGCGAACGGCTGGCGCCCGTCGGACTCGTAGAGGTCCGAGGAGCCGGTGAAGCGCGAGGCGAGCTCCGAGACCGGCGCCTGGCCGCGCCAGAAGTCGCGGATCACGTCGCGGTAGATCCCGTTCCACTCGCTCCACAGGACCGGGAAGTTGCCCACCTGATAGCCGCCCGGCCCCACGTCCCAGGGCTCGGCGATGAGCTTGACCTGCGACAGCACCGGGTCCTGGTGCATGACGTCGAAGAACGCGCTCAGGCGGTCGACGTCGTACAGCTCGCGGGCCAGCGCCGAGGCCAGGTCGAAGCGGAAGCCGTCCACGTGGCACTCGATGGCCCAGTAGCGCAGCGAGTCCATGATCAGCCGCAGGACGCTCGGGTGCACGACGTTGAGCGAGTTGCCCGTGCCCGTGAAGTCCATGTAGTAGCGCGGGTCGTCGGGCATGAGCCGGTAGTAGCTCGCGTTGTCGACGCCCTTGAAGGCGAGCATCGGCCCGAGGTGGTTGCCCTCGGCCGTGTGGTTGTAGACGACGTCGAGGATCACCTCGATCCCCGCCCGGTGCAGGGCCTTGACCATCCCCTTGAACTCGCGCACCTGCTCGCCGCGCGAGCCGCTCGCCGCGTACGTGGCGTGCGGCGCGAGGTAGCCGATCGAGCTGTAGCCCCAGTAGTTCGACAGGCCCTTCTCGTGCAGGAAGCTCTCGTCGGCGATGTGGTGGATCGGCAGCAGCTCGACCGCGGTGATGCCCAGGCGCTTCATGTAGTCCAGCGCCTCGTCGGAGGCCAGGCCCGCGTAGGTGCCGCGCAGGTCCTCGCGCACGGCCGGGTGGCGCATGGTGAAGCCGCGGACGTGGGTCTCGTAGATCACCGTCTCGTGCCAGGGCCGGCGCGGCGGGGTGTCGCCCTCCCAGTCGAAGCCCTGGTCGACGACCACGCTGCGCGGCATCGCGTCGGCGTCGTCGTCGTCGTCGAGCTCGAGATCGGCGGTGTCGCTGCCGTCGGGCACGTAGGGCAGCACGTTCGCCGCGTCCCAGCGGATCGGCCCGTCGATGGCCTTGGCGTAGGGGTCCAGCAGCAGCTTGTGAGGGTTGAAGCGATGGCCGGCGCGCGGCTCGTACGCGCCGTGGACGCGATAGGCGTAGCGCTGGCCGGGCCCCACGCCGGGCAGGTAGCAGTGCCAGTTGTGGGCGGTGCGCTCCTGCACGTCGATGCGCTCCTCGGCGCCGTCGTCGCCGAACAGGCAGAGCTGCACGCGCGACGCGTGCTCGGAGAACAGCGAGAAGTTCGTCCCGCGCCGGTCCCACTCGGCGCCCAGCGGGAACGGGCGCCCGGGCCACGCCTCGCGGCTCACGACACCAGCGCTCCGGCGAGCGAGGGCAGCCGCACGCCGCCCGCTCCGTCGATGCGGGCGTCGTGCGTGGCCAGCACGACGTCGGAGGCCCCGGGCGCCGGGACGACGGCGGGATCCGCGGCGAAGTTGCACACCAGCGCGAGGCGACCACGCTGGACGCGCAGCCAGCGAGCGTCCTCGTCGAAGTCGACGTCGTCCACGTCGCCCGCCGGCAGCTCCCGCCGAGCCCGCAGCAGGGCTGCGTAGAACGAGCGCAACCCGGGATCGTCGCCCTCGCGCTGCAGCTTCGACGCCTCGAACGTCTCGACGGCCTGCGGGTCGGGCACCTGCTCGCCCGAGAACGCCGCGAAGGCCGCGAACTCGCGCCGGCGCCCGTCGCGGGTGGCAGTCGCGATGCGCTTGTCGATGTGGTCGCTGAAGAACTGGAAGGGCGCGCGCTCGCCGTGCTCCTCCCCCATGAACAGCATGGGGACGAACGGCGAGAGCAGCGTGCAGAACGCGGCCAGGCGCCGTGCCTGCGCGGGCAGGCGGTCGCCGAGCGCGCGGTTGCCGACCTGGTCGTGGTTCTGGTCGAAGACGACGAACTCCTCGACCGGCCGGTCGTCGGCGGGAGCGCCGAAGCGCCGCCCGCGAAACGGCGAGTACTGCCCGTCGTGCACGAACGGGCGGCGGTAGGCCTTGGCCAGGTCGGCGACGCTCCCGAACTCCGCGTAGTAGCCCTCGCGGTCGCCCGTGAGCAGCGTGCGCAGCGCGTGGTGGAAGTCGTCGGCCCAGGCGGCGTCGTGCCCGTACCCGCCCTGCGCCGCCGGGCGCGTGACCTTCGGGTCGTTCAGGCCGCTCTCGGCGATGACGACGACCCCGTCGCGCACCGCGTGGACCCGGTCGGCCAGCTCGCGCAGCACAGGCCGGGCGCCCTGGTCGAAGATCGCGTGGATCGCGTCGAGGCGCAGCCCGTCGACGTGGAAGTCGCGCACCCAGCCCTCGGCGCTCTGCAGCACCCACTCGCGCACGGGGTCGCAGCCGGCGTCGTCGTAGTTGATGGCCTTGCCCCAGAACGTCTCGTACTTCTCGGTGAAGTAGGGGCCGAAGGCCTCCATCGCCTTCACGCCCGAGGCGCCGAGGTGGTTGTAGACGACGTCGAGCACGACGGCGAGGCCCGCGGCGTGGGCGGCGTCGACCAGGCGCTGGAAGCCCTCCGGGCCGCCATAGCTCGACTGCGCGGCCGACAGGTAGACGCCGTCGTAGCCCCAGCCGCGCGCGCCCGGGAACTCGGCGACCGGCATGACCTCGATCGCGGTGACCCCCAGCTCGGCGAGGCCGGGAAGGTGCTCGATCGCGGCGTCGAACGTCCCCTCGCGCGTGAACGTGCCGACGTGCAGCTCGTAGAGGACGAGATCGCGCCGCGCCACCCCGCGCCAGCCGGCGTCGCGCCAGGCGAAGGCCGAGACGTCGACGACGCGCGACGGCCCGCGCAAGCCCTTGGGCTGCCAGCGCGAGCAGGGATCCGGCCAGCGCTTGCCGTCCAGGACGAACCAGTAGTCGTCGCCGGCGGCGGCCGCCACGCGCGCGCTGCGCACCGCCAGGCCCTCGTCGGCCAGCGGGTGGTCCTCCCGCCCGAGCCGCACCGCGACGGCCTCGGCGCGCGGCGCCCACACGCGGAACTCGACGGTGCCGTCGTCGCGGGGAATCGCGCCCAGGGGTCGTTCCCAGGGGAGGTCGGCGGCGGACACGACGGGGCAGATTAGCCGCGGTCCCCGGCGACCTCCTCGTCGCCCGCCAGTCGCACCGGGTCCAGCAGCGCCAGCGCGCCGACCACGATGAAGCCGGCCAGGGCCACCACACCCGCCCCGAGCACGACCCCCTCCCCGAGCAGCGCCAGCGGGACGCCGGCGACGAGCAGGCCGGCCGACACCGGGAGGAGGGGGCGCGCGGAGACCGCGCGCGCGGGGCCGGGCACCGCGAGGTCCGGGCTCTCGTCGAAGCGGCCGCGCAGCAGCAGGCCGAAGAGCAGGGCGAGCGACGGGATGAGCACGAGCATCCCGACGCCGACGGACACGAGCAGCGCCACGAGCGTCGTGCGCCCGGCGGCCGCCTGCTCGACCGTCAGGCCGGGCAGCAGCTCGGGCCGCTGCGCGAGCCCCCAGCCGGCCACGATCGCCGCCACCGCGACGGCGGCCGACAGCCGCGCGGGCTCGTAGCGGCCCGCGCGCACGAGCGCGAGCGTCGCGAGCCCGGCGGCGCCCGAGACCAGCACGGCGGCCAGCGCCGCCCCGCCGACCAGGTCGTCGAAGAGCGCGCGCGCGTCGGCGCGCAGGACGGCGAGCCCCACGACGGCGAGCAGGCCGGTCACCACGCCCATCGCCAGCGCCCGCGTGCGGAACGCGGCCGCCAGTGCTTCCTCCCCGGCGCGGGCCGCGTCGCCGGCGAGGTAGACCGCGGCCAGGTACCCCGAGGTGGCGACGGCGATCGCGCCGACGGCGAGCGAGGTGCCGTTGAGCCAGCTCGTGATGAGATCGCCCTCGGCGTTGCCGACCGGCACGCGCCCCGACGCGATGCCCCCGATCGCCGCTCCCAGCGCGAACGGCGTGAGGACCGACGACGCGCCGAACACGAGGCCGACGATCCCCTCGGTCTCGCGGTCGGGCTTCACCCCGCTGCGCAGCGCGTAGGCCGTCCCGCGCAGGATGATGCCCAGGGCGGCGACGAACAGCGGCAGCGCGAGCGTCGACGCGATCGAGCCGAACGCCGTCGGGTACGCCGTCCAGCACACCACGAGCACGAAGATCAGCCACACGTGGTTGGCCTCCCAGACCGCCGCCATCGCGTGGTAGGTGAAGTCGCGCACCGCCCGCCCGCCGCGCCGCGGCCCGGCCAGCAGGTACCACTGGCCCGCACCGAAGTCCGCACCGGCCAGCACCACGTACGCGGCCACGCCGACGAGGATCAGGACGGCGGGAACCTCAGCGAGGGCCATCGCTCCCCGGCAGGGCTCCCTGCAGGTCGGCCTCGGGCTCGAGCGGGACGCCGGCGAGCCGTCGCAGGATCCAGGCGACCGCCGCCCCGAGCGCGAGGTAGACGACCACGAGCGTCACGTAGCCCACGGGCACGCCGTCGGCCCCGGTCACCGCGTCCTCGGTACGCATCGCGCCGTAGACCACCCACGGCTGGCGCCCGACCTCCGTCGTGACCCAGCCGGCCAGCAGCGCGACGACCGACAGCGGGCCGGCCGCGACGACCCCCCACCAGAACCAGCGCCCGCCCACCAGGCGCCGGCGGCGGACCCACGTCGCAAGGTGCACCACCGACAGCGCGGCCAGCAGCGTGCCGATCCCGACCATGACCTGGAAGGCGATGCGCACCACGTTCACCGGCGGGCGGTCGTCCGGCGCGACGGCCTCCAGCCCGCGGATGGTGGCGTCCGGGTCGTGTGCGGCCAGCAGCGAGAGCAGCTTCGGGATCTCGATGCCATAGCGGATCTCGCCGTCGTCGTACCAGCCCAGGACGTGGATCGGCGCGCCCTTCGTCGTCTCCTCGAGGCCCTCCAAGGCCGCCAGCTTCGTCGGCTGCTGCTCGCCGACGGTGCGCGCGATCCAGTCGCCGACGACGAGCTGCACCGGGGCCGCGAGCGCCGCGATCGTGAGCGGCACGACCAGGGCCGTGCGCTCGTAGCGCCCGCGTCGCCCGCGCAGCAGTCCCAGCGCGTACGCGGAGGCGACCAGGAAGCCGGTGACGATGAACGCGGCGAGGTACATGTGCGTGAGCTCGGGCCACAGGTACGCGTTGCCGAACAGCGCTTCCCAGGGCCGCACGTCGACGGCGCGGCCGTCCTCGATGCGAAAGCCCGAGGGGTTGTTCATCCACGCGTTGACCGACAGCACGAACAGCGAGCCGGTGAAGCCCGCCACGACGATCGGCACGCCGCTCAGCAGGTGCAGCCTCGGCGACATCCGGCCCCAGCCATAGACGTAGATGGCGATGAAGATCGCCTCCACGAAGAACGAGAACCCCTCCAGGCCGAAGGCCAGCCCGAAGACGTCGCCGTAGGTGGCCATGAAGTTCGGCCACAGCAGGCCCATCTCGAACGAGAGGATCGTCCCCGTGACCACCCCCACCGCGAAGAGGGCGATCATCACCTTCGACCAGCGCTTGGCCAGCGTCAGGTACAGCTGATCGCCCGTGCGCAGGTGCAGCGACTCCACGAGCAGGACCATCGCCGGGAAGGCGACGCCGAAGCACACGAGCGGGATGTGCACGGCGAACGACAGCGCCTGCATCTGACGGGCCTCCGACAGGTGCTCCTGCTCGACTGGGGCGAGCGCCGCAGCGAGGACTTGGAGGACCGGATCCGCCACGGCGTACGGCGCGGTCCGGCCCTAGCGGACGCGTCCGGGAGTTGGCCGGGTTTCGGACGCCGCCGATCCGCGCCTGACGCCACCGCCGGCGACGGGTGGGCGGGGTTGGGTTCTCGTCCAACTCACGGACACCTCCACTAGGCCTCCGCCTCGACCGGCGTGGTCGACTGGATCAGATCGCGCAGCTCGCGCAGCGCGACGGGCAGCGTCGTCAGGTCGTAGGTCTCCGAGGCGCGGATGTCCTGGAGCACACCGAAGCAGCGCTCCACGGCGTCGGCGTTGCCGGCCAGCCATGCCTCCAGCCGAGCGGCGACGTCGCCCGTCGCCGGACCCTCGCGCAGGACGTCGGCGGTGAGCTCGCCGTGCAGGCTGAAGAGGTCGTCGCGCAGCGCCGCACGCGCCATCGCCCGCCAGCGGTCGTCCCGCGGCAGGGCCGCGATGCGATCGCGCAGCCAGTGCAGGTGCAGGCGCGAGCCGAGCTCGAAGTGCAGGGCGGCCACGTCGTCGACCGCGTGGCCGGTGGCGTCCGACACCTCGACGACGTCGAGCGCCGCGAACAGCGCCGGCAGGCTCGCGACCCGGCCGGCGAGCTCCGCGGGCACGTCGGCCGCCACCAGCTCCTCGATCCGCGCCTCCCAGGCCTGGCGCTCGGCGTCGTCGACGATCTCGGGCAGCGCCCGCGACAGCGCGCGGGCGCCCTCGGCGAAGTGCTCGACGGTCGCGGCGATGTCGAGGGGCCGGTGGCGGTTGCGCAGCAGCCAGCGCGTCGCCCGCTCGACGAGACGGCGCGCGTCCAGCAGCATCGACGATCTGCGTCTCGGCGGCGATGACGTCGTCGAGCGCCTCGATGTCCGCCCAGAACGCGCGCATGTCGAAGACCTCGCGCGCGATCGCGTACGCCCGCGCGATGTCCGAGGCGCGACGCGCCGGTGTCCTGCTGCATGCGGAAGGCGAACGTCGAGCCCGCGCGGTCGACCATGCTGTTGGTCACGTGCGTCGCGATGATCTCGCGCCGCAGGCGGTGGCGGCGCATCTGCTCGGAGAAGCGCTCGGGCAGCGGGCGCCGGGAAGTAGCGCGCCAGGTCGCGCGACAGGTACTCGTCCTCCGGCAGGTCGGAGTCCAGCAGCGCCGCGTACAGCACGATCTTGCTGTAGGCCAGCACGACGGCGAGCTCGGGCTGCGTGAGGCCGATGTGCGCGGCGCGCCGCTCGGCGACGACCTCGGCGTCCGGGCAGCGCCTCCAGCGCCCGGTCCAGCCTGCCGGCCTGCTCCATGCTGCGGATGAAGCGGTCGTGCACGTCGAGCATCGCCGGCGCCTGGGCGCGCGCCAGCGCCAGCGCCTGCGTCTGGCGGTAGCTGCCGCGCAGGACGAGCGCCGCCACGGCGTCGGTCATCTCGGCGAGCAGCTCGTCGCGCTGCTTGGTGGTCAGGTCGCCGTCCGCGACGACCGCGTCGAGCAGGATCTTGATGTTGACCTCGTGGTCGGAGCAGTTCACCCCGCCGGCGTTGTCGATCGCGTCGGTGTTGACGCGACCGCCGGCCGAGCGCGAACTCGATTCGCCCGCGCTGGGTGAGCCCGAGGTTGCCGCCCTCGCCGACGACCCGGCAGCGCAGCTCGCGCAGCGTCGACGCGCACGGCGTCGTTGGTCTTGTCGCCCGCGTCGGCATGCGTCTCGGAGGACGCCTTCACGTACGTCCCGATGCCGCCGTTCAACAGCAGGTCGACCGGCGCGCGCAGGATCGCGCGGATCAGCTCGTTGGGGGTCAGCCGGTCGGCGTCGATGTCCGAGCGCCCGCTGCACCTGGCGGCGAGAGCGGGATCGACTTGGCGGTGCGCGGCGAACACGCCGCCGCCCTCGGAGATCAGCGACGCGTCGTAGTCGGCCCACGAGGAGCGCGCCAGCTCGAACAGGCGCCGGCGCTCGGCGCCGGAGGCGGCGGGGTCCGGGTCGGGGTCGAGGAAGACGTGGCGGTGGTCGAAGGCGGCGACCAGCCGGATGTGGGGCGACAGCAGCATGCCGTTGCCGAAGACGTCGCCGGACATGTCGCCGATGCCCGCGACGGTGAAGTCCGTCGTCTGGATGTCGGTCCCGAGCTCGCGGAAGTGGCGCTTGACCGACTCCCACGCGCTGCGGGCGGTGATCCCCATCTTCTTGTGGTCGTAGCCGGCCGAGCCGCCCGAGGCGAACGCGTCGCCCAGCCAGAAGCCGTACTCGGCCGCGATCGCGTTGGCGAGGTCCGAGAACGTCGCCGTGCCCTTGTCGGCGGCCACGACCAGGTACGGGTCGTCGTCGTCGTAGCGCACGACGTCCGCGGGCGGCACGACGCGGCCGTCGACGATCGTTGTCGGTGACGTCGAGCAGCCCGCCGATGAACGTGCGGTAGCACGCGACGACCTCCTCGAGCAGCGCGTCGCGGCCGCCGGTCGCCGGCGGCTGCTTGACCACGAAGCCGCCCTTGGCCCCCAGCGGGACGATCAGCGCGTTCTTGACCATCTGGGCCTTCATCAGACCGAGGATCTCGGTGCGGAAGTCCTCACGACGGTCCGACCAGCGCAGCCCGCCGCGGGCGACGGTGCCGCCGCGCAGGTGCACGCCCTCGGTCCGCGGCGAGTAGACGAAGATCTCGAAGCGCGGGCGCGGCGCCGGGACCAGCGGGATGCCGCGACGGGTCGAGCTTGAACGACAGGCACGGCTCTGCCCGTCCGTCGGCGTCGGCCTGGAAGTGGTTGGTGCGCAGCATCGAGCGCACGACCGACAGGAAGTTGCGCAGGATGCGGTCCTCGTCGAGGCTCTCGACGGCGTCGATGCGCTCCTCGAGCTCGCTCGCGATCGCCTCCGCAGCGTCGTGGTCACGCGGGCGCGCGGGGTCGAAGCGGGCGTGGAACAGCTCGACGAGCGCGCGCGCGACGTCGGGGTGGGCGAGCAGCGCCTGCTCCATGTAGCGGTCGCTGAACGTGGTGCCGGCCTGGCGCAGGTACCGGGCGATCGCACGCAGGATGGTGACGTCGCGCCAGCTCAGGCGGGCGCGCAGCACCAGCCCGTTGAAACCGTCGTTCTCGACGTCGCCGTGCCAGACGCGGGCGAACGCCTCCTGGAAGCCCTCGCGGACCTCGTCGGCGTCGACCTCGCGGTCGGCCGTCGTAGGTCAGGCCGAAGTCGTAGATCCAGGTCGGCGCGCCGTCGCGCGGGCTGACCTCGTACGGCCGCTCGTCGGCGACCCGCAGGCCCATGTTCTCGAACATCGGCAGGACCTCGGACAGCGAGACCGGCGCGCCCGAGCGGAACAGCTTGCAGCGCACCGCGCCGCCGGGCGCCTCGAGCGGACGGTAGAGGCTCATGCCCAGGCCGTCGGCGACGCCGAGCTCCTCGATGCGCCGGATGTCGGCGACCGCGGCGCGCGCGAGCCAGTCGGCGCGGTAGGCCGGTCGGGAACGCGTGGCCGTAGCGGCGGAACAGGTGGTTGCCGCGCTCCTCGCCGCACTCCTCGATCAGCGCGTCGTGCGAGGTCGTGCGATCCACTCGCGCGTGGCCTGCGCGATCCGGGCCTCGATCTTCGCGACGTCGTACTCCGGGAGCTCGCCGCGGCCGGTGCGCACGATGAAGTGGATGCGGACCAGCACCGACTCGGAGAGGCGCAGCCGCGAAGTCGACGCTCTCGGCGTCCGAACGCCTCCCGCAGGATCTCCTGGATGCGCTCGCGGTTCTGGGTGTGGAAGCGGTCGCGCGGGATGAACACCAGGCAGGAGAGGAAGCGCTCGTACTCGTCGCGGCGCACGAACAGCCGCACGCCGCGGGCGCTCGCCGAGGCCGAGGATGCCGGTCGCGATCTCGTACAGGTCGTCGACGTCGATCTGCAACAGCTCGTCGCGCGGGTAGGTCTCGAGGATCTCCAGCAGGCCCTTCTCGCTGTGGCTGCCGGCCGGGAAGGCGGCGCGCGCCACGACCGCCTCGACCTTGCGCCGCACGACCGGCACGTCGTGCAGGGGCGCCTTGTAGGCGGCGGTGGTGTAGAGCCCGAGGAAGCGGCGCTCGCCGATCACCTGGCCGGCGTCGTCGAAGCGCTTGACGCCGATGTAGTCCAGGTAGGACGGTCGGTGGACCGTCGCGCGCGAGTTCGCCTTCGTGAGGGTCAGCAGACGCGGCGTCCGCGCCAGCGCGCGCACGCGCGGGGGCAGCTTGCCGAAGGCGCGCGAGGCCGGCTTGGCCCCGCGCTGGCGCAGGATCCCGAGCCCCGAGCCGTCGACCGCGCGCAGGCAGTCCTCGCCCTCCTCGTCGACCAGCTCGTAGTCGCGGTAGCCCAGGAACGTGAAGTGGCCGTCGTCGAGCCACGCCAGCAGCGCCGTGACCTCCTCGACGTCGCTCGGCTCGCCCGGCACAGGCGCCACCGCGAGGTCGGCGATGATCTCGTGCACCCGCCCGCGCATGTCCGGCCAGTCCTCGACGGCGGCGTGCACGTCGCCGAGCACCCGCAGCAGGTGGCCGCGCAGCGCCTCGAGCTCGGCCGGCTCGGTCTGCTGGTCGATCTCGACGTGGAGGACCGACTCGGCCCGGGCGCCCTCCTCCGAGGACCCGGCCGGCAGCACCGCGACGATCTCGCCCTCCTCGTCACGCCGCACCCAGATCACCGGGTGGATGAGCAGGTGGATGCCGTAGGCCTGACGGTTGAGCTCCATGCTCACCGAGTCCACGAGGAACGGCATGTCGTCGCCGTCCACCTCGACCACCGTGTGCGTGGACTCCCACCCGTGCTGCTCGAAGTCCGGGTTGTAGACGCGCACCTTCGGCGTGCCCGGCTCGCGCTTGCGCAGGAAGCTCCAGTGCGCGAGCGCGGCCCCGTACACGTCCAGCGGGTTGCGCTCGGCCAGGTCCTCCGGCGGCACCCAGCGGTAGTACTGGCGCACGAACGCCTCGACCAGGCCCGCCTGGTCCTCTGGGACCCGCTCGCGCACGCGCGAGCACACGGCTTCGATCAGCGGTGACCCGACCTGGTCCACGCTCACCGTCATCGTCCACCTCCTGTTGGCAGGAGCGTACTGCGCTCAGCGACCTCAGCGCGCGCGGTCGCTGCGCTCGACCGTGCGCGCGAGCTCGACGCGCGAGGACACGCCGAGCTTGACGAAGATGTTGCGCATGTGGCTCTCGATCGTCTTCGTGCTGAGGAACAGCTCGGCGGCGATCTCGGCGTTGGTCCTGCGGTCTACCACGAGCTGCGCGACCTGCCGCTCGCGCTCGGTGAGCGACCCGATGCCGTCGCCGTCCGCCGTTCCTGCTCGCGTGCGCCGCGGGATCCGGTGGCCGAGCTTGCCGAGCTCGCGCTCGGCCGCGTCGCGGTAGCGGGCCGCGCCGAGGCGGTCGAGCTCCACGGCCGCGCGCTGCAGCTCCTCGACGGCCCGCTCGCGCTCGCCGGCCTGCGCCAGCCCCCGGCCGGCCAGCGTCCGCGACAGCGCGGCCTCGATCGGCTGGCCGACCTCCTCGAAGCCGGCCGTCGCCGCCAGTGCGCGGTCGGCAGCGTCCGCGCCGGCCCCGTCGTGCAGGGCGAGCGCGGCCGCTGCGCGGTGCGCCATGGCGCGGGCCATGCCCAGGCCGACGGCCTGCGCCCTCGCCTCGGCGCAGGCAACCGCGCGCTCGGCGTCGTCGCGCCGGTCGCGCGCGAGCTGGCAGCGCGTCAGCAGCTCGAGGCACTGGACCCGCCAGCCGCCCGGGATGAGTGGCAGCTCCTCGCCTCCCGCCGAGCCGATCAGCGCCTCGGCCGCACCGTCCGGATCGCCGCCCTGCAGGAGCGGCGCGGCCAGCGAGGCGCCGGCCCACGCGGACACCAGGCTCTGCTCGAGGTCGCGCGTGAGGTCGACGCTCTCCTGGCCGGCGGCCTCCGCCGTCTCGAGGTCCCCCGCAGCGAGCGCGACGAAGGCACGGTTCAGGAGCTGCCAGGCGAGCACCTGCGCGTTGCCCGACAGCCGCGCGGCCTCGATCGCCCCGTCGAGCAGTGCGGCGGCCTCGGGCAGCCGGCCCTGGCCGGTCAGGACCGTGGCGAGCGTCACCACGGTGACGGGGAAGAGGTTCCCTTGCCCGGTCGCACGGGCCACCGCGATCGCCCGCGTCGCGTGCGCGCCCGCCTCGTCGAAGCGGTCGAGGTACAGCTCGGCGCCGGCGAGGTTGGCGACGGCGTCCAGGCGCAGCGCGAGCTCCTCGTCGGACAGCGCCGCCACCAGCGAGGCCGCCTCGTCCCCGTGCTCGAGCCCCTCCGCCACCGAGCCGGTGAACGCGCACGCCAGCGTCCTGACGCCGACCGCCGCGGCGAGCAGCGGGGGGTCGTCCACGGCGCGGGCGGCGTCGACCGCGCGGATCGACCAGTCGATCATGGCGTCGTACGCGGCTCTGTAGAAGCCGTCGAGCGTGAGCTCGATCATCAGCGCGACGGCGTCGGGCGAGCGCTCGTCCGCGACGTCTTCGAGGCCGCGGACGAGACGGGCGTGCGCGTCGTCATGGCGGCCGAGCAGGTGCTCGATGCCGGCGCACGCCCCGATCAGCCGTACGCGCAGCGCGCTGGACTCCGGCGGCACGAGCGCGATGCTCTCGAGCAGCGCCGCGTGGCCGTCGGCGAAGTGGCCGGTGGCGGCGAGCGCGCCGGCGCGGGCGAGCAGCAGCTCCACGCGCTCCTCGGGCGGGGCCGTCGCCGGGAGGAGCCGCAGCGCTCCCGCGAACCAGCGCGCGGCGCTCGCCGGCGCCAGCCGGGCGGCCGCCTCGCCGGCCTCGCGCAGGATCGCGACGGCCGCCGCGTCGCCGTGGCGGGCCGAGGCCTCGACGTGGTGCGCGCGCGCGGCCGCCGAGGCGCCGCGCTCGGCCAGGGCCCCGGCGCTGCGCTCGTGCGCGCCCAGCCGCCAGCCGCCGGGCGTGGCCTCGTAGACCGCCCTGCGCACGAGCGGATGGCGGAAGCGGAAGCGGCGGGGCACGTCGGTGTGACGCACGAGGTCGAGGCGCAGCAGCTCGTCGAGCGCCTCCACCGCGCTCGCCTCTGGCACCGCCGCCCCGGCGGCTGCGAGCTCCGGCTCGAACGGATCACCCGCCACGGCCGCGCCCTCCAGCACGCGCCGTGACGGCGCGGACAGCAGCGACAGCTCCTCCACCAGCGCACCGGCGACGGCGGGCGGGACCTCCACGTCGCCCAGGGACATCCCCGGGACCACCGCCGAGGGCCTCGCCCCGGGCTTCACCGAGCGGGCCAGCTGCTCGAGGTAGAACGGGTTGCCGCCGCTCTCCTCGTAGAGCGCGGCGGCCGCGCCGCCGTCGACGGCATCGCCCAGGAGCTCGCCCGCCTCGCCGAGCGACAGCTCGCCGAGCTCGAGCCGGGTCAGCATGCCGTCGCGCCGGGCCCGCTCGAGGGCCGCCGACAGCCGCTCCGGCACCTGGCGCGGCCGCACGGCCAGCGCCAGCAGCACGCCGGCCGCCGGCGGGCGGCGCAGCAGCGCGCCGATCAGCTCCACCGACGCGGCGTCCGCCCAGTGCAGGTCGTCGAGCACGAGCGCGAGAGGCCTGGTCGCCGCGAGGCGCTCGAGCAGGTCGCAGACGGCCCGGTGGGTGCGGTAGCGCTCGTCCTGCGGGGACGGTGCCCGGTCGCCGGGCGGGGCCGGGAGCGACGGGAAGACGTGGGACAGCTCCACGAGCACGTCCTCGTCCAGGTTGGCGAGCCGCCGCGGGTCGAGCCCCTGCACGTACTCGTCCAGCGCGTCGACGAACAGCCAGAAGGGCAGGTCGCGCTCGAGCTCCGACGCGCGACCCGAGAGGACCAGCTGGCCGCGCTCGTCGGCGCGGCGGGCGAGCTCGGCGAGCAGGCGCGTCTTGCCGATGCCCGGCTCGCCCACCAGCTCGACGGCCACCGGGCGGCCGCCGTCGACCTCCGCGAAGGCCTCCTCCACCGCGTCGAGCTCCGCGGCGCGCCCGACGAGCTGTGTGGCGAGAAGGGCCATGGGCCTGTGCGGTCGCTGCCAAGCATATGCACGCGCCGCGCGGGCGCGGGGAAATCAGGGTGGGCGCTCGGGGTGCCTCCCTGATGCCGGGGCGCCCGCTGGGCATCACGATCACCCCATGTCACGCTTCCTGCTGCACCACCGCCACGAGCCCCATGAGTGCGGCGCCGTGTTCGCCTCGTTCCGCGGGCACGACAGCGCCCTGCGCCACCGGGCCACGCTCGCCTCGTGCGTGCACGGCGGGCACGCGATCTGGTGGGACGTCGAGGCGCGCAGCGACGCCGACGCGCTCGCGCTGCTCCCCTACTACGTGGCCGAGCGGGCCACCGCAACGGAGGTCAGCGAGGTGACCATCCCGTAGATCGCCTAGAGCGCCCGCTCGACGAACGACGCGCGGCGCGACTCGACGAACACGATGACGCGGTCGCCGGCGCGCAGCGTCTCGGAGCTGTGCGGGAAGATCGCCGTCTCGTCGCGGATGAGGGCCCCGATCAGCGAACCGGTCATCGGGAGCTCCTTGAACGGCCGGTCGGCCAGCTCGGACTCGGCGCGGACGGTGAGGTCGAGCACCTCGAAGCGGTCGCCTTCGAGCATCGCGATCTGGCGGCAGCGCGGGTCGTGCGCGAAGCGGACCATCTCCTCGGCGGTGACCTGGCGCGGGTTGATCGCGACGTCCACCCCGCCGCGCTCGTAGATCGCGACCGCGGTCGGATCGTGCGCCAGCGCGATCGTCATCCGGACGCCGTGGAGCCTGGCCACGATCGCTCCGAACAGGTTCCTCGGGTCGTCGTTCATGGCGAAGACCGTGGCGGTGGAGCGCCCGATCCGCTCGTGCTCGAGAAACTCGCGGTCGAACGCGCCCGCGTGGAACACGCGGGCGGCCGGCAGCGCCTTGGCCGCCGCGTGCGCGCGCTTGGCGTCGGCGTCGACGAGCCGCACGCGGATCCCGCGCTCGAGCAGGACACGCGCGATGGTCGTCCCCATGCGCCCGGCACCGAAGACCACGATGTCGTCGATCCGCTGCTCGCCGTGGGCGATGATGCGGCTCCAGGCGCGGGCCGAGCGCGGTGAGGCGATGACCACGATGCGATCGCCGGGCAGGATCCGCTCGTCGCCGCGGGGGACGATCATCGCGTCGCCCCGGATCAGGCCCGCCACCTTGGAGTCCGCCGGGATCTCCGCGTCGCGCAGCGGGCGGCCGACGACCACGTCGGCAGCCGCCTGGGCCGGAACCTCGAACTCGACGATCTGCACCTTGCCTTCGGCGAAGACGTCGGTCTGGCGCGCCGCCGGGATCCCGATGATCTCCGAGATGGCGTTGGCCGTCTCGAGCTCTGACGACACCATGAAGTCGACGTCGATCTCGCGCTCGCGCCACGCGTCGAGGTACTCGACGCTCGTCGTGCGGATGATCGTCTGCGCGCGCGAGAGCCGCTTGACGAGCATCGCGCAGACGAGGTTGGCCTCCTCCCGCGGGCTGCAGCCGATGAGCAGGTCGGCGTCCTCGACGCCGGCGCGGCGCATGACCTGGCGCGTCGTCCCGTCGCCCTCCACGGTCCTGACGTCGAAGCGGTCGGCAAGCCGCGCCAGGCGATCGGCGTCGAGGTCGATCACCGTGATCTCGTGCTCGGAGTGCAGGGCCTCGAGCAGCGCCCGGCCGACATGGCCGGCGCCGAGCACGATGATCTTCATGGCGCGAGCCTAGTGCCGCCTGGCCGCCCCCGCTGCGCCGGCACGCGGATCGCGGATGATGCCCGCGATGCACATCAGGGCGCCATCCACGCGGTCGCTGCAGCGGGCGCTCGGCGTGGACGTCGGCGGTGCGCTCAACCTGGTCGGCTGGCTCGTGAAGTGGCTGGCGCCCGCGTTCCTCGTCCCGGCCGCCGTCGCCGCCGGCTACGGCGAGGCGGCCTGGCCATTCCTCGTCTCCGGCCTGATCACGCTGGCCTGCGGGCTCGGACTCGAGCTCGTCACCGACGGCCGCGAGCGCATCGGCGCGCGTGAGGGCTACCTCGTCGTCGCGCTCCTGTGGCTGCTGGTCGCGGTCTTCGGCGCGCTGCCCTACCTGCTGGCCGAGCCGCAGCTGTCACGGCCGGTGGACGCGCTGTTCGAGTCGATGTCGGGGTTCTCCACCACCGGCTCGAGCGCGCTCACCGACATCGAGGGGCTCCAGCGCTCGATGGCCATGTGGCGGGCGCTCACCGCCTGGGTCGGAGGCGTCGGGATCATCGTGCTGTTCCTCGCCGTGCTGCCGCGCCTGCGGGTCGGCGGGCGCCAGGCCCTGTTCAAGACCGAGATGCCGGGCCCGGAGCTGCCGCTGGCGGTCACCATCCGCGAGTCGGCGCGGCGGTTCGTGACGCTCTACGTCGCGATCACGGCCATCGGGATCCTCGTCCTGGCCGTGCTCGGATGGACCGGCGTCGATCCCCGCATGGACCTGTTCAGGGCGGTGGCCCACGGGCTCGCGACGGTCGCCACCGCGGGCTTCTCCACGGAGGCACGCTCGATCGAGCCGTTCGCGCCCGCGACGCAGTGGGCGTTCGTCGCCTTCATGGTCGTCGCGGGCACGAACTTCGCACTCCTGTACGCGGGCGTGGTCGGCCGGCGCCTGAGCGCCTTCGCCCGCGACGAGGAGTTCCGCGTCTACCTCCTGCTGCTGGCGGTGTCGTCGCTGGTGGTCGCCATCGGCCTGGCGACACGCGACGTCCTCGCCGGCGAGGAGGCCGCGCGCCACGCCGTCTTCAACACCGTGTCGATGATGACGACGACCGGCTTCGCCAGCGCCGACTTCAACCTCTGGCCCTCGCTCACCGCCCTGGTGCTCATCGGCCTCCTGCTCGTGGGCGCGTCGGCGGGCTCCACGAGCGGCTCGATCAAGCTGGTGCGCCACATCGCGATCGCCAAGCTGCTGCGCCGCGAGATCGACCACACCGTCCATCCGGAGGTGGTGGCGCACGTGCGGGTCAACGGCGCCGTCGTCGACGAGCGCGCACTGCGGGCGATGATCGTGTTCGTCTTCCTCTACCTGGGCGTGTGCGCGGCGGGCGCCGTCGTCATCCTCGTCGACTCGACGGTGCGCGACATCGAGCTGACGGCGTTCCAGTCGATCGCCGCGGCCGCGACGACGCTCGGCGGCGCGGGTCCCGGCCTGGGCTTCGCCGGCCCGATGGGCTCCTTCGAGCCGTTCAGCGACCTCTCGACGCTCGTTCTGACGGCGCTCATGTACCTCGGCCGCCTCGAGATCATCCCGATCCTCGTCCTGCTCACGCGCAGCCACTGGCGCGCGTGACCGCGTCCCGTCGCCCTCGGTCTACTCCGGCACGAGCCACAGCACGGAGAGCGGCCCGAGCACCAGCTCGGCCGAGCAGGGCTGCTCGTGCCAGCCGACCGGCTCCGCGTCGACGCCGCCGAGGTTGCCCCAGTCGGCGCCGCCGTAGAACGCGCTGTCCGTGTTGAGCGCCTCGCGCCAGCGGCCGGAGCGGGGCAGGCCGACGCGGTAGTTCTCGCGCGGCACCGGTGAGAGGTTGCACACGCAGACCAGCACCTCGCTGTGATCGCGCGACGTCCGCGCGAAGGCGACGACGTTGCGCTCGGCGTCGTTGGCCTCGAGCCAGTAGAACCCCGTCGAGTCGAAGTCGTTGTCCCACAGCGCGGGCGTGTCGCGGTAGACGTGGTTGAGGTCGCGCACGAGACGCTGCACGCCCGCGTGGCCCGCGTCCTCGAGCAGGTGCCAGTCCAGCGAGCGCTCGTGGCTCCACTCGCGGTCCTGGGCCAGCTCGCAGCCCATGAACAGGAGCTTCTTGCCCGGGTGCGTCCACATGTAGCCGTACAGCGAGCGCAGGTTGGCCAGCTGCTGCCAGCGGTCGCCCGGCATCTTCTGCAGCAGCGACCCCTTGCCGTGCACGACCTCGTCGTGGCTCAGCGGGAGGATGAAGTTCTCGCTGAAGGCGTACATGAGGCTGAAGGTCAGCTCGTGGTGGTGGTAGCGCCGGTGGACCGGGTCCTGCTGGAAGTAGCCCAGCGTGTCGTGCATCCAGCCCATGTTCCACTTGAAGCCGAAGCCCAGGCCGCCCACGTAGGTCGGCTTGGAGACGCCGGGCCAGGCCGTCGACTCCTCGGCCGCGGAGATGACGCCCGGCTCGCGGGCGTGCAGCGCCTCGTTGAGCTCCTTGAGGAACGTGACCGCGTCGAGGTCCTCGCGGCCGCCGAACTCGTTGGGGATCCACTCGCCGCCCTCACGCGAGTAGTCGAGGTAGAGCATCGAGGCGACGGCGTCGACGCGGATGCCGTCGGCGTGGTACTCGCGGGCCCAGTACAGCGCGCTCGAGAGCAGGAAGTTGCGCACCTCGTGGCGGCCGAAGTTGAAGATCAGCGTGCCCCAGTCGGGGTGCGCCCCGCGGCGCGGATCGGCGTGCTCGAACAGCGCGGTGCCGTCGAAGCGCGCCAGCGCCCAGGCGTCGCGCGGGAAGTGCGCCGGCACCCAGTCCAGCAGCACGCCGATGCCGTGGCCGTGCATGCGGTCGACGAACGCGGCGAAGTCGTCGGGGGAGCCGAACAGCGGCGTCGGGGCGAAGTAGGAGGTGACCTGGTAGCCCCACGAGCCGCTGAACGGGTGGGCCATCACGGGCAGCAGCTCGATGTGCGTGAAGCCGAGATCGGTGACGTAGGCGGCCAGCTCGTCGGCCAGCTCGAGGTAGGTCAGCACCCTGTCGCCCTCCAGCGGGCTGCGCCGCCACGAGCCGAGGTGCACCTCGTAGACCGAGATCGGCTGGACGCTGGGGGTCGCTCGCGCGGCGCTCGGTCAGCCACGCGCCGTCGGCCCAGGCGTGCCCCGGGCGGTGGACGATCGAGGCGGTCAGGGGCGGCACCTCGGCGCGGAAGGCGAACGGGTCGGCCTTGAGGTGCAGCTCACCGTCGGCGCCGCGGATCTCGAACTTGTAGTGGGCCCCGGGCTCCACGGCGGGCACGAACAGCTCCCAGATGCCCGAGGAGCCGAGCGAGCGCATGACGTGCAGGCGCCCGTCCCAGGAGTTGAAGTCGCCCACGACGCTCACGCCACGGGCGCTGGGCGCCCAGACCGCGAAGGCGGTCCCGGTGACGCCCTCGAGCTCGCGGACGTGCGCACCGAGCCGCTGGTAGAGCTCCTCGTGGCGACCCTCGCCGGCGAGGTGCAGGTCGAGGTCGCCGAGCGTCGGCGGGAAGGCGTACGGGTCGTGCAGGGTGTAGCTCGAGCCGTCGGGGTAGCTGACCTCGAGCTCGTAGCGCAGGGGCAGCTCGGCGCCGGGCACCTCGCCCTCGAAGACGCCCGCCGGGTGGCGGCGGGCGAGCTCGACCGGGGCCTCGCCCTCGGCGCGCACGACGACCCGCTCGGCCGCCGGCCGGAACGCGCGCACCGTCACCCCATCGGGCGAGGGGTGGGCGCCGAGCACGCGGTGGGGGTCGCCGAGGCGCAGCTCGACGAGGGCCGCGATGTCCTGGTCGACGGTGGCTGACATCAGACGGGCTCCTCCAGCAGGCGGACGATCCCCGCCACCGGGATACGAACCCAGTCGGGGCGGTTGTTCAGCTCGTAGCGCAGCTCGTACACGGCCTTCTCCAGCTCGAAGATCGACAGCAGCTGCGCGGTGGCGGCCTCGCCCGGCGGCAGCAGCGAGGGCTCGACCGCGGCGAGATAGCCCTCCAGGAACGCCTCACGGCTGCGCTCCTCCCAGCCGTCGGGCACCGTCACGCCGCGTTGCAGCTCGGCCGCGGAGGCCACGTAGGCGATCGAGCGCAGCATCCCGGCGACGTCGCGCAGCGGCGAGCGCTTGCGCCGGCGCTCGCGCAGCGGGCGCGCGGGCTCGCCCTCGAAGTCGAGGATGATCCAGCCCACGTCGGCCAGCAGCGTCTGGCCCAGGTGCAGGTCGCCGTGGTGGCGGATGACCCGGCCGCCCGCGCCCAGGTGCGAGAGCATCCGCAGTCGCTCGCGAACCTCCTCGCCGCGACCGGCGATCGGCGCCAGCGCCTCGTTGTCGCGCGGGAGGTCGAGGAACGCACGCTCGATCTGCTCGTCGATCGTCGCCGTGAGCAGCGACAGCCCCTCGGCGCTGGGCTCCTCGGGCGCGAACGCGGGGTCGGTGGCGTCGGACCCCAGGGCGGCGTGCATGGCCCCGATGACGGCGCCGAGCTCGCGCAGGCGCGCCGGGATTCCATCGGGGACCGAGGCGAGCTGGTCGAGCGTCAGCTCCCAGCCGTCGCGCCCGCCCTCGATGTAGCGCTGGACGACGCCGAGCGTCGCGTCCATCAGGTCGCTCTGGAGCTCGTACCAGCCTCCCAGCGCGGCGATGTTCGGGAACCCGCGCGCGGTCAGGAAGCGCAGCATCTCGAGCTCGGGGTTGTCGCCGGCCTCCAGGCGCCGGAAGGCCTTCAGCACCAGCGCGGAGTCGAACACGAGCGACGTGTTGGACTGGTCGGCCCCCATGGGGCGCACGTCGCGCCCGCCGGACGGGCGCTGCATCTCATCGGTCCAGTGGAACGACACGCCGGCCGTCGGGCTCTCGCCGCGCGCCTCGTCCCCCAACAGTCGCGCGATCGCCGCCGCGGCGCCCGGGTCGGCGAACGCGTCGGCCACCGTCACGTCGCCGACCTGCGCGATCGGCGCCGTGCCCTCGCCGGCGGGGTCCAGGGCCAGGACGAGCTGGTAGATCTCGTGTGTCCCCGCGGCGAAGCGGGCCTCGACGCAGGCGACGACGATCGCCACGCCCTCGTCGCCCACGGGCAGGGGCACCGACTCGACGACGTGCACCCCTGCGACGTCGCGGCTCTTGGAGGCGAACCAGCGCTGCTGCAGCAACCACGCGCCCAGCGCGTCCTCGGGCAGCGCGCTCAGGTCGCCGCGGACCAGGTCGGCAGCGGTCATGGCCTCGCTCCGTCGTCGGCGACGGCGTCGCGATCGTCCTCGGTCAGCAGGAACCAGAACCAGCCGCGCGGCGCGAGCGTGAGCAGGTAGGGCAGCTCGCCGATGCGCGGGAAGCGCGTGCGGCCCAGCATCTCCTCGGGCCAGCGTCCCTCGTAGGCCGACAGGTCGAGCTGCACCGCCTGCGCCGAGCGGGCCAGGTTGTGCACGCACAGGACGACGTCCTCCTCGAAGGAGCGCACGTGGGCGAAGATCCGCGTGTTGTCCGGGTTCAGCGGCTCGTAGCTGCCGAGCCCGAACACCGGGTGCTCCTTGCGCAGGGCGATGAAGCGCTTGAGCCAGCGAAGGAACGACGTGGGCATGCGCAGCTGCGCCTCGACGTTCACCGCCTGGTAGCCGTACACGGGGTCCATCAGCGGGGGTGCGTAGAGCTGGGCGAAGTCGGCCCGCGAGAAGCCGCCGTTGCGGTCGCCGGTCCACTGCATCGGCGTGCGCACGCCGTCGCGATCGCCGAGGAAGACGTTGTCGCCCATCGCGATCTCGTCGCCGTAGTAGAGCACCGGGCTGCCCGGCAGCGAGAAGAGGATCGCGTGCATCAGCTCGAGCTCGCCCCGCCCGCCGTCGAGCAGCGGCGCGAGGCGGCGACGGATCCCGACGTTGATCTTCATGCGCGGGTCCTTCGCGTACTCCCCGTACATGTAGTCGCGCTCCTCGTCGGTGACCATCTCGAGGGTCAGCTCGTCGTGGTTGCGCAGGAACAGGCCCCACTGGCAGATGCCCGGGATCTCGGGCGTGCGCTCGAGGATCTCGTACATCGGCGTCGCCTCCTCGCGGCGCACCGACATGAACATCCGCGGCATCACGGGGAAGTGGAAGGCCATGTGGCACTCGTCGCCCTCGCCGAAGTACTCGACGACGTCCTCGGGCCACTGGTTGGCCTCGGCCAGCAGCACGCGGTCGGGGTACTCCGCGTCGACCGTCGTGCGCACGCGCTTGAGGAACGCATGCGTCTCGTCGAGGTTCTCGCAGATCGTGCCCTCGCGCTCGAACAGGTAGGGCACCGCGTCGAGGCGGAAGCCGTCGAGCCCGAGGTCCAGCCAGAAGCGCAGGACGTCGAGCATCGCCTCCTGGACCTCGGGGTTGTCGTAGTTGAGGTCGGGCTGGTGGGAGAAGAAGCGGTGCCAGTAGTAGGCGCCGGCCGTCTCGTCCCAGGTCCAGTTGGAGGTCTCCGTGTCGACGAAGATGATGCGCGCGTCGTCGTAGCGGTGCACCGTGTCCGACCACACGTACCAGTCGCGCTCGGACGTGCCGGCGGTCGCGGTGCGCGCCCGCTGGAACCACGCGTGGTCCGACGACGTGTGGTTCATCACGAGGTCGGCGATGACGCGCATCCCCCTCTCGTGCGCTGCGTCGATGAACGCGCGGACGTCGTCGATCGTCCCGTAGTCGGGATGCACGGTGTAGAAGTCGGCGATGTCGTAGCCGCCGTCGCGCAGCGGGCTGGCGAACATCGGCAGCAGCCAGATGCAGTCCACGCCGAGCCACTGCAGGTAGTCGAGCTTCTCGGTGAGCCCGCGGAAGTCGCCCGAGCCGTCGGCGTTGGCGTCGAAGAAGCCCCGCAGGTGGATCTCGTAGAAGAGCGCCTTCTTGTACCAGAGGGGGTCGGCCTCGAACCAGTGCCCGGCGTGGGCGTGCTGCTGTGTCGTGCGCTCCGGTGCGCTCACGGCGTCAGCACCGCCAGCACGTGGCCTGCGCGCTCGCCGGGGTCCAGGCGCACGTAGTTGCCGCCCAGCCGCCAGTGGTAGAGCGTGCCGTCGAGCAGGTCGCGCGCCTCGAAGGCGGGCGGCACGCCGAGCTCCCACGGCACGTGCACGAGGCCCTCCTGGGCGTGGTGGGGGTCGACGTTGACGACGCACATGACGACGTTGGCCCCGTCGCGCTTGGCGTAGGCCACGAGCGCCTCGTTCTCGGCGTCCAGGAAGCGCAGGTTCTCCAGGCGCTGCAGCGCCGGGTTCGCGCGGCGGACCTGGTTGAGGCGCTGGATCATGCCGAGCAGAGGGCCGTCCAGGCGGCGCGCCTTCAGCTCGTACTTCTCGTTGTCGACGTACTCCTCGCTGCCGGGCCGCTGCACGTGCTCGAAGTGCTCGAAGCCGGAGTACACGCCGTAGGACGGGCTCAGCGTGGCGGCGAGGATGAGCCTGATCGGGAAGGCGGGCGGCCCGCCCTCGGCGAGGTAGTCGGCGAGGATGTCCGGCGTGTTGACGAAGAAGTTGGGCCGGAAGTACTGCGCCTCCTCGGTGTGGGCCAGCTCGGACAGGTACTCGACGAGCTCCCAGCGCGCGTTCTTCCAGGTGAAGTACGTGTAGGACTGGCTGAAGCCGTTCTTGGCCAGCTCGCGCATGACGGAGCGGCGCGTGAACGCCTCGGCGAGGAAGATCACCTCGGGGTGGTCGCGGCGGATCTCGGTGATGAGCCAGCGCCAGAAGGCGATCGGCTTGGTGTGCGGGTTGTCGACGCGGAAGACGGTCACGCCGCGGTCGACCCAGCCGCGCAGGACGTCGTGCAGCGCCTGCCACAGCCCCTGCCAGTCCTCGCTGTTCCAGTTGACGTTGTAGATGTCCTGGTAGCGCTTGGGCGGGTTCTCGGCGTACTTGAGCGTGCCGTCCGGGCGGCGGTTGAACCACTCGGGATGCTCGGTCAGCCACGGGTGGTCGGCCGAGCACTGGATCGCGAAGTCCAGCGCGATCTCGATGCCGTGCTCGCGGGCGGCCGCGACCAGCGCGTCGAAGTCGGCGAACGTGCCCAGGTCGGGGTGGATCGCCTCGTGGCCGCCGTGCTCGTCGCCGATCGCCCACGGGCTGCCGGGGTCGCCGGCGGCGGCGACCAGCGTGTTGTTGGCGCCCTTGCGGTTCGTGTGGCCGATCGGGTGGACCGGCGGCAGGTAGAGCACGTCGAAGCCCAGCTCGGCCAGCCGGGGCAGCTCGCGCTGCACCCCGGCGAAGCCGCCGAACGAGCGCGGGAACAGCTCGTACCACGCGCCGAAGCGGGCCAGGATGCGGTCGACGTCGACCTCGAGCGGCCGCTCGAGGCGGGTGGCCTCCGGACGCGCCGGCGTGACGCTGTACGAGCGCGGCGAGGTCGGCGTCCAGCGCCGCCTCCACCGAGCCGCCCTGGCGCAGCGCGTCGGCCGCCGCGGCCAGCGTCGTGCGCTCGCTGCCGGCCGCGCCGCTCGCCGCCTCGTCCAGCAGCACCGCGCCCTCCGACGCCTCGCCGGCAAGGTCCTCCTGGCCGCCCGCCGAGCTTGCGGGCGACCTCGTCGCGCCAGGTCTCGAACGGGTCGGTCCAGGCCTCGATCGTCCACGTCCAGCAGCCCGGATCGCCGACCGCGAACTCGCCGGCCCAGCGCACGCCGCGGTGGTGGGCGTCGACCGGCGTGAGCGGCGCCTCGTGCCACCCGTCGCCGTCGCCCGGGCCGCGCCACAGGACGGCGGCACGCAGGACGTCGTGCCCGTCACGGAAGATGTCGGCTGACACGGCGACCGTGTCGCCGGTCGTCCGCTTGACGGGGTGGCGCCCGCAGTCGAGGATCGGCGCCGGGCGCTCGATGACGATGCGGCTTGGCCTGTCGATTCCCGCCCTCACCCTCGCTCCCTCTCCATGCGACTCGACCGCTCCAGCGGTATCCAGCTCCACCTCACCTCCCTACCCGACGGGCGCCTGGGCCGATCCGCCCATGCGTTCGTCGACTGGCTCGCCGCCGCGGGGCAATCGTGGTGGCAGGTGCTGCCCCTCGGGCCGCCCGATCGGCATCGGTCACCGTACAAGGCCGCCTCCGCGTTCGCGGCCTGGCGTGGGTTGCTCGCCGAGCCCGCCGCGCCGGTCGCCGCCGGCGAGGTCGCCGCCTTCCGTGAGCGCCACGCGGCGTGGATCGGCGACTGGGAGGCCTTCGCCGGCCGGCGCGCGGTCGCCGACCAGGTGCGCTTCGAGCGCGAGTGGGGCGCGCTGCGCGCACATGCGGCGGACCGCGGCGTGCGCATCATCGGCGACGTGCCGATCTACGTCGCGCCCGGCAGCGCCGACCACCGCGCCCATCCCGAGCTGTTCCGGCCGGGCGCAGTGGCCGGCGCGCCGCCGGACCTCTTCACCGACAGGGGCCAGCTGTGGGGCAACCCGCATCTACGACTGGCCGGCGCTCAGGCGCAGGCGCTACCGCTGGTGGGTGCAGCGGCTGCGGCGCACGTTCGAGCTGTTCGACGTCGCGCGCATCGACCACTTCCGCGGCTTCGTCGCCCCCTGGGTCGTGCCCGCCGACGCTCCCGATGCCGCACATGGCCATTGGGGGCGCGGCCCGGGGCGGGCGGTCTTCGACGCGGCGGCGGGCGAGCTCGGGCCGCTGTCGCTGATCGCCGAGGACCTGGGCGTCATCACCCCGGCGGTCGCGCGCCTGCGCGACGGACTGGGGCTCCCGGGCATGGTCGTCCTGCAGTTCGGCTTCGACCCCGACGACCCGCACGGCCCGCACCGGCCCGAGCACCACCACCGCGACCAGGTCCTCTACACGGGCACGCACGACAACGACACGCTGCGCGGGTGGTGGGAGACGCTGCCCTCCGAGCGCCGCGCGGAGGCGCGTGAGGCGCTGCGGCGCGCAGGGATCCGCGAGCGCGACCCGTGGTGGGCGCTGATGCGCCTCGCGCTCGGCTCGCCCGCGCAGCTGTGCATGCTCCAGGCCCAGGACGTGCTCGGGCTGGGCAGCGAGGCGCGCATGAACTTCCCGGGCCGGGCGTCGGGCCAGTGGCGCTGGCGGCTGGAGCCCGGCCAGCTCACCGCGCGCCACGCGCGGCGGCTGCGTTCGATGACCGAGGACGCCGGGCGGTGAGCGGCCTCGTCGCCCTGGGCGACTCGATCACCAACGGGCACGGCGAGCCCGCGCTCGGCGTCCACCCGCAGTCGTGGGCGCAGTGGCTGGCCGAGGCGCTCGACGCGCCCTTCCTCAAGCTGGCCACCGACGGGGCGACCGCCGCCGACGTGCTGGCCGAGCAGGTGCCGCGCCTGCGGGCGGCCGCCGGCGCGGCGGACACCCCCGCCGCGGGCCGCACCGCCGCACCCCGCTTCGCGCTCGCCTGCGTGTACGTCGGCGTGAACGACACGCGCGGCCTCGACTGGGATCCGGCCGCCTACGAGCGCGACCTGCGGGCGATCGTGGCAGCGGCCGGGCGAGCACGCCGAGCGGGTGCTCCTCTGCACGCTGCCGCTCGACCTCGGCCGCCCGCGCGCGGCGCCCAAGCCGGCGCAGGCGAGCGCCATCGTGCGCGCGGTCGCGGCCGAGGCAGCGCGGCGGCGCGATCGTCGTCGACCTCGACGACCTCGCCGGCCCGCCGCTGCTGCTCCCCGACGCGGTCCACCCCACCGCGCTCGGCCAGCTCGAGATCGCCGCCCGCGCCGCGGCCGCGCTGCGCGCCGACGGGCGTCCACGTCCCCCGCGACCCGCGCGACCTCGCCGACGTCCACGACTCCCGCCGCGCCGCCGCGCGCCACCGGGCGCGCCTCGCGGTCCTGCTGGCTCGCGACCTGCGCCGGCGCGCGGTCGAGCGCGTGCTCGGCGTGCGCTAGGCGCGCCTCGGCGCCGAGCGGCGCGAAGGCACGCCCTAGGCTGCGGACATGGCATGGCGCTCCCTCAACCGCCGCCGCTGGCGTGGGCGGGTGCGCGAAGGCCGAGGCGTCCGGCTCGGGAGCGGGGTCCGCATCGACGTCCGTCGCGGCGCCACCTTGACCCTCGGCGACGGCGTCACGGTCGGCGACGGGACCCGCTTCGACATCGCCGGCGACGGCGCGACGGTCCACATCGGCGCCGGCACGGTGCTCGGCCGGCGCTGCGTCGTCGCCGCACGCGAGCGCGTGATCATCGGCGAGCGCTGCCGGCTGGGCGACGAGGTCGTGGTCATGGACTTCGACCACGCCGCCGCCGACCACGAGCGACCCGTGCGCGAGCAGGGCCTGGTCACGGCTCCGGTCGCCATCGGCGACGGCGCGGTGCTCGACGACACCGTCGTCGTCCTGCACGGCACGACCGTCGGCCCGGGCGTTCGCGTCACGACCCGCTCGGTCGTGACGGGCGACATCGCCCCCGGCGCGACGGTGGGCGGGGTGCCGGCCCGTCCAGCGCGGCTGCGGACCTAGCCGCTCGCCGCCGCGCCGGCTGCTCGTGTGACCGGGCAGCGCGCCGGGTTGAGCCGACCTGTCCATGCCCGATCGTCACCGCTGCATCCGGCGCACGCAGCCTAGGCGCCCGGCGCGTCCGCGAGGACGGCCGCGACCGCGTCGTGTCCCAGGTGGCGCGCCCAGTCCAGCGGGGTGCCGTCGAAGTCCGGGTCGCGGCGCGCCGGATCGGCCCCGGCCGCCAGGAGCAGGCGGGCGAGGTCGGCGTCGTCGTGCTCGGCTGCCGCGTGCAGCGGCGTGATGTGGGCCTCGAGCAGCCGGTCCCGGAGGTCGGGGCGCTCGACGAGCAGGCTCGCGGCGCGGTCCCGCCAGCCCAGCAGCCACGCCATCAGCACGTCCAGCTCGGCGCCGTGGTCCACGAGCCACGCCGCGGTCGCGGGCTGCCCGGACTCGACCGCCTGCTGCAGCGGCGTCCTCCCGTTCAGCAGCCGCGCCGAGCGCTCGCTCGCGTCCAGGGCCGCCGCGGCCTCCTCGAGCTCGGCGACCTCGCCGCGTGCGATCGCCTCGACGTAGGCGACGACCCGCGGTGTGGGCGCGCCGGCGCGCACCGCCGGGCGGTGCATCCACCACGTCTGGCCGAGGCCGAGCGAGCGGAAGCCCATCGCGCTGTACAGCCGCTCCCCCTCGCCGGTGGCGTTGAGCGTGACGAACCGCACGCCGTCGCGGGCGCCGCGCGCGCACAGGCGGTGGGTGAGCGTCCAGCCGATGCCGCGCCGGCGCTCGGCCTCGTCGACGTGGAGGTCGAAGATCGACCCGGCCGGGCCGTCCACGGCCATGAGGGCTGTGCCGAGCACGCCGGCTCCGGCCCGGGCCAGCGCGCGGTGGACGCCGTCGCTGCTGTGCAGCTCGACCTCCACCCCCGGCGGCGGGCGGTCGGCCGGGAGCGCCCCCAGCTCGAGGCCCATCCAGTGCGGCTGCCAGCCGATCTCGAAGCCACGGGCCACGAGCAGGGCCGAGAGGTGCTCGGTCGGGGTGGGGAGCACCGACCAGCACGCCATCTCGGGCACGCCGGCCTCGCGGCCCGCGGCGAGGATCGCGTCGAGGCGCGCGCCGGCGTCGCGCGCGGCCAGCGCGGGGAACGCGATGTCCAGCCTGTGGGCGGCGACCGTCCACAGCACGCCGGGCTCGTCGTGCGCCTCGGCGCCGCGCGCGATCCACGACCGGTGCCCGGCGACGGCCGCCGCGACGAGCTCGGCGTCGGCGATCGTCACCCGTCGAGCGCCGCCTGCGCGCGGGCGAGATCGGGCGCACGCACGAGCAGGTAGTCGGTGTCGTGGGTCGACACCGCGAACACCGGGATCCGGGCACGGGCCAGCACGGCCGTGAGCCGGGCGAGCACCCCGACGAGGCCGGGATCGAGCGGCCCGGCGACCTCGAGCGCTGCGTACCCGCGCAGTGCGCGGACGTCCGCGGGCACCGCCTCCTGCGCGCACACGATCGACAGCTCGGCGCGGGTGCGCGTGACGGCGACGAAGCCGTCGCCGGGGACCCACGCCGGCACGTCGGCGTGGGCGGGCAGCCGCGCGACCGCGAACAGGCCCGGGAGCGGCGAGGTCGCGGGCATCGGGCCCGCGTCCAGCCACTCGTCGACCAGGCGCCGGGCGATCGCGTCGGGCGGCGGGAGGAAGCGCCCGTCGCGGCCGTCGCGCATCCCAACCAGCTCGTCGCGGTCGAACCAGCCCAGCGCCTCGAGCTCGCCGTCGCGCGCGTGCGCCTCGCCGCCGGTGTAGCGCGCGGTGAACCCGAGCATCAGCGAGGCCGGGAAGGGCCAGGGCTGCGACGAGCGGTAGACCACGTCGCCGACCGCCACGCCCGCCTCCTCGGTGACCTCGCGCGCCACCGCCTCCTCGAGGCTCTCGCCCGGCTCGACGAAGCCGGCCAGCGCCGACCAGCGACCGGCCGGCCAGTGTGCCTGGCGCCCGAGCAGCGCGCGGTCGCCGTCGACCACCAGCATGATGACCACCGGGTCCGTGCGCGGGTGGTGCGTCGCGCCGCACGCCGGGCACGCCCGC
This sequence comes from uncultured Actinomycetes bacterium, assembly GCA_963840185.1. Taxonomy (GTDB): domain Bacteria; phylum Actinomycetota; class Thermoleophilia; order Solirubrobacterales; family Solirubrobacteraceae; genus JAOPZW01. The sequence continues at coordinate 582,425 of CAWIXY010000017.1, read as the reverse complement.
ACCCAGCCGGCCTCGCCCATCGCCGTCGCGGCGCCGCAGCGCGCGCAGCGCGGATGCTCGCGGTGCCAGTGCAGCAGCGCGACGGCCGCGGCGAGCAGCCCGCCGTCGGCCTGGGCCAGGCGCGGCGCGACGTCGCGCAGGCCGGCGACGCGCGCGCCCGGCGCGAGCGCGAGCGCCCGCTGCACCCCGACGGCGTCGAGGTCGGCGCCGAACACGGCACCGCGCGCGTCGGCCCCGAGCAGGACGAGGTCGACCGCAGCGGCGAGCTCCGCAGCCGGCAGCTCCGCCGGCACGACGCGCTCGCCGTCGTCGCGCACGAGCACACCGTCGCGGCCCGCCGCGACCGCACGCGACGCCGGATCGGCAAGCCGCTCGGCGAGCCACGCCGCGTCCGTGCGGCGGTGGCTCAGCCGGTCGAGCTGGCCGCCCGCGAACGTGTTGGTCGCGACCACCCGACCGACGGCTCAGCCGATCGAGACCATGCGCTCGATCGGGATGCGCGCCCGCTCCGCGACGGCCTCGGGCACCTTGACCTCGCCGGTGAGGTCGCGCAGGCAGTCGCGCAGCTTCTGCAGCGTGATCATCTTCATGTAGCGGCAGCTCGCGCGCTCGTTGGCCGCGATGAAGTCGACGTCGGGCGCCGCCATGCGCAGCGGGATGCAGCATCCCGGTCTCCGTGGCCACGATCGCCGTCGAGCCGGGCGCGGCGGCACCGGCGTAGTGCAGCATCCCGCCGGTCGAGAGCATGTGCACGCCCTCGCTGTCCACGTCTCCGGCCGCGACGTACTCCATCACCGACGTCGAGCAGCCGCACTCCGGGTGGATGAGGAAGTCGGCGCCGGGATGCTCGGCCCGCACGCGCTCGATGTCGGTCGGGCCGGATCCCGGCGTGCACGTGGCACTCCCCGCTCCACACGTGCAGCTTGCGGCCGATCTGCGCCTCGACGTAGGCCCCGAGGAACATGTCGGGCCCGAAGAGGATCTCGGTGTCCGGCCCGTGGTCGCGCAGGATGTGCTCGACGACGGCGACGGCGTTGGAGGACGTCACGCACCAGTCGGTGAGCGCCTTGATCTCGGCCGTCGTGTTGACGTACATGACCGTGACGGCGCCGGGATGGCGGGCCTGCCAGGCGCGCAGGTCGTCGGGGGTGATCGAGTCGGCCAGCGAGCAGCCGGCGTCGGGGTCGGGGATCAGCACGCGTTTGTCCGGGCACAGGATCGACGCGGTCTCGGCCATGAAGTGCACGCCGCAGAACGCGATCGTCGAGGCGTCGGCCTTCGCGGCCTGCTGGGACAACCCGAGCGAGTCGCCGACGTAGTCGGCGACGTCCTGCACCTCGGGCACCTGGTAGTTGTGGGCGAGGATGACCGCGTCGCGCTCGGCGGCAAGCGCGCGGACCTCCTCGTGCAGCTCACGGATCTCGGCGGGCCCGAGCGGACGGGCCGTCACGGGGGTGGGCAGGGTGGCCATGGGAAGGTTCATGGCAGGCGCTCCAGGATCAGGGAGAGGTCGAGGGAGGCGGCGGAGTGGGTGAGTGCACCCACCGAGATGGATTCTACCCCCGTCGCCGCGATCTCCCCGATGGACTCGAGCGTCACGCCGCCGCTGGCCTCGAGCTCCGCGCGGCCCGCGACACGGGCCACGATCGCCCGCAGGCGCGGCGGATCCATGTTGTCGAGCAGGATGCGGCGCGCGCCGGCGGCGAGCGCCTCGTCGACCTCCTCCGCGGTTCGGCACTCGACCTGCAGCGGGACGCCGGGCTCCGCCTCGCGCGCCGCGCGCACCGCGGCGCCGACGCCGCCCGCCATCGCGGCGTGGTTCTCCTTGATGAGGATCGCGTCGAAGAGCCCGAAGCGCTGGTTGCCTCCGCCGCCGGCCACCACGGCAGCCTTCTCGAGGGCGCGCAGCCCGGGCGTGGTCTTGCGCGTGTCGAGCACGCGCGCGCCGGTGCCGGCGACGGCCCGCACGTAGCGCGCGGTGAGGGTGGAAACGCCCGACAGGCGCCCGAGCAGGTTGAGCGCCGTGCGCTCGGCGGTCAGCAGCGCCGCCGCGGTGCCCTCGACCTCGAGCACCGGCCCGCCCTCGCGCCATTCCCCCTCGGCCGTCAGGCGCGTGCAGCGCGCCGCGGGGTCCAGCGCCATGAACGCCGCCTCCGCCGGCTCGAGGCCGAAGACCACCCCCGGCGCCTTCTGGGTGATGCGCGCCCGGGCACGCGCGCCGGCGGGCACCGTCACGCGCGTCGTGACGTCCCCCGGGCCGACGTCCTCGGCCAGCGCCCGGGCGACGACGTCCTCGACGGTCACGCGTGCTGCTCCAGGTGCGCGAGCAGCCTGCGCATGATCGTGGTGAGCTGCGCCCGCTCCCGGTCACCGAGCGCCGACAGCATCTCGCGCTCGTCGTCGACGTGCTCGCCGATCAGGCGGTCGACCAGGGCGCGGCCATCCTCGGTGAGCTCGATCGCAAGCCCACGGCGATCGTCCGGATTGGGCAGGCGACGCACGAGCCCGCGGGCCTCCAGCTCGTCGAGGCGGTTGGTCATCGTCCCCGTGGCCCGACGTCGGCCATCACTGCGGCGTCGAGGTCCGGCCGGACGGCGTTCCACTGGCCGACGAGCGCGTCGAGGCGATCGGGTGCGGAGGCGGCGGACCTGGCCATGCTCGTCCGCAGGGTAGCTTGATGTCGAATGATCACCACCTATCACCTCACCCCCTCCGAGACCGTCACCGTCCGCGCCCACAGGCCCGAAGCGCTCGAGGTCGAGGGCGCCTGGGGGCCGAAGGGCTCGCCGCCGCCGCGACACTTCCACCCCGCGCAGGACGAGCGCTTCGAGGTGCTCGCCGGCACCCTGCAGGCGCGCGTCGACGGCGTGGAGCACGCGCTCGTGGCCGGCGACGTGCTCGAGATCCCGCGCGGCGCGGTGCACCAGCTCTGGAACGAGGGCGACGAGCCCGCGCGGGCGCTCTGGCGCACGTCGCCGGCCGGGCGGACGGCCGAGTGGTTCGCGGCGATCGACGGGGCTATGCGCGCCGGCCGCGCGCGCGGCGGCGGCTGAGCGTGACCGTGCGGCGGCGCGCCGGGTCGGGCGTGCGCGCCGTCCGGACGCGCGGATGAGCGGGTACCGTCGCCGCCGTGCGCATCGACGAGCTCGACAGGTGGCTTCCGGACCCCGTCGTCCGCACCCGCCACAGCCGCCGCGCCGCCGCCACGCCCGAGCGCCTGTGGGCGGTGGCGCACGAGGTCGGCCTGTCGGAGACCGGCACGCTGGGGCGGCTCGTGCGCTGGCGGATCCCGGGGGTCCCCGAGCACCAGACCTTCCACGGGCTGCTGGCCGACTACCCGTTCGTCGTCCTGGCCGAGGGCGAGCGGTTCTCGGTCTCGGGCCTCTGTGGCCGGATCTGGACGCTGAACCGCGACTACCCGCGCCTGGCGGGCGCGCGCGAGTTCGCCGCGTGGGACCGCCCCGGGACGGTGCGCGTGCTGTTCGCGCACTGGGTGGAGCCCGACGGCGCGGGCGACAGCGTCATCGTCAGCGAGGCCCGCGTGCAGCCCACGGACCGCGCGGCTGCGCTGCGCCTGCGCTCGCTGTGGGTGGTGATGCAGGCCTTCGAGCGCCTGATCGGCGCCGAGCCGCTGACCGTCGCCGTGCGCCGCGCCGAGCGCCGGCGCTAGCGAGCCCGGTGCGCCGTGGTCGCAGCACTTCCGGCGTGACCCGTCCCCTGCTCCAGGCCCGCGAGCTCCGAGACGCCCCGGAAGCGCACGCGCCCGCCGCGCCGCACGACCAGCTGCAGCGTGCCGGCGAGCTGCTGCTCGGACCACGCCTCGAGCACGCGTCGCTGCGCCGGCACGGGCACGGGCAGGCGGTGGGGCGGCGTCGGCGCCGCGTGGCCCTCGACGTCGACGACGTCGCGCACGGTCCGCCCGCGCAGGCGCCAGCCCGCGCTGCCGACCTCGACGCGCAGCGGCGCCGGCGGGCGCACGAGGCGCAGCAGCTCGCCGGGCAGTGTCACGACGAGCGACCCGGCGGGCACGTGCAGCGCGCCCAGGCCGGCGCGGCCGCCCGCGAAGGCCACGCAGATCCCGTCCTCGCCGAAGCCGTGCGCCTGCCCCCACCACCACGCCTGGGGCATGCCGCCCGCGCCCCAGTTCTTCTCGGCGTAGGCGCTCGCCCCGTCCAGCGTCACCCGCCGGCCGGCCAGCGTGGCCCCACCGCGCGCCGTCGCGTGCAGCAGGTGCGGGTGCCAGTACTGGCTGAGGCCCGGGACGACCTGGGCGGCGCCGATCCCGCCGAGGGCCCGCCGTCCCCAGCCGCGCGGCCGGTCCAGCTCGACGGCCAGCCGCGCCTGCGGGCCGAGATCCACCTCCAGCCGGCCCGGGCCGGCCGCCAGCAGCGTGCGCTCGCCGTCGTGCAGGCGCAGCCCGAAGCTCCGCTCAGCGGCAGAGGCGGCGGGGGTCACCGCCGTGACCACGGCCGCACCCGGGTGCGCCGCCACGCACGCCATGCCCCACATGCGGCCGGCCGCGTCACGGCTGATCGCGGCGATCACGATCACGACCTCGCGCGTGGCCGGCTGCGTGAAGCGCCAGAAGTGACCCTCGAGCCCGGATCCGTGGTAGCGCGACGGGTCGCCGAAGGGCGGATCGGCGCCCGTGCGGCGGTAGGCCTGCAGGAGCCGGGTCAAGGGTGGCGCGAACGATGGCACGGCGCCGGGTAGCTTCCCCGACCATGGGTCAGGCCGCGCAGCCCCTCGTACGGCCGCTCGGCGCGCTGGGCGTCGCTCAGGTCCTGTGGCGCTTCAGCCGGCCGCACACCATCATCGGCACCACGGCCGGGATCCTCGGGATCTACGCGATCGCAGCGGCCGAGCTGGCCGGCGGCGACCTCGCCGCCGACATCTTCGACCTCTTCTGGGTGCTCGTCGCCGGCGTCTGCGTGAACGTCTTCATCGTCGGCGTCAACCAGCTCGAGGACGTCGAGATCGACCGCATCAACAAGCCGGAGCTGCCGATCGCCGCGGGCGAGCTGACGCGTCGAGGCGGGGCGGCGGATCGTGGCGCTGTGCGCCGTCGTGCCCGTCGTGCTCGCCCTGACCCAGGGGCTCGTCGAGCTCGTGTCGGTCGGCGCCGCGCTGGCCATCGGCGCCGCCTACTCGGTGCCGCCCGTGCGCCTCAAGCGCCGCCCGCTCGTCGCCGCGCTGTCGATCACCGTCGTCCGCACGCTGATCGTCAACCTCGGCGTCTGGCTGCACTTCGCGGCGACGCTCGGCGGCGACACGGGCCTGGGCGGGGTCAGCCCCGCCGTGTGGGCCCTGATCGCGCTGACGCTGCCCTACAGCTTCGCGATCGCGATCCTGAAGGACGTGCCCGACATCGAGGGCGACCGGCGCTTCGACATCGCCACCTTCTCCGTGCGCCTCGGGGCGCGGCCGGTCTTCCTCACGGGCCTCGGCGCGCTCCTGGCCGCGCAGCTCGGGATGGCGATCGCCGGCCCGCTGCTGCTGCGCGACGCCAACGCCGCGCTGCTGGTCGGGGCGCACCTGGCCGCGGCGGCGGCCCTCGTGCTGTGGGCCGTCCGCCTGGACCTCCACGACCGCGTCGCCTTCACCGCCTTCTACCAGCGCGTCTGGCGGCTGTTCTTCGGCGAGTACGCGATCGTGGCGGCCGCGGTGCTGATCGGCTGATGCGCTTCATCCAGCACAAGGCCGAGGCACGCTGGTTCTACCGCGTGGTGTCGATGGGCTACGACCGGTGGATCAACCCGCTGTTCTGGACGGTGCCGATGCGCGACCGGGCGCTGGGCCTGGCCGCCCTGGACCGCCCCGACCTCGACGTGGTCGACGTCGGCGCCGGCACCGGCTTCTGCACGCAGGGGATCGTCGGCCACGTCGAGCCCCAGCGCGTGCTCATGATCGACCAGAGCCCGGACCAGCTGCGCCGGGCCCGCGCGAAGCCGGCGCTCGCAGCGGTCGAGAAGCGCCTCGGCGACGCCGAGGCCCTGCCGCTGCCCACCGACCGCTACGACCGCTACGTCTCGACGGGCAGCATCGAGTACTGGCCCGACCCGCAGCGGGCGATCGCCGAGGCCTACCGCGTGGTGCGCCCGGGCGGCGTCGCGATGCTCGCCGGGCCGCTGCGGCGCAGCCATCCGCTGGCGCGCGGGCTGTCCGACGCGTGGATGCTGTTCCCCAGCGAGCGCGAGTACCGCGAGTGGTTCGAGCGGGCGGGCTTCGAGGCGCTGCGCACGGTGCACGTGGCCCCGCCCTGGTGGCGCGCCGGCTGGGACCCCTACGGCGTGGCGATCAGCGGCGTCAAGCCCGCGCCCGGCGCCTCCCCGGCGGCGCTCGGGCCGCCGCCCCCGCAGGTCGCCGAGCGCCTGACGCCCGCTCGCCTCGCGCGCTTCGCCGCCGGCTCGCTCGCCGGTGCGGCGTTCATCCCGGTCGCGCTGTGGTTCAGCCTGCTCGACCGCCTGCGCCGTCGCTGAAGGCCGCGGCGGGACGATACAGTCGCCGCCGTGGCGGCGGTGCAGCTCGGCGTGTTCGTCGTGCCCGGCGCGCAGGACGCCCAGCGGACGCTGGCCCAGATCGACGCGGCCGACGCGAGCGGGCTCGACCTGGTCGGCGTCCAGGACCACCCCTACCAGCGCCGCTTCCTGGACACGTGGACGCTGCTGGCCTTCGCCGCCGCGCGGACGCGGCGCGTGCGGCTCGTCACCGACGTCGCCAACCTCCCGCTGCGCCAGCCCGCGGTGCTGGCCAAGGCGGCCGCGTCGCTCGACGTGCTCAGCGACGGCCGCGTGGAGCTGGGGCTCGGGGCGGGCGGGTTCTGGGACGCGATCGCCGCGATGGGCGGGCCGCGGCGCAGCGGCCCGGAGTCGGTCGACGCGCTCGAGGAGGCGATCGCGGTCATCCGCGCGATGTGGAGCGCGGAGCGCACGGTGCGCGTGCCGGGCCGCCACTACACGCTGGACGACCTGCATCCCGGGCCGCCGCCGGCCCATCCGATCGGCATCTGGCTGGGCGCGTACGGCCCGCGGATGATGGCGGTCACGGGCCGCCTGGCCGACGGCTGGCTGCCCAGCGTTCCGCGCCTGCCGCCCGGCGAGGTCCCCGGCCGTCACGCCCTCATCGACGAGGCCGCGAGGCGCGCCGGCCGCGACCCGGCTCAGGTCGTCCGCGCGGTCAACCTCGCCCTCGACGGCGACGCCGCGACCTGGCCCGACCAGGTGCTGCGCGCCCACCAGGACCTGCGCTTCACCGTCTTCGTGCTGACCGCCGACGACGGCGGCGACCCCGTCGGCCTCGTGCGCCGCATCGGCCAGGACGTGGCCCCGCGCGTCCGCGAGGCGCTCGGTCAGGCCCCCGGCGGGCGGTAGTCCACCGAGCGCTTGGCGGCAGCGTCGACCTCCTCCGGCGTCAGCAGCACGACGGTCTTGACCACCGCTCCCCCGGCCGCGTTGACCGTGAGCGCGACGGCGGCGGCGCTCTCGTTGTTGGGCAGGTCGACGATCACGAAGGCGTCGCTGTCACCGAAGGCGAAGTGGAAGCTCTCCAGGCGTCCGCCGATGCTCTCGGCGACCGCGGCGACCGCGTCGCGCCTGCTCGACCCGCCGGCGCCCTGAACGCCTTTGACGCCCTCGAGCGTGTACGAGGCCTCGATGAGGTACTTGGGCATGCGCCCTCCTGTCGTGGGATTGAGGTTCAGCCGTACCACGCCCCGAGGGCTCGGGGCAACCATGCATCGGCAGGCGCGCGCCGCCGCGCTCAGGCGTCCTCGGCCAGGACCGTCATGCGCCGCAGCGTCGGGTCGCTGGCGCCGTGCAGGCGGGCGCCCGTGGCCACGAGCTCGCGCAGGTAGGCGATCGTCTGCGCGCCGATGCGCTCGCCCGGCAGCAGCGCGGGGATCCCCGGCGGGTAGCTGGCGATCGACTCGCACGAGATGCGCCCCTCGGCGCGCTCGACCGGGACGATCTCCGCCGGGCCCAGGAAGGCGTCGCGGGGCGAGACGGCCATCGGGTTGCGCAGCGTCGCCGGCGGGCGCACGATCGGCGCCGTCGCGCCGCCGGTGGCCAGCCGCTTGACGACCTCCTCCACGTCGCCCGCCACCCGCTCGAGCGTCGCGGCCGGCTCGCCCATCCCGACCACGAGCACGATCGTCGCCTGCGTGGCGAGCTCGAGCTGCGCGTCGTAGGAGCGCCGCAGCGCGTCGGCGACGTCGTAGCCGGTCACGCCGGTGGCACGGACGTCGAGCACGATCCGCAGCGGGTCGTAGCCGGCGACCCCGGGCCGGCCGACGAACGCCTCGTCGATCAGCGCGAGGCAGTCGATGGCGGCGAGCTTCTCGCGCGCCCGCGCGATGCCGGCCAGCGTCTCGTGCAGGAGCTGCTCACCGTGCAGCGCGAGCTGCCGGCGCGCGGCGTCGAGCGACGCCATCAGCAGCGACGACGGGCTCGTCGTGCGCAGCAGCCGCATCGCGCGGCTGACCGCGGCCACGTCGAGGCGCGCGCCGGGCGCCACGTGCAGCATGGCGCTCTGGGTCAGCGAGCCGACGATCTTGTGCGTGCTGGCCAGCACCGCGTCGGCGCCCTGCGCCAGCGCGCTGGGCGGCAGCGCCTCGTGGAAGCCGAAGTGCGGCCCCCAGGCCTGATCGACGACGAGCGGCACGTCCGCCGCGTGGGCGACCTCGGCCAGACCGGCGACGTCGGCGGCCATCCCGAAGTAGGTCGGCGAGACGACGAACGCCGCCCGCGGCGCGTCGCGTCTCGTCGAGCGCCTCGGCCAGCGCCGCGGGGGTGACGCCGTGGGCCATGCCGAGCTCGTCGTCGTACTCGGGCGCGACGAACGTCGGCAGGCCGCCGGACAGCACCAGCCCGTCGACGATCGAGGCGTGCGAGTTGCGCTGGGCCACGACGCGCGCGCCGAGCGGCGCGAGCGCCAGGCACAGCGCGTGGTTGCCCTGGGTGGCGCCGTTGGTGAGGAAGAAGGTCCTGTCCGCGCCGTGGGCCTCGGCGGCCAGGCGCTCCGCGCGCTCGAACGGCGTCGGCGAGGGGCCGACGTCGATGCCCGGGATGTCCTGCGGCACGTCGGCCGCCAGCGCGTCCGCGCCGATCGCCTTGCGCAGGCCGGGGTCGGCGCCCGGGCCGCCCTTGTGCCCGGGCACGTGGAAGCGCCCGGGACCGCGGAAGCCGTACGCGACGACCGCGTCGAGGTAGGGCGCCGTGGGCTGCTCGCTCTCGGTGCGCACGGCCGAGAGCTCACCCGCGCGCTGCGCCACGTCCTCCGCGGGTGGCGCCACGTCGCCCGCGCTCACCGTCCGGCCGACCGCAGCAGCTCCGCCCGCACGAAGCCGTCGAGGTCGCCGTCGAGGACGCGCTGGGCGTCGCCCATCTCGTGGCTCGTGCGGTGGTCCTTGACCATCGTGTACGGGTGCAGCACGTAGGAGCGGATCTGCGAGCCGAAGTTCACGTCCTGGGCCTCGCCGCGCTCGCGGGCGATCTCCTCCTGGCGCTTGCGCTCCTCCAGCTCCACGAGCCGCGAGCGCAGCATGTTCATCGCGGTCTGCTTGTTGGCTCCCTGCGAGCGCTCGTTCTGGCACTGCACGACGATCCCCGTCGGCCGGTGGGTGATGCGCACCGCCGAATCGGTCTTGTTGACGTGCTGGCCGCCGGCCCCCGAGGCGCGGTAGGTGTCGATCTGCAGGTCGTCCTCGTCGATCGCGACGTCGCCGCCGCCCTCGATCACCGGTGCCACCTCGACCCCGGCGAACGACGTCTGGCGCCGGTTGGCCGAGTCGAACGGCGACAGGCGCACCAGCCGGTGCACGCCCTTCTCGGCCGAGAACAGGCCGTAGGCGTTCTCGCCGCCGGCCATGAAGGTCGCCGACTTGATGCCCGCCTCCTCCCCCGGGCTGGCCTCGAGCAGCTCGACCCGGAAGCCGCGGCGCTCGGCCCAGCGCATGAGCATGCGCAGCACCATCTCGGCCCAGTCCTGGGCGTCGGTGCCGCCCGCGCCGGCGTTGACGGTCACCAGCGCGTCGCCCGTGTCATAGCGACCCGAGAACAGCCGCTCCTCCTCCAGCGCGGCGAGGCGCTCCTCGATCGAGGCGAGCTGCTGGTCGACCTCGCCGGCCAGCGAGTCGTCCTCCTCGGCCAGCTCCAGCATGTCGTCGAGGTCGCCCACGTCGCGCTCCAGCGAGCGGAACGTCTCGAGCTTGCGCGTCGCGCGCGCGTGCTCGGCGCTGACCTGCGCCGCGCTCTCCTGGTCGTCCCAGAAGCCGGGCGCGCCCATCCGGCCCTCGAGCTCGCCGACCCGCGCCGCAAGCCCTTGCGGCTCGAGGTACTCCTCGAGGTGCCCGAGCTGCTCGCGGATCGCGTCCGCCCGCTGGGGCGCCGGCTCGGTGTTCGACGCGGTGGCCATGGGGGCGCTCGGCGCTACGCGCCGTGGCACTTCTTGAACTTCTTGCCCGACCCGCACCAGCAGGGGTCGTTGCGACCGATCTGCTGGTCCTCGTCGAGCCGGCGCTGCTCAACGACCGGCAGCACGTCGAGCTCCTGCTCCTCGTAGCCCTCGGGACCCATGGCCTGCGGCCCGCCGGCCGCGCCGCCCGCCGCGGCTGCCGCAAGCGCGCTCGGCTGGGCCGTGCCGACACCGCCCGAGTACGACACGCGCCCCGAGCGCGTCTGGCTGCCGCCGCCCGGCTCCCACTCCGGCGGCGGCGTGCCGCCCGTGCCGTCGCCGTTGGTGGCATCGACCTCCACCTCGACGTGGAAGATCATGCGGGCGAAGTCCGACCAGATGGTGTTCATCAGGTCGGTGAACAGGTCGAAGGCCTCGTTCTTGTAGGCGACGAGCGGGTCGATCTGGGCGAACCCGCGAAGGTGGATGCCCTCGCGCAGGTAGTCCATGTCGTACAGGTGCTCGCGCCAGCGCTGGTCGATGATCTGCAGCAGCAGGTAGCGCTCCAGCGCCCGCATGAGCTCGTCGCCGAGCTCGGTCTCACGCTCGTCGTAGAGCGCCGCGGCGTCCTCGGCCAGGCTGTCGGCCAGGTCTGCGCGCTCGAGCTGGTCGGTCTCCACGTCCGACGCGGTCCGGCGCACCGGGAAGATGTCGTCGAGCGCGACGAACAGCCCCTCGAGGTCCCATTCCTCGATGTAGTCGCCCGGCGTGTACTCGTCGACCAGGCGGCGGATCACCGAGGCGATCTCCTCGCGCGCCGGGCCGCCCATGTCCTTGCCCTCGAGGACCTCGTCGCGGTAGGCGTAGACGATCCGCCGCTGCTCGTTCATCACGTCGTCGTACTCGAGCACGCGCTTGCGGATCAGGTAGTTCTGCTCCTCGACCTTCTTCTGGGCCTTCTCGATCTGCTTGCTCAGCATGCCGGCCTCGATGGGCAGCTCGTGGCCCTCCTCGTCGTGCTCGCCCAGGCGGTCGAGGATCTTGTAGATCCGGTCGCCGGCGAACAGGCGCACGAGATCGTCCTCGGCGCTGAGGAAGAAGCGCGACTCGCCCGGGTCGCCCTGGCGGCCGGAGCGGCCGCGGAGCTGGTTGTCGATGCGCCGCGACTCGTGGCGCTCGGTGCCGACGATGAACAGCCCGCCGGCCCCCGTCACCCGGTCGCGCTGCTCGCCGACGCGGCGCTCGATCGCCGGCAGGACCTCGGCGAAGCGCTCGTCGTAGTCCGGGTCGCCGGGCTTCAGCCCGAGCTTGGCCATCTCGAGGCCCGCGAGGTGCTCGGCGTTGCCGCCGAGCTTGATGTCCACGCCGCGGCCGGCCATGTTCGTCGCGATCGTGACGGCGCCGGGCTGCCCGGCCTCGGCGACGATCTCGCCCTCGCGCTCGGCGTACTCGGGCTTGGCGTTCAGGACGACGTGGGGGACGCCGCGCTCCTTCAGCCGGGAGCCGAGCAGCTCGGACACCTCGACGGAGATCGTGCCCACCAGCACGGGCTGGTCGTTGCCGTGGCGCTCGACGATCTCCTCGACGACGGCGTGCCACTTGCCGTCCCTGGTCTTGTAGACCTGATCGTTGCGGTCCTCGCGGACCATCGGCATGTTGGTCGGGATCTGCACCACGCCGAGCTTGTAGATCTTCATGAACTCGGTCGCCTCGGTGAGGGCCGTGCCCGTCATCCCGGCGAGCTTCTCGTACATGCGGAAGTAGTTCTGCAGCGTGACGGTGGCGAGCGTCTGGTTCTCCTCCTGGACGCGCACCCCCTCCTTGGCCTCGACCGCCTGGTGCAGGCCCTCCGACCAGCGCCGGCCCGTCGAGGATGCGGCCGGTGAACTCGTCGATGATCTTCACCTCGCCGTCGATGACGGCGTAGTCGACGTCGCGCTTGTACAGCGACTCGGCCTTCAGCGACTGGTGCAGATGGTTGACCAGCGCGCCGTTCTCGGCCCGGTAGAGGTGGTCGATGCCGAGGAACTTCTCGGCCTTGGCCACGCCGCGCTCGGTCACCGACACGGTCTTGTGCTTCTCGTCGAACTCGAAGTCGAAGTCGGCGACGAAGTCCTTCTTCATGCGCGGGTCCATGCCGTCGGGGCGCTTGCCCGGCTGCATCGTCTTGGCCAGCCGGGCGAAGCGGACGTAGAAGTCGGCCGCCTGCTCGGGCGCGCCGGAGATGATGAGCGGCGTGCGCGCCTCGTCGATGAGGATGTTGTCGACCTCGTCGACGATCGCGAAGCTGTGGCTGGCCATGGGCTTGCCCTGGCCGCCGCTCTCATCCTCGCTCGGCGCGTAGCGCCCGCCGTGCTGGACCTTCTCCTCCAGCGACGTGGCCATGTTGTCGCGCAGGTAGTCGAACCCGAACTCGGAGTTCGTGCCGTAGGTGATGTCCGCCTCGTAGGCACGGCGCTTGTCCTCGGCCGGCTGCATGTTCTGCAGCACGCCGACGGTGAAGCCGAGCGTCTCGTAGATCGGGGTCATCCACTCGGCGTCGCGGCGCGCGAGGTAGTCGTTGACGGTGACGAGGTGCACGCCCTTGCCCGCGAGCGCGTTGAGGCACACTGCGAGCGTCGCGGTGAGCGTCTTGCCCTCGCCGGTCTTCATCTCGGCGATGCTGCCGCCGTGCAGCACCATGCCGCCGATCAGCTGCACGTCGAAGTGCCGCATGCCCATCGTGCGCTTGCCGGCCTCGCGGACGATGGCGAAGCGTCTCGGGCAGGACGTCGTCGAGCGACGTCCCGGAGTCCACCCGCTCGCGCAGCTCGGCGATGCGCGCGCGCAGCTCCTCGTCCGACTCGAGCTCGAGCTCGGGCTCGTAGGCGTTGATGCGCGCGACGCGCTTCTCGTACTGCCGGAACTGCTTCGCCTCGCCGACGTTCAGCGCACGGTCAAGAAGGCCCATGGGGCCAGCGTAGCAGCGGGACCGCGACGCTTCTGAGCGTCTAGGAAGCCGGCGAGACGCCCTCGCCGAAGGCCTCCGGAGGGCTCGTCCGGATGGTCTCCGTGCCGACCTTCCGGCGCCCGCGGCGCTTCTCGCGGTGGCGCTTGACCTGGCGCGAGAGCTCCTCCTCGCAGAGGTTGACGGCCTGGCGCATGTCGCGCGCACGGTCCTGGGCCCGGAGCGTCACGCCCTTGAGGTGGATCGTCGCCTCGACCACCTCCGAGTCGGCGATCGCCGGGTTCTTCTCGCTGCGCAGCTCGACGTCGAGCACGGCGAACTCGGACACCTGGCGGTCGATCTTCCGAAAGCGCTTCTCCACGTGCTCGCGGAGCTCGTCGGTGACGGCGACGTTGCGGCCCTTGACCTCGATCTGCATGGAGATCCTTCTCGTCGGGGACGTGGCGCTGGCCCGTCACACGGTAGACACACGACCCGGTGAACTCAACGCGCGCGCGTAGGTGACGCCGACCACCCGCCGCGACCCGCCGGCCCGCAGCACCGCCGCGCACGCGCGCAGCGTCGCGCCCGTCGTGTGGACGTCGTCGACGAGCGCCACGACAGGAGGCGGCGGGAGCCCGCCGCCGTGCCCGCCGGGCCCGCCGTCCAGCCGCACCTCGACCCGCCCGCGGGCGACGCGCGCGGCACGGCTCGCGCCGACCTGCCGCCGCGCCGTGCCCGACCGCCGCAGGCAGGTCACGACCGGCCGCCCGGTGCGCACGCCGACGGCGGCCGCGAGCCGGCCGGCGTGATCGAACCCGCGCGCCCGCCGACGCGCCGGGTGGGCGGGCACCGGCACGAGCACCGCACCGTCCAGCAGGCCCGGCGGAGCGTTGGCCGCGACCTGGGCGGCCATGAGGTCGACGAGCCGAACGGCGCCGCGGAACTTCAGCGCATGGACGACCGCCCGCGCCGGTCCCTCGTGCGCGAGCGGCGCCCACGCGGCATCGAGCGGCCCGCGCGCCGCGGGACACCCGGCCGCGACCCCGCCGCCGCCGACCCCGCCGCCGCCCGCACCGCCGCCGCCGCCGTGGGCCGGCAGGCCGCACCGCGGGCACAGCGGGCCGCGCAGCCACGGCAGGGTGGCGCGGCACGGCGGGCACAGCGCCTCGGCCGGGTGCGCGACCGGGCCGCGGCAGGCGACGCACGAGGCCGGGACGACGAGCGAGACGAGACGGGGGATCACGTGCACGCGCGCGAGCCTCGCTGCGGGCGCCGCACGGTGCTACCGCGACTTTGCGACGATCGCGCGGCGTGGCTGCCGACACTTCGTGGACGCTCGAGCCCGGCGCGATCCTGCTCGTCGCGCTGCTCGGCGCGCTCTACGTCCCGCGCTGGCGTCGCGCCCGCGCGCAGGGCGGACCGCGCGCGGCCGACGGCTGGCGGCTGGCGGCGTTCCTCGGCGGCCTGCTCCTGCTCGTGGTCGCGCTCATCTCGCCCGTCGACCGCCTCGGCGAGCAGGCCTTCTCGATGCACATGGTCCAGCACGTCCTGCTGCTCGACCTCGTGCCGATCCTGTTCATGCTCGGCCTGACCAAGGTCATCCTGCGCCCGGTGACCCGCCGCCTGCAGCGTGTGGAGCGCGCCGCCGGTGTGCTCGCCCACCCGGTCGCCGCCGTCATCGCCTACGTCGCGCTCATGTGGCTGTGGCACGTGCCCGCCCTCTACGACGCCGCGCTGGAGTCGCCCGTCGTGCACGTCCTCGAGCACGTGTGCTTCCTGAGCGTCGGCCTCCTGTACTGGTGGCACCTGCTCTCACCCGTGCGCAGCCGGCTCGGCACCGGCGGCATGGGGCCGGTCGTCTACATGCTCTCGACCAAGCTCGCGGTCGGCCTGCTGGGCATCGGGCTCACCTTCGCCCCGGAGCCCCTGTACGACTTCTACGAGCAGCGCCCCGGCATCTGGGGGCTCTCGCCCACCGAGGACCAGGCGGCCGCCGGCGCGATCATGGCGCTCGAGCAGTCGATCATCATGGGCATCGCGCTGACGTACCTGTTCGTCCGCGCGCTGAGCGAGAGCGACCGCGAGCAGGAGCGCGCCGAGGCGCTGGCCGACCGCGAGCAGGAGCGCGCGCGGGCCCTCGCCGACGGCCCGGAGGGCCGGCGCTGAGCGGGTGCGGGTTCTGGCGCCGCCCTGGCGGGTTCGCGGGCAGCGGGCTACCTCCGCTGATCGACAGGGCGGGCATCGGCCGGGACCGCCGTCCCCGCCAGCGCACCGGGCGAAAGCTGGACGAACGGCCGATCCGCCCGCTGCGGAAGTCCGCTGAGGCTGAGTGCGGGAACTGCGCAGCGGGTCTGCGACCACCGGCCTGTAGACCGCCGGGCGGCGGCCGCACCATGCCGTCCATGGCCGCTACCAACACACCCAAGACACCACCTGGTGCCCGCAAGACCGGGCGCCGCCGGGGAGGTGACGTCCGCCCCGGGGCCGCGAGCACTCGTCGCTCGAGCCACCGTGCGCGGACGTTCCTGAGCCGGCTGACCGACCCGCGCTCCAAGGCGCAATCAACCGGCACCGAACTGGTGCCCTACACGCCACGAGTCCAGACGCAGCCGCTCGGGCAGCGCGTCGTCCATCAGCTGACGCAGATGTACTACAGCACGGCGCTGGCCCTGCATCGCCTGCAGCACCGCCCGCCGAAGACGCGCACGGCGAAGATCGTCGTCGTCGTCCCGGCACACAACGAGGAGGGCTCGATCGCACGGACCCTTCACGCCCTGCTCAGCCAGACCCGACGCCCGGACCGGATCCTGGTCGTCGCTGACAACTGCACAGACCGCACCGTCGAGATCGCCTCGCGCATGGGCCGCCGGGTGACCGTGATCGAGACTGTCGGCAATCGCAATCGCAAGGTGGGCGCGCTCACCATGGCCTGGCAGCAGTACGTCGGCTACGGCTACGACTACATGCTCGGGGTCGATGCCGACACGGTTCTGTCGTCGAACTCGCTCGCCGACCTCGAGCGTGAGCTCGAGACCAACCCGCGTGTGGGCGGCGTCATGGCGCGCTACACGTTCGACGCGGACCTCGGTCAGACGCGCTTCGCGCGGCTGCTCGTCCGCCTGCAGCGCATGGAGTTCGCCGCATGGACGCTGGACATGCTCCATCGCAAGCGGAACACGTACGTCCTCGGCGGGCAGGCGACCCTGTTCAGGGTCCGTGCCCTGCAGGAGGTCGTCGAGAACGAGCGGCGCAACTCGCCGTGGGACCCCGACGCACAGGTCGAGGACATGGAGCTCACCTGGGCGCTGAACGACCTGCGGTGGGAGACCAAGGTGTCGGGCACCGCGCGGGCGTACGCCGGCCCGATGCTGACCGTCAAGTCGCTGTGGGCTCAGCGCCGCAAGTGGGACGAGGGCATGGTCCGGCTGCTCCTGGGCACCAAGATCGGCGCCGCGACGGTCTATCCGTGGCGGATGCAGCTGAAGATGGCCCTCAACGCCGCGACCCGCCTGCTGTTCGTCGCGCTGCTGGCCACGTCGCTTGCGGTGCACGCGTTCCAGTGGAGCTGGATCTGGGTCATCCCGCCGATCCTGGGTGCACTGCTGAACCTCAAGCACGCACGCAAGGTCCCCGGGCACACGAAGCTCGACCTGGTGCTCGCCGTGACGCTCATCGGCATGGAGCTCTACCTCTGGTTCCGCCTGGCGATCTGGGTGACCTCCTGGGCGACGGTCGTCGCCGGCATCCGCCGCGACGGCTGGGCCCGCCAGTACAAGGCCGAGGGCCTGCCCGCGGGCCAGACGATGATCGCGCGGGGGGAGGTGATCTAGATGCGTGAAACCGCCAACGAGCTCCTCAACGCACCGCTCGACATCGGCTGGAAGGTGCTCAGCGCCCTGACGCTGATCGCCATGCTCGACATGGCGCGCAACCTGCTGCGCCGCGTGCGCCACATCTTCCCCTAGACCGCGGCCATCGCACAGGGGGAAGCCGACCGAGGCCCGCCGAAAGGCGGGCCTCGGCGTCGTTTCGCGGGCGCCGGTGGACGCGATGGACCCTTTCCAGGAGAATCGCCCGTCGCCCCCACCCCGCCCAGCCCCGGAGCCCCTTGCACCGCATCCTCCCCCTCATCGTCGCGACGCTCGTGGCCTTCATGGCCCACGATCGAGCCGTGCACGCCTCCCCAATCACCCCGCCGCTGTCCACGAGCGGCTCGCGGATCGTCGACTCGGGCGGCCGGACGACCGTCCTGCAGGGCGTCAACTGGTTCGGGTTCGAGACCTCGAACCACGTCGTGCACGGGTTGTGGCAGCGCGACTACCGCGACATGCTCGCCCAGGTCCGTCGGCTCGGCTTCAACACGATCCGCCTCCCCTTCTCCCTGCAGGCGCTGACGTCGCCGACGGTCAGCGGCGTGGACTTCTCGGACGGCAAGAACGCAGCCCTGCGCGGCGCGTCGCCGCAGCGCGCGATGGACGTCATCATCGACGAGGCCGCCCGGCAGGGTCTGCTCGTGATCCTCGACTGCCACTCGGGGCCGGACGACGGCTACACGGAGCCGCTGTGGTACGGCAACGGCTACAGCGAGGACGACTGGGTCGACGCGTGGCAGGGGCTCGCCCGGCGCTATCGCAACCGGCCCAACGTGATCGGGGCGGACCTCAAGAACGAGCCCCACGGCGAGGCCGGCTGGGGCACGGGCGGGCCGACCGACTGGCGCCGCGCTGCGACGCGAGCCGGCAACGCGGTGTTGTCGATCGCGCCGCGGTGGCTGATCCTCGTGGAGGGGATCGGCGGCTCGGTCGCGGGCGAGCAGCTCTCCACGCACTGGTGGGGGGGCAACCTGCAGGGGGTCCGCACCGCGCCCGTGCGGTTGTCGGTGCCCGGCCGGCTGGTGTACTCGCCGCACGAGTACGGGCCCGGCGTGCACCCACAGCCCTGGTTCCAGCGCCCGGACATGGCGCGGGTTCTCGCCGACCGCTGGCAGAAGGAGTTCGGCTTCATCGTCCAGCGGGGCCTCGCCCCCCTGCTGGTCGGCGAGTTCGGCGGGCGCCGCGTCGACACCGCGAGCGCCGAGGGCCGCTGGCAGCGCCAGTTCCTCGACTACCTCGGCCGGACCGGCATCTCGTGGACGTACTGGGCGCTCAACCCGAACTCGGGTGACACCGGCGGAGTGCTCGAGGACGACTGGACCACGGTCGACGAGGCGAAGATGGCGCTGCTCAGCCGGCTCATCCGCCGCCGGCGCATCGAGGGCGGCCGCGCGGCTCCGGCGGGGTCCGCGCCGAAGCCGGCGCCGAGCCGCGGTCCGGCGCCGGCCGTGGGCGGGAAGCCGCAGGCGCCTGCGCGGCCCGCGCCCACGGCGGTGTCCATCACCGTCCAGGAGGAGTCGCGCTGGGACGGCGGGTCGTGCGCCCACCTCGTCATCACGGGACCCGACGATGACCTCGGCCGCGCGTCCGTGACCCTCGACGTCCCGGCCGGCACGGAGATCACGCAGCTGTGGAACGCCGAGGCCTCGGCGACGACGGGGCGGGTGCGGATCACGCTTCCGCCATGGGCACGCGTGCAGCCGGGGTCGCCCTACACCGCCACCGGGTTCTGCGTGAAGGGTCCCGGCCCGGTCAAGGTCGTGCGCTGACGCCTGGCGCTGCACCCTCCGCGCCCCGGGTGTGCGCGAACTACTCAGGTGATCGCGGAGGCATGGCTCCAACATGGTGGCGATGGTTGGCTCCCTTGCCCTGCGCCGGCATGCCCTCGTGGGCTGCGCCGTGCTCGCCGCCGCGCTGTGCGCGATCCCGGCTTCCGCGTCCGCGGGGACCGACGCGCGCGCCACCTTCCCCACGACGGTGTCGGCCGGTGCGACGCTGACCGTCACCGGCCGCGTCACGGGCCGGGCGCCCGCCGCGCGCGTCGAGCTGCAGCACAGGGCCGGCGGGCACTGGAGGGCTCGCGCCAGCCACCGTCGCACGCCGGCGGGCGGCCGGTTCACGCTGCGCTGGCGTCCGCCGAACGCGACGTCGCGGCTGGTGCTGCGGATCGCGGTGGTGCGCGGCCGCAGGATCGTGGACGTCACGCGCGCGTACACCGTGCGGATCCGGCCGCGCCGCGTCGCGGCGCCCGCGCCGGGAGCTCCGGCGTACGCCCTCGCCCCGGCGGACACGTCCTCCCTCCCGGCGGAGCCCGCCTCGTCGCCCGAGTCCTCCGCGCCACCGCCTCGAGGCTGCGCCCGGGCCCCCGGCAGCCGATCCGGTTCCCTCGGGCAACCCGTTCGAGGGCCGGCGCCTCTGGGCCGATCCGGACGGGCCCGCCGTGCAGGTCGCGCGCTCCTATCGGGCGGCCGGCCGGGACGCGGACGCCGCGCTGATGGACAAGATCGCCGAAACGCCGACGGCGCTGTGGCTGGGGGACTGGGCGGGCGCTGATCCCGCGCCCGCGGTGGCCTCATACGTCACGGGCGCGCGCGACGCCGGGGCGCTGCCCCTGCTCGTCGTCTACCACCTGCCCGGGCGCGATTGCGGCAGCTACTCGGCCGGCGGCGCCACGGACGCCGGCGCCTATCGCCAGTGGATCGACCGCGTCGCGGGCGCTCTCGACGGGCCGGCGGCGGTGATCGTCGAGCCCGACGCGCTCGCGCAGCTCGACTGCATGTCGAGCGCCAAGGCCCAGGAGACCATCGACCTCGTCCGCTACGCCGGCGCCGCGCTCGCGGGCGCCCCGGGGACCGCGGTCTACCTCGACGCCGGCAACTCGGCCTGGCAGCCGGAGACGGTCATGGCCCAGCGGCTGCGCGCAGCGGGCGTCGAGCGACTGCGCGGGTTCACGCTCAACGTCTCCAACTACCGCCATACGGCCGACGAGGTCGCCTATGGAAGCCGGCTCGCCGGCCTGCTCGGCGGCGCCCACTTCCTCGTCGACACCGGGCGCAACGGGCGGGGGCCCGCGAGCGACGGCGCCTGGTGCAACCCACCGGGGCGCGGCCTCGGCACGCGTCCCACCACCGCAACGGGCAGCGTCACCGTCGACGCCTTCCTGTGGATCAAGCTGCCCGGCGAGTCCGACGGCCCGTGCAACGGCGGTCCGGCGGCTGGCACGTTCTGGCCCGACGGCGCGCTCGCGCTCGCCCGGGCGAGCGCCTGGTAGCGAGCGCGTCGCCGTAGCGCCAGGGCGCGGTGCGCCCGCGTGCTACCCCTCCAGCACCGCGCCGTCGGGCACCAGGTGCCGGCCCGGCCCGTCGTGGCGCACGACGGCACGTCCGCGCACCGCCACCCCGGCCCCGAACGCGACGTCGCCGGCGACCTCCAGGCGCTCGGCGCCCACCAGCGAGGGCGGGCCGGCCGCGAAGCGCTCCTCGAAGGCGGGCAGCAGCTTGAAGTGCTCGGGGTCGAGCACCGCGACCGGCGGGCCCGCCCCGCGGGCCTCGCGCTCGCCGGCGAGGCGCACGTGGAAGCGGTCGTCGACGACGTAGGCGTCCGAGCGCAGGACGAGCAGGTCGTCGGTCGTCTTGACCGGCGCGAAGCGCCGGCGGCTCACGCGCAGCGCGCGGGCGCCCTCGAAGACGTCGATGGCGGCGCCCATGGCCGTCTCCAGCTGGAGCACCGCGGGCGAGGAGGCGTCCGTGGGGTCCACGGTCTTGCGGTTGACGATCATCGGCAGGCCCAGGACGCCGTCGCGGCGCTCGAGCACGGCCGCCAGCGCCTGCAGGTCGACCCACAGCGTGTTCGTGTTGAAGAAGCGGTGGCGGCCGATGTCCTGGAAGGCGTCGACGTCGTCCTCCGGGGTCTGGGCGATCTCGCGCAGCACGAGGCCGCCGTCGCGCCGGCGGGCCAGGTGCCCGCCCTTGCGGTCGGCCTCGGTGCGGTCGGCCACCTCCATCACGAACGGCACCTCGTCGCGCGCGATCCAGGCCAGGATCCGAGGCTCGAGCACGGCGCCGAGGTTGTCGGCGTTGGACACGAAGGCCCACCGGTAGCCGCGCGCCAGCAGCGCCTCGAGCAGCCCCGAGGTGACCAGCGCGGTGTAGAGGTCGCCGTGCCCGGGCGGCGCCCACTCGAGCCCCGGGTCGGCGGGCCAGTCGACCGGCCCGAGGTCGTCGGCGCGCAGCTTGGGGACCTTGTTCTGCACGAAGTCCGCCGGGACGTCGGCCTCGAGCTCGGGGTAGCGAGCCAGGGCGGCGAGCGAGTCCTCGCGCGTGGCGAAGCTGTTCATCAGCACCAGCGGCAGGCGCGCGCCGGTCCTGGCCCGCAGGTCGAGGACCTGGCGGGCGATCACGTCGAGGAAGGTCAGCCCGTCCTTGACCTCCAGCAGCGCCTTGGCCTGGGTCATGCCCATGCTCGTGCCCAGGCCGCCGTTGAGCTTGATCACCACGGCGGCGCCCAGCGCCGCAGCGCCCTCCTCGTCGGCCTCGGGCAGGTCGTCCGCGTGCGGAGGGTCGTCGACCGGCTCGATCTCCGCCTCGGGCAGGACGCCCGCGTCGCCGTCGCGCAGCCGCGCGTAGTAGTGCGCGAAGGTCTCGACGGCCACGTCGCCCGCGCCCTCGGCGTGCATCTTCGACCTGCTGGCCTGCAACCCGTCCCCGTTCACGGGCGGCAGGCTACCCATTACTCCCACGACCCGAGATACCGCTCCTGGTCGGGGGTCAGCGCGTCGATCTCGACGCCCAGCGACGCCAGCTTGAGGTCGGCGATCTGGCGGTCGACCCGCGCGGGGACCGCGTGCACGCCCGGGCCGAGCTCCCGGGCCCCACGCACGAGCTCCTCGGCCGCCAGCGCCTGGCCGGCGAACGAGAGGTCCATGACGGCGGCGGGATGGCCCTCGGCGGCGGCGAGGTTCACCACCCGGCCGCGGGCCAGCAGGTTCAGCCGCCGGCCCTCGCCGAGGTCGTACTGCTCGACGAGCGGGCGGACGTCGCGCACGCCGCCGACGGCCAGCTCGCGCAGTGCGCCGAGGTCCAGCTCGACGTCGAAGTGCCCCGCGTTGGCCAGGACCGCGTTGTCCTTCATGCGCTCGAAGTGCTCGCGGCGCAGCACGTCGCGCCCGCCTGTGACGGTGACGAACACGTCGCCGCGCTCGGCGGCCTGCAGGGCGGGCATGACCTCGTAGCCCTCCATGCGCGCCTCGAGGGCCGCGACGGGGTCGATCTCGCAGACGATCACCGAGGCGCCCGCGCCGCGCGCGCGCTGCGCGACGCCGCGCCCGGTCCAGCCGTAGCCCACGACCACGAGCGTGCGCCCGGCGAGCAGCAGGTTGGTCGCGCGCAGGATGCCGTCGAGGGTCGACTGGCCGGTGCCGAAGCGGTCGTTGAACACGCGCTCGGTGCGCGCCTCGTTGACCGCCAGGATCGGGCAGCGCAGCCGGCCCTCCGCCTCCAGCGCGCGCAGGCGCAGCAGCCCGGTCGTCGTCTCCTCGGTGCCGCCGAACATCGCCTCGACGGCCTCCGGCCGGGTGGCGTGCAGCACGCTCACCAGGTCCGCGCCGTCGTCCAGCGTGATCTGCGGGTCGCCGGCCACCAGCGCGGCGACGTGGCTCGCGTAGGTGTCCAGGTCCTCGCCGCGGCGCGCGCGGACCTCGGCGCCGAAGTGCACGACGAGCGCCGCGGCGACGTCGTCCTGCGTCGACAGCGGGTTGGCGGCGCACAGCGCGGCGTGCGCCCCGCCCGCGATCAGCGTGCGGACGAGGTTCGCCGTCTCGGCCGTGACGTGCAGGCACGCGCCGACGCGCACGCCCTCGAGCGGCCGCTCACGCTCGAAGCGCTCGCGGATCGAGGCGAGCACCGGCATCTGGTCCTCGCGCCCACGCGATGTGGTCGCGCCCGGCGTCGGCGAGCGAGAGGTCGGCGACGTCGCTCATCGCGCGAGCGAGGGAGCGACGCCGCCGAGCTGCCGGCTAGTAGCGGTAGTGGTCGGGCTTGTAGGGCCCGTCCACCGGCACGCCGATGTAGGCGGCCTGCTCGTCGCTGAGCTTGGTGAGCTTCACGCCGAGCGCGTCGAGGTGCAGCCGGGCGACCTTCTCGTCGAGGTGCTTGGGCAGCACGTAGACCTTCTTCTCGTACTCGTCGTTCTTCGTGAACAGCTCCATCTGGGCGATCGTCTGGTTCGTGAACGAGTTCGACATCACGAAGCTCGGGTGGCCCGTCGCGTTGCCGAGGTTCAGCAGGCGGCCCTCGGAGAGCACGATGATCGAGTGGCCGTCGCCGAAGACGAACTCGTCGACCTGGGGCTTGATGGTGACCCGCTGCACGCCGGAGTCGCGCAGGATGCCGGCCATGTCGATCTCGTTGTCGAAGTGGCCGATGTTCCCGACGATGGCCTGGTGCTTCATCCGGGCCATGTCGGCCGGCGGTGATGATGTCCTTGTTGCCCGTCGTCGTGATGAAGATGTCGGCGGTCTCGACGACGTCGTCGAGCGTCAGCACCTGGTAGCCCTCCATCGCGGCCTGCAGCGCGCAGATCGGGTCGATCTCGGTGACGATCACGCGGGCGCCCTGGCCGCGCAGCGAGGCGGCGCAGCCCTTGCCGACGTCGCCGTAGCCGCACACGACCGCGACCTTGCCGGCGATCATGACGTCGGTCGCGCGGTTGAGGCCGTCGATGAGCGAGTGGCGGCAGCCGTAGAGGTTGTCGAACTTGGACTTGGTGACCGAGTCGTTGACGTTGATGGCCGGGAACAGCAGGTCACCCGTCTCGGCGAACTGGTACAGGCGGTGGACGCCGGTCGTGGTCTCCTCGGTGACGCCCTTGATGCGCGGCGGCGATGCGCGTCCAGCGCTGGGGATCCTCGGCCAGCGAGCGCTGCAGCGTGCGCAGGATGATCTCGAACTCCTCGGAGTCGGCCGAGGCCGGGTCGGGCACCGCGCCCGCCTTCTCGTACTCGACGCCCTTGTGGACGAGCAGCGTGGCGTCGCCGCCGTCGTCGAGGATCATGTTCGGGCCCGTCGTCGTCCGGCCAGGACAGCATCTGCTCGGTGCACCACCAGTACTCCTCGAGCGTCTCGCCCTTCCAGGCGAAGACGGGGATCGCCGGCCTCGGCGATGGCGCGCGGCGGCGTGGTCCTGGGTGGAGAAGATGTTGCACGACGCCCAGCGGACCTCGGCGCCGAGCGCGACCAGCGTCTCGATGAGCACGGCGGTCTGGATCGTCATGTGCAGCGAGCCCGAGATGCGCGCGCCCTTCAGGGGCTGCGCCGCGGCGAACTCCTCGCGGGTCCTCATGAGGCCGGGCATCTCGTGCTCGGCGAGCTGGATCTCCTTGCGGCCGAAGGCGGCCAGCGAGAGATCGGCGACCTTGAAGTCCTGCGTGGTCGAGGTCGGTGCGGCTGTGGTCTGGGTCATCCGGTCTCCGTGAGGGTCGTGGGCGTCGGCGTCGGGTGGTCCGCGCGGGCTGCGGCCAGCAGCCGCTCGTGCTTGTCCTGCTCCCAGCGCAGCCAGTCGGCGGCCGGGACGTGGTCGGGGCGGCGCGGCTCGGCCTCGAGCCAGCGCTCGACGGCGGTGCGCAGGTCCGCGTCGCGGCGCAGGCGCAGCGGCGAAGCCGATCTCGCCCAGGCCGATCTCGAAGCGCTCGAGCAGCTCGCGCAGCGTGCGCAGGCGCTGCAGCTCGGCGGCGCCGTACAGGCGGTAGCCGGCGCCCGAGCGGGCGGGCTCGACGAGCCCGATGCGCTCGATGTAGCGCAGCATGCGGGGCGACCAGCCCGTGGTCCCGGCCGCCTCGTGGATGGTCAGCGCGTCCATCGGGGCCAACCTTACCACAGGTGTGTCAAGGTTCGGTCGCGGCGAGCACCGTCCGCCGCTTGCGGTGCCCGCGCTCGAACAGCCGCACCATCGCCTTCGTGGCGTCGTCCGCCGCCGCGAGGCGATCCACGATGTCCGGCGCGCGCAGCTTGCGGTAGCCCGGCCAGGGCTCGTCGATGCGGATCTCCGGGCCTGGCGAGTCGGCCGTGGCCCCGGCCTCGCGCAGCGCCTCGCGGGCCCGGGCGGCCTCGCCGCGCGTGGGCTCCGGCGGCCCGAAGGCCTCGGCGGCCGCCGGCGGCGGCTCGTCCGCGGGCGGCGGCGGCGGCGGGGGCGGCGGCGCCGGGCGCGGGCGCAGCGGCGTCACCGGCGTGTCGTCGGCGAGCACCGGTGGCACCGGCGGCGGCGACGCCGGCCGTCGCGCAGCGGGCGCGGGAGGCGGCGCCGGCGTCGCGTCCTCCAGCGCCGCGGCGACCGCTTCGAGGACCCCGGTGAGCGCGCCGCGGGCCGCTGCCACCGGCAGCGTGACGGGCAGGAGCAGCAGCTTGCGCATCGAGGACGCTCTACCCCTCGCGCGCCAGCTCAGTCTTCA
Organism: uncultured Actinomycetes bacterium; assembly: GCA_963840185.1. Classification (GTDB taxonomy): domain Bacteria; phylum Actinomycetota; class Thermoleophilia; order Solirubrobacterales; family Solirubrobacteraceae; genus JAOPZW01. Next base: position 556,792 of record CAWIXY010000017.1, on the reverse strand, counting down.
GGCGCTGGATCGCCTCGACCGGGCCGGGGTCGACGCCGCGCAGCACCGCCAGGTACAGCGACACCAGGTCGCCCAGCAGCACCAGCGAGAAGACGCGCTCGACCGTGGTCTCGCCCCGCGACGCGACGACGTGCGTGCCCGCGCTCGTCGGCTCGATCAGCCGGCGCGTGAGCTCGAGGCGCTCCTTGACCCGCGGGTGGGTGTCGGAGTCGTCGAGGAAGACGGCGCTGAAGCGCCGTGCTCCGCCGCCCCCTCCCAGCCCACGATCTCGTTGTGGTCGAGCTCGGGCAGCTCGGCCGCAGAAGGCCGGCGTCTTGGCGTTCTCGTTGATCTGGCACTTCCAGCGGTAGGCGATCGGCGTGGTGAGCCCGGCGCCGGCGATGACCGGGACCGTGCCGTGCAGCGCACGCGCCAGCGCCTTGGGCTCGGAGCGCTCGTCGCCGTCGGGCCCCCAGGCGACCACGAGCTCCTCGAGGTGCTCGGCGGCGACGTCGATCTCGGAGCTCAGCCGCGGCCCGACGCCGCACAGCGCGGCGACCTCGAGCGCGGCGACCGTCATGTAGGCCGACCGCCGCGCGCGGCTGGAAGCCGCCGGCGACCGGGATGACCGGGCACGCCGCTCGCGCCGGGCCTGCTCGGCCAGCCGGCCGCCCGAGGTCGACCACGACGCGGCGCGCCCCGATCACGCCCGCGGCCTCGAAGCAGGCCAGCGTCTCCTCGGTGTCGCCCGAGTAGCTGGCGCACAGCACGGTCGTGTCCGGCGTCGTCCAGGGCGGCAGCCCGTACGCGCGCGCGTTCAGGATCGGCCGCGAGGCCTGGTCGCCGAGGATCGCGCGCGCCAGCTCGCCGCCGATCGCCGAGCCGCCCATGCCGGCGACGACGAGGCCGCCGGGGCTGTCCCAGCGGGTCAGGCCGGCCGACTCGACCTTCCACAGCGCGTCGCGCAGGTGCTCGGGCATGGCCAGGATGTCGGTCGCCTGGTCGGACGAGTCGACCCGCCCGATCGCCTCGCGGTCCAGCGCGGCCCCCTCGGTCGTCGACATCTGCCCTCTCCCCTCCTCAGAACGTGATGGCGCCGTCCCCGAGCTCGGTGTGCGGGAACAGCCGCACCCCGCGGGTCAGCGTGTTCTCGGCCCCGATCGTGACGCCCTCGCCGAGGACGGCCCCGCCGGAGACGACCGAGCGGTCGCCGACGCGCACGCCGGCGGCGACGATGCAGTCGTGCAGCTCGCAATCGGCGCCGATCCGGGCGCCGTCCAGCACCACGGAGCGCTCGATCTTCGAGCGCGCGCCGACGGTCACGCCCTCGCCGAGCACGACGAGGCTGCCGACGTGGGCGCCCGCGGCGATGCTGCAGCCGCGCTCGACGATGGCCGGCGGCACGATGCGCCCTTCACCGTCGACGCCGTCGGCGACCGCGACGTAGCCCTCGCCCAGCCGCTCGCGCACCGCCGTGCGCACGTTGCCCTCGAGGATGTCGAAGGTGCCCTGCAGGTAGCGCTCGGGCGTGCCGATGTCCAGCCAGTAGGCCTCGGCCGCGTAGCCGTAGAGCCCCTCGCCCACGAGCTGCGGCCAGACCTCGCGCTCGATCGAGACGTTGCGGTCGGGCTCGATCAGGTCGAGCACGTCGCGCTCGAGCACGTAGGCGCCGGCGCTGATGAGGTTCGTGTCGATCTGGTCGGCGCTGGGCTTCTCGACGAAGCCGGTCACCGCGCCGTCGTCGCGTGGTGCGGACGAGGCCGTAGGCGGTCGGGTCGGCGACGGGCACCAGCGCGAGCGTCCCGCGGGCGCCCGTCGCGCTCGTGCTGGGCGATCTGCGCCGTGAGGTCGATGTCGGTGAGCACGTCGCCGTTGAGCATCAGGAAGCGGTCGTCGCAGGTGCTCCTCGGCGTACTTCAGCGCGCCGGCCGTGCCGCGCGGCTCGGGCTCCTCGACGAAGCGTAGACCTTCAGCCCGTACTGCGAGCCGTCGCCGAGGACCTCGCGCACGCTGGTGGCCAGGAAGCCGCACGACATGATCACGTCGTCGACGCCGTGGCGACGCAGCCACTCGAGCATGAAGGCCATGAACGGCCGGTCGACGAGCGGGATCACGGGCTTGGGCGTGGTGGAGGTCAGAGGGCGCAGCCGCGTCCCCTCGCCGCCGACGAGGATCACCGCCTGCATGCCCACCCGTAGGCCACTAGGAGCGGCCGATGCCCTCGTACACGAGCCCGGCCGAGCGCACCGCCGCCGGATCGAGCGCGTTGCGCCCGTCGATGAGCACGTTGCCCGCCATCGCTGCGGCGACCTCGTGCCAGTCGAGGTTCTTGAACTCGTCCCACTCGGTCACCAGCACGACCGCGTCGGCGCCGCGCGCCGCGTCCAGCGGCCCGTCGGCGAAGTCGACGCCCTGCATCAGCTCGCGCGCCTCCTCCTCGGCGATCGGGTCGTAGGCGCTGACCGTCGCGCCCGTCGGCCTGCAGCCGCGCCGCGAGCACCAGCGACGACGCCTCGCGCATGTCGTCGGTGTTGGGCTTGAAGGCCAGCCCGAGCAGGGCGATGCGCTTGCCCACGAGCGATCCGAGGTGCTTGTGCAGCTTGCCGATGACGCGGCGCTTCTGCAGCTCGTTGACCTCGATGACCGCGTTGAGCAGCTGGAAGTGGTAGCCGCTGTTGCCCGCGAGCTGCTTGAGCGCGCTGACGTCCTTGGGGAAGCAGCTCCCGCCGAAGCCGATGCCCGGCTGCAGGAACTTCGGGCCGATGCGGTCGTCGAGGCCGATGCCCTTGGCGACCTCGATGACGTTCGCGCCGGTGACCTCGCAGACGTTGGCGATCTCGTTGATGAACGAGATCTTCGTGGCCAGGAAGGCGTTGGCGGCGAGCTTGACCATCTCGGCGCTGGCGATGTCGGTGCGCACGAGCTCGCCCGAGCCCTCGCCGCCGTTGCTGGACGTCAGCAGCGGGCGGTACAGCTCGACGACGGCGTCGCCGGCCCAGTCGCCGTCGTCGCCGACGACGACGCGGTCGGGATGCAGGAAGTCGGCGATCGCCGAGCCCTCCTTGAGGAACTCCGGGCACGAGACGTAGCGGAAGCCCTGCTTGCCCTGCTCGGCGAAGATGCGCTTGATCGAGGCGCCGGTCCCGACCGGCACCGTCGACTTCATGACCAGCGCGTGGCGGTCGGAGGGCGGCATCGCGCCGCACGACGCTGTGCACGGCGCTGAGGTCGGCGTCGCCGGAGTAGGTCGGCGGCGTGCCGACGGCGACGAACAGCAGCCGCGCGTGCTCGAGCGCGTCGGCGATGTCGGTCGAGAAGTGCAGGCGGTCGCGGTGCTTGGCCACGAGCTCGGCCAGGCCCGGCTCGTAGATCGGGATCTCGCCCCGCCTTCAGGCGCTCGATCTTGCTGGCGTCGATGTCGATGCACCAGACCTCGTTGCCGAGCTCGGCGAAGCCGGCCGCGCTGACGAGGCCGACGTAGCCGGTGCCGATGACGCCGATGGGCTCTCTGGTCGTGGACATGCGGCGGCGAAGGGTAACGAGTGGCGCAGGGAGGGGCGCGCGTAGCCCCGCGGCCTACTCGGCCCCGACGCGCGTGAGCGAGCGCGCGAGCGCCAGCATCTGGCGGTTGGTCAGCGTGCGCAGCAGGGTGTTCGACACCCAGTAGACGCCGCGATCGGTGCGCCAGGCGACCAGGCGCAGCCGGTCGCCGTCGTAGAACAGCTCGTACTTCCGGCCACGCATGCGCTCGTCTCGGACGGGTCGTCGAGGATCGGCGGGGCCTTCCAGGTCGTGCCCTGGACCCCGTAGTACTGGCCGATCGTCGCCCTCGTAGGCCACCATCCGGTAGGCCCGGTGGCGTGCGCCCGGAGCGGTCGAGGATGTCGTAGGCGCGCGTGTCGTCGGTGCGGTAGTTGCCGCCCAGCACCATCGCCTTGGGGTAGTAGACGGGCAGCCGGCGCAGCTTCAGGGCCAGCTCGACGCCGAGGTCCTCGCCGGCGTTCTTGTTCAGGACGAGGCCCGGCGGCAGGCTCGACGACGAGCGGCCGGCGCTGGCGGCGCTCGGCGCGCTTCTTGCGCGGGCTGGCCGCCGTCGTGCCCTTGGGCCCGCGTCGACGCCTGGACGTCCAGGAAGCGCTCGACGGTGCGTCGCAGCGCTCCGCTCGCCGATCTGCAGGGCGCCGCCGCGCGGCGTCCTCGGCGCGGAACTGGACCTCCTGCACCGGCTTGTTCGACGACTCGGCCACGAGCTTGAGCAGGCTGAGGATCGCTGCTGGTCTCCTTGATGTCGGTGCGCACCGACTGGGCGAAGATCCTCAGCAGCTGCTTGCGGTCGTCGAAGACGCCGCTCACGCCGATCTGGCTCTTGGCGTCGCCGAGGAACGACTGCTGGCGCGCGGCGCGCACGAGGTCGTTGTCGTCGTGGCGGTAGCGCACGTAGTCCAGCGCGTCCTGGCCGCACATCCGCTGGTAGCCGGCGCCGACGTCGATCGTCGGCGTACGGCGGGCCGCCGCCCGCGGGCGGCTGGTTGTCGTTGAAGTAGCGGCGGTCGACGTCGATGTAGACGCAGCCCAGGCGGTCGACCGCGCCGCGGAAGCCCCAGAACGTCACGCGGATGTAGTGGTGGATCGGGATGTCGAGCAGCTCGCGCACCGTGCGCAGGGTGAGCTTGTCCTCGCCGAGCGCGAAGGCGACGTTGAGCTGGTCGCGCCCGTGGCCGGGGATGTCCACGACGAGGTCGCGCGGCAGCGACATGAGCGCGGTGGCGCCCTTGCTGGGGTCCAGCCGCACGAGGATCATCGTGTCCGAGCGCGTCGGCGGCGGCTTCTTGAGCTCGCGGCCGCGCGCGTCGAGCACCTCGCTCTTGCGCCGGTCGTCGCCGATCATGAGGATCGTCTGGGGCTTGCCCGGCTCGACGTCGGCCAGCAGCTCCTCGACCCCCGGCGCGAGCGGCGTGCTCTCGTCGCGGATGATGTCCGCGACGGTCTTGACCTCGAGCAGCACGGCGGTCGACACCGACGCGGCCGAGAGCAGCGTGATGAGCAGCGCGCCGAGGGCGAAGCGCTTGAGCATGCCGCGCCCCAGGCGCGGCGGCTGGATGTCCTCGTAGACGCTCACGACGACGGAACCGGCCCCCCGCTGCCCCCAGAGGGTACGAGGCGCGGCGGCGTGCCGGCCCCGGCCCTACGCCAGGCCGCCCTCGACCGCCCGCAGCGCGCGGCGACTCGTGCTCCTCGACCCAGCGCCGGCAGGCCCTGGACGAAGTCGCCGAGCGCCTGGCGGTAGCGGTGCAGCGAGGCGATCGAGACCCACTCGTGCGGGCCGTGGTGGCCGCCGCCGATCGGGCCGAACTCGACGGCCGGGATGCCCGCCTCCAGGAACGAGATCGCGTCGGAGGCGCCGTCGCGGCCGACGCTCAGCGCGTCGCCCTCGATCGAGCGGCCGACGGCGTCGCGCAGCGCGAGCACGTAGGGGTTGCGCGCGCGACACGATCGCCGGCGCGCGCATGAAGGTCTTGACGATCTCGAGGTCGCCGATCTGCGCGGATCTGCTCGAGGATCGCGTCGGGGTCCTGGTTGGGCAGGAAGCGGATGTCGACGTCGATCGTGCAGGTGTCGGGCACCTTGTTGAAGGCGTCGCCGCCGTCGATGCGCGCGAGGTTGATCGACGGGCGGTCGAACAGGTCGGAGGACTCGCGGCTGAAGGGCAGCGTCTCGATGCGCCGGAAGGCGTCGTGGGCCTTGAGGATCGCGTTGTCGCCCAGCCACGGCGTCGAGCCGTGCGCCGCCGTGCCGTTGACCTGCGACGCGCACGGCGAGCACGCCCTTGGCCTGGACGCCGATGTGCAGGTCGGTCGGCTCGCCCGTGAGCGCGAAGTCGGCCGCGCAGGCCCTCGGCCACGAGCGCGTCGGTCGAGCGGTCGCTCGACGTCCTCGGACTCCTCGTCGGGCACGCAGACGAAGCGCACGCCGACCGCGTCCTGGGCGGCGACGTCCGGCAGCGCGCACATCATCGCCGCGAGCGCGCCCTTCATGTCGTAGGCGCCGCGGCCGATCAGCCGGTCGCCCTCGACGCGCGGCGTGAACTGGCCGTCGCGGGCCGGGACGACGTCGAGGTGGCCGTGGAAGATGACGCGCGGGCCGTCCTTCGGGCCGACGTCGGCCAGCACGACGGGCAGCCCGTCGAACTCGCGCTCGGTCACGTCGATCGCGCGACTCGCAGCCAGCCCTTGACGAAGGCGGCGGCCGCGCGCAGGCCCTCGGGCGTCGAGGTGTCGTAGGTGATCAGGCGCTCGGCCAGGACCCGCTCGTCCATGGCCGCACAGGATAGGCCTGGATCCACCGATGATCGTGGATGAATCCCGGTCGCGGGCGCCGTCCAGGGTCGATCGGCGGCGCATCCTCGTGGTGACCCACTTGGGTCGCCGCCGATCGGCGCTGGGCGGTGGTCCGCGGCCGGGATTCGCCGCGAGGATCGGTGGATCCTGGCTAAGGTCAGCCGATGGCCGGGCGGATCGTGCTCTTCGGGGCCACGGGGTACACGGGCGACCTCACGGCGCGCGCGCTCGTCGCGCAGGGCGCGCGGCCCGTGCTCGCCGCGCGCAGCGCCGATCGCCTGGCCGCGCTGGCGGCCGAGCTCGGCGGCCTGGAGACGGCGGTGGCCGACGTGTCGCGGCCCGACAGCGTGCGTGCCCTCGTCGAGCGCGGCGACGTGCTGGTGTCGACGGTCGGCCCGTTCGTGCGCTTCGGCGGGCCGGCGGTGGAGGCGGCCGTGGCGACCGGCGCGCACTACCTGGACTCCACCGGCGAGGGGCCGTTCATCCGCGAGGTCTTCGAGCGCTACGGGCCGGGCGCCCAGGCCGCGGGGAGCGGCCTCGTGACCGCCTTCGGCTACGACTGGGTGCCGGGCAACCTGGCGGGCGGCCTCGCCCTGGCCGAGGCGGGCGAGCAGGCCGTGCGCGTGGAGATCGCCTACTTCGCGCCCGGCGGGGGCAGCGGCGGTGGCCATGAGCGGCGGCACGCGCGCCAGCGCGGCCGGCCTGCTGCTCGAGCCGAGCTTCGCCTGGCGCGACGGGCGGCTGGTCAGCGAGCGCGCCGCGGCCCGCGTCAAGGCCTTCGACGCTGCGTCCCGGCAAGCAGGCGCAGGGCATCTCGGTCGGCACGTCGGAGCACCTGGCGCTGCCGCGCCTGACGCCCACCCTGCGCGAGGTCGACGTCTACCTCGGCTGGTTCGGCCCCGCGTCGCGGGCCATGCAGGCCTTCTCGGCCGGGAGCTCGCTCGTCGCGAAGGTGCCCGGCGTCCGTGCCGGGCTGGGCGCGCTCACCGCGCGGGTCGTGAAGGGCTCGTCCGGCGGGCCGGACGCGCAGACCCGCGCGCGCTCGTCGTCGCTGCATCCTCGCCAACGCCTACGACGCCGGCGGCACGCGCCTCGCCGGCGTGCGCCTGGAGGGCGTCAACGGCTACGACTTCACGGCCGCCGCCCTGGCCTGGGGCGCGCAGACGGCGGCCGAGGGCGGGCTGCAGGGCACCGGCGCCCTCGGCCCGGTCGACGGCTTCGGCCTGGCCGCGCTGGAGGCGGGCGTCGCGGAGGCCGGGATCAGCCGGGTGGGGTAGCCACCGCGGTCGCGGCGCCGTCGCCTGCGGTTGCGCTCCACGCTCGTGCACAGCCGCTGGTGAGGGAGTGGGCGATCGTCCCGCGCGGTGTGACGTTCTCGCCCCTATAGCGGGCTCGACGTCACACCCGTGGCGCGCGCCGGAGCGCCAACCGCAGGCGCCGGCGCAGGCGCACCCGGCCAGAAGCGCTGCGTGATCGCGCAGCGGACGTGGCGTGAACTGCGCTGGGCGGCGCGCCGCCCACCCCGGACCATGGTCACCTCCGGGCGGGCGGGTTGGTCGCACCGCCCGTTCGGCACGCCCGGGGCCGGGATGGCCCCGCCGGCCGGAACGGCCCCGGGCGCTCAGCCGCCCTCGGCGATCTCCAGGAAGGCCCGCCAGCGCTTGGCGTCGCGCAGCGCCTGGCGCTCCTCCTCGGAGCCCTCCTCGGCCGAGCCCGCAGCGGACTCGGCGCGGCTCAGGCGCTCGCGCAGGTCGGCCGTGTCGAGGTCGCCGGGCGGGATCGCCTCCTCGACGAGCACGAGCGCCGAGTCGCCGGTCACCTGCAGGTAGCCCTCGCCCTGCGCGAAGCGCTCGACCTCGTTCTCGCTGCGGTAGAGGCGCAGCTCGGTCGGCTCGAGCAGGCCGAGCAGCGGCTGGTGGTTGGCCAGGACGCGAGATCGAGCCCGACGGTCGTGCGCGTCGAGACCATCTCGACCTCGTCGTTGAAGACCTGCCCTTCCGGGCGTCAGGACCTCGGCCTGGAACTTCGCGTGGGCCACGGCCGCTAGTCCCGGTTGGCCGCCTCGACGACCTGGTCGATCGAGCCCTTGAGGAAGAACGCCGACTCCGGGCAGCGTCGTCGTGCTCGCCGTCGAGCACCTCGCGGAACGAGCGCACCGTCTCGGCGATCGGGACGTAGACGCCCGGCGTGCCCGGTGAACTGCTCGGCGACGTGGAAGGGCTGGGACAGGAAGCGCTCGATCTTGCGTGCGCGCTGCACGGTCACCTTGTCCTCGTCGGACAGCTCGTCGATGCCGAGGATGGCGATGATGTCCTGCAGCTCGCGGTAGCGCTGCAGGACCTCCTTGACGCGGTTGGCCACGTGAAGTGCTCCTCGCCGAGGATGTCGGGCTTGAGGATCGTCGACGTCGAGTCCAGCGGGTCGACGGCCGGGTAGATGCCCTTCTCGGAGATCGCGCGCGACAGCGTCGTCGTCGCGTTGAGGTGGGCGAACACCGAGGCCGGCGCCGGGTCGGTGAGGTCGTCGGCGGGCACGTAGATCGCCTGGATCGAGGTGACCGAGCCCTGCCGCGTCGAGGTGATGCGCTCCTGCAGCTGGCCCATCTCGGTCTCCAGCGTCGGCTGGTAGCCGACCTGCGAGGGCATCCGGCCCAGGAGCGCCGAGACCTCGGAGCCGGCCTGCACGAAGCGGAAGATGTTGTCGATGAACAGCAGCACGTCCTGGCCCTGCTCGCGGAAGTACTCCGCCATCGTCAGGCCGGACAGCGCGACGCGCATGCGCGCCCCGGGCGGCTCGTTCATCTGGCCGAAGACGAGCATCGTCTTGTCGATGACGCCCGACTCCTTCATCTCGAGCCAGAGGTCGTTGCCCTCGCGCGAGCGCTCGCCGACGCCGCAGAAGGCCGACAGGCCGCCGTGCTCCTGGGCGAGGTTGTTGATGAGCTCCTGGATGAGCACCGTCTTGCCGACGCCGGCGCCGCCGAACAGGCCGACCTTGCCGCCCTTGGCGTAGGGCGCGAGCAGGTCGACGACCTTGATGCCGGTCTCGAACATCTCGGTCGTCGGCGTGAGGTTCTCGACGTCGGGGGCGTCGCGGTGGATCGGCCAGCGCTCCTTGACCTCGATGCGCTCGCCCTGGTCGATCGTCTCGCCGAGCAGGTTGAAGATGCGGCCGAGCGTGACCTCGCCGACCGGCACGGTGATCGGGCCGCCGGTGTCGATGACCTCGCTGCCGCGGGCCAGGCCGTCGGTGGTGTCCATGGCGACCGCGCGCACGCGGTCGTCGCCGAGGTGCTGCTGGACCTCGCAGACGAGGTTGGGCGACATGTTCTCGTCGGATCCCTCGATCGCGGGGCGCTCGACGGTGATCGCGTTGTTGATCTCGGGCAGCTCGTCGGGGAACACGGCCTCGATGACGACGCCCTGGATCTCCTCGATCCGGCCGACGTTGCGCTTCTCGGACTGCGGCTGGCTCTCGGTGGCGGTGGCGGCTTCCATGTGGTTCCTTTAGACGAGCGACTCCGCGCCGGCGACGACTTCCATGATCTCCTGGGTGATCTCGGCCTGGCGGGCGCGGTTCATCTCGAGCGTGAGGTCCTCGATGACCTCGCCGGCGTTCTCGGACGCGTTGCGCATCGCGGTCATGCGCGCGCCGTGCTCGGACGCCGTGGACTCCAGCAGCGCGCGGTAGATCGAGATCTCGACGTAGTCGGGCACGAGGCGCTGCAGGATCGCCTCGGGCTCGGGCTCGTACTCGACGAGCGCGTGCTTGTGGTCGCGCTCCTCCTCCTCGTGCTCGGCCTCGTCCTCGCCCTCGAGGATCGTCGCCTGCTGCAGCGGCAGCAGCGTCTCGCGGCGCACCTCCTGCACGAGCGGCGAGATGTAGCCGTTGTAGAAGATCTCGACGCGGTCGACCTTGCCGTCGACGTACGCGGCCATGAGGTCCTCGGCGATCTCGCGCGCGTTGGCGTAGGCCGGGCGGTCGGTGAAGCCGACGTAGGTGCCCTGCGGCTCGCGGCCGCGGAAGGTCAGCGACGACACGCCGCGCCGGCCCGAGGCGAAGAAGAGCGCCTCGCGGCCCTCGGCCTCGTGCTCGGCGGCCGCGCGCACCCCAGCGCGCATGATCTGCGAGTTGAAGGCGCCGGCCAGGCCGCGGTCGCCGGTGACCAGCAGGATCCCGACCCGCTGGTCTCGACTCGTGCTCCTGCAGGATCGGGAGGCCCGAGATCTCGCCGCCGGCCGCCTCGGCCGCCTGGCGCGTCATGCGGCGGATCGCGCCGGCGTACGGGCGCAGCTCGGCGATGCGCTGCTCGGCGCGGCGCAGGCGCGCCGCGGCGACCATCTCCATCGCCCGCGTGATCTTGCGGATGTTCTTGACGGACTCGATCCGCTTCTTGACGTCGCGCTGTGAGGCCATGCGTCAGGCGCGGACCGCGCCGGGCTCCTCGGTCGTCTGCGCCGCGTCGTCGCCCTCGCCCTGCTCGTCGGCGTCGCCGTCGTCGCCGCGGTCGCCGGGCGCCGCGGATGCCCTCCGCCTCGCGCGTCGTCTCGCCGACCTCGCGCGCCTCGAGCGGCTGGCCCTCCTCGTCGAGGTCGTAGCCGAAGTCGTCGGCGAACTCGGAGACGAGCTTCGTGAGCGCCTCCTGCGTCTCGTCGGACCAGTCGCCCTCGCGAATCTGCTTGAGGATCTCCTCGCCCTCGCTGTGCAGGCGTGCGTCAGGCCGCTGCAGGAACTCGTCGACGCGCTCGACCGCGATGCGGTCCAGGAAGCCGTTGGTGGCGGCGAAGACCTGCGCGACCTGGTCCTCGACCGGCAGCGGCTGGCGCTCGCCCTGGTTGAGCGTCTTGACCAGGCGCTCGCCGCGGGCCAGCGTGCGCTGCGTGTCGGCGTCGAGGTCGGAGCCGAACTGCGCGAAGGCCTCGAGGTCGCGGTACTGCGACAGCTCGAGCTTCAGGCGGCCGGCGACCTTCTTCATCGGCCCGATCTGCGCCGTGCCGCCCACGCGCGACACCGAGATGCCGACGTTGATGGCCGGGCGCACGCCCGAGTAGAACAGCTTGGGCTCGAGGAAGATCTGGCCGTCGGTGATCGAGATGACGTTCGTCGGGATGTAGGCCGACACGTCGCCGGCCTGCGTCTCGATGATCGGCAGCGCGGTCAGCGAGCCGCCGCCGAGCTCGTCGTTGAGCTTGACCGCGCGCTCGAGCAGGCGGCTGTGCAGGTAGAAGACGTCGCCCGGGTAGGCCTCGCGGCCCGGCGGGCGGCGCAGCAGCAGCGACATCTGGCGGTAGGCGTAGGCGTGCTTGGTCAGGTCGTCGTAGATGCAGAGGGCGTGGCCGCCGTTGTAGAGGAAGTGCTCGGCCATCGCGCAGCCCGCGTAGGGCGCCATGAACTTGATCGGCGCGGCCTCGTCGGCGGCGGCGGCGACGATGATCGTGTTGTCCAGCGCGCCGTTCTCGGCGAGCGTCTCGGCGAGCTGCACGACCGTCGCCATGCGCTGGCCGATGGCGACGTAGACGAAGACGACGCCGCTGTCCTTGTTGTTGATGATCGTGTCGATCGCGATCGCCGTCTTGCCCGTCTGGCGGTCGCCGATGATCAGCTCGCGCTGGCCGCGGCCGATCGGGATCATCGAGTCGATCGCCTTGAGGCCGGTCTGCATCGGCTCCTTCACCGGCTGGCGCTGGACGACGCCGGGCGCCTTGAACTCGGCGGGCCGCGTCTGCGAGGTCGAGATGTCGCCCTTGCCGTCGAGCGGGCGGCCGAGCGGGTCGACGATGCGGCCCAGCAGCTCCTCGCCGACGGGGATCTCGAGCAGGCGGCCGGTGCGCTTGACCGTGTCGCCCTCGACGACCTGCTCCCAGTCGCCGAACAGCACGGCGCCGACGTTGTCGGACTCGAGGTTCAGCGCGAGGCCGGTGACGTCGTGGGGCAGCTCGAGCATCTCGAAGGCCATGGCAGTTCTCCAGGCCGTGGACGCGCGCGATGCCGTCGCCGACCGACAGGACGGTGCCGACCTCGGTCAGCTCGGCGCTGCCGGCGTCGAGTCCCTCGATGCGGCTCTTGAGGATGCTGGTGATCTCGTCGGGCTTGATCTGCATGCTTGCTCCTTGGCCCTCAGGCCTTCGCGACCTGCTTGCGCAGGGCTTCGAGTCGGTTGCGGATGGAGGCGTCGAGGATCGAGTTGCCGACGCGCAGGACGACGCCGCCGAGGACGTCGGGGTCGACGGTGCTCGTGAGCTCCACGCGGCGGCCGGTCTGGCGGCCGATCTCGTCGCCGATGCGCGTGGCGACCGACTCGTCGAGCGCGACGGCGCTGGTGATCTCCACCGGCAGGAGCTGGTTCTCCTCCTCCCAGAGGCGGTCGAGCTCGCGGCGGACGCGGAAGATCGCCGGCATGCGGTGGTTCTCGACGAGCAGCTCGAGGAAGTTCGTGAGGATCTCGTCGGCGCCGGTGACGGTGCGGCCCAGGCCGTCCTTCTTCTCCTCGGTGGAGAAGTAGGGCGAGAAGAAGAAGATCTGCAGCTCGCGGCTGTCCTGCAGCGCGTCGGCGAACTGCGCCGAGCTGCTCGCGGACCGTGTCGAGCTTGTCCGCCTCCGAGGCGACCTCGAACAGCGAGCGCGCGTAGACCTGGGCGATCTCCTCCATGCGCTCAGCGCCGCCCGCCGCGCTCCAGCGCGGTGAAGTCGAGCTCGCCGAGGGCCTCCTCGACCAGACGGCGCTGGTCGTCGGCGTCGAGCGTCTTGCGGGTGACCTTCTCGGTCGCCAGGACGGTCAGGTCGGCGACCTCGCCGCGGATCTCCTGGATCGCGCGGCGCGTCTCGGCCTCGATGTCGCGGCGCGTCTGCTCGAGCAGCTCCTCGCGCTTGGCGCGCGCGGCCTCCGTGGCCTCGCGCTCCTGGACCTCGCCGGCCTTGCGCGCGCGGGCGACGATGTCGTCGGCCTGCGAGCGCGCCTCGCGCAGGCGCTCGCGGTACTCCTCGAGCAGCTGCGCGCGCCTCCGCCTGCGTGCGCTCGGCGGTCTCGATCGACTCCTCGATCGCGTGCTGGCGCTTGTCGAGCGCCTCGGTGATCTGGGGCCAGGCGAGCTTGCGCAGCACGAGGAAGGCCGCGAAGAAGACGAGCAGCGTCCAGATCATGAGCCCGATACCGGGCTCGACGAGGAAGCTGCCGCCCTCCTCCTCGGCGGCGGCGCCGCCCTCGGATGCGGCGAGGACGACGGTGGCCAGGGTCGCGAGCATCGTGGCGCCTAGAGGAAGAAGGCGAGCAGGCCGGCGACGAGGCCGTAGAACACGCAGGCCTCGGTGAGCGCGAAGCCCAGCCACTGGATCGAGGTGATCTCGTCGCGCATCTCCGGCTGGCGGGTGACCGACTCGATGACCTTGCCGAAGATGTAGCCGATGCCGACGCCGGCGCCCGCGGCGCCCAGACCGCCGCCCAGGCCGAGGGCGATGGCCTTGCCGGCCGCCGACGCGTTCTCGGCCGGGTCGGCGGCCTGCGCCAGGGTGGTGATGAGTGCGAGGTCCACGGGGTTCTCCTTTGTGACTTAGTGCTCCTCGGCGACGGCGCCGCCGAGGTAGATCGCGGTGAGCGTGGCGAAGATGAAGGCCTGCAGCGTGGCCACCAGGCCGACCTCGAACAGGAAGAGGACGACGCCCGCAGGGAAGGTGAGGACGCCGAGCGCCTCGATCCCGAGCAGGACGACGAGGCCGCCGGCCATGAACAGGATGATCAGGTGGCCGGCGAGGATGTTGGCGAAGAGACGAACGGAGAGCGACATGAGCCGCATCACGTTCGAGAAGAACTCGAGGATGAAGATGAAGCCGGCCATCGGCCCCGTCACCCCCGCGGGCACGAGGCTCTTGAGGTAGCCGATCGGCCCCTTGGCCCGGACGCCCTCGACGTTGTAGGTGATCCACACCACGAGCGCGAGCACGAGCGGGATCGAGAGGTTCGCGGTGGCGGCGTAGATCGCGAAGGTCGGGACGCTCGACGCCGAAGATGTCGACCTTGTGCTCGGTGTTGGTCGGCAGCGGGATGTAGCCGATCATGTTCGAGAACCAGATGAACAGGAACAGCGTGGCGATGAACGGGAACCACTTCGCCGCCATGCGACTGTCCATGTTGCCGCGCGTGATGTTGTCGCGCATGAGCGTGTAGGCCACCTCGACCGCCGTCTGCAGGCGGTTGGGGCGCTGCTGCATGCGGCGCGCGACGTAGACCATCGTGCCGACGGCGAGCGCCGCGGCGATGAACACGTAGAGGACCGCCTTGTTGATGTCGAACGGGCCGGGGAGCGCGATCCAGGTGTCGAGCTTGAACTCGTTCTGGGGCTGGAACTCCTCGTTGTCGTCGCGCGTCCAGCCGAAGACGACGGCGACGATCACCGTTACGAGCAAGTAGAGGCCCAGCCCGATGACGACCTTGCGGCGCGTGGTCATGGGCGGGCAGAGCTCCTCTCGAGCGAGCGCAGCAGCAGGGTCATGGAGAAGTACACGGTGAACGCGGCCAGGATGAGGACGGCGGCCGCGACCCCGTCCTCCCGGTCCCCGGCCAGCCCGACGGCCAGGATCGTAAGGCCTACGAGCCAGGCGCGTCCGATCATGCCCGCGACGTTGATGCCGATGGCGCTGCGCAGGTCCTCCCGCTCGCGCGCGCGGCGCTCCAGGAGCACCGCCGCCATGCGCTGGCAGATCCAGGCCAGGGCGCCGATCGAGTACCCCAGCAGCGGCAGCCCGGCCACCGCCACGAAGGGCAGGGTCAGGATCACGAGGATGACGTCGAGGTAGCGGACAGCGGTCATGGGCAGGGGGAGATGACGGCTCTCGGAGACCGACTACCCGCGCGAGGCGGAAGCCACTGCTCGACCCTTGGGGATGGTCTCGGAGCCACCCCGCACACTAGCGGGTTTCCGGCGCTTGTAACAACTTTGTGACACCCGCCCCTAGGGCGGGCCCGACCGCCTCAGGCCGCAGCGACGAGGCGGTCGCGGCCGGTGCGCGCGGCCTCGTATGCTCCGGCGCCCCCATGGGAGACGGCCGTCTCATCCTCGTCGCGGGCGCGCTGCTCACGGCCGGTCTCGTCCTGTCGCTGGTGGCGACGCGCGTCCGGCTGCCGGCCCTGCTGCTGTTCCTCGGCATCGGGATGGCGATCGGCTCGGACGGCACGGGCTGGATCGACTTCGGCGCCGAGGAGGGCGACTTCGAGATCGCCCGCACGGCCGGCGTCATCGCGCTCGCCCTCATCCTCTTCGAGGGCGGCCTGACCTCGGGCCTGCTCGAGGTCAGGCCCGTGCTGCCGACCGCGATCTCGCTGGCCGTGCCCGGCACGATCATCACCGCGCTCATCTGCGGGCTCGCCGCGTCGTGGCTGTTCGACCTGACGACGCTCGAGGGGCTGCTGCTGGGCTCGATCCTGGCCTCGACCGACGGGGCGGCGACGTTCGCCGTGCTGCGCGCCTCGAGCCTGCGCCGGCGCATCGCGCGCACGCTGGAGGCCGAGTCGGGGCTCAACGACCCGGTCGCCGTGCTGCTGGTGATCGGCTTCATCGCCTGGATCGAGGAGCCGTCCTACGGGATCGAGGACATGCTCCTGCTGTTCGCGGAGCAGCTCGGCATCGGCCTGCTCGTCGGCGTCGCGGTCGGCTGGCTGGCCGTCGCGGCCTTCCGCCGCGCGCGGCTGGACTCGGCGGGGCTGTACCCGGTGGCCTCGCTGGCGACGGGCGCGGTCGCCTTCGGGGCGGCCGACACGCTCGAGGGCTCGGGCTTCCTGGCCGTCTACCTCGCCGGCCTCGCGCTGGGCAGCGCGTCGATCCCGGCCAAGCTCACGGTCACGGCGTTCCACCAGGGCCTGGCCTGGGTGGCGCAGATGGGGCTCTTCTTCGTCCTCGGGCTGCTCGTCTTCCCCAGCCGGCTCCCCGAGGCCGCGCTGAGGGGCACCGTCCTGGCGCTCGTCATCCTGTTCGTCGCGCGGCCGGTCGCCACGTTCCTGGCCACCCAGGTCGGCCGCGTGCCGCTGCGCGAGCGGGCGGTGCTGTCGGCCGCCGGCCTGCGCGGCGCGGTCCCGGTCGTGCTCGCCACCTTCCCGGTGATCGAGGGCGTGCCCGGCAGTCGCGGCTTCTTCGACGTCGTCTTCTTCGCCGTGTTGCTGTCGACGGTCCTGCAGGCGCCCGCCATCGAGCCGCTGGCGCGCGCGCTCGGCGCGACGACGGCCGAGCCGGCGCTGCCCCGGCCCGTGGGCGAGGCGGGGACGATCCGCCGCCTCGGCGCCGAGGTGCTCGAGCACGAGATCCGCCCCGGCGACGCCATCGCGGGCAACCGCGTGCGCGACCTCGCCCTGCCCCGCGACGCCGTCGTCAACGTCATCGTGCGCGGCGAGCAGGCGATCCCGCCGCGCGGCTCGACGCTCCTGCGCGCGGGCGATCGCCTGCACGTCCTGCTGCGCCAGGAGTCGGCGGCCGAGGTGCGTGCCCTCACCGACCGCTGGGCGGTGGGGCCGGTCGGCCCGCCGCCGCGCCCGCGGCCCACCGTGGGCCGCTCGCCCGTGTTCTCGGTGCGCCCGCTGCGCGACGGGGTCGTGGAAGGAGAGGTGGCCCGCCCGATCGCCGTGGCCGGCCACGGCGCGGTGAGCCAGCTGCGCATCCGCCGCGACATCCCGGGCGCTCTCGTCGTCCTCGAGGACGGCCGTTATGCGGTGACCGGCCCGCTCGTGGCGATCGGGGCCCGCGAGAGCCTGCGCGCGTGGTCGGAGCGGCGGATGCGCTCGCTGCCGCCTGACGCCGAGGAGCGCGCGTGGCTGCAGAACGTCAACGGCGCGCTGGCCACGGACCTGCCCGCCTGAGCTAGTCGAGGTCGATGAGCTCGAAGCGCACGGCGCCGTCCTGGACGCGGGCCAGGCCCATCGTGTGACGGGGCTGGCGACGGCGCTCGGTCGGGCTGCCGGGGTTGAAGATCTGAAAGCCGGTCGCGGGGTCGCGCTCGTGCAGCGGGATGTGCGAGTGCCCGAAGACGACGGCGTCCGTCCCGGGGAAGCGTCGGGCCAGCCGCGCGAGGCGCCCTGCGGCCGGGCCGGCGTCGTGGACCATCCCGATCCGCGCTCCGGCGGCCTCGACCACGCGCTGCACGGGCAGCCGGGCGGCGACGTGCTCGTCGTCGACGTTGCCCTGCACCGCCGCGACGGGCGGGCCGAGCGCCTCGAGCTGCTCGAGCACGGCGAGCGTGCTGAGGTCACCGGCGTGCAGGATCAGCTGGGCGCCGCGCAGCCGGGCGACGCACGCCTCGGGCAGCTCGCGCGCGCCGCGCGGGAGGTGGGTGTCGGCGATGATCGCCAGGCGCAGCGGGGCGGGCGACTCGGGCGGCGCGGGCGGCCCGCGGTCAGCCGCCGCGGACGGCACGGCGGGCGCCCTCGCGCACGATCTCGCGCTGCACGACGCGGAAGGCCGGCCGCGGGGCGCCGCGCGGGCCGATGAGCGCCGAGTCCCAGCTCGTCGGCCGGTCCGTGACGTTCCAGTGGTAGACGTAGACGCGCTGCACGCGCGGGCTGAGCGGCACGAGGCGCTCGAACACCCAGCGCAGCGCGCGGGCGCTGTGGCGCGTCGACTCGTCGAAGCCGACCTTCACCTTCGTGCGCCGCTCGACGATGCCGCCCACCTCGGTGAGCCAGATCTTGCCCTTCGTCGCGGCCAGCAGCCGCTTGGTCGAGGCCGTGCGGAAGCGGTTGGCGTCGATGTAGCTGTGCAGGCCCCAGTAGCGCGGCTCGGCCCGCGCGGCAGCACGGAAGGTGCGCACCCAGCGGATCATGTTCGGCATGTCGAGCAGCTCGGCGGCCAGCACACGACAGGCCCGGCACTCGCGGCTGAGCTTGCGCCAGTAGGCGGCGACGAGCGCCTCGCGATGGCAGGTGGGCTCGCCGCAGTGGTTGGCCTCGTTCCACGTCGCGAAGTTGCGGACCCACGGGAAGCGGGCGCGGAAGCGGCGGAACTCGTACAGCAGGCGCTCGGGCGTGGGCAGCGACCGGCGGTCCGTGCGCGAGTGCATGAAGGACACGACCGGCGAGACGCCGGCGGCGCGCGCGGCGCTCAGCCAGCGGTCGAGCTCGGCGACCTGCCAGGGGCTGCCCATCGCGTCCCAGCCGACGGCGAGCCGGGCGTGGTGGAAGCCGGCGGCCCGAAAGCGCGGGTCGGCGAACATGTCGGGCTTCTGGTCGGCGATGCCGATGGTCAGCGCGCTCGCCGTCGCCGGCGCGGCCAGCAGGCAGCCGGCCACCAGGGCCGGGAGCGCCATGAGCAGGAGGCGGACGGGCATCCGGGCCTTCATCGGCTTCAGTGGTCTCAGGACGCGCCGTCCACGAGCACCGTGTCCTCGTCGCTGTAGGCGGGCGCGCAGCAGCACAGCAGCACGAGCGGCCCGTTGCCGATGTTGACGAGCCGGTGCACGTCCCCCGGCGGGATCACGGCGCAGTCGCCCGGGCCGACGTCGCGCTCGTCGTCGCCGACCGTCAGCCGTCCGCTGCCGCGCAGGAAGAAGTAGAGCTCCTCGGTGACGCGGTGGAAGTGCGCCGCGGTGGTGCCCCCGGGCGGCACGGTGGCCTCGGCGAGGCTCTGGTTGGCGGCCGGCGTCCAGGCCGGGCCGGCGATCTCGCGGATGGTGGAGCCGTCCAGCGTTGTGAACGGCCGGAGGTCGTCGAGCTTCGAGAGGTGCATCTGGGGCGCCGCCGGCGCCTTGTGGCGCCGGCGGCAGAGCGTAGCGTCCCCGCTACCTCCTGCGCCCCGGTGGCAGTCGCCTGATCCGCGGCCGCGGGAGCGGCCGGGGCTGCCTGTGACGACGGCTGGGGAGCGCGTCGGCGTAAGCGGTCCGGGCGAGCTGCTCGTTGATGAGTGAGTGCACGACACTGCTCCTTGTGTGGTGGTGGATGTCCACCGCCCGGGAACGTGGGGTGCCGCGTGTGCGGCGCTTCGGTCTCGGGCGGCTGAGCCCGCGACCGGCGCCTTCGGGAGGGCCTAGCTCGCGAGCACGCGCGTGGGCACGGCGGTGCCGGCCACATCGGGGATGCGGCGGGGCATGGATGCCGTGGTGAGCTTGCGCGTGTTCATCGAGTGGCCTCCTTCCGAGATCGGTCCGGAAGGGTCGCCGACGACGGTAGCCCGCACCGCCGCGGCACGCAAGTGGGGATACCCGTACGCCCGCGCGGGGTTCAGGTGGCCGGCTTCTCGGAGGCGACGCGCAGGCGGGGCTTCGGTGTCCGTCCGGGCGTGCGCTTGACCTTCGGCGCGGTGGGCGCTTCCGCCTCTGCGACGGGCCCACCGCCACGCGGGCCGGTTCGCCGATCGGCCTCCGCGCGGGCCGTGACGAGCTGGCGCAGCACATGGTCGCGCTGGGCCTCGAGCTCGTCGGCTGTGAGCAGGCGAGGGGATCCTGGTCGCCTCGGGCGATCCTCCGCCGGCGCAGCGGGTCGTGCGCCGGCCTGCAGCTCGGACAGGCTGCGGTGCAGGACGGCGATCTCGGCGCGAAGCTGCCGCCGGCGGCGCGCGGCAGGATCGCCGGCGGTGTCCTCGACCGGGGCGACGTAGAGCGCCGCGGCGAGCTCGCGGGCGGACAGGCCCGCCTCGCCGGCCGCCTGCGCGGCGCTCGCCACGGCGTCGGCGAGGCCCGCGCGGTCGCCGGACCGCTCCCTGACGAACGTGCCGCTTCCGTGGCGCGTGAGCACGAGGCCCTCCAGCTCGAGGCGCGCGTAGGCGGCGCGCACCGTGTTGGCGTTCACGCCGAGCTCGGCGGCGAGGCGGTGCAGCGCCGGCAGCTGGTCGCCGGGGTGCAGCGTGCCCGTGAGGATCAGCGCCCTGAGCCCCCAGAGCAGCTGAACGCCGATGGGAAGCTCGGCGTTCCGGTCGACGGCGATGCCGAGGCCGGCGGGGGAGTCGGTCCCCATGGCCGGGACCCTAGCGATCGGCGCGGGTCTCCTGGCCAGGTTGCCGGTCTGCTAGCAGAGCAGTAGTGTCGTCCGCGGATGGCGTTCCGTGCCGCGGCCGATCGGTTGTTCCTGCCGACCAGGGCTCTGCTCGAGGAGATCGGCGACACGGTGATCCTGACGGGCAAGACCGTCGTCTCCGCGCTGCGCCCTCCCTACCCCTACGGCGGCGAGTTCGTCAACCAGTTCCTGTTCGCCTTGCGGTTGTGCTGGTTCCCGCTGCTGATCTCCACGGTCGCCGCCAGCTACGGCGCACCTGGCCTGCAGGCGGCCAACATCCTGATCCTGTTCGGGTCGATCGACCGCCTCGGCGGCTTCTTCGTGCTGGCGTCGATCCGCGAGTTCGCGCCCATCATCACCGCGATCGTCATCGCGGGCGTCGCCGGCACGGCGATCACGGCCGACCTCGGCGCGCGCAAGATCCGCGAGGAGCTCGACGCGCTGCAGGTCCTCGGCGTCGACCCCGTCAAGAACCTCGTCGTCCCGCGCTTCCTGGCCCTGATGCTCGTGACCGGGCTGTTCGACATCTACGCGCTGCTGTTCGGCATCTTCGGCGGCGTCGCCGCCACCGTCGTCAACAACGCGCCGCTCGGCCCGTTCTGGGCCACCTTCTTCAACCAGGCGTCCGTCACCGACCTGTGGGCGTCGGTGCTCAAGTGCACGCTGTTCGGGGCGATCATCGCGATCGTCTGCTGCTACAAGGGGATGACCGCCTCCGGCGGGGCGGCCGGCGTGGGCCGCGCCGTCAACCAGGCCGTCGTCATCTCGCTGCTGGGGGTCGCGGCCTGCAACTACGTCTTCACCCAGACGCTGCTGGCCACCCACCCCGAGATCACGGTGATCAAGTGAGGTCTCAGGCGGGCACGGCGCCCAGCGAGACGCCGATGACCTTCAGCCGCCGCGTGAGCGCGGTGAACGCGAACTCGTTCATCTCCTGGCTGGTGTAGCCCATGTACTCGTACTCGTCGCCGAGGCTGTAGCCGGGCGGCACGAGCACGCCGGCGGCCGCCGGCAGCAGCGCCATGAGCCGGTCCTGGATGCGCGCGGCGTGCGCGGGGTCGCCCGCGACCTGCTTGAGGTACCAGGTGCCGTAGGCGACGTGGCGATGCTCGTCCTGGGAGATCTTGCGGAAGCCGGTGAGGTGAGCCGGGGAGGATCCCGCGGCGCTCCATCCAGTCGGTCTGGAAGTACTGCCCGGTGAGCGCCAGCGTGCCCTCGATGACCATGTGGTAGGTCACGACGAAGTCGATCTTGGCCTCGACGTCGCGCGGGTTGGCGATCAGCCGCTGGTTGGCCTCGACCAGATGCCCGTCGAAGAGCGTCACGTAGTGCTCGTTGAGCACCTCGCGGCAGCGGTCCAGGCGGTCCTCGAAGGACCCGTCGTAGGCCAGGACCTGCTCGTAGAGGCGGTTGAAGTGCTGGGCGTGGCGAGCCTCATCGACCTGCTGGGTGGTGAGGAAGGCCTCCTCGTGCTGGTCGTCGTAGGCCATCACGAGCCCGGTGAACTGCGTCGCCACGCGCTCCTCGCCCACGAAGAAGTTGGCCAGGCCCCACGAGATCTCCTCGCGCGTCCGGGGGTCCATCGCCTCCCAGTCGCGGCGGTCCTGCGTGAAGTCGATCTCGTGCGAGCGCCAGTTCTGGCGCTCCCACAGCTCGTAGAGCTGGCGCGGCGTCATGAGCTGGACGGTCGCGAGCTTGGACTCGTCGCTGATCGTGGCGACGTCGCCCTGGGAGGTGAGGTCGAGCAGGCTGGCCATGGAACCAGGCTAGCCGCCGATTTGACACAGTGTCAAGTCGTCGGCTGGCGCTAGCCTGGCGCCGTGGCGACCACGGCCAAGCGGGCCGCCGTGCAGGCCGCCGTCCTGCGCGCGACCGAGGACCTCCTGCGCGAGGGCACGTCCTACGCGGATCTCAAGGTCGAGCGGATCGCCCGCGGCGCGGGCATCTCGCGGACGGCGTTCTACTTCTACTTCCGCGACAAGCGCGACCTGCTCGAGCAGCTCACCGAGGAGGTCAACGCCGAGCTCTACGCGCAGGCCGGCATCTGGTGGTCGGGCAGCGGCGACCCCGGCGTCGAGCTGCGCGAGGCGCTGTCGCGGATCGCCGCCGTCTACGGCGAGCACGGCGTGCTGCTGCGCGCGATCGTCGAGGTGTCGACCTACGACGAGGAGGTCGCGCGCCTGTGGCGCACGCTGCTGGGACGCTTCGTGGACGCGACGCAGCGGCGCATCGAGGCGAGCAGACCGACGCCGGGCGCGCCGCCGTGCCCCAGCCCGCGGCGACGGCCTTCGCGCTGTGCTGGATGACCGAGCGCACCCTCTACCAGCAGCTCGTCCAGGAGCTGACGGTCGGCGTGCCCGAGCTCGTCGAGGCGCTGGCCGCGATCTGGGAGCGTTCGATCTACCGCTCCGGCTGAGCTAGCTCTCGCGCGTCACCGCCTCGAACTCCCCCGTCTCCAGGCGCTGGCCGACGTCGGCGTCGATCTCCGCTCGGTGGCGTCCGGGCGCGTGCGGCGCACGCGCATCGCGTCGAGGCGGCGGAACTTCAGGATCTCGAGCACGTAGACGAGGTAGACGCTCGCGGCGAGCACGAGGAGACCGAGCGCGCCCATGACCAGCGACCAGCCGAGGTCGAGGTCGCCCTGTCGTCGGAGTAGGGCACGAAGCGCAGCGCCAGCGGCGAAGCCCGCCAGGCACACCGTCCAGGCGTAGAGGTAGACGACGGTGCGCCGCTGGCTGAAGCCGATCCGGCTGAAGCGGTGGTGGAAGTGGTTGGCGTCGGCCGCGGTAGACGGGCCGGCCGGTACTTCATCCGCTTGAGCACGACGAACGTCGTGTCCAGGAACGGGCACGGCCAGCACGACGAGCGGGAAGAGCAGCGCGAGGACGGCCTGCGTCTTGACGGCGCCCTCGACGGCGATCGCAGCCGAGCAGCAGGCCGAGCAGGTTGGCGCCCGCAGTCGCCCATGTAGACGCGCGCCGGGGGGCAAGTTGTGGACGAGGAAGCCGAGCGCCGCGCCGGCGGTGATCGCGGCCAGCACGCCGGCGTGCCCGCGGTCCAGGTCGAAGGCGATGACCGAGAAGGCGACCGCGCTGATCGCGCAGACGCCCGCGGCCAGGCCGTCGACGCCGTCGGAGAAGTTGACGACGTTCATGACCAGCACGAGCCCGGCCACCGTCAGCGGCGCCGCCCGCCGTCGCCGAGGTCGACCGCGCCGACGAACGGCAGCGTGATGTTCGTGACCTCGACGCCGGCCGCGACCGGGATCGTCGCCGCCAGCGATCTGGCCGGCGAGCTTGAGCGCCGGGCGGCAGGTCGAAGCGGTCGTCGAGCGCGCCGACGACGGCGATCAGCGCCGCGCCGGCGAGGATCCCGCGCATGCGGTCCTCGGTCACGCCGGAGAAGTCGAGCAGCGCCGCCGCGACCAGGAGCACCGCGGCGAGCGATCGCCAGGCCGCCGAGCAGCGGCGTGGCGCGCTCGGCCCAGGCCGCGCGCCGCGGCCCTGGTCGACGGCGCCGACGCGCCGCGCGAAGCGCGCGCTGAGCGGCGTCAGCAGCGGCGGCGACGGCGAACGCCGCCGCGAAGGCGAGGACCGCGTCGCGCCCGGTCATGCCTGCGCCAGCCTAGTCGCGCGGCGGCGGTCGCCGCCGCCGCGCCTAGACCGCGGCGGGCGCGCCGAGGTGCTCGTAGAGCGGGTAGCGGTCGGCGATCGCGGTGACGCGCTCGGCCAGCTCGGCGCGGCGCGCTCGAAGTCCGGCGTCAGCGCGGTGGCGATGATCCGCGCCGACCTCGGCGAAGTCGTCGGCCTGCAGGCCGCGCGTGGCCAGCGCCGCGTGCCCGACGCGCAGGCCGCTGGTGACCATCGGCGGGCGCGGGTCGAACGGGCACCGCGTTGCGGTTGACCGTGATGCCGATGTCGTGCAGGCGGTCCTCGGCCTGCTGGCCGTCGAGCTCGGACTCGCGCAGGTCGACGAGCGCGAGGTGCACGTCGGTGCCGCCGGTCAGCACGTTGACGCCGTGGCCGGCGTCCAGCAGCGCCGCGGCGACGGCCTTGCGCGCCCGTCGACCGTGCGCCGCTGGCGCTCGCGGAAGGCCTCGGTCTGCGGCGATCCCGAGCGCGACCGCCTTGCCGGCGATGACGTGCATCGAGCGGGCCGCCCTGCTGGCCGGGGAAGACGGCCGAGTTGATCGTCTTGGCGTGCTCCTCGCGGCACAGGATCATGCCGCCGCGCGCGCCGCCGAGCGTCTTGTGGATCGTCGTCGTGACGACGTCGGCGTGCGGCACCGGGTTGGGGTGCAGGCCGGCGGCGACGAGGCCGGCGAAGTGCGCCATGTCGACCATCAGGAGCGCGCCGACCTCGTCGGCGATCTCGCGGAAGCGCGCGAAGTCCAGGATGCGCGGGTACGCGCTACCAGCCGGCGAGGATGCAGCTTCGGCCGGCGCTCCTGGGCGATGCGCGCGACCTCGTCCATGTCGATGAGGCTGGTCTCGCGGTCGACCTCGTAGGGCGCGATGTCGTACAGGCGCCCCGACACGTTGAGCTTCATGCCGTGCGTGAGGTGGCCGCCGTGGGGCAGCGCGAGGCCCATGATCGTGTCGCCGGGCTGCAGCAGCGCGTGGTAGACGGCGGCGTTGGCCTGCGCGCCCGCGTGCGGCTGGACGTTGGCGTGCTCGGCGCCGAACAGCTCCTTGGCGCGGTCGATCGCCAGCTGCTCGGCGACGTCGACGTGCTCGCAGCCGCCGTAGTAGCGCCTGCCCGGGATAGCCCTCGGCGTACTTGTTGGTCAGCACGCTGCCCTGGCACTCGAGGATCGGCCTGGGGCACGAAGTTCTCGCGAGGCGATCATCTCGAGCGTGCGCTGCTGGCGGCGACAGCTCGAGGCGCAGGACGTCGGCGATCTCGGGATCGACCTCGGCGAGCGGGCGGTTGAAGGAGTCGGGGCTCAGGTCGGTCACGCCTGCGACGGTACCAGCCTGCGCAGACCGTCCTCGCGGCTGATCACGGGCGCGTAGCCCAGCTCGTCGCGGGCGCGCGAGATGTCGATCGTGGCCTCCAGCGAGGCCAGCCAGACGGCCAGGCGCGTCAGCGGCGGGCGGCCGGGAAGCGGCAGCGCGCGCCACGCGGTCTCGCCCGCCGCCGCGACCGCGCGGGCGACCGGCGCCGGCACGCTGCGCTCCGGCGGCTGCAGTCCCTGGGTGGCGAGCAGGCGGGTGACGAACTCGCGGAAGACGATCGGCGGGCCGTCGGTCACGAACCAGACGCCGCCGGAGGTGCCGCGCCGCGCGGCGAGCAGCAGGCCCTCGACGACGTTGTCGACGTGCGTCGTCGACGTCAGGTGGTGCCCACCGCCGATCCACGCGAAGCGGCCCGAGCGCACCAGCGCGGCGAGCGCGGGCAGGATCGTCGTGTCGCCCGGGCCCCAGACGAGGCGCGGGCGCACGACCATGGTCTCCAGGCCGCCGTGCCCGGCCTCGAGCACGGCCTCCTCCGCGCGCGCCTTGGTCGACGAGTACAGCGCGGGCGAGTCGAAGCGCAGCGGCGCGCGCTCGTCGACGGCCACCAGCGGCGCGCCGGCCAGCAGCGCGGCCTCCGTGCCGACGTGGACGAAGCGCCCGACGCCGGCGGCGCGGCACGCCTCCAGCGCGTTGCGCGTGCCCGTCACGTTGCCGCGCTCGAAGGCCTCGCGGCCGGCCCCAGTCGCCGAGGTGCGCCGCGCAGTGGAAGGCGAGCTCGCAGCTGCGCGCCCCCTCGGTCATCGCCTGCGACGTCGTCGAGGACGCCGGTCACGGGCTCGGCCCCGAGCGCGGCGACGCTGGGCGGCGGCGTCGTCGCTGCGCGCGAGGGCGCGCACGCGCATCCCCTCGCCGGCCAGCCGCCGGATCAGCGCGCCGCCGATGAAGCCCGAGCCGCCGGTCACGAAGGCGAGGTCATGCGGGCGACCCTACCCGGCCGCCGCCCGGCTACCCGCGCGCCCGAGCGCCTGCGGCAGGCTGAACGGCGGCGAGTGAGGGGAAGCGGCCTCGGCTGCGACGCCGCCGCCGGGGGAGGTCCCTCACCCTTTCAGGTGGCATGACGTGAAAGCCGCCTGCCCCGGCGCGGCGCGTTTCACGTTGAGCCGGTCAGAGCGGCATCGCGTGAAAGCGGCGGCTCGATCGGCGACGTGTTGCACGTTGAGCCGGTTGCGAGAGGCCGTCGGGCTCTTCCCTCATCGCCGCCGTGCACGGGCGTGGAGCGTGACCGCCCGGGACCCGCGCAGCCACCGCGGGCCCCGCGCAGCCCGATACGGCCTCACTCCAGCGCCACACGCACCGCGTCCATTGCCACGGCGCCCTCGCGCACGACCGACCAGCCGCCGCCGTCCTCGTAGGCGCGCAGGTCGACGACGGTCGACGGCGTCCCGGGCAGCTCGCCGCCGTCGAGCACGAGGTCGGCGCCGCGCGGATCGCGGCGGGCACGTCCTCGAGCGAGCGCGCGTCCGGGCCGCCCGCGTCGTTGGCGCTGGACTGCAGCACGGGCCAGCGCACGGCGGCCAGCGCCTCCAGCGGCGGCGGCCAGTGCGGGCACGCGCAGCCCGAGCGTGTCGGGATCCGGCCCGCAGGCCAGCGGGCAGCGGCGTCGCGGGTTGGGGAGCAGCAGCGTGACGCCGCCGGGCAGCAGCGCCCGCAGCGCGCCGCGCGGTGCGCGGGCCGAGCTCCGGCAGCGCGGCCAGCGCGAGCTCGAGCGAGAAGAACATCACCGCCGCCGGCTTCTCCGGCCGGCGGCGCTTGAGGAAGTACAGCTGCTGCGACGGCCTCGCGGCTGTCGGGCTCGCAGGCCAGCCCGTAGACGGTGTCGGTCGGGAACACCGCCACGCCGCCGACCGAGATGCAGCGGCTGAACGTCTCGGCGTCCGCGGCGCTGACCGTCAACGGCGCCCCACGACCACGCGCTCGATGCCGGCCAGGTCGCGCAGCGCCTCGACCTCGCGCGAAGCCGGCCGCCGCGCACGAGCCCGGCGACGGCGGGCGCCTGGCCCTGCGCCCACCTCGAGCGCCAGCAGCGTCGCCGCCGACGCGCCCGCCTGGGCGACCAGCCGCCGCACGACGTCCAGGCCGTCGGCGCCGGCGAACAGCGCGAGCGCCGGCTCGTGGCGCGCGACCTCGGGCGGCAGCGTCGCGCGGTCCGCCTCGGCCACGTAGGGCGGGTTGGAGAGCACCGCGTCGACCGGCCCGGCGCCCTCGAGCAGGTCGCGCGCGCGACAGCGCGACGTCGAGGCCGAGGCGCGCCGCGTTGGCGCGCGCGACGGCCAGCGCCTCCTCGCTGACGTCGGTGCCGCGCACGTCGAGGTCCGGCGCGCTCGTCCTTGAGCGCCAGCGCGACGGCGCCGCTGCCGGTGCCGACGTCGACCACGCGCGCGCCGCGGGGCAGGCCGAGCGCCGCCTCGACGAGCAGCTCGGTCTCCGGGCGCGGGACCAGCACGCGCGGCGTCGACGACGAGCTCGAGGTGGCGGAAGCCGCGTCGTGCCGAGCAGGTAGGCGACCGGCTCGCGCCCGGCCGAGCGGCGGCGCACGAGGTCCTGGAACGCGCGCACCGCGGGCCCCGTGACCTCGCGCTCGGGCGCCATGACGAGCGCGGCGCGGTCGACGCCGAGCGCGTGGCCGAGCAGCAGCTCGGCGTCGAGGCGCGGCGTGTCGCTGCCCGCCGCCGCGATCGCCACCACGGCGCTGTCCAGGGCGTCGCGGACCGGCCACCGCCGCGGGCATCAGACCGATTGGGCCGCCTGGGCCTCGAGCCCGCGGCGCTTCTCGTCGGCGCCCAGCGCGGCGGTGAACTCGTCGAGCTCGCCCTCGAGGACCTGGTCGAGGTTGTGCGTCGTGAGCTTGACGCGGTGGTCGGTGACCCGGCGCTCGCCGTAGTTGTAGGTGCGGATCTTCTCGGCGCGGTCGCCCGTCCCGACCTGCGCGCGGCGGTCGGCGGCCGCCGCCGCCTGCTGCTCGGCCAGCGCGCGCTCGTACAGCCGCGCGCGCAGCACGCGCATCGCCTTCTCGCGGTTCTGCAGCTGGCTCTTCTCGTCCTGCATCGAGACGACGATCCCGGACGGCTTGTGGGTGATGCGCACCGCCGAGTCGGTCGTGTTGACCGACTGCCCGCCCGGCCCGGACGAGCGGTAGACGTCGACCTGCAGGTCGTTGGGGTCGACGTGGACGTCGACGTCCTCGGCCTCGGGCAGCACCGCGACGGTCGCCGTCGAGGTGTGGATGCGGCCCTGCGACTCGGTCGCCGGGCACGCGCTGCACGCGGTGGGTGCCGCCCTCGTACTTGAACACCGAGTAGGCGCCGTCGCCCTTGATCGCGAACGTGTACTTGCCGTCGCCCAGCTCCAGCGGCTCGGAGCGGAAGCCCGCGCCGCTCGGCGTAGCGGCTGAGCATGCGGTAGAGGTCGCCGGCCCACAGGCCGGCCTCCTCCCCGCCGGCGCCGCCCTGGACCTCGACGATCACGTCCTTGTCGTCGTTGGGGTCGCGCTCGACCATGGCCAGGCGCATCTCCTCCTCGATCTCGGCCAGGCGCTCGCGGGCGGTCGTCAGCAGCTCGCGCACCTCGGGGTCGTCGCCGCCTCGTCGAGCAGCTCCTGGGCGCCCTCGGCGTCGTCGCGTGTGCGCCGCCACTCGGCGGCCAGCTTCGCGGCCGGCTCGAGCTGGCGGTACTCGCGCCCGGCGTCGGCGTAGCGGCGGCGGTCGCCGATGACCTCGGGGTCGACGATCTGGCGCTGGAGCTCGGCGAAGCGCGACTCGATCTGCTCGACGAGCGACTCGATCACGCGACGACCTCGACCCCGACCAGGTCCTCGGCGGTCTGCTCGCCGGGCGTCTCGACGGCCAGGACGGCCTCCATGGCGGCGATCGCCACGGCGAGCTGGGAGAGGTCGGGCTCGCGCGTGGTGAGCTTCTGCAGCTGCATCCCGGGCCACATGAGCGCCCGCGCCCAGCGCTTGCGGCGGTTGCGCCCGAAGGCCTTGATGACCTCGAAGGACAGGCCGGCGACGAGCGGGATGCCGACGATGCGCGAGAGGAACAGCCAGTACCACTCGGGCGTGCCGAGCGGCGCGAAGACGAAGATCGCGACGATCATGACGATGAGCAGGAAGCTCGTGCCGCAGCGCGGGTGCAGCCGCGAGAAGCGCTGGGCGTTCTCCGGCGTCAGCTCGAGGCCCGCCTCGTAGCAGGAGATCGTCTTGTGCTCGGCGCCGTGGTACTCGAACACGCGGCGCAGGTCCTTCAGCCGCGAGAGCAGGACGAGGTAGCCGAGGAAGATCGCGATGCGGATCAGCTTCTCCACGATCACGAAGGCGATCGAGTTGGGCAGCGCGTCGCGGAACAGGCTGGTGATCCCGACCGGCAGCAGGAAGAACAGGCCGATGGCCAGCGCCATGGCGAGCGACGACGGTTCCGGCCCACGTGCCGCCGGAGATCTCCTTCTCGTCCTCGGGCAGCTGGGCGTTGGCCGAGATGCCGAGCGCCTTGAAGCCGATCGACAGCGACTCGCACGAGCGCGACGACGCCGCGGATGACGGGCAGGCGCAGGACGCGGTGGCGCTTGAGCACCGAGACCAGCGGGAACGACTGCACCTCGATCTCGCCGAGCGCCGCCTCCTCGGGATCGAGGCCCTTCTCGGAAAGCTGCTCGGGCAGCGGCTTGCGAACGGCGACGGCCCACGTCGAGACGCCGCGCATCATCACGCCCTCGAGGACGGCCTGGCCGCCGACGGGTGCGTCGCGAAGCGCCTCGAGCGGCGCCGCCGGCTCAGGCGCCATGGCCTCCTCGGCCACGGCCTGCTCGGCCACCGCTACTCGCCGCGGGCGCGCTTGGCGGCGCGGCGCTTGAAGCGCTCGACGCGGCCGCCGGTGTCGACGAGCTTCTGCCGGCCCGTGTAGAACGGGTGGCAGTTCGAGCAGATCTCGACGTGGATCTCGGGCTCGGTGGAGCGCGTCGTGAACTCGTTGCCGCAGGTGCAGCGGACGTGCGACTCGACGTACTCGGGATGGATTGCGGTCTTCATCTCGCGATCCAGTGTAGCGGCGTCATCCGACCCGCAGGACGCGTCGCGCGACCCCCTCGACCGTCTGTCGACCGTACTCGTGCGACGGCTGGCCGGAGGTCAGGATCGCCAGCCCGAGGCGCTGGTCGCCGCGCTGCAGGAGCGCCGCCTGGTGGACGAGGCCGGGGCGCCAGCCGCCCTTGAAGAACGCCTTCGTGCCGCGCCGCTCGCGGGCGGCCGGCGGGATGCCCCAGCGCTGCCAGGGCACGATCGACGACAGCAGGCGGCGCGCGTAGCCGCGGTGGCGGGCCGGCACGCGCCGGTCGATCCCGCGGAAGAAGCGGGCCTGGTCGGCGGCGTCGATGCGCGCCTCCATCAGGGCCGGCACCGCGAAGCGCCGCATGCCGGCCGCGCGCGCGACGCGCATGAGCCCGGCCGAGCCGACCTGGGCGTAGACCGCGAAGGCGGCGTCGTTGTCCGACGCGGTGACCATCGGCTCGAGCAGCGCGCGCTGGCCGTCGGCCAGGGGCGCGTCGCCCGCGGCGCGCAGCGCGGCGACGAGCAGCATGGCCTTGACGACGCTCGCCGACGGGAAGGCCACGGTGCGGCGCAGGCCGCGGACGCGCCCGGCCTCGTCGATGACCGCGAAGGCCACGACGCCTGCACGCGAGCGCGCGTACCGGCGCGCCGAGGCGATCGCCCGCGTCGTCGTCAGGGCGGGCAGCGGCGGCCTGGTGGCCACCCCGGCCACGCGCGGGCGCGGCGTCGTGGCCCCGGGCGCGGAGAGCGTGCTCGCGTCCGCGGCGACGAGCACCACCGTCGCCACGGACGCCAGCACGACGGTCTGTGGCCGCACGCTGATCATTTCCCCGAGCCCGGCCGTGATCCTGCCACGCGGCGCGCGTGCAGTGGTGAACGTGCTGGTCGCATTCAGGAGCCGGCCCCGCGGTGCCGACAAGGATCCCATGGACGACCCCGCGGTCCACGACCGCCTTCGCGTCGCTCGCATCGGCGCCTGGTTCACCGTCTTGTCCGCGCTGCTCTACGCCGCGTACTTCTCCATGACCTGGTCCGCGCAGACCCGCGGGCCGCTGCTCGCGCTGAGCGGCCTCGTGGTCGCGGGCTCGCTCGTGCTGGCGTTCGTCCCGCTTCGGAACCTCATGCGCCGCCCGCTGGCGCGCGAGCTGTTCTTCCTGGCCTGGACGCTGTCGTCGATCGGAGTGGTCACGCTGGCCGCCGTCCTGGACGGCGGCGCCGACAGCCCGCTGTTCGTCGGCTTCTTCCTGCCGCTCATCTTCGCCGCGCTGTCCTATCCGGTCGCCTCGGTGCTGGTCGCGGGCGTGGCGGCGGTGCTCGCCTACGTCACCGTCGCCGCCTCGGTCGGCGGCGCCCCCGCCTCGGACGTGTTCTTCGTCGCCATGACGCTGACGTGTGGGGCGTGGATGTGCACCTGGCAGGCGCGCAGCCACGCCCGCCAGCGGCGCGAGCTCGCACGCGTCTCGCGGGCCGACCCGCTCACCGGCTGCCTCAACCGGCGCGGCTTCGAGGAGCGAGTCGCCGCCGAGCTCGCGCGCGCGCAGCGGACGGACGAGCCGTTCGGCCTCGTGCTGCTGGACCTGGACGACTTCAAGCAGGTCAACGACCGCCACGGCCACGGGGCCGGCGACGACCACCTGCGCTGGGTCGCCACGACGACCGCCGCGACCCTGCGCGGCGTCGACGTGCTCGGCCGCCTCGGCGGCGACGAGTTCGCCGTGCTGGTGCCGGGCGCCGACCGCGACGGCACCGGCGCCGTCGCCCACCGCCTGGCCGCGATGCTGGCCGCCCGCGCGCCGGCCTCGATGGGGCTCGCGGTCTTCCCCGACGACGGCGACAACGCGGAGGCGCTGCACCGCTTCGCCGACACCGGGCTCTACGACGCCAAGCGCCGGCGCGCGAGGCCGCCGCGGCGCACCAGCGAGCCGCTGCGCACGGGCGCGCTCAGCGGGCGCTGAACGGGCACGGCACGTCGACCGGGTTGTCGCGCTCGCGCGACTCGACGACCTCCGAGGCGCTGTCGACGGTGACGCGCACGATCGAGCCGGGCGCGCAGCGCGGGCCGATGAGCGTGACGACCTCGCTCGCGCCGGCCGCCAGGCCGCCGAGGCGCTGCTCGGGCTGCGGCGTGCGGTTGGCCGTCAGCACGACGTTGAAGGGCCCGGCGTCACCGCGCCCGCGGTTGGCGACCGTGAAGCGGTACGACGCGGTCCCGGGCGCCGCGCCCGGCTCGGCGGCCAGGTCGCCCGCGTGGAGGTCGGGGCGCAGGTCGGGCTGGCGGCAGATCGCCGTGACCCGCCGCGCACGGCGCTGCAGGCGGCCGCGGGCATCCAGCCAGCGGAAGCGCACGACGGCCCGGTACTGCGCCGGCGCCTGCAGGGCGCTCACGCGCTTCGTGTAGACGAAGCCGGGCACGCCGGGCCGCGAGCGCTGCCACACGCCCCAGCGCGGCAGGCGCAGCGTCACGTAGCCGCCGCCCGCGGTGCGCTGCTGCAGGTCGAAGCGCATCTGCATGCGGCGCGTGCGGGTCAGCGCCGGCATGCTGGCGGTGAACGCCGCCGAGCGCAGCGCCGGGTCCGGCGACGCGCGGCACTCGTCCAGCGTCGCCGCCAGCGCCGGGCGCTGGGCGGCGGCGGACGGCGCCAGCGCGAGCAGCGCGAGCAGGACGAGCGGGAGGGCAAAGCGGCGAGGCATGGCCCTCCCTCAACAACGCGCAGGCGCGGAGGTTGCGCCCGCGCGAAGATGCGTGGCCGTGACCACCGCGGCGTCCGTCCCCGTCACCCGCGACGAACTCGAGGGCGACGAGGCACTCGAGACGCTGCGCCGGACGGGCCGGCGGCGGCTCGTCCTGGACGCGATCGCGCGCTTCCGGGCCGCAGACGGCTTCAGCCACTCGCGGGCGCTCGCGTTCCAGTTCACGCTCACGCTGCTGCCCGCGCTGATCGCCGTCGTCGGCCTGGCCGAGACGCTCGACCAGGAGTCCTTTCGCCGCGTCGTCGAGGCGACGATCCGGGCGATCGCCCCGGGTGGCGCGGGCGACATCCTCACCGAGGCGCTGCGGCAGGGGTCGCGGAGCTCGGGGGAAATCGCGCTCGCTGGCGGGCTCCTGGCCGCTGTCCTGGCCGGTACGGGAGCCATGGCGCAGGTGGAGCGCGGCGCCAACCGCATCTACGGCATCGAGCGCGATCGCCCCTTCGCGCGCAAGTACGCACGCGCCCTGCTGCTCGCGCTGTCCGCGGGGGTCCTCGCGGTCGCCTCGGCGATCGTGCTCGTCGGCGGGGCGGCGATCCGGCGGGCCGTGGACTGGGGCGAGCCGCTCGATGTCGGGTGGCAGCTCGCGCGCTGGCCCGTGGGCCTGGTCCTGGTCATCGGCTCGGTCGCGCTGCTGTTCGCGCTCGCGCCGAACAGGCGCCAGCCCGAGCCGTCGTGGCTGGCCGTGGGCGCCGCCGTCGCGTCGGCGCTGTGGCTGGCCTTCCTGGGCCTGCTCGCGCTCTACGTCGAGGCGACGGAGGCCTTCGGAGCGACCTACGGCCCGCTGACGGGCACGATCGGCGTGCTGCTGTGGACCTACGGCGCAGCCGTGGCGCTCTTCCTCGGGCTGGCGTTCGCGGCGCAGCTCGAGGCGGTTCGCGCCGGAAGCCCATCCCCGGCCGTCGACCGCCGTGAGAACGCCTGAGCGTCAGGTCTGCTGGTACAGCGGCCCGTCGCCGCCCTCGGGCGGCGTCAGGCGCCCGCCCTTGGCGGTGATCGCGCCGCACTGCACGCAGTTCGTGTAGTTGACGATCACGTCGACGTTGCCCTCCGCGGGCGCGTCGTCGGGGATCTCGTACACGCCTGCGGGGCACATCCACTTCCACGTCTCGGCGATGACGCGCGGCACCTCGCGCTGGACGCGGATGTGGTTGGGCGCGTCGTCGCGCGTCTGGTTGCCCGTGATGAAGACGCTCGAGAGCTTGTCGAAGATGTACTTGCCGTCGGGCTTGGGATAGCGCTCGGCGGTGTCGCCGACGAACATCTCGCGCGCGTCGTTGCGGTGCCACGGCCAGCGGCCGCCCGGGAAGCGCCCCTTGGTCGCGATCATCGCGTTGACCAGCGGGCCGCCCTGGATGAAGCCCTTCTGGAAGGGCTGGCGCGTGTTGCGGACCTCGTAGAGCTCCTTGCCGATCTGCGACTCCTCGACCGCCTGCTCGTAGGCGCCGAAGGACGACGCGCCGCGCTTGAGCGCCGCGTAGATCGACTCCGCGGCAAGCGTGCCCGACCTGACCGAGTGGTGCACGCCCTTGAGCGCGACGGTGTCGACCATGCCGCCCGCGTCGCCCACGAGCAGCGCGCCCGGCATCGTCAGCTTGGGCATCGACCAGTAGCCGCCGCCCGGAAGCGCCTTGGCGCCCCAGGCCACGCGCTCGCCGCCCTCGAGGATCCCGCGCACGAGCGGGTGCGTCTTGAACAGCTGCAGCAGGTCGTGGGCCGAGGTGGTCGCGTCGGCGTACTCGAGGTCCACGACGAAGCCGATGCTGACCAGGTCGTCGCCGGTCTTCTCGTCCTTCATCGGGTACAGCCACGTGCCGCCGATCTGGCCGTACTTGCTCGACAGCTTCAGCGGCCAGGGACCGATCGTGTGGATCACGCGATCCAGCGGCTTGGGGACCTTCCACAGCTCCTTGACGCCGAGCTCCCAGACCTGCGGCTCGCGGTCCTCGCCGAGGCCGAACTCGCGGATCGCGGCGCCGGTGAGGTGGCCCCAGCAGCCCTCGGCCAGCACCGTCGCCTGGGCGACGATGTCCGAGCCGGGCTCGAAGTTCGAGCGCTCCTCGCCCTGCTTGCCGCGGCCCTTGTCGCCCGAGCGCACGCCCCGCACGACGCCGTCCTCGACCAGCAGCTGCGTCGCCGAGGTCTCCGTGAGGACGTAGGCGCCGCCCTCCTCGGCCTGGCGCTGCTGGAAGCGCGCCAGCGCCGAGACGGAGATGATCTCGTTGCCGTGGTTCTTGAACGGCGGCGGCGTCGGGATGCGCAGCTTGGCCTTGCCGCTGGGGAGCATGTAGACGGACTCCTTGGTGACCTCGCCGAAGGCGAAGCCCTCCTGGCGCCACTGCTCGCGCGTCATGTCTGCGAACAGCTCCTGCAGCGCCGCGGGGCGCATGACCGCGCCCGACAGGTTGTGCCCGCCGCAGGTCTTGGCCTTCTCGATGACCGCGACCGGCACCTCGCCCAGGCGCTCCATCATCTCGGGGTCGTCGCCCAGGAGCTGCAGCAGGCGGTTGGCGCAGGCCAGGCCCGCCGTGCCGCCGCCGACGATCGCCACGCCGACCTCGATGCGGTCGTCCTCGGCGTCGAGCTCGCGCTTGATGAACTCGTTGGGGGAGTCGACCGGCGGCGGGAACGCCAGCGGGACCGCCGTGCCGCGTCCGGCCGTTTCCGTTGGCGGCCACCGCTCAGGCGCCCTTCTTGGCCTTCACGGCCTCGGTCAGCTTGGGCAGGATCTTGTTGAGGTCGCCCACGACGCCGAGGTCGGAGAACTCGAAGATCGGGGCGTTCGCGTCCTTGTTGATGGCCACGATGTTCTCGGAGGCCTGCATGCCGACCTTGTGCTGGATGGCGCCCGAGATGCCGGCGGCCAGGTACAGCTTCGGCGCCACGGTCTTGCCCGTCTGGCCGATCTGCGCGGCGTAGGGGTACCAGCCCGCGTCGACCACCGCGCGGGTCGCAGCGACGGCTCCGCCCAGCGCGCCGGCCAGCTCCTCGCACAGCTCGAAGCCCTCGGCCTTGCCGAGGCCGCGGCCGCCGGCGACGAGGACGTCGGCGTCCTCGATGTTCACGTCCGCGCCGCGCTGCTCGCCGCGCTGCACCATCGTGGCCTTCGTCGACCAGTCCGACAGCGTGACGTCGACGTCCTCCACGGTGGCCGCGCCGGAGCCGCCCTCCGCGATCTCGAACGCGTTGAGGCGCCCGATGATGATGCCGCGCTCGCGGTAGCGCGAGGTGGAGATCGACGAGTCGCCCAGGATCGGGCGCTCGGCGGCGAGCTTGCCGTCCTCGACCTGCACCGCGGTGACCTCCATGGTCACGCCCGCGTGCAGGCGCGCGGCCAGGCCGGCGCCGATCTCGAAGCCCAGCAGGCCGCCGCCGAACAGCGCGTACTGGTGGCCGCCGTCGTCCATGACCCTGGCCATGGCGTCGATGACCGGCTGGGCGAGGCCCTCGGGCACCTTCGCGCGGAAGACCTTGGCCGCGCCGTAGCTCCCGAGCGAGGCGCACAGCTCGTCGGTCAGGTCGTCGCCGCCGGCGACGAGCACGTGGCACTCCCCGCCGATCTGGCCGGCGAGCCGAGCGCCCTCGCTGACGGCGCCCAGGGAGTTCTTGTTGAACGCGCCCTCGTAGTGCAGCGCGTAGACCAGGATGTCCGCCATCAGATCAGCTTCCTCTCGTCCAGCCAGGCGACGATCTTGTCGACCGTCTCCGTGGTGTCCTCGTCCTCGATGATCTCGCCGCCGGCCTTCTGCGGCGGGGCCTTGAAGTCGCCGCAGATGACCTGCGAGCCGTCGGCGCCGACGCGTGCGGCGTCGATCTCGACGTCGGCCGGCGTCAGGGCGTCGAGCGGCTTCTTCTTGGCGCCCATGATCGCCTTGAGCGACGGGTAGCGCGGCTCGTTGATCGCGTCGCCGACGGAGATGACGGCGGGGAAGGCGACCTGGACGGTGTCGTAGCCGTACTCGGCCTGGCGCTCGCACCGCAGGTCGCCGCCGTCGACGTCCATCTTGATGACCTGGGTGAGCGAGGGCATCTGCAGGTGGTCGGCCACGACGGCGCCGATCGTGTAGCACTCGCCGTCGTCGGACTGCTGGCCCAGCAGGACCAGGTCGGGGCTCTCGCGGCGCAGGGCCTGGGCCAGCGCGTAGCCGGTCGCGGCGACGTCCGAGCCGGCCAGCGTGTCGTCGCTGAGGTGGACCGACCGGTCGGCACCCAGCGACACGGCCTTGTGCAGGGCGCGCACGGCGGTGCTCGGGGCCCATCGTCACGGCGACGATCTCCTCGACCTCGACGGCGCCGCCCTCCCTGAGCTGCATGGCCGCCTCGATGGCGTGGGTGTCGTAGGGGTTGAGGTTCTTCTCCCCGCTGCGGTCCATGCGCCCTGTCGACGCGTCGATCCGCTTCTGGACCGCGGCGTCCGGCACCTCTTTGACCAGGACACAGATCTTCACTTGGGCCTCCTGTGGCAAACGGACGTTCGTGAGTGTACCGCCCGATTGACTGACGAGTCAGTCGGGGGCGGAAGTCGGCGCCCGCACCGCTCCGCTCAGCGCGGATCGCGCTGGGCGACGGCGTCGCGGATGAAGTCGATGATCGCCTGCGTCGGCGCGCCGGGGGTGAAGACCTCCGCGACGCCGAGCGCCTTGAGCTCGGGGATGTCGTCGGCGGGGATGGTGCCGCCGACGGTCAGGACGACGTCCTCGACCTGCTGTTCGCGCAGCAGCTCGGCGATGCGCGGCACGAGCGTCATGTGGGCGCCGGAGAGGATCGACAGCCCGACGGCGTCGGCGTCCTCCTGGATGACCGTCTCGACGATCTGCTCGGGGGTCTGGTGCAGACCCGTGTAGATGACCTCCATGCCCGCGTCGCGCAGGGCCCGGGCGATGATCTTCGCCCCCCGGTCGTGCCCGTCGAGGCCGGGCTTGGCGACGACGACGCGGATCTTGCGAGCGGTGGGGGCTGAGGAGGACATGCGGCGGCCGGCGAGGGCCGCCGGCGGGCGCGAAGTATGGCATCGCGCCCGCCGCTGCCGCGGCGCGGCGGCTAGCGCACGCGGATGGTCATCCTCATGCTCGGCGCGTGGATCGTGCAGAGCAGCCGGTAGGTGCCGCGGCGGGTCAGCCGCTTGCGATAGGTGCCGCTCGTCTTCACCGGAGCGGTGATCGCCGAGGCGCCACGCGGGCGGCTGGTGGTGCGGATGTTGTGTGGGTTGTCCCCGCGCCAGACGAAGCGGATGGTGTCGCCGCTGCGCGCGTTGAGCGTGCGCGGGCTGAAGACGTTGTCGCGAACGCTGACGGAACGGGTCGCGCCGAAGGCGGGGATGGCCAAGAAGGCGGCGGCGGTGACCGCAGCGGCGGCCAGGACGGCGATGAGTCGCTTCATCGGCGGTGTTCTCCTCCTGGAGGGGGCTGGACTGTTGGTGACGACGCCCGTCGGCGGGCGATCCTTCCCGAAGCCTGTCAGAAGACGGGCGTCTCGGTGTAGGAGCCGAAGACGTCCTGCAGGGCGCCGACGATCTCGCCCTCGGTCGCGTGCACCCGCGCGGCGTCCAGGAGATGCGGCATGAGGTTCTCGCCGTCGTTGGCCGCCGCCTCGCGCAGGCGCGCCAGCTCGCGCTCGACGGCCGTGCCGTCGCGGCGGGCGCGGACGGCCTGCACGCGGCCGATCTGCTTGGCCTCCAGCGTCGGGTCGATGCGCAGGATCGGGGTGTGGGCGTCGTCGCCCTCGGTGTGCTGGTTGACGCCGACGACGATCCGCCGGCCGGCGTCGATCTCGGTCTGCAGCTCGAAGCTGGCGTCGGCGATCTCGCGCTGGGGGAAGCTCTGCTTGACCGCCTGGACCATCCCGCCGAGCTCGTCGATGCGCGCGAAGTAGGCGTAGGCCTGACGCTCGAGCTCGTCGGTGAGCGACTCGACGAAGTAGCTGCCGCCGAGCGGGTCGATCGTGTTCGCGACCCCGGTCTCGTGGGCGATGATCTGCTGGGTGCGCAGCGCGATGCGCACCGCGTCCTGCGTGGGGAGCGCCAGCGCCTCGTCGTAGGAGTTCGTGTGCAGCGACTGCGTGCCGCCGAGCACGCCGGCCAGGGCCTCGATCGCCGTCCTGACGATGTTGTTCAGGGGCTGCTGCGCCGTGAGGCTGACGCCGGCGGTCTGCACGTGCGTGCGCATCAGCCAGGAGCGCGGATCCTTGGCGCCGAACGTGTCGCGCAGCTCGCGCGCCCAGATGCGCCGTGCCGCGCGCAGCTTGGCGATCTCCTCGAAGAAGTCGATCTGGGCGTTGAAGAAGAAGCTCAGGCGCGGCGCGAAGTCGTCGACGTCCAGCCCGCGGTCGACCGCCTGCTGGACGTAGGTCAGCCCGTCCTTGAGCGTGAAGGCCAGCTCCTGCGCGGCCGTCGAGCCCGCCTCGCGGATGTGGTAGCCGGAGATGCTCACCGGGTGCCAGCGGGGCAGGTTGGTCGAGGACCACTCGATCATGTCGCCCAGCAGCCGCATCGCCGGGTCGATCGGGAAGCACCATTCCTTCTGGGCGATGTACTCCTTGAGGATGTCGGCCTGGATCGTGCCGCTGAGGCGGTCGGCGGGGACGCCCTGGTCCTCCGCAGCCACGACGTAGAAGGCGAGCATGATCGCCGCGGGGGCGTTGATCGTCATCGAGACGCTGACCTCGCCCAGGTCGATTCCGCCGAACAGCGTCTCCATGTCGTCCAGCGTGTCGACGGCCACGCCCTCGCGCCCGACCTCACCCAGCGACCGCACGCTGTCGGAGTCGTGCCCCATGAGCGAGGGCATGTCGAACGCCGTGCTCAGCCCCGTCTGACCGTGGTCGAGCAGGTAGTGGAAGCGCTCGTTGGTCTCCTCCGCGGTCCCGAAGCCGGCGAACTGGCGCATCGTCCACAGGCGCCCGCGGTACATCGACGGGTAGACGCCGCGGGTGAACGGAAAGCCGCCCGGCATCCCGATCGCCTCGCTCGGCGGCAGGTCGGCCTCCGTGTACAGCGGCTTCACCGGCTCGCCGGACAGCGTCGTGAAGGGCGCGTCGCGCTCGGGCGTCAGCGCGTACGCCTCACGCCACTCGGCCTCCGTCGCCGGCAGTCTGACGGCGGGCTTCGAGGGTGTCGCCATGGGCGGATTCTAGGGCGGCTCAGGTGCCGCGGGGCCGGGCGCCGATGCGGCGGCCGGCCGAGCCGGCCGCTGCGGCGGCGATCAGCGCGGCGCCGATCTTGAGGCGGCGGCCGAGGCGCTCGAAGGTCATGACGTCCCAGCCCTCGGCGCGGGCAGTGCGCAGCAGCTCGGCATCGGGGTTGACGGCCACCGGGTGGCCGACGGCCCGCAGCATCGGGATGTCCGAGGCCGAGTCGGAGTAGGCGTAGGACGCGGCGAGGTCCAGGCCGTCGGCCTCGGCGAGCTGGCGCATGCGCGCCGGCTTGCCCTCGTGGTAGCAGAACGGTCCGTCGAAGCGGCCCGTGTACAGGCCGTCGCGTGCCTCCAGGCCCGAGCCCGCGGCGCCGTCGAAGCCGAGGACGTGGGCGAGCATGTCGGCTGTGCCCTGCGAGGCGGCGGTGCAGATGTAGACCGGGCGCCCCGCGTCCTGGTGGTCGTAGGCGACCTGCAGCATCTGCGGGTACAGCCGCGGCAGCACGCCGGCCAGCACGCCGGGCGACAGGCGCTGCAGGTCGACCACGCGCCGCCCGTCGAGCCAGGTCCCGAGGCGCGCCTTGACCGCCTCGGTCCCCTCGTCCGTCGAGCCGCGCAGGCGGAACTGGACGTTGGCCCATGCGTCGGCCGCCATCTGGCGGCGTGACAGCAGGCCCGCGCGGTAGGCCGCGCGCGCCCAGTGGAAGCCGGAGGACCCGGCCATGAGCGTGCGGTCGAGATCGAAGAACGCGGCCCCGCGCGGCGGGGTCTCGGCGTCAGCGGCCACTTAGGAGGGAGGCGCCACCCGGAGGATCACCGCGTCGCCCTGGCCGCCGCCCGAGCAGATCGCCGCGCAGCCGAGGCCCCCACCGCGGCGGCGCAGCTCGTGCACGAGCGCTCCGAGGATGCGGGCGCCGGAGGCGCCGATCGGGTGCCCGAGGGCGACCGCGCCGCCGTTGACGTTCACGCGCTCCTCGTCGATGCCGAGCATCCGGACCGAGTTGATCGCGACCGAGGCGAACGCCTCGTTGATCTCCCACAGGTCGATGTCGCCCGCCTGCAGGCCGGCCTTCTCGAGCGCCGCGCTGGCGGCGCGGGCCGGCGTCGTGGCCAGGTAGGCGAAGTCGTTGGCGCTCTGGGCATGGGCGACGATCTCGGCCAGCGGCTGCTTGCCGTTGCGCTGCGCCCACTCGTCCGAC
The DNA here is from genome assembly GCA_963840185.1 of uncultured Actinomycetes bacterium. Classification (GTDB taxonomy): domain Bacteria; phylum Actinomycetota; class Thermoleophilia; order Solirubrobacterales; family Solirubrobacteraceae; genus JAOPZW01. The sequence goes on along the minus strand of CAWIXY010000017.1, from coordinate 515,376 downwards.
GTCAGCACGAGCGCCCCGCCGCCGTCGTTGACGCCGGGCGAGTTGCCCGCGGTGTGCGAGCCCTCCTTGCCCGTGAGGCCCGGCAGCGCGGCGAGGCGCTCGAGCGTGGTGTCGCGGCGCGGGCCCTCGTCGACCTCGACGACGGTGTCGCCCTTGCGTCCCTTCACCGTCACGGAGACGATCTCCTCCGGCAGGCGACCCTCGTCGGTGGCCTGCACCGCGCGCTCGTGCGAGCGCAGCGCCCAGCGATCCATGTCGGGGCGCGTGATCTCGAGCTCGTCCCCGACCTCGGTGGCCTCGTCGAACATCTGGCGGCCGCTGAACGGGTTGGTCAGCCCGTCGTGGACCATCGCGTCCAGCGCCTTGGCGTCGCCCATGCGGTAGCCGAAGCGCGCGTCGGGCAGCAGGTAGGGCGCACGCGACATCGACTCCATGCCGCCGCCGACGCCGACCTCGACGTCGCCGGCCCGGATCGCCTGGTCCAGCAGGACCGAGGCGCGCAGCCCGGAGGCGCACACCTTGTTGACCGTCTCGGAGGAGACCTCCTTGGGGATCCCGGCGGCGATCTGGGCCTGGCGGGACGGCACCTGCCCCTGCCCGGCCTGCAGGACCTGACCCATCACGACGTGCTGGACCTGCTCGGGGTCGACGTCGGCGCGCTCGAGCGCTGCGCGGATGGCGGTGGCACCGAGCTCCGGTGCGTCGACGGAGGCCAGGCCGCCGCCGAGCTTGCCGATGGGCGTGCGGGCGGTGCCGAGGATGACGGTCTTGGGCATGGCCCACATCGTATGGTCCTCCAGCTCATGCGCGTCTCCGCCACCACCAGGCCGCCCGCCGAGAGCGGCGCGGACACCGTCGCCGTCGGCGTCTTCGAGGACGAGGGCGTGGCCCATGAACCCACCACCGGCTCCGCCGGCGGTGCCGGAGGCGCGCCGCTCGGCGCCCTGCTCGACAGCGGCGAGGCCCGCCGCAGCTTCCGCCACCTCGCCGTGGCGCACGCCGGCGGCCTGCGCTGGATCCTCGTCGGGCTCGGCGCGCGCGAGGCCTTCGACGGCGAGCGCGCGCGCCTGGCCGCGGCCGCGGTGCACGGCCGGGCGAAGGAGCTGGGCGCGCGGACGCTCTGCTGGGAGGTCCCCCACCACGTGGGGGACGCGGTCGTCGAGGGCCTCGTCCACGGGACCGTCCTCGCCGCCTACCGCTTCACCCGCTATCGCGAGGAGAGCGACGACGGCGCGATCGACGCGCTCGTCGTCAGCGCCCACCACGACGTCGGCGAGACGATCGGCCGGGCCGCGATCGTGGCCGACGCCCAGAACGCCGCCCGCGACCTGCAGAACACGCCCGCCAACGAGCTCACCCCCACCGCGCTCGGCGAGCGGGCGCTCGCGCTGGCCGGCGAGGTCGAGGGCCTGCAGGCAGAGGTCCACGGCCCGGACTTCCTGACCGAGCAGGGCATGGGCGCGTTCCTCTGCGTGGCCCAGGGCTCCTACGAGGAGCCCAGGCTGATCGTCCTGCGCCACGAGTCGCCTGACGCACAGCGGGTGGGCGGGCCCGTCATCGGGCTGGTCGGCAAGGCGGTGACCTTCGACTCGGGCGGGATCTCGATCAAGCCCGCGGCCAACATGTGGAACATGAAGTTCGACATGTCGGGCGGCGCCGCCGTGGTCGAGGCCATGGGCGCGATCGCCCGGCTCGGGCTCCCGGTGCGCGTCGTGGCGGTCGTCGGCGCGACGGAGAACCTGCCGTCGGGACGGTCGGTGAAGCCCGGCGACGTCGTCACCGCCCGCGCCGGGACGACGATCGAGGTCAACAACACCGACGCCGAGGGCCGCCTCGTGCTCGCCGACTGCCTCACCCATGCACTCGACCTCGGCGCCGAGCGCCTGGTGGACGTGGCCACGCTGACCGGCGGCGTCGTCACCGCGCTGGGCAACGTGCATGCGGGCCTGATGGCCAATGACGAGGACTGGGCGGCCGCCCTGCTCGAGGCGAGCGCGGCCAGCGGCGAGCTCGTCTGGCGCCTGCCCCTGCACCCGCTGTACGCCGACATGGTCAAGGGCACCTACGCGGAGCTGCAGAACGCGAGCAGCGACCGCAGCGCCCACCCCATCCAGGGCGCCGAGTTCCTGCACCGCTTCGCGGGCGACGTCCCGTGGGCGCACCTCGACATCGCCGGCGTCAGCGACAACGTGTCGCGCGCCTACCACCCCAAGGGCGGCACGGGCTTCGGCGTGCGCCTGCTGGTCGAGCTCGTGCGCGCGCAGGCGTCCAGGGTCTAGCGTTCGGCCCATGCTCGGGTTCGACCTGTCCGACGACCACCGGCTGCTGCGCGACACCGTGCGCGACTTCGCGCGCCAGGAGGTCGCGCCGGTCGCCGAGGAGCTCGACCGCACCAAGGCCTTCCCCTACGAGATCGTGCGCCGCATGGGCGAGCTCGGCTGGATGGGCATCCCGTTCCCCGAGGAGGCCGGCGGCGCCGGCGGCGACTCCGTGGCCTACGCGCTGGCGGTCGAGGAGCTCACGCGGGCGGACTCCAGCGTCGCCATCACGATGTGCGCGCACACGTCGCTGGGCACGCAGCCGGTCTACCTCTTCGGCAGCGACGAGCAGAAGGCGCGGCTGCTGCCCGACCTGTGCGCCGGGCGCAAGCTGGGCGCCTTCGGGCTCACCGAGCCCGAGGCCGGCTCGGACGCCGGCAACGTCCGCACGCGGGCCACGCGCGACAACGGCTCGTGGGTGATCGACGGCGCCAAGCAGTTCATCACCAACGCCGGCACCGACATCTCCGGCCACGTCGCGATCACGGCGCGCACGGGCGAGCATGAGATCTCCAACCTGATCGTCGAGAACGGCACCCCCGGCTACGAGCAGGGCGAGCCGTACCGCAAGATGGGCTGGAACGCGTCCGACACGCGGCCGCTGACCTTCACCGACTGCCGCGTGCCCGAGGAGAACCTGCTCGGTCCCCGCGGCCAGGGCTTCAAGCAGTTCCTGCACATCCTCGACATCGGGCGCATCGGCGTGGCGGCGATGGGCGTCGGGCTGGCCCAGGGCGCGCTGGACGAGGCGCTGGCCTACGCCCGCGAGCGCCGCGCCTTCGGCCAGCCGATCTCCAAGTTCCAGACGATCCAGGCCAAGCTCGCGGACCTGTCGACGGAGATCGAGGCGGCGCGGCTGCTGACGCTGAAGGCGGCGTGGCTGAAGGACCAGGGGCGGTCGTTCACGCTGACCGCCGCCCAGGCCAAGCTCAAGACCGGGCGCCTGGCCGTGCGCGCCAGCGAGGAGGCCGTGCAGATCCACGGCGGCTACGGCTACATCGAGGAGTACCCGGTGTGCCGCTTCTACCGCGACGCGAAGATCCTCACCATCGGCGAGGGCACCGACGAGGTGCAGCAGATGGTCATCGCCCGCGCGCTGGGCGCCTGAGCGAGGGCGGGCGACGGGTGCGGCGGGCCGCCGCGCTGTGGCTCGTCGCGTTCGCCGCCTACGCGGCGGGCGCGGGCCTCGACGCGACGCCGGGCGAGGACCTGAGCGAGCCGGAGGCGCGCACCCTCCTGGTGACGCAGTCGATCGTCGCCGACGGTGACCTCGACCTGCGCGACGACATCGGCGCGCGGGCCTGGAGCGACTTCTACGGCGGCGAGCTGCCGCCGCTGGGCGGCCCGCGCGAGGGCCGCCTCATCGAGCCGCAGGGCATCGGCTTCCCGCTGCTGCTCGCGCCGGCGTACGCCGTCGGCGGGCGGCTCGGCGCCGAGCTGCTGCTGGCGGCGCATCGCCGCGCTCGGCGTGGTGCTCGCCGCGGCGCTCGGCCGCCGGCTCGTGCCCGAGCCGTGGGCGACGGCGGGCGGCGCTGGCGATCGGGCTGTCGCCGCCCGCGCTCGTCGCGGCGACGACGATCGCGCCGGAGGCGGCGGGCGCGGCGCTGCTCGCCGGTGCCGCGGTGCTGGCCCTGCGCATCCGCGACGACCCGCGCCCGGCGACGGCCTTCTGGTGCGCGCTGCTGCTGGCCCTCGCTCCCTGGCTGGCGGTGAAGCTGGCGGCGCCCGCCGCCATCGTCGCGCTGGCCATGGCGCGCTGGCTGCGCCGCCGCGCCCGCGGGCTCGCCGGCTTCGTGGCCCTGGAGGTCGTCGTCTTCGGCGCGGTGCTGTACGTGTCGGTCAACGGTCGCCTGTACGGCGGCCTGACCCCGTACGCCGTGCTGCCCGAGCCCGGGGCGACCGGCGCGACCTCGCTGGCGGACCACCTCGAGCGCTGGCCGCGGCTGCTCGGCCTGTGGATCGATCGCGACGTCGGCTTGGTGCGCTGGGCGCCGGTGGCGCTGCTGGCGCTCGGCGGCCTCGTCCTGCTCGCGCGCTCGCGCCGCGAGCGGCTCGTGCGCGTGGTGCCCGACCAGGTCCACGTCGAGGTCGTCGCGTTGTTCCTGGCGCTCGTCTGCGTGACCGTCGTGCTCGTGGCGACGTTCCTCGCGCCGACGATCGCGGGACCGTGGTTCGCCGGGCACGAGCTCGTCCCGGCGCTGCCCTTCGCGGCTGCGCTCGCCGCCTGGACGCTGCGGCGTGTGCCCCGCCTGGGTCGCGCGCTGGCGCTGGTCAGCGTGGTCGCGTCGGTGTGGGTGGTCGTTGCGGTACGGGCTGACGAGGATGCGGGCACGGCGCCGCCGCGCGGGCCGCTGCCGTGGGGCGGTGCGGAGCGGGTGCTGCCGGAGGTGCGGTGAGTCAGGACGCCTGACCCCTTCACCCCGCGTCGAAGCGCTCGAGGATCTGCGTCGCCGCGCTGGCGGGGTCGAGCCGGCGGGCGACGACCTCGTCGAGCAGCGTCGCGCAGCTCGTCGGACTCGCCCAGGGCCTCCTCGAGGCGGCGGCGCAGGCGGAAGGTGCAGATGCCCAGCACCTCGGAGCGCAGGTTGCGGCGGCGGCGCTCGGAGAGCGTGCCCTCCTGCTCGATGTGCGCGCGGTGCTCGTCGAGCTTCTCGACGAGCTCGCGCACGCCCTCGCCGCGGCCGGCCTCGGTCTTGAGGATCGGCACGCGCCAGCCGCGCTGCGGCGCCAGCGACAGCACGCCGCGGATCTCGCGCACCATCGTGTCGGTCAGCGGATGGTCGGCCTTGTTGACGACGATGACGTCGGGGATCTCCATGATCCCGGCCTTCAGCGCCTGGATCGAGTCGCCCGACCCGGGCATGAGGACGAGCACGACCGTGTCGGCGTGGTCGATGACGTCGACCTCGGCCTGGCCGACGCCGACCGTCTCGAGGAACACGTCGTCCTTGCCCGCGGCGTCCATCAGCAGCGCGGCCTGCAGCGCCGCCTCGCTCAGCCCGCCGAGCGCGCCGCGGTTGGCCATCGAGCGGATGAAGACGCCCGCGTCGAGGAAGTGCTCGGTCAGCCGGATGCGGTCGCCGAGCAGCGCGCCGTGGGTGAACGGCGACGACGGGTCGATGGAGAGCACCGCGACGTCGCGCTCCTGCTCGCGGCGCAGCTTGGTCAGCGCGGCGATCAGCGTCGACTTGCCGGCGCCCGGCGCGCCGGTCAGGCCGACGATCGCCGCGCGCCCGGTGTGCGGGTAGACCTCGCGGACGAGCTCCCAGCCCTGCGGGTCGTCGGACTCGACGAGCGTGATGGCCCGCGCGAGGGCCCGCTTGTCGCCGCGCAGCAGCCGCGCGGCGAGTGTCTCCTCGGGGCTCACGGGCCGCGCAGACTACCCTTGCGCCAGTGAACACCGTCATGACGCCGCAGCCCCGCGCGGTGGGTGTCGCACGCCTGCGCGGCGAGCCTCCGCCGCGTGCCGGCGGACCGCTCACGCTGCTGCGCTTCCTGCGCGCCCACGGGATGCTGACCTGGGGCTACGCGCGGCTGGCGCTGCGCCTCGGATGGCTGAAGCTGCGCTTCCGCGGGCGGCTGAAGACCGACGGCCTGGCCTTCGTCGGCCCGGGCGTCACGTTCGAGATCGGCAAGGACGCCGTCGTGCACCTCGGGCGCTGGTCGTGGATCGGCCACGGCACGCAAGATCCGCTGCCACGAGGGCGAGGTGCACATCGGGGCCAAGAGCGTGCTCGGGCAGGAGTGCACGATCTCCGCGTTCCAGCACGTGTCGATCGGGCGCGAGTGCATCGTCGCCGACCGCGTGATGCTCATCGACTTCGACCACGGCGTCGTCGAGGTCGAGCGCCCGATCCGCGACCAGGGCATCTACAAGCGCGACGTGCGCGTCGGCCACAACGTGTGGATCGGCTACGGCGCGGCGTTCCTGCGCGGGGTGACGGTCGGCGACAACGCGATCGTCGGGACGTACGCCGTGGTGACCAAGGACGTCCCGGCCAACGCCGTCGTCGGCGGCGTCCCGGCACGGCTCATCCGCATGCGCGAGACGCCGCGCACGCTGCGCTGGGCATGACGGCGCCCGTCCGCCTGCGGCTCACCCGCAGCTAGGCCACGGCGCCGTCCCGCTGCGGCGCAGCAGGCGTGCGGCGCGGCGGTCCTGCTCGGCCTCGGGCGCCGCGGCCGGGTCCCCCGTGCCGCCCAGCGCGCGCCAGGTCGAGCGATCGAACTGGTACTTGCCGCGGTAGCGCCCGTCGGGCGAGACCGCGGTCGCCCGCCCGCCGGACTCGCAGCGGGCGATGCGCTGCAGCGTCGCCGACGTGCGACGGCGAGGCTCGGCGGCGCGTGGCTCGGCGGTGGCCTCAGCCTCGGCCGGCGTGGCCGCGGAGCCGGTCGCCGGGAGGCCGAGTGCGCCGAGCGTCTGCGGGCCGACGATGCCGTCGACGGTCAGCCCGTTGGCGCGCTGGAAGCGCCGGACGGCCCGGCGCGTCTGCGGTCCGGCGATGCCGTCGGCCACCACGCCCAGGCGCTGCTGGACGGCCCGGACGTCGACGCCGGCGCCCACGGCGGCCGCCTCGCGGCCCCGTTCGCTCGAGGGTTCCAGGCGCTCCTGCGCCACGGCGCCAGCGGACAGGCCGGCGGTCGCCAGGGCGGCGACGAGCACCGTCGAGCGGCCCTGCAGCGAGCGCCGGCGCCGGCGCTGTGCGGCGGCGCGGCGGGCGCGCGAGGCCCGCAGCGAGCGGCGCCAGGCGACGACCGAGCTCAGATCACGATCTGGGGTCACGACAACTGCTTCCTTCCGTCTCGCCGCCTACGGGGTTAGCTGTCGGGCTCGCGCTTCGAGACTGCGCTACGCCGGCGCGTGGCCGGCGATTCGCCCCTGGGCCGCGCGCTCGCGCGCCGGCCCTCTGGGTCCCCCGCTCCCCGCCGTCGGTGCGACGGGGACTCGGCGTGGGTCTGTACGACAGCGGGGAAGGCTAGCGCGCCGGCGGACGGAAGGCCGTCACGGTCCGGCCGAGGCCCGCTCCCACGTGCGCAGGTAGGCCTCGGCGGAGCGGAACAGGGTCGCGAGCGCCTGGCGACCGCCGGGGCGGCGCTGCACGTCGGCCAGGAGGTCGGCGATCAGGCCGTAGTGGGCGACGCCGTCGGCGTTCAGGTCGAACGTGCGCGTGCCCGTCCGCTGGCGGCGGAAGAGCACGCGCCCGTCGTACGAGCGGAACGGGTAGCGCAGCGGACCCAGGCGCTCACGTGGCCGCGGCCCCGGCAGCTCGGCGAAGCCGCCCGTGTCGGTGCCGAGCGCGACGCCGGCGAAGGTGCCAGGGCGCTGGAAGCGGCGCTGGCGCGCGAGCTTGTCGATGAGGTCGGGCGCCGCCGCCGACGTCGCCGAGACGACGCCGCCCAGCGCGGCCATGGCACGCAGCTCGGCGGGCGTCCACGTCCCGCCGGTGCCCGTGTGGCTGGACACGAGCGGGCGCCCGCGCCGGCGCGCGATGGCGAGCACAGCGGCCCGCGCCGGCTCGCTGAGGTGATCGACCTCGATCAGCATGCCGGCGTCCATGAGACGACGCACGAGGTACGCGCCGAGGCGGGTGAGCCCGCGTGCGTTGCAGCGCCGGCCGCTCGGGTACCGGGGGATCGGGAGGCGCAGCAGCGGCGCGGCGCGCGGGAAGTACGGGGCCAGGACGCCCATCTCCGCTCGGGTGATCGGCACGATCTCCTCGCCCTGGCCCGGCGCTGGGCAGCGCCGGGTGGCGAACGGGCGCCCCGTGCGCAGGCGGTTCATCGCCTCGATGAGCCTGCCCTTGTCGCCGCCCTCGAGCGCCGCGCCGGCGAACGCGTTGTCGAACCAGTGGGCGACGAACAGCGAGCGCACGCCCCGGCGCCTCGCGCGGGCGATGCCGGCGTCGACGTCGGCCCGCGTGCAGGTGGATCGCCCGCGGCGTAGCCCGCAGCCGAAGAGGTTCGAGGACTCGGCGCCGATCACGACGGCGAGCTTGCCGCGGGCGATCGCGCGCCGCGCCTGGCTCGGGCTCGTGACGATCCGGAACCATCCGCGGCCGGCGCCCCCGTGCTGGGCGTCGACGTAGGCCTCCAGCGCCCGCAGGCGGCGCACGGAAAGCTCGATCGTCGCCGTCTCGTCACAGCTGTGCGAGCGCCGCGGCTCGAGGCGGCACAGCTCGTCGTCCTCGACCGTCTGGGCCACGAGGAGCCGCAGGCCCGCCTTGAGCGCGCGGTGCAGCCACACCCAGTAGGCCTGCTGGTGGGTGTTCGTGTCGTGCACCGGCCAGCCGGTGAAGGTGGGCCAGCCGAGGGTGTCGTGGGTGCCGAAGGGCAGGCCCTCGCGCAGCAGGTTGCCGGTGACGTCGAGGGCCCCACCGGCGCCGTGCGTGCGCACGTCGTCGCCCAGGGCGCGGGCGATGCCGAAGCGATGGAACGCCGTCCCGTGGATCACACGGCCGCCCGCCCGCAGGTCCGCGGTGAGGTGCAGGTGGGTGTCGGCGAAGCCGACGACGGGACCGCCGCGGGCACGGCGCGGCGGCGACGTCCCGGTCGCGCCGACCTCGGCCTCCGGGAAGCGCCGGCAGCCGCGAGCCGCGGCGAGGGCGACGCGGCGCGCCCCCTCCCCCGCGCCGGCGAGCACCAGGTCGCCGCGCAGGCCGGCGGCCAGCGACCTCCCTCCCGCGGTGGTGCGCACTGCGAACGTGCGCGGGCCGGCGCGGCGCACCGACCACTCGGCCGCGGGCCCCGCGTCCTCCGCTCCGCCCAGCCGGGCCAGCGCGCCGGCGCGGACGCCGAGCAGCCGCCCGGCGTCGTCGTGCAGCAGGTAGGTGCCGGGACCGGTCGGCTTGAAGTGCAGCGGCTCGCCCGCGCCCGCGATCGTGAAGCAGCCGTTGGCCAGCGACGCGAGCGAGGGCGTCGCGTCGCCGGCGCGCGCGGCGTCCGGCGCGCACGCCGCGAGCAGCGCGGCGACGACGGCGGGCATGGCGACTCGTCGGGCGTGCATGGGCGGGCCGGCGTGATCCTCTCAGGGCGCCAGCAGCGGCGCCGGGTCGAGGTGCGGGGCGAGGTTGCGCAGCGCCGGGTCGAGCTCCCCCGGTGCGGCGAGCGCTGCGTCGAGCGCGGCCCGGTGGCCGGCGGCGCGCTCGCGCGGGTAGGTGCCCGCGGTGCCGCGCGAGGCGAGGAACGCCCAGTCGCTGGCCTGCAGCGCAAGCAGCTCGCGGACGGCGCGCAGGTCGGCTCCGTCGCCGGCGGCGACGACCCGCAGCTCGGCCTCGCGCGCCTGGGCCGCCAGGTCGGCGACGCGTGGCGCGCTCCAGGTGCTGAGGTCGCGCGGGCTTCCCCACGTCGTGATCGCACCGTCACCGGGCAGCGGCGGCGCCGGCTCGATGTCCGCGAGCGCATCGTCGAGGGACAGCAGCTCGAGGCCCTGCCGGCCGGCCTCGTCGATCACGGCCGCCAGCCACGAGGGCCCCTCGTGCCACCAGTGCCCGAGCAGCTCGGTGTCGAGCCCGCAGACGGCGAGGCCGCCGCCCTCCAGGCGCCGGCGTGCGCGTGCGACGAAGTCGGCCGCGTGCTCGCCCGCGCGGGCGGCGGCGCGCGCGGGGTCGTAGACGCTGCCGTCGTTGGCCCATGGGTGGTGGTCGCGTGGCGTGCGCCGGTGGGAGTCGCGGTAGGCCGCGTCGGCCGGGTAGCCGCCGTCACTCCACACGACCTCCATCGTCAGCCGGTCGATCGGCACCAGCAGCGGCCCGGCGGTCGTCGCGATCGGCCGCAGATGGCGCTCGTCGCCGGGTCCCAGGACGTCGGTGAGGTCGGCGCACACGGCGTGGACGCCGGCCTCCTCCAGCAGCGGGTCCAACCAGGCCGCGTGGGCGCACTCCGGCAGCCAGAAGCCCCCCGCCCAGCCGCGGTCGCCGCGCCGCTCGCGATGGCCGGCGATGCCCGCCGCGAGCTGCAGCCGCACGCCGGCGGACGTCGCCACCAGCGGCAGCACCGCGTGGGTGGCGCTGCTGGTCCAGCTCGCGTGGGGCATCAGCGCGGCGACGAGGTCGCCGCGCCAGGCCAGGAAGCGCTCGGCGGCGACGCGGTAGTCGCCGGCCGCACGAGCGAGCTCGGCGGCGACCTCGTGGTCGCCCTCGGCCTCGTAGTGCTCGACGTCGAGGCGGTGAGACGCGGGGCGCACCTCGCGCAGGAAGGTCAGGAAGCGCTCGGCGATGCCCGGCGCCTCGAGCTGGTCGCAGAGCACCGGCGTGAGCGACAGCGTCAGCGGCGCGCCGGCGTCCAGCAGCTCGAGCAGCGGCAGGTAGGAGGTCGCCATCGCCTCCCACAGCCACTCCTCGCCGAAGGGCCACGTCCCGAACCCCTCGACGTAGGGCATGTGGGAATGCAGGACGATGCTGAGTGCCGGTGTTCGTGAGCTAGGCGGCACCGGGCGCTCAGGGACGGCACACGGCGAGGAAGTCCAGCGCGCGATCGAGGTCCGCGCCCTGCTCGGCCGAGCGCAGCGCGAAGTCGCGCACGCTGATGGCGGGGGTGAAGCGGTCGTAGAAGCGGGTGGTGAGGCCAAGGCGCCGGTGCACGTCGTCCCAGCGCGCGTGCTCGATGGCCCACTGGTGCAGGCGCAGCTTGCGCGCATGGAACAGGCCGAGCAGCTCGACGGAGCCGAAGTGCGCCTCGCACAGCGCGCGGAACTCCGCGGCGCGGTACTCCTTGAGGTGCCAGGGATTGCCCGACCTCTCGGCGCCCGCGGGGGCCAGCGTCAGCACGTTGGGCGTGGAGACGAAGGCGACGCCGTCGGGGCCGCCCTCGGCCAGCATCGCCTTGAAGTGCTCGAGCACCTCGTCGGGGTTGCGCACGTGCTCGATCGTCTGCAGGAAGACGACGGCGTCGCACGGCTCGGCGAACCACTCCACCAGCGTGCGCTCGAAGCGCAGGTTGTCGCCTACGTAGCGCAGCCGTGCGTGGTCGTGGGCCTCGGGGTTGGCGTCGACGCCCACCACCGAGGCGCCGTCGCGGGCCAGCACGTCGGAGCCGTAGCCCTCGCCGCACGCCATGTCCACGATGCGCCGGCCGACGGTGCGGGCGGCGATCCACTCGTACACGACCAGGTGCCGGCGGAACCAGTAGTTCTCCTCGGGCACGTCGGGCAGCGTCCGCTCGCCGGTCAGCGCCAGCGGGGGTACGCCGTTGGGCTGGTCCTGCTGCAGGTAGATGGTGGCCATGGCGCGCCGGAATCTACGGAACGCGGGTGTACACTGGCGCGCCGCATGGGCACCGCCCTCACCGCCGAGGACATCCGCGACGTCAACGCGCGCTACCACGACGGCGCCGCCGTCGGCTACGACGCCAAGTGGGGCATCGACTTCGGCCCCACCGGCCGCGAGCAGGTGGTGGGCAAGCTGCGCAAGGCGCTCGGCGCGCCGCCGGCGCACTACCCCCGTGTGCTGGAGATCGGCGCCGGCACCGGCTACTTCTCGCTGAACCTGCTGCGCGCCGGCGTCGTGAGCGCGGCGACGTGCACCGACATCTCGCAGGGCATGGTCGACGCGCTGCTCGCCAACGCGGCCCGGCTGGGCCTGGACGTGGAGGCGCGCACGGCCGACGCCGAGGCGCTGCCGTTCGCCGACGAGAGCTTCGACCTGGTGCTCGGCCACGCCGTGCTGCACCACCTGCCCGACCTCGATCGCGCCTTCGCCGAGTTCCGGCGCGTCCTGCGGCCGGGCGGCACGCTCGTGTTCGCCGGCGAGCCCTCGCGCTACGGCGACCGCATCGCCGCGGTGCCCAAGCGCCTGGCCTACCGAGCCTCGCCGCTGTGGCGCGCGCTGATGCGCGCGGGCAGGGCGCCCAACGGCCACGGCGACGGTGGCGAGGAGAACAACCGCCTCGAGCACCTCGTCGACGTCCACGCCTTCACGCCCGAGGACCTCGAGTCCGTGGCCCGCCGCGCGGGCCTGGACCGCGTGCGGGTGTCCGGCGAGGAGCTGCTGGCCAACTGGTTCGGCTGGGCCAACCGGGCCCTGGAGGCGACCGCCGATCCCGACGAGGTGCCCTACGCCTGGAAGCTCTACGCCTTCCGCGGCTACCTCGCGCTGCAGGAGGTCGACCGCCGCGTGCTGGAGTCGCGCCTGCCGGCGGCGATCTTCTACAACCTCATGATCTCCGCCCGCCGGCCGGACTGATGGCCGGCCCCGAGGAGGTCGTCTCCGCCGACGGCACGCCGATCGCGGTCTGGCGCACCGGCGAGGGCCCTCCGCTGGTGCTGGTCCACGGCGCCGCCGCCGACCACGGCCGCTGGGCGCCGGTCCTCCCGGCGCTGCAGGAGCGCTTCACCGTCCTGGCCATGGACCGCCGCGGTCGCGGCGGGAGCGGGGACGCCGAGGACTACGAGATCGAGCGCGAGTACGAGGACGTGGCCGCGGTCGTCGAGTGGGCCGGGGACGGCGTTGACCTGCTGGGGCACTCCCACGGCGGGGCGTGCGCCGTCGAGGCGGCGCTGCTCACCGACCGGGTCGGCAGGCTCGTGCTCTACGAGGCGCCGATGGGCTACATCAAGTCGGCGCCGGAGATCGTCAGCCGGCTCGAGGAGCTGCTCGCCGCAGGCGAGCGCGACGAGCTGCTCGCCGTGTTCCTCGCCGAGGTGGCCGGGCTTCCCGCGGACCAGATCGCGCTGATGCGCTCGCTTCCGGCATGGGAGGGCCGGCTCGCCGCCGCCGGAACGATCCCCCGCGAGGAGCGCGTCACCCGCGAGTACGTCTTCGACCCCGAGCGCTTCCGCGAGCTGCGCGTGCCGACGCTGCTGCTGCAGGGCGGTGACAGCCCCGCCCCCTTCATGCAGGCCGCCGAGGCGCTGCACGCCGTCCTGCCGAACTCACGGATCGCCGTCATGCCCGGGCAGCGGCACGCCGCGATGGACACCGGCACCGAGCTGTTCACGCGCGAGGTGCTGAGCTTCCTGGCTCCAGCCGGCGGCCGCTGAGCTCGCCGCCGCGTAGCGTTCGTGCAGCAGCCGGTCGTCGAGCACGAACACGGGCACCACGCGCTCGTACTCGCGCGTCGCGGTCGTCAGCGCCGGGTGGTCGTGCAGGCGCAGATCGCGCCGGAACCAGACGATCGCCGTACGTGACATCCGTGCAGGGGTACGGCCGTACACTCAGGCGGGATGCCCGACCAGGTGCCCGACTTCCCGCTCTTCCCGCTCGGGCTCGTGGCGCTGCCGCACGAGTACGTCCCGCTGCACATCTTCGAGCCGCGCTACCGCGCGCTGGTGGCGGAGTGCCTGGAGCGGGAGCGCGAGTTCGGGATCGTGTGGGCCGGCGACGACGGCACGCGCCTCGTCGGCTGCGCGATGGAGATCAGCGAGGTGCTCGAGCGCATGGAGGACGGGCGCATCAACATCCTCACGCGCGGCACGCGACCGTTCCGCGTCGTCGAGGAGCGCCACGATCTGCCCTACCCGGCCGGGACGGTGGAGTTCCTCGACGACAAGCACGAGCGGCCCGACGGCCCGACGCGGGCCGCCGCGCACGAGGCCTACAACGAGCTCGTCGTGCAGGCCACCGACAAGCGCCTGGAGGACGAGGAGCTCGACCGCATGTCCGCCTACGAGATGGCGGCCACCGTCGACTTCGGGCTGGACGCCAAGCAGGGCCTGCTCGACCTGCGCTCCGAGAACGCCCGGCTGCGCCTGGTCACACGGCTGTTCCGCGCGGCGGTCAAGCGGCTGGACTTCATCGAGCGCGCGCAGGCTCGGGCGCAGTCGAACGGGAAGGTTCGCTTCGGCTGAGGTCCCGGCCGGCGCGGGCGGGCGGGCGTGCGTTCGGGCCCGACACCGCCAGCCACGAGCCGGCGAGGATCAGCGCCAGGCCGGCGACGGTGGCCGCCGTGACGGCCTCGTCGAGCAGCAGCGCGCCGTAGAGCACCGAGAACGCGGGCGCGATGTAGGCGACGATCGAGGCGCGGCTGGGCCCGAGCTCGGCGATGAGCGTGTAGAACCACAGGAAGGCGATCCCGGTGCCGCCGGCGCCGAGGACGAGCATCGAGAGCGATCGTGTCCGTGCCCGGCACCGCGGTCGGCGGGGAGGCCACCAGCAGCGGCAGCGTGACGACCGCGGCGACGGCCATGTTGGAGCCGGCCACCGCGACCGGCGCGATGCCCTTCAGCCGGTGCTTGATGAGCATCGCACCGACGGCGTAGCCGAGGCTGGCCAGCAGGATCATCAGCCCGCCCGCGATCGCGTCGCCGTCGCCCGACAGGTCGACACCGAACAGCAGCGCGACGCCGACGATGCCCGATCACGATGCCGACCCCGGCCCAGCCGCGCATCTGCTCGGTGCGGTCGAAGGCCACGGCCAGCAGCGAGGTGAAGATCGGCGCGCTGGCGACGAGGATGCCGGCCAGCGCCGAGGGCACGTGGTTCTCGCCGAAGGTGATGAGCAGGAAGGGAACGGTGACCTGGACCAGCGCGACGACGGTCAGCCAGGTCCAGCGCCCGCGAAGCGCCGCCGAGCGCGCCGGCGCGCGCGGCCAGCGGCAGCGAGCACGGCCGCGCCGAGCGCCACGCGGATGCAGACGATCGCGCCTTCGGAGAGATCGTCCAGCGCGACCTTGATGAACATGTACGACGCGCCCCACAGCGCGGCGGCGGCACCCATCATGAGCCAGGCACGGCGGTTCATCTGAAACCCACTGTAGGCAGCGCGGGCCCATCAGGGCCAGTCGGCTTGCTCACCGCAGACCATTAGCGCTGCTGATATCAACGACGCAGGCCGCACGTGCCGCGCGCGACGTCGCGCGCGAGCTTGGCCACCTCGAAGAACGCCGGCGGCTGCCCGCGAGACGTGTCGGCGAAGGCGACGGTGCCCGCCTCCACCCGTGCGCGGTAGCGCAGGATCGACCGCGGCCCGGGAAGCAGGCGCACGTCGCGGGCGGCGGGTCCGGGGTCCTCCTCCTCGCCGGCCAGCGCCCGCTCGATCCGCCTCGCCGCGAGCACCTGGTCGCTCGGCAGCTGGCGCAGCGCGCCGCGGTTGCAGGCCGCGCGGCCGTCGACCGTCACCCGCAGGTCGAGACGCGCGCCGGGGATCGAGCCGCTGCGCTCGACGGCGAGCAGGTCGCCGGCCTCGCCGCCGCAACCGGCCACGGCGGCTCCCGCCACGGCAGCCGTCGCCACGGCGAGCGCGGCCGCGCGGCGCCTCACGCCGCGACCGCCGCGCCGCCGCGCCGCGGGTCGCCCGCGCCGGTCAGCGCGCCGCTGTCGAGATCGCGCTCGACGGCCTGCACGCCGCCGAAGAACAGGTTGAGGTCGCTCGAAGGCGGCCAGCTCGAGCCCGGTCGCGTCGAGCTCCTCGAGCGGCACGCCCGGCTCCGCGTAGACGACGCCGGCCTCGAAGTGCACGCGCGGTGCGAGCACCGCCTCGCGCGCCCGCAGCCCGTGGTCGACGACGCCGACGATCGTCTGCAGGATCGCCGAGCGGATGCGGTTGGAGCCCGCGCTGCCGAGCACCAGCTCGACCGACGCCGTCGGGCGCGAGCACGATCGTCGGGGCCATCATCGACGGCATCCGCCGGCCGGGCGGGTCGCGGAAGAAGCCCAGCGGGCTGAGGTCCTCCTCGCCCATCACGTTGTTGACGTGGATCCCGGTGCCGGGGACGACGACGCCCGAGCCCTCACCGTTGGTGCACGTCACGCTGCACGCCAGCCCCTCGCCGTCGAGCACCGACGACGTGCGTCGTCGAGCCCAGGTGCGAGGACAGGAAGCGCTCGGCGAAGTCCTCCTCGGCGAGGCCCGTCGTGAAGGCCGGCGTGCGCTCGGCCTGCACGGCGGCCATCACCTCGACGACCTCGCGCAGCGACGGCGGCCCGCTGCCGCCGTCCAGGCGGCGCCATGGCCAGGGCGAGCAGGATGCCGCCGGCCGAGGGCGGCGGGTTCGTCAGCACCGTCGCGCCCGCGATAGCTCGCGCGCGTGGGCTCGCGGTCGCACGCACGCGTAGGCGCGCGAGGTCCTCGGCGGTCAGGAGGCCGCCGTGGCGCCCGACCCACTCGACCAGCGCGGCGGCGATGTCGCCGCGCTGGAACGGCTCGGCGCCGTCGGCGCCGAGGCGCTCGATGGTGTCGCCCAGCTCGGCGTTGCGATAGACGTCGCCCTCGGCGAGCACGTCACCCGCCGGGGCGAAGAGCGCCCGTGCCTCGGGCGAGCTCAGCAGGATCGGCGCGAGGATCTCGAAGACGTAAGCCTGCGCGCGGTTCAGGGCGACGCCGGCGCGGGCCAGGCTCGCGGCGGGCGCCGCCAGCTCGGCGAGGGCCACCGAGCCCCAGCGCCGCGCCGCCTCGGTGAGGCCGGCGGGCGTGCCCGGCACGCCGCACGACGCTGCGCCCACGTGGAAGACCTGCACGACGCTGCCGAACGCCACGTCGACGGGCAGCAGCTCGCCGCGGGCCGCCGGATCGGCGCCCGCGCCGGGCGCGCCGACGAAGAAGTCGAGCAGCGCGGGGCGCTCGCCGGCGCCCGCCACGAGCAGGTAGCCGCCGGCGCCCGGCCCCGACAGCAGCGGCTCGGCCGTCCACGACGTGAGCACCGCGGCGATCGCGGCGTCGACGGCGTTGCCGCCCTCGCGCAGCACGCGCGCGCCGGCCTCGGCGGTGAGCGGATGCCCCGCAGCGACCATCCCGTTGCTCGAAGGGCTCATGGGCGCATTGTCGTCGGCGCCGCGGCGAGATACGGCAATGCGGACCCGGAAGTACGGCAGGACAGCGGATGCGGCGGGTGCCGAGCCCGCCTTACGGTCGGCCGTGCACCCCATCGATCCCACAAGGGAGAGGAGACCGACGTGAAGACCTACGTGATCGAGCGGGAGATCCCGGGCGCCAGCCAGCTCACCCATGAGGAGCTCCGCGGCATCACCACCACGTCGAACGACGCGGTGGAGTCGCTCGGCAAGCCCTACACGTGGCTGCACAGCTACGTCGCGGGCGACAAGATCTACTGCTTCCACCAGGCCGACGACGCAGAGGTGATCCGGGAGCACGCCAAGACCGGCGGGTTCCCCGCCAACCTCGTCGCGGAGGTGACCTCGGTGTTCGACAGCACGGGCCCGCGGGACCTTCCCCGCTAGTACCGGGCTCGCGGGCTGACGCCGCGCGGCGGGGTGCGACCGCCGACGCGGCCTGGATCCGGCCGTAGACTCGCCGCATGAGCCGCAGCGTCCTCATCGGACGTGACGCCGAGCGGGCCTGGCTGGAAGCGGCGGTGAGGGGCTCGCTGGAGGGCCGTGGCTCGCTCGTGCTGCTGGCCGGCGAGGCGGGCGTGGGCAAGACGCGCTTCGCCGAGGAGGTCGTCCGCTCGGCCGGTGCCCGCCTGCTGCGCGGCGCGTCCAGCCCCGCGGCACTTGCCTACGAGCCCATCACCACCGCGCTGCGCGGGTTCATGCGGGCCGTGCCGGACGGGCTGTCCGGCTGCGGTCCCTTGCGCTCTCACCTGGCGCTGCTGCTTCCGGAGCTCGGCGAGGCGGCCGAGGACGGCGATCGCGCCACGCTCTTCGAGGCGATCCGCTGCGGGCTGGCGCAGGTGGTGGCCGAGCGGCCGGCCGTGGTGCTCCTCGACGACCTCCAGTGGTCCGACGACGCCACGCTCGAGCTCCTCGCTGGGCTCGCGCCTTCGGTGCGTGAGCTGCCCTTGCTCGTGGTCGGGGCCTACCGCTCCGACGAGATCCCGCGTGCCCATCCGCTCAGGCGACTGCGCAACGACCTGCGCCGCAACCGCCTGCTCAGCGAGCTGACGCTCGAGCCGCTCACCGAGCGGGGCACCGCCCAGCTCGCCGAAGGCGTGCTCGGCGAGCGCCCGTCGCGGCGGCTTGCCGGCACGTTGCACGACCGCGCGGGCGGGATCCCCTTCTTCGTTGAAGAGCTCGCCGGGGCGCTCAGGTCAGGAGGGCGCCTGCGGGCGGGGGATGACGGCCTCGAGCTGGCGCTCGACGCCGATGTGCCGCTGCCGCGGACGATCCGCGACGCCGTGCTGCTGCAGGCGGGCGACCTGTCCGCGCTGGCTCGGGCGACCGCCGAGGCCGCGGCCGTGGCCGGCACCCGCTTCGACGTCGAGCTCGTGGCCACGCTCGGCTTCGAGGCCGGTCTCGACGAGCTCCTGGCCCGCGGCCTGATCGTCGAGCTCGAACCCGGACGCGCCGCGTTCCGCCACCCGCTCGCCCGCGACGCGATCTACGAGGACGTCCCGTGGTTGCGCCGGCGCTCGCTGCACCGCGAGCTCGCCGCGGCCCTCGAGGCGCGCGGAGGCGGTCAGGCCGAGGTGGCCGCGCACTGGCTCGCCGCGCGCGATGGATCACGAGCGCTCGACTCGCTCGTGCGAGCGGTCGACGAGCTCGCGGCCGTGCACGCCTACCGCGACGCCGCGCGCGTCGGGCGCCAGGCTGCTCGAGCTCTGGCCCGAGGGGGAACGTGGCGCGGAGCGCATCGCCGTGCTCGAGCGCCACGCGCGCTTCGCCGAGCTCGCCGGCGAGCTGGCCGAGGCGGCCCGCGCTCAGCGCGAGGTGGTGACCGCGCGTCGCTCGGAGGGCGCCGGGCGTGCGCTCGCCGACGCCGAGCGGCGCCTGGCCGCGATCTACGAGCTGCAGGGCGACCGCGAGCGCGCGCTCGCCGCCCGGCGCGTCGCCGCCGACGCCTTCGCCGCGACCGGGCTCCCCGGCGAGGCCGCCGCGGAGCGACTGATCGCGGCCGCCTACCTGCAGAGCGCCGGCCACCACGGCGAGGCCGTCGAGCTCACCCGCACCGCCGGCGAGGAGGCCGAGCGTGCGCAGCGCGCCGACCTGCGTGCGCGGGCGCTCGGCCTGCAGGGGGTCGCACGCGTGAAGGGCGGCGCTTTCGACGACGGGATGCAGATCATCCGGACAGGCCTCTCGCTGGCGCTCGAGAACGAGCTCACGCTCGAGGCGGCGGAGGTCTACCAGCGGCTCGGCACCGCCCACGAGATCGCGGGCGACTACGGTGGCGCACGCAGCGCGCTGGTCACCGCGGTCGGCCTGTGCGAGGCGGGCGGAGCCGACGGCATGCGAGCACACGTGCCTCAGCTGCATGGCCTATGTGCTGCGGGAGCTGGGCGACTGGAAGCGCGCCGTCGAGCTGTCGAACGAGCTGCGCTTCCCGGGAGCGACGGCGGACGCCACGCTGGTGGCGGATGGCGTGCTCGGATCGATCCTCGCCTTCCGCGGCGAGTGGCGGGCCGCACGACCGCTGCTCGTCCAGTGCCTCGACACGGCCCTGCGCCTGGACGTGGTCTCGATGGCGGTCGACAGCGCAGCCGCGCTCGCCTGGCTCGAGGAGCACGACGGCGACGTCGGGGACGCCGAAGCGCACTGCCGCTTCCTGCTGGAGCGCTGGACACGCAGCGAGGACCACCACTACGCGGTCTGGGGCCTCCGCTGGGCGGCGTGCTTCTTCGCCCGGCACGGCGCGCTCGGCGAGGCACGTGCCTGCGCCGAGGCGCTGATGAGCGTCGCGGCGACGACCGGCCATCCGGACGCCCTGGCCGCGCTCGCGCACGCGCTCGGCGAGGCGGCCCTCGCAGAAGGCCACCCGGATGCAGCTGCGCAGCAGCTCGACCGCGCGGTCGAGCTGCACGCCGGACTCGAGATCCCGTTCGAGCGGGCGCAGATCCAGCTGCGCGCAGGCGTGGCGCTCGCCGCGGCGGGGCAGGCCGGGGCCGCGGTCGATCAGTTCATCGAGGCCCACCGCATCGCGGGCGCGCTCGGCGCGGCGCCGCTGGCCGCCCGGGCCGCCCAGGAGGTCGCGAAGCTCGGCGAGTCGGTCGAGCGGCGGCTCGGACGGCGGGCGGCGGCCGACCACGACAGCGCCGGCCTCTCCCGTCGCGAGCTCGAGGTGATGCGCCTCGTGGCCTCGGGCCGCACGAACCGCGAGATCGCCGGGGAGCTCGTGCTCAGCACGCGCACGGTCGACATGCACGTGCGTCACATCCTCGCGAAGCTGCGCTGCCGCTCACGGACCGAGGCTGCCGCCAAGGCCGGCGACCTGGGCCTGCTGGCGTAGCTGCGGGGGCGTGGCAGGAAGCGCCGGCTCGCTTACCGGGACCGGACGGCGTGCAGCAGCTCCGAGCCGCTGCGGCCCTTGACCTCGTACGCGCCCGCCGCGCCGTACTCGGCCTCCTCGGGCGCGAGGTCGCGGACGACCGATGTGGCCAGCACCGGCGGGCAGCCCTCCCTGCCGGCGATGTCGGCCACGCGGAAGGCGAGGTTCACGGTGTCCCCGAGCACCGTGATCAGCGGACCCGACATCGAGGTGATCGCCGTCGGGCCGAGCGTGACGCCCCATCCCAGGCGCACCGCGGCGCCGGCGCCGGCCAGCGGCAGCGGCGGTGCGACCCGGACGGCCGCCTCCGCCGCCAGCGCGAAGCGCACGGCCGAGCGGGCGTTGGCGCGCTCGTCGTCGGCAGTCCACACGCCCAGGAAGGCGTCGCCGGCGTAGTGGCCGAGCGTGCCCTCGTGCGCGCTCAGCAGCGGGCGCAGCAGCGCGAACAGCCGCCCCACCGACTCGGTCAGCACCTGGCTGTCGACCTTCTGGGCCATTGCGGAGAAGCCGATGACGTCGCCGGCGACGAGCGCGGTGGTGTCGACGGAGGCGCGCCGCAGCGTGGACTTCACGTCTGCGTCGGAGGCCAGCTCCGGCGCGCCGAGCACCTCGATCTCGACGTGACCGAGCCGCAGGCGGTCGGCGTGCCGGACGGGCGTGGGGACCGCGCGCTCGAGCAGGGCTCCGTTCAGCCGCGTGCCGTTCGTGCTCAGGTCGAGCGCGACGACCCGCCCTCCGGGTCCCTCGATGCGCAGCTCGAGGTGGTTGCGCGAGACCTCCGGATCGTCGACCAGGTGCCGGGAGGCGGGGTCGACGCCGTCGCAGACGCGACCGATGAAGAACCGGCCGGGCAGGGCCACGAGAAGCGGCTCGCGGCCGGGAGCGCGGATGACGATCCGCGGCTTCCCGACGTCGGGATGCGCGGCGGCCTGAGCCACGGACGCAGTCTACGAGCGGGCGCGCCCGCGTGTTGGCGCCGGGCGCTACCCGCGCGGCAGGAACTCGGGCACGTCGAGCTCGCTCACGCCGAGGCCGCCGCGGCGCCGCTCGGGGCGCGCTGTCGGCGTGCGGCGCTGCACCCGCGGCTCGCCCGGCGGCTCCTGGAGCGCGGAGGTCACCGGCCGCGGCCGCTTGCTCTCTGCGTAGCCGGTCGCCACCACCGTCACCCACACCTGGTCGTCGAGCTTCTCGTCGACCATCGCGCCGAAGATGATGTTCGCCTCCGGATGGGCGGCCGCCGAGACGGCCTTGGCCGCCTCGTTGACCTCCCACAGCGACAGGCTCTCGCCGCCGGTGATCGACAGGAGGATCTTGCGCGCGCCCTCCATGCTGGTCTCCAGCAGCGGCGAGGCGACGGCCTGCTCGGCCGCGGCGGTCGCCCGGTGCTCGCCGACGCCCATGCCGATCCCGAGCAGGGCGTTGCCCGCCTCGGACATGATCGTGCGCACGTCGGCGAAGTCGAGGTTGATCAGGCCGGGGAGCGTCACGAGGTCCGACACGCCCTGCACGCCCTGGCGCAGCACGTCGTCGGCGACGCGGAAGGCCTCGACCATCGAGGTGCTCTTGTCGAGCACCGTGAGCAGGCGGTTGTTCGGCACGACGATGAGCGTGTCGACCTCCTCGGCCAGCGCGTTGACGCCGGCGTTCGCCGCGTCGTCGCGGCGCTTGCCCTCGAAGCCGAACGGCCTCGTGACGATGCCGACGGTCAGCGCACCGATCTCGCGCGCGATGCGCGCGACGACCGGCGCCGCGCCGGTGCCCGTGCCGCCACCGGCGCCGGCGGCGATGAACACCATGTCCGAGCCCTTGAGCGTCGACTTGATGCGGTCGTACTCCTCCATCGCCGCCTGGCGGCCGAGGTCGGGGTCCGAGCCGGCGCCCAGCCCGCGCGTCAGGCGCGGGCCGATGTGCAGCGTCGACGTCGGCGGTCGACTGCTGCAGCGACTGCAGGTCCGTGTTGATGGCGACGAACTCGACGCCGTCGAACCTCGGCCTCGACCATCCGGTTGACCGCGTTGACGCCGGCGCCGCCGACGCCGACGACGCGCAGCACGGGATGGCCGACCTGGCGGGGACGATCCCAGCCGGCGGGCTCGTCGTGCCCGCGCGAGGTCGCGTAGGGATCGGGTTCCGCGGCAGCCCGGCGTGCGGGCGCGCGGTCGAGGATGTTCTCGGGGATGTCGGCGCTGAAGGCGTGGCGCAGGCGCTCCTGGGGCGACGGGACGCGACGCTGCGGCTCCTCCTCGGCCGGCGACACGTCGTGCAGCGAGGGATGCGTGCGCGCGCGCTGGGCGGCCGCGGTGCTGGGCGGCGGCGCGTCGGCGCGGGCCGGCGGCTCCTCGGCGGGAGCGCCCGGCTGCTCGCCGGCGCCCGCCGGCGGCTCGGCGGCCGGCTCCTCGTGGCGTGCCGTCGTGAGCGGTCCCGAGCGCGTCGTGCGCGGCTCGCGCGCGCCGGAGTCGGCGGCCTGGCCGGCCGCCTCGGCGTCCTGCGCGGCCTCCTCCGTCTTGCGGAAGAGGGCGGCCAGCGGCCCCTCTCGCATGCTCGCTCGCTTACCGCTTGCCATGGGCGAGAACCTCCTTCGCGAGATCGCGATAGGACTGGGCGGCCATGCCGTCCGGATCGTACTTGAGCACCGACATGCCCTTCACGGGCGCCTCCGCGAACCGGACCGTCTTGCGGATGCGCGACGCGAAGACGCGGTCCCCGAAGTTCTCCTCGAGGATCTCGATCGCCTCCTTGGCGTGCACCGTGCGCGTGTCCATGATCGTCGGCAGGATGCCCTCGATCTCGACGTCCGGGTTCAGGTTCTCGCGGATCATGTGGAGCGTGTTCTGCAGCTGGATCAGCCCGCGCATCGAGAGATACTCGCACTGCACGGGGACGATCACCTTGTCGGCCGCCGTCAGGGCGTTGATCGTGAGCAGCCCGAGGCTCGGCGGCGTGTCGATGCAGATGAAGTCGTAGTCGTCGCCGATCGCGCGGAACGCCTTCTGCAGCGACCGCTCGCGGCCGATCTGCGTCGACATGGCGATCTCGGCGCCGGCGAGGTCGATCGAGGCGCACGCGATGTCGATCTCGCGCTTGCGGATGACCTCGCGGATCGACGTGTGGTGCACGAGCACGTCGTACATCGACGTCTCGAGCGTGTCCGGGTCGATGCCCTGGGACATCGTCAGGTTGCCCTGCGGGATCCATGTCGACGCACAGGACCCGGTGACCCTTCTCGGCGAAGGCCACGGCGAGGTTGAGCGTCGTCGTCGTCTTGGCGACGCCGCCCTTCTGGTTGGCGAAGGCGATGACCCTGGCCGTGCTCACGTGCTGGGCTCCAGTGCTCTTGGGGATCCGACCCGGTACGAGCGCGTTCTTCGCCTGCGCCGGGGCGATTCCTCCCGGATGG
Organism: uncultured Actinomycetes bacterium; assembly: GCA_963840185.1. Taxonomy (GTDB): domain Bacteria; phylum Actinomycetota; class Thermoleophilia; order Solirubrobacterales; family Solirubrobacteraceae; genus JAOPZW01. Next base: position 491,571 of record CAWIXY010000017.1, on the reverse strand, counting down.
CCACGGACCGGCGTTACTACCATCGCGGCCGGATGGGTCTGCTCGCGTGACTGACGGGCTGCTGGCTCGCGACCTCATCGTGGTCACCGGCAAGGGGGGCGTGGGCAAGAGCACGGTCGCGGCCGCGCTCGGGATCGCCGCCGCGCGTCGCGGCCAGCGCGTGATCGTCGCCGAGGTCAGCGCGCGCACCGACGTGCGCCGTGCGCTCGGGGCCGAGGACGCCGCGCACGAGGAGGAGCTCGTCGAGGGCCTGCACCACGTCTCCGTCGACCCGCAGGCCGCGATGGAGGAGTACCTGATCGACCAGCTGCCCTCGCGCGCGCTGGCCGACGTGCTGGCCTCGAGCCGCGCGTTCACCTACTTCGCCGCCGCCACGCCCGGCATGCGCGAGCTGCTCACGATCGGCAAGGTGTGGGACCTCGCCCAGGACGAGCGGCGCACGGGCGACCGCGCGTACGACCTCGTCGTCCTCGACGCCCCCGCGACCGGCCACGGCCTCGCCATCCTGCGCGGCGCCGCGCACGTTCGCGCGAGGTGGCCCGGCGTCGGCCCGATCGCCCGCCAGGCGCGTACGATCGACGAGATGCTCACCGACCAGTCCCGGACCGGCGTCGTCGCCGTCGCCCGCCCGGAGGAGATGCCGGTGAGCGAGACGCTCGAGCTCGAGCGCGCGCTGCGACGACGACGCTCGGGCTGGTGCTGGACCTCGTCGTGGCCAACGGCGTGCTGCCCGACCGCTTCACCGAGGCGGACGCTGCGGCGCTGCGCGCGCAGGAGCCCAGCGTCGCCGTCGGCGTGGCGCTGGCCGCCCACGCGCGCGCCTGCGCGCAGCGCCCCGAGCTGGCGCGCCTGCGCCGCGAGAGCGCCGCGCCCGTGGCCGCGCTCCCCCTGCTGTTCCAGCCGGTGCTCGACCGCGCCGCCATCGAGCGGCTCGCCGACCGGCTGGAGCGCGCGCTGTGAGCCCCGACGCAGGTCCGCAGCGCGCGGCGCGCCGCGCGCGGCAGTCGGCGGGGCCTCGCGAGCGGCTGGAGGGCAAGCGCGTCGTCATCTGCGCGGGCTCGGGCGGCGTCGGCAAGACGACGACGTCGGCCGCGCTGGCCATGGGGCTGGCCGCCGAGGGCCGGCGCGTCGCCGTCGTGACGATCGACCCCGCCCGGCGCCTGGCCAACTCGCTCGGGCTCGAGGAGCTCGGCAACGAGCCCGCGCTCGTCGAGCCCGGCCGCCTGGCCGGCCACGGCCTCGAGATGCGCGGCGAGCTGTGGGCGATGATGCTCGACGCCAAGCGCACCTTCGACGAGCTGATCGAGCGCCTCGCGCCCGACGAGCGCACGCGCGACGACGTGCTCGGCAACCGCATCTACCAGCAGCTCTCGGGCGCCGTCGCGGGCTCGCAGGAGTTCACGGCGGTGGCCAAGCTCTACGACCTCGACCGCTCCGGGCGCTTCGACGTGCTCGTGCTCGACACGCCGCCGTCGCGCAACGCGCTGGACTTCCTCGACGCGCCCGACCGGCTGACGAGCTTCTTCGAGGGCCGCGCGCTGCGGGTGTTCCTCGCCCCGACCGGGCTCGCCGCGCGCGTCGTGGGCCGCGGCACGAGCGTCGTCTTCTCGGTGCTCAAGCGCGCTCACCGGCGTCGACCTGCTCGAGGACCTCGGCGTCTTCTTCCGCGCGCTGGGCGGTCTCATCGACGGCTTCAAGGAGCGCGCGGAGGGCGTCAAGCGGCTGCTCGCCGACCCGTCGACGACGTTCCTCATCGTCACCTCGCCCGAGCGCGAGCCCGTCGAGGAGGCGATCTTCTTCCGCGGCAAGCTGCGCGACGCCGGGATGGCGTTCGGCGGGCTCGTCGTCAACCGCGTCCACGCGCTCGACGGCGTGGGCCCGGATGCGCCCGCGCCCGTCGAGGCCGAGCTGCGCGAGGCGCTGGGCGACAAGCTGGCCGGCAAGGTCGCGCGCACGTGGGAGGAGGAGCGCGCCCTGACCGAGCGCGACGCGGCGGCGATCGAGCACCTCAAGGCCGAGACCGGCGAGCGCGACGCCGGTGGTCGTGCCCCAGCTCGAGGGCGACGTCCACGACGTCGACGGGCTGGTGCTGGTGCACGCGCCACCTGTTCGCCTAGGCGCGCCCGGGCGCCACGCGCGCCTGTCGGCGGCGGGTGAGCGAGAGCGATCCGCGGCCCCGGGCGTTCGGACCGCAGCTCGCGATCGCGCCCAGGCCGCGCGGCGTCAACCGGCGGGCACGGCGGCGTCCTCGTCCTCGGCCAGCAGCGCGTCGGCGGTCGCGCGCAGGTCGGGGTCGAGGTGGCCGCAGAGGACGTCGCGCAGCAGCGCGCGCAGGTGCCCGGTCAGCTCGGCGGCGAGCTCGTCCGAGCGCCGGGTCCGGCGGCCAGCCCGGCGACGACCGCGCGCTCGAGCGCGGCCACGTGCGCGACGCGCGCGGCGAGCTCGGCGCGCCGCTCGGGCTGGGCGCAGAGCGCCGCGAGGCGCCCGGGCAGCCGGCCCGACTGCGGGCCCTCGGGCTCGAGCAGCGCGCGCAGCGCGAGCAGGTGGTCGGTCAGCGCGTCGCGCGGGGACGCCGCGCTCGCAGCCGAGCTCGTAGCGGCGCAGCGCCCAGGCCAGCTCGCCGTTGCGCGGCGTGCGGCGCGCGACGAGGCTGCAGAAGGCGCGCAGCTCGTCCTCCTCCTCGGGCGCGACGTGCATGCGGCCCTCGCCGGGCACGCTCGTCCCGAGCGCGAACGGCTGCCACGGGCCCGCTCCGGTCCGCGTCCAGCCCAGCGGGCCGAACGTCGCGCCGGCGGGGTCGCAGCAGCCGCAGCGCGGTCCGCAGGCGCGCCAGGCGAACGCGCGCGTGGGCGACGGGGCGCCGGGTCGCCGGGTGCCAGCTCCCAGCGCAGGACGGCGAGGACGTGGGGCTCGTCGGCGCCGCGCGTCCACAGCGCGTCGCCGGGCGCGTCCTCGCCGAAGGCGTCGCCGCGCACGAGCGCCAGCCCGTCGGCCAGCGCGACCTGCTCCGACGCGATGGCCAGGCCGAGCAGCGGTGCGATGACCACCGTCTCGGCGCGGCCGTCGAGCAGCAGCGCCTCCAGCTCGCTGCAGGCGCGCGTCGACGCGCTCGGGGCTCAGCGCGAAGTCCGTCGTGTCCTCGAACACGCGGCCCAGGAAGGCGAGCAGCGCCGCGTCGGTGCGCTCGCGCGGCGTCGCCGTGCGGCGGCTCGCCGCGGGCGCGCGAGGTAGTCGTCCAGGCCGGCGCACGCGCCGAGCGTGTGGGCGGCGCGGCGGATAGGCGGGCAGCCGGCCCAGCAGGCCGATGCGCTGGGCGATGAAGTCGCGCGACGAGCGGGCGGTAGCAGTACAGCGGCGCGTCGCGCCGGCCCTGCTCGACGACCTCGAAGGGCACCTCGGCGCCGTCGGCCGTGTCGGCTGAGAGCTGCCACGCGCATTCCTCGGCGAACGCGTGCAGCGCTGAACGGAGCGGCGAGCTGCCCATGCCCGGCGGATTCGGGCCGGCCGCCGGCTGTCCTCCTGCGCCGCAGGCCGCCTTGCAGCGCGGCGCGACGGCGTCAGCGGACCTCGGCCAGCGCCTCCACCGGGCCAGCCTGCGCGTGCGTGCGCTCGCCGTCCCCCGCCGCCCACGAGCGACAGCGCGAACAGCCCGACCGCCACGAGCGCGACGGATGCTCCCGCCGCGATGCGCGCGTGGTGGGTCAGCTCCAGGCCGCCGACACCGACCGCGACGCCGAGCCCCGCCGCGAGCGCGAGCGTCGCGGGCAGCCGCCGGCGGGCGCGCAGCGCCGTCGCTGCGGGCGCGAGCACGAGCGCGACGACGAGCAGGCTGCCCAGCCCGCGCACGGCGGCGGCGATCGTCAACGCGAGGACGACGAGCAGCAGCAGCTCGACGCGCGCGGCCCGGACGCCGAGCGCCGCCGCCGACCCGCGGTCGAACGCGGCGACGGCGAGCCCGCGATGCGCGAGGCCCAGGACGGTCAGGCCGCCACAGGCGGCCAGGGCGGCCACGACGAGGTCGGCGTCCCCGACGCCCAGCAGGTCGCCGAAGAGCTGCTCTTGCAGGCGGGCGGGTGTCTCGGGCGCGAGCGCCAGCAGCGCCCCGCAGCCGGTCAGCGCGGTGATCGTGACGGCGACGCCCAGGTCGCCCCCGATCCGTTCATCGCGCGCGGCCAGCGCGATCAGGGCCGCGCCGGCGAGCAGCCCGCCGACCGCGCCCAGCACGAGCGGCAGGCCCGTCAGCGCAGCGAGCACGAGCCCGGGCAGCATCGCGTGGGCCAGCGACTCGGCCGCGTAGGCCTGGCGCAGCAGCAGCACCCACACGCCCAGCGGGCCGCACACCAGGCCGAGCAGCACGACCTCGGCCAGCGCGCGGCGGCCGATGCCCGAGCTGAACGGCTCGAGCAGGGCGTCGAGGACGGCCATCACCCGTGCTCGTGATCGTGATCGTGGTGGTGCTCGACGGTCATCAGCGCCGCACCACCGTCGAGGCGCACGATGTCGCCGCCGTAGGTCTGCTCGAGCGCCTCCATGGTCAGCGCCTCCGCGGGCGCGCCGAAGGCGACCTGACGGCCGTTGAGGCACAGCACGCGGTCGGACCGGCGGCCGTGGGCGATGTCGTGCGTCGCGACGAGCAGCGCGCGGCCCTCGCCCCGTAGCTCCTCGAACAGGGCCTCGATGCGCTTCGCGCTCACGCGGTCGACGCCGCTGAGCGGCTCGTCGAACAGCAGCACCGCCACGTCCTGGGCCAGCGCGCGCGCGATGAGCACGCGCTGGCGCTGGCCGCCCGACAGCGTGCCGAAGCGCACGCCGGCCTGGTCTGCCATCCCCACGCGCTCCAGCGCGCCGGCGGCCAGGCGCCGGTCGGCGCGGCTGACGCGCCGGAGGAGCCCGGTCCGCGCGTAGGCGCCCATCAGCGCGACGTCGAGCGCGCTGACCGGGAAGTCCAGGCGCGTGCGCTCGCCCTGGGGCACGTAGGCGGGACGACCGGCCAGCGCCACCTCGCCGCGGCGCACCGGCAGCTCGTCCAGCAGCGCGCGGAAGAGCGTCGTCTTGCCGCCGCCGTTGGGCCCGAGCACGGCCAGCGACTCGCCCGCGCGCACGGCGAAGCCCACGTCGCGCAACGCGAGTCGCTCGCCGCCGTAACCGCCCGACAGGCCGTCGACGCGCACGAGCTCCGGCGCGGCGGTCACCGCGCGGCCCTCGCCCGCGACGCCGTCGCCGTCAGCGCGAACAGGACGCCGCCCAGGACGGCGACCGCCGGGCCGGGTGGCACGTCGGCGGCCTGCGCGATCCACAGACCGGCGACCGCCTCGCAGAGGGTCAGGCCGACGGCGCCGGCGAGCAGCGTGCCGACGCGGCCGGCCACGAGCGCCACGGTGGCGGCGGGCACCACGAACAGCGCCCCGACCAGCAGCGCGCCGACGGCGTCGACCGCGACGACGACCGCGAGCGCCACGAGCCCCAGCAGCGCCCGGTCGGCGGCGCGCTCGCGCACGCCCAGCGAGCGGGCGCTCCCCGGGTCGAAGGCCGTCGCCAGCCACGCCCGGAAGCAGACGGCCGAGACGAGCAGGGTCAGCAGCGCCACCGCCGCGGTCAGCGCGAGGTCGGTGTCGGTCACCCCGAAGACGCTGCCGAACAGGAGCCGGTCGACGCTCGCGCCCGACCCGTACACGTCCGAGGCGAGCACGACGCCGAGCGCCAGCGCGCCGACGAGCAGCAGGCCGGTTGCCGCGTCCGGCGCCACCCGGCGCCCGCGCACCAGGCGCTCGAGCCCGGCCGCCAGCAGCGTGCTCGCGCCGAGCGCCGCGAGCTGCGGCGGCACGCCCCACGGCCCTGCCACGACGAGGCCCGGGAACGTCGCCGTGCCCACGGCGTGCGTGTAGAAGGCCAGTCTGCGCAGCGCGATCCACGCGCCGAGGATCCCGCCGGGCACCGACAGGAGAGCCAGCTCGAGCAGCGCGTGCTGGAGGTAGGACGGCATCGGCTAGCGCGCGGCATCGGCGGGCGTGCAGCGCTCCCGCCCCGCCGTGAAGCCGCGCACCATCGCGTCCGCGTTGGCCGCGACCGAGCGCACGTACGTGTCGCCGTCCGAGCCCTCGGGGCCGAGCGTGTCCGCGTAGAGCGGCGCTCCGACGCGCGCGCCGGCCTCCCTCGCGATCGCCCGCTCCAGGCGCGGCGCGACCGAGGTCTCGGCGAACAGGACGCGGACGTCGCGCGCCCGCATCTGCTCGACCAGCTCGCGAACGTCGCCGCTCGAGGGCTGGGCCTGGGTCGAGCGCGAGTCGAGCACCGACCCGATCACCTCGATGTCGTAGCGCTGGGCGAACGGGCCCAGCGCGTCGTGGGTGGTCACGAGGCGCCGCTGCGCGGCCGGCACGCGCCGCAGGCAGGCGGCGACCTCGCGGTCCAGGGCCTGCAGGCGACCGGCGTAGGCCCGTGCGTTGCGCTCGTACACGGTGCGCCCGGCCGGGTCGGCCCGCACGAGCCCGTCGCGGATGGCGCCGACGGCGGTGATCGCGTTGCGCGGGTCGTGCCACCAGTGGGGGTCGGTCGCGCCCACCCGCTCCAGCAGCGTGACGACCGGCGCATCGCCCCCGGTGCTCTGCACGAGGTCGTCGAGCCACTCATCGAGCTCGCCGCCCGACGCGAGCAAGAGACCCGCCTCGGCGATCGCCTCGGCGTCGCTGGGGCGCGGCTCGTAGTCGTGAGGGTCCGCCTCCGGGCGCAGGAGGGCGCGGACGTCGGCGCGGTCGCCCCCCACGTTGCGGGCGAGGTCGGCGACCTGCGTGGTCGTGGCCACGACAACCGGCCTGTCGCCCGTGGCGCCCGCGTCGCCGTCGCCACAGGCGGCGAGCGCGAGGATCGAGCCGGCGGCGGCGAGCCCCAGGAGCGAGCGAAGCATGGTCCGCACTGTAGACGACTATGAGATCCATTCGCATTACTACGCGCTACGCTTGCCACATGGGTCACGACGACTGGCTTGAGCACGCCCAGGGCCGCCTGGCAGAGGAGGGCCACCGGGCGGGTGGGGCCCGCCGGCAGGTCATGGACACGCTCGCCCGGCAGAGCTGCTGCCGCAGTGCCCAGGAGATCCACGCCGAGCTGCAGCGCGGCGATCGCCGCGTGGGCCTGGCCAGCGTCTACCGCACGCTCGACACGCTGGCCGAGCTCGGCCTCGTCCATCGCCTCGACGTCGACGGCATCGCGGCGTACGAGCCCGCGCTGCCCGACGGCGAGCACCACCACCACGTGATCTGCTCGGCCTGCGGGCGGGTCGACACCTTCGAGGACGACGACCTCGAGCGGGCCATCGCCCGCTTGTCCGAGCGCCTGGGCTACGCGGTCCGCGAGCACGACGTCGTGCTGCGCGGCGCCTGCGCGGGCTGCGCGGGCTGAGGCAGGACCGGCGGAGCCCCCGCCGAAGCGCGGGGCATGGCCACGGTCTCCACCCGCGCCCGGCCGGCGAGTCGCGTCGGCGGGGACGGCGGCCTGCGCGCGCTCACCGCCTCGCGTGCCGGCCGGCTCCTCGGTGCTCGCGATCGGCTTCGCCGCGCTGAGCGTCATCGTCGCCCGTCTGCGCGGCGTCCTCGCCCTCACCGGGCTGGCGCTCAGCCTGCGCGAGGCGGGCGTCGGTGCCACCGACGCCGTCAACGGGCAGCTCGTGGCCGAGCCCGTCGTCGCCACGCTCGTGGGCTCGATCGCGCTGCTCGTGTCGGTGCCGCTGACCACTGGCCTGGCGGCGCATCTCGTGGCGCGGGTCCCCGCCTCCGCGCTCGCTGGAGCCAGGGACGCCCACGCGCACTGACGGCACGCGGGCCGTGCGATACTCGAGCGGCGATGTGCATGCAGTGCGCCATGGGGGCGATGACAGCCGGCACGGCGGCCACGGGGCTGCGCGCCTGGCTGGCCCTGCGGGCACCGTCGTGGCTCACGCCGGCCCGTATGCGTGCGGCGACCGTCATAGCGCTGGGCGGCGGTGTGCTCGCCGCCGGCACCGTGCTCTAGGCGGCCTGGAACAGCTCGATCGGGTTGCCCGACGGGTCCTCGAGCAGGATCTGAGCGCCGCCGCGCCCGCTGACGATCTCGTTGCGGAACGTGGCGCCGGCGGCGCGCAGGACGGCGACCACGCCGGCGAGGTCGTCGACCTCGAGCTGGATGCGGTTCCAGCCGCCCGGCTCGGGGACTCGGCCGTCGGGCATGGGCTGCGCCGCGCCGCCGCCACCCCCGGGGGCGTTCAGCAGGAGGCGAAGCGACCCGCGCGAGAGGCTCGCAAAGCCCGGCGCCGGGCGCATCTCGACGCTGAAGCCGAGATGCTCCGTGTAGAAGGCGACCGCGGCATCGACGTCACGCACGATGTAGCGGACGCCCACCGCGGTCATGGGGTCCTCGCATGTTCGATCATGGTCCTCGATGATCACACGACGATGTGCATGCAGTGCGCGATGCGGACGATGACGGCCGGGGAAGCAACCGGCCTGACGTCACATCGGTCGCCGATTGAGCCGCCGATGTCACGTTATGCCGCTCTGACCGGCTCAACGTCACACGCGTCGCGCTGAAGCGCGCGACCGTGACGTTTGGCCGGTTGGCAGGCGCCCCGACGAGATGCGTTGGGGGTCACCGCCTAGCGGCGCCGGCGGCGGCGCAGCGACCGGACGAACAGCGGCGCCGCGTTCGTGTAGACGCGGCTCGTCCCCGAGCCGGCCGTGAACCGGTAGAGCCCCGTGTGCAGCAGCCGGATGGACACACGCCAGTCGTTGCCGCTCACGCTCGCGTTGTAGGCCCCCGTCTTGCGCCACACGCCATCGCCGTGCTTGCGCTCGATGAGCACCCCGACGCGGTCCGACGGCCAGACGCGACCGGTCAGCACGACCGACGTGCCGACCCGCACGCGCCGTGCGCGCGTGCGCGCCTCGAGGCGGGGCAGGACCGCGACGGTCGCCACGCCGGAGGTGATGCCCGCCGTGCGCGCGCGCACCTGCCCCGTCCTGCGCCAGGGGACCGACACCGACCAGGCGCCGGCGTCGTCCGTGCGCGTCCGGGCGATCGTGACCCAGCGCGTCGCGCCGCGCTTTTGCACCACCACGCGCTCGCCGGCGGCCGCGGTGCCGTCCGCCCGGCGCACGAGCCCCGAGAAGCGGACCCGTTGGCCGTAGGGCACACGGTCGCTGGCGCTCGCGACCGTGGCCGACGCGCGCCGGGTGACCGGGCCGGCCAGCGCGGCGGCGCGCCGGCGCACCTCCGGGAGCTGGGCGTAGAGCGCCTCTCCGGGGCACGACGTCCCGTTGCCGTCGCGGTGGCCGCAGATGCGGTTGAAGGACACCTGCGCTCCGCGCCGGAAGCGGTTGGCGTCGCCTCCGCCGGACTCGAGGATCGTCGTGCCCACGACCGGGGCGCCGTGCAGCGACAGCTTCCAGGCGACGAGCTGCGACAGCGAGCGCATGGCGGCCTCGGAGATCGGGGCGGCACCGTGCGTGCCCAGCAGCGCGATCCCGGTGGAGAGCCGGTTGTAGCCCTGGGCCTGGGCCCCGATCACGGCCTGGTCGACGCCGCCCGCCCGGCCCTCGAAGACCTGCCCGTACTGGTCGACGATGAAGTTGTAGCCGAGGTCGTTCCAGCCGTTGGTGTCGCGGTGGTACTTGGCGATGGCGAGGACGATGGCCGCCGACTGCGACGAGGCGTAGGCGTTGGCGGTGACCGTGTGGTGCACGAAGGCGGCCCGGACCTCGCCGAAGCTCGCCGGCTCGCGCGGCACGACCCCGTCGCCGCCCCAGGCCGCCCGCGGGATGATCGGAGGCGGCGTCCCGCGCACGGGGGCCTGGGCCGCCCGGGCGGCGAGCCCGTCGGAGTCGACGCGGGCCGCGCGCGGCACGGCGCGCGCCGGCACCGCCACGAAGTGCGCGCGCAGCGTGCTGCGCACGGGGCGGCCGGCGCGAAGCTGCAGCTCGTCGGCGCCGCCGGCCCAGACGGGGTCGGAGGCGCGGTCGGCGCTGCCGGTGTCGGGCGCGTGGTCGCCGTGCACGGCGACGGGGACCCAGTCGCTCCAGGCCGCGCCGCGCTTGCGCACGCGCAGCTCCACGTGCCCGCGGGCGCCGCGCAGCCCGACGAGGTCGAAGCGCCGCGGCGCCCGCAGCACGCGGCTCGTGCCGCCGCCCGCCGGGAAGTCGGAGGGGTCGATGACGAGGCCGAAGCCGCTAGGCCTGGCGCCGCGCCCGCGGCCGAGTGCGGCGACGGGCGTCGACGCGAGCAGCGAGCCCAGCCCGGCCGCGGCGCCGAGGGTCAGGGCACGCCGACGGGTGACCGCCGCACGACGCACCGGGCCGAGGCTAGCGGCGCCCGCGGCGCGGTCAACGCCTGCACGCTTCCGTGCTCGCATGCCCTGCAGGAACCCGCGAGGGCGGCGGGGGTTGCGGCGCGGCCGTGCGCTGTCAGGCGGCCACGGGAGCGGGAGCGGGCGGCGCGGTCGCCCTCGCACGCCTCGGCGCCCAGCCAGCGGGTCCCGTACTCGCGCATGCCGTCGATGATCGGCAGCAGCGCGAGGCCCTTGGCGGTCAGCGCGTACTCGACGCGCGGGGGCACCTCGGCGTAGGTCTGGCGATCGACGATGCCCTCGTCCTCCAGCGCGCGCAGGCGCAACGACAGCGTGCGCGGGCTGATGCCGGCCAGCGAGCGCTCGAGCTCGCAGAAGCGCGAGCGGCCCTCGGCGAGATCGCGCACGAGCAGCAGCGTCCACTTGCCGCAGACGACGTCGGCGGTGCGACAGACAGGGCAGGACTCATCCATGTGCCCTTACTTTACCAACTGAAGTGTCAGCCGTTGAGCAGGTTGCCCAGCCCGCCGCCGCCGCCGCTGCTGCCCCCGGCGGGCGCGACGATGCGCCCCTCGGAGGGCTGTACGAGCAGCCAGCCCTGACCGCTGAAGGCCATCTGCACGGATTCGCCCGACCCGCGGCCGATGAGGTTCTTCATCTTGAAGTCGGTCCGGATCGACGTCGACACGCCCGAGGACCACGTGATCGCCGCCTGCGCGTCGGCGAACGTCGGGGCCTGCGCCACGTTGAGCAGCACGGGCGGGCCGTCGGAGAGCACGGCCACCCAGCCGGTGCCGTGGAGCTTCGTGTTGAACAGGCCGCCGCCCATCATGCCGCTGGCGCCCTGCACCCTCTGGATGTCCCAGTCGATGTCCGAGTCGAACGCCAGCAGGTTCTGGCCGTTGACCGTGATCTCGTCGTTCTCGAGGTAGACGAGGTGGACGTCCTGCGCCTGATCGGCCAGGAACACCTCGCCCGAGCCGGTGATCTTCATGAGGCTCTGGCCCTCGCCGGTCACCGCCTTCTTCAGCATGCGCGACATGCCGCCCGATCCGGCGTGCTCGAAGGTCACCGAGCCCTGGTAGGCCACCATCGACCCGAGCTTGGCCTGGATGGTGACCTGGTTGAGCGAGACCTTGAGCAGCTTGGAGTTCTGCAGCGCGAAGGCATCGGTCGAGGTCGTCTCGTTGAACTGGGCGAGCGTGGTCTGCATGAGGACAAGCCTAGATCAGCGCGGCTTCCGCAGCCGCGCTCACGGAGCGTCGCGCGCGCCGGGATGCCCGTCGCCCGGCCACGGCGCCAGCACGAGCAGCAGGCGCGCGTCGCTGCGGGCGCGGACCTCGTGGCGCTCACCGGGCCCGAAGACGCAGAAGAAGCCCGGGCCGCCGCTGGCCGCGTCGGCTCCGGCGGTGACGTCGACCTCGCCCTCGATCACGACGAGGTGGGCGCGCTCGTGGACCTCGTGGTCCTGCAGCGCCTCGCCGGCCGGCAGGTGCAGCACGATCGAGCGCGCGTCGCCGCGCGCCGAGTGGACGATCTCGGGACGGTGCGGCTGCACCGACAGCGAGCGCAGGTCCCAGTGCTCCACGCGGCGGATGCTATGTGGTTTCCGTCCGTGACGGGAGCCGCTTATGCGATGGCGGGAGCCCGACGGGCCTCGTTGTCGGCGAGGTCGTCCATCGTCGTGCCGCGGCGGCCGTCGGCGGCGACCAGCAGCTTGAAGTCGTTGGGGCTCGTGGCGGCCTTCATCGCCTCTTCCATCGTCACGCGGCCGGCCTTCAGGTGGCCGAAGAGGGCCTGGTCGAAGGTCTGCATCCCGTAGAAGCCGCCCTCCTGGATGACCTCGGGCAGGCGGCCCGTCTGCGTCGGGTCCATGATCATGTCGCGCACGCGGCCGGTCATGCGCAGGACCTCGCACGTCGCGACGCGGCCGTGGCCGTCCGCGGTGGGCACGAGGCGCTGGGAGATCGCGCCCTTCAGCGTGCCGGCGATCATCGCGCGCACCTGCTGGTGCATGTGCGGCGGGAAGAAGTCGATCAGGCGGTTGACGGTCTCCGTCGCGTCGACGGTGTGGACGGTCGAGAAGACGAGGTGGCCGGTCTCCGCCGCGCTCAGCGCCGTGTGCACGGTCTCCTCGTCGCGCATCTCGCCGATCAGGATGACGTCGGGGTCCTGGCGCAGGACGCGGCGCAGCGCCTGCTTGAAGGAGGCGGTGTCCATGCCGACCTCGCGCTGGTTGATCAGCGAGCGCTTGTCGCGGTGCAGGAACTCGATCGGGTCCTCGATCGTGACGATGTGGCGCGCCTGGTTGGTGTTGATGTGGTCGATCATCGCGGCGAGCGTCGTCGACTTGCCGGAGCCGGTCGTGCCCGTCAGCAGGACGATCCCGCGCTCCTCCTCGGCCAGCGTGCGCATGACCGGCGGGAGCCCGAGGTCGTCGAAGCTGCGGATGGTGAACGGGATGGCCCGGATGACGATCGAGATCGAGCCGCGCTGGCGGAAGGCGTTGGCGCGGAAGCGGGCGAGCCCCTCGATCGCGTAGGAGAAGTCGATCTCGTTGGCCTCCCGGAACTCCGTCGCCTTGGCCGGGTCGATGAGCATCGTCTGCAGGGCGTGCTCGGTGTCCTCCGGCCTCAGCCGCTCTGCGCCGGGCAGCGGGCACAGCTGGCCGTCGAGGCGCATGGAAGGCGGCGAGGGCACCTTGAGGTGCAGGTCCGAGCCGCCCGACTCGACGAGATGGTGCAGGGCGGCGTTGAGGTCGAAGGCCATGCCGTAGCGATCGGCCCTCGCGCCCGGCCGCTTGAGCGCGCTGGACGGGTGGCCGACGTCTACGCGATCGACGATGTGCCGTAGCGCGTCGCGCTACGCGATCCAGATGTGCGTGAGCGCTTCGCGCTACGCGACATCGCGAAGCTTCTGCGCCTCGGCGAGGCTCTGCAGCTTCTTCAGCGACTGGTTCTCGATCTGGCGGATGCGCTCGCGGGTCACGTTGAACGTGCGCCCGACCTCGTCGAGCGTCCGCGGGTGCTCGCCGCCGAGGCCGTAGCGCAGCTCGAGCACGCGCCGCTCGCGGTAGGAGAGGTTCTCCAGCGCCTCGCGCAGCGCTTCCTTGGTGAGGATCTCGGCCGCGCGCTCGTACGGGGACTCGGCGCGCTCGTCGGCGATGAACTGCCCGAACTCCGACTCCTCCTCGTCGCCCACCGGCTTCTCGAGGGAGACCGGGGCCTGCGCCGAGCGCTTGATCGAGTCGACCTCGTCCGGCTCGATCCCGGTGACCTCGGCGATCTCGTCGGCGGTGGGCTCGCGGCCGAGCTCGGTCACGAGCTTGCGCTCGGCGCGCCCGATCTTGTTGAGCTTCTCGACGACGTGCACCGGGATGCGGATCGTGCGCGCCTTGTCGGCGAGCGCGCGGGCGATCGCCTGGCGGATCCACCAGGTGGCGTAGGTCGAGAACTTGAAGCCCTTGCGGTAGTCGAACTTCTCCGCGGCGCGCACCAGGCCGAGCGTCCCCTCCTGGATGAGGTCGAGGAACGGCAGGCCCTGGTTGCGGTAGTTCTTGGCGATCGAGACGACCAGGCGCAGGTTGGACTCGACCATCTTCTGCTTGGCGTCGAGGTCGCCCCGCTCGATGCGCTTGGCGAGGTCGACCTCCTCCTGGGCCGTGAGCAGGCGGACCTTGCCGATGTCCTTCAGGAAGAGCTGAAGGGAGTCGGTCGTCATGTCCGGCTTGAGGTCCAGCGCCGTCTTCGGCTTGCGCCGCGTGCGCTTGTCGGGAGCGCGCTCCACCTCGTTGGCGGCGGCGGTGGCCGGGTCGATCTCCTCGACGAGCTCGATCTCTGCGCGCTCGAGGAAGCCGTGGAGCTCTTCGACGTCGGACTCGTCGAGATCGATCTCGGCGACGGCCGCCGCGATCTCCGCGAACGTGAGGACGCCGACCTGCTGACCCTTGGCCAGGAGGTTCTTGATCTCTTCGAGTTCCTGCAGTTCGACTACTGACATCCCAGTCCGTTCAATACGCCGGCCCGGAGGGGCCGGCTGGTTGCTCTGCTTCAGAGGCCGCTCGGGCGAATCATGGCAAGACCTCACCCGAGGTTAGTGCTCGAACGCCCGCTCGATGGTACGACCTGTCCTCCTAGATGCCTAGGGCGCAGCATGCCCCCCGGGTACTACATGAAACGTTGTGGGTCGTTTCAGATGTTCGGCACGTCTGGGCCGCCGACTGCAGCGATGCGAAAGAATCTGGCCATGGCTCCGACCGACGACAAGGACGACGCCGCGACCGAGCGCGACGTGATGAGCGCGCTGCCGCGCACCCGCCCGCAACGCCGCAGCGCGCGGCGCGCCCCCGCGGCGCCCGCCGCCGCGGAGCAGGACGGGGCTCGGGCGCAAGGCGCGAAGCCGGCCAGGACGGCCAAGGCGGCGGGCCGCGGGACGACGGCCGGGCGGGCGAAGCCGGCCGGGCGGGCGAAGGCCGCCGGCACGCCGGCGACGGCGAAGCCGAGCTCGGCCGCCGCCGGCCGCGCGAAGCCGCGCGCCACCGGCGCCGCCGGCCGGGCCAAGCCGCGCAGCGCGGCCAGCGCGGGCCGCGCGAAGCCGCGCGCCACCGCCGCCGGCCGCGCGAAGCCACGCGCCACCGCGGCCAGGCCCCGCCCCGCCGCGCAGGCCAAGGCCGCGGCCGCACCGAAGGCTCCAGCGGCGGCCGCCGCCGCGCCGGCCGCCCGGTCCGAGCGCGGCCGGCAGGCCGAGGAGATCCCGGCAGCCGGCTACGCGACCGAGCGCGGCGACGGCCGGCCGGGGACCGGCGAGCTCGTGACCACGGCCTTCCAGGCGGTCGGCGAACTGGCGCAGATCGGGGTCACGGTCGGCGGCCAGGCGCTGCGCTCGGCCCTGTCGCGCCTGCCGCGTCCCTAGGCGGCTTCTCGACCGCACGCGGTTGGAACCGCGCGGCGTTGGGTACGGTGGCTGGCACTGCCGAGTCGCCGCGGGCCCTGCCGCGCGGTGATCGGGGGAACCACTGCGCGCCGCGTCAGCGGCGCGCCGGGGCGAATCGGGCCGGCCGGCCCGTAGCGCGGACGAGCGCGAGCCCGACAGCTCACCCCGTAGGCAGTCTGCCGCCGTCGCGTCACCGTCTTGCCCAGACTTTCCCCTGCAAAGCCCACGGCTCTGGCCGCCGCGCTGATCGCGTGCGGCGCTGCCCCTGCGCACGCCCAGGAGGTCGCTCCGCCCCCGCCGGCCCCTGCGGCGACCGCGCCCGCCGCGGCGGGAGGCCTCGTGGCCGAGGTCGGTGTCCCCGCGCTCTTCTCCAGGCCGGGCGGCCTCGTCGGCCGCACCATGCGCCTGCAGGGCAGGGTGGGCGCCGAGCACGCCGGCCGCACCGTCGAGATCCAGCGCCTCGAGCTTCAGCGCCAGGACGTCGAGCGCCGCTGGCTCACGGCGGCCACGACCCAGGTCGGCGCCGACGGCGCCTACCTGGCGACCTGGCGGGCGGACGTCGCCGGCCACCAGTCGCTGCGCGCGATCGTCCACGGCGCCACCGCCCAGGTCGCGGCAGCGCCCGCGACGACGCAGGTCACCGTCTACCGGCCCGTCCGCGCGAGCTGGTTCGGTCCGGGGCTCTTCGGCCGGCGCACCGCGTGCGGGCAGAAGCTGAGCCGCGGCCTCGTCGGGGTCGCACACCGCAGGCTGCCCTGCGGCACGCTGGTGGACATCTACCACCGCGGCCGCACGGTCACGGCGCCCGTCGTGGACCGCGGCCCGTTCGCCAACGGCGCCCACTACGACCTCACGTCGGCCGCGGCGCGCCAGGTCGGCATGCGGGCGACGGGCACGATCGGCGTCGTCGTGCAGCGCGGTCAGCGCGCGCCTGCACCGGCCTCGTAGCGGCTGCCCCGCGCGCCGCGGTCATCTCAGCGCGTGGTGAGCGGCTCGGTGTGCAGCAGCGTGCCGACGCGTGCGACGGTGGCGGCGAGCTCGGTGGACGTGGCGCCCGGCCTGGCGAGCACGGCCTGGGCCTCGTCGAGGCCGGCGCGCTGCACCAGCCGCTTCTCGTTGAGCACCCATTCGCGGCGCCCCGCAAGCCGAGCGTGGGCCACGCAGAGGACGGCGCCGGCGAGCATGCCCGCGCAGCAGACGGCGTCACCGCCGGAGGCATGGCCCTGGGCGAACATCAGCGAGACGCGGGCCCGCCCGCGCCAGCGCTCGGCTGCCGTCGCCGCGAGCGGGCCCGGGAAGCCCGGACGCGGCACCTCACCGGCGATCGGCCGGCAGAGCGCGAGCTCCCCGACGGGCAGGTAGGTCGGCGCACCCACGATGTGACCGTTCTGCGACAGCACCTCGAACCGCCCCTGGCGCGCCTCGGCGAGCCACCGCTCCACCGTGTCGAGATCACGGAAGAGGACGTCGACCGGCGTGCCGCCGACGGTGAGCCAGGCGCCACCGTTGACGATGGGCCCCCACTCGCCCAGCTCCGACACGTGGCCCGCGTAGCCGAGCCGGCGGACGTCCTCGGGGTCGAGCAGGCGTTGCGAGCTGCGGTAGTAGACGCCGATGTCCCAGTCGCTGTCCGGCCGGTGGGTCGCGGTGGCTCGCGAGCCCACGAGGACCACGGCGACCGCGCCTTCGAGGCCGGCGAGAGCGGCGGCCAGCATCGCGACGGGCGCCGGCAGCTGCGACGGGGACATCGCGCGTCAGGCGACGCGGACGCCCGCGGCGCGGGCGGCGAAGACGCCCTCGTCGGCATGGGCCAGCAGCGCCGCCGGGTCGCGGGCGTCCTGCGGCCAGACGGCCACGCCGATCGACACCTCCAGCGGCACGCCGTCGAGGGTGGCCGCCGCGGCGACGGCCGCGGCAAGGCGCTCCCCCAGGTCGCGCGCGCCCGTCGCGTCGTCCTGCGCGGCGACCACCCATTGGCGGTGGCCGTCGGCGGCGACGCTCGCGCCGGCGCGCTCGGCCGTCTCCACGATCGCCCGTGCGGCCGCTGACAGCGCACGCGCGGCGGCGCCGCCCCGGTCGGCCGCCAGCAGGCGCCCGGCGTCGTCCACCTCGACGGCGAGCAGCGAGAAGCCCTGGTCCTCCGCGGCACGACGCTCGACGCGGCGCACGATCGCGGCCGCCGCGCCCTCGTCCGCGCCGCCCCGGGAGACGGTGACCTCCGGCGGGCCGGTGGGCCAGGACACCTCGCTCGGCGGCGCGAACGGTGGCGCGGCGGCGCCGGGGGCGACACCGGCCAGCGCGGCCGCCGTCACCACGTCGCACACGCGCGCCAGGCGCGTGGCGAGGGCGGCGACGTGACGGCCGTCGGTGGCCGGCAGGCCCGGCTCGAGGACCGACCACAGCGCGTCGCGCAGCGCGGCGAGCGCCGCCGCTGTCGCGGCCGGGCCGGCCGCGCCCGCGACGCGCCCGGCGCCGGCGGCGGTCGCGGCGAGATCGCCACCGGCCTCGAGGCGCGCCAGCGCGGCGTCGGAGCCCAGGGCCGCGAGCGCCGCGGCGCACAGGCCGGGGCCCTCGCTCGCGACGCGGGCCGCCGGCAGCGAGCCCATCGCCTCGAGCGGGGTCGCCGCGACGAGCGCGAGCAGCCACGCGCGCGCCGCCGCCGTGCCGTCCGCCAGCTCGGGCGGCGGGGCGCCCGCCACCGGCCGGGGCCGGGTCGCGCCGTTGTGAGCCTCGGCCATGGCCGGGTCAATACCAGCCCTCCCTGACGGCATCATGATGTCGTCCATGTCCTCGGAGCCACTCGCGATCGACGACGCGCGGGCGCGCGTCCTGGCCGCCGTGGCGCCGCTGGAGGCCCAGGACGTCGCGCTCGCCGAGGCCCTCGGGCGCGTGCTCGCCGAGGACGTGACCGCCGCCCACGACGTGCCGGGGTTCGCCAACAGCGCGATGGACGGCTTCGCCGTGCGCTCGGGGCCGGCCGGGCGGCGGTTGGCCGTCGTCGGCGAATCGCGCGCGGGGGCGCCGGCCGGGCTGGCCGTCGGCGACGGCGAGGCCGTGCGGATCTCCACCGGCGCCGCGCTCCCCGCGGGCGCGGACGCGGTGCTGCAGGTCGAGCTCGTGACGGAGCAGGACGGCGCCGTGACGCTGCACGAGGAGACCCCGCCGGGGCGCAACGTGCGCCACCCGGGCGAGGACCTCCAGGCGGGCACCGCGGTGCTGCGCGCAGGCGAGCGCCTGGGCGCCGCGGCCGTCGGTGTGGCCGCGGCCGCCGGGCGCGCGAGCGTGCGCTGCGCCCGCGTGCCGCAGGTCGCCGTCCTGGCGACCGGCGACGAGCTGGTGGAGGCCGGCGCGCCGCTGGCCCCCGGCCAGCTCCACGACTCCAACGGGCTCACGCTCGCCGCGCTCGTCGCCCGCGCCGGCTGCCCCGTGGTGCACCGTGCCCGCGTGCCGGACGACGCCGAGGGCACGCGTGCCGGCATCGAACGCGCCCTGGAGGTGGCCGACGTGCTGGTCATCTCCGGCGGTGTCTCGGTCGGGCCGCACGACCACGTCAAGGGCGCGCTCGCCGCCCTCGGCGTCGACGAGGTCTTCTGGCGCGTCGCGCTGCGGCCAGGCAAGCCCACCTGGTTCGGCACGCGCGGGCCCACGCTCGTCTTCGGCCTCCCCGGCAACCCGGTGTCGGCCATGGTGACCTTCCTGCTGTTCGCGCGCCCTGCGCTGGCCGCGCTCCAGGGCGCCGCCGGCGACCCTCCGCGGGAGCGGGCGGTGCTGGCCGAGGCCTTCCCCCGCAGCCCGGAGCGCGACGAGTGCGCCCGCGTGCGCGTCCGCGACGGCCGCGCCCAGCTGACCGGCCCGCAGGGATCGCACCAGCTCACGTCGATGCTCGCGGCCGATGCGCTGGCGATCGTCCCGCGCGGCGAGGGCGACCTGCCGGCCGGCAGCGAGGTCGAGCTCGAGCGGATCTAGCCCCGGGGCTCGAGGTAGCCGACGACGCGGTTGGTCAGCGCTGTGAGCGCCGGCGCCGGCTGCTCCAGGGCCAGCGGCCGCGAGGCCAGCAGCTCGCTGAGCCGCTGCTCGGTCTCCGGCTCGGAGCGACCGACGAGCCGTGCGCCCACGTGGGCCGCGCGCCGCGTGGCCTCGGGATCGACGGTCCAGATCGCCTCGAAGCGCCGATCGAGGTCGCCGGGCTCGCCGGGCTCGGTCGCGCCGGGCTGCTCCCAGGCCAGCAGGCAGACGGCGAGGCCGGGGGCGTCGACGACGACCGCCCACTCGTTGCCCAGCGCATCGTCGGGTGAGATCGGGATCTCCGTCGGGCCGTGGGGCACGTGGCGCACCGCGGGGAAGTCGGCGAACACGAAGGCCTCGTCAGACTGACGGGCCAGCCGCCGGTAGCGCGCCTCGACCTCACGGTAGAACGCCTCGTGCTGGAAGGCCGCGAACAGCAGCGGCGCCGCGGCGTGGGCGAGCGTCTCGTGCTCGATCGCGCGGCTCAGCGCGATCAGCGTGCGCTTGCGCAGCACCTGGGGCCGCGCCCCGCTGTCCATGGCCGCGACCGCCGCGTACAACGAGGGATGATCGGACGCCTCGCCCGTCTCGCGGGCGCGCTCGATCGACGCGGGGATCGACAGGCCGCGATGGCGGTAGGCCTGGACGCGGCGCAGCGCCTCGACGTCGTCGCCGCGATAGCGGCGGTAGCCCGAGCCCGTGCGCTCCGGCGAGGGGAAGCCGTAGCGCTGCTCCCACATGCGGATCGTGCCGGCCGCGATGCCCGTGCGCTCGGCGATGTCCTTGATCGATAGCTGCTCCACGTTCAACACCCGTCAGAAGGTCTATTCAACACGGCGTGCTGATTCCTCCCGGGTCGACCGGGTACGGGAGCCCCGCGCGAGCAGGTCATCGCTGCGGGTGGCCCGGCGCGTACGCATCAGGACGATGACCACTTCGAAGAGGATCCTCCTGACCGGCGCCACCGGCTACGTCGGCGGCCGGCTCCTGCCCGTGCTGCTGCGCGACGGCCACGACGTCCGCTGCCTCGTGCGCGACCCTGCGCGCGCCGATCTGCCCGGCGGCGCCGAGGTCGTTCGCGGCGACGTGCGCGACGGCGCCTCCCTGGAGAGCGCGCTCGACGGCATCGACGTGGCCTTCTACCTCGTGCACTCGATGACCGGGGCCGACGGCGACTTCGCCGCCGCCGATCGCGAGGCCGCCCGCACGTTCGGTTGCGCGGCCCGCCTGGCCGGCGTGGCGCGCGTGGTCTACCTCGGCGGCCTCGACGGCGGGCCTGACTCCGTGAGCGAGCACCTGCGCAGCCGCGAGGAGGTCGCGGAGATCCTGGCCTCGCACGTGGACGAGACGATCCACGTGCGCGCCGCCATGGTGATCGGCAGCGAGAGCGCATCGTTCAGGATGATGCGCAGCCTCGTCGACCGGCTCCCGGTGATGATCGGCCCGCGCTGGATCGACACGCGCAGCCAGCCGGTGGCCATCCGCGACGTCGTGGCGCTGCTCGCCAGGCTCGCGATCCACCCCGGGCCGCCGCCCGAGGTCCAGCTCGGCGGGGCCGACGTGCTCACCTACCGCGAGATGATGACCCGCTACGCGAAGGTCGCCGGGCGCCGGATCCCGTTCGTCGTGCGCGTCCCCGTCCTCACCCCGCGGCTGTCCTCCTACTGGGTCGGGTTCGTCACGCCCGTGGAGCCCAGCCTCGCCAAGCCGCTCGTGCAAGGGCTCAGCGCCGAGACGATCGTGCGGCGGCCGCCTCCCCCCGGCCTCAACGACGAGCCGCTGGGGTTCGACGACGCGGTCCGGGCGGCGCTTGCGGGATAGGCTCCTGCGGCCCATGGACCGCCGCCGCCTCGCGCGCATCGTCGTGCCGGTCGCCGCAGTCGCGGCCGTCTACGCGATCGTCTCGGGAGCGCTGCGCGTCGTGCTCGGCCGCCGCCGCCAGGTGGGCGAGGCGATCATCGACCGCCTGACCGACGACACCTCGGTCGACCCGGAGACGGGCGCCGTGCGCTCGATCCAGTCCGGCGACGTGCTGCTGCCCGAGGCGCTGCTGGCCGATCGCTGGTCGCCGAGGTACCTCGAGCGCCTGGCCCGCACGTACTGGCGCTTCCTCACACGGGTGACGCTCGGCCTCGTCCGGGTCAAGTACACCGACGAGGAGCGCTTCGTCGTGCTGCTCTTCCGGCCGCTGGAGCTGCTGGCCTTCCACGCGCCCGAGTACGAGATGGACGGCTCGCGCGGGGTCGTGCGCTGGCGGATCATGCGCGGCGTGCTCGTGGCCGGCCGCGGCCGCCAGGGCGACGGGTACCTGGAGATCGACGTGACGCGCTGCCCGAGCGACGAGCCGGGGCAGGCGCGCATCCATGTCGAGATCGAGGTGGCGAACTTCTACCCGGCGATCGCGTCGACGGCCGGGAGGTGGCTCTACGCGATGACGCAGTCGCGGATCCACGTGCTCGTCTGCTACGGGTTCCTGCGCTCGCTCGCCCGCCTGGACCTGGCCGAGAGCAAGGTCGGGCGCTTCGCGACGACCGCCGACGTGCCCGACCCGCAGGCGCCGCCGCCGAGCGAGCGGCCCGTCGCGCGCACCGGCACGCCGGGCGTGCGGCTTCAGGGGCTGTCCCTCTAGCGCGACGGCTCGGCGGCGTAGTGACGCAGCTTCTCGCGGTTGTGCGTCGCCTTGATGCGGCGCAGCGTGCCCGTGCGTGAGCGCATCACGATCGACTCCGTCGTGGCGTGGTGGGTGCCGAAGTAGCGCACGCCCTGCAGCACGTCGCCGTCGGTCACGCCCGTCGCCGAGAAGAAGCAGTCGTCGCTGCGCACGAGGTCGTCCTGGGTGAGGGTCTTGTCGAGGTCGTAGCCGGCGTCGATCGCGGCCTGGCGCTCGGCGTCGTCGCGGGGCCACAGGCGCCCGACCAGGCCACCGCCGATGCACTTGAGCGCGGCCGCCGAGATGACGCCCTCGGGCGTGCCGCCGATGCCCCACAGCAGCGTGACGGGCGAGCGGTCGCTCGCCGCCAGGAGCGCCGCGCTGACGTCGCCGTCGGTGATGAGCCGCACGCGCGCGCCCGCCTCGCGCATGGCGGCGATGCCCTCCTCGTGGCGCGGGCGGTCGAGCACCACGACCATGATGTCCCCGATGTCGACGCCGCGGCGCTCGGCGATCAGCCGCAGCGTGTCGCCCGGCGGGCGGTCGAGGTCGAGCAGGTCGGCGACGTCGGGACCGCCGGCCATCTTCTCCATGTACACGCACGGGCCCGGGTCGAACATCGTGCCCCGCGGGCTCAGCGCGATCACGGCCAGCGCGCTCGGCATGCCCAGCGCAGCCAGGCGCGTGCCCTCGAGCGGGTCGACGGCGATGTCGACCTGCGGCTGGCTGCCGTCGCCGATGCGCTCGCCGTTGTAGAGCATCGGCGCCTCGTCCTTCTCGCCCTCGCCGATGACGACGACGCCGTCCATGTGGATGTGGTGCAGCACGTCGCGCATCCCGTCGACCGCGGCCTGGTCGGCCGCCTCCTTCGCGCCGCGACCGACCAGGCGCGCCGCGCCGAGCGCGGCCGCCTCGGTCACGCGCACGAGCTCGAGCGCGAGGTTGCGGTCCGGCCGGATCGGGGCGTCGGCGGTGCTCACGCCGAGAACGTCCCCGGCGGCCGGCGCGCGCGCCCGGTCTCAGCGGCGCGCAGCGACGATCCGACGACGATCATCAGCGACCCGAGCAGCGCCAGGTACCAGCCGATCTCCAGCGAGATCTGGCTCGACGGCTCTCCGGGCCGCGAGATCACCCCGTTGAAGAAGATGAGGCCGAGCGCGGCGATCGTGCCGACCGCGGTCATCTCGCCGCGCGCCCACGACAGCTCGTGCCCGCGGGCGATGATCCAGCTGAGGATGAACGGCCCGGCCACGGTGAGCAGCAGCAGCCAGCTGAGGATCGGGTGCGCCTGGAAGGCGTTGAGCGAGCCCTTCTCGCCGTCGATGTTGGCCGCCGCGTTGTCCGGGTTGGTCTCGTACCAGGGGAGGAACAGGGCGATCAGCAGGATCGCCCCGCCGGCCATGGCGACGATCTCGTTGCGCGACACGCGCGAGGTCTGCATCGGGCGGCAGCCTATATGGCCACGGTGCTGGCGCGTGCGTCATGAAAGAGTGAGCGCCGTGACGGAGCGTCTGATCGGGGTCGACGTCGGCGGGACGAAGATCTCCGTCGCCGTGCTGGACGGCGAGCGCCTGTCCGAGCCGGTCATCGAGCGGACCCGCGTCGACGGCGCGCAGGCGCTCGTCGACCAGCTCGTCACGGCCGTGCAAGCCGCCGGCCCCGCCGACGCGGTCGGCATCGGCGTGCCGTCGGTCATCGACTTCGAGACGGGCACGGCGCGGACGTCGGTGAACATCCCGCTGCGCGGCGTCCCGCTGCGCACGCTCATGGCGGAGCGCCTCGGCACCCCGGCGTTCGTCGACAACGACGCGACGGTCGCGGCGCTGGCCGAGGCCTTCGACGACGACCTGCGCCCGGTCGCCCAGACGCTGGTGATGCTGACCCTCGGCACGGGGGTCGGCGGCGGCATCGTGATCGGCGGGCGCATCCACCGCGGCGCGACCGGCGCGGCGGCCGAGCTGGGCCACCTGATCGTCGCCGCCAGCCTCGAGGACGGCGCGCCCGCCGCCCGCCTCCCGCCCTCCGCAGCCGGCGTCGCTCGAGTACCTGGCCGCCGGACGGGCGCTGGACCGCCTGGGCCGCGCGCGCGGGATCGGGGACGGCCTCGCGGTCGTGGACGCCGCCGTGGGCGGCGACGCGGACGCGATCGACTGCCTGCGCATCCTCGGCGAGCGCCTGGGCATCGGCATCGCGAACATGGTCAACACCTTCGATCCCGACGTGGTGGTCATCGGCGGCGGCGTGTCGCGCGCCGGCGACCTGCTGCTCGAGCCGGCCAGGCGGGTTGCGCAGGGGTACATCCTTGAGGGAGTGGGCACAGGACGGAGATCCGTCTCGCGCGGTACGGCCCCCAGGCCGGCGTCCGCGGAGCGGCGCTGCTGGCGCGCCAGGAGCTCGAGGACAGCAACACGAAAGGCAGGCTGACGCCAGATGGCAACCGGACAGCAGGTCAACGAGCGCCTCGCGGCGATCACCGAGGCGGGCACCAGCATCTGGCTGGACCAGGTGCGCCGCAGCCTCGTCGAGACGGGCGAGCTCAAGCGCATGGTCGAGGAGGAGTCGCTGCGCGGCGTCACGTCGAACCCGGCCATCTTCGAGAAGGCGATCCTCGGCTCTCCCGACTACGACGACCAGCTCGCCGAGCTGGCCAGGGCCGGCGGCGACACGCGCGGCATCTACCGCGCGATGGCCGTGCGCGACATCCAGGACGCCTGCGACGTCCTGCGGCCCGTCTACGACGCGACCGACCACTACGACGGCTACGTCTCGCTCGAGGTCGACCCCGACCTCGCCTTCGACACCGACCTGACCAACACGCAGGCCCGCGAGTACTGGGACGCCGTCGACCGCCCCAACCTCATGATCAAGATCCCGGGCACCGACGAGGGCGTCCCGGCGATCGAGCAGCAGATCTACGAGGGGCGCAACATCAACATCACGCTGCTCTTCGCGGTCGCCGCCTACGAGCGCATCGCCGAGGCGTTCATCCGCGGCATGGAGCGCCGCCACGCCGAGGGCAAGGACCTCGACGTCCACTCCGTCGCCTCGTTCTTCGTCTCGCGCGTGGACAGCGAGGTCGACAAGCGCCTGGAGAAGCTCGGCCGCGAGGACCTGCAGGGCCGCGCGGGCCTGGCCAACGCGCGCGCCGCCTACAAGCGGTTCAAGACGATCTTCCTCGGCGAGCGCTTCGCGACGCTGCGCGAGGCGGGCGCCCCGGTGCAACGGCCGCTGTGGGCGTCGACCGGGCGTGAAGAACCCGAAGTACTCCGACACCATGTACGTCGACGGGCTGATCGGCCCCCACACCGTCAACACGATGCCGATGGCGACGCTGCAGGCGGCGGCCGACCACGCCGGGGTCACGGGCCCCACCGCCGACCAGGACCCGACGCCCGACCTGCAGGCGCTGGCCGAGGCGGGCATCGACCTCGACGACGTCACGGCCAAGCTGCTCAAGGACGGCATCGACGCCTTCGTCACCCCCATGGAGAAGCTGCTGGTCGGCATCGAGTCCAAGCGCGAGGCGATCATCACCTCGCGCCCGCCGGCGATCGAGTCGTCGCTGCCCGACGACCTCGAGCCGGCGATCGTGCAGCGCATCGAGGAGGCCAAGGCGCAGGACGTCGCACGGCGCGTCTGGCGCAAGGACCCGACGCTCTGGGGCCGCGAGGGCCAGCCCGAGCTGGCCGACCGCCTCGGCTGGCTGACGGTCACCGAGACGATGCAGGACATGATCTCCGACCTCGAGGGCTTCGCGCGCGAGGTCGCGGAGGAGGGCGTCACGGACGTCGTGCTGCTGGGCATGGGCGGCTCGTCCCTGGCCCCCGAGGTGCTGCGGCGCAGCTTCGGGCCGCGCGAGGGCTTCCCGAACCTGCACGTCCTGGACTCGACCCACCCGGATGCCGTGCGCGCCGTGGAGCAGGCCATCGACCCGCAGCGGTCGCTGTTCCTGGTGTCCACGAAGTCGGGCGGGACGATCGAGACGATCTCGCTGTTCCAGCGCTTCTGGTCGCTGGCCCCCGACGGGCAGCGCTTCGTCGCCATCACCGACCCCGGCTCGGGCGTCGAGGAGCTCGCGCGCGAGCACGAGTTCCGGCACATCTTCCACGGCGACCCCGAGATCGGCGGGCGCTACAGCGCGCTGTCGGCCTTCGGGCTGGTGCCCGCCGCGCTCATGGGCGCCGACGTCCGCGCGCTGCTGGAGAGCGCCGGCGTGGCCGAGCAGGCCAGCGTCGCCTTCGACTCATCGCAGGCCAACAGCGGGCTGTGGCTGGGCCTGACCCTCGGCGAGCTCGCCGTGCACGGACGCGACAAGCTGACCTTCGCGGTCGACCCCCCGCTGAGCTCGTTCGGGCTGTGGGTCGAGCAGCTCGTCGCCGAGTCCACCGGCAAGGAGGGCAAGGGCATCCTGCCCGTCGCCGACGAGCCGCTGGGCGCGGCGGACGCCTACGGACAGGACCGCACGTTCGTGCACCTGCGCGACGGCGAGGCGGCCGAGGCCGGCCACGCTGAGGCGCTCGAGGCGCTGGCCCGCGCCGGGCACGCCGTGCTCACGCTCACCGCGCGCGGGGCGACCGACCTGGCGCGGATCTTCTTCTTCGCGGAGTTCGCCACGGCGGTCGCCGGCTGGGTGCTGGGCATCAACCCCTTCGACCAGCCCAACGTCCAGGAGGCCAAGGACAACACCAGGCGCGTGCTCGGCCAGCTCGACGACGGCGGGGAGCTGCAGGAGCCGCCCGACGCCGACGACGCCGCGCTGCGGGCGCTGGTGGACGGGCTCGCAGCGCCGCACTACCTGGCGATCCTCGGCTACGTGCCGCCGTCGGACGCGTTCGACGAGGCGGTGGCCGAGCTGCGCGCGACGGTGCGCGACGCGACCGGCGCCGCGACGACCTTCGGCTACGGCCCCCGCTACCTGCACTCGACCGGACAGCTGCACAAGGGTGGTCCGAAGACCGGCCGCTTCCTCGAGATCGTCGCGCGGCCCGCGGGCGACGACATCGAGATCCCCGGCCAGTCGTTCACCTTCGGCCAGCTCGTCAGCGCGCAGGCGATCGGCGACCTCGAGACCCTGCGGGACCATGGCCTGCCGGCCGAGCGCGTGACGCTCGACGGCGACGACCCGGCCGGCGGGCTGCGCGCCCTCACGGCCAAGATCAAGGAGATGCTCTGATGCAACTCGGCTTCGTCGGTCTCGGCCGCATGGGCGGCAACATGGTGCACCGCATCCACCGCGACTCCGAGCACGAGGTCGTGGCGCTTCGACCACCGACGCCGACCACGTGAGCGCGGCCGAGTCGCAGGGGCGCGGGGCGCGTCGTCGCTGGAGGACCTCGTCTCCAAGCTCGAGGCGCCGCGCACGGTGTGGATCATGGTGCCCGCCGGCGACCCCACCGAGCAGACCGTCCGGGCGCTGGCCGAGCTGCTCGAGCCCGGCGACACCATCGTCGACGGCGGCAACTCGCGGTGGACGGACGACCAGCGCCGCGCCGAGGAGCTCGCGGGGCAGGGCATCGCGTACGTCGACGTCGGCACCTCGGGCGGCGTCTGGGGCTTGCAGGTCGGCTACTGCATGATGGTCGGCGGCCCCGATGAGGCCGTGACACGCCTCGCGCCCATCCTCGACGTGCTGGCCCCGCCGACCTCGGAGGAGAGCCGCAGCGCGATCGGCGACCGGGGTGGTCGCACTTCGGCCCTCCGGGTGCCGGCCACTACGTGAAGATGGTCCACAACGGCGTGGAGTACGGGATGATGCAGGCCTACGCCGAGGGCTTCGCGCTGATGCAGGCGTCCGACTACCCGATCGACAACGCGAAGGTCGCCCACCTCTGGCAGCAGGGCTCGGTCGTGCGCTCGTGGCTGTGCGAGCTGGCCTGGCGCGCCTTCGAGCAGGAGGGCAACGAGCTCGAGGCCATCGAGGGCTGGGTCGAGGACTCCGGCGAGGGCCGCTGGACGGTCGAGGACGCCATCGAGCGCCGCGTGCCGATGCCGGTCATCGCGGGCTCGCTGTTCGCGCGCTTCGACTCGCGCAACCAGGGCGACTTCGCCGCACGGGTCAACGCCGCCCTGCGCGCCCAGTTCGGCGGCCACGCGGTGAAGACGAAGGCATGAGCACGACCGCCCCGACGGCCGTCCCCGACAACCCGCTGGTCGAGGGGCTCGAGCGCCTCCCGGTCCACCCGACGACGCTCACCATCTTCGGCGCCACGGGCGACCTGGCCGAGCGCAAGCTGCTGCCCGCGCTCTACAACCTCGCCCACGAGGGCGCGATGCCCGAGCGCTTCCACCTCATCGGCGTCTCGCGCAGCGAGATGAGCCACGAGGAGTTCGCGCGCGCATGGCCGCCGAGGCGATCCGCTCGTTCTCGCGGCGCGAGCCCGACGAGCGGGTCCTCGCCGGACTGCTCGAGCACGTGCGCTACGTGCCCGGCACGTTCGACCTCGATTCGGCCGTGTCCGAGGCGCTGGCGGGCGCAGCTCGCCGAGTTCGACGAGCTGGCGGGGCAGCCGATGAACCGCGCGTTCTACCTGTCGACGGCGCCGGACTTCTTCCCGGTGATCGTCGGCCGGCTCGGCGAGCACGGGCTGGCGCCGCCATCCCGGGGCCGACGTGCGGGTGATCATCGAGAAGCCGTTCGGCACGACGCTCGAGGAGGCGCGCGAGCTCAACGCCCGGTGCTCGAGGTCTTCGACGAGCGTCAGGTCTTCCGGATCGACCACTACCTGGGCAAGGAGACCGTCCAGAACATGCTGGCGTTCCGGTTCGCCAACGGCATGTTCGAGCCGCTGTGGAACCGCAACTACATCGACAACGTCCAGATCACCGCGGCCGAGGACCTCGGCGTCGGGCTCGCGCGCCGGCTACTACGACTACGTCCGGCGCGCTGCGCGACCTGATCCAGAACCACATGCTGCAGCTGCTGTGCAACGTGGCGATGGAGCCGCCGGTCGAACTTCTCGGCCGACGAGGTCCGCAACGAGAAGGTCAAGGTGCTGCACGCGATCGACGCCGCCCACGCCCGAGGACGTCCCGAGGATCGCCGTGCGCGCGCAGTACGTCCGAGGGCGACGTCGGGCGGCGAGCCGGTGCCCGGGCTACCTGCGAGGAGGACGGCGTGCCGCCCGACTCCAACACCGAGACCTACGCGGCGCTGCGCCTCGAGGTCGACAACTGGCGCTGGGCGGGCGTGCCGTTCTACCTGCGCACGGGCAAGCGCCTGGCCCGCAAGGTCACCGAGATCGCGGTGACGCTCAAGCCGGTGCCGCACCTGTCGTTCTCCCAGGACGGCTCGCTCGGCGTGAAGCCCAACCAGCTCATCCTCACGCTCCAGCCCAACGAGGGCGTGTCGCTGTCGCTCGGCGCGAAGATCCCGGGCACGCGCATGCGCATCCGGCCGGTGAACATGGAGTTCCTCTACGGGACGACGTTCCTGTCGCAGTCGCCCGAGGCCTACGAGCGCCTGATCATGGACGCGATGCGCGGCGACGCCACGCTGTTCACCCGCAACGACGAGGTCGAGGCGCAGTGGGAGATCTGCGACCCGATCGTGCAGGTGTGGGAGGCCACGCCCGGGCCGCTGCCGCAGTACGAGGCCGGCAGCCAGGGCCCGCCGGAGGCCGACGGCATCCCGCTGCTCGCCGGCGACCACTGGCGCGCGATCTAGCGGGGGCCGCGTGCCCGGAGTCAGCGACAGCGTCTGGAGCGCGCGCGACACCACGCCGGGCGAGGTCGAGGCCGCGCTGCGCCAGCTGCTGAAGGAGCGCCACACGGAGAACGCGAGCTTCGTGCCGGCGCGGACGCTCAACCTCGTGTGCATCGTCGACAAGGCGTGGAGCGGCGAGATCGCCAACCGGCTGCGGGGCGTCGGCCGCTACCACGCGTCGCGCACGGTCGTGCTGTCGGTCGAGCCCGGGCCGAGCAGCTCGATGTCGTGGCCACGATCGCGTCCGACGTGCATCCGATCCCCGGCGCCTTCGCGGCGCTGCGCGAGACCGTCGTCGTGAACTGCGGTGAGCGCCACCTGCACGCCGCCGACTCGATCGTCGACCCGCTCGTGGTGACCGACCTGCCGACCGTCGTGTGGTCGCCGCACGGCCACCACGAGGCGATCGACGCGCTGCTGGGCATCACGCAGGTCGTGCTCGTGGACTCCGACGACGAGCCCGACGACCGCGACGCGCTGCGCCGCGCCGACGAGCTCGCGCGTCGCGCCTACGTGGTCGACCTCGCCTGGCTGCGCTCGACGCCGTGGCGCGAGCGCGTCGCCGCGACGTTCGACCCGGTCAAGCTGCGGCCCGACCTGCGGATGGTGAGCGCCGTCACCGTGCGCCACAACCCGGAGTCGGCGACCTCCGCCCTGCTGCTGCTCGGCTGGCTGGCCTCGCGGCTGGACTGGCGGCTCAGCCCGCTGGCGCCGGCGCGCGACGGGCTGCGCGGCTCGGCGCACGCGCGCCGCCAGGACGTCGCGCTGCGCCTGGAGCCGGCGACGGACGATGCAGGTCCGCGGCCTGGCGGGGCTCACGCTGGAGACGGCCTCCGGCCGCCACCTGTCGCCTCGACCGCGGGCCGGGCGGCCTGCGCGCGCGCTACCGCAACGCCCGCGGCGACGAGCGCGAGTGGACGATCCTCGGCGCGTCGCGCGGCGAGGCCGGCGATCCTGGGCGAGGGGATCCGCCAGGCGCTGCTGCGCGACCCGACCTACACGCCCGCGATGCATGCGGCGAACGGTCTGCTCGGCGTGAGCGCCGGCGCCGGCTCCACGGCAGGAGCGAGATGACGGGCGAGCCGCTGGTGACGATGGTGGCCGACGAGGCCGAGGCCGCCGAGCGCGCGGCGGAGGTGCTGGCCACGGCCCTCGACGCGCGCGCACCGTCCACGGCGTGGCGCACGCGTCGCTGGCCGGCGGGTCGACCCCGCTGCGCGCCTACGAGCTGCTCGGCGAACGCCTGCCCGACTGGAGCGACGTGCACTTCTGGTTCGGCGACGAGCGCTGCGTCCCGCCCGACGACGAGGAGTCGACGTTCCGCATGGTGCGCGAGCGGCTCGACGTGCCCGGGCGCGGAGATCCACCGCTGCCGCGGCGAGCTCGGCCCCGACGCGGCGGCGGCCGAGTACGCCGACGCGCTGCGCGACGTGGTGCTCGACGTCGCCCTGCTGGGCATGGGCCCCGACGGGCACACCGCGTCGCTGTTCCCAGGCCACGCGGCGCTGCGACGCGGAGGGCATCGCCGTCGGCGTGCGCGACTCGCCCAAGCCGCCGCCGGAGCGCGTGACGCTGACGCTGCCCTACCTCAACAGCGCGCGCCGCATCGTGCTGCTGACCACCGGCGAGGCCAAGGCGACGGCGCTCGCCCGGGTCGTCGCCGGGCCCGACGAGGCGGTCCCGCGTCTCGCTGCTGGCCCGTGACCGGCTGGAGATCGTCGCCGACGAGGCCGCCCTGTCGGGCTCCGCGGCGCGGGGCTGACGCGCGCCGTGGCTCCGCACGATGTCTGGCTGGTGCGCCACGCCGAGACCGCCTGGTCGCGCGACCGCAAGCACACCGGGCCGCACCGACGTCCCGCTGACCGGCGACGGGCGCGAGCCACGCAGAGCGGCTGCGCGACGTCCTCGCCGGCCGGACGTTCACGCTGGTGCTGTCGAGCCCGCTGTCGCGGGCCTGGGAGACCGCGCAGCTCGCGGGGCTCGGCGAGCACGCGCAACCGCGCGACGAGCTGCTGGAGTGGGACTACGGCGACTACGAGGGCCGCACCACGAAGGAGATCCGCGCGGCGCGGCCCGACTGGTACCTGTGGCGCGACGGCTGCCCGGGCGGCGAGTTCGCCGGCAGACGTCCAGGCCCGCTGCGACCGCCTGCTCGAGGAGGTCCTCGACGCCGACGGCGACGTCGCGCTCGTCGGCCACGGCCACATCCTTCGCGCCCTCGCGGCGCGCTGGATGGAGGCAGCCCGTCGCCCACGGCGGGCGCCTCGCGCTGGACACCGGCGCGGTGTGCGTGCTCGGCTTCGAGCGCGAGGTGCGCGTGCTGCGCCGCTGGAACCAGACGGTGGGCTGAGCGGCGCCGGCGGCGCGCGTGCTCAGGGCTGCCGGTGGATGTCGTCCACCCAGTGGACCTGCTCGGGGTTGGGCTCGACGTCGGGCAGGTCCAGGTTGACGACGACCGGCTCCTGACCGCTGCGCACGACGACGCACGACAGCGGCGCGTCCGGGCTGGCGTTGATCTCCTGGTGGGGCGCGAACGGCGCGACGTAGATGAAGTCGCCGGGCCGGCCTCCGCCGTGAACTCGAGCCGCTCGCCCCACCGCATACGCGCCCGGCCGGTCACCACGTAGATGACGCTCTCCAGGGGACCATGGTGATGCGCGCCGGTCTTGGCGTCCGGGTGGATCACGACCGTCCCGGCCCACAGCTTCTCGGCGCCGGCCCGAGCGGCCGTGATCGCCGCAGCGCGGCTCATGCCCGGCGTCTGCGGCGTGTTCACGTCGAGCTCGTCGGCGTGCACCACCCGGACCCCGTGCGACGTCATCAGGGAGCCTCCGACGCGAGCTCCCGACTGCGGCGCAGCAGCCAGTAGCCGATCGGCATCGCCACGGGGAACCCCGATCTCGGCATCACCGCCGTGCCGACCGCACTCATACCGAGCACCGTCCCACCGCTCGCGCGGACGGCGCGATGGTCGCCCGCTCGCAGCGCTGCCTCGGCGAGGTAGCCGGCCAGCGCCACCGCCGGCGCGAAGGCCAAGAACCAGAAGCCGGAAGCGCGAGGCCCGCGATCGTGATCGGTGTCGAAGATCCCGTCCCCGACCGAGCGGACGACCCCGGCGCGCACGAGCTCGCGGAGCGGCTCGTGGTAGGCGACCAGCCCCCAGGCGGCGTGCCCCAGGCCGAGGAGGGTGAGCGCGTAGCCGGGCGAGGCGAGCTTGCGTCCGTCGGTCGTCACGGTCGTACACTAACATACATACATGTCTGTAGGTATCCGACCGACGCAAGCCGATCGCAGCGCCCGCACGCGCGGCGCCCTGCTCGAGTCGGCGGCCCGCGGGCTCTCGCGCTACGGCTACGGGAACCTCGCGCTCGCCGAGGTGGCCCGCGAGGCGGGCTACACGCGCGGGGCGCTCTATCACCAGTTCAAGGACAAGGAAGACCTCGCTCTGTCCGTGATCGAGTGGGCCTTCGACACGTGGCGGCGGGAGGTGGGCTTCGATCGGCTCGACGAGCAACAGCGCGATCACGGGGGCGCGCTGCTCGCCCTGGCGCGGGGTCACGCGATCTACTGCCGGCGCGACATCGCCCGCCTGGTGATGGCGTTGAGGCTCGAGTTCAGCGGTCAGGACCACCCGGTCGGGCGGGAGGTCGAGCGCGTCTACGACACGATCGTCGAGCGCTGCGCCGTCCTCATCGACGCGGGGCGCGCGGCGGGGACGATCCCTCCCGGTGCGCCCACGCCTGCCGTCGCACTGGCGTTCGTCGGGGCGGTCGAGGGCGCCGTGATCGCCCTGGCCGGGCTGGCCCCGCACGACGAGTCGCTGGCGGTCCGTACGGCCGCCGGCGTGCTCGGCCTCGACGCGCCGGCTTCGTGAGCGTGGCCGACCAGCGCCGTCAGCCGCGGGTGGTCCGCCGCCGGCGGCGGCCCGCAGCCGCGGCGCCGGGCAGCAGGAGCACCGCCGCCCCGACCAGGCCCAGGTTCGTGACCGTCGCGCTCGACGAGGCGGGCGGAGCCTGCGCGCCCATCGGGTTGGGCCGGCCCGTCCACCTCATGACGTCGATCCCGCGATGGATGTCGTCCGCGGCGATGAAGTACGTGCGGGTCCCGTCGCGGTTCTTGACGATCTTGAAGTGCTCGGCCGCCCAGGTGTTCGCGTTGGGGAGCGTGAACGAGGCCGCCTCGCGGAACTGCAACCGGCCCTGCCCGTCGACGAAGTAGTCGACGATCTTCACGCCCTGCGTGTAGTAGGCGGCGACGAAGCGCTGCTCACCGGGGATCTGCTCGATCACGTGGACGTCGCAGAAGGTCGCGGCGGGCACGACGGCATCGCTGATGTAGACGGACTTGCGGCCCGCCGGCGTCGTGGCGTAGCGGATGTTCGCCGGGTTGCTGATGTCGAAGGCGTGCGCGCCGCCGTTGCCGTAGGGGTTGTCGATGCCGGGCGCGCAGGAGGAGCCCGGCGGCACGATGCCGCCGCCGCGCTCGTCGGTGACGAACATGAACCGGCGGTCGGGCGTCGGATCGGCCTCGTGGGAGACGGCCACGCCGTCGTCGGAGCGCACCTGGTTGTTGGAGTTGCACGTGCGCACGTCGGTCCCCGGAGGCCCGCAGTCGCGGCCGGGGTGGTTGAACGTGCCCAGGAACCGCCAGCCGGTCGCCTGCGCGGTGGCCGCCTGGGCCCCACTGCAGTCGGTGACCTGGGCGCCGGTCCGCGTCCCGGCGATCACCGAGCAGGACAGCGGCGTGCCGCGGACCGCGCCGTTGGCGCCCACCAGCCCCGACACGTCGAGGATCAGCGTGGCGTTGAGCGCGGCGCAGTAGAGCCGGCCGCCGGAGTACGTGATGTCGTGGCAGGTCGCCGACCCGGGCTCGAGCTGCCCGGTGTTCTGGTCGCGCTGCTGGGTCCACTCGGGCTGCAGCGCGATGCGGTGCACGACCGGCCGGCAGGCGGCACGGCGCTGGGCGAGCGTCCACGACACCGAGCCGAAGCAGGAGCGGGCGTTGATGACGTCGATCCAGTTCTTGCCGGAGAAGTCGGCGGAGCTGTTGTAGATGATCCACGGCCGCTGCGCGTCGACCGTGTGGGTGTGGGAGAACCCGTCGAAGCGCAGCAGATGCGCCTCGCGCGGGGCGAACGCCGGGTGCGCGATCCCGGTCGCGTCGACGATCTCGATGCCGCCGCCGTCCGGGTCGTGGCAGCGGCCGGTCGCGTCGGTCGTGTCGGTGATCAGCTTGACGTTGTTGAGGCTGGCGACCTGCGAGTCGTGCTGCAGGCCGGTCGTGCCGCTCGGGTTCGACGTCGTGCAGTGGGCCGAGCCGTGATCGGCGACCCACGCCGGCGCGACCGCGTCACCGCGCGTCAGCTGGACGATCCGCTGGCCGACGCTGCCGGCGTCGTCCTGGCCGAGCGTCCCGAACGCGCCGTAGACGTCCTTCGTGCCCAGCGGCGTGAAGAACTCGAGGTCGGTGCCGCCGCCGGTCAGCGCGGGGCTGGCGCCCCCCTGGAGATGTGCGAGGTGCTGCCAGGTGCCGTCACCGCGTGACAGGCCCGGCGAGATCGCGCCGGCCGTCGGCGCGAGCGGAGTCCGTGGGTTCGTGTGGTCGGCGAGCGCGGGCGCAGCCACCAGCAGGGCGACGAGAGCCCCACCGGCCGACCCCGAGACGAACCTGCGCATGAGTCATCCTCCTGGTGTACCGGTTTCCCGGTACCCGCGATCCTGGCGCGCAAACGTCATCCCTCTCGCCCACCCCCTCACCCAGCCCTACGGACTGCCGGTCTCGCCACTCGTGCTCGCCTACGCGGCGGCGGCCCTGGTGCTGATCGTCGCCTTCGCCGTGCCGCGCGGAGCGAGGCGCGCGACGGCCGGCGACATCGGCGAGGTCGCGTCGTGGGCGGGCTCGCTCTCGGCGCCCCAGGTGGCCACGCGCGCCGTCGCGGTGGGTCTGCTCGTGCTTGCGATCGTTGCAGGACGGGCCGGCGAGGACGACGAGCTGGAGAACCTGGCGCCGGCGCTGGTCGTCGGGGTCGTGTGGCCGCTGGCGGTGGTGGCGAGCGCCGCGCTGGGCCCGGTGTGGCGCTGGGTCGACCCCTGGGACGCCCTGGCCCGGGTGCTCGGGCGCGGCGACGAGGACCGCGCGCCACCGGATCACGTCTACCCGGCGGCGGGCGTTGCGCTGGCCTGGGTCTGGTACCTGAGCGTCTACCAGGACGTGCTGGCGCCGCGGTCCGTCGGCGCGGCGCTGGCGCTCTACACCGTCGTGACCCTGGCCGGCTGCCTGGCCCTGGGTCGCGTTCGCTGGCTGGCCACGGCCGAGCCCTTCGGCATCCTGCTCTCGTGGACGGCGCTCCTGCGCCGCGGCCGGCTGGCCGACTGGACGCCCCCGCGCGGGGCCGAGGCGCTGCTCGGCGTGCTCGCCGGCGGCGTGCTGTTCGGCGCGGTGCGGCGCTCGGAGCTGTGGGGCGACCTCAACACCGTGCGCAACGCCGAGCTCGTCGCCACGCTCGGCCTGCTCGCCTCGTGCGGCGCGGTCGCCGGCCTCCTGACGGCGATGGTGGCCGCCGCGAGGCGGCCTACGCCGCACGCCGTCGCCCGGGTCGCGGTGCCGGCCGTCGCGGGGGTGATCGTCGCGGTGGCCATGGATCGCAACCGCCTGACGACCAGCCTGCAGCTGCTCCCGGCACAGCTCGGCGACCCGTTCGGACAGGGCTGGGACGTGCTGGGGCGGGCGGGCGCGGGGCTCGACCCCGCGCCGCTGGGCGTCAGGGGCCTGATCGTCGCCCAGCTCGCGGTGCTCGCCGCCGGCTTCGTGGCCGGCGCAGTCGTGCTGGCCCGCCGGGGCGGGCGCGAGTCCCGGACGCCGATCGCCGCGGGCCTCTCGCTGTTCGCCGGCGCGGCCGTGATCGCGCTCGCATCACACTGAGCGCGGCCGCGCGGCCGGCGGCCTCAGTGGTCGCCGCCATGAGTCGCGTCGTGTTTGGTGCGCGGATCGTCGTTCGTGGCAAGGACGCAGAACATGATGCGTGCCTCTGGCACGTGAATGTTCGAGGACGCCTGCCACGGGCGGCGAGACGCCCGCCAAACGCGACGGGACTCGTGGCGGGGGCCACTCAGCCTCAGCGCGGCCCGAGCCCCGGGTCGGTCAGCGAGCCGCCCCGCCGGCGGCGCATGAGGTAGACGAAGCCCGTGGCCACGAGCACCGAGAGGACGATCCCGGCCCCGCTGCCGTCCTCGCCGGCGACGAGGTAGACGAGCAGGCCGGCGACGAACGAGCCCGCGATGCCGATGAGGATCGTGGTGCCGATGCCCATCGGATCGGGCCCGGGCAGCGCCAGGCGTGCGAGCGCGCCCACGATCAGGCCGGAGAGCAGCAGGAGGGCGAGGTAGACGATCAGGCTCATGACGCCACGCTACCGCCCGCGCAGCGCCGCGAACAGCGAACGGCCGGGCGCATGACGCCCGGCCGCTCTGGTTCCAATGGGCCGTGGAAGGCTGCGCGGGTCGAGGTCTAGGCCCTCGCGCCCTCCGCCTGCGGCTCGTGCTGGAGCTTGGGAAGCCAGTCCATCCACCTGGGCAGGTACCAGTTCCACTCGCCGAGGAGCTTCATCGTCGCGGGCAGCAGCACGGCCCGGACGATCGTCGCGTCGATCAGGATCGCGACCGACAGGCCGACGCCCATCTGCTTGAAGTCCAGCGAGCTGAGCGTCGCGAAGATCGCGAACACGGCGACCATGACGATCGCGGCGCTCGTGACCGTGCCGGCCGTGGCCCGGATCCCGTGCGAGACGGCGTCCTCGGTCGACATGCCGCGGTCGAACGCCTCGCGCACCCGGCTCAGGATGAACACGTGGTAGTCCATCGAGAGGCCGAACAGGACCACGAACAGGAACATGGGCAGCCAGCTCACGATCCCGCCGTTGGACTCGTAGTTCAGCAGGCCCTCGAGGCGCCCGTCCTGGAAGACCCAGACGAGCACGCCGTAGCTGGCCGCGACCGACAGCAGGTTGAGCAGGATCGCCTTGATCGGGATCACGATCGACCGGAAGGTCACGAGCAGCAGGAGGAAGGCCAGCGCCAGCACGAAGCCGAACACGATCGGTGCGCGCTCCTTCGTGAGGTCGTTGAAGTCCTTCGTGCCCGCGGCCATGCCGGTGACGAAGGCCTCGCCCGAGTCCAGCTGCCCGATCGTGGCCGGGATGATGTCGTCGCGCAGCTCGGCCAGCGCGGCGCTCGAGGCCTCGTCGGTGCCGGTCCCCGACATCGGGATGTGCACCGAGGCGACCGTCTTGTCCTGACTGACCGTCATGTCGACCGGGCCGTTCATGGTCGGGCTGGCGACCGCGCGGCGCTCCATCTCGGCGATGGCGGCGCGCACGTCGGGCTTGGTCACGTCGTCGGCCTTGACGGCGACGACGGCCGGGATCTGCCCGCCCGGGAAGGCGGCCTGCATGCGGTCGTAGGTCTTCATCACCGACAGGTCGCGGGGCAGGTCGTCGGTCCCGGTGAGCACGGTGTGCATCGAGAACGCGGGGATCGCCATCGCGACGAGCACGGCGGTGGCCAGTCCGGCCGACAGCGCCGGGCGCCTGAGCACGCGGCTCAGGATCGCGTTCCACATGCGGCTGTCGCCGTCGGGCCGCGCGAGGCGGTGCAGGAACGGGATGCGCCCGCGGTCGACCTTGCCGCCGAGGGCGGTGAGCAGCGCGGGCACGACCGTGACCGAGCCGATCATCGCGACGGCGACGACCATGATCGCCCCGACGCCGAGCGACGTGAAGATGCGGCCGCCGGCGAAGAACATGCCGGCCATGGCGACCATGACCGTGAAGCCGGAGACCAGCACCGCGCGGCCCGAGGTTGCCGCCGCGGTCTCGACCGCGGTCTTGTGGTCGGCGCCCTTGGCGCGTTCCTCGCGTTCGCGGCGCAGGTAGAAGAGCGTGTAGTCGACGCCGACCGCCAACCCGATGAGCAGGATGATCGACGCGATCGACTCGTCCATCGGGACGAGCTGGCTGGGCAGGGCCGACGAGCCCGAGCGTCGCCGCGACGGCCGACAGGCCGAGCAGCAGCGGGATGCCGGCGGCCACCAGCGCGCCGAAGGCGAGCACGAGGATGATGAGCGTGATCGGCAGCGAGAGGGTCTCGGCCTTCTTGAAGTCGTCCTCGAAGGCCTGGGACAGCGCCTTGTCGGCGCTCGCCTCGCCGAACTGGCCGACGAAGACGCCGCGGTTCTGCTGGGCGGCGCGGTCGACGGCGGCCACGACGGGGTCGATGGTCTTCTCGGTCCGCTTGTCGTCGCCGCGCAGCTCGAAGGTCACGAGCGCCGAGCGCCCGTCCTTGGAGATCTGGTCCTCCGCGTTGCCGGCGGCGTACGGGGAGGCGACGTCGGCGACGCCGGGCTGCTTGGAGACGCCGGCCACGACGTCGTCGACGGCCTTGCGGACCGCGGCGTCGCGGACGGAACCGCCCTCCCGGGCCTGGACGAGGACGCTCTCGTCCGCATCCTTCGGGAAGGCGTCGTTGAAGATCTTGTCGGCGCGGCCCGACTCGCCGACGTAGTCGTCCTCGGTCGGCGACTTCGTTCCGACGGCGGAGCCGATGACCAGGGAGACGATGACGAAGCCCAGCCAGCCGAAGATGGCCGTCTTGCGATGACGGGCGCTCCAGCGGCCGGCACGGGCGGCGAAGGTGTTCGCGTGCATGACGCAACTGTGTCGAGGCCCGGCGGCGCGGGCCATGCGGCGTCCCGGCGTGTCGGCGTGGGGGTAGCCCCACCCTCCCGGCGGACCCGGCCTGTAACGTCTGGGCTGTCGGGCGGACCGTCCCGCCGAGCGATGACCACAGCCTTCGTGGAAGCCCTGCAGGACGCGCGAGCGCGCACCCTGGACCTCGTCGAGCGGCTCTCGCCCGCCGATCTGGAGCGTCAGGTCGATCCGCTCATGAGCCCGCTGGTGTGGGACCTCGGCCCACATCGCCGCCTACGAGGACCTGTGGCTCGTGCACCGCCACGCCGGCCGCGCCGCTGCTGCACGGCGACCTCGCCGCGCGCTACGACGCCTTCGAGACGCCGCGCGCCGTGCGCGGCGAGATCGAGCTGCTCGACGCCGCCGGCGCGCGCGGCTACCTCGCCGACGTGCGCGAGCGCACGCTCGAGGCGATCGAGGACCGCGGCATCGACCCGGTGGTCCACGAGATGGTGCTGCGCCACGAGCTCCAGCACACCGAGACGATGCGCCAGGCGATGGCGCCTCGGCGGCCTGCTGGCGCCCGGCGAGCCCGCCGCGCGACCCGCTCGGAGGCGAGGACGGCTGGGTGGCCGTGCCGGCGGGCTCGTTCGCGATGGGCGCCGGCGACGACGGCTTCGCCTACGACAACGAGCGCCCGCGCCACGAGGTCGACGTCGACGCCTTCCGGATCGCGCGCCGGCCGGTCACCAACGCGCACGCTGGATGCGCTTCGCCGAGGGCGGCGGCTACGAGCGCCGCGAGTGGTGGTCGCGACGAGGGCTGGGCCTGGAAGGAGGAGTACGACATCACGCACGACCCTGCGGTGGCGGCGGGCCACCCCGAAGCGCCCGTCTGCCACGTGTCCTGGTTCGAGGCCGCCGCCTTCGCCACCGCGCACGGCGCCCGCCTCCCCACCGAGGCCGAGTGGGAGAGGGCTGCGACCTGGGAGCAGGACCCGCTGCAGGGGGTGGGGCGCGTCTGGGAGTGGACCGCGTCGCCGTTCGTCGGCTACCCGGGCTTCCGCGCGCACCCGTACCGCGAGTACTCCGAGGTCTTCTTCGGCGACGAGCACCGCGTCCTGCGCGGCGGCTCGTGGGCGACCCACCCGCGCGTCGCGACGCCCGACGTTCCGCAACTGGGACCTCCCGCAGCGCCGGCAGATCTTCGCCGGCCTGCGGCTGGCCCGCGACGGGGAGGGCTGATGGAGCCGCTCGCCGCAGGCGCAGTCGTCGTCGACTGCCTGCTCGGCCCGGGCGACGAGCGCTCGCTCGCCGACGACGTGCTCGACGGCCTCACGCGGCCCGTTCAAGGAGCTGCCGCCCAAGCACTTCTACGACGCGCGCGGCGCCGAGCTGTTCGACCAGATCTGCGAGCTGCCCGAGTACTACCCGACGCGCGCCGAGCGCGCGATCCTGCTCGAGCACGCCGACGCGATCGTCGAGCGCACGGAGCGCCGCCGAGCTCGTCGAGCTCGGCTCGGGGACCGCCGCCAAGACGCGCCTGCTGCTGCGCGCGATGGCCGAGGCCGGCCACCTGCGCCGCTACGTCCCGCTCGACGTCACCGAGGCGATGGTGCGCGAGACCGCCGAGCAGCTCGTCGAGGAGCTGCCCGGGCTGTGCGTGCACGGCATCGTCGGCGACTTCGAGCGCCACCTCGCCCACGTCCCGCCCGCCCGGACGGCCCGCGGATCGTCGCCTTCCTCGGCGGCACGATCGGCAACTTCACGCCGGGCAGCGCGGCGGCGCTTCCTGCGCGCGATCGCGCGGCTGCTGCGCCCCGGCGGCGACTACCTGCTGCTGGGCACCGACCTCGTCAAGGACCCTGCGCGTGATCGAGGCCGCCTACGACGACGCCGCCGGCGTCACCGCCGAGTTCAACCGCAACGTGCTGCGACGTCGTCAACCGCGAGCTCGACGCGGACTTCGACGTCGAGGCCTTCGAGCACGTCGCCTTCTTCGACCGCGAGCGCGAGTGGATCGAGATGCGCCTGCGCGCGTCGCGGCCGGATGCGCGTGCGCGTCGGCGCGCTCGGGCTGGACGTCGACTTCGCGCCCGCGCGAGGAGCTGCGCACCGAGATCAGCGCGAAGTTCACGCCCCGAGCGCCTGCGCGACGACCTCGCGGCCTCGGGCCTCGACCTGCGCGAGGTGCTCACCGACCCCGACGATCTCTTCGCGCTGTCGCTGAGCACGCCGTCGGGGTAGGTGGCGCTGCGAACGGCGGCTGGCGAGGGAGGAGAGTGCCCAAGGCAACCGGCCGAACGTCACACTCGTCGCCGATCGGGCCGCCGGTGTGACGTTGTGCCCCTATGACGGGCTCAACGTCACACGCGTGCACGCTGGCGCGACGCGCGTGACGTTGTGCCGGTTCCGCAGCCCTCCGGACTCGCTTCCCTCATCGCCGCTGTGCACGGGCGTGGAGCGGCGGCGCCGGCAAGGGCGCAGCGCGCCACGACGCCGCGGCGCGCCGCTCAGCACGCCGGGCCTGAGCGGCGCCGTGGCGCCGCGAACAGCGGCTGGTGAGGGAGAAGGGGGTCCCGAGGCAACCGGCTCAACGTCACGCTCGTGGCCGGTCGCGCCACCGGTGTGACGTTGAGCCCCTATGACCGGCTCAACGTCACACTCGTGCACGCTGGCGCGACGCGCGTGACGTCGTGCCGGTTCCAGCAGCCCTCCGGACTCGCTTCCCTCATCGCCGCCGTGCACACGCGCGGAGCGCCGCCGCCCGCGAAGGCGCAGCGCGCCGCGGCACTCAGCGCGTCGGCCAGTGCGCAAGCGGCCGCTCGCCGGCGGGCGCGAGCGGGCGGCCGTGCAGGCGGCCGAGCGCGCGGGCCAGGACCGCGCGGGTGTCGGCCGGGTCGATGACCTCGTCGACCTTCATGAGGCCGGCCGCGCCGTAGGGGTCGATGGCGGGGCCCATGGCCGCCAGCGCGGCGTCGCGGGCCGCCGGGTCGCCGCCGCCGACGACGTTGGCCGCCACCACCGGATCCATGAAGGAGATCTCGGCGCCCGGCCAGGCGTAGACCGCGTCGACGCCGGTGTCGTTGCCGCCGAGGCTGAAGTAGGCCATCCCGTAGGCCTTGCGCACGACCACCGTGAGCTTCGGCGTCTGGGCCAGCGCGACGGCGGTCTGCAGGCGGATCGCGTGCTTGAGCATCCCGGCGTGCTCGACCTGGGTGCCGACGAAGAAGCCGGGCACGTCCTGCAGGAAGAGCACCGGCAGGTCGAAGGCGTCGGCCAGGCACAGCAGCCGAACGGCCTTCTCGCAGGCGTCGGGGTCCAGGGCGCCGGCGCCGACGTTCGGCTGGCTGGCGAGCACCGCGACGGCGTGGCCGTCCAGCCGGGCCAGCGCCGCGACGAGCGTGCGGCCGAACGACGGGGCGAGCTCGAACAGCGTGTCCTCGTCGAGCACGCGCCGCAGCACGCGGCGCATGTCGTAGGCGCGCTGGCGTCGCTGCGGGACGAGCCCGGCGAGCTCGGGGTCGGGATCGAGCCCACCGACGCCGCCCGAGGCCGGGATGGCGGCGCGCGGCGGCCGCTCGCCCGAGCGCGACGGCAGGTAGGACAGGAAGCGGCGCACCGCGGCGTAGGCCTCGGCGGGCGTGTCGAC
Organism: uncultured Actinomycetes bacterium; assembly: GCA_963840185.1. Classification (GTDB taxonomy): domain Bacteria; phylum Actinomycetota; class Thermoleophilia; order Solirubrobacterales; family Solirubrobacteraceae; genus JAOPZW01. The sequence continues at coordinate 448,637 of CAWIXY010000017.1, read as the reverse complement.
GGCGAGGTCGATCTGGCCGGTGCGCCGCGCGTGGACGTCGGCACCGCCGAGGTCCTCCATCGCGATCTCCTCGCCGGTGGCGATCTCGGCCACCAGCGGCGACGTGACGGCCAGGCACGTGCCGCGCAGCTGCACGACGAGGTCCGAGGTCGCCGAGACGAACGAGGAGCCGCCGAACGAGTCGCCGACGATCACGGTCGCCATCGGCACCCGCCGCCCACGGCGGAACAGCTCGGCGCCCGGGCTCACCTGCGCGAAGCCCGCCGACCCGAGGCTGTCGGGGATGCGCGCGCCGCCGGTGGCGCCGAAGTACACGATCGGGTGCCCGCAGCGGGCGGCGTGGGCGAACAGCCGGCGCAGCCGCTCGCCGCCCATCACCGAGGAGCTGCCGCGCTTGACCGTGATGTCGTCGCCGGCGACGGTGACCGGCCGCCCGTCGATCGTGCCGTGGCCGCCGATCTTGCCGTCGCCTGGGGTCGCCTCGGCGTCCTCGGCGCGCGCCGAGTGCACGAACGTCCCCACCTCCTCGAAGCTCCCGGGGTCGAGCACGCCGTCGATGTGCTCGCGCACCGTGTGCTCGCCGCGCGCGTGCAGCCGCTCGACCCGCTCGGCGCCGCCCATGTCGCGGCGGACCGCCTCGCGGCGTGCGCGCAGGCGCGAGATCGGGTCCGATCCGCCCTCGTCGGCTGTCACCCGGCGGCGGGTTCGCGATGGCGGCGCAGCTCGTGGCGCGCGACCGACAGCTTGTGCACCTCGTCGGGCCCGTCGGCCAGGCGCAGCGTGCGCAGCCCGGCCCACATCTAGGCCAGCGGGAAGTCGTCGGACACGCCGCCGCCGCCGTGCACCTGGATCGCGCGGTCGACGATCTTCAGCGCGATCTCGGGCACGGCGACCTTGATCGCCGCGATCTCCGTGCGCGCGTGCTGGTTGCCCACGGTGTCCATCAGCCACGCCGTCTTGAGCACGAGCAGCCGCGCCATCTCGAGCTCGATGCGCGACTCGGCGATCCAGTCGCGGATGTTGCCGCGCTTGCGCGACCGGCTCGCCGAACGTCTCGCGCGCGTCGGCGCGGCGCGCACAGCAGCTCGAGCGCGCGCTCGGCGGCGCCGATCGCGCGCATGCAGTGGTGGATGCGCCCGGGCCCGAGCCGCGCCTGGGCGATCAGGAAGCCCTGCGCCCTCGCCGGCGATGAGGTTCGTCGGCGGGCACGCGCACGTCGGTCGAAGCGCAGCTCGCCGTGGCCCTCGGGGTCGTGGTAGCCGAAGACCGGCAGGCCGCGCACGACCTCGAGCCCCGGCGTGTCCATCGGCACGAGGATCATCGACTGCTGCTGGTAGGTGGGCGCGTCGGGATCGGTCTTGCCCATCACGATCAGGATCCGGCAGTTGCGGGTGCAGCGCGCCGGTCGTCCACCACTTGCGGCCGTTGAGCACGTAGTCGTCGCCGTCGCGCTCGATGCGCATGGCGATGTTCGTCGCGTCCGAGCTGGCCACGTCGGGCTCGGTCATCGCGAAGGCCGAGCGGATCTCGCCGTCCAGCAGCGGCCGCAGCCACTGCGTCCTTCTGCTCGTCGGAGCCGAACTGGTGCAGCACCTCCATGTTGCCGGTGTCCGGCGCGGAGCAGTTGCAGGCCTCCGAGGCGATCCGCGTGCGCCCCATGATCTCGGCCAGCGGCGCGTACTCGAGGTTGGTCAGGCCGGGGCCGTGCTCGGCGTCGGGCAGGAACAGGTTCCACAGCCCGCGCCGGCGCGCCTCGGCCTTGAGCTCCTCCATGACCGGCGGGTGGCAGTGCGGCTCGCCGGACTCCGAGCTGCTCCGGTACACGGCTCGGCGGGGTAGACGCGCTCGTCCATGAACGCCTGCAGGCGCTCGGCGAACTCCTTCGCGCGGTCGGTGGGCTCGAAGTTCATGCCGCGGCCGGCGCGGCCAGGCGCCGGGCGACGAGCGCGGCGAGCCGGGCGCGATGGTGCTTGGCGCCGCCGAGCAGGGCGGCGTCGACCTGCGCGCGCTTGTAGAGCCAGTGCACGTCGGCCTCCCAGGTGAAGCCGATGCCGCCGTGGGCCTGGATCGCGCCGGCGGTGACCTCGCGCCCGGCGTCGGACGCCGCCGCCTTGGCCATCGCCGCGGCCTCCGGCAGGCGCTCGGGGTCGGCGTCGGCCGCCCAGGCGGCGAAGGCCGCCAGCGAGCGTGCGCGCTCCGTGTCGAGGAGCATCTGCGCGCAGCGGTGCGACACGGCCTGGTAGGCGCCGACGGGCACGCCGAACTGGCGGCGCTCCTTGACGTAGGCCACGGTCATCTCCAGCGCGCGGTCGCAGACGCCCACCAGCTCGGAGGCCACGGCCACCAGCGCCCGGTCGAGCGCGGTGTCGACGTCGCCGGCCAGCGCCTCGCCTGCGCCGGCGGGAGCGTCGACGCGCGCCGCCGAGCGCGTCGGGTCGATCGAGGGCGTGGGCGTGACCTCGGCGTCGTCGGGGGTCAGCACGCGGGCGCCGTCGTCCTCGACGAGCACGATGACCTGCGCGCCGGCGCCGCCGATGAGCAGGTCGGCGCCGCCCGCCGCGCCCACCAGCTCGCCGGCCGCGAGGCCGGGCAGCCAGCGCTCGCGCTGGGCCTGCGAGCCGGCGTGCTCCAGCAGCGTCGCGGCGAGCACCGTGGGCAGGAAGGGCACCGGGGCGACGCTGCGCCCGAGCTCCTCGCAGAGGATCGTCAGCTCGACCCCGCCCAGGCCCTGGCCGCCGTGCTCCTCGGCGACCGCGATGCCGGGCCACCCGAGCTCGCCGAGCTCGCGCCACAGGGCGTCGTCGGTCCTGCCCGCCTCGGCGTGCTCGCGCACGCGCTCGGGCCGGGCGCGGTCGGCGAGCAGCTCGCGGGCCGTGCGCTGGATGTCGCGCTGGTCGTCGGTCAGTCCGAAGTCCATGTGGCTCTCCTCCCTTACGCCGCGGCGGCCTTCAGCCGCGGCAGCCCGAGCACCCGCTCGGCGACGATGTTCTTGAGCACCTCGGTGGTGCCGCCCTCGATCGTGTTGCCCCGCGCGCGCAGCAGCTCGTAGCTCCAGCTCGTGCCGGCGGTCAGCACCTCGGGCCCGACGACGTCGGCCGCCAGCTGCGTGAGGCGCTGGTTGGTGTCCGACCACAGCCACTTGACCAGCGACCCCTCGGGGCCGGGCTGCCCGTACTTCTCGACGTCCGTGAGCCCCTTCCAGGCCAGCAGCCGGATCGCCTCGCAGCGCACGTGGAGCTCCGCGAGCGCGTCGGCGTACAGGGCGTCCTGCAGGAGACCGCGCTCGGCGGCGACGCCCAGCACCTCGTCCAGCAGCTTGCGCAGGCGGATCTGCAGCGCGAAGCCGAGGCCCGCCCGCTCGTTCATGAGCGTCGTGAGCGCGACCTTCCAACCGTTGCCGACGCCGCCGACGACGTTCTGGCCCGGGATGCGCGCCTCCTCGATGAACAGCTCGTTGAACTCCGCCTCGCCCGTGATCTGGCGCAGCGGGCGCACCTGGACCTCGTCCTGCTCCATGTCCATCAGGAAGTAGGTGAGGCCCTTGTGCTTGGGGACCCCCGGGTCGGTGCGGGCGACGAGCATGCACCACTTCGAGTGCTGCGCGCCGCTGGTCCACACCTTCTGGCCCGTGACGACCCAGTCGTCGCCGTCCTGCACCGCGCGCGTCTTCAGCGCGGCGAGGTCCGAGCCGGCGTCGGGCTCGGAGAAGCCCTGGCACCAGATCTCCTCGCCCGACAGGATCGGGGCGAGGTAGCGCTCCTTCTGCTCGTCGGTGCCCCACACCATCAGCGTCGGCCCGCCCAGCAGCAGCCCCAGCACGTTGGCGGGCAGCGGCACGCCCGCCCGGCCGAGCTCCTCGAAGTAGATCGCCGACTGCGTGAGCGTCGCGCCGCGGCCGCCGTACTCGGCCGGCCAGTGCGGCGCTGCCCAGCCGCCGTCGTAGAGCCGGCGCTGCCACGCGCGGCGCCAGGCGTAGTTCGCGTCGTCCTCGCCGCCGCCGGCGGGCTCGGGGTCGGGCGGGTTGTCGGCGAGCCAGCGTCGCAGCTCGTCGCGGAAGGCGAGCTCTTGCCCATCGAAGGTCAGGTCCACGGTTCCTCCTCGGCCATGAGCCGCACGGCGCAGCCCATCAGGGTGTCCTCAAGGTCGGTGACGTCCGCGCCCGCGCGGATGCGCGCGCGCACGAGCTGGTCGATGCCGGCCGCCAGCGCGAAGAGCGCGTCGTCGGGCGGCACGGGCCCGCGGCCCGAGCGCGCGAACGTCGCGCCGTAGCGGCGGGCGAAGCGGGCGATCGCGGCCTCGCGCTCGGCGCCCAGCACCTCCCACTCGAGGAGGTGCACGCGTGCGAAGCGCGGCTCGGCGCTGAGCGTCTGCAGGTAGGTGCGCAGCCCGAGGCGCAGCTCCTCGCGCCAGTCCGCCGCGCCGCGCACGGCCACGCTGATGCGCTCCTCGAGCACCTCGCTGCCCAGCCGGTAGGCGGCCACGAGGCACGCCTGCTTGGAGTCGAAGAGCTCGTAGAACGTGCCGCGCGACACCTGGGCCAGGCGCACGGCGTCGGCCACGGTGGCCGCGGCGTAGCCCTTGTCGGCCACCACCTGCACCATCGCCTCGAGCAGCTTCGCACGCTGGGCGCGCTCCTCCAGGCGGGCGCTGACGTCGGGGTGGTGCGCGACGAGCGAGTCGGCCATCGGCGCCGTACCTTACAGGTACGCGCCGCGCTCCATAGGCTGCGGCCCCATGGACATCTCAGGCAGCGGGGCGCTGGTCGTGGGCGGCGCGTCGGGACTCGGGGAGGCGACGGTGCGCCGGCTCGTGCAGGGCGGGGCACAGGTCACGATCGCCGACGTCAACACCGACAAGGGCCAGGCGCTGGCCTCGGAGCTCGGCGTCCCGTTCGTCGCCTGCGACGTGCGCGAGGAGGACCAGGTGCAGACCGCGGTCGACGCGGCGGCACAGGCCGCCGGCGGCCTGCGCATCTCCGTGTGCTGCGCGGGAACCGGCTGGGCGCAGAAGGTGGCGGGCTCACGCGGGCCCCATCCGCTCATGGCCTTCGAGGTCATCGTGCAGATCAACCTGATCGGCACGTTCAACGTCCTGCGGCTGGCCGCCACGGCGATGCTCCAGACGCAGCCGGGCGAGGACGGCGAGCGTGGCGTCTGCGTGAACACCGCCTCGATCGCCGCCTACGACGGGCAGATCGGCCAGGTGGCGTACGCGGCCTCCAAGGGCGGGGTCGTCGGCCTCACGCTGCCCGCGGCCCGCGACCTCGCCTCGTCGGGCATCCGCGTCGTGACGATAGCCCCGGGCCTGTTCGACACCCCGCTGCTGGCGGCATTGCCCGAGGAGGCCCGCGCGGCCCTGGGCGAGTCGATCCCCTGGCCCCGGCGCCTCGGGGCGCCGGCGGAGTACGCCGCGCTGGCCGCGCACATCGTCGAGAACCGGATGCTCAACGGCGAGACGATCCGGCTGGACGGCGCCCTGCGCATGGCGCCCCGGTAGTCGTCGAGTCCGGCGCCCGTTCCCTCAGGTCCGCCGGCCCGCGCTCCGATGCAGACGGTATATGCCCGGCGGGGATGCTCTGACCTGGACGGACGACGCCCCCAGCCGGCGGCTCGTCGAGCTGCTCGTCACCCTCGGCGCCTGCGACGACCCCGTCGTCGCCCGCCGCCAGGGGCTCGAGCAGGCCGTCGGCGCGCTCGGGGCGGACGCCGGCGCGGTGATCGAGGCGGGCCGCGTCGTCGTGGCGGCCGGCTCGCGGGCCGGCGAGCTGCTGCCCCACGTCCTCGCCGGCCCGGCCGGCCACGGCGCCTCGGCGCGGAGGGCCCGTGCAGGCCCTGACGCGCGAGCTCGATGGCGAGGCGGGCTCGGCCGTCATGGTGTGCCGCGCCGGCGACGAGCCGTTCGGCCGGGCGCAGGTGGTGCTGCTCGAGGGCATGGCGCGCGTGCTGGCGCTGGGCTTGCGCACCCTCGAGCGCCAGACGCTGCTCGAGCGCCTGGCCCGCATCCAGCGCTGCATCGTGCGCCGCGACGACCTGCAGCGGGTGCTCGACGCGGTCGTCGAGGGCGCGCGCGAGCTGCTCGGCGACGATCTGGCCGGGTTGCGCCTCGTCGACCCCGCCGAGCCGGGGACGATGGTGCTCGTCGCCTCGACCGGGATCGAGCGCGAGCTCGCCGCCGGCGAGCTCGCGCGCACGCCGGTCGGCAGCGGCGCCGGCGGCGTGGCCATCAGCGAGGATCGCCTGGTCGTCATCGACGACTACGAGGGCTACGCGAACGGGCTGGCGCCCTTCGCCGGGGGCGCCCTGAGCGCGGTCGTGGCCGCGCCGGTGCACGAGAACGGGCGTGCGATCGGCAGCCTGACCGTCGGCTCGGCGCGTCCCGGCCGGCGCTACAGCACCACCGAGCGCGAGACGCTCGCGGCCTTCGCCGAGCACGCGAGCCTCGCGCTGACCGATGCGCGCAACCACGAGTCGGCCGTGCGCCAGGCGCTCTACGACCAGCTCACCGGCCTGCCCAACCGCAGCCTCCTGCACGACCGCCTGGGCCAGGCCCTGGCGCGCGCGCGCCGCACCGGTCAGCAGCCGTCGGTGCTGTACCTCGACCTCGACAACTTCAAGGCGATCAACGACACGCTCGGCCACGCCGCCGGCGACGAGCTGCTGCGCGACGTCGCGCGCCGCCTCGCCTCGCGGCTGCGCGCCGAGGACACCGCGTCGCGGCTCGGCGGCGACGAGTTCGCCGTCCTGCTCGAGCGCGCCGGGGAGGGCACGGCCGAGCAGGCGGGAGCCCGCGTGCTCGAGGCGTTCGACGAGCCCTTCGTCGTCGCCGGGCGCACGCTGCGCGTCAGCGCGAGCCTCGGGGTCGTCACCGCCGCCGGCCACGCCGACGACGCGCTGCGCCACGCCGACCTCGCCATGTACGCGGCCAAGGCCGCCGGCAAGGGGCGCCAGGCGACCTACCGCCCGCAGATGCAGACGGCGGCCACCGACCGCATGACGCTCGAGGCCGACCTGTCGCACGCCGTGGAGCGAGGTGAGCTGCTGCTGCACTACCAGCCGGTCGTCCGGCTGGACACCGGCGAGATCCGCGGCGCCGAGGCGCTCCTGCGCTGGCGCCACCCGGTCCGCGGCCTGGTGCCGCCCGGTCAGTTCGTCCCGGTGGCCGAGGAGACCGGCCTGATCGTCCCCATCGGCCGCTGGGTGCTGGAGGAAGCGTGCCGCCAGGCGGCGCTCTGGGCCGGTCATCGCCGCTGGCTGGGCATGAGCGTCAACGTGTCCGTGCACCAGCTCGCCGAGCCGGCCTTCGTCGACGAGCTCGCCCAGATCCTCGCCAGGACCGACCTGCCGCCCGAGACGCTGCTGCTCGAGGTCACCGAGACGGTGCTCATGCAGGACGTGGAGGCGATGATCGAGCGCCTGTGGGAGGTGCGCCGGCTCGGGGTCAAGATCGCCGTGGACGACTTCGGCATGGGCCACTCCTGCCTGCAGTACCTGCTGCGCTTCCCGCTCGACGTGCTCAAGATGCCGCGCGAGTTCGTGGCTCCCATCGCGGGCGCGGCACACGAGCAGGTCGTCGGCGGCGCGATCCTGGACCTCGGGGCCAGCCTCGGCCTGCGCGTCGTGGCCGAGGGCATCGAGACCTCCGCGCAGCTGGCGCGGCTGCGCCAGCGCGGCTGCCAGCTCGGCCAGGGCTTCCTGTTCGCCCGGCCGCTCGAGGCCGAGCGGCTCGAGGCCCTGCTGCAGTCCGGGGCGCCGCTGTCGGCGGCTGCGGGCCCTGAGCTCGGCGGCTGAGCCGAGCGACTCGCACATCCACGCGCGCCGGAGCGACGCGCGTGAGCCGGTTGTGTCGGGGCCGCTGCAGCGAGCCGCCCGCTCGCGCGGCCTCGCCGAGCGCGCCGCGCGCGCCGGTAGGGTTCGCGGCGTGCGCGGCCGCCTCCCGCTCGCCCTGCTGCTCGTGTTCGCCGTCCTGCTGGCGGTCGCACCGCCCGCAGGCTCCGCCTCCGCACAGAGCCTCGAGCGCGCGCGGGCCCGGGCCGTCGCCTGGGCGGTCGGCCAGGAGGGCCACCAGGAGCGCGGCACCTCCAACTGCTCGTCGCGGATCAACCGCTGGGAGCGGCAGATGGGGCTCGACGTGCCGCCCTGCAGGCCGTGGTGCGGGGCGTTCGTGCACCAGGCGTTCCTGCGCCAGGGCATCCGCCTGTCCGCCCGGCTGATCGACCCCCACCGCACGTACGGGGACGTGCTCGCCGGCCGGCGCGGCCTGCAGCGGATCGCGATGCGCGACGTGCGTCGCGGCGACATCCTCCTGTTCCGCATCCGCCGCGGCCTGCGGGCCTCGCACATGGCGATCGTCCGCGACCGCCTGTCGGGCAACCGGGTGCGCACGGCCGAGGGGAACGTCTCGCACACCGTCGCGCTGCTCACGCGCAGCCTGTCGGTGCCGGTGCTCGCCGCGCGGGTCACCGGCTAGCCGGGAGGCGAGGAGGGCGTCGTGGCCGAGCCGCTCTCCCCCGCCGACCGCTCGTCGCTGGCCGCCGAGCAGGGGCCCGTGCACATGTCGGTCGGCGGGCTGCTGATCTTCGAGGACGGGCCGGGGCTCGCCCACGACGCGGTCGTCGAGCGCGTGCGCGCGCGACTGCACCTGCTCCCGCGCTACCGCCAGCGCCTGCAGTCCTTCGCACCGGGGCTGGCCAACCCGGTGTGGGCCGACGACGAGGACTTCGACCTCGGGCGCCACGTCCGCGTGACGCGCCTGCCCGCGCCCGGCGACGACGAGCGCCTCGGCGAGCTTGTCGGCCACGAGCTGTCGCGGCGCCTGGACCGCGACCGCCCGCTGTGGGAGCTGACGATCATCGAGGGCCTGCAGGGCGGCCGCACGGCACTGCTGGCCAAGATGCACCACGCGCTGGTCGACGGCATCGCCGCGGTGGACATCGGCACCGTGCTGCTGGACCCGAGCCCCGAGCCGATGGACATCCCGGCGCCGGCCGAGCCGTGGGCGCCGAAGCCCTACGAGCGCGCCCGCCACCTCGCCCGGCTCTCGTTCAGCCCGGCCGTGCGCGCGCAGCGCATGGCCATCGAGGGCGCCCAGCGGGCGCTCGCGACCGACCCGCTGGGCGCCGCCGGCCGTGCCGCCGGCGACCTGCGCCGCGCCACCGAGCTCGTCGCCGAGCTGGCCCGCACACGACCCCAATCACCGATGACCGCGCTCAACCGGGGCATCGGGCCCAACCGCCGCTTCGCCACCGCCTCGCTGCCGCTGGCCGAGCTCAAGTCTGTGGTGAAGGCGCACGGGGCGACCGTCAACGACGGCGTCCTGGCGGTCGTCAGCGGGATGCTGCGCCGCTACCTGCAGGAGGCCGGCGAGGACCCGGCCGCGGCCCCCGTCGCGCTCGTGCCGGTGAGCGTGCGCGCGGCCGGCGAGGAGGGCGGCAACCGCATCTCGACGGTGCTCGTCGAGCTGCCCACCGGCGAGCCCGACCCCGTCGCGCGGCTGCTCGCGATCCGCGACGCGACGCGCGCGCTCAAGGACTCGGCCGCCGTCCGCGCCGGGGCGCTGCTCGTCGGCGCCAGCGGCTGGGCGCCGCCGCTGGTCTCCTCCACCCTGGCCCGAGCCATGGGCGGCGTGCGCGCCTTCAACCTCGTCGTCTCCAACGTCCCCGGGCCGCAGATGCCGCTGTACCTCAACGGCGAGCGGCTGCTGGCCGTGTACCCCGCGGTGCCGCTCAACCCCGCGTCGCAGGGGCTGAGCGTCGGGGTGCTGAGCTACGACGGCGGCGTCTTCGCCGGGCTGCTGGCCGATCGCGACCTCGACCCGCCGCTGACCGTGGCCGCGCAGGCGTTCGCCGGCGCGGCCACGGAGCTGCTGGCGCCGGACTAGTTCAGGCGCTCCACGAGCATCGCCTGGCCCATGCCGCCGGCGACGCACATCGACTCGATGCCGTACTGCTTGTCGAGCGTCTCGAGGTCGTTGAGCAGCGTGGTCATGATCCGCGCGCCGGTCATCCCGAAGGGGTGGCCGAGGGCGATCGCGCCGCCGAACGGGTTGAGCTTGTCCTCCTCGATGCCCAGGTCCTCCATGCACGGGACGATCTGTGCCGCGAAGGCCTCGTTGATCTCGACGACGTCGATGTCGTCCATGGTCATCTTGGCCTGCGCGAGGAGCGCCTGGATCGCCGGGATCGGGCCGAGGCCCATGATCTCCGGGCGGATCGCCGCCACGGTGGACGCCACGATCCGCGCCCGCGGCTTCAGGCCGAGGGCGTTCGCCTTGTCGGCGCTCATGACGAGCACCGCGGCGGCGCCGTCGTTGAGCGGGCAGGCGTTGCCCGCGGTGACCGTGCCGTCGGGCTTGAACGCCGGCTGCAGGGCGGCGAGCTTCTCCATCGTCGTCCCCGGCCGCGGGCCGTCGTCCTGGCTGACCTCGGTGCCGTCGGGCGTCGTGACGGAGACGATCTCCCTGTCGAAGTGGCCCGAGTCGCGCGCGTCGACGGCGCGGTTCTGCGACGTGACGGCCCACTGGTCCTGCTGCTCGCGCGTGACGTTGCAGCGCTCGGCCACGTTCTCGGCGGTCAGGCCCATCGGGATGTAGACGTTGTAGGCCGAGCCCTCCGAGCCGTCGAGCTGGGGGTGGAACTCGAAGTTCCCGGTGTCCGCGGCGCGCGAGACAGCCTCGACGCCAGCGGCGATGTACTGGTCGCCCTCGCCGGCGGAGATCGCGTGGTAGGCCATGCGCAGCGTCTGCAGCGACGAGGCGCAGAAGCGGTTGACGGTGACCCCGGGGACGTGATGGTCGAGGCCGGCCAGCAGCGCGGCGTTGCGGCCGATGTTGTAGCCCTGCTCGCCGGCCCCGAAGGCGGCGCCCATCATGACGTCGACGGTCTGTGAGAAGTCGACGTCGGGGTTGCGCTCGACGAGCGCCTTGATCGGGACGGCGGCCAGGTCGTCGGCGCGGACGTCCTTGAGCGACCCCTTCATGGCACGCCCGATCGGCGTCCGGATGGCGTCGACGATGACGGCTTCAGGCATTGACTGCTCCTTTTCTGCTGTAGGCGCCCCGGCGGTCGCACTCCACGGGACCTCGCTCCCCCGGCGGTCGCACTCCACGGGGGGACTGGAAGCTTATCGCGGCGGCGGACCGGTTGATCCGCGGACGACGAGCTCGACCGGCAGGAGCAGCTCGGTCGGCTCGTCGGGCGGGGACACCAGCAGGCGGCCGGCCTCCTCGCCCTTGCGCAGCAGCGGCTGGCGGACGGTGGTGAGCGGCGGGTCGGACGACGCGGCGCCGGGGACGTCGTCGAAGCCCACGACCGAGACGGCGCCGGGCACGGCCACGCCCCGCTCGCGCAGGACGTCGAGGGCGCCCAGCGCGAGCTGGTCCGTCATCGCCAGGATCGCCGTGAGGCCGGGGTCGCGCCCGAGCAGCTCGCGGGCGCGCGCCGCGCCCTCGTCGCGGGCGTTCGTCGCCGCCTCGACGACAGGGATCTCGTCGAGGCCGATGCCGGCTGCGGCGAACTCGTCGGCGTAGCCCCCCATGCGATCCCGCGTGACGCGGTAGCTGGCAGCGGCCAGCCGCGAGGCATCGACGAAGCCGCTGACGCCGTCGCCGGTGACGCGGTCGAGGATGACGCCGAGGCGCCGGTGTCCGAGCTCTGTGAGGTGCCGGGCCACCGCGCGCGCTCCGCCGCGGTCGTCGATGCCGACGAAGGAGAGGCCGGCGGTGCGCGGTTCGTCGACCACCACCGAGGGCAGGCCGCGCTCGACGACGGTCGTCAGGGCCGGGTGGCCGTCGCTGAGCGAGTACAGGCAGAAGCCGTCCACGACGGCGTCGCGCAGCAGGTCCCCCGGCGTGCCGCACTCGCGCGCGGGGATGAGGAGCAGCGAGCTTCCCGCCGCCTCGGTGGCCCGGGCGATGCCCTGCAGCAGGAGCACCGCGGCGGGGTCGGTGAACGCGTAGCCGAGCTGCTCGGTGAAGAGCAGGCCGATCGCGTCGCGGCGCCCGGAGCGCAGCCGCCGGGCGGCCGGGTCCGGCCCGCCGTAGCCCAGGTCGCGGGCCCTGGACAGGATCAGCTCGCGCAGCGCGGGCGCGAGCTGATCCGGGCGGTTGTAGGCGTTGGAGACGGTCGTCCGCGAGACGCCGACCGCGTCGGCGATGGTCTGGAGGGTCACGCGGCCTGCCACCGCGCGAAGCCTACGGCCGGCGAAGCAGGCGCTTCACCGGACCGCGGTTGTCCTCGCGGAGGACCGGCGCGTGGGGCAGGGCCGAGGTGGCCACGTCGAGGGCGACGATGCGGGCGATGTGGGTGCCAAGGAGGTCGAGATACATCGGGGTCGATCCTTTCTGAATCGGTTCAGTTCTGAATCGGTACAGTAGCGCCGCTCGGAGGTCATGTCAAGCTGGCGGCGATGGCGGTCGACCTGGCAGCGGCAGCGGCGTTCATGGCGGGGCACGCCCGCCTCCTCGACCGCCGCCGCTTCGGGCTGGTCACCGGGGCCGGCGATCGCGCGGCGGCGCTGGCCGCCCTCGAGGCGTACCGCAACCCCGACGGCGGCTACGGCTGGGGCCTCGAGCCCGACCTGCGCTCGGTGACGAGCCAGCCGGGGGGCGCCCTGCACGCCTTCGAGGTCTTCGAGGACATCGCGCCCATGACGACGCCGCGGGCCGTCGAGCTGTGCGACTGGCTGGCCGCGGCCTCCCTGGACGACGGCGGGCTGCCGTTCGCCCTCCCGCTCGATGACCCCGCCGGCTGCGCGCCGTTCTGGGCCGGCGCGGATCCCACGGTGTCCTCGCTGCAGATCACCGCCGTGGTCGCGGCCGTCGCGAGCCGTGTCGGCGCCCACGACCCGGCGGTCGCCGGCCATCCGTGGCTCGCGGGCGCCACCGGCTTCTGCCTGCGCGCCATCGAGACGATCGACCGCGAGCCCCACGCCCTGGCGCTGGCCTTCGCGCTCGGGTTGCTGGACGCCGTGCACGACAGCGAGCCCGTCGCCCCGGAGCAGATGGCTCGCCTCGGCGAGCACGTCCCCGCCGACGGGGTCGTGCACGTCGGCGGCGGCACCGAGGAGGAGGCGATGCGCCCGCTCGACTTCGCCCCCGCCCCCGACCGCCCGGTGCGGGAGCTGTTCGCGCCGGAGGTGATCGCCGCCGACCTGGAGCGTCTGGCCGGCCTCCAGCAGGACGACGGCGGCTGGCGGGTCGACTTCGCGAGCTACTCGCCCGCCGCCGCGCTCGAGTGGCGCGGCCACGCGACCGTGCGCGCGATCTCGGTGCTGCGCGCCAACGCGGTCATCTGACCACCCTCAGGCGAGCCGCTTGCCCAGCAGCGCCGCGTGCGCGGCGACGTCCCGCGCGTAGTCGGCGAAGCCCGCCGCGAACAGCGCCTGCGGCCCGTCGCAGACGGCGGCCTCGGGATCCTCGTGGACCTCGACGATGATCCCGTCGGCCCCGACCGCCGCGGCGGCGCGCGACAGCGGCTCGACCAGGCGGCGGTCGCCGGCGGCGTGCGACGGGTCGACGATGACCGGCAGGTGGGTGTGCAGCTTGAGCCAGGGCACGGCGCCGAGGTCGAGCGTGAAGCGCGTCGCCGTCTCGAAGGTCCGGATCCCCCGCTCGCACAGGATCACCCGCTCGTTGCCCTCCTTGAGCACGTAGTCGGCCGCCTGCAGCAGCTCGTCGAGGCTCGAGGAGAGGCCGCGCTTGAGCAGCACCGGCTTGCCCAGGCGCCCGGCCACCTCCAGCAGCGCGTAGTTCTGCATGTTGCGCGCGCCGATCTGCACGACGTCGGCGTGCTCGGCGATCGCGTCGGCGTGCTGGGCGTCCAGCAGCTCGGTCACGACCGGCAGGCCCGTCTCCTCGCGCGCCTCGGCGAGGATCTCCAGGCCCGCGACGCCGAGGCCCTTGAACGCGAACGGCGACGTGCGCGGCTTGAACGCGCCGCCGCGCAGCATCGCCGCGCCCGCCGCGCGCACGGCGCGCGCGACGCCCAGCGTCTGCTCGCGCGACTCGACCGTGCACGGCCCGGCGACCAGGCAGAAGGTGTCGCCGGAGCCGATGCGCCGCCCGGCGACCTCCACGACCGTCGGGCGCATGTGGTTGAGCTCCGACGACGCGAGCTTGTACGGCCGCGAGATCGGCACGACGCGGTCGACGCCGCCCATGCCCTCGAGGCCCAGCTCGGCGACCCCCTCCGGGTCGCCGATCGCGCCGATCGCGGTCGTGAGCTCGCCCGGCAGCACCACGACGTGCACGCCCGTCGTCTCCAGGCGGGCGTGCACCGCCGCGATCTGCTCCTCGGTCGCCTGGGGCGTCATGACGATCATCACGGCCGCCCCAGGCTATCCGGCCCGCTCGCGCCCTAGAGGTCCGCCTTCTGGAACTCGAACTCCTCCGCGGCGGACGAGGAGAAGTTGTACTTCTTGGTGCCCAGTCCGAACGGCTTGTCGGGGTCGACCTCGAAGATCGTCGAGGTCCGCGGCGGGTTGCGCTGCTCCGCCGGGCCGTACTGGTAGTCGCCGGTGAGCCCGTCGAAGCTCACGCGCCCGAGCCCCTCCAGCGCCTTCATCAGGCCGTCGCGCGACAGGTCGCCCTCGTCGACCGCCTTCTCCAGCAGCGCGGTCATCGCCCGCGCCTGGTTGTAGCCGAAGGCGAAGTAGTAGTCGGGCTGCTGGGAGGGCTTGAACTGCTTGACCCGCGCCACCATGTCCTTCATGCCCTTGACCTTCTCGTCACCCCACTCCGTGCCCTCCGCGGCGATCCACGTCGTCTTCTGCAGGTACTCGGCCAGCGGCGACTCCGCCAGCGCGTTGACCCACACCGGCGACTGGCCGATCCAGCGCGGCGCGAAGCCGAGCTTGGCCGCCGTGGCCCAGATCGTGCCGGCATCGCTCGGCGTGGCGACGAGGAACACCGCGTCGCAGCCCGCCCGCTGCAGGCGCTGCACCTGCCCGGTGACGTCCTTGTCGGCGACGCGGAACTTCTGCGTCGAGGCGACCTCGAAGCCGAGCTTCTCGGCCGCGAAGTCGACGCCGCCCTGGCCGGCCTCGCCGTAGGCGTCGTCCTGGATGAACGAGCAGATCGTCTTGCCCTTGCCCCCGCCCTCCCGGATGTAGTAGTCCAGCGCGTTGATGGCCTGCACCTGGTAGGGGCCGCCGATCGGCAGCAGGTTCTCCTCGCGCACCCAGAAGGCGTCGAGCGACGCCGGCGAGCCGATCGTCTTGTCGCGGCGCAGCTGCGGCAGGACGGCGAGCGTCGGCGCCGTGCCCAGGATCTGGGTGAAGGCGGCGACGTCGCCCTTGATCTTGTTGTACTTCTGGACGGTCAGGTCGGTCTGGTACTGGGTGTCCTCCTGGACCAGCTCGACCTTGTACTTGCCGGCGATGCCGCCGCGGCTGTTGACGTAGTCGAAGTAGACCTCGTTGCCCGCGGTCAGCGGCTTGCCGATCACCGCGACGGGCCCGGACAGCGGCGTGAGCACGCCGAGCCGGATCGTCTTGCCGTCGAAGCCGGGCGCGTTCTTCGGCGTGCCCGCCTCGCCGCCGCCCTCGTCGTCGTCGCCTGCCGCGCCGCACCCGGCCGCGCCGAGCGCCAGCGCCATGCACAGCGCGGCGAGCGTCCGCCTCCTGCTGATCCTCATGTGTGACCCCTCCTCCTGGTTGTCGGTCATCAGTACGAGAACGGCCACGCCTTGAAGTACGCCTTCAGGCGCAGCCAGATCGCGGCCAGCCCGCGCGGCTCGAAGATCAGGAAGAGCACGATGAGCAGGCCGAAGATGGCCTGGTTGAGTGAAAAGACGCTGATGAAGCCGTCGTCGCCGGCCGACGTCGCCACGCCGGGGATCGAGCCGCTGTAGTTCTCGATGAGGGCCGGCAGCCCGCCGAGGAACAGCGCGCCGAGGACCGAGCCGAAGATCGTCCCGACGCCGCCGACGATGATGATCGCGATGTACTGGATGGACAGGAACAGGTTCCACTCGTCGGGGCTGACGAACTGCTGGTAGGAGCCGAGCAGCGCGCCGGCCATGGCGGCCAGCGCGCTCGACAGCGCGAACACGCCGACCTTGTAGCGCCCGAGCTGCACGCCGATGACCTCGGCCGCGACGTCGCGGTCGCGGATCGCCTGGATCGCCCGGCCCGGGCGCGTGCGCACGATGTTCTTGGCGCCGCAGCGCGACGAGCGCGACGAGCGCCCAGATCAGCCAGAAGTAGCCCTGGTTGAGCGAGTAGGTGCCCATGCCGAGGTCGAGCTGGGTGAAGTCGACCGGCCCGAGCGTCGCCGGCGCGGCGACCGACGTCCCCGAGTTGCCGCCGGTGATCCCGTCGAGGTTGCGGAACAGGTGCTCGCCGAGGAACACCAGGCCGAGCGTCACGATCGCCAGGTAGTTGCCGCGCAGGCGCAGCGCGAACGGGCCGATGAGCGCGCCGAACAGCGCGCCGGCGACCGCGGCGGCGAGCAGCCACAGCGGCAGCGGCAGGTCGAGCTCGCCGCCGACCTGCGCGGCGACGTACGCGCCGACGCCGAGGAAGAAGGCGTGGCCGAGCGACACCTGCCCGGTGTAGCCGGTCAGCAGGTTCAGGCCGATGGCGCCGATCGCGGCGATGCCCGCGTAGTCGAGGACCGACAGCCAGAAGTCGTCGACGACGAACAGCGGGAAGAACAGCCACAGGGCGAACAGCGCCGCCAGCCAGACCTTCGCCGAGCGCGTGCGGGACGAGGCGCAGGTCGTCCTCGTAGCGGCGCGTCAGGTTGGGGTGGGGCCTGGCCGCCATCAGACCCGGCGCACCTCCGTCGTGCCGAACAGCCCGTAGGGGCGCACGAGCAGGATGAGGATCATCACGACGTAGGGCATGACCGCCCCGAAGTTGTCGCCCGCCCAGGGGAAGAGGTCCTCCTGGTAGCCGGCGGTGAGCGCCTGGGTGAGCCCGATGATGAGGCCGCCGACGACGGCGCCGATCGGCGAGTCCAGGCCGCCGACGATCATCGCCGGGAAGGCGACGAGCGCGATCGCGCCGATCGCCCGGCGACAGCGCCGCCGGCCCGGAGGCCAGCGTCACGCCGGCGAGCGCGGCGAGCGCGGCCGAGATCGCCCACGAGACGGCGAACACCCGCCGCGCGATGATGCCCTGGGCGAGCGCCGCCTCCTGGTCGAGCGCGGTCGCCCGCATGGCCACGCCGAGCTTCGACAGCCGGAAGAACGCGAAGAAGCCGGCGAGCACCGCGGCCGCCAGGCCGAGCGTCCACAGGTCGCGCACCGACGATGACGACGTCGCCGACGCGCACCGTGTCGACGCCCCACGGGTCGCCGAGGTTCAGCGCGTCGAAGCCCCAGATCGCCGTGATGACCTGCTCGATGATGAACAGCAGGCCGATCGTGATCATGATCACCGCGAACACGGGCTGGCCGACCATCGCGGCGCAGCACGTGCGCTCGATCGCGGCCCCGAGCAGCGCGCTGAACGCCAGCGCGAGCACGACGGCCAGGAAGAAGGGCAGCCCGGCGTCGTTGGCGAAGGCGTAGGTCAGGTAGGCGCCGAGCGGCGAGCAGGCCGCCCTGCGCGAAGTTGATGACGCCGGTCGCCTTGTAGATGATCACGAAGCCCAGCGCCACCAGCGCGTAGCGCGCGCCCAGCGCCAGGCCGGCGAAGCACGAGCTGCAGGAACTCGGTCACGCGGTGGCTCTCCCGCCCTCCGCGTAGAGCCCCTCGATGACATCGGCGAACTCGCGCTCGATGCGCCGCGCGCTTGACCTTCTGCGTGGCGGTCAGCTCGCCGTCCTCGTGGTCGAGCTCCTTGGTCGAGCAGCGCGAAGCGCTTGATCGTCTCGACCTGGGCGAGCTCGCGCGTTGACCTCGTCGACCAGCCCGCGACCAGCTCGCGCACCTCGGGCTTGGCGCGAGAGGTCGGCGTAGGTCGTGAAGGCGACGCCGCGGCGCGCCGGCCCAGTCGCCGACGGTGTCGCAGCTCGATGCCGATGAGCGCGACGAGGTACTTGCGGCGGTCGCCGATGACGATCGCCTCGCGCACGTAGGGCGAGACCTTCAGCCGGTTCTCGATCTCCGACGGCGAGATGTTCTTGCCGCCCGCCGTGATGATGATGTCCTTCTTGCGGTCGGTGATCGTGCAGGAAGCCGTCGGCGTCGAGCTCGCCGACGTCGCCGGTGTGCAGCCAGCCGTCGGCGTCGACGGTCTGCGGCGCGTGGCCTCGGGGTCCTTGAAGTAGCCCTGGAACACGCCGGCCGAGCGCGTGAGGATCTCGCCGTCGTCGGCGATGCGCAGCTCGACGCCGGGCAGCGCCCTGCCGACGGTGCCGATGCGCACGTCGTCGGCCGGCGTGTACGTGCACACCGCGGTGTTCTCCGTCTGCCCGTAGCCCTCGCGCACGGCGACGCCGAGCGCCCAGAAGAACTCGAGCACCTGCGGCGCGATCGGCGCGGCGCCCGAGAGCGCCGTGCGCACGCGGCGCAGGCCGAGCTTCTCGCGCAGGGGCCGGAACAGCGTGGCCGAGGCCAGCGCGGCCTCCGCGCGCCCCGCCGGCCCGAGGCGTCCCTGCATGCGCAGCCGGGCGAGCCGCTCGCCACGACGCGTCCACGATGCGGTACGTGGCCCGCTTGAGCGCGCGAGGCGTCGTTCATGCGGATCTCGACCGACGGCGAGCATCTTCTCCCACACGCGCGGCACGCCGAGGAAGATGGTCGGCTGCACGTCGCGCAGGTCCTGGGCGAACGACTCGCCGCCCTCGCCGAAGTTCACGACGTAGCCGGCGGCCACCGCGTTGATGACCGACACCAGCCGCTCGGCGACGTGGCACAGCGGCAGGTAGGACAGGACCTCGTCGCCCGGCCGGGCGTCGAAGGCCTCGCGAAAGCGCGCGGCCGCCGCACAGCAGGTTGGCGTGGGAGATGCATCGCGCCCTTCGGCGGGCCGGTCGTGCCCGACGTGTAGACGATGATCGCGGGCGCCGATGGATCGAGCGCGGCCACGCGCTGCGCCCACGCGTCGACGCCGCCCGCCTGCGCGCCGCGGCCCTCCAGGTCGTCGCAGGTCAGGAGCATCGGGTCGTCGAGCGCGCCGACGTTGCGCGGGTCGATCACCACGACGTGGCGCAGCGCGGGCAGGCGCTCGCGGACCGCGAGCGCCTTGTCGAGCTGCTCCTCGTCCTCGGCGACGAGCACGACCGACTCCGAGTGCTCGAGCAGGTACTCGACCTCGGCCGCGGGGCTGGTCGGGTAGATCCCGACGGTCACCGCGCCGAGGCCCTGCACGGCCAGGTCGGCGAGCACCCACTCCGGCCGGTTCTCGGCGTGGACCGCGACGCGGTCGCCCGGCTCCACCCCGAGCTCGGCCAGCGCGAGCGCGACGTGTGCCGTGCGCTGCGCGTACTGCGCCCAGGTCGTCTCGCGCCAGCGCCCGCGCCACTTCTCGCGCAGCGCCACGTCGCCGGGGCGCTCGCGGGCGTGGCGCAGCAGCTCGGCGGGCAGCGAGCCGGTCTGCGGCGGGGCCTCGGGCTCCGTGGCGATGGCGGTCACGCGGCGGCCCCGCCGAGGTAGGCCTCGATGACGCGCTCGTCGGCCTGGATCTCGTCGGGCACGCCGGTGGCGATCGCCCGGCCGAAGTCCAGCGCCATGACGCGGTCGGCGAGGTCCATGACCATCTGCATCTCGTGCTCGACGAGGATCATCGCCAGCCCCAGGCGCTCGCGGACCTCCAGGATGTAGCGCGCCATGTCCTCGGTCTCCTCGAGGTTCATGCCCGCCACGGGCTCGTCGAGCAGCAGCAGCCTGGGCTCCATGGCCAGCGCCCGCCCGAGCTCCAGGCGCTTCTGCAGGCCGTAGGGCAGCAGCCCCGCCGGCCGATGGCGGTGGGCCTCCAGCTCCAGCAGGTCGATGATCTCCTCGACCTGCGCGCGGTGCTCGACCTCCTCGCGCTTGGCCCTCCCCCACCACAGCGCCCCCGACAGGAAGCCGGTTCGCATCAGGTGGTGGCGCCCGAGCATGAGGTTGTCGATGACCGTCAGGTGCGCGAAGAGCCCGAGGTTCTGGAAGGTGCGGGCGACGCCGAGCGCCGCGATGGCCGACGGCGAGCGGCCCAGGAGCTGCTCGCCGGCCAGCCGGATCGAGCCCTCCTGCGGGCGGTAGACGCCGTTGATGCAGTTGAAGATCGACGTCTTGCCCGCGCCGTTGGGGCCGATCACCGCGAACAGCTCGTCGGGGCGCACCTCGAACGACACCCCGTCCAGCGCAGCCACCCCGCCGAAGTGCAAGAGCACGTCGTCGAAGGCGAGCAGCGCGGCGGGCTCGGTCGTCACCCGCTCCATCGCTTCCGGCGGCGGTAGGACTTCACGTCGCGGTACGAGCGCCGCCCCGCCTCGCCGATGCCGAGGTAGAACTCGCGGATGTCGCGGTCGGCCATCAGCTCGGCCGCGGGGCCGTCCTTGACCACCTTGCCGGTCTCCATGACGTAGCCGTAGGCGGCGATGGACAGCGCCATCGTCGCGTTCTGCTCGACGAGCAGGACGCTCGTGCCCTGGCGGTTGAGCTCGACGACGATGTCGCGGATCTGCTCGACGAGCTTGGGCGCGAGGCCGAGCGACGGCTCGTCGAGGAGCAGGAGACGGGGCTGGGCCATGAGCGCGCGCCCGATCGCGAGCATCTGCTGCTCACCGCCGGAGAGGTAGCCGGCCGTCGCGCCGCGCCGCTCGGCCAGGCGCGGGAACAGGTCGAGCACGCGCTCGTAGCCCTCGCGCACCTCGGCCTTCGAGCGGCGCGTGAAGGCGCCCGCCCGCAGGTTCTCGTCGACGGTCAGCTCGGCGAAGATCCGCCGGCCCTCCATGACCTGACTGATCCCGCGGCGCACGATCGCGGGCGCGTCGAGCCCCGCGAGGCCCTGGCCCTCCAGCTCGACGACACCCTTGGTGACCTTGCCGCGGTGGACGCCCAGCAGGCCCGTGATCGCCCGCAGCAGCGTCGTCTTGCCCGCACCGTTGGCTCCCAGCAGCGCGACGATCACGCCCCGGCCGACCTCCAGGCTCACCCCCCGCAGGACGAGCGCGACGTCGTCGTAGACGACCTCGAGGTTGCGCACGGCAAGGACGGGCTGCGCCTGGGGCGCTCGCCCAGCCGACGTGACCGCCTCAGGGGGCCACTCAGACCCGACCACCGGACCTCCCTCCTCTCCTGCCGCGGCAGCCTACAGCCCGAGGTCGCGCACCCCCAGCTCGTCGAACCCGATGTGGTGGGCCAGCTCGTGGCGGACCGTGATCGTGACCTGCTCGCGCAGGAGGTCGGGGTCGTGGCCGAAGTCCCGGCGCAGGGTGTCGCGGTAGACGACGATCCGGTCGGGCACCTCGTCGCGCGTCGCGCCGTCGCCGTGGTAGAGGCCGTAGGCGCCCGCCCGCCGGCCGCCGTCGGAGATCACGACGGCCACGTTGTGGTTCTCGACGAGCGCGCGCAGCAGCTCGGGCAGGTCGTCCAGCGCGTCGCGCACGAGCTCCTCGAAGTCCTCGTCGTCGTAGGGGTCGAGGTCCATGAACTCGTCCTCGCGCGGCTCAGCCGCCGTCCCCTCGCGGGCCAGGCGCTCGGCGCGGCGCACGACCAGCTCGAAGTCCTCCTCCGAGGCGGGCTCGCGGTAGTCGGCCAGTCGCAGCCCGATGCCGATCGCCGCGCCGAAGACGACGGCGGCGACCAGCCCGACGATGGCCAGCGTCTGCATCGCGCGCACGCCGCCGTTGGTGCTGAAGCCGCCCAGCACGACCGCGATCGTCAGCCCGGCGCACAGCGCCACGGTGGCCGCGAACAGGATGCGCCTGGCGCTCGGCACGAGGAGGTCCCTACCTCATCGCCCGGGCGATGACGACACGCTGGATCTCGTTCGTGCCCTCGTAGATCTGCGTGATCTTGGCGTCGCGCATCATCCGCTCCACGGGGTAGTCGGTCACGTAGCCGTAGCCGCCGAGCACCTGCACCGCCTCGACGGTGACCGCCATCGCGGTGTCCGAGGCGAACAGCTTGGCCATCGACGTCCACTTGCCCAGGCCGGCCGGTGCGGGGTCACGGTCGGCCATCGCGCAGGCCTTGTAGAGCAGCTCGCGCGCGGCGGCCGTGCGCGTCTCCATGTCTGCGAGCTTGAACTGGATCGCC
Source organism: uncultured Actinomycetes bacterium (assembly GCA_963840185.1). GTDB lineage: Bacteria > Actinomycetota > Thermoleophilia > Solirubrobacterales > Solirubrobacteraceae > JAOPZW01. The sequence goes on along the minus strand of CAWIXY010000017.1, from coordinate 426,510 downwards.
TGCAGCTCGTTGATCGGCGCGCCGAAGGCGATGCGCTCCTTCGCGTAGTCGTTGGCGTAGTCGGTGGCGCCCTGGGCGATGCCCACCGCCTGCGCAGCCGCGCCCAGGCGGGTGCGCTCGAGCGTGGCCAGCGCAACCGACATGCCCTTGCCCTCGGTGCCGAGCAGGTTCTCGGCGGGCACGCGCACGTCCTCGAACACGGGCGAGCCGGTCGGCGAGCCCTTGATGCCGAGCTTGTGCTCGAGCTTGCCGATCGAGAGGCCCGGCGTGTCCTTGTCGACCACGAACGCGCTGATGCGCCGCTGCTCGCGGTCGGTCATCGCGAAGACGACGTAGAAGTCGGCGATGCCGGCGTTCGTGATCCAGTTCTTCGTGCCGTTGATGACCCATCCGTCGCCCTCGCGCACGGCGCTCGTGCGCATCGCGCCCGGGTTGGACCCGGCCTCGGGCTCCGACAGGCAGAAGGCGGGCGACCACTCGCCGGTGGCGCAGCGCGACAGGTAGCGCTCCTTGAGCTCGTCGGAGCCGAAGAGCGTGATCGGCAGCGTGCCGAGCTCCTGCACCATCAGGATCAGCGCGCTGGAGGCGCACGCCTTGGCGATCTCCTCGACGGCGACCTGCAGCATCAGCGTGCCGGTGCCGGTGCCGCCGTACTCCTCCTCGAGCGGCAGCCCGAGGATGTCCTGCTCGGCGAACAGCCTGCGGATGTCCCACGGGTACTCGGCCTTGGCGTCGATCTCGGCGGCACGCGGCGCGACGCGCTCCCGCACGATCTGGCGGATCGTGTCGCGGAAGTCGATGTGCTCCGGGGGCAGCTCGTAGATCTCGGTCGTCGACAACGTCATGGCATCGATCGTAGATGAGTCCAGCGGGGGTTTGGCCGCCTGTCGGGACAGGGAAGGCCCCGTGCATGTCCATCGGCGCGTCCCTGTTCATGATCGCCGTCGGAGCGATCCTCCGCTACGCGGTGTCCGACAGCATCGAAGGGGTCGACCTGGCGGTCATCGGCCTGATCCTCATGATCGTGGGCATCGTCGGCCTGCTGCTGTCGCTGTTCATGTACGCCAACGCGACGCGACGCCGCACCGACGTCGTCGAGCGCGACCGCTACGTGGAGCGCGACCCGCGGCTCTGAGCCGCCGGGTTCGGGCAGCGCGAACGGCGGCATCGAGGGAGACAGGTGCCTGCGCCGCGGGCGTGGGCGCGACGAGTGTGCCGTTGAGCCCGTCAGAGGGGCACAACGTCACAGCCGCGGCTGGCGACGCGACGAGTGTGACGTTGTGCCGGTTGTTTCGTGCCAATGACACTCACTTCCTCACCAGCCGCTGTGACCGAGCGCGGAGCCGGTGCCGCAGGCGACGGCGCAGCACGCCGCTGACGCCTCGCCGCCCGCTAGACCGTCGGCCCGGCCGCCGGCGGCGCCGGCTGGGCGGCGCCCGGTGCGTCGGGGAGGCGGTACCACTCGCGGATGCGGCCGCCGGCGACGCGGATCGCGCCGCGGGCGCGGTTGCCCGTGCCCGGGCCGCAGTCGGCGCCCGGGCGGCGGACCAGCTCGAAGACGATGATCGTGAACTGACCTGCGCCACCGGTGCGGATCGCCTTGGCGCCGCAGGGCAGCGCCTCGTTGACCGCCACCCGCTCGACCTCGGTGTCGATCGTCAGGACCGGCGTGCCGTTCTGGAAGGTGCTCGGCAGCGCGAAGTAGCGCGACGCCGCGCGCACGTCACCGCGGCGCAGGGCGGCCAGCCAGCGCCGGATCACGCGCTCGTCGGCGGGGTCCGCCGGGCCGGTCGCCTTGCGCGGCACGCGCCGCGGGATGGCCAGTGCGCCGGTCGGCTCCTGCGGGGTGCTGGGCGGCCGCGGGATGCTCGGCGCCTGCTCGGGCGGCGGGGCCGCGCTGCGCTCGCCGTCATCGTCACCGCCGCCGCCGCAGCCCGCGCCGGCGAGCGCCGCGGCCACGAGGACGAGCGGGAGCCGGAGACGCCGGGGCGACATGCCGTCGATTGTGGCCCCCCGGGCGGGCCGGTGGAAGGGCACGACGTATCCTGCCGCGCCATGCCCGCCGCGCAGCACGGCCTCACCGAGGCCGACCGCGTCCGGCTCGATGCCGCGACCGCGGACCTCGACCCCCCGTTCGCGGTCGTCGACCTCGGCGCCTTCGACGCCAACGCCGCCGACCTCCTGCGGCGGGCGGGCGGCAAGCGGGTCCGCCTGGCCTCGAAGTCCGTGCGCTGCCGCGCCCTCCAGGACCGCGCGCTGCGGGCGGGCTTCAGCGGCCAGCTCTGCTTCACGCTCCCCGAGGCCCTGTGGCTGGGCGAGCACGGGGCGCGGGACCTGCTCGTCGCCTACCCGACGGCCGACCGGGCCGCGCTGCGCGGCCTGGCCACGGGACCGCGCGCGGCCGACGTCACGATCATGGTCGACGACGTCGCGCACCTGGACCTCGTCGAGGAGGCCGCCGGGCCTGTGGCGGATCGCCACCCGGTGCGCGTCGCCATCGACGTGGACGCCGGCTGGCGGCCGCTGGGCGGCCGCGTGCGCATCGGCGCGCGGCGCTCGCCGGTCCGGACCCCCGAGCAGGCCGCGGCGCTGGCGCGGGAGATCGTCGCCCGCGACGGGCTGCGCCTCGTCGGGCTCATGAGCTACGAGGCGCACATCGCGGGCGTGGGCGACCGCCCGCCCGGCAAGCCGCTGCTCGGCGCGGCGCTGCGGGCGATGCAGCGCGCCTCAGCGCGCGAGCTCGCGGCGCGGCGGGCGGCCGTCGTCGCCGCCGTGCGCGCCGTCGCGCCGCTGGAGCTCGTCAACGGCGGGGGCACGGGCTCGGTCGAACGCACCGCCGCCGAGGCCGCGGTGACCGAGGTCGCGGCGGGCTCAGGGCTGTTCGGGCCGACGCTGTTCGACGCCTACGCGGCGTTCACGCCGCGGCCCGCGGCGCTCTTCGCGCTGCCCGTCGTGCGCCGCCCGGACGCGCGCACGGCGACCGCGCTCGGCGGCGGGCTACCTCGCATCCGGCAGCGGCACGGCCGACCGCCTTCCGCGCCCGGTCCTGCCCGCCGGCCTGCGCCTCGACGGCCGCGAGGGCGCCGGCGAGGTGCAGACGCCGCTGCTCGGCGCGCCCGCCGGCCGCCTGGCGATCGGCGACGTCGTGTGGCTGCGGCACGCCAAGGCCGGCGAGCTGTGCGAGCGCTTCGCGACGCTGCACCTGGTCAGCGGCGATCGGGTGGTCGACGAGGTGCCGACCTACCGCGGCGAGGGCGGGACGTTCCTGTAGCCCCGGGCGGCGGTAGCGTCCTGTCCATGAGCACCGACACCCGCCTCTGGCACCCGTTCGCGGACATGCACGCCGTGCGCCGCGGCGAGCTCGTCATCACGCGCGGCGAGGGAGCGTACGTGTGGGACGCCGGCGGGACGCGCTACCTCGACGCCACCGCCAGCCTGTGGTGCGTCAACGTCGGCCACGGCCGGCGCGAGATCGTCGAGGCCGCGATGGCGCAGATGGAGGTGCTCGCGAGCTACTCCGCGTTCGGCGCGTTCGCCAACGAGCCGGCGCTCGAGCTCGCGCAGCGCCTGGCCGGCCTCGCCCCGCTCGACGACCCGCGCATCTTCTTCGGCTCGGGCGGCGGCGATGCGATCGACACCGCGGCGAAGCTCGCGCGCCGCTTCTTCGCCGCGACCGGCGAGCCCGGGCGCGCGCACCTGATCGGCCGGACGCAGGGCTACCACGGCACGCACGGGCTGGGCACGAGCATCGGCGGCATCGCGGCCAACAGGGAGGGCATGGGTCCCCTCGACCCCGACACGACGCACGTCCCGCACGACTCGCTGGAGGCGCTCGAGGCCGAGTTCGCGCGGGTCGGGCCCGAGCGCGTCGCCGCCGTCTTCGTCGAGCCGGTCATCGGCGCGGGCGGCGTGCACCAGCCGCGCCCCGGCTACGTGGAGGGCGTCGCGGAGCTGTGCGCGCGGGCCGGCGCGCTGTTCGTCGTGGACGCCGTCATCGGCGCGTTCGGGCGCCTGGGCACCTGGTTCGGCGCCGAGCGCTTCGGCGTGCGGCCCGACCTGCTGTGCTTCGCCAAGGGCGTCACGAGCGGCTACCTGCCGCTGGGCGGCGTCGTCGCCTCGGCGCGCGTGGCCGAGCCGTTCTTCGAGCGACCGGGCGTGCTCTTCCGCCACGGCCCGACCTACAGCGCCCACCCCACGTGCTGCGCGGCGGCGATCGCGAACCTCGACATCCTCGAGGGCGAGGGCCTGCTCGACCGCGGGCGCGAGCTCGAGGGCGAGATCGCCGGCGCGCTGGGCGCGCTGGACGGCCATGCGCTGGTCGGCGAGGTGCGCGCGGGCATCGGCGCGCTGGGCGCCGTGGCCTTCACGCCCGAGGCCCTGGGCGACCACCCCGACCTGCCGGCGCGCGTCTTCGCCCACGCGCGCGACCGCGGCGTGCTCGTGCGCCCGCTGGCCGACGCCGTGGCGATCTCGCCGCCGCTGGTCGCGACGCGCGAGCAGGTCGAGCACGCCGCGGCGACGATCGGCGAGGCGCTCGACGCCACGGGGCGCGACCTGCCGGCGAGCGGGGCTGAGCGAGAGGTGGGCGCCTCGCGGCCCTAGGCCGGGGCACCCGCGGGGGCGTCACCCGCGCCGCTCGACAGGTGCACGACCCGGCCATCCACTCGACCACGTGGGAGTGGGACGCGGCGTCGTGGAAGCACGCGCTGCTCGGCTCGTGCAACCTGGAGGGCGGCCGGCTCTTCCATCTGCTGACGGGCAACCTGTCCTTCCAGATCGAGCACCACCTCTTCCCCGACCTGCCGAGCAACCGGTACGCCGAGGTCGCGCCACAGGTGCGCGCCGTCTGCGAGCGCCACGGCCTGCCGTACAACAGCGGCCGCCTCGGCCGCCAGTACGCGTCGGTCTACCGTCAGGTCCTGCGGCTCGCGCTGCCGGGCGGCTGAGCGGCCGCCTTCATCAGCGGCGACGGGAAGCGCGGGACCACGCGCGTGCCCGCCAGCCACGCGGTGAGGCGCGCCGCCTGGTCCTCGAGGGCGCCCAGCGCCTCCACGCCGACGTCCTCGAGCACCTGCACGACGACCGCACCGGCGTCGTCCTGGGCCCAGCCGCCGACGACCCGCCCGTCCCACCAGGCCGTGGGACCGGCGTTGCCGCTCGTGTCGAAGAGCTGGGCGCGGTGGGGGCCGAGGTACCAGTCGCGCTCGGCCCAGCCCATCGTGGTCGGGTCCAGCGAGGGCAGCAGCGCGGCCCAGGGCTCGACCGGCTCGACCTCCGCGAGGTCGTCGGGCAGCAGCCAGCCGCCCTGGCCGTCGAGGTCGACCTCGACGGCGCGCAGCTCGGTCAGCGCGCGCCGCACGGCCACGACGGTCGAGCCGAGCCACCACTTGAGATCGGCCGCGGTGCCGGGACCGAAGGCGCGCAGCCAGCGCTCGACGAGCCCCGCGACGCCCGCGTCCGCCGGCGGCGGCGCGAGCTCCTGGCCCAGCCACGCGCCCATCGACGCCCACCGCGGCCGCGACGCCGTCCACCCGCCGTCGTTCGTCGCGCGCACGATCCGCCCGGCCGCCGACAGCGTGGTGAGCACCCGGGGACCGACCGGGGCCTGCCCTCCCCACGACCTGCCCTCGCCGTAGGCGATCGAGCCCTCGAGCAGGGGGATGTCGGCGCGCAGCTCCGACGACGTGGCCTCGCGGCCGTCGGCCAGCGCCGCGAGCACGCCCGCCGAGGCCTCGGCCAGCCAGCGCTCGCCGTCGGGGTGAAGCCCCGCCCGCTCGACGTCGCGGACGAGCCTGCGCCGCTCGGCGGCGGCCACGCGGTCGGCGGCGCCGGCCTGGGCGAAGCCCAGGTCCTCGCGTGGGAACACGAACAGCGTGCGGCGCATCGCCAGGTGCTTCACGAGCGTCCGGTCGGCGTAGAGGGCACGCTCGAGATCGGCCACCACCATGCCGTCGACGCGCGCCCGGGCGGACAGGTACACGGTCGCGGGGTCCGTGCCGTGCAGGCACACCAGGCTCCGGGCCGCCTCCACGACGCCGGCGGCCCGGTGCTCGGGGGCCAGACGGTGCCGGCGGGCCAGCCGGGCTCGGCGCTCGGCGACCCCGACCGCGCGCACCGTCAAGCGACGGCGGCGGCCGCCCGGTCGCCGGCCGGGCCGAGGACCCGGTCGGTGTACGCGTTGGCGAAGACACCGCCCGGGTCGAGCCGCGCGCGCACGGCCTGGAACGCGGCCCACCCCCGGTAGCGCGGCGCGAGCGTCGCCGCGGTCTGGAAATGGCGCTTGCCCCAGTGGGGCCGCCCGCCGTGGGCGTCCGCGATCGCCTCCACCTCGCGGAAGTAGGGCTCCCACGCCATGCCGCGGTACACGTGGACCGCGACGAACGCGCTGTCGCGGCCGCTCGCCGGCCCGAGCAGCGTGTCGTCGGCCGCCGAGAACCGCAGCTCCAGCGGAAAGCCGACGGCGAAGCGCTCGGCCTGCGCCTTCATCGCCCGCAGGACGTCGGCGGCGGCCGCGCGCGGCACGGAGTACTCCATCTCCACGAAGCGCACGAGACGCGGGCTGGCGAAGATGCGATCGGAGCGGTCGACGCGCACGCTCGTGCCGACCGCGCGGCTGAGCGTGCGGTTCAGCGCGGGGATCGCCCGCGGCACCGCGCGGCCGAGCAGGCACGCGGCCTCGAAGGCGCGGTTGGCGAGCAGCACGTCGCCGACGTACGCGCGCGCCCGGCCGCGCGGCCGCGGCGCGTCCGCGACCACGTCGTTGGCGCGCGTGAGGGCGAGCGGGCTGTGCGGGAAGGTGAAGAGCTCGAAGTGGCGGTGGCCGTCGACGTGCTCGTCAAGAGCGTCCAGGACCTCGTCGAGCGCCGCGGGCGCGTCCACGCCGCGCAGCGTGTAGGCCGGCAGGCAGCGCAGCGTCAGCTCGGTCACCACGCCGAGCGACCCGATCGCCACGCGCGCGGCGCGCAGCGCCTCGTCGTCGGAGCCGTCGATCTCGACCACGTCGCCCGCCGCCGTCACGAGCTGCAGCGCCTGCACCTGCGCGGGCAGGCCCGGCAGCCGCCCGCCGGTCCCGTGGGTGCCGGTCGCCACCGCGCCGGCGATCGCCTGCACGTCGATGTCGCCGAGGTTCTCCAGCGCCAGCCCGTGGGCGGCCAGCGCGTCGCTCAGCGCCCCGATGGTGGTGCCCGCGCGCACCCGGGCCAGCCCCGACGCGCGGTCCGCGTCGACCACGCCGGTCAGGCGCCCCAGGTGCAGGAGCGCGCCCTCGGTGAGCACCGCGCCGGTGAACGAGTGTCCCGCGCCCGCCACGCGCACGCGGCGCCCCGCCGCGACCGCGCGCCGCACGGCACCGGCCACCTCGGCGGTCGACGCCGGCCGCTCCAGCACCGCGGGCTCGCACGCCTGATCTCCGGCCCAGTTGCGCCACATGGGGCGCAGGCTAGCCTGGTCGAGATGAGCCATCCGCTCGCCGACCCGGCCATCGAGGTCACCACGGAGCACACCGCGCAGGTGCTGGCCGACGGCAGCGCCACCGTCATCGACGTCCGCGAGGCCTACGAGCGCGAGGCGGGCCACGTGCCGGGCACCCGCCACGTCGAGATCGAGCGGCTCGCGTCGCAGGCCGAGACGATCGACCGCGCGCGCCCGGTCATCTTCCAGTGCCGGCTCGGCTCGCGCTCGCTGCTCGCGGCGCAGGCCTTCCGCCGCGCGGGCTACGACGCGTGGTCGATGGCCGGCGGGCTGACCGCGTGGGACGACGAGGGCCGCCCGCTGGAGCCCTCCGGCGGCCGCGTGGCCGAGCACTGAGGCCCGCGCTTGCCGCGCACCGCTGCCGGGTAGATCGCCTGCGGTACCCCGTCAGGAGAGGGAGCACATGTACATCGGGATCGGCACGATCATCCTCATCATCATCCTGGTCATCCTGCTGACCTAGGCTCGGGCCGGCGGGCCGTTCTCCGGCCTGGCCGGCCACACGCTGTACGTGATCGGCCACAGCGACCAGATCGCGACGACGATCGTCAGGCGGAGGATCCACCCCTGGAGCGCCGCCGTCCGGTCCGCGTCGCCGACGATCGCGATGGCCGCGGCGAGCAGCCCGCAGCTGATCGCCCACGCGGTCAGCGCCCTGCCGAACTCGCGCCACTCGTAGCGCGCCCGCGCCCGCCCCGCCCGGGGCGGGCGCTGCGGCGCGGGGCCGCCTGCGAACCGGTGCGCGAAGCGCTGGTCGGCCCAGCGGACCATGCTCGGCCCGAACGCGACGGAGAACCCGAGGTAGGCGGCCGCGAGGCCGTGGGCGAACTCGGCGGTGGCCCCGCGGCCCAGGTCGATCACCGTGGCGGTCAGCAGGACGAGGTCGACGAGCGGGACGCCGGCGAGCAGGATCGCGCCGGCCCGGCGGCGATCCAGGAGGTAGCGCGTGGCCAGCCCGGCGGCCAGGACCACCCAGAAGGCGATCTCGCAGGCGACGATGAGGGTGACGAGCATCCACCCGGTTTTAGCACAGATGCGCTAAAACATCACGGTGCCCAAGCTCGTCGACCACGTGCAGCGCCGCGAGGAGCTCGCGGCCGCCCTCTGGCGACTGGTGATGCGCGAGGGGATCGACGCCGCCTCCGTGCGCCGCGTCGCCGACGAGGCCGGCTGGTCGGCCGGGTCCCTCCGCCACTACTTCGCGACGCGGTCGGAGCTGCTGTCCTTCGCCATGGAGCTGGTGATGCGGCGCGTCGCGCAGCGGGTCGGCGAGCTGGGGCCCGACGCCGCCCCGCGCGCCCTGCTGCACCAGGTGCTGCCGCTGGATCCCGAGCGCCGGGCCGAGATGCAGGTGTGGCTGGCCTTCACGATGCAGGCGCTCGTCGATCCGTCTCTGCGCGAGCTGCGTGACACGGCGCACGCCGAGCTGCGCGGGCTGTGTCGCCGCGCGGTCGAGCAGCGCGGGGCCGCGCGCGCCGCGGGGCACGCACGCGCCGCGGGCGCTGCGACCGCCGCGGAGGCGGAGCGGCTGCACGCGTTCGTCGACGGCCTGGCGCTGCACGCCGTCCTGGCGCCGTCCGTCACCACCCGTGAGCGCCAGGTCGAGCTGCTCGACGCGCAGCTGGCGGCGGGCGCGGGCCGCCTTCGCCGGGCTAGACCCGCTGGACGTTGACCGCCTTGGGCCCCTTGTCGCCCTGCTCCTCCTCATACGACACGCGCGCACCCTCGGCGAGCGTGCGGTAGCCGTCGGCGACGATCCCCGTGTGATGGACGAACAGGTCGCGGCTGCCCTCGTCGGGCGTGATGAAGCCGAAGCCCTTGTCGTCGCTGAACCACTTCACGGTACCGGTGGCCATCTGAGCCGATCCTCCGAATTGGTCTGTGCTGGCGGCGGGAAAAGTACCATGCGCCACCGCGGCCGCCGGCGAGGGCGCGAGGCCGCCGAGCGAGCGGCGAACAGCACGCTGGCCGCGCACCCGAACAGCACGAGCGCCTCCGCGAGCCGGCGGCGCCCGAGGCCGGCGGCGACGAGCCCCGAGACGCGCACGGGCGTCGTGAGACGGGCGGCGCGCAGGAGCGCCGGGTCGGGAGGCGCGGCGGTGCCGAACCACACGGCCGGCGCATACGCCAGGCCGGCACCAAGCCGCGCGAGCTCGGCCGCCGTGACCGCCGGCCCGACGAGCCCGCGGCGCCGCGCGCCACGCAGCGCGGCGACGGCGAAGCAGGCGTCGGCCAGCCCCTCGAGGTCGCGGCCGATGCGCGTCGGCTCCGCGGCCCGGGCGAGCACGCCGTCGAGGACGTCGCTGACGCCGGCCAGGGCCACCAGCGCCGGGCGCGGCTCGTCGAGCACGGCGGGGGCAAGCCACACGCGCAGCAGCGTGAGCGCGTCGGCCGGGCCGAGCCGGCGCGGGCGCCCGTCCTCCGTCTCGACCATCCCGAGGTGCCAGTCGAGCATCTGCGCCGTGGCCGCCCACCAGCCCAGCCCGGCGCGCACCCGGCGGTCGAAGGGCGCCACGCGAGCGGCGGCCAGCGCCAGCCACGCACCCGCGCCGGCCACCGCCCAGCGCCGCGACTGGCGCGCCAGTGCGGGTCGCGCGGCCCTGACCTCGTGGGCACGGCGCCGGGATGCGATCAGGAAGGCGCCGACCGCAGGTGGGCTGAAGCGCCGGCGCAGCAGCGCCTCGAGCTGCTCGCGGGCCCAGCGCTCGCCGTCGGTGGGGGTGGGCCGGCTCGAGCCCGTGAGCCTGGATCCGCCGATGATCGTGGATGAATGCCGCTCGCGGGCGCGGTCCAGGGTCGATCGGCGGCGGATCCTCGTGGTGAACCACTTGGGCCGCCGCCGATCGGCGCTGGGCCGTGATCCGCGGGCGGCATTCGCCGCGAGGATCGGCGGATCCGGGCTCAGGCGAGCAGGCCCCCGAACACGTCGTCGACCTGCTGCCAGCCCGCGCGCAGCAGGAACTGGCTGTTGCGCCCGTAGGACTTCGCGCCCAGGATGAAGAAGCCCGGCTCGGGGTTGACGAGCGTCTCCGGGCCGTGGGACCCGACGGCCAGGCAGTCGCCGCCCGCGTCGCCCAGGAGCGCCGCGGCGAGCTTCATCGGCCCGCACGTCGCGTAGCACTCGTGGACCTGCAGCTGGCGGTACAGCGAGGCGTCGCCGACGCCCCCGTTGAGCGCCAGGACGCTGTCGGCGACGACCTTCTCGGTGCCGCCGTTGCGCAGCGTCACCGCAATGCGGTCGTCCTCCGGCGCCAGTGCCTCGGTCACGACGCCGGCGCGCAGCGACACGGCGGGCGACGCGCCGGCGGCGAGCTCGGCCGCGGTCGCGTTCAGCGCGGCGCGCTCGGGCAGCGGGTCGTCGCCGACGGCGCCGAAGTCGGGCTCGTCGCGGCGCAGGGCCCATACGACGCGCGTGCCCGGGGCGTCGCGCGCGAACGCGGCGAGCTCGCGCGCGGCCGTCTGCGCGGAGTGCCCGGACCCGGTGAGCAGCACGGTGCGTCCCGCCCAGCGTTCAGGCTCGGCCGTGAACGCGGGCAGGTAGCGCTCGATCCGGTCCTCGAAGGCCGCCTCGCCAACGGCCGAGATGCCGCCGTCGCCAAGGCGGTTCGGATTGCCGTACGTGCCCGTGGCGTCGATGACGACGTCGACGCGCACCAGCTCCTCCTCGCCGCCGGGGCCCTCGACGAGCAGGCGGAACTTGCGCTCGCGCGCGCTCGGGCGCACCGATCGCCTCGTGCTTGAGCAGTCCCTCGCGCCCGATCGCGGCGACGCGCGTGCCCACCCGCAGCCGGCCGCGCAGGGCGGGCAGGGCGGCGAGCGGCTCCAGCAGGCCGGCGGCCAGCTCGTCGCCGGTGGGCAGGGCCTCCCCCGAGGGGGCGGCCTCGCCGAGCGCCCGGCGGGCGCGAGACGAGACGTTCATGTCCCACGGGGTGAAGGTGCGCACATGGCCCCAGCGGCGCACGTGCCCGCCGACGGCGCCCGACGCCTCGAACACCGTGAAGTCCATCCCGCGCTCGGCGGCGGCGAGCGCGGCCTCCAGCCCGATCGGGCCCGCGCCGAGGATCGCGACGGTCGCGGGCGCGGTCATGGCCGCGATCCTATTCCGGCCCGGCTGGCATTGTTGTGCGTCGTGCCCCGCATCGCCGTCCTCGGAGGGGTGTACGCGAACCCCCGCGCGCTGGATGCCGTGCTGGCCGACGCGCGGGGCCGCGGCTGCGAGCAGCGCTTCTGCCTGGGCGACCTCGGCGGCTTCGGCGCCGACTGCGACGGCGTGTGGCCGCTGCTGCTGGCGGCGGGGGTGCGCTGCATCGCCGGCAACTACGACGTGGCCATCGGCCGCGGCGACGAGGACTGCGGCTGCGGCTACGCCGACGAGCGCGACAACCGCTTCGCCCAGGTCATGTACGACTACACGCGCGCGCACACCGGCGCGGAGTTCGCGGCGTGGATGCGCGAGCTGCCGCTGCAGCTGCGCGTGGAGCTGGGCGGCTGCGACGTCCTGCTCGTCCACGGCTCGCCGCTGGCGATCAACGACTTCCTGTGGGAGTCGCTCGACGACGACGAGCTGGCGCTGCGCCTGGACGCCTGCGACGGCGGACGACCGGACGTGCTGCTGTGCACGCACACCGGCATCCCGTGGCAGCGCGAGGTCGGCGGGACGCTGGTCGTCAACGTCGGCGCCGCCGGTCGACCGGCCAACGACGGCCGGCGCGAGGTCTGGTACGCGGTGGTCGACCTCGACGCGGGCCGCGCGAGCGCAGAGCTCGTGCCCGTGGCCTACGACTGGCGCGGGCAGGCGGCGGCCATGCGCGAGGCGGGCCTGCCCGAACCCTTCGTCGAGACGATCGAGACCGGCTGGTGGACGACGTGCCTGGAGATCGTGCCTCCGCGCGAGCGCTCGCGCGGGCGCTTCCACGTGTACCGCGAGGCGATGCCGGCCGGCTTCGCCGTCGGCGGCGCGGGCTGGGCCGACGACCCCGAGCCGGTCGACGACGGGCGGCCGGTCGTGTCCCTGTTCGGCACGGCGCTGTTCCCGCCGCGGCTGTGGGTCTACACGAACTTCCACTGCAACCTGGCCTGCGACTACTGCGTCGTGGCCTCCTCCCCCACCGCGCGCAGGCGTCAGCTGTCGGCCGCCCGCTTCGCCGCGCTGCTCGACGAGGCGGTGGACGAGGGCTTCGCGGAGCTGTACCTCACGGGCGGCGAGCCGTTCGTGCACCCCGACGCCGTGGACATGATCGAGGCGGCGTCGGAGCGCCTGCCCACCGTCGTCCTCACCAACGCCATGCTCTTCACCGGCCGCCGCGCGCGCGAGCTGCAGCGCCTCGCCGGCCGCGAGGGGCTCGTCCTGCAGAGCTCGATCGACGGGGCGCGGCCCGAGACGCACGACCGCTGGCGCGGCGCGGGCTCATGGGCCAGGGCGATCGACGGGCTGCGGCTGGCCGCGTCGCTCGGGCTGCCCCTGCGGGTCGCCATGACGCAGACCCCTGACAACGGCGACGAGGTCCAGGAGCTGCGCGAGCTGCTGGCGGGCCTGGGCATCACAGGCTCCGCGTTCGCCGTGCGCCCGCTGGTGAAGCGCGGGTTCGCGGCGGGCGAGGCGAGCGGCATCGAGGTGAGCGACAGCGTCATGGTGCCCGAGCTGACGATCACGGCCGACGGCGCCCACTGGCATCCGGTCGGCGGCGACGTCGGCTCGAGCCCGGACTTCCTGGTGGCCGAGGGGCCGGTCGCGCTGGCCGAGGCCAAGCGCCGCATCGTCGAGCGCTTCCTGGCCCTGCGCCAGGCCGACGGGACGCTGCCCGAGGCGTTCCACTGCGCGGTGTGAGCGCGGGTGGGTCCGGTCAGCGTCGTCATCCCCACGCTCGACGAGGCGCGCGAGCTGCCCCCGGCGCTCGACCACCTCGCCGCGCTGCCGGGCGACTGGGAGGTCGTCGTCGCCGACGGCGGCTCGCGCGACGCGACGCTCGGCCTCGCGCGCGCGCACCCGCGCGCCGACGCCGTGGTGCAGGCCGCGGGCGGGCGCGCCGCCCAGCTCAACGCCGGCGTCGCCGCGAGCACGGGCGACCCGATCGTGTTCCTGCACGCCGACAGCCGCCTGCCCTTCGGCGCGCACGCGGCGCTGCGCGGCGCGGCGCGGCCCGGGGGCCCGGTGGGCGGCAACTTCGCGCTGCGCTTCCGCGGAGGGGGCGCCTTCGCGCGCGCGCTCGGAGCGGTCTACGCGCTGCAGCGGCGCCTGGGCTTCTACTACGGCGACTCGTCGGTGTGGGCGCGGCGGGAGAGCATCGCGGCGCTCGGCGGGTTCCGTGCGCTGCCGATCATGGACGACTACGACTTCGCGCGCCGCCTCGAGCGCCTGGGCCCGACCGCGTGCCTGCCCGGGCCGGCGACGACGTCGCCCAGGCGCTGGGAGCGCGCAGGGGTGCTGCGGACGGTGCTCGCGTGGGTCGTGATCCGCTGGCTGTTCGTGGCCGGCGTCGACCCCGCGCGGCTGGCCGGGCTGTACCGGCGCGTGAGATAGCCTCGGCCGATGCTCAGTGGTCTCCACCGTAGGTCGCGTCGTGTTTGGCGCGCGGATCGTCGTTCGTGGCAAGGACGCAGGACATGATGCGTGCCCCGGGCACGTGAATGTCCGAGGACGCAGCCACGGGCGGCGAGACGCCCGTCCAAACGCGGCGGGGCTTACGGCGGGGGCCACTCACGCGGCTGGCCGACCGGGTGCGGGAGCTGGAGATCGCGACGCGGCCCGAGCATCCCGACCTCGCCGACGCGCTCGCGCGGCGCTGGGAGGAGCTGCCCGCCCACGTGCGCACCCCCGAGCAGATGCTCGGCCGCCGCACCGCCGGGTGCGAGGGCACGCACGGCGTCTTCCCGCGCTGCAACCTGGCCTGCACGCCCTGCTACCACTCGCGCGAGGCCAACCGCGTGCGCGTCGACGGCGCGCACACGCTGCGCGAGATCGACCGCCAGATGGCGCTCCTGCGCGAGCGGCGCGGGCCTGGCCAGAACGCGCAGCTGATCGGCGGCGAGGTCACGCTGCTCGAACCCGACGACCACGCCGCGGCGCTGCGGGCGATGATCGCGCACGGGCGCAAGCCGATGTCGATGTCCCACGGCGACTTCGACTACGCCTACCTCGAGGCGCTCGCGCTGGACCCCGCCACCGGGCTCCCGCGCTTGAGGCACCTGAGCTTCGCCGGGCACTTCGACTCGATGATGTTCGGCCGCCGCGGGATCCGACGCGTGCGGGACGAGGGCGAGTTGCATCCGTATCGCCGGCGCTTCTGCGAGCACTTCCAGCGCTTGAGGCAAGAGCACGGGATCACCCACTACCTGGCCCACAACATGACGGTGACCCCGCGCAACCTCGACCAGGTGCCGGATGTCATCCGCGCGTGCCGGGACATGGGCTTTCGCATGTTCAGCTTCCAGCCCGCGGCCTTCATCGGCAACACGGCACGCTGGAAGGACGCGTACCGTGCGTTCTCCGGCGACGAGGTGTGGGCGCGCATCGAGGAGGGCGCGGGCGGGCGTCTGCACCACCGCGCGCTGCAGATCGGCGACGCCCGCTGCAACCGCACGGCCTACGGCGCATACGTCGGCGACCGCTACGTGGCGATGCTCGACGAGGACGACGCGCGCGACGCCGCCTGGCTGCAGGACTTCGTCGCGGCCTTCGGGGGCATGGACTTCGCCGTCCCGCCCGCCGTGCTCGCCGCGCGCACGGCGCGCGCCTTCGCCCGCCACCCGCGCGCGCTGCCCGGCCTCGCCGGCTGGGCCAGGCGCTTCACGGCGCGCGGCGGCGGCGCTCGCGCCGTGCTGCGCGAGCCGCCCCGCGCGGTGACGTTCGTCATGCACTCCTTCATGGACGCCCGCGACGTGCGCCCCGCCTGGGCGCTGCTGCAGCGCGGCGAGCTCAGCGACGACCCGCGCATCCGCGCGACGCAGGAGCGCCTGCAGGCGTGCTCCTACGCGATGGCCCACCCCGAGGACGGCACGCTCGTCCCCGCCTGCGCCCAGCACTCGGTGCTCGACCCGCTGGAGAACCTTCGAGCTCGCGCGGGAGCTGCCGCTCAGCCCGGCGCTGTAGTTCTGGTCCTTCGCGTTCGGCCGGATCGGTGGTCGGCGCACCGTCGCAACCGGCCAAACGTCACCCCCGTCGCTCGGGAGGGCACGAGTGTGACGTTCTGCCCCTCTGACGGGCTCAACGTCACACCCGTCGCGCCGAGCGGGAACGAGGTGACGTTCTGCCGGTTCGGGCGCGGCTCGCAATCGCGTGCTGCTTGCGCAGCGCCATGACGGGCGAGCAGCCGCTAGCCGCCCGTGCGCTCCGCCGCGCGCAGGCCACCCACAGCCCAGAGGGCGAACACCACCGCCAGACCGGCCGCGACGCCGAAGGTCAGCAGCGCGCTGACGTCGCCGCCGGCCAGCAGGTCGCGGGCGCCGTCGAGCAGGGCCGTGACCGGGTTGACCGACGCGACGCCGTGCACCCAGCCGCCCACGAGGTCGAGCGGCACGAACACCGGGGCCAGGAACAGCGTCAGGAACACGGGCATCTGCATCGCCGGGCCGGCCTGGATCGTCTTCAGGCGCATCGCCACGCCGCAGGCGAACAGGGCGGCGGCGAGGCAGACGATGGCGGCCAGCAGCGCGAGGGCCAGGTAGTCGGCGAGCGAGCCGGTGGGACGCATCCCGAAGGTCAGCGCGACGATCGTCAGCACGCTGCCGGTCACGACCGCGCGGCCGAGCGCGACGAGCGCGTAGCCCACCACGATCGCCCCGCGACGCGGCGACGCCAGCAGCAGGCGCCGGCCGAAGCCCTGCTCGAAGTCGGCCGCGATCCCGAAGCCGCTGAAGACGCCGCCGAACGCGGCGGCCTGCAGCAGCACGAACGCGAACTGGAACGTGTCGTAGCCCGGCGGGTACGAGAAGCCGGGGACGTCGCCCACGCTCGACAGGCCGCCCGCGAAGGCGACGTAGAAGAACAGCGGGAAGATGATCGACGGGGCCACGAACGCCGGGTTGGTGTAGGTGACGTGCAGCCCTCGCCAGGCCACGCCGCGCGCCGTGGAGAGGAACTCGCTCATGTCCGCACCAGCGTCAGGCGCAGGGCGTGCGACGCGCCGTAGGTGCCGACCGCGGTCGCCACCACCACGACGAGCACCGCGGGCCACAGCGCGGAGGCGTCCCAGCCGGTGATGATCAGCGAGCGCACGCCCTCGACGAGGTAGCTGACCGGGTTGTACGTCGCGACCGTCCGGAACCAGTCCTGCTCCATGAGCTCGCGCGGGAGGTTCGCGCTGGACAGGAACAGCAGCACGAAGAACAGCGGGAAGAAGCCCTGGACCGCCTGGCCCGACCCGGTGCGCAGGCCGATGAACGCACCGAACGACGCGAAGGCCAGCCCGATGCCCACGGCCAGCGCGACCAGCGCCACCGCGCCGCCGGCGCCGGAGGCCAGCTCGACACCGGCCGCAAGGCCGACCAGCAGGTAGACCACCGCCGCCGTGAACGACAGCGCGATCACGCCCGCGACCTGGCCCAGCAGCAGCGCAACGCCGCTGACCGGCGTCAGCGCGAGCCGGCGCAGGAACCCTCCCTCGACGTCGCGCGCGAGGTCCGTCCCCGCGTTCATCATCGCGAACAGGCCGCCCTGCACGAAGGGGACGGCGAGCGCGAAGTCCAGGTAGGAGTCCGCGGGGAAGCCGGGCAGGTCGGTCGCGGCGTCCAGCCCGCCGGCGTTGACCGCCACGAGCAGCAGCGGGAAGAAGACCACCGGGATGACGTTGGCCGGCTGACGCAGCGTGCGCAGCAGCGCGCGCCGCGCGAGGTCGCCCGTCACGCCGCGACCTCGTCCGGCGCCGGCGCGTCGTCGGCAAGCCGCTCGCCGGTCTTGGACAGGAACACGTCGTCGAGGGTCGGCGCGTGGAGCTCGAAGGTCGCCAGCGCCACGTGCTCGGCGTCGAGCCGGCGCACGACCGCGGCGAGGCCGTCCGCGCCCTGCTCGAGCCGGATGGCGGCCGCGCCGGGCGCGGCCTTCGTCGCCGGCCCGAACTCGGCGAGCACCGCGGCGAGCCGGTCGCGGTCGCCGGCGTCGGCGGGGACGACCTCGAGCGCCGGGCGCCCGATCTCGCCCTTCAGCGCGTCGGGCGTGCCCTCGGCGACGATCCGTCCGCGGTTGATGATCGCGACGCGGTCGGCGAGCAGGTCGGCCTCCTCGAGGTACTGGGTGGTGAGGAAGACGGTCACGCCCTGCTCGCGGGCGAGGCGTGCAACCTCGTCCCACAGGTCCGAGCGCGACTGCGGGTCGAGGCCCGTCGTCGGCTCGTCGAGGAAGAGGATCTGCGGGCCGTGCACGAGCGCCAGCGCCAGGTCGAGCCGGCGCTTCATGCCGCCCGAGTACCCGCCGACGCGGCGGTCGGCCGCCTCGGCCAGGCCGACGCGCTCGAGCAGCTCGTCGGCGCGCGGGCGCCGCTGCGCCTTGGGCAGGCCCTGCAGCGAGGTCTGCAGGCGCAGGTGCTCGCGCCCGGTGAGCAGCGGGTCGAGCGCCGCCTCCTGCAGCGCCGCCCCGATCGTGCGGCGCACGTCGGCGCCCTGCGTGGCGACGTCGAACCCGCCGACCGTCGCCCGCCCGCCCGAGGGCGGCAGCAGCGTCGTCAGCATGTGGACGGTCGTCGACTTGCCGGCGCCGTTGGGGCCCAGGAACCCGAACACCTCGCCCGGGGCGATGGAGAAGCTGATGCCGTCGACCGCGCGGACGTCCTTGAAGGAGCGCTGGAGGTCGTGCACGGCGATGCCCTTGTCCGTCATGGCGAAGCACGCTAGCACGGACCTTCCGTATCACGGAATATCTTTGTCGCTGACCTTCCTTGTCACGTATGATGTGGGCCATGGCGACGCGCGAGGCGGCAGGCGGGCGCACGGCCGAGACGGCCTGGGCGCTCGTGTGGCAGATCTTCCAGGCCGACAAGGCCCGCAGGTGGGGCCTCATCGCCGAGATGGGGCTGACGCCGGTCCAGGGCATGGTGATGGGCGCGCTGGACGCCGAGCGCCCGCCCACCATGTCCGAGCTCGCCGCGGCGACCTACTGCGACAACTCGTCGCTCACGGGCGTCGTCGACCGCCTCGAGGCGCTCGGCTACGTCGAGCGCGTCCCCGCGCCCGGCGATCGCCGCGCCCGTTGCGTAGCACTCACCCCGGAGGGCGCGGTCTTCCAGCAGCGCTTCCGCGAGGCCATGCGCCCGGCGCCCCCGCAGCTCGCGCACCTGACGTCCGAGGAGGCCGCGCAGCTGCACGGCCTCCTCGCCGTCGCGATCGAGCGCCACGCGGCCGCTCACCTC
The DNA here is from genome assembly GCA_963840185.1 of uncultured Actinomycetes bacterium. Classification (GTDB taxonomy): domain Bacteria; phylum Actinomycetota; class Thermoleophilia; order Solirubrobacterales; family Solirubrobacteraceae; genus JAOPZW01. The sequence continues at coordinate 407,701 of CAWIXY010000017.1, read as the reverse complement.
CCGGCGTGATCGCCCGGCCTGCTCCGTCTCCGCCTCGCTGATCGCCCGAGGGTGTCGAGCTGATCGAGAGCCTGGCCGGCGCCCACCGCCACGCAGGTGAGCGGTGACTCGGCAAGGTAGGCGGGCATCCCGGTCTCGGCCTGCACGCGCTCGGCGAAGGCATGCAGGAGGGAGCCGCCACCGGCCAGCAGGATGCCGTGCCGGGCGATGTCGCCCGCCAGCTCCGGCGGCGTCTCCTCCAGCGTCTCCTGGAGCGCTGCGAGGATCTCCGACAGCGGGCTCTCGAGCGCCTGGCGCACCTCCACGCTGCCGAGGCGCAGCTCTCGCGGCAGCCCCGACAGCAGGTCGCGGCCGCGCACGACCGTCTCGACCTCGGGCGCGAGCGCAGCCGCTGACCCGATCTCCTGCTTGATCGCCTCCGCGCTCTGTGAGCCGATCGCCATGTTGTGCACGTTGCGGATGTGCGCGCCGATCGCCTCGTCGAGGTCATAGCCGGCGACCCGGACCGAGCGCGAGACGACGATGCCGCCGAGCGAGATCACCGCCACCTCGCTCGTGCCGCCGCCGACGTCCACGACCATCCTTCCCACCGGCTCGGCGATCGGCACGCCGGCCCCGATCGCCGCCGCCAGCGGCTCCTCGATCAGATGCACCTGGCGCGCCCCGGCCGACATCGAGGCCTCTTCCATCGCGCGGCGCTCCACCTCCGTGATCCCCGACGGCGCGCACATGACGACCCTGGGACGAGCCCACCGGCTGCGCACGACCTTGGCCATGAACTGCCTGAGCATCTGCTCGGTGACGTCGAAGTCGGCGATCACGCCGTGACGCAAGGGCCGCGTCGCAGATATCGCGGCCGGCGTGCGGCCGATCATCTGCTGCGCCTCGGTGCCGACCGCGTACACCTCGCCCACGCGTTCGTCGATGGCCACCACCGAGGGCTCGGACAGCACGATCCCCTCGCCCCTGACGTAGACGACGGTGTTCGCCGTCCCCAGGTCGATCGCCATGTCGCCGGCCGACCCCCTGCCCGGCAGCTCCGGCCACCAGCGCCTCCCGTGGGCATCACCGTCCAGTGGCATCCCCGCCAGCGTGGCAGACCTACCCGGCTACCGCCGCCACCGCGCTCAGGCTTCGCGCACGACATGCCGATACAACGAAGGTGCACATCTTCGCTCGCGCGACCAACAACGCTCGGGCACCCACCTCGGCGGACGACGAACCGGCCGGCGCCATCTTCGCCGGAACGCCGTCGCAGGTGGCCATCTACCTTGCGGCCCACATGCCCAAGCAGCCGGACACCATCGCGCTGCTCACCGCCGAGCTGGCGCACCTGGCCAGCCGAGGGCGCCCCGGCGATTCACTCAGCTTTGCGCTCAGCCAGCACCGCCACGTGACGATTCGCCCCTGATGCAGGACGGGCGGCGCGCCGCAGGCCTCGCACCCCAGAGGAGACACGCATGACCCATCCGCGGCGATCACAGAGGCAGCTCGACGAGGCCAAGAAGGCCATCCGCCTGGAGGAGATGCGGCGCGACATCGCCGAGGGCCGGCTCGTCGTCCGCGCGATGACCCCGCGAGAACGCGATCAGAGCGACGCGCGGTGGGCCGCCGCCGCACCGCGCCGCGCCAGAAGTCGTGGGCGCCGCTCACACGCCTAGGTCCCGGTGGCGCTGACCCCACGGGGCGCCACGCGGCCGCGGCCACCGACTGAGTCGCAGCGCGCGCAGGACCTGCTGCACGAGAAGTACCCCGGAGCCGGCGGAGCGTCGGCCCGGGTCGTGTTCGCGGCCCCGGCGGGCGAGAAGCTCACCGACCCCGAGCATCGCGCCGCCGTCATGGAGTCCGTGGCGCGGGCGGGCCGCGCGAGCGACGTCTCGTTCGCGATCGACCCCTACAGGGCCAAGGCGATCTCCAAGGACGGGCGCATCGGCTATGCCGACGTCATCTACCCCATGCCCGCCGACAAGGTGGACGACGCCGCTCGCGACGAGCTGAGCGAGAGCGCGAAGCCCGCCGAGGCCTCGGGCATCCAGGTGGAGTTCGGCGGCGGCCTGGTCACCGACGAGAGCGAGGCCGGCTCGGAGAGCGCGGGCATCCTGATCGGCTTCCTGGTCCTGGCCATCACGCTCGGCTCGCTGGTGGCTGCCGGCCTGCCGCTGCTGACCGCCCTGATCGGGGTGGGTATCTCGGTCGGCGCGGTCACAGCGCTCACGGGGGCCGTGGAGCTGACGGAGACCGCACCGACGCTCGCCACGATGCTCGGCCTCGCGGTCGGCATCGACTACGCGCTGTTCATCCTCGCCCGCCATCGCCAGAACCTGGCCGACGGGCTCGAGCCGCGTGAGGCGGCAGCCCAGGCGACGGGCACCGCGGGCAGCGCGGTGGTGTTCGCGGGAGCCACCGTGGTCATCGCGCTCGTCGGGCTCACCGTGGTCAACATCCCGTTCCTGACCGTGATGGGCCTGGCCGCGGCGGGCGCAGTGGTGATCGCCGTGCTGATCGCGACGACGCTGCTGCCGGCGGTGCTCGGCATGGTCGGCACGCGCGTCGCGCGGCCCAACCGGCTGCTCACCTTCCGCCCGCGCCGCCGTAGGCCCGGCCGCGAGACGGCGAGCGTCCGCTACGCCCGCGCCGTGACGCGCCGCCCGCTGCCGATCGTGCTGGTGGGGCTGGTGCTGCTCGGCGTCGTGGCCATCCCGGCCACGCACATGAAGCTCGGCCTGCCCGACGGCGGCTCCAAGCCGACCGACAACACCGAGCGCCGCGCCTACGACCTCCTGACCGAGGGCTTCGGCCCCGGCTTCAACGGTGTCCTCACCGTCGTCGTCGACGCGCCGGAGCTGCCGCGCGACCAGCAGAAGGCGCTGGCGACCGGCGTGGCGAAGGAGGTCGAGGGCTACCCGCATGTGGCCGCGGTCGCGCCGCCGGCTCAGAACGAGCGCGGCGACGTGACGATCCTCAGCGTCACGCCCACGAGCGGTCCCGCCTCCGACGAGACGAGGGACCTGGTCGACTTCATGCGGGCGAAGGCCGACGACATCCCGGAGCGCTATGGCATCGAGGCCTACGTGACGGGCACCACGGCGCTGAACATCGACACCGCCGACCAGCTCGCCGCGGCGCTGCCCAAGTACGTGGCGGTCGTCGTCGGCCTGGCGCTGCTGCTGCTGATGGTGGTCTTCCGATCGGTGCTGGTGCCGATCAAGGCCGCCGCCGGCTTCCTGCTCAGCATCGCGGCGTCGATGGGTCTCGTCGTCTGGGTGTTCCAGGACGGCAACCTGGCTGACGTGTTCGGCGTCGCCCAGGCGGGCCCGGTCGTCAGCTTCCTGCCGGTGCTGCTGATCGGGATCCTGTTCGGGCTGGCGATGGACTACGAGGTGTTCCTCGTCTCGCGCATGCGCGAGGCCTACGTCCGGTCCGGGAACGCCCGCGAGGCGATCGTCACGGGCTACGGCCAGAGCGGTCGCGTCGTGACGGCGGCCGCGGTGATCATGACCGGCGTGTTCGCCGCGTTCCTCATGGACCCCGACCCGGTGATCAAGTCGATCGGGCTGTCGCTGGCCTTCGGTGTGCTCGCGGATGCGTTCATCGTGCGCATGACGCTCGTGCCCGCGGTGATGGCCCTGCTGGGCGACCGCGCCTGGAAGCTGCCGCGCCGGCTCGGCCGGATCGTGCCGAACGTGGACATCGAGGGAGAGCAGCTCATGCACGGGCTGCGCCCCTCGGCGGGAGCGCGCTAGCGCTGCGCCGCCGGGCTCGAATCTCGAGCGGCCTCACGTTGCGGCGGGTGGGCGCCCCCCTGGCTGAGGGGTGGCGCCCACCGGCGCCTCTGCGCAGCGGCTTATCCGCTGCGCGGCTCCCCCGAAAGGAACGTGCTCTCCCCCGAGACACACAGGGCCCGCCGTGGTCGCCGGCGCACCAGAGCGCCCGGCGGGATTCTGGTGTTCGGCATGTGCAAGGACATCGCTACTTCCGCACCGGCCCGATTGCGTACGAGGCCCGCCGCACGTCGGCGATCCGAGATGCGCGCTGGTCACCCATGGGCCCGGCGGCGGGGACCGAGGGCGGCTGCTGGCCATGTGGTTGCGACGGGCGCCGGTAGCCCAGGGCGGCCTGGATGCTCGAGGGCCGCCACTCCGCTCCGCCGCGCAGCGTGGGCACCGCCTCGGCGTTCAACTGGTCGGCGATCGCCTGCAGCGTCATGTTCGCGGCGCGCATCGCAGCGATCCGCTGGAGTAGCTCGGGACGGTCGCTGATAGCCGGGCGACCGGGCGCCCGGGCCGTCGCGCGGACCTCGGCCAGGCCAGCCCTGGTGCGACGCGCGATCCGCTCGCGCTGCCAGCCGCCAAGCGTGATGAGCGTGCCGGCCACGCTGCGCCCGACTGCCGTCGACGTGTCCAGGTCGAGGTCGAGGGCGATCAGCGCGGCATCGGCGTCGCGGAGCCACTCCATCAAGACGCCGAGGTCCGCCGTCGAGCGACTGGCGCTCTGCAGGTCGCTCATGACCAGCGCGTTCGCGTCGCCGCCGCGAATCCGCTCGACCGCGTGGACCAGCCCCGGCCGCTCGAGCGTGGGACCGTGGCCGCGGTCGCGGACCACCTCGACGAGGTCCCAGCCAGAGCGCGCGCACCTCGCCTCTATCGCTGCGCAGGCGGACGCGATGACGTCGGCGTCCGCGACGCCGGACACCGTGATGTACCCGATGGCGCGGGTGCCCAGCCCGTACACCACCGGCGCGTCGACCGCTCCGCTCGCGCTCGCAGTGGCGCGGACGTCGATCGCCGGAGGGCGTGGGCTACGAGCGCCGCGGCCGTCGTCGGCCGCCACGCGGTCGCGCCGTCGACGTGCCAGGCCGAGGGCGAGTACGGAGAGGGTGGCGATGAGCATGGCCACCGCCATGCCGACCGCGATCGCGGGCAGCCACGGAGTGCCGTGCGCGGTCGCGTCCTTCGGGGTGCTCGCGGGCGAGGTCACCCGAACCAGCTGTGGCGGGGACGTTCCGCGCGCCGCTGCCTTCGCGCGCTGCGACGTCTCCATGTGCGGCGTCAAGCGAACCTGGCGCGAGTCGCGGGCGCGCCCGCGCGAGCGGCGCAGCGCCCTCCGTGTCCGCTCGCCGACGATCCCGTCGGCTGCAAGCCCGGAGGTCGCCTGAAGCCGGCGAACCGCGGCGTCGGTCAAGGGGCCGAAGCGCCCGTCGACACCCGGCGCGCCGAGGTCGTAGCCGCGCTCGCGCAGCGCACGCTGCACCACGCGGACTCGGGGACTGGGCGTGGAGCCCATTCCGACGCCCTGGCTGAGCATCGGCGCCTGATCCCGGCTCGCCGCCCGAGCAGGTGGCGACACCACGAGCAACGTCGAAGCCACCAGCGCGACGAGCGTCGTGATGGTTCTGGTCCTGTTGCCTGCGGCAAGCAGGTGGATCGTCATGAGAGACCTTCCTTTCCGATCGGCTGGAGCGCGCCGCGGCGCTAGGAGCGCGCACGACGCCGTGCTGAGGACTCCCGGAGGAGCTCAGCCAGGCCGATGCAGAAGGAAGGCGACGCCGGCCGGGCCTGACAGGACCAGCCGGACTCGATGACGCCGAAGTTCCTGAACGATGTACGCCAGCCCACCGAGGAGCAGGGCGAACCAGAAGGCCGAGGCCGCGCCGCCGCCCGACGCGATGCCACCGCCGGACACCCCCGGGTTATCGGGCGGTCCGAAGGGGCTGTCCGGTCCCTGTCCGCCTCCACGACTCGTCGCCGGGGTGGGCTTGCGCTGGGCACCGCCCGAGCCTGAGCTCGCGCCCGCGACGACGGCTGCGGGACCGGAGGCCAGCAGCGGAAGAGCAGTCGGCACGTCTGCCGGGGAAGCGAGCGCGAAGGGCAGGAGCCCGGCCGTGGCGCCCGCCGAGAGGATTCCCGCCATCGAAGCGTCGGCCTGCCGCGTCGGGGGCGCCGGCCCGTCCGATGCGAGCGTCCCCAGCGGGTCCTGCGAGGCGGGCGACGACGGCGCGAGACCGGGGGCCGCCGGCGTCGCCGCCGGCACGGGCGGCGCCGCCAGGCCGCTCGGAGGCTCGCCTGTCGCAGCCGGGGACACCTCGCCGGACGCGGACTGCGGCGCCTCGAGCGAGGCGGGCACAGAGACCGGGTTCGCCGCGACGGCGGGCGCCGGATCGACAGGCGGCGGCGGAGGGTCGGCCGGCGGCGACGGCGGAGCCGGAGCAACGGGCGGAGGCGTGGGCGGATGCACCGGCGGCGCGGGAGACGCCGGACCAGCGGGCAGCGCGGACGCAGGCGGAGACGGAGGCGCAACCGGTGGCAGTGGCGGCCCCGGATCAACCGGGGCGGGCGGAGCCGGGCCGACCGGCGGCGGCAGCACCGGCGGCGCCGGCGCCGGCTGCGCAGGAACAACCGGCGGCAACGGCGGCCCCGGATCGACCGGCGGCAACGGCGGAGCCGGAGCAACCGGCGGCAGCGGCGCAGGCTGCGCAGGAACGACCGGCGGCAACGGCGGCCCAGGATCGACCGGCGGAGGCGGCACCGGAGCAACCGGCGGCGGCGGAGGCGGATCAGCCGGCGGCGCAGGCGGCCCAGGGTCAACCGGCGGCGGCCGGACAACCGGCGGCAGCGGAGTCAACCGGCGGCAACGGCGGCAGCCGGATCAACCGGCGCGGCGGCGGCGGCAGCCGGATCAACCGGCGGCAACGGCGGCGCCGGATCAACCACGCGGCGGCGGAGCCGGATCAACCGGCGGCAACGGGCGGCGCACAGGATCAACCACGGCGGCGGCCCAGGGTCAACCGGCAGCGACGGCGGCACCGGATCAACCGGCGGCAACGGCGGAGCCGGATCAACCGGCGGCAACGGCGGAGCCGGATCAACCGGCGGCGGCGGAGCCGGATCAACCGGCGGCAACGGCGGAGCCGGATCAACCGGCAGCGGCGGAGCTGGATCGAGCGGCGGCAACGGCGGGGCCGGATCAACCGGCAGCGGCGGAGGCGGATCAACCGCTGGCGCAGGCGGCACCGGATCAACCGGCAGCGGCGGCGGCGCCGGATCAACCGGCGGCAACGGAGAAGCCGGATCAACCACCGGCGGCGCAGGATCAACCGGCGGCAACGGCGCCACAGGATCAACCACGGGCGGCGGCCCAGGGTCAACCGGCGCAGGCGGCACAGGATCAATCACCGGCGGCGGAGTCGGATCAACCGGCGGCGCAGGCGGCGCCGGATCGACAGGCAGCGCCGGCGGCGCCGGATCAATCGGCGGTGACGGAGAAGCCGGATCAACCGACCGGCGGCGCAGGATCAACCGGCGGCAACGGCGGCACAGGATCAACCACGGGCGGCGGCCCAGGGTCAACCGGCGCAGGCGGCACAGGATCAATCACCGGCGGCGGAGTCGGATCAACCGGCGGCGCAGGCGGCGCCGGATCGACAGGCGGGGCGGGCGGAGCCGGATCAACCACCGGCGGCGGCACCGGATCGACCGGCGGCAACGGCGGAGCCGGATCAACCGGCGGCGCCGGCGGAGCGGGATCAACCGGCGGTGCCGGTCGGCGGCAACGGCCGGATCGACCGGCAACGGCGGCGCCGGATCGACCGGCGGCAAGGCGAAGCCGGATCGACCACGGAGCGCGGATCAACCGGCGGCCGGCGGAGCCGGATCAACCGGCGGCGCGGCGGCGCCGGATCAACCGGCGCGCGGCGGTGTGGGATCGACCACCGGCGGCGCAGGATCAACCGGCGGTGCCGGGGGAGCCGGATCAACCGGCGGTGCCGGCGGAGCGGGATCAACCGGCGGCGCAGGGGGAGCCGGATCAACCGGCAGCGGCGGCGCCGGATCCACCGGCGGCAACGGCGGAGCGGGATCGACCGGCAGCGGCGGAGCCGGATCCATCGGCGGCAACGGCGAGGCCGGATCAACCACCGGCGGCGCGGGATCGACCGGCGGCGCCGGCGGAGCGGGATCAACCGGCGGCGCGGGCGGCGCCGGATCAACCGGCAACGGCGGAGCCGGATCGACCGGCGGCGCCGGCGGAGCCGGATCGACCGGCGGCGTAGGCGGCGCCGGATCAACCGGCAACGGCGGAGCCGGATCGACCACCACCGGCGGCGCCGGATCTACGCGGCGGCGCAGGCGGCGCCGGATCAACCGGCAACGGCGGAGCCGGATCGACCACCACCGGCGGCGCCGGATCGATGGAGCCCGAGACCGGATCGTTGGGGGGCGCCGTCGCCGAGTCGGCCGCCGTGGAGGTCGCGGCCGAGGCGCACATCAACGACAACGTCAGCAGGACCGTCGCACACCCGTCGCGACGCACGCGGCCCAGCGCGCGCGGATTCCCGCGTAGGTACCACCGCGACACACCACAACGCTGAGCTTTGCCTGGCACGGGCAAAAGCGGCTTGCCCCCCACGGTCGCGAGGTCGACAGTTGGTCGACCGGTTGCGTTGCCCTCGGGTACGAGGTCGCGGAGAGGCTAACGTCGTGGCCCGAGAAACGCTAGAGCGCCGCCCTCAATGCGGTTGGCTCAGAGCGTCTTGCGCAGCGCCCCGCCATCGCCTCGACGGTCACGAGAGCTCGAGACGCCGCGCGCGGCGCGCCCCCCTCAGGCGGCGCCTCGGTCACGGACAGCGTCCGGCTGGCGCGCGGCTCGATCGTCGGCCTACGAGCGACCGCGGCCGGACCCGCAGTTGCGTATACGCACCGCGGACTCCGAGGTACCCGCAGTCAGACGGCCGGTCCCGCCTCGATGGCCTCCTGCACCGCAGCCTCCGACGGCTCGGGGCCGAACCCCGTCAGGCACCACGTCGCGCCGGCCTCGGCCCACGGGCCGAGGTCGGTACCGGCGGCGTTGGTGACGACCAGGTCGAAGGGGCCGGCCGCGGGGTCGCGCAGGTCGCGGACCTCGGCGGCGAGCTCTGCGAGCGCGTCCGGGCCCGGCAGCTCGACCGGGAACAGGCCGTCGTAGGCGGCGGCCCTGCGCACCGGGCGGCGGTTGGGCCAGCGGGCCGCCAGCCAGAGCGGGATGCGCGGCCGCTGCACGGGCGGCGGCTCCAGCTCGCCGGCCCAGTAGGCCTGCAGGCGCGCCAGCGCGGCGTCCAGCAGCCGCGCCCGCTCGGCCGCGTCGGCCGTGTCGCCGAAGGCCGTCAGCTCGCCGTGGCGGTCGCTGCCCAGGCCCAGCCCGAGGACGACGCGGCCGTCCGAGAGGTGGTCGAGCGTCACGGCCTCGCGCGAGAGCTTGTGCACGCGGCGGCGCGCGGGCGGGGTGACGAGCGGCCCCAGGCGCACGCGCTCGGTCGCGCAGGCGATGGCGCTGAGCGCCACCCACGGGTCGGCGACCTCGCGCACCGGCGGCGAGTAGCGGATGTGATCCCACAGGAAGACGCCGTCCCAGCCCCGCTCCTCGGCGCGCGCGGCGAGGGTGGCCACGCGCCGCGGGTCGGCCAGCGCCCCGAACGGCGCGAGGTAGATCCCGCGCTTCACCACCGCACCGGGCGCGTCGCGAGCGGGAACACGTCGGCCATCACGTGGACGCGGTCGGCCCGGAGCACGTCGGTGCCGGCGGGCAGCGTCAGGCGGACGCGGCGAACCTCGCCGCGCGCGGTGACCTCCGTACGGGTCAGACGCGGGTAGTCGAGCGCGAGCGGCCGGCCGCCGGCCGACGCCAGCAGGAGCGACACCTGACGGTCGCGGCGCAGCAGGCCGCGGCCGGGCGCGAAGCGCAGCTCCGCGCTGATCTCGCCCGCCCGGTCGGCCGTCGGGCGCCGCAGCGTCACCGCGCCCACGCGCACGCCGCGCGGGCGGCGGTTGGCCGGGCCGCGCGCGTCGTAGCGGTCGGTCAGGAAGGTGCCGCTGGCGGGCAGCGTGCCGGTCTGGTTGCACAGGCCGATCGCGTCGAGCGCCGCGCCGTAGACCGGGACGTCGCGGCACGTGACCTCGACGAACAGCCCGGCCCCAGGCCTCGTGCGAAGGTCTCGGCCCAGGCGCGCGCGCAGCTCGAAGCGGCGCATCGGGACCTCGCCGAAGCTGAAGGTCAGGCGCAGGTCGCGGGCGGTGAGGATCACGCTGTCGCCGCGCACGCGGCCGGCCAGCGGGAAGGCGAAGCCGGCGCGCGGGTCGGCCACCTCGCGCCCGCCGCGGGTGCGCCCGCCGATGACCCAGACCAGCACGCGCCGCTCGCCCCGCGTGCTCGCCGGACCTGCCGCCACGACTCCGGCGATCAGGTCGTAGCTGTCGAAGCCGATCTGGTTGACGCTCGTCAGGAACGCGGGCATCGGCAGCGCGAGGCGCCGCAGGCTCAGCGCGGTCACCGCGTCGCGGCCGGCGCGCAGCGGCACCTCCGGCGCGCGCGGCGCGGTGCGGAAGCGCAGCGTGGTGGCGAAGGCGCCCGCCGGCGGCGCGCCCCGCGGCGCGGCGGCGTAGCGCCCGGCCACGCGCAGGCGGTAGTCGGTGCCCGGCCGCAGGAACCCCCGCGGCACGACGTGCACGACCTGCCCGTCGCCGGACAGCTGCGCTGTGAACGTCGCGGCGGGGCTCAGCCGCACGAGGTCGCTCGCCGCCGGCGCCGGCTGCATGGCCGCGGGCAGCGTGCGCCCGCCGCGGCGGACGACGAGCCTCGCGTTGAGCACGGCCGCCGCGGGCTGCGCGCGCGGCGTGGTGGTGCGCGTGCTGCCGCCCGTGCTCACCGCGAGGACACGGCGCAGCGTGCCGCCCAGCGGGGGGCCCGGGGCGGTCGAGCAGCGCGCGTCGCGCATGCGTCGGCAGTACTCGTACGGGACGTGCCACACGCGCCCGTGCTCGCCGGCGATGACCACGCCGCGGCGGCCCAGGGCGGGCGAGCCGTTGAGGTCGTTGCGGTCGGCGAGCACGGGGTCGGCGGGCGTCGTGTCGAACGACCACCGCCGCCGGCCGGTCGCGGCGTCCAGCGCGTAGAGCACGCCGTCGGATGAGCCGACGTAGACGATCTCGCCCCGGCCGCCGACGCCGCGCCCGACGACGGGCGAGGAGCGCACCGCGTCGCCGGTGTCGTAGCGCCAGCGCAGCTGGCCCCGCGCGGTCAGCGCGTACACCGAGCCGTCGGTGGAGCCGACGTAGACCGAGCCGTCGCGGCCCAGCGCCGGGGAGGCGTAGACGTGATCGCGCGTCGCGAACGACCAGCGCACGGCGCCCGAGGCCGGGTCCAGCGCGTAGAGGCTGCGGTCGAACGAGGCGACATGCACCGTCCCGTCGGCGCCCAGCGCCGGCGACGAGACGAAGTAGCCGGCCGCCGGCTTGCTCCAGCGCTCGCGCCCGTGACGGTCGAGCGAGAAGGCGCGGAAGTCCAGCGAGCCCCAGAACGAGGCGCCGCCCGGCGAGAAGGCGGGCGTCGTCCACACCGAGTTGCCGGTCTGGAAGGCCCAGCGCAGGCGCCCGGCGGGCGTCAGCGCGTAGGCCGCCCCGCCGGTGTTGCCCGCCATGATCGTGCCGTCGGGAGCCAGGCCGACGTTGCCCTCCCACCAGTTGACGAGCTGCGTCGTGGCCGGCCGGCGGCTCGCGCGGAACGTCCACAGCACGCGGCGGGCCTGGGACAGCCGGCGGCGGTCGGTGCGCACGTGGTACAGGCGCTCGTCGCCCGAGCCGAAGGTCAGCGGCGCGGTGCGCAGACGGCGGTCGAAGCGCCCGATCGCAGCGGCGGCGTCGATGATGCCACCGGTCCGGATCCGCCAGCGCTCACGGCCGTCGGGCTCGAGCGCATAGAACGACCGGTCGGCCGACCCGACGTAGATGGCGCCGTCGGCGCCGATGACCGGGCTCGAGAAGATCCCGCGGCCGGTGGCGAACGACCACGGGCGGTCGCCGTGCCAGCGCGCGGCGATGGGGCTGCGGCCGGTGTTGGCGGTGTCGTGGCGCATCGTCGGCCACGGCGCGCCGGCCTGGGTCGGCGCCGCGTCGGCGGGCGGGACCGAGACGGCCGGCCCCACGAGCGCGGCGGCGAGGGCGACAGCGCCGCAGCGGCGGCTCACGCCACCGACCGCACGAGCCAGCGGTACTTCGCCGCGCCCTCGAAGGCGGCCTCGCCCGCGAGCTGCTGGATCGCGATCGCCAGCGTCGGGTACACGTGCACGACGCTGGCCAGGTCGGCCAGCTTGGTGCCGTTCTGGATCGCGACGGCGAGCTCGTTGATCAGCTCCCCCGCCGCGGGCGCCAGCGCATGCGCCCCGACGAGCTTGCCCTTGGCCGCCACGAGCACGATCGCCCCGTCGCCGGCCGTCTCGGCCCGGGCGCGGTCGGAGTGGTCGAGCCCCATGCGCCAGACCTGCACGGCGTCCGGCCCGTGGCGCTCGGTCGCCTGGGCGACGGTCAGCCCCGCGTGGGCCAGCTCGGGATCGGTGAACGTGCACCACGGCACCAGGAACGGCCCGCTGGCGCTGCCCGGGAAGAACATGTTGCGCACCGCGCGCGAGGCCTCGTAGCCCGCCGCGTGCGTGAACAGCCAGCGCCCGGCGACGTCGCCCGCCGCGTAGATCGACTTCGTCGACGTGCGGTACGCGTCGTCGACAAGCACCCCGCGGCCGTTGACCTCGACGCCCGCGGCGTCGAGGCCCAGGCCGTCGACGTTGGGGGTCCGCCCGGTCCCGAGCAGGATCTCGGCGGCGCGCCACTCGCGCCGCTCGCCGCCGACCGTGCCGCGCACGACCTTCATCCCGTCCTCGACGGCGACCGACTCGAGCTCCGCTCCCAGCTCGAGCCCGACGCCCTCGTCGCGCAGGCGCGCCATCAGCGTCTGCACCAGCTCGGGCTCGTCCTTCTCCAGGATGCCCGGCGCGCGCTGCAGGACCGTCGTCGGCACGCCGAGCCGTGTGAAGGCCTGCGACAGCTCGATCGCGATCGGCCCGCCCCCGATGGAGATCAGCGACGCTGGCGCCTCGAGCAGGTCCCACAGCGTCTCGCTGGTCAGGAAGCCGGCGTCGCGCAGGCCGGGGATCGGCGGCACCGCGGGGCGGCTGCCGGTGCACAGCAGGATGAAGCGCGCCTCGAGCTCCTCGCGCGCCACGCCGTCCCCGACGCGCACCGTGCGCGGCCCGACGAGACGAGCCGGGCCGAAGCGGAACTCGATGCCCATCGCCTCGAAGCGCGCGGCGTTGTCGTCGGTGGCGGCGATGCGCGCCTGGACGTCGCGGACGCGCTTGAGCACGCGGGCCGTGTCGATGCGCGGCTCGCACGGCGCCAGGCCGTAGCGGTCGGCGTGGCGCATCGTGTGGGCCGCCTTGGCCGACGCCAGCAGGGCCTTGGAGGGAACGCAGCCCGTCCACAGGCAGTCCCCGCCGACGCGCTCGCGCTCGACGACGACGACCTTCACGCCCAGCGTCGCGGCGAACTCCGCCGCGACCATGCCGCCGGAGCCCATCCCGACGATGATCAGGTCGGACCGAGCGGCCATACGGCGTCAGGCGGGCGGGGTGATCTCGCGCTTGAGGATCTTGCCCGTGGGGCCCTTGGGCAGCTCGTCGACGAGCCAGATGGTGCGCGGGTACTTGTAGGCCGCGACCTGCTCCTTGATGTAGGCCTGCAGCTCGTCGACGTCCACGCTCTGCGCCGTCCTTGAGCGACACGGCGGCGGCGACCTCCTCGCCCAGCTCGTCGTGGGGCACGCCGACCACCGCGACCTCGGCCACTGCCGGGTGCTCGTAGAAGACCTCCTCGACCTCGCGCGGGTAGACGTTGTAGCCGCCGCGGATGATGAGGTCCTTCTTGCGGTCGACGATGAAGAAGTAGCCGTCCTCGTCGACGCGCGCCATGTCGCCCGTGTGGAACCAGCCGCCGCGCATGCACTCCTGCGTCGCGTCCGGGCGCTGCCAGTAGCCCTTCATGACGTTGTGGCCGCGGATGACGATCTCGCCCACCTCGCCGGTCGCCAGGTCCGCGTCATCGTCGTCGACGACCCTCATCTCGACGCCGTCGATGGGGGTGCCGATCGAGCCGGCCTTGCGCTCGCGATCGGGATGGTTGAAGGACGCGACCGGCGAGGTCTCGCTGAGGCCGTAGCCCTCGAGCACGATGCAGCCGAACTGCTCCTCGAAAGCGCGCATGACCTCGACGGGCATCGCCGCGCCACCCGACGCGCAGACCTGCAGGCTGGACGTGTCGGCGTCGCCGGCGTCGGGGTGGTTGAGCATCGCCGAGTACATCGTCGGCACCCCCTCGAACACCGTGACCCGGTCGCGGGCGATGATCTCCAGCGCCTTGCCCGGGTCGAAGCGCGGGATCAGGGTCAGCATCCCGCCCGCGCGCACGCACGCGTTGAGCCCGCACGTCTGCCCGAAGGAGTGGAACAGCGGCAGCGCGCCGAGGACGACGGCGTCCTCGGAGAGCGAGAACAGGCCGCGGGCGATCTCGACGTTGCGGCGCAGGTTGTCGTGCGTGAGCTCGGCGCCCTTGGGGGTCCCAGTGGTGCCGGAGGTGTAGAGGATCACCGCGGTGTCGTCACCCGCGCGCTGCGCGACCTCGCGGACGGGCTCAGCCGCAACGACCTGCTGCTCGAACTCGCCCGGGGTCACGAGCACGAGCTGGACGCGCGCTTCCTCCGCCCCCTGCCCGGCGGCCTCGGCGAAGCCGTGCCAGGCGAACAGGATCTTCGCCCCCGGGTCGTCCAGGTAAAAGCGCACCTCGCGCCCCTTGAGCAGGACGTTCATGGGCACCACCGTGGCGCCCAGGCGCAGGGCGCCGTAGTAGACGGCCGCGAAGTACGGGACGTTCGGCAGCATGACGCCGACGCGATCGCCCGCCTCGATGCCACGCTCGCGCAGCATCCCGGCCACGCGCGCGGCGGCCTCGTCGAGCGCCGCGTAGCTCAGCTCGACGTCGTCGAGCTTCAGCGCGATGCGGTCGCCGAAGCGGCCGGCGGTGTCCGTCAGGTTGGCGGCGAGGTTGGCGTTCTGGGGCGGCGCGTTCATGGCCGCCAGCCTATCCTCGGACGCGATGCGCGCGCTCACGCTCCCGCCCGGCCCGCGCGAGCCGAGCAGCGCGCAGACGCTCGAGTGGGTGCTGCGCCCCACGGCGCTGCTGCGCCGCTGCGCCGCCGCCCACGGCGAGGCCTTCACGCTGCGCTTGCGCTTCGACGACGCGCCGCTCGTGCTCGTGTGGTCGCTGCAGGCCGTGCGCGACGTGTGGGCCGCGGACCCGGCCATCCTGCGCGCCGGCGAGAGCCCCGGGCCGCTCGGCGCGATCGCCGGTCGCCGCTCGATCCTCGTCGCCGACGGGGCCGAGCACCTGCGCATGCGCCGGCTGATGCTGCCGCCGTTCCACGGCGAGCGGATGGCCGCGCTGCGCGGGGAGGTCGAGGCGATCGCCGGCCGCGCCGTCGCGCGCTGGCCCCGCGACCGGCCGGTCGCGCTGCTGGGCGAGCTGCAGCGGCTGACCCTCGACGTCATCCTGCGCGCCGCGTTCGGCGTGCGCGACGAGCGCCTGGCCGCCGAGATCCGCGCCACGCTGGCGCTGGCCACGTCGCTGCCGCGCCTGGCGGCGATGTCGGTGACGCCGCTGGGCTGGCGCGCCTTCCGGCGGCGACTGGCGGTCGTCGACGCGGCCCTCCGCGCGCTCATCGCCGAGCGCCGCGCACGCGCGGGCGAGGGCACGGACATCCTGTCGCTGCTGCTCGCCACGCGCGACGAGCGGGACCGGCCGCTGGACGACGAGGAGGTGCGCGACCACCTGGTGACGCTGATCGCCGCGGGTCACGACACGACCGCGGGCGCCGCCGCATGGGCCGTCGAGCGCCTCGCCCGGCGGCCGGAGTGGGTCGCCCGTCTGCGCGATGGGGACGGCGCCCAGCTGGACGCCGTGGCCCGCGAGACGCTGCGCGTGCGCCCCGTGCTGACGATGACCTCGCGCAAGCTCGCGGCGCCGCTGCGCGTCGGCGACCGCGTCCTGCCGGCGGGCGTGCACGTCGCTCCGTGCATCTACCTCGTGCATCGCCGCCCCGACGTCTACCCCGACCCCGAGGCGTGGCTGCCCGGGCGCTGGCTCGGCGAGCACGGCCCCGTGCCCGACAGCGCCGCCTGGATCCCCTTCGGCGGCGGGGTGCGCCGCTGTCTGGGGGCCTCGTTCGCCCTCATGGAGCTGCGCGAGGTGCTGCGCGCGGTGACGGCCGGCGCCCGCCTCGAGCCCGTCGAGGCTCGGGGCGAGCGGATGCGCCGGCGCGGGATCACGCTGCAGCCCGGCGCCGGCGCGCGCGTCGTCCTGCGGTAGTGGCGCTTACGCGGCGAGCGACCCCATGCGCACGGGCGGCAGCGGGCAGTACGCCTTGACGGTCGACAGCGAGGCCCGCAGGGCCGTGCCGCCTGCCGCCGTGCGGGTCGCCGTGGCGCCCGCCTCGCCGCCCATGAGCACGAGCTGCGGCCGGTTGGCGCCCTCGCGGCTCGAGTAGTACGAGCTGTTGGAGCTCGTCGTCGTCAGCGCGAAGCTGACCTCGCCGTTGCCGGTCACCGCGGACGTGACGTCGAAGTCGACCCACGTGCCGTTCCCCGTCGCGCCGGCCGCGGCCAGCGAGCTGCCGGCGACCGCGGGGGCGTTGCCCCACGTGATGGCGGTCTCCGTCCAGCTGTTGGCCACCTTGAACACGCTGCCGCCGTCGGGGCTCTCGTCGGTCACGAACAGCCGCAGCTTCGCCGAGTCCGGCGCCGAGGCGAGGCCGGTCACGTCGAACTTCAGGTAGCTGCGGTACGTGTCCGACGACGTGCCGCCGTTGCGCAGGCGCAGCGAGCTCTCGGCGCCGTAGTTCTTCGTCGCGCTGGTCGACTTCACGTGCGCGTCGGCGACCGGGCCGAGCACCCGCGTGCCACCCGAGGGCGGCGGCGGGCCGGAGCCCACCGTCACGTGGCCGGCCTTGACCTCCTCGTCGCTGCCGTCGTCGTTGGTCACCGTGAGCTTCACGTCGTAGCTGCCGGGCAGGGTGTACGTGAAGCGCGGGTTGGCCTGCGTGCTGTCGACCGTGCCGTCGTTCTGGAAGTCCCACGACCAGCTCGTGGGCGAGCCCGCCGACGCGTCGGCGAAGGCGACGTCCAGCGGCGCGGTGCCGCTCGTCGGGGTGGCGGTGAAGTCCGCCGTCGGTGCGACGCCGCCTCCGGGCGGCGGCGGGCCGCTGCCGCCGATCACGAGCTGTGGCTTGTTCGCCCCCTCGCGGCTGGTGTAGTACGAGCTGTTGGAGCTCGCGGTCGTGAGCGCGAAGCTCACCGGTCCGTTGGCGGTCACGGCCGAGGTCACGTCGATCTCGGCCCACGTGCCGTTGGCCGTCGCGCCGGCGCCGCCGAGCGACGTGGCGCCCGGCGCCGGGGCGTTGGCCCAGGTGATCCCGGTCTCCGTCCAGTCGTTTCCGACCCTGGACACGCTGCCGCCGTCGGGGCTCTCGTCGGTCACGAACAGGCGCAGCTTGGCGGACGTGGCGGCCCCGCTGAGGCCCGAGACGTCGAACTTCAGATAGCTGCGGTAGGTGTCCGACGACGTGCCGCCGTTGCGCAGGCGCAGCGAGGTCAGCGTCCCGTAGTTGCTCGTCGTGCTCGTCGACTTGACGTGCGCGTCGGCGACCGGCGTGAGCGTCTGGCTCCCGCCCGGAGGCGGCGGCGTGCCCGACCCGACCGTGATGTGGCCGGTCTTGACCTCGGGGTCGCTGCCATCGGCGTTGGTCGCCGTGAGCTTCACCGAGTAGGTCCCGGGCGTCGTGTAGGTGAACTGCGGGTTACGCGCGGTGCTGTCGGTGATGCCGTCGTTCTGGAAGTCCCACGACCAGCTCGTCGGGGCGCCCGTCGACGTGTCGGTGAAGCTGACCGTCAGCGGCGCGTCGCCGCTGGTCGGGGTGGCCGTGAAGGCCGCGGTCGGGGCCGTGCCCGGCGGCGGGGGTGGCGGGGGCGGGGTCGTGCCGCCGCCGACGCGGACCCACTTGGCCACGGACGGGACGCCCTGGCTGTTGGTCGCGATCAGCATGTACCAGCCGGGCGGCGCGTGGTTTGCGCTCGGCGGCGCCGTGACGTTCAGCGTCGTGCCGGACTTCGTGAAGGTCAGCGGCACGTAGCGCTGGTTCATGTCGATCGCGTGGGTCACGCCCGAGGGACGCAGCAGGGCGACCTTCGCGATGTCCGTGCTGTCGGTCCCGACGGTGAAGCCGGCGCCGTAGCCGGTCGAGCTCGGGTGCGAGGTGATCGACGGCCGCGGGCCCTTGAACAGGTACGGCGGCGAGTAGATCTGCGCGCGGCGGATGCCGGCGGCCTCGCCGCCGGCCGTGACGACGCGGCCGTCGGGCAGCACGAGCGCGGTCGAGTGGTACATGCGGGCCTCGGCCATCGAGGCGACCCTCGACCACGTCTTCGTGTCGGGGTTCCAGATCTCGCCCTCCAGGATCGCCTGGGACGCGTCGTCGGAGCGGCGCGTGCCGCCGACGGCCATGACCGAGCCGTCCAGGAGGATCGGGGTGTTCATGCGCCGGCGCGGGTTGGCCATGGGCGCCGTCTCGGTCCAGGCGGGGCTCGAGGCGGTCCCGTCGAAGATCTGCGTGCGGGCGATCGACGGGTCGCCGCCGCCGGCGCGAAGGATCTTGCCGGGCGCGTACATCGCGCCGGACTCCGCGTAGCTCGAGCTGCCGAACTTCGCCGTCGGGCCGGTCGACCAGGCTCCGGTCGTGGCGTCGAAGAACGCTGTGCTCGTCTTCGTGCCCGCCTCGTAGAGCTTGCCGTTGGGCATCTGGTAGGTGAACGGGTACAGGCCCTGGGACCTGGGCGTGGTCGAGGTCCAGCGATCGGTCACCGGGTCGTAGATCTCGGGCGTGTCGACGCGGGCCTTGCCCTCGTCGTCGCCGGAGGACACGAACGTGCGGCCGTCGGCCATCGTGGTGAGCGTCGGGTACCAGCGCCCGTAGGCCATGTCGGCGCCGCGCGACCACGTGTTGGTCAGCGGGTTGTAGATCGAGGTCGTCGGGATGCCGATGTGCGTCCCGCCGTTCTGGCCGCCCACCACCATGACGCGGCCGTCGGCGAGGGTGACCTGGGCGCCGCAGTGGATGTCGCCGAACGGCGCGGGCTTGGCCGTGATCGAGCCGGTTGTCGGATCCCAGACGTGGGCCTCCTCGCCCTTGGCCCACACGAGCACCTTGCCGTTGTGCAGCAGCGTCATGTGCTTGCCCTGGACGGGCCAGGTCATCAGGGAACCCCACTGCCCGACCTGGCCCGGCGTGCCTTCGAGCGCGAAGCTGCTCTGCGGTGCCGCGAGCAGGCCCAGCACAACCGTTGCCAGCGCGACGACGCGCGCTCGGCCGATCCCCCTCATCATTGGTCCCCCCAGGGTCCAGTCCGTGAAGCGAGGACGGTCGCAGTGCACCGAAGTCCCGTCAACTGGACCAAGGGAGAGGTTTGCGCCGCATGGACGACCCCCTCCGCCCAGCCCGCGACGTCCAGATCCCGCAGCGCGAGGTCGTCCTGCGGGCGAGCCGCTCGTCGGGCCCGGGCGGCCAGCACGCCAACGTCACGGCCTCACGCGTCGAGGCGAGCTTCGACGTCGCGGCGTCGTCGGCGCTCAGCGAGGAGCAGAAGGCGCGCGTGATGGCGCGCTGCGGGCCGGTCGTGCGCGCCGTCGCCCAGGACGCGCGCAGCCAGGTGCGCAACCGCGAGCTCGCGCTGCGCCGCCTCGAGGCGCGGCTGGCCCATGCGCTCGCCGTGCCGCGGTCCCGGCGCCCGACGCGGCCGACGGCCGCCTCGCGCACGCGGCGCCTCGAGGCCAAGCGCCGCGCGGGCGAACGCAAGCGGGCCCGGCGGCGGCCGGGTCCGGGGGACGAGTGAGAGGGGACTGGCGAGAGGAACTTCGTAGAGGACGGTGACCGCTGGGGGGCTGGCGGTCACCGTCCCACTACGACTGCTCGCCCCGGCGGGCTCCGGTCCAGAGCACGCCGAGGGTCATTGCAAGCTCCTAGAGGCCGGCCGGGTGGCGGCTCCTGTACCCGCTGGTGTCGCGCATGTCGGCCTGCCAGCGCGTGCCGGCGCGGCTGCGCCCGCTCGTGTCGAAGCGCAGGCCGGCGACCACCATGAACATGTGGCTCGACTTGGTGTAGATCGTGACCCACTGGCCCTCGCCGGCCTCGCCCCAGCCGAAGAAGCCGCTGGAGGGGAGCGCGGTCTCGAGCAGGTCCGCGCCGTGCAGCGCGTAGGACACGCTGCCCGAGCAGTCGTAGCCCGCGTCGTTCCAGCGGCCATGCCCGCCGCCGTAGCGGTAGGGCTTCGTGGCGATCTCGTTGCCGGCGGCGATGATCTGCTTGACGGCCTCCGGGGCGTCGGCGGGGGCGATGGCCAGCCCGTCGTCGCCGACCTTGGCGCGCGAGCCCGCCGCGAGCTGCAGAGGCGCCGAGCGTGGCGACGTCTGACTGTCCACGGCGCCGGGGACGGCGCCCACGGCGGTGCGCAGCTTGTGGATGTCGGCGGCATCGACGACGCCGTCGACACGGCGGTCGACCTCGCGCTCCCACGCGCGCACGGCGCGGGTCGTGCCGGTGCCGAACTCGCCGTCGACCGTGACGCGCTGCACGCCGGCACGCTTGAGGAAGTCCTGGAGCATCTTCACGTCGCGGCCGCTCATGCCACGGCGGACCGGGATGCGGTCGCCGAGCGCGCGGGCGCGCGGGCGCGCGCCGACGCTCTCGGAGCCGAAGCCGACGCCGCCGTTGTTGGCGGCGTTGGCGCCGCTGCGGGTCGCGGCGCGCAGGCGGGCGACCGTCTTGCGCCCGGCCGTCCCGCTCGGCGTGAGCCCGGCGACCGCCTGGAACGCCTTGACGGCCTCGGCGGTGGCGGCCTCGAAGGAGCCGTCGGCCGTGACCTCGAAGCCGGCGCGCTGCAGCAGCTGCTGCAGCTCGCGCACGTCTGCGCCGCTCACGCCGGCGCGCAGCGTGCGCGAGCCGAGCGAGGCGGCCGACGTGGGGTCGGCGACGGCTGCGACGGGCGCCACGAGCGTGGGCACGACGAGCATCGCGAACGCGGATATGAAGACAGCACTCCTACGGCTGAGCACGACAGCTAATACCCCCTCTTTGGGCGCCTACGGGGTTAGCTGTCGGGCTCGCGCGAAGAAGGCCGCGCTACACCGCACTCAGGCGGTGACTCGCCCCTGACCAAGGGATCTGGTCTTTGGTTCCCCCGCTCCTCGTCGCATGGGGTCGACGAGAACTCGGCTGGTACGAAGACCGCGGGAGGGTAGCAAGAGCCTCCGCGGGAACGTCGGCAGGGGTAACCGGAACGAACGAGCCGTATTCGCTTGCCTACCCCCGTTTTCCTGCTTATCGGCGCCGGTTGGCGCGTTGGCGCTCGCCGCGTCAGGACGCGGACAGCGCCGCATCGGCGACGGCCAGCGCCACCTCGGCCCGCCCGCGCAGCGACGACGCGAGCACGTACTCGTGCGGCGCATGGGCGCCTCCGCCGCGCGGGCCGAGGCCGTCGACGGTGAGCGGGATCGCCGCGGCGAAGTGGCTGGCGTCGCTGGCCCCGCCGCGAGCGCCGCCGACGATCGGCCGCCCGATCGTCTCCCCCGCCCGCTCGAGCAGCCCGGCGGTCGGCTCGCGGGCGTCCATCCCGGGCCATTCGCGCACGATGCCGGCCTCGAGGGTGGCGCCGCCGACCTCGTCCGGGACCGCGCCGAGCACGCCGTCGAAGGCCCCCAGCGTGTCGGCGCGCACGTCGCAGACGAGCTCGCCGGCGTCGGGCACGACGTTGAAGGCGTCACCGGAGCGGATCACCGTGGGCACGGCGGTGAGGCGCTCGGGGTCCGGCCGGGTCGTGACACGCGGCGACCGCGCGGGCCGCGGCCGCGAGCGCCAGCAGCGCGTTCGCACCCTTGTCCGGAGCGGAGCCCGAGTGGGCCGAGCGTCCCCGGGCGACCACGCGGACCGTGCCCGCGGCCTTGCGGCGGACGACGACGGCGTCGAGGCCGTCCTCGGCCAGCTGGCCCGCCTCGAAGCACAGGCAGGCGTCGAAGCCGGCGAAGCGCTGGGTGTGCCCGAAGGGCCCGACGCGCCACTCCTCGTCGCAGACGAGCAGCAGCGCCGCCTCGGCCAGCTCGTCGCGGCGCTCGGCGAGCGCCCGCAGGACGCCCAGGGCGAGCACGTCGCCGCCCTTCATGTCGATCGAGCCCGAGCCGAGCAGGCGGTCGCCGTCGCGGCGCAGCGGCTGGTGGTCGGCGTGACCGACCACCGTGTCGAGGTGGCCGACGAGCAGGAGGCGGCGCCGGCCCGTTCCCGTCAGGCGCAGGAGCAGGTCCGGCGCGTGGTCGGGCGACGAGCACGGCGGGCGCTCGACGCTCGAGTCCTCGGGTGCGAGCGCGGCGGCGACCGCGGCAGCCTCCTCGGCCCCGCGCACGTCGCCCGAGGGCGACGAGACGGCGACGAGCGCCTCGAGCTCGCGCTCGGCGCGCGCGGCGATGGCGTCGGCATGGCGCGCGATCCAGGGCTGCATCGCGACCTACCCTCGCACGCCGCCATCGCCGAGGCCCTGCAGCTCCGCACCGCGGGTGACCGCCGCGACGATCTCGTCGGGATCGTCGGTGACGACGAGCAGGTCGAGGTCGCCCGGCGAGATGCGCCCCTCGTCGCGCAGCCGCGCACCCATCCACTCGACCAGGCCGTCCCAGAAGGCGTGGCCGACGAGGACGACCGGGAAGTCGTGGACCTTGCCCGTCTGGATCAGGACGAGCGCCTCGAACAGCTCGTCGAGCGTGCCGAACCCGCCGGGGAAGACGACGAACGCGGTCGCGAAGCGCACGAACATCACCTTGCGCGTGAAGAAGTAGTGGAAGGTGAGCGCGAGGTCCTGGTGGGCGTTGGGGGCCTGCTCGAAGGGCAGCTCGATGTTCAGGCCGACCGACGTCGCGCCGACCTCGCGCGCGCCCGGTTGGCGGCCTCCATCACGCCGGGCCCGCCGCCGGTGATGATCGCGAAGCCGGCGCGGCCGAGCCTGGCGGCGACCTCGCGCGCGAGCTCGTACTCGGGATGGCCGGGCGGCGTGCGCGCCGAGCCGAAGACCGACACGCCCCGGCGCACCTCCTCCAGCGCGCGGAAGCCGCGCGCGAGCTCGTCGTGGATGCGCTGCAGCCGGTCCGCCTCGGTGCGCTGCGCGGCGATCGTCGGCAGCTCCGCGTTGAGCAGCTCCTCGTCGGGTGTCGCGGGCGTCCGGGCCTCGGTCACGGCGCGCGACCCTACCGGCGCCGCATGGTGTGCGGCGGAGGTGGACAATGTGAGGGCATGGCCGACGAGACGAGCAAGCCCCCCGACCGCGAGGCCACCGCCGAAGCCGCCCCCGCCGAGTCCGTCCCGGCCGCCGAGCCACCGACCGCCGACCCGGCACCGGAGCCGCCCGCCGCCGAGCCCACCGCCGCGGCCGCCGCACCAGAACCGCCTCCCGCCGCCGCACCGGAGCCACCGCCCGCCGAGCCCGCCGCCGCCGCCGCACCGGAACCGCCCGCCGAGCCGAGCCCACTGCAGCCACGCCGGAGCCGCCCCCCGCCGCCGCACCGGAACCGACGGCTCCCGCCGTCGACGCCGCACCCGAGGCGGCTCCGGCGGACGGCGGCTCCCGCCGCTCGCCGCGCCGCAGCCGGACGCGGCGGCTCCCGCCGGCGACGCGGCTGCGGCGAGTGCTGCTTCCCGCTGCGGGGGCTGATGCGAAGCCCAAGCGGCGGCGGCGGCGTGGTGGGCGACGGGGCGCGAAGCGGCCCGATGGGGGTGCGACCGCCGAAGGGCAGGACGCGGCGGTCTCCGGCGCGGAGCAGGGCGGCGACGCGCCGGCCGGCGCTGAGCAGGGCAGCGCGCAGCAGGGCGGCGAGCGCCAGGGTGGCCAGCGGGGTGCGCCGCGCAAGCCGCGACGGCCGCGGGCGCCGCGGCAGCCGCGGGAGAAGGGGCCGCTGCCGTTCGCGCAGCTGCGCGCCGCGGCGGAGGGTGTGACCGCGGCCCATGGCGGGCGGCGGGCCCTGCGCGACGCGTTCGGCGTGCTCGGCGACAAGGAGCGCGCCGACGTCGCGCGGCTCGTCGCCGAGGACGGCGACTGGAGGGTGCGGTCGCGCAACATCGCGGCGGGCTCGCTCGGGGCCGGCCGGCTGGGCAAGGCGATCGCCGCCCAGCAGATCTCGATGGCCGTCGTCGAGGACCTCTGGGGCATCGTCCTGTCCAAGGAGGAGGCGGCCGCCCGGCAGGCCCGGGTCCGCGACGCGCGCCAGCGCGACGAGCGCCGCCAGCGCCGCCAGGCCGAGCGCCGCAACAGCGGCGACCGTGTCTCGCGCGACGAGCTCGCCAAGGCGCAGGACGGCCGCGTCGGCGCCTCCGTGCGGATCGTGTTGGACGAGCCCCGCGACCGGAAGGGCAAGAGGGGCAAGGGGAAGGGCGAGGGCAAGGGGAAGGGCGAGGGCGAGGGCAAGGGCGAGCCCCGCCCGGCCACGACCGACGACCTGCTCAGCCGCCTCGGCTACTGAGCGGCCCGGTCAGCCCCCTGCGGGCGGCCGGTCAGTCCTCGCGCAGCCAGGCCAGCACGGCGAGGACGCGGCGGTGGTCGGCGTCCGACGGCGGGAGGCGCAGCTTGCCGAAGATGCTCGAGATGTGCTTCTCGACGGCCCCGGCGGTCACGACGAGCTCGCCTGCGATCGCCGCGTTGGAGCGGCCCTCGGCCATGAGCCCGAGCACCTCGCGCTCGCGCGGCGTGAGCTCCGCCAGCGGCCCGCTGGCCGTGCGGCCGCCCATGAGCTGCGCGACGGCCTCGGGATCGAGCGCCGTGCCACCGCCGGCCACGCGGCGGACCGCGTCGACGAAGTCGCGCGGGTCGGCGACCCGGTCCTTGAGCAGGTAGCCGACGCCGCCCTGCCCGTCGGCCAGCAGCTCGGTGGCGAAGGTGCGCTCGACGTACTGGGAGAGCACGAGCACGGGCAGGCCGGGCACGCGGCGACGAGCCTCCAGCGCCGCACGCACGCCCTCGTCGGTGAACGTCGGGGGCAGGCGGACATCCACGACGGCGATATCCGGGCGGTGGCCGTGGCACGTGCGCACGAGTGCGTCGCCGTCCGCGACGGCCGCCACGACCTCGATGCCGTTGCTCTCCAGCAGGCGCTGCAGGCCGTCGCGCAGCAGCGCGAGGTCCTCGGCGATCACGGCGCGCACGGCACCTCCGCGCGCACCAGCGTCGGCCCGCCCACCGGGCTGGCCACCCGCAGCGTGCCGTCGAGTGCCGCCACGCGGCTGCGCAGGCCCGTGAGGCCCCCGCCCGACGGGTCGGCGCCGCCCACGCCGTCGTCGGAGACCTCCACGACCAGGAGATCGCCCGTCCGCCACAGCCGCACCGCGACGCTCGCCGCCGAGGCGTGCTTGGCCGCGTTCGTGAGCGCCTCGGCCACGACGTAGTAGGCCGCCGTCTCGACCGCCGCCGGCAGCGCGCCGTCCAGCCTGATCTCGGCCGTCGCCGGCAGCGGGGAGCGCGCGACCAGGGCGCGGACCGCCTCGCCCAGTCCGCGCTCGGCGATGAGGGCCGGACGCATCCCGCGCGCCAGCTCGCGCAGCTCGACCAGCGCCTGGCCGGCGTTCTCGCGCGCACGGCGGACGAGCTCCTCGGCGGCCTGCGGGTCGCTGCGCGCCTGCTGCTCGGCCATCCCGAGGTCCATCGCCACCGCGACGATGCGCGCCTGCGCGCCGTCGTGCAGGTCGCGCTCCAGGCGGGCGAGCTCGAGCGTCGCGGCGTCGACGGCGCCCGCGCGCGTGGTGGTGAGCGTCTCGACGCGCTCCTCGAGCTCGCGCGTCCCCGGACCCAGGACGATCTGGGCCGCCGCGCCCGTCCCCGCAGCGGTCCCGCGCACCAGGGCCATCGTCAGCGGGATGGACAGCACCCCGACCGCCGTCCCGGCCAACGCCTCCGGCCAGCTGTCGATCGTGAACAGCCCGAGGTCGACGTCCCAGCCGTCGCGCCCCATCCACCACCAGGCGGGCAGGAGCAGCAGGCCGGCGGTCGTCGCCCAGGTGGTGACGGCGATCGTGAAGCCGGCGATCCCGACGGGCAGCAGCAGCAGGTGCCAGGCCAGGTCCTTCCAGGTCGTCGGGTCGGCGAAGACCGCGCGCAGGCGCGCCCACACCGACCCCTGTGTCCACGACCGGTAGCGGGCCTCGAGCGGGGCGCCGAGGACGAGCTCCGCCCGGCGGCGCTCGACCGTCGCCAGCGCACGCGACAGCGCCACGGTCAGCAGCGCAACGGGCAGGCCGATCAGCGTGATGGCCAGCCCGAGGGACAGCGACCAGCCGGTGACCACCACGGTGAAGGCCAGGATGCCCATCGGCAGCCCGGTCACCAGGTACACCGTGTCGAGCCCGAGGCGCCGCGCGAACGCGGCGGCCGCGGCCCAGGTCGGCCGCGCGGTCGTCGGTGAGGTCGCAGTGGCCACTGCGGCAATCATCGGGCCTCGGCGCCGCCCGCGCCATGCAGGCAGCCCCAGGAGGCGCCTGCGGTCAGCCTGCGTCAGCCGGCGCCGAGCACGAGCTCGAGGCGGCGCTCGAGCGCCGCGCCGACGGCCGTCGCGCACGGCCCCGTCCTCGAAGCGCTCGACGAGCGCCTGCAGGAAGCCCTCGATGACCAGGCGCTTGGCCTCCGGCTCGGGCAGCCCGTGCGAGCGCAGGTAGAAGAGCTGCTCCTTGTCGATCTGGGCGATCGCCGCCGCGTGCGTGCAGCGCACGTCGTTGGCGAGGATCTCGAGGCCGGGGATCGCGTCGGCGTGCGCCCGCTTGGAGAGCAGCAGGTTGCGCGACTCCTGGAAGGCGTCGGTGCGCTGGGCGCCCTCGTCGACCTGGATCATCCCGCGCCACACCGCGCTGGAGCGGTCGCCGAGGATCCCGCGGAAGGCGAGGTCGCTCGTCGTGTCGGGGGCGGCGTGCTCCTGCAGCGTGTCGAAGTCGAGGTGCTGGCGGCCGCGCGTGGCGTAGGCGCCGGTGACCGTGCCGTGGGCGCCCGGGCCGGCGAGCTTCGTCTCCTGGAAGACCTTGCCGTTGGCCGAGCCGAAGCCGAGCGTGATCCAGTCCAGCCAGCCGTCGCGATCGACGATCGCGCGCTGGGCGCCGAAGACCCACGTCCTCTCGCCGAGCGTCCTGGTGCGTCGACGAAGCGCAGGCGCGCGTTCTGGCCGACGACGAGCTCGACGACGCCGTTGACGAGGCCGTCGGCGTCGTCGTCCTGCGACAGCGTCTCGTGCCAGACCTCGGCCTCGGCGCCCTCCTCGAGCACGACGAGCGCGCGCCAGTGCAGCGCGGTGCCCGCCTCGGCCAGCGCCGTGGTCAGCACGATCGGCGTCCTCGACGTGCACGTTGCGCGGCACGTAGACGAAGCGCGCCGTCGGTCCAGTGCGCGTCGTTGCGCGACCGTGAACGGCGTCTCGCGCGTGACGACGCGTGCCGAGGTGGCGCTCGACCAGCTCCGGGTGCTGCTCGGCGGCGCGCGGCCAGCGGCATCACGAGCGGGCCTTCGGAGACCGCCGCCTCGTCGCTGACCGTCACCGCGTCCTGCGAGCCCGAACGTGCTCGGCGCCGGACCCGCCCGGCGCGGGCGGGAAGGCGTCGAGGTCGAGGCGGTCCACCGGCGTGAACTCCCAGCCCGCGACGCCGCGGTGGGCGGGCAGGTCGACGGAGTGCAGCCGCGCGGCGGCCGCCTGCCGGCGGGCGTCGAGGGTGAGGGTCGTGGGGACGGCGGTGTCAGCCAATGGAGCCTTCCATCTGGAGCTCGATCAGGCGGTTCATCTCGACCGCGTACTCCATCGGCAGCTCCTTGACGATCGGCTCGATGAAGCCGTTGACGATGAGCTTGCTCGCCTCCTCCTCGTCGATGCCGTGGGACATCAGGTAGAAGAGCTGCTCCTCGCCGACCTTCGAGACGGTCGCCTCGTGGCCGACGTCGACGTCGTCCTCGCCGATGCGGATCGTCGGGTAGGTGTCCGAGCGCGACTGCTCGTCGAGCAGCAGCGCGTCGCAGACGACCTTGGACTTCGAGCCGTGCGCGCCCTTGGCGACCTCGAGCAGGCCGCGGTAGGAGGAGCGCCCGCCGTCCTTGGAGATCGACTTGGCGAAGATGTTCGACGTCGTGTTCGGCGCGGCGTGGATGATCTTGCCGCCCGCGTCCTGGTGCTGGCCGTTGCCGGCGAAGGCGATCGACAGGATCTCGCCGTGGGCGCGCTCGCCCATCAGGTAGACGCGACGGGTACTTCATCGTGAGCTTCGAGCCGAGGTTGCAGTCGACCCACTCGACCGTCGCGTCGCGCTCGGCGACTCGCGCGCTTGGTGACGAGGTTGAAGACGTTGCTCGACCAGTTCTGCACGGTCGTGTAGCGGATGCGCGCGCCCGGCTTGGCGATCAGCTCGACGACGGCGGAGTGCAGCGAGTCCGACGAGTACGTCGGCGCGGTGCAGCCCTCGACGTAGTGCACGTAGGAGCCCTCGTCGGCGATGATGATCGTCCGCTCGAACTGGCCCATGTTCTCCGTGTTGATGCGGAAGTAGGCCTGCAGCGGCATCTCGACGTGGACGCCCGGCGGCACGTAGACGAACGAGCCGCCCGACCACACGGCGCTGTTGAGCGCGGCGAGCTTGTTGTCGTTGGGCGGGATGATCGTCCCGAAGTACTCGCGGACGAGGTCCTCGTGCTCGCGCAGCGCGGTGTCCATGTCCATGAAGATGACGCCCTGGGCCTCGAGCTGCTCGTTGACCTGGTGGTAGACGACCTCGGACTCGTACTGCGCGCCGACGCCGGCGAGGAACTTGCGCTCGGCCTCGGGGATGCCGAGGCGGTCGAAGGTCTTCTTGACGTCCTCGGGGACGTCGTCCCAGGAGCGCTCGGCGCGCTCGGAGGCGCGCACGAAGTAGTGGATGTCGTCGAAGTCGACCTCGGCGAGCATCGGCGAGCCCCACGTCGGCATCGGGCGCGCGAGGAAGTGGTCGAGCGACTTGAGGCGGAACGTCGCGCATCCACTGCGGCTCGCTCTTGAACTCGGAGATCTTCTCGACGAGCTCGCGCGTCAGCCCCTTCGGCGCCTTGTAGAGGTAGTTCTCGGCGTCGTGGAAGCCGTAGCGCTCGGTGTAGTCGGCGTTGATGTCCTGCAGCGACGCGCTCTCGGCGGCGACGGGGGTGATCTCGGGCGTGGCCATGGTGGTCAGTCGACCTCCAGCTTGATCGATGTCGTCCTCGACGAGGACCGGGAAGGTGTCGACGGGGACGTAGGCGGGCAGCGTCAGCGGCTTGCCGGTGCGCAGGTCGAACAGCGAGCCGTGGCGCGGGCACTCGACGGTGCACGTCGCCTCGTCGAACTCGCCCTCGGCGAGCGGGCCGTCGTCGTGCGAGCAGCGGTCCTCGATGGCGAGCAGCTCGCCGCCGCAGTTGAAGACCCCGATCTCGAGGTCCTCCCACTCCACGATGCGCCGCGCCGCCGGGCGGGAGCTCGGAGAGGGGGCAGACGTCGATGATCTCGGCGGGCATGTGCGATGGGGTACGAAATCCGAGCGTGGCGGTACGAATTCTAGCCCCTCGCTTCCGCCGCCGGAGGGCGGCGTGTCCGGTCTCCCAGTCGGCCGCGGCGCCGAGGCCCGCGCTCTTGAGCACCTTGAGGGACAGCAGCGCGCACTTCATGCGCGTCGCGGAGATGTCGATCCCGAGCAGCTCGAGGATGAACGTGCGGTCGAGGCGCAGCAGGTCGTCGACCTTCATGCCCTTGACCTCGTCGGAGGCCATCGACGCCGAGGCCTGGCTGATCGCGCAGCCGTGGCCGCTGAAGCGCACGTCCTCGCACGGTGCCGTCGTCGCCGACGCGCAGCATCACGCGCAGCTCGTCGCCGCAGAGCGGGTTGGTGTCCTCGAACTCGAGGTCGGGCTCGTCCATCTCGCCCCAGTTGTGGGGGCGCTTGTAGTGCTCGAGGATCTCCTCGCGGTACAGGTCGTCCATCAGGCGAAGACCTCGTTCACCCGCCCGAGGCCCGCGACCAGCCGGTCGACGTCCTCGCGTGGTGTTGTGCACGGCGAACGACGCGCGCGAGGTCGCCTGCAGGCCGAGCGCGCGCATCAGCGGCTGGGCGCAGTGGTGGCCGGCGCGGACGCAGACGCCGTCGCGGGCCGAGGATCTCGGCGACGTCGTGGGGGTGCACGCCGTCGAGCGTGAACGAGACGAGCGCGCCGCGGTCGGCCGGGTCGCGGGGACCGATGACCCGCAGCCCCTCGACGCCGTCGAGGCGGTCGAGCGCGTAGGCGACGAGGTCGCGCTCGTGCGCGCGGACGTGGTCCATGCCGATGCCCTGCAGGAAGTCGACGGCGGCGCCGAGCCCGACGCCCTCGGCGATCGGCGAGGTGCCGGCCTCGAACTTCCAGGGCAGCTCGTTGAAGCGCGAGTCGTGGAAGTCGACCGAGCTGATCATGTCGCCGCCCGCCAGGAACGGCGGCATCGCCTCGAGCAGCTCGCGACGGCCGTGCAGCACGCCGATGCCCGTCGGCCCGTAGGCCTTGTGCGCGGTCCAGACGTAGAAGTCCGCGCCGATGGCGCCGACGTCGACCGGGATCTGCGGCACGGCCTGCGAGCCGTCGACGAGCGACACGGCGCCGGCGGCGCGGGCGCGGGCGGCGATCTCGGCCACCGGGTTGATCGTGCCCAGCACGTTGGAGACGTGGACGGCGCCGACGAGCCGCACGCGCCCGTCGGCCAGGAACTGGTCGAGCTGATCGAGCGAGATCTGTCCCGCGTCGTCGACCTCCAGGTAGCGCAGCTGCGCGCCGACCTCCTCGCACAACAGCTGCCAGGGGACGATGTTCGAGTGGTGCTCCATCTGCGTGAGCACGATCGCGTCGCCGGGGCCGACGTTGCGCCGGCCCCACGCGTAGGCGACGAGGTTGATCGCCTCGGTCGCGTTCTTGGTGAAGATCGTCTCCTTGACGGTCGAGCCGAGCCATGCGGCCGTGCGCTCGCGGGCGCCCTCGTACAGGTCCGTCGCCTCCACCGCCAGCGGGTAGACGCCGCGGTGGATGTTCGCGTTGTGGACCGCGTAGTAGTCCTCGATCGCGTCGATGACCACGCGCGGCTTCTGCGAGGTGGCGCCGCTGTCGAGGTAGACCAGGCCCTCGCGGTCGAGGACCGGGAACTCGTGGGCCAGCGCGGTGTCGATCAGCGCGCCCACGGCTACGCGGCGGCCGCGACCTCGTCGGCGATCCAGCCGTAGCCGTCGCTGCTCGAGCTGCTCGACGAGCTCCGGCCCGCCCTCCTTGGCGATGCGCCCGTCGAACATGACCGACACGCGAGTCGGGCGCCACCAGGTGCAGGATCCGCTGGTAGTGGGTGATGATCAGGACGCCCAGCTCGGACGTCTCGCGAATGCTCTCGACGGCGTGGGCGACGACGTTGAGGGCGTCGATGTCCAGGCCGGAGTCGGTCTCGTCGAGCACGGCGACCTCGGGGCGCTGGAGCGCGAGCTGCAGCATCTCCAGGCGCTTCTTCTCGCCGCCCGAGAAGCCCTCGTTGAGGTAGCGGGAGGCGAAGTCGCGCGGGATGTTGGTCAGCTCCATCGCCGCCTCGACGGTCTTGCGGAAGTCCTTGAGCGAGATCTCGCCGTCGCCGCGCGCGTCGCGGTGGGCGTTCTGGACCATGCGCAGGTACTTCGTGATCGTCACGCCGGGGATCGCGACCGGGTACTGGAAGGCCATGAAGAGGCCCATCCGGGCGCGCTCGTCGGGGTCGGCCTCGGTGATGTCCTCGCCCTTGAAGTGGATCGAGCCCTCGGTGACCTCGAGCGTCGGCTGGCCCATGATCACGTTGGCCAGCGTCGACTTGCCCGAGCCGTTGGGGCCCATGAGGGCGTGGACCTCGCCCTTGCTGACCGTGAGGTCCAGCCCGCGCAGGATCTCCTTGTCGCCGGCGCGGACGTGCAGGTTCTTGATCTCGAGGTCGGCCATGGTCTCCGGTTCGTGGCTAGGGGGTGGCGGTGGTGAGCGGGCGCGGCGCTGGGACGACCGTGCCGCCGGCGAAGGCGACGAGCTCGGACAGCGAGGTCTGGTGGAGCTTCTCCATGACGCCACCCTGCACGCGCATCCACAGCAGCCGCGTCGCGCAGCCGCCCAGGTCGTCGGCGACGTGCGAGCACAGGACGCGGCCGCTCTCGTCGCGGTCGTCGACGAAGCACGACATGGGCGCCACGGCGCCCTCGAGCGCGAGGATGACCTCGTCCATGTGGACCTCGGCCGGGTCGCGCGCCAGGCGATAGCCGCCGTGGGCGCCGCGGGTGCTCTCGACGAGCCCGGCTCGCTTCAGCAGCGCCACGATCCGCTCCAGGTAGGCGAGCGGCAGGCCCTCGGCCTCGGCGATGGCCTTCAGCGACACGGGACCGTCGCCGTGGTGGCGGCCCAGCTCGACGAGCAGGCGCACGCCGTACTCCGCCTTCGTCGTGAAGATCATGGGGTCTAATCCTACCAACGGGGTCGGAGAACCCAGGAGGCCTGCAGGAGGAGATTCGGCCCCGATGTCGGTGCAGAACGCGTCCCGCCCGGGCATGTCCTACACTGCCGCGCTTCGCCGTGTCCGGTCCGACACGGTGTTGGTAGTCGGTCGCGAGACCGGGGGGAACGAGTAGCCATGTCGTGCAATGGAGGCCCGTTCCATGAGGAGCACCCTGCAGGCGCTCACGTGCCTGCTCGTCGTTGCGCTGCCCGCCGCGCCCGCCTGGGGACGCTCGGCGCCCGTCCCTGCCATGAAGCGCACCGTGGTTGTCCGCTGCCCTGACGCCAGGCTCGCGGCGACGCCGGCCACCATCGCGCGGCACGTCCGTGCGACCTTCTGCCTCCTCAACCGGGCGCGCGGCCTGCGCGGCCTGAGGCCGCTGCGCGGCAACGGCCGGCTCGGCGCCGCGGCCGGCGCGCACGCACGCGACATGGTCGCCCGCGGCTTCTTCGACCACGTGTCGCCCGAGGGGACGACACCCGAGAGCCGCGCCCGCGGCGCGGGCTACGGGGGGCCGCACATGTCGGCCGCCGAGACGATCTGCTGGGGTGCCGGCGCGGAGTCGACGCCTGCCGCCATCGTGCGCATGTGGCTGGCCTCCGACGGCCACCGCGACATCGTGCTGGAGCCGTCCTTCCGCGAGGTCGGCATCGGAGTCGCGCCGGGGGGCCAGCCGGGCGGCGGCGCCACGGTGGCCGCGGCCTTCGGCGTCCGCGGCTGAGCGGAGGGCTCAGCCGCCCGGCTCAGGCCGCGGCCGCCGCCGGCTCCTCGATCGTGAGCGCGACGTCGATGTTGTTGCGCGTCGCGTTGGAGTACGGGCACACGCGGTGCGCGCGCTCCACCAGCTTCTCGGCCAGCTCGCGCTCGACGCCCGGCATCCGCACGTGCAGCTCCACGGCCAGGCCGATGCCGCCGCTGACGGTCAGCAGGCCGACGTCGGCGGTGACCGTGGCCTCCGACGTGTCGACCTCACGCTTGGCCGCCATCAGCGTGAGGGCGCTGAGGAAGCACGACGCGTAGCCGGTGGCGAAGAGCTGCTCGGGGTTCGTGCCGTCGCCGTCGCCGCCGAGCTCCGCGGGAACGGCGATCTTCACGTCCAGGCGACCGTCGTCGGTCGCCGCCCGCCCGCTGCGCCCCCCATGCGACGTGGCGGTGGCGACATACAGCGCGTCCATGGTCTCCGGTCCTCTCCGTCGGGGTCGGTGGGATACTCTCGCACCACATGGTCCTCGCCCTCTCGGCCTTCGCGGCGACCTTCGGCCTGGTGGTGGTCTTCTTCGTCGTCTTCCCCATCCTGGTGCAGGGACTGATCGCCTTCGCCGCGGCCCAGGCGCTGGGCGAGAAGGCCGAGAACGACGAGTACGCGGCCCGCCACCGCACGCCGGGCTCGCGCACGTAGTGGGCGCCGTGGCCGGCCGCCCCGTCGCTGTCGTCACCGGCGCCGCCCACGGGATCGGTCTCGAGACGGCGCGGCGCCTCGCCGCGACGCACCGGGTGGCGCTGCTCGACCTGGATGAGGCCGGCGCGAGCGCCGCGGCGCAGGGCATCGGCGGTGACGCGCTCGCCGTTGGCTGCGACGTGACCGACCCCGAGTCGCTCGCGCTCGCCTCGCGGACCGTGCTCGACGCCTGCGGCGGCGTGGACGTCGTGATCGCCAACGCCGGTATCGCGGTGTCGGGCACCCTGCGCCACCTCGACCCGGCGGTGCTCGACGCCCAGCTGCGCGTGAACCTGTCGGGGGCCTGGCGCTCGATCCACGCCTTCCTGCCCTCCGTGGTCGAGCGCCGGGGGTACGTCCTCGGGGTCGCCTCGCTGGCGGCCATCGTCCCGTCGCCCGGCCTCGGCGCGTACTCGGCCAGCAAGGCCGGGCTCGACGCGCTGCTGCACGTGCTGCGCCAGGAGCTGCATCACCTCGGCGTCGGCGTCGGCGTGGCCTACTTCGCCTTCATCGACACCGACATGGTGCGCGGCGCCGAGCGCGAGCACCCCGACTTCGCGCGGATGCGAGCCGAGCAGCGGGGCCCGGCCGGGAAGGTGCTGCCCGTCGGAGAGGCGGCCGACGCGATCGTCCGCGGCGTGGCCGAGCGCGCGGCGCAGGTCGTCGCCCCGCGGTGGGTGCGCCCGCTCGGGCGCCTGCGCGGCCTCGTTGCCCCGCTCGCCGCGCTGCAGGGCCGGCGGATGGCCGCGGTCGTGGACCGCGCCACAGCCGCCAACGTCGCCGAGCGCGGGCCGCTCGCGGCCGGCCTCCGACGCGACCACGCGCCGAGCGAGGCCGCGATGCGCAGCGTCGAGCGCCCCATCGCCGGCGCTCCCCGGTAACGACCGGCGGCTAGGCCGCCCGCTGCAGGATCCCCAGCCCGCAGGCGTCCTTGTAGACGAGCCTGTCGCCGTCGGCGCCCGGGACGGACGTGGCCGTTGAGGGTCATGCCGGTCCAGTGCGGATGCTCGGGAAGCCACTCACCGATCGCCCGGCGCACGCCGCCCTCGCCGCTGGGGTCGAAGCCGGCCGCGAAGGCGCTGGCGTCGTGCAGCAGCACGAGGGCGCCGACGGGCAGGCGCGGCGTCCAGAGGTCGAGCTCGCGCAGCGTGTGGGCGTAGGCGTGCGAGGAGTCGACGAGCAGCAGCTCCGGCGGACCGCCCAGCACACGCTCGCACCGCTCGACCGTGGCGAGCGCCGCCGAGTCGGCCTCTTCCACCGCCACGACCGGCGCCAGCCCTGCGGCGTCGACCCACCTCTGCGTGAAGGCCGTCGCCGCGTGGTCGACGTCGACGGTCACGAGCCCGGGGCCGGGCGCGCCCGTGGCGCGCAGCGTGAAGCCGATCAGCAGCGCCGAGTAGCCGTAGTAGTGGCCGAGCTGGACGATGCGGCGGATGCCGTTGGCCCCGACGAGGCCGGTCACGAACGACACCGCGGGCACGTTGATCTCGGCGATGCGCTCGACGCGCCCGGTCTCGGCGTACCAACCCTCCATGACGGCCCACTCGTCGGCGCGCAGCCCTGCGTACAAGGGCGGGACGTAGTCCGTCGCCGCGAGCTTGTGCCACCAGAAGCGGTCGTGCGGGTCGGCGCGGAAGCGCGCCGAGCGGCCGGGGTCGGGCGCGGCCGGGATGCGCGGCGAGCGCGCCTGGAGGCGGTGCCGCACGAGGCCCTTGACGCGCGCCAGCGGACGGGCCACGCCGATCAGCCCGGCAGGCCGGCGGCGCCGACCGCCTCGCCGGCGGCGATCAGCTCGCGCGCGCCGTCGAGGTCGGCGCCGCCGTTGACCGAGAGCAGGCCGCGCACCCGCCCGCCGGCCAGGTGCCAGACGCCGAAGGCGCCGGTGGCGCGGTCGCCGCGCACGACCTCCTCGTCGAAGGCACCGCCGAGCCCGACGTACTCCAGCGCGAGCCAGTCGGCAAGGTCGGAGAAGAAGTAGGGGACGACGTCGTGCGGGCGGTCGGCGCCCAGCAGCGTGCGCGCGGCTGTCGCGCCCTGCGCCGCGGCGACCTCCTCGTGCTCGATGCGGGCGTGGCCGCCGTGCAGGACGCTGTCGAACTCGCACATGTCGCCGGCCGCGGCGATGCCCTGCGCAAGCGTGCGCAGGCGGCTGTCGCAGCGCACGCCGCCCAGCTCGCCGATCTGCAGTCCGGCGCGGCGCGCCAGCGTCACGTCGGGGACGGCGCCGACGCCGCACACGACGGCGCCGGCGGGCAGGCGCCGGCCACCGCGGGTGACCACCGCCTCCACGCGCTCGGCGCC
The DNA here is from genome assembly GCA_963840185.1 of uncultured Actinomycetes bacterium. Lineage (GTDB taxonomy): Bacteria > Actinomycetota > Thermoleophilia > Solirubrobacterales > Solirubrobacteraceae > JAOPZW01. Next base: position 371,494 of record CAWIXY010000017.1, on the reverse strand, counting down.
CTCGAAGCGCACCACCTCGTCGCCGGCGACGACCTCCACCCCGTGCTCCTCGAGCACCGCCCTGACGTGCCGTCCGGCCGCGGCGCCGAAGTGGTGGGCCAGCGGCTCGCCCTCCATGAGCAGCACGGTCACGCGCTTGCCGAGCGCGGTCAGCGACGCGGCGACCTCGCAGCCGACGTAGGAGCCGCCGACGCAGACGACGTGCTCGGCCTCCTCCGCGGCGCCGCCCACGGCGTCGGCGTTGCCGAGCGTGCGGATGTAGTGGATGCCCTCGAGCTGGGCACCCTCGACCTCGAGCCGGCGCACCATCGCCCCGGTGGCCAGGAGCGCGCGGTCGAAGGCGACCTCCTCCTTGGTCGACAGCTTGGCCGTCCTGGAGCCCGGGTCGAGCGTGAGCACGCTCGTGCGCGTCAGCAGCTCGACGTCGTGCTCGGCCCACCAGCCCTCGGGGTGCACGAGCACGGCCGCGCGCTCCTCCTCCCCGCGCAGGTAGCCCTTCGTGGCGGGCGGGCGGTGGTAGGGCGCGTCGAGCTCGCGGCCGACGACCAGCACGGAGCCCTCGAAGCCCTCGTCGCGCAGCGTCGCGGCGGCGGTGGCCGACGCGATGCCCCCGCCGATGAGCAGGATGTCGACGCCGCGGTCGGGCATGAGCGGCGATGCTAGTGGCCCGCCCCGCAACCATCGACCCGCAATGACGCACGGCGATCACCGACAGGCATCGTCCTCGACCCTTGAAATGCCAGAGGCATTCCTACGGGTCTGCGTCCTCGCCTGTCGGCGCCGCCGCACGCCCCTCCGGGCCGATGGTCACAAGACGGACCACTAGTGCGCGATGCTGATCCGCGCCGCCGAGCTCGAGGGCATCCGCGCCGGGCGGGTGGACCTCGCCTTCCGGCGCTGGGACCGGCCCAGGGTGCTGGCAGGCACGCGGATGCGCACGGCGATCGGGCTCGTCGAGGCCACCTCGGTGGACGAGGTCGCGGCCGAGGCGATCAGCGACCGCGACGCCGAGCGCGCCGGCGCGGCCACGCGCGAGGAGCTGCTCGCCGGGCTCGCACGTCACCCCGGGCGCCCCGTGTTCCGTATCGCCCTGCGCTTCGCCGGTCCCGATCCGCGGGTCGCGCTGCGCGAGCAGGATGAGCTCTCGGAGGACGAGCGCGGCAAGCTCGTCGCGCGCCTGGACCGGCTGGACCGTGCGTCGCGCCACGGCCCGTGGACGCGTGCCACCCTCGCCGCCATCGCCCGGCGCCCCGCGACCCGCGCGCCCGAGCTCGCCCTCGAGCTGGGCCTCCAGACGCCGGCGTTCAAGCGCGACGTGCGCAAGCTCAAGGAGCTCGGACTCACCGAGTCGCTCGCCACCGGCTATCGCCTCTCGCCCCGTGGCCGCGCCCTGCTGGGCGACCTCCTAGCCACCGCGGACGCCGCTCAGGCGGCGCGGGTGGCCTCGAGCGGGCGCAGCTCCTCCGCGTAGGAGACCGAGTGACGCGCCAGCGTCCCGTCCGTGCGCACCTCGTAGGCGCCCATCCGCCACAGCGGCGGCGAGTAGGCGTGCAGCGTGACGGCCGGGGCATCGCCCGCGTGCAGCACGCGGTGGATGTCCGAGGCGCCGAAGCTGAACGCCTGACCCGCGCCGAACGTCGGCGGCGCGTGGAGCCGTCGAAGCGCAGGCGCTCCTCGTGCACGGCTCCGGCGGCCACCGCGACCGCGCCCGATCGGATTTATGAAGATTGGGTGTGGATCGCACCGCGACTGCCCGGCCGTCACGGGGGTATGGTCGCCTCATGGCCGACGAGCGCGACAGCGTGCGCGGTGACCTCATCGGGCCGACGGAGACCGCGTACCGGCTCGAGCTGACGGCGGCGCAGCTGAAGGTGACGCACACGGCGCTGCACGCGCTGCGCGACGACTTCGGTCACGAGGAGGCCGACGTGCAGGCCGTCGTGCAGGAGGTGCTCGACAAGCTCCCCGACGAGCACGAGATCCGCGCGATCGATCTCGGCCGCGAGCTCGAGCGCAGGCGCGCAGAGCTGCGCAGGAACGGGTAGCCGCCCGTTGACGTGAGCACGGTCACGACGCAGATCCCGGCCCGCATGGACCGGCTGCCCTGGAGCCGCTGGCACTGGCTGGTGGTCCTCGGCCTCGGCACCGTCTGGATCCTCGACGGGCTCGAGGTGACGATCGTCGGCGCGATCGCCTCGCGGCTGCAGGAGAAGGAGGCCCTGGGGCTGAGCGCCTCGCAGATCGGCGTGGCGGGCACCTTCTACATCGTGGGCGCGGCGATCGGCGCGCTGACCTTCGGCCACCTGACCGACCGGCTGGGCCGCAAGCGGCTGTTCATGGCGACGCTCGCGCTGTACCTCGTGGCCACCGTGCTCACGGCCTTCGCCTGGGACGCGCTGTCCTTCTGGGCCTTCCGCTTCCTCACCGGCCTGGGCATCGGCGGCGAGTACGCGGCCATCAACTCCGCGATCGACGAGCTCATCCCGGCGCGCGTGCGCGGCTGGGTCGACGTGGCCATCAACGGCAGCTTCTGGCTCGGGGCGGCGGCGGGCGCCGCGCTGTCGGTGGTGCTGCTCGACACCTCGATCTTCCCGGTCGACCTCGGCTGGCGCCTGGCCTTCGCGCTCGGCGCGGTGCTGGGCATCGCGATCGCCCTGGTGCGGCGGTTCGTGCCCGAGAGCCCGCGCTGGATGATGATCCACGGCCGGGCCGAGGAAGCGGAGCGGCTCGTCGCCGGCATCGAGGACCGGGTGCGCAGGGACACCGGGTTGCGCGAGCTCGAGGAGCCCGACCAGGAGATCGAGATCGAGCAGCGCAAGTCGACGAACTTCGTCGAGGTGGGCAGGACGCTGTTCTCGCGCTACCCGCGGCGCTCGGCGCTGGGCTTCGCGCTCCTGGGGACGCAGGCCTTCATCTACAACGCGGTGCTGTTCACGTTCTCGATCGTGCTCGTGGACTTCTTCTCCGTCGGCGAGGCCGTCGCCGGCGTGTACCTCGTCCCCTTCGCGCTGGCCAACTTCCTGGGCGCGCTGCTGCTCGGCCGGTTCTTCGACACGATCGGGCGCCGGGCGATGATCGCCGGCACCTACCTGATCTCGGCCGTCGGCTTCGCCGTGCTGACCGTGCTGTTCGCCCAGGAGCAGCTCGGGCTCACCGGCTTCCTGCTGTTGCTCTGCGGGTCGTTCTTCTTCGCCTCGGCTGCGGCGTCGGCCGGCTACCTGACGGTCAGCGAGATCTTCCCCCTGGAGACGCGGGCCATGTCGATCGCCCTGTTCTACGCCATCTCGACGGGCATCGGCGGGGCGGTGGGCCCGGTGCTGTTCGGCAGCCTGCTGAGCAGCGGCGAGCCGGGCACCCTGGCCATCGGCTACGCGATCGGGGCCGTGCTCATGGCGATCGCGGCGGTCGTGGAGCTGCTCGTCGGCGTCGACGCCGAGGGCGAGTCGCTCGAGGACATCGCGGAGCCGCTGTCGGCGACGGGGAGCTGAGCCATGCCCGGCGGCTACTCCCCCTTCCCGTTCGCCGGCCCGGGTGGCGAGGACCGCTGGCGCGCCCGCGAGGTCGACGCGATCGAGGCGATGCTGCGCGTCGAGGGCCCGCTCGAGGCGAAAGAGCTCAAGCGCCGCGTCGAGGCGCGCTTCTGGGGGCCCGGGCGCTTCCGCTCGGCGCTCGTTCACGCCCAGCGCGAGGGCCGCATCCGGCGGGTGGGCCGCCGGCGCTGGGAAGCGGTCCCCCGCTGAGCGACGCCGCGCGGGGCGGCGAGTTCTTCCCGCAGGCGGCGGCCGGCGTCTACGACCGCGGCCGGGCGCCGTACCCGCCCGAGCTCGTCGCCGCGCTGGGCCTGCCCGCCGGCGGCGTCGTCCTCGACCTCGGCGCGGGCACGGGCCTGCTCTCGCGCGCGCTCGCGGCCGCGGGGCACGACGTCGTGGCGGTGGAGCCGGCCGCGCCGATGCGGGCCGAGCTCCGGCGTACCGGCCTCGAACCGATCGCCGCGCCCGCCGAGGACCTGCCGCTCGGCGAGGGGAGCGTGGACGCCGTGGCCTGCGGGGACGCCTGGCACTGGTTCGACGCCGATCGCGCGGCGGCTGAGGTCCACCGCGTGCTGCGCCCAGGCGGCGCCCTCGCGCTGGTCTGGCGCTGGCCCGAAGACGCCGGCGCGGGCTGGGCGAGGCTCGTCGGCGCCCGCCTGGCCGGCCTTCGCGGCGAGCACCCCGGGTTCGTCGGCGAGCAGGGCCGCGAGGGCGTGACCCGCCACGGCGGCTTCGGGCCGCTGCAGCACGTCGTCGTGCGCTACGTCCACGAGAGCGACCACGCCGGCGCGCTCGCCGCGGTCGCGTCGATCTCGTACGTCGCCCGGCTGCCGGAGCCCGAGCGCGCCGCGCTGCTCGAGGAACTTGCCGCCGTCATCCCGCAAGGACCGCACCGCACACCGACGCGGGCGGACGTGTGGAGGACGACCCGCGCCTAGGCGCGGTCAACGCGCCTAGACCGCGATCCCGCGGTCGGCCAGCCACGCGCGCACGTTGTCCGGCGGCTTGCCGTCGAACTCGGCGCGGGCCGCCAGGATCAGGATGTCGGCGGGGTCGTCCCCGACCTCGTCGCGGCGGTAGGCCAGGTACGTCGCGACGGCGCCGGCCATCGTCACCGCGGGGTCCTCGGCCTGCGGGTCGAGCGCGCCCACCTCCTCGGCGATGCGCTGCTCGGCGATCTGCGCGGTCGTCGACGACAGCGGCTCGTCGTCGTCCTCGAAGCGGGCGAGCAGGTCGTCGAGGCCCTCGTCGCCGTCGGGGTCGCAGACCTCGACCGCGCGATGGACGATCTCCGACAGGGTGACCGGGGCCGGCTCGGTGCCCATCGCGCTCAGTCCTGCTTGCGTGCGATCGCGCGGGCCAGCTCTTCCTTGTTCATCTTCGAGCGTCCCTTCACGCCGAGCTTGCGGGCGCGCTCGAGCAGCTCGTCCTTCGTGTTGCCCCTGACGTCGACGCCTCCGGCGGTCGGCTTGGGGTGGTCACGGGCCGCGCGCCCCCGCTGGGCCGACTGCGCGTCGGACGGGCCCTTGCGGTCCTTGGGCTCCCAGTGGTCGCCCACCTTCTCGAAGCTGTGCTTGACCGCCGACCAGGCGGTGCGGTGCGCGCGCGCCTCGTCGCCGTCGTAGGTCTCCTCGGCGGAGTCGAGCGTCTCGGCGTAGGTGCGCTGGGCCTTGCGGGGGGAGCGCTTCAGCGTGCCGGGCAGGTCTTCTCTCTTCGTGGGCATGTCGCCGTGTTACCCGCTCTCCGGCCGCGGTACCGTCCGCATCGCCACGTCGGTTGCGGGCTCGGCCCGCTCGGTCGCGGCCTCCAGCGACCGCCGGGCCTCCTCGTTGCCCATGCCCGAGCCCTGCAGGAGGTCGACCGCCGTGGAGCGGATCTGGCCGACGATGACCACGGCGGAGAGGCCGGGGTCCTCGTCGAGCACGGCGGTAGCCGCCGCGGCGGCCTTCAGCGCCAGCCGGCGCACGGCGACCTCGCTCCCCGGCTCCTCCAGCCCGCGGCCCAGCTCGCGGACGGCCTCGGCCAGCAGGCTCACGGCCTCGGCCAGGCGCGGCGGGGCCGCGCCGTGACGGCGCACGGTCGCGATCGCGCGCCGGGCCAGGACGCGCGTGTTGCGCACCGCGTAGTCCATCTGCTGGGCGGCCTCGGCGTAGACCGGGAGCCGCTCGCGCGGCCGGCGGCCGGGCAGGACGGGCAGCGTCTCGCGCGCGATCGCGACAGCGTCGAAGAACGCGGCCAGGTCCTCGTCGACCGCGCGGGCGAGCTCGAGCGCGCGGCGCGCCCGCTCCTCGTCGCCCGCGGCCAGCGCCTCGGCGCACGTCTGGAGCGCGAGCGACAGGTCCTCGGCAACGGGCCGGGCCGCCCGCGCGAGCGCGCGCAGCGGGTCGCGCGGGAACAGGACCTGCCCGACGATCAGCGCGACGCCACCACCGATGAGGGCGTCCACGAAGCGGTCGGGCGACAGCCCATCGGAGGGCGGCGTCAGCGTGGCGACGAGGATCGCCGAGATCGCAGCCTGGTTGACGAGGATCGTGCCGGCGCCGAGCAGCAGCGCGGCCAGCGAGGCCAGCGCGACGACCAGCCCGATGACCAGCGTGCCCGTCCCGAGGGCGAGGACGATGAGGTCGGCGACCGCGATTCCCACGGCGACGCCGAGGACCAGCTCAAGCGCTCGCGCCGTGCGCCGCCCGCGGGCTACCCCGAGCGAGATGACGGCCGAGATCGGCGCGAAGAACGGCGTGTCGTTCACCAGGCTCGCGAGCGCCCAGGCGGCCGACGCGGCGAGCGCGGTCTGGGCGACGACCCAGCCCGAGGTCCGCAGGCGCCGCGCGCGCCGGCGCAGGCCGGAGCGCACCTCGGGCAGCGTGGGCCGCAGGTCGCCGACGGCGGGCATCGCATCCGATTGTGGCGGAGTGGTCTCCGTCGTAGGTCGCGTCGTGTTTGGCGGCGGCGAGGCGCCCGTCCAAACGCGGCGGGACGTACGGCGGGGGCCACTCAGGCTCTACGGTGGGCCGGATGACCGCGTCGCCCGTCGCCCGCAAGGACCTGCGCAACGTCGCGATCGTCGCGCACGTCGACCACGGCAAGACGACGCTGGTGGACGCGATGCTGTGGCAGTCCGGCGCCTTTCGCGCCAACCAGGACGTGGGCGAGCGGGTCATGGACTCGATGGACCTCGAGCGTGAGAAGGGCATCACGATCCTGGCCAAGAACACGGCGGTGCGCCACGCCGGGGTCAAGATCAACATCGTCGACACGCCGGGTCACGCGGACTTCGGCGGGGAGGTCGAGCGCGCGCTGACGATGGTCGACGGCGTGCTGCTGCTCGTCGACGCCTCGGAGGGCCCGCTGCCCCAGACGCGCTTCGTGCTGCGCAAGGCGCTCGAGGCGCGGCTGCCGGTGATCCTCGTGGTCAACAAGGTCGACCGGCCGGACGCGCGCATCGACGAGGTGGTCGACGAGGTCTACGAGCTGTTCCTCGACCTCGACGCCGACGAGACGCAGATCGACTTTCCGATCGTCTACACGAACGCGAGGGCCGGGTGGGCCTCGCTGGAGCCGTCGACCGACAACCCGCCGGGCGACCTGCACGCGCTGCTGGACCTGCTCGCGGAGCACATCCCCGCCCCGGCCTACGAGCCCGGCCACCCGCTGCAGGCGCACGTCACGAACCTCGACGCGTCCGCCTACGTCGGGCGCCTGGCGCTGTGCCGCGTGCGCCAGGGCACGATCCATCGCGGCCAGCCGATCGCCTGGTGTCGCGCCGACGGGACCATCGAGCGGGCGCACGTCACCGAGCTGTACGTGACCGACGCGCTGGACCGCGTGGCCGCGCAGGAGGCGGGGCCGGGCGAGATCATCGCCGTCGCGGGCCTGCCCGAGGTGACCATCGGCGAGACGCTGGCCGACGCCGACGACCCGCGGCCGCTGCCCGTCATCCGCGTCGACGAGCCGTCGCTGTCGGTGCTGATCGGCATCAACACCTCGCCTCTGGCCGGGCGCGACGGCGACAAGCTCACCGCCCGCCAGCTGCGCGGCCGCCTCGAGGCCGAGCTGGTGGGCAACGTCTCGATCCGGGTGCTGGACAGCCAGCGGCCCGACGCCTGGGAGGTGCAGGGCCGCGGCGAGCTGCAGCTCGCGATCCTGGTCGAGATGATGCGCCGCGAGGGCTTCGAGCTGACCGTCGGCCAGCCGCAGGTGCTGCGCCGCGAGGTCGACGGCGTCGTCCACGAGCCGGTCGAGCGCCTGGCCGTCGACCTGCCCGAGGAGTACGTCGGGGTGCTCACCCAGCTCCTGGCGCTGCGCAAGGGGCGCCTGGAGCAGATGGTCAACCACGGGACCGGGTGGGTGCGCATGGAGTACCTCGTCCCGGCGCGCGGGCTGATCGGCTTCCGCACCGAGTTCCTCACCGAGACCCGCGGGACCGGCCTGCTGCACCACGTCTTCGACCGCTGGGAGCCGTGGGCGGGCGACCTTCGCACCCGGCCGACCGGCGCGCTCGTGTCCGACCGCGCGGGGCGCACGGCGTCCTTCGCCCTGCACGCGCTGCAGGAGCGCGGCACGCTGTTCGTCGAGCCCGGCGAGGAGGTCTACGAGGGCATGGTCATCGGCGAGAACGCCCGCTCCGACGACCTCGACGTCAACGCCACGAAGGAGAAGCACCTCACCAACATCCGCTCGTCGACGGCCGACGTGCTCGTGCGCCTCGTGCCCGCGCGGCGGCTGTCGCTCGACCAGGCCCTCGAGTTCCTGCGCGAGGACGAGTGCGTGGAGGTGACGCCCAAGGCCGTGCGCCTGCGCAAGACGGCGCTGGACAAGGTGACGCGGACGAAGGCCGCGCGTCAGCGCGCGCGGGCGACGACCTCGGCCTGACCGGAGGGCGGGCCGACGTCGGGGACGACGAGCGCGTCCTGCGCGCGCTCGATGTTGACCTTGCGCAGCTGCTCGAGCGCGCGGTAGACGACGGCGACGATCGGCACGGCGACGAACGCGCCGACGACGCCGCCGAGCGTGGCCCCGACGGCGACCGCCGCGATGGTCACGATCGGGTGCAGCCGCACCGAGCGCCCGACGGCGAGCGGCTGCACGACGTTGCCCTCGAGCTGCTGGACGAGCAGCACGACGCCGAGGGCCAGCGCGGCCTTGGTCACCCCGCCGTCGGCCAGCGCGATGAGCACCCCCACGGCGCCCGAGGCGACGGCGCCGACGATCGGGATGAAGGCCGCGAAGAAGGTCAGCAGCGCGATGGGCAGCACGAGCGGGACGCCGAGGATCAGGAAGCCCAGGCCGATGAAGACCGCGTCGATGAGGGCGACGAGCGCCGTGCCGCGCACGTACCCGGCCAGCGCCGCCATGGCCTCGTGACCCATCGCGTCGACCGTGGCGCGCCGCGAGGCCCCCGCGCGCTGCAGGACCCACGCCCACATGCGGTCGCCGTCCTTGAGGACGAAGAAGGTGAAGAAGATGGTCAGCAGCGTCTGGGTGAGCACCTGCACCGCGATCGGCACGCCGGAGCTGACGCCGCTCTTGAGCAGGCCGCTGCCCGAGACCGAGTCGGCGCCGCCGCGCAGCTCGTCGACCTGCGCCCCGGTGAGGCCGAACGGCCCGTCCTGGGCCCACGCCTCGATGTCGTCGACGGCGGCGGTCACCGCGTCGGCCAGCTCCTCGGCCTGGCTCACGAAGGCGGGGATGACGATGGCGAGGACCGCGGCGACCACGAGGAAGCCGAGCAGCACCGCGCCGAGCGCCGAGAGCCCGCGGGACAGGCCGTGCTTGCGCTGCCATGCCACCACCGGCACCAGGACGGTCGAGATCATCAGGGCCAGCAGCAGCGGGAGCAGCACGATGCGCAGGCGCAGCAGCAGCCACACGAGCACCGCGACGCCGGCGAGGACCACGAGCGAGCGCCAGGTGAAGTCGGCGGCGCGTTCGAGCGTCAGCCGGCGCGGTGCGGGCGGAGTGGCCACGCGGGCGGTCTACCCGCGAGGGGGCGCGCGCTCCCGCGCGCCGGTCACGCCCATGTCCCGGTGCATACGTCCCCGCGGGCCGTGGCGACGCGCGCGGCCGCGGCGGCAGCGCTCCGCGCTCGCGCACAGCCGCGGGTGAGGGAGCAGGCCGCCGCGGCGCGCCGGCGCGGCCGCTCAGGCGGCCTTCGGCCGCCCGCTGTAGCGCCGGCGGTGCAGGATCGCGCCGGCCAGGCCGGCCGGCAGCGGGAGCCAGTAGGACACGAGCCGGTAGGCGAGCGTGGCGAGCACCGCTCGGCCGGGGCTCACGCCCGCCAGCGCGAGCGTCGCGGTGAGGCCCGCCTCGACGAAGCCCAGCCCGCCCGGCGTGACCGGGACGAGCGTCAGCAGCGAGGCGGCGCAGAAGGCCAGCAGCACGAGCGGCGGCGAGGGGTGGGCGCCCACCGCCGCCAGCGCAGTGAGCAGCGTCGCGTAGTCGAAGGCCCAGCGCCCGACGGTGGCCAGCAGCGCCTCCCACCACTGGCGCCCCAGCACCCCGCAGGATCCGGTCGCGTTCCACCAGCAGCCGCTCGGGCAGCCCCTCCAGGCGCCGGCCTGCGTTGCCCAGCCGGTTGCGCGTGCCCTGGATCGCGTCCCCCAGGCGGCACAGCGGCCGGTTGAAGGCCAGCAGCGCGATGCCCAGCGCGAAGAGCGCGGCGAAGATGCCGAAGCCCACCCACGCGGTCGCCGCCAGGCCGCGCGCGCCGCCGCTCACGAGCGTCGGGAGGACGAGGACCGGCAGGGCGAGCAGGACGGCGTAGACGAGCAGCGACGAGGCCGTGAGCCCGATCGCGGCCTCGCCGCCGGGAACGCCCGCGTTGACGAGCATCCGGTACTGCAGCGCGGCGCCGGCGGCGCCGCCGCCGGGCACGACGCGCGCGAAGGCGTTGCCCGCCAGCTGCGAGGTGATGACCGAGAACCACTCGTGGCGGTGCATGGCCAGGCGCTGCAGCGCCCACAGGCAGGCCAGGCTCGCGATCTGCAGGAGCAGCATGGCCACCAGCCACAGCGGCTCGATGTCGGCGAGGCGCTCCGTGGAGGAGACCACCTGGATGATGCTCGGCGCGACGAGGTACAGCGACACGCCGGTGATCGCGAGCCATGCCGCCCAGCGCACCACGCGCCGGCGCGTCGACGGCCCGGCGTCCTCCGGCACGATGACCGGGCTGTCGGTCACCAGTCGTGGCCCACGAAGACGGGCTCCGGACGCAGGGCGACGCCGAAGGCCTCCTCCACCCCGGCGGCGATCTCGCGCGCCAGGGCGACGAGCTGCGCGGTGGTCGCGCCCCCGCGGTTGACCAGCGCCAGCGTGTGCTTGGCCGAGATGGCCACCGGCCCGCGGGCGTCGCCGCGCTTGAAGCCCGCGCGCTCGATGAGCCAGGCCGCCGAGGTCTTCATCGTGCCGTCGGCCGCGGGGAAGCCGGGCGGCGCCACGCCCTCCCCCAGGCGCTCGGCGACGCGCTGCTGCAGCGCGGCGAAGGCGGGCGGCTCGAGAACGGGGTTGGTGAAGAACGAGCCGGCGCTCACGGAGTCGGGGTCGCCGGGGTCGATGACCATGCCCTTGCCGCGGCGCAGCGCGAGCACCGCCTCGCGCGCGGCCGCCGCCGGCACGCGGTCGCCGACGCGCACGCCGAGCGCGCCGGCGAGCTCGGCGTAGGCGATCGGCTGCGAGGTCGTCGAGCGCTCCAGCGCGAAGGTGACCGCCAGCACCACACGGCGGTCGTCTCCCCTGAAGAGGCTCGAGCGGTAGCGGAAGCCGCAGGCCTCCGGCCCCAGGCGCTCGACGGCGCCGGTGGCGCGGTCCAGCACGCGGACCGCGGCCACGGTGGTCGCGACCTCCTGCCCGTAGGCCCCGACGTTCTGGATCGGCGTCGCCCCCGTGGTCCCGGGGATGCCCGTCAGGCACTCGATCCCCGCCAGCCCGAGGGCCTGCGCGGCGTCCACGACGGCTTCCCACGGCTCGCCGGCCTGCACCTCCAGACATCCGAGGCCGTCCGCCTCGCCGTGCGCGATGCCCCGCGTGGCGACGCGCACGACGGTGCCGGGGAACCCCTCGTCCGCGACCACCACGTTGCTGCCGCCGGCCAGCACGAGCAGCGGCTCGCCGGCGGCATCGGCCTCGCGGACGGCGCCGATCAGCTCCTCCTCGGTGCCCGCCGTGATCAGCCGGCCGGCCGGTCCGCCGAGGCGCAGGGTGGTCAGCGCCGCGAGCGGGGTGCTCGCTCACCCGGTGGCGATGCCGATCGGGCAGCTCACGCCCGTTCCGCCGATGCCGCAGTAGCCGTGGGGCACCTTGTGCAGGTACTGCTGGTGGTAGTCCTCGGCGTAGTAGAAGTCGCCCAGCGGGGCGATCTCCGTCGTGATGGCGCCGTGGCGTGCCGCGGTCAGCTCCTGCTGGTAGGCGTCGCGCGTGCGCAGCGCGGCGTCGCGCTGGGCGTCGCTCGTGGTCAGCACCGCCGAGCGGTACTGCGTGCCGACGTCGTTGCCCTGCCGCATGCCCTGCGTCGGGTCGTGGCCCTCCCAGAACAGGCGCAGCAGCGCCTCGTAGCTTGTCACCGCGGGGTCGAAGACGACGAGCACCGCCTCGGTGTGGCCGGTCCGCGCCGAGCAGACCTCCTCGTAGGTGGGGTTGGGCGTGTGGCCGCCCGCGTAGCCCACGGCCGTGGTGTAGACGCCGGGCGCCTGCCAGAAGATGCGCTCGGCACCCCAGAAGCAGCCCATGCCGAAGACCGCGGTCTCGAAGCCCTCGGGGAACGGGGGCTGCAGCGGCGTGCCCAGCACCTCGTGGCGGGCGGGGACGGCGACCGGCGTGTCGCGCCCGGGCAGCGCCTCGTCGGCGCCGACCGGCTGGGTCTTGTGACGGGAGAAGAGCATGCTCCGAGAGTAGTGCGGTGGGACACACGGGCGTCACGCGGGAGGTGACCGGCGCAGGCAGGTGACGGCAAGCCAGCGGCCCGGGGTGTTGGTGCGCACGAGCGGGAAGGCGAGCTCGGTGTTGACGGCCCACAGCGCGGCCGGCCGGTCGGTCACCGCCCAGGCCGGCGGCCAGCGCGTGATGTCCGCATCGGCCAGCGCCAGCAGCAGCGCGTGCGCCACCTCCTGGCCGCCCGGCGCGCGCACCGGCATGCGCTGGCGGAAGCGCAGCACGCAGTGCGCCGAGGGCACGATCTCCGGGGCCTCCGGATGGCCGGTGTGCGCGACGCCGACGTGCACGGCGCCACCGTACGGGGTACCGAGGAGACCATGCTGCTCCATGGCGTCCGCGCCCTCGCGCTCACCGGCCTGATCCTGCTCGTCAGCACCCCTGTGGCGGGTGCGCAGGCCACGGCCACTGGCGCCGGCGGCGGCGCCGCCACCATCGACGCCTTGGGCACGCGCGCGGCCATCCGGGCGCTGGACGACGGCGGCAACGCGGTCGATGCAGCCGTCGCGGCCGCCGCCGTGCTCGGCGTCACCGAGCCGTTCTCGTGCGGCATCGGCGGCGGCGGCTTCATGGTCATCCGCACCGCCGACGGCGAGCTCACCAGCATCGGCGGCCGCGAGACGGCGCCCGCGGCGCTGAAGCCGGACTCGTTCGTCGAGGACGGCGCTCCGCTGGCGTTCACCGACGCTCGCTACAGCGGCCTGTCGGCCGGCGTCCCCGGCACGGTGCGCACATGGAGCAAGGCGCTCATCGAGCACGGCAGCTGGTCCTTGCGACGCGCGCTGCAGGCCGGTGTGCGCGTCGCGCGCGAGGGCTTCGCGGTCGACGAGATCTTCGCCGCGCAGATCGAGGACAACGTCGCGTGGTTCGACGACGTCCCGTCCAGCGCTGCCCTGTACCTCGACCCCGACGGCACGCCGCCCGACGTCGGCGCGACGCACCGCAACCCCGACCTCGCCCGCGCCTACGAGCGCATCGGGCGCCACGGGTCCAGGGGCTTCTACGAGGGTCCGATCGCCCGCGCGATCGCCGCGGCCGTGCAGCGCCCGCCGGTTGCGCAGGACGCCGATCACGTCTGGCGCCCGGGACCGATGACCGAGCGCGACGTTCGCAGCTACCGCGCACGCGTGCGCCCGCCCACCGTGACGAGCTTCGCGGGCGTCGACATCGTGGGCATGGGCCCGCCGTCGAGCGGCGGCTCCACGGTCGGCGAGATCCTGAGCATCCTCGACGGCTTCGACCTCGCTGCCGCCGACCGCACGCGCGCGCTGCACCTGCTGCTCGAGGCCTCACGCCTCTCGTTCGCCGACCGCGCCGCCTTCCTGGCCGACCCGGCCTACTTCGACGTCCCGTTGGCCGGGCTGCTCTCCGCGAGCTTCGCCGCCGAGCGCCGAGCCCTGATCGACCCGGCGCGCGCGGCGCCCGGCGCGGTCGCGGCGGGCAACCCCTACGACGACCAGGGCTCTGCCGCGCGCGCCGCCGTCACGACGACGCCGTCGCCCGGCCACCCGCGCCAGTCCACGACGCATCTGGTCGTGTCAGACGACGACGGCACGGTCGTCTCGTACACGTTCACGATCGAGTCGATCGGCGGCAACGGCATCGTCGTACCGGGCTGGGGCTTCCTGCTCAACAACGAGCTGACCGACTTCGAGTACGACTCGCTGACGGCGCCCAACCGCGCCGAGGGCGGTAAGCGCCCGCGCAGCTCGATGAGCCCGACGATCGTGCTGCGCGACGGCGAGCCGCTGCTGGCGGTGGGCTCGCCCGGCGGCTCGACGATCATCGGCACGGTGGCGCAGGTGCTGGTCGACCGCCTCGCGCTCGGGACGCCGCTGCCCGCGGCGATCGCCGCGCCGCGCGCCGTGCAGCGCAACGGCCCGAGCACCACCGCCGAGGCCGCGTTCATCGCGTCGCCCGAGGGCCAGGCGCTCGCCGCGTCCTACGGCCACGCCTTCACGCCGCAGGACGGCACGATCGGCGCGGTCACCGCCCTCGAGTTCCTCCCCGACGGCCGCATCCTCGCCGCGGCCGAGCCCGAGCGTCGCGGCGGCGGGAGCGCGGCGGTGCAGCGCCCGGACGAGTAGCCGTCGCCGCTGCGCGCACGCGCACTTGAGCCCGTATGACGGGCTTATGTGCACGCGGCCGGGTCTCAGGGCACGAACGCGCCGGCGAGGTCCTCCACGACCGCCTCGAGGCCGTCGCCCCGCGCGGCCACCGCGCGCTGGCGCTCCGCGCCGCTCGGGGCGTCGAGGCCGTGCAGCTCGGCGGCGCAGCCCAGCGCCTCCGCGTGGGGCGCCGCCGCGCGCAGCGTGCGCGCGAGCACGTCGCGCACCGACACGGCGCAGGCGCCGTCGGGGTCCAGCAGCTCGGCGTCCACGCCGTCGCGCGAGGCCAGGAAGCGGTTCTCGGCCAGCAGCTCGCCGGCGCCGATCAGCGCCGGGGAGGCGAAGCCCTCCTCGAGCTCCAGGCGGGCCAGCGCCTGCACGAGCGCGCACAGCGCGGCCGTGCGCCGCACGTCGACCTGCGCGTCCATGATGCGCACCTCGACCGTCCCGAAGCGCGGCTGCGGGCGCACGTCCCACCACAGGAAGGTCGCCTCGGGGAACGCCCCGCAGCGCAGCAGCATCTCGACGGTGCCCACCCAGTCCTCGTAGGAGGCGAAGGCGCGCGGCAGCCCCGTGCGCGGGAACGCGCCGAACAGCGTCGTGCGGGCGCTGGCCAGGCCGGTGTCGCGGCCCTGCCAGAACGGCGAGTTGGCCGACAGCGCCAGCAGCAGGGGCAGGTGGGCGCGCAGCGCGTTGAGCAGCCGGATGGCGGCCTCCGGCTCGGCGACGCCAACGTGGACGTGCAGCGCGAACGTCGGCTCGCGCCGGGCCAGGCCGCGCATCGTGTCGGCGATGAGCTGGTAGCGCCCGTGGGCCGACACCTCCGTCTCGCCGCCCAGCGCGAACGGATGCACGCCCGAGCCGGCCAGCCCCAGGTCCAGCGCGCCCAGCTCCTCGGCGAGGCGCCCGCGCAGCGCCGCCAGCTGGGCGACGGCCTCGCCGACCGTGTCGTGCGGGTCGGTGGCCAGCTCCACCGCCGCGCGGTGCGTCTCGCTGCCCAGGTGGTCGGTCAGGTCGCGCGGCAGGCGGGCCATCACGTCCTCGGCGCGGGCCGCCGGCGTCCAGCTCGCCGGGGTGCAGGAGCATGACCTCCTCCTCGATGCCGACGGTGTAGGGCTCCGACGGCGCCCAGGTCAGCGCAGCACCCACGTCGCCTTCGCGCCGCCGTTCTGATGGGAGTTCACGACGAGCGCGCCGTCGTCCCACGCCACGCGGGTGAGGCCGCCCGGTGCGGCGCGGCACGTCGACGCGGTGGACAGGACATAGGGGCGCAGATCGACGTGGCGCGGCTGCAGGCGCCCGTCGACGACGGTCGGGTGGCTGGAGAGCGGCACCGTGCGCTGGGCGATGCTCGAGCCCGGGTCGGCGGCCAGGTCCGCCGCCAGGCGCTCCAGATCGCGCTCCTCGGCATGCTCGCAGACGACGACGCCCTCGCCGCCGGCGCCCGCACGCGGCTTCACGACGAAGCGCCGCAGGTCGCCCAGGACGGCCTCCAGGGCCTCCGGGCGCGCGAGGTCGAAGGTCTGGACCGAGCGCACGAGCGGCTCCTCGCCCAGGTAGAAGCGCACCATGTCCTCGACGTGGGCGTGCACGAGCTTGTCGTCGCCCAGCCCCGTGCCGAACGCGTTGACGACCGCCACGTGCCCTTGCAGCCACGGCTCGAGCAGCGTCGCGGCCACGTCGGTGAGCGCGCCGTGCTCGTCGCGCAGGCGATCCTCGTCGCAGCGGCGGTACACGACGTCGACCGGCCCGGCCGGTCCCGTGCGATCCGCGCCCGCCCGCAGCCACACGCGCCCGTCGCGCTGCTCGAGGTCGGCGAGCGTGACGAGCGCGGCGCCGACGCAGCGGGCGATCTCGGCGTGCTCCCACCATCCCGAGGCGTCCGGGCCGTCGGTGAGGACGACGATCGACGGCTCGGCGGGCCGGTCGCCGCCAGGGCGCGGCGCGGCCTCGCGCAGCAGGCTGCGCAGCGCGGCGAAGAGCGGGTCGCCGAGCTCCTCGACGCCGTCCTGCGGCCTGGGCAGCACGCCGTCGACCGCGCGCCGGGCGGCCGCCGCGTACGCCAGTCCCGACGGCGTGCGCAGGTTGTCCTCGAGCACCAGCAGCGTCCCGTCGGCGTCGCGCACGACGTCGAGCCCGGCGATCGCGGCCGGCGCGGTCCCGCCCGGCCAGCGTCCGCGCAGCTCGGGCTCGTGGCCCTCGGCGCCGTCGATGACCTCGGCGGCGACGATCCCGGCGGCGACGATCCGCCGTTCGCCGTACGCGTCGACGAGGAAGGCGTTCAGGGCGCGCACGCGCTGCTCGAGCCCGGCGGCGAGCGCGCTCCACTCGGCGGCGGGCAGGATCCGCGGGATCGGGTCGATCTCGAAGGGCACCGGGTCGGTGCCGGCGCCGAACGTCACGCCCGCCGTTGCCAGGCGCTCGTCGACGGCCGCGCGCAGCGCCTCGAGGTCGCTGCCCTGCAGCGCGTCGAGCAGCGCGGCGTAGTGCGGGCGGGGGCGCCCGTCCGCCTCGAAGGCCTCGTCGTAGGCGGCGGTCACCGTCGCGACGCGGGAGACGTTGCTCATCAAGGGGTCATGCCCGCTGGGCGCTCGCCGCAGACAGCGGCTGCCCGATCTCCTGCCCGCCGGCCGCGGCGGTGACCAGCGCCTCGAAGAGGACGCCGTGCGCCGGCAGGCACTCCGCGTGCCACTGCACGCCGACCAGGAAGCGCTCACCCGGAGCCTCGAAGGCCTCGACCGTCCCGTCGGGCGCCCAGGCGCTCGGCACCAGGCCCTCGCCGATGCGCGACGCCGCCTGGTGGTGGAAGGAGTTGACCTCGACCCGGCCACGGCCGAGCATCGTCGCCAGGCGGCTGCGCGGCGCGACGGTGACGGGATGGGTCGGCTCGCACGCCGCCGCGGTCTGGCGGTGCTGCACCGCCTCGCCCACGACGTCGGGCAGGTGCTGGTGCAGCGCGCCACCGCGCGCGACGTTGACCACCTGCGCGCCGCGGCAGATGGCCAGCACCGGCAGGCCGCGCTCGTCGGCGGCGCGTGCGAGCGCCAGCTCGAAGGCGTCGAAGCGCGCCTCCGTCGGCCCCAGCCGCGCGTGCGGCGTCGCGCCGTAGGCGCCCGGGTCCAGGTCGGGGCCGCCCGACAGGCACAGGCCGCCGACGCGGTCGAGGAACGGCCCGACGGACGCCTCGGGCAGCGGCGGCACGACGACGGGCAGCCCGCCGGCCTGCGCCACGGCGTCGAGATAGGTGAGCCCCAGCACCATCTCGGGACGCTGGGGATCTGCCTCCGCGATCGCCGCCGGCCCGCCGCCCGCGCGCAGCTCGGACGTGGTGACAGCGATCAGTGGCGGGGCGAAGGCGCTCACGTCCTTGAAGCTTCGGCGCGGACGGGCGGTCGCACGCTGGCCATTCGTCCAAATTGCGGGCTTCCGCCCTCGACCGCCGGGACAAGGCCGGCCGCGCCCGACGCTACCGTCCGGGGCCGATGGACCTCGTCGCCGACCGCCCCAACGTCGAGCTGCGGCGCGACGCGGACGGCACGCCGATCGTCGTCCTGGCCTTCCCCTACGACGCCCGGATCGTGGCCGTGGTGCGCGGGATCCCCCACCGGCGCTTCGACTGGGATCGTCGTGAGTGGTGGGCGCCCGCCGACGACTGGGCCGGCGTCCACGTCGCCGACGTCCTGGCCCGCTTCCCCGAGCTGCTGGCCAGCCCGCAGGTGGATGCCTGGCTGGCCGGGATCGAGCGCCGGTGGGTCGGGCGCGTCACGACGCGGCGCCACGACGGCGGCGGCTGGTTCGTCCTGCACACGCGCGCGGGCACGCCGCCCGACGCGCTGCTGGAGGGTGCCGTGCGCGACGGCGGCGTGGTGCTCGCCCCGTTGACCGAGGCCGGCGCACAGGCCCTGCAGGAGCTCGACTCCGCCCGCCTCGACGGCCCGGCACGCCGCTGCGTGGCCGCGCTGCTGCGCGGCGACGACCCCGCGCCCGCGACGCTGCGCGTCGCGCGCGACGTCGAGGGCGAGCGCCTGCGCCTCGACGTGCTGTGGGACCCGGCGACCGGCGTGGCCTTCGACCGCCTGCCCGGCGTCGACGAGGTCGCCCACGCGCTGCCGATCGACCCCTGGGTGGTCGAGCCGCTCGACGCGTTCCTCGCGCTGCACGGCGTGCCGGTCGAGCCGTCGGCGCGGCCGGTGCTCGAGCGCCTGCGGGCCGAGCACGCCGACGCGACCGCCGCCGTGCGCCGCTCGCGCGCCACGAGCGGCGAGCCCATCGAGGAGACCGCCGCCGTGCTCGGCGGGGAGCTGCAGCCGTTCCAGTGGGCGGGCGTGCGCTACGCGCTGGACGCCCGCCGCTCGTTTCTGGCCGACGAGCAGGGGCTGGGCAAGACGGTCGAGGCGCTCGCCACGCTGGAGGCCGACGGGGCCTTCCCCGCCGTCGTCGTCTGCCCCGCGTCGCTCAAGCTCACCTGGCAGCGCGAGGCGGCGCACTGGCTGCCGCACCGGCGCGTCGCCGTCGTCGAGGGCCGCTCGGCCGTCCCGCCCGCGGGCGAGATCACGATCCTCAACTACGAGATCGTCGCCCACCACCGCGAGGCGCTGGCCCTGCGCCGCCCGCGCGCGCTCGTCGTCGACGAGTCGCACTACTGCAAGAACCCCCAGGCCAAGCGCACCCGGGCGGTGCGCCGCCTGGCCGAGGCCGTGGTCGCCGACGGCCTGCGTCTCGCGCTCACCGGCACACCCGTCCTCAACCACGCCGACGAGCTGGTCAGCCAGCTGCGCGTCATCGGCCGCCTGGAGGACTTCGGCTCGGGCGCACGCTTCCGCAAGGAGTTCCGCGGCCAGCTCAGCGAGGAGCGCCTGCACTGGCATCTGCGCCGGCGCTGCTTCGTGCGGCGGCTGAAGTCCGAGGTGCTGCCCCAGCTCCCGGCCAAGCGGCAGGTGGTCGTCCCGGTCGCACTGGACAACGAGCGCGAGTACCGCCTGGCCGAGGACGACGTCATCGCCTGGCTGCGCGAGCAGCCGCTGGACCTCTCCGAGCTCGAGGCCCGCATCGCCGCGACGCTGCGCGCCGAGCGCCTGGCCCAGCTCGGCACCCTGCAGCGCCTGGCCGCCCGCGGCAAGCTGCACGCGGCCCTCTCCTGGATCGCCGACTTCCTGGCCTCCGGCGAGCCGCTCGTCGTCTTCGCGCGCCACGTGGAGGTGCAGGAGCAGGTCCTGCAGCGCTTCCCCGACGCGGCGCACCTCCTGGGCCGCGACTCGCTCGCCGCCCGCGAGGCCACGGTGCGGGCCTTCCAGGAGCCCGGCGGGCCGCAGCTGCTGATCGCTGCGACGCGCGTGGCCGGGCAGGGGATCACGCTGACGCGCGCGTCCAACGTCGCGTTCCTCGAGCTGGAGTGGACGCCCGCCCTGCACGACCAGGCCGAGGATCGCTGCCACCGCATCGGCCAACGCGACGCCGTCACGGCCTGGTACCTGCTCGCGGCAGCCACGATCGACGAGACCATGGCCCGCCTCATCCAGCGCAAGCGGGGCATCGTCGCCGCCGTCACCGACGGCCGGCGCCTCGACGACGACGGCCTCGTCGAGGCCGTCGTGCGCGAGCTGCGCGAGGGGCGCCCCTACCGCCACCTGCGCCCGGTGGCGTAGGGCACGAACAGCGGGCCGGCGAGGCGGCAGCACAGGGGGTGGGCGACATTCCGCATGCATCCCATGCGACATGCAGCCCACCCCCTGGCCGGATGTCCAATGCCGTGAACGCGGTGTTCTCGCTACCGTGCTCCCTCCAGATCGGGGGGCCGAGATGACGACGGGGGACAACAGCTCACGCACGCGGTGCTACGCGACCGTGCCGGACAGGCTCGTCGCGCTGCTGCTCGACGCCGTCGTGCTGAGCGTCCTGGCCTTCGTCGCCGCGCTCGTCGTGTCGGTCGCCCTGGGCCCGGCCGTCGAGCTCGACGGGGGCGCGGAGAGCGTCGGCGACGCGGTGCAGACCGACCGCGGCGTCGCGGTCGTCGATGCGCTCGTCGTCGCGGCACTGGGCGCCCTGTACTTCGCGGGATCGTGGCGGCGCTCCGGTCGCACGCCCGGCCAGCGCGTCCTCGGGCTGCACGTCGCCTCGACGAACGGTGCCGGTCTGACCACGCGCCAGGCCCTCGTTCGCTGGCTGCTCGTCGCCGCGCCGTTCTCGGCCGCGGCCGTGCTGGCGACCGCCAGCTCGGCGCTGGACGGCCCGCTGCTCCCTGCGCTCGTGGCCCTCTGGTACCTGCTGCTCCTGGCCACGACCGTGCTCAGCCCGACGAGCCGAGGCCTGCACGACCGCATCGCCGGCACAGCGGTGGGCAAGGCCGCGGTCACGTGGCCGGCGCCCCCGCACGAGGACGCCGTCGCGCCGCACGAGGACGTCGTCGGTGTTCGTTGACGCCCGCGGCGTGCCGGCGGGCACGACGCTCGAAGTCGACGTCTGCGTGATCGGTGGTGGCGCGGCGGGCATCACGCTCGCCCGGCGCTTCAGCCGCGGCTCGACGAGCGTGGCGATCCTCGAGAGCGGCGGCTTCGAGCCCGACGCGGCGACGCAGTCGCTGTACGAGGGCCCGCAGACCGGCATCCCCTACTTCCCGCTGAACGTCTCGCGGCTGCGCTACTTCGGCGGCACGACCGGGCACTGGGGCGGCACGTGCCGGCCCATGGAGGCCGCCGACTTCGAGGCGCGCCCCGGCGTGCCGCGCTCCGGGTGGCCGATCGGCCGCGCGGAGCTCGACCCCTACTACGCGCCGGCCGCCGACCTGCTCGGCATCCCGGGCACGCAGTGGGCCCTCGCGCCGTGGGCCGAGGAGAGCCGCTTCTCGCCCTTCGACCTGGGCGGCCGCATCGAGACCCGCGTCGGGCGGCTGGTGAAGAAGCGCGACCGGAACCTCGGCACGATCTACCGCGAGGACGTCCGCCGGGCCGCCAACGTGCGGACGTACCTGCAGGCGAACGTGACCGAGCTCGAGACCGACGAGGGCGGCCGGCGCGTGCGCCGCGCGCACGTCGCCACGCTGGCCGGCAACCGCTTCACGGTCACGGCGCGCTCGTTCGTGCTGGCCGCGGGCGGGATCGAGAACGCGCGCCTGCTGCTGCTGTCCGACCGCAACCACCGCGACGGCCTCGGGAACGAGCACGGCAACGTCGGGCGCTTCTTCGCCGAGCACCCGCGCTTCAAGGCCGGCGTGCTCGTGCCCGCCGATCGTGCGCTCGAGGCCCGCTTCTACCGCACCCATCGCGTCGGCGAGGCCGACGTCGAGGGCTACCTCGCCCTGCCCGCCGCGCGCCAGCGCGAGGAGGGCCTCGTCGACGTCCAGATCGGGCTGCGCCCGGTCTACGAGGGCCGCTACCAGGGCATCGAGGAGACCGAGGACGTCAAGGCGGCGGAGTCGCTGGCCGGGGACTCCTCGGGCGATGGGCTGGCGGCCGACGTGCGCAACGTCGTCGGCGACCTCATGACCTGGCGCAGCGTCACCGTGCCGGGCGCGCCGCTGCCGGTCCCCTACCCCGAGGTCGCGGGCGAGCTGGCCGGCTCGGCCGCTGATCGGCGCTCGGTGCTGCCCCGGGTGCTCGGCGACATCGCCGCCTACGCGTACACCAAGCTCGTCGGGACGGCGCCGCTGGACAGCCTCGAGGTCGTCACCCGCATCGCCTCCGCGCCCGACCCCGACAGCCGGGTCACGCTCGTGCGCGAGCGCGACCGCCTCGGCCTGCGGCGCGCGAAGCTCAACTGGAGCCTCAGCCCCATCGACCGCCGCAGCGTCGTGCGCAGCCTCGAGCTGCTGGGCGGCGCCGCGGGCGCGACCGGCCTGGGCCGCGTGCAGGCGCTCGTGCGCGAGGACGATCGCGAGTGGCCCGACGACATCGCCGGCGGCTTCCACCACGTCGGCACCACGCGAATGAGCGACGACCCGCGCGACGGCGTCGTCGACAGCGACTGCCGCGTGCACGGCACGGCGAACCTCTACGTGGCGGGCAGCTCGGTGTTCCCCACCGTCGGGTCCGGCACGCCGACCCTGACGCTCGTGGCGCTGGCGATGCGCCTCGGCGACCACCTCGAGCGGGAGCGGGCATGACAGCGCGTCATTGCTCGCCCGCCGTCACCATCGTCCCCGAGCGGAGGCGCTCACGATGACAGGCGACCACCACACCAGCCGCCGCCGCTTCCTGCTCGGCGCCTGCGCGGCGGCGGTGCCGGTGGCGCTCGCGCCGCTCAAGCCGTGGCGCGCGATCGTGGAGGTCGCCGGCACGCGCACGCCCGCCGCCCGCCTCGCCGGGCTGCTGGCCCACCGCGACAGCGCGCGCAGCCTGGGGCGCGCGGCGCTGGCCGCCCTGCCCGGCGCGACCGCGCCGTCCGCGCTGGCCGCCGCCGTCCTTGCGGGGCTGCCCGGCGGAGCGCCGAAGCTGCATGCCGCCTCCGACGACGACCTGCGCGCGCTCGTCGCCGCGCGCGTGCGCGAGGACTTCGACTCCGGGGACACCGTGCAGGTCGACGGCTGGATCCTCTCGTGCACCGAGGCGCGCCTGTGCGCGCTGGCCTCGACCGCTAGCTGAGCGCGCCGGCGGGCTCGCGCTCGCGCGCCACCGCGCGCGGGGACGCGGCCGGGAAGAGGCCGACGAAGAGGTCGACCAGGCGCGGGTCGAAGTGCCGTCCGCGCTGGCGCACGATCTCGTCGAGGGCGTGGCGCTCGGGCCAGCGCTCCTTGTAGGCGCGCGCGCTGGTGAGCGCGTCGAAGACGTCGCAGACGGCGGCGATGCGCCCGGCCAACGGGATCTCCTCGCCCCGCAGGCCGGCCGGGTAGCCGGTGCCGTCCCAGCGCTCGTGGTGGGTGCGGGCCACGACCTCGGCCACCTGCAGCAGCGCCGAGCGCGACCCTGCGAGGATCTCCGCTCCCAGCACGGTGTGCTGGCGCATCAGCTCGCGCTCGTCACCGTTCAGCAGGCCCGGCTTGCGCAGGATGCTGTCCGGCACGCCGATCTTGCCGATGTCGTGCATCGCGCTGGCGTGACGCAACGTGAGCGCCTCGTCGGGGCTCATGCCCGCGGCGAGCGCGAGCCGCTGGCAGAGGCGGCTCATGCGCTCGATGTGCGCGCCGGTGTCGTCGTCGCGCAGCTCGGCGGCCTGCCCTAGGCGCCGGATCAGCTCGAGCTGCGTCTCGCGAAGCTCCTGCGTGCGCTCTCGCACGCGCTCCTCGAGCACCTCGTTGTGCACCGCGAAGCGCCGGCGCTCGCGGTGCTCGAGCATGTAGCTGACGACGACCATCGCGCCCGTGCCCGCCGCAAGCGAGGCCAGCGGCAGGGCCACTGCGACGACGTGCCCCGCCTCGAAGGCGACCTGCGCGGCCATCGCATACGCCACCGCGACCGGGCCCGCGAGCAGCGCCACGAACAGCGGTCGCAGCCGCAGCGTGGCCAGGGCGGGGCCGAAGGCGAGCAGCACGATGACCAGCAGGTCGATCGCCCGCGGGACGCTGCGCAGCGGCAGGCCGTGCAGCGCGGTCCAGATGGCGTTGGCCTGGACCTCCGGCCCGGACATGACCTCGTTGGAGGCGGTCGGGGCGAAGTGCAGGTCCTGGAGCGTCGGCGCGGAGGCGCCCACGACGACGGTCTTCCCGCGGATGCGCGCCGGATCGACCCGGCCCCGGTAGAGCTCGGAGAAGGAGACGGTCGGCACCGTGCCGGGCGGGCCGCGGAAGTCGATCCAGGCCCCTCCGTCGCCGAAGGCCGCCTCGGACAGCGGGCGGCCCGCGCGCCGCGCGGTGGCGACGGCGATCGAGCGCAGCCCGCCGGTCGCGTAGTCCACCCGGCGGATCACCCCGCCCGCGTCGGTCGGGAGGTCGCTCATCGCGGCGGTCGCGCCGATCTCGGCCAGCCCGTCGTCGCCGCCCAGGACGGCGGTGTTGCCACGCCCATCGGTCTCGCTGGTGGCCAGGACGGCGCCGCCCGCGCGCTCGACGGCCTCGAACAGGGCCAGGTCCTCGCGCTCGCGCGTCGGCTCGGTGAACTGGACGTCGTAGACGATCTCGCGGGCGCCGGCCTCGCGCAGCCGGTCGATCGCTCGGGCGTGGCGCGAGCGCGGGAACGGCCACTGCAGGCCGAGGTCGGAGAACGTCGCGTCGTCGATCTCGACGACCAGGAGCTCGGCGGGCGGCGCGGCCCCGCGCACACCGAAGCGGTAGTCGACGGTGTCGTTCTCGAGCCGGGGCACGGCCCCGGCCAGGCTCGCGCAGACGCCGGCGACGGCGACGAGCGCCCCGGCGGAGAGGACCGCCGGCGCCCGCCGCCACCCGCCGGCGGTGCGCAGCCGTCTCACCCGCGGGCGGCCCTGGCGTCGCGGGCGAGGAAGCGACCGCCGGCCCTGACGGTGACCGAGCGCCCGCGGCGGAGGTCGCGGACCACGACGGCGCCCTCGGTGACGCGCGTGAGCGTGCCCTCGCAGCGCTCCTCGACGAGCCACTTCGTGCCGCGCACCGTGGCCACGCTGTTACGCCCGTGCGTGCGGAAGCGCCCACCCTTGTCCTTGCCCCAGAGCCCCTTGCGCGGCTTGCGCCTGGCGCTCACGGCTGCCGCGCGTGCGGTCCCAGAGCGCCGGCCGCAGCCCTCGGGCCGCCCACCGCGCAGGACGAGGTCGGTCATGCCGTTGCCGGAGCGCGACTGGCGGACCTGGAAGACGGCGCCCCAGAAGCGGCCGGCCTGGGTCGTACGGCCCGCGACGGTGCTGAGCTCGACGACCCCCGCGCGGGCGTCGACCACCGAGCCGACGGGCACGCCCGCAGCGGCGTCGAGCCGTGTTGCGCTCCTGGCGCCGGGGAGGCGCACGAGGATCGAGCCGGACACCTCGCCGACGACGACCGTGCGGCCGAGGACCGGCTCCGGCGCCGTGGCGACGGCCGACTGACCGGGCTCGCCGGCGGACGGTGTGCCCGGGCCCGCGCCGGCGGCGGGCTGTCCGCCCGGCGTCGACGGCGGCGGCGTGGCCGGCGCGGTCGTGGTGAAGGCGCCATCCGCGCCGCTCGTCGTCGCGTCCTTGTTCGTGGCCACGAGGCGGAAGTGGTAGGTCGTGCGGGCAGCCAGGCCGCTGATATCGGCGGAGACCGGCACGGGGGTCTTGTCATCGCCCGCGGAGCCGGTCGCCGTTCGCTTGCCGTAGGCCGTCGTCGTGCCGTACTCGAAGTAGTAGGTCGTCTCGTGATCGTTGGGCGACACCGTGGCGTTCAGCCGGGCCGACGTCAGGCCGACCTGTGTCGCAGGAAGGGTGGTGACGACCGGGGGATGCTTCCCGTCGTCGTCGTCGTCGTCGGAGGCGAGCGCGGCGGCGGGTGCCACGGCGAGCAGCGCCAGGAGCAACAGGGTGAGCATCCGGGACAGAGCGGTCATGGGACAGGTGTCGGGTGTAACGGGCGGCCGCTGAAGCGCGCTGGACGGTTGACCGACATCCGCGGGCGGTCGATCGTGGCCGGCGGCGGGGTTGACTTCCGGCTCGCCCGTGTGAGAGCGTCGGCGCTCCGGTCCGCATCCTCCGGTCCACGACGATGAAGCCTCCGAACCTCGGGCACCATCGAAGCGCGCGCCGACTGCTCGCAGGGGCAGCCGTCGTCGTCGCCGGGTCGCTGGTCACGGTGCTCGCCTCCGCCAACCCGATCGAGCCGGTGCGGCCCGCGGGCATGGAGCAGGCGGCGGCCACGCAGGCCGCGTCGCAGCGAGCGGCGTCCTCGCAGCAGGCGGCGTCCTCGCTGCCCGCCGCCGCCGCCCAGAGGCGGAGCGCGCCGCGACGCACCTTCGACGAGCCGACGACCTCCAGCCCGATCGTCAAGTCGCGCAGCGGCGGGCTCGTCTTCGCCGTCAACCCGGGCAACGACACCGTCTCGGTGATCCGCACGAGCTCGAACCGGGTCATCCGCACGCTCCGGACGGGCGACGAGCCGCAGAGCGTCGCGGTCGACCCCAGCGACCGCTACCTCTTCACCGCCAACGCCTCCGCCGGGACCGTGACGGTGTTCCGCATCACCAACCCGGATCCCAACCGCTTCCGCGCGATTGTCGCGCGGACGCTGCGCACCGGCTCGGAGCCCTGGAACATCGTCGCCTCGCCCGACGGCCGGCGGATCTTCGTGGCCAACAGCAGCCAGGACACGATCAGCGTGATCGACGCGCGCTCGCCGCGGAGCGTCCTCGGCCACGTCGACCTGGCCGACAGCCGCTGCAACCAGCCCGACACCAACCGCCACTTCCAGCCGCGCGGGCTGGCCGTCGATCGCAACAGCAACCGCCTGTACGTCACGGGCTTCCTCGCCTTCACGCGGGCCGGCGGCCGGCAGGCGGCCGACGACGGCAAGGAGGCCGCGGTCTGCCGGCTGAGCATCGACACCGAGTCGCGCGACATCGACGACTACCAGCCCCGCCGCCGCGTGACGCTGGGCGCCCAGACCACCGGCTTCACCGTCGACTCGACGGGCGACGGCCAGGCCGACGCCACGCGCGCGTTCCCCAACCAGCTGCAGAGCATCGTCATCCGCGGCGGGCACGCCTTCCTGCCCAACATCGCCGCCTCGCCCGACGGCCCGATCAGGTTCAACGTCAACACGCAGGCCTTCGTCAACGTCATCTCCGGCATCCGCACGGGGCGGGAGAGCGACGCCAGCGCGAGCCGCTTCCTGAACCTCCACCGCGGCGCCGAGGAGCCCGAGGCGGGCAAGAAGACGCTGTTCTTCGCCGGCCCCTGGGCCATGGCCTTCACGAACCAGAGCGGCAGCGGCAACGCCTACGTCGTGGCGGCCAACAGCGACCTGCTCGTGAAGCTCAACGTCTCGGCCGACGGGCGCATCAGCTTCACCGGCGACGAGAACACGACGCGCTACATCGACCTCAACGACCCCGCCAACGCGGCCACGAGCGGCCAGAACGCCGGCAAGAACCCGCAGGGCATCGTCACCAACCGCGCAGGCACGCGCGCGTACGTGACCAACTTCGTGTCGCGGAACGTCTCGATCGTCGACCTGCGCAACGATCGCGTCATCAAGGTCATCCGCACCGCCCCGCTCCCCACGCCGGGCTCGCGCGAGGAAGTCGACCTCGTCGGGGCCGAGATGTTCTTCTCCTCGCGGGGCAACTTCAACCGGCCGCCCGGCACGAACGTCTCGACCACCGAGCGCCTGTCCCAGGCGGGCTGGCAGAGCTGCGCGAGCTGCCACTTCAAGGGCCTGACCGACGGCGTCGTGTGGGACTTCGCCGCCGGACCGCGCAAGTCGATCCCGCTCAACGCGACGTTCAATCCGCGCAACCGCACCGAGCAGCGCCTGCTGAACTACTCGGCGATCCGCGACGAGCCCGAGGACTTCGAGGAGAACACGCGCAACATCTCGGGTCCCGGCCCGCTCGCCGCACCCGTGCCGTGTGACGCGCCGGTGGCCGGGCCGCCACCTGTCACGACGAGCACGTTCTCACCCAACCACGGCCTGATCATCGCCGACAACGGCGACATCAACACGCCGTTCTGCGTCCTCAACAACTTCAACAAGCCCAACTCCGACCGCCCGCAGGTGACGGTGACCCTGCCCGGCAGCAACGTGGCCGTGCCCGCGGCGACGGCGCTGCGCGAGTGGCAGCGCAACGCCGTGCGCACCCACAACGGCCCGTCGAGCCGCCGCGGCCTGCGCGGCGACAGCGCGCAGCTGGTCAACGAGGGCCGTGCGCTCTTCCAGGAGGCCGGCTGCACGAACTGCCACGGCGGCCAGACCTGGACGATCAGCCGCCGCACCTTCACGCCGCCGCCGGCCCTCACCGACCTGGCCGTCGAGACGGCCAACCCGGCGCCGCCGGCGAACTTCCGGCCGGTCGGGGCGCAGATGTTCGCCTCCGTCCTGCGCGACATCGGCTCGTTCAACCTCGGCGTGGCGGGCGCCAACAACAACCTCGGGGCGAACGTCGGCGGCGAGGAGAAGGCCGCCGCCGGGCTCGTCATGGGGGTGTCGCAGGCACCACTGGACGCGCTGGGCTTCGACTACAACGGCGACGGGCGAGGCGCCGGCTACAACGTGCCGTCGCTGCTGGGCATCAACCAGGTGCCGCCCTACTACCACAACGGCGCGTGCGAGACGCTCGAGTGCGTGGTCGACAACCCCAAGCACCGTACCGCCAACGGGACGATCCCCGATCGCCTGACCAACCCGGCCGACCGCGCGCGCGTCGTGGCCTTCCTGCGCTCGATCTCGGTGCAGACGCAGCCCATCCCGTAGGGCGAGCGAGCGCGGGTCCGCGGGCCGCCGGGGCACCGCGACGGACCGCTACCGTGCACGCCGCGTGCGCGCCTTCTCCTGCCCCACCTGCGCGCGGCGCGTGCACTTCGAGAACTCCCTGTGCCTGCACTGCGGCACGGCGCTCGGCTTCCGCTGGGACGACCGCGAGCTGGTGGGGGCCGGCGGGGCGCCGCGCTGCGCCAACGCGGGGCTGGCGGGCTGCACCTGGCTGGTGGCCCGCGCGGGCGAGCTGTGCGTCAGCTGCTCGCTGACCCGCACGAGGCCGGCCGACGAGGACCCCGCCGGCCTCGAGGCCTGGGGCACCTGCGCCACGAGGCCGGCCACGCCTGCTTCGAGCTGCTGGCGCCGGAGGGCCCGGCGCGGGACCGCGTCCGCGCCGTGCTGGGCGACGAGCGCGACGACTACGGCGCCGCGCTCGAGCGCCACTACGCGCACGGCCCGCCCGCCGACTGGGAGCAGCGTCACGTGAGCGCCTGCGCGACCATGCATCCGTCCGAGGACTGGGCCGAGACCTTCGCCCACGTCCTGCACATCACCGACACGCTGCAGACGGCGGCGGCCTACGGCATCGCGGTCGACGGCGCACGGCGGCTGGGCGAGCACGCAGCCGCCACCGCCGACTTCGACGCCGTCCTGGCCGCGTGGCTGCCGCTGAGCGAAGGGCTCAACGCGGTGACCCGCAGCATGGGGCGCGACGACCTCTACCCGTTCGTGCTGGCCCCCGCCGTGGTCGAGAAGCTGCGTCTCGTGCAGGACCTGATCAGCCGGCGGATCGTTCCGGCGCAGACGCCGCTGCGCTGACCTCGGCCAGCGCGCGGGCGAAGCGGCCCTCAGGGGCCAGGGCCGCGACGGCGCGGGCGTCGGCGATCGTGTCGACGTCGCGCAGCTCGGGCAGCGCCGCGACGCGCAGGCCGGCGGCTTCCAGGCGCGCGCGCTGCGAGGCGCCGGTCGTGGCCTCGCTCATCGGGACCCCGGCGAACAGCGTGGGGTCGGGCTCACGCACCCCGATCGCCCAGTAGCCGCCGTCGCCGGCCGGGCCGAGCACGGCGTCCACGCCGTCGCGCAGCAGCGCCGCGACGCCGGCCTCCAGCAGCGCGGGCGTCACCTGGGGCGTGTCCATGCCGATGAGCAGCGCACCGCCGCCGACGTCCTCGAGCACATTGGCCAGGCGCTCGCCGAGCTCGCCGCCGCGCTGGGCGACCACCTCGAAGCCGTCGGGGAGCCACGCGCCGGGCTCGCCCTCGAGCGCCACGACGCGGCGGCGCACCGGCGTCGCGGCAACCGCCTGCAGCGTGTCGGCGAGCGCCGCCTCGGCGAGCGCGGCGGCCTGCGCGGGCGTGCAGGGCGGCGTCAGGCGTGTCTTGCTGCGCCCCGCCACGGGGGCCTTGGCGACGACGACGAGCGCCGGGCTCATCGCAGGACGGGCACGATCACGCCGGGCACTCTGACCGGCCGAGCCGGCGCGCGCGCCGCGCCTAGGCGGGGGGGAATCTTCCGCGCGGCGGTGTCGCCGGGGCGTTAACGTGCCGCTTCGTGGGTCATCGATCAAGGAGGATCGTCCGCGCTGCGGTGTCCTGTGCCGTTGTCGCGGGCTGCCTCGCGTCGCCCGCGTCGGCCCAGAACCGGACCGTCAGCGCGGCCGCGTTCCACGACTCGGTCGGCGTCACCACGCACCCCACCTACTTCGACACGCCCTACGGCCGCTGGGCCGACGTCGTCGCGCGGATGCGCGAGCTGGGTGTCGCGCACATGCGCAGCGGCGTCTACGCGTCGACCAACGCCGGCTGGAACGCCCGGCACTGGGGCGACCTCACCGCGCTGGCCAACGCCGGGATCCGGCTGCACCTGATCGTCAACCGCGACTGCGCGGACGCGCGCACGATGGACCCGTGCCTCGACGTCGTGCGCTCGCAGCTCCCGCCCGGCAGCGTCGACCTCCTGGAGTGGGACGACGAGGCCGATCTCGGGGGCGGGACGAGCTGGGCGCCCCGGCTGGCCGCGTGGGGCCGTGAGCTCTACGCCAAGGTCAAGGCGGATCCGCAGCTCGCGGGCATCCCGGTGGTGGGCCCCGCGCTGACGCGCTTCGGCTCGCCGGAGCTCCTCGGCGACCAGTCGGCCTTCCTCGACCGCGGCAGCATCCATCCCTACACCGGGGGGCGGAGTCCCAGCCCGGCGCTCATCGAGGCCGAGCGCGCGCACATCCGTCCCGTGTCCGGCACGAAGACCGCGCTGGCCACCGAGTCGGGCTTTCACACCTCGCCGCAGGCCGGCGGCCCGGGCCAGCCGCCCACCGACGAGGCCACCGCCGCGGTCTACACCGTCCGCACGGTCCTCGAGCACTACCTCAGCGGCATCCCGCGGACCTACGTCTACGAGCTCGTCGACGAGTTCGACGACCGTGCCCGCCCGGAGGCCAACTACGGGCTCCTGCACCACGACTTCTCGCCCAAGCCGGCGTTCACCGCGCTCAAGAGCCTGCTCGCGATGGCGGGCACCGCCGCGCCCGCCACGATCACGCCGCTGCAGTTCCGTGTCAGCGGCGACACCGGCGACCTGCGGCACCTCGCGCTGCAGCAGGCGGACCGCTCCTACCTGCTCGTCCTGTGGCGCACGGCCAGCGTCTGGGACCGCGACGCCCGGCGACCGCTGAGCGTCGCCTCCCGCAGCTTCTCGGTGGAGGTCCCCGGGGCGGTGAGCCTCGCCCGCGGCAACCCGCTGGCCGGCCCCGGGCTGACGGCGGGCGCGGTGTCGGGTGGCCGCTTCACCCAGAGCATCGGCGCGCACCCGGTCGTGCTGCGCCTCGGCATCGCGCCGGGCGGCCAGCCGCCGTTCTCCGGCATCGCCGGCAGCGGGACGTCCGGCGAGCGGGACGGCCGGTGGCCGCGGGGGGCCGAACGACCGCACGCGGCCGCGCGTGTCGAAGGTCAAGGTCAAGAAGATCGCGCGCCGCCGCTGGGCGGTCTACTTCCGGCTGTCGGAGCCCGCGACGGTGGCCACGCGTGTGGATCGCGGTCGCAAGGGCTCCAAGAAGCGCTACCGGCTGCTCAAGCGCATCGCGGCCAAGCGGATGACCAAGATCACCGGCCAGCGGCGCATCAGCGTCGGGTACCTGAAGGTCGGGCGCCACCGCGTGCTGCTGTCGGCACGCGACGCCGCGGGCAACCGGACGAACGTGCTCGTCGCGTTCAAGCTCCGGGCCGCACCGCGCCGCTGACGCGGTCTCGCTACCCTCTCGCGCCGGGGGGTAGGCCAGGCGCTCATGGGGTATGCGCGTGGCTGCCGATGGTTTGATTGAAGGTGATCCGCACAGGCACACGCCTGCCGGCACTGCTCGCGCTCGTCGCGTGCCTGGTGGCCGGCACCCACGTCGACCGCGCTGACGCGCAGGTCCCGACGACGAGCGCGCGCGCGCTGCACGACACCGTCGGCGTCGTCGCCTACGCGCACAACCTGAGCGGGCCCTACGGCGACTGGAACCGGGTGCTCGGGCTGATCCGCGAGCTGGGCGCCGGCCACATCCGCACCCCGCTGCTGACCTCCGCCAACGCCGGCTGGAACGACGCCGTCTACGGCAACATGCGCGCGACGATGCGGGCCGGCGTGCGGTTCAACCTCGTGGTGCCGTTCACGTGCGCCACGGACGGCGGCGGCATGGACCCGTGCCTGCAGGCGCTCAAGACCGAGCTCGCTGCCCCACGGTGGCGTCGAGTCGGTCGAGTGGCCCAACGAGCACGACATCAGCGGCGACCCGAACTGGGCCGCCAACCTGAGCGCGTGGGGCAAGCAGCTGCACCAGAAGATGAAGGCCGACCCGGCGCTGGCCCGGGTCAAGATCGTCGGCCCGTCGCTCGTGAACACCGGCTCGCGATCGGAGCTCGGCGACCACTCGGCCTACATGGACCGCGGCAACATGCACCCGTACACGGGCGCGCGGAGCCCGTCCCCCGATCACATGGCGAGCGAGCGGCTGCTCTCCTCGCTCGTGTCGCGCGACAAGGGGATCGTGGCGACCGAGGCCGGCTTCTACACGTCGTTCGGGGCCCCCAACGGCGGCCACCCGCCTGCCGACGAGCCGACGGCCGCGCTCTACAGCGTGCGCACCGTGCTCGAGCACTTCGCCAGCGGCATCGAGCGCACCTACTTCTACGAGCTGATCAACTCGGGCACCGACCAGGCCAACCCCTTCGGCAACTTCGGGCTGGTGCGCAGCGACTTCTCGCGCAAGCCCGCCTTCACCGCGCTGAAGAACCTGCTGGCCATGATCGGCACGTCGGCGCCCGCGACGGTCACGCCGCTGGCCCATTCCGTCGCCGGCGACGCGAGCGACCTGCGCCGCATCGTCGTCCAGCAGGACGACGGCACGCACCTGCTCGTCCTCTGGCGCACGGCGAGCGTCTGGGACCGCTGGGCGCGCCGCCCGCTCGAGGTCGCCCCGATCCGCTACACGGTCAGCGTGCCCGGCGCGACGGCCTACGACGCCGGCGACCCGATGCTGGGCACCGGCTACCTGCCCGGGCGCCTGGACGGCGACCGGATCACCGTGGACGTGGGCGCGCACCCGGTGCTGCTGCGCATCCGCTCCCGCGGCGGCGCTGCGCCCGCGCCCGGCGCCCCCGCGCGTCCCGCGCCGGCCGGCGCAGGCGGTCCGCCGCCCGGTGGGTCGGCCGCGGCGCAGGACACGCAGCGCCCGCGGCTGCAGCGCCTGCGCGTCAAGCGCGTCGGCCGGCGCTACGTCGCCGTCTTCCGCCTGTCCGAGGCGGCCCGCGTCGGCGTGCGGCTGGACCGCGGGCGGCGGCGCGGCACCCGCACGCGCTACCGCTTCCTGCGCCGCCTCGCCGTGCGCCCGCTGCGCGCCGGGGCGCGCAGCGTCACGCTCGGCCGCAGGCTGAAGCCCGGCCGCCATCGCGTGCTGCTGACCGCGACCGACGCGGCCGGCAACGAGGTGCGCGTCGCGGCGCGCTTCCGCGTGCGCGCCCGCCGGGGCTGAGCGCGCCGCGCTGCAGCACCGCTACGGCGGCAGGCGCACGCCCTCGCGGCGCACGCGGAACCAGCGCGCGGCGTGGCGCTCCAGCTCGAGCGTCGCGGGCAGCGGGTGCTCCTCGCTCCCGAAGAGGTCGACGAGCGCCTCGCCGTCGTCGACCGGCAGCGCGACCCGCACGGCCTTGCCGCCCAGCTCGTGCACGGCGACCACGGTCGAGCCCTCCCAGTCGCAGCGGTGGGCCAGCACCGATGGCGCGTCGACGTCGAGCACCTCGAGCGTCCCGAAGCCGAGCTCGGGGCACTCGCGCCGGCGGCGGATCAGGCGCTCGAACCAGTTCAGCGGGGATCCCTGGTCGCGACGCTGGGCGGCGACGTTGACGTGCTGGGGCCCGAAGCGGCCCTCGGTCAGCGGGCGGCGCAGCGCGGACTCGTCGCGCACGGTGGAGAAACCGCCCAGGCGCTCGGAGGACCACTGCATCGGCGAGCGCACGCTGTAGCGGCCCTCGATCGCGACGTTCTCGCCCATCCCGATCTCCTCCCCGTAGAAGAGGACCGGCGTGCCCGGGAGCGAGAAGACCAGCGAGTAGATCATGCGGATGGCCTGCTCGTCCCCGTCGAGCATGGTCGGCAGGCGCCGGCGCAGGCCGCGCCCGTAGAGCTGGAGGTCCTCGTCGGGGCCGAAGCGCGCGAAGACCTCCTCGCGCTCGGCGTCGGTGAGCTTGTCCAGCGAGAGCTCGTCGTGGTTGCGCACGAAGCGCCCGAGCGACGCGGTATAGGGGATCTGCGGGGTCTCGCGCAGCGTGCGGATCAGCGGCTCAGCCTCGCCGCGGGCCAGCGCCAGGTACATGGCCTGGTTGCCCAGGAAGTCGAACACCATGTGCAGCTCGTCGCCGTCCTCGTCCCCCAGGAACGCACGCAGGTCGTCCGCGGGCAGGTTGACCTCGCCCAGCAGCACGGACTCGCCGTTGCGACGGCCGAGGTAGGCGCGCAGGTCGCGCAGCAGCTTGTGCGGGTCGACGATCGCCCCCTCGGGCAGACCCGTCGGCTCGATCAGGAACGGCACGGCATCCACGCGGAAGCCGGACAGGCCCTGCTCGAGCCAGAAGCCCATGATCTGGGCGATCTCGTCGCGGACGGCCGGATTGGCCACGTTGAGGTCGGGCTGGTGGGAGTAGAAGCGGTGCAGGTAGAACTGGCCGGCCTCCTCGTCCCACGCCCAGTTGGAGCTCTCCTGGTCGGGGAACACGACGTCGCCCGGCTTCTCCTCGGGCTTCTCGTCCGCCCAGACGTAGAACTCGCGGTACGGAGAGTCGCGGCTGGACCGGGCGGCCTGGAACCAGGGGTGCTGGTCGGAGGTGTGGTTGACGACCACGTCGGCGATGACGCGGATGCCGCGGTCGCGCGCGGTGCGGACGAACTCGACGAGGTCACCGAGCGTCCCCAGGCGTGGGTCGACCGAGTAGAAGTCGACGATGTCGTAGCCGTCGTCGCGGTTGGGCGAGGGGTAGAAGGGCATGAGCCAGACGCAGCTCACGCCGATGCCCGCGAGGTAGTCGACGCGGTCGGTGAGCCCGCCGAGGTCGCCGCAACCGTCGGCGTCGGAGTCCAGGAAGGTCTCCACGTCGAGGCAGTAGAGGATCGCGTTCTTCCACCACAGGTCGCTGGTCGACTTGATGCTCATCGCAGCGCGGGAAGGACGTGCTCGCCGAAGGCGTCGATGAACGGGCCGAGGTCCTCGCCGACGTGGTGCAGCGCGATGTCGTCGAAGCCGAGGTCGGCGAGCTCGCGCAGCCAGGCGACGTGCTGGTCCAGGTCGGCCGAGACGAGCACCTTGGCCCGCACGTCCTCGGGGCGCACCGACCGCGCGAGCTCGTCGAACTCCTCCACCGTCTCGACGTCCCAGCAGATCGGCGGGTCGAAGACGTTGGTGCGCCACTGGTCGTACGCGATGCGCACCGCCTCCTCCTCGGTCGGCGCCCACGAGAGGTGCACCTGCAGCACGAGCCGGCCGGAGCCGCCGCCGGCGCGGTAGGCGTCGAGCATCGCGCGCAGGTGGTCGTGCGGCGCGTTGACCGTGGCGAGCCCGTCGGCCCACGAGCCGGCCCACCGCGCGGTCGCCACGGACACCGCCGCGCCGAGCAGCTCCGGCGGCTTGGCGGGCAGCGTCCACAGCCGTGCGCGATCCACGACGACGCGCCCGCGGTGGGTGACCTCCTCCCCGGCGAAGAGCGCGCGCATCACCTCGACGCACTCCAGCAGCCGCGCGTTGCGCTCCTCCTTCGGCGGCCACGGGTCCCCGGTGATGTGCTCGTTGGAGGCCTCGCCGGTGCCCAGCGCCACCCACAGGCGCTCGGGGAACATCTCGGCCAGCGTGGCCGCGGCCTGCGCGATGATCGCCGGGTGGTAGCGCTGCCCGGGCGCGTTGACGATGCCGAAGGGCAGGCGCGTGACGGCCAGCGCGGCGCCCAGGAAGGACCAGGCGAAGCCCGACTCGCCCTGGCGCTCGCTCCAGGGCGAGAAGTGATCGGAGGACATGCCGCCCTCGAAGCCGGCCTGCTCGGCGTCGCGGACGTAGCCCAGCAGGCGCCTGGGCGGGATCTGCTCGTGCGAGCAGTGCAGCGCGTAGCGAGCCACGGGCGGGGTCCTACCCCGCTGCGAAGGGGTACAACTCGCCGTCGTGACGTCCGCGCCGGAGGAGCCCACCCGCCTGTCGGGCACCGAGCGCAGCGTCCTGCTCTCCGCGGGGCCGGTTGCGCGCGCCGCGTCCCGGGCGGCGTCCAAGCCCGAGCAGCGCTGGATGCTGACCCAGCCGCGCGACGTGCGCCGCTCCTTCGTGGCTCAGGTGATCGACGCCGGCGGCACCCGCCTCGCCCAGGAGCGCTGGATGCTCCTGCAGGACGACGACGTGCGCACCTCGTACGCCGACAAGGTGCTGCGGACCGCGCCCGAGCCCGACCGCCGCCAGATCTGGATGCTCGGCCAGCCGCGCGCCGTGCGCGAGTCCTACGTGCGCGAGGTGCTCGACGCGGCGGGGTAGGGAGCCGCGGCGTCCGCCAGCGGCGCGGACGCGCACATAAGCCCCTCATAGGGGCTCAAGTGCACGCGCGCGGAGCTCGACCGCCGCGGTCGCGCATGGCGCCTCATGGACCGCCCACTCGCTCGCCCCGCACGACGATCGTCGCGCGGCCCGTACGCAGCGTCAGCCGCAGGACGCCGGTGCGCCGGTCGTAGGTGAACGGGATCGGGCGGCCGTCGCGCGTCACGGCACGTGCCAGGAAGGGGCGGCGCAGCGTGCGCAGCGATGCGTGCAGCTCGATGCGCCGCGGGCTGCGCGCGCTGATGCGCAGCGTCCAGCGCTCGCGGCCCTCGCGCGAGTCGAGCTGCACGTCCTCGTCGGCGCGAGCGCTGCTCGTGCCGCGCGGGACGGCCAGCAGAACCAGGCGGTCGCGGCGGTCGGCCAGTCGCACCAGGCCACGCGGCGGGCGCGCCGGGTAGGGCGCGAGCGTGTCGACGTCGGCCGGCAGCAGCGGCAGGATGGCGCCGGCGCGCAGCAGCAGCGGGCCGCGGCCCAGCGGCGCCGGGAGCACGTGGGTGCGGCGACCGCGCAGGACGCGCGGACGCGCGGCGGGACGGAACGCGCCGCTGGCCGCGTCGTAGTCGACCGCCTCCCAGAAGTCCAGCCAGTCACCGCGCGGCGCGTAGACCGTGCGCCGGCGCACGCCGGGCGCGACCACCGGCGCCGCCAGCAGGTCGGGGCCCAGCAGGAAGTCGCGCCGGCGGCCGGCCGCGACCTCGTCGCCGGGGTCCACGAGCGCCAGGTGGCGCATCAGCGGCAGGCCGCTGCGCCGGTGCTCGGCGTCGGCGGCCCGCAGGTAGGGCAGCAACTGCGTACGCAGCTTCGCGTAGCGGCGCCACACGGGCAGCTGCGCGCGGTCGTAGATCTGCGGGCGCCGGTAGTCCGGGAGCGCGATGCCCGAGCGCTTGGTGCGCATGACGCCGCTCACCCCGCCGAACTCGATCCAGCGGGTCAGGAGCTCCGGCGTGAGGCGCTGCCGGGGGCCGAAGGAGTTGTAGCCGCCGATGTCCGAGCCCCAGCGGGCGATGCCGCTCATGCCGGCCGACAGCGCCTGGGTCACCGCCGACGACAACCCGTCGAAGCCCCACACGGTCGTGGGGTCGCCGCCCCACACGTTGACCGCGCAGCGCGCGGCGCCCGTCCAGCCCGAGCGCTGGAAGCGCATCACCGGCTTGGGGAGCGCACGCGCCATCCGCGCCACGGCGCAGTGGTAGTCGCGCGGGAAGCGGTTGTGCGCGGCGTCCCCCGTGGTCCCGTCCGCGAACACGGCCTCCGGCGGCGTGCCCTCGCCGAAGTCCTCCATCCAGCCGTCGACGTCGTGCTCGCCGACCGCCTGGCGCAAGAGCGGCGCGTAGAGCCCCCGCGTCCGCGGCGAGGTGAAGTCGAACTGGGCGAGCGGCTCGATCTCGAAGCCGGCGGCGCCCGAGCCGCCGACGAACGCGTTGCGGGTGAGCACGACGCCCGCCCCGTCGCGCTGCAGCGCGCCGGCCCGGGCCGCGGGCGAGAACAGCTCGCGGTAGGAGAGGCACAGCGACGGGTTGACGTAGGACAGGCGCGCGACGCCGAGGGCGTGCAGCGCCTCGGTGCGCGTGCGCTCTTCCTGCTCGCGCCCGCGCTGGGCGCCGCAGGGCAGGTAGTGCAGCTGGGTCTCGGCGACCGACACGGGCGCATCGGCCGCCCGCAGCGTGCGGAAGATGGCCTGCTCCTCGACCGGCGGGATGACGTTCGGCTGGCCCGTCTGCACCCACGGGCCGTAGGTCCAGGGCACCGGGGGCGGCGGCTGGCGGCCCGTGAGGGCGGTGAAGCGCCGTAGCGCATCGGCCGGCGCGGGGCCGGCGAAGAGCTCCAGGCGCAGGCGCGGGCCGTCGGCCGAGACGCGCCAGCGCCGCCCCGCGCCGCCGGGCAGCGTGTAGCGGCTCGTCTCGTCCTGGTCGACGAGCACGCCCCAGCCGCGCGTGCTCAGCAGCCACGGGACCGGGAAGTACGTGGCGTCGGGCCGGTCGCGCTCGGCCTCGGGCGGGATCGCGGCGCCCGCCAGCGCGCGGTCCTCGCGGCGGAAGGGCCCGTCGGCGACGTAGCTCTCGACCTCGCGCCCGCGCTGGTCGACCGCGTTCGAGCGCTCTCCGAAGCCGAGGAAGCGCTCGGTCGCGGTGCTCGCGAAGCCCGCCCCGACGGCCTGCGCGCCCGCAGCCCCGGCCGCGGTGACGTCGATGCGCACGACCCCCTCGGCGACCGGTTCGATACGGACCTCGAAGGTGATGCCCGGCACCGTGCTCGCCACGCTCGTGAGCAGCGCCCGCCCCGAGCGGCGCGCGGCGCGGGCGACCGTGCTGCGCACCACGCCGCCGTCGGCGAGGCGCACCGTCAGCGGGCCGGAGCTGCGCAGCGACGGGCCGCCGCGCTGGCGCGTGACGACGCGCCAGGGGTCGTCGCGCGTCTCGAGCTCCACGGCGCCGGAGCGCACCGTCGCGGCACCGGCCGGCGGCGCTGCGACGGCCGCGCACGAGGCGACCAGGGACGCGAGGACGAGCAGCCGCGGGCGTCGCACGGCGGGCAACCTACCGCGCCGACCACGACGGCCGCGCCGGGGGCCGCCGGTACGCTCACCGCGTGTCGCAGGCCGCGCTGCCCGTCCGCCGCAACACCGCGCTGCTGTCGGCGGCGCTGGCGACGAACTCCGCGATGCTCCAGCTCTCCGCCGCGGTGGCGTCGCTCACGCTCGTGCTCGTGCTGGACGTCGAGGGCCTGCTCGGGCTCGGGCCGGCGATCGTGCTGGCCACGGGGGCGCTCGTCGCCGTGCCCGCCGGGCGCGCGATGGACCGCGTCGGCCGCGTGCCCGTCCTGGCCGCCGGGTTCTGCGCCGGCGTGGTGGGCTGCGGGCTCGCCGCGCTCGGCAGCACGACGGCGTCCGCGCCGCTGGTGCTGGCGGGCCTGGCACTGGTCGGCGCGGCGAGCGCGACCGCGCTGCTGGCGCGCACCGCGGCGGGCGACATGTACCCGCCCGAGCGCCGCGCGCGCGGCATCGCGCTCGTGCTCTTCGGCGCCGTCTTCGGCGCCATCCTGGGCCCGCTCGTGTTCAGCCCGCTGCTCGCCGGGCGCGACCTCGACGGCGACGCCCTCGCTCCGCTGTGGCTGGCCGCGGGCGCGTTCATGGTCGTCGGGCTCGGGCTCGTGGCCGCGGTGCGCCCGGACCCCCGCGACATCGCCAGGCTGCTGGAGGCCGCGGCCCGCCCGGACGGCCACGACGCAGCCGGCTCCCGCGCGGCCGCGCCGCTGCGCGAGATCCTCGCGCGGCCGGGGGTCATCCCCGCCCTGCTCGCCGCCCAAGCCAGCTTCGCCGTCATGGTCGCGGTGATGACGCTGACCGGTGCCGTCGTGGTCGACCACCATCACCACGAGGGCCACCACGTCTTCCCGATCATCGGCGCCCACGTCGTGGGCATGTACGCGCTGGTCATCGTGGTGGGCGACCTCATCGACCGCATCGGGCGCACGACAGCGCTGTCCGGCGGACTGCTGCTGATGGCCGCGTCGGTGATCAGCCTGCTGTGGGTGCAGAGCGTCGGCGCGACCGCGGTGGCCCTGTTCGGGCTCGGCCTGGGATGGAACCTGTCGTTCGTCGCGGCGACGGCTGAGCTCGCCGACCGCACCGAGTCGTGGGAGCGCGGGACGCTGCTCGGTTTCAACGACCTGCTCTCCGGGCTCACGGGCGCCGCGCTCGCGCTGGCCGGCGGGGTCGCCCTCACCGCGCTCGGCGTGGCCGC
This sequence comes from uncultured Actinomycetes bacterium, assembly GCA_963840185.1. Classification (GTDB taxonomy): domain Bacteria; phylum Actinomycetota; class Thermoleophilia; order Solirubrobacterales; family Solirubrobacteraceae; genus JAOPZW01. The sequence goes on along the minus strand of CAWIXY010000017.1, from coordinate 330,833 downwards.
GCTGGCCATCGGCGGGGCGGTGCTGGTCGTCGCGCCCGCCCTGTGGATCGCGCGTCAGGGCGCCGCCCGCGCGGCGGTGCCCGCGAGCGAGGCGTGAGGACGGCGCCGGCCGATGGACCCGTCGACGGCGATCGGAGGGATCCTCGCGGCGTTCGGGTTGTCGGGCGCGGCCGGCCTGAACGCCTGGCTGCCGCTGCTCGCCGGGGCGCTGCTGCACCGCCTCGATGTGGTCGAGCTCGCCGAGCCGTTCGAGACGCTGTCGTCGACCACGGGCCTCGTCCTGCTCACCGTCGCCTTCGTGGCCGACCTGGTCGGCGACAAGGTTCCCGCCGTCGATCACCTCCTGCACGCCATCGGCACGGTCGTGCACCCCGTGGCCGGCGCGGTCGCCTTCACCGGCCCGGCCGGCGCCGAGACCGACCTGTCTCCGGTTGTCACCGCGGCCGCCGGCGCGCTCGTGGCCGGCTCGCTGCACGCCGCCCGCGCCGCGGTCCGCCCGCTGTCGACGGCGGGCACCGGGGGACTCGGCAACCCCGTCCTCTCGCTGGCAGAGGACACGACCTCCGCGATCCTCACCGTGCTCGCGCTGCTCGCGCCCGTGCTCGCCGTGCTCGTCCTCGTGGCGCTGGTCGTCGGCCTCGCGTCCGCCTGGCGGCGACTGCGTGGGCGGCGCCGCCCACCAGGCCGCGCTGCCTAGGCAGCACCGATCGGGTGTGAAAGAGTGCCGTCCGCGGTCCGGAGCGGACCGCTGGTCGGAGGAGAGGAGCCTGTCCCATGCGCCGTGCCGTCTCTGCCCTCGTCGTCGTGCTCGCCGCGCTCGCGGCCGCACCCGCCGCCCTCGCCGCCCCCGGCGACACGGCGCGGTACATCCTCCCCCCGGGCAACTACGGCGGCCTGCCGACGACCGAGAACTCGACCGACCAGCTTCCGCTCTACGACGGGCTCACCCCGTTGCGCGGGAACGTCAGCGCCGCCGACATCGAGCGCCTCTTCCTCCCGGAGAACTTCAGCTGGATCCAACCGGTGCGGCTCGAGGAGACCGGACGGCCCGGCTTGCGCTTGATCTACGACGCCTACGGCATCCCGCACGTGTACGGCGACACGCGCGCCGACATGGCCTTCGGCGCCGGTTGGGTCACCGCCCGCGATCGCGGGCTGCTCATCCAGGTCGGTCGCGGCCCGGCCCGCGTGGCCGTGGCGGACGTTCCCAACGTCAACGCCTTCTCGCTCGTCACCAGCGCTCAGTCGTTCACGCCGAGCGCCGAGGCGGAGGCGCTCGTCACGCGTCAGGTCGAGCTCATCAAGGAGACCTACGGCGCGAAGGGCGAGCAGATCATCGCCGACGCACAGGCCTACGCCGACGGCGTCAACGCCTACTGGCAGTCCACGGGCAACCCCTCGCCGCCGGCGACGGTCAACGACGTCATCGCGGTGACCGCATTCATCGGCTCGATCTTCGGCGCGGGTGGCGGCGGCGAGGCGGCCAACGCCGAGCTGCTGGCCAAGCTGCAGGCCAGGCTCGGGGCCGGGCGCGGCCGCCGTGCCTGGGACGACGTCATGCTCGCCGACGATCCTGAGGCGCCGACCACGATCGACCGGCGCTTCGACTACGGCCCGCTGACCGGCGGCCGGGTGCGCGGGTCGGTGAAGATCGACCCCGGCTCGATCCAGCAGATCGACCCCCGCGGCGCGAGCGCGGCGCGCGCCAGGACGGCCCGTGCCGGCGCCGCGCCCGCGCGCAAGCGAGCGTCGAACTTCCTCGTCGTCGCCCCCGAGCGCTCGGCGACCGGCAACACGCTGGCGACGATGGGCCCGCAGCTCGGCTACTACTACCCCGAGATCGTCCAGCAGATCGAGCTCCAGGCGCCCGGCATCAAGGCCCAGGGGATCGCGGTCCCCGGCCTGGCCATGTACATGCTGATCGGGCGCACGGAGAACTACGCCTGGAGCCTGACCTCAGCCGGCCACGACGTGCGCGACGTGTACGCCGAGGAGCTGTGCGAGCCCGACGGCTCGGCGCCGACGCGCGCCTCGACGCACTACCGCTTCCGCAACCGTTGCGTGCCGCTGACGACCTTCAACGCCGGCGAGCTGGCCGGCCAGCCCCTGCGCTACCTGACCTCGGTGCACGGCGGCGTGCTGGGCACGGCGACCGTCGGGGGCAAGCCGTATGCGCTCGCCCGCCGGCGCTCGACGTTCGGCCGCGACGGCCTGAACCTCGCCGCGCTGAAGGACATGACCGAGGGCAAGGCGGACACGCCCGAGCGGTTCTTCGACGCCGCCAACCAGTTCGGCTTCACGTTCAACTGGGCCTACGCCTCTCGCAGCGCGACGGCGACGTTCAGCTCGGGCCTGCTCCCGCGGCGTCCGCGGGGCCTCGACCGTCGCCTGGTGACGCTCGGCGACGGACGCTTCGAGTGGAAGGGCTACCTGCGCCAGGATCAGCACCCGCATACCGTCGGCGGGCCCGGCGGGCTCCTGCTGAACTGGAACAACCGCTCGGCGCCGGGCTTCATGCACGGCGACGACGAGCCCTACGGCTCGGCCCAGCGGGTCGAGCTGTTCGACCGGTACCCGGGTCAGGTGACGCTGCCGGACAACGTCAGCATCATGAACCGCGCGGCGACCGAGGACGTGCGCTCGCCGGTGTGGCCGATCGTCAGCCGTGTCCTGCGCTCGGGCAATATCCCCAGCGCGCGCGACGAGCAGGTGATCGGGATCCTCGACGACTGGGTGGCCCGCGACGCCCCGCGTCTGGACGCCGACAACGACTCGTTCTTCGACGAGCCTGGCCCGGGCATCATGGACGGCGTGTTCCGGCCGCTCACCGAGGAGGTCATGAAGCCGGTGTTCTTCGGCGACCTCCTCGAGGACCTCAACGACGTCCGAGGGCTGAGCGGCCAGTCCGGGCACTCGTACGTCGACAAGGACCTGCGCACGCTGCTCGGCGACCCGGTGCGCGGGAAGTTCAACCTGCGCTACTGCGGCAACGGCTCGCTCGGGGCATGCCGCGCGTCGCTGTGGGCGGCGCTCAACCGGGCGGTGGACATCATCGCCTTCAGGCAGGGCACGAACGATCCGACCGCCTGGCGCTTCACGGCCGGCCGCACGAGCTTCCAGCCCGGCCTGCTCCCGAACACGTTCCGCACGACCAACCGCCCGACGTTCCAGCAGGTCATCGAGTTCCAGCACCCGTAGCCGCGGGCGCCGGAGCCACCCCCGCCCGCGCTAGTCGCGCGGGCGGGTGAGCGCCTGCACCTCGGCGAAGGCGGCGACGACGAGCGCCTGCAGGACGACCCACACGGTCCCGGCCGTCTCCGGCGAGTCCCACCCGAAGCCCGCGAGCGCGAGCGAGCCGGCCACCCACAGCCCGTTGACGGCGACGATGGCGAGCACCGGCGCGCGCTGGATCGGCCGCTGCCCGGCGACGAGCCAGACGGCGGCGGCGAACACGAGCAGGAGCGCGCCGACAGGGCGCAGCAGGGAGGGCTCGAGGCCGAGCAGGTCCTCGAGCGGGCCGGCCAGCGCGAGGTACGCGGCGCCGTTGGCGGCGGTGACGGCCGCGTCGAGCCTGAGCACCAGGCGCAGGACGGTCTCGCGCTCGCGACCGGCGATGCGGTCGTGCGCGACGGGGCGGGAGGCGGTGCTGGTGATGGACATGCCTGCACCGTGACGACCTCAGGGAAGCGTGTCGATGACCTCCCGGGTAAGCGCGTCGGCCGGGAAGAACGACTCGATCGAGAGCTCGCTGGCGGTGACCTCCACGGCCGTGCCGAACGTCGCCACCGTGCTGATGAACGACAGGATCCTGCCGCCCGGCCCGTGCAGGCGCAGCGGCACCGCGAGCTCATGGGCGCCGTGGTCGTCGCCGCCGCCGCCCGCGTCCCCGTCCGGGACCGGGTAGCCGCGCAGCTCGTCGCGCAGCGCCACGAGCTGCGCGTCGCCGGTCAGCGCGATCTGCCGCCCGAGACGCCCCAGGAGGTGGGCGCGCCACTCCCCCAGGTTGGCGATCCGCGGGGCCACGCCCTCGGGATGCAGGCTCACGCGCAGCACGTTCACCGGCGGGGCCAGCAGCTCCGGGGCGACGCCCTCGGTGAGCAGCGCGACCGCGCGGTTGCCGGCGACCATCTCCCACACGCGGTCCACGACGACCGCCGGATAGGGCTCGTGCCCGTCGAGGACCGCCTGCAGCGCCTCGCGCACGGGCGCCATCTGCGGCTCGTCGAGCTCGCGCTGCTCGAACACCGGGGCGTGGCCGGCCGCCAGCAGGAGCTGGTTGCGCGCGCGCAGCGGGACCTCGAGCTGCTCGGCGAGGTGCAGCACCATCTCGGCGCTGGGGCGCGAGCGGCCCGTCTCGACGAAGCTCAGGTGGCGTGCGGACACGCCGGCCTCCAGCGCGAGGTCGAGCTGGCTCAGGCGCCGGCGCTGGCGCCAGTCGCGCAGCAGCGCTCCGGCCCGGGCGGTCGCGCCGGCGTCGGTCATCGCCCGCGCAGGTTAGTGGCGCGCGGGCGCGCCGGCACCTACGCGGGAGGTCATGCGGCGGCCTACGAGCGCGTCGAGCGCCACGGCCGCCAGCACGACGATGGCCACGTCGGCGGCCGCGCGGAAGCGCAGGATGCCGTAGGCCGTCGCGCTCACCACGACGACGAGCGCGACCGGGGCCAGGAGGAGGGCCAGCGGCTCGCGGCGGCGGCGCAGGAGCACCGCTCCCGCGATCGCGACGGGCACGAGCGCCCAGGCGACGCCGAGCCCCAGCCAGCCCGCCCAGCGCGGGCCGCCGCCGCCGGCGCGCTGCAGGCCGACCTCCTGCGACGGGTGGAACAGGCCCCACGGGCGCAGCACGCGCGCGGTGGCCACCGCGGGCAGGCGCCCGCGGTGCTCGCGCGCGTAGCGCAGCCCCCGCTCGCGCAGGCGATCGGCGACGACCGCCTCGTTCGCCCCGCGCTCGCCGAGCACGCACTGAAACGCCCACTGGCCGATGAACGCGCCGCGGTACACGGCGTCGCAGTTGGCCCCGGCGAGCAGGTCGCCCGAGCTCGTGGTGATGGCGACCGGCCGGTCGAAGGCGACCCAGCAGCGCACGAGCCACGGCGTGAGGACGAGCCCGCAGACCACGGCCACCACGCCGGCGCGGCGCGCGCGGCCCGCACCGCCGCGCCAGACCGCCGGAAGCGCCAGCAGGACCAGCAGCAGCAGGCCCTCGCTGCGCGTCAGCGCCGCCAGCGCGATCACCGCCCCGAGCACGGCGAGCCGGCCGGTCGTCGGCCGCTCGTGCACGCGCCACGCCGCCAGGACGGCCAGGGCGACGAGCAGGGCGAACAGCGTCTCGGCGTGCAGCGACGCGTCGCGAGCCACGAACGCCGGGTAGGCCGCGCCGAGGCCGGCGGCGAGCAGGCCCGCCCGCGGCCCGGCGGCCCGCGCCGCCAGCAGCCCGAGCACGACGACGGTCGCGCTGCCCATCACGGCCGTTGCGAGCTGGTGCGCCGTCCAGCCTGTCCCGCCCGGCGCGGAGACCACGGCGAGCAGCAGCGGGTAGAGCGGGGGCTTGTGGGCGGTCGGCGGCGCGTCGGTCCCCGGGGGCGCGAAGGGGTTGACGAAGCCGCGGCCGTCCCCGAGCGCGTTCGCGAGCCGGTGCAGCTCCTCGGCGTCCCCGAGGCCGGGCACCCGCTCGGCGACCAGCAGCGTGTAGGCGACGCGCAGCGCCAGCCCCGCAGCCGCGATGGCGACGATCGCCAGGACGACGCGCCGCTGCGCGCTGGTGCGCTCGGGCGTCACGGGCGCCGCGCCTGACGGGCCGGCCGGCGCGTGCCCGCCGCCACCGCCGCGGCGAGCGCGAGCAGCGCCAGCAGGGTGACGATCCAGCCGGCGCGCCAGCTCGCCGGCTCGTAGCGCAGCTCGACGCGGTGGGTGCCGGCCGGGACGGCGACGCCCCGCGTCACGTAGTTGACCCGGTGCACGGTCGCGTCGCGTCCGTCGACCGTGGCCTTCCAGCCCGGGTACCAGGTGTCGGTCAGCACCAGCAGCGACGGGCGGTCCGCGGTGCTGCGCACGGCGACCCGCTCGCGCTCGTAGGCGGTCACCGTCGCCGCGCCGGGCGGCCCGCCCGCCGCCCCACGGTCCGGCACGCCGGGCACGCGCTCCTCGGTCACCGCCGCCAGGCGCGGGCGGAAGGCCCCGGCGGTCACGGCCGCCAGCGCCTCGGGCTCGGAGGCCACGACCTGCTGGCGGCCGACCAGGAACGCGCGCGGCAGTGCGTGGGGGTTCACCTGGATGCGGGCGTCTGCGGCGTCGTAGGCCACGCGCAGGCCGCGCACCGGGGCGTCGCGCGGGTCCTGGAGCAGGTGGCCGACGCCCAGCAGGCCCAGCGCGCGCAGGGCTCCGGGCTGGGACCCCGTCTGCACGGTGCAGAAGAAGTAGTAGCAGTCGGGGCTGGTGGCGATCGCCCGCTGCCAGATGCGGAAGGTGCGCTTCTCGGTGGGCAGGACGTACCCGCGAGCGTCCGACAGGCCGTAGCGCATCGCGACGTTCGGCGGCAGCGGCAGCGTCAGGGCGCCGGGCGTGGTCGGCGCCAGGCCGGCGAAGCGGACGGCGCGCCGCTGCTGCAGGAAGCGGATCGCGCCCGTCGCCGGCTGCGTCGCGTGGTCGATCGGGATCGCCGGGTTCTGGTCATGACCGGCCTTCAGCAGGTCGGCGGCCACCAGCGCGAGCGCGAGAGCGGCGAGCGTCGCCCCGCCGACGCGCCCGCGCAGCGCGAGGGCCAGCAGCACGAGCGCCGCGCCGGCGAGCACCAGCCACTCGAGCACCGAGGCCAGGTGGATGAGCCCGGCCAGCCCGCCGCCCTGCGGCGAGGCCAGCTCGGTCGTCGGCTCCGCGAAGCCCCAGGCGACCCGCAGCGCGTCGCCCAGCGCGTCGGGATCCAGGCGCGAGGCGACCGCGACGACGGGCACGACGAGCAGCGCCGCCGCGGCCCCGAGCAGGAACCACTGCCGGCGCGCGGGAAGCGCCTGCCCGGTCAGCTCGTCAAGGCCCCAGCCCGCCAGCACGGCCAGGCACAGGACGGCGATCACGGCCATGCGCCCGTTGTTGGCGGCCTCGAAGCCGGGCAGCGCGACGACGAGGTCGTACAGGGGCGGCAGGCCGGTGGCGATCGACAGCGCGCCGGCGCCGACCAGGAGCACCGCGACGCGCTCGCGGCGCGGCCGGGCGACGAGCGCGGTGACGGCGAGCAGCAGCGGCAGGACGCCGACGTAGTAGGCGCGCTCCTGCTGCTGGGCGCCGAACACGAGGCTGCTGGCGCCGTGGCCCCACCAGTCGTGCAGGACGAGCCCGCCCAGGTAGCGTGCGGGCTGGCTGAGAACCTGGTTCGCGCCGCTGCGCTCCTCGATGTCGCTGGAGAGCGCCAGCAGCTCGACGAACGGGATCAGCATGATCGCCGCCAGCGCGGCCCCGCCCGCGAGGCCGGCACCGAGCGCGAGCAGGCGCACGGGCAGCCGTGGTCGCAGGTCGCGCGAGACGAGCGTGCGCGCCGTCCACCCCAGCGCCACCACGACGAGCACCTGGAAGCTCGACGACGGATGGCCGCCGAGGAACTGCAGCCCCACGGCCGCTGCCAGCCCGGCCACGGGCAGCGGCCCCGGGCGCCGCACGCACAGCTCGCTCAGCAGGCACACCCAGGGCAGGAGCACCCAGACGCTGCCGAGCGTCCACGAGACCCAGCTCACCGCCCACAGGCTGAAGCCGAAGACCAGCCCGGTCAGCAGCGCGCCGGCGAAGCGCATGCGCAGCGCCCGGCCGAGCAGGAAGGCCCCGAACGCCGCGACGAAGATCTTCAGCACTGCGGTGACCGCCAGCGACTTCCAGAAGGGCAGCACGTAGGCCGGCACGCTGAACGGCGAGAAGATCTGCGACTGAGGGTCGGCGACGAGCGGCCGGCCGCTCAGCATCCCCGGGTCCCACAGCGGGATGTCGGGAAGCGCCGCCTTGACGGCCTGCAGCGGCGGCTGGAACTGCGTCACCGCGTCGGCCTGCTCGAAGTTCGAGCCCAGCGGTGGGACGTCGGCGGGCCGGCTCGCGGCCCACGGCGTGGCCGACCACAGCAGGTCCGACGCCGACAGCGTCCGCCCGGGAGCCAGCCCGGGGGCGAACAGGACCAGCGACAGCAGCAGGTAGACGGCCGCCGCCGTGGCCACGGGCCGGCGCGTCGTTCTCTGAGACAGGGCGCCGACCACGTCGAGGCGCAGGAACATACCTGGCAGGCCATTTTTAGACGTGCCATAATCTGCCTCGTGGCACCGCTGACACGCCGTCGCCTGCTGGCCCTCCCCGTTGCGGGGGCGGGTGTCGCCGCACTGCACGCGACCGTCCCCCATGCCCACCCGTGGGAGGACCACGCGACCGCGTCAGGCGCCGGCCACGACCAGCACGACGGCCATGCGGCGGGCGGCGGCCACGCCGACTTCCGCGCCGGCCGCACCGTCGACCATCGCGCCAACGGCTTCGATCCCCACGAGATCCTGCGCGACTTCGACTGGGGCACCACCCGGCGGACGGCCACCGGCCGCGTCGTGCGCGAGTGGACGCTCGACGCACGCGACAAGGAGATCGAGGTCGCCCCCGGCGTGAAGTTCGCCGCCTGGACCTACAACGGGCGCATCCCCGGCCCGACGCTGCGCTGCCGCGAGGGCGAGCGCCTGCGCATCACGTTCGTCAACGGCTCGGCGCACGCGCACACGATCCACTTCCACGGCATCCACCCCGCCGAGATGGACGGCGTGCCCGGGATCGGCGCCGGCGAGATCGCGCCCGGCGGGCGCACCGTCTACGAGTTCGACGCGCTGCCGGCCGGCCTGCACCTCTACCACTGCCACGTGCGCCCGCTGGCCGAGCACATCGCCAAGGGGCTGTACGGCGCGTTCATCGTCGACCCGGCGGACGGCCGCGAGGACGCCGACGAGATGGTCATGGTCATGAACGGGTTCGACACGAACTTCGACCGCGCCAACGAGGTCTACGCGGCCAACTCGATCGGCTTCGCCTACATGGACCGGCCGATCGCGACCCCGCGCGACGAGCTCGTGCGCGTCTACCTCGTCAACGTCCTCGAGTACGACCTCATCAACTCGTTCCACCTGCACGGCAACCTGTTCGACTACTACCCGACGGGCACGTCGTCGCGGCCCTCGGAGCTCACGGACACGGTGATGCTCTGCCAGGGCCAGCGCGGGATCCTCGAGTGGCGCTTCCCGAACGCCGGGCGGTTCATGTTCCATGCCCACCAGTCGGAGTTCACCGAGCTCGGCTGGCAGGGCTTCTTCGAGGTCGGCGGGTAGTGGCCCACTGATGGAGGCCCGCGGGGCAACCGGCGAGGAGCTGCGCGAGCCGCGCACGGCGCGCATGCCCGCCTGGGTGCTCGGCCTCGTCCCGCTCGTGCTGGTCATCGCGGCGGCCGTCGCGTTCCTCGCGCTGGACGGGCCCGGCCTGGGCGAGCGCCGCGGCCCGCCGGCGGAGGAGCTTGTCGTCGAGCGCACGGTGCTGAAGCCCGGCGTCATCGAGCTGACCGTCCGCAACGACGGGCCCGACGCCGTCACGATCGCCCAGGCGCAGGTCAACGACGCCTTCGTGCAGTTCACCGGCGCCGACGAGCCCGTCGGCCGCCTCGGCACGACCACGGTGCGCCTCGCGCAGCCGTGGGTCGAGGGCGAGGCCTACGACGTCGCGCTGCTGACCTCGACGGGCGGCACGATCGAGCACGCGATCCCCGTCGCCGTCGAGACCCCGGCCAACGACCTGTCGTTCTTCGGCCTGCTCGCGCTGCTGGGCATCTACGTCGGCGTCATCCCGGTGACGCTGGGGATGCTGTGGCTGCCGTGGATCCGCCGCGTCCCGCCCGCCTGGCTGCGCGCGCTGATGGCGCTGACGGTCGGGCTGCTGGCCTTCCTGGCCATCGACGCCACGCTCGAGGGGCTCGAGCTGGCGGGGACGGGCTCGCAGGCCTTCGGCGGGGCCGCGCTCGTCCTCGTCGGCGCGGCGGTGTCCTACCTGCTGCTCAGCGGCGTGTCCGCCTGGCTGGCCCAACGGCGCCGGGCGGCGGCCGCCGCCGGGGCGCCCGGCGCGTCGCTGGCGCTGCTCGTCGCCGTCGGCATCGGGCTGCACAACCTCGGCGAGGGCGTCGCCATCGGCGCGGCGTACTCGCTCGGCGCGCTGGCGCTCGGCGCGTTCCTCGTCGTCGGCTTCGCGCTGCACAACACGACCGAGGGCCTGGCCATCGTGGCGCCCATCGCCCGGCAACAGCCGTCCCTGCGCAGGCTGGTCGCGCTGGGCCTGATCGCCGGCGCTCCGGCCGTGCTCGGGGCGTGGATCGGCGCCGCCGCGTTCAACTCCTCGCTGGCCGCCTTCCTGTTCGGCTTCGGCGCCGGGGCGATCGTGCAGGTCATCGTCCAGCTCGCGCCGGCCCTGCGCGACGACGAGGGCCGCACGCTGCACCCGGCCGCCGTCGCAGGCCTGCTGGCGGGCTTCGCGGTCATGTTCGCCACCGGGCTGCTGGTGAGCGTCTGATGGCGGCCGCGGAGCACGCCCCTCCGTCGGGAGCCATCCAGGACTACGCAAAGGCGATCTATGCCCTGGGCCGCCGCTGCGGCGGGGGCCCGGTGGCCACGACCGACCTGGCCGAGCGCCTCGGCGTGACCCCCGCCTCCGCCTCGGCGATGGTCAAGAGGCTCGACGAGCGCGGCCTCGTCGAGCACGTGCCCTACCACGGCGTGAAGCTCACGGCCGAGGGGCAGCGCGTCGCCCTGGAGGTCCTGCGCCACCATCGCCTGCTCGAGCTGTTCCTCTCCGAGCACCTCGACGTGCCCTGGGACCGCGTCCACCAGGAGGCCGAGGCGCTCGAGCACGTGATCTCCGAGGACCTCGAGGCGCGCATCGCGGCGAAGCTCGGCAACCCCACGCACGACCCCCACGGCGACCCGATCCCCGACGCCCAGCTGCACATCGACGAGGGGCACACCCGCAGCCTGGCCGACCTCGAGCCCGGCGACCGCGGCTCGTTCGTCCGCGTCTCGGACTCGCTGCCCGAGATGCTGCGCTACCTCGACGAGCGCGACGTGCGCATCGGCGACCGCCTGGAGGTGCTCGCCCGCCAGCCCTTCGGCGGCCCGCTCGAGGTCCGCTTCGGCGAGTCCGTCGAGGTCCTCGGCGGCGGGCTGGCCGCGGCCATGCGCGTCGAGGTCGATCCCTAGCTGCTTTCATGGTCCGCCGATGCGGGCCAGGATCCTGACTGTCGCGCTGCTGCTCTGCGCCCTCCTCGCGGCGGGCTGCGGCAGCGACAGCGGCAACGACAGCGGGAGCGAGGGCGCGCGCGCCGCCGAGGCGCGCCAGCAGCTCAACGGCGCCGACGCTCCGAGCGTCGCCGACTTCCCGCGTCCGCGGTCCGGCCAGACGCTGCAGGCGCTGGCCGACTCGATCGGCGCCGCGGGCTCGCAGGTCGGCCTGGCCTCCTCCGTCTTCACGCCCGGCAAGAACCGCATCGCCTTCGGCGTGCTGAGCGAGCAGAACCAGTTCCTCTACGGACCGACCGTGGTCTACGTGGCGCGCAGCCCGGGGTCGACCGAGGTGCGCGGGCCCTACGCGGCACCCGCCGACCTGCTGGTCACCGAGCCGGCCTTCCGCTCCGAGCAGGCCGCCACCGAGGAGGACCCGTTCGCGGCCGTCTACCAGGCAGAGGGCGTGGAGCTCGACCGGCCCGGGCGCTGGGTCGTGCTCGTGGTCACCAAGGTGGGCGACAAGCTCGTCCCGGCGCCGACCGAGATCCGCGTGACCAGCCGCTCGCCCGTGCCGGAAGTCGGCGATCGCGCGCCCGCCGTCGAGACCGACACGGTCGCGGGCTCGGGCGGCCTCGAGGCCATCGACACGCGCCGCCCGCCCGTCGCCGACCTGCACCGCACGTCGTTCGCCGACGTCGTCGGTTCCAAGCCCGCCGTCCTCCTGTTCGCCACGCCGCAGCTCTGCCAGTCGCAGGTGTGCGGCCCGGTCGTCGACATCGCGCTGCAGCTGCGCGAGAAGTACGGCGACCGCGTGGAGTTCATCCACCAGGAGGTCTACGTCGACAACGACCCCCAGAAGGGATTGCGGCCGCCGCTGCAGCGCTTCGGCCTGCCGACCGAGCCGTGGCTGTTCACGGTGCGGGCCGACGGCACGATCGCAGCGCGGCTGGAGGGCTCGTTCGGCCTGCGCGCCTTCGAGCGGGCGGTCCAGGCCGCGCTCGAGCCGAGCTCGTGACGGCGTAGCCGGCTCAGCGGCGCCGGCGCTCCACGTCGTCCTTCAGGCGGCCCAGGCGGTCCTGCCACGCCGCCTCCGCGTCGCGCAGCCACCCCGTCGCAGGGTCCAGCGCGCCGTCGTGCAGGCGGTAGCGCACCTCGCCGCCCACGCCGTGCCGGCCCTCGCGCTCGACGATGCCCGCCTCGCCGAGCGTCGCGAGGTGCTTGGCGACGGCCTGGCGCGTGATCGGCAGGGCGGAGGTGAGCGCGGGCACCGAGGTCGAGCCCTCGCGCAGGAGCGTGCTCGACCACGTAGCGGCGCGTCGGGTCGGCGAGCGCGGCGAAGACGGGGCCCGGCGTCGTCGCTCAAGCGGGCGCCAGCGCGGCGCACGACGCGCAGCGCCGCGAGCGGGAAGCTCGGCGCGGACTCGGTGACGACGACGCGCGCGCCGGCCGGCGCGGCGACCACCAGGAGCTCGACGCGGGTCGCCGGCTCGTCGCCGCGCCACCACCACCAGACCAGCCGCGCGGCTCGTCGGCGAGCTCGACGTGGATCTCGCGCTCGGGTCCTCCTCGAGCCAGCGCTCGCGCCCCTCGTCGGTGGTCAGCGCCTCCCAGACCTCCTCGGGGGTGGCCTCGATCTCGATCTCGCGCCGCACGCTCATGCGTCTCGCTCCTTTGACAACCGATCGGTTGCTATCGTGGTGCTGACAACCATGCAGTTGTCGAAAGGATAGCCCAATGCCGCTGGTCCCGATGGTCGTCGAGCAGAGCCCGCGCGGCGAGCGCTCGTTCGACATCTACTCGCGCCTGCTCAACGAGCGCATCGTCTTCATCGGCACGCCGATCGACGACCAGGTCGCCAACCTCGTCGTCGCCCAGCTGCTGCACCTGGAGAGCGAGGACCCCGACAAGGACGTCTCGCTCTACATCAACTCGCCCGGCGGCGTCGTGTACGCCGGCCTGGCGATCTACGACACGATGCAGTTCATCAAGCCCGACGTGCAGACGATCTGCTTCGGCGTGGCGATGAGCATGGGCTCGCTGCTGCTCGCCGGCGGCGCGGCGGGCAAGCGCATGGCGCTGCCCAACAGCCGCATCCTCATCCACCAGCCGAGCGGCGGCTTCCAGGGCCAGGCCACCGACATCGAGATCCACGCCCGCGAGACGCTCGAGCTGCGCCGCGCACGTCGACGAGATCTACGCCAGCCACACCGGGCAGCCGGTCGAGCAGGTCCACGACGACATGGACCGCGACCGCTTCTTCACGGCCGAGCAGGCGCGCGAGTACGGCCTGGTCGACCGCGTGATCGAGTCCCACGAGATAAGCCGCGTGGCGACCGGCTTCCGGTCGGGCGCGGGCAACGGCCAGGGCGGATGACCGCGCGCCGGCTCGTCAGGGCAGCACGAGCTGGACGTCGCCGAACTCGTGCCAGCGATAGCCCCCGGCGCGGGCGGCGGCGTAGGACCGCGTGAGCAGGTCCTCGCCCATCGCCGCCTCGAGCAGGCGCAGGTGCGACGAGGCCGGCTCGTGCCAGCCGGTGAGCAGCCCGTCGATCGCGCGCAGGCCGCGGCCGGGCGCGACCACGAGGCTCGTCGTGCCCGCGCCGGCGTGGACCGTGCCGTCGGGCGCGGCGACGGTCTCGAGCGCGCGGACGACGGTGGTCCCGACGGCGACGACGCGCCCGCCCCAGCCGCGGACCGCGTTGACGACCCTCGCCGTGACGGCGGGCACGTCGTAGCGCTCGGGGTAGGGCCGCTCGCCGTCCTCGAGCGACGAGACGCCCGCGTGCAGCGTGACCGGCGCGACGAGGACCCCGCGCGCGACCAGCCCGGTCACGAGCTCGGCGCTGAACGGCCGCCCGGCGCTCGGCATCTCCGCGCTGCCGGGGTGCAGCGCGAAGACCGTCTGGTAGTCCTCGATCGGCCGGGCGCTCTCGGCGTGGCGATAACGGATGGGGTGGCCATGACGCTGCAGGTAGGTCCCGAGCGGCTCGTCCAGCGCCAGGCGCGCGACGTGCAGCCGCGCGCTGCCGTCGTGGGCGCCCAGGAGCTCGGCGTGCGCGCCGCCCGGCAGGTCGATGCGCGCGCCGGGCGCCACGCCCAGCAGCGGGAGCCGCTCGTGCGTGCGCAGCTCGACCACCCAGCGGTCTCCTGGGAGCGGGGTCGAGAGGTGCAGCCCCACGCGGCGGTGGCCGAGGCGCGCGGGCAGCGCCGCCGCGAGCGTCGCCGAGGTGTTGACGACGAGCAGGTCGCCCGCAGCCAGGAAGCGGTGCAGCTCGTCGAAGCGCGCGTGCACGAGCGCACCGTCGCCGCGGGTGGCGACGAGCATCGCCACGTCCGCGCGATCGGCCCCGCGGACGCCCGGGGCCTCGCGCGCCTGCACGGCCGCCGCGATCACGTCGGCGCCCCGGCGAGCTCGCGCGCCACGTAGCGCCCGCTGGGCAGCGAGCCCTCGATCAGCGCTACGAGCCCCGGCACGCTGGCCTCGGGCGGCGGGCGGTCGGAGATGTCCTCGCCCGGGAACGCCTCCTGGTGCATCCGCGTGCGCATGTCGCCGGGATCCACCGTGTACACGCGCAGCTCCGGATGCTCCGCCGCGAGGATCGCGCCGACCTGCTCGAGCGCGGCCTTCGACGACCCGTAGCCGCCCCAGCCGGCATACGGCTCGACGGCGGCGTCCGAGGTGACGTTGAGCACCGCGGCTCCCGCCGCGAGCCTGGGCAGCGCGAGCTGGACGAGCGCGAGCGGGGCGACGACGTTGACCTCGTAGACCCGGCGCAGCTCCTGCAGCGGGTAGCCGGCGAGCGCCGGCTGCGGGCTGGGCCCGAGCAGGCTGGCGTTGTTGACCAGGGCGTCGATCCGCCCACCGGCCGCCTCGACCAGCGCCGTGCGGTGGGCCGGGTCGGCGACGTCCCCGGCGAGCGCGACGACGCCGTCGAGGGCGCCCGCCTCCTCGCGGAGCGCGCCGGCGCCGCGAGCGTCGACGACGACGCGCCAGCCGCGCCCGGCCAGCGCGCGGGTCAGGGCGAGGCCGAGGCCGCGCGAGGCTCCGGTGACGACGGCGGTGCTCATGGCTGCATGGTGCAGCCTCAAGCACGCTTGAAGTCAAGGCCTGCGGCTCAGCCCGGGCCCTTGCCGCCGAGCTCCTCGAGCTCGATCGCCTCGAAGTCCTCGACGAGCGCCATCACCGCCGCCACGTCGTCGGAGCCCCGGATCTGCTCGATCGAGGCGTCGAGGTCGGCCTGGCTGCGCCACAGCTCGGTCACCCACAGCACGTCGTCGTCGGCCCTCGCGCGGTTGACCAGGTACAGCAGGCAGCCGGGGTCGTCGCCCTGCTCCGCTGCCGCCGCGAGCAGCAGCCGCGCGAGCTCCTCGCCGCGCCCCGGCGTGGCGGTCATGCGGGCGTAGCGTGCGACGCGGCTCACGGCGCCTCGTCGAGGTCCGCGACGAGGTCGGCGACCGAGTCCACGATCCGCGAGGCGCGGTAGGGGTAGCGCTCTGCCTCCTCGCGGGTGGTGGAGCCGGTCAGCACGAGGATCGTCTCGAGGCCCGACTCGAGGCCGGAGACCACGTCGGTGTCCATGCGATCGCCGATCATGGCCGCCGTCTCGGAGTGCGCGTCGATCGCGTTGAGCGCCGAGCGCATCATCAGCGGGTTGGGCTTGCCCACGAAGTACGGCGCCGCGCCCGTGGCGCGACTGATCAGCGCGGCGACCGAGCCGGTCGCGGGCAGCGGGCCGTCCGGCGTCGGGCCGGTCGGATCGGGGTTCGTGGCGATGAAGCGCGCCCCGCGGGTGATCAGGCGGATGGCGCGCGTGATCGCCTCGAAGCTGTAGGTGCGCGTCTCGCCGAGCACGACGTAGTCGGGGTCGCGCTCGGTGAGCGTGTAGCCGGCGGCGTGCAGCGCGGTGGTCAGCCCCGCCTCGCCGATCACGAACGCCGTGCCGCCGGGGCGCTGGTCCTCGAGGAACTTCGCGGTGGCCAGCGCGGACGTCCAGATCGCCTCCTCGGGGACCTCGAGGCCGCTGGCCCGCAGCCTCGCCGCGAGGTCGCGACGCGTGTAGATCGAGTTGTTCGTGAGGACCAGGAACGGCGTGCCCCGCTCGCGCAGCCGGGTCAGGAAGCGGTCGGCGCCCGGGATCGCGTGCTCCTCGCGCACGAGCACGCCGTCCATGTCCATGAGCCAGGAGCGGATCTCGCGCGACATCCGCGGCAGGCTAGTCGTCCGCCCGGCTCAGAGCAGCGCGAGCTGGCGAAACGCCCAGGCCGGCGGCGGGCCCTCGCCGCCCACGGCGCGGCGCTCGAGGCCCAGCAGCGCCTGCTTGCGGTGCAGGCCGCCGCCGTAGCCGGTGAGCGCGCCGTCCACGGCCACGACCCGGTGGCACGGGACGACGATCGGCACGGGCGTCCTGCCCACCGCGGCGCCGACGGCTCGCACGATGTCGGGGCGCCCCAGCCGCTGGGCGAGCTGCGAGTAGGCGATCGTCGTGCCGTAGGGGATGCGGCGCAGGTGCGCCCACACCTGCTGCTGGAACGGCGTGCCGGCGAGGTCGAGCGGAAGGTCGAAGGCCCGGCGCTCCCCCGCGAAGTACTCCTCGAGCTGGGCGACGGCGCCGGCCAGGGCCGGCGCGTCGTGCTCGCGCTCGTCGAGCGCGCCCGCGCGGCCCGGGAACCACAGATGCGTGACGCCGTGCGGGCCGGCCTGGAGGGTCAGCGGTCCCAGCGGGCTCTCGTAGACGGTCCAGCTCATCGCGCGTCGTGGAAGATGATGCCAAGGGCGGTCCTCGAACCGGACGTGACCGTGCTCACGCCGTGGCGCAGGCCGACCCTGTGGTGGCCGCGCTTGCCCGCCTGCGGGCGCAGCCGGGTCGGGAAGATCACGAACGCGCCGCGCGGCGGGACGATCACGTGCGCGCGGCTCTGCGCGCGCGGGCGCTGCTCGAGCAGCACGAACTCCCCGCCCTCGTGGTCCACCCCGGGCTCGGACAGCACGGTCAGCGCCTGGAAGGGGAAGAACACGTCGCCGTAGAGGTCCTGGTGCAGGGCGTTCCAGTCGCCGGCGCCGTAGCGCAGGATCAGCGGCGTCGGCCGCTCCTGGCCGGCGGCCCGGCAGCGGCGCAACAGCTCCTCGTGCTCTGCCGGGAACGCGTCGGCCTCCCCGCCCACCAACGCCCACCAGCGGTTCGCGACCGGTGCGAGGCGCCGGTAGAACGCGCTGCGCAACTCGCCGATCGGCTCGGGCAGCGGGTGGTCGAAGTAGCGGTAGCGCCCGTCGCCGAAGCGATGGCGGGCCATGTCGATCGTCGAGCGAAAGCGCCCGCCGTCGAAGAGGGCGGCCAGGTCGCGGCACTCCGCCGCGCTCAGCAGCGGCGCGGTCACGGCGAACCCGCGCGTGTCGAGCTGCTCCTCGAGCTCGTCCCAGGCCAGCCCGTCGACGCGCTGCGCGGCCGGCGTGATCGTGCTTTCGGTGATGCTCATGGTGGTTCAACGACGACGCGCGCCATTTCGTGAGGTCAGCGCAGCTCGAAGGCGCCCAGGTCCGGATCCGAGCGCCGGACCCCGCGCTGGTCGCGCGGCGGGGCGCTGCCGGCGCGGGCCGCACCGACGGCGGGGCTTCCGCGCCGCAGGGCGATGGTGCGCGTCAGCCCGCCGTTGGCGGCCAGCGGCGCCAGCCGTGGGTCGCGTGCGATCAGCGCGCCGGCGAGTCGGCAGCCTCCCGTGCCGGGCACCGACACGAGGGTGGGCGAGCCCGTCACGGTCCCGGTGGCGTCGCAGTCGGCGCGGGCCCCGCCCGCCGCCGTGTTGAGGGCGACGATGGCGTTGCTCAGCGTGAAGCGGGCGCGGTCGGCGTACACGCCGCCGCCGGCCCCGTCGCCCGAGCCGTCGGCGTCCGCCCGGTTGCGCGCGATGGTCACGGCGCGCAGCGCCGCCCGACCGCCCGCTTCCCCGAAGACCGCGGCGCCGTGGCGGTGGGCGCGGTTGCCCGTCAGGGTCGCGTTGACCAGGGTCAGGACGCCCTCGTCGTCGACGTAGATCCCCGCGCCGTCGCCGACCTCCCCGTCGCCTCCGCCGACCACGTGGTTGCCCGCGATCGTGGAGTTGGTGATCCGGGCCTGGTCGACGACCATGACGCCGCCGCCCTCGCCGGCCCGGTTGTCGGCGATCGTGCTGCGCGAGATGACCGTCGGGCCATCCACCGAGCCGGTGATCCCGCCGCCGTTGCCGTCGACCGCGGGCGCCCGGTTGTCGATGACCTCGGAGTCGACGAGCGTCACCGGGGCGTCGCCCAGGTCACCCGCGCTGATCCCGCCACCGTCGCCGTCGCCGTCGACCGGGTGGGCGTTGCCGCCGGTGATCACGAGGCGCTGCAACCGCGTCCGCGCCGCGCCGATGTCGAACACCCGGTCGATCCCGTTGGCGTCGATGACGGCACGACCCGGTCCGCGGCGCGTCACGAGGAGCGGGCCCGACGTGATGTCGAGGTCGCCGTCGGCGGCCGCGTCCTCGCCCGTGCTCGCCAGCGACAGCTCGTGTCGCCCGCCACGGAGCGCGATCGTGCCGGGGTCGGGCCGTGCGTTGGCGGCGATCACACGATGTGCGTGGCCCGAGCCCCAGCTCGAGCGGCCCCTCCAGCCAGATCGGGGACAGCGGTGGTCCAGCGGACGTCCTGCAGGCGGCGGACCGGAGACATCGGCCCCGCAGCCTGCCCGCTCAGCGCGTCGGCCGGCGCGCCACGCGCTCAGCAGCCGCCGGTCTGCTCCTGGATCGCGCGCAGCGTCGGGTCGCTGCTGCAGCGGCCCTTCTTCTCCTCCGCGGGCGCCGGCGCCTCCTCGCTCACCGTCTTCGCCGGCTCGACCAGCCCGCCGGGCTCGCGCACGTCCTGGACGGCGTAGCCCGCCCCGAAGCCGACGATGCGCCCCGAGGGCGATCCGGATCGGCACGGCGACGCGGATCCTGTAGGTCTCGCGCCCGGTCATCGTGCGCCCGTGCGACTCGAGCCCGTGGGTCACGAACACCGTGTAGACCTCGGTGACCGCCGCGACGCCGATGCGCACGCCGAGCAGCACCGGGAAGCCCCAGGCCGCGCGATCACGCCCGCGACGATCGGCCCGGCCGCCTCGCCCGCGTCCTCGCCCGAGCTCATGTAGCCGAACAGCCGCGCCCGGCGTTTCTTGTCGAACTCCGACAGCTGGGCCATCAGCGCGCCCCACGCCGGCTTGAACGCCGCCTTGCCGAGGTCGTCGAGCGCCACGGCCGACCGCGACGCCGCGCGAAGTTCGGCGCCAGCGAGGTAGACGATCGAGGACACGATGTTGGCGATGCTGCGCACCGAGAGCACGAGCTTGCGGCTGACGTTGTCCGACAGCCAGCCGAACCCCGGCCCGGCCAGCGCGGCGATCGGCGACACCGCGTAGATGAGCGACGGCCTGGGCCGGGGTCAGGCCCGCGTACTCGACGGCGAAGATCGGGAACAGCCCGTTCATCATGTAGGCCGATCCGCTGATCAGGAACCCGAGCCCCGTGAACTGCGCGATGGTGCTGCGCTTCACGCCCTGCGGGCGGCGGCTCGGGCCGGCGACGACCTGGCGGCGGACACGCGCTCGCTGCCCGGGGCGTCGGCGGCGGGCTCGCGCACGTAGAGCACGACGACGAACAGCGGGATGAGCGACAGCACGAAGGCGACGAGGAAGACCAGCGTGAAGTCGCTCGCCGTGAGCGAGAGCAGGACGCCCGAGGCGATCTTGCTCGCGTTGCCGGCGAAGCGTCTTGGCCGTCTGGTACCAGGCGAACGACTGGGCGATCTGCTTCTTGCCGCCGTGCTCGGCGAGCAGCGCGCCGATCGCCGGGTCGCGCATCGCGACCGACACGCCGTGGACGCCGCGCGCGGCGAACAGCTGCCAGGGCACGGCGGCGACGGCGAGCAGCAGCGTCACGACGCTGCGCAGCGCGATCGACGACGTTCAGGCTGAGCTTCAGCCCGAAGCGGTCCGCGACGTTGCCCATCGACCGGCTTGAGCGCGATCGCGACGATCATGTTGAACGACGCGAGCAGGCCGACCTGGCGCCAGGCTCAGCCCGAACTCCTCGAACGCGTACAGCGGCAGCGCGAACGTGACCAGGCCGAAGCTCAGCCGCGAGAAGAACCCCTCCGCGACGATGGCGAGCAGCGCGCCGCGGTCGGCCTTGCCCGCGCGCTCGGCCATCAGCGCCTACCGCTGGCCGGTGAGGCCCCCGCCATCAGGCGCTCCCGCTCCGACGGTGGGGGCGGGCAGGCTGACGTCCCCCTGTGCGTACGCGTCGATGTAGTCGGCGATCAGCGCCGCCGCGTCGGGCACGCCCTTGTAGCCCGGGAAGTAGTTGACGTCGACGACGACGGGCCCGTCAGGCGACTCGATGACGTCGAGGCCGTAGAGGCCGAGCCCGAGCGCCGCACCCGTGCGCAGCGCGGCGTCGCGCACCTCGGGCTCGACGGGCACGGGTCGCCCGGGGACCGTGAAGCTCGTCTCCGAGAAGGGCTTGCTGACCGCGAACACCTGGTCGCCGACGACGTACACCTTGAGGTCCTCGCCGGGGCCGGGGACGTGCTCCTGCACGAGCATCGGGCAGACCGCGCTCGCGGCCGCCGCCCGCAGCTGCTCGGCGTCGTGCACGATGCTGATCCCCGCCCCGCGGTGGCCCATGTAGGGCTTGACCAGCAGCGGACGCTGCTCGACCGCGGCCTCGAGCTCCGCGGAGTCGGTCAGCGCCCAGGTGTCCGGGACGGGCACGCCGGCGCCGCGCAGCACGCGCGCGGCGATGAACTTGTTCTGCGTCGTGGCGCAGTTCGGGTAGGGGTTGAGCAGCTGCGCGCCCTGGGCGTGCAGCACGCCGGCCAGGCTCAGCGACAGGTCGGTGTGCGACTTGAGCAGGTACAGGTCGTGCTCAGGCTCGAGCAGGTCGGGCCGCTGCGGCGCCTCCTCGGCGATCTCGTCGCTCACGTCGTAGCCGCGCGACCTGCAGGATCTCGTAGCACTCGAGCAGCACCGGGCTGGGGACCGGCGGCACGCGCCGGACGATCATGAAGAAGAGCCTCATCGGGCGACCCCCGCGATCACCGGCTCGCCTCGGGTGACCCGCTGCGCCGCGGCGCCGATCTCGGCCGCGAGCAGCTCGGGGCCGTCGGGCACCCCCTTGAAGCCGGGGAAGCCCGACAGGTCGACGACGAAGGGCCGGCCGTCGCTGAAGACGACGTCGAAGCCGAAGATGTCGGCGCCGATCGCGTCCGCGCACTTGTGCGCGATCGCGCGCAGCTCCTCGTCGGGCTCGAAGGGCTCGCCGAGCTTCTCCTCGAAGGTGCGCGCCGGCCACACGCGGCGCACGCCGCAGACGCGCTCGCCGATGCGGTACATCTTGTAGTCCAGGCCGTCGGGCGGGTGGTAGCGCTGCACGAAGAGCGGTCCCGGCTCGAGGTCGATGTCATCCGCCGCGCTCGGCTCGTGGATGACCTGCACGCCCACGCCGCGCGAGCCGCGAAACGGCTTGACGACGATCGGCCCGCCCTCGAGCAGCGCCCGCAGGTGCGTGCGGTCCTCGGTCACCCACGTCTCGGGGACCGGCACGCCGCCGGCGGCCAGCACGCGCGCTGGTCACGATCTTGTCGCGGCACATCGCGGCCACCGGGTAGGGGTTGAGGATCGACGCGCCGGCGGCGTGCAGCGCGCCGGCCATGCTCAGGCCCAGCGCGGAGCCCGACTTCAGCACGTACAGGTCGTGCTCGGCGCGCACCTGCGACAGATCGTTGAGCGACGTGTCGGGGTGCAGGAAGTCGACCTCGGCCCCGGCCTCGACCAGCCGGCGCCCGACGTCGGACCACAGCACGTGCTCGCCCGGCGGCCCCTGCATCAGGAAGGCGATCGTCATCGTCGGGCTCTTCACAGCGACATCCTCTCTGGGGTGGTGACCGGCGTGCGCCCGGCCTCGGCGAGGACGAGCGCGCCGATCGCCGCCGGCGCTTCCTCGACACCGGTGTAGTTCGGGAACTCGTTGACGTCGACGATGGACAGGCGGCCCTCGCACTCGAGGACGTCGACGCCGAAGAGCCGCAGCCGGAACTCGCGCCGGCAGCCCTCGGCGATCCGCCGCAGGGCGGGCGTGACCTCGACGCGGGTCACCGGGTCGTCGCGGTCGCTCAGCGGGCCCGGGCGCCGCGTCGCCCAGATCTCGTCGCCGGCGACGTAGAGCTTGATGTCGAAGCCCCCGGCCTCGACGTAGGCCTGCGCGATGAGCGGCTGGCCGTCCCACTGCAGCGCGTCGAGCTCGGCGCGCTCGGTCAGGACCTGCACGCCCTGGGCGTTGTCGCCCAGGACGGGCTTGACCACGAGCGGGAACGCCGACGCGGGCAGTCCGCCGAGGTCCGCCGGCCCGCTGGCCAGCAGCGTGGGCGGGATCGGGAGCTCCCGGCGGGCGAGGCCCAGGGCGCACGTCGCCTTGTGGCGCACGCGCTCCACGGCCTGCGCGCCGTCGAGCGTGTGGGCCCCTCGCGCCTCGGCCTCCTCGAGCAGCGCGAGCGCGAACGTGTCGCGGCTGCGCGTGACCACGAGGTCGCCCGGCTCGAGACGCTCCCAGACCGAGGGGACGAGCGACTCGCTGAGCGGGGCGACGGAGCACAGGCGGGCGCGGTCGTCGGCCACGATGATCTCGGGCGAGCAGCCCTCGCCGTGCAGCCATTCGATCAGCGCCGCGGGCATGCGCTGGCCGAGATACCTGCGATCGGTCAGCACCCATACGGTCACGAAGACAGACTCCTTGTGATTCCGCCGGGTAACAGGGGAGATATCCGCACGCAGGCGCCCTCCGACTGCGGGCGGCGTACGGGGTCGGGCTGACTCTCTCAGCGGGCGCGGCGCGGGTCAACACCGTGTCAAAGGGGCGTGCAACATCGCCGCCGCCGTCGCCCGGAAGTTGCCGGTCTGCTGGGCCGATGGTTGAATGGCTCCGTGTCGGCGTCGCCCTCACCCACGGATCCCAAGCCTGCCTCGCCCGAGGAGCTCGAGCGTCAGCGCCTGGCCGAGGCGCACGGCGACCCGTACCTGCTGTACCGCAACCCGCACGGCGCGCTGCAGGTCCTGTCGCTTCCGGGCTCGTGGGAGCAGGTCCACATCGGGAGGAGCATGTCCGCCGAGATCTCGCTGCACTGGGACCCGGAGGTGTCGACCGTGCACGCCCAGGTCGAGCGCCTGGGCGACGACTGGGTGCTGATCGACGACGGGCTGTCACGCAACGGATCGTTCGTCAACGGCGAGCGGATGGTCGGCCGCCGGCGCCTCGACGACGGCGACGAGCTCCGCTTCGGGCAGACGCCCGTCACCTTCCACGCGCCGCTGCAGGTCCGCCAGCACACCGTGCTGCGCCCGACCGACGGCGAGTGAGCAGCGCGCGGCGATCGGACCCGGGCCGCCGATGACCGAGCACCGTCCCGAGCGCCGGATCGTGATCGTCGGTGCGGGCAAGATCGGCTGCGCCCACGTCGCGGCGCTGTTCGCGGAGGGCGGATGGAGGGTGGTGCTGGCCGCCCGCAACGAGGCCACCGTGAAGCGGATCGAGGCGGCCGGGGACTACACCGTGCGCACGACCGACGGCGACACCCAGGTCATCGCAGCCGACGCGGTGCTGATCGGCACCGACGCGTTCCGCCAGGCGATCGCGGGCGCCGACCTCGTGGCCACGGCCGTCGGGGCGCGCAACGTCGCCGCCCTCGCCGAGCCGCTGGCGCCGGCGCTGGCGCTGCGGCCCGCCGGCCGGCCGGTCGACGTCTGGTGCGTCGAGAACGGCGACGCGGCGCCGACCCTCGCAGCGGCGCTGCACGAGGTCGCCGAGCGCGACGGCCTCACGCTCGGCCCGGTCGGGATCGCCGGAGCGATCGCCTGGCGGGCGGTCACGCGCGGGGACTGGAAGGCCTCGCCGCGACCGGAGTTCGTCGCCGACACGTCGCGTACGCTCGTGGTCGACGGCGGCCCGCTCGTCGGCACGGTGCCCGAGATCCCCGACGTCACCGTGAGCGACGACTACGCGCAGGACCTGATGGCCAAGTTCCTCGGCTTCGGCGCCGGGCACGCGATGTGCGCCTACCTCGGCATCCTGCGCGGCCACACGTTCATCCACGAGGCGATCTCCGACCCGCTGCTGCGCCCGATGATCCAGCGCTCATTGCAGACGTCGCGCCGGTCCCTGCTCAGCGTGGACGTGGCCACGGGCGCCGACGTCGCGCAGTCGATCGAGTGGGTCATCACGCGCTACGGCGACACCGGCCTGGGCGACCCGCTCACGCGCGTCGCGCGCGACCCGATCCGCAAGCTCGCGCCGGACGGGCCGCTGGTCGGTGCGGCCCGCCTGGTGCATCGCGTCACCGGCCGCGTGCCCGCCGGCTTCGCCCGGGCGATCGCCAGCGCGCTGGCCTACCGCAACGACGACGACGCCCAGGCGCGCCAGCTGCGCGAGATGCTCGCGCGCGACGGGCTCGCCTCGGTGCTCGAGGAGGTCTGCGGCCTGGAGGCGGACGACCCGCTCACGCGCGAGGTGAGCAGGATCTACGGCCTGCTCACCGCACCCCGCCGGCGCCAGGAGGGCGCCGACGCCGCGGTCATGACCCCCGAGGTCCCCGGCCCGCCGCGCGTGCCGGGGAGCCGAGCAGCGCCCGGTTGAGCTTCCTCGGCGGCAGGAGCGATGAGTCCGGCGACCGCGACCGGTCCTACATCGTGCATGCTCCTGAACCCCACCGCCGACGCCGCCTTCGAACGCGAGCTCACGCCGAACCTCGCGGGCCTGCATGCCCACTGCTATCGGATGCTCGGCTCGGTCGCCGACGCCGAGGACGCCGTCCAGGAGACGCTCCTGCGTGCGTGGCGCGGGCTGCCGCGGTTCGAGGGCCGTAGCTCGCTTCGCTCGTGGCTGTACCGCATCGCCACGAACGTGTGCCTGAGGATGATCGAGCGGCGGCCGAAGCGCCTGCTTCCCGTCGACCACAGGCCGCCCAGCGATCCGCACGATGCTCCTGAGGGCCCGCTGGTCGAGTCGGTGTGGGTGGACCCGTACCCGGACGAGACCGTCACCGACGGGCTGGCCTCGCCCGAGGCCCGCTACGAGCAGCGCGAGGCTGTCGAGCTCGCCTTCATCGCGGCGCTCCAGCACCTGCCGCCGCGCCAGCGGGCAGTGCTGCTCCTGCGTGACGTGCTCGGCTTCGCCCCGGGCGAGATCGCCGCGGCGCTCGACGCGACGCCCGCGGCGGTGTACAGCGCCCTGCAGCGCGC
Organism: uncultured Actinomycetes bacterium; assembly: GCA_963840185.1. Taxonomy (GTDB): domain Bacteria; phylum Actinomycetota; class Thermoleophilia; order Solirubrobacterales; family Solirubrobacteraceae; genus JAOPZW01. The sequence continues at coordinate 305,290 of CAWIXY010000017.1, read as the reverse complement.
GCACGCGGCGGTCGAGGAGCGCCTGCCCGCCCACAGCCAGCAGGCGACGCTGCGTTCCATCGGTGACCACAGATTGCGCGAGCTTGTCGAGCGCTACGTCGAGGCGTGGGAGGCGGGTGACGTGGCTGCGATCGCGGCGATGCTGGCCGATGACGCGACGCTCGCCATGCCGCCCAGGCCCACGTGGTACCGGGGTCGCGCAGCCATCGGCACCTTCCTCGCCCGCCACCCCCTCGCTCTTCACCGCTGGCGCATCATCCCCGTCGGCGCCAACGGGCAGGCAGCCTTCGGCTTCTACGTCGCAGACGAGACGGGCAGGCGTTACGTCGCCCACGGGATAGACGTGCTCACGCTCGACGGCGCCGCGCGGATCGCCGCGGTCACCGCGTTCCTCGAGTCCGCGGCGTTCGCCCGCTTCGGCTTGCCGGCCGAGCTCGGGGCATAGGCGCTCGGCCGTCGCCGATGGATCCGGCCGGCCACGCGGATCTCTGGGTGCATGACCACTTCAAGAACCGCAACGAGCAGGTCGCGTGCCTGGGTCCTCACCCTGGCGTCGCTGGCGTCGTGCATGGCGGCGCTCGACACGCTCGTCGTCACCACCGCGCTCACGACCATCCGGCGGGACCTGGGCGCCTCCATCGAGCAGCTCGAGTGGACCGTCAACGCCTACAACCTGAGCTTCGCGGTGCTGCTGATGACCGCCGCGGCGCTCGGCGATCGCCTCGGGCGCCGCCGGATGTTCGCCGCCGGCCTCGGGCTGTTCGCGCTGGCCTCGGCGGCGTGCGCGCTGGCGCCGACGATCGGCTGGCTGGTCGCCGCGCGCGGCGTCCAGGGCATCGGCGCCGCGCTGATCATGACGCTGGCCTTCGCGCTCGTCAGCGCCGCCTTCCCTCCCGAGCGGCGCGGGTGGGCGCTCGGGATCTTCTTCTCCGTGACCGGGCTGGCCGTCGCCAGCGGCCCGCTCGTCGGCGGGGCCGTGGTCGAAGGCATCGCGTGGCAGTGGATCTTCTGGCTGAACGTCCCGCTCGGGCTGGCGCTCGTGCCGCTCGCGCTCGCCCGCGTCCCGGAGAGCTTCGGCCCGGACTCCGGCCTGGACCTGGGCGGGCTCGCGCTCGTGACCACCGGCGTCCTTGGCCTCGTGTGGGGCCTCGTCCGCGGCAACATCGCCGGCTGGGACAGCCCGGAGGTCGTCGGCACGCTCGCCGCCGGGGCGCTGCTGCTCGCGGCGTTCGTGGGCTGGCAGCTGCGGGCGCGGGAGCCGATGCTGCCCATGCGCTTCTTCCGCTCGCGCGCGTTCTCGGCCGGCAACACGGCGATCTTCTTCGCCATGGGGTCGCTGTTCTGCGGCGTCTTCTTCCTCGCCCAGTTCATGCAGGTCGCGCTGGGGAGCGGGCCGCTGGAGGCCGGACTGCAGCTGCTGCCCTGGACGGCGACGCTGTTCTTCGTGGCGCCGGTCGCCGGCGCGCTCGTCGACCGCTTCGGCGAGCGGCCGTTCCTGGTGGCCGGGCCGCTGCTGCAGGCGGTGGGGATGGCCTGGATCGCCCTGGTGGCCGAGGCCGGCATGGCCTACGGGGAGCTGGTCGCGCCGCTGGTGGTCGCCGGCGTCGGCATCTCGATGACGTTCCCCGCCGCACAGAACTCCGTGGTCGGGTCGGTGCCCCCGGAGGCCATCGGCAAGGCGGCCGGCACCAACAGCACGATGCGCGAGCTGGGCGGCGTGTTCGGGATCGCGCTCAGCGTCGCCGTGTTCGCGGGTGCCGGCAGCTACGCCTCCGCGGAGGCGTTCAGCGACGGCTTCGTGGCGGCGATGGGCGTCTCGGCCGGTCTGTCGCTGCTCGGCTCGCTCGCCGGAACGGCGCTGCCGTCGCTGCCGCCGGCGCGAAGCGCGAGACTTGCGACGCCCTAGCCCGCTTCGGGACATCCGACGAAAGGTGCCAACGTGCTCGAGCGAGACGCATACCCGCCAGGCGTCCCGTGCTGGGTGGATACCGGCCAGCCCGATCCCCAGGCCGCCGTCGCGTTCTACGGCGACCTGTTCGGGTGGGACTTCGAGGACCGCACGCCCCCCGGCTCGTCCGAGCCGTACTTCGTGGCCCAGCTCCGGGGCCGCGACGTCGCCGGGGTCGGGTCACAGCCGCCCGGTGGTCCGCCGGTGCCGGCGTGGAGCACCTACGTCGCGGTCGAGAGCGCCGACGAGACCGCCAAGGCCGTGGAGGAGGCGGGCGGCAGCGTGCTCATGGGGCCGTTCGACATCTCCGAGGCCGGCCGCATGGCCGTGTTCGCCGACCCGTCCGGCGCGGTGTTCTGCGTCTGGGAGGCCAAGGAGACCAAGGGGGCACAGCTCGTCAACGAGCCCGGCACCTGGAACTTCAGCGAGCTCAACACGCGCGACACCGAGGGCGCGAAGGCGTTCTACGGCGCGGTCTTCGGCTGGGAGGCGGGCGACGGCGGTGTCTGGCGGATGCCGGGCTACGGGGACTTCCTCGCCCAGCGCGACCCCGATCTGCGCAAGCGCATGGCCGACGTCCAGGCGCCCGAGGGCTTCGAGGACGCGGTCGCGTGGCTCGTGCCCAAAGACGGCACCCCGGCCCACTGGAGCATCACGTTCGCGGTCGACGACGCCGACGCGACCGCCGACCGGGCCGAGCAGCTCGGCGGGAAGGTCCTCGCACCGCCGCTCGATGCGCCCTGGGTCCGGATGACGGTGCTCAGCGATCCCCAGGGGGCGGTGTTCACCGCGAGCAAGTTCGTGCCGCCGGCGTAGGGGCGATCGCGTTCGCGCTCCGCATCACGGCGCTGCCGCGAACACCCGCCACTCGTCGGAGATGCCCTTCAGCTGCCTCGCGCCGCGGTCCTCGAAGCGGATGCCCGCACCGGCGACGAGATCCTTGACGGTGCTGGAGACGAGCACCTCGCCCGCGGCGGCGAGGGCTCCGATGCGCGCCGCGATGTGCACGGCGATCCCGCCGACGTCCTCGTCCATCAGCTCGACCTCGCCGGAGTGCAGGCCGATGCGGACCTCGAGGCCGGCGGCGCGGGCCGCCTGCGCGATCGCCTCCCCGCAGCGGATCGCGCGCGCCGGGCCGTCGAAGGTGGCGAGGGAGCCGTCGCCCAGGGTCTTGACCTCGCGCCCGCGGAACCGCACGAGCTCGCGTCGCACCGCCGCCTGGTGGGCTGACAGCAGCTCGCGCCAGCGCGCGTCCCCGAGCTCCACCGCGCGCTGCGTCGAGCCGACCATGTCCGTGAACATGACCGTGGCCAGCACGCGATCGGGCTCGGGCACCGAGCGGGTGCCGGTCAGGAACTCCTCGGCCTCCCCCAGCACGGCTTCGGCGTCGCCCGCCCACGGCACGTGGTCGATCCCTGCGAGCTCGACGTACCGGGCGCCGGGGATCCGCGCGGCGAGCTCGCGGCCGGCGTGCCGGCTGACGACGCGGTCGCCGCGCCTGTGGAGCACGAGCGCCGGGACGTGGATCGTGGGCAGGACGGCTCGCACGTCGATGTCCAGGAACATCTCGAAGATCCGCTGGACCATCGCCGGACTGGCGGCGGAGCGCTCCATGCGCGCGGTCCACGCCAGCGTCTCGGGATCGTGCGCGGAGCTCGGAGCGAACAGCTCGACCGTCCCCTCCGCGTCCTGGCCCCAGTAGGGGGCGATGAACTCGGCGGCGGCCTCGCGCAGCGCCTCCGCGGGTGAGGCCCACGGGTAGTCGGGGGCCTCGGTGGTGCGGCCCATGGCCCCGTAGAGCACGAGCGCGGTCACGCGCTCGGGGTGGGTGGCCGCGAACAGCACGCTCATCGGCCCGCCCTCGGAGATCCCGAGCAGGGCCGCGCGCTCGGAGCCCGCCGCGTCCATGACCGCCCGCACGTCGTCGATGCGCTCCTCGAGCGTCGGTACCTCGGCGACCGGGTCCGAGAGCCCGGTCCCCCGCTTGTCGAAGACGATCATGCGCGAGAACGAGCTGATCCGCTCGAAGAAGCGAGCCAGGGCAGGCGACTCCCACTGCAGCTCGAGGTGCGTGGCGAAGCCCAGGACGAGGACCAGGTCCAGCGGCCCGTCGCCGACGACCTGGTAGGCGATCGAGGCGTCGCCGGACCTGGCATAGCGTGTCGGCGGAGTGCTCATCGGTGCTCGCGCCGCGTGCCGGCTCAGCTGCGCGAAGCGGCGCTCCACGCGGCGGCCGGGCGGGGCGTCATGGGCGCCGGAACCTGTCGTCGGAGCGGCGGGTGTACGCGCGCTTGCGCGTCGGGTACTGGCGCGGGTAGATGGCCGCGGCGGCGCCCAGCGCGGTCACCACGATCATTCCGAACACCACCCAGTCGGCCCAGCCCGCCGCGACCTTGAAGACCACGTAGATGCAGCCCGCAGCGATCAGCGCGAGAACGATCACCTGGATCGGGTTGCGGCCCATCGTCTAGGTCGTCTTCACGATCATCACGGAGCACCTCGCCTTGTGCGAGACGCTGTTGGGCACGCTACCGAGGACCCGCCGGTGCATGCCCTTGTTGCCGATCACGAGGACGTCGGCGCCGTGCTCGTCGGCGAGGTCCACGAGCACGTCGGCGGGATCGCCCTCGCGCGCCTCGCTCGTCCACTTCAGGCCGCGCTGATCGGCCATCTCCTCCACGTCGCGCAGCGTGGCCTCGACGTCCTCCGCCGGGTTGATCGACCACTGCAGCTCCTGGGGCGCTTCCTTCTGCTCGTGCTTCAGCCGGCTCTCGCTCACGGGCCGGTAGGAGGTGATGAACACGACGCGGGCGCCGAACCGCTCCGCGAGGTCGAGGGCGAACTTCACCGCCTTGGTGGCCGTCGGGGAGCCGTCAGTGCCCACCGCGACGGTCTCCAGCGTGGCACCGTCTCGGGAGTGGTCGGGCACGAGGCCCATCGTATGCCAGGCATGGCCCGGAGATCCAGTCGGCGGATCAGTGCGCATGGCCGCCGACGGCGACGAGCAGCGAGCCGAGCAGGATGAGGCACATGCCCGCGGCTGCGGCGAGCGGTGCGACGCCGCGCGCCGCCGGACCGGAGCGCAGGTGCAAGAGGGCGAGGAGCGCCAGCACGACCTCGTCGGCGCTCGCGACGGCGTCGAGCGCCCCGACCGGCTCGGGACTCCAGCGATCGGGGCCGAGCGGCAGACCTGTGGCGCGCGACATCCCCCAGAGCGCGACGACCATGACGCTCAGTGCGGCACCGGCGGCCAGGAGGCCGCGCGTCGGGCGCCGGTACAGCGAGATGCCCCACGCCAGTTGCGCTGCGGCCACGAGCCCGAAGGCGACCGAGACGAGCACGTGCTCGTGCAGGTGGTCGATCCCGGCCTTGACGTGGATCAGGCCGGCGCTCCACGAGAGCCCGCACGCGACCAGCAGCTCTCCGGCGAGCACCGGCGTCGCGACGGACCGGCCCGAGCCTGCGACGTGCTCCACGGCAGCGATCAGGCGGCGTCGGGGACGCGGGCCGCCGCCTTCGACGCCAGCGCCGGCGCCGGCGCCGCGCCCGCACGGAGCAGAGGCTCGATGTCGTCGGGTGCCCGCGGCCGTGAGAAGTGGAACCCCTGGCCCACCTCGCAGCCGAGGCCGCGGAGCAGGCCGATCTGGTCCACGGTTTCCACGCCCTCGGCCACGGCCGTCAGGCCCAGCGAGCGCGCGAGCGTCAGCACGGCGGTGACCACGGCTCCGTCGGAGTCGTTGCGACCCAGGCCGGCGGTGAACGACCGATCCACCTTGATCACGTCGACAGGCGGCAGCTCGCGGATCTGGCTGAGCGACGAGAACCCCACGCCGAAGTCGTCGAGGGCGACGAAGACGCCCTGCCGCTTGATCGCGTACATGTTCGCCAGCGCGAGCTCGGCGTCCTGGATGACCGCGCTCTCGGTGATCTCGACGCACAGCGCCGCCGGCTCCAGCCCGGCCGACCTCAGCGCGGCGGCGACGGTCAGCGGCAGCTGCGGGTCCGAGAGCTGGCGCGCGGAGACGTTCACCGCCACGCGCACGTCGTGGGCGATCGCCCCGGCACGTCGCCAGGCGGCGAGCTGGCGGCATGCCTCTCCCAGCACCCATTCGCCCAGGGGCACGATCAGGCCGCTCTGCTCGGCCACGGGGATGAACTCGCCGGGCGGCACGAGGCCCCGCTCGGGGTGCTGCCAGCGGACCAGCGCCTCGACGGCCACGATCCGGCTCGTCTCCAGATCGACCTCGGGCTGGTAGTGCAGGCACAGCTCGCCGCGACGGATCGCGAGCCGCAGGGCCTGCTCGGTCGCGAGCGGGTCGATGCCCTGCATGCGCGTCCGGGAGTCGAAGACCTCCGCCCGCGCGCGGCCGTGCTCCTTGGCCGCATACAGCGCGAGGTCGGCGTCGCGCAGCAGCGAGTCGGGCGTCGCAGCGACGTCACCGGTGACGCGGATGCCGACGCTCGCGCTGAGATGGAACTCGCGGTCGTCGTGCACGAACGGCTGTGCGAACGCGGTGAGCATGCGCTGGGCGACCAAGCGCGCCTCCTCCTCGCCGGCGTTCTCGCACAGGATCGTGAACTCGTCGCCGCCGAAGCGCGCGACCGTGTCCTCGGCCCGCGCCGTCGCGGAGAGGCGGCTGGCCGCCTCCAGGAGCACCGCGTCACCGACGGCGTGGCCCATGCCGTCGTTGACGAGCTTGAAGCGGTCCAGATCGACGAACAGGACGGCGACCTCGTCGGCGTGCCGTCGCAGGCGCACGAGGGCATGGCCGAGCCGGTCGACGAACAGCGCCCGGTTGGGCAGTCCGGTCAGCGGGTCGTGCAGGGCGCGGTGCGCCAGCTCCTCCTCGAAGCGCCGGCGCGTCGTCACGTCGTGCATCTGGGCGATGAAGTACTGGACGTTGCCGTTCTCCCCCCGAACGGCGGTGACCCCAATCTGCACCCAGACCTCGTGACCGTCGCGATGCAGGTATCGCTTCTCCGTCTCGTAGACGTCGGTCACGCCCTCGAGCATCGCGCGCAGCTGGTCGCGATCGGCGACGACGTCGTCGGGGTGGGTGATCGACGGGAAGTCGAGGGCGAGCAGCTCGCGCGGGGCGTAGCCGATCATGTCGCACAGCGCCTGGTTGACCTTGATGAAGCGCCCGTCGGGGGATGTGATCGCCATCCCCGAGACGCCGCTCTCGAAGGCGACCTGGAAGCGCTCGGAGATCTCGCGCTCGCGCGCGTGCGCCTCACCCATGCGCGCGCGCATGTCCTCGTTGAGGCGCCACGTCACGACGCTCGCGGCGCCGGCGCCGAGCACGAACACACCGTGGACGACCGCCCATCCCCAAGGGCTCCCGCCGTGGTTGTAGACGGAGTGCGGCGCGACCGCGCCGAGCACCCCATGCTCGGCCACGACGTAGGCGACCGCGAGGCCGAACGGGAGCCAGTCCTCGTAGAGCGCGAGGACGGCGATCATGACGAAGAAGTGGAAGTGGGCTTCGATCTGCCCGTCCCAGGCGTGCACCAGCACCGCCGACGCGGTCAGCAGCCCGAACACGACGGCCACAGAGCGTGCGCGGCGGCCGGCACGCTCGAGCGTCGCCGCTCCGCCCGCGAGGGCGATCGGCAGCACCGAGGCGAGCGACGTCCCCAGGTCCGACCCACGGAGCATGGAGAACGCCACGAGCGCGACGACGTGTGCCCACAAGATCCACAGCAACGCCCGGTGACGGCTTGCCCACGCCTCGGCGGGCAGCGTCTGCCCGCGGGGCAGGACGCCTCGGATCGCCGCGCCGATCCGCTGGGCCTCGTTGATGGGCGATGAAGAGGACATGGTGCACGCACCTCGCGACGGGGGCGCCTTGCCCTGTCGTCGGCAGAAGGCGCGAGCAACTTGAGCCCACCGGGCCCCCACGGCCGCGTGTAGTGTCGCGGGCATGACCATCGCCAGCGGCCGCGACTTCGACGAGGCCGCCCTGCGTGAGCTGGAGACGTCGTTCCGTGGGCAACTCCTCGATCCCGGGGATCCGGCCTACGACGCGGAGCGCCGCGTCTGGAACGGGTCGATCGACCGCTCGCCGGCCCTGATCGCGCGCTGTACCGGGGTCGCTGACGTGATCGCGGCCGTCGGGTTCGCGCGGGACGCCGGCGCCGAGGTCGCGGTGCGCAGCGGCGGCCACAGCTTCCCCGGCCTCTCCGTGTGCGACGGTGGGATCGTCATCGATCTCGGACCGATGAAGGGGATCCGCGTGGACCCGCACGCGCGCACCGCGCGGGCCCAGGCGGGCGTGCTGTGGGGAGAGCTGGACCGCGAGACGCAGGCGTTCGGGCTCGCGACGACCGGCGGCATCGTCACCCACACCGGGGTCGCGGGACTGACGCTCGGCGGCGGCATCGGCTGGCTGCAGCGCAAGCACGGGCTCACGATCGACCAGCTCCTGTCCGTCGACCTGGTCACCGCCGGCGGCGAGTTCGTGAAGGCCAGCGAGACGGAGAACGCCGACCTCTTCTGGGGCCTGCGCGGGGGTGGCGGGAACTTCGGCATCGCCACCGAGTTCGAGTTCCGCCTGCATCCCGTGGGCCCGATCGTCTTCGCAGGACCGATCTTCTGGCCGATGGAGCAGGCGCCCGCGCTCCTGCGCTTCTACCGCGAGTGGAGCGCGGAGGCGCCCGACGAGCTGATGACGATCGTCATCCAGCGCAAGGCGCCGCCGCTGCCGTTCGTCCCTGAGGAGCTGCACGGCCGGCCGGTTGTCGCCGTCGCGTGCTGCTACGCGGGACCCGTCGACGAGGGCGAGGCGGTCGTGCGCCCGCTCAAGGCGTTCGGCTCACCGGTGCTCGATCTGTGCGTGCCCAAGCCCTACGTCGCCCATCAGGCGATGTTCGACGCGTCCTTCCCGCACGACTGGTGGTACTACATGCGGGCCTGCGACGTGGCGGCGCTCAGCGACGACGTGATCGACATCGCGGTCGATCACGCCATGCGCATCCGCTCGCCGCTGACGGCCTTCCCGATCTGGCAGCTCGGTGGCGCGGTCGCGCGTGTCCCCGCCGACGACACGGCCTTCAACGGCCGCGACGCGGCACACACCTTCAACATCACGGGCATGACGGCGACCCCCGACGGCTTCGACGCCGAGCGGGAGTGGGTCAGGGACTTCTGGTCGGCGCTCGAGCCCCATCACACGAGCGTCTACGTCAACTTCCTCATGGAGGAGGGGCAGGAGCGCATCCGCCAGGCCTACGGGCCGGAGAAGTACGCGCGCCTGCAGGCGCTGAAGCGCGCGTACGACCCCGGCAACCTCTTCCGCCGCAACCAGAACATCCCGCCCGGCTAGGGCTTGCGCCGCGCCGATCGGCGCGGGTCGGAGCGCTCGGCGAGGTCGGCCACGTCCTCGTGCTTCTCCACGACGGCGTAACCCTGATGGCGTTCGACGATGTCTTCAGTGATCCCGATCGCATGGTCGGCTATGACGGCGAAGCGCCGAGCATGCTCGCGGATGCGCTCGTATTCTCGCCGGGTCATCTCGATCGGCTCCTCGCAGTCCGAGTGACCACACTCGCACAGGAAGCCGATTCGCCCGCCGTACTCCGTCTCGGAGTAGTCGGCCTCGACGCTCTCGTTGATGCGCCGAAACGCGGCCTCGTTGCAGGCGACACGCTCCTTGGCGGTTCGGGCTTCAGACGTCATGACGGTTTTGTGTTGTACCCGTCACCCGGCGGACGACTCGTTCCCCGCGACCGGCCGGCTGCGCGCGGACGTCGATACAGGATTTCTGCGTGCGGCGCAGGGAACGCGGACAGCGCATCTCTGCATGCAGGGCAACTCGTTGCTGCTTGAACTCCCACCCGAGGCCCCGAGCGTCCGGACCGCGCGCGCCGCGGTGTCGCAGTTCGCAGCGCGGTGTGGAGTGCACGCCGGGGATGTGGCGCTGTGCGTCTCGGAGGCCGTCACCAACGCCGTCGTTCATGCCTTCCGCGACCGCGAGGGCCGGTCGGGAACGATCCGCGTCCTCGCCGAGTGCACCGATGGTCGCACGCTGCGCGTGAGCGTCGAGGATGACGGCGTGGGCGTCAGCCCGAGGTCAGACAGTCCCGGCCTCGGGCTCGGGCTGGCGCTGATCAGGACCCTGACGTCGAGCATGGACATCAGCGCCACGGACAAGGGCTCGCGCATCTGCATGCGCTTTGAGGCCGCCTCCTAGTCCCGGCGTCCGATGCTGCGCAGGCCCGCCGGGCCCGGCGAGATCGCGCTGCTTCTCACGCGTCCTCGGCGTCGCGCTGGGCGGAGCGTGTTCTGGCCAGGGCGCTCGCGCGATCCGGTTCGAGGGCCAGCCGCCCGTCGAGGCGGGTCAGCACGAGCAGCCGCTGGACGGGCCCGGGTGGACAGACGAGCACCATGCGGACCCCATCGCCGGCCAGCTGCTCATCGGCGCGCAGCAGCATCCCCAGCGCGGTGGAGTCGATGAAGGTGACGTCCGAGAGGTCGAGGATGAGATGTCCCTCCCTTCCGGAGGCGGCAAGGGCGAGCGCTGCGCGAACCTCGGGGGCGCTGGCCAAGTCCAGCTCGCCGGAGACCGCCATGACGTGGATCCCCTCGTGCGCGTCGTGATCGAGCTGGAGGCTCATGGGGGCGATGGTAACCGTGAGGCGAGATCCGCACCTCCGGGCGGCTCCGTCCTGACTCCTCGCCGAGGTAAGCTATGTGGGCGCCCGCTTCCCCGTCCCGCTCGGTGGTACGAAGGTCTCTCACGTCGGCCCAGATACGGTTTCGCGCGGCGGCTATGCCTCCGAGCTCCTGCATGAGCTCGTCTCTCATCGCCTACCGGCGGCCGTCCTGCGTGAAGCACGAGCCGCGGGGGCGCAGCAGGTCGCCGTCTACGTCATAGACATCGACGGCTCGTGCCTGATCAAGCTCGGCGGCGAGGCGTCGTTCCCCGAGCGCCTTCAGGCGCCGCTGGCCGTGGGGCCCGAGCTTCCCCCCGAGACCTTCGATCGGGTTCGGGACATCGTGTCCTCCAAGATCCCTGACGCCCGGATCACACCCCTGTGCGTCCGTGACCGTGCGCTCGGCGTTCTCGTGACCTGCGGCGGGCCGATGGGCGGGCTCCAGGACTTGGCGGATGGCGCCGCCGTGGCCCTGGAGCTCGTCAGCGGCTACACCGACGTGGTCCATCGAGCGCGGCGACGAAAGACCATCAACGCCGCGGGCGAGATCCAGCAGGACCTCCTTCCGCCGCGCATCGCCACCGTCGCGGGCGCTCATGTCGCGGGCGGCGTCCTGCCCGGTTACGAGGTGGGCGGCGACTTCTTCGACTTCGCCGAGAACGACGACGGTCTCTGGCTGGCCGTCGGCGACGCGATGGGCAAGGGCAACACAGCGGCCGCCATGTCGTCCGTGGCCGTGGGCGCCCTGCGCGCGGCACGGCGCAACGACGCCAATCTCGAGCAGACCGCCCAAGCCGTCCACGAAGCCGTCTTCGATGTCGGCGGCCGGCATCGGTTTCTGACCGCGGTGTTCCTCATCTGGCACCCGACCAGCCGCACGCTCGCTTCGATCAACTGCGGCCACCCCCGTCCGCTGATCGTCGACGCCGATGGCGGCGCGGTCGTCGAACTCGACGGAGAAGGGACCTACCCCCTCGGGCTGTTCGACCGCGAGCGGACCTTCCACCGCGTCGAACACCACATCGAGCCCGGACAGCGGGTGCTGCTCTACTCCGACGGAATCGCTGAACACCGCGATGACGCGGGCGACCTGTTCGGCATCGAGAACATCACCCGGACGCTGATGGCGTGTGGAACAGCCACGGCCGCCGGAATGGTGCGTGCCCTGCAGGACGCGGTGCTGTCCTTCTCGCAGCGTCCGCTGCGCGACGACGCGACCATCCTGCTGGCGCACACGCTGGCGCAGCCGTAGCTCTGGAGGATCGTCGCTACCTCATCCGAGCGCCGCGAGTCGTTCGCTAGATCTTGAAGCGGAGTGCTCTCCCGACCAGCGCCAGAAGCTGGAAGACCTGGTTGGGCGGTTTGATCGCGCGGATCTCGTTCGGGTACCTGCCGAACAGCATGGCTGCGTAGATGGCGGAACGGGGTCCTTCGGCGGGAGTCGCTTGATCTTGCCCTCGTGGATCAGCCTGTGCATGTCGCGGAAGAACGACTCGAACCGCTGCGCCGGTTGATGGATGTTCACGATCCTCGCGCGTCCGTCACTCGCGTTGCGAACCGAATGCGGCACACCTGCAGGCACGGTCGCCTTCTCGCCGGCACGTACGGGACTCCACTCCCCGTTCATGAAGACCTCGAGCCTGCCCTCGATCACCTCGTAGCTCTCCTCGGCGGTCGGGTGCACGTGAACGGGAGGTCCGGGCATCCGCGGCTCGATCCAGTTCGTGGCTTCGAAGAGTGCGCCGGAGGTGTCCTCGGTGCTGCGCGTGATCTCCCACCACATCCCCATCCCGGGACGGAAGTCGAGCCTGCGATCGTCGCCCCCTGGCGTTTCGGGCGACCGGGATCCGCCTTGGTCAGCGTCGGACATGGTGGCTCCTCTCAGCAGACGCGCCCGGCTCGCCCCTCCGTGCTGGAGCGCCGGCGCGGCGGTTCGGCATGGCTCGTCGCTATCTCACCATGACCAGCCGGCACATCCCGAGCCGGTGGTGCTCGCCGAAGAAGCAGACGAACCCATCCCGCCCGGCCCTGGCGAACCGGACCTCCTGATCGCCTGCAGGCCGTAGGGCGCGCCCGCGGAGATCCGCCCGAACGCGCGCTCGCTGTTGCTGCGGAGCACGCGGCCGAACTGCTTCGTCGTCACGCCCGGGCGCAGTGGGAACGCGAGCGCGAAGTGCGGCACGCCGTCGCCGTTCTGTACCCGGACGACGCCCCGCCGAGGCAGAACGCGGTCGCCGCGGAAGCGCAGGCCGACCATCCGCACCGTGGCCCGTGGCGCCGCGGCCGCGGCGCCGTTGGCCTCGCGCCCTCGCGACGCTGCCGCCGCCTTCCTCGTCTGTCTCCGACAGCACCACGTACGTGAGACCCGGCTTGAGAGCGTAGGTCACGGCACGTAGCGGCTCGCCTGCGCTGACGGAAGCGCTCGCCTGAATGGAGACCAGGCCGAGCGTCGCCTCGCCACGAGTTCGGTCGTCACGTCGCAGCGACGCCTGTAAGTCCTCCACGGAGACGCCCGCGTTGGGCAGGATGAAGTAGACGCTCAGGCCGTTGACCCGCAGCCGGCAGCTCGACACGATCCATCGTCCGCGTGGGCCGACCCAACATCATCTACCTGCACTCGCACGACACCGGGCGCCACGTCCAGCCCTACGGCCACCAGGTTCCGGCTCCGAACATGCAGCGGCTCGCCGACCAAGGGCTGCTGTTCCGTCAGGCGTTCTGCGCCGCCCCGTCCTGCTCGGGCTCGCGCGCCTGCCTGCTCACCGGCCAGTGGGCACACGTCAACGGCATGACCGGGCTGGCCCACCGCGGGTGGCAGCTGCGCGACTACGGCCGCCACCTGGTGCATCCGCTGCGCCGGGCGGGCTACTGGTCGGCGCTCATCGGCGAGCAGCACCTCTCCGTCGATCCCGCCGTCCTGGGCTACGACCACATCGTCGACGTCGCCACCACGCAGGCGCACGCCATCGCCCCCGCGGCACGGAAGCTGCTGAACAGCCGACCGCCGCAGCCGTTCTTCCTGTCGATCGGGTTCTTCGAGACCCACCGGGAGTTCTTCCGGCCCAGCTCGCCGCGCGATGCGCTCTACGTCGCGCCGCCCGCGCACCTGCCCGACACGCCGCAGACGCGCGCGGACATGGCCTCGTTCAACGCCAGTGTCGGCTCGCTCGACCGGGGCGTCGGCGCGGTGCTGGGTGCGCTGGACGAGCTCGGCCTCGCCGACGACACCATCGTGGTCCTGACGACCGACCACGGGCTCCCCGTCCCCGGGGCGAAGGCAACGCTGACCGACCGCGGGCTCGGGGTGCTGCTCATCATGCGCGGCCCCGGTGGGTTCGCGGGCGGCCGCGTCGCCGATGCGCTGGTCTCCCACGTCGACCTGTACCCGACGCTCTGCGAGCTGGCCGGCGCGCCGCTGCCCGACGGCCTGGCCGGACGATCGCTGCTGCCCCTCGCGCGCGGGCAGACCTCCGAGGTGCGCGACGAGCTCTTCGCCGAGCTGACCTACCACGTCGCCTACGACCCCCAGCGGGCGATCCGCACCAATCGGTACAAGCTGATCCGGCGCTTCGGCGACCGCCTCGAGCCGGTGCTGGCCAACATCGACGACTCCCCGTCCAAGGACCTGCTCGTGGCGGCGGGCTGGGGCAGGCGCCAGCGTCCGCGCGAGGAGCTCCACGACCTGCTCCTGGACCCGGGTGAGCTGCGCAACCTGGCCGGCGATCCCGAGCTCGACGCGGTGCGCGAGGACCTGGAACGCCGGCTGCACGAGTGGATGGTGGCCACCGGCGATCCGCTGCTGGACGGGCCGGTGCCGCCGCCGCCCGGCGCGCTCGTCAGCGACCCCGCCGCCCTGTCGCCCGACGCGCCGCACCTGCTCGAGATCGACTGAGCGGCCGGTCCGGCTCGCGACGTCATCCCCGTTGCCCGGCGCACGCGCCAGCCGACGAGCGCGCCGATCGCGAGGCCGGCTTCCGGTGCGAGCGGGACGTCGGTGGCGAGGCTGACGAGCACACCGAGCACGAGCCCGATGAGCGCCCCCAGGGCGATCGTGGCCCCGACGCTCATCCCGGTCGGCCCTCAACCCGTCGAGCTGAGCGGAAGCGACAGGGCGCCGAGTGGTCCGCGGCGGCCGCTCAGGGTGACCGTCAGCGCCCGGCCGCCCGCCGCCCCGTCGGTCGTCGCGACGAGCGCGAGCGACCCCAGCTTGGGCACGTCCAAGCGCGCCGCCAGCGTCCGGCGGCCGGGGAGGAGCCGCAGCCCGTCGACCCGCCGGCCGTTCACGCGCAGCGATGCCGCGGTCGCGCGCACGCCGGACGGGAGGCGGAAGCTGACGGCGCGGACGCCGCGCGGGCGGGCGCCGAGCCTCACGCGCGCGACCAGGCGCCGGCCGCGCAGCGAGGCCGAGGCCGACGACGGGGGCCGCGCGCGGCTCAACGAGCGCCCGTCGAGCCTCCAGGCCGGGACGGTCCGCAGCCCGAGCTGGTGCAGGACGGTCGGGAGGATGTCGACAACGCGCGCCCTGCGCACCCCGCGCAGCCCCGGGCCCATGCCGAGCACGAACACGGTTCGCTCCAGCCGGGTGTCCCCCAGGTGGCTGGCCGCGGACGGCTCGTCCAGCGGCCGCTGGCCATGGTCCGTGGTCACGAGGACGGTCCAGCTCTCGAACGGGTAGCTCGCGCGGGCTCGGACCGCCGCGAGCAGCCTGCCGATCCGCTCGTCGGTGGTGCCGATCGCCGTCGTGTAGGTCTGGGTCGCGGAGCCCGCGAGGTGAGCGGTCTCGTCGACGAGGCCGAGGTAGACGAAGCCCGCGTCCGGATTGCCGCGACGCAGGTACCGCGCAGCGGCCTGGGTCACCTGGGCGTCGCCCGCGTCCCACGCCTCGATCGACTCGACAGGGACGCGCGCAGCGAAGTTCGCGTCCATGGCGGTGCCGAAGATCGGCCCGCCGTTCAGCGGCAGCCCGAGGTTGTCCCAGTCGCTGGCGAGGAACGTGCTGAGCGCTGGGCGGGCGCTCTCGATCCGGGTCAGGAAGTCGAGGTAGCCGTTCTTCGTCGCCTGCCCGGGGTCCATGTTCAGCCGGGTGCCGTCGACGCCGTGCTTGTCCTCCCAGACGCCGCTGGCGATCGACGACCAGCCGACCTCGCTGAGGGTCAGGGTGCGCTGCCCGTAGTCGAGGAGCGAGGGACGGCCGAAGCCCTCACGCTGGATCCGGACCAGGTTGCGTGCGCGACCGGACCGCATCACCGACCGCAGCCGATCCCACCGTGTTCCGTCGGTGCCGATCACGAGCACCTTGTTGAGGCTCGTGCCGTCCGGACCGTTCAGCGGCGCGGACTGCCCGAACGCCGGCGGGGCAGCGAAGGCGAGCGCAAGCGCACATCCCGCCAAGACGACCGGCCGCATGCGCGCATCGTACGGCGCGCGGGTGGAGCGACGGCACCTGCCCCGGGCTCAGCGCCAGGGGAGGACGGTGTCGAAGCGCACCAGCTCGCCGTAGAAGCGCGGGTCGACGGCGGGGCGCAGGGCGAGGCGCAGGAGCGCGACAGCCGCCTGGGCCGGCGTCTGCGCGTTGGTCATGTCGAACCAGGGGCGCGACGCGCCGGTGTCGATCATCCCGGGACACACGGCGGCCACCAGCGTTCCGTCGCGCCGGCCGGCCGCGTGGCGCTCCCGGGCCAGCACGCGCGCCGCCGCGACCTGGCCGACCTTCGAAGGGATGTTGATGAACTCGGGCCATCCCTCGTCGGCGGCCCGGCCTGCGATGACCGTGTCTCGCCAGGCCAGCATCGCGGCGTCGACGTCGTCCAGCGACATCTTGTCGGTGTCGAAGCGCCCCCGCAGCTCGCGGGGAAGCTCGCGCAGCGTGCCCAGGGTGCTGGCCACGACGAGCAGCCGCCCGCCGTCCCGCAAGAGCGGATCGAACCTGCGCAGCACGCGCGTGGTGCCGAGGTTGTTGGTGTCCATGTAGCCGCCGACGACCTCGGCGGGCGCATCGGAGGGCAGCACCCGCTGATAGTGGTTCGAGAAGACGATGTCGACGCCGTCGTGGGACGCGCGGATCTCATCCGCGAACGCGGCCACGGCCGCATCGTCGCGAACGTCCACGACGCGCGCTCGCACCTCCGCGCGCGGGCTGGTGACCCGCTCGGCCGCGACGCGCACGCGGTGCGGGTCGCGGCCGGTGAGATAGACGACGTCGCCGGCGTCGAGCTGCTGCGCCAACCCCTCGGCCAGCGCGAAGCCGAGGCCCTGGTTGGCGCCGGTGACGAGTGCGATCCTGGGCATGGCCTGACGATACGGTGAGCGATGCCATGCGCCAAACGACGCTTTCGCATTGTTAGCATGCATTTTGCGCATGGATACCGCGTTGCTGCTTGCGTTCAGGGAGGTCGCCGCCCGCGGCTCGTTCACCGCCGCCGGCGAGGCGCTCCAGTACACCCAGTCGGCCGTCTCCCGCCAGATCGCCGCGCTCGAGGACGACGTCGGCGCGCCGCTGTTCGACCGGCTGCCCCGCCGCGGCGTGCGGCTGACCGACGCAGGCCGCTCTCTCCTCCCGCACGCGGAGGCCGTCCTCGACCGTCTGAGCGCAGCTCGTCGTGAGGTCGCGGCGCTCGGCCGGCTCGAGGCCGGGCAGCTTCGCGTGGGCGCCTTCCCGACGGCCAACGCCGAGCTCGTGCCGCGGGCGCTCGCGGCCTTTCGCACCCGGTACCCCGACATCTCGCCGTCGCTGGTCGAGGGCACCTCGCCCCGCCAGCTCGCGCGCCTCGAGGCCGGTGATCTTCACCTCGCCGTGGTCAGCGCGGACGCGCGGCTTCCGCTTCAGGCCCAGCGGGTCGAGCTGGCTCATCTTCTCGACGAGCCGATGCTGGTCGCGCTCCCTCATGCGCACCGACTCGCCACGCGACGCTCCCTGCGACTCTCGGAGCTCGCCGCCGAGAGCTGGATCGTGGGAGACCGGACGGTCCAGGATCCCCTGCTGACCTTGGCCCCTGAGCTGGCCGAACGTGGGCGAATCGAGTTCGTCGCCCGCGAGTGGACCGCCAAGCAGGGCCTCGTCGCCGCCGGCTTCGGGGTCACCCTCGTGCCCGCGCTCGCCGTCAGCACGGTCCGAGAGGGCGTCGCGCTGGTGGCCCTGCACGGTGACGACGCACCTGCGCGCGCCGTCTACCTGGCCACCGCGAAGGGAGTCGCCACGCCTCCGGCCGTCGACGCCTTCGTTCCCGTTCTTCGCCAGGTCGTGACGGAACTCGCCGGGGAGATGCGCAGGCGCGGTCTCCGGCTGCCGACTCGCCGGCGTTCTTGACACGCAAGCTCGGTAAGCGTAGCCTTACGGTTCGTCTTGACTTACCGAGCTGACGGACTCACGGCATTGGGCGATCCGACGCGGCGAGCGATCTTCGAGCGCCTCGCCGATCGCCCGCGTGCGGTTGGCGAGCTGGCCCGCGACCTGCCCGTCAGCCGGCCCGCCGTCTCGCAGCACCTCAAGGTGCTCAAGGACGCCGGGCTGGTGATCGACCGGCGGGCGGGCAACCGCCGCATCTACCAGCTCGACCCGGACGGGGTCGGCGCGCTGCGCGCGTACCTCGACCAGTTCTGGAACCAAGCGTTGGTGGCGTTCAAGACAGCCATCGAGCAACGAGCCGAGGAGGTCTCATGACCCTGCAGGCAGCAGCAACGTCCGTGCAGACGTCGATCGTGGTCGCGGCGCCGATCGCGCGCGCGTTCTCCGTGTTCACGGAGGGGATGGGCAGCTGGTGGAATCCGGAGCACCACATCCTCGAGGCGGACCTGGCCGAGATGGTCTTCGAGCCCCGCGTCGGCGGCCACGTCTACGACCGCGGCGCCGACGGCAGCGAGTGCCGCTGGGCGCGCGTGCTCGCCTACGAGCCGCCGAGCCGCGTCGTGTTCAGCTGGGACATCAACACGCGCTGGCAGCTCGAGACGGACCTCGACAGGACGAGCGAGGTGGAGGTGCGCTTCGTGGCCGAAGCACCAGGCCGGACGCGCGTCGAGCTCGAGCACCGCAACCTCGAGCGCCACGGCGAGGGCTGGGAGCGGATGCGCGACGCCGTCGGGGCGCCGGACGGCTGGAGCGGCGGCCTGCGGGTGTTCGCCGACGCCGCCCGAGCGACCTGAGCACCGGATGGGATAGTTCCCGAAGGCTGCCGTGGGCGGAGCGCGAGATGGTCGACGAGCAACGATCGGGCCACAGGGAGCACGGATGACCGACGCAGCGATCCGGTCGCGCGCCGATGCGCTGATCGCGGGGATGACGACGGCGGAGAAGGCCGGGCAGCTCACCCAGCTCTTCTATTTCGGCTCGCTGACGGAGACGGACGCGAGCGTCGGTGGTCTGCCGTCCGAGCCCGCGACGGTCGAGGCGGCCCTCGGGCGAGGCGAGGTCGGGTCGCTGCTCTTCATGACCGATCCCGCCGAGATCAACCGCCTCCAGCGGCTGGCGATCGAGGGCAGCCGGCTCGGGATTCCCGTGCTGTTCGGCTTCGACGTGATCCACGGGCTGCGCACGATCCTTCCGGTGCCGATCGCGATGGCGGCATCCTGGGACCCCGAGACGATCGAGCGGGGTCAAGCGGTCGCCGCCCGTGAGGCGCGAGCGGTGGGCATTCACTGGGCCTTCGCGCCGATGGTCGACGTCGCCCGCGATCCGCGTTGGGGTCGCATCATCGAGGGTGCGGGGGAGGATCCGTTCCTCGGCGCGGTCGTCGCCGCTGCCCAGGTACGCGGCTTCCAGGGCGAGGGGATCGGCACGCCCGAGCGCCTGATCGCCGGTGCCAAGCACTTCGCCGGCATACGGCGCCGCGCTGGGCGGGCGCGACTACGACGAGGTCAACATCTCCGACTCAGAGCTCTGGAACGTCTATCTCCCGCCGTTCGCGTCGGCGGTCGAGGCCGGCGCCGGCAACATCATGACGGCGTACATGGACCTCAACGGCATCCCCGCGACCGGCAACGCCTGGCTGCTCACGGACGTGCTGCGCGGGGCCGTGGGGTTCGAGGGCTTCGTCGTCAGCGACGCGAACGCGGTGCGCAACCTCGTGACGCACGGCTTCGCGCGTGACCTGCCCGACGGCGCGGCCCGCGCCTTGAGCGCCGGCGTCGACATGGAGATGGCGATCGCGGACCCCGCCTACGCACACCTGCCCGAGGCGGTGGAGCAGGGTGTCGTGAGCGACGAGACGCTCGACGCGAGCGTGAGGCGCGTGCTGGAAGCGAAGCTCCGCATGGGCCTGTTCGACGAGCCGTACGTCGATGAGGATCACGCGCGGCGAGGTCCTCGGCGACCCCGAGCATCGCGAGGTGGCCCGCACCGCGGCGGAGCGGTCCGCGGTGCTGCTGCGCAACGAAGGTGACCTGCTGCCGCTCGACGCCCGGAACCTGGGGTCGATCGCCGTGATCGGTCCCCTGGCCGACGTCGAAGCGCGACACGCTGGGGCCGTGGTGCTTCGCCTATGACCTCGACGAGACGGTGACGGTGCTGGAGGGCATCCGGCGCCACGCGGGCGGGGCGGCGCGGGTCGGGTACGCACCCGGCGTGCGCCCCGCACAGCGGGTCTTCCAGTCGATGTTCGACATGTTCGGCGACAACGCACCGGAGGACCCCGAGGGGTTCGACGACGAGGCCGAGCTGCAACGGGCGGTCGACCTGGCACGCGACGCCGACGTCGCCGTGGTCGTGGCCGGCGAGTGGCAGAACATGATCGGCGAGGCCGCGTCGCGCTCATCGCTGGAGCTGCCGGGACGTCAGCTCGAGCTGCTGCAGGCCGTCGTCGAGACCGGCACGCCGGTCGTGCTGCTGGTGCTCAACGGCCGTCCGCTCGATCTGCGCTGGGCTGCAGAGCACGTGCCGGCGATCCTCGACGTCTGGTACCCAGGCACGCAGGGCGGGACGGCGGTCGCGAACCTGCTGTTCGGTGACGTCTCGCCGGGGGGCAAGCTGCCCTTCACCTGGCCGCGGACGGTCGGACAGGTGCCGATGGTGTACTCCCACACCCGCTCGCACGAGCCCGAGAAGCAGCGACAGCGCTACTGGGACGAGGAGAGCACGCCGCTGTTCGCGTTCGGGCACGGCCTCAGCTATGCGCGCTTCGAGTACGCGAACCTCACCGTCGACCGTGACGCGATCGCGCCCGGACGGGGCGCTGAACGTGTCGGTGGACGTCACCAACGCCGGAGGACGCGAGGCGGACGAGGTGGTGCAGCTCTACATCCACCAGCGACACGGGTCCGCGTCACGCCCGGTGCGCGAGCTCAAGGGGTTCGAGCGCGTCAGCCTCGGCGCCGGGGAAACGCGCACGGTGCAGCTCGCGCTCGGGCCCGCTGAGCTGCGCTACTGGAACGCGCGTACACGCGACTGGGTGATCGACGCCTCGACCTTCGACGTCTGGGTCGGCGGGGACTCGACCGCGGAGCTGTCGGCGACGTTCGAGGTGATCGTCGGGACGCCTTGACACGGCGGCCCATCCCGTTCGCAACGGTCGAGGGCTCTTTGCCCTCTCAGCCCGCGGCGGCGGCGATCAGCGCGCGGTCCTGCTCGCCGGCGCTTCTCCTCATCGCGCCCGGCGAGACGCCGATGACGCGCTTGAAGGCGCGGCTGAACGCTGCCTCGGACCTGTAGCCGAGCCGGTCGGCGAGCTGGCCGACCGTGGCGCCCTCATCCTTCAGCGCAGCGACGGCGACGTGCATGCGCCAGCGTGCGACGTAGCTCATCACCGGCTCGCCGACGAGCTCCGTGAAGCGGGCGGCGAACGCCGAGCGCGACATCGGCAGCTCGCGGGCCAGGGAGGCGACGGTCCAGTTCCGGGCCGGGTCGCGATGAATGGTTGAGATGGCGCGGCCGATCTGGGGGTCGTGGAGCGCTCCCAGCCAGCCCCTCTGCGCGGCCGGATCGCTCTCCATCCACGCCCGGATCGCCTGGATCACGAGGATGTCCCCGAGGCGCGTGATCACGGCCTCGCCGCCGGGCCGGAGTTCGCCGGCCTCGGAGGCCATCAGCCGCAGCATGCTCTGCATCCACTCCAGCCTGGGCGAGCTGGACGCCTCGATGTGGATCGTCGCCGGCAGGATCTCGATGAGGTTGCCGGCGGCCGGGTGCGCGAAGCGCACGGCCCCGCAGATGAGGCTGGTGGGCGCGCCACCCTCGCCGTGGCGAAGGATCTCGTAGCGATCGCTGACGGCCTCACGCTCGAGGTCGAGAATCCCCGGCGCAGGAGCGCCCGGTTCGCTGCGCAGGACGTGACCGTCCCCGTGCGGCACGAGCGCGAGGTCTCCGAGCTGAATCCATCCCTGCTCCTCCTCCCCGGTCTCGAGCCAGAGCCGGCCCGAGGTGACCACGTGGAACCAGAGGTACCCCGGCATCGGCGGCAGCGTGAGTCCCCAGGGTGCGGTGAGCTCGGAGCGGCAGTAGTAGGCGCCGTTCATCCGCAGGAAGTGCAGTGCCTCGCCGAGCGGATCCGCCGGCGGGAAGGGGTCGGGCGCTTCCATGAGGCCAAGTATGCACGGTCTTGGTCGACTCGTCCAGCGTGGTGGACGATCGAGCATGTATTCGGTCGCCTTGGTCATAGACAGTCCTGTGTCGGCACGCAAGACTGGACGTGTTGCATCTCACGACCCGATCGGAGCGACCATGGCCTACCGTGGACAGACACTCGAGAACCCGGCCAGCGGAGAGCGGATCACCTTCCGCCAGACGTCGGCGAACACGCGCGGCGAGCTGCTGGCGATCGACCTCGAGCTTCCGGCGAACCGGCGGGTCCCGGGTGGCCAGCACATCCACCCGAACCAGGAAGAGCGCTTCGAGGTCGTCGAGGGCACGATGCGCTTCAGGATGGGACGCAAGCGGGTCGTCGCGGGGCCCGGCGAGGTGGTCGTCGTCCCCCCCGGCCAGAAGCACGACTTCGCGAATGTCGGCGACGGTGACGCGCTCGTCCGCGTGGAGGTGCGCCCCGCGCTGAAGATGGAGCGGCTCTTCGAGACCGCCGTCGGCCTCGCCGAGCAGGGCCGCACGATGCTGGGCGGCATTCCGAGGCCGCTCGACCTCGCCCTGTTCACCGAGGAGTTCGAGGACGAGGTGCAGGGAGCGTTCCCGCCCCGCTGGCTGCAGCGCATCGTCCTCGCACCGCTGGCCTGGCTCGCGAGGCGCCGCGGTCGCGCAGCCGCGACACCGTCACGATCCCGGCAACTTCCCCTCACCATCGATCGAGCACTGAAGAACCTATGAACGACACCACGAGACAAGGACCCACTTCCGCTTGGCGGACCAGGCTGCCGTCCGCGCCGCGCGCGACCGCTTCCGGGCGGCGGGCGTTGTCGAGACGGAGTGGCAGGACGACGGGCGTTTCGTGCGCGTTCAAGTGGCCGACCCCGACGGCTACCGCGTCGAGGTCTACGCTCACGACTAGCGGCATGATGTCGAGAAGCGCCGGCCGGCACCGTGGATACTGACCGCACCGCCCTCCCAGTGCCAGGACCGGTCCGCCCGACCGGCCCCAAGACACCAGAAAGGCCCCGCGATGCAGGGCCTTTCGGAGTAGCGGGGGCGGGATTCGAACCCGCGACCTTCGGGTTATGAGATGAAGACCGGGGAGTCAGGATCGCCCATGATGCCGCACTTTGCGAGAGATTCATGCGGTTCCCGAAGGCCGGTGTCGCTCAGATTGGAACCACATTGGAACCACGAGGGCTGCTAGCGAGCGGTGTCGGGTCCTGGATTCGGACGCCGCCGACGTCCGCGCCGGTCGGCACGATCGCGGCACGTGCCGCGCATCAGCGAGTTCTACGGGATCGTCATCGAGATGTACTTCGCCGACCATTCGCCGCCGCACTTCCACGCGCGCTACGCCGGTGACGAGGCCACGATCGTGATCGCCACCGGCGACGTCCTCGCCGGCTCGCTCCCTGGGCGAGCCCTCCGGCTGGTGCGAGAATGGCTGGACGCTCATCGGGGCGAGCTCGAGGCCAACTGGGATCGCGCCCGTCGGCACGAGCAGCCCGCACCGATCGCGCCCCTGATATGACCGACCTGATCAAGATCGACGACGTACAGCCGCTCGAAGGCCATTGGCTGCGGGTCACGTTCAGCGACGGCGCGGTCAAGGACGTGGATCTCGGCGAGCTGCTCTCCGCGGGCGGGGTCTTTGCACCGATCGCTGGTCGCCGCGAGATCTTCGAGCGCGTGCGCGTGAATCATGAGACGCGCACCATCGAATGGCCGGGAGACGTCGACCTCGACCCGGACGTCCTCTACGGCACGTTCGAGCCCGCCTCCGGCGCTCGCATCCACCGGCGCACCGTGCGTGAACCGACCGGCGCCGCGACAGCGGGTGTCCAGCGCGGCGGCGGTTCGGCCGGCTGACCAGAACGCCTGTCGGTGAACCACGCTCCGCGTTCGCGCCTTCCTGCCGAAACGAGTGCAATCCCTCCACGACCGCGCTGAAGGTCTCGGCCGTCGCGCCATCCGGGTCCGCGGAGCAGATCACAGGATCGACCCGGAACGGAACACCGCGCCCTCGAAGTTGACGGCGTCGACGTCGGCGACCAATACGTCCCCGTCTGTCGACCGCGCGTCGACGGGGGCGAAGAACAGGCCCCCTGCAGACACCGTCGTCTGCGCCCCCGTGACCGGATCGATGCGCACCAAGACCGGCGTGCCGACCAAGCGATCGGTAACGAGCATGTCTCGTCCAGCTCGAGGGCGATGGCGCCTGGGCGACCGCACCCCCACGGACACGGTCGTCTGCGCCCCATGACCGGATCGACCCTGATAAACGCCGCCGGTCCCGTCGAAGGCGCTGCGGTCGGCACGAGGACATTCCCGTCGCCCTCGACCGTGACGCCGAGGGCCTCGCGAAGCAATCCGCCCTGCGTAATCCGCGTCCGCGCCCCCGACACGCGATCGATCCGGTAGACCGCTGCCACAGACCGGGCGACGACCACGATTTCGCCGGCTGAGCTCTACGGCTCGAGCGGTGGTCACCGGTCACAGCACCAGTCACAGCGCCAGTCGCCCCACCGCCCCAAGCGACGCGGCCACCGCCCTGAGTGGTGGCCAGGTCGTCTCGCCACGACCGGTGTGCTCGCACTCACGGCCGTACCTACCCCGTCCTGATCGAGTCGCAGCCCTCGATCCGCCGGCCGTCCAGGGTGGCGCCGGTCAGGCAGGCCCGCGTGTCGCCCGGGTCGATGCCGGTCTCCTGGGTGCGGAAGTGGAGCACGAGGTCGAGGTCGCCGTCGCCGTCCACGTCCTCCGGGTGGCCGCGGCCGTGAGCCTCCGAGCAGGCCCGCTGGGCGGGATTCTCCGCGTCGCCGAAGCACACTGTCCGAACGTCCACCGACCTGGCGTCGAAGCCCTGGGTGCTAAGGACCGCCACTGGGATCACCCCGCGTGAGCGCAGGTTGATGCGGTTCTGCGCATCGCCCGGCTTGACGTCTATGGCGACCCGGATCAGGGCGTCCGGGGCGAGCTTGGTGACGAAGGCGTCAATGACGGCGAGCGTAGTGTCGTACGCACCCGGCGTGGTCGGGTAGTCGTTGGAGTCCGTCTGCCCCGTAACGTAGGCGCTGCCCCCCGCGTCGACCGCAATACCGTTGCCGCCGTCGAAGTCACCGCCCCCGAGGTAGGTCGAAAACACGAGGGCGGAGCCCGTGGCCCCAAGCATCGCCACGAACGCGTCGCTCGAGCCCCCGAGCGTCGTGTCGAGGGCGGCGGGCGTGGTCGGGAAATCGCTCGAGCTCGTGTCCCCGGTCACGAACGCCCTGCCCGCTGCGTCCAGCGCGATGCCCATGTCCGCGTCCCCGTCGAAGCCGCTCCCACCGAGGTAGGTCGCATACGAGAGCACGGCGCCAGCGCCAAGCTTCGCGACGAAGGCGTCCCCGGGTCCGCCGAGGGCACCGTCGTAGGCACCCGCGGTCGTGGGGAAGTCGCCCGACTGGGTGTGTCCTGTCACGTACGCGCTTCCGGTTGCGTCGCCCGCCACGGCGGCGCCCAGATCGATGCCTCCACCGCCCAGATAGGTCGAGTACACGAGGGCGGACCCCGTCGCGTTCAACCTGGTGACGAAGGCGTCCTCGGCCCCGCCCAAGCTCGCGTCGGCGCCGGCCGTGGCGGGGAAGTCGCTCGACGAAGTGCTTCCGGTCACGTAGGCCTGGCCGTTCGAGCCGACGGCGATTCCGCGCCCTTCGTCGACCTCGTCGCCTCCTAGGTAGGTCGAGTAGGAGAGGGCGGACCCCGACGGATTCAGCTTGGCGACGAAGGCGTCGCAGCAGTTGTCGAGCGTCGTGTCGAAGGCGCCGGGGGTGACGGGAAAGTCGCCAGCCGCGAACGCGAACTCCCTGCCCACGACGTAGGCGCTTCCGCTCCCGTCGACCGCGATGTCGGCGCCCAGATCGTTATTCTGCCCCCCGAGGTAGGTGGAGGACACGAGTCCGCCCGTCGGGCTCAGCTTCGTCATGAAGGCTTCCGTGCCGGCCTCCAGGCTCGTGTCGAACGCGCCTGGGGTCGTGGGAAAGTCGGTCGACGTGGTGGCCCCCGTGACGTAAGCGTTCCGCGCTGCGTCCACGGCGATGCCCGACCCGAGCTCGGCGTCGCCGTTGCCGCCGAGGTAGGTCGAGTAAGAGATCGCGGTGCCGGCCGGATTCAGCTTCGTGACGAACGCGTCGTTTTGGCCTCCCAGGCTTCGAGCGGGCACGCCGGGCGTCGTGGGGAAGTCGGTCGATCCAGTCAGGCCGGTGACGTAGGCGCTGCCCTCGGCATCAACGGCGACGTCGAGGCCCTGTTCGAAGGACCCGCCGCCGAGGAACGTCGAGTACGCGAGCGTCGGATCGATGACGAGCGGCCTCCTAGGGTCATAACCGGCGCCGAGGGCGAAGCCGTAGGCGTTGCTTTGGCGGGGGGCTAGCCGGAAGCGGCTTTCCACCGGCACCCGCCGGCCGCCCACGCGCTGATAGCTGACGGGGCGAGAGTCGCGCAGGGGGCCGAGCGGGGTGTCCACGAGGAGCGCTCCGCCCGCGCCGAGGGAGAGGCCCTCGGCGCCACGGTAGGCGAGCCGGATGCGGCCCGGATCGGCGCCGGGGGCCAGGTGAAACTCGTACTTGAGCCTGCCGCGCTGGCCCCGCAGCACCATGTCGATCCCCGGCCAGAGCCCGTGGTAGCGAAGCTCGCCGTAGCTGCGCAGATCGGTCTGCCAGTTCGCGGGGTTCTTCCCCCTCAGGTAGTTGACCCTGCCGGGCAGCTCCGAGCGGGCCGTCAGCCTCGCCTGGGGGCTCGCCCCCTGGAAGCCGAGCGCGAGCGCCACCCCGCGGCGCTTGCCCTGGCGCAGCGAGAGCACGAGCTGCTCCTTTGTCAGGTAGAAGCCGAAGCCAGGGCCCTGGGCGTGGTAGCGCACTCGGCGATCGAGCTGGCCCCGGTTCTCGACGAACCCGAGCGGGAGCCGGGCGTAGGCGCTCCTGAGCGAGTCCTCGGCCTGGGCGGCGGGCGCGCCGCGCGCGGTGAGCGGGAGCGGCGCGAGCGGGGAGAACCAGGCCAGGGCGGCGCCCGGCACGCCGGCGGCGTCCGGCGCAGGGATCGTCTCCGCCGGGCGCGAGGGCAGGAGCCAGACGAGGGCGGCAACCGCAAGCGCCAGGAGCGCAGGACTGCCGAGCGCTGCGGCCGCCCTGCGCGCGCCGGGCCTGCTCGAGCGTCGACGCCTCGCGACCCGAGCTTGCCCCTCGAAGGCTACGAGGGGACGGGGAAAGAAAAACGAGAGTGAGCGTCGCATGCCGATCTCCCCGGTGGCCAGAGCGACCCTCTCAGGCGGGGTCGGCGGACGTCAAGCGGGAGGTCGCATGGCCCGCCTGTGGTCGCCGCAGGCGGACCAACGCCGGCGCCTGAAGGTAGCCCCCCCGAACGGGGGGTTGACGGACCCCGGCGCCGGCCGTCGTCCTATCCCTCCGGCTACCCCTCCACCTGGGGACCGCTCGCGATGGCGCGAGCCCCGGGCCCGGAGTCGGGCGGAGGACGAGGTGGACGACAGTAGGCAGGAGTCAGAGATCCAGGGAGGGATTCGGGGGGTCAGGGAGCTTCATGTTGGAAGACGTGCTTCTTGGCCTTGAGGTAGG
Source organism: uncultured Actinomycetes bacterium (assembly GCA_963840185.1). Taxonomy (GTDB): domain Bacteria; phylum Actinomycetota; class Thermoleophilia; order Solirubrobacterales; family Solirubrobacteraceae; genus JAOPZW01. Next base: position 277,572 of record CAWIXY010000017.1, on the reverse strand, counting down.
ACTCCACGCGGGCGCGGTCGACCTTGTCCAGCGGCCGGTCGCCGAAGAACGGCGCCAGGTGCCGGCGCAGGTAGCCGCGGTAATCCTGCAGCGTCGTGCGCTTGCGCTCCAGCACATGCTCGAGGTGTTCGAGGTAGAGCTCGCCCGCCTCGAACACCGTGCGCCGCTGGGCGCCGGCTACGACCGTCTCCGTCGCGATCCGGTGTCGCAGTTGGGCCTCTGCCTGCGTGCGAGTCAGTCCGTCCGACGTGCCGGGCCGGCGCTTGGGCCCGATCCGCCGCTTGACCCGCGTCCCGCCGACCCGCCATGAGCCGTACCACGTATCTCGGCCGTTGCCATCCGTGCGGATGAAGAGCCGTCCGGTGCCGTAGGAGCGCTTGCCCACAACCGGACTATGCCGTGGCCGGCCCCTTTCGCCCCGGCCCAAATTGGAACCACAGTGGAACCACGAGCGCCGCGCCGGCAGCGACGAAGGCCGCCCTTGCGGACGGCCTTCGGGGTCTCGGTCGGCCCTCCAGCAGGGCTTTCGCAAGCCTTGCCGTCGTGTCGGCCTCGATAGCGGGGGCGGGATTCGAACCCGCGACCTTCGGGTTATGAGCCCGACGAGCTACCAGACTGCTCCACCCCGCGGCGTAGTCCTCATGCTAGCAACAGGGCCTCGGGGCGATCAATAGTCGTCTTCGTCCTCGTCGAGGGCGTCGGGGTCGTCCAGGCCGACGAAGACGTCGGCGTCCTCGAGGGCGTCAGCGTCGTCCTCGATCATCTCGGGGTCGTCCGGCGGGTCGGAGGACTGCGCTTCGCCGAGGCTGGCCTCGCCGAAGTGCTCCTCGTCCGGGCGAGAACGGGGGTCTTCGGACATGGTGGCTCGGCTACCCACGTGGCCGCGAGCGGAATCCCGCGTCGAGGACAATCGCGCGGTGGCCCGCTGCCTCGTCACCCGCCGCCTGCCCGGCGACGCCCTCGACCGCCTCGCCGCCGCGCACGAGGTCGACGTGTGGCCCGGCGAGCTGCCGCCCTCGCCGGCGGAGCTCCGCTCGCGGGTGGCGGGGGCCGAGGGCCTGCTGTGCCTGCTCACCGACCGCGTCGACGCCGCCCTGCTCGACGCCGCGCCGCGCCTGCGCGCGATCGCCAACTACGCGGTCGGCACCGACAACATCGACCTCGACGAGGCCCGCGCGCGCGGCATCCCGGTCGGGCGTCACGCCCGACGTGCTCACCGACGCGACCGCCGACCTCGCCTTCGCGCTGATCCTCGCCGCCGCGCGCCGCCTGCCCGAGGCTCACGCGGCGGTGCGCGACGGGCGCTGGCGCACGTGGGAGCCGCGGCGGCTGGCTCGGCCACGACGTCCACGGCGCGACGCTCGTGATCGTCGGGCCGGGGCGCATCGGCGCGGCGGTCGCGGCGCCGCGCGGAGGGCTTCGCGATGCGCACGATCACCGTCGGGCGCGACGACGACCTCCACGCCGCGCTCGCCCAGGCCGACGTCGTCTCGCTGCACGCGCCGCTGACGCCCGCGACGCGACACCTCATCGACGCCGACGCGCTCGCGACGCTGAGCCCGCACGCGATCCTCGTCAACACCGCGCGCGGCGGTCTCGTCGACCAGGCCGCCCTCGCGGCGGCGCTGCGCGAGGGCCGGCTCGCCGCGCGCCGCGCTCGACGTCACCGACCCCGAGCCGCTGCCGCCGACCGACCCGCTGCTCGCCGCCCCCAACCTGCTCGTCGTCCCGCACATCGGCTCGGCCACCCACAGCGCGCGCGAGCGCATGGCCGACCTCGCCGTCGACAACCTGCTCGCCGCGCTCGCGGGCCGGCCGATGCCCAACGCCGCGTCATAGGAGGCCGCCCGAGAACGCCGGCGCCCGCCGTCGTGGTCCCGGACGACCTCTTAGGCTCCCGGCATGCGCGTCGCCGTCGTCGACATCGGGACGAACTCGACGCGCCTGCTGCTCGCCGACGTGCTCGGCGCAGGGCGCCGTCGAGGAGCTCGAGCGGCGCACGACCGTCACGCGCCTCGGCCAGGGCGTCGAGCGCCAGCGGCGCGCTCGCCGACGAGGCGATGGACGCGCGTGTTCGCGGCGCTCGACGAGTACCGCGGAGCCGATCGACGCCCTCGGTGGCGCGGACCGAAGCATCGCCGTGCTCACCAGCGCGGTTCGCGACGCGGCCAACGGCCAGGCCTTCACCGCGCGCGTGCGCGACGAGTACGGCCTCGACGCCCGCACCATCCTCGGCGCCGAGGAGGCGCGGCTCACCTTCCTCGGCGCGACGTCCGAGCGCGACGCCGACGGCAGCGAGACCGTCGTGGTCGTCGACATCGGCGGCGGCTCGACCGAGCTCGTCGACCGGCCGCGGGCGCACCGTCGAGCACTTCGAGTCCACGCAGGCGGGCGTCGTGCGCCACAGCGAGCGCCACATCACCAGCGATCCGCCGGCGCCCGCCGAGCTGCAGGCGCTCGCCGACGACGTCCGCGCGATCTTCAGGGCGGCGGTGCCCGAGGACGTCGCGCGAGCGCGTGACGAGCGCCGTCGCGGTCGCCGGCACGGCGACGTCGGTCGCCGCGATCGACCAGGACCTCGAGCCCTACGACCCGGAGCGGGTGCACGGCCACGTCGTCAGCGACGCGCGGCTCGGCGAGCTGCTCGCCCGCCTGGCCGCGATGACCGACGAGGAGCGCCGCCACGTCCACGGCCTGCACCCCGACCGCGCGCCGACGATCGTCGCCGGCGTCATCCTGCTCACCGAGGTCCTGCGCGCCTTCGGCCTGCGAGGAGGTCGAGGTGTCCGAGCACGACATCCTGCGCGGAGCGGCGCTTGAGGAGGCCATGCGCAACTCGACAGATGTTCGATAGACCCGCGCGCCCCCCGCGCATGACAATCCGCACAAGGTCCCTGCCCTGAGTCGCAAGGCCCGCCTTGGAAGCCGCTTCGGGGGAGGCGGCTTCCTTGTGTTCGGGCCCGCCCTCGCCGACCGTCAGGCCAGGTTCGACTTGCGCGGGTAGACGACGGCCGGGTCGGTGAGCACGTTGACGAGCGCCGGCCTGCCCGCCTCGAACGCGCGGGCGAGCGCCGGCTTGAGGTCGGCCGGGCCGCTCGACCAGCTCGCCGTGGCCGCCGAGCGCCTCGACGACCTCGTCGTAGCGCGTCGCCGGCCGCAGCTCGGCGGCGACGGAGTAGCCGTACAGGAACTCCATCGGGTGCTTCTCCAGCGCCCAGATGCCGTTGTTGCCCATGACGCCGACGACGTTCACGCCGTGGCGGGCGAGCGTGTCGAACTCCATGCCGCTGAAGCCGAAGGCGCCGTCGCCGAGCGAGCAGGACGACCTGGCGGTCGGGGTGCGCGAGCTTGGCGGCGAGCGCGTAGCCGGGGCCGGAGCCCAGGCAGCCGAACGGCCCCGGGTCCAGCCAGCAGCCCGGCTCGTAGGAGTCGATGACGCGCCCGGCGTAGGAGACGAAGTCGCCGCCGTCGCCGATGACGATCGCGTCGCGGTCGAGCACCTCGCCGAGCTCGTGGTACAGCGCGCATCGGGTGCAGCGGCGCGCGGTCGTCGTGCAGCTCGGCCTGCTCGGCCTCGCGCTTCTCGGTCTCGATGCGCGCGCAGGTCCTGCACCCAGGCCGTCGTGTCGGCGCCGCCGGCCGCGCCCTCGCGCAGCGCGTCGAGCGTGGCCGGCAGGCCGCCGTACAGCTCGGCGGCGACCGCGCGCGGATGCTCGCGCACGGGCTCGGCGCGGTCGAGCGACGACGATCTCGGTCTCCTCGCCGAACGGCCTGCCCGAAGCCGAGGCGGAAGTCCATCGGCACGCCGATGACGAGCGCCACGTCGGCGCCCTTGCAGCGCCGTCGCCGCGCGCGCGCGAGAAGAACAGCTCGTGGTCGGCGGGCACGCAGCCGCGGGCCAGGCCGTTGAGGAAGACGGGGATGCCGCAGCTCCTCGGCGAGCGCGCAGCAGCGCCTGCTCGCCGTGGCCCCAGTAGAGGTTGGTGCCGGCCATGATCACCGGGCGCTCGGCCTCGCGCAGCAGCGCGACCGCGCGCTCGAGCGCTCCGCCGTCGGGCGCCGGCCCCGCGGCCGCGTCGGGCAGGCTCGGCCGGCGGCCGGCGTCCTCGGCCTCCATGAAGACGTGGTCGAGCGGGAAGTCGACGAACGCCGGCCCGGAGTGCGGCGTCAGCGCCGCGGCGAGCGCCTCGTCGACGAGGCCGGGGATCTCGGCCGTGCGTCCCGGCCGTCGCGGCGAACTTGGTCAGCGGCGCGCACGAACGGGACGTGGTCGATCTCCTGCAGCGAGCCCTGGCCCCAGCGCATCGCCGGGCGCGCGCCCGCCGAGCACGAGCATCGGCGAGTGGTTCTGCTGGGCCGAGGCGATCGCGCTCATGCCGTTCGTCACGCCGGGGCCGGCGGTCAGCGCGGCGACGCCGGGCTGGCGCGTGACCTTCGCCCAGCCCTCGGCGGCGAACGCGGCGGTCTGCTCGTGGCGCACGTCGACGATGTCGATGCCCTCCTCGCGGCAGCCGTCGTAGATCGAGAAGAGGTGCCCGCCGGACAGCGTGAACAGCTTCGTCACGCCGTGGGCCTTCAGGCGCTTGCGCGACCAGCCGCCCGCCGTGCAGACGGGTGCCCTGCTCGGTCTCGGTGCTCATGGGCGACCCTATCGGCGCGTCGGCTCGAGCGGCTCCTCGTCGGGCGGCCTCCGGTCGGCGCCCGCGGTGCGGCTCGGCGCGTACAGCGTGACGGGCTCGCTCTTGCCCCTGAGCTCGATCGCGGGGCGCTCCTCGAAGCCGCCGTGGTCGCGCGTCAGCAGCCGCGCGTCGCGTCGGTGACGAGCACCGTGTCGCCGGTCTCGCGCGTGGCCTCCTCGACCCGCGAGGCGGTGTTGACCGCGTCGCCGATGACGGTGAACTCGTAGGCGGCCGCCGCCGCCGATCGTGCCGGCGAGCGACGGTGCCCGAGTTGACGCCGATGCCGATGCGCAGATCGCCGCGGTAGACGCTCCTCGACGACGCGGGCGATCTCCAGCGCGGCGGCCACGCGCGCGGTCGGCGTGGTCGGGCCAGCCGCTCGGGCGCGCCGAAGACCGCCAGCAGGCCGTCGCCGACGAACTTGTTCGCGTGGCCGCCGTGGCGCGAGCAGCACGGGCACGACGTGCTCGTAGAAGTCGTTGAGCCGCGCGACGACCTCGCGCGCGCTCGGTGCGCTCGGCGAGGCCGGTGAAGTCGCGGATGTCGAGGAACAGGACGCGTGACCTCGACCTCCTCGCCCTCGAGCACGACGCCCTCCGCGCAGCACGCGCTCGGCGACGTCGGGGTCGACGTACGTCGCCGAACGCCTCGCGCAGCCGCTCGCGCTCCTCGAGCCCGGCGACCATCTCGTTGAACGACTGCGCGAGCTGCCCGGTCTCGTCGGTGGCCGACGACCGGGACGCGCGCGGTGAAGTCGCCCGTCGGCGACGCGCTCGGTCCCGCGCCCGCAGGTCGTTCGATCGGGTCGACGATCGAGCGCGACGAGCAGCACGGTCAGCTCGAGCGAGACCGTGAAGGCGACGCGCGACGGCGACCAGCACGTCGACGCCGAGAGTCGCCGAGGCCCGCGTCCTCGGCCGGCGCAGCCCGGCGACGACGACGCCGGTGATGATGTTGAGCAGCGGCAGCGCGAGCAGCAGCCGCCTGCGCAGCGAGAGCGCCGCGCTCGCCGAGCGCGAAGTCGTCGGGCAGGTCGCGCGAGACGTCCTCGAGCACCGGCCGCAGCGCCAGCTCGATGCGCGAAGAAGCGCAGGAACAGGCCGTAGAGCGACGACGACCGCCGCGGCGCCCGCGATGAGCACGGAAGGCGAGCCAGCAGCGGGCTCGCTCGAGCATCGCAACGTCGGTGAACAGCGAGAACGGGACGACGCTGACGACGATCGGCACGCAGCGCGAGCGCGCGCGTGAAGTCGCAGCGGCAGCGCCGGCCAGCGCGCGCCACGCCGCGGCACGCGCGGCCTCGGGCGAGCGGTCGCCGCGCAGCCACGGCGTCGGCGGGCGCGCAGCACGCCGCGAGACGCGCCGGTAGGCGAGCACGTTCTCGACGCAGCGAGCAGCCCTCGCGCGACGGCGAGGATGCAGCCAGAAGTCGTCGCCGAGCGGCTCGCGTAGAGCGGCCAGCAGCGCCGACGCCGCCGAGCGCCACGACGAGCGCTCGACGCTGGAGCTGCGGCCACAGCGCGAGCGGCGGGTAGCGGCGGCCCAGCCTGCGGTACAGCCGAGCGCGAGCAGGCGCGTCACGACCGCCATTGTGACGGCCCGCGCAGCCGCCGGGTCAGCGCGCGAGCTGCGGCGCGGCCGCGCCGCGGCGCCGCGCCGCGGCGGCCGCCTCGGCGATGCGGTGCTCGCCGCCGAAGAGCGTGCGGCCGACGCTGCAGCACGGGCAGGCGCGTCGGCCCCGCGGGCCAGCAGGCGGCGGGCCGCGGCCTCGAGCGCGCCGTCGCGGCCGTGGTCGCGCGGCGGCCGCAGCGTCTCGTCGAGGCCGAGGCCCGCGGCGGCGGCGGCCTCGGCGAGCATCTCGGGGTCGTCGAGGTCGAAGCCGCCGCAGAAGGCGAGCCGGCCGGCGGCGAGGACGAACGGCGCGGCCGCGGCCCTGCTCGGCGGCGAGCGCGGCGACGCGCATGCGCCTGGCGGCCGTCGGGGGCGCGGTCGGGCCACTCCAGCGGCAGGCGCAGCTGCGCCGGCGCGCCGCTCGGCGGCCGCGCGCTCGGCGCGCGTCGACGCCGTGCGGGCCCGACGCGGCGGGCACGGCGCCGGTCCAGAGGTCGTCGGCGAGGCCGGGCGCCAGGTGCACGCCGGCGAACAGCGCGGTCGACGCGCTCGGCCGCGAGGTAGCGTGCACGGGGACGCGAGGTCGAAGGCGAACGTGACGCGCGGCGCGGCGCTCGCGCCGGGCGCGCGGCGGCGCCGGACGTGTCTGCGAGCGAGATGACACGATGCCCATCGCCGGCTGAAACGCAACGTCGCGACGGAACTGGCGGTCGTCTGATCGCGTGCGTCCGTGTGCGGACACCGCAATGCGCGAGTTCGACAGACCGTTCGTCGCGTATTCTGACCGTTCGCGCGGATAGAATGGATCTGTCTGGCGCATCTGAGCCGCCTGCAGAGATCCACAGCTCGGTCTACTGTCTCACCGGGAGACTCTGCCATGCCCGCCATCCCCCCGCCCAAGCGTCACCCCTACAACCAGTGGGCGCCCGACGCGCGCGCGCTCGACCTGGTCGGCGACAAGTGGACGCTGCTCATCGTCCGCGACCTCGCCGGCGGCCCGCGCCGCTTCGTCGAGCTGCAGCGCGTGCTGCCCGGCATCTCGACCGAGCAGCTGCGCTCGCGGCTGAACCGGATGGTCGCCGACGGCCTGCTCACCCGCCAGCGCTACCGCGAGGTCCCGCCGCGCGTCGACTACGAGCTGACCGAGCGCGCGCGCGACCTGCTGCCCGTCGTCGGCGCGCTCGCGCGCTGGGGCTACCACTGGGCCTGGGGCCCGCCGCGCCCGGGCGAGGCGATCGACATCGGCGCGATCCTGCGCAGCGCGCCCGGCTTCGCCGTCGCCCGACGGCATGAACGGCAGCGTCGAGGTCGTCGTGCAGGAGGCGCCGGGCCGCGCACGCCACCACGTGCTGCACGTCGCCGACGGCGCGATCGGCTACGAGCAGCGCAGCGCGCCGGAGGCCGACGCGCACGTCACCGGGACGCAGCGAGCCTGGATCGAGGCGCTGGGCCCCGACGGCTCGCCACGACGAGCCTCGAGATCGCGGGCCGGCGCGCGCTGGCCGAAGAGCTGCTCGACGCGCTCGACGCCGTCGCGGTCCGCCGCGCGGCGGTCGCCTAGAGCATCTAGCCGCCGTACGATCCGTCCCCGGCCCGCCCGGGTGGACAAACTGGCAAAGTCAGCGGCCTTAAAAGCCGTGCGCCCGCGAGGGCATTGCGGGTTCGATCCCCGCCCCGGGCATGCGTCGAGCCCGCGGCCGCCGGCCGGTACCCTCAACCCCGCAACCTTCGGGGCTGCACGGTGTTCTGCCTGCTGACCCCGGTCACCCGCGCGCGTGGAAGTCCAGACACTCAAGCACCTCGGTGCCGACGGCCTCCGTGGCCCGACGCCGCTCCTGCGCCTGCAGGGCGACGAGCGCCTGGTCGCGCTCACGCGGCGCGGCAACCAGGCGGCCTACGAGGCGCTCGTCGCGCGCTACCAGTCGCGCCTGCTGGCCTTCTGCCGGCACATGCTCGGCTCGCGCGAGGACGCCGAGGACGTCCTGCAGGAGGTCTTCGCCGCCGCCTTCAACGCGATGATGGCCGACGACCGCCCGCTCAACGTGCGGCCGTGGCTCTACCGGATCGCGCGCAACCGCTCGCTGAACCACCTGCGCCGCGCGCAGGCGATCGGCGTGGACTCGATGGACGTCCACCTCGCCGACCACGGCGCAGACGACGGCCGACAAGGTCCACCGCCGCGAGGAGTTCCGCCTGCTCGTGGCGGACGTGCAGGAGCTGCCCGAGACGCAGCGCACCGCGCTGCTGCTGCGCGAGATCGACGCGCTCTCCTACGAGCAGATCGCCGAGGCGATGGAGACGACGGTCCCGTCGATCAAGTCGCTGCTCGTGCGCGCGCGCGTCTCGCTGGCCGAGGCGGCCGAGGCGCGCCACCTGACCTGCGACGAGGTCCGCGAGCGAGCTCGGCGAGGTCGCCGAGGGCCTGCGGCGCACGAGCGCGCCCGTCCGCCGCCACGTGCGCGGCTGCGAGCGCTGCGCGGCGTTCCGCAAGCAGCTGCAAGGACACCAACCGCGCGCTCGCCGTCGTCTTCCCGGTCGCGCCGCTGCTGCTGCTCAAGAAGCTCTTCCTGGCCCACCTCGGCACGACGGCGAGCGCCGGCGGCGCCTCCGCCGCGGCGTCGGCCGCCGGCGCGACGGCCGCGTCGGCCGGCGCGGGCGGCGCGATCTCGGCCGGCCTCAGCACCGTGGCCTCCAAGGCCGCCGCCGGCCTCGCCGCCGCCGCGATCGTCACCGCGGGCGCCGTCGAGGTCGACCACGCCCGCCACGGCCGCGCCGCCACCGCGCCGCGGCCGCCGTCGCTGCCGTGGTCGCGCCGCCCGGTGCCCGAGCCGGTCGTCGTCGCCACCCAGCCGCAGCCCGCCGCGCCCGCCGCGGCCAGGCCGGCGGCGGCGAGGCAAGCCGGCGCCGCAGCGAGCGCGCGACCCGAGCGCGACGCGGCCAAGCCCGCCGCCGAGCCGGCCGCGATCACCGCCGGCGACCGGCGCCCGGCGCCCGCGGCCGCCGCGCCGGCGCCGGCCGTCGCGCCGCCGGCGCCGCAGCACGGCTCGGACACGACCGTCGCTCCCCGTCCAGCAGCCCGGCGCGTCGACGCCGAACGGCGGCGTCGTCGGCGTCGGCGAGCCGCCCGACCGTCCGTCCCGGCGCGCGCCGCTCCGCGCCGCGCCGGCTCCCGCCGGTGACGCGCCGCCGGCAGCGACCCGGCAGCCCGCCGCCACCGCCGGCCCGAGCCGCGCCCGCCGACCGAGCCGCGCCGCGCCGCCGAGCCGGCGCCCGCGCCGCCGACCGAGCCGCCGGCGGCCCCGACCGGCCGCGCGCCCGAGGCGCCGGCGCCGCCCGCGGACCCGCCGGCCCGCGCCGCGCTGCCGGCCGAGCCGGCCGCCGCGCGGCCGCTCAGCCGACGCGGTCGCCGGGCACCGCGCCCGGCTCGGGCGAGAGCAGCAGCACGCCGCTCCTCGCTGTAGGTCCCGAGGACGAGGACCTCGGAGCGCACCGGGCCCGATCTGCCGCGGCGGGAAGTTCACGACGGCCACGACGAGGCGGCCCTCGAGCGCCTCGCGCGGGTACGTGCGGATCTGCGCCGACGAGCGCTTCACGCCGAGCTCCGTCGCCGAAGTCGATGCGCAGCTTCCACGCCGGGCGCCGCGCCTCGGGGAAGTCCTCGACCTCGACGATCCGGCCGACGCGGATGTCGACGGCCGCGAAGTGGTCGAAGCTGATCTCGGCCAGCGCGCTCACGGGCGCTCGGTGCCGAAGCGGAACGAGGCGCAGCGGCAGCTTCAGCGCGCCGTTGCGCCCGACCGCGTCGACGCTGCGGCACGGCGAGCGAGCGCGCCGCGCGCAGGTCCAGGTCGAGGCCCTCGCGCGGCGGCGGCCCGTCCTCGACGTCAGGCAGCACGAGCACCCGCCGGCCGTAGGTCGTGCGCCCGCCGATCCGCGGCCTGGTAGGTGATCTGGTAGCCGGGCGCCTGGTTGACCCGCGCGCGGCCGTCGCCGCGGTGGACGAACCCGGGCAGCTCGGCGCGCATCTCGTCGACGAGCCGCACGGAGAGGATCGCGAGCGTCGCGCTGGCGTCGCCGCGGTAGGGCGCCAGCCGCAGCGGGCGTGGCGGTCAGGCGCTGCGGGCGCCTCGGTCCCCGGCGGGCTCTGCAGGCGCAGGACCTCGTCGCCCTGCGGGCGCGACGCGGGCGAGCGACGCCGGGCACGAGCAGGTTGAAGGCGATCGGCTCGCGGACGACGACGGTGCGTGCGCCCGTCGCCGTCGCGCAGCGCCAGCGCGGCCGACGACGGCCAGCACGCAGCAGCACGGCCGCCGCGCCCAGCGCGAGGCGTCCGCGACGCCCCAGCGCCGCCAGGCGCGGCGCCGAGCAGCTCGGGCAGGGTCGGGCCGAACTCGGGGCGCACGACGGACACGGCAGGGCAGTGTAGGCCCGGCGCGGTCGGTGCCACCGGCGCCGCGCGGCCCGTCAGGCCGGGCCTAGGCGACCTGCAGCAGCCCGATGACCTTCAGGCGCCGCTCCAGCGCCTGCATGGCGAAGGCGCGCGAGTCGGCCACCGACGTGCCGAAGAACACGACGTCGTCCTGGCCCGGCGGCACCCACTTCGGGCGCAGCACGCCGTCGGCCGCGGGGCCGACCTCGGCCAGCGCGCGGCGGATCGCGTCGGCGTAGCGCGGGTCCTCGCGCGCCATGTCGCGCAGGAAGCGCGCGCCGAAGGCGACGTGGCGATGCTCGTCGCGGGCGACGTTCGTGAAGCCGGCGACGAAGCCGGGCAGCGTGCCCATCCGCTCGTTGTAGTCGATGATGAAGTGCTGGCCGGTGAGGGCGAGCATCCCCTCGACGACCATGTGGTAGATCGTCACCGCCTCGACGAGCGCCTCGGTGTCGTCGGGCGCCACCGCCAGGCGGTCGACGCGGCGGCGCAGCTGCTCGTCGAACAGCTCGCCGAACTCGGGGTTGAGGTGCTCGGCCGTCGCCTGCAGGCGTTCCTCCAGGCCCGTCGGCCTCCAGCACGCCGACCTCCCGGTAGAAGCGGTCGAAGAAGGCGACGTGGCGCGCCTCGTCGGCGATCTGCGTGCACAGGAAGACCCGCATCTCCTCGTCGGGCGCGGCGCGCATGATCGGCCCCAGCTCGGCGGCGACCCGCTGCTCGCCGATGAAGAACGAGCTCAGCCCGTACATGCGCGCCGTGCGCTCCTCGTCGTCGAAGCGCTCGTGCCAGTCGATGCGGTCCTGCGTGAAGTCGATGTCCTGCGTGGCCCACTGCTGGCGCTCCCACAGCTCGTAGAGCTGGCGGTAGGTCAGCAGGTGGGTCTCCCCGCGATCGGCGGACTCGTGCAGGGCGGGATCGCTGGTGGCCCGGAAGTCGACGCGCTCCGTCCGCGACGACGCGGCGTGCTCGGTCATGGCCAGCGAGCCTACCCGCCGATGGAGAACATCGCCTCGAGATCGTGGCGCGAGAACACCTCGAAGGCGACCATCGTCTGCGTGCGCGTGACGCCCGGGCAGCGTGACGAGCGCGCCCGTGATGACCTCGGCGAGCTGCTCGTGGCGCGGCACGCGGACGATCGCCACGAAGTCCCAGTCGCCCGTGACCGACCACGCCTCGGTCACGCCGTCGAGGTCGGCGAGCGCGCCGCCCAGCGTCGTCAGCGCGTCGCGCTCGGCCTCGATGAGGACGATCGCCGTGGTCACGGCGCGTGGGTCTCCCCCGGCGCCAGGACGACGACCTCGGCGTAGCCGGCCTGCTGCACGTCCTGCTTGAACGCCTGCGCGTCGGTCTCGATCGGCGGGAACGTGTCGTAGTGGCAGGGGATGACCTGGTCGGCCCCGACGAGCTCGGCGGCGACGACGGCGTCGAAGCGGTCCATCGTGTAGTGGCCGCCGATGCACATCAGCGCGACGTCGATGTGCCCGCGCCGGCGCGGCAGCGCGAGGTCGGAGAACAGCGCGGTGTCGCCCAGGTGGTAGATCGCGCTTGTCGCCGAGCTCGATCACCAGGCCCGCCGGCGTGTTGATCGTGCCCTTGGGCGTCGTGGACGTGTGCCACGCCGGCGTCGAGGCGCACCGACCCCCACTCGAGCTCGACGGTGCCGCCGAGGTTGGGGTCGAGCACGAGGTGGTCGGGGCCGAGGTCCTCGGCGATCTCGCCGGCCAGCTCGACGATCGCGACGACCGGGCGCGCCGGTGCGCCTGGCGATGTCGACGGTGTCGCCGAGGTGGTCGACGTGGCCGTGGGTGAGCAGGATCGCGTCGGCCTCGACCTCGGAGGCCTGCGGCGGCGGCCTTCGGGTTGCCGGTGAGGAACGGGTCGACGAGCACGGTCGTGCCCTCGTGCGACAGCGCGAACGCGCTGTGGCCGAGGAAGCGGATGTCCATGGGTCAGGTCTCCTTGGGGTCGTCGTCTTCGGTGTCGCCGTCGCCTCGCGCGCGGCGCAGCTCGGCCGCCAGCTCGAGCCCGACGGCCACGCCGACGAGCATGCCCAGCCGCGTCTCCTCCTCCACCAGCACGTGCACCGCCTGCTCGCGCCCGGCGGGTCGTCCTGGCCGGCGGCCTGGCGCACCTGGTCGCGATGGGCGCTCCCGAACCAGCCGCCCTCGGCGAGCACCGCGCTCGAGGACGCGCTGCAGCCCGGGCGCGGCGTGGGTGACGATCTCCTGGGCGTGGGTGAAGCGCTCGGGGTCGCCCAGGGCGCGCACGGCGGCGTCGACCTCCTCGGCGCTGAAGCGGTCGCCGGCCACGTCCACTCAGCTGGGCCGCAGCCGGGCCAGCACCAGCCCGGCGAGCAGGCCGGCGGCCGCGCCGTTGAGGCCGGCGATCGCGCTGGCCTCGTAGGGGAGGGCCAGCGGCATGAGCAGCAGCACGGCCGCCATCACGGCGGCGCCGAGCAGGTCGCCCTCGTACTCCTCGCCGCGCGCGCGGCGCAGCAGGTCGGGCACGGCCCAGGCGCACAGCAGGGCCAGCGCCGCGCCGTTGCCGCCGAGCGCGACGGGCGAGGTGTCGGCCACGGCGGTCAGCGCCGCCCCGCCGAACCCGCCCAGCGCGAACAGGAGGACGACCACGAGCGGACCGTGGCGGCGCTCCAGGAGCCAGCCGAACACGACGATCGCGGTCACCGCGGCGATCTCGTACCAGAGGTTCTGGTACAGGAACGGCGAGGTGGCCACGCGCCACCACTCGCCGTCGAGGTCGCCGTCGAGCCCGATGTCGACGGTGTCGACCGCCGCGAGCAGGAGGTAGCCGAACAGCGACAGGACGCCCAGGACGATCGTCGCGTACGGGCGCCGCGTGAGATCGCCGCGGACCCCCGGGATCTCCCCGGCCCGCAGGCGGCCGAGCCGCGGAGGCGCGGGACGCTTGCGCGCGCGCTTGGGCTGGGCGGCGGGGGCGGGCTCGGAGACCGAGCCGTCACGCTCGATCTTGGGCGCGCGCTTACGCAGCCGCGTACCGCAGTAGGGACACTCCGTGATGTACGGGCTGACCTCCTCGCCGCACTTCTTGCAGACGACGAACAGGTCCGGGGCTTGGGCCATGGACAGTCTGATCATAGGCCGCACGACGCCCGGCCGGGCAGGTCGGGCGTCAGCGCTCAGCCGTGGCCGCCACGATCTCGGCCACGACCTCGGTGAGGTCGTGGTTGGCCTCGTACACGACGAGCTGCCGGGAGGCGCCGTTGCCGTGCTCGAGCAGGTCGTCGACGGCGTCCAGCTCTGCCGCCGAGCCGAGGTCCTGCGCGTGCTCGCGCAGCCGGTCGACCAGGCGCCGCGCGAGGGCCCGCGTGGTCACGCGCTCGGCGCTCGGCAGGTCGACCAGCTCGCCGTCGAGCCCGTGGCGGGCGGCGAGGAACTTGTTCTCGTCGAGCATCTGCCAGGGGTAGTCCGACAGCGCCTTGCCGGACTCGAAGTGCTCGGCCAGCTCCTTGACCATCGCCTGGATGAGGGCGGCCAGGCCGATGCGTGTGCTCGACGCGGGTCTGGCTGTCGCAGACGCGGGTCTCCACCGTCCCCAGGCGCGGATGGGGGCGCACGTCGTACCAGAGGTAGGTGTAGTCCTCCATCACGCCGGAGTCGACCATGAAGGCGATCTGGCGCACGTAGTCGTCCCAGTCGCGGTAGTAGGGCGGCATCCCCACGCGCGGGAAGGCCCGGAAGATCGGGGTGCGCACCGACTGCAGGCCGGTCGCGTCGCCGCGCCAGAAGGGCGAGTTGGCGCTGAGGGCCAGCAGCACCGGGAGGTGCACGCGCATGCCGTTGGCGACGTGGATGGCCTTGTCGGGGTCGTCGAGCCCGACGTGCACGTGCATCCCGAAGATGAGCTCCTGGCGGGCGACGAAGCGCAGCTCGGAGACGAGGTCGCGATAGCGGGCGCGGGCGGCGATCCGCTGGTCCTCCCACAGCGCGAACGGGTGCGTGCCCGCCGAGCCGATGGCCAGCCCCTTCGCCGCCGCCAGCCCGCGGACCTGGCCGCGCAGGGCGCGCAGCTCGCCGCCCGCGGCCGCGGCGTCGGGCGCCGGCTTGGTCGCGATCTCCAGCACGGACTCCATGAGCTCCGGCTTGACCTCCTCGCCGTCGGCGTCGGCGAGCAGGTCCTCGATCGCGTTGACGAGCGCCCACGTCTCGGCGTCCACGATCATGAGCTCCTCCTCGATGCCGATCGTGTAGCTCGGCCCGGTGAAGGCGTGCTCCATGCGGCGGCAGGCTATCCGCAGCGGCGGGCTGTCCGCCCGTACCATGGAGCTCTTCCGAGACGAGACAGGAGAGGCTCATGGCCCTTGGCTACGACGGCAAGCTGTACATCCTCGCGTTCGACCATCGCGGGTCCTTCCAGAAGAAGATGTTCGGGATCCAGGGCGATCCCACCCCCGAGCAGACCGCGCAGATCGCCGATGCCAAGCACCTGATCTTCGAGGGCATGGTGCAGGCGGTCGGGCGCAGCGAGGTCCCCGGTGACCAGATCGGCGTGCTGGTCGACGAGCAGTTCGGCGGCAACATCCCGTCCGAGGCGCGCGAGCACGGGCTCAAGCTGGCGATGCCCGTCGAGAAGTCCGGGCAGGACATGTTCGACTTCGAGTACGGCGCCGCCTTCGGCGAGCACATCGAAAGCTTCGACCCCGACTTCTCGAAGGTCCTCGTCCGCTACAACCCCGACGCCGACGCCGACGCCAACGGCGACCAGCTCACCAAGCTCAAGCGGCTGGCCGACTGGCTGCACGAGCACGACCGCCTGTTCCTCTTCGAGCTGCTGGTGCCGGCCGAGCCGGCCCAGCTCGAGGCCGTCGGCGGCGACACCGACCGCTACGACGCCGAGCTGCGTCCCGACCTCATGCGGCGCGCCATCACCGAGATCCAGGACTTCGGGATCGAGGTCGACATCTGGAAGATCGAGGGCGTCGACGCGCGCGAGGACGCCGAGATGCTGGCCCAGCAGACGCGCTCGGGCGAGGGCCGCGAGAACGTCGTCTGCGTGCTCCTGGGCCGCGGCGCGAGCGACGACAAGGTCGACCACTGGCTGCGCATCGCCGCCCCGGTCGACGGCTTCGTCGGCTTCGCGATCGGCCGCTCCATCTGGTGGGACGCCCTCAAGGGCTTCCTGGACGGCTCGATCGAGCGCGAGGACGCGTCGGGGCGGATCGCCCAGAACTACCTGCGCTTCATCAAGGTCTACGAGGACGCCGAGCGCGGCGCGGCGGTGGCCTAGGCGCCGAGCACGTCCGCGAGCTGGGCGCGGGAGCGGATGTCGAGCTTGCGGTAGGCGCTGGACAGGTGCATCTCGATCGTCTTGGGCGTGAGGTACAGCGCGCTGGCGATCTCGCGGTTCGAGCGGCCGCCCGCGGCCAGCTCGGCCGCGCGCCGCTCGCTGGCCGTGAGCCCCTGCACGCCGCTGACCCTGGCGCGCCGCGGCCGCGCGCCCGCGGTCACGAGCTCCTGCCGGGCGCGGCTGACCAGCGCCCAGGCGCCGCAGCGCTCGGCCAGCTCCTGGCCCCGGATCAGGTGATGGCGCGCCTCGACCCTGCGCCCGTCGCGGCGCACGGCGGCCCCGAGGGCCACGAGCGCGTGGGCGTGCTCCAGCGTGGCGCGTGCGCCGCCGAGCGTGCCGACGGCCTCGCGCAGCAGCTCGATCGCCTGGGCGCCGTGCGCGGCCAGGCCGGCGCCGCGCAGCGCCACGCCCAGTGCGCGGGGCGTGCCCAGCGCCCGGGCGAGGGCGAGCTCCTCGGCGGCCAGGGCCTGGGCGCGCCTGGCCTCGCCCAGCAGCGCGAGCTGCGCCGCGGCGGCTGAGCGCCAGGCGAGCAGGCCCGGGCCCGGCGCGCCCCAGGCGAGCTGCCGGCTGCCGCACAGCAGCAGGTCCGTGGCCGCGGGCTCTGCGCGCCCCTGGGCTGCGCGCAGCAGCCCGCGCGCCAGCAGCACGGGGTCCAGGAGCGGGTCGTCGGGCACGCTGCCGGCCAGCCCGGCGGCGCTCAGCGCCGCGTCGGCGGCGTCGAGGTCGCCGCGCTCGACGAGCGCCCGCACGAGCGGGGCCAGCCCGGCGCGCGGCGCGATCGCGACTGCGGCACGCGCGGCCGCCTCGGCCTCGGCCACGCCACCGCGGCGCAGGTGCAGCTCGGCGCGCAGCGCGCCGGCCAGGGCGCGCGGGACGGGGGCGCCGTGGCGGGCGGCCTCGGCGCCGAGCATGTCGAGCACCCGCGCCGCGTCGTCGTCGCGCTCGCCGGCGACGAGCGCGGCGGCGAGCAGCAGGATCGCGGGCGCCAGCGGCCCGCGTTCGGCCAGCAGGCGGCCGGCGGTGCGGACGGGGTCGCCGGCCGGCACCCGGCCCGCCGCGGCGGCCTCGAAGGCACCGAGCGCGCCGAGGACGTGCGCCGCGGCCTCGCCGCCGGGCGTCGCCGCGGCCTCCGTCCGCGCCCGTCCCGGCTCGACCGTGGGTTGCGTGCGCCCGAGCCGCTCGGCGACGGCCAGCTCGGCCTCGGCGTGCGAGACCTGCCCGCCTTGCGCCTGCCCGCGTCCGGACGTCGTGAGCGCGTCGCGCAGGCGGGCGCCCGCCTCGAGCGGCCGCCCCGCCAGCACCAGAGCGCGCGCCAGCTCGTCCGCCAGGCCCAGGCGCTCGCCGGCGTCGCCGGCGTCTTCCATGGCGGCGCGGAGGTGGCCGAAGGCCGCGCGCTCGCCGGCGACCGCCTCCGCACGGCCGAGCTCGGCCGCCAGCCGGCCCGCGCCAGGCGCGCCGGGCTCGGCGAGCGCCCGGCGCAGGAGCCGCGCGCCCTCGTCGGGCGCCCCGCGCTCGATCGCCTCGCGCGCGGCGGCGCGCAGCGTGGCGACCACCCAGGCGGCGTCGTCGCTGCCGGGCTCGGTGGCGAGCAGGTGCTCGCCGACGCGGTCGGCGCTCGCGCCCGACGCGTGCAGGCGCCGGGCCGCGCGCAGGTGCTGGCGCGCGCGCTCGCCGGCCGCGATCTCGGCGTGGACCGCCTCGCGGACCGCCCCGTGCGCGAAGCCGCGGCCGCCCTGGGCCAGGATGCCCGCCTCGCGCAGCTGCGCCGCGGCCTGGCGGGCGGCCGCGGCGTCGAGGCCGGCGAGCTCGGCCGCGAGCTCGAGCGTGGGCTCGACGGGGCCGGCGCCGTCGTCGACGACGGCGAGCGCCCCCGCCAGTGCGATCGCGGGCGCGGGCAGGTGCTCCAGACGCCCGAGGACCGACCGCGCGACGCTCGGCCGGCCCAGCTCGTGCAGGCGGCCGAGGTGCGCGTCGAGCGGCTGCAGGCCATCCGCCACGAGGTCGCGGACCAGCTCGCTGAGCACGAGCGGGTTGCCGGCGCTCAGCTCGTGGCAGGCGCGCACGAACCGCGGCTCGGGCATCCGCCGCAGCCCGACGACGAGCAGGTCGCCCGTGGCGCGCTCGCTCAGTGCCCGCGGCGTGACGACGAGCGCCGCGGGGTCGTCGGCGAGCTCGCGCTCGATCCGCACGGCGCCGTTGCCGGCGCCGCGCGCCAGCGTCGCGAGCACCCCGAGCCGCGTGCCCGCCAGGCGGCGCGTGGTGTAGGCCAGCCAGCGCAGCGACGGCTCGTCGCACCACTGCAGGTCGTCGATCAGCACGGCTGCGCCGTCGCCGCCGACGGCCAGCGCGAGGCGGTGCAGCCCGTCCAGCACGGCGTAGGACGGGTCCGGTGGCGCGTCGCCGGTCGCCTGCGCCGGGCCGGCGAAGAGCGGCGCTGCGGCCGCCGCCGCCCCGTCGAGCGCGGCCCGGACCGCGGGCTCGCCCAGGAGGGGCTCGAAGACCTGGCGCGCGACGCCGAAGGCGAAGTCGCGCTCGAGTGCGCTGCAGCGCGCCGTCAAGACGCGCAGGCCGAGATCGCCGGCCTCGGCGTGGACGGCTCTCAGCAGCCGGGTCTTGCCGATCCCGGCGGCACCGGCGATGACCGCGAGGCCACCGTCACGTGAGACCCGGTCGAGATGCAGGCGCAGCGCATCGAGCTCCTCACCCCGCTCGAGGAGCGGGTCCCCGCCCCCGACCGCCATGGTTCGCGCCTCCGTGCACTCGTCAGCCTTCCGATGGCCCCTGCCATCCGTCGCGCAACGGTAGCGGCGCGGCGAATCCCCCAGAAGGGGCGCTGGACGAACGTGCGAGCCGCGACCAGCTCAGGCCATGGCGTGCTGCACGGCCCAGCGGGTCAGCTCGGAGCGACGGCGCAGCCCGGTCTTCTCGCGGATGCTCGCGAGGTGGTTCTGCACCGTGCGCGGCGAGATGAAGAGCTCGCGCCCGATCTCGTTGTCGGTGAGGCCGTCGGCGACCAGCCGCAGGATGGCCGTCTCGCGCGGGCTGAGGCCGGGCCGCAGCGGCGTGCCGCGGTCGCTCGACGCGCTCGAGTACTCGCGCAGCAGGTGGCGCGCCAGCCGGCTCTCGATGACCGAGCCGTCGCCGTGGGTCGTGATCACGGCCTGGCGCACCTCCTCGCCGGTCGAGCGCTTGGTGAGGTAGCCCTGCGCGCCGGCGCTGACGGCGTCGAGCAGCGAGTCCGGGCTCTCGCTGGCCGTCATGACCAGGACGCGGGCGCGGGCACCGGTCTCGCGCAGGCGCTCGAGCACCGCGATGCCGCCGCAGTCGGGCATGTGCAGGTCCAGCACGAGCACGTCAGGGTCGAACTCGGCGACCATCTGGATGGCCTCCATCCCGCCGGCTGCGCGCCCGACGACGTCGATCCCCGGGTCGCGATCGAGTGCCTGCGCGACGGCGTCGCGCACGAGCGGGAAGTCATCGGCGACGACGACGCGGATCTTCATGATCTTTCCTCCGTGGTGGGCATGGTGAGCACGACGCGCGTGCCCGCTCCGGGCACGCCGTCGACGCGGACGTTCGCCGAGCGCGAAACCGCCCGACCGAAGATGCCGACGCGCAGGCCCAGCCCGCCGGGGCGCGACAGCGCGCGGCGGTCGAGGCCGACGCCGTCGTCCTCCACGCTGACGCGCAGGGTGCGAGCGACGCGCTCGACCCGGACGACCGCCTGGCGGGCGTGTGCGTGCTTGCGCACGTTGGTGAGCGCCTCGCGAACCGTGGCCACGACGAGCTCGAGATCCTCCCCGGCCAGCTTCGCGTCGAGCGCGTCGCCCTCGAGCGCGACGGGGCCCAGGCCGAGCCGGCGGGCGTCGCCGATGGCGCTCTCGACGCCGCGGCGCAGGCCGGCGCTCGCGTCGGCCGGCGTGCCGGGGCCGCGGAGCTCGGCGACGGCGTCGCCGAGGTGACGTGCGATCTGCTCGCGCGTGAGCCCGGTGCCGTAGGCGTCGGTGACGACGTACTCCACGAGCTGCAGCGCGGTGTCGTGCAGGAGCCCGGCCAGCCGCACGCGCTCCTGCGCGACGACGACGCTCAGCGCGCCGCCCTCGGCCGATGCGCGCGCCAGGCGCTCCACCCAGCGGCGCAGCGCATGTGCGTGCAGCGCGAGGTCGGCCTGCAGCGAGGCGTCGTCCTCGTCGCCGTCCTGGGCGCGCACGTGCAGCGCCTCGAAGGCCGGCAGCAGATGCCGGCCGAGCTCGCGCCGCAGCCGGCGGCGCTCCCGCGCGGCCTCGGCCCCCCGACCTGCATGCCGACCGCGGGTCCCCCCCATGCGGTCGGTCGTGCCCGCGCGCCGTCCTTGGACGAGCGGCATCACCGTTTCCACGTCATCGCCCCCTGGTGCGCGGGCCCCCCGGCCGGCGCTGTCCGCCATGTGGTCCTGATCGCGGTCCCCGTCCGTGGAGCCGCGACGCTGCGCAACTGTCGCAGTCGCGACTTCCCGCCGCATGAGGGGAGCACCCTGGGCTTTTCCCTGGTCGTGCGCCGGACGGTCGCCGGCGGGCGTCAGGCGGCGTCGAGCAGGAGCCGAGCGGCGCGCTCGGCCGTCGGCGGCGCCTCGGGCGGCGCCGGGATCGCCGCCGCAACTGCGGCCATCCGCATCAGCTCGGTCGTCCCCAGCCACGCGCGCTCGAGCACCCTTGCGCGGCCGCGACGCTCCAGCGCACGGGCGCGCACGAGGTGCTCGGGGCCGGCCACAGGCCGCTCGGCCGTCCCGACGAGCACGAGCAGCGAGCGCCCGTGGGCCAGGGCGAGGTCGAGCGCGGGGTGGTCGGGCGCGGTGACCACGAGGTCGGCACGTGACACGGCCCCCTGGAGCCCGAGCCGCGACGCCGCGTGACGCGGGCCCAGGTGGGCCGGCGCGACGACGACCTGGCGCCCGGCCGCGTGATGGCCGCTCCAATCCGGCGCGGCGGCCGGGGCCCAGCGTCCCCAGCCCGCGTACCCGACCGACCGCACGCGCCCGGCCAGCAGCGCAGCGGCGACGAACGGCTCGCAGCCGTCGGCCTCGGCGAACACGAGCAGCGCCCCGTAGCGGCCGGCGGTGCGCTCGAGCGCGCGCAGGCCGCCGGGCCGGTTGGCCAGGCGGATGAGGTCGAGATCGTCGAGCGCCAGCCACGTTCGCGGCGGCCGGGCCATCGCCGACAGCGCGGCGAGCGCCGTCGCCAGCTCGCCGAGCGTGCCCAGCGGATCGCGGTCGACCACGACGACGTGGGGCAGGAACGACAGCGCGAGGTCGGCGAGCAGGCGCAGGCCCGCCCGCGCCGCCTGCGGGCCGCCGGCCTGGCTGCCGTCGGCGACGAGCGCGGGCAGCTCGACGACGGTCAGCCCGTCCGGGGCGTCGGCCAGCGGCGTGAGCCCCCGGCCTGCGAGCAGGACGGCCGCGTGCGGGTCGCGGCGCCAGCACCGCGCGGGCGACGGCGACCGCGCGGGCGGCAGCCTCGCGATCGGCGCGGCCGCTGTAGATGAGGATGCGTCGCTGCATGGGGTGCGAAGAGGGGCATGGTCGCCGCGCACCATCACCCGCGCCAGCGGGGCTCGCGCACAGTGTGGTGCGCGACCCCGCAGGTCGCGGCCCGCCGACGCTGCTCGTTCGCGCAGCACCGGCCGCGGCTTGTGCTCATGACCCCGCGAGCGCGCCGCGGCACTCTGCCGTGGTGCCCATCCGCTCCGGAGCCCGCCTGCGCTTGCGCGCGTCCTCGCTCGCCGTGGCCGGCGCGCTGATCGCGTGCCTGTCCGGCCCGGCGGCCGCGTCCGCCTGGCTCGTGGACGGGCAGGGGGCGCAGGTGCCGAACACCGACAGCTCGAGCACCACCGCGCAGCTCGCGGCGCCGCCGTCGGTGGAGCAGAAGCTGGCCGAGCCGGGGTCCCCGCAGGACGACGACCCCGACGCGCTGGCGCAGCTGGGTCCCACCGGCGCACCCGACGACGACCTCGGCGCGGCGCTGGACCGCCTGGCCGGCGCGAGCGACGGCGCGGCCGCGGCCGCGGCCCGCGACGAGGCGCTGGCCATCCTCACCGGCGATCCGCTGCCGGGCCGCCCGTACAGCGGCATCCCGCTGCTGAACTGGAACGCCCCGGCGAAGGTCAGGAGGGTCCCGGCCGGCGGCGAGGTGACGGTCACACAGGTGCGCTTCGGCAACCACGTCCTCAGCGACACGGCGCTGCTGTCGTTCGAGGACCCCGCCCGGCCGTTCACGGTCGTCTACCGCATCGCCGAGCTCGGCGGCGGCGCCGGCGCGGAGCTCGCGCCGACGCCGCTGCTGGACGACGGCGGCACGCCGATCGGCGGCCAGCCCTCGGTCCTGGTGCCGCTGGGACTGCCGAGCTTCCCGACCGACACGAGCGAGGTCAGCCGGTTCCATCCGGGCGGCGCCGGCGAGCAGACCCGCCTCGCGGTCCAGCGCGTCGAGGTGCGCATGCCGCCCGCGGGGATGGTGACCGCGATCCTCGACGCGGACGACCGCCCCGGGCACGAGGCGCTCGCGATCCTGCGACCCGCCACGGCCGAGCGCCTGGCATCGATCGAGCAGCGCTTCGGCTTCGCCGGCGACGCGCCGTCGGCCGCCCGCCGCGCGGCGGCCATCCGCGCCCTCGGGTCCGGCGCCCCCGAGCGCCAGCTTCACGACGCGCTGGCGGCGCTCGACGCCGGCGACGTCGCCGCGGCGCGGCGGGCCGGGGCCGACCTGCGCCCGCTGGTCGGCGTCATGCGCACGCGCACGGCGCTGCCGCCCGGCTTCGCCCCAGACCCGGCGGCCGACGTCACGGTCGTCCTGGTGAACGACGAGGCCTACGTGTCGCGACCCGCGGTTCACCTGCCGGCCGGCCGCTCGCTGCATGTCGAGGTGATCAACGGCGACGGCTTCGCACGCGACCCGGAGGCGCTGCGCCTCGCCGGGCGCTCGCCGGTCTTCGGCGCGCTGGACCTCGGACGCTTCGACTGGGGTCCGCTTGGCCTGGGCGGCCCGCTGGCCGGGGGCGAGCGCCGCACGACGGCGCTCGACCTGGAGGCCGGCACGCACGCCGTGTGGCTCGGCGACGCGACCGGCGGCGATCAGGCGGGGACCCTGCTGCGCGTCGACCGCGGCCCGCGCCGCCAGTCGGTCGACCTGACGGGGCCGGCGGAGGCCCCCCGTCCCTTCTCCGCGCCGCTCGGTGCGGCGCGCGACGCCGGCGGTGACGTCTGGACCGCGCTCGCCGGCGCCGACGAGCTCGCGCGCGTCCGCCCCGCGGGCGACCTGGCGGGGGCAACGACGCAGGCGGTCGTCCTGCCGGGCGGCGCGCGCGAACCGGCGTCCGCGGCGCCGCGGCTGGCCCCGCACGCGGTCGCAGTCGACGGGCGCGGCATCGTCTGGTCGACGCTCCGCCTGGGCAGCGCGATCGCGCGCGTCGACCCCGCCCAGGCGCGTGACGGGACCGCCGACGGCGTGCGCACGTACCCGCTCGCGGCGTGCACGGCTGCGGCGTGCGCGCTGACCGGCCCGCCCGACCCGGTCGTGCGGACGCGCGCGCCCGCGGCGCTCGCCGTCACCGAGGACGGCGAGGGCAACAGCGTCCTGTGGTTCGCGCAGGAGGGTGCGGCGGCGATCGGAGCACTGCGCGTGGCCCCGGACGGGACGCAGATCGGCCGCGTCGACTTCCCGTGCGACTGCCGCCGACCCCGCGGGATCGGGCTCGACGGCGACGGCCGCGTGTGGTTCACCGAGGGCGACGACGCCCGCATCGGCCGGCTGACCCAGGACGCGACGCGGCCCTGGTCGCCGGCGGCCGCCGAGATCGTGCACTTCACGATCCCCAGCCGCGGATCCGATCCGCGCGGGCTGGCCGTCGACCGATTCGGCCGCGTGTGGTTCACCGAGGCGGCGAGCGGCAGGATCGGCCTGCTCGACCCGGCCGCGGCGCGGCCGGGGACCAGCGCGGGCATCCGCGAGCTCGCGCTGAGCGCTGACGAGTTCGGGGCGCGCCCGCAGCCGCACGGGATCGACGTCGACCGCTCCGGGACCGCGTTCTGGACCGACGGCTTCGGCGACGCGGCGGGCAGCGTCACCGCCGACGGCGCCGGCGGCGCGCTGCGCGCGGGTCCGCGCTTCGGGCCGGCGGAGCGCCAGAGCCTGCTCGGGGCGCCGATGCTGGACGACGGCGGCGACCTGTGGTTCGCCGAGTCGGCCGCCGGCCTGCTGACGCGTATCGCCGGCGTGAGCGCCGGGCGACCCGGCCCGGCGCTGCCCGCCCGCGTGGAGGCCGACCTCGCCGCCGGTGCGCTGCGGGCCGAGGGCTTGCGCGAGATGACGTCGGTTGACGTGCGCGTGGCGCGAGGCGGGGCGACGGTGCTCACGCGGAGCGGCGTCGCCGTCTCGGGGGGCGCGTTCGCGCTGGGCGGCGGACCTGCGTGCGGGCGACGTCGTGACGATCACCCCCCGCGGTCCCGTGGCCCCTGCCGCGTTCGGCTTCCGGGTGCCTGCCCTGGCGGCGTCGGCCGGCGCGGGCGGGCGCGTGACGGGCACGGCGACGCTCGGCGGCGCGCCGGTCGCGGGTCGCGTCACGCTCGCGCTCGGCGCGACGACCACCCACGCCGCCGTCGACCCCGTCGACGGCACGTTCGCCACCACGCCCGTCCCGGCCCCCGCCCCCGGAGCGTCCGGCACGGTCGCCTGGACGACGGCGACCCCGGCCGCCGCGGTGACGACCCTCGCCCGCTTCGGCGCGGGCGGCGGCGGCTCCGGCGGCGGCGGGGGCGGCGGGCGGGGGCGGCGGCACCGGCGGGGGCGGCGGCGGCGGCGGCACCGGCGGGGGCGGCGGCACCGGCGCGGGCGGCGACGGCTCCGGCGCGGGCGACCCCACCACCGGCGGCCCCGGCCCCGAGAGCTCCCCGGGTCCGGCTTCTCCAGCATCGGCCCGCTGACCGACGTCGCGGCCGCATGCCGCCCCGCGTGGCTGACCCGCCGCGGGCGGCCCGTGCGGCGCCGCTTCGGCCTCCTGGGCCTCGGCGCCAATGCCGTCGAGCGCTGCCTCGGCCGGCCGCTGGCCACCGCCCGCGCCGGCTCGGTGCGGCGCTGGACGATGCCGGGCGGCGTCGTCCTGCGCCTGCGCTCGGGCCGCGTCACCGGCTTCACGCTCACGAGCCCGGCGGTCGGCTGGCGCAGCGCGCCGGACCGCGCGGGCATCGGCTCCGACCGCCGCCGCCTCGAGGTGGCGCTCGGTCGCCTGACGCGCGACGGCCGCGCACTGCGCGCGGTCCTGCCGCTCGGCGCCGGGCGCTACGCCGACGTGCGCGTCACCATCTCCCGCGTCCGCGCGACGCAGATCGCCGTCGACACGCTGGCGCGGGACAAGCTCGACCGCCGGGGCCGCGCGCTGGCGCGCAAGGCCACCAGGCCCGCGCCGGCGCGGGGCGACTCGTGAAGCGCCGGGCCGCGCTCGCCGCCGCACTCGCCGCCGCGCTCGCCGCGCTGACCGTGGTGGCGGGCGGCTGCGCGGCCGGTGAGCCGGGCGGCGAGGGCGCACCGCAGGCCGGTACGGCGCCCCGCGCGGCGGAGCTGCGGGCCGCCGAAGCCCTCGTCGGCCTCGACCCGCGGCGGCTCGGCATCCGGGTGGCGCTGCGCGGGCCGCGACGCGGCGTCGCCGCCCGGCTGGACCGCGCGCGCGACACGGTCACCCTGTTCGCCGTGGGCACCGAGGCGCCCCATCGCCTCGCCCACGACCTCGCGCACGAGCTGGGCCACGCGGTCGACCTCGGCGGTCTGTCGGCCGCCGATCGTCGTGCCTACCTCACCCGTCGCGGCCGGCCCAGCGCCGCGTGGTGGCCACCGGCGGGCGTCGCCACCGACTACGGCGTCGGCGCCGGCGACTTCGCGGAGGTCTTCGCCCTCTGCCACGCGGCGAGCCCGCTCTTCCGCAGCCGCCTGGCGCCCCGCCCGGCCGACGCCTGTGCGCTCCTGCCGGCCGCGGCCTCAAGCTACGTCGCGCGCGCGTCGAAGGACGTCGGGTGACCCGGCGCCGGCTCCGACTCCTCCTCCCGATGGCCGCGATCGTGCTCGGCGGGCTGCTCGTCGCCTCGTTCGCAGGGCAGGACGCCCCGCGCCCGCAGCGCGACGACCCGCACGGCGATCCCGGCCTCTCGACCGCCGCCGCCCGGCGCCTGCTCAACGCGACGGCGGCCGCGAGCACGGGCACGCCGAAGGCCGAGCTCGCGGCCGAGGGCCGGCGGCTGTTCCGCTCGAGCGCCGTGGCGAAGGCAGGCGAGTCGTGCCAGAGCTGCCACACCGACGGCACGGCCAACGCCGAGCTCGGCACCACGCCCCATCCCCAGTTCGCCGGCGACTTCAAGGGCCTGCGCGACCCGCCGTCGCTGTTCGGCGTGGACCGCACGGCGCCCTACTTCTGGATCGGCGATCGGCGCACCCTGCGCGAGACCGTGGTCGGCACCATCGTCGACCACTTCGTCGACGGCGCGACCCAGCCGGCCGAGACCACCGGACGACAGGCGGCCGCGCTGGTCGCCTACCTGTCCACCCTGCGAGCGCCGCGGACGAGCTTCGACGCCGGCACCATGCCGGCGGCCGCCCAGCGCGGCCTGCGCGTCTTCCAGACCACCGGCCAGTGCAGCGCCTGCCACGGCGGCCCGGACTTCACCGACAACCGGCTGCACGACACGCTCCTCCCGCAGGGCCGCCCCGGGGACGACGATCCCGGCGCAGCCTCGCCCGCGGGCGCCTTCAACACGCCGATGCTGCGCGACGTGCGCAACTCGGCCCCCTACATGCACAACGGCCTGTTCGGCTCGCTGCGCGAGGTCGTCGAGTTCTACGACGAGCGCTCGTCGGTGGCGCCGCTGAACCTCACGCCCCAGGAGATCGACGATCTCGTGGCGTTCCTCGGCGAGCTGTGACGCGCGGCGCCTGCGGCGCGCGCTGACGGCCACGCGGGTGTGCCGGTGCTGCAACGGCGCGTGCGTGCCGGCACCGGGCGCCGCTAGCGTCGTGCGCCGATGTCCCGTCCCCTCCTGCGCGCCCTCGTCGTCCTCGCCGTCCTTGCGGCCGGCGCGCTCCTGAGCGGCGACCTCCGGCGCGAGCTCGGCGTGGGCGGCGCCTCGGGCGACGAGCCGGGTGCGCCGCGGATGGGCGAGGTCGTGCGCGTGGTCGACGGCGACACGATCCGGGTGCGCGTGGGAGGCCGCGAGGAGCGCGTGCGCTACATCGGCATCGACACGCCCGAGTCAGCGCGCGCGGGCATGGGCGTCGAGTGCTTCGCGCGGCGCGCCGCGGCCGAGAACGCGCGTCTCGTCGACGGGCGGCGCGTGCGCCTCGAGCCCGACGCCGAGGCTCGCGACCGCTACGGGCGGCTGCTGGCCTACGTGTTCCGGGTCGAGGACGGGCGCATGGTCAACGAGTCGCTCGTGCGCGGCGGCTATGCCGTCCCGCTCACGATCCCGCCGAACGACCGGTATGCAGAGCGCTTCGTGCATGCCGCCGAGGAGGCCCGCGGCAGCCGCCGCGGCCTGTGGGGCGCGTGTCAAAGGGAGTAGCCTCTCCGGGCCGTGTCGACCCGCCTGAAGCAGGACCTGGACAGCTTCGAACGTGCCTTCGCCGAGCAGGCGGTGGCCGACCGCGAACGCGCCGAGCGGCTGCGTCGCGAGGCCATCGTCCGCACGGAGACGCGTCATCGCGAGCGCCGGCACAAGCACGGCTCGCTGCGCTTCGTGCTGCTCATCGTCGTGCTGCTGGCCACGGCCGTCGGCGTGACCCTGGCGATGTTCCAGGCCCTCTTCCTCGTGATGGGCTGACGGCGCCCGCTAGCGATCGTCGGGCGCGGCGGTGACCGTCTCGGCGACCGAGGCGGATCCGCCCGCCCCGGGGCCGCGCTCCTCCTGGATCTCCAGGTACACCTCGCGGCGGAACACGGGGATGTCGCGCGGCGCCTGGATGCCGATGCGCACCTTCTCGCCCATGATCGAGAGCACCGACACCTCGATGTCGTCGCCGATCATGATGCTCTGATTCGACTTCCGGGTCAGGACTAGCACTGAGAACTCCGTCTCCGTGGGGTGTCGCACCCTAACAATCGTCCGCGCGCGTGCGCAACCGCCGCGCCCGCGCGTGCGCAACCGCGGCTCGCGCGCGACGTCGTGACGCGACCGCCGTGGGGCCCGCCGTGGGCGCGCCTTCCGATAGGCTCCCGCACCGCGATGGCACGACGTTCGCTGCGTCCGCAGCTCAACCAGATCCGCAGCTGGGTGCGCCAGGGTCGCACCGACGCGTGGATCGCCCACCAGCTCGAGGTCACCGTCCAGCAGATCCAGGGGTTCAAGAAGGAGAACGACCTGCTGCCCGACGACGAGGTGGCCGCCGCCGCTCCCGGCCCGGACTTCGACGACGAGATCGACCTGCGAGCCGAGGACGACGCGCTGATCGCCGCCGAGCTCGAGGCGGCCGAGGCCGCGCGTGCCGAGGAGGAGGCGGCCAGGGCCGAGGAGGAAGCGCGCCGCGCAGCCGAGCGCGCCGAGGCCGGCGAGGACGAGGAGGACGAGGACGCGGAGCCGGCCACCCGCCGCCGCGGGCGCCGCGGGGGCCGAACCCGCCGCCGCACGGCCTCGCGCGACCTCGAGGGGACGTTCGACCATGGCGAGGAGGGCTACGGGCTGTGGCTCGATCCGGCGGTCGCCGACGACCCCACCTACGCCGAGCACTGGGCCGGCCACCGTCCCGTCACGGTCACGATCGAGGAGGAGCAGATCGTGATCCGTCGCGCCGGTGACGACGCAGGCTGACGCGGCGGCGCTCGCCCGGGCGATCGCGTTCGCCCGCGATGCTGATGTCCGCGCCGCCGAGCGCGCCGAGCCGCATCCGTGGGGCGTCGCCCTCCACGACGGCTCCCATCCGCACACCTACGTCCTGAACACGCTCGCCATCGACCGGCCGCTCGATCCCGGCATCGGGGCGCAGGCCATCGCGGCCGAGCTGGAGCGCCTGTACGCGGGCCTCGGGCATCGTCGCGTCATGGTCGACGACGACGCGACCGGGGCACGGGTCGCCGGCGGCCTGCGCGGGCAGGGCTACGCCGCGAGCGCCGAGCTCGTGATGGTGCTCGACGGCGGCCGCGCGGACGACCCGGCCGGCGCGGGCGCCGGAGCCGGCGCGCCCCCCGCTCCCGCTGCCCGCGAGTGCGCCGAAGAGGAGCTGCGCGCGGTGGAGC
Organism: uncultured Actinomycetes bacterium; assembly: GCA_963840185.1. Taxonomy (GTDB): domain Bacteria; phylum Actinomycetota; class Thermoleophilia; order Solirubrobacterales; family Solirubrobacteraceae; genus JAOPZW01. Next base: position 248,286 of record CAWIXY010000017.1, on the reverse strand, counting down.
GGGCGTTCATGCTCGAGGAGGGGCGCGAGCGGGACATCGCCGACGAGGTGCTCGACGCGCGCGCAGCGGTGTGCGCGACACGCCCGGGGACCCGGTTCTTCGTCGCCGCCCTCGACGGGCGCGACGTGGCCAGCGCCACGCTCTACAGCGACGGCGCCGTCGCCCAGATCGAGGACGTGGGCGTGCTGCCCGGCGCCCGCGGGCACGGCCTGGGCCGCGCGGTCGTGGCTGCCGCGAGGGATGCGGCGGTCGCGGCCCCGCACCAGCTCGTGTTCATCGGCGCCGACGAGGACGACTGGCCCAAGGACCTCTACGCCAGGTTGGGGTTCCGGCCGATCGGCCGCACGTGGACGTGCCTGCGCGAGGCCGTCAGCGCGGGCGGTGCCCCTGCACCTCGGTGACCTGCTGGTAGGTCGGCCGGTTGACCCACGGGATGAGGGGCTGGGTGATCGCTCCGAGCGGGCGGAAGAGGATCTTGTCGAAGCAGTCCTGGTCGGCGGGCTGGCCCGCGTCGGCGCAGGTGTCGTCGGCGTAGAGGGTCGCCGCGGGCACGCCCAGGGCCTCCTTGAGCGACGTGACGAGGGCCGTGCGGCAGGCCGCGACGTCCCCGCCGCCGCAGAAGCGCCGCGTGTAGGCGCCCTGGACGGACTGGCCGAGCACCGAGCGCAGGTCCTTCGACGCGTAGCCGTACCAGCCGGTCTGGTAGGCGGAGCCGACGTGCTCGCCGTGGTTGTTGGGCTCGTTGTCGAGCCCGATCGCGTCGGTGAGCTTGTCGAACAGCGCCGCGCCGAGGACGGGCTCGAACTGCGCGCGCATCCAGCGCGGCCACCACGCGTCGAGGATCCTGATCGCGTCGGCGTGCTCGTACGTGCCGTCGGCGTCGCGGTCACGGCGGTGCGAGCCCGAGGCGACCCAGGCGAACAGCTTGTTGACGGCGTCGCGCACGGCCGGGTCGCTCTGGTTGCCGCCGATGAGCGTGAGCGCCGAGGGCAGGACCTTGTCGGCCCGCAGGTCGACGGTCGCCGCGTCCTCCATCGCGTTGACGAGGTCGACGCGAGTCATCTTGCGGGTGCCCGCGATGCCCGAGCGGATCCGGTCGTCGAGCGGCTGCGAGCGGTAGACCGAGCTGAAGACGTTCGTGTCCGCGGCGCGGTAGCCGGGTGCCTGCTTGTTGTTCCAGCTCGTGAGGTAGTCCTGGTCGACCGCCTGCGGATGCTCGGCGAACGGCGTGTAGCTCGCGGTGTTCAGGTCGGGGTTGAAGCCCTTCCACTCGAACGCTGCGCGCACGGGCCAGTTGTGGTCGACCCCGTCGGCGCGCTGCGGGTTGTTGCCCGAGTTGAAGTAGGCGATCTGCTGGTCGTCGGTGTAGAACCAGTTGAACGTGTAGCCGATCTTCGCGGCCGCGAGCTGGAAGTCGCGGGCGTTGCGGATCTTGGCCGGGTCGTTGAAGTCGCTGAAGCCCAGCGCCGAGTCGATCTCGTGCCGGTAGGTGGAGCGCAGGCTCGTGAACGCCACCGGCCGCCCGCCGATCCTCGCCCGGGCGATGACGATGCCGAGCTTCGTCCGGTCGGCGCGCAGCGTCTCCGTGCCGGGTGGCGTCTGGTCGGCGCCGTTGGGCGTCCACGTGTTCGTCCGCCGCGCGGTGCTCATCGGCTGGCACTGCCCGCGGAACACGTACGACGTCGAGTTCAGCGTCGGCGTGCCGCCGCCGGGCTCGCAGAGGTCGACCGCGAAGGTGTCGATGATGTCCTGGCCCGCCGACGTCGCGCTCCAGGCGTAGTCGCGACCGTGCCCGAGCTGCACGTAGAGGTTGACGCCGGGGAAGGCCGCGCCGCGGGCGTCGATGCCCGGCGCGTGGACGTCCTGCTCCATCAGGATCTGGGGCGCGAAGTAGCCCGTCTGCGGGCCGAAGACCGCGATCGGGCGTCCCGAGGTCGATTCGCGCGCCGAGACGAGCAGGGCGTTGGACATGGCCTGCGGCAGGCGCAGCGCCGCGAGCTGGTCGCCCAGCGGCAGCGGCCCCGGCGAGGCCCCGCCGGGGCCGCCCACCCCGGTCGAGCTCTCCACCGGGTTGACGCGCTGCACGGTCCCGGAGTCGGGCAGCGCGATGCTGCCCGCCGTCGCGCTCGCCGGCGGCACCTGGTAGGGGAACGAGCGGCCGTCGTGGACGGTGACCGGCGCCTCGGGGTCCTCGGCCGCGCGGAAGTCGCGCCACAGGCTCGTCCCGGCCACGAAGCCGAAGCGCGACCAGAAGGAGTCGACGAGCTCGGCCTGCGTGAGCTCGCGGCCGCCGCCCTTGCCGAAGATGCCGCCGACCAGCGACGCCGTCGCGATCAGGTCGGTCGTCTTCCACGTCTCGGCCCCGAGCGGGCGGCCGATCGCCGCGTACTCCCCGGGCATCTTGGCGGGGTCGACCTTCGCCTCGTCGATGTACTGGTTGACCCCGGCGACGTAGGCCGTGCCGTCGGCCTGGATCTGCGCCCCCTGCGCCCCGTAGAGGTCGTCGAGCTGGTCGACCTGGGCCTGCAGGTCCTCCTCGGTGTACGGGGCCAGCAGCCACTGCTCGTGGTCGAGCTCGCGGTTGCCGGGCGCGCCGCCCACGAACGACGACAGCCGCGCGCGGCCGAGGTTGCGCAGGACGTCGATGAAGAACAGGCGATCCTCGGCCGCGACGTAGCCGAGCCCGAACATCGCGCCCGCGCGCGTCGACCCGTACACGTGCGGCACGCCGTAGCCCCGGTCGCGAACGATCGTCACGTCGGAGCGCGGCGAGTACGTGCGCTCGGCCTCGCCGGCGCGCACGCCGAAGGTGGCGTCCTTGAAGAAGAACGGGATCTGGGCGTTCGTGAGCCCGGGCACGAAGCGCACGAGCCTGCTGTAGGCCTCGAGCTGGTCGTCGCTGTGCGGCGGTCGCCGCCCGGAGGCCTGGAAGGCGGCGATGTCGGCGGCCGTCGCGCGGCCGTTGGTCCCCGGGGGCAGGATGTCGCGGAAGCCGCCGAAGTCGTTGGTCCCGTAGGGCTGGGGCGGCGGCGCCGCGCCGGCCGATGATGGCGCGAGCGCCAGGACGGCGACGAGCAGCACTGCCGAACGGATCCTCACGAGCTGACCCTCCGCGTTCCGCCGCCCACGGGCATGGGCGGCGCGGCGCGACTCTATCGGCTGCGCGCGCCCGCCATTCAGACGTCCTCGGCCTCGATGCGCCGGCCGCCCGCGTAGTCGGTCGCCTCACGCAGGTAGCGGGCGAAGGCGGCGTCGGCCACGACGCGCGCGTCCCACGCCCACGGCGCCCCGGGTGCGGTCGCGTAGGCGACGTCCAGGCACCATGACGTGCCCCGGTCGTAGAGCTCCACGAGCTCGTCGACCGTGAAGGGGATGCCGAGCCGCCGGCGCAGCTGGTCGTGGATGGCCTGCGTGACCCGCTCGAGCGCCGGCTGCTGATCGAGCGGCGCGGCGGCGAGCGCGCGCCTCGCCGCCGCGCCATTGCTGGATCGCGGTGTCGAAGACGGTCATCGCCCGCAGGGTAGTCGCCCCGTTCGCGGGCGATCGACGCCGGCGCTCAGCGCTCGCGCGGCAGGTGCTCGATCACGTAGGACTTCTCGCCGGGCCGGACCATGCCCAGGCGGCGCGCCTCGCGCTCCAGCGCCTGCGGGTCGGCCAGGGCGGCGCGCCGCGCGCGCAGACGGCGGTTCTCGCGGCGCAGCTCGGTGACCTCTGCGCTGCGCTGGCGTGCCTCCTGGCGCGCGCCGAGGTAGGAGCGCGCCGGCCCGACGTAGAGCCCGAGCAGGCCGACGAGCACGACGAGCAGCGCCACGCGGCCGACACGGTCCCAGCGGATGCCCGGCCGCACGCGACCCCGCGCCGCCGGCCACGGCCCGCGGCCGCGGCCGCCGCGCGGGAGCACGCCGGGAGGTGCGGGAGCGCGCGTGCGCGCTGCGCGAGGACGCCATCCCCCGCTCCGTTCGGGTTCGGCGCGCGGGTTCCTGCCGGTCAGCCGCCGAAGGCGGCGCGCCCCGGGTACGTCGCGTCGGCGCCGAGCGCCTCCTCGATGCGCAGCAGCTGGTTGTACTTCGCGACGCGGTCCGAGCGCGAGGGCGCGCCGGTCTTGATCTGCCCGCAGCCGGTGGCGACCGCGAGGTCGGCGATCGTCACGTCCTCCGTCTCGCCCGAGCGGTGCGACATGACCGCGGTGTAGCCGGCCTCACGGGCCGTGCGGATCGCCTCGAGCGTCTCGGTCAGCGTGCCGATCTGGTTGACCTTGACCAGGATCGAGGTCGCCACCCCCTCGTCGATCCCGCGGCGCAGGCGCTCGGTGTTGGTGACGAAGAGGTCGTCGCCCACGAGCTGGACGCGGTCGCCGAGGCGCTCGGTGAGCGTGCGCCATCCGCTCCAGTCCTCCTCGTCCATCCCGTCCTCGATGGACACGATCGGGTAGCGCTGCGCGAGGTCGGCCCAGTAGGCGGCGAGCTCGGCGGCGCTCAGGCTGCGCCCCTCGTGCTCGAGCACGTAGGCGCCGTCGCTGTGGATCTCGCTCGTCGCCGGGTCCAGAGCGATCGCGACGTCCTCCCCCGGCGCGTACCCGGCGGCCTGGATGCCGTCGACCAGCAGCCGCAGGGCGGCCTCGTTGGAGTCGAGGTCCGGGGCGAAGCCGCCCTCGTCGCCGACGGCGGTCGAGAGCCCGCGCTCGTGCAGCGTGCGCTTGAGCGCATGGAACACCTCCGTGCCCATCCGCAGGCCCTCCGAGAAGCTCGGCGCGCCGACCGGGACGATCATGAACTCCTGGAAGTCGACCGAGTTGTCGGCGTGCGCCCCGCCGTTGACGACGTTCATCATGGGCACGGGGAGCACGTGGGCGGCCTCGCCGCCGAGGTAGCGCCACAGCGGCTGGCCCTCCTCGGCTGCCGACGCATGCGCGGCCGCGAGCGACACGCCGAGGATCGCGTTGGCGCCCAGCCGCGACTTGCCCGGGGTGCCGTCGAGCTCGATCAGCCGGCGGTCGAGCCCCTCCTGGTCGGCGGCGTCCAGGCCGCGGATGGCCTCTGCGATCTCGCCGGTGACGTTGGCGACGGCCTGCGTCACGCCCTTGCCCATCCACCGCTCGCCGCCGTCGCGCAGCTCGGTGGCCTCGAACTCGCCCGTCGAGGCGCCCGACGGCACCGCCGCCCGGCCCGCGGCGCCCGAGCGCAGCGCGAGCTCGACCTCGACCGTGGGGTTGCCGCGGCTGTCGAGGATCTGCCGGGCGTGGACCTGCTCGATCTCGCTCATGTGGCGCCGGTGTCTACCAGACGCCGCAGTTACTCCCCCACCTCGCGCAGGCGGACCTGCGCGTAGTAGCCGAGCTGGCGCTCGGGCGTGAGGTCGTCCCATTCGGCGCCCTCGCTGCTGGCCATCGCGGCCGCGGCCTCGACGCGGCCCTGGAAGCGCGCCGTCGAGGAGCGCAGCGCGAGCTCGGGGTCGACGCGCAGCTTGCGCGCGACGTTGACCGCGGCGAACAGCAGGTCGCCCACCTCGTGGTGCAGCGCCGCGCGGACGGCGTCCGGAGCCGCCGCGCCGCGCTCGGCGTCGTCACCCGCCGCGACCGCGGCCTGCTCCACCTCGTCGGCCTCGGCGCGCACCGCCTCCAGCGGGCCCTCGACGCCCGGGAAGTCGAAGCCCGACGACGCGGCCCGGCGCTGCACCTTGCGCGCGTGCAGGAGCCCGGGGAGGTTCTCGGGCACGTCGCCGAAGAGCGCGCTGCCGCGGCCGGGCTCCGTGGCCTTGATCGCGTCCCAGTTGCGCAGCACCTCGCCCGCGGTCCCCGCGCCCGTCGCGCCGCCGGGCAGCGACTCGCCGAAGACGTGCGGGTGGCGGCGGATCAGCTTGTCGCGGACGCCGTCGGCCACCGCGGCCAGGTCGCCCGCCCCGCGCTCCTCGAGCAGCAGCGACAGGAAGTGGACCTGGAAGAGGACGTCGCCGAGCTCGTCGCGCAGCTTGTCGTCGTCGCCGCGCTGTGCGGCGTCGGCCAGCTCGTAGGCCTCCTCGACGGTGTGCGGGACGATCGAGCGCTCGTCCTGCTCGCGATCCCACGGGCACTCGCGCCGCAGCCGGCGCGTGAGCTCGTCCAGCCGGGCGACGGCTTCGGCGACATCGGGCGCGGGCACCCGTGCAGGGTAGCCCGCGCCCGCGCGCGCTCCTCCTCCGAGGCTGTTACTCCGGCTGGGTCTCCTGGGGCTGGGTCTGCTGGGGCGTCTGCGGCTGTGGCTGCTGCTGCCCCTGGCCCTGCTGCGGCGCGGTCTGCCCACCGGGCGGCACCGTCGTCGACTTGGACTGCTTGGGCGCGTTCTCGCAGTCCTGGGTCACGAAGCCCTCGCGGCACTCCGTGCGGCCCTTCCAGCGATCGCGGTACTTCTTGCCGAAGCTCTCCAGCGCCTTGCGCTGGTTCTCCTGGGCGACGATCTGCTTGATCGAGGCCGAGGACTCGCGCAGCGACTGCTGCTTGCCCTCGACGACCTTCGTGACCTCGAAGACGTAGTAGCCGAACTGCGTCTTGACCGGTCCGGTCAGCTTGTTGCGCGAGGCCTTGAAGACGGCCTCGTCGAGCGCCTTCTCCTGCTGACCCTTGGCCACGCCCGGCAGCTTCCCGCCGCTGGCCTTCGAGGCCTGGTCGATCGAGTACTCCTTCGTCACGGCCTTCCACGACTGGCCGCCGGCGAGCGCGGCCTTGGCGGCGTCGGCCCGGGCCTTGGTCTTGGTCAGCACGATGCGCAGGTCGCGGCGCTCGGGCTGGGCGAAGCGCGACTTGTTCTTCTCGTAGTACTGCTCGACCTGGGCGTCCGAGACCTTGTCCGTGCCCTTGGTGATCTTCTCGGTGATCTTCTGCTCGAGCAGCTCGCTGCGCTGCTGGTAGAAGACGTCGGCCTCCGTGAGGCCCGCGCCGACCAGGAACTTCTGGAACTGCTGCTCGTTGCCCAGGCTCTTCTTGGCCTCGTCGAGCTTCTTCTGGACGTCCTTGTCGGTGACCTTGACGTTCTGGTCGCCCGCCTCGCCGTCGAGCCACGTCGAGCGGATGAGGAACTCGAGGACCTGGTTCTTCAGGCCGTCGTACTCCTGCTTGCACTGCGACTTGAACTGCGCCTCGGTCGGCTCGGGCTGACCCTTGGCGGGCTTGGCCGCGGTCTTCTTCTTGTTCGCCACGCACGCGGTGAACTCGGGCGCGTCGGGGATGGTGGCCTTCGGCGCCGTCGTGGCGTTCGCGTTGGCCTGACCCTGCTGCGAGATGGCGGCGATGCGCAGCCAGTGGTTGAACGTGTCCTTCTTGATGGACTGGTCGGCGACGCGGACGACGGCGTTGCCGGGGACGCCGTCGTCGCCGCAGCCGGCGGCGATCAGGGCGGCCGCAAAAAAGGCGCCAAGCGCCAGGGAAGCACGGATCTTCGTCATATGGGCGCCGATTGTAGGAGGTCGTCCGCCGCGTTGACCCCGCTCGCCGTCGGATAGCGTCACCGTCCTGATGACCGTCCTGCTCGGGCTCGACGTCGGCACGACTGGCGCGCGCGCGCTCGCGATCGACGTCGACGGCGCCGCGATCGTGGCCCAGGCGACCGCCGAGTACCCGCTGCTCACGCCGCGCCCGGGCTGGACCGAGCAGGACCCCGGCGCGTGGTGGCGCGCGTCGCGCGAGGTGCTGGCGCGCGTCGCCGCGGAGGCCGGCCGCGACGCGGGCGAGATCGCGGGGCTGGGCCTCACGGGGCAGATGCACGGGTCCGTGTTCCTCGACGGCGCCGACGAGGTCGTCCGGCCGGCGCTGCTGTGGAACGACCAGCGCACCGCGCGCCAGTGCGAGCACATCACCGAGGTGGTCGGCCGGCGGGAGCTGCTCGCGCGCGCCGGCAACCCGGCGCTCACGGGATTCCAGCTCCCGAAGGTGCTGTGGCTGCGCGACGAGGAGCCCGAGCACTACGCGCGCGTCGCCTCCGTGCTGCTGCCCAAGGACTACGTGCGCCTGCAGCTGACCGGCGACAAGGCGACCGACGCCTCCGACGCCTCCGGGACGCTGGCCTTCGACGTGGGCCGCCGCGCGTGGTCGGGCGAGCTGCTGGACGCCCTCGAGCTGCCCGCCGGATGGTTTCCGCGGGTGTACGAGGGCACCGAGGCGACCGGCACCCTGCGCGCCGACGTCGCGGCCGACCTGGGGCTGCCCGCGGGGTTGCCCGTCGCCGCCGGCGGCGGCGACAACGCCGCCGCCGCGGTCGGCGTCGGCGTGACGAGCGCGGGGCTGGCGTCCTCGTCGATCGGCACGAGCGGCGTCGTCTTCGCGCCGACGGCCGGCTTCACGCCCGACCCGTCCGGCCGCGTCCACGCCTTCTGCCACGCGCTGCCGGGCGCCTACCACCTCATGGCCGTCGTGCTGTCGGCGGGCGGCTCGCTGCGCTGGTGGCGCGACGCGCTCGGGGGTGCCGCGGGCTTCGACGAGCTGGTGGCCGAGGCGGGCGCCGTGCCCGCCGGCGCCGAGGGCCTTGTGTTCCTGCCCTACCTCACGGGCGAGCGCACGCCGCACCTGGACCCGCGGGCCCGCGGTGGCTTCCTCGGCCTGACCGTGCGCCACGGCCGCGCAGAGATGACGCGCGCCGTGATGGAGGGCGTGGCCTTTGCGCTGCGCGACGGCCTGGAGGTCATGCGGGCGCTCGGCGTGCGCGACGAGCACCTGCGGGCCGTGGGCGGCGGGGCGCGCTCGGAGCTGTGGCGGTCGTTGCAGGCCGACGTCCTGGGGCGCCCGCTGCGCCGCACGCTGGTCGACGAGGGCCCCGCCTACGGCGCGTCGCTGCTGGCGGGCGTGGCGGCCGGGGTGTTCGCCGGCCCCGAGGAGGCGGTTGCGCTCGTGCGCCTGCGCGAGGAGGTCACCGAGCCCGATCCCGCGCGCGCCCGCCGCTACGACGAGCTCTACGAGGTCTACGCCTCGCTGTACCCCGCGACGCGCGCCGCGATGGCGCGCCTCGCGGAGTCGGCGGAGGCGGCGGAGTGATGCTCGGCCGCGCGTGACGGCCCTGCGTCCGCTGTCGCGCCCATATAGGGTGCGTCTGCTGGGGCCGCTGCCGCCTCCGACGTCGCGAGGACCGGGATGAGAGTCGAGCGTCAGACCGTCGACATGAGTGGTTTTCCGGATCTCGTCGTCGTGTACCTCGGGATGCGGGTTCGGCGGCCACGCGGACTGCTACGTCTGCTCGGGCTCGGTCCGCAGATTCAGAAGTCCTGGAAGGAGCGGCCCGACGGGCTTCTGCTCCATGAGGATCTCGTCTGGTCGCTGTTCCCGCCGCACCTCGGGATGCGCCAGTACTGGCGCGATATCGACAGCTTGGAGCGGTGGACGCGATCAGAGCCGCATCAGCGCTGGTGGCGTGACTTCCTCAGGGACTCGGGCGGCACCGGCTTCTGGCACGAGGCGTACTTCATGGCGGGGGGAGTCGAGGCGATATACGACGATATGGCCGCCCCGATGGGCTTCGCCCGCTTCGCCCCGGCGCAGGCGGCACGCGGCGCGATGTTCTCCGCCCGACGGCGAGCAGCCCGTCCGGGGCCGCTGACCGTCGCGCCCGTCGTGAGCGAGGCCGAGTACTACGGCGCGGCGGCTGAGGACGGCGAGTCGAGCAGCGCTCCTGCCGCCTGAGCGCAGGTCGCGCCCGCGTCAGGGAGGTGACCCCAGCAGCGCGCCCGGGGGGTGCAGACCAGGGCATCTCACGGGCGCGACGTGGAGGCGAGAGGCGCATGATCCAGTTGTACGCACAACTAGATCTCTTGAGAGGAGATTGTCATGACCACCACGACACCCGATGCCTTCACCAACCCGGCCACGGACGCCGACACCGGCCTTCGCGAGGGCTACGCCGAGATCGGCGACGTGGAGTTGCACTACGTCGAGGCCGGCGACGGGCCACTGGTCGTCTTGCTGCACGGCTTCCCGGAGTTCTGGTACGGCTGGCGGCAGCAGATCGCACCGCTCGTAGAGGCGGGCTTCCGCGTCGTCGCGCCCGACCTGCGCGGCTACAACCTGTCGTCGCGGCCGGACGGCTACACCGCCTACACCGCCGACAAGCTCGCCGGCGACATCCGCGGTCTCATCCGCGAGCTCGGTGCCGAGTCCGCGATGGTGGTCGGTCACGACTGGGGCGGCACCGTCGCGTGGACCCTGGCGGCGAACCACCCGGAGGTCGTCGACCGCCTCGCCATCCTGAACGCGGCCCATCCGCGGCGGCTGAACGAAGGCCTGCGCAACCCGCGTCAGCTCCTGAGGGCGTGGTACTTCTTCTACTTCCAGTTCCCGAAGCTGCCCGAGCGCCGGGCGCGCCGCAGGCACTGGCGGTTCTTCAAGCGCTTCCTGCGCGACGCCCGCCCGCCGTACACGGCGAAGGAGCTCGAGCGCTACGTCGAGGCGTGGTCCCAGCCAGAGGCAGCGAAGGCGATGATCGACTACTACCGCGCAGCGGTGCGCCTGTCGTCGAAGCAGGGCGAGCTTCGCCCCATCTCGGCGCCCACCCTGGTCATCTGGGGGCAGGGCGATCGCTACCTCGGCCCCAAGCTCGCCGAGCCGCACCACGAGGACGTGCCCAACCTCGACCGGGTCGAGCGCCTGCCCAACGCGTCCCACTGGGTCCACCACGACGAGGCCGAGCGCGTGAACGAGCTGCTCGTCGACTTCCTCGCCCCCGGCAGCGGGAGCCACACGGCCGCATGACGTAGCCGCCCGACGCACCGACAGCAGCAGGCACAGAGCAACGTGGGCCGCAACCGGCGACGCCGGTGGCGGCCCACTCCGCGTTCCGGCACCATTCGGCGCGGGCATGCGAGCCGTCATCTACGCGAACACCGGCGATGCGTCTGTCCTCCAGGTCGTGGAGCGAGCGGCGATGGAGCCCGCCGAGGGGGAGGTGCGGATCCGCGTGGTCGTGTCGGGCGTCAATCCCACCGACTGGAAGTCGCGCAGCGGCGCCTTCGGCAGCGCGGCCGGCGAGCCGACGGTTCCCAACCACGACGGCGCCGGGATCGTCGACGCCGTCGGGTCGGAGGTCGCCGGCATCCAGGCCGGCGACCGCGTCTGGGTGACGCTCGCCGCCGATGGGCGCCCGGCGAGCGGGACCGGCGGGATCCCGTTCGCTCCTGACGTTCGCACCAACATGGCGCTCAACGCCCGGTACCAGTTCGTCCTGCTCTACACCGTCGGCTGGGAGCGCATCGCGAACGCCGCCGCCGACCTCAACCAGGCCATCGACGACGGCGCCTTCCGAATCGGCGAACAGGCCGGCCTGCCGGTTCACCGCTTCGACCTCGACGACACGGCGGCCGCTCATGACGCGGTCGAGGGCGCAGCCGTCGGAAAGGTCCTCATCACGGTCTCCGACTGAGGTGGCGGATCCGGACGCCCGGCGTCTGCGGCCAGCCGGCGACCGCGGCATGGGGCCTCACGCCGCCGCCCGCGTGACGGCCAGCAGCGCGTCCGCCGCGCGCACGACGGCAGGGAAGCGCTCCTGCGGGTCGTCGGACACGCGCACCGACAGCTGCGCGCGACCCGGCTCGTAGGTCGACCCGGGGATCTCCTCCTGCAGGCGCGCCGCACGCGCCGCGTCGAGGTCGATCGGCGTCACGGCCAGCCGGCCGCCGCGGAAGCTCACGGCGCGCGCGCCGGCCTGGCCGAGCTTGATGCGCGCCTGCTGCAGGCTGATCAGGTTGAGCAGCGGGTCGGGGACCGGGCCGAAGCGGTCCTCGAGCTCCTCGCGCAGCACGCCGAGATCGGCGACGTCGCGTGACGCCGCGATGCGGCGGTGGACGTCGATCTTGGCCTGCTCGTAGGGGATGTAGTCGGCGGGCACGTACGCGTCGACGTTGACGTCCAGGCGCACGGGCTCGGCCTCGTCCTCCCCCTCCCCGGCGGCGTCCTCGGCGGCGCGCACCGCGTCGTCGAGCATCGAGAGGTACAGCTCGAAGCCGAGCGCGGCGACGTGACCGGACTGCTCGTCGCCGAGGAGGTTGCCGGCACCCCGGATCTCGAGGTCGCGCATGGCGATCTTGAAGCCCGCGCCGAGCTCGGTGTAGTCGCTGAGCGCGCTCAGCCGCTTCGTGGCCTCCTCGGTGAGCGCCGCGGCGCTGGGGTACAGCAGGTACGCGTAGGCGCGCTCGCGGCTGCGGCCGACGCGACCGCGGATCTGGTAGAGCTGGGCGAGGCCGAACACGTCGGCGCGCTCGACGATCAGCGTGTTGGCCTGCGGGATGTCGATGCCCGACTCGATGATGCTGGTGGCCACGAGCACGTCGGCGTCGCCGCGCAGGAAGGTCAGCATGCGCTGCTCGAGGTCCTTCTCGTCGAGCTGCCCGTGGGCGACCTCGAAGTGCACGCTCGGGCACAGGCCGCGCAGGCGCTCGGCGGTCTCGTCGATCGTGTCCACGCGGTTGTGGACGAAGAAGGCCTGGCCGCCGCGGGCCTTCTCGCGCAGGATCGCCTGCTTGACGAGCTCCTCGTCGTACTCGCCGACGTAGGTCTTCACCGGTCGCCTGCCCTCGGGCGGCGTCTCGATGACGCTGATGTCGCGCATCCCGGCCAGCGACATCTGCAGGGTGCGAGGGATGGGCGTGGCGCTCATGGCGATCACGTCGACGCGCAGCTTGAGCTGGCGCAGCAGCTCCTTCTGCTTGACGCCGAAGCGCTGCTCCTCGTCGACGACGAGCAGGCCGAGGTCCTTCGGGCGCATGTCGCGGCCCAGCAGCCGGTGGGTGCCGATCAGGATGTCGATGTCGCCCCTGTTGAAGGCCGCGACGGTCTCGCGCTGCTCCTTGGGGCTGCGGAAGCGGCTGACGTGGCCGATCGTGAACGGGTAGTCCTTGAGGCGCTCGGAGAACGTGCCGAAGTGCTGCTGGGCGAGGATCGTCGTCGGGGCGAGGACGAGCACCTGCTTGCCGTCGTCGGCCGCCTTGAACGCGGCGCGCAGGGCGACCTCGGTCTTGCCGTAGCCCACGTCGCCGCAGATGAGGCGGTCCATCGGCTGGGGGCGCTCCATGTCCGTCTTGACGTGCTCGATCGCCTCGCGCTGGTCGGCCGTCTCCTGCCACGGGAAGCGCTGCTCGAACTCGCGCAGCCACTCGGAGTCCTCGGGGAAGACGTGGCCCTGGCGCCGGCGGCGCTCGGCGTAGAGGTTGAGCAGCTCGCCGGCCAGCTCCTGGGCCGCGCGCCGGGCGCGGGCCTTGAGCGTCTCCCACGACTTGCCGCCGAGCTTGCTGAGCGCGGGGTGCGCACCGCCCGCGCCGACGTAGCGGCTGATCTTCGCCAGCTGGTCCACGGGCATGAAGACACGGTCGGTGCCGGCGAACTCGAGCTGCAGGTAGTCGCGGATGACCCCGCGCGACGGTCTTGGTGTCGAAGCCGGCGAAGCGCGCGACGCCGTGGTCCTCGTGCACGACGATGTCGCCCGTGCGCAGGTCGGCGAACGAGCGCAGCGCTCCGCGGCGCCGGCCCGCGGGCCGGCTCGGCTCGGCGCGGCGGCGGCGGAACAGGCGGTGCTCGGGGATGACGGCGAGCCGCAGGCCGGCGGCCACGAAGCCGTCGCGCAGGCTGGCCTGCGCGAAGCGCAGCTCGCCGGCGGCCGGCGGCCGGCCGTTCAACCACGGCGCGCGCATGCGGGCGAGGTTGTAGGCGGCGCGCTCGCCGTCACCGCGTCGCGGCCACCCGACGATCGTGCGGTAGCCGGAGCGCACGAGCTTCTCCAGCTCGGGCTCGGCGTCCTTGAGCGAACGCGCGGCGAAGTCGGCGGCCTGCGCGCGGAACTGCAGCGGCTGGTCACCCGAGATCGACGACAGCCGGATGCGGGCCCGCGCGTCGAGCTGCTGCGTGATCGCCTCCGGCTTGACGTAGAGGTGGTGCGCGTCGTCGTCGTGGAACGCCGCGCAGACGTCCTGCCAGTGGTCGGCCAGCGCCGGGGCGAGCTCCTCGTCGGCGGCGACGATCAGCTCGGCGTCCGCTGGGACGAGGTCGAGGAAGGCGTGGAAGCGGTCGACCGGCAGCAGCTCCGCCACGTCCGGGCGCTCGTCGGCCTCCTCCAGCGCGGCGATCTCGGCCAGCTCGCGGTGCTCGGGGGCGAGCTCGGCCGCGGGCGCGATCTCGATCTCGTCGAGGTCGCCCAGCGAGCGCTGGGTGAAGGTCGAGAACGCGCGCAGCGACTCGATCTCGATGTCGAAGAGGTCGACGCGGACGGCGCGGTCCTCCGTCGCTGGGTAGACGTCGAGGATGCCGCCGCGCACGGCGAACTGGCCGCGGTCGTCGACCTGGTCGACGCGCTCGTAGCCCGCGGCGACGAGGTCGCCGACGACCTCGTCGAGGTCGATGAGGTCGCCCTTGCGCAGGGTGAAGGCGTGGGGCCGCAGCGCGGGGTCGGGGACCTTCTCGCTCAGCGCCACCGCCGAGACGACGACCACCGGCGGCTCGGCGCCCGCGCGCTCCTCGCCGATGGCGTCGAGCGCCGCGACGCGCAGGCCGACGAGATGCGGCGGCGGCGCGAGGTGCGACTCGTAGGCGACGCCGCGGCTGGGGTAGAAGCGGACGGGCCTGGGACGCAGCCATGCGCGCAGGTCGGCGGCGAGGTCGCGCGCCTGGCGGTCGTCGCCGGCGACGACCAGCGCGGGCCGCCCGGCGGCCGCCGCGTCGGCAAGCGCGGCGACCACGTAGGGGCGCAGCGCCTGCGACACGAACGCGCTGCCGCCGTCGCGCGCGAGCGCGGCCCCGTCGGGGTCGTCGGCAAGGTGCTGGAGGAGAGGGCGAAGGGACATGCACAGCGACCGCGCTCGCGCGCGGCTCGGCTATCGAGGATAGCCCCGGCGTCACCCGTGACGGGGCCGGCGCAGCTCCACGACCTCGGCGTCGATCGTCGCGAAGCCCTGGTCGCGCGCGACGGAGGCCCGGTGGTGGCCGTCACGCAGGAAGTGAGCGTGATCGACGCGGTAGACCGAGACCGGCGGGAGCGCGGTGCCGCGGGCCTGGGCGAGCCACAGGCCGTTCCAGTGCTCGCGGCAGGAGTGACCGGGGCGCAGCTCGCGGTCGAACGCGCTCGCCTTGTTGTCCTCGACCGTCCCGGTGATCGACGCGATCGGGATCGGGAGCACGCCGAGCTCGCGCCGTTCGGCGACCGACGCCCATCCGATGCGGTCGTCGAGGACGTCGAGGCGCTCGGGCGCAAGGCCGCGCGCACGCCGTCGCCGCGCGGCCCGGCGGCGCTGGCGGACCTGGTGCCGGAAGCGCTCGTCGGCCTGTGCCGTCGGAGCGGCGGGCACCGGGATGATCGCGTCGAGCACGAAGAGCAGCAGCATGATGGCCACGAGCACGCCCACGGAGCCGCCTGCGACCAGGGCGACCACGGCGAGGACCACGCCGATCTCGACCCGGCGGTTGCGCTTGTGCGAGCCCGATCTGAGGGCGACCGGCACGCTGCCAACTCTCCCATCGCGCGCGGGCGCACGCGAGCGAAACGAGTGACCCGCGCGACGCCCGCGCGGGCGGACAGCATCGAAGCGGTGAGACCCTCATCCATGGAGGGCGGTCCCGCCCCCGGGGCTGTCGACCGGCGGCCCTGATCGGCGCGTGTCAAGAAACGCATCGCATAGGACGCACTTCTTGACACGCGCGCTTCCCGGCGCCCGCAGACCGCGCCCGCCCCCTCACCCGCCCGCACGCAGCAGCTGGGTGGCCGCCGGCGACCGGTGGAGCGTGTCGCCGGCGACGAGCGTCGAGCCGGTTGCGACCCGGCCCCGTCTCCCCGACCAGCCGCCGTTTGCGGACCGCTGACGCGTGGCCCGACCGCACACCGCCGACGCGAGAGCGTCGACCGGCCTGGCTACCCGGCGGTCGCGTCCACGTTGAGCCGCACGTAGTCGATCGTCGGCTCGTGGCCCATGCGCTCGAGGACGGCGTCGAGGAACGGCTCGGCCAGGTCGGCGGGGAGCCGCTCGAGATGGGCGCCGAGGTTGATCGTGCGCAGGTACTCGCGCGGCTCGTCGGGCCTCACGACGAGCTCCTGGGTCCAGCAGCGCGCAGCGTCGAAGCCCGCCGCGCGCAGGCGGCGCTCCGTGTCCTGCGGCGCGGCGAAGTGCCAGGGCCCGCGCCAGCCGGCGAGGTGCTCGGCGAAGGGCTCGTCCGCCCCCGCGGCCCCGGCCGCGGCGAGGACGCCCGAGACGTTGCCCGGCCCACCGCACTGGGCCACGAGCCGGCCGCCCGGGCGCAGGGCCCGGCGCAGCGAGGCGAACAGCGCGTCGTGATCGGCGATCCAGTGGAAGGTCGCGGTCGACAGGACCGCGTCGACGGTCTCGCCGAGCTCGAGGCCCACGAGATCGGCGACGCGCAGGTCGGCGCGGTCGCCGAGGCGCTCGCGTGCCGCCTCGACCATCGAGGCCGAGCCGTCGACGGCGATGACGCGCCCGCGCGGGAGGCGCTCGACCAGCGCCTGCGTGATGCGGCCCGAGCCGCAGCCCGCGTCGAGCACGGTCTCGTCGCCGCGCAGCTCGAGGCGGCCGAGGACCTCGAGGCCCATGCGCTCCATCGGCACCGAGACGCGGTCGTAGGCACCGCCGTCCCAGCCGCGGCTCACGGCGCTCATCGCCCGCGGCGTGCGCGCACGAACCGCCGGATGCGCTCCCACAGGACCGAGAGGAACAGCGAGAAGCCCTTGATCGGCTTGGCGGGCTGGGGAGCGGGGCGCGCCGGAGCCGGGCGGGCGGGCGCCGGCGGGGCGGCCTGTGGCGCGGGCGGAGCGCCGCCGGGGGCCGCGGCGGGCGGCACGGCGGCGGCCGCGGCGTCGTGCGGCACGCCGGCGGGCGGAGCGCCATCGGCGGGCGGAGCCGCTTCCGCCGGCGCTGCCGCCGGCGCGCCCGCGGCCGGCTCGGCCGCGCCCGCCTGCTCGTCGGCCAGCGTCGCCTGCAGGCACGACGCGAAGTCGCGCAGCAGGCGCTTGGAGATGTCCTCGATCATGCCGCTGCGCCCGAAGCGCGCGAGACGGCCGGTGATCGTGAAGTCGGTGACCACGTCGACCGTCGTCGCCGCGCCCTCCTCGCGCATCGTCGAGACGATCGTGGCCGCCGCCCCGCCCTGGCCGCGCTTGTCGGTGCCCTTGGCCGACATCGTCGCGGTGCGCGACGCCTCGTCGATCGACTCCAGCTTCAGCGTGCCGCGGTAGGCCGCGGTCGTGGGCCCGAGCTTCACCGTGAAGCTGCCCGAGTACGAGCCGTCGTCGCCGGCCTCCGTGATCTCGGCGCCGGGCAGGCACGGCGCGACGCGCTCGACGTCGATGAGGGCCGACCAGACGTCGGCGACCGGCGCCTCGACGGTGAAGGACTGCTCGAGCTTCATGACCGCAGGGCCTCCAGGTGCTCGGGGGTGTCGACGTCGTCGGGCCGGCACAGGCCACCGACCTCGAAGCTGCGCACGGCGGCGTCCGCCAGCAGCTCGCGCGCGCCCACGTCGCCCCGCAGCTCCTGCACGCGGGGCAGCAGTGCGCCGCTCAGGGCCACGGGGTGACCCGGGCGGCCGCCGTAGGTCGCGCGCACCGCGATGGTGCCCGCGGGTGCGCGCCCCGCGCGATCCACGATGGCCGCGATGACCTGCGGCGTGATCCTGGGCTGGTCGCCGAGCGTCACGATGATCCACGCGCATCCTGGCAGGGCTCGCGCGCCGCAGCGCAGCGACGCGGCCATGCCCTCCTCCCAGTCCTCGCAGACGATCGCCTCGGCGTCGCCGAGGTCCACGGCGGAACGCACGCGGTCGGCGCCGGCGCCGAGCACGACGCGGATCGGGTCGATGGCCGGCACGGCGAGCATCGCGTCGACGGCGTGCTGCAGGAGCGGCACCCCGTCGAGGTCGGCGAGCTGCTTCATCCCGCCGAAGCGGCGTCCCGCGCCGGCCGCGAGCACGAGCCCGCCGACCGTCACGCCGTGCCCCCCGCCAGCAGGTCCGCCAGCTCCTCGAACGAGCGCAGCGTCGAGCCGGCGAGGAAGTGGTCGGCGTGCGGCAGCGCGGCGGCCATGCCGCGGGCCAGCGGCTCGTAGCCGGGGTGGGCCTTCAGCGGGTTCAGCCAGATCACGCGGTGCGCGCAGCGCCGCAGCCGGGCCATCTCGGCGGCGAGCACCTCGGGATCGCCGCGGTCCCAGCCGTCGGACAGCACCACGACGACCGCGCCGCGCCCGAGGCGCCGGCCGTGCTCGCGGTTGAGCGTGGCGAGCGCCTCCCCGATGCGCGTGCCCCCTCCCCAATCTCGTCCGGCGGCCGCCGCGCGCTCGATCGCTCGATCGGGATCGCGCGTGCCGAGCTCGCGCGTGATGCGCGTCAGGCGCGTGCCGAAGGCGAAGGCCTCGACCCGCCGGTGTGCGGCGACAGCGGCCTGGACGTACTGCAGCAGCATGCGGGCGTAGGGCGCCATCGACCCGGACACGTCGCAGACGAGGACGAGCCGGCGCGGGCGCGGGGCCGGCGTGCGCCAGTGGCGCTCGAGCGGGTCGCCGTCGCTGCGCAACGACGCGCGCAGCGTCCGGCGGAGGTCCGGGCGCGCGCCGTGCGGCGGGACGCCGCGCCGGCGCGCCCGGCGCATCCGGTGGCTGATGCGCTGGGGCGCCGAGGCGGCCAGCCGGCGCATCACCCGGCGGGCGCGGCGCCGCTCGTCGTCGCTGTACTCGGCGAAGTCCTTGTCGCGCAGCAGCTCGACGTCAGACCAGGCCGCCGGCACGATCTCGGCGTCCAGCGCCCGGTCGGCCGGGATCTGGCCGCCGGGCACCGCGACGCTCGGGAGCACCAGCGACGCGACCTCGTCGAGCGCCGCCGGCGACTCCGGACGCTGCCCGCGCGGGGCGAACCACCGGGCGAAGGCGGCGTCGAAGGCGGCCAGGTCGTCGTGGCGCGAGCAGAGGCTGGCCCGCAGCGCGAAGTAGGCCGTCGCACGGTCGGCCGGGTCGACGGCGTGCAGCGCCCGGTGGGCGCCCAGCAGCTCGCCCACGCCCACCCGCGCGCCCGCCGCCCGCATCGACGCGACGACGAGCGTCAGCCGGCGGGTGAGCCCTTCACCCAGCCGCTCAGGCGCCATGCAGCAGCCCGCTCCTCTGCACCTGCTCGATGTCCTCCCTCACCTTGAGCACCACGCCGAGCGTCGCTTCCAGGTCGGCGTCGTCGAGCGCGAGCAGCGCCTGCGCCCACGCGATCGTCTCGCCCACGCCCGGCAGCTTGTAGAGCTCTTCGCCGCGCAGCCGGGCGACCGCCGCGCAGACGCGCGCGGCGATCTCGTCGGGGACCCCGGGGAGCCGCGCGCGCACGATCTCCTCCTCGCGCCCGGGAGCCGGGTAGTCGATCCAGTGGTAGAGGCAGCGGCGCTTGAGCGCGTCGTGCAGCTCGCGCGTGCGGTTGGACGTGATGACGACGAGCGGGCGGCGCGCCGCGGCGACCGTGCCGAGCTCGGGGATCGAGACCTGGAAGTCCGACAGCAGCTCGAGCAGGAAGGCCTCGAACTCGTCGTCGGCGCGGTCGAGCTCGTCGATCAGCAGGACGACGGGCTCGCTGGCCTGCAGCGCCTCCAGCAGCGGGCGGCGCAGCAGGAAGCGCTCGGAGTACAGGCTCTCCTCCGAGGCGCTCTCGGCCCGCAGGTGCAGCAGCTGGCGCGGGTAGTCCCAGTCGTACAGCGCGTGGTGCAGGTCGATCCCCTCGTGGCACTGCAGGCGGATCAGGCGCGCCCCGGTCGCGCCCGCCAGCGCCTTGGCCACCTCCGTCTTGCCGACGCCGGCCTCACCCTCCAGCAGCAGCGGCTGCTCGAGCACGGCGGCCAGGCACACGGCGGTCGCGAGGCCCTGATCGGCGAGGTAGCGCTCGCCGGCCAGGGCCTCGCGGACCGCCGCTGGCGTGTCGAGTCGGCTCACGACCTCGCGGCTGCCTCCAGCGCCCGTCTGGTCAGCACGCGCGCGAGGTGGCGCTTGTAGTCGGACGTGGCGTTGAGGTCTCCGGGCGGCTCCGTGCCCTCGGCCGCAAGCTCGGCGGCGCGCGCGATCGCGGCGCCGTCGAGCGCCGCGCCGCGCAGCGCGCCCTCGGCGGCCGTCGCGCGCAGCGGGGTGGCGGCCATGTTGGTGAGCCCGATCCGGGCGTCCTCGCACGAGCCGTCCGCGGCCCTCTTGACCAGCGCGCACACGCCGACCATCGCCCAGTCCTCCGCCCGGCGGGTGAACTTCTGATAGCCCCAGCTCCAGCCGTCCAGCGCGGGGATCCGGATCTCGGTGACGACCTCGTCGGGGGCGAGCGTGGTGGTCAGGTAGTCCTGGAACAGGTCCGCCGCGGCGATCGTGCGCAGGCCGTCCGGGCCCTTCGCCGTCAGCTCGCCCTCCAGCGCGAGCACGACGCCGGGCAGGTCGGAGGCAGGGTCGGCGTGGGCGAGCGAGCCCCCGATCGTGCCGCGGTTGCGCACCTGCTGGTCGGCGATCAGCGAGGCCGCGTGCGCGACGACCCCCAGCTCGGGCGCGTCCTGCAGGTCGGCGTGGCGGGTCATCGCCCCGATCCGCCAGCTGCCGTTCTCGCGCTGGATGCCGCGCAGGCCGGGTACCAGGCGCAGGTCGACCAGCAGCGTCGGCGCCGCGAGGCGCAGCTTCATCAGCGGCAGCAGCGAGTGACCGCCGGCCAGCAGCTTCGCGTCCTCGCCGCGCTCGCGAAGGATGCGCACCGCGTCGTCGAGCCCGGCGGGCGCCTCGTAGTCGAAGGGAGCGGTGATCATCGCGGGCCTCCTTCCTCCGGACGCGACCAGCCGGGCGGGTCGCCGGCGTCGTCGGGCCCGTGCGGGCCGCTGCCCGCCGAGCCCTCCCCGTGCTCGGGGACGTCGCGCCCCTGCTCGCTGGCGGGCGGGCCCGCGCCGTTGCCGCGCGCCGCCTGGATCGCCTCGAAGACGCGCAGCGGGGTGAACGGCATGTCCAGGTCCTTGACGCCGAGCGGGGCGAGCGCGTCGAGCACCGCGGCGGCGACGGCGGGCGTCGCCGCGATCGTGCCCGCCTCGCCGATCCCCTTGACGCCCAGCGAGTTCGTGGGGGACGGCGTCTCGGTGCGGTCGGTGTGCAGGTGCGGCACCTCGGCCGCGGTCGGCAGCGCGTAGTCGACGAACGTGCCCGTCACGAGCTGGCCCTGCTCGTCGTAGACCACCTGCTCGTAGAGCGCCTGGCCGATCGCGTGCACGATGCCGCCGTGGATCTGACCGTCGATCAGCATCGGGTTGATGGCCGGCCCGCAGTCGTCGACCGCGTGGTAGTCGACGACGGCGACCTTCCCGGTCTCGGCGTCCACCTCGACCACGCAGGCGTGCGCGCCGAAGGGGAAGACGAAGTTCTCCGGGTCGTAGAAGGCGTTCTCCTCGAGGCCGGGCTCGATGTCGGCGGGCAGCTCGTTGGGCGGGATGTGGGCCGCCCCCGCGATCTGCGCCATCGTCATCGACTTGTCGGGCGAGCCGCGGACCTGGAACTTGCCGTCGGTCATCTCGATGTCCTCGGGCGCCGCCTCCAGCAGCGCGGCGCAGATGCGCTTGGCCTTGTCCTGCACCTTGCGCGCCGCGCGCGCGACGGCCTCGCCGCCCACGGCCAGCGACCGCGAGCCGTAGGTGCCCCAGCCCCAGGCGCCCTGGTCGGTGTCCCCGTGCAGGACCTCGACGTTCGCGGGGTCGATGCCGAGCAGGTCGGCCGCGATCTGGGCGAAGCTGGTGTCCAGCCCCTGCCCGTGCGGCGAGGCGCCGCTGTAGACGGTGGCCGAGCCGGTCGGGTGCACGCGCACCATCGCCGACTCCCAGAAGGCCGCGTTGAGGCCGACGCCCTGCGGGCCGACGGCGCGCGACGGCGCCAGCCCGCACACCTCGACCCACGTGGAGAACCCGACGCCGCGGTAGACGCCGCGGGCCCGCTCGCTCTCCTGGTCGCGGCGGAACGCGTCGAGGTCGAAGTGCTCGAGCAGCCGGTCGAGCGCCCCGTGGTAGTCGCCCGAGTCGTAGACGATCCCCAGCGCGGTCGTGTACGGGAACTGCTCCTTGGCGACGAAGTTCTTGCGCCGCAGCTCGAGGCGGTCCATGCCCAGCTCGTCGGCCAGGCGATCCATGGACAGCTCGATCCAGTACGTGGCCTCGGGCCGGCCGGCGCCGCGGATGGCGTCCGTGCACATCTTGTTGGTGAAGACGCCCGTGAAGTGCAGGTCGATGGACGGGAACGCGTAGCAGCCGCCCATCACCGGGAAGCCGAGCGTCGGGATGAACGGGGTCAGCAGGAGCTGGTAGGCGCCGAGGTCGGCGACGATGCGCGCGCGGCAGCCGGTGACCGTCCCGTCGCGCTTGGCCGTCAGCGTGACGTGCGCGGTCTGGTCGCGGCCGTGGTGGCTGGTCGTCATGTGCTCCGAGCGCGTCTCGGTCCACTTGACCGGCTGCCCGAGCCGCCTGGCCAACGCGAGGACGAGCGCCTCCTCCTGGTAGACCTGCAGCTTGGCCCCGAAGCCGCCGCCGACGTCGGGGGCGATGACGCGCAGCTTGTCCTCGGGCATCCCGAGGACGCCCGACAGCACGAAGCGGGCGATGTGCGGGACCTGCGTGGTCGAGTGCAGGACGAGCTTCTCGCCGCGCGGCTCGCCGACCGAGCAGCGCGGCTCGATCGGCGCGCCGGACGTGCGGTGGTTGGCGAAGCTGTGCTCGATGGTCACCTCGGCCTCGGCCAGGGCGGCATCGAAGTCGCCGCCCGCGACGGCCCACTCGTGCGTCTTGTTGGTGCCGAACTGCTCCCAGACGAGCGGGGCGCCGTCCTCGAGCGCCTTGACGGGATCGACGACCACCGGCTTGGGGTCGTACTCGACGATGACCTCGTCGGCCGCGTCGAGCGCCGCCCCCTTGCTGGTCGCGACCACCACGGCGACGGGGTCGCCCACGTGCTTGACCTCCCCGCGCTTGAGCGGCCAGTTCACCGGCGTGTTGATCTCCACCCCGGGTGGCGCCCAGACCATCGCCATCCCGCCGGCGAAGTCGCCGGCCATGTCCTCGCCGGTGAGCACCGCGACCACGCCGGTGCGCTCCCTGGCCGCCGTGGCGTCGATCGACGTGATCGCGGCATGCGCCTCGGGCGAGCGGATGATCGCGGCGTGCAGCGTGCCGGGGAGGTTGATGTCGTCGGTGTAGTTCCCCCGGCCCGTGATCATGCGGGGGTCTTCCTTGCGCTTGAGCGCCTGGCCGACGTGGGTCATGCCGTCACCCCTTTCGCGGCCGCGGCCTTCACCGCTTCGACGATGTTCTGGTAGCCGGTACAGCGGCAGAGGTTGCCCTCCAGCCCGTGGCGGATCTCCTCGTCGGTCGGGTTCGGGTTGCGCCGCAGCAGCTCGGCGGCGGCCATGATCATCCCCGGCGTGCAGTACCCGCACTGCAGGCCGTGCTTCTCCCAGAAGCCCTCCTGGAGCGGGTGCAGCCCGCCGGCCGGCGCGAGGCCCTCGATCGTCTTCACCTCGGCGTCGGCGGCCTGCACGGCGAGAACCGTGCAGCTCTTCACGGCCTCGCCGTCCAGGTGGACGGTGCACGCTCCGCAGTTCGTCGTGTCGCAGCCGACGTGGGTGCCCGTCAACCCGAGCTCGTCGCGCAGCAGATGGACCAGCAGCAGCCGTGGCTCGACGTCGCGCTCATGGCGTACGCCGTTGACGGTCAGACGCAGCGGAACCGTGCTCATACTGTCCTCTCCTCAGGGACCCGAACCAGCGCGAACCGTAGTCCCGCCGGCCATGACGTGCCAACCCGCGACCGAGGACGCGGCACGCAGGCGTCAGCCGCGGCGCTTGAGCAGGCCGCGCAGCCTGTCGAGCAGGCCTCCGCCGTCTGCCGCCTTGGGCTTGCGGCGGGAGGCGCCGGCCGGCGGCGGGGCGCCCTGTCGCTGGTAGCCGGGCGGCGCGACGGACTCGGTGCGCTCGGCCTCCGGCTCGGGTGCGGCGGCCGGCGGCTCGGGGGCGGGCGGCTCGGCCGCAGGCGGCTCGGGAGCAGCCGCGGGCGGCTCGGCGGCGGGCGGCTCGGCGGCCGGCGGCTCCGCCGCGGCCGCGGGCGGCTCAGCCACGGGCGGCTCCGGCTCGGCCGCAGGCGGCTCCGGCTCGGCCGCAGGCGGCTCCGGGACGACGGCCGGCTCCGGCCCGCGGGGCTCGGCCGCGATCGGCGGTGGTGGCTCGGTGTCAGCGGGCGGCTCGGGCTCGGCGGCTGCGGGCGCCTCCGGCGGGTGCGGCGGCTCCACCGGCGGCGGGGTCGGCGGCATGACCGGCACGAGCGGCTCCTCGCTCACGGTCGCCTCGGGCGGAGGCGGCGGCAGCGGCTCGGCCGGCGCGGCGACGCTCGAGCGCAGCGCGGCGACGGAGGTGCGCGCGTAGCTCTCGGCCGTCGCCTCGACGTCCGCTGCCTGTGCGAGCCGGCCGCCGAGCTCGACGTCGAGCTCGAGGTCCACCGCCGTCACGTCGCCCTGCCCGCGCACCGCGAACGCCGCCGTCACCTCGGCGGTGCCGTCGCCCTGGTCGTCGTGGCCGGAGACCGTCACAACCGCGCGGCCGGCCTCGTCATCGCGCTCCGCGACGGCGATGATCGCCGTGTACGGCGCCGTGGCCGTGCCGAGCTGCAGGGCGAAGGAGCCGCCGAAGCGCCCGCCGCGCTCGCGGCCCTCGACGAGGCCGCCGGGCAGGCACTCGGCGATCTTCGCGACGTCGGTCAGCCCGGCGAGGACCGCCGCCTGGGATGCGGGCACCGTGAACGAGCGCTGGACCTTCATCGCCCAAAGCTACCGCGGTCGCCGGGATTCGTGGCGGGGGCCACTCAGGTCTCCTGCTCTCCGGTGACGATCCGCTCGGCCGCGTCGGCGGCCCGGCCGACCAGCGCGTCGACGTCAGCGCGGGGCTCGCGCCAGCGCCCGAGGACGTGGGCCGAGACGATCTCCGGGTCGGTCGAGTCCGGCCGGCCGACGCCGACGCGCACCCGGGCGAAGTCGGGCGAGCCGAGCCCCGCTCGCAGCGACTTGAGCCCGTTGTGGCCGGCGAGGCCGCCGCCGACCCGGGTGCGGACCTCGCCGAAGGGCAGGTCGATCTCGTCGTGGACGGCGAGCACGCGCTCGAGGTCGAGGCGCAGCGCGCCGCGGGCCGGCCCCACCGAGCGGCCCGCCTCGTTCATGTACGTCTGCGGCCACAGGATCGCGACGCGCGGGCCGCCGGGGCCGGTCCTGCCCTCCGTGAAGCGCCCCGCGTAGCGCGTGCGCGGCTTCGGCAGCTCCCAGCGACGGGCGAGCTCGTCCGCGACGAGGAAGCCGACGTTGTGCGGCGTGGCCGCGTAGCGCTCGCCGGGGTTGCCCAGGCCGACGATCAGCCAGTCCACCGGCGTCGACGAGCCGGCGCCGAAGCGACGGCGCACCGAGCGCTACTCGCTGGAGGAGTCGGCGGCGTCGGCGGGCACGTCGCCCGCGTCCGCGTCCTCGGCGGAGCCCTCGGCCTCGCCTTCGCCCTCGCCGACGCGCTCGGTCTCCTCCTCGAGCGCCTCCTCCTCGGCCTCGGCGTCGATGGTCGGCGGGGTGAGGCTGGCGAGCACGGTCTCCTGCGGGTCGTCGAGCAGCGTGACGCCCTCGGGTGCGCGGACGGCCTCCAGCGTGAGCGTGTCGTTGATCTGCATCTGCGACACGTCGACCTGGATGGCCTCCGGGATGTCGGTCGGCAGCGCCTCGATGTGCAGCTCGCGCGTGATCTGCTCGAGCACGCCGCCCTCCTTCACGCCCGGCGCGTCGTCGGTCCCGAGGAACTCGACGCCGACGACGGCGGAGATCGCCTGCTCGAGGTCCACGCGCAGGAAGTCGACGTGCATCGTCTCGTTGCGCACCGGGTGGACCTGCGTGTCCTTGAGCACCGCCGGGGTCGCGCCGCCACCGCCGACCGACAGCTCGATCACGGCGCCGCGCGCGGCCAGCGCGTGGCGCAGCTCGCGCTCGTCGACGGCGAACGGCATCGGCTCGTCGCCCCCGCCGTAGAGCACGCCGGGGATGCGCCCCGAGCGGCGCAGGCGGCGGGTCGCCCGGGAGTGCCCGGGCTCGCGCGCTTCGATGCTGAGCTTGGTCGTCTGGCTGGCCATGGCGGCGCCCGATGGTAGCGAGACGCCTGCGCTCAGCGCCGCGCGCCGAGCTGCCGCGTGGCCTGGAAGCCGCGCTGGAGATCGCCGAACGCGGGCTTGCGCGCCCCGTCGAAGCCGATCACGGCCTTCTGGTGGATCGGCGAGCTGGGCCGCGGGTTGCCGCCCTCCCAGTTCGGGCGCACGCGGAACTCCTGCAGCGTCCAGTAGATCGCACCCGACAGCCAGGGCTTCGTCGCGTAGACCCCGAGGTGGTAGTTGACGAAGTCCTGCTGGTGCGTGTAGGTGCCCTTCTCCTCCACCGGGCCCTCGCGATTGGCCTCCGCGCCGAACTCCGAGATGACGACCGCCTTGCGGGGGTAGCAGGCGCGCACGGTGTCGAGGTACTCCGACAGCGCCGTGCGGTCGGCGATCTGCCCGTTCGGCCCGGGGTACCAGCCGAAGTACTCGTTGACGCCGATGACGTCGAGCGGCTCGTACTCCGACTGGCAGCCCACGCCCGGGTACCCGGCGACGGCCAGCCCGACGGGCCGCGTGGGGTCCAGGCGCTTGGCGCTCGCCGCGGCACGGCGGATGTAGTAGCCCTGCACGGGCCCGGGCCGGGCGCTCAGCTCGTTGCCCATCGACCAGACCATCACGGACGGGTGGTTGCCGTTCGTGCGGATGTTGCTCTCGAGCTCGCGCGCGGCCAGGCGGCGCACGAGCGGCTGCTTGAGGTAGGGGGTCTTGACCGAGTAGACCGGGATCTCCGACCACTGCATGATCCCCAGCCGGTCGGCCTGCTCCTGGAAGTAGGGGTGCAGGGGGTAGTGGCTGCGCACCATCGTCGCGCCCAGCTCCTTCATCCACGCGAGCGTCTGGTCGCGCTCGGCGTTGCCGATGGCGAAGCCCTTGTCCTTGGAGTCCTCGTGCACGGCGACGCCGCGGAAGTTCAGCGGGGCGCCGTTGAGGAGCATCCGGCCGTCGGGCCCGACACGGATCGAGCGGATGCCGGTCTCGACGACGTAGCGCTGCAGCGTGCGGCGCCCCGACGTCACCGAGACCGTCGCGTCGTAGAGGTTCGGCGTGGCCGGCGACCACAGCCGCGGGCGGCGGACGTTGATGCGCCGCGTGAACGTCGAGAACTGCCGCGCGGGCACGACGCGCGTGCCGAGGCTGACGCGGCGCGCACCGAAGCGCGCGGTCACGCGCACGCGCCGCGCGCGCTCGCCGTAGTTGCGCAGGACCACGCGGTAGTCGACGGTCGCCGGGCACAGCCCGCACGGCAGGTCGGGGCGCACGATCGTCGTGGTCAGGTCGATGTCGTCGATGCGCCGCAGGTAGACCTCGCGCAGCAGCCCGCCGTAGTTCCACCAGCCGCCGGTCGGCCGGCCGGTGACGGACAGCCCCGAGGGCGGGAAGTCGGTCTGCTTGCGGCGGCTGTCGACGCGGATGACGAGGCGGTTGACGAGGCCCCGGCGCAGCACGCTGCGCGGCAGGCGGATCTCGAAGGGCAGGTACGCGCCGCGGTTGGACCCGATCGGGCGGCCGTTGAGCCACACGCGCGAGCGGTAGTTGACCGACTCGAAGCGCACCACCCACGTCGCCGAGCGCCCTCCGCGAGGCAGGCGGAAGTCCTTGCGGTACCAGGCGACGCCGCCCATGAACGACGCGTCGCTCTCGTCCGTGGCGTTCCAGGCATTGGGAACAGCGGTCGGCGACCAGCCCGCGGTCGTCGTCTGGCGCTGGAAGAGCTCGCGGTCACCCGTGCCGCCCTGGTCGGCGCGGTACAGCCACGGGCCGTCCATGAGGAAGCGCCCGCTGTGACCCGTGCGGTACAGGGTCTTGTCGCTCGGGGTCGAGACGACGGACTGCGCCGCGGCCGGGCCGGCGGCGCCGAGCGCCGCGACGGTGGCCGCGGCGAGGGCGAGCAGAAAGCGGGGATTGGGCATGTCAGCACGAGCTCTCGCGGCCGATCGGCCTGCTGAGGCGCTGCAGGGTAATCGAGTGCCCGGCCAGCACGCTGCCCTCGCGGCGGACGTCGACGCACTGCACGACGGGCAGCCCGCGGTCGACGATCCCCCAGGCCACGCGCGTGCGGCCCGTGGCGGTGCCGGTGGCGTAGCGGGTGCCCGAGCCGTAGGCGAGGATCTTGACCTCGCCGCCGCGGCGCAGCGTCCGCGCGTTGTCGGCGACGGCGGCGCGGCACGGCGCCGAGGCGGCGCAGCCCTCCAGCCGGCCGAGCATCGCGGCCGCGTCGCCGCGGGCCTCGGCGCGCAGCAGCTCGAGCACGGCCGCCCGCTCGCGGTTCTCGGTGGCCAGCCAGCGCGCGAGCACGGCGCTGGTCACCACGAAGCAGACGGCGATCACGGCGACGGCGACGAGCCGCCGGCCCCGCAACCGCCCGCGCGTGATCAGGCCGTCTCCGCGAAGCCGTCGCCGCCGTTGAGCTCGAGGAAGCGACGGACCGACGCCTCCTGGTGCTCCAGGCGCGCGGCCGTCCGCCGGGCGTGCTCGGCCGCCTTGGCGGCGAAGTCGTGCAGGCAGCGCTCGGGGTCGTCGGGCAGCGGGTAGACCTCGGCCACGTCCTGCTGGGCGCAGGCGATGCCCATGGGCGGGCGCCCTTCGGCCAGCGTCCGCGGCTGGCAGACGACGGTGACCGTGAGGTGGCGCTCGGGCGCGACGAGCGCGACGGGCATGAGCCGGTGCGCGGGCAGCGCCACGTCGAGGCTGACGGAGGCGTCGACGCCGATCGGCCCGTCCGCGAGCTCCTGCAGCGGCTCGCGCCACACCGCCAGCACGGTGTCGGCGGCCACGAGCGCGTCGCGCAGCGTGCGCGCCTGCTCGGCGTAGGCGGCCTCGGCCTCATCGCGGCTGTCGGCGTCGGCGAGGTCGAGGTCGACGGGCACCCGCAGGAGGTCGCCGGCGGTGACGGCGCTGCCCGCCCCGAGCCCGCCGTGGGCGACGTAGGTCTGCACGGTTCCCAGGTCGCGGCGGCCGTGGAACACCACGGTCAGGCGCTCGGCCACGGCCAGCCCACCGACACGCAACGCGACCGAGATGGAGGACTCGGGCTCCAGCAGCGCGCGGCGCAGCAGGTCGTCGGCTTCCGTGCCGGGGTCGCGATCGTTGCGCTCGTCCATGACGGGATTCTGCCGGACCGCGCGGCGGACGTCGACGGTTGCCCCGTCGGACGCGCGGGGTACGCTGGCGGCGTGAAGCTGATCTACAAGCCGTTCGGCATCGTCATGGGCATCCTGTCGGGCATCCTGGCCAAGAAGCTCTTCGAGGTGGTGTGGGGCATCTTCGACAAGGAGGAGCCACCCAAGCCGACGACGCAGGAGACGACCTGGCCGCGCGTCCTGGGCGCCGCGGCGGTGCAGGGCGTCACGTTCAAGATCGTGCGGGCGGCCGTCGACCGCGGCGGCGCCAAGGGGTTCAACTACCTGACCGGCGTGTGGCCGGGCGAGAAGCGCCCGGAGGAGTCCGAGGCCGCCGAGGCCGTGCGCTAGCTAGCGGGGCGGCGCCCCGCCGCGCAGCACGAAGCCGCGCTGCGCCAGCACCGCGAGGTCGTCCTCGAAGGCGCCGAAGTCGCGGGCCAGCAGATGGTCGATCGGGCGGCCGCCCGGGCCCGTCGCCCGCACCCAGCGGCGCAGCACGCCCTCCCCCACGCGCTCGCTCGCCTCCTCGGTCAGCGCGAGCAGGATCGCCAGCTCGGGCCGGTGCTCGAGCTCGCCGCCGATCAGCGTCAGCGGGTCGACGTCGAGCACGGCGCACAGCTCCTCGTCGCCCAGCCCGAGGCGCTCCATGAGGATCGCGGCGGCGGTCGAGGTCAGAACAGCTGGTTCTCGCCGCCGAAGACCTCGCTCACCGAGTCGTCGGTGAAGATCCGGCGGATCGAGTCGGTCAGCAGCTCGGCGCAGCTCAGGACGCGCAGGTTGTCGGGCGCGCCCGGCCGCAGGGGGATCGTGTCGGTGACGACGATCTGCTCGAAGCTCGAGGCGGCCAGGTTCTCGTAGGCGTCGCCCGACAGGATCGCGTGGGTTGCGGCGGCGAAGACCCGCGCGGCGCCCTCGTCGAGCACCGTCTGGCCCGCCGCGCGCAGCGTCCCGGCCGTGTCGATCATGTCGTCGACGATGATCGCCGTGCGGCCCTTCACGTCACCGATGACGTAGCCGATCTCGGCGACCTGCTGCGCGGGGCGCTCCTTGTCGAGGATCGCGAGCTCGGCGCCGATCTTCGAGGCGAACTTCTTGTTGAGCTTCACGCGGCCGGCGTCCGGCGCGACGACGACGAGGTCCTGCAGGCCCGAGGTCGTCGAAGTACTGCGTGAGCATCATGAGCGCGGTCATGTGGTCGCACGGCACGTTGAAGAAGCCCTGGATCTGCCCGGCGTGGAGGTCCATGGTCAGCACGCGGTCGGCGCCGGCCGCCTCGAGCATGCGCGCCACGAGGCGCGCGCGAGATCGGCTCGCGCGGGGCGGACTTCTTGTCCTGGCGGCTGTAGCCGAACCACGGCGTGACCGCGATCACGCGGTGCGCCGAGGCGCCGACGGCCGCGTCGATCATCAGCAGCAGCTCCATGAGCGCGTCGTTGGCCGTGATGCCGGCGGCGGGGTTCCCGCACAGCGGCTGGACGAGGAAGACGTCCGCGCCGCGGATCGACTCGTCGTAGCGGCGAGTAGACCTCGCCGCTGGAGAAGGTCTTGAGGGTGACCGGCCCGAGGTCGACGCCGAGCTTGTCGGCGATCTTCGCGGCCAGCTCCGGGTTGGCGCGCCCGGAGAACAGCATGAGCCGCTTGTCGTAGTTGGTCGGGAGGCTGGAGGCCATCGCCGGGGCGGTCCGCATGTCCAGGCTCACGGCACGCGCAGTCTACGCGCCCCTGGGGACGGCGCACGCATCACGGATCACCGCTCGCGCTCGGCGTAGCCCTCCACGTTGGTCTGGCGCGCGCGGGCGATGCCGAGGGCGCCGGGCGGGACGTCCTCGGTGATCACCGAGCCTGCGCCCGTGTACGCGCCGTCGCCGACCGTCACGGGCGCCACGAACGTCGTGTCGACGCTCGTGCGCACGTCGTCGCCGATCGTCGTGCGGTGCTTGGTGCGCCCGTCGTAGTTGGCGGTGATCGTCGCCGCGCCGAGGTTGGTGCGCGCGCCGACGTCCGCGTCGCCGATGTAGGAGAGGTGGGGCACCTTGGTGCCCTCGCCGACGTCGGAGTTCTTGATCTCCACGAAGGTGCCGGCCTTTGCGCCCTCGCGGAGCACCGTGCCGGGGCGCAGGTAGGCGAACGGGCCGATGCTCACGCCGTCGCGCACCTCGACCGGGCCCTGGACGTAGGAGTGCGGCACGCGTACGTCGTCGCCCAGTGCGGCGTCGATCAGCGTCGTCAGCGGGCCGATGTGGCAGCCGGCGCCGGCGCTCGTCGCCCCGCGCAGGAACGACGAGGGCTCGATCACCGTGTCCTCCCCGAGGCGCACACCGACGTCGATGAGCGTCGTGAGCGGGTCGACGATCGTGACGCCAGCGCGCATGTGGGCGTCGTTGATGCGCCGCTGGGCGAGCGCGCGGACCCGCGCGAGCTCGGCGCGGTCGTTGACGCCGAGCACGAGCGACGGGTCGTCGAGCAGCTCGGCGCGGACCTCGTGGCCGTCGCCGGCCAGCAGGCCCACGACGTCGGGGAGGTACAGCTCGCCCTGCGCGTTGTCGGTCTGCAGGCGCGCGAGCGCCTCGCGCAGCGCAGCCGCATCGAAGGCGTAGACGCCGGCGTTGACCTCGCGGATGGCCAGCTCATGCTCGCTCGCGTCGCCCGGGCGCTTGGTCTCGACGATCCGCTCCACCGCGCCGCCCTCGCCGCGCACCACGCGGCCGTAGCCGGCCGGGTCCTCGAGGGCCGTCGACGCGATCGTGGCCGTCGCGCCGACCGTCGTGTGCGCGCGCAGCAGCGCGCCCAGGGTGTCGGCGGTGACCAGCGGGACGTCGCCGTTGACCACGAGCACGTCGCCGTCGATCTCGCCGAGGTGCTCGGCGGCCGCCCGCACCGCGCCGCCGGTGCCGTCGGGCACCGGCTGCACGGCGAGCTCCACGCCCTCCGGCAGGCGGCCCTCCAGCACCCGCTCGCGGCCCGTCGACGACGACGACGCGCCCGGCGCCGGCCGCGCGCGCGGCCGCGACGGGCCAGGCCACCATCGGCTGCCCGCACAGGTCGTGCAGGACCTTCGGGACACGCGAGCGCATGCGCGTGCCCTGGCCGGCGGCGAGGATGACGACGACGGGATCGGTCACAGCTGGGGAGCCAGGATTCGAACCTGGACGAGGTGCTCCAAAGGCACCCGTGCTGCCGTTACACCACTCCCCAAGGGTCCCAAGT
Source organism: uncultured Actinomycetes bacterium (assembly GCA_963840185.1). Lineage (GTDB taxonomy): Bacteria > Actinomycetota > Thermoleophilia > Solirubrobacterales > Solirubrobacteraceae > JAOPZW01. The sequence goes on along the minus strand of CAWIXY010000017.1, from coordinate 215,834 downwards.
GTGACGCTTCGGAGGGCCGGACGACCACTTCAGCGCAGCAGCGGGGCGAGCTCCGCGGGCGCCAGCGGGTCGAGCGCCAGCGCCCGGACGTCGCCGGCGGAGACCAGCCGCCGCTCGCTGCGCAGCAGGCCGAGGATGCCGTCGCCGGGTGAGCCCGCCTGCGCGCGCGCAACGGCCGCGAGCACGCCGCCCTCGAAGTCGCCCTCGGCCAGGGCGAGGCCGGCCTCCGTCAGCGTGGCCAGGCCGACCAGGTAGGGCCTCGAGTCGTGGGCCGCGCCGAGCACGACGGCGCAGCCGCAGGCGAGGTCGCCGAGTGCCGCGCGCGCGAGCGTCCCGTCGAGGCCGGGCACGTCGGGGGCGACCAGCAGCACGCCGCCCGCGTGCTCGCCGGGCAGGCGGAGCACCTCGGCGCAGGTGGCCACGTGGTGGGCCGAGGCAGGCGCCACCGCACGCGCCCAGCGCAGCGTACGCTCCAGCAGCGCCGCGCGCAGGCGCCGCGCGCGGTCGGCGCCCAGCAGGGCGTCGAGGCCCGGGTCCACCGGCGCGCCGAGCGCGTCGAGGACGATGACGGTGGTGGTCTCCGTCATGGGTCGCGTCGTGTTTGGCGTGCGGATCGTCGTTCGTGGCAAGGACGCAGAACATGATGCGTGCCTCTGGCACGTGAATGTTCGAGGACGCCTGCCACGGGCGGCGAGGCGCCCGCCAAACGCGGCGGGACTCGTGGCGGAGGCCACCCGCTCCCGGGCGTGTCAGTCCCAGGAGAAATGGGTCCCGACCGGCTGCACGTCGGCGCCGTCCAGGCGCGCGACCGCGCTCGCGATCGTGCGGGCGAAGGTCTCCGTGCTCGCCCCGACCAGCCGCATCAGCTCCTCCAGCGGCGTCGGCTCGTCGCGCACGCCGTTGGCGTAGTCCGTGGCGTAGCCGACGAGCGCGTAGGGCAGCATGGCCTCGCCGGCCAGGACCGTCTCGGGCCCGGCGGTCTGGCTGACCGCCGTCACGCCCGCGTGCTGCAGCGCCCGGATCTCCGTGCGCGTGTTGAAGCGCGGCCCGTCGACGTGGCCGTAGCAGCCGCCGTCGCGGACGGGGAGACCCTCGTCGCGCGCGGCCAGCAGGAGCGCCTCGCGCAAGCCCTGGGCGAACGGAGCGTCGAAGATCCAGTGGCCCCGGCCCGGCGCGCCCGGCTGCGTGTGCAGCGTGCACAGCGAGCCGTCGGGCAGCCGGTTGGCCGGGAAGTGCAGGTCGTCGAAGACGATCAGCGAGCCGAGCTCGAGCGCGGGGTCCAGCGCGCCGCACACCGTGGCGGCGAGGATCGCCTCGGCGCCCTGATCGCGCAGCGCGACGATGTTCGCCTGGTGGGTGACGGCGCTGCTCAGGCGCCGGTGGCCCTCGCCGTGGCGGGAGACATGCAGGACGTCGGCGCCCGCGAGGCGCCCGTGCGTGACGCGCGCCTCACCGAACGGCGTGGCCACGGCGTGCTCCTCACCGGCGTCGAGCCCGGGGATCGCGTACGTCCCGGAGCCCGTGATGATGCCGATCCGCATCGCGGCGGATCGTACGCGCGCCGACGGCGGCGCGCGGGCGCCCTCAGGCGGTCAGTCGTCCTCGCACTCGTCGTCGTCGTCGTCGTCGTGATCGCCGTGGCCGTGACCGTGGTCGTCGTCCTCGTCGTCGCCCGCGTCGTCGTCGTCGGCGGGCTGCTCCTCGACGTCGGTCTCGTCGTCGCCGCGGCCGGGCTCGTCGGGGTCCGCCGGGGGCTGCTCGTCGTCCGGGTCGTCGCCGTCGCCGGGCGGTGACGTGGGCGCCGTCGGCGCGGGCTCTGCGGGCGGCTGCGGCTCCTGCGGGGCGGGCTCGGGCTCCGTCGGCTTGGGCTCGGCCGGCTGCTCGGGGTCGGTCGGCGCCGGCTCGGTGGGCGCCGGCTGCGTCGGCTCGGGCTCGGCGACCGGCGTCGGCTCGGGCTGCGGCGCCGGCTCCACGGGCCGTGCGGGGTCGGGATCGACCGGCGCCGGCGTCTCGTCGGCGGGCGCCGGCGGCTCGGCGTCGCTGACGAGCGGGTCGCGGCCGGCGGCGATCTCCTCGGAGGTGGCCAGGCCGTCGCCGTCGGGGTCCTCGTTGCCGTCGCCGACGCCGTCGCCGTTGGAGTCCGCCGCGGTCGGCGACGTGCCGAGGGCGACCTCGGCCAGGTTCGTCAGGCCGTCGCCATCGGCGTCGAGGCTGCCGTCGGCGATGCCCGGCGTCGTCTGGCCGGCCGTGGGCGAGGTGCCGAGCTCGACCTCGAGCGCGTTGGAGAGCCCGTCGCCGTCATCGTCCTTGGCGCCGTCCGAGACGCCGTCGCCGTCCGAGGAGGCGTTGCCGGGATCGTCGCCGAGGTCCACCTCGACGGAGTTGGGCAGGCCGTCGTCGTCGCTGTCGTCCTGGCCGTCGTCGCGGCCGTCGCCGTTGGTGTCCTTGTCGTCCGGCGACAGGTCCAGGTCCTGCTCGACCCGGTTGGTGAGGCTGTCGCCGTCGAAGTCCTCGGCGCCGTCGGCGGTGCCGTTGTTGTCGGAGTCCTTGGACCGCGGGTCGGACTTCACGCGGTACTCGATGAAGTTGGTCAGGCCGTCGCGGTCGCCGTCCTGAGCCCCGTCGTTGCTCAGCGGGTTCGTGTCGTACTGGGTCTCCCAGCCGTCGCGCAGCCCGTCGCCGTCGGTGTCGGGGCGCGTGGGATCCGTGCCGAGGACGCGCTCGTCCTGATCGGTCAGGCCGTCGTTGTCGGCGTCGGCCGCGACGCCGGTGAAGTTGTCGCCGGGGTCGGTGGTCTGCGAGCCCTCGGTGCGCGCGCCGAACGCCGAGTCCGCGCCGGCGCCCGCGCCGGACGCGCCCGGCACGAGGCCGGGTGCGGCGGCCGTCGTGCCGGCGCCGGGCAGCGCGGCCACGCCGCCGCCGATGCCGCCGAAGCCCGGGGCCGAGGCGCCGCCGGCTCCCTCGACGCCCGCGGTGGGCGCGGCGGGCAGGACGAGGCTGCCGCCCTGCTCGTCCGACGTGACGTCGGGCCAGTTGTCGAACGGCAGCACCGACTGGTTGAGCGCGACGAGCGAGACGGAGATCAGCGTGGCAGCCGTGAGCACGCCGAGGACGGACGCCCAGCGTGCACGCGCGCGAGAAGACAGGCGATCCCCGAACTTCATATGCAGTTGATCGGCGCCCCGGTCATGAACTTGAGGGACTCTTTCGCATTGCAAACGCAGCAGAACCCGTGCATCGAGGCTGCTGGCCGAATCTCGTACGCCGTTCGGTCAAAGTTGGCGCGTATCCGCTCTGTGCAAGCGGCCGTGCGGCCGGTTCCTACCGGCGCGGTACCCGGCCGCCACCGGCGCCTTCCTCCCGCGCCGGCCCGCTGCGATGGGCGATTCCGAGCACTCGCATCGCCTTCAGGCCCAGGCTGAGCTTCTCACGCCCGTCCGTGGAGCCCACGTCGAGGCCCGACAGGTCGCGCACGCGCTCCAGGCGGTAGCGGATCGTGTGGCGGTGGGTGAACAGCCGCTGGGCCGTGCCGGCGACGTTGCCATCGGCGTCCAGGAACGCCTCGACGGTCTGGACGAGGTCGGTCTCGTACTGCTCGTCGTAGGCGACCAGCGGCTCGACCGTCTCCGCGTAGAAGCGCTGCAACTCGCCGGGATCCTCGCTCATCGCGGAGAGCAGGAGGCGGTAGGCGCCGGTCTCCTCGAAGGCCAGCACCGGGCGCTCCGGATCGCCCTCGGCGACGTTGGCGGCCAGCAGCGCCTCGCTGGCCGCGCGGTGCAGGTCGCCGGGGTCCGACGCCCCGCGGCTGCGCCCCAGCGTGAAGCTGTGCCCGGCCAGCGAGCTGGACAGCTCGCGGGCGACGCCGTCGGCCGCGCGCGCCGCCACGTCGTCGCCGGCGCCGGGCAGCAGCAGGACGACCTCGGCCCCCGTGCCATCCGCTCGCTCGGCGAGCGCGCCGACGGCGGTCACGAGCACGGCACGGGCGCCGCGCTCAGCCGCGGCCAGCACGCGCGCGCGCCAGCCGTCCTCGGTCGGCACGTGGCTGTGGACGCGGACGACGAGGACGGTCGCGCCGGCGGAGAGGTCGATGCCGACGTCGGCCGCGCGGGCCACGATCTGGGGCCCGTCGCCCAGGCGCCGGTCGAGGACCTCGGCGAAGAGCTCGCCGGTCGCCTCGCGCGACGCGCGCTCGGGTGCCCGTACGCGCTCGACCTCCGAGGCGACCAGCGTCGTGACCAGCCGCACGAGGGCCTCCCCGGCCTGCGCGCGGGCGCGCAGGCGCAGCGTGCCGACCGGCTCGTCGGCGACCCGCAGCTCCACCGTGACGACGCCCGAGGTGCCGTCCTGCAGCGATGCCTCGTCGGCGGGCGAGCGGGCGGCGACGGCGAGCACGGCGCCCGCGCGATCGGTGACCACGATGCTGGCGTCGAGCAGCCGCGCGGCAGCGCGCACGACCTCGGGAAGGCCGGCGCCCGATTCGACGGCGTCGGTGATCGCGGTGAGCGCGCCCAGATCGAGCCCAGCCGGCGGTGACTGGGCCGGGAAGGACATCTTGTCGAAGTGTACGGAGGTCAGGCGGCCCAGCGGTCGTAGAACCAGACGATCGCCGCCCCGCCGCCGACGCCGAGCAGCACGAAGGCGGCGACGACGTAGAGCGTGAGGAAGGCGGCCGCGAGGCGCTCCCACACGCGCGAGTAGGCCTGCCAGGCAGGCAGGAGGATGAAGGCGACGTACGCCGCCAGGCCGAGCGCGACGCTGCCGCCGGCCACGACGTAGGTGATGGTCTCGTTGCTCATGAGCGTTCGAGCTCCGGGCGCGCCGCCGGCGCGGGCGTCGGCGCAGGCTCGGTCCGCGCCTGGCCCTCATCTTCGCGCACGTGCCCGATGACCAGCGCGGCGAGCCCCAGGAGCGCGAAGATGCCGGCCCCGAGCGCGAGCCCCCCGAACACGTCGGAGGGGTAGTGCACGCGCAGGTAGACGCGCGACGCCGCCACGAACGCCGCGATCACGATCGACACGGTGACGAAGGCGAAGCGCGCGGCGATCGTCGGCATCGCGCGCGTCAGCGCGAGCGCCACCGCCACCCACGCCACGGCGTACGTGGCGTGCCCGGACGGGAACGCGGAGAGGCCGACGTCCACGTGCGGCCGCGCGGGGCGCGGGCCGGTCGAAGATGTCCTTGAGCACGTGGACGAGGATGAAGCTGACGACCGTCCCGAGGACGAGCACCGCCGCCCGGCCGGGCTCGCGGCGCCACAGCAGGAAGGCCGCGGTGACCAGCACGAGCACGCTGACGACCGGCAGCGAGCCGAGGTGGGTCGCCACGGCCACGATGTCGATGACGGTGTCGTTGGCCAGGCGGTCGGCGAGCCGCAGACCGTCGGCGTCGAAGATGCCGACGCCCACCCGGTGGGCGACGCGCGCGTTGGCGAAGAACGTGAAGGCGGCGACGCCCAGGACGGCCAGGAGGGTCGTGACCTCGAGCCCGAGCTCGCCCGGCGTCAGGCGCCGCCAGACGAACATGGCCGGGCGGCGGACGAGGGCGACCACGGGCCGGGCGACGACCACGAGCGGCCGCAGCGCGGGCCGCTGCGCCTGGGTCTCCGTCCAGCGCATCAGGCGCCGGCGGTTCTCCTCCTCGCGCATCCAGCGCACGGCCCACGTCAACCCCACGATGACGACGATCGTCGTGCCCAGCGCCAGCGCGCCCTGCTCGGCGTAGTGCACGACCCGGTCGAAGCTGGCCCAGAAGAGGTAGCCGAGCAGGATGAAGGTCGACGCCCAGAGCCCGGCGCCGATGATGTCGTAGGGCAGGAAGCGCCGCAGCGACATGCCCGAGGAGCCGGCCAGGAAGGGTGCGATCGCGCGGACGAGCCCGACGAAGCGCCCGAGGAGGATCGCCTTGCCGCCGTGGCGGTCGAAGAAGCGCTCGACGACGTGCAGGCGCTCCTCGCTGATCCCGACCTTGGGCCCGTGGCGCACGAGGAACGTGCGCCCGAGCCTGCGCCCGAGGTAGAGGCTCGTCACGTCGCCGGCGACGGCTGCCGCCCACGCGATCGCGATCAGCCGGATCGACGTCGACCTCACCCTGGCCGGCCACGAGTCCGCCGACGAGCATGATCGTCTCACCGGGTGCGATCAGGCCGACGAAGGCGCCCGTCTCGAAGAACGCCATGACGCCGACGACGAGGTAGGTCCAGGCGCCCAGGCTCTTCGCCGATGTCCTCCAGCGTGCTCTGGAGGTTGGGCAGCTCGACGAGGCCCGACCCGTAGACGAGGCTGCCGACGACGGCGATCGCCCCGCCGGCCAGCAGCGTCGGCTCCAGCTTCCGGCGGCGCAGGACGAGGAAGACGGCGAGGGCGGCCGCGCCGACGATCCACGCGGGCTTCACGTCGTCACCTGCTGGCGCACCCGCCACGGCGCGGCGGCGATCGGGGGTGGGTCGCGGTGACCGAGCATCGTGGCCGCGGCGCGCGCCCCCTCGGGGTCGGCGTACAGCCCGACCACGGTCGGCCCCGAGCCGCACACGAGCGCCTGGTCGGCCCGCGCCCGGCGCGCCTGCGCCAGCGCCTCGCCGACCTCGGGGCACAGCGCGACGGCGGCCGGCTCGAGGTCGTTGACGGCCAGGTGGGCGGGCAGCAGCGCGTCGCCCGCGGCGTCGCGGACGGCGCTGCGCCGCTCGGCCAGCTCGGCGGCACTGCGCCCGAGGCCCCGGCGGTCGGCCTCGGCGAACACCGCGCCCGTGGCCAGCGCGGCGCGCGCGCGCAGGACGAGCACGCCGAAGGGCGGCGGGTCGGGAACCGGCTCGAGGCGGTCGCCGGCGCCGGAGCCCAGGGAGCGCGCGGGGCGCAGCTGGGCCGGGACGTCGGCGCCCAGCGCGGCCGCCAGCTCGTGCAGCAGCGCGTCGTCGCGCAGGCCCGCGGCCCGCGCGGCCAGGCGCAGCGCGGCGGCGGCGTCGGCCGAGCCGCCGGCCATCCCGGCGGCGACGGGGATGCGCTTGTCGATGACCAGTCGCACCGCCGCCCCGCGCCAGCCGGTGCGCTCGCGGAACGCGCGCAGGGCCGCCGCGGCCAGGTTGTCGCCCTCGACGCCGGGGCAGTGCACCTCGTCGCCGGCCGCGCCGAGCGGGGCGGGCTCCAGGCGCACGCGATCGGCCAGCGAGACCGGCTGGAAGAGCGTCACCAGCTCGTGGCGGCCGTCCTCGCGCGGCGGGCCCAGGAACAGGCACAGGTTCAGCTTCGCCGGAGCCTCCTCGTGCAGTGCCGAGGTCACCGGCCGAGCATCCCGAGATCGCGAGCCAGCGCGGCGAAGTCGGCCGGCGACAGGCGCTCGGCGCGGGCGTCGGCGGGGTGGCCGAGGCGCTCGAGCGCCGCGCGTGCGCGCTCGCGCACGTCCGCCGGCGCCCCGGGCGCGAGGGCGAGCGAGCCGGCCAGCGCCTTGCGACGATGGGCGAAGGCGGCCTGGACGAGCGCGCGCAGCGCGGGCGGCGCGGCGGGCCCCTGGCGGTCGAGCACGACGAGCACCGAGTCGACGTTGGGCACCGGGTGGAAGACCGTGCGCGCGATCGAGCGGTGCACGCGCACGGAGCAGGCGAGCTGGGCGAGCACCGACGGCACGCCGTAGGCCTGCGTGCCGGGCGCCGCGGCGAGCCGCTCGCCCACCTCCTTCTGCACCATCGCCACCCAGCGCCCGACGGGGTCGAGCTCCTCGATGGTGCGCAGGATCGCCCCTGCGGCGATGCCGTAGGGCAGGTTGGCGACGACGCGCGTCGGCGCCGGGTCCAGGGCGCGCAGGTCGAGCGTCATCGCGTCGGCCACGTGCAGCGTCGTGTTGGCGTGCCCGGCCAGCGCGTCGTGCAGCGCCGGGACCAGGGCCTCGTCGAGCTCGACCACGTGGACGTGCGCCGCGCGCGTCGCCAGGTGCTCGCTGAGCACCCCCAGGCCACCGCCGATCTCCAGCACGACCTGCTGGGCGTCGAGCTCCGCCGCGCGCTCGATGACCCCGAGGATGTTGGAGTCGACGAGGAAGTTCTGGCCGAGGTCGCGGCGCGGGCGCACGGCGAACTGGCGCAGGCGCCGCAGGCTCGGCTGGGTCGGCAGGTCCGCGGGCGGGGCCACGGTCGTCACCACCCGAACAGCCGCGCGCCGTTGGCCTCGACCACGGCCTCGAGCTGGGCGACGGTCTGCCCGCGCCGCTCGGCGACGAAGGCGGCGGTGTGCGTCACGAACGCGGGCTGGTTGGGCTCCTTGCGCACGCTCTGGGGGGTCAGGTACGGCGCGTCCGTCTCCACCAGCAGGCGCTCGTCGGGCACGTGCTCGGCGGCCGCCGCGAGCTCCTGCGAGCGGGGGTAGGTCACGTTGCCGGCGAACGAGATCCACCAGCCCTCCGCCAGGCACTCCTCGCAGGCGCGCGGGCATCGAGAAGCAGTGCAGCACGACCTCCACCCCGCCGGCCCGGTCGCGCAGCGTGGCGATCGTGTCGTCCTCGGCCGCGCGCGTGTGGATGACGAGCGGCTTGGCCGTCTCGCGCGCGAGCTCGATCTGGGCGTGGAACGCGCGCTGCTGGTCGCCGCGCGGCGCGCGGTCGCGGAAGTAGTCCAGCCCCGTCTCGCCGATCGCGGCGCACCGCGGGTGGCCGGCGAGCTCGCGCAGCTCGGCGAGGGCGGCGTCGTCGAAGCCCTCGGCGAGGTTGGGGTGGCGGCCGATGGCTGCGTGGACCTCCCCGAAGCGCTCGGCCGCGTGCAGCGCGCTGCGTCCCGACGGACCGTCCATCCCGACGGTGAGGATGCGCCGCACCCCGGCGGCGACGGCCGCCGCCACGAGCTCCTCGTCGGGCGGCGCGCACGAGTCGAGGTGGGTGTGGCTGTCGATCACGCGGCGGCGGGCGCCTCTTTGGGGAACAGCGGGTCGATCGGCTCGACGCGCTCGAGGTGCCCGGCGCCCAGGCGCGCGCCCGCGAGCGAGAGGTCGTCGGTGCCCAGCGCGCCGAGCAGCTTGCGCGCCGTGGCCGGCAGCCACGGCGCGAGCAGGACCATCGTGACCCGCAGGCCGTCGGCCAGCGTGCGCAGCACGCGGTCGAGGTCCTCGGCGCGCTCGGGGTCCTTGGCCAGCTGCCAGGGCGCCTGCTCCTCGACGTAGCGGTTCAGCCGGCGCACCGGCGCCCATGCGGCGTCGAGCGCCTGCGTCAGCTCCGCGCGGTCGACCAGCGCAGCGACGCGCTCGGCCAGGCCGTCGAAGTCCGCGGCGAGCGCGGCGTCGGGCTCGCCCTGCGGCACGGCGCCGTCGCGGTAGCGGGTGAGCATCGCGATCGTGCGGCTGGCCAGGTTGCCCAGCTCGTTGGCCAGCTCGGACTCGTAGCGCGACTCGAAGCTCGCCGTGGAGACCGAGCCGTCCTGGCCGAAGGAGACGTCGCGCAGGCAGTAGTAGCGCAGGGCGTCGGTGCCGAAGCGGTCGATGACCTCGAACGGGTCCAGCACGTTGCCCAGCGACTTGCTCATCTTCTCGCCGTCGAGCAGCAGGTAGCCGTGCACGTAGACGTGCTCGGGCAGCGGCAGGTCCGCCGCCATCAGCAGCGCCGGCCAGTAGACGGTGTGGAACTTCAGGATGTCCTTGCCGATGAGGTGGTAGGTCGCCGGCCAGAAGCGCTCGGTCAGGTCCTCGCCCTGCTCCTCCCGGGCGAAGCCGAGCGCCGTGTAGTAGTTGAGCAGCGCGTCGAACCAGACGTAGAAGACGTGCTCGTCGTCCCACGGCACGGGGACGCCCCACGTGAGCTTCTTGCGCGTGAGCGAGACGTCCTGCAGCCCGCCGCGGATGAAGGCCAGCGCCTCGTTGTAGCGCTGGCGCGGCGCGACGAAGTCCGGCTGCTCGGCGTACAGGCGCTCGAGCGGCTCCTGGAACGTGCTGAGGCGGAAGAAGTAGTTCTCCTCCTGCTCGCGCGTGAGCTCGATGTGGTGGATAGGGCAGCGGTTGCCCTCCTCGATCTCGTTCTCGACCTTGAAGTCCGCGCAGCGCGGGCAGTACCAGCCCTCGTAGGTCCCCTCGTAGACGTGCCCGTTGTCGCGCACGCGCGAGAGCACCTCCTGCACGCGCGCCACGTGGCGGGGGTCGCTCGTGCGGATGAAGAAGTCGTTCGTGACGTCCAGGCGCGGGGCGAGCGCCTTGAAGCGCTCGGCGTTGCGGTCGGCCAGCTCGCGCGGCTCCAGGCCCTGGGCCCGGGCGGCGTCGGCGACCGGCTCGCCGTGCTCGTCGGTGCCCGTGAGGAAGAAGACGTCGTCGCCGCGCTGGCGGTGGTGCCGGGCCATGACGTCGGCGGCGATCGTCGTGTACGCGTGCCCCAGGTGGGGCGCCGCGTTGACGTAGTAGATCGGCGTCGTGACGTAGAAGGACCCCATGGCCCTTCAACGCTAGTGGCCGCGGTGAGCCCGCGGGTCCCGTCAGGCCGGCAGCTCGGGCGGCAAACCGAAGCGGGCGAAGTGCTCACCGCCCACGAAGCCGGTGATCTCCTCGATCTGCCTGCCGCGCAACGCGAGCACCTGCAGCGCGTACGGGCGCATGCGGCCGCTGCCCGGATCCAGGCCGTAGGCGCCGAAGGCCAGCTGCCCGTTGGCGCGCGTGCGCACGAGGCGAACGCGCCGCTCCTCGCGCACGAAGCGCGAGCCCGACCAGCGCGCGGCGAACGCGAACTCGCCCAGGAACACGGCGGCGGCCTCGCGACCCCGGTACCAGGTCGGCATCGGCGGCATGGCGATCACGGCGTCCTCGGCCAGCATGGCCACCACCGCCTCGACGTCGCCGCGCTCCCAGGCGTCGACGTAGCCCTCCACGACCTCGCGCAGCCCCTCGTCGCCGAGCGTGCGCAGCGCGGCCTGCTGGCTGTGGTCCGGGCGTCGCTCCTCGAGCGTCTTGCGCGCGCGTTGCAGCGCGCTGTTGACGGAGGCCACGGTCGTCTCCAGGGCGTCGGCGACCTCACGGGCCGAGAACCCGAGGACCTCGCGCAGGATGAGCACGGCGCGCTGGCGCGCGGGGAGGTGCTGGAGCGCGGCGATGAACGCCAGCTCGATGCTCTCGCGCTGCTCGTAGCGGGCGGCGGGCGCCGCGAACCCGTCCTCGACGGCGAGCGTCTCGTCGGGGAAGGGCTCGACCCAGACCGACTCCACGAGCGGCGTGCCCGGGCCGTCGTGGGGATCGGCCTGCGGCCCGTAGTCGACGGGCAGCACGCGCTTCTTGCGCCGGGCGATGAGGTCCAGGCACGTGTTCGTGGCGATCCGGTACAGCCAGGAGCGCTGCGAGCTGCGCCCCTCGAAGGACGGCAGGCCCCGCCAGGCGCGCAGGAGCGCGTCCTGCAGCGCGTCCTCGGCGTCGTGCGCCGAGCCGAGCATCCGGTAGCAGTGGGCGTACAGCTCCGAGCGGTAGGGCTCGACGAGCCGGCGGTAGGCGGTCTCGTCTGGCGCGACGGCGTTCATGCCGGTCAGGCTAGACCGATGAGTTCCGGCGCCGGGGCAAGTCGGAGTGGACGGTGCGTCACGACCCTGTCGTCCACCTCGAGCTGCACACCGGCGACCTCGCGCAGGCCCGCGCCTTCTACGCGCAGCTGTGCGGCTGGCGACCCGAGCGCGTCGAGGCGGGCAGCCGCTCGTACCTGGCGCTCGAGTGGGGCGGAGACGGCCTCGGCGGGGGCATCGTCGAGTGCGGCACGCCACGGCCGCTGTGGCTGCCCTACGTCGAGGTGCCCGACGCGGCCGCGGCGACCCGCCGCGCGCAGGAGCTCGGCGCCTCGGTGCTGCTCGCCCCGCGCGAGGGGCCCGTTGGCTGGCGCAGCGTCGTGACGTCGCAGGCCGGCGCCGAGCTCGCCTTCTGGCAGCCCAAGCGCTGAGCGCCCGGGCCGCGGCACTCCTCAGGCGGCCCGGCTGCGCACGAGCGCGGCCCGGAGGAACGCGACGCTGGCGGGCACCTCGCTCTCGGCGAGGCCGTGCGCGATCAGCGGCACGTCGCCGGCGGCATCGGCGAGGAGGGCGAGGTAGAGGCCGTAGTCGAGGTCGCCCCGGCCGGCGGCGACGATCGCGCCGTCGTGGCGGACGTCCTTGGCGTGGGCGAGGACGAGGTCGCCGGCGAGCAGGTCGAAGGCCTCGCGCAGCGTGTCGGACTGCCGGTCGAGGTCAGGGCCGGAGAACAGGTTGGCGGCGTCGATGACGACCTTCAGGCGCGCCGACCGGGCCTCGTCGAGGAGGCGGCGCGCGGCGGCGGCCGAGTCCACGACGTTGGCGTGCTCGGGCTCCAGCGCGAGCGTGACGCCGTGCGCCTCGGCGAGCGCGAGTGCCGGCTCGAGGCTCTCGAGCATGTCGCGCCACGCCTCGGGCGTGTCGTTGTCGGGGTGCCGGCGCCACATGTCCTCGGCGTCGCGGGAGCCCGTGCACAGCGTGACGATCGACGTCCCGAGCGCTCGGGCGGCCGGGATCAGCGTCGCCAGCCGGCGCGCGCCGTCGGCCCGGACGGCCGGGTCCGGGTGGGCCATGTTGTAGGTACCCGACACGGCCGCCATGGTCAGCTCCCGGCGCGCCGTCTCCTCGCGCACGTGGGCGGCGAGCTCGGCCGGGATCGCGTCCGGCAGCGACGGCCCGCCGGCCAGCGCCAGGTTGAACTGCATCGCTCGCAGGCCGCTGTCGCGGACCGCGTCGAGCGTCTCGGTCAGCCCGGGGCGGCTGAACGTCCTGGCGAAGATCCCGAGCTGCATCAGACGGCTCCGGCGACGTCGGCGACCGCGACGGTCTCGCCCGTCGTGAGCGAGCGGTCGATGGCCGCGAGCGTGCGGACGACGGCGAGGCCGTCCTGGGCGCCGGCGCCGGTCTGCGGGGCGCCGGTGAGGATCGTGTCGGCGAAGCCCTCGACCTGACGGCGAAAGACATGGCTGTCGGCGCCGAGCGGCCGGTGGTAGCTGCGGTCGCGATCTGAGAAGCACTCGACCTCGGCGGCGCGCAGGTACCACGGCTGGAAGGCCCTGGCCACCACCGAGCCGTGCTGGCCGTAGACGTGGAAGCCCTCGAACCAGTCCATGCGGACCGACATCGTCAGGTCCAGATGGCCGATGGTGCCGCCGGCGAGCTCCGTGCTGACGAACCACGAGAAGGCGCCGAACTTCTCCGCGAGCTGCGCGCGGACGCTGACGATGTCCCCGCACAGGAAGCGCGCCGTGTCCACGAGGTGGCTGGCGTGGCCGAGCAGGTAGTAGCGGCGCTTGTCGGCCTTCGGATCGCCGTCCGGGCGCACGGGCGCGTGGCTCGTCAGGGTCAGCGGCTGGACGGTGTCGGTCATCTCGTAGCGATAGGCCGAGTCGCAGTACCAGGCGCGCATCGCGAGCACCTCGCCGATCTCCTCGGCGATGAAGTCCCGCGCGTAGGCGACGTTCGGGTCGAAGCGGCGCATCGTCCCGACCTGCAAGACGAGGCCGGAAGCGGTGACGGCGGCTGCGAGCGCTTCGCACTCCTCGACGCCGACGCCCATCGGCTTCTCGACGAGGACGTGCTTGTTGGCCTCGAGCGCCTTCAGCGCCATCGGGACGTGGAACTCGTCGGCGATCGCGACGATCACGGCATCGACCTTGGGATCGGCGAGCATGCGGTCGTAGTCCGTGTACGTGACCTGTGGCCGGTGAGCGTCGGCCACGGGCCCGAGCAGGTCCTCGGCCGCGTCGCACAGCGCATACAGCTCGGCGTTGTGAGCCTTGCGGCAGGCCTCGAGATGCGCGGCCTGGGCGATCTGACCGGCGCCGAGGACACCCACGCGCAGCGGTCGTTGGTTCGTGTCGGTCATCGTCGCTCCCTTGCGTCGGCCGCCGTGCGGACTTCATCAGCTCCGCCACTCGCGGTGCGGCGTGACCGGCGGCTGGCCACGCAGCCGCGCCGCCACCGGACCGGGCAGCCCGGCCCGCCGCGAACGCGAGCGGCGCACCGACACCACGGCGCCGAGCGGGAGGCCCGTCGCGAGCAGCGCGACTCCGAGCCAGGCGGCCTCAGGGATCCCGCGGGGTGACGCCGGGACCCCCGGCTTCGCCGCACGGGCCGGCGGAGCAGCCACGCGGGGCAGGGCGGGAGCCGGGCGAGCCGGAACGTGGCCCCGCGGCGGCGGGCCGGTGGGGATCGGCGGCGGGCCGGCCGCCGGTGGCGGAGCGGGCCCCGTGAGCGCGAGCGGGTCGACCCAGCCGAACCGCCGGGCGGTGACCCGCGCTCCGAGGCGCACGACGCCGTCGGGGCCGGCGCGGCCGATCCGCTGCGCGCGACGGACCGGGTCGCCGCGCCGGACGGCCAGTGCGCCAAGCCCGAGGTGCGTCGCCGTGAGCCGCCCGCAGCGGATGCTCACGCCAAGTCCCCGCTGCGGCAGCCGCCCGGCGTGGCTGACGCGGCCCGAGCACGCTGCCCGCACCGCCGCGCTCGGCGCCGCGGCGATGTCCACGCCGCGGCGCCAGCCCGCGGCGAACGGGCGCCGCTCGTCGTAGGCGAACACGCGCAGGACCTCGCCGCGGACGGGCAGGCGCCAGGCCGCCGCAGCAGCCGGCGCGGGGGGACCCAGTGCGACCGCGGCGGAGGCGAGCAGGGCCGCGAAGCGCGGGGCGGTGGCGGGCATCGCCGCGACGCTAGGCGGGCCGGGTGCGGTCAGGGACGAACCGGGGTGACTCGTGACGCGCTCGTCACGGATCCTTCGCGGTGAGCGCGCGGTAGAGCGCGTTCGCGCTCGTGCCCGTCAGCTCGGCGACGACGCCTGCGGCCGCGCGCGGCTTGGCGCCCGCCGCGACGAGGCGCGCCAGCGCGGCCGCTGCGGCGTCCACGTCGCCCTCCTCGCGCGCGGCGCCGCCGACCACGAGCACGATCTCGCCGCGCGGCTCGCCGGCCGCGAAGTGCGCCGCCAGCTCGGCGGCCGTGCCGCGCACGACCTCCTCGTGCACCTTGGTCAGCTCGCGGCACACCGCCGCCGGCCGCGCCCCGTCGAGCTCGGCGAGCACGGCGAGCGTCGCCGCCAGCCGGCGCGGGGACTCGAAGGCCACGACCGTCTCGGGCGCGCTCAGCGCCGCCACCAGCTCGCTGCGCTTGCGCGGGAGGAAGCCGACGAAGCGCCACGTCTCCGCGGGCAGGGCGCTGGCCACCAGCGCCGCGAGCACCGCGCTCGGCCCCGGCAGGACCTCGACCGACAGACCCGCGGCCACGCACGCCTGCACGAGCACGAACCCCGGGTCGCTCACCAGCGGCATCCCGGCATCGCTCACCAGCGCCACGACGGCGCCGGCCGCCATCCGCGACGCGAGCTCGGCCGCCCGCGCGCGCTCGTTGTGCTCGTGGTAGCTGACCAGCTCGGCCCGCACCCCGTAGCGCTCGAGCAGCACGCGCGTGCGCCGCGTGTCCTCGCAGGCCACGACGTCGGCCTCGCGCAGCGCGCTCAGCACCCGCAGCGTGACGTCCTCGAGGTTGCCGATCGGCGTGGGGCAGACGACGAGCCGGCCGGGGGTCTCAGCCATCGGCGAACGGCGCGCCGCGGGCCGCGAGCCCCTCGAAGGCCAGCGCCGCCGCGCCGAGCATCCCCGACTCCGCCCCGAAGCGCGCGGGGACGACGCGCACGCCCTCGCGCGACGTCGGCAGCGCACGGCGCATCACGACCTCGCGGGCCGGGCCGAGGAGCAGCTCGCCGGCCGCGATCGCGCCTCCGCCGACCACCACGACCTCGGGGTTGAAGATGTTCACGTAGCTGGCGATCCCGACGCCGAGGGAGCGGCCCATCGCGGCGACCACCCCGCGCGCGGCGGCGTCGCCGTCGTGGGCGACCTCCGTGACCAGCGCGCCGGTGATCTTCCGCCCGGAGGCCAGCACCGCGGCCAGCGCCGAGTCGGGCTGCTCGTGGGCCACGCGCAGGCCCTCGCGGCCGAGCGCCGCGCCCGACACGTAGGCCTCCAGGCAGCCGCGGTTCGGGCAGCTCCCGGGGCACGGCGGTCCGTCCATGTCGATGACCATGTGGCCCAGCTCGGCCGCCGCGCCCACGCTGCCCCGCACGAGGGCGCCCTCGGCCAGGACCCCGCCGCCGATCCCCGTGCCGAGGGTCAGGAGCACCGCGTCGCGCGCGCCGCTCGCCGCGCCCCAGCGCCACTCGGCCAGCATCGCGGCGTTGCCGTCGTTGTCGACGAACACCGGCAGGTCGAAGCGCTCGGCGACGAGGTCGCGGATCGGGACGTTCTCGAGCGGCAGGTGGTTGGAGGAGAGCGCGACGCCGCGCTCGCGATCGACCAGGCACGGGACGCCGAGGCCGATCGCCGACGCGTCCTCGCCGGCCGCGAGCCGGACCTCGGCGATGACCTCGCACAGGTGCTCGATGACCTCCTGGGTCTCCTCCCCGCGGCCGAGCCGGTAGGCCCGGTGCCGGACCTCGAGGGCCTCGTCGACGACGCCCGCCAGCAGCTTGGTCCCGCCCAGGTCGACGCCGATCACGCAACCGCCGGCCATGTCGGCCACCATACAACCCGCATGCCGGACACCCGCGACCGCCCCGACCCGACCGCCCCCGGGGCCGCCTGAAGAACGGCCGGAGTACCGCCTCTACCGCACCCGCCCCAGGCTGCTGCCCGGGCGCCGGCGCGAGGGCGGCTCGCTCCTGGACGAGCTCCGCCGCAAGCCCCCGCGCGGCGAGGACGACGGCGCGGCCGCGCCGGGCCGCCGGCGCTTCAGCCCGGGCCGCGTCGCCGCCTGGGTGGCCGCCGGGCTCGCGGGCTGGGTGCTCATCGCGCTGCTCGCCTTCCTCGTCAGCTCGCTGGTGCAAGGCCAGCAGGTCTCAGACGCGACCGAGGCCGCGCTGGACGCCGGCGGCCCCGGCCTCACGAGCCCGACCACGACCCTCATCCTCGGCTCCGATCAGCGCACGAAGGGCACGAGGGAGCCCGGCGCCAGCACGTCGGGGCCCAGCCGCGCGGACACGATCCTGCTCATGCGCTCCGGCGGCGGCGCGGCGGCGAAGCTCTCGATCCCGCGCGACACGGTCGTCGAGATCCCGGGGCGCGGGCGCAACAAGATCAACGCGTCGTACGCGCTCGGTGGCGCAGCGCTCACCGTCGAGACGGTCAAGCAGTTCCTGGACATCGAGGTCAACCACGTCGTCGAGGTCGACTTCGAGCGCTTCCCCGAGCTGGTCGACGCGATGGGCGGGATCACCTACAAGGGCGGCTGCGTCGTGTCGCGCATCAACGGCGGCGCGCGCAACGGCGGCTACACGCTGCGTCTGCGGGCGGGCGAGACGAAGATCGACGGCGAGCAGGCGCTTGCGCTCGCGCGCACGCGCACGAACCTCTGCAACCGCAGCGAGGGCGACCTGTCGCGTGCGCGGCGCCAGCAGAAGATCCTCGGCGCGATGCGCTCGAAGGTCTTCTCGCCCGTCGGCTTCCTGCGCCTGCCCCTGATCACGTGGGCGGCGCCGCGCACGGTGAAGTCCGACATGAGCGGCCCGACGCTGCTGGCCTTCGCCGCCGGCATGGCGCTCTCGGGCGACGCGCCCACCCGCGTGCTGAAGCCCACCGGGGTCGAGCGCCTGCCCGACGGCGGCGCAGGCCTGACGGTCTCGGACGCCGAGAAGGCGGCCGAGGTGCGGAGGTTCCTGCGCGACTGAAGCCGCCGCCGGGCTAGTCGGTCTTCTTCGCGGCGGGCTTGTCGGACGAGGCGGACTTGGACGACTCGCCCGCCGAGCGAGCCGGACCCGGAGTCCGAGCCGGAGCCGGAGCCGGAGTCCTTCGCCTTCGCCGCCGTCTTGTCGGCCCCGTCCTTGCCCGACTTCTCGAGCTCGCGGTTGCGGCGCTTCGTGCCGTAGTCCGTGTTGTAGAAGCCCTTGCCCTTGAAGTGCACGGCCACGGGATGGAAGACCCGCTGGACCGGCGCGCCGCAGACCTGGCAGGAGGTCACGGGCTCGTCGATCATCCTCTGCATGACCTCGAACTGGTGGCTGTTCTCGCAGCGGTACTCGTAGATCGGCACGGCACTCCCAGTATAGGAGTGCCAACATGCGCCCCCGGATGGCCGAGGACAAGGTGACCATGGAGAAGGTCGTGGCGCTGTGCAAGCGCCGCGGCTTCATCTTCCCCTCCTCGGAGATCTACGGCGGCATCGGGTCGACCTACGACTACGGCCACTACGGCGTGCTGCTCAAGACCAACGTCAAGGGCGAGTGGTGGCGGGCGATGCTGCAGGAGCGCGACGACATCGTCGCGCTGGACTCGGCGATCCTCCAGCACCCGCGCGTGTGGGAGGCCAGCGGCCACCTGGCCGGCTTCACCGACCCGCTCGTCGACTGCCGCACCTGCGGCCAGCGCTTCCGCGCCGACCACCTGGGCGACGTGCCCTGCGGCCGCAAGCCCTCGATGCACCCCGGCGAGTGGCGCGAGTGCGACCTCACCGAGGCGCGCGACTTCAACCTCATGTTCGAGACGACGGTCGGGCCGGTGAAGGAGTCGGGCTCGGTCGCCTACCTGCGCCCCGAGACGGCGCAGGGGATCTTCGTCAACTTCAAGAACGTCCTGCAGTTCTCCCGCAAGAAGCCGCCCTTCGGCATCGCCCAGGTCGGCAAGTCCTTCCGCAACGAGATCACCCCGGGCAACTTCATCTTCCGCACGCGCGAGTTCGAGCAGATGGAGATGGAGTACTTCGTCCCGCCGGCCGACGCGCCGCGGTGGTTCGAGCACTGGCTGGCCGAGCGTGAGCGCTGGTACGTGGAGCTCGGCCTGCGGCCCGACCACCTGCGCCTGCGCGAGCACCCCGCCGAGGAGCTCAGCCACTACTCCACCGGCACGAGCGACGTCGAGTACCTGTTCCCGATCGGCTGGTCGGAGCTCGAGGGGATCGCCAACCGCGGCGACTTCGACCTCACCCAGCACGCGGAGTTCTCCGGCGAGAAGCTCGAGTACTTCGACCAGCAGACGGGCGAGCGCTACGTGCCGCACGTGATCGAGCCGGCGGCCGGCGCCGACCGCGCGACGCTCGCCTTCCTCGTCGACGCCTACGACGAGGAAGAGGTCGAGGGGGAGCAGCGCACGGTGCTCAAGCTGCACCCGCGGCTGGCGCCGTGAAGGTCGCCGTGCTCCCGCTCGTGCGCAAGGACGGCCAGCCCGAGCTGGCCCGCGAGATCGTCGCGGCCCTGCGCCCGCGCATGCAGACCGAGTACGACGAGGGCGGCTCGATCGGCAAGCGCTACCGCCGCCAGGACGAGATCGGCACGCCCTGGTGCATCACCGTCGACCACCAGACGCTCGAGGACCGCACCGTCACCGTGCGCGACCGCGACTCGCTCGGTCAGGAGCGGATCGTGATCGACGAGCTGCCGGCGCTGCTGAGCGAGCGCCTCGTGGCGCCGTGGCGCACGCCGAAGCTCGGCTAGGCGCCGGCCAGCCGGCGCCCGATCAGCTCGATCTGGGCGACGTCGTCGTGCAGCAGGAGCTGGAGCATGACGCGGTCAACGCCTGCCTCGGCGAGGCGCTGCAGCTGTTCGCGCGCCTCGTCCGGCGTTCCCGAGATCCAGGCCTCCGGGATCGCGAAGCCGGGCTCACCGCGGAGCTCCCCGATCGCCCGCGCCCTCTCGGAGACCTCGGCACGATCGCGGCCCAGCACCGCTCCGGTCATGAGCGAGAAGCGCAGGTCGGAACGGCCCGCCTCGCTCCACGCTCGCTCGACCGACGCCCTGCGACGCCGACACTCCTCGGCCGTCGCGAAGACCGTGTTGTACTCGTCGGCGAAGCGCGCAGCGAGCGCAGCGCTGCGTGGTCCGGCCGCCCCGCCGACGATCAGCCATGGCGCGCGCGGCCTGGGTTGCGCGGCGACCGGCCCGACGCGGTAGTGGCGGCCCTCGAAGCGCAGCGGCCCGTCGCCCCAGATGCCGCGCACGATCTCCAGCTGCTCGGCGAACATGTCGAGGCGCTCGCCTGTGGCCGGGAAGGGGAACCCGAAGGCCTCGTGCTCCCGCGCGTGCCAGCCCGCGCCGAGGCCGAGCGTCACCCTGCCTCCGGAGACCTGGTCGGCGGTGACCGCGAGCTTGGCGACGACCGCGGGATGACGGAAGGTCGCCGGCGACACGAGCGTGCCGAGGCGCAGCCTCGTGGTGATGGCGCCAAGCGCGCAGAGCGTCCCCCATGCGTCGAGGACCGGGCGCTCCTCGCGGCCCTCCAGCGGCAGGTAGTGATCGGAGCGGAAGAGGCTGCCGACCCCGTGCTCCTCGCACGCCGCCGCGATCGCCTGCCACTGCGGCCAGGTGACGCCCTCCTGACCCTCGATCATCACGCACAGCTCCATCACGCGAACCCCGGATCGAGCCTCAGGCGGAGGCGGCTCCGGCGCCGGCTGGCCAGCGGGTCGGCGTGCGTTCGCAAGCGGGCGCGACGCGCGAGGCGGCCTCCAACCTCCACGCCGCGAGACCCTACTGCCGCCGGATGGCGTCGGGCAACGGTCGGAGGCGGGACGACGCTGCTGAACGAGCGCCTCATGCATTCGGCAAGAGCTAGGCTCGCGCCGTGCTCGAAGTTCGCGTCCTCGGCGGCCTGGCCGCGGACCTCGACGGGCGGCCGGTGCAGCTCCCCGCCGACGCCCGGGCCCACGAGCTGCTCGCCTGGCTCGTGGTCGCGCCAGGACCGCACGCGCGCTCGGCGCTCGCGGGCCGTCTGCGGCCGGACGTCGGCGAGGAGAGCGCCCGCAAGACGTTGCGCGACGCCGTCTACGAGCTGCGTCGCGCGCTCGGCCCGGCCGGCCGCGACGCCATCGTCGCCACGCGCGACCAGGTCGGGCTCGACCCTGCGCGCGTGCGCGCCGACCTGTGGGAGTTCCGGCGGCACGCGGCCGCCGGCGAGCTGGCGGCGGCCGTCGACGGCCGGATGGGCGAGCTGCTCGCCGGCATGGACGCCGACTGGGTGCTGCGCGCCCGCGACGAGCACGCGGCAGAGCTCGCGCGCGTGCTCGCGGCGCTCGCCGCGCAGGCCGAGGCCGCAGGCGAGCTGGGCGCGGCGGCCGGCTGGGCGCGCCGGCGGCTGGAGGCCGAGCCGCTCGGCGAGGAGGCACATCGCGAGCTGATCCGCCTGCTCGCGAGCGCCGGCGACCGCCCGGCGGCGCTGACGGCGGCGACGGCGCTGGCCGACCGGCTGCGCCGCGAGCTCGGGGTGCCGCCCTCGGCCGAGACGCGCGCGCTCGTCGAGGACGTGCGCCGCGGACGGGTCGGCGCGGGCGCGGTGGAGCCGGCCCGCCCACCGTCGCTCCCGCCGGCACTGGCGCGCACGGTCGCGCCCGAGGGCCGCCGGCCGTCGCTCGACCGGCTTCAGAACGCCTGGAACGACGCACTCGGCGGCCACGCGCGGGTCGCCGTGGTGGGCGGAGAGCCCGGGATCGGCAAGACGACGCTGGCCGGCGAGCTGGCGCGCCGGGTCCACGCCGCCGGTGCCACCGTCCTGTACGGGCGCTGCGACGAGCAGGCCCTGGTGCCCTACCAGCCCTGGGTGGAGGCACTCGAGGCGCTGCTCGCCGAGCTGCCGGCCGACGAAGCCGACGACTGGCTGACCGCGCACGACGGGGCGCTGGCGCGGCTGCTGCCGGCCCGCGGTGACGGCGCTGCGCCCGAGCACGGCGCCAGCGCGCGCTACCTCGCGTTCGAGTCGGTGCGAGGCCTGCTCGAGCACGCCGCCGCCGCGCGACCGGTGCTGCTCGTCCTCGAGGACCTCCACTGGGCCGACGCGGACTCCGCGGCGCTGCTGCGCCACCTCGGCAAGTCGCTCGTGCGCGGCCGGCTGCTGCTGCTCGTCACCACGTGGGAGCACGAGCTGGCCGCCGCGACCGCCGACGCGCTGGCGGAGCTGCGGCGCGCCGGGCCGCTGCTGCACGAGGTGCTGACCGGGCTCGACGATGACGCGGTCGCCGCCCTGCTCGCGCGGCGATCGGTCGATGTCGGCGCCTCGTCGCGCTACCGCGAGCGCACGGGCGGCAACCCGTTCTTCCTGGAGGAGCTGCTGCTCGACGAGCAGGAGCGCCACGGCGCGCCCGCGGGGCCGCCCGCCGGGGTCCGCGAGGTGGTCGACCGCCGGCTCGCGCGCCTGACCGCGACCGCGCGCGAGGTGCTGGCCCTCGCGGCCACCATCGGCCTGCGCTTCGACCTCCAGGTGCTCGCCGAGGCCGGCGACTGGCCCTCGGGCGACCTGCTCGACGCGCTCGACGAGGTCACCGCGGCGGGGCTGATCGTCGCCGGCGGCAGCGGTCGCTACGCCTTCGCCCACGCGGTGGTGGCCGAGTCGATCACGTCCGCGCTGCCCGCCTCGCGTCGCGCGAGGCTGCACCTCCAGCTCGCCGACGGGCTGGAGGCCTCGGGCGTCGCGAGAGCGGGCGTCGTGGCGTCCCACCTCCAGGCGGCCGGGCCGTTCGCTCCCGCCGAGCGCGTCGCCCGCTGGTCGCTGGCCGCTGCAGATGACGCCACCGCGGCGCTGGCGCATTCCGACGCCGCCACGCACCTCGCGGCCGCACTCGACGCCGGCCGTTCTGCGCCCGACCGCCCCGCGCTGCTCGTCTCGCTGGGACGCGCGCACGACCGCGCGGGCGCCCGCGAGGCCGCGCGCGCGAGCTTCGCCGAGGCAGCGTCGCTGGCCAGTGCCGCCGGCGATGCGGCGCTCCTCGCGCAGGCGAGCCTCGGGTTCGGCGGGCTGGCCGTCGTGATCGCCGCACCGGACCCACAGGTGACGCGACTGCTCGAGGAGGCACTCGACGCGACACCTGCCGAGGACCGAGCCACGCGAGCGCGGCTGCGGGCCCGGCTCGCGGTCGAGCACTACTACGCCGACCCGGCGAGCGCCGAGTCGCTGAGCGAGCAGGCGGTGGCCGACGCGCGCGCCAGCGGCGACGCCGGTGCCCTGGCGGCAGCGCTCAACGCGCGCCGCGTGGCGCTCTGGAGACCCGCCCACGTCGTCCGCCGGCTCGACGTCGTCGACGAGATGATCGTCGCGGCGGGAGCGGCGGGCGACCGGGAGTCCGTGCTGCAGGCCCGCAACTGGCGCGTCGTCGACCTGTGGGAGCTCGGACGCATGGACGAGCTGCGCAGGGAGATCGACAGCTTCGAGCGGCTCGCAGAGGAGGTCGGGCTGCCGCACTACCGCTGGTACGTCCCTCTGTGGCGGGCAAGCTTGGCGATCCTGGGCGGTCGCTGGGACGAGGGGGCCGCGCTCACGGACCAGGCCGAGGCCCTCGGCGGCCTCGCGGACGATCCGAACGCACCGCTGCACGCCTACGTTCAGCACGGCTTCTCGCTCCAGGCGCAGTTCCGCGTCGCCGAGATCGACCGTGACTGGTGCCTCAGCCAGATCGAGACCTCCCCCGTCCCGGACCCGTGGCTCGCCACGCTGGCGCAGGTCGATGCGCGCAGCGGCCGCCACGACAGCGCACGCGAGCTGCTCGGACGGCTGACGGCCGGGGACATGGCCATGGACGTCAACTGGCTGGCGACGTGCCTGCTCGCCGACGCCGCCGCCGACCTCGGCGATCGAGCCGCCGCCGCCCGTCTCCACGCTCGGCTCGAGCCCTACGCCCACCTCTTCGCCGTGCTGGCGCGCGGCGCGGGCTGCTACTGCTCGACGGAGCTGTACCTGGGCAGGCTCGCGACCACGGCGGGCCGCCTCGACGAGGCCGAGGCCCGGCTGCGGCGGGCCGTGGCGGTCAACGACGCGGCCGGCAGCTCGTCGTTCGCCGCGATCTCGATGCTGCGGCTCGGCGAGGCGCTCACCGAGCGCGGCGACGCGGCAGACGCGCGGACCGTGCTCGCCGAGGCCGTCGCACGGGCCGAGGCCCTCGGCGCACCCACGCTGGCGTCCGCCGCCGCCGCGCTCTGACGCCACAGCCGCTCGCGGGACGGTCGCGGGACGATCGCCGGGACGCTGGGCCGACGGGCGCCACGCAGCCTTGCCCCTCGATCCACGTCCGCGAGGAGCCCGCACCCATGGCCATCGAGCCCGCCGCCCCCGTCCACACCGCCGACGCGCTCGCCCAGCGCCTGATCGGCGACGTGCTCGGCCCCGACCACCCCGAGTACGAGCATGCGCGCCGCGTCTGGAACGCCACGATCGACAAGCGCCCGGCCGCGATCGCTCGCTGCGCCGGCGCGTCCGACGTGGCCGAGGCGATCGGCTTCGCCACCGAGCACCAGCTCCCGCTCTCGGTCCGGGGTGGCGGCCACAACGTCGCCGGCACCGCCGTGGTCGACCACGGCGTCGTCGTCGACCTGTCCGAGATGCGCGCCGTGCGGCTCGACCCCTCCGGCCGCACCGTGCACGTGCAGGGCGGCGCCACGTGGGCCGACGTCGATCGCGTGACCGCGCCGCTCGGCCTGGCGACCCCGGGCGGGGTCGTGTCGGAGACCGGCGTGACCGGCCTCGCGCTGAGCGGCGGCGTCTCCCACCAGCGCCGCCTGCACGGGATGACGGTCGACAACATCGTCTCGGCCGAGGTGGTGCTCGCCGACGGGCGGCGCGTGCGCGCCGGCGCCGAGAGCCACGCCGACCTGTACTGGGCGATCCGCGGCGGCGGCGGCAACTTCGGGGTCGTCACCGACCTCGAGCTCCGCCTGCACGAGCTGGGCCCCGACGTGTACGGGATCCACGTGGCCTACGCAATGGAGGACGCCGCGCGTGTGCTGGCCGGCTGGCGCGACGCCGTCGCCGGCGCGCCGGACGAGCTGTCGACCGCGTGGCTCACCTGGACGCTCCCGGACGTCGCCGAGCTCCCCGAGCACCTGCGCGGCGTGCCGTACGTCGGCATCGCCGGCATGTGGGCGGGCGATCCCGAGCGGGGCGAGCGCGTCACGCGGCCGGTGCGCGAGCTGGCGACGCCGCTGCTGGACATGAGCCAGGCCTTCGCCTACGTCGACTACCAGCAGAGCCTGGACCCGTTCTTCCCGGCGGGCATGCGCCACTACTGGAAGGCGCCCTACCTCGACGGGATCTCCGACGCCGCGATCGACACGGTCGTCGACTGGTCGGGCCGGCGTGCGTCAGAGCACACGCTGGTCATCATCCGCCACTGCGGCGGCGCGATCTCGCGGGTCGGCGCCGAGGAGACCGCGTTCGGCGACCGCAGCTCCGAGTGGATGCTGAGCATCGACTCGACCTGGACCGACCCCGCCGACGACGACGCCAACATCGCGTACACGCGCGGCTTCTGGGACGCCGTGCAGCCCCACGCCGACGGCAAGACGTACTTCAACTTCCCCGGCCTGCTGGAGGAGGGCGACAGCGCCGTGCGCGCCAGCTACGGCGCCAACCACGCCCGCCTCGCGCGCATCAAGGCCGCCTACGACCCGGAGAACGTCTTCCGGCTCAACCAGAACATCCGGCCCGCGGGCGCCTGAGCGCCCGCGTCAAGCGGCAGTGTGACGTGCGTCACACTGCCGGTTGACACCGCGTCAGACGATGGCGTGATGGCCACCACCACCGCCGCTCCCGCGGCGTCGGCGCCCACCGACGCCATCAGCTACGCCGACCTCTACGCGCGCTGGGAGCGCGGCAACTGGCGGGCCACCGAGATCGACTTCACGCAGGACGCCATCGACTGGCGCGAGAAGCTCACCGCCGAGCAGCGCCGCAGCGCGCTGTGGCTGTACACGCTGTTCTTCCACGGCGAGGACTCGGTGGCCGACAACCTCTCGCCTTACATCGACGCCGCGCCGCTCGAGGAGCAGAAGTACTTCCTCACCACCCAGCAGGTCGACGAGGCGCGCCACAGCGTCTTCTTCAAGCGCTTCATGGGCGAGGTCGTCGGCGCCGGCGGCGACGGCTCGATCGCCGGCGCCCTGCGCGCGACGGAGGACCAGATCACGTGGGGCCACCGCCAGGTCTTCGAGCGCCTGGACCGCATGGCCGACGAGCTGCGTGCCGACCACTCGCCGCGCAAGCTGGCCGCCGCGGTGACGCTGTACCACGTCGTCGTGGAGGCCAGCCTCGCCCAGCCGGGCCAGCACATGATCGAGGGCTACCTCGAGGAGTTCGACGTCCTGCCCGGCTTCCGCGAGGGCATGCGCAACGTCGCCCTGGACGAGCAGCGCCACATCGGCTTCGGCGTCAAGCTGCTGGCCGACCTCTACCGGGCAGACCCCGAGCCCATCCAGGAAACGATCCTCGACACCATCAGGGAGGTCCTCCCCTGGACCTCCGCGGTGGCCAAGCCCCCCAACTGGGACCGCAGCTACACCGAGTGCTTCGGCTTCACGCTCGAGGACCTCGGCGAGGCCGGGGCGCTGTCCATCGAGCAGAAGCTGCGCGCGATCGGGCTGCCCGTCGACGACCTGCCGCGCTTCCCGATGCCGATGGACCTGCCCCCGCGCGAGCGCGCGGTGCGCGGGCAGAAGATGCTGAAGGCCAACCTGCTCGGCCCCGAGCGCCCTGCGCACAAGGACCCCGAGGCGGTCGCGATCGTCTTCGACTCCCTCGCCCGCCAGGCCGACGCGCGCCGCGTTCGCCCCGGCACGGTCCTGCAGTGGGAGTTCAGCGACTTCGAGCCGTGGCACCTGACGCTCAACGACGGGCACACCACGGCCGCGCAGGGCCGCGCCGCCCACGCCGACGTGACCTTCCGCTCGACGTTCGACGACTGGGCCGACGTCGTCGCCGGCCGCGCCGACCCGCGCCGCCAGGTGCTCACGCGGCGCATGCGCGTGCGCGGCGACTGGCGCACGCTGCTGGCGCTGCCCAAGGCGCTGGGCTAGCGCTTGACATGCGGAAGGAGCAGGAGGATGGCGGCGACGAGCAGCGGGGAGGGCGACGGTGACGCTCCCCACCGATGAGCAGATCCTCATCACGCGGGGGTTCGACGCGCCCAAGCGTCGAGTCGGGGATGGAGGCCGGCCTGCAGGACGCGCTGGACCTCCTGGAGCAGGTAGCGGTCTCGCTGCGCTGAGCCCGTACCATGGCAACCCGCGTCCAGCCCCAGCCGGCGTGCCGGCGCGACGTGATCGCCATGGCCACCACACCTCCGATGCAGCAGGTCCGCTTCCCGGGCGAGTCGCGCGACACCCGTCGCGCGCGCGCCCTGCGCGACCGCGTCGACGACCTGCGCGACGCCCGGGAGCGGATCATCGCCGCGGCCGACGAGGAGCGGCGGCGCATCGAGCGCGATCTGCACGACGGCGCCCAGCAGCGCCTGGTCGGCGTGGCCCTGACGCTGGGTCTCGCCGAGGCGCGGCTCGAGAGCGATCCGGCGAGCGCGGCGCAGCTGATCGCCCAGGCGCGCGTCGAGGCCCAGCTGGCGGTCAAGGAGCTGCGCGAGCTCGCCCACGGCATCCATCCGGCCGTGCTCAGCGACCGTGGCCTGGGGCCGGCCCTGGAAGCGCTCGCCACCCGTGCCCCGGTGCCGGTCGAGGTCAGCGGCGTGCCCTCGTGCCCGCTGCGCCCGGCGGTCGAGGCCGCCGCCTACTTCGTCACGGCCGAGGCGCTGACCAACGTGGCGAAGTACGCGCGGGCCAGCGAGGCCTTCGTCGTCCTGTGCGTCGAGGGCGATCGTCTCTGCGTGGAGATCCGCGACGACGGCGTGGGCGGCGCCGACCTGTCCACCGGGACCGGCCTGCGCGGCCTGCGCGACCGCGTCGACGCGCTCGACGGGCAGCTCGAGGTGCACTCGCCTCCGGGCGGTGGCACCACCATCGCCGTCGAGATCCCCGTGACCAGCGGCTGAGGAGCCTACGGCGTCCTGGACGCCCAGACGGAGTGGACGGGCGGCAGGCGCGTGGCCACCTCGAACCAGGTGCTCCCGGCGTCGCCCGAGCCGAACACGGTCCCCGGAGGTCGCGCCGAAGTAGAGCTCGAGCGCCCGGCCCTCCCCGACCCGGTCGAAGGCCTCGCGCAGGACCGTCAGGTACGCGTCCTGCGCCGGGAGCCCGTCGCCGCGCGGCGTCCAGCTGGCGCCCGCGTCGCGCGTCTCGTACACGCGGACGCGGCCGTCGGGCGTGACGCGGTCGGTGTCGGCCACCAGCGGGATCACGTAGGCGCTGTCGGCGTCGGCGGGATCGACCGCCAGCGGGAAGCCGAAGTCCGACGGCAGGCCGGCCTCGATGCCCGTCCACGTCTCGCCGGCGTCGTCGGAGCGGTAGACGCCGCCGTGGAACTGCATGAAGATCCGCTCGGGCCGCGTCGCCGCGCGCTGCAGGCGGTGCACGCACAGCGCCACCTCGTCCTCGGGCGGGTCGTCGGGGAGGTAGCGCGGCGGCGAGGCCCTCGTTGCCGCTGCGCCAGGTCGCGCCCCCGTCGTCGGTCAGCCACACGCCGGCCGCGGAGATGCCGACCGCCAGCCGGTCCGGCTCGCCCGGCCAGGTGCTGATCGAGTGCAGGCACAGCCCGCCGGCGCCCGGGCTGCCACCGCTCCCGGCTCGGATGCTCCCAGAGCCCGCGGTTGAGGCTGAAGCCGGCTCCGCCGTCGCGGCTCTCGAAGAGCACGCCGGGGTCGCCGCCGGCGTAGATCGTGTCGTCGGCCTCGCCCGGGACGATCACCCAGATCCGCTCGAGCGCCGCGTCGCCGCCCTCAGGCAGCGACACGCCGGCGGCCTGCTCCCAGTCGCCCGCGGGGTCGTCGGCGTACCAGATCTTCGGCCCGTAGAAGGGCGAGGTCACGGAGGCGAGCACGCGTCCGGAGCGCGGGTCGCGCATCGCGTACTCGACCGGCTCGCCCGCGAAGACGCGAGCGCTGACCGCGAAGGGCGAGCCGGGCTCGCCCTCGAGCACGAACAGGCCCTTCTTCGTCCCGACGAGCAGCTCGGTCATGGTCGTGCGGATCCGCCCGAGAGCGCAGGGAGGACGTCGATCTCGTCCTCCGCGGCGACGTGCGCGTCCTGCTCGCAGAGCTCGCCGTTGACGAACACGTTGATGTGCCGCCGCACGATCCCGCGCTCGTCGAGGATCCAGCCGCAGGTCGCCGGATGGGCCCGTTCCAGCGCGACCAGCAGCTCGCCGACCGAGTCGCCCTCGAGCGCGTGCTCGGAGCGATCGCCGGCGAGCCGCTTGAGCGGGCCGCGGAGGCGGACGAGTGGCATGGCCGGATCCTAGGCGAGACTGCACGCCCGCATGGGCGATACCACGGCCCGGCGGGCGTCGGGGACCTCCCCCATCCGCCTCCCCCATTCGGCTTCGGGCCGCCCGACGACGGGTAAGCCAGAGGCCGTCCCGGCAGGAGGAGAGCCGCATGTACCAGCAGGTCTACGACCCCGTCTCGGACTCGCTCGGCGCGTCCACGATCTTCGCGGTCCTGCCGCTGCTCGCGCTGTTCGTGCTGCTCGGCGGGCTGAAGTGGAAGGCGCAGTGGGCGGCGGTGGCCTCGCTCGGGGTGGCGATCGTCGTCGCCATCGCCATCTACGAGATGCCCGTCGGGCAGGCGCTCAACTCCGGCCTCGAGGGGGCCGTCTTCGGGCTCTTCCCGATCATGTGGATCGTCGTCAACGCGATCTGGATCTACAACCTGACCGTCGACAGCGGGCACTTCGCCGTCCTCCGGCGCTCGTTCGGCACGGTCTCCGACGACCAGCGCGTGCAGGCGATCCTCATCGCCTTCTGCTTCGGCGCGCTGATGGAGGCGCTCGCCGGCTTCGGGACCCCGGTCGCGATCTCGGCGGTCATGCTCATCGGCCTGGGCTTCAAGCCGATCCTCGCCGCCTCCGTCGCGCTGGTGGCGAACACCGCCCCGGTGGCGTTCGGCGCGATCGCCGTGCCGATCATCACCCTGAGCGAGATCACGTCGCTGCCCAAGGAGGACCTCGGCGCGATGGTCGGCCGCCAGACGCCGGTGCTCGCGCTGATCGTCCCGCTCATCCTCGTCGGCATGGTCGACGGGATGCGCGGCGTGCGCCAGACCTGGCCCGTGGCGGTCGTTGGCGGCGTCGCGTTCGCCGTCGGCCAGTTCGTGTGCTCCAACTACATCTCGGTCGAGCTGACCGACATCGTCGCCTCGCTTGCCTCGGCCGGCGCGATCGTCGGCTTCCTGCGCGTCTGGCAGCCGTCCGAGCCGCTGCTCGTCGAGGCCTCCACGGGTGGGCCGCGGCCCGCGCTCGCCGGAGGCGCCGCGACCGATCCCACCTTCGAGCGGGCGGCGCGGCGGCGCGCGGGCCGCGGCGACGGCCGGCGCGACGGCGCCGGGCAGGTGCTGGCCGCCTACGCCCCGTACCTGATCATCATCGCCGTCTTCGCGCTCGCGCAGATCACGTGGCTGCCGTTCAAGGAGTTCCTCGACGGCCGCACGAAGGAGTTCGCGTGGCCGGGGCTGGATGTCCGCAACGCCGACGGCGAGGCCGTCTCGACCACGACCTTCAAGCTCAACTGGCTGTCCACGGCCGGCACGCTGCTGCTCGTGTCCGGGCCTGCTGACGATGGCCGTGCTGCGCATCTCCCCGCGGCGCGCGGTGACGCAGTGGGTCAAGACGGTCGACCAGCTCAAGTGGGCGATCCTCACCGTCGCGGCGGTGCTCGCCCTCGCCTACGTCATGAACCTCTCGGGGCAGACGATCACCATCGGCCAGTGGCTGGCCGGCGCCGGCGGCGCCTTCGCCTTCCTGGCCTCGATCCTCGGGTGGCTCGGCGTGGCCGTGACCGGCTCGGACACCTCGTCGAACTCGTTGTTCGGCGCCCTGCAGGTCGCGGCGGCCGAGAAGGCCAACCTGTCGCCGACGCTGATGGCCGCGGCCAACAGCTCGGGGGGCGTGCTGGGCAAGATGGTGTCGCCGCAGAACCTGGCCATCGGGGCCGCCGCGGTCGGCATGGCCGGCCAGGAGGGCGAGCTCTTCCGCCGCGTCGTCGGCTGGAGCGTCATCCTGCTCCTCATCATGTGCATCCTCGTCTACCTCCAGAGCACGAGCGTGCTGTCGTGGATGGTCGTGTGACCGGCTTCGTCGACCGCCTGCGCGGGATCTGCGGCCCGGCGAACGTCCTCACCGACCGCCACGAGCTGCGCACCTACGAGTCCGACGGCCTGCTGCAGTACGCCCAGCTGCCACGCGTCGCGGTGCTGCCCGGCGACGCCGGCGAGGTCGCGGCCGTCGTGCGCGCCTGCCACGAGGAGGGCGTGCCGTGGGTCGCGCGCGGCTCCGGCAGCGGCCTGTCGGGCGGGGCGCTGCCGGTGCAGGACGGCGTGCTGATCGTGCTCACGCGGCTGCGGCGCATCCTCGAGGTCGACCTGGCCAACCAGCGGGTCGTGTGCGAGCCGGGCGTCACCAACATCGCCATCTCGCAGGCGGTGGGGCCCAGCCACTTCTTCCCTCCCGACCCGTCCAGCCAGATCGTCTGCTCGATCGGCGGCAACGTCGCCGAGAACTCCGGCGGCGCGCACTGCTTCAAGTACGGCTTCACCACGAACTACGTGTGCGGGCTGCAGGTCGTGCTCAGCGACGGCTCGGTGGTGGAGCTCGGCGGCAAGGCGCTGGACGCGCCCGGGTACGACCTGCACGGCGTGTTCGTCGGCTCGGAGGGCACGCTGGGCATCGCGACGCGGATCACGGTGCGCGTCGTGCCCTCCCCCGAGTCGGTGCGCACGCTCGTGGCCTTCTTCGAGACGACCGGGCGCGCCGGTCACGCGGTGTCGGAGATCGTCAGCGCCGGCGTGGTGCCGGGGGCGATCGAGATGATGGACCACGCCACGATCGGCGCCTCGGAGGCGATGGCGCACGCGGGCTGGCCGACCGACGTCGGCGCCGCCCTGCTCGTCGAGCTGGACGGGCCGCGCGCCGAGCTCGACGCACGCTTCGACGAGGTGCGCGCGATCTGCGAGGCGGCGGGCTCCAGCGAGGTGCGCGTCGCGCGCGACGAGGCGGAGCGGACGGTCTTCTGGAAGATGCGCAAGTCGGCGTTCCCGGCGATGGGGCGCGTCAGCTCGCACTACTACGTGCAGGACAGCGTCATCCCGCGCACCGCGCTGGGCGACGTGCTCGACCGCATCGACGAGCTCGCACGCGAGTACGACCTGCTGGTGGCCAACGTCTTCCACGCCGGCGACGGCAACCTGCACCCGCTCGTCTGCTACGACGGCCACGCCGAGGGCGAGGCCGAGCGTGCCGAGGAGCTGGCGGGGGCGATCGTCGTCGCCTGCGTCGAGGCCGGCGGCTCGATCACGGGCGAGCACGGCGTGGGCGTCGACAAGAAGCGCTACATGCCCAAGATGTTCTCCGAGGCCGACCTCGACGCCTTCCAGAAGCTGCGCTGCGCGTTCGACCCGGCGGGCCTGGCCAACCCGGGCAAGGTCATGCCCACGCCGCGCCTGTGCGGCGAGGTGCCCGGCCCCTACCGGCAGCACCCGCTGGAGGCGGCCGGGCTGGCGGAGCGCTTCTAGTGGTCCGTCCGGCCACCGCGGAGGAGACGGCGGCCGCCCTGCGCGACGCGTCCGCCGCTGGGCACCGCGTGCGCGTGCGCGGCGGCGGCACCAAGCTCGGGTGGGGTCTACCGCTCCAGCCGCCCGCCGACGCCGAGCTGTCGACCGAGCGCCTCGACGCGATCGTCGAGCACAACGTCGCCGACCTGACGGCGGTGGTGCAGGCCGGCGTGCCGCTGGCGCGCGCGCAGGCCGCCTTCGCGCAGGCCGGCCAGATGCTCGCGCTCGACCCGCCCACCGGCCCGGGCGACGGGGCGACGATCGGGGGCGTGCTGGCCACCGGCGACAGCGGGCCCGTGCGCCAGCGCTACGCCGCCGTGCGCGACCTCGTGGTGGGCGTGCGCGTCGCGCTGCCCGACGGCAGCGTCGCGCGCGCCGGCGGCAAGGTGATCAAGAACGTCGCCGGGTACGACCTGGCCAAGCTCATGAGCGGCGCCTTCGGGACGCTCGGGGTCGTCGTGGAGGTCAGCGTGCGCCTGCACCCGCGTCCGCGCGAGCGGGTCACGGCGGTGGGCCGGGGCGAGGACCCGGCCGTGCTCGCCGCGGCGTCGTCGGCCCTGGCCCACCTCCCGCTGGAGCCCGAGGCGCTCGACCTGCGCTGGGACGGCAACGGCGGGAACGCGGGGGCCGTGCTGCTGCAGTGCACCGGCGCCTCGGCGCCCGAGCGCGCGCGCCGCGCCGAGCAGGTGCTGCGCGAGGCGGGCCTCGACGCGACCACGACGGCCGACGACGACGAGCTGTGGGCCGCCCAGCGCGCCGGCCAGCGCGCGGCGGACCCCGACGAGGCCGTCCTGCGCGTCTCCACGACCCAGGGCGGGCTCGGCGCGGTGCTCGGCCTCGCGCGCGAGCACGGGGCGACGGCCGTCGCGCGCGGCGCGCTCGGGCTGGCCTGGATCGTGCTGCCGGCCGGCGCCGCGCGCCCGGAGACCGTGGCGTCGCTGCGCGCGGCCCTCGCGCCTGCGCCGGTCGTGGTGCTCGACGCGCCCGCCGCGCTGCGCGAGGCGGTCGATCCCTGGGGCGAGCCCGACCCCGGCGTGCTGGACCTCATGCGGCGCGTCAAGGCGCGCTTCGATCCCTACGACACGTGTAATCCCGGCCTCTTCGTGGGAGGCATCTGATCGTGCCGAGCGACCGAGCCCTCGCCACCGAGCCGCGCGAGCGCGCCTTCGACGACGTCCGCCCGCCCGCAGCCCGAGCTCATCGACGACTGCGTGCACTGCGGCTTCTGCCTGCCCACCTGCCCCACCTACCTGCTGTGGGGCGAGGAGATGGACTCCCCCCGGGGGCGGATCGTGCTCATGCGCGCCGGCCACGAGGACGATGGCCCGCTGAGCGCGGCGCAGGTGCAGGCGTGGGACAACTGCCTGGGCTGCATGGCCTGCGTCACCGCCTGCCCGTCGGGCGTGCAGTACGACAAGCTCATCGAGGACACGCGCGGGCAGGTCGAGCGGCGCTTCGCCAGGCCCCGATCCGAGCGTCTCGCGCGCCGCGCGCTGTTCGAGCTGTTCCCCCATCCGGGGCGCCTGCGCGCGCTGGCCCCGTTCGTCGCGGCAGGGAGGCGCCTGCGCCCCGAGCGCGCGCTGGGGCGCTTCCCGCGCCTGCGCGCGCTTGCCCGCCTCGCGCCGCCCGGCGGCGCCCGCGCGGCGCTGGCGCGCCTGCCCGAGCTGACGCCGGCCCGGGGCACGCGCCGCGGCCAGGTCGGGTTCCTGCAGGGCTGCGTCCAGCGCGTCTTCTTCGGCGACGTCAACGCGGCGACGGTCGCGGTCCTCAGCGCGGAGGGCTGGGAGGTCCACGCGCCGCGCCTGCCGCGCTGCTGCGGGGCGCTGCAGCTCCACACGGGCTACGCCGAGGAGGCGCGCGCGCTGGCCCGCGACACGATCGCGGCCTTCGAGGGCTTCGACGTCGTCGCCGTCAACGCAGCGGGCTGCGGCTCGGCGCTGAAGGACTACGGGCACCTCTTCCGCGACGACCCCGCCTGGGCGCAGCGCGCGGCGGCGTTCAGCGCGAAGGTGCGCGACGTCAGCGAGCTGCTCGCCGAGCACGACCAGGTCGCCCCGCGCCACCCCGTCCCCCTCGCGGTCGCCTACCACGACGCGTGCCACCTCGCCCACGCCCAGGGCGTGCGCTCCCAGCCGCGCGCCCTGCTGGGCGCCATCCCCGAGCTTCAGCTGCGCGAGCCCGCCGAGTGGGAGATCTGCTGTGGGTCGGCCGGCGTCTACAACCTGCTCAACCCGGAGCCCGCGGGCGAGCTGGGCGAGCGCAAGGCGCGCAACCTGCTGGCCGTCGAGCCGGACCTGGTGGCCGCCGCCAACCCCGGCTGCGCACTGCAGATCACCGCCGCCGCGGGCGACCTCGGCCGGGAGCTGCGCGTGGTGCACCCGATCCAGATCCTGCACGCGTCGATCGAGGGGCGGATGCCGTGAGCACGACCGGGGTCGAGCTGACGCGCGAGCCCGAGGGGCGCCAGCCCGAGGTGCTGACCCACGAGGCGCTCGCGTTCGTCGCCGGGCTGCACCGCGCGTTCAACGGCCGCCGGCGCGAGCTGCTCACCGCGCGGGGCCAGCGGCGCACGCGGCTGGCCTCCGGCGAGCGCATGGACTTCCTGGCCGAGACGCGTGAGATCCGCGAGGGCGACTGGCAGGTCGCTCCACCCCCGCCCGACCTGCGCGACCGCCGCGTCGAGATCACGGGGCCCGTCGATCGCAAGATGGTCATCAACGCGCTGAACTCCGGCGCGCGCGGGTTCATGGCCGACTTCGAGGACTCGCTGTCGCCGACGTGGGCCAACGTGGTCGACGGCCACGTGAACCTGACAGACGCGATCGATCGCACGATCGAGTTCACCGGCCCCGACGGGCGCGAGTACCGCCTCGGCGAGCAGACCGCCACGCTGCTCGTGCGCCCGCGCGGCTGGCACCTGCACGACAAGCACGTGCTGATCGACGGGACGCCGGTGGCCGCCGGCCTGCTCGACGCCGGGCTGCACCTCTTCCACAACGCCCGGCGCCTGCTCGACGCCGGCTCGGGCCCCTACTTCTACCTGCCCAAGATGGAGAGCCACCGCGAGGCGCGGCTGTGGAACGACGTCTTCGTGCACGCGCAGGAGGCGCTGGGCATCGACCGCGGCACGATCCGCGCGACGGTGCTCATCGAGACGCTTCCCGCGGCGTTCGAGATGGACGAGATCCTCTACGAGCTGCGCGAGCACTCGGCCGGCCTGAACGCCGGGCGCTGGGACTACATCTTCAGCGTCATCAAGACGTTCCGCGAGCGCCCGGAGTTCGTGCTGCCCGACCGCGACGACGTGAAGATGACGGTGCCGTTCATGCGCGCCTACGCGGAGCTGCTGGTCAAGACGTGCCACCGCCGTGGCGCCCACGCGATGGGCGGGATGGCGGCGCTGATCCCCAGCCGCAAGGACCCCGAGGCCAACGAGAAGGCGATCGCGGCCGTGCGTGCCGACAAGGAGCGCGAGGCGGGCGCGGGCTTCGATGGCACGTGGGTCGCCCACCCCGACGTCGTGGCGGTGGCCCTCGAGGAGTTCACCGCCGTGCTCGGCACGCGTCAGAACCAGGTCGACCGCCAGCGCGACGACGTCGAGGTCGGCGCGAACGAGCTGCTGGACGTCGCCTCCACCCCGGGCTCGATCACCGAGAAGGGCCTGCGCAACGACGTCAACGTGGGCATCCAGTACATCTCCTCGTGGTTGCGCGGCAACGGCGCCGCGGGCATCTACGGGCTCATGGAGGACGCCGCGACCGCCGAGATCGCGCGCTCCCAGGTGTGGCAGTGGCTGCGTCACGGCCGCGCCCTGGAGGACGGCACCCCGATCACCGCCGACCTCGTCCGCCGTCTCGAGAGCGAGGAGCTCGAGCGCATCCGGGCCGAGATCGGCGACGACGAGTGGTTCGAGCGCGAAGGGCGTCCGGCCGAGTCGCGCGAGCTGTTCGAGCAGGTGGCCCTGGCCGACGAGCTCGCCGAGTTCCTCACGCTGCCCGCCTACGAGCGGCTGGACTGATGCCGACGTGGGAGGACGTGGTCAGGCTCGGCTCGCGCCTCCCGGGCGTCGAG
This sequence comes from uncultured Actinomycetes bacterium, assembly GCA_963840185.1. GTDB lineage: Bacteria > Actinomycetota > Thermoleophilia > Solirubrobacterales > Solirubrobacteraceae > JAOPZW01. The sequence continues at coordinate 179,407 of CAWIXY010000017.1, read as the reverse complement.
CAGACGACCTCCTACGGCACGCCGGCCCTGCGCGTGCGCAGGAAGTTCATGTGCCGCATGCGCACCGGTCCCGACGCGCTCGTGCTGCGCGTCAGCGACATGGGCGAGCGCGAGGCGCTGCTGCAGGGCCAGCCCGGCGCCTTCTTCTCCACCCCGCACTACGACGGCCATCCCTACGTGCTCGTGCGCCTGGAGGCCGTCGACCCCGAGGAGCTGGGCGAGCTGGTCGAGGACGCCTGGCGCACGCAGGCGCCCAAGCGGCTGGTGGCGCAGTTCGACGCCGATGACGCCGGGGCCCCTCGCTGAGCTCGCGCCGGGCCTGTGGCGGTGGACCGCCCGGCACCCCGAGTGGCACCCCGGCGCGTTCGGCGCCGAGGTGTCGAGCTTCGCGCTGCGCGCGGGTGACGAGCTGCTGCTGGTCGATCCGCTGCTGCCTGGCGATGACGACGGGCACGTGCTGCAGGTGCTCGACGGGCTCGCCGGCGCCACCGTTCAGGTGCTCATCACGATCGGCTACCACGTGCGCAGCGCCGAGACGCTGCACGAGCGCTACGGCGCGGGGATCTGGGGCCCTCCGGCCGCCGCCCGGCGGCTGGCGGACCCCGCGCGCCTGACGGTGCTCGAGCCGGGCGACGAGGGGCCGGCCGGCGTCACGGCGTTCGCCATCGGTCGCCCGGTGCGGGGAGAGCGTCCGCTCTGGCTGCCCTCGCATCGCGCGCGTCGCCTTCGGCGACGCGCTCGTGGGAACGCCGGACGGCGACCTGCGCCTCTGGGCGCAGGAGCCCGTGGACGACCGGCGGGCGCGCTGGTACCGGGAGCGCTTCGCGCCGACCCTCGCGCCGCTGCTGGAGCTGCCCGTCGAGCGCGTGCTCGTGACCCACGGCGCCCCGGTTCTCGAGGACGGCGCGACGGCGCTGCGCGATGCCGTCGACGCGCCACCCTGGTACCACCGGGGCTGAGCGCGCCTCCCTGCACCCCGGACGCGGCGAGGGCGCCCGCCGGGCGCCCTCGCGAGTCCTGCCGGTCGCCGCGCGACGCGCGGCGCGCCTAGTTGTTGGCCGCGCTCCCGGCCGGCGCCGGCGCCGGTGCCGGCGGCGGGGTGGTGGTCGAGGTGTAGTCGAACTCCTCCTCGGCGCCGAACAGCGCGTCCAGGACCTTGTTGCGCAGGTCCTCGCTCAGCGCGAGGGCGAGGCCCCCGCCGACGATGCCGAGCAGCAGGAGCCGCCCGAGGCGGCGCTTCTTGGGCTTCTTGGGCCCCTCGCGCAGGGCCGAGCCCGCTCCCTTCAGCGCGTCGGACGCGCGCGTGAGGTCCTTCTGCAGCTTCTTGTCCTCGAGAAGCGCCTTCGCGGGTGCCTTGCCGTTCGCCAGCCGGCCGTAGGCGCTGCGCAGGTTGTCGTACGCGACCCGGAACTCCTCCCGCAGGTCCTCGTCCTGCACGAACCGCTGGACGTAGGGGCTGCCCCACGCGCCCTCCGCGGCGTCACGCGCCTTGGACGCTTTCTTGCTGGCCATCTGTTGGTTCACCTCGGCGCTCGCTTGCTGATCGCCCTGAGCATATCCCGGCCGGTGCAGGCCGGAATCGATCCCCGTTCAGCGCCGGCCGTTGCCGCGCGCCGGCTCGAGCGCCGTGTCGAGCACCTGGTGGACGTCCTGCACGAAGATGAAGCGCAGGTCGCTGCGCAGGTGCTCGGGGATCTCCTCCACGTCGGCCTCGTTGCGAGCCGGCGCGATCACCGTCCTGATGCCGCTGCGCTGGGCGGCCAGCGCCTTCTCCTTCAGGCCGCCGATCGGCAGCACCTGGCCGGTCAGCGTGACCTCGCCGGTCATCGCGACGTCGTCGTGGACCGGGCGGCCCGTGACCAGCGACACGAGCGCGGTGGTCATCGTGATCCCGGCGCTGGGGCCGTCCTTCGGGATCGCTCCGGCGGGCACGTGGACGTGGACGTCGTGCTCGGCGAACCAGCCGTCGCCGAGCCCCGGCGCGAGCTCCTCGTGGTGGGCGCGCACGAAGGACAGCGCCGCCTGGGCCGACTCGCGCATGACGTCGCCGAGCTGGCCGGTGATCAGCAGCTTGCCCGTGCCGGCCATGGCTGTGGCCTCGACGAACAGGACGTCGCCGCCGACCGGCGTCCAGGCCAGGCCGGTGGCCACGCCCGGCTGGCTCGTGCGCCGCCGCGCCTCGGAGAAGAAACGCTGCCTGCCCAGCAGCTCGCGCACGCGCGGCTCGGAGATGGTGCGCCGCGCCGGGCGGGCGCCGTTGCCCTCGGCGACCTCGCGCGCGACCTTGCGGCAGACCGTGCCGATCTCGCGCTCGAGGTTGCGCACCCCGGCCTCGCGCGTGTAGTCGGAGATGATCGTGCGCAGCGCCCGGTCGGAGAACGAGATCCAGCTCTTGCGCAGCCCGTTGCGCTCGATCTGGCGCGGCACGAGGTAGCGCTTTGCGATCTCGAGCTTCTCCTCCTCGGTGTAGCCGGCGAGCTGGATCACCTCCATGCGGTCGCGCAGCGGCCCGGGAACCGTGTCCAGCGCGTTCGCCGTCGTGATGAACATGACGTTCGAGAGGTCGAACGGCACGTCGAGGTAGTGGTCGCGGAAGGACGAGTTCTGCTCGGGGTCGAGCACCTCGAGCATCGCGCTGGCCGGATCGCCGCGGTAGTCGGCGCCCATCTTGTCGATCTCGTCGATCATGAACAGCGGGTTGTTCGCCCCCGCGTCGCGCAGCGCGCGGATGATCGTGCCCGGCATCGCGCCGATGTAGGTGCGCCGGTGGCCGCGGATCTCGGCCTCGTCGCGCACGCCGCCGGCGCTGATGCGCTCGAACTTGCGCCCGAGGGCACGGGCGATCGAGCGGCCGAGCGAGGTCTTGCCCACGCCGGGAGGGCCGACGAAGCACAGGATCGAGCCCTTCGCATCCGGCTTCAGGCGCCGCACGGCGAGGAACTCGAGGATGCGGTCCTTGACCTGCTCGATGTCGTAGTGGTCCTCGTCGAGCACCGAGCGCGCGTGGGCCAGGTCGAGGTCGTCGGGGGTGGACCTGTCCCACGGCAGCGATTCGATCCACTCCAGGTAGGTGCGGATGACGCCGTGCTCGGCGGCCTGCGGCGGGAGCGACTCCAGCCGGCGCAGCTCGCGGTCGGCCTGGCGGCGCACCTCCTCGGGCAGGGCGATCGCGTCGAGCTGGCGGCGCAGCTCGGAGGCCTCCTCGGCCGACTCGTCGAACTCGCCGAGCTCCTTGCGGATGGCCTCGAGCTGCTGGCGCAGGACGTACTCGCGCTGGGTCTTGTCCAGCTCGGACTGCACCTGGGACTGGATCCGCGTGCCGATCGAGATGACCTCGAGCTCGCGGGCCAGGATGTCGACGAGCCGGCGCAGGCGGCGCACGACGTCGACCTCCTCCAGCAGCTCCTGCTTCTCGTCGGCGCGCAGCCGCAGCGAGCCGGTGATGAGGCTGGCCAGCGCGCTGGGGTCGTCGAGGTTCGCGACGGCGACCTGCAGCTCCTCGGGGAGGTAGGGGACCTCCTGGACGATGTTGGTGAACGTGCCCTGGACGTTGCGCATCAGCGCGGTGAGCTCTGGCGTGTCGACGATGGCGTCGGGCAGCTCGGAGATCTCGGCGACGAGGTAGGGCGTCTCCTGCACCCAGCGGTCGATGTGCACGCGCTGCGCGCCCTGGACGAGGATCCGCAGCGTCCCGTCGGGCACCTTGAGCATGCGGGCGATCGCGCCGACGACGCCGACGTCGTAGAGGTCGTTGGGGCCAGGGGTCTCGATCTCGGGGTCACGCGAGGCGACCATGACGAGCAGCCGGTCGCCGGCCAGCACGTCGTTGACCAGCCGGATGCTGCGCTCCTGGCCGACGGCCAGCGGCGTGAGCCCGTCGGGCACCGGCACCGTCTCGCGCAGCGGCAGCACCGGGAGCGTGGTGGGCAGCGTCCGCTGGGCGCCGAGGTCCACGACGTGCTCGGCGTCGGGCTGGTCGGCGACCTCGATCATCGCTCGTCCGCGCCGTCGTCGCGCGCCTCGCCGGGGACGTCGATCGGGACGCTGCGGCGCGTCAGCTCGGGCCGCGCGAGCGGCAGCTCGACGCGCAGGATGCCGTCGCGGTAGGTCGCGCGGGCCTCGTCGAAGACGACGTCGGCGCCCAGCGGGATGGTCCGGCGGAAGGGGCCGAAGTCGATCTCCAGCTGCTGGTACACGCGGCCCTCGGCGTCGGCCGGCCGCCGGTGGCCGGCGAGCACGAGCTCGCGCCCCTGGATCTCGAGACCGATCTCGGCCGGGTCGATGCCCGCAAGCTCGGCGTGCACGACGGCGCGGGGCGGGTCGCCCTCGTAGAAGACGTCGACCGCCGGCGAGAAGCCGCCGCGCCGGCTCGGGGCCAGCCCGCTGCGATCGAAGACGTCCCCGAAGAGCTCGTCCATCTCGCGTCGCATGCGCTCGAAGTTGGCGAACAGGTCGCGCTCGGGCGGCATGTCGAAAGCCTAGCCCCAGGGGCGCGACATACCCCGGCCCGCGCGGCCGGGCATGCGAGGGTCCCGCGGATGCCGGCGCGCCGCCGAGAGACCCTTGTCGTCGCCGCGCTGCTGGCGGTGCTCGCTGTCGCGGCCTTCGGGGCGCACCTCCGGCCGGGCGGCTTCTACAACGACGACTGGGTCGTACCTCAGCACCGCCGTCTACCCGCCCGACGACACGTTCGCCGGCGCCGTGCGCGCTTCGACTGGCTCTCCTTCCGCCCCCTGCAGATGCTCTACTGGCCGTTCGCCTTCCGCGTGCTGGGCACCGATCCCGAGCGTCCACGCGGCCTGGCTCCTCGCCATAGCGACGCTCATGGCGACCCTGGTCTTCGGGCTGCTCCGGACGCTGCGCGTGCCCGCGCTGCATGCCGGCCTCATGGCCGCGCTCGTCGTCCTGCTCCCGATCGCCGACTCGACACGGTTCTGGCCGGCACAGGGCGCGAACGTCCTCGCGGTGGCGTGTTACCTCGCGAGGCGTGATCGTCGCGCTTCGGGGTCTGCGCGCCACCGAGCGAGACCCGCTGCGCTCGCACCTGCCCGCGGTCGTGCTGTACGCGGCCAGCATCCTGCTCTACGAGATCGCCGCGTCGGTCATCGTGCTGACCGGGCTGCTGTACCTCGCGGTGGCCGGCCGCCGGGGCGTTCGCCCGTGGCTGGTCGACGTGGTGGTCGCGGGCACGCTGCTCGCCCTGGTCACGTCACACACGTTCTACGACCCGTTGTCGCTCGGTGACCAGGTCGACCACGCGATCAGGATCGCCCGCCAGGTCCCCTACGTGCTGGCCGTGACCTTCTGGGCGCCCGCCACCCCCAGCCCGCCGGCTCGCGTCGCCGTGCTGGTGGTCGTCGCGGCGATCCTCGCCGCCGGCGTGCTCGCTGCGCGGCGCCCGCACGCCGACCCCGCGTATCCCGCAGCGCTGCGAGGCTGGCTCGCACTGGCCCTGGGCGCCGCGCTCGCCACGGGTGCCGCCTACCTCATGATCGTCCCCTCGGCCACGCTGGATCCGAGGGGCATGGGCGAGTTCAACCGGGGCAACATGCTGGCGGGCATGGCCCTGGTCGTCTTCGCTTACGCCGTGATCGCCGTGGCAGCCCACGTTGCCGTGCGCCGACTGCGCTCCTGGCAGCCGGCCGGCATGGCCGCGATCGCCGCGGCGGCGGTGATCATCGGTGCCGGAGCCGTGCACCAGGTTCGCACCGACCAGCGGGCCTGGGAGGACGCAGCCCGGGAGCAGGACCGCATCATCGGCGTCGTCGACGGGACCACCCCCCGGCCGCCACCCGCGACGACGTTCCTCACCTTCGGTGCGCCGATCGCGACCGCCCCGGGCGTTCCCGTGTTCGAGGCGGTGTACGACCTCGCCGGGGCGGTGCGCCTGCACTACGACGACCCGACGCTGCGGGCCTATCCGGTTCCGTCCGGCTCGCGCGTCGACTGCGGCCCGCGCTCGCTGACCGTGCACAACTACAACGACGCCGCCGAGCGCCAGCTCGCCCGCTACGGCGCCGTGCGAGTGGTCGACGTGGCGGCAGCCCGAGCCTTCGGCGTTGCGACGCGGTCACAGTGCCAGGCCCTCACGGGCCGCCTGCTGGCCGCGGGCTAAACGGTGTAGACGGCGCCCTCGCGCGCGACGGAGACGGGGCCGCCGAAGGCCTTCTCCGCTTCCGCCCGCGCCCACAGCTCGTCGAGCTCGTCGGAGATGTGGGTGAGAACCAGGCGCCTGACGCGGGCGCGCTGGCCATGGGCGCCGGCCTCGCCGGGGGTGAGGTGGCCGCGCGGGCCGGCGCGCTCGGGCCGCGGCAGGGTCGCCTCGATCATGAGGAGGTCGGCGCCGTCGGCGAAGCGGACGACCTGCTCGTTGGGGCCGCTGTCGGCGCCGTAGACGAACCGCCCGCCGCCGTCGGCGGACACGATCTCGACCGCGTAGGTCGTCGTGAAGTGCGGCACCTCGTGGAACCCCACCCGCAGCGGGCCGATCTCGAGCACCTGGTCGGGGTCGTACTCGACCACGTCGAAGGCGCCCTCGATGAGGTCGTCGTTGCCCCAGGCGCCGACGACGCGGCGAAACGTCTTGCGCGCGCCGCGCGGCGCGTGCAGCGTCGGCCGTGCGGGGGTCACGGTGCCCGGCCAGCGGTCCACCGGCACCGGCTGCTGGCGCGGCGCGTAGGTCAGCGCGTAGGCGAACGGGACGAGGTCGAGGAAGTGGTCGGCGTGCAGGTGCGAGATGACGAGCGCGTCGACGGTCGTGTAGTCGCGAAAGCGCCGCAGCTTTGAGAACGCGCCGTTGCCCATGTCGAGCACGAGGCAGTGCCCGCCCTCCTCCACGAGGTAGGCGCTGCAGGCGCCATCGGCGTCCTGCCAGGACGGCGACTTGCCCAGGACGGTGATCTTCAACCCGGCGCCACGCTCCTCGGGCCGGACCCTACCGGTGCGCGACGTCCTAGCGGTGCAGCGCGGCCTGCTCCTGCGCGCTGGGGAACGCCCACGCGGCCTGCGTGCGGCGCTCCTGGCGGAACGTGAAGCGGAGCTGGCGCGGCGGCCGGAGCCCGTCGGGGTGATCGGGCCTGAACGTGGCGCAGGGCTCGTCCACGGTCAGCGCGCACAGCAGGTTGCACCGGAAGTAGCAGTCGTCGCAGGACACCTTCTTGGTGGCCTTCTTGGCGGCGACGGGACGGGACGTGGTCGGCATCTGGTCGCAGCAAACACCCTCGGCCTGGGCCCTGCAACGCGCAAGCCCGCACATGCCGGGAAATTCGTTCGCGGGGATGCGCTCAGAGGTCGAACGCCTCCGCAGCGCGATCGGCGATGACCTCGCCGATGGCCAGCGCGGAGGTCGCCGCCGGCGACGGCGCGTTGCGCACGTGCAGCGCGCCCCCGGCCTCCGAGAAGACGAAGTCGTCGACGAGGCGGCCGTCGCGGCTGACCGCCTGTGCGCGCACGCCGGCCCAGCCCGGCTCCACGTCGAGGGGCCCGAGCTCCGGCACGTAGCGCGCGCAGGCCTCCACGAAGGCGCGGCGGCTGGCGGCCAGGCGAAGCTCCTCGACGCCGGTGCGCCACCAGCGCCGCGCCACGCGCCACGTGCCCGGCCAGGCGAGCGCCGAGGCGACGTCGGCCGGGCGCACGGTGCCCAGGCGGTAGGCGTCGCGGGCGCCGACCAGCAGCGCCGAGGGACCCAGCAGCACGTCACCCGACACGTGGCGGGTGAGGTGCACGCCGAGGAAGGGCAGCTCGGGGTCGGGCACCGGGTAGACGAGCCCGCGGACCAGGTGCCGGGCGCCGGGCTTCAGGCGCAGGTACTGGCCGCGGAAGGGCACGATGCGCGGGTCGGCGGGTGCGCCGGCCGCCACGGCCAGGCGGTCGGCCCATGCGCCCGCGCAGAAGACCGCGCGCCGGGCCGCGGCGGCGGGCTCGCCGTCGCGGCCGGCCAGCACGACGCCGTTCCGCGGGCCGGGGGTCGTGCGCACCGCGGTGACCTCGCGGCCCAGGCGCAGCTCGCCCCCGCGCTCGCGCACCTCCGCCGCAAGCGCCTGCGCCACGGCCGGGAAGTCGACGATCGCCGTGTGCGGCGAGTGCAGTGCGGCGACGCCCGTGGCGTGGGGCTCGACCTCGGCGATCTCCTCGCCGCGCAGGCGCCGCAGGCCAGGGACGCCGTTGGCGCGCCCGCGCTCCTCGAGGCGGTCCAGGCGGCCCAGCTCGGTGGGGTCGAGCGCCACGATCAGCTTGCCGCAGCGGTCGAAGCGGATCGCGTGTCGCTCGCAGAAGTCCGACAGCCTGGCCGCTCCCTCGACGCACAGCCGCGCCTTCAGCGAGCCGGGCTCGTAGTAGATGCCGGCGTGCACGACCCCGCTGTTGTGGCCGGTCTGGTGGGTCCCGACGGCGCCCTCCTTGTCGACCACGACGACGCGCAGCGCGGGCGTGCGGGCCAGCAGCTCGCGGGCGACCGCGAGGCCGAGGATGCCGGCGCCGACGATCGCGACGTCGTGGTCGGCGCCGGTGGCCATCCCGGGAGCCTAGGGCGGCGAGGGGCCCCTACCCTCCCCCGACCATGCGGATCCTCGTCACGGGCGCCAGCGGCGCCATCGGGTCGGAGCTCGCGCCGCGCCTGGCGGCCGGCGGGCACGCGGTCCGTGCCCTGGCCCGCACGCCGTCGCGGGTGACCGCCGGCGGGATCGACGAGGTCGTGCGCGGCGACGTCGTGACGGGCGCCGGCCTCGCCGAGGCGCTCGACGGGATCGAGGTCGCCTACTTCCTCGTGCACTCGATGGAGACGATCCCCGGCGCGCTCGCCGGAGCCGACGGCTTCGCCGACCGCGACCGGATCGGCGCCGGCACCTTCGCGCGGGCCGCGCGCCGGGCCGGCGTCCGCCGCGTGGTCTACCTCGGCGGCCTCGTGCCCTCCGGCGCCGCGGCCTCGCCGCACCTGGCCAGCCGGCTCGAGGTCGAGGAGATCCTCCTGGGCGCCGCGCCGCAGGCGGCTGCCCTGCGCGCCTCGATCGTCATCGGTGCCCGCTCGCGCTCGTTCCGCTTCCTCGTGCGGCTCGTCGAGCGCGTCCCGGTCATGCCTCTGCCGACGTGGCGCGCCAACCGCACCCAGCCGATCGACGGGCGCGACGTGCTGGCCTACCTCGTGGCGGCCGGGACATCGGACCGCGTCGAAGGGCCGCTGTCGCTGGACATCGCCGGTCCCGACGTGCTGACCTACGGCGAGATCGTCGAGCGCATCCGCGACGCCCTCCTGCTCGGGCGCCCGCGCCTGGAGCTGCCGCTCGCGATGACCGCCGTGGCCAGCCGCGTGGCGGCGGCGATCGCGGGCGAGGACCACGAGCTCATCGGGCCGCTGATGGCCGGCCTGGAGAGCGACCTGCTGCCCCGCGACGAGCGCGCACGCGAGCTCTTCGACGTGCGCCTGCACCGCTTCGACGCGGCCGTCGAGCGGGCCCTGCGGTCGTGGGAGGCCACCGAGGAGCTCGCGGCGCGCTGAGCCCGCGCGCCGATACCCTGCCAGCCCGTGAGCGAGGTCACGACCACCATCGAGATCGCGGCCACGCCGCAGGAGGTGTGGGACGTCGTCATGGACGTCGAGCGCAGCCACGAGTGGGTCACGATTCACCGCCGCCTGGGCCCGCACTCCGACGGCGACCTGCGCGTCGGCTACGAGATGGAGCAGACGCTCTGCCTGCGCGGGCGTGAAGTTCGACGTCGACTGGCACCTCGACGAGCTCGACGAGCCCCACCGCGCGGTCTGGAAGGGCCGCGGGCCCGCCCGCTCGCGGGCCCTCATCGTCAACCGGCTGTCGGCCGTTGACGGCGGCACCCGCTTCGACTACCGCAACGAGTTCAAGGCTCCGCTGGGCCCGCTCGGCGCGGTGGCCAGCCGCGCGCTGGTCGGCGGCCTGCCCAAGAAGGAGGCGGACGCCTCCCTGCGCCGGCTCAAGGCGATCGTCGAGAACGGGCGGGGCTAGGCGGCCTCGCGCTCCGGTTCCCGCTCCTGCTCCCGCTCGAGCTCGGCGACGGCGAGCTCGCGCATGCGGAACTTCTGGGGCTTGCCGGTGACGGTCATCGGGAACGAGTCGACGAGCTTCCAGTGGCGCGGGATCTTGTACGTCGCGATCCGCCCGCGGCACGCCGCCGCCAGGCGCTCCTCGGTCACGGTCGCCCCGTCGCGGAGCCTGACCCAGGCCGCGACCTCCTCGCCGTAGCGCTCGCTCGGCACGCCGAACACCTGGACCTCGGCGATCTCGGGCAGGCCGTAGAGGAAGTCCTCGATCTCGCGCGGGTAGATGTTCTCGCCGCCGCGGATGATCATGTCCTTGATCCGCCCGACGATCCGCACGTAGCCGTCGGGCTCCATGACCGCCAGGTCGCCGGAGTGCATCCAGCCGGCTGCGTCGATCGCCCTGCTCGTCGCCTCCTCGTCGCCCCAGTAGCCGAGCATCACGCTGTAGCCGCGCGTGCACTGCTCGCCGGCCGTCCCGCGCGGGACGACGGCGCCGGTCGTGGGATCGACGATCTTCACCTCGAGGTGCGGGTGGACGCGGCCCACGGTCGCGATGCGCCTGTCGACCGGGTCGTCGACCGCGGTCTGCGTCGAGACCGGCGAGGTCTCGGTCATCCCGCAGATGATCGTGACCTCCTGCATGTGCATCTCGGAGCGCACGCGCTTCATGACCTCGACCGGGCACGGCGCGCCGCCCATCATCCCCGTACGCAGGGTGGACAGGTCGTAGCGGTCGAAGCCGGGCTCGGCGAGCTCGGCGATGAACATCGTCGGCACGCCGTAGAGGGCGGTGCAGCGCTCGGCGGCGACCGCCTCGAGGACGGCCGCCGGGTCGAAGCTCTCGCCGGGGACGACGAGGCACGCGCCGTGCGTGGCGCAGGCCAGGGTCCCCAGCACCATCCCGAAGCAGTGGTAGAAGGGCACCGGGACGCACGCCCGGTCGCGCTCATCGAAGCGCAGCGCCTCGGCGACGAAGAACGCGTTGTTGACGATGTTGTGGTGGGAGAGCGTCGCGCCCTTGGGCAAGCCCGTCGTGCCCGACGTGAACTGGACGTTGATCGGTTCGTCGAACTGCAGCTGCGCCTCGCGCTGGGCGAGCTGCTCGTCGCCGACCCGCGCGCCTTCGGCCAGGAACACATCCCAGTCGTCCTCGAGGACGATCACGCGACGCAGCGCGGGGCATCGCCCGCGAACCGCGTCGAGCATCGGCACGTACTCCGACCCCCGGAAGCCGCGCGCCATGACGAGCACACCGACGCCGGCGGTCCTGAGCGCGTGCTCGAGCTCCGTGGCCTTGTAGGCCGGGTTGATCGTCACGAGGATCGCGCCGACGCGCGCGGTCGCGAACTGGGTGACGACCCACTCGTGGCGATTGGGCGCCCAGACGCCGACGCGGTCGCCCTTGCGCACGCCGGCGGCCAGGAAGGCGCGCGCGGCGCGGTCGACCTGCTCCCAGAGCTCGCTGTAGGTCGCCCGGTAGCCCTGGCTGCGTACGACGAGCGCCTCGCGCTCGCCGAAGCGCTCGACCGTCCGGCGCAGGTTCTCGCCGATGGTCTCGCCGAGGAGCGGGGTCGCGCTCGGCCCGTGGGCGTAGGAGGCGAGCATGCGTCACACCCCCCGCGCGGCGGGCTGGGGGGCGAGGCGCCGCAGGAGCGAGCCCACGTGCCCGACGTCGCCTCCCTGGCGCAGCAGCCGGTACCGCCTGCCCCGCAGCAGGTGCACGGCGTCGGCCGTGGCGCGGAACGGGTCGGCGACCACCGACCCGCTCGTGAGGGCGACCGCGGCGACCGGCACGCCGTCGCGCTCGGCCAGCAGCGCGGCGCCTCGCAGGGGGGACGGCCGTCGAGCTGCGCAAGCCTCGCCACGCTCGGAGCGTCGTCGGGCGTCGCGGCACGGATGATCGGAGCACCGGACATCAGGCGCCCCAGATCCGGCCGACGAGGCCCGCCGCGAGGCGATACAGGTGAAGGACGAGCAGGATCGCCGGATCGAGTCCTGCGCGCGCGCCGAGCAGCCGCCCGTCGGCCATGGCCATCGCGGCCACCGGCCGGCCTTCCAACGCGGCGACCATCACTGATCCGTTGGCCGGCGTGACCACCAGCCGTACTGACATCTGAGGTTGCATGGCGGGCAAGCTAGGCGCGCGACTTAGCGCGCACTTAGCGCCTCGCACCGCTCGAGCCCCCACGGATCGCCGCAGTCCTCGAACTCGTGCCGCGCCTCCTCGAGCAGCCTGTCCGCGCGGTCGGTCGCCGCGTCGCGGAGGTCGACCTCGGCCAGCGAAGCGATCGTCCATGCGCGCATGACGCGCGCGCCGAGCTCGTCGGAGAGGGCCAGACCCGCCTCGAGCCGGCGGCGCGCGGCGTCCGCCCTGCCGGCGAGCAGGTCGACGCGGGCAAGCGCCCACAGCATCCACATCATCGCCGGGCGGTCGCCGATCTCCTCGACCATCGCGAGCGCGCGCTCCAGCAGCGAGGCCGCGTGCTCGACGTCGCCGCCGTCCGCCGCCAGCTCCGCCAGCAGCGCCAGCGTCAGGCCGACACCCCGGACGTCGCCGAGGCGCCGCCGCATGACCAGGCTGGCGCGAAGCGCCTCGTGGGCACGCTCAGCGTCGCCCTGAAGCGTGGCCAACCGGCCGATCGCAGCGAGCGCCTGGGCGATCCCGTGCTCGTCGCCGGCCGCTCGAAGACGTGCCAGCGCGGAGCCCAGCAGCACGTCCGCCCGCGCCGGATCGCCCTCCAGACGGCTGACCAGCGCGAGGTTCAGCGACACGTAGGCGGCCGCCGTGCGTGGCCCGACGACCCGCCGGAAGAACATGATCTGCGACTCCTCCTGCACGACGCCGCGGCCGCGCACGAGGGGCACCAGGCCGGGGGTCACCACGAGGAACGACGGAGGCGCGTCGTCGGGCACCGGCTCGAGCAGCTCGAGCGCGTGCTCGAACCGTGCCCGCGCGCCGCGCAGGTCCCGCGTGGACACGGCGAGGATGCCGAGCGCATGGGTCGGGTTCGCCTCGTAGGCGAGCGACGGCATGAGGCGCGCCTCTGCGATCGTCGCCTCCAGCAGCGCGCGAGCGCGCGGGTAGTCGCCGCGCAGCCACGACTGCAGCCCGAGCGTGTGCAGCGCCCGCACCGTGCCCGCCCGGTCGCCCAGCCCGCGGTAGATCGACAGGCTGCGCGCGGCCAGGCGCCCTCCCTCGGCCATGTCCCCGGCCCGGCCGGAGAAGGCGACCGCTCGCAACAGGGCGGCCGCGGCTGCGGCGCTGTCCTGTCGCGTGCGGTCCGCGGCGGCCCGGTGCCACGCCCGGCCCTCCACGAGCCGCCCGCGCAGGAGCCACCAGTCGCTGAGCGCGCCGGCGAGCCGGACGGCCTCGGTCGCGTCGTGCTCGAGCAGCCACTCGAGCGCGGCCCTGAAGTTGTCCGTCTCGAGATCCAGGCGCCGCAGGGCCTCTTCGGCAGCGGGCGGGGCCTCCTCTCCCCGGGCGGTGCGCGCCGCCAGCTCGAGGTAGCAGCGGGCATGGTCCTCGAGCACCCCACCGAGCTCGTCGGTCTCAGCGAGCCGCTCGCGCGCGTACTGGCGCACCATCTCCAGCAGCCGGAAGCCGGCCCCGCCCGCCCTGCCCATCCTGGTCCTCCGCCACGACCAGCGACTTCCCGACCAGACGCGTCATGGCCTCCACGACGTCCTCGCGGGACAGGGTGCCGCGCTCGCAGACCTCCTCGGCGGCATCGAGCCCGAATCCACCGGCGAAGACCGCGAGGCGCCGAAACAGCGTGGCCTCCTGCTCGTCGAGCAGGCGGTGGCTCCAGTCGAGCGCCGCCTCGAGGGTCTGCTGGCGCTTGTGCACGGTTCGCCGTTCCTGCCGCAGCAGGCGATAGGACTCCCCCAGCCGGCGCTCGATCTCCGCCGGCGGGAGCGACCCGACCCTGGCGGCGGCCAGCTCGATCGCCAGGGCCACGCCGTCGAGGCGATGGCAGATCCACGCCACCGCGGCCGCGTTGGCGGCCGTCAGGGCGAAGCCCGGCTGTGCGGCTGCCGCGCGATCGGCGAAGAGCCGGACCGCCTCGGAGCGCGTGAGGTCCCCGCCGGACGACGCGAGCGCAAGGTCGGGCAGCGTGAGCGACGGCACCCGGAACACGATCTCGCCGCTGACCTGGAGGGGTTCCCGGCTCGTGGCGAGGATCTGCAGGCCGGGGCATCCACGCAGCAGCGCCTCCGCGAGGTGGGCGCACGGGGCGACGAGATGCTCGCAGTTGTCCAGCACGATCAGGGCCTCGCGGCCGGCGAGGGACTCGACCAGCGTGGCCGCCGCCGGGGATCGCGCGCCGAGCCTCACGCCGACCGCCGCGGCGACGGTGTCCGCGATCAGGTCGGCCTGCGCCAGCGGGGCCAGCTCCACGAGCCAGACCCCGTCGCGGAAGTCCTCGCGCGCGCGGGCCGCGACCTCCAGCGCGAGCCGGGTCTTGCCGCAGCCGGCCGATCCCACCAGCGCCACGAGTGGCCCGCGGCGCAACAGGCGGGCCACCTCGCCCAGCTCGGCCTCGCGGCCGATGAACGTCGTGAGCTCCCCGGGCAGGTTGTCGGCGCTCGGCGCGGCCGTGGCGGTGGGCGTGCGGTCGGGCTCGAGGAGCGTCGCTACCTCGTCGCGCAGGCGCTCGAGCTCGCCGCGTGCCGGCTCGGTCCACTCCTCGTAGAGGTCCTCGGGCAGGAGCGGTCCGCGGTGGAGCGCCAGGGCGGTGCGGGCGCGCTCCCGGTCTCCCGTGCGCAACGCCGTCAGCGCCTCGCTGCGGAACGCCTCGACGTCGATCCAGATCGGGGCCGCCGAGCGGAGGCTGAGCACGTCGTCCTCGAGGTGCAGGCAGCGCCGGCCCTCGCTGCCCGCGTCGAGGTGGGCGCGCGCGACGTGGAGCACCTGGTGCAGGTTGTTGGCCGCCGCAGGCGGAGGGCGGCCTGGCCAGAGCACCGCCATCACCTGCTCGCGATGCAACCGGTGCCCGGGCGCCAGCGCGAGCAGCTTCACGAGCGTCTTGGCCTTGCGCAGCCGCCAGGCCGCGTCTGGTGCGCGGTCGTCCTGCACCTCGACGGCGAAGCCCCCGAGGAGATGGATCCGCACCCCGGCGCCCGGGCCGGGGCGTGGGTGGGGCTTCGGGCTCACCTGCGTTCCCGGCGAGCCTATACGCCCGGCGGCGCGCGGACGGGGTCAGACCGCCGGCACCGCCTCGGTCGCGTCGCGCGCGGCGGCCGCCGCCGCCCGCAGCGCGGCCAGCTCCTCGGGCGCTGCGGGCGGCTCGGCGATCGCCTCGGCACCCTCGCTGCCGACGCGCACGGGCATCCCGGTGACGGCGCCGTCGATGCCCAGCTCGCCGCGACAGGCGATCGCGCACGTGAGCAGGCGCCGGCGGTCGCCGAGGACCGACTCGACCACCTCGACCACCGCGGCGGCGGCCGCGGCCGGCTCGCCGGCCTCGCGGTCGCCGACGCCGTCGGCCAGCGCCAGGAGCGTCGCCTCGCCGAGCACCTCGGCAGCGGGCGCGTCGGCGATCGTGGCCAGCGACAGCAGCGGCACCGAGCGCTCCCCGGGCCCACCGAGCACGTCGGCGCGGACGTCGTGCACGGACACGCCGGCGGCCTCGGCCAGCCGCGCGCGCAGGCGCCCACCCGCGGCCGAGGCGGTCGCGCCCAGCACGCGCCCGCGCGGGAAGGCGGTCGCGCGCAGCAGCACCGCGGTCGCGACGTCGGCCGGCTCACCGGCGACCAGCAGCACGGCGTCGGGCAGGTGACGCGCGACATCGGCGCCCGCGGCGGCCATGGCCTCGGGACCGCCGGTCAGCACCGCCACCTCGGCACCGGCCGCGCCGGCGACGGCGCTGACGCGGCGCAGCCGGGTGTCGGCGCGCAGCAGCGCGCCCGCCGCCGCCGCGTCGCTGGGTCGCCCCCGGCGCGTCACCCACCAGCACCACCTCACCCGCATCCCGGACGGTGAGCAGCAGTGCCACCGTGCGCGCGATGTCACCTGACCCGATGACAGCGACCATGCAACTCATTTTCCGGTACTCACCTCGATCGAGTACTGTGGTTTCACCATGGCTGATTTCCTGGATGAGAAGCGACGTGAGATCTCAGAGCGCCTGCGCGAGCTGAAGCCCCTCGTCGACGAGTATCACCGTTTGGAGGCGGCCCAGGCGGCCCTGGAGGGTGTCAACCCGCGGGCCACCGCGCGGCGCGCCCCCGCCCGCGGCCGCGCGGCGACCGGCACGTCACGCGACGGTGGCGGGCGCCGCGGGCGCCCGCGGGGCAGCGGCACGCGCTCCAAGGAGGCGCTCGAGCTGGTGCGCACGCGCCCGGGCATCACCATCCCGGACATGGCCGAGGCGATGGGCATCAAGCAGAACTACCTCTATCGCGTGCTCCCCTCCCTGCAGAAGGACGGCCTCGTCCGCAAGGAGGGGCGGGGCTGGCACGCGGTCGACGCGGCCTAGCGCGTCACCGTCACACGAGCCCCAGCCCGGCCACCGCGTCGCGCTCCTGCTTGAGCTCGTCCACGGTGGCGTCGATGCGATCGCGCGCGAAGTCACCCACCTCGAGGCCCTGGACGATCTCGTACGTGCCGCCCGAGCAGCGCACCGGGAAGCTCGAGATGAGGCCCTCCTCGACGCCGTAGGACCCGTCGGAGACGACGGCCATGGAACGCAGGCCGTCGGCGCCGAGCACCCAGTCGCGCACGTGGTCGACGGCCGCGTTGGCCGCCGAGGCAGCCGACGACGCGCCGCGTGCCTCGATGATCTCCGCCCCGCGCTTGCCGACGCGCGGGATGTACTCGTTGGCGTACCACTCCTGGTCGACCTTCTCGATGGCGGGGCTGCCACCGACCCTCGCGTTGAACAGGTCGGGGAACATCGTGGGTGAGTGGTTGCCCCAGACGCACAGGTCCTGGATGTCGGTGACCTCCACCGACAGCTTCTGGGCGAGCTGGGCCACGGCGCGGTTCTCGTCCAGCCGCGTCATCGCGGTGAAGCGCTCGGCAGGGATGTCCGGCGCATTGCGCTGGGCGATGAGCGCATTGGTGTTGGCCGGGTTGCCGACGACGAGCACCTTGATGTCGTCGGCGGCGTGCTCGTTCAGAGCCTGGCCCTGGGGCTTGAAGATCTGCCCGTTGGCCTCGAGCAGGTCAGCGCGCTCCATGCCCTTCGACCGCGGCCGGGCGCCGACGAGCAGCGCGACGTTCGCCCCGTCGAACGCCTGGGCGGGATCGTCGTGGATGTCGACGCCGGCAAGCAGCGGGAACGCGCAGTCGAACAGCTCCAGCGCCGTGCCCTCGGCCGCCTTCACCGCCTGCGGGACCTCCAGCAGCCGCAGGTGGACCTTCGTGTCGTCGCCCAGCAGCTGGCCGCTGGCGATGCGGAACAGCAGCGCGTAGCCGATCTGGCCGGCGGCGCCGGTGACGGCGACGGTGACGGGGTTGGGGGTCGGCATCAGGCGTTCATCTCCTCGATGACGGCGTCGGCGAACTCCGAGGTGCCGACGGCCGTGGGGTCGTCGCGGGTGGGCTTGAGGTCGTAGGTCACGCGCTCGCCCTTGCGGATCACGCCGGCGATGGCGCCCTCGAGGCGGTCGGCGGCCTCGTTCTCGTCGAGATGGCGAAGCATGAGCACGCCCGAGAGCATCAGGGCGGTCGGGTTGACGCGGTTCTGGCCCTTGTACTTGGGGGCCGAGCCGTGGGTGGCCTCGAACATCGCCGCCTCGGTGCCGATGTTGCCGCCCGGGGCGAGACCGAGGCCGCCGATCATGCCCGCGCCGAGGTCGGACACGATGTCGCCGTAGAGGTTGGGGAGCACGATCACGTCGTACTCCTCCGGCCGCGACACGAGCTGGTTGCAGAGGTTGTCGATGATCCGGTCCTCGAACTCGATCTCCGGGTAGTCCTCGGCGACCCTGCGCGCCACCTCGAGGAACAGGCCGTCGGAGAACTTCATGATGTTGGCCTTGTGGGCCGCGGTGACCTTGCGCCGCCCGTTGGCCTTGGCGTAGTCGAACGCCGCGCGCACGATGCGGTCCGAGCCGAACACGGAGATCGGCTTGATCGAGATGCCGGCGTCGTCGCGGACCTTGGCGCCGAGCTTGTCGAGCGCGCGGCGCAGCTCGGCGTTCTCGGGCGTGCCGCGCTCGAACTCGATGCCTGCGTACAGATCCTCGGTGTTCTCGCGGACGATCACGATGTCGGTCTCGGGGAAGCGCGTGCGGACGCCCTCGTAGGCCTTGCAGGGCCGGATGCACGCGTACAGGTCCAGTTCCTTGCGCAGCAGCACGTTGACCGAGCGGAAGCCCGAGCCGACCGGCGTGGTCGTCGGGCCCTTGATGCCGACGCCGGTGCGCCGGATGGAGTCGAGCGTGTCGTCGGGGAACGGGTTGCCGTTGGCCTCGTACTCGTCAACCCCCGCCTCGCGGCGGTCCCAGGTGAAGGAGACGCCGGTGGCCTCGAGGACGCGGCGGGTCGCCTCCGCGAGCTCGGGCCCGGTGCCATCCCCCGGGATGAAGGTCACGTCATGGGACATTGCGGGTTCATTGCTCCTGATCGCTTGAAGGTGCGCGATGCTATCCCGGTGATGAGCACGACCCATCCCTCCCCGCCGGCGGCCGCCGAGACCCACGAGGTCGTCAACCAGGCGCCTCCGCTGCAGGACCGCAACCTGTTCACCGACCACGCCGCGCTGGTCGAAGGCCTGCGAGCGCGAGGGCGGCGGCTGGGCCCACGAGCGCGCCGTCGAGGTCGGCGCGGCCTGGGGCGGCGAGCCGCTCGAGTGGGGCGTCGCGGCCAACGAGCACCCGCCGCGGCTGCGCACCCACGACCGCTTCGGCAACCGCATCGACGAGGTCGAGTTCCATCCCGCCTGGCACCAGCTCATGACGCTGGCCTCCGAGCACGAGCTGCACGCGCTGCCCTGGACGGCCGGGCGCGCGGGCGCCCACGTCGCGCGCGCCGCGCTGAGCCTGACCGCGGGCCAGGTCGAGGCCGGCCACGGCTGCCCGATCACCATGACCTTCGCCGCGGTGCCCGCGCTGCGCGCGCAGCCCGAGCTGGCCGCCGAGTGGGAGCCGCTGCTCACCGCGCCGGCCTACGACGGCGAGCTGCGGCCCGCCGCCGAGAAGGGCAGCGCCAAGTGCGGCATGGCGATGACCGAGAAGCAGGGCGGCTCCGACGTGCGCGCCAACACGACGACGGCCACGCCGCTGGACGGCGGCGGGCCCGGCGCCGAGTACGTCCTGCGCGGGCACAAGTGGTTCTGCTCGGCGCCGATGTGCGACCTGTTCCTCATCCTCGCCCAGTCCGCCGAGGGCATCGGCTGCTTCGCCGTCCCGCGCGTCCTGCCCGACGGCACGCGCAACGTCTTTCGCCTGCAGCGGCTGAAGGACAAGCTCGGCAACCGCTCCAACGCGTCGAGCGAGCTCGAGCTCGACGGCACCTGGGGCCGGCTGGTCGGCGAGCCGGGCCGCGGCGTGCGCGACGATCATCGAGATGGTCGGCCACACCCGGCTGGACTGCGTGCTGGGCTCGGCGGCCGGCATGCGCTGGGCGGTGGCCAACGCGACCTGGCACACCGCCCACCGCGCGGCCTTCGGCAGGCTGCTGGCCGACCAGCCGCTCATGGCCAACGTCCTGGCCGACCTGGCGATCGAGAGCGAGGCGGCCACGGCGCTGGCGCTGCGCCTGGCGCGCGCCTACGACGAGGGCGACCAGCGCGCTGCGCCGCCTGGGCACGGCCGTCGGCGAAGTTCCACGTCTGCAAGCGCTTCCCGATGCTCGCCGCCGAGGCGCTCGAGTGCCTGGGCGGCAACGGCTACGTCGAGGAGTCGGGGATGCCGCGCCTGTACCGCGAGGCCCCGCTGAACTCCGTCTGGGAGGGCTCGGGCAACGTCAACGCGCTCGACGTCCTGCGCGCGCTGGCCCGCGAGCCCGCCGTGCTCGGCGCCTTCCTCGACGAGGTCGAGCTCGCGGCCGGCGGCGACCACCGCCTCGACGCCTTCGTCGCGGGCCTGCGCGACGAGCTCGCCGACCCCGACGCCGTCGAGCACCGCGCCCGGCGCGTGGTCGAGGGCCTCGCGCTGGCCCTCCAGGGCTCGCTGCTCGTGCGCCACGCGCCGAGCGCCGTCGCCGACGCCTTCTGCGCCTCGCGCCTGGGCGGCGACGGCGGCCTGTGCTTCGGCACGCTGCCCAAGGGCGCCGACGTGGCGGCGATCGTCGCGCGGCACACGCCGCCGGCGTGAGCGCGTGGCAGCGCGGCACGTGACGCTCGCGGTCGCGCCTGGCTGGTAAGGGAGGTCGGGAACCGGCCCAACGTGAAGCGCGCGAGCTTCTCGCCCGCGCGCCGCACGCTGAGCCGGTGGGAGCGGCTCTACGTGCGATCGGCGCTCGCGCCGGCGACGCGTTGCACGTTGAGCCGCCTCCCCCGCCGCCCACTCTCTTCCCTCACATGCCGCCGTTGTTCGCAACGCCGCCGCCGTCCCTCACGTCCCCGCGACCAGCGCCCCGCCGAGCCGGGCTGCGAGCTCCTCCGGGCGCGTGGTGAGCTGGCGCCAGGTCACGCGGACGACCCGGTAGCCGCGCGCCTGGAGGTCGGCGTCGCGCGCGCGGTCGCGCTCGAAGGCCGCTCGGCTGGAGTGGAAGGCGAAGCCGTCGACCTCGACGATCAGGCGCTCATGCGCCCAGAGGACGTCGACCTCGTGGCCGGCGACGCGGACGTTGGTGAGCGGCTTCGGCAGGCCCGCGCGCCGCAGCAGCGACAGCAGGCGATGCTCCGCCTCGGAGCGGGTGAACGAGGGCTCGTGGGCGAGGAGATCGCGGAGGGCTCTGGCACCGGGGCGGCACCGGACGCCGCGCTGCAGGTCGCCGTCGGTGACGAGGCGCTGGAGCCGCGCCTCCTCTAGGGCCCGTCCGAGCTCCTCGCGTGGCGCGGTGGCGGCGAGGTCGATGATCGTCCTGGCCGGCGTCGTCACCGCGATGCCGTCGCGTCGGACGACCTCGCCGGTGAGGGAGCCGTGCAGCCGGACGCCGGCCGGGCCTCGCCGGTGGGTCGGGGCGGTGATGTGGACGGGGTGCTCGCCGGCCTGAAGGAGTCCCCACAGGACGGCCGCGCTGCGGTGCGACAGGACCGCTCGCGGACCACACGCCAGGACGGCAGCGAGGTGGCGCCCGTGCGCCGAGAGCGAACGGTGCCCGACCGCGTACACGCCGCGGTACAGCGGGTGCAGATGCCCCTTGGCGATGCGATGCGCGATGGCGTGCCGGCTCAAGCCCGCGCCGACCAGCTGGTCGCGGGCCACGACGCCGTGCTGCGCCCGGGCCAGGGCCGCGACCGCGCGGTCAGGCGGCCCGGCGTGAAGCGCGCTGCGCGCGGGAGCGCCGGTTGCGCGTCGAGCCGCCATGCGCGACAGCCAACCGCACGGACCGCCGAGCCGCCGCCGGCGCGCGCGACATGGCACACGGCAGGCACACGCACGGAGCACTCCCCGCCCTCGGTCCCGCAGTTCGCCCCTAGACTCGGACGTGATGCTCGGCGGCGCTTCGATCCAGCTCGGCCGGATCTTCGGGATCCGCATCGGGGCCAGCCCGAGCTGGTTCGTCGTCCTGTTCATCATGATCTTCGCGCTGTCGGGCTACTTCAGCGACACGCTGACCGACGCGTCGAGCACCACCGCCTACGCCGTCGCGGTCGCGGGCGCGGCGCTGTTCTTCGTGTCGCTGATCCTCCACGAGCTCGGCCACGCGCTCATCGCCAGGCGCAACGGCATCGGGATCTCCGGCATCGACCTGTGGTTCTTCGGCGGCCTGGCGAAGATGACGCGCGACACGTCCTCGCCCGGTGAGGAGTTCAAGGTCGCCGCCGCGGGCCCGGCGGTCACCGCGGTCATCGTGGCGGCCTGCCTGGGCTTCGGGGCCTCGACGGAGGCCTTCACGCAGGACGGCCAGACGACGCCCGCCCAGGCGCTGCTGGGCTGGCTGGCGGTCGTCAACGGCTTCCTGCTCGTCTTCAACCTGGTGCCCGCCTTCCCGCTGGACGGCGGGCGCATCGCGCGCGCCGTGGCGTGGAAGATCACCGGCGACCGCGGCCGCGGCACGCGCTTCTCGGCCCGTCTGGGCCAGGGCTTCGCCTACCTGCTGATCGGTCTGGGGATCTTCCTGCTCTTCACGAGCGACCCGATCAACGGCCTGTGGTTCGCGGTCCTCGGCTGGTTCCTGGGCCAGGCCGCGCGCGGCGCGGTGGCCACCAGCCGCTTCACCGAGCGCCTGGAGGGCGTCACGGTGGCCGACGTCATGGACTCCGAGCCCGTGTGGGTGCCGGGCGACGAGCCGGCCGCGCGCGTCGAGGACGAGTTCTTCGCCCGCTACCGCTGGCCCTGGTTCCCGGTCGCCGACCCCTCGAGCGGGCAGTTCCACGGGCTCGTGACGGCCGACCGCGTCGAGGCCGCGATCGCGGGCGGCCAGCCCGAGGCGCCGGCCCGCGACCTCGTCGAGCCGCGCCCGCAGGACGACGGCGAGGCGCTCAGCGTGCGCTCGGATGCCCCGATCGAGCACCTCCTGGGCTCGGAGGGCCTGCGCTCGCGTGGGGCGCTCATGGTGGTCGACGCCGACGGGCGCCTGGCGGGCGTGGTGACCCTCGACCAGGTCCGCCGCGCACTCACCGCCGCAGCGCCAAGCCGCCTCGGCTGACGCCTGAGTGGTCTCCGCCGTGAGTCGCGTCGTGTTTGGCGGCGAGACGCCCGTCAAACGCGCCGGGACTCGTGGCGGAGGCCACTTTGGGAAGGCCTGCGCCGCCCTCTGCGACGTATACAGTGACGAAGCCAATGCCTCGTCACGACGTCCTCATCATCGGTGCGGGCCTCGCCGGCCAGCGGGCGGCGCTGGCCGCCGCGGACGCCGGGGCGACCGTCGCCGTCCTCAGCAAGGTCCATCCCGTGCGCTCGCACTCGGTGGCGGCGGCCGGCGGCATCAACGCGGCGCTGAAGCCCGAGGACACGTGGGAGTCCCACGCCTACGACACCGTGAAGGGGTCGGACTTCCTCGGCGACCAGGACGCCATCGAGATCATGTGCAAGGAGGCGCCCGACGAGCTGCTGCACCTCGAGCACATCGGCGTCACCTTCCACCGCAACGAGCGGGGCGAGCTCGGCACGCGCGCGTTCGGCGGCGCCAGCGCGGCCCGCACGTACTACGTGGCCGACATCACGGGCCAGGCGATCCTGCACGTGCTCTACGAGCAGCTCATGAAGTACCACGACGTGGTGGACCGCTACGAGGAGTGGTTCACCACCTCGCTCGTGCTGGACGACGACGGTGCGTGCACCGGGTGCGTGGCGCGCGACATCCGCACCGGCACGATGGAGACGTTCACCGCCAAGGCCGTGATCCTGGCCTCCGGCGGGGCGGGGCAGTGCTACAAGCCCACCACCAACGCGCTCATCTGCACCGGTGACGGCATCGCCCAGGCCTACGCCGTCGGCGCCCCGCTCATGGACATGGAGATGATCCAGTACCACCCCACCACGCTGGTGGAGAACGGGTTCCTGATCACCGAGGGCGCCCGCGGCGAGGGCGCCCACCTCCTGAACTCCGAGGGCAAGCGGTTCATGGAGTCCTACGCGCCCAACAAGATGGAGCTCGCCTCGCGCGACGTGGTGTCGCGCGCCGAGCAGACCGAGATCAACGAGGGCCGCGGCGTCGGCCCCGACGGCACGGGGATCTGGCTCGACGTCACCGTCGTCCCGCGCAAGCGCACGCTCGAGGCCCTGCGCGAGATCGTGAACATCGGCAAGGACTTCGCCGGCGTCGACATCACGCGCGAGCCGATCATGATCCGCCCCGGGCAGCACTACATCATGGGCGGCGTCAAGACCGACGTGTACGGCCAGACCCAGGTCCCCGGCCTCTACGCCGCGGGCGAGGTGGCCTGCGTGTCGGTCCACGGCGGCAACCGCCTCGGGGCCAACTCCCTGCTGGACACGCTGATCTTCGGCCGGCGCTCGGGCGAGGACGCCGCGCGGCGCGCGGCGGGCATGGGCATGCCGGAGGCCTCCGACGACCGCCGCCGCGAGGACGAGCGCATGATCGCCGGGCTCATCGCCCGGGAGCGCACGGGGCGTCGCGTGTCGGAGATCAAGGAGGAGCTCGGCACGATCATGAACCGCCACGCGGCCGTCTACCGCGACGACGCGGGCCTGCGCCAGGCGCACGAGGTCGTGCGGCGCCTCAAGGAGGAGGCCGAGACGGCCTACATCGACGATCGTGGAACGGTCTTCAACCAGGACGTGCTCGGGGCGATCGAGCTGGGCTACATGCTCGAGTGCGCCGAGGCGACCGTCGTGGCGGCGCTGGAGCGCCGCGAGTCGCGCGGCGCGCAGTTCCGCACCGACTTCCCCGAGCGCAACGACGACGAGTGGCTCAAGCACATCGACATCTCGCGCAACGGCGACGAGGTCCCCCAGGTGACCTACTCGCCGGTGACGATCACCCAGTGGCAGCCAGAGGAGCGCAAGTACTGACGATGGCCGACGTCCGCGAGTTCACCCTCCGCCTGCGCCGCTACGACCCCGAGTCGGGCGACGCCCCCTACTGGGACGAGCACACCGTCGAGCTCGAGCCCCACCGCTCGGTGCTCGAGGGCATCCTGCAGGCCAGGGCGCGCTTCGACGGCTCGATCGGCATCCGCTGCTCCTGCAAGGCCGCGATCTGCGGCTCGTGCGGCGTGCGCATCAACGGCCAGCCGGGCCTCGCCTGCCACACCCACCTCGACCGGGCGGCGAACACCGCCCGCGACGGCGTCATCGAGGTCGAGCCGATGGGCAACATGCCCGTCCTCAAGGACCTCATCGTGGACATGGACGCGGTGCACTGGAAGAAGATCCAGCGCGTCACCCCGTGGCTCATCAACAAGGAGCCCATCCCCGAGCGCGAGTACATCGTGCCCCACGAGGCGATGGTGGACGTCACCCAGTCGATGGCCTGCATCCAGTGCGGCGCCTGCGTCTCCGACTGCCTGTCGATGGAGGTCGACCCCGCGTTCATCGGCCCGGCCGCGCTGGCCAAGGCCTACCGCTTCGTCGGCGACCCGCGCGACGCCGAGCAGTACGACCGCCTCAAGGACCTCGCCGAGGACCCGGCCGGCATGTACGACTGCACGCACTGCTTCAAGTGCATCGACGCCTGCCCCAAGGGCGTGGCCCCGATGAGCCAGATCATGCGCCTGCGCCGCCGCGCGAGCGCCGATCACGACATCAAGGACCGCAACAACGGCTACCGCCACGAGCACGCCTTCGTCAAGAACATCCGCAAGAACGGCATCCTGCACGAGGCCGACCTGCTGCCCGACTCCTACGGCGGCAAGTTCCACCCGCGGGCGGTGCCCGAGCTGCTGGACTCGCTGCCGGTCATCACCCGAGGGCTGCTGCGCCGCAAGGTGACGCTGAGCAAGGCGCTGCGCAGCGGCCACAAGGCGCCCAAGGACGTGCAGGCGATCTACGACCGCGTCGAGGGGCGGGGCGAGCGCGTCGAGCTGAACCTCTACATCTCCGGCTACGACGAGGACGCCGAGGGCGCCGCCGACAGCCGGAGCGCCACCGTCGCGGCCGGCGCCCAGGGCGAGGGGAGCGGCGGCACCCCCGCCGCGGAAGCCGGTCAGCCCGGCCAGAGCCCGAGAGGTCGCCCACCCGATGAAGGTCGCCTACTGGCCCGGCTGCGTGAGCCGCGGCTTCACGCCGGAGCTGCACGGCTCGATGGCCCGGATCGCCCCGCTGCTGGACATCGAGCTGGTCGAGCTGGACCGCGCGAGCTGCTGCGGCGCCGGCGTCATCGCCGAGCACAGCCAGGAGCTCGCCGACACGCTCAACGCCCGCACGTTCGCGCTGGCCCAGCAGGTCGAGGGCACCGACCTGATGATGAACATCTGCTCGACCTGCCAGGGCGCGCAGACGGAGTGCCAGGAGCGCCTGGACGCCAGCGCCGAGTACCGCGAGCACATCAACGAGACGCTCGAGGCCGAGTCGGGGGTGCGCTACGAGAAGGACGTCCTCACCAACAAGAACCTGCTGTGGATGCTGGTCGAGGAGATCGGCCTCGACGAGCTGCGCTCGCGCGTGCGCCGCCCGCTGACCGACCTGCGCGTGGGGCCGTTCTACGGCTGCTACATCGTGCGCCCCACCGACCGCCTCGGAATCGACGACGAGCTCCCGCGCGACACGTACCTGCACCAGGTCATCGAGGCGCTGGGCGGCACCGTCATCGAGTACGCCGGCCAGTACAAGTGCTGCGGCTTCCCGATCATCACGATGAACAAGGAGGCGTCGCTCAAGCAGGCCGGGCGCCACCTGGGCGACGCAGTCGACGCGGCGGCCGACTGCCTCGTCACGCCGTGCCCGCTGTGCCACCTCAACCTGGACCTGCAGCAGCCGCTCGCCGAGCGCGTGGTCGGCCGCGAGCTCGACATGCCGGTCCTGCACCTGCCCCAGCTCGTCGGGCTGGCTCTCGGCCTGGAGCCGAAGGAGCTCGGCCTGGCCCGCCACGTCGTCAAGCCGACGTCGGTCATCGACTGGTCGACCTCGGTGGTCGGCGGCGTCGGCAGCGGCTGACCGGAGGCCCGCTCCAGGGAGGCGGCGGGGTTGCGGGCATGGTGACGGCGGACGAGATCGCGGGCGATCGCGATCTTCGCCGCTCTGGGCGCGACGGAGCGCGAGCGGCTCTCCCGGGCGGCGGCGGACATCACCCTTGCGCCGGGCGAGTACGCGGCGCACGAGGGCGCCGAGCGCGCGCTCTTCGCGGTGCTCGAGGGTCGCATCGAGCCGGTCAAGGTCGTCGACGGGATCGAGCGCGTCGTCGGCGAGCGCCGCCCCGGGGACATCTTCGGCGAGGTGCCGATCGCGCTCGGGACGGTGTTCCCGGTCGGGTTTCGCGCGGCGGAGACAGTCGCGCGTCATGCGGGTCGAGGCTCACGACTACCACGCCGTCGCGGCCGTGGTGCCCGACGTCGCCAAGGAGGTCGGCAGGCTCGCGGCCCACCGGATGGGCGGTTCGCGCGGGCTGCAGGGCATCGCGGCCGAGCCGCCGCCGCCGCGCGCGATCGTCGTCGGGCATCGCTGGGACGCGTCCTGCGCGGAGCTGCGGCACTTCCTCGAGCGCAACCAGATCACGTTCAGGTGGCTCACGCCCGACGCGCCGGACGCCGCCGAGCACTGGGGCGGCCCGTTGCCCGCCGACGGGGACTGGCCGGCGATCCGCGTCGTCGACGGCAAGACCGTGGTGCGACCGCAGCTCCGCCGGGTGGCCGAGCTGCTCGGCCTCGGCGACCGACGCGGTGGCGCGGAGTACGACGCCGTGATCGTCGGCGCCGGGCCCGCGGGGCTGGCCGCCGCCGTGTACGGCGCGTCGGAGGGCCTGCGCACGATCGTGATCGAGCGCGAGGCGCCCGGCGGCCAGGCCGGCACGTCGTCTCGGATCGAGAACTACCTCGGCTTCCCGTCGGGCGTGTCGGGCGACGAGCTGGCGAGCCGTGCGCTGCAGCAGGCGCGAAGGCTCGGCGCCGAGATCCTCGTCACGCGGTCGATCACGCGGATCGACGCCGCGACGCGGCAGGTGCACCTCGACGGCGGCGACGTCCTGCGGGCGCGGACGATCATCCTGGCCTGCGGCGTCGCGTGGCGGCACCTGTCGATCGACGGATTCGACCGGCTCGCCGGGAAGGGCATCTCCTACGGCGCGGCGCGCAGCGAGGCGGCGAACACCCACGGCCTCGACGTCCACATCGTCGGCGCCGGCAACTCGGCGGGGCAGGCGGCCATGTTCTTCTCCAACCACGCGCGGAGCGTGACGATCCTCTGCCGCGGCGAGACGCTCGAGAAGAGCATGTCGCGCTACCTCGTCGACCAGCTCGCGACCCGGTCGAACATCCGCGCGCTGTATCGGACGGAGGTCGTCGCCGCACACGGCGACGGGTCGCTCGAGGCGATCGACGTCCGCGACGCCGCGACCGGCGAGACGACCCGGCTCGAGTCGGGCGGCGCTGTTCATCTTCATCGGAGCGGACGCCGAGACGGCGTGGCTGCCGCCCGAGATCGCGCTCGACCGCCACGGCTACGTGCTCACGGGCTCCGACGTGCGCGCCGCGGGACGCTGGGAGCTCGAGCGCGACCCGTACCTCCTCGAGACGAGCGTCCCGGGCATCTTCGCGTGCGGCGACGTGCGCTTCAGCCCCGTGAAGCGCGTCGCCGCCGCCGTCGGCGAGGGCAGCATGGCCATCGCCTTCGTGCACCAGTACCTCAGGGCGCCCTGAAGTCCGTGCGGGTCCGGAAACGGAAACGAGCCCCGGAGAGGGGCTCGTTTTCGCCGTTCCAGCTGTGATCCGGGACGTGTTCTACCCCATATTCCGGTTGATGAACGCCGGTTACGGGTCGAAGTCGCCCGCAAAGAGCGCGAACGCCGCGCCGTGCGGGTCGGCCAGCGCCGCGAAGCGGCCCGCGGGGACCTCCATGGGCGGGGCGAGCGCCTTCCCGCCGGCGTCGCCGGCCAGGGCCACCGCGGCGCCGAGGTCCTCGACCGCGAAGTAGGGCAGCCAGTGGGGCGGCACCTGCTCCTCCCCCTGGCCCATGACGCGCACCCCGCCGTTCATCTGCTCCCCGTTGCGGATCGTCAGGTAGATCGGCGCGACGGCGTCGAAGGTCCAGCCGAACAGCTCGCCGTAGAAGCGCTGCGCGGCGTCGGGGTCGCGCGTCGCCAGGTCGTTCCAGCTCAGGGTGCCGGGCTCGTTGACCAGGCCCGCGCCAACCTGGCTGCCGGGCTGCCACAGCGCGAAGACAGCGCCCTCGGGGTCGCTGATCACCGCCATGCGCCCGGCGTCGAACACGTCGAAGGGCTCGGCGAACAGGCTGGCGCCCAGCTCGCGCGCCCGGGCGGCGGTGGCGTCGGCGTCCTGCACCGACACGTAGCTCATCCAGCTGGGCGGGGCGCCGGCCTGGCGCAAGCGCTCGGGCTGCGGGCTGATGGCGGCGACGTCGCGACCGCGCAACCTGGCCATCGAGTAGACGACGCCGTCCCCGACCGGGCGGTCGTCGTAGGACCAGCCCAGCAGCCGCGCGTAGAACGCCTTGGCCGCCTCCTGGTCGGTCGTCGCCAGGTCAACCCAGCAGAACGTGCCGGGCGCGAAGCCGTCGCGCTCGCCCATGCGGGCGAGGCTACACCCGGGCGCCGGCGCCGACCAAGCCGCGCTCGTGCAGCAGCTCGGCGATCTGGACCGTGTTGAGGGCGGCGCCCTTGAGGAGGTTGTCGCCCACGACGAACAGGTTGAGCGCGTGGTCGTCCTGCAGGTCGGCGCGCACGCGCCCCACGGCGACCTCGTCGCGACCGGCGTACTCCAGCGGCGTCGGCAGCTCGTCGACGACGAGGTTCGGGAAGGCCTCCAGGGCCTCGACCGCCGCCTCGACGCTGACCGGCCGCTCGAAGGCCGCCCGCACCTCGATCGAGTGGCCGACCATGACCGGAACGCGCACGCACGTCGGCGAGACGGCCAGATCCGGCAGGTCGAGGATCTTGCGCGACTCGTTGAGCAGCTTCATCTCCTCGTCGGAGTAGCCGCCGCCGGCCTCCGCGCCCAGCCAGGGCACGACGTTGAAGGCCAGCGCCCGGGCGTGGACCTTCGGCTGCACGGCCGCGGCCGCAGCGGCGCCGTCGTTGACCAGGTCGCCGGCGCGCACCGCGTCGACCTGCCCGGCCAGCTCGTCCATGCCCTTCTGGCCGGCGCCGCCCGCCGCCTGGAAGGAGGTGCAGACCATCGCGCGCAGCCCGAAGGCGTCGTGCAGGGCCTTGGCCGGCAGCATGACCGCCATCGTCGTGCAGTTCGGGTTGGCCACGATGCCCTTGCCGATGTGGTCCAGCGCCTGCGGGTTGACCTCGCTGACGACGAGCGGGACCTCGGGGTCCATGCGGAAGGCCGACGAGTTGTCGACCACGAGCGCGCCGGCGGCCGCGAAGCGCGGCGCCCATTCGCGCGAGGTGCCGCCGCCCGCGGAGAACAGCGCGACGTCGAAGCCCTCGATCGTGTCCTCGCGCAACGGCTGGATCGTCGCGTCACCCAGCCGCTTGCCGGCCGACCGCTCGGAGGCGAACGGGACGACCTCCGCCGCGGGGAAGCCACGGCGCTCCAGCAGCGACAGCATGATCGTCCCGACGGCGCCCGTGGCGCCGACCACCGCGACGCGCATCAGGTGAACTCCCCGAAGGGCTGCTCGGGACGGATCGTGTCGTCGCCCTGCAGCTCGAACGCGCCGTGCAGCGCGCGCACGGCGTCGGGCACGCGCTCGCCCGGGACGACGCAGGAGATCTTGATGGGTGACGTGGAGATCATCTCGATGTTGATGTCGTGGTCGCCGAGCGTCGTGAAGACCTTCGCCGCGACGCCCGGGTGGCTCTTCATGCCCGCCCCCACGATGGACACCTTGCCCATCGCCTCGTCGGTCGCGATCCGCCCGATGCCGAGCTCGGCGACCAGCGGCTCGAGCGCCGCCCGCGCCGCCCGCAGGTCGTCGCGCGGCACGGTGAACGACATGTCGGCGCGCGCGCCCTCGGTCTCGGGCTCGTTCTGGATGATCATGTCGACGTTCACGTTGGCGTCGGCCAGCACCGTGGCGATGCGCCCCGCGACGCCAGGCGTGTCGGGCACGCCCAGCAGCGTGACGCGGGCTTCCCCGGTCGAGTGCGTGACGGCGGTGATCAGCGGCTGCTCCATGGTCTCCTGCTCGGAGACGACAACGGTACCGGGCGCGTCGTCGAAGCTCGATCGGCAGTGGATGCGCACGCCGTGGGTGCGGGCGTACTCGACGCTGCGCAGCTGCAGCACGCCGGCGCCCGAGGCGGCCATCTCGAGCATCTCCTCGAACGAGACGACGGCGAGCTTGCGCGCGTCGGGCACGATCCGCGGGTCGGCGCTGAACACGCCGGGGACGTCGGTGAGGATCTCGCAGACGTCCGCGCCGACGGCCGCGGCGAGGGCGACGGCCGTCGTGTCCGAGCCCCCGCGGCCGAGCGTCGTGACGTCCTTGGCCGTGCTGACACCCTGGAAGCCTGCGACGAGCACGATGTTGTCCTCGTCCAGCGCGCTCATGATGCGGTCGGCGCGGACGTCGAGGATGCGCGCCTTGGTGTGCGAGGTGTCGGTGACGATGCCGGCCTGCGAGCCGGTCAGCGAGATCGCGCGGTGGCCGAGGTCGTTGATGGCCATCGCGCACAGCGCGCAGGACACGCGCTCGCCGGTGGACAGCAGCATGTCCATCTCGCGCGGATCGGGCGTGTCGGAGACCTCCTGGGCATCGGCGATCAGCCGGTCGGTCTCCTTGCCGCGGGCGCTCAGCACGGCGACGACCCGGTGGCCGCCCTCGCGCTTGGCCACGATCCGCGCCGCGGCGCGCTTCAGCCGCTGCGCGTCGGCGACCGACGTGCCGCCGAACTTCATGACGACGGTGGGCTGGTCGGGCGCCATTGCGCTGCAAGCATAGGCGCGGCTAGTGTCGCCCCATCGTGCGGCGAGTCGTCGTGGCCGGAGTCAGCGGAGCGGTCCTCGCGCTGGCGGCGTGCACCGGCTCGACCGAGCCGGCGACCGACGTGACGCCGAGCAGTGCGACGCTGAAGGCGCGCGGCACGGCGGACAACGGCCGCGCCTTCAGCTTCTTCGAGTACGGGCCCTCGGGTGTGACCGCCGCGCAGCGGCAGACGGACCGGCGATCGTGGCCGGCCGGGGCGAGCGGCACGTTCACCGAGGTCGTGGGCCCGCTCTACGCCGCGACGGCGTACGCGTTCCGCGTGTGCGGCAACGACGAGGGCAAGGCGCCGGTGTGCGCCCAGACGCGCTCCTTCACGACGCCCGCGGCCGTCCGCGACGCCGTCAGGGGCTCGTGGCTCTACGCGATCAGCCCGCACTCGCCCAACGGACACGTCGACGCCACGGCCCCGGGGCCGTCCGGCACGCTCGGCTTCCGGATCTCGTCCAGCAGCCCGAACAGGTTCGGCGGCAACGTCACGTGCCTGCTGGTCAGCGGCCGGCGCGCCGCGGTCGGCGCTGTGGGCGACTACATCGACGCGGGGTCCGGGGCGCGACGGCCGGCGACGGGCCTGGTCACGATCGTGGACGGGGGCCCGGGCCAGCAGGATCGCGTGCGCATGGTCCAGACGTTCGGCTCGACGCCGCCGTCGTGCGCGTCGGCGGCCGACCCTGTCGCGTCGGACGCAACCTACGACGACGGCCTCGTCGTCTACGACGCTCCCTGATCAGCCGCCGCTCTCGCCCGCCGCGTAGCTGACGATCGAGCGGTCGATGAGCCACTCGACGGGCGCGCGGTCGTCGGTGAAGGCGCGCTCGCCAAGCGCGGCCGGGGCGAGGCCGGCCGCCGTCTCGGCGAACAGCGGCCGAAGCTCGGCGGGCTGGGAGCGCGCCGCGGCGCGGATCCGCTGGGCGGTCGGCGCGCGGTCGCCGGCCACGATCAGCGTGCTCACGTCGGTGATGTCGTAGGCCGACGCGTGCGGGAAGGCCGAGCGCACGCCGGCCGTGAGCACGCGCTCGAGCTCCCTGGAGCCCTCCGGGTGCCCGGCGTTGACGATCACGGTGCCGCCCGGCGCCAGCCGTGACCGGACGAGCCGGAAGAACTCGCGCGTGGTCAGGTAGAACGGGATGTAGGGCTGGCGGTAGGCGTCCACGAAGATCGCCTCGTAGCGACGGTCGGTGCGCCGCAGGAACGGGCGGGCGTCGTCGTCGATGAGCCGCAGGCCGGGCCGGTCGCGCAGGCCGAAGTAGCGGCGGCCGAGCTCGGTCAGCTCCGGGTCGATCTCGACGCCGTCGATCGCCGTGGCCGGGAAGTAGCGGCCGTAGGCGCGGGCGGTCGTGCCCGCGCCGTTGCCGAGGATCGCCACCGACCGCGGCGCGCGGCCGAGCACCGCGAACGGCATCGACAGGTAGCCGTCCCACACGTTGTCGGTCAGCACCGAGCGGGGCCGGTAGACCGAGTGGTAGGCCTGACCCTCGTTGAGCTCCAGCCGGCGTTCGCCGTCGTCGAGCTCCACCACGCGCGCGTACTGGTACTCGGTCTCGCGTTCGGCGACGACGCGCCCGTCGGCGAGGTCCTTCGTGGTGCCCGGCGGGATGAGGAGCAGCGCCGCGATGGCCGCGGGCACCAGCGCGTAGCGGGGCGTCAGCGCGCTCGCCGCGCTGACCGCGAGCAGCAGCGCGAAGGCGATGAACGTGCGCTGCGTGCCGAGCAGCGGGATGAGCACGAGCGCCGCGGCGAAGGTCCCGATGAGCGATCCGACGGTCGACAGCGCGTAGAGGCGCCCGGCGGTGCGCCCGGCATCCTCGACGGAGTCGACGCGCAGGCGGATAGCCCACGGCGCGACCGCGCCCAGGACGAGGATCGGCACCGCCACGAGCACGAGCACGCCGACGAGCGAGCCCAGCGCGGCGCCCACGTTGATGTCGTCGAAGGCCTCGACCGACGTGGACAGGAACGGCTGGGCGACGAGCGGGACGAGGGCGACCAGGCAGGCCCCGACGAGCACCCAGCGGCACAGGTCCTCCACGTGCGGGCGGCGGTCGGCGATCGAGCCGCCGAGCCAGTACCCGATCGACAGCGCGACGAGCACCGTGGCGATCGTGTTGGCCCACACGATGGTCGACGCCCCGAAGAACGGCGCGAGCAGCCGCGCGGCGGCGATCTCGGCCCCGAGGGTCGACACGCCCACCGAGAAGACGACGAGGTACAGGCGGCGGTGCGCAGCCCGCGGCTCCGCTGAGCGCGGGACCTCGCGCTCGCGCTCGGTGGAGGGCAGGGCGACCATGACGGCAGCCGCGACGATAGCGCCGGGTTGTAGCCTCGGCGCCATGTCAGGCCGCGAGCGCCGCAGCCCGCAGGAGCGCGCCGCCATCGCCCGGGCCAAGGCACGGCTGGACCGGCTCGCCTGCTATCCGCGGCCCGTCGTCGTGAGGCGCGTGCGCATCCTGCACACGCCGTGGTTGTTCCGGATCCCCGGCTTCCGGCGCTTCTGGGGCTACGAGGCCGGGCCGCTGATCTTCATCCGCCGCCCGCTGCACGAGGCGGGCGACGACCTCATCGTCCACGAGCTCACGCACGTCTGGCAGTCACAGCACCGTCCGCTGCGCATGTGGCTGTCGTACCTGTGGCAGGGCTATCGCGACAACGAGCACGAGGTCGAGGCGCGCCACGCTGTCGCGGCGACGCGACCGGCGCCGGATCCGCGCTAGAGCGCGCGGCGGCCGACGAGCGCCTTGCCCAGCGTGACCTCGTCGGCGTACTCGAGGTCAGAGCCGACCGGCAGCCCCGAGGCCAGGCGGGTCACCGTCAGGTCGGGCGCGCGCTCGCGCAGGGCGGCCGCGATGTGCAGCGCCGTGGCCTCGCCCGTCGTCGTCGGGTTGGTGGCGAGCACGACCTCCCGCACGGGCGGGTCGGGCGCCGGCGGGCCGGTGACGCGGGCGTAGAGCTCGGCGATCTTCAGGTCCTCGGGGTCGATGCCGTCGATCGGGGACAGGGCGCCGCCGAGGACGTGGTAGCGCCCGCGGTACTCGTGCGTGCGCTCGACGGGCACGACGTCGCCCGGCTCCTCCACGACGCAGATGAGGCCGGCGTCACGACGCTCGTCGGAGCAGATGCGACAGCGCGGCTCGTCGGCCAGGTTGAAGCAGACCTCGCACAGGCGGATGCGCTCCTTGACCTCGCGGATGGCGTCGGCCAGCGCGAGCGCGTCCTGGGGGTCGGCCCGCATCACGTGGAAGGCCAGGCGCTGGGCGGTGCGCTGCCCGATGCCGGGCAGCTTGCCCAGCTCGGTGATCAGACGCTGGACGGGCGGCGCGTACAGGGCGAGGAGGCCGCTAGAAGCCGGGCAGCCCGAGCGAGCCGAGGTCCATGCCGCCGGTCAGGCCGCCCAGCTTGGACTGCTGGAGCTCCTGGGCGGCGCGCAGCGCCTCGTTCGTGGCCGCGAGGACCATGTCCTGCAGCAGCTCGGGGTCGTCGGGGTCGATCGCGTCGGGGGCGATGACGACCGCCTTGACGACGAGGTCGCCGGAGACCTTGACCTTGACCATCCCGCCACCGGCGGAGGCCTCGACCTCCTCGTGCTTGAGCTGCTCCTGGGCTGCGGCCATGTCCTGCTGCATCTTCTGGACCTGGCGCAGCATCTGCTGCATGTTGGGCTGGGGCATCAGGCGCGGTCTCCGTCAGATTCGGGGGATAGCTCTGCGTCGATCTCCTCGGCGTCGAACTCTGCCACGAAGCGGGCCACGAGCTCGTCGTCCGAGGGCGGTGGGGCGGACACCGCCTGCTCACCGCGGGCGCGCACTTCGAAGCAGACGCGGGCGCCCGTGCCGTGCAGGGCGCGTATGGCGCCCTCGAGCAACACGCGGTTGGGCCGCGCGTCGGCCTTGCGACGCTCGAAGCCCTGGCCCTCGTCGAACGCGATGACGATCTCGCTGCCGCGCAGCTCGACGGGCCGCGCGGAGGACAGGATCGCGCCGAGGAGCTGGTTGTCGGCGCGCACGGCGTCGAGCACCGCGGGCCACAGCTCGGTGAAGCCGGCGAGGCTGAGCTCGCCTGGCGGCGGGTCGGCCAGCGCGGCGGGAGCGGCGGGCGGCGGCGGGAGCGGTGGCGACCGCCTCGGGTGCCGGCGCCGTGGACGCAGGGGCGTCCGCCGGCATGGCGGCAGCCGCCCGGCGTGGCGCAGGGGCCGCAGGCGGTGCCGGGGGAGCCGTCGCCGGGGCGGCTCCGCCGAGCGCGCCCTCGAGGCGCTCGATGCGGGCCATGAGCGCGCGCGCCGACGGATCGACCTCGGGCGCGGCCGCCTTCACCAGGGCGAGCTCCAGCTGCGTGCGGGCGTCGGCGCCGTCCTTGACCGCGCGCAGGGCGGCGGCCAGCAGGTCGAGCAGCCGCACGACGTCGCTGCCGCCGACGCGCGCGGCCTGCTCGGCGAGGCGCTCGTCGCGGTCGGGCGTCACACGTAGCTCGGCGGGCACCTCGCCCAGGGTCTGGACGACGAGCAGCTCGCGCGCGTGACCCTCGAGGTCCTTGGCGAACTGCGTGAGGTCGCGGCCCGTGTCGGCGAGCCGTGCGGCGGCACGCAGGGCGCCGGCGGAGTCATGGGCGCTGACGGCGTCGACGGCGCCGAACAGCAGGTCGGCGTCGGCCACGCCGAGCACGGCCAGGACGTCGTCGTCGGCAACCTGCCGGCCC
Source organism: uncultured Actinomycetes bacterium (assembly GCA_963840185.1). Classification (GTDB taxonomy): domain Bacteria; phylum Actinomycetota; class Thermoleophilia; order Solirubrobacterales; family Solirubrobacteraceae; genus JAOPZW01. Next base: position 143,139 of record CAWIXY010000017.1, on the reverse strand, counting down.
GAGTAGGTCACGAGCTGCTCGAGCGTGCCCAGCGCGTCGCGGAACGAGCCGGTGGCGTGGCGCGCCACCAGTGCGACGGCATCGGCGCCGATCGTGATCTGCTCCTGCTCGGCGACCCTCCGCACGACGGCAGCGAGCTGCTCGGCCGTCGGGCGGGAGAAGTCGAAGCGGTGGCAGCGGTCGACCACGGTGGGCAGCACCTTCTGCGCCTCGGTCGTGGCCAGCACGAAGATCGTGTGCGGCGGGGGCTCCTCGAGCGTCTTGAGGAAGGCGTTCCAGGCCTGCGAGGACAGCATGTGCGCCTCGTCGAGGATGTAGACCTTCGAGCGGCCGCTGACCGGTGCGTAGGCGACGCTCTCGCGCAGGTCGCGGATGTCGTCGACCGAGTTGTTGGAGGCCGCGTCCATCTCGATGACGTCCAGCGACGTCGCCGAGGCGATGGCCACGCACGACTCGCAGCGCCCGCACGGCTCGACCGTCGGGCCCTCGGCGCAGTTCAGGCAGGCGGCGAGGATCTTCGCCATCGACGTCTTGCCCGTGCCCCGGCCGCCGACGAACAGGTAGGCGTGGTGGACCTTGTCCTGGGCGACCGCGTTGCGCAGCGTGCGGACCACGTGCTCCTGCCCCACCACGTCGGCGAACGTGCGCGGGCGGTGGCGGCGGTAGAGCGAGGGACCGGCGGACACGGGACGTCCGAGTGTAGCCTTCGCCCCGGCCATGGCCGGTGCCCTCCTGGACGACCTCCTGGACTGGCTGCGAGTCCCCTCGATCTCCACCGGCGGCGGCGATCCGGCGGACCTGGAGCGGGCCGCCGCATGGGTGGTGCAGCGCGTCGCGGAGGCGGGCGGCGAGGCCCGCCTGGAGCGCGTCGGGGACGGGCATCCGCTCGCCGTGGGCGAGCTGCGAGCCGCGCGCGAGGACGCCCCCACGGTCCTGATCTACGGCCATTACGACGTGCAGGCGACGGGCCCGCTGGAGGCGTGGACGACGCCGCCGTTCGAGCCCTCGGTGCGCGACGGGCGCGTCTTCGCGCGCGGCGCCGCCGACGACAAGGGCAACTTCCTGCCGCTGCTGCACGTCGCCTGCGCGCTGGCCCGCGAGGGAAGCCTGCCCGTCCACGTCCGCGTGCTGGTCGAGGGCGAGGAGGAGACCAGCAGCGCGTCGGTGGCGCGCTGGGTCGCCGCGGACGCACGCGGCGCCGACGCCGCCATCGTGTTCGACGGCGGCATGGTCGACGAGCACACGCCGGCCATCACGGTCGGCCTGCGCGGGGTCGTGCAGGCGAGCGTGCGCGTGCGCACCGCCCGGCGCGACCTGCACTCAGGCCTGTACGGCGGCAGCGTCCTCAACGCGCTGCACGTCCTGCACGCGGCGATCGCGCCGCTCCTCCCCGGGCCCGACGGGCGCCTGCGCGAGGAGCTGCGGGCGGGCATCGAGCCGGCCTCCGAGGCCGAGCGCGCGTCGTGGCCGCGGCTGCCCCCGGGCGACGACGTGCTGGCCGAGGTCGGCGGACGCCCGCTGCACCCCGGCGCCGGGGCCGAGTACTACGAGCGCAACGGCGCGGACGCGTCCCTGGACGTCAACGCCGTCCACGGCGGCGAGCCGCGCACCGTCGTGCCCGCCGAGGCCACGGCAACGCTGACCATGCGTCTCGCTCCCCGCCAGCGCGCGACCGAGATCCAGGGCGTGGTCGAGCGGCTGTTGCGCGAGCGCATGCCGGAGGGCGCCGAGCTGGAGCTCGGCTGGCAGCTCGCCGACCCTGCGCTGTTCGACGTGGACGAGCCGGCCATCCGCCTGGCGGCCGAGGCGATCGAGCGGGCAACCGGCACGGCCCCGGCGCTGGTGCGCTCGGGCGGCTCCATCCCGATCGTCGCGGCGCTGGCCGACCGCGGGATCCCGACGATCGTGACCGGCTTCGTGCTCGCCGAGGACGGCATCCACGCGCCGGACGAGTCCTACCGCCTGCGCAGCCTCGAGCTCGGCGAGGCCACGGCGCGCGAGCTGCTGGACGCCCTCGCCGCGCTGCCCGCCGGCTGATCGTGCGCATCGCTCGCGTGGCGCTGGTCGTGGCGCTGCTCGCCGCGCTGTGCAGGCTGCTCGCCGGGCCCGGCCTGGTCAACTACGACACCCTCTACCTCCTGGTCTGGGGCCGCGACCTGGCCGGCGGCGACCTGCCCGACTACGACGTCTCGCTGGCCCCCACGCCACACCCGCTGGCCACGCTGGGCGCGGCGCTGCTCGCGCCGCTGAGCTCGGCGTCGGCGGACGGGATCCACGGCGAGGCGGCACTCGCCGCGACGACGGTGCTGGCCTTCGCGGCGCTCGGGCTGCTTGGGCTCGTCGTCTACGCGCTCGGCGCGGCCTGGTTCAACCCGGCCGCCGGCGTCCTGGCCGCGGCGATCGTGCTCACGCGGAGACCGTTCCTGGACTTCGGCGCGCGCGCCTACGTGGACGTGCCCTACCTCGTGCTGGTCCTCGCCGCGCTGCTGGTCGAGACCCGCCGCCCGCGCGCCGGCGCGCCGGTCCTCGCCCTGCTGGCGCTTGCCGGGCTCCTGCGGCCCGAGGCGTGGCTGTTCAGCGCGGTCTACCTCGGGTGGCTCGCGCTGAGCGGCGAGCGCGACCCGGGCCGCCTCGCCCGGCTCGCGGCGCTGGCGGCCGCAGCGCCCGTGCTCTGGGCGCTCAGCGACCTGGTGGTGACGGGCGACCCGCTGCACTCGCTCACCGGCACGCGCGACACCGCAGCGACGCTCGGGCGCATCACCGGGCTCGACGACGTGCCGCTCACCGTCCCACGGCGACTGGGCGAGATCCTGCGCGAGCCCGTCCTGGTGGGCGCCGCCGGCGGTGGGCTGCTCGCGCTGTGGCTCCTGCGCGACCGCGCCCGCCTGGCGGCCGCGGCCGCGATCGTTGCGCTCGGCGCCTTCTGCGTCCTCGCCGCGGCCGGCCTGCCCATCCTCGGGCGCTACCTGCTGCTGCCCGCGGCGATCCTCGCGATCTTCTGCGGCGCCGGCGCCTTCGGCTGGCTCGAGCTGCCGCGCGAGCACCCGCGCCGGCGCGCCTGGGCGTGGTTCGGCGCCACCACCCTCACGCTGCTGATCGCCTTCGCGCCCTCGCAGGCCGACCGTCTCGGCGGCCCTGCGCGACGCGCTCGCGCGCCAGGGCGCGATCCAGGACGACCTCGGCGACCTCGTGCGCCGTCCGCCGGGCGCGATCCGCGCCTCGTGCGCGCCGGTCACGGTGCCCAACCACCGCCCCGTTCCGCTGCTCGCGCTGTGGCTGGACACGGCTCCGCGCGACGTCGTCGCGGCCCAGGTGCGCGTGCCGCGCGCGCGGCACGTTCGTGGTCCCGGCGACGGCCTCGGTGGCCGACGACTACGTGCTCGACCCGCGCGACCGCGACCGGCGCATCCCCGCGCCACCGCGCGGGCTTCGAGCCCGAGGCGGCCAACGCCTCGTGGCGCGTGCTCACGCGCTGCTGACCCGACGTCGCGAGGCCCGCGCATGCTCGCGCGCTGCGGAGAGAAAAGATCAGTGGGCTCCCACGACGCGAAGGCGCGCGGACCCGTGGGAGGGTCGCGCGATGACTGGCCCGCGGCGAACGCGCGGGCCAGGGCGCTGACGCGCCTCGCCGCTTGACCCCACCCGCCGGACGGCCCCGAGGAGGCGCGAGCCATGCTCCGCAGGTCCGTGGACCACATGAAGCACAACGTGGTCGCCTATCTCGCCCTGTTCGTCGCGCTCGGCGGCACGACCGCCTACGCCGCCAACACGATCCGCAGCTCGGACATCATCGACAACGAGGTGACCACCACCGACGTCCGCGACGACACGCTGGGCTTCGGCGGCCTCTACGCCCAGGACCTCGCGCCGGGCGCCGTGCGCAGCTCCGAGGTCCTCGACAACTCGATCACCGGCGCCGACATCGGGAACTTCACGATCACCACGAGTGACGTGGCGGCCAACACCTTCACGGGGTCGGACATCGCCGACAACTCGCTCAGCGGTGCTGACATCGATGAGTCGACGCTGAGCCTGCCGCCCACCACGACGGCCACCGTCGCCGGGCAAGGGAACGTGGGGGTGGGCACCAGCTACACCAAGGTCATCGGCAGGACACTGCCCGCCGGCAGCTACGCGATCGCGGCGACGGCGAACGTCGTCCATCAGATCGGCGGCAGCAGCGGTGATCAGTCCATCCTCGATACGTTCTGCGAGCTGCGCAATCCCGGCGGTGCGTTCATCGGCGGCGGCCGGGATCGGCGTGCGCATCCACACCAGCAGACGAGCACGATCTCGCTGTCGATGAACGGCGGCGTACAAGTGCCCGCGGGCGGCGGCGAGGTCGGCGTGTACTGCCGGATCCAGGCCCAGGGCATTTCCACCGTCGGCGACGCTCAGATGATGATCATCCGCCTCGACGGGTTCTTCTGATCGCGGGGGATGGCGCGCCCCCGGAGAGCCCGCTGGACGGTCGCGGTCCTGGCGCTCGCCGCCCTGGTGCTGTCCGAGCCGGCGGCTCGCGCCGACCACTCGCACTTGAGCGCGCAGTGGGGCCTCGACGCCGCGACCGGCGGGACGACGCCTGACGGCTCGGGCCACGGGCTCGCCGGTGAGGACGTCGCGGGATCGTTCGCCCCGGGGCGTTTCGGCAACGCGCTGACGCTCGCGAACGCGAACGACGGCTTCAGGGCCCCCGGCACCGCCCTGCTCGAGCCCGAGCACCTCACGGTGTCGGCCTGGGTCAAGGCCACCGGGCCCCTGCTCCGGGACCGCCAGATCGTCAGCAAGGGCGGCGGGGGCTGCGCGGTGCAGAGCTACGGGCTGGCGACGAGCGCCTCGGGCGGCCTGTGGTGGAACGTCTTGCTGAAGGCTCCGGGCGGCGAGCAACTGCAGGCTCTCACGCCGGCCGACGCCGTCGCGCCAGAGGCGATCTGGGACGACCGCTGGCACGCGATCGCCGGCACCTTCGACGGCACCACGGCCGACCTGTGGATCGACGGCGCGAAGGTGGCCTCGGCGCCCGACCCCCGAGGCCGGCGCGACCGTCGACTACTCCTTCCCCGAGCGGCGGCTGGCCGTCGGGCGCTACGCCCAGGACCTCGACGAGGCCGTCGGCCGCTGCGACCCGTGGGGCTTCCAGTTCACGGGCGCGATCGACGAGGTGCGCATCTACAACCGCGCCCTGAGCGCCGAGGAGATCGCGCAGCTGCACGCCGTGGACGTCACGGCGCCGCCCGCCCTGCCCGAGGCGCCCCCGGGCCCGCTCGCTCCACCGTCGCCCGAGAACGAGACCAAGCCCGAGGTGCGCAGCGCCGGCGAGGGCGAGTACACGTGCGAACCGGGTACCTGGCGCAACGTCGCGTCACCGGCCGACTTCTCCTACAAGTGGCTGGTCGTCAGGGGCAACGCGGTCGAGGCGGTTGCCGACGCGCAGACATACCGGCCGGGAGAAGCGGCCTACGGGTTCCCGCATGCCTGCGTGGTGAGCGTTCCCGGGCCGACCGCGCCGGTGACCGCCACCAGCGCCCAGGTCTTCTTCACCTCGGCGGGGCTCAACACGCTGCCCCGGGCCTACGGCAACGTGCGGATCCGCGGGATCGACGTCTTTCAGGTCGTCCAGCCGAACTCGAGGGCGTACATGTTCGGTTACAACCCCGATCGCCGGTTCTCCAGCCTGTGCGGCGGCGGCACGCCGACGAACTTCATCCCGTCGATCCAGCGCGGGGGCGGGTGCCTCCTCGGCGGTCGCGATCCGCAGTGCGGCCGACTACCTGGGCGTCACGCTCGACCGCTACAAGCCCACGACCGCGGTCGTGTACGTCGACGTCGACCACGGGACGCCGACCGACCCGGACCTCGCCTACGAGGTCGAGGTGAGCGCCACGCGCGCCAACGGCGCCAGCCTCGGCGAGCCGGTCACCGCGACGGTGCGCGGGCCGCCGCGCACCGACACGCCGTGGGTGCGCGAGTTCGAGCGCAATGACCGCCGAGTACGGCGTCCACGTGCCCCTGCCGTCGGCGTGGACGTCGGCTGGCGTGCCTCGATCCGCCTGCACGCGCGCCTGCGCTTCCCGGACCGCTTCGCCTACGGCACGTCCGGCTACGGCGTGCGCCAGTGCGACGACGACGAGCCCTGCGGCGACGACGACGTGTTCACCCTCTACGACGTTCCCTTCAGCAGCTTCCCGCAGCTGCTCATCGCGTCGCTCGAGCTGCGCAGGGCCGGCCAGGCGGCCCTGCCCGCGCCGAGCACGGTGCTCAACAAGGCCTTCGCGCTGTTCCCTGGCGGCACTCGCATGACCACCATCTACCAGGGCGTGGAGGACATCACCGCCGCGACGAACCTCACCGCGACGGCGGTCGCGGGCCCGACCTCGGTTCCCGGGACGAGCCTGTTCAGGTGCAACGACCTCGACTACACGGCCACGACCGTCAACACCGCGACGCGGCTCTGTCGCGACGGCGCCGTCGCCGCGATCATCGAGGGCTGGATCAGGAAGAATCCCGGGCGCCGGACGGTGCTGCGCGGCAGCAGGGTCAGCGGCACGAGGTACGACGTCGTGATGGGGATCCACGAGTACCCCCTTCCGGGTGGCGGCAACGAGCCCGGCTTCGCGAGGGGGAACATCACGGTCGGTGACCGCGGGCGAGCCGCGGACCGTGGAGAGCACGCCCGTACTTCCACGCGACGGCGCGCGACCGGCCGCTCACCGCCGCGGCGCACGAGCTCGGGCACATCCTGACCGCGCCGCACGCCTCGGCGGCGACGCGACTCCGCTCCCCGATCGCCGCCGGGCGCCGAGCCCTGGCCCGAGCTCGATCGGACGCTGACGGCCGAGCGGGGTCGCCTCCAGAGCGTGAAGTTCGTCCAGGCCCGGCCGCACGTTGCGCGGCTCGACGATCCCGGCGGTGCCGAGCCGAGCCGTCGTCGACGGGCCCTACACGCTGCGCGGACGGCTCGACCTCCAACCCCCCGCTCTACGACCTCATGTCCTACTGCGCGAGCGGGGACTCGGCGGACGAACGACGGCAACGCCTGGCTGTCGGCGCGCAACTGGAACCGCTTCGCGCGCGAGCTCGGCGAGCTGGGCACCCGCGTCGGCCTCGACGGCCGCCCGCGGCCGCCGCTCGCGGCGGCGGCGCGCGCCGCGATCAGGCAGGCCGGCAGGGGTCCGCAGGCCGCCTTCGCGATCGGCGTCGCCGGGCCCGGGGGCGGGAAGATCATGCGCGTCATGCCGCCCGACGGCGACGACGCGCCGCCCGGCGGCGTGCCCTCGTCGCCGTTCAGGCTGCGCTCGCTGGGTGCGGCTGGCGAGGTGCTCCTCGACGCCGGGGTCGCGGTCCGCGCCTCGAGCGAGGCGGGACCCGAGGCCGGCGGCGCCTTCTCTGGCCCCGTCGCTTCCGCCGCCGTCGCCGTCGAGCTGGTGCGCGACGGCACGGTCCTCGACCGCCTCGAGCGCTCGCGGCCGCCGGCGGTCCGGCTGCTCGCGCCCAGGCGCGGGACCCGCGTCCGCAGCGGCGGGCGCCTGGAGGTCCGCTGGCAGGCCTCGGATCCCGACGGCGGCGACCTGCACGCCACCGTCGACTTCTCGCCCGACGGCCGCACGTGGCGCACCGTCCACGAGGGGCCGAGCGTCGGCCGGGTCGCGATCCCCGGCCGCCTCCTGGCCGCCGGCAGGCGCGCCCGCGTGCGCCTGAGCGTCAGCGACGGGTTCGCCGCGCGGACGGTGACCTCGCGTCCGTTCACGGCCGAGGGCGCCGCGCCACAGGTCAGAATCCTCGCCCCGGGTGTGGGCGCGCTGGTCCGCGCCGGCGACCGCGTCGCTGCTGGCTGGAAGCGCGCTGGACGCCGCGGGTCGGCCGCTCACCGGCCGCGCGCTCACCTGGTACGCCGGCCGCGAGCGCCTGGGCACGGGCGCCCGGCTTGCGCACGCGGCTGCCCGCCGGGACGCACGACGCTGAAGCTCGTGGCGCGCGACGTCGACGGGCCTGCGCGGCCAGGCGACGCTGCGCGTGCGCGTCGAGTCTCGTCGGCTGCGCCTCGTCAGCCTCAGGGTGCCGGCGAAGGTGAGCGCGCGCACGCGCACCGTCACGATCCGGATCAGCGCCTCGGCGGCCTCCACGCTCCGCGCGGCGGGCCGCGGCTTCCGCGTCGGCAGTCGGCGCACGACGCTGCGGATCCCGCTGCCGGCCAGGCCGAGGGTCGGGCTGCTGCGGGTGCCGTTCCGACTGGCGGCGACGGACCGCGCGGTGCGGGGCACGGTGACGGGCACGCTCAGCGTCGTGCGGACCTGACCGCCGCAGTCAGGTCCGTGCCTGCTCGAGCGCGTCGGCGAGCCTGCGGCGCGCCCGCGGGCCCGGTCAGCCCGAGCTTGGCGTAGACGTGCGTGAGGTGGGTCTCGACGGTCTTCAGGCTCACGAACAGCTCCTGGGCGATCTCGCGCGTTCGAGCGCCCCTCGGCCGCCAGCCGCGCCGCCCGCCGCTCGCTGGCGGTCAGCGCGTCGACGCCGGTGCGGGCGATGCGGCGCGGGCGTGCGCCGGTCGGCGCGCAGCTCCTCGCCTGCGCGCGCCATCGAGCCGCTCGGCACCGCAGCGGTGGGCCAGCTCCATGCCGGCGGCCAGCGGGCTCGCGCGCGTCGCCGCGCTGCCCGCCGCGGCGCAGTGCGGCGCCGAGCTCGACGAGCGAGCGCGCGTGCTCGAGACGTGCGGGCGTGGCCTCGAGCAGCGCGACCGACTCGCGCAGGCACGTGAGCCCCTGCTCGCCGCCCTTCACCATGCCGGCCGCCCGCAGCGCCACGCCGCGCGGCCGCGGGAGCCCGGTGGCGGTCGCGCGCGTCAGCTCCTCGTCGACGAGGGCGAGCGCCTCGTCGTGGGCCGAGGCAGGCAGGGCGAGCGCGAGCGCCGAGCGCCAGCAGCTGAAGGGAGGCCCGAAGCCCAGCGCGCCGTACGTCGCCGCGCACGCCCGAAGATCGGCGAGCGCGCCGCTCGTGGTCGCCGCGCGCGAGGCGCAGGCGCCCGCGCGTCTCGACCAGCATCGCTCCGCCGCCGGTGGCCAGGAAGAGCGGGCTCGACGTCGAACGCCTCCAGCATCGGCGCGAGATCGTCGAGCGAGGGTCGCTCGAGCATCGCGTCGACCAGGAACCACACGCCGCTGGAGATGTTCAGCGGCATCCCGTGCTCGACGCCGAACTCGATCATCGGGCGCAGCTCGGCCTCCGCGGCGGCGAGGTCGCCGTGCCGGGCGTACAGCCATCCGCGGTAACCGAGCGCCGTCATCGTCCCGATCAGCGCTCCTGAGCGGCGCGCCTGCGCCGCGAGCTCGTCCGCGACCTCCAGCGCGCGGTCGTCGTCCTCGGTGACGACGAGCGCCATGAGCGCGTGCGCCGAGGCCCAGCCGCCCGCGCCGCGCTCGGCCAGCAGCCGCCCGTCGCGCAGCCCGTGCTCGACGAGCCCGCGCACCTCCTCGGGACGTGCGCCGCGGGCCGCCGCGTTCCCGGCGAGCAGCACCGCCAGCGCGCGCGCCGCCCAGCTGTCGCCGCCGGCGAGTGCCCGCAGCCGCGGGCGATCGCGGTCGAGGACGGCGACGCTGCGCGGGTCGAAGGCCCGCGAGACCGCCACGAAGGCCTCGAGCTCGAGGGCCATCTCCGGCGCCGCGTCGCCCAGCTCGTCGAGCGCGGCCGTGGCCGCCCCGACGCCCCGCTCCCACTGCCCGGAGGCGACGAGGATCTCCGCCAGGTCCAGCGTGATGCGCGCGCGCCGCACGGGCTCGGTCGCGAGCTCGAGCGCGGCTTCCAGGTGCCCGATGGCCTCCGGCGCGCGGCTGAACAGCTCGACCTCGCCCAGCTCGTGCAGCAGCACCGCGGGCGGCGGCTCCGCCGCGCCCTCGTCCATGGCGCGGTGCAGCCAGCGGACAGCCGCCTCCGGCGCGGCGCGGGCCATGGCCTCGCGCGCGGCCGTCGCGCAGGGTCGCCACGGCCGCGGCCGACCCGGCGGGCCGCACCGCCGCCACATGGGCGGCGACCGCCTCCGGTGACGCGCCGCGCGCGCTCAGCCGCCGGGCCGCGGCGGTGTGCGCCCCGTCGCGCTCGGCGACCGACAGCGCGTCGTAGACCGACCTGCGCACGAGCGGGTGCACGAAGGCGAACGGGTCCTCGCCCGCCAGGATCTCGATGCGCCGCATGCGGCTCGCGGCCGCCGCCGCCGCGTCCTCCTGCAGCCCGGCCAGCGCGGCGGCGTCGGCCAGCCGCCCGCCGTCGTCGAGCACCGCCATCGCGCGAGCCAGGGCGACCGCGTCGGGGCCCAGCCGGGCGATCCGCCGCGAGACGCGGTCGCCGAGCGACGGGATCGCCGCGCGGCGCACGGACGCGGCGAGGTCGGCCCCGTGCCCGTCGGTCGAGATCGACCGCAGCAGCTCGCGCAGGTAGAACGGGTTGCCTGCGCTCGCCGTGAAGCAGGCCGAGCAGAGCGCGTCGTCCGCGGCCGGGATCGCAGCGCGGACGATCGCGGCCACCGACGCCTGCTGCAGCGGCCGCAGGGTGATCCGCGCCGCGCCGGGCTCGGCGCGCAGCGCGTCGAGCAGCGCGACGGGCGTGCCCGGCTCGTCCGGGCGCATCGCTGCCACCAGCGCGATCGGCAGGTCCGCGATCCGGTGCGCGAGGTAGGCCAGCGAGCGCAACGACGACGCGTCGACCCAATGCAGGTCGTCCACGACGAGGAGCAGCGGGTTCGCCACCGAGAGGTTCGTCACCAGCCAGTAGATCGCGTGGCCCGCCGCGAACCCGGCGTCCGCACCGGCCTGCGTCGCGTCCACGTCCGGACCCGCGCCGACCACCCACGCGGCGGGCGCGGCCGCCCCGGCGAGCAGCTCCTCGCGCTCGGCCGGCGTCGCGGCCTGCACGACGGTCTCGAAGAGCTGTCGTATCGCCCCGAAGCCGAGATCGCGCTCGAGATCGCTGCCGCGCGCGCGCAGGACCCGCAGGCCGTCCACCGCCGCGCGGTCGGCGGCTGCCGCGACGAGTGCGCTCTTGCCGCTCCCCGCCGGGCCCTCGACGATCACGAGCCGGCCGTGACCCTCGCGCGCGCTCTCCGTCGCGAGGCGGAGCTCGCTCAGCTCCGCCTCTCGTTCGAGCAGGTCGGCTTCGGCCGTGACCGGAATGGCCCAGGCTACCCGCCACGGCCGTGGATGCGCCACCTCGAGGTGCAAAGCGGACCGTGCACCCTCTCTCGAAGGTGGCCTGTCGGGCGCTGCATCCGAGCCTCGGCTCCGGCACCGGGAATCCCGCTGTGCCCGCCGATGACCGCTTAAGGCTGCTTCCTTCCGGACCTGACCTGGTTCACGGGCCGACGTCACGCGGGACACCGGGCCATCGACGCCGCGCTCGGCGCGCTGACCCCGCAGGCCACCCCCTCAAGAGGGGATTCGGCCTCGCTAGAGCGGATTGCGAGCGACAGGGCACCGCTACCTCCCCGCCTAGCACGGTCCGCTGCCCAGCCTAGCGGGTATCCGACCGTCCTGGTCGGTGTTCTGCGATACTCGGCGCCGGCCGCGGTTAGGCGGCCCTAACTCCGGGAGACCGTCCGTTGCGCAGAGCACTGCAGTCGATCGTCCTCGTCCTCAGCATCGTCGTGCTCGCCGCCTGCGGCGACGACAGCGGCTCGGCCTCCGGCGACGGGGGTGGCGAGCGCCAGCTCACGATCTACTCGGGGCGCGACGAGGCGCTCGTCAAGCCGCTGATCGACCGCTTCCAGCGCCAGTCCGGCATCCGGGTGCGCGTGCGCTACGGCGAGACCGCCGAGCTGGCGGCGACGCTGCGCGAGGAGGGCGACCGCAGCCCCGCCGACGTGTTCTTCGGCCAGGACGCCGGCGCGCTCGGCGCGCTGCAGCAGGCCGGCCTGCTCGAGATGCTGCCCCAGGAGACGCTCGACAAGGTCTCCGAGCGCTTCCGCTCGACGCGAGGGCCGCTGGGTCGGGACCTCGGGACGCTCGCGCGTGCTGGCCTACGACGAGCGGAAGCTGAGCGAGGACGAGCTGCCGCGCTCGGTCCTCGACCTCACCAAGCCCGCGTGGAAGGGCCGTGTCGGCTGGGCGCCGACCAACGCCTCGTTCCAGGCCTTCGTCACCGGCCTGCGCCGCGTGGAGGGCGACGACGGCGCCAGGCGCTGGCTGGAGGACATGCAGGCCAACGACGTGAAGGCCTTCGAGAGCAACGTCGTCGATCCGCGACGCGATCGCCAGGGGCGAGGTGGAGACCGGCCTCATCAACCACTACTACGTCCTCGAGGCCATCGCCGAGGAGGGCGACGACTACCCGGTGAAGCTGCACTTCTTCGGCGACGGCGACATCGGCTCGCTCGTCAACGTCGCCGGAGCGGCCGTGCTGGAGAGCTCGGAGCACAAGGCCGAGGCCCGGCGCTTCGTCGACTTCCTGCTGGGCGAGGAGGCGCAGCGCTACTTCGCCGAGGACACGAAGGAGTACCCGCTGGCCGCGGGCGTCGAGCCCGACCCGGTGCTGCCGGCGCTCGCGTCGATCGAGCAACCCGACCTCGACCTGTCCGACCTCGACGACCTGCAGGGCACGCTCGAGCTGCTGCAGGAGACGGGGGTGCTGTAGCCACCGCGGTCGACACCTCCGTCCCCGCGGCGGTCCCGGCCCCGCGCGCGGCGCGCCCCCCCGCCGGGCTGCTCGCGGCGGCGGCGCTCGTGGCGCTGGCCGTCGCCGTCCCGGTCGCCTACCTGCTCGTCGTCATCGGCGACGAGCCGGCGGCCGCCTGGGACGCGCTGTGGCGGGAGCGCACGCTCGCGCTGCTGGGGCGCAGCGTCGCGCTGGCCGTCTGCGTCGGCGCCGGCGCCGTCGCGCTGGCCGTGCCCCTGGCCTGGCTCACCACCCGCTGCGACCTGCCCGGCCGGCGGCTGTGGAGCGTGCTCACCGCGCTGCCGCTCGTCATCCCCAGCTACATCGCCGCCTACCTGTTCGTCTCGGCGCTCGGCCCCCGCGGCGAGCTGCAGCAGGCATTGGCGCCGCTGGGCGTCGACACCCTGCCCAGCGTGTACGGCTTCGGCGGCGCCTGGCTCGTGCTGACCATCGCCACCTACCCGCTCGTCCTGCTGCCGGTGCGCGCGACCCTCGCCCGGCTGGACCCCCAGCTCGAGGATGCTGCGCGCGGGATGGGCCGCTCGGGCTGGGGCACGTTCACCTCGGTCGTCGCCCCGCAGCTCGTGCCGGCCGCGGGGGCGGGCGCGCTGCTCGCCGCGCTCTACGCGCTGAGCGACTTCGGCGCGGTCTCGATCCTGCGCTTCGACTCCTTCACGCGTGTCATCTACCAGAGCTACCGCGCGAGCTTCGACCGCACGGGCGCCGCCGCACTGGCGGCCCTGCTCGTGCTGGTCATGCTCGCGCTGCTGGCCGTCGAGGCGCGCGCGCGGCGGCGGCGCAGCTACCACCGCACCACGCCCGGAACCGCGCGCCGGCCGGTCGTCACGAGGCTGGGCCGGTGGCGCTGGCCGGCGCTGGCGCTGTGCGCGACCGTCGTCGGCCTGGCCGTCGTGCTGCCGGTGGGCATGCTCGTCTACTGGTCGGGGCGCAGCGTGGCCGGCTCGGTCGACTGGGCGGTCGTGTGGCGGGCGACCGGCAACTCGCTGCTGCTCGCGGTGCTGGCCGCGGCGGTCACGACGGCCGTCGCGGTGCCCGTCGCGTGGCTGGGCGCTCGCCACCCGGGCCGGGCGACGTCAGCCGTCGAGGCGATCAGCACGACGGGGTACGCGCTGCCCGGCATCGTCGTCGCCCTGGCGCTCGTGTTCGTCGGCATCCGCGCCGTCCCGGTCCTCTACCAGTCGCTGACCATGCTCGTGGCGGCCATGGTCGTGCTGTTCCTGCCGCTGGCGGCCGGCTCGATCCGCGCCGCCCTGCTGCAGGTGCCGCCGCGCCTGGAGGAGGCTGCGCGCAGCTCCGGCCGGGGACCGCTGGAGGCCGCGCTCACCGTCACCGCGCCGCTGGCCCGCGGCGGCGCGCTCGCCGGCGCGGCGCTCGTCTTCCTCACTGCGATCAAGGAGCTGCCGGCGGTCATCCTGCTGGCGCCGATCGGCTTCGACACCCTGCCGGTCGAGATCTGGCAGCAGACCAACCGCAGCTTCTTCGAGAGCGGCGCCGTCCCCGCGCTCATCCTGCTGGCGGTGTCGGCGCCGCCGCTGTGGCTGCTGGTGGGGCGGTCGCGATGACGCGCGCGGCTCGCGATGACCCGCCCCGACCCGCCCGCTGCTGCCACGATGTCGCCGACCATGGACGGCCTGACGGCACGCGTGCGCCGCTGCCCGCGGACCCTCGACGAGGATCCGCCGGTCGTCATCGCCTGCTCGGGGCTGACCAAGATCTTCGGCCCGGTGCGCGCGGTCGACGGCGTCGACCTCGAGCTGGCCGCCGGCCACATCGGCGCGCTGCTCGGTCCGTCGGGCTGCGGCAAGACGACGCTGCTGCGCCTCATCGCCGGCTTCGAGCGCCCCGACGCGGGCACGGTGAGCGTCGACGACGAGCTGATGTCGGGCGGGCCGCGCTTCGTCGCGCCGGAGCGCCGGCGCATCGGGATGGTCTTCCAGGACTACGCGCTCTTCCCCCATCTCGACGTCGCGGGCAACGTCGGCTACGCGCTGGGCCGCCGGCCCGACGCGGCGCGCGTCGCCGAGGTGCTCGAGCTCGTCGGCCTCGCGGGCCTCGGCGACGCGGCGCCCGCACGAGCTCTCGGGAGGCCAGCAGCAGCGCGTCGCGCTGGCCCGCGCGCTCGCGCCGACGCCCGACGTGATCCTGCTCGACGAGCCGTTCTCCAACCTCGACGCCGCGCTGCGCGACCGCGTGCGCACGGAGGTGCGCGACATCCTGCTCACCGCGGGCGTCACCGCGCTGCTGGTCACCCACGACCAGGAGGAGGCGCTGTCGCTCGCCGACACCGTCGCCGTGATGCACGCGGGGCGGATCGTGCAGACCGGCTCCCCCGAGGAGGTCTACGGCCGCCCGGCCAGCCGCTGGGTGGCGGAGTTCCTCGGCGAGATCGACGTGCTCCCCGGCGAGGCTGCGGGCGGCACGGCACGGTGCGCGCTGGCCCGCGTGCCCGCGCCGGCCGGCGTCGACGGGCCGGTCGACGTGCTCATCCGCCCGGAGTCGGTGAGCGTCGGCATGACCGGCGAGCACGACGCGGTCGTCGTCGACCGCATCTTCTACGGCCACGACCAGCTCGTCGTGCTCGAGCTGCCCGATGGTCTGCGCCTGCGCAGCCGCTCGATCGGCTTCCCCGCCTGGCACCCCGGCGACCGCCTGCGCGTGAGCCTGGACGGGCCGGTGACGGTGCTGCCGCGCGAGGGCGGCTGACCGGCCGGGGTTCGGCCGGCCCGCGCCCGTCGCGCGCCGGGCACGACTCCCGTCCCGCAGAAAGGGAGTTGACAGACCAATAGGTAACGATATATCTTTGAGTCGTACGAATGGTTCAAAGATAGGAGACGGCATGCACAGCCATGCATACACGACAGGTGGCCCGTGGGGTCATCGCAAGGGCGGCCCTCCGGCCGCAGGCTGGCGCGCCATGACCGGTCGCCGGCATGGCCCCGGCGGCGGCCGCGGTCCGGGCGAGCCGGGCGGCCGCGGCGGGGTGGGCGGGCCTGCGTTCTTCGGCGGACCGGGCCACTGGGGCGGCTTCGGCGGGCCGGGCTTCGGCCCGCGCGGCCGCCGGCGGCGCATGCGCCGCGGCGACGTCCGCGCGGCGCTGCTCGTCCTGCTCGACCAGCAGCCGCTCAACGGCTACGGCCTGATGCAGGAGATCGAGCGCCGCAGCGAAGGCGCCTGGCGCCCGAGCCCCGGCTCGGTCTACCCGGCGCTGGCGCAGCTCGAGGACGAGGGGCTGGTCCGCGCCGACGAGGAGCAGGGCCGCAAGCTCTACCGCCTCACCGACGAGGGCACCAAGCACGTCGCCGAGCACCGCGACGAGCTCGGCGAGCCGTGGGCCACGCTGGCGGAGGGGGTCGGCGAGGGCCGGCTCGAGCTCCGCGGCCTGGTCGGCCAGCTCGCCGCGGCCGTCATGCAGGTCGCGGCGGCGGGCGACGACGCGCAGGTGGCGAGGGCCAAGGAGCTCCTCGCCGAGACGCGCCGCGGCCTCTACCGCATCCTCGCCGAGGACGAGCAGGCCGACGCCGGCGCGGAGGACGAAGACCTCCCGACCGGTCCCGACCGGCCTGACGCCGCCTAGACGCCACGCGCGATCACGAGGCGGCGGCGATCGCCGCCGCCTCGAGTCGCCCGTCGTCGTGCAGCAGGTGGACCTCGTCGTCGCGGCAGATCGCCCGGCGCGCCGGCGAGCCCGTGGCGCGGGCCGCGAGCACCGCGGCCGCGATGCGGTGCACGTCGCGCACGATCCCGAGCTGGAACAGCGAGCGCGTCTCGTTGGCCAGCCGCCCGTCGCCGGCGCGGATGACCACGCGCAGGTCGGCGTCCACCGTGCGCGCGGCCATCGCGATCGCGAGGTTGGCCAGGTCGTCGTCGGTGACCGCGGCCAGGGCCAGGGCGCGCTCGAGCGACAGCCGGCGCAGCAGCGACAGGTCGGCGCCGCGACCGACGGTCACCGGCAGGCCCAGCTCGCGCGCGAGCCCGACGCTCTCCCCCTCGCCGTCGTCGTCGACGGCCACGACCCCGACGCCGCAGCGGCGCAGCAGGACGCACAGCCGCAGCCCGACCTGCCCCATCCCGACCACGACCACGTGGTCGCGCCGAGGGACCGCGCGGCGGCCGACGATCCCGGTCAGCCGCCGGTCGATCAGGCGGTTGACGAGCCCCGCGGTGAAGCAGGCCTCGAACAGCAGGGCGGCGAGCATGGAGATGCTGATGAACGTCTTGAACGCCTTCGGCCCATCGGCCACCTCGTCGTTGGGATCGACGGTGACGAGCGTCTTGGCCGCGCCGTAGAAGGCGTCGACGACGGCTTGGTCCAGGACGATCACGGCGCCGGCCGTCTCGATCAGCAGCACCGTGGCGAGGCCGATGGCGCCGATCAGCAGCAGCGCCGCGCTCTTGTCGTACGGGCGGAACAGCGCGAGTACGAGCGCCCGCGTGCGGCGCCGCTTCGGGACGTCGATCGGCTGCGCCTCGACGCCGTCGTCGCTGACGCGCAGCCCCACGGGCGGGTCACGGTCGGCGTCGACCGCCGTCATGTCCTCGCTCAGGCAGGGTCCCGCGAGCGACGGGGCGACGATCTCGGCCATCGACGTGACCTCGATGCCGGGCACGGCCTGGGTGAGCTGGCGCGCCATCGTCTCGTCGAAGAGCGTCACCAGCAGCGGCACGTCCTCGTCGACGAAGCGCACCATGAGCGCCAGCCGCAGCACGATCGGGTCATCCGAGCCGACGACGACGACCCTCCCGATCCCGCCGTCCTCGAGCGCCGCACGCATCTCCCGCTCGGTCGGCGCCTTCAAGCGGTAGACCTCGGCCCCCGCCGCATCGAGCGCCTGGCGCGTCTCCTCGGCGAGGTCACCCTCGCCGACCAGCATCACGCGCTCCGCGGCCAAGGTCACGCGCGGAACCTTAGAATGCCCTCTCCCGGGCGCGTAGCTCAGCGGGAGAGCGCTCGCTTCACACGCGAGAGGTCGCTGGTTCGAAACCAGCCGCGCCCACTGCGAGAGGCCTCATGGAATCGGGGTTCGGCTCAGAGAGCTCGCTGGACGCTGGGCATCACGGGAGCGGCGCTGTTCATGACCGCTCTCGACAGCCTGGTCGTTGGCGTGGCCCGGATGAGCGGACGGCGCAGGACGCGTCAGCCACCGGGGGCCGCGCAGCCGCCGAGGCGCTGCGCGACGGCCGCGGTAGACGCGCCGACCACTCCTGCGCCGCCCATCTCGACCGCGAAGCTCCCGCTCGACATGTTCGCGCCGAGCGTGTGGCTGAGACGTACGCCGGTCAGGCACTGCTGCGGGGCGACCGAGATCTTCTGGCCCTGGAAGCCCGACGCCTCGTAGCTGCCCGGCAGCGGCGCCGGCCCACCACTGGTAGGCGTACTCACCCTCGGAGACGGAGGTCATCGTCGTCGACTCGCGCGACCCAGCCGCGTCGAGACGACCTGCCGGCCGTCGGGCGTGCGCCCGCCGTTGCGGTACAGCTCGCCGAAGCGGGCGAGGTCGAAGATCCGCGAGTACAGGCCCTGCGAGGCGATCGCGTCGCCGACGCGGTCGGTGAGCATGCGCGCGTCGCCGGCCATGCCCGTCGGCTGCCACAGCTTCTCGGCGATCACCTGGTTGAACGGCTTGCCGTAGACCTTCTCGGCGACCCACGCGAGCACCTGCGTGTTGCCGCTGTTGTAGGAGAACGTCGTGCCCTGCGGCGCGACGCGCGGCAGCGACTTGAGGAACTCGTTGCGCGCCCTGACCCGCGCGCGCCGTTCGTGTACGAGGTCGAGCGCGGCCTGGATCCACTGCTGCGACCTGCGTGTTGACTGGCGAGCACCGGCGTGCCCTCGTCCCAGTGCACGCCCGACTCCATCTCGAGCAGGTTGCGGATCGTCGTGCCCTCCCATGCCGTGCCCGCGCAGCTCGGGGACGTAGCGCTCGATCGGGTCCTCGATCGAGCGCGACCGTGCCCTCGTCGACCGCGATGCCGACGACGGCGGAGATGAACGACTTGGTGACCGACCACGGCTGGTGGCGCACGTCGGCCGACCAGCCGTTGGCGTAGAGGTCGGTGACGATCCGCCCGTCGTGCAGGAACGCGACGACGTCGGTCTCGGTCGAGCGCACGAAGTCGCGCAGCGACTTCTGGCGGCCCTGCCACTCGTAGCGCACGCCCGACAGGTCGACCGGCCGGCGCGACAGCGGCCAGACGTAGCTCGCCGTTGCGCGACCGGCGCGGTCGGCAGGTACATCTCGGGCTTGACGAGGTCGACGGGCGTCGGCAGCACGACCGTGCGCGAGACGAGCAGGTTGCCGACGACCTGCGTCCAGAAGGCCGGGTCCATCATCACCTCGGCGCGCCCGGCGGCCAGCGCGTCGACCGCCGGGCACGCCGACCAGCGGCTCGTCGCGCGAGCGGGTTGACCCGCGCGCCCGGCACGGCCCTGACGACGGCGTCGACGACCTGGGCGCGGGCGTCAGGCGTAGGGGCGGCCGAGGCGGTGGCGGGAAGCGCGAGCGCGGCAGCGAGGAGCGCCGCGACGAGGAGGAGGCGTCGGGACATGCGCGATAGGGTTCCCATCCGCACTCGAACGCAACCGTTCAGCTATGACGATGCCTGGGCAGCGCTGCGCCTACGGCACGCGGCTGACCCGTGCCGACGCGCGAGGCGTCAGGCTCCTAAGCGCCGCGGGAGGGCTGGAGGACGTCGATGGCTACGCGTCGGCGGCGATGTGCTCCGGGACAGGCGGCCATGAACCTTGGATGCGCACGTTCTACAACGCCGACGGGGTCGCCTTGCCGTCCACCTCGCACTCGGTCGTGGGGACCCAGGCCGCGAGCACGCCCATGAACCACGGGGCGGGTAATGACACCTACACCCGCGCCCGCATCAGGCTCTACTCGCGCGATGGCAAGCTCTCGACGCTCGTCCACACGAGCAACTCCTACCGCGGCTGACCCGCGACGCATCTCGAGAAGCTGATCGCCCAGGCGCAGCAGCTCGGCAAGCAGGAATCAGACACCGTCTACCCCGCGGCTCAGCGCGGGAACATCGTGTCCATCGCCTGCCGCAGCTGAGCGGCGCTGAGCCGCGTGACGGGGACGGGGACGGCGCGGTACAGCGAGCCTCCGGGGATCTGCAGCTTGAAGCGACGCGAGCCGTCCGCGGCGTACTCGCCGACGACGGGCTGGCCTCCCCATTGCACCAGCCAGCCGCCCGAGCCGAGCCTGCGGGCGCCTCCGCAGCACGGCGAGTTGACGATCTCAGAGTCGCTCACGCTCTCGGTGAGGGTGGCGGTCCCGGCGCCCGTGTCGATCGTGTAGCGCGCGACCCGCGGCGGCCGGCTCAGGCCGGTGCCGTTGTCGTACACGCTCACGGTCCCGTCGGCGAGGCGGCGGACGTCGTGCTGGCCGCCGAGCGTGGCGGGCGGAGCGCGGTCGTCGGCCACGGTCAGGCTCTCGGGGATCGCGGTCCCGCCGAGCTTCCACTCGACGTGGCCGTCGGTGCGGCTGATGCGGTAGACGGCGTCCGTGTGGCGCAAGGAGATGAGCAGGCCGGTGCCGTCGGGCTCGACGGCGTTGATGTGGACGTGGTCCATGGCCTGGCGCCCGTCGGGCAGGGTCCCCGGGTTCTGGGTGTTCCACCAGCGGCCGGTCTCGTCGAGGTCGATGTGGTCCTTGGAGTTCCACGACCACACGAGCTGCCCGTCCGGGGTGAGCTCCTGGATCTCGGCGTCGAGCACGGTGGAGTCGCTGGACTTGCCGTACGCGCTGAGGTCGACGTGGTCGCGCGGCTTGTAGGCCACGAGCAGGTAGTTGCCGTTGGGCAGCTCCTGCAGATCGTGGAAGTCGGTGGGCACGCCCACCGTCTGCAGCGTCCGCACGAGGGTGCCGTCCAGCCGGCGGACCTGGTACTTCAGCGCCGGGTTGGGGTTGAAGCCGCTGAGAATCCACTCGGCGAACGCCACGCTGTCGTCCGACAGCAGCTTGGCGTCGATCGGGAAGATTCCGACGGGGCTGTACCACCAGACGGGCACGCCGCGGTTGTCGAAGAAGACCACGTGCTGGTCCGCGGTGGACCCCTTGACGACGCTCACGAGCGTCCAGCCCTGGCTGGGCTGGCCGCTTCGCGCGTGGGTCCAGGCGGGGAAGTCGGCGGGCAGACAGCGAACGTGGAAGGTGTCGGTCGTGGCGCCGGTCGTGGCCGTGATCGCGGCCCGCTGCCCGGCGGCGAGCTGGACGCTCTCGGTGAAGCGACCGCTGCGCGCCGCCGCCCCGTCGACCGCGACCTCGGTCCCGGCCGGCGCCGCGACCTCGAAGGCGACCGGGTCACTGCCGCAGCGGGTCACGTAGTCACTGACGGCGGGATCGAAGGCCGGGTACAGCGCCGGGGTGGCGGTGATCGAGAGCTCGGTGGGCGGGGCGTCGGGCTGCGGTCGTGAAGGCCTGGTCGTCGCCGCAGAACGCGTCGAAGTCGGGGGCCTGCGCACAGAGCCGGACGTGGTAGGCCGTCTCGGGCTCGAGCCCGCCGAGGGCCTCCGAGACGTCGACCCGCGTCCGACCCATGGTGAGGGTCCGTCGCGGGGTCTCGCTGCCGTAGACGGTCGAGGTGCCGTACTCGAACCACCACGAGACCGTCTGGTCGCGATCGGACTCGACCGCGCCCCGCAGCGTGGCGCCGCTCGTCGTGACGTCCGTGGCGGTGCCGGTCCGACCGACCGCGCAGGCGGACAGGATGACAGCGGCTGCAAGGACGGCCAGGAGGAGGACGAGGCGCCGGATTTGCCAGCACTACCAGTCCGGAAGGTGGTAGGTCAAGCAGGGGTGGCGTGAACGCAGCACCGCCGCTCCACGGCACCGTGCAGGCGCTCGCCGACTCAGCGGGTGCTCGAGAGCACCTCGGACGCGGCCTGTTCGATCAGGCCAGCCACTGTCGCCGGCTGCGACAGGTAGATCGCGTGGCTGCCCGCAGCCTCGACCACGGTCGCGCCCGCCCTCTCGGCCATCGAGCGCTGGGCAGGCGGCGGGATCATCCGGTCGTCGGTTGCGACGAGGTACCAGCTCGGCTTGCTCCGCCACGCCGCCTCGCTGATCGTCCCACCCAGGGCGTCGACGCCCCACGGCACCTGTGAGTCGGCCATGAACGCGGCCTCTTCGGCCGAGAGGTCGGCCGCGAACGACGCATGGAACTTGTCTCGGTCGAGGAACAGGAAGCCGTCCTGCGGCGGAAGGATCGGCGGCACAGGCGCGCCGGGCGGCGGATCGGCGATCAGCGTGTTGACGGACTCGCCGGTGTCCGGCGCGAACGCTGCGATGTAGACGAGCGCCGCGACGTTCGGATCGTTGCCCGCCTCGGTGATCACTGCTCCGCCGTAGGAGTGGCCGACGAGGATGACGGGTTCGCCCTGCGCGGCGATGACGCGCTTGGCCGCGGCGGCGTCGCCTTCGAGCGACAGCGTCGGGTTCTGGACGACGCTGACGCTGTAGCCGTCCCCCTTCAGCAGGCGGTAGACCTCCTGCCAGCCGGAGCCGTCGACGAAACCGCCGTGGACGAGGACGACGGTGCCCGGTCCGCTCATGATGCCCTCCTTCGAGGTGGGAGAGATGGCGGCGAGCCTAGGTCGCGTGCAAGCCCGCGTCAATCGCGCCCTGCTCGCGGGCGCCTGTCTCACACGCAAGAGGTCGTGGTTCGAAACAGGTCGCCCCCATCGCAGCCGGCCTGCGTGGTGCGGAGGCAGCGGGGGGCGTCGGTCAGAATGGGTCGGTGACCGCGCTGGCGCCAGGCGACGTGTTCGGCGGCTACCGCATCGAGGCGGTCGCCGGTCGCGGGGGCATGGGCGTGGTCTACCGCGCCGTGCAGCTCGACGGCGGGCGCGTCGTGGCGCTCAAGCTCATCGCCTCCGATCGGGCCGCCGATCCCGAGTTCCGCGAGCGCTTCCAGCGGGAGCAGCGCATGGCCGCCGCGATCGAGCATCCCAACGTGGTGCCGGTGCACGCGGTGGGCGAGGAGGACGGTGAGCTGTACCTCGCCATGCGCTACGTGAGGGGGACGGACCTCCACGCGCTGATCCGGCGCGAGGGGCCGCTCGAGGCGGCTCGCGCCGCGGCGATCGTCGGGCAGGTGGCCGCGGCGCTGGACGCCGCGCACGCCGCCGCCCTCGTGCATCGTGACGTCAAGCCCGCAAACGTCCTGGTCGCCGGTCGTCGCGAGGAGGAGCGCGCGTACCTCAGCGACTTCGGCCTGTCGCGGCTGCAGGCCTCTGACACCCGACTCACCCACACCGGCGGATGGATCGGCACGACCGACTTCACGTCGCCCGAGCAGCTGCGTGGCGAGCGCGTCGACGCCCGTGCCGACGTCTACTCCCTCGGCTGCGTCCTCTTCGCGGCGCTGACCGGCGAGCCGCCGTTCGTGCGGGAGACGGTGCCGGCGACGATCCTCGCCCACCTGGGCGATGCGCCCCCGCGTCCGTCGGAGATCGGAGCGCCCAAGGGCTTCGACCGGGTGATCGAGCGCTCGCTCGCCAAGGACGCGGCCGACCGCTATCCCTCCGCCGGCGACCTCGCCCGTGCGGCGGAGGCCGCCGCCAGGGGCGAGCCCGTGACGGAGTCCGAGCGCAGCGTTGCGGTCGGCCCTGCCGCGACCGGTGTCCCCACGAACGGCCACGCCGCCGCCCCGACCGCGGTGACGACCGTCAACGCGCAGGCCACGGCGGTGAGGCCGCGGCCGGTGGCCGAGCCGCCGCCCCGGCGCGCTCGGCCCGGCCGCCGCGCGGCTGCGATCGGCGTGGCGGCGGCGGGCCTCGCGACGGGTGCCGCCCTGATCGCCGTGAGCGGCGGAGAAGGCGGCGGCGATCCGAGCGCAGCGCTCTCCGACGGCGAGGTCCGCGATGTGGCGGAGGCTTTCGCCAGGGCCTACGAGACGGAGGACAGCCGGGCGCTGGGCCGGCTGCTGACCAGGGACGTGCAGCGCGTCCTGCCAGCGGGCGTGGCTCGCGGACGTGCCGGCGTCGTGACGGAGTACGAGCGCCAGTTCCAGGCCAACGAGACCGAGTCCTACGAGCTGGACGACCTCGAGGCCCGCGGGGGGCGGGCCGGTCGCGCGAGCGCGAGGTACCGCGTCACGCGCGCGGGCGGCCCGGCGATCGAGGGCCGGATCGTGCTCGGCGTCCTGCGCGACCGTGGTCAGCCGCGCATCGGGCTCATCGCGGTGACGCCTCGAGGATGAGCCGCTAGCAGCTTCGGGCGACCACCACGCGAACGGTCCGCCCGCGGCGCAGTCGCGTGCCGGCGGCGGGCTCCTGCTCGCAGACGACGGGGTCGCCGGGGAGCAGGCGGTCGAGCAGCCCGCCGCCGCGGCGGACCTCGACGCGCAGGCCCAGAGGCTCGATCTCACGCTCGACGTCGCCGGCCGCGACACCCGCCAGGTCCGGCACCGCCACGCGCTCGTCCCTCGTCACGCGGAAGGCGGCCAGCGCCGTTCGCCGCCCCCGGGCCGTGGCGGCGACGTCGACGACGTTGCGACCATGCTCGAGGGGAACCACGGCGGTGAAGGTGCCGCGGCTCACGTGCGCGGGACGCCCGAGGACCCGCACCGTCGCGCCGGCGGGGCTCACGCGGCCACGCACGTCCAGCGTGCCGCCGCGCACGATCGCGGCGTCGGCGGGCGCCGTGACCTCGAGGCGCACCGGCCGCGGCGTTGGCTCGGGCGTCTCGTCGCCGCCCGCGCACCCCGCAAGCGCCGGCGCGAGGGCAGCGCAGCAGGCGCCGATGAGCGTCGCGGGTCGCATCAGGACCCGGTCAGGCTAGCGGCCGCCTCAGCGCGGGCCGGCCGCACCGATGGCCGACGGCGGCGAGCTCGCGGCGGCCGGTTGGACCGCTGCCATCACGATTGCCCGCGCCAGTTCGCCTTGAGGTCGCGCTGCAGGAACGCCAGCATCGGCAGTCCGCCCGCCCCTGGCCGCGTCAGCCGCGCGTCCTCGTCCGCGCCGAGCCATGCGTTCAGGAAGCGGCCCCCGGGGGGCCCGGCCAGGTCCTCGAGCGGCTCGGGATCGAACGCTCGCGGCGCGACGTCGGCGCCCGCCCGGGCGGCGATGTCGCCGGCGACGACACCGGCCTGCTCAACCGCGACGCCGCCCGACTTCAGCGAGCACGACGTGACATCGCCGGCCGCCCACACGCGGTCGACGGCACGCACGCGGCAATGCCCGTCGACCTCGACGAATCCCGCGGCGTCCGCGGGTATCCCGGCGATCCGGCGGCCCTTCAACGCGGGCAGCGCAAGGACGCGGTCGACCTCCAGGCGTCTGCCGGACGGCCGCATGACGACCGTGGCGGCATGACCCGGCGTGACCTCGGCGCTCGCCGCCGACATGATCTGCACTCCGGCCTGCTCGAGCTCGGAGGAGACCTCGTCGACTGCCCGGGACCCGAAGATCTGGAGCGGCGACGGCTCGGGAACGACGATCGTGGTCTCGAGCTCGGCCGACATCCCCTTCGCTTCCCGCGCGATCCACAGCGCCAGCTCGTATCCGCGCAGCGGCCAACCGACCCCGGGCGGGATGACGATCGCCAGACGCCGGCTGTAGCCCTCCTCGATGTCCTCCAGCAGCCCTCCGAGCAGCGCGGGAGCAGAGCGGTCGTCCCACATGAGTGCGCGCTCGATCGCCGGCACGGCCCTCGCCCCGACGGCGAGCACCAGCGCGTCGTAGTCGAGCGGGTGGCTCCCCGCCGGCCGGGCGATCCGTGCGTCCGGGTCGACCGATTCAATGGCAGCGTTGACGAAGGCGGCATCGGCCGCCCGCGCGACGTCGTACAACCCGATCCGCCGCGCGCTCCCGAGGCCGAACGGCGGGTCGGCCGCAACCGGCCGGTAGACGAACTCGTCGTGCGGCGCCACGAGCGTCAGCTGGACGCGCTCGGGTGCAAGGTCGCGCAAGGCCATCAGCGTTTCGAGACCCGCGACCCCACCGCCCACGACGACGACCTGGGCGGGCGCGGCCTCCGGCGGTCGCGCCTGGGACGTCCACGGGCCACCCGCGGGCTCGGGCTCTGTCCGCGTCATCGCGGCGCGTCTCGCTGGACTGCGGCCGTCCGCTTGACCAGCTCGGCGAGCCTCGCCCTGAGGCGCTCGATCTCCTGCCGGCGCGCCTCACGCTCGACGACGGTCGCGCTCGTGTCGCGCCTGCCGTCCTGGACAAGGGTCCTGATCTGTTGCAGGAGACGATCGGCCCCCTGGGGCGACGGCGCCTTGGAGCGCCGTCCGCTCGTGGATGCCGGGCGTCGAGGGGTCACCGTTCGTGCCATACCGGGAGCCTGAGCCAGCGGGGCGCGCTCGCATCCGCCGGTGGACAGTCGGCGGGGCCTGTGCCGTCGAGCCGGTCACCTCAACCTCGTTCGATCGAGCGACGACAACCAGAAGACGCCGGAGGGCGAGCGAGGCCCGGCGATCGACGTCGACGAGCCCGGCAACCCGAACGCCACGAGCCGCCCGGGCGGCGGTGCTGACGTGTGGATCACCCTGACCGACGCGTCCGTCGTCGAGGTGGCGCGTGCCGAAGGACTGCTCACGACGTCGCGACGTTGAGGCTGGGTCAGGCGTGGCATGGATCTCTCTCCTCGTGGGTTGGGGGCTGAGGTGGGCAAGCGATGTCCCGGTCACCGAGCGCCCGGGCGACCGATACGCGGTGGCGGCCGTCCATGGCTCAGGGGCGGGCCGGCGGCGGTTGATGGGCGATCCCGGCGAGCGCCAGGTCGACGACGTCCTGGGCGAAGCGACCGTTGAGCGGCGCATGGCCGTGCAGGAGGCGGTGGTAGAGGGGTCCGTAGATCAGGTCGAGCGCGACCTCGAGATCGAGGTCGGCGCGGATCTCGCCGCGCGCGATCGCGCGCTCGAAGGCGTCGCGCATCGGCACGCGGCGCTGCTCGACGAAGCGCGCGCGGTACACCTGCGCGAACTCGGGGTCGGACTGGGCCTCCGAGACGAGGGCGGCGATGACGCGCCCGAACGGCCGCCGGCGGATCTCTCGCACCCACGGCTGCACGAGCGCCAGCAGGTCGCCGCGCAGCGTGCCGGTGTCGCGCGGGGGGCTGCCCGCGGTCGCCCACTCGAGCAGCGCGTCGACCGTCAGCATCTCCTTGGACGGCCACCATCGGTAGATCGTGGCCTTGCTCACGCCGGCACGTTCGGCGACCGCGTCCATGCTGACGCGGTCGCCGCCCTCGTCGAGCAGCAGATCGGCGGCGGCCTGCAGGATCGCTCGGCGCGCTCGCTCGCTGCGCGGGCGCCCGGGCCGCCGCGTGGTGCCGGCGGGTTCGCTCACGAGCCGTCGGCGATCTCGCGGAGATCCTCGGGGGTGAGCTCGAGGTTCGCCGCCGACACGAGCGGATCGACCTGGTCGGGGCGGCGGAACCCGACGATGGCGCCGTCGACGGCGGCGTTGTGAAGCGTCCAGGCGATGGCCACGGCGCCGGGCGTGGTGCCGTGGTGGTCGGCGACGACGTCCAGGCGCTCGACGGTGGCGAGGTGGCGTGACAGCGCCGGCTCGGAGAAGCGCGCGTCGCGCTTGCGCCAGTCGTCATCGGGGAGCGAGGCGATCCGCTCGCGGTTCATGGCCCCGCTCAGCAGGCCCGAGCCCATCGGCGAGTAGGCGATGACGCCGATCCGCTCGCGCTCGGCGAAGGGCAGGATCTCCTCCTCGACCGCGCGGTCGACCAGCGAGTACGGCGGCTGCAGCGTCTCCACCGGCGCGATCGTCTGCGCGCGTCGCAGCTGGTCGGCGTCGAAGTTCGAGACGCCGACGTGGCGCACGAGCCCCTCGTCCTTGAGCTCGGCGAACGCCGACCAACCCTCCTCGATGTCCGCATCGGGATTCGGCCAGTGGATCTGGTAGAGGTCGATGGCGTCGATCCCCAGCCGCGAGAGGCTCGCCTCGACCTCGCTGCGGATCGAGTCGCGCTTCAGGCTGTTGGCGATCCGCCCTCCGCCGCCGTCCAGCAGCCCGGCCTTGGTGAACACGTACGGGCGCCGCTCGACACCCTCCAGCGCGCGCCGCACGACCTCCTCGGAATGCCCGAGGCCATAGACGGCGGCCGTGTCGATCCAGTTGATGCCGAGCGCGAGCGCGCGCTCGATCGCCGCGACGGACTCCGCGTCGTCCTGCGAGCCCCAGCCGCCCTCCCAGCCGGCGCCGCCGATCGCCCACGCGCCGAACCCCACACGGGTGATCTCGAGTCCGGTCTGGCCCAGCTGCACCGTCTTGAGCGTCGTCTGCTGCATGTCGCTGTCCTCTATTTCGAAACTGGTCGTTCAGTTTTTATAGCAGACGACCTCGACCCCCGCAAGGCGAGCGTGGCGCAAGGGCACTGCCGCTAGTCTTCGCCGCAGTGGGCTCGGACCGAGCTGACCCGCCGACCTTCTCGATCGACGTCACCGAAGGCGACGGTGGCGCTACGACGATCTCGGTCGCCGGCGAGCTGGACCTCGCGACCGTCGACGAGTTCTCGCGCGCCGTGCGAAGCGGGCTCGCCACCGGGCGCGGTCGTCATCGACCTGCGGAAGGTCACGTTCATGGACTCCTCGGGCGTGCGGGCGCTGAACACGGCGCTGCGTGCGGCAGCGGACAGCGACCGCGAGCTGCGGGTATCCGAGGGCATGCATCCGAGCGTCGTCCAGGTGCTGGAGATGACGGGCATGCTGGGCCTTCTCCCGATCGACAGACGCACCGTGAGCGCACTGGAGCGCAACAACGTCACGGTGCACGGCCGCGCCCGACGGGCGGCCGATGATGTTCGCTCACGGGTTCGGCTGCGACCAGAGCATGTGGCGCTTCGTGTGGCCGGCGTTCAGCGACGAGTACCGCATCGTGCTGTTCGACCACGTCGGGTACGGGGGCTCGGACGCCTCCGCCTTCGACACGCACCGCTACTCCTCGCTCGGCGGCTACGCGTCGGACGTCGCTCGAGATCTGCGACGAGCTCGACCTCGACGACGTCGTGTTCGTCGGCCACTCGGTCAGCGCGATGATCGGGATCCTCGCCGCGAGCGCGCGCCCCGAGCGCTTCGGCCGCCTGGTCCTCGTCGGGCCGTCGCCGCGCTACCTCGACGACGAGGGCTACGTCGGTGGCTTCTCCGAGGAGGACATCGCGGGCCTGCTCGAGTCGCTCGAGAGCAACTACCTCGGGTGGTCGAGCACGATGGCGCCGGTGATCATGGGCAATCCGGACCGGCCCGGAGCTCGGCGAGGAGCTCACCAACAGCTTCTGCCGGACTGACCCCGAGATCGCCGCCGCCTTCGCGCGCGCGACCTTCCTGGCCGACAACCGCAGCGACCTCGAGCGCGTGCGCACGCCGTCGCTGGTGCTGCAGTGCTCCGACGACATGATCGCTCCGCTGGCCGTGGGCGAGTACGTCCACGATCGGCTCCCCGACAGCCGGTTCGTCCTCCTGGCCGCCACCGGGCACTGCCCGAACCTGAGTGCGCCCGACGAGACGGTCGCCGCGATGCGGAGGTTCCTGGCCGAGTGAGCATCTCCGACGACCTGCTCGACGAGTCGGCCGAGGACCTCTTCGAGACGGCGCCGTGCGGCTACCTCACGACCGCGATCGACGGCACGATCCTTCGCGTCAACCGTACGTTCGAGGAGCTGACCGGCCCGCAAGCGCGAGGACCTCGTCGGACGGCGCCGCTTCCAGGAGCTGCTGACCCCGGGCGGCCGGATCTACCACGAGACGCACTACGCGCCGCTGCTGACGATGCAGGGCTCGGTGCGCGAGATCGCCGTCGAGATCGTGCGCGCCGGACGGCAGCAGGCTGCCGGCGCTGGTCAACTCGGTCCTGCGCCACGACGACGCCGGCCGGCCGCGCGTGATCCGCACGACCGTCTTCGACGCGACCGACCGCCGTCGCTACGAGCAGGAGCTGTTGCGGGCGCGGCGGCGCGAGCAGGAGGTGGCGCTCGAGCTGCAGCGCGGCCTCCTCGCGGGCGCGCTCCGCGAAGGCGAGGGCATCGAGATCGGGGTCGCCTACCGCCCCGCGGACAAGGGGCTCGAGGTCGGAGGCGACTGGTACGACGCGTTCTGGCTCGAGCCGGGCGAGACGCTCGGGATCGTGGTCGGCGACGTCGTGGGGCGCGGCCTCGGCGCCGCCGCGACGATGGGCCAGCTGCGCAGCGCCCTGCGCGCGCTGGCGTCCACCGGGTTCGAGCCGGGCGCCCTGCTCGAAGCGCTGTCCGAGTTCTCGCCGCCGGCACGCGGTCGGCCAGATGGCCACCGTCGCCTACGCGGAGATCGACGTGCGCCTGGGCTCCATGCGCTACGCGTGCGCGGGACATCCGCCTCCGGCCATCGTCGAGCCGGACGGCGCCGCGTGGTTCGCGTCGGAGGGCCGGTCCACGCCGCTCGACGCGCACACCTTCTGGAGCGACCGGCCGGAGGGCGCCTGCCAGCTCCCGGCGGGAGCCATGGTCGTGCTCTACACCGACGGCCTCATCGAGCGCAGCGACCGCCCGCTCCGCGCCGGGCTGGACGAGCTCCTGGCGAGGATCGATCGACTCCGCGACGAGGCGCCGGACACGGTCGCGTCATCGCTCGCACGACGACGGTCGCCGGCGCGACCGGCCGGCCCGACGACGTGTGCGTGCTCGCGCTGCGGCTGGGCCCGCTCGCCTAGGCACGACGCCGTCGAAGACCTCGGCGAGACGACGCGTCGCCCGCGAGCGTTAACGTGCCGTACCTGCATGGGGGGAGCGCGGGGGATCCTCATAGCCGCTGTGGCGGTGGCCGGTCTGGGTGCGTGGGGCGCTGCGGCTCACGCCGCTCCGGGCGACATCGGCACGGAGGGCTTCAGCTACGCCCCGGTGACCGGCTCGCCCACGCAGACCAAGCCCGAGAGCAAGCTCTGGTTCAACGACGGGGCGTGGTGGGCGAGCATGTACTCGCCGGCGGCCGGCGTGCACCGCATCCATCGCCTCGACGCCGCGACGCAGCGCTGGCTCGACACCGGCACGACGCTGGACCCGCGCAACAACGCCAACGCGGACGTGCTGTGGCACGCCGCCTCGCGCAAGCTGTACGTCGCCTCGCATGTCTTCACCCAGACGGGCACCGCGGCCCCGCCGGCCCAGTCGGGTCGTCTGTACCGCTACAGCTACGACCCGGCGACCGGTCGCCACACGCTGGACGCCGGGTTCCCTGTCCTCGTCAACGCCGCCAGGACCGAGTCGCTCGTCATCGACATGGACTCGACCGGGCGGCTGTGGGCCACGTGGGTGCAGGGCGCGCAGGTCTACGCGAACCACACCAACGGCGACGACGCCTCCTGGGGGACGCCGTACGTCGTGTCACCCTTCTTCGGGAACATCAGCGACGACCTCTCGGCGCTCGTGGCCTTCGGCGGCGACCGGATCGGCCTCGTGTTCAGCCGCCAGTTCTTCGGCGACCAGCGCTTCTTCTACTTCGCCGTCCACCAGGACGGCGCCGGCGACGCGACGGGCGACTGGGCCATCGGCGCGATCCCGGGCGCCCCCGCGACCAACGACCACCTCAACCTCAAGGCCGATCGCGCCGGGCGCGTCTTCGCCGCCATCAAGTCGGCCGAGAGCGCGCCGACCAGCCGGCGCACGGTGCTCCTGCGCCGCAACGCCGACGGCAGCTGGTCCAACGCGACCTTCGGCACGGTCGCCGACGGGCACACGCGTCCGATCGTGCTCCTCGAGGACCCGGGCAGCCGAGCGCACATGCTCGCCACCTGCCCGCAGCCGCCGGCCCGCAACGGCGACGCGGGCGGCGACATCTGCGCGAAGTCGACGGCACTCGACGCCCTCGGCTTCGAGCCGGGCATCGGCACCGCGGTCATCCGTGACGCCGGGAGCCCGAACCTCAACGACGTCACGTCGACGAAGCAGCCCGTCAACGCCGTGACGGGGCTCGTGATCCTGGCCAACAACCCGGCCCCCGGGATCGACACCTACTGGCACCGCTCGCTGCCCGTCGCGACGCCGGCGCCGCCGGCGGTCGTCGCGTCGTTCGCGGCGGTGGAGGAGCCGGGGGATCCGCTGAGCGCCCGCTTCCTCGACGCGTCGAGCGGCGGGGCGACGAGCTGGCTCTGGCAGTTCGGCGACGGCACGAGCTCGACGGCGCGCCACCCGTCCCACCGCTACGCGCAGCCCGGCGAGTACACGGTCAGCCTCACCGCGGCGAGCGCCACCAGCACGAGCACCACGACGGTGACGCATCCGATCGCGGTGTCGCCGGCCTCCGGCGGACCGGCCGGCGCCGGCCAGGGGAGCGCCGCGCAGGCGCAGCCGCGGCCTGCCCGCAGCGTGGCCGGGAGGACGACCACTCGCCGGCGGGCCGCGGTCACGCTGCGCCGGCGCTACCTGCGCGGCGGGCGCGTGCGACTCTCGGGCGCGGTCAGCCCGCGGCTGTCGGGCGTCCGCGTGACGCTGCAGCGGCGCGCGGGGCGCCGCTGGTCGACGGTGCGCCGCGCGCGGCTGCTTCCGCTCGCCGGCGGCCGGTCGCGCTTCGCCTTCGTGGTCCGGCGCGGGCCGCGGTCCGACGCCTACCGCGTGGTCGTCCCCGAGGCCCGCGGGCGCGCCCGGTCGGTCAGCCCGGCGCTCACCGTCAGCCGCAGGCGCTGATCGCCCGCGCCGCCGGCCGGGCGCGGGCCCAGCCAGTGGACGATCTCGAGCGCGAGGCCGACCTCGAGGCCACGGCCCGCGAGCGGGGCGGGAAGCAGCTCCGTCGCGCGGCCCAGGCGGTTGAGGACCGTGTTGCGGTGGGCGAACAGCGCGCGTGCCGCGCGCGAGGCGCTGAACTCCTCGCGGATGTACACGCGCAGCGTGTCGCGCAGCGCGGGCTCGGCGGTGGCCAGGTCCCCGAGGGTGCGGGTCACGAACTCCGACGCGCGTTCCTCGTCCTGCGCCGCGAGCGCCACGAGCTGGACGTCCTGGAAGCCGGCGACGCGCAGCTCGCCCGGCATGCGATGCATCAGGCGCTGGCCGGCGAGGGCGTCGAGGTGGCTGCGGCGAAAGCCCTCGATTCCCGCGGCGGTCGAGCCCAGCGCCACGCGCACGCCCGGCGTGCCCTCGAGCGCCGCGCGCACCGCGTCGGTGTCCGGCTCGCCGTCGGCGGTGAACCAGGCCCACAGCGAGGTCGCGCTGGCGCCGACCGTGAACGGCCGGCGCGCGCCGGCCGCGCGAGCCACCGCGTCGGCGGCCCGCTCGAGCCGGCCCTGGCCGGGCGTGCTGGCATCGCTCCAGAGGATCGCGGCGGTGTGGGAGCGCGCGAGCTCGTAGCGCAGCCTGCCGCTGGCGCGCTCGGCGGTGATCGGCGCACCCTCGAGGATCAGGTTCACGACCTCCAGGCGCTCGGCATGCGTCCCGCGGGTGAGCTGCGCGCGCTCCTGATCGATCCGCGCGTGCATCGCGGCCAGCGTGTCGTCGACGAACGCCGCGCTCGAGCGCGAGGTGACGTCGAGCATGTCCCGCAGGTCCTCGGGATCCTCGGCCAGGTCGAATGCGGCGGCCATCCAGTAGCGCCAGGCGATGTTCTGGCCGACGCGGTAGCCGTCGAAGGACGTGTCGTCGAGCCCGCGGCGGACGACGTCGCGGGCCAGGTCCATCGTCTCGGGGCCGAGCAGCGGCGGGACCGGCGCGCCCGGCTCCTCGACGTTGGCCCTCGCCCAGTGCACGAGGTTCGCACGGTTCGTCGCACCGACGGCGGCGCTCAGCGCGGGATCGGCCACCACGCCCTCGGGCGCCGTCGCGAGCACCGCGGCGTCGACCTCCTCGATCAGGCCCTCCGGCCCCTCCAGCAGCCGCAGGGCCGTGGCGCGGATGAGGCGCACCACGGAGTCCCGGGGGCGCTCCCAGCGGGGGTCGGTCGCCATGCGCGACAGCCTACCGTCATGTGGGCATTCTGCCCAAACGCAGCGCGCGATAGTGGGCTAGTCGCCCTTCCCCCGCGCCGGTGGTTGTCGCATCATCGGGGACGATGCCCCCCACCCCTCACCTCGACGTGCTGATCGTCGGCGCCGGGCTCTCCGGGATCGGCGCGGCCCACCACCTGCAGGCCGCGTTCCCGCACAAGACCTACGCGATCTTCGAGGCGCGCGACACGATCGGCGGGACCTGGGACCTGTTCCGCTATCCCGGCATCCGCTCGGACTCCGACATGCAGACCCTGGGCTATCGCTTCCGCCCGTGGACGGAGGCCAAGTCGATCGCCGACGGGCCGTCGATCCTGCGCTACATCCGCCAGACCGCCGGCGACGGCGGCATCGAGCGGCACATCCACTTCCACCACCGCATCGAGCGCGCCGACTGGTCGAGCGCCGAGGCGCGCTGGACCGTCCAGGCGACGCGCACCGACACCGGTGAGGCGGTGCGCGTCACGTGCGGCTTCCTGTTCGTGTGCGGCGGCTACTACCGCTACGACGAGGGCTACACGCCGCACTTCCCCGGGACCGAGCGCTTCGGCGGCCCGATCATCCATCCCCAGCACTGGCCCGAGGACCTCGACTACGCGGGCAAGCGCGTCGTCGTCATCGGAAGCGGCGCGACGGCCGTGACGCTCGTCCCGGCGATGACCGAGCGCGCCGCGCACGTGACGATGCTGCAGCGCTCGCCCAGCTACGTGGTGACGGTCCCGGCCGTCGACCCGATCGCCAACGGGCTGCGCCGCCTGCTGCCCGACCGCCTCGCCTACCCCATCACCCGGTGGAAGAACGTCGTGCTCACGACGCTCATGTACCAGCTCAGCCGGCGACGACCGCGGCTGGTCAAGGCGGCCATCCGCGCCGGGCTCAAGCACCAGCTCCCGAAGGGCTACGACGTCGACACGCACTTCAAGCCGCGCTACGAGCCCTGGGACCAGCGCATGTGCATCGTCCCCGACGGCGACCTCTTCCGGGCCATCCGCCGCGGCCGCGCGTCGGTCGTGACCGACCGGATCGCGACGTTCACCGAGCGCGGGATCGAGCTGGAGTCCGGCGCCGAGCTCGAGGCCGACGTGATCGTCACCGCGACCGGCCTGAACCTGCAGGTCTTCGGCGGGGTGAAGCTGGGCGTCGACGGGCACGACGTCGAGCTGCCCGAGACCATGGCCTACAAGAGCATGATGCTCGGCGGCGTCCCGAACTACGCGTTCACGGTCGGCTACCCGAACGCGTCGTGGACGCTGAAGGCCGACCTCGTCAGCGAGTACGTCTGCCGCCTGCTGGCGTACATGGACGAGCACGGCCACAGCGTGTGCGTGCCGACCAACGATGACCCGTCGGTCACCGAGGAGCCGCTGCTGACCCTGACCGCCGGCTACGTGCAGCGCTCGGTCCACGAGTTCCCCAAGCAGGGCTCGAAGGCCCCCTGGCGGCTGGGGACGAGCTACGCGCAGGACGTCGTCACCCTGCGCCACGGCGCGGTCGACGACGGCGCGATGCGGTTCACTGCGCCGCAGCCGGCCGCCCCTGCGGCGCGCCGTGAGCCGGTCGCGGCCTAGGGCGCGCCTCCCGCGGACTAGAGTCACCCCCGGTGCGCCGCCTCCGGCCCATCCCGCTCGCGCTGGGCGCCGTCGCGCTGGTCCTCCTGTGGCTCGTACGGCCGATCTGGCACGGGCTGGCGATGGTGCTCTGGACCGCGCCGCTGGTCTGGCTGCCACCGCTCCTGGTCCTGGCCGCCGGCGCGGTTCTGCTGCGGCGCTCGCGACGCAGCTGGACCACGCTGGACGACCTGCGCAGCGGCGTGCGCCCGCCGACGTGGCTGGTGGCGTTCCCGGTGCTCGCCTTCTTCCTCCTGATCCTGGGCTCGGCCCTCCACGGCCCGCTCGTGCGGCGCGCGATCGTCGAGGCGACGCGCTACGAGCCGATCCGCGGGCTGCCGGCCGGCGGGCGCGTCCGGCTGGTGCCGCGCGAGGTGGCCGAGCAGAACGCGTCCAGCGCGTTCAACTCGCCGACCGAGACGCTCACCGACTTCCACATCGTCAGCACGGACGAGGGCCTGCGCTGGACCGCGCTGCGCACGCCGCAGGGCTCCTTCCGCATCTTCACCAAGAAGAGCCAGGGGCTCGTCGAGCTCGACGCCGAGCAGACGGCGCGCTCCCTGCGACAGGTCGACGCCGAGTTCACGACGGCCCCTGGGCTGCAAGTGACCGACAACCTGCGCTGGCGGCTGCTCAAGCGGCGCTTCCTGATCCGCCTCGAGGAGCCCGTCGCCATCGAGACGCCGCGCGGCCCGCGCATCGTCGTGCCGTTCCTCGAGTACAAGGGGCTGCTCGTCCGGCGGCCGGTGCTGGGCGGCGTCTTCGTCGTCGCACCGGACGGCGCCATCGAGGAGCTCGAGCCCGAGGAGGCCGCGCGCCGGCCGGAGCTTGCCCGCAGCGCGCGCGTCTTCCCCGACACCCAGGCGCGGCGCGTGCACGACGCGTACGCCTACGCGCGCGGGCTGTGGAACGCCTGGTTCGTCCACGAGGACCAGACGCAGATCACCGACACCGAGACCAATCGCCAGCCGTACCTGATCGACTTCGAGGGAGGCCTGGGGTTGCAGTGGGTGACGGTCGCCGAGCCCTACGGCCGCGCGTTCGCCGCCAGCGCCATCTTCCTCACCGACGCGGTGTCCGGCCGCACGCGGATCTACCGGGTCCCGCGCCGGACGTCGCTCAGCGGCAACCGCCGCGCCATCCAGGCGGTGCGCGCGGTGTCGATCCCCGGTGTCGACTTCGGCAGCGAGCGCGGGGCGTCGGGCAACTTCCGCGTCGTCGAGCCCCGCCCGGTGTTCGTCCGCGGACGGCTGGTCTACCTGACCTCGATCATCCCCAACTCGGCCAACGCCGTCTCGAAGACCGTCGTCGTCGACGCGGAGACCAACAAGCTGGTGGCGATCTTCGACAACGACCGCGACCCGCAGGCCGAGGAGAAGACGCTGCGCTACATCACCGAGGGTGTGGTGCCGGCCGACGCGGCGCCGGGCGGCGCGGCGACCCCGGCGCAGGACGACGGCGCGGCCGGCGGCGGCGGCGGCGGGGCGGCGGGCGGCGGCGCGACCGGCGACGACGCCGACATCCAGCGGCGCCTCGACGAGGCGGTGCGCCGCCAGCGCGAGGCCCTGCGCGAGCTCGAGGAGCTGCGCGACGCGGTGCGCGAGCAGCGCCGTG
The DNA here is from genome assembly GCA_963840185.1 of uncultured Actinomycetes bacterium. GTDB lineage: Bacteria > Actinomycetota > Thermoleophilia > Solirubrobacterales > Solirubrobacteraceae > JAOPZW01. The sequence continues at coordinate 106,353 of CAWIXY010000017.1, read as the reverse complement.
GCGGCGGATGAGCAGGCCTCTGGCGCGCTCAGTCCTGCAGGCCGATGCGCCGGTCGAACCCCGCCGGCGCGTGGATGTTCAGCATGCGCACCGCGTCGGTGCCGTCGTTGCGAAAGCCGTGCTCGACGCCCGGTGGCACGAGCACGAAGGTGCCGGGAGGCGCGAGCACCGTCTCGCCGCTGACGACGAACGTCAGCTCGCCCTCGAGGATGTAGAAGGCGTCGTCCTCGTCGTCGTGGACGTGGGCCTCGAGCGCGCGCCCAGGCGCGAAGTCGATGATCCCGCAGGTGAACCGCGGCGTGTCCGCCGTGCGCGCGAGGAACTCGACGTTGCCGATGCGGCGCCCGGCGCCCGGTGCGACCACGATCGCGCGTGCGCCCATCGGGCGATGGTGCCAGACGGGTCGCTAGTGGAGGTGTCCGTGAGTTCGTCGCCGGGTGGCGTCAGGCGCGGATCGGCGGCGTCCGAAACCCGGCGAACTTCCGGACGCGTCCACTAGCCTGGCACGATGAGCAGGGCGGTCGAGGAGTCCAACCGCCGCCTGCTGCGGGCGCGCGACGCGATGGACCGCACGTACGGCCAGCCGCTCGACGTGCCGTCGCTCGCGCGCATCGCGCACGTCTCGCAGGCGCACTTCATCCGCACCTTCCGCGCGACCTTCGGCGAGACGCCGCACCGCTACCTGCAGCGCCGCCGCGTCGAGCGGGCGATGTTCCTGCTGCGCCAGACCGACGACAGCGTCACCGACATCTGTTTTGACGTGGGCTTCGCGAGCCTGGGGACGTTCAGCCGGACGTTCCGTGCGATCGTGGGCGTCGTCGCCGACGGCCTACCGCGACCGTCGCGGCGAGGTGGCGGCCATCCCCAACTGCTTCGTGATGGCCTACACCCGACCGAGCAGTTTCGGAGAAGCGGACGCGCCGGGCCTCGACTAGCGTCGGCCCCATGTTCAACCACATCACCCACCACTCCATCTTCGTCCTCGACCAGGACGAGGCGCTCGACTTCTACGTCGGCAAGCTCGGCCTCGAGGTCGCCACCGACGCCGACCTGGGCTTCATGCGCTGGCTGACCATCCGTGTCCCGGGCCAGCCCGATCGCGAGGTCCTGCTCGAGAAGCCCGGCCCGCCGTCGATGGACGAGGGCGCGGCCGAGCAGGTCCGTGAGCTGCTGACCAAGGGCGCCGGCGGCCTCGCCTTCATCCTCACCACCGACGACTGCCGCAAGACCTACGCGGAGCTGTCGAGCCGCGGCGTCGAGTTCACCGAGGAGCCGACCGACCGCTTCTACGGCACCGACTGCGGGCTGCGCGACCCGTTCGGCAACCACCTCCGCATCACCCAGCCCGCACCCGGCCCCATCGTCCCGCCCGAGCCCGCGGGGACGGCCAACGGCTGAGGGTCAGCGCGCGCGACCGCGGGCGTCAGGCGGCGCGGTCGTAGGTCGCGCGCGGTGACAGGCGGGTCTCGAGCGACAGGCGCGCGACACCCGCCTCGGCGCGCTCGCGCCATTCGTCGAGCACGACGAGGCAGTCCTCGGGCAGCACGAGGCGCGGCAGCGACGTCTCGCGGCGGCGGCGCAGCCGGGCCTCGAGCAGACCCTCTGCCGCCTGCAGCGCGCGGTGCTCGCGCCGGATGCGCCGCGCCTCGTCGCCGTACTCGCGCAGCGCCTCCCGGTAGACCTCGGCGGCGACCTCGGCCACGTCGTCGTGGCCGGCGAGCTCGCGCAAGCGCGCGGTGACCCGCTCGTCGCGGTCGCGCGTCCAGAAGGCGAGGTACTCGCACAGCTTCACGGCCCGGCGGTCGTGGCCCGCGACGCGCCTGCGCACGCGACCGGCAGCGACGGCGGCGGCTAGCGCGAGGACGACGAGGAGGAGGACCAGCGCGGCAGGGACGATACCCCCGAGACTAAGCGCGGATCGGACGGATCCGGCGTGGCGTTCAGCCAGCGCACCGCCTCCAGCAGCCCGCCCGCCGGGAACATGTCGACGGCGATCATGGTCGGCAGGCGCCCGCGGACGCGCGCGCAGGTCGCCGCCCGGCCGGCGATGACCTGGGCCGCATTGACGAGCGCCGACCCGGCCGGGCTCGGCGCGAAGGGAGGCGACCAGTGGTTCATGAGGAACAGCGAGCCCGTCGTGCCGCCGCGGTTGGGCCGGCAGCTCGCCTCCCACTGCGCCGGGTCGGTCAGCAGATCGGGCGTCGCGAACGTGTACGGGGTCTCCTGCACGATCCCGCCGTAGGCCTCGTGGTACCAGCGCACGCCGCCGGCGTCGCGCTCGGCCAGCACGACCACCTGCTGGCGGCGGCGGATCATCTGGCGCAGCGTGGGCCAGCGCGGGCCGGGCCGACCGCGGTAGACGTGGCGGCGCAGGCCGCTGAGCCGCACGGCACGGCGGAAGTCCCGCGGGGCGATCGAGTCCTCGTTGACCACGGCCAGCACCGAGTCCGGCTGTGCGCGCAGGTGGTCGCGCATCGCGCGCAGCACGTCGACCAGCGGCGTCGCACCCAGCTCGCACAGGACGTGGCAGACGTAGAGCTCGCTCTGGGGCGTCTTCACCGGATCGATCACGACCGCCCCGCCGGGCCGGCGAGTGGCGTAGTAGGTGTCGATCAGGAACCCGCGGATCCCCAGGCGCAGCTGGTCGGGGATCGAGAGCTGCTGGTTGGGGAGCTGCCAGCCGAGCGCCTGAGCCGACATCGCGTTGTGGGCAGCGGGCAGCACCACGCGATCGAACGGGCGGTCGCACAGCGCGGCCTCGCCGTTGCAGCGCTGCGACGTATCGGCCGCGGCCGCGGGCGCCGCCCCGACGGCCAGCGCGAGGGCAACGGCGGCGAGCAGGCGGGCGACGGGCATGGGCGGACGCTACCTACGATGCGCAGCGCAGATGGCCGGCATGCGCAACCAGGTGCAGCTGATCGCCTACGCCGATCGCCTCGGCGGCTCGCTCGCCGGGCTCGAGCGACTGCTCCACGGTCCGCTGGCCGGGCTCTTCGGTGGCGTCCACATCCTGCCCTTCTTCGACCCCTACGACGGCGCCGACGCCGGCTTCGACCCCCGCGACCAGCGCGTCGTGGACGCGCGCCTGGGCGACTGGGACGACGTGGCGCGCATCGCCGGTGACTTCGACCTGGTGGTCGACGCGATCGTCAACCACGTGTCGGCCGACGCGCCCCAGTTCCGCGACGTCGTGGCCCGCGGGGACGCCTCGCCGCACGCCGGCATGTTCCTCACGTTCGGCCGCGTCTTCCCCGGCGGCGCGACGCAGGAGGAGCTGCTGCGCATCTACCGCCCGCGCCCCGGCCTGCCCTTCACGCCCGTGACGGTCGGCGGCGGCACGCGCCGGCTGGCCTGGACGACGTTCACGCCGTCGCAGATCGACCTCGACGTGGCTGATCCCGAGGCGCGCCGCTACCTGCGCGAGGTGCTCGAGCAGCTCGCGGCGGCGGGCGCGGCGATGGTGCGACTGGACGCCGTGGGCTACGCGGTCAAGACCGCGGGCACGAGCTGCTTCCTGACGCCCGAGACGCTCGCCTTCGTCGCCGAGCTGACCGGCTGGGCGCGCGAGCTGGGGCTTGACGTGCTCGTCGAGGTGCACGCCCACTACGAGCGCCAGGTGGCGCTCGCGAGCGCCGTGGACCGTGTCTACGACTTCGCGCTCCCGCCACTGGTCCTGCACGCGCTGCACACCGGCGACGCCGCCCCGCTCGGCCGCTGGCTGGAGATCCGCCCGGCCAACGCCATCACGGTGCTCGACACGCACGACGGCATCGGCGTCGTCGACGTCGGCGCCGACCAGAGCGACCCGTCACTCGCCGGCCTGCTCGGCCCCACGGAGATCGATCGCCTCGTGGAGGCGATCCACGCCGCCAGCGACGGCGGCAGCCGCCTGGCCACGGGGAGCGCCGCGTCCAACGTCGACCTCTACCAGGTCAACTGCACGTTCTACGACGCGCTGGGGCGCGACGACGCGCGCTACCTGGTGGCGCGGGCGCTGCAGCTCTTCGTCCCCGGGATCCCGCAGGTGTACTACGTCGGCCTGCTGGCCGGGACCAACGACCTCGAGCTGCTGGCCCGCACGGGCGTCGGGCGCGACGTCAACCGCCACCACTACGGCGACGAGGAGATCGCCGCCGCCCTCGAGCAGCCGGTGGTCGCCGCGCTGGCCCGGCTCATCCGCTTCCGCAACGCGCACCCGGCCTTCGGCGGCGAGCTGCACCGCGCGCGGGCGGCGGACGGCACGGTCGAGCTCGGCTGGCGCGACGGCGAGCACGAGGCGCTGCTCACCGCCGACCTGGGCGCCGCGCGCGCGACCATCGAGTTCACGCGCGACGGCGCGCGGCAGGTCGTCGACGACCTGGCGGACCTACCGGGCTGAGAACGCGCGACGGAGATCCGCGCGTGTTTCACATCGAGCCGCTCCTACCGGCCCAGCGTGCGATCCGCCGGCGAGCCAGGGTCACACCGGTGGCCGGCCCGCCGCGCGCACGCGCGGGTCCAGCCGCGCCAGCGCGAGATCGGCGAGGAGGCTGACCACGACGATGATCATCGCGGCCCACAGCGCCAGCGCCTGCAGCGTCGGGATGTCGATCACGGGCGGGACCGCCTTGCCGATCGCGCGCTTGGTGTGGCGGAAGAAGCCCGGCACCGAGAAGACCCACTCCACCAGCACCATGTTCGTGACGATCGTCGGCACCGAGATCCCCACCAGCGAGGCCACCGAGGGGTACGAGGCCGGCGCCGCGTGGCGGCGGACGACCTCGCGCGGGCGCACCCCCTTCGCCACGCCCGTGCGCACGTAGTCCTCGTCGAGCGCGTCGACGATCCCCGCCAGGGTCAGCCGCAGGCACGCCGCCCCGAGCGGCGCGGCCACGATCAGCCACGGGAAGAGCAGCGAGCGAAACCAGTCCCACGGGCTCTCGAGCGGCGAGGCGTAGCTGTTGGGGTCGAAGAACCACGGCAGCGAGACGGCCCCGAAGACCGGGTTGAAGGCCAGCAGCAGGCCAAGGCCCATGACGTACACGGGCGTGCAGTACAGGAGCATCGCGCCGGCCTCGAGCAGGCGCGCCGAGCGCGTGCGCGGGCGCATCGCGCACCACACGCCACCGGCCACGCCAAGCGGTATCCCGATGACGAACGCACCGACCAGCAGCCACAGGTCGGCGCCGTAGCCGCGCAGCCACAGGTCGCGGATGGGCGGGCACCCGACGAACATGCACGCACCCCCGAACTCGAAGTGCAGCAGCGTCCGGTCGAGGTCGCTCCACACGCCCTCGAGCAGCCCCTCGCCGGGGTACAGCTCGGGGCGCAGCACGCGCATCATGCCGTAGGCGATGACGACCACGGCCACGAAGCAGGCCGCGGCGAAGATCACTCTGCGCAGGACGAAGGCGAGCAGACGACGGAGTCTGCCGGTCGACCGGTGTCGACGGCGTATGGACGCGCCGCGCGGCCGGCGCCCACCCGTCAGCCGGTGCTGAGCACCAGGCTCCGGTGGGTGGGGGCCCTCGCGGCTGTCGTAGATGGCGCTGTTGGAGCTCGCGGTGTCCAGCGCGAACGCGTACGTCCCGTCGCCGGTGACCGCCGTGCCGAGCGGGACCTCGGTCCATGAGCCGACGGCGCTCGTCGCGCCGACCGCGCCGACCTGCGCGCCGAGCGCGGGCGCGTTGGCCCAGGTGAGCGCGGTCTCGGTCCACACGCCCTGGTCGCCCGCGGCCGTCGCCGACCACGCGGCGCTCAGCGGCGGCTTGCCGCCCTCGAAGACGGCATGGCCGCTGCGGCCGTTCGTCCCGCCGAAGGTCGGCCAGGCGGCGCTCGCCGGCTCCGCGGCGACGGCGAGGACGATCAGTGCCAGCCGGGCGCACAGCAGCGGGCGGGGGATCGGGATGACCTGCGGGCGGAGGCTCACTCCAGAGCAACGAGCGGAGGTCTCGTCGCGCACGTGCTCGCCGTCGCGGTCACCAAATGGCCACAACCCGGTGCCACGGCAGGAACCTCCACGCCGGAAAACGCCTGATGAGTACGGTTGAACGGGTGGAAGCGAGCACGGTCCGGGCGCGCGGTGGTCGCGCGGCGCCCCGACGCGGGCATCACGATGCGGGCGTGGCGGCGCGTGTCGCGCTGGTGCACGACTTCCTCCTGGACGTGCGCGGCGCCGAGCGCGTCTTCTCGGTGATGGCCGACATGTGGCCGTCGGCCGACGTCTTCACGGCGGTCTACGACGAGGCCGGCACCGAGGGGCGGTTCGCCGCCCGCAACGTCCACACGTCGTTCCTGCAGCGCGTGCACCCCGGCGCGCGCACCTTCCGCGCGCTGCTGCCCCTCTACCCGCTGGCCATCGGGCGCCTGGACCTCGCCGGCTACGACCTCGTGGTCTCGAGCTCGAGCGCGTGGGCGCACGGCGTCCGCGCCGCGCCTGGGGCCACGCACGTCTGCTACTGCCACAACCCGTTCCGCTACGCGTGGGCCGACCTCGAGCCCGCCACCGGCACCCGCCGCGTGCTCGGTCCGGTGCTCTCGCCCACCTTCGCGCGCTGGCGGCGCTGGGACCGCGACGCCGCGCGGCGCGTCTCCGGCTACGTGGCCAACTCGCTCACCACGCGGCGGCGCATCGCCGCGGCCTTCGGGCGCGAGGCGACCGTCGTGTACCCGCCGGTGGAGACCGGCCGCTTCGAGCCGGGCGCCGTCGGCGAGCACTTCCTCGTCGTCTCGGAGCTGATGGCCCACAAGAACATCGACACCGCCGTGCGCGCCTGCACGCGGCTCGGCGTGCCGCTGGTCGTCGTCGGCGACGGTCCGGAGCAGCGCCGGCTGCGTCGCGTCGCCGGCCCGACGGTGCGCTTCGCCGGCCGCGTCTCCGACGCCGAGGTCGCGCAGCTCATGCGCACGGCGCAGGCGCTGATCGTGACCGCGGTCGAGGAGTTCGGCATCGCGGCCGTGGAGGCGCAGGCGTCGGGCCGCCCGGTCATCGCGCTGGACGGCGGCGGGCTGCGCGAGACGATCGTCGAGGGCCGCACGGGCTGCTTCTACGCGCGAGACGACGTCCGCGCGCTCATGGCGACGCTGCGGCGCTTCGACCCCGGCGCGTACGACCCCGAGGCCTGCGTGGCCAACGCCGAGCGCTTCTCGGTCGCCCGCTTCCGGTCCGGGCTGCGTGCGGCTGTCCAGGCCGAGCAGAACGCGAGGAGCACCGTCTGATGTCGACCGCAGCCCAGCACGGTCTCGACCACCGGGCATTGCCCGGCGCCGCGCGAAGGGCCAGACTGGACGGAGCCCGATGACCGAGACGGATACAGCGAGCGGGCGCATGCCCTGCACAGCGATGTCCAGCTGCCGCCCGAGAGCCAGCCGGGCCCGAGCCGCGCCCGCCGGCGCGACGCGGTCGGGCCGCTTTGCGCTGCTCGCAGCCGATTTCCTCGCCGTCGCCGGCTCGCGTTCTCCTGGTCACGACCGTGGTCGACGCGCACTTCACGATCTGGGTCGTCGTGCTGCTTCCCGTTCTTCGCGCTGCTGGCCAAGAGCGCCGGCCTCTACGACCGCGACCAGTTCGTCCTGCACAAGACGACGCTCGACGAGGGCCCGGCCCTGCTCGCCGTCGCCGCGATCTTCTCGCTCGTGATCGAGGGCTTCCAGGCGATCCAGTTCAACGGCCGCTCGCAGCCCCTGCTGCTGTGGGGGACGCTCACGGCGGCGCTGGTCATCGCGCGTGCTCGCAGCGCGCTTCGTCCGATGCGCAGCATGGGCGCCGAGCGCATCCTGGTCATCGGCGACGCCGCGACCGCCGCGCTCGTCGAGCGCAAGCTCGAGGGCGACCCGGGCCTCAACGCCGTGTACCTCGGGCGCGTCCCGGTCGAGCCGCATCTCGCGCGAGGCCTCGGCGCTCGGCACGGTGCAGGAGCTGCCCGCGGTGCTCGCCGAGCACGCGTCGAACGGGTGATCGTCGCGCCGACGCACGAGGGCGGCGAGGACGTCGTCGACATCATCCGGCTGGTGACCGCCTGCGGCGTGCGCGTCGCGGTGCTGCCGCGCCTGCTGGACGTCATCGGCTCGGCCGTCGAGTTCGACGACCTCGGCGGCCAGGCGCTGCTCGGCGTGCGCGGCTTCGGGCTGTCGCCCTCGTCGCGCCTGCTCAAGCGCGTGCTCGACCTCGTGGTGGCGACGACGGCGCTCTGCCGTCCTGGCGCCGTTCCTGCTCGCGCTCGCCGTCCTCGTGCAGGCTCAGCTCCCCGGGCCCGGTGCTCTTCCGCCAGACGCGCATCGGGCGTCACGGCAACGAGTTCCAGATGCTCAAGTTCCGCACGATGGTCGATGGGCGCCGACGAGCGCAAGCACGAGCTGCTGGAGCGCAACGAGGCGGCCCCGCTGTTCAAGATCGCCGACGACCCGCGCGTCACGCCCGTCGGCCGCTTCCTGCGCCGCTACTCGATCGACGAGGTGCCGCAGCTCCTCAACGTCCTGCGCGGCGACATGAGCATCGTCGGCCCGCGGCCGCTGATCGCCGAGGAGGACCGGCTCTTCTCGGGCTGGCAGCGTCGCCGCTACCACGTGGCTCCCGGGATCACCGGGCCGTGGCAGATCCTCGGCTCGAGCCGCGTGCCGGTCAGCGACATGGTCACCCTCGACTACCTGTACTGCGCGAACTGGTCGCTGTGGCTGGACGCGAAGATCATGGCTCGCACCGTGCCGTACATGCTGAGCCGCTCGCAGCGGCGAGTACGTCGCGACGCCTCGCTGACCCGCGTCGCGTCAGATCTCGGGGTAGACCGCACCTCCGCGGGCCTCACGGTGTTTCGCTAGCGTGCCGCCGATGACACGGACGACTCGTCTCGCGATCCTGCTCGCCCTCACCGCGCTGCTGACCAGCGGACTGGCCGGCAATGCCGCGGCTGCCGAACGCCGCGTCCCATTCGGGTTCTTCGGCACGACGCTGGGCAGCGAGTTCCTGCCGACCTCGCGGCTCACGGACCAGCAGCTCGACGAGCAGATGGCGCAGATGGCGGCCAACGGAGTCGAGTCGCTGCGCATCGTCGTCGACTGGCGGCTGCTTGAGCCCAACCGGGACGCGTACAACTTCGCCACGATCGAGCGCTACGTCGGCGCCGCCGCCCGTCACGGCATCTCGTTCGTGCCGAACGTGACGGCGAGCCCCCGGTGGATCTCGACGAACCCCGAGACGCCCGAGTTCTGGCGTTACCCGCCGAGGGACCCGCGGCGCTTCGCCGCCCTGATGGGCCGGCTCGTAGGCGCTACGGCTCGCGGGGAGGTTCTAGCTGCAGAACCCGACCATCCCCAGAGGCCGGTTGCGCTACTGGCAGCTCTGGAACGAGCCGAACGCGCCGTTCTTCTGGCGCAAGCGTCCGTGGGAGCGCGGCTACGTGCAGCTGCTGCGGGTCAGCCGACCCGTCATCAAGCGTGCCGACCCGCGTGCCAAGATCGTGAGCGGCGGGTTCGTCGGCGTGGGCGGCTGCACGCCGTGGGCGCGCCGCCCGGGACCTGTACGGGCCGGCGCGCGGCGCTACGTCGACGCGGTCGCGATCCATCCGTTCACGCACAACCCCACCCTCAAGGGGACCGTCGTGCAGGCCGAGCTGATCATCGAGCGCATCCGTACTCGGATCAACCAGCGCGGTAGACGCCGAATTCCGATCCTGCTGACGGAGATGGCCTGGCCGGCGGCCATCCCGCCGGTCGGGCGACGCCCGCTCGGGCTGTCCACGACCGCCAAGGGCCAGGCAGGCGCGGATGCGCGCGGTCTACCGCAGGCTGATCAGCCAGCGCAATCGGCTGAGGATCCAGCAGATCTACTGGTTCACGTGCGGCGTCGCCGTACGACACGAACGCCAACCCGTCGGTCGTCGCCTTCAGGTACTCCGGGCTTGATGAGATACTCCGGCGGCACCTTCTCGCCCATGCCGATCCTGGGCATCTACGCGAGCCTCCCGTCCCGCTACGCGGGCTGCCGCAAGAGCACGGACGCCCGCCGCTGCGCCTGATCCGCCGCCGGCGCACCGGCGGACGTCGAGCGCTCCGCTTGAAGGTCCTGCTCGTCAACCACACTGCGATGATCTCAGGGCGCGGAGCACTCGTTGCTGACGCTGCTGCCCCAGCTGCGCGCCGCCGGCGTCGAGCTCGTCGTCGCGTGCCCGAGTGGAGACCTGGCCGCTCGCGTCGAGGCTCTGGACGTGGAGGTCTTGCCCATCCCCGAATGCACGGCCTCATGGCGGCTGGATCCGATCCGGACGCCGCTGAACACGATGACCATGGCGCGCACGGCGGTCATCCTGCGCCTGCTCGGCCGCCGGAGCGCGCGGCGGCGTCCGCGCGAACTCCGTCCGTGCGGGCGTCGGTGGCGGTCGCCGCGCAGGGCGATGGGTCGTCGCCCGACCGTCGCGCCGTCGCGCCGCCGGTCGCCGGAGCTGTCGCGGGTGATCGCCCGCGTCGCCCGCAGCGACATCGTCTGGCGCGAGCACGTCGCGCGTCCCCTCGCCGTCACGCGCGGCGGCCTCCAGATCGGCCTCCCTTCCATCGTCCGGCCGGGCTGCACCGCGTCGGCCACATCGCGTCGCGGCGCGGCGCGAGCTGGGTATCGCCGATGACGAGACCGTGCTGACCGTCGTCGGGCAGATCACGCCGTGGAAGGCGCAGGACGACGCGATCCGCGTCCTGCCCGGGTGCGTCGTCGAGCCGCCGGCGCGCAGCTCGTCGTGGTAGGAGCGCCGGTCTTCCTGCACCGCGACGTCGGCTTCGACAACCGAGCCTTCGACGAGGGATTGCGCACGCTCGCGTCAGAGCTCGCGGTGCGCGACGCCGTCCACTTCGTCGGCCGCAAGCAGGACATCGCCGTGGCTGAGCGCGACCGACATCGCGCTCGTCCCGTCCTCGGGAGGAGCCCTTCGGCCGAGTCGTGATCGAGGCCATGGCGATGGCAACCTGCGTCATCGCAACGGCGAACGGCGGGCCGAGAGATCATCACCGACGGTCACGACGGTCGGCTGGTCGAACCGCGCCACCCGGGCGATGGCACCTCGTCCGAGCTCCGCGTCCTGACGGCGCGCCTCGCTCGCCGCTCGCGCTCGCCTGCGCGCCCGGCGCTACGCGGCCGCTGCCACCGTCGCGGCGGTGCTCGACGCCTACGAGGCCGCGACCTCGCGCGCCGCGCACGAGCTGCCGCTCATCACACCGAAGGACCCGTTCGCTGACACGGCCGCCGAGCGCCACAGCGGGGCGGTTCGGCCGGTGCCCTGCGCTCGTCTCGCCGTTGCCGGTCCCCGACCCGTCCTCGGCGGCCGGCGGCTTGGCCACGGGCGCGTAGCCGTAGCCGCTGACCGTCGTGCCGCCGTTGGCCACGACGCCCAGGACCCGCGCGTCGAGCCCCTGGAGCTGATCGCGCAGGCGCCACGCGTCGGGACCCCTGGTGGAGTTGACCGACGCGGCGACGATGACCCCGTCGACGTGGCGCAGGAGCGAGATCGCGTCCGCCACGTGCGGGATCGGCGGGGTGTCGACGACGACCAGGTCGTGATGGCTCTTGAGCACCTCGAGCAGGCGGACCATCGCGTCGGACTGGATGAGCGCCCAGGGGTCGTTCGACGCGGCGCCCGCGACCAGCACCTGCAGGCGCCGCTGGTGGCCGTTGAGCGCCTCGATGTGCTCGAGGGGCAGGACGGGCTGCATCGCCTCGGCGATCGTGATCTCGCCCTGCAGGGCCTCGGTGAGCCCGGGCTCAGGCTCGAGGTCGTAGCGCTCGGCCAGGCTCGGCCGCCGCAGGTCGGCCTCGACCAGGGCCACCGACAGCCCGCTGGTGACGGCGGCCGAGGCGAGGTTCCAGGCGATCGTGCTCTTGCCCTCACCACTGCGCGCGGAGGTCACGATCAGGCTTCGCACCGGCTCACTGCTGCCGTAGCGCAGGTTGACCTGGAGCATCCGGAAGGCCTCGGCGACCTCCGGCGGGAGGTTGCCGAAGCGCACGTTGCGCTTGAGCGCGCGGCTGCGCGGGACGGTGCTGAGCACCGGAGCCTCGAACGCGGCCGCGACCTCCTCGGGGCGGTGCAGGCGGCGGTCGGCCTGCTCGCGCAACAGCGCGAGGCCAACGCCCAGCACGACGCCGAACAGCACTCCGAGCAGCACCGTGCGCACCGGGTTGCCGCTGACCGAGGAGGGGACGAAGCCGTCCTGGATGACCGTCGGGTTGCTGACGCCGACCTCGCTCAGGGCGCGCAGGCGCTGGCTCGTGCGCCGCAGCGTCGTCCCCTCGCCGCTCGCCCGCTCGGCCGCGGTCAGGGCAGCGAGCTGCGCGTCGACGTTGCGCAGCAGGCGGCGCGCGTGCTCGGTGAGGTCGCGCTGGGCCAGCTCGGCCCCCGCGCCGGCGTAGGCGCTGGCCAGGCGCGCCGCGCCCTCGGCCGAAGTCGCCTGGGCGACGACCTGGACGACGTCGGCGTCCTTGACCGCGGTGACGGTCACGTCCTCGGCGACGTCCTCGCCCGTCGTCTGGGTCCCCGCGGCCCGCAGGGCGGTCGCGGTCGCGTCGGCGACCCGGCGCGCTCCGATGAGCTCGGCGTTGCTCGCAGCCTGGTTGTCCGCATCGATCGTCGCCGGCAGGATGTCGAGCGACTCGTCGGCCGGGCTGATGGTCTGGCGGAAGAGCAGCTTCGCCGTGGACTCGTAGGTGTCGCGGTTGGAGTACGCGAAGGCGGCCGCGGCGCCGCCCGCCGCCAGCGTCGTGAGGACGACGATGAGGAACCGCCGGCGCAGGGCAGCCATCAGCGACGGGCTCTCGCGGCCGGCGGGGTACAGGCCGTAGGCGCTCGACTGCTCCGGAGGTGGCACGGACACACCAGGCTACCGAAGTCGGAAGAGCGGCAACAACCGGAAACCGGCGCCCTGGACTAGACGGAAGTCCAGGATCATGGCCTCCGTGCCCCTGCGCGTCTTCGTCGCCCACCCCTCGGCGCTGATCACCGACCATCGCCCGCACGGGGACGGGCTGGTGGCCTACGGCTTCCTGCGCGAGCTCGCCGCGCGCGGCCACGAGCTGCACGTCGCGGCCCAGGCCGTCGACCTGCGCGACCCTCCGCCGGACGGCCTGCACCTCCACCGGCTGGCCGAGGGCAGCGGGCCGCGCGACAAGCTGCGCTTCATGGCCGGCATGCGGCGGCTGCTCGGCCGCCTGCAGCGACGCCGGCCGTTCGACCTCGTGCACCAGCTCAACCCCGTGGACGTCGGCCTGAGCCTCGCCGTCGCCGACGTGCGCCTGCCCGTCGTGCTCGGCCCGTACGTGCCCGACTGGCCGCCCACGGGCGAGGGCGCCGACGCGGTGGTCTCGCCGCCCGTCGTGCACCTCAAGCGCGTGCTGCGCGCCGCCCAGCAGCGTCGCGCGACCATGGTCCTGCTGTCGACGCCCGCGGCCGCTGCGAGGCTCGAGGGGTCCTGGCCCGGGCGCCTGCGCGTCCGCGAGGTGCCGCCCGGCATCGACTCGGCACGCTGGGCGCCCGCCGCTGCCCGGCGGCACGCGACGACGCCGAGGACGTGCTGTTCCTGGCCAACCTGCAGGTGCGCAAGGGCATCCTCGTGGCGCTCGAGGCCTTCGAGCGTGTCGCCGCGCAGCGGCCGTCAGCGCGGCTGCTCGTCGCCGGCGACGGTCCCGAGGCCGCGACGGTGCGGCGGCTCGCGGCGGCCTCCCCGGCACACGAGCGCATCGTGCTGCTGGGCGCCGTGACGCGCGAGCAGGCGCTGCCCGTGATGCAGGCCTCCAGCGTTTTCTGCGCGCCGTCATACGCCGAGCCCTTCGGCATGAACGCGCTGGAGGCCATGGCCTGCGCGAGGCCGGTCGTCGCGACGCGCGCGGGCGGCCTGCAGCACCTCGTCGACGACCGCGGCGGCCGGGTCGTGGCGCCCGGGGACGCGCCCGCGCTCGCCGCCGCTCTGACCGAGCTGCTCGCCAGGCCGGACCTGCGCGCTGCGATGGGCGCCCACAACCGCAGGCTCGTGCGCGAGCGCTATGACTGGACGGCGGTCGTCGACCGCCTCGAGCGGGCCTACGCCGAGGCGGTTCGCCGCAGGCGGTGATCGAAGGCGAGGACCTGGCCCGCGAGGAACCAGAAGACCACGCCGTGGCTGCCGTAGAACTCGTCGCCCGCGGTGAGCTGGACGAGCAGCAGCACGAGCATCGCGAACAGCAGCACGCGCAGGTCCTGGCCCGGCGCGCGCGCCATGGCGCCCGCCCAGGCCGCACGCATCACCAGCACGATCGCCGCGATCACCAGCAGGAAGCCGATCGGGCCCACCTGGTACGCGAGCGAGAGGTAGCCGTTGTCGGGCGCGCGGAGGCTCGGGTCGCCGCCGAGCTTGGTCGCCTCGCCCGCCGAGCCGAGGCCGTGGCCGAGCGGCGCGGTCATCGCGGTCGGGAAGGTGGCGCTGAACGTCGCCCGGCGCTCGGTGGTCGAGTCGTCGGACCTGTCGTCGATCGTCTCGAAGCGGTCGAGCACACCCTGCGCGGTCTGGCTGATCGGGCTCAGCGCCAGGGTCGCCGCCACGATCACGGCGCCAGCGCCGAACACGAGCCGGGCGCTGGCGCCCCGGGAGGCCACGACGTGGGCGATGCCGCCGGCGATCAGCGCGACCCAGGCCGAGCGCACCGAGGTCAGCGCCAGGGCCACGAGCGTGAGCATCGCGCCCGCCACCACGATCGTGCGCGCGCGCTGCAGGCTGAGGTAGCACAGCAGCGAGAGCGCGAGCAGCGGTGCGAGCGTCCCCGGGCCGTTGAGCGTGCTGAAGACGCGCACCTCGTCGTCGGGCAGCACCCCGCCGATGCTGTCGAAGTCGAGCTTCACGGCGTCCAGCCACTCCTGGTCCCACGCGGTCAGGCCGAACACGCGCTGGGCCACCGCGTAGGCCGCGATCGCGGGGAAGCCGTAGAGCAGGACCTTGCGCAGGGTGCTCTCGCTGGCCAGCAGCCCCCGCTCGCCCAGTCCCGAGCACGGCGCCCAGGACGCCGGCCAGATAGGCGATCACGGCGAAGGCCGCCGACGACGGGTTGGTGACCAGGCCGACGGGGAGGCCGATCGCGAAGCCCACGGCCGCGGTGAGCAGGATGCCGCGGATCCGCGAGGGGATGTGCGTCTGGGCGAGCGCGAGCACGGCGATGGCGCCGGTGGCCAGGAACGGCGCGAGCGACAGCGGGTCGTTGCCGACGTAGCCCGTGAGCATTCCGAACACACGGCGTAGCCCCGGCGCCACGAACCACAGGGCGAACATGGCCGCGATCCCGACGCGGCGGTCGTGCTGGTAGAGCGCGATCACGGCGACGACCAGGACGAACGCGCACGCGGCCTGCAGCGAGACCGTCAGCAGCCAGCCCAGGATCAGGGCGGAGCCGCCGCCGAAGATCAGCAGCCACCAGAGGTCGCCGCCCCTCGTGCCGGGGCTGGGCCGCGCGGCGGCCCGCATCCGCAGGATCAGCTCGGCCATGGCGCGGCCTCCCCGACCGCCGCACGGTCCCCAGCGGCGCGCTGGGCGGCGCGCGCGTAGATGGCCAGCATCTCGCGCGCCTGCACGGCATCGTCAAAGCGCGCCGCGGCCGCCGGGCCGGCCGCCGCCATCCTGCTGCGTGCGGCGCCGTCGTCCAGCAGCTCCGCGATCGCAGCCGCCCACGCCCCGGGATCGCGCGACGCGACGATGCGACCGCTGACGCCGTCCTGCACGAGCTCGGGCCCCGCGCCGTCCGCACCGACCAGCGGCGGCGTCCCGAGCGCCATGCTCTCCACCGTCACCAGCCCGAACGGCTCGTGCCACGACGGCAGGAGGTGCAGGTCGAGGGCGCGGAGGACCGCGGGCACGTCGCTCCGGCGCCCGACGAGGTGCACCGCGTCGCCGACGCCGAGCTCCGCGACCAGGCGCTCGAGGTCGCCGAGGAAGGCGTGGTTGTCGTAGCGCACGGCGCCGCCCCCGAAGGCGATCTCGCCGACGATCACCAGATGCGCGTCGTGCCCCGCCCCCCGGACCTGGGCCAGCGCGCGCACGGCGGTGTCCTGGCCCTTCCAGGGCGTGATCTGCGCGACCTGCCCGATCAGCGCGGCGTCCGCGCCGATCCCGAGCTCCGCCCGCAGGGCTGCCGGCTCGACACGCGCAGGGTCGAAGCGGCCGTGGTCGATGCTGTTGTAGACGCGCTGGGCGATCGGCCGGCGCAGTCCCTCGTCGAGGCGCCGGGCGGTGTCGTCCGAGACGGCGACGATGGCGCTCGCGCTCCGCACGAGCACCGCCCGGACGGCCCGCCCCGCGGGCGTCAGCGGGATGTGCTCGTGCGCGCGCACGACGACCGGCGGCGCGCCGAGCACGCGGGCGACGGCGGCGGCGAGACCGGTGCGGGTCGAGTTGGCGTGGATGACGTCCGCACGGAAGCGGCGTGCCGCGCGGGCCAGGCCGGCGCCCGACGCCGCGATCTGCGCGACGCCGCGTGGGGTGTGCACGGGATCGAGGCGCAGGCTGGCGGTGATCGCCGGCAGCGGCAGGCGCTGCACGCCCGCGCGATCGACGGCGTCGGCCAGCGGCCCGCCGGCGGGACAGGCGACCGCCAGCTCGTGGTTGTCGCGCAGGCCCGCGACGACGCGCAGCAGCGACTCCTCGGCGCCGCTGTAGGCGCTCGTGTGGTTGGCGAACAGGATCCTCATGGGACGCGACGGCAGGCTCGAAGGGTAGTGGCGGATCATCGTCGCGGCGCGGCCTCGTTGAGACGCTGGGCCAGCCAGCGGCCGACCGCCGCCTCCGAGCAGCGCTCCTGCCACCAGGCCAGCGACGCCGCGTGCCTGCGCTCGAGCTCCACGTGGTCGTCCAGCGCCGGCAGCGCCTGCGGCAGGTCGCGCCAGCGCTCCAGGCGCACCAGCGGGGCGTCGCGGTAGAACCAGTGTCCGGGCAGCGGGCCGGTGACCACGACGCAGCCGCAGCGCAGCCCCTCGAGCACGCGGAAGGTCTCGGGCGACGTCCCCCGCGGCGCCAGGCAGACGCGCGCGTCCATGAGCGCCCGCGAGTACGCGTCGGGGGCGGCCGCGACCGACGCGTCGAACCCGGGCGTCAGGCGCACGTCGATGCGCAGCCCGGGACGGGCCTCGCCGAGCCGCTGCAGCGCGGCGAGCATCTCCCGGCGCGCGCGGGCCTTCGGCGAGGCCAGGCGCTGCAGCGCGCCTCGCGTGTGCTCGACGCTGCCCGCGAAGAACAGGTCCGTGGGGCGGTCGCGCATCGGCACGACGGGCAGCTCGAGCTGGTTGTACGTGCCCAGCGGGATGGGAAGCACACGCGCCGGGCAGCGGCCCGCGGCCGGCGCGCGCGGCGATCCGCACCCGCGCCAGCGCCGCCGCCCCCGGCAGCCAGCGCAGCCAGTGCAGCCCCCAGCGCGGCAGGTCGGCGAGCCCGGCGGCCGCGGGCCGCGTGCCGTAGCACTTGAAGACGGCGCGGACGCGGTGCAGGTAGCGCGGGACGCGACCGCCCTCGTCGCCGAGCACCACCGCGACCACCCGATCCCCGTACCCGGGCAGTCGCCGCACGTCCCAGGTCAGGAAGACGTCCAGGTCGGGGTCCTCGAGTGTCTGCTCCATGTGCGTGAAGGCCGCCCCGAAGTAGCGCGTGTCCGCTCGCTCGGGCAAGGGGCCCGCGTGCGGGTCCCAGGCCACCGGGGCGGCGGCGCCCGGAAGGTCCAGGAAGTAGCGGGGCACCCGCGGGACTATCGCGAACGCGCGGCCCCCGAGCGCCCCGGCGTGACCTCGAGGAGCAGCGGCCGCGCACCGAGCTTCAGCTGCACGCGGCCGCGGCGAAGCGCAATGGGTCGCGTCCCGGAGCCCGCGACGGGATCGGCGACCGCGACCCTCGCGGCATCGGGCAGGCCGACCCGCACGGTCCGCGGCGCCACCGCGACGCTGCGACGGCGCTTGCGATCCCACACGCTGGCCTGGCGCCACAGGGCGACCACGTGCGTGCCGTCGGCGCGCTGCAGGACGAGCCGGCGGACCCCGCCGGCCGGCGCCGAGACCGAGAGGCGCAGCGGCCGCAGCCGCCCGGCGCGATCGTCGCGCCCCACGGTGGCGAGCAGGTTCTTCAGCGCGGTGAACGCGGGCTTGGGCGAGAAGTCGTTGCGCAGCAGGCCGAAGTGCTGCACGGGGTCGCGGAGGCCGGGGTCGGGCCGGTTGTCGATCAGCTCGTAGGCGTAGGTGCGTGCGATGCCCTGCTCGAAGTGCTCGAGGAACGTGCGCACGAGGTAGACGGCCGCCGCGCGCCTCGGACGTCGGCGGCTGGTCGCCCGTGGCGTTCGAGCGCGTTGTGGAAGCCGGCCTCCGTGGCCCAGACGGGCTTGTCGCCCGAGACGGCGCTGGCCCGCGCGAGCTCGGACCGCACGTGTCGTGCGCTCGGGGAGGCCCGCCCGTGTAGGGGTGGATGTTGCCGCGGTCGAGCCACGCGCGGTGGTCGCCGCCCTGCGGCGGCCCCCCACGTGCCCAGTGACGGGCCCAGGACGGGCAGCGAGCGCAGGGCCGGATGCGCCTTGGCCCCCCGGTACAGCCGCTGCGGTGTAGTCGCGCAGGGCGGCCGGCCAGCGCGGGCCCCCGTTGAAGTGGTCGAACTCGTTGGGCGCCTCGAGCGCCTCGGTGGCGCGGCGCAGCCGGCCGCCGACGACCGCGAGCAGCTCGTCGAGGGTGCCGGTGCGGTTCCCGGGCCGGCCCATCTCGAACAGGAAGCGCATGCCGCGGTCGGCGGCGAGCTCGACCGCGCGGTAGTAGCGCTCGTTCCAGTCGCGCCACTCGGGGCCCGGGTTGCCGTTGGCGCCGTCGCGCAGGTGACGGACGCCCAGCTCGTCGAGGCGATCGACGACGCGCTCCCAGTCTCCGTAGGGCGTGTCGAAGTAGCGATGTGCGTGGTCGACGCCGACGGAGTCGCGGAAGGCGGCGGCGCTGCGGGGCATCGTGCTGTCCGCGGCGGCCGCCGGCGCGGCACCGGCCAGCAGGCAGGCCACGACGGCCAGCGTGATGGCGGCGAACGAGCGCATGTCCATCCTTCGGCGCCCGCGGCGGCTCGCGTGGCCGCGGCGAGCCCACCGGACGGATGTTCGGTGCGCGGCGAGGACGGCCCTCGCCGTGGGTCGTCTCCTATCCTTGCCGCCCCTCCAGCCATGGCCCGCATCGCCCTCGCCCACGACTACCTGCTCGTCCTCCGCGGCGCCGAGCGGACCTTCGCCGCGATGGCCGACGTCTGGCCCGAGGCCCCGATCTTCACGCTGCTCTACGACGAGGAGGGGACCGACGGGCGCTTCGCCGGCCGCGACGTGACCACGTCGCCGCTGCAGCGCCTGCGCATCCGCCAGCACGGCTTTCGCGCCCTGCTGCCGCTGCTCGGGCCGGCCACGCGCGGCTTGCGCTGGGCGACGTCGACTGCGTGCTGTCGAGCAGCACCGCCTTCGCCCACGGCGTGCGCAAGCCGCCCGGCGCCAGGCACGTCTGCTACTGCAACTCGCCCTTCCGCTACGCCTGGCACGAGCGCGCCGTCGCGCTCGCCGAGGTGCCCGCCCCGCTGCGCCCGGCGCTCTCGGCTCCTGCTGCGCCGCCACCGCGCCTACGACCGGCGCGCGGCGGCCGACGTCGACCAGTTCATCGCCAACGGGCAGATCGGCCGCGAGCGGATCCGGCGCTTCTGGGGCCGCGACGCGCTCGTGGTGCACCCGCCCGTCGAGGTCGAGCGCTTCGCGATCGGCGAGCCGGGCGACCACGTCCTGTTCGTCGGGGAGCTCGTGCGCCACAAGCGCCCGGAGGTCGCCATCGAGGCCGCGCTCGCCGCCGGGCGCGAGATCAAGGTCGTCGGCTCCGGTCCCGAGCTCCACCGCCTGCGCGCGCGCTACGACGGCCGGGCGCAGTTCCTGGGCCGCGTCGGCGACGAGGCGCTCGCGCGAGCTCTACTGCCGGGGCAGCGGCGCTGGTCGTGCCCAACGTCGAGGAGTTCGGCATCGCGGCCGTGGAGGCGCAGGCCGCGGGCCGCCCCGTCGTCGGCATCGGCGCGGGCGGCGCTGCTGGAGACCGTCGTGCCCGGGCAGCACCGGCCTGCTCGTCGCACCCGGCGACCCCGGGGCCCTGGCCCGCGCGCTGCGCGAGGACCTGACGAGCTTCGACGGGCAGGCCATCCACGCGCACGCGCAGCGCTTCTCGCGCGAGGCGTTCCAGCAGCGGATCCGCGAGATCGTCGACGCGACGTGCGGGTGAGCAGGCGCCGGCTGGTCCCCGTGGGGCTGGGCCTGGTGGCGCTTGGCGTGCTCGCGCTCGTGGTCGCGCTCCTGGCGCGAGACCGCGACGTGGCGGGCGCGCCGCCGGTGCTGGCCTCCCGCGACCTGTCCGCAGAGCGCTTCCTCGACTCGGTCGGCGTCGTCGCGCACTTCAACTACACGGACACGACCTACGCGCGGCGTGCCGAGCTCATCGGGCTGCTGCGCGAGCTCGGCGTCCGCCACGTGCGCGACGCGATGCCCCAGCCCGAGCAGCAGCCGCTGATCGCCGGCCTGCAGGCGGCACGAGGCATCGGGATCCGGGCCACGCTGCACACGGGCGACGTCAGGCGACCGCCCGAGGTCGCCGTCGCCGACGCGCTGCGCGTCCTGCGCGGCGGCGTCGAGGCCTTCGAGGGACCCAACGAGCCCGACAACAACGCCGACCCCGCCTGGCCGGAGACCGTGCGCGCCTACATGCCCCGGCTCGACGCGGCGGTGCGGCAGCGGGCGCCGGGCGCCAGCGTCGTCGGGCCGGCGTTCGTCCAGCCCGTGGCCAGCCGCATGCTGCTGCCCGCCGACCTGCCTGGGCTGGCGAACGAGCATCCGTACTCCGGGGGCGAGCCGCCCGAGCAGGCCCTCGCCACCGCGCTGAGCAACATCCCCGACGCCGTCGCGCGCCGCGGCGTCGTGTTCACCGAGGCCGGCTTCCACAACGCGATGCGCTCGACGAACGACCAGCCGCCCAGCTCGGAGGAGGCGGCCGCCGTCTACCTGCCGCGCGTGCTGCTGAGCGCCTTCGGCGCCGGCGTGCGCCGGACCTTCGTCTACGAGCTGGCCGACAACAAGCCCGACCCCGGGCTCGCCGACGCCGTGCAGCACTGGGGGCTCGTGCGCGGCGACCTCTCGCGCAAGCCGGCCTTCGGGGCGATCCGCACGCTGCTGGCCGCGGTGCGCGCTTCCCCCGGCCCGGCCGCGACGCCCGGGCCGAGCTGGCGGGTGCGCACCGAGAGCTCGGTGCAGCGGCTGACCCTGCGCCGCCGCGACGGCTCGCGCGTCCTCGCGCTGTGGCGACCGGTCTCGGTGTGGGACACGTCGGCCCGCGAGCCGGTCACCGCACCCGCCGTGCCCGCGGAGCTGACCTTCGACCTGCCGGCCCGCGACGTCACGGTGTGGCGGCCCAGCGCCTCGGAGCGCCCCGTGCTGCGCCGCGCGAGCGCCAAGCGGGTGTCCTTCGACGTGGGCGCCGACGTCGTGCTGGTCAGCATGCGCTGAGCCGCAGCGCCGCCGGGCGCTCGAGCTCCGCGCTCAGGTGGTCGGCCAGCCGGGCGGCCAGCGCGACGATCGTCAGCGTCGGGTTCGCGGCGCCGGCCGTGGGGAACACGGACGCACCCGCCACGAACAGCCCGTCGACGCCGTGCACGCGGCACTGCGCGTCCACGACGCTCGACCGGTCATCCGTGCCCATGCGCGTCGTGCCCATCTGGTGCCAGGAGTCGTCCATGCGCTCCGCCCAGCCGTCGCCCTCGAGCCATGGCTCGGGCCGGACCTGCCCCAGGCCGAGCCGCGCGAGCTCCTGCGCGACCTCTCGCACCATGGTCCGAGCCGTGCGGTGGTCGAGCTCGGTGAGCCGCCAGTCGACGCTCGGGAGCGGGACGCCGAGCCGGTCCCGCCGGCGCGACAGCGTGACGCGGCTGTCGGGGTTGGGCGCCTGCTCGGCATGGAGCTGCAGCGTGACGTGATCGGGCGGCGGCCCCGCCGAGCGGTCGCGCGCGAGCCGGCGGCGGGCCGCGGCCGCGAGCGGGCCGGTCGCGCGGGCGACCTGCGCGAGGTCGCGCCGCAGCGCGGCCGGGCGCCGGCGGGCCTTCGCGGCGCGCTGCAGGCGCCGGGCCGCCTCCATCGCTGCGTGGTCGGCGACGTGGAACACCGGGTAGGCCGAGCAGGCCAGAACCTCCTGGGAGCGCTCGAGGCCGGGGCTCAGCGAGAGCCGGGCAGATAGCGCACGCGCCCGCGGCGCAGCAGGCCGTAGAGCTGCTGCAGGCGCGCCATGCCCTGGCCCTCGCTCTCGATCCTGGCGACGTGGCCGTTCGGATGGTCCTGGAAGTAGCGCCCGACGACGTCGTGGCCGTTCCCCACGCCCGCGGGGTGCACGCCGGTCGAGGCGAGCAGCAGGCGCGCGTTCTCGACGGCGCCGGCGCTCAGCACGCACGCCTTCGCGTGCACGCGGACGCGCCTGCCCTCCGGCGTGGCGGCGCGCACCGACGCGAAGCGCTCCCCCGAGGGCGAGGTCACGATCTCGGTGGCGGTGGCGTGCAACAGCACGCGCACGTTCGCCGACGCCGCCAGCCGTCCTCGGTACAGGCGCCCGAGGTGCGTCTCGGGACACCAGACGGTGAACCGGTGCACGAAGCGGCCCGGATCGACCCGCGGGCGCTCGATGCCGAAGCCGTCCCACACCCGCTCGTCGTAGACCTCGCCCTCGATCTGCAGCAGCGCCTCCGCGCGGCGGTAGAAGGGCTCGAGCTCCTCCGGACCCAGCGGCCAGCCGCTGGCGGGGACCCACGGCCGCCGGGCCGGCGTGCTCGCGTCCAGCGGAAGGCACTGGCCCGCCCACAGCGCGGTGGTCCCGCCCAGCATGCGGCCGCGCCCCTCGGTCAGTGACGTGTCGCTCAGGCCGGTCGCCTCGCCCTCGTTGAGGCGCTCCGTCGCGGCGCTGCGCCGCCGGCCTCCGCTCTCGAGCACCACCACGTCCGCCCGAGCGCCCAGGAGCTCGTGCGCGATGGCGATGCCGGCGGCGCCCGCGCCGATCACGCACACGTCGGCGTGCAGCTCCGCGCCGTCTTCCAGGCGCCGGAGGTCATCTATCATCGCGCCCGCTCTCCCGCCGACGGCCGCGTGATGCGCACGGTCCGCCTTCCCGGAACAGATCTCACGCCATCCCGTCTCGGCTTCGGCACCTCGTTGCTGATGGCACGGCTGGGGCGGCGGGAGTCCGTTCGCCTGCTCGAGGTCGCCCACGAGAGCGGGATCACCCACTTCGACACCGCGCGAGCATACGGCTACGGCGAGGCCGAGAGCGCGGTCGGGGACTTCCTCGCCGGGCGCCGCGACGCGGTGACCGTGACCACGAAGGTGGGGCTCCTGCCGCCGCGCAACTCGCGCGGCCTGCGCGCGGCCAAGGCGGTCGCCCGCGCGGCGGTCAGCCGCGCCCCCGCCCTGCGGGCCCGCCTGCGCTCACGCGCCGAGGCCATGGTCGTCACCGGCCACTTCGAGCCCGGAGCTGCGCGCCTGAGCCTCGAGACGAGCCTGCGCGAGCTGCGTACCGAGGCGGTGGACGTCCTGCTCCTGCACGAGTGCCGCCCGGCGGACCTCGAGACGGAGGGGCTGCTCGGCTTCCTCCAGGACGTCGTGCGCGAGGGGAAGGTCCGCTGCTTCGGGCTGGGCACCGATCGCGACTCCACCCGCACCATCCTGCGCGAGCGCCCGGCCTTCGCGCGCGTTGCCCAGGTCCCGCGGTCGGCGCTCGACGGGCCGCTGGTCGAGGGCGACCCGGTGACGGGCACGGCGGTCATCACGCACTCGGCCGTGCGCACGCTGCTCGAGCCGCTGCGCGAGGCGATGCGCTCCGAGCGCCGGCGGCGAGCGCTGGTCGCGCGAGCTGGGCGTCGACTGCACCGATCCCGAGGTGCTCGGGCGGCTGCTGCTCGCCGAGGCACTGGCATCCGACGCCGCCGCGGTCGTGCTGTTCTCCTCGACCAGCGAGGCGCGCATCCGCGCCAACGCGGCGCTCGCCAGCGCCGGCGGGCCCTCCGAGGCGCAGGTCGCCGCGTTCGCCCGCCTCGTGCGCGAGGAGCCGGCGATCGTGGGCACTTCCCGATAGGTAGGCCCTACTCTCCGGCGATGCCCGCGGACGAAGCGCCGGTCGCCTCGCCCGCGGTGCCGCCCGGGCCCGTCCGGCGCCTGCTCGGGCGCGGGCTCGTGCGCGCGGGGCTCATCACGTACGTCTTCGCGGCCCTGACGCTGGTCGCCAACCTCGTCAGCGGGATCGTCAGCGCCCGGGCGCTCGGGCCCGACGGCCGCGGCGTCACGGTGGCGCTGTCGGCGGTGGCGCAGCTCGCCGGCTTCCTGTTCGCGATGGGCGTCGCCCAGAGCCTGAGCTACTTCATCGCCCGGCGGCCGCAGGACGGGCCGCGGCTGTTCACGACGTGGCTGCTCATGCTGCTGCCGCTCACGGCGATCGCGATCGTCGTGGCCGAGCTCCTGCTGACGACGATCTTCGCGGTGGACGGCGAGCAGGCGATCGACGCCGGGCGCTGGTTCCTGTTCACGATCGTCGTCGTCGTCGGCCTCGAGCTCAACTTCGGCCTGCTGCTCGGCGCGCACGACTTCCTCTTCTACAACGCGGTGCGCCTGGCCCAGCCGGCGCTCGCGGCCGCAAGCTTCGTCGTGCTGCTGGTGGCTGGACGCGCTCACCGTCGAGAGCTCGCTCATCGCCGCGACGGCGGGCACCGCGCTCGTGCTCGCCGTCGGGATGGTCGCGCGCCGTGCGCAAGGTCGGCGTCGGGGCGCCCGACCTGCGCCTCGGGCTGCACACGCTGTGGTACGGCGTGCGCGGGCAGGGCGTGACGCTGGCGGCCAACGTCAACGCGCGGCTCGACCTGGTGATGCTGCCGGCCTTCGTGGCGGCCGCCGGCGTCGGCCTGTACTCGGTCGCCACGAACGTCTCGCTCAGCGTCTACCAGTTCGCGAGCACCTTCGCGGGGCTGGTGCTGCCCGCCGCCGCACGCGATCCGGAGCGCGGGCCGCTGAAGGTCATCGGAGCGCTCTACCTCACGCTCGCGATCGCCGGCGTCCTCGCCCTCGTCCTCGCCCTGGTGGCCCGGCCGCTGCTCGGCGCGGTCTACGGCGACGACTTCCGCGACGCCGCCGAGCCGCTGCGGCTGATCCTTCCCGGGGCCGTGCTGTTCGCCGCGTCGTCGATCGTCGGCGCCGGGCTGTACGCGGCGGGCAGGCCGTTCACGGCGACGCTCGCCCAGCTCGCCGGCATGGTGGTCACCGTCGCGGGCCTGGCGATCTTCCTGCGCTCCGGCGGGATCACCGCCGCGGCGATCGTCTCGAGCGTCTCCTACGCGACGGTGTTCGTGGCGACGCTCGTCGCCTACAAGCGCGTCACCGGGCTGCCGTGGCGGGCGCTGCTGCCGGGCCGCGAGCGCTTCCGGCGCTCGCTCGGCTCATGACGCGCGACCGCGCCGCCGCTCGCCGCGCGGCTAGCCGCACCCGCAGACACGGGGCGTCCGCATCGAGCGGGGCGCGGCCGGGCCGCATCATCCTCGCCATGCTTTCCGCCAACGCGATCACCATCCGCCTCGCGACCGAGGCCGACCGCGAGGCGCTGCGCCACCTCGCAGTCCTCGACACGCGCCGCCCGCTCGCCGGCAGCATCCTGGTCGCCGAGGAGAACGGCGCCGTCACCGCCGCGCTGTCGCTCGACGAGCGGCGTGCCGTCGCCAACCCCTTCGAGCCCAGCGCCGCGGCACTCGAGCTGCTGCGCGCCCGCGCCCGGGCGCTGCGCGCCGAGGGCTTCCGGCCGTCGCTGGGCGAGCGCCTGCTGGCGCCGCTGCGCGCACTGCGCCGCGGTCACGCGGTTCCGTCGTTGAGCGCGTAGCCCATCCCGCGCACCGTCATGATGCGGTCGCGGCCGAGCTTGCGCCGCAGGTAGCCGACGTAGACGTCGACGACGTTGGAGCCGGGGTCGAAGTCGTAGCCCCACACGTGTGACAGGAGCTGCTCGCGGCTGAGCACCTGCCCCGGGTGGCGCAGGAAGACCTCGAGCATGGTGAACTCGCGCGCGCTCAGCTCGATCGCGCGCCCGTCGACGTGCGGCGCGCCGGGTGCGCAGGTCGAGCCCGACCTCGCCGGCACGCAGCACGGTCTGCTCGGCGGTGCCCGCGTCGCGCAGTCGCACCCGGACCCGGGCGAGCAGCTCCTCGAAGCGGAAGGGCTTGGTGACGTAGTCGTCGGCTCCGCGCTCGAGGCCGGCGACCTTGTCGTCGACCTCGTCGCGCGCGGAGAGGATGACGACGGGCATCCGCCTGCCCTGCGTCGCGCATGGTGCGCAGCACGGAGAGGCCGTCGAGGGCAGGCAGCCCGAGGTCGAGGACGAGGAGGTCGAAGTCCTCGTCGCGCGCCAGCGACGAGCGCGGTCGCGCCGTCGCCGGCGACGGTCGTGACGAAGCCGTTGGCCTGCAGCCCCTTCTCGAGGAACGCGGCGAGGCGCGCCTCGTCCTCGGCGATCAGGATCCGGGTCATCTGGCGCCCGCCTCCTGCGGTGGCTCGGTGGGGATGTCGATGGTGAACGTGGCGCCGACGCCCGCCCGCCCGCCGCGGCTGTCGACCGCGACGCGGCCACCGTGGGCCTCGGCGATGGCGCGGACGATGGCCAGGCCGAGGCCGGCGCCGTCCGAGCGGCGGCCGTCGCCGCCGGCGCGCGCGAAGCGATCGAAGATCCGCTCGCGGTCGGCCGTCGCGACGCCCGGGCCGCTGTCGCCGACCCACAGGCGCGCGCGGCCGTCGCGCAGGTCGCTGCCGACGCGGATCACGTCGCCGTCGATCGTGTGCTGCACCGCGTTGTGGGCGAGGTTCATCACGGCCTGGGTCAGGCGCTGGCGGTCGCGCGGTCAGGCGCCCGGTCCGCCATGCCGTCCAGGCGCCACTCGCGCGGCGGCGAGCCCGGTCGCCTTGCCCATCAGCTCCTCGGTGAGCGACGTCGAGGTCGAGGTCCTCGAGGCGCAGGAAGTCGACGCGCTCGGCCTTGGCCAGGGTGAGGAGGTCGTCGACGAAGCGACTCATGCGGTCCAGCTCGTCCATGACGAGCGCGACGGTCTCGCGACGCTCGTGCCGGGTCGTCGCCGAGCAGCTCGAGGTGGCCGCGGACGATCGTGATCGGCGTGCGCAGCTCGTGGCCGGCGTCGCTGACGAACGCCCGCTGGCTGCCGAACGCGGTCTCGAGGCGGTCGAGCATGTCGTTGAACGTGCGCGCGAGCTGGCCGATCTCGTCGTCGCCGCGCACCTCGATGCGCCTGGTCAGGTCGCTCTCGGTGATCGAGCGGGCGGTGTCGCTGAGGTCGCGCAGCGGCGCGAGGACGCGGCCGGCCAGCAGGAACGCGATGCACGACGCGACGAGGAACACGGCCAGCGACACGCCGCCGGTGACGCGCAGGGCGTCGGTGACCTCGGCCTCCTCCGCGGCGAGATCGGCGCGTCACGACGAACGTCGCCGCGCGTGCGGCGCCTGCACCACGACGGGCACCGCCAGGTAGCGCAGCTTCCCGCGCGAGCCCTCGAGCTCGCCGCGGCTCGCCTGCCGCACCCCGCCGACCTCGGGCAGCGCGTCGCCCAGGATGCGCTCCGGGTTGGGCACGGTCGCGGCGTGCACGTCCGTCGCCCGTGAAGGTGAAGATCGCCTCGCCCTCGCCGGGGACGTTGCGCTGCAGGAAGACGTCGAAGATCGCCTCGACGTCGTCGCCGAACGGCTCGCCGGTCTCGGGGTTGTTGCCCTGGCGCACGAGCTGGCGGAACTCGTCGACCTCCTGGACGAGCGAGTCGTCGACGCGCTCCCCCGTCCGGGCCAGCTGGATCTGGCGCTGGGCGACGAGCGTGACGACCTCGGCGAGGAGCAGCAGCACGACGAACGCGGCCATGACCCGCGCGCGCGCGCTCGACAGCAGGCGGGTCATCCGTCGTCCCCTCCGTCCTCGCCGGCCGTCGTCGTCGCCGTCGCCGCCGTCGTCGTCGGCGTCGTCGTCCCGCACGGCGGGAGGTGGAGCGGGTGCGGGTGCCGGGGCCGGTGCCGGGGCGGGCGCGGCCGGTGCCGGCGGCGGGCGCGGCCGGTGCCGGCGCGGGTCGTGCCGGCGCGGGGCGTGCGGGCGGGGCGGGGGCGGGACGTGACGGGGCGGGGGCGGGACGTGACGGCGTCGTGGCCGCGGGCGGCGCGCTGCGGCGCGGCGCGGTGGGCTGCTCGCGCGGCGTCGCGCGGCGCTCGCGCGGCGGCGTGCGCCGCGGGCGCGATCGCCGCTCGGGGGTCGTCGACCGTGGCCGCGGCTCCGCGCCGTCGTCGGCGTCCGGCTCGACGCTGACGGGGGCGACGGGCGGCGGCGCGTCGGGGCGCACCAGCGCGGTCGCGACGAGACCGCCCGCCAATGCGGCCAGCAGCAGCAGCACCGCGCGGGCGCTCACGCGCACGACGGTCTCGTACCCCGGTGTGCGCCACATGAGAGTTCGATGAGAACTCTCTCATGTGTCGGCGCCGCTGGTCTCAGGTGAGCGGGTACAGCGTCTCGAGCGCCTCGTCCACCGTCGGCCGCTCGGCCGGATCGGGCTCGAGGGAGCGTCGACGCAGCGCGGTCAGCGCGCGCGGAAGGCGCGGGCGCCGCGCGCGCAGCGGCGGCAGCCGCGCATGGAGCTGGGGATCGTCGACGTCGAGCTCGTCGGCCAGGTCGGCCAGCGGGTTGCGTGCGCAGGGCGGACGCGTAGAGCACGATCCCGAGGCCCCAGACGTCGGCCGCCGGGCCCACCTCGCCGCCGCGCACCTGCTCGGGCGCCATGTAGCACCACGTGCCGTTCCCCGGCCTCATGCGGCCCGGCGGCGCGCGCGTGGGACAGGTCGATCAGCTTCGCCCGCCCGCCCTCGGCGACGGCGTTGGACGGCTTGAGGTCGCAGTGCAGCACGCCTTCGCCGGTGCAGGTAGCGCAGCGCCGACGCGAGGTGCGCGCCGAGGTTGGCGAGCTCGCCGCCCCCAGCGGCCGGCTGCCGCCGCGCGCGAGCTGCTCGACGGTCGCGCCGGTGAGCGTCTCCATGACGATCGCCGGGCGCTCGGCGTCGTGGACCTCGTAGCCGCGCACGATGTGCGGGTGCGCGAGGCGCATCAGCAGCCGTCCCTCGCGCAGGAGCCTGGTCCGCGCGCCGCGCGTGCGCAGGCGGTCCGGGCCGCAGCGTCTTGACGATCACGCGGCAGCCGCGCGGCTCGTTCCACGCGTCGTAGACGTCGAGGGCGTTGGAGCGGTGCAGGTGCTCGAGCACGGTCGTGCCCGGCGTGATCTCGCGCCCCGTGCCGAGCGGCCTCACGGCTCGGCGAGCGCCGGCACGGCGCTCGCGTCCGTCGGCGGTGACCAGCGTCCCGTCGCGCAGCTCGAGCACCCGATCGGCCCATCCGGCGACGCCCGGGTCGTGCGTGATGAGGATCGTCGTGCGCCCGCGCGCGAGCGCCTTCAGCGGGTCGAGCAGCCGGTCGCGCGCGGCCTCGTCGAGGCCGGTCGTCGGCTCGTCGAGGATCAGCACGGGCGTGTCGCGCACGAACGCGCGCGCGATCGCGACGCGCCGGCGCTGACCGCCCGACAGCCGCCCGCCGCCGGCGCCGAGGCCGGTCTCGTAGCCGTCGGGGCAGCGCCGCGAGGACCTCATGGACGCCGGCGGCACGCGCGGCGGCGACCACCTGCTCGTCGGTCGCCCTCGCGCCCCTGGGCGATCGCCTCGCGCGCGGTCGTGTCGAGCAGGCAGCGTGTCCTGCAGCAGCAGACCGACGTGCTCGCGCAGCGACGTCAGCGTGACGCCGCGCACGTCGTGGCCGTCGATGCGCGATCGTCGCCGCCTGCGGGTCGGCGAAGCGCACGAGCAGGCTCGCGAGCGTGGACTTGCCCGCGCCGCTGGGCGGCCCAACGGCCGGGGGCAGGAGGTGCGGCGCCCGCAGGCGTTCGCGCTCATCCGCGAGGGAGACCGCTGGAGGCTCGCCGACGACTTCTTCCTCGACACCGCTCGCGAGGTCGTGGTCGAGAGGCCGAAGCGATGATGCGGGCGCGCCTTGCCGCCGCGGCGCCGGCGCTCGTCCTGGCGCTGGTCGCCCCGGCGTGCGGCGGGCCCTCGCTCGAGGTGTCGCGTAACGACGTCGTCGAGCGCCGGGACGTCGAGCCGATCACCGCCCGGTGGCTTGAGCGACGCACCCGAGAGCCACTCGCGGCATTGCCAACGTGTCCTCTGGCTCGACGTAGAAGGCGACTCTCGCGTTCCCGCCGCCGCGCTCAGCCTGCCCCGCGTCAGACGCGCGTGGCGGGCCGCACACAGGAGCAGCCAGAGGACCCAGCACAGCCCCGCGGCGAGGCCGCCTGCCGAAGCGGCCCACGACGGGCTGGGACGCGGAGGGTCGTCGCCGGGCAGGATCGCTCGTCAGGCTCCCGCTCGCTCCGGGGCTGCCGGCTCAGGACGCGACCCCTCAGCGACTGGCTGCTCGCGCAGGCCCGGGAGCGCCGCCTCAGGATGAAAGCCCTCCTCCCGGCGGAGCGCGCGACGTCGCTTCGCCTCCGAGCTCCGGGTCGGCCAGTCGGCGCCGCACGTCTGCGAGCTTCGCCTCCGCCTTCGGCTCGCATGAGCGGCTCGCGTTCGCGGTCGTTTCGGTGATGCCGGCGGCGACGAGGCGAGCGAGTCGTACCGACCGCTCGGGCATCGGGCCGCGAAACGCTGATCTCGACCCTGCGGGCGGACCTGGCGGGCTCCTCGACGGTCGTTCGCGCTCCTCAGGAGCGGAAGCCCGTCCCGGCACCACGTCGCGCCCCCACGCCCGTCGCCAGGTACCCGGTCAGCTCCGGAGTCCTCGAGGCGACCGGTCGACCAGCGCGGCCAGTTCGGGACCGGAGGGCCCGCCCGCTCTCTTCGACGCCGAGACCACGACCGTCGCCCGCGGTTCATCGGGACGCGCGAGCGCTGAGTGGCCAGCGAGATCGCGGCCAGCACGAGCACCGTCCCGGCGATGAGCAGGCTCGTTCGAGACAGCAGCGGCACCGTGTCACGCCCGCTCGGCATCGTACTCCTGCTCGCTCGGACCGCGCCCGGGGTGCGCAGCGCGAGCGACCGCCGGCTCTGCAGCGCCGCGGGCGGCAAGCGGCGAGCAATACACCTCCCAGAGGCCCATGCCGATCACGAGCCAGATCAGCACCTTGCCGGGCAACTCGAGGATCTCGCCGAGCACCGCCATGGTCAGCATCGCTGCTCCGGTTCCCAGAGCCGCGACTCCGAGCGGCCGCTCCAGCGGGTTGGCGCGCGCGAGCCTCACCCCCAGCAGCACGACGGTCCCGGCCAAGCCGACGACGAACAGGAGGACGCCGAGAATGCCCTGCTCCCTGGCGACCTTGAGGTAGTAGTTGTCCGTGTAGATCAGGCGTCGGCCGACGGTCGCGGCGTTCCCCACCGTCCCGAGCCCGCTGCCCAGCGGCTCGTCGCGGATCTGCTCGCGCGTCCGCTCCCACATGCGCCACCGGATCTGCAGCGACTCGTCTGCCAGGGGATCGCTGAGCCCCCGAGCACGCTCGCTGGTCTGCTCGGACTTGTCGCTGGCCGCGACCGCGGCGCCGTACGTGCCGCCGCCGATCACGACGACGAGGGCCAGGGCGAGGCCTTCGTCCGTACGGCAGGTGCTCGACTCAGGACGATGACGAGGGCCATGACCAACGCCGCTGCGGCGATCGCCACCACGCCGACGCGCACATAGGAGTAGACCACGGCGATCGTCGCCGTGATGAAGGTCGCAAGCCCGAGGAGCCGGAGCCGAGCGTGCAGGCAGGCGACGATGAGAGCGAAGGCGGCGACGGGTACGAGGAAGCTGGCGATCTCGGTCGGTGAGGAGAACGAGCCGAGCGTCCGGGTGAGCTCCCCGAGCACCGAATGCTCTGACCGCTCCAGCGCGAAGGCGCTCTCCCACGCCGACGGGCCGATGAGCCACGCGCAGCGTCGCGTAGCCGGCGATGATCGCGAGCACGGCGAGCAGCGGGGCCACGAAGCGCTCCGGTCGCGGGGCCACTCGGTGTCCGACGATCAGGCCGACGACCACGAACGCGACGTACGCCTGCGTCAGCCGAAAACCCTGGAGTGCGTCGACGAGCCGGTCACCCTGGGCGATCTGGAGCGACGGACAGGACGAGCCAGGCGAGGAAGACCGACCAGACGACGCGCTCCGCGCGCCCGGCGCGCGACCAGAGCATCCGCACGGAGCGACCTCGGTCGCGGGCGACGAGGCCCACGACGGCGGCCAGGAGGAAGAGATCGATGAGAACGGCGCCCGTCTCGCCCGGGGAAGGGACGCCCTCCGCGAGCAAACGCGCCTTGATCGTCCCGACGAAACCCAGGACGAGCAGGGCCAGGAGGAGGGCCGAGATGGGCGCGCGGACAGCCAGCGCGCAGGTCACGCAGAGGAGCGGTACCAGGATCGCGAGCGTGGGCCAGACCGCCGCAAGGCCCGCGGCGGCCAGCGCGAGCAGAGCCACCGCGACCGAGGCCACGGTCCTCCGCCGGCTGCCGCCTCCCCGCTCGAGCGGAGGACGCGCTCGGCCGGTCGGAGGGGTTGTCAGGGCGGCGGTCGACGATCGTTCGGTGCGCGCCCGTATGGACGTCGGCGGGAGAGCGTGAGCTGTGCACTTATCTGGGCCCCGCCAGGGCGCTCGTCGAGCTCACCCGCGTCCTGCAGTCCGACGAATCCCGGCCGCGATCGCCGAGCGCGTGACCCCGGCCTGGCGTCTGACCCCGGCCAAGGTGGCCGAGGCGGTGCCGCAGCTGGGCACGGAGTCCCAGCGCTTCGGCGTCCCGGAGATCCTGCGGACCCGGCGCCGCGGACGCGAGGCGACGATCGATGCCGAGTGGGGGCCCTGGCGCGCACGCGTCAGCCTTCTCTCGACGCGCGGGAGGTCGCTCATCGACCGGGTCGTCTTGAACGGGCGGCGCCTGCGGTTCAGCGACGTGCGCTCGCCCTCGCTGCTCAGTCGCCCCGGCGGCGGAACAGCGCCGGCGTCGTCAGGAACAGGATCTTGAAGTCGAGCCAGAGGCTCCAGTTCTCGATGTAGTAGTTGTCCCACTCGACGCGGTCGGCCAGCGAGGTCTCGCCGCGCAGGCCGTGCACCTGCGCCCAGCCGGTGAGCCCGGACTTCACGCGGTGGCGGTCGCCGTAGCGGTACACGTGCTCGCTGAAGAGCTGCACGTAGGAGGTGCGCTCCGGCCGCGGGCCGACCAGCGACATGTCGCCGAAGAGCACGTTGAAGAGCTGCGGCAGCTCGTCGAGCGAGTAGCGGCGCAGGAAGCGCGCCGACCGGCGTGCGCCGGTCGCTCTCGGCAGCCGGTGGGGCCTCGTGGTCGGCGTCGACGGTCTGCGACGCCCACTCCGCGTCCTGCTGGCCGTCGCTGACCTCGTCGCCGTGCATCGTGCGGAACTTGAGCATCGAGAACTCGCGCCCGTCGAGGCTCACGCGCGGCTGGCGGTAGAGGATCGAGCCGGGCGACGAGAGCCTGACCGCGATCGCGATCGACGGCCATCACCGGCGCCAGCAGGATGAGCAGCAGCGCGGCGATCAGCCGGTCGAGCCCGTACTTGAGCGAGAACTGCCAGCTGTGGGGGTCGGCCGGGCGCGAGCTCAGCAGCGGGATGCCGCCGATGTGCTCGACGTCGACCCGGCGGTTGACGTCCTCGTACAGGCGCGGCACGGTCGAGACCTGCAGGCCCATCCGGCGGCACTTGCGCACCGCCGCCGTCAGCAGCTGCGGGCGAGCCGCCGCGTAGCCCGACGATGAGCTGGCGGACGTCGTGGCGGCGCACGATCGCCTCGACGTCGCCGGTCGTGCCCAGGACCGGGAACTCGCTGTCGTCGCGCCCCTCGAGCGGCGCGAGCTGCTCGTCGATGAAGCCGATCGGGCGCAGGCCGAGCTCGGGCTGCTCGGCGAGGCGCCGGGCGATCTGGCGCCCGATGGCGTCGGCGCCCACGATGAGCGTGGCCATCTGGCCGTGCCCGGCGCGCTGGCGGCGGCGGACCACGACCGCGATCCCGATGCGGCCCGCGGTCAGCAGGATCGTCGTCCAGGCCCACAGCCGGACGCCCTGCAGCGAGGCGCCGTCGACCGCGCCGGCGGCGACGCGCGCGCCGACGACGAGGATGGCGGCGAGCGAGGTGGCCGAGACGATCCGCGAGAAGTCCTCGAGCGGGTTCACGCGCAGCCGCGGGTCGTAGAGGCCGCGGACCTTGAGGTTCATGAAGGTCAGGACGACGAACAGCACGGCCCACGGGAAGCCCCCGCGGGTGACGTTGCCGTCGTACAGCCCGGCGGCCGCGACGCCGAGCCCGAGCATCCCGACGTCGACGAGGAAGCGGCGGCGCACCCGCGTGCGCGAGGCCACCGCGCCGATGCGCGTGCGCAGCGACGCGTCGTCGTCCGGAGCGGGACCGGTCCCGCCCTCGGGCACTGCTCGGGGGTCAGGACCCGGAGGTTCCCTCCACCGTTCGGCGGGGCCTGAGCCTGCGTCTTCCCTGGCGCCGCCGCAAGGCCCTGACCCGCGCCTGCATCCGGGCGCGCGTCGTCGCTCACCCGCCCGACCTTAGACAGGCCGGGCGCCGCCCACAAGCGCCGGAGGAAGAACCTCCCCAATGGTCTGGGTCCCGACGGGCCGGATTCGGGTCCGAAGGGATGCGCTCAGCAGCCCACGTCCTGGCGCTCGCTCGCGCAGTTGGGCCAGCATGGGCGACGCCTGGCCGGCAAAGCGCTCCGAAGAGGACGACACGGCGCTGCCCGTCGACGTCCGCCAGCGCGCGACAGCGGCACCGCGAACGTGAAGCCCGAGCGCAGGAGGCTCGCGCCGTACTTGCGGGCGATGTCCGGCCGCGGGCGCGAGGCGAGGGCCGTCGCGACCACGCGGCCGTTGGAGACGACGAGGACCTCCACGGGCCCGCGGCGCTGGACGCTGGCCGCCCAGCCGCTGAAGACGACGCGGTCGCCCGTGATCGCGGACGAGTCGATCACGCCGTTGAACCGCCCGGGGACGACGCTGTACAGCCTGCCGGAGCTGGACCGGATGGCGCCGCGCGGCAGCGGCTGGCCGCGGACGCGCCCGTAGAGACGCAGCAGCTCGGCGTTGGCCTGCGTCGAGCGACGGTCGTCGTACGAGGCGGTGGCCGTGGCGAGGAGCCCCCAGGCGCGGATGTTGCCCGGGTTGTCGCGCAGCACGGACTCGATCAGGCCGGCGGCCTCGCGATCGCGGTCGAGCATGACGAGCGCCTGGGCCTCGTTGAGCTCGGGCGCCGGGTCGGCGTTGCGGCGTGCGGCCC
This sequence comes from uncultured Actinomycetes bacterium, assembly GCA_963840185.1. Lineage (GTDB taxonomy): Bacteria > Actinomycetota > Thermoleophilia > Solirubrobacterales > Solirubrobacteraceae > JAOPZW01. The sequence goes on along the minus strand of CAWIXY010000017.1, from coordinate 70,997 downwards.
GCTGGAACAGGCGAGCGAGCGCTGCGCAGGGCTTCCGCGCGCGGCGGATCACCGGCCTCCTCGACCTTCGCGACGCCGCGCGCGTCGAGCACGGAGGCGCGCAGGCCGAGGCCGAGCCAGGCCAGCGCGACGAGCGCGACGGCGACGAGCGCAGCGCGCCCGAGCAGGCCGCGCATCACCGGCCCACCTCCACACCGACGGGGCGGGGCTCGGGCACGGGCTCCTCGCGGCGAGGCACCTCGGCGGGCGGTCGCGGCGACCGCTCACCGTGCGCGACGAGCACCGCCGCGAGCAGGAGCGCGGGCAACGTGACGCCCGGCATCTCCCAGTCCCAGTCGAGCCCGGCGTGCGCCAGCCACGCACCGCCGACGGCGATCGGGCCCCGCCGCGAGCGTCGGGTCCAGCGCCCGCGCGCGGACGGCGCAGGCGACGATCCCGCCGAGGAAGGCCACCAGCAGGCCGAGCCCGACGAGCGCCGAGCTCCGCCGGCGTCTCCAGGTACAGCGAGTGGGCGTCGCGCGCGGCGTAGGGGATCGGGCGCTCGCGCAGCCACTCGACGCGGAAGCCGCCGGCGCCGACGCCTCGCAGCGGCTCGTCGGCGAACGTGCCGCGCGCGACCTTCCAGAAGTCGCCGCGGTTGGAGTCGCCGCTGGCGAGGCGGCTGGTCGAGGCCGTCTGCACGCGGATCGACCACCAGCTCGTGCTGCTGCACGGTGAGCACGCCGAAGACGACCACGACGCCGACGGCCACGACGGCCGCGACCGCGCGTGCGGCGCGGCGCGCACGCCGCGACATCACCTCGCGGACGCCGACCGGGCCGGCGCGCACGGCCGCGCGCGCCACCGCGGCGCCGGCGCTCAGCGCGACGACCGCGAGGATCCCGAGGACGACGAAGCCCGCCGTCTCGCGGGACGCCGCCGACCCCTCGAGCGCGCGCACCTCGGGCAGGAGGCGCCGGCGAGGACCGGCGGCGCGCACGCCACCGCGACGATGGCCAGCGCGCGCAGCTGCTCGCGGGCCGGGCGCAGGAGGGCGAGCAGCGCCAGCCCGACCGCGGCGGCGAGGATCGCGCCGCGCGAGAGCGTGAGGTAGCCGGCGAGGGCCAGCATCGGCGTCGCTCGCGGCGGCGCAGGCGCGCAGCCAGCGCGGGCGCGTGGCGTCGCCGGCCATGCGCACGCAGAGCACGACGCCGATCGCCGCCAGCAGGCCCATCGCGTTCCAGTACGTCAGCGGCTGGAACAGGCGCCCGCGCACCGAGTCGCTGGCGGCCAGCGTGAAGAGGCCGGGCAGCAGGCGCTCCGACAGCCCCTCGACGACCGCGGCGAGTATGCCGAGGGCCAGCAGGGGCTCGGCGGCTCGCGCGAGCCTGCGCTCGCGCAACACGGCGATCGCGGCGAGGAACACGCCGAGGTACAGCAGCAGGCGCTGGACATCGGCCTGGGCGACGTCGCGCACCGGCGTCCAGCCGATCGACGCCGCGCTCCAGGCGGCGAGACCGGCGAGGCCGCCGACGGCCAGCCACGCCGCGGCGCGTCCGCGGCCACGGGCGCGGGCAGGCGACCGCCGCCACGACGACGGCGACCCAGGCGACGACGCCCGCCCACAGGCGCGGCCGGTCGAAGTAGCCGCCCGAGAAGAACGCGAGCGCGCCGGGGCCCGCGAGCAGCACGGCGGCGATCGCGGCCCTCACCCATGCCATCGCCCAGGACTGTAGAGGAGGAGACGGAACGGCTCGCCGGGAGGGATCTGCCCGCTTGCCGATCCCAGGATGCGCTTGTATGTTCGCACGCCGCCGTGGCCGCCCACACTTCTCCAGAGACCCGCTCCGCCGCCCCCGGAGACCTGTCGGACCGCCGTGCTCGACGTCATCATCGTCGTGTCGAACGGCGCCCTCCAGCACATCGTCCCGTGCCTGGAGTCGCTGCGCCGTCATCCGCTGACGACCGGGCCGATGGCCGTCCACGTCGTCGACAACGCGAGCACGGACGGCACCGCGGAGACGATCCGCGACGACTTCCCCGAGGTGCGGCTCGAGCGCCTCGGCTGGAACTCGGGCTTCTGCATCGCGAACAACATCGCGCTGGACCGCACGACCGCCCCGTACGCGCTCGTGCTCAACCCCGACACGATCGTCTTCGAGGGCGCGCTGGACCGCATGCTCGAGCTCATGGAGCAGCGCCCGGACGTCGGCGTCGCCGGCTGCCGCCTCATCCAGCCCGACGGCACGTTCGACCACGCCGCCAAGCGCTCGTTCCCCACGCCGCTCGGCGCGCTCGCCCACTTCACCGGCGTCGGCCGCGGGGCGGGCGCAGGGCGCCGCCTGGGCCAGTACCGCTACCCGGACCTCGGCGAGCACGACAACGGCGAGGTCGACGCCGTCAACGGCGCGTTCATGGTCGTCCGCCGCTCCGCCATGGAGGAGGTGGGCCTGATGGACGAGGTCTACTGGCTCTACATGGACGACCTCGACTGGTGCTACCGCTTCAAGCAGCGAGGCTGGAAGGTCTGGTACGAGGGGTCGGTCACCGTCATCCACGTCAAGGGCGGGACCACGGTCGAGGCGCGCAAGCGCGGCCGGCACCGCGGGCTGCGCCACAACGTCGCCTTCCACCGCGGCATGGGCCGCTTCTACCGCAAGTTCTACGCGGGCGAGCGCCCGCTCGTCGACACCGGCGATCTACCTGGCGATCGGCGCGAAGCTGCTGTTCTCGGCCTCGCGCAGCGCGATCGCACGGCGGAGCCTCACGTAGGTGGCCGGCGGTCACGGTCTCGGCGATCGTCGTCAGCTACCGCCGACCGGACATCCTCGACGCCTGCCTGACCTCGCTGCGCGAGGCGCTCGCGCGCAGCGGGCGCGCCGACCGAGCTCGATCGTCGTCGACAACGCCTCGCGCGACGGCTCGCTCGAGCTCGCGGCGCGGCTCGCGCCGGAGGCGACCGTCGTCGAGATGCCGTCGAACGTCGGCTTCGCCGCGGGCGTGGCCGAGGGGATCCGCCGCTCCGGCGGCGAGTGGGTCCTGCTCGTCAACACCGACGTGGTGACCGACGCCGGGCGCCGTCGAGGCAGCTGCTCGCCGTGGGGCGCTCGGCCCCGGACGTCGGCTCGGTGGCCGCCCAGATGCGCTTCGCGGGCGAGCGCGCCGGGATCATCAACTCGGCCGGCATCGGGATCGACCGCCTCGGGATCGCCTTCGATCGCCTGCTCGGCCAGCCGGTCGAGGCCAGCGAGACGGAGCCGGTCGAGGTCTTCGGCGCCTGCGGCGGGGCGGCGCTGCTGCGGCGGGCGATGCTCGACGACGTCGGTGGCTTCGACGAGACGTTCTTCTTCGGCCTCGACGACGCGGACCTCGCCTGGCGGGCGCAGATGCGCGGCTGGCGCTGCCTGTACGCGCCCGCCGCCGTCGTCCACCACGAGCACAGCGCGACGGCGCGCCACGGCTCGAGCCTCAAGTACTTCCACGTCGGGCTCAACCGCGTGCGGATGCTGGCCAAGAACGCCGACGCGCGGCAGCTGCGCCGCTACGGGCTCGGCGATCGTCGGCTACGACCTGGCGTACGTCGCCTTCGCAGCGCTCACCGACCGCACGCTGGCCCCGCTGCGCGGGCCGGCTGCAGGGCCTGCGCGAGTGGCGCACCTACCGGCGGGCCGGCGCCGCGCGCCGGCCGGTCGAGCTGGCGCCGCCGCGCGGCGCTGCGCGCCGCGCTCGCACGACGCGCCGCCTGGCTGCGCAACTCCGCCGCCCACACGGCCGTCGGCATGAGATCGCGGATCTTCGGGTCGGGGAACGTCCGAAGGCCCGGCGATCACGCGCAAGCGGGCGGTCGTCGTCCCGGCGCAGGGAGCGCCGCTCGTCAAGATCGGCTCGTCCCGGCCCTCGCTGCGCGGTGCGCTGTCCGTCGTCGCGTTGCGAGGCCCGCGCTCGGGTGGGGAGCGCTGATCCTCGTCGCGAGGGCGCGTCAAGGCCGGCTGATCGCGAAGCTCTCACGGGCGGGCGATCCTCACGACGCGTCCGCTCGCGGCCGTCGCCTGGCGCTCGTCCGCCGCGCCGCTGCTCGTCGTGGTCGCGACGCCCCCGGCGAGCGCATCGCTGGTCGCTGGTAGCGCTGGCTGGCCCTCGACTGTCCGGCGCGCGGCCCGGCCTCGTCACGCGTCGAGAGCCTGCGCTACCCAGGCTACGTCCGCTCCATGGCGGAGTCGACAGTACGGTGCCTGGGCGCCGCGCGTGCCACGGGACGCGCGCATCTTCGCGTGCTGTCATCCGCCGCGCGTGGCCCGGCGTGAGCGAACCGCGTCGACCGCTTCCCGCGCGCTTCGAGGAGCACGTCGTGCGCGACGCGGGCACGTTCTCGACGCGTGGCACTGCCAGCTACCTCGTCCCGGTCGCCGTCTTCTCGCTCGTCGATCGGCGTCCTCGCGCGCGTGACCATCTCGGAGGGGACGGCCGTGCGCCCGATTGGCCGTGCGCGCGCGTGGCCACCTCGCGCTGGGGACGATCGGCCTCGAGTCGTCCTGCTCGCCAACGGATGCCGCACCCCCTGGCCGCCGCGTCTCTCCTCATCGCGGGGTGGCACGCGCGACGTCACGGGCGGCCGGCCGACCGAGCCGCCGCGGCGTCCGACCGCCGTGGTCGCTGGAGCGCGCTCGCGCACCTGGGAGCGTCCCTCGACACGATCGCCCACCCGGCCGGCACCGGCACGGCACCCTCGACGGCGACGGGTCGATCGCCGCCAGCCGTCGCCGAAACGCCCTCACGTTCTCCTTGAGCGCGGCGACGTGGTCGTCGAGATGTCTCGGACGTCGCCCTCAGCGGCGGCGGAGGCCATCGTGCAGCCCGTCGGTGCCGCGATCGAGCGGTGGTTCGTCGCCATGTGCATCTCGAGCTCGTCGAGCTGGCAGGCCGTGCCCTGGCCGCTCCCGGTCGCGAGCAGTTCGCCCGCCCGCTGCCGCCGCGACGAGCTTCACGACGACGATCCGGGCCCGACCTGCGTCCGCAACGGTGCAGGAGCGGAGCGAGCCGCTGCAGGGTCGTTTCGGTCGTGGAGCCGCCCGGCTGGCGGTACGCGCGGTCGTCCCGCGCACGACGCGCCATGACGGCGCTGGCTCGGTCTCGGAGCGACGGGCACGATCGGGCGCGAGCTGTCGTCGATGATCGTCGAGCGCGTGACTCGCGCATCGCTGCGGCCCGCAACCCGGTGCTGCTGGACGAGCTCGCGAGCGCCTGGCGCTGCGAGACGGTTCGCGTCGACGTCGGATCCGCCACCGACGCGGCCGGACCTTCCGCCCGCGGACGTGGTGGTCAACCTCACGCTCACCAAGGGTCGTCATCCGCGCCTGATCGTCCGCAACAACGAGCGGACGATGGGGCTGCTGACCGCGCTACCTCGACCGCCATCAGCACGCGCGGCTCGTGCATCGCGAGCCACCTGGGTGCTCATCGGAGGCAAGCCGCGATCGCAACGCTCGCGTGCTCACCGCCCTGGACTGGAGCGACACCTACCGCCTGGGCAAGAGCGCGCGCGGAGCGAGCGCTCGCGCGGGCATGGAAGCCCGGCCGCATCAAGGTGGTGCGGCTCGGCAACGTCGTGACCGCGGATTCGCAGTGGGGCGTCGGGCTGCTCAGGACCCTGCGGGCGGGCGCGGTGGACAACCCCGGCGCGCTGTCCACGGCGGCGAACCTCTCGACGGTCGCGGAGCTCCTGGAGGCCGCCGACCACAACGGCGCCGATGTCGGCTTGACCAACCGCGTGGCGGGATGGAGCTGGGGCGAGGTGCTCGAGGCCACCGCCGCCGCGTGCTGGTGATCTCCGTCGTGCACCCCGCAGCCCGGAGCACGTGAGCGCCGTCGGCGGAGCCCGGCTGGCCCAGCCTCGTGGGACCTCGTCCGGGCCGGCCGGGCCGGACGCCCTCCTCCGCCGCTGGCGCTGACGCGCGCCTGCTGGCGTGCTCCCCGCCTCGCGGCTATCGACACGGCGACCCCCGGACCCTCCCCGCGGCGCTCGCCTCCTCGTGCCGCTCGAGCACGCGCGGCTCGCGACGTCCTGGCGGGCGTGCGCAGCTCCCCCGATCGCGCGCGGGCTTCCTCCGTGCCTGCCGATCTGGACGCGCGATGCCGGGCCAGCGCGACGCGGCCGCGTGCTTCGCGCTGATGGCGGACGAGCTCGCCGACGGATCTACGTCCTACGTGCGCGTACGGCGTCGTCAGGCCGCCTCGGGAACCGCCGTCCTGACGGCACTGCTCGCTGGCGGCCCGGCGTCCCGCGACGACGCGAGCAGCGCGTCGGCCAGCGCTCGCCATGCGCACTGCGGCGAGCCGACGTAGGTCCAGGCCGCCCGGTGTCCGTCCCGCGACGGTCGATGAGGCGCCGACAGACGAGGCACAGCGCGAGACGCGGCCAGCCCGATGCCGAGGACGGCCGCGCGACGCCGTCGACGAGGCGGCACCGACGACCGTACCAGCAGATCCTCGAGCGCCGGGAGACCTCGTGACGGGACGCCGCACGATCTGTCCTCAGCAGGCCGCGCCCGCGGCGAGTCCGAGGCCGAACGTGATCCGCGCTGAGCGGCTCGGCGAGCGGCCTGCGAGTCGTCGAGTCGGCGGCACGGTCGTGACTGGACGAGCGGCGATCGCCCCTGGTGGACCACGGCGCGCGCGCGGGCAGTCGGCGCCGGAGACGATGGCCTTCGCGCTGCGTGACCGGCCGCCGCCGTCCGCGGGCGCACGGCGCGACGCTCGGCGACGATCGCCCGCCGGCTGCGCGGGCTCGCGCCGCGCGAACGGGCGCTGCTCGCACCTCGCCGTCCGTCTCCTGACGCTCGTGCCCGTGGCGATCACGCTCGCCCGCCCGGCGGTGCGATGGTCCGAGCCGGCCGTCGCGCGGTCCCGGAGCGACCACGTCGCGAGTCGCCGACGAGCAGGTCAGCCGGCTCCTGCGCGTCCGGGCCTGCCGGGCGCCGTGGCCGACGAGCGTGATTCCACGTGGTTCGCCCTCGAGTCGCGGCTGGACGACGTCGACGTCTCCGCGGTCGCCGCGGGACTCCTCGCGCGTGCGCGTCGCGCGTGCCGGCGAGGACGCGCGCCGAGGCGCTCGGCGCCGCCCGCGCCGGGCGGCGGCGATCACGACGCGAGCCGGACCGTCCCGACGATTCGCCCGGCCAGCGCGCTGCGGGATCCGCAGCGCTCGCCGCCGGCGCGATCCCGCGCGACCGCAGCCGGCTGCCGATCGAAGCAGCCGCTCCATCGGCGTGGACGGACGCACGTCGGGGCGCTCGAGGTCCGGACGCCGCGCTGCCGTAGCCGACCACCGCGGAACAGCATCGAGGCGGCGATGAACGCGACGGCGCCCACGCCCTGGATCATGGCTTCGAACGTGAAGCGCCCGACCCCGCGCAGCAGCTGGCCGATCAGGTCCAAGAGCCGGTTGAACAGCACGAACGCCGCCGTGAGGAGCACGGGGAAGAACGAGCTCCCGGCCCCAGTCGACGGCGCCGAACAGCACGAGCAGCAGGCCGGCCAGCGCGCCGCCGACCAGACCACCGGAAGCGCGGAGTAGGAGAGCTCGCCGACGGGTGCTCGCCCGCGCCCTGCTCCGTCTTCGGCGCCATCGACTCCGGCCCGGGCGGGTCGTTCGTAGCCCGTCGCGATCACCGCGGCCTTCGTCGGTCTTCAACCGCTTCTTCGACCTCGTCGGCCAGCTGCTGCGCGGCGTCGGGCGCTTCGCGCTCGAGGCCGTCCTCCAGCTCGCGGGCGCGGTCGCCTTCATCGCCGGCGCGACGGCGGTCATCGCCGCCGGCGACGGCGTCACCGCCGTGATGGCCGTCTTCGGCGCTCAAGGAGCTTGCGCTGTGCGTGGTCGGCTACGCCGTCATCACGCAGCGACCTGCGCCGTGCGCGCGAGGGCCCGCGCCGGTCGGGCTGGCGCCGGCTGCTGCGCATCGGCATCCGCCTGGCGGTGGCCGGGATCGCGCTCGCACTGGCCATGCGCATCCCGCTCGCCGTGCTCGGCAACACGGGCACGGCGACCGAGGTCGCGCTGTTCTCCGCCGCCGCGGCGCTTCGGCGACGGGGCCTACGTGCTCGCGATCACCGCCGGGTTCGCCCTCCTGCTCGGGCATCGCCTACCTGGCGCGCGCCGAGCCGCGCGCGCACGGAGGCTGCTGGCCGCGAGCTCGTCGCCGTGGCCGCGGCGAGCGCCGCGCTGGCCGCCGTGCTCGGCGTTCGCCGAGCCGGTGATGCGGTCATCTTCGGCGCGGACTTCGCGCCCGGCGACGACGCGCTGCGCATCGTGGCGGCGGGGCTGCCGGCGTACGCCGCGTCGGGGTCTGCTGGTACGCGCTCGTGGCCTTCGACGGTGAGGCGCGCCTCTCGGGGTGGGAGTCGCCAGCCTCGCGCTTGCTGGGCCTGTCGCTGACGGTCATCCCGTCCGCCGGCGCGAGGGCGCCGCGTGGGCCTCACCGGCGCCTGTACGACCGCCACCGGTGCCGTGGGCGCTCGCCCGGCAGCTCCGCGCGCGCCGGGAGCTGAGGCGTGAGCCCGCGCCGCGCGTGAGCGTCATTCTGCCCGCCTACAACGCCGAGCGCACCGTGCGCCGGGCCATCGACTCGGTGCTCGCCCAGACGTTCGCCGACTTCGAGCTGATCGTCGTCGACGACGGCTCCGAGGACGGCACCGGGCGAGGTGGTGCGCGCGGTGCAGGACCCGCGCGTCCGCTACGTGCGCCGTCCGCACGCCGGCCTGCCGGCGACGCTCAACGCCGGGCTGGCCGAGGCCGGTGCGCCCGTGGTGGCCGTCCAGGACGCCGACGACTGGTCTGACCCGCGGCGGCTGGAGCGTCAGCTCGAGGTGCTCGACGCGCGGCCCGACGTGGCGGTCGTGGGCTCGCGCATGCCCGAGGTCGACGCGAACGGCCGCGAGCTCACCGCTCGCGCTCCGTTCGCCGCGGGCGACGCCTACCACGTGCTCATGCGCTTCAACCCGATCTCCAACCCGTCGTCGGCCTACCGGCGGGACGTCGTGATGGGGCTCGGCGGCTACGACACCCGCTACGGCTGCGCTCCCGAGTACGACCTCTGGCTGCGGGTCTCCGACCACCACGTCGTGCTCGCGCTCGACGAGCCGCTCGCGATCCGCACGCTCGACGGCGAGAACCTGTCGACCGTGCGCGAGCGCACCTGCGTCGCGCGACTCGATCCACATGCGCCTGCGGGCCATGCGGCGCAGGCGCAGCCTGCGCGGGCTCGGCGCGCTCGTTGCCCGCTCCGCCGTGTCCTTCGTCCTCCCGACGAAGCTCAAGCACGCGCGCCGGCGCAGGCGCGGCCAGGCGCCCTAGTGCTCAGGCGCTCGCTGCGCTCCTCGATCGCGGCGCGCAGCCGCTCCCCCACGGCCGGCATCTCGCGGGCGACGAAGCGCAGGGCTGCTGCTGACATCACGATCGCGGTGATCGGCGAGGTCGCCACGACGGAGGCCGAGCGGCGGGCGTCGGCCAGCACGCCCATCTCGCCCAGGAAGTCGCCCGGGCCCAGCTCGGCGATCCGCCGCTCGCCGTGGGTGACGTCCGCCGTGCCCTCCTCGATGACGAAGAACTCGTAGGAGAAGCGACCCTCCACCACCAGCGGGGTGCCGGCGGGCACGTCGACCTCGTCGGCGTGCCGCGCTACGGCGCCGCGCTCGCGCCGCGTGAGCGACGCGAACAGCGGGATCGTCGCAAGTCGCGACGGGTCCATGCCCGCGATGCTCGCACCCCGGAAGACCGAGGTGCAAGCGCGCGGGATGGCCCGCGGCCTAGCCCCGGCGCGGCGTCAGGCCGTCGCGGTCTCGCGCTCGGCCGCGCGCAGCACGCCGGCGCGGTTCTTGTGGCGGCGCTCGTACTCGAGCACCTTCTTGCGGGTCGCCTCGTCGGCGTCCGACAGCCGCGAGGTGACCTCGGCGACGCTCTGGTCGTCGTAGCCGGGCCACGGCTCGTCGCCGCGCAGCGCGGAGATCCGCTCGACCACCGTCGAGCGGTTCTGGTTCTTGCGCTCGTAGGCGTCGATCTTGCCCAGGTCGACCTGGCTGAGGCCGGACAGGCGCTTGACGACCTCCTCGGCGGTGAGCGAGTCGTAGCCGGCGACGGGCAGGTCGCCCTCGCTCGCCACGGCGCCCTTGACCTCGCCCTCGACGCGCGTGACGCCCGGCACGCGACGTGCCTCGCGAGCGGTCCTGCGCGTCCTGGTCGCCGCCGTGCGCGTCGTCCGGCGCGCGGTGCGCTTGGCTCCGCGTGCCGCCCCACGGGCGGCGTCGGCGGCGCCGGTCTTGGTGACGTCGAAGCTGTGCTCGCCCTCGACGTCGGCGCGCACCACCGCGTCGGTGAGCGCGGGGAGCAGCTCGCGGATGCGACCGAGGAAGCGCTCCTCCTCCGCGCGGTTGGTCGCCGCGAGCTCGGCGGTACGCCGGTCGCCGGTCACCGTGGCCAGCCGCTCGAGCGCCTCGTAGGTGACGATCTCGAGCATCTCGGTCGCGGCGGCGTCCTTGGCGTTCTTGAGGACCTTCTCCTCGCCGCCGGTGCCGCGCACCAGGTCGATGGGCGTCTTGGCGAAGGCGAGGCCCTGGGCCACGACGGTCTCCAGCAGGCCGAGCCCGACCTGGAGCGGGTTGCCGCCCTCGCCGAGCTCGCCGAGGCGCCTCTCGATGCGCTGGGCCTGCTCGCGCGTCTCGTCGAGGTGGCGTTCGAGCTCGGAGCGGTACTCGCCCCGGGGGGTCATGGCGATCTGAGCCTGCAGCACACGGGTCAGGCCGACCTCGTGCGCGTGGGCCTCGTTCAGGTATTGGACGATCTTCTGTTCTGAGTTCACCTCCTGCGGCTACCCGCGCCGCCCGCGACGAAACGGCGCGCGGTGTGCGCTCAGAGCTGCGGCTCGATGCAGCCCAGGATGTTCCCCTCGGGGTCGCGGAAGTAGGCCAGCCTGCCCACCCCCTCGACCTCGCGGCGGTCGACGACCCGCTCGCCGCCACCCGCGGTGATCCTGCGCTCGGTCTCGGCGAGGTCCTCCACCGCGACCGTGCAGACGAAGGCGGTGACCGGCGCACCCTCGGCCCCGGGGTCGCCACGGCGCTCGAGCAGCGCGCCGTTGATGCCCGGGGTCCCGTCTGCGCCGGTGATGAGCAGCCGGTAGTCGCGCTCGACAGCCTCGCTGCGGCGCACGCTCCACCCGAAGACGTCCGTGTAGAAGCGCTCGGCGCGGTCCATGTCGGCCGCGTGGATCTCGAAGTGCACGACCCGGCCCAAGGCTCTCCTCCTTCGCTCCGGCTGGCTTGAGCGTGGCACGCTACCGTGCCCGCTGTGTCCGAGCCCACCCAGGTGCGCGCCGCCGGCGGCGTCGTCGTCAGCGACGGCACGGTCGCCCTCATCCACCGCCCCAAGTACGACGACTGGTCGCTGCCCAAGGGCAAGCTGGACCCGGGCGAGAGCTGGGAGGAGGCGGCCCTGCGCGAGGTCCGCGAGGAGACCGGCGTGCCATGCCGCCTGCGCGGAGGAGCTGCCGTCGGTGTCCTACTCCGACAGCCGCGGGCGGCCGAAGACGGTGCGCTACTGGCGGATGGAGCCCGTGGGCGAGGCCGGCGAGGTCGACGGCAGCGAGGTGGACGAGCTGCGCTGGGTGGCTCCGGCCGAGGCGCTCGAGCTGCTGACCTACGAGCGCGACCGCGACCTCGTGACCGCGGCGCTGGCGGCCCGTGACTAGGCTGGCGCCATGCAGCATCGCAACGAGCGGGTCTACATCGAGACCGACCGCCACCGCATCTCGGGCCTCCTGACCCTGGCCCGCGACGGGTACCGCAGCCGCGTCTCGGACCTGCTCAACGCGTCGGAGCGCGACTTCATCTCGCTGACCGACTGCGTCGTCGAGGTCATCGGCCACGAGGGGCCGGGCACCCGCCACGACTTCATCGCCGTCTCGCGCCGGCACATCGTGTTCGCGATCCCCGAGACGGGGGACGGCCCGCCGCAGTGATCCGGTCGGGGCGCGGCGTGCGAACACCGCTCCCACGCCTCCGCCGACGTCGGCCTCGGGCCGGCCACCGGCTTCGAGGCCGCCTTCACCACGCCCCGGCCCGCTGCCGCCAGCGGCCTGGAGCTGCGGGTCACCGGAGCCCCGCCGCCGGCCGGCACGACCCAGGCCCCGGCCGTCCACCAGGTCGTGACGCTGCCGCGCGGGACGCGCCTGCGCCTCGGCGCCCTCCCCCAGTGCACGGCCGGCGACGACCAGCTCGCCGCGCTCGGCGCACAGGCGGCCTGCCCCGCCGGCTCGCGCGTCGGGACGGGCCGGGCTGAGGGGCTGCTACGCGGCGCCCCCGTGGTGTTCGACCTCGGCGTCTACGCCGTCCGCGGGCGCCGGCTGACCTTCGTCGTCCCGACCGCCGGCGGCGCTGCCCGCGCGTCGGCGACTGGCGCTTCACCGCGACGTTCACGGGCCTGACCGCGCCCGAGGGTGGCGTGCAGGCCGCGATGCAGCGGCTGCGCGCCGGCCAGCGCTGCTGACGGGCGCGTCAGCCTTCGAGGGCGCTGAGGTCGAGCGCACGCAGGCGCGCAGGGTCGGCGAGCAGGTCGATCGCGACGATCGTGCCGCGCGCGAGCGCGAAGCCGGCCACCGCGACCGGCCTCCCGTGCGGAGCCACGACGAACCCGGGGGCTCCGTTGACAAGGGCCGGCCGGGCGGAGGGAGCGAGCCGCGCGAAGCTGCGGACCTGCTCGGCGACAGCCCGTGCGCCTCGGACCTCGCTCGACGCGCCCGGCCGCACGGCGCCGCGATCGACGCGGAGCACGACCTCCGGATCGAGGAGCGCGACGAGCGCCTCGAAGTCACCGCCGCGGGCGGCCGCCAGGAAGGCGTCGACGACTCCTCTCTGGGCGGTGAGATCGACGTCGGGCGCGGGGGCGGCGCCCTGTACCCGGCGTCGCGCCCGGCTCGCGAGCTGCCGCGCCGCGGCCGGGGAGCGGCCCACGATCGGAGCGATCTGGTCGAAGGGCACGGCGAACATGTCGTGCAGCACGAAGGCGAGCCGCTCGGCGGGAGCCAGCCTCTCGAGCACGACGAGCAGGGCGAGACCGACCGAATCGGCGAGCAGCGCCTCATGCTCGGGGTCGACGCCGTCCGCGCGGCTCACGATCGGCTCCGGTACGTGGATCCCGAAAGCCTCCTCGCGCCGCGACCTGCGCGAGCGCAGCATGTCGAGACTCACCCGCGCGACGACCGTGGTGAGCCAGGCGCGCAGGTTCTCGACGCCGCCAGCGTCCGAGCGGTTGAGACGGAGCCAGGACTCCTGCACGGCGTCATCCGCCTCGCTGACCGAGCCCAGCATCCGATAGGCGACCGCCCGCAGGTGGGTCCGGTTCGCCTCGAACTGCTCCGCCAGCCCTTCGCGCTCGTGCACGGTCACATCCTCTCGTCGCGTTCCGTCATGGGGGTGACGAACCAAACCCCGCCGATGTGACCAAGGAGACTCCCGTGCAACCTGCGCCCGGCCCTTCCGCCGCCCCCCATCACGACCGCCGCTGGCTGATCCTCGCGGTCATCGGCATCGCCCAGCTGATGGTCGTGCTCGACGTGACGATCGTGAACATCGCGCTCCCGTCCGCCCAGCAGGACCTCGGCTTCTCGGACGACGACCGTCAGTGGGTGATCACGGCCTATGCGCTGGCGTTCGGCAGCCTGCTGCTGCTCGGCGGCCGCATCGCCGACCTTTTCAGCCGCAAGTGGACGTTCGTGGCCGGCCTGGTCGGCTTCGCCGGCGCGTCGGCCCTCGGCGGCGCCGCCCAGAGCTTCGACCTGCTCGTGGCGGCCCGCGCGCTGCAGGGCGCCTTCGGCGCGCTGCTCGCCCCTGCCGCCCTCTCGCTCCTGGCCACGACATTCACAGACCCCGCCGAACGCGGCAAGGCCTTCGGCATCTACGCCGGGATCGCCGGCGCGGGCGGCGCCATCGGCCTGCTGCTCGGCGGCGCGCTGACCGAGGTGCTCGACTGGCGCTGGTGCCTGTACGTGTCGATCGCCTTCGCGGTCCCGGCCGCGATCGCCGGCACGCGGATCCTGCACCATGTTCCCGCGACCTCGCGGTCACGGCTCGACGTCCCCGGCACGCTCACCGCGTCGTCGGGCCTGTTCGCGCTCGTGTTCGGACTGGCGCGCGCGGAGTCCGACGGCTGGGGTGATCCCGTCACACTCGGCTTCCTGATCGGCAGCGCCGTCCTGCTGGCCGCCTTCGTCGCTCTGCAGCGCCGGGTCGCACACCCGCTGCTACCGCTGCGGGTGGTCACCGACCGCGACCGCGGCGCCTCCTTCCTCGCAATCGGAGCGGCCAGCGCCGGTCTCTTCGGCCTCTTCCTGTTCCTCACCTTCTACCTGCAGGACACCAAGGGCTTCACGGCGCTCGAGACCGGACTCGCGTTTCTGCCGCTGAGCTTCTCGATCGGGCCCACCGTCGGGATCGTGAGCACGCGCCTGCTGGCCCGCATCGGCCCGCGCCCGCTCGTCCCGGCCGGGATGCTCACCGCCGGCCTCGGCATGGTGCTCCTGACGCGTATCGGCATCGACACGGGATACGCCACCCACGTCCTCCCATCGTTGATCCTGATCGGGGTCGGCTTCGGACTGACCGTGGCGCCGTCCTTCGCGATCGCCACGGTCGTGCCGGAAAAGGACAGCGGCGTCGCCTCGGGCATGGTCAACACCTCGCAGCAGATCGGCGGCTCGATCGGCATCGCTCTGCTGAGCACGCTGGCCGCCTCCGCCGCGACCGACTACCGGTCGGGTCGCGTGCCGGGTCCCGAGGTGCTGCAGCAGGCGGCCGTAGACGGATACACCACCGCGTTCTGGTGGGCGGCCGCCGTCTTCGCCATGGGCGCGCTGGTCTGCGGCAGCCTCCTGCGCCCCGGCGCCCGGCACGATCTCGCCCACAGCGCCGAGCCCGCGGCCGCACACCCCTAGCGGTCGGTCGAGCGCTCAGGCGCGGACGAGCCGCGGGGTCTCGCCCGGCGCGAGCTCGCGGTGGTCCGGCAGCCCGGCGAGCGCCTCCTCGGCGCCGGCCGGCGCGTAGACCGCCAGCAGCGTGAGCGGCTCCCAGCCCGTGTTGGCCGTCGAGTGGTAGGCGCCTTTGGGGATGTGGACCGCCTGGCCGGCGCCAACCGCGAACGGGTCCTCGTCGTCGACCATCTGCTCGCCGCGGCCGGACAGCACGTAGAGGATCTCGTCGCTGTCCGGGTGGTTGTGGCGCTCGTGCCCGCGACCCGGGAGCAGCACGACGTGCATCAGGCTGAGCTCCGTGCCGTGCGTGTTGGCGTCGGCGATCAGCGGCTTGATGACGCCCCACTCGAACGTCATGGTCGGCAGCGTGGCGGGGTCGACGAGCTTGGACGGCATCACGGCTCCTCTCAGGCGGTGGCGAGCGCCTTGAAGCGGCGCATGTTCTCGGTCATGGCGATCTCCGTCGGCAGGCGCTCCATGCTCGACGCGCCGAAGAAGCCGACGACGCCGGTGGTGCGCTCCAGCACGTAGCGGGCGTCCTCGGGCTCGGCCAGCGGGCCGCCGTGGCACAGCACGATCACGTCGTCGCGCACGGCGACGGCAGCGTCGCGCATCGCCTGGATCAGCTCGACGCATTCGTCGAGCGTGCGCGCGGTCTGCGCTCCGATCGTGCCCTTCGTGGTCAGGCCCATGTGCGGCACGAGCACGTCCGCGCCCGCGCGCGCCATCGCCTCGGCCGAGGCCGGGTCGAAGACGTAGGGCGCGGTCAGCAAGCCCAGCGCCGCCGCCTCTCCGATCATCTCGACCTCGAGGTCGTAGCCCATGCCGGTCTCCTCCAGGTTGGCCCGGAAGGTGCCGTCGATGAGGCCCACGGTCGGGAAGTTCTGCACGCCGGCGAAGCCCGCGTCGCGAACCTCGCGCAGGAAGCGCGGCATGAGCCGGAACGGGTCCGTGCCGCAGACGCCGGCGAGCACGGGCGTCTCGTGCACGATCGGCAGCACCTCGCGGCCCATGTCCATGACGATCGCGTTGGCGTCGCCGTAGGGCATGAGGCCGGCCAGCGACCCGCGGCCCGCCATCCGGTAGCGACCCGAGTTGTAGATGATGATCAGGTCCGCGCCGCCGGCCTCCGCGCACTTGGCCGACAGCCCCGTGCCCGCACCCGCGCCGATGATCACCCCGCCGCCGTCGAGCGTCGCCCGCAGTCGCGCGCGCGCCTCGTCGCCCGTCATCGCCCCTGGCCTTCCAGCTCGGCGTGCAGGCGGTCGGCCATCGCGGTGGCGAACTGCGGGTCGTTGATGTCGAGGTCCAGCTCGACCAGCTCGACCCGCGAGCGATCGACGTGCTCGCGCAGCGCGTCGAAGAGCGCCGCGTCGGCCTGCGCGTCGTGGAACGGGCCGCCCTCGACGGCGATCGCCGAGACGCCCCGCAGCGGCACGAACAGGACCACGGGCCCGCCGGCGGCCGACAGCTTGCGCGCGATCCGCCGGCCGAGCTCGGCCGACTCCTGTGGCGTCGTGCGCATCAGCGTGACCGACGGGTTGTGCACGTAGAGGTTGCGGCCCGCAAAGCGCTCGGGCACCGAGTCGCGCGCGCCGAAGTTGACCATGTCCAGCGCGCCGAGCGACACCACCTGCGGGATCCCTGCGCGCCCCGCCGCCTCCAGCCGGTCCGGCCCGGCCGACAGCACGCCGCCGACCAGGTCGTCGCACAGCTCGGTCGTCGTCGCGTCGAGCACGCCGCGCAGGAAACCGGCGTCGACGAGCGCCTCCATCGCCTTGCCACCGGTCCCCGTGGCGTGGAAGACGAGCACCTCGTAGCCGCGCGCCTCGAGCGCCTCGCGCGCCGTCGTGACGCACGGCGTGGTCACGCCGAACATCGTGGCGGCCACGAGCGGGCGCTCCTCCCCGGCCTCGGGCGTCGGCGCCGTCACCATGCCCGCCATCGCCGCGGCCGCGTTGGCCAGGATCCGGCGCGAGATCGTGTTCAGGCCCGCGACGTCGGTGACCGAGGCCATGAGCATCACGTCCACCCCGCCGACGTAGTCGCGCGTGTCGCCGGCCGCCATCGTCGAGACCATGAGCTTGGGCACGCCCACGGGCAGCGCCTGCATGGCCGCCGTGGCGATCGCCGTGTTGCCCGAGCCGCCCGCCCCGAGCACGCCGTGGACCGCGCCCTCGTCGTACAGGCGCCGCGCGAGCGCCGCCGCGGCCCCCGCCATCGCGCCGATCGCCGCGCCGCGGTCCTCGCCCGCCGCCAGCGCGGCGACGTCGACGCCGGCCGCGGCGCCCAGCTCCTCGCGCGTGACGTCGGGCGCCAGGCGCGGCGGGCCGAGCACACCGGCGTCGGCCACCAGCGCGCCGACGCCGTGCAGCGCCAGGCGCTCGCGCACGAAGCCGAGCTCCTCGCCCTTGGTGTCCAGCGTGCCGAGCAGCAGGACCGTGCGCTGTCCCTCAGCGGTAGGCGACCTGCTCACGCCCACCTCCCTCGGCCGAGCGCAGCACGGCGTCGCAGACCTCGGCGGCGCGGTAGCCGTCCTCGAGCGTCGCGCCGTGCGGGGCCACGTCGGCGTCGTCGCGGATCGCGGCGAGCAGGTGGTGCAGCTCGTGCACGAAGGTGTGCTCCCACCCGATCATGTGGCCCTGGGGCCACCAGTGCTCCCAGAAGGGATGGTCGGGCTCGGACACGAGCACCGTGCGGAAGCCCGCGCCGCCCTCGGAGACCTGCAGCTCGTTGAGGCGCTCGAGGTCGAAGGCGAGCGAGCCCTCCGTGCCGTTGATCTCGAAGCGCAGCGCGTTCTTGCGCCCCGGGCAGAAGCGCGAGGCCTCGATCGTGCCGACGGCGCCGCCCTCGAAGGCGACCGACGCCTCGAAGGCGTCGTCGACCTCGCGGCCGGGCTGGAAGGTCGCGGTGTGCCCGGCCACCGAGGCGACCTCCCCCACCAGGTAGCGCGCGAGGTCGACCACGTGCGCGCCCAGGTCGCCCAGCGCGCCCGAGCCGGCCGCCTCCTTGTCGAAGCGCCACACGTCGGCGTCGGTCGCCCCCCACTCCTGCAGGTAGGTCCCGCGGAAGTGCACGAGCCGGCCCAGCTCGCCGCGCTCGATGAGCTGGCGCGCCAGCCGCACCGCCGGGACGAAGCGGTAGTTGAACGCGCACATGTGCTTGACGCCGGTGGCGGCGACGCGCTGCCAGGTGTCGTAGGACTCCTCCGCGTCGCGCCCCAGCGGCTTCTCGCAGATGACGTGCTTGCCGGCCTCGGCGGCGGCGATCGTCGGCTCGGCGTGCAGGTTGTTGGGCCCGGAGTTGTCGAACAGGCCCACGTCGTCGGCGGTCACCAGCTCGCGCCAGTCGGTCACCGCGCGCTCGAACCCGTAGCGGCGCGCGGCCTCCGTGACCGCGGCCTCGGTACGCCCGGCGATCGCCACAAGCCGCGGCTCGAGCGGCGGCGGCCACGTCATGTAGGTCAGCTTCCTGTAGGCGTTGGCGTGCGCCTTGCCCATGAACTGGTACCCGAGCATGCCGACGCCGATCGGGCTCGCGTCGCTCATCAGGCCTCCTTCGAGAACGCGGCGTCGAAGGCGACCTGCGAGGGCGAGAAGTCGGTGCGGCGCACGAAGGCCAGCGCGTCGGGCGCCCCCCAGTCGCGGTCCATCCCCGAGTCCTCCCACTCGATCGACAGCGGGCCCTCGTAGCCGATGCGGTTCAGCGCGCGGAACAGCTCCTCGAAGTCCACGTCGCCGTGGCCGGGGGACACGAAGTCCCAGCCGCGGCCGGGCTCGCCGAAGTTGAGGTGGGAGCCCAGGATCGACGAGCGCCCGTCCAGGCGCCGCTTGGAGTCCTTGACGTGGACGTGATGGATGCGCTCGCCGAACTCGGCGACGAACGCGGGCGAGTCGAGGAACTGGTGCTCGAGGTGGCTGGGGTCGAAGTTGATCCCGAAGCCGTCGCGGTCGCCGATCGCCGCGAGCGCCTTGCGCGTGGTGACGAAGTCGTAGGCGATCTCGGTCGGGTGGACCTCGAGCGCGAAGCGCACGCCCTCGGCCTCGAAGACGTCGACGATCGGCGACCAGCGCTCGGCGAACTCGTCGTAGCCGCGCTCGATGGCCGCGAAGTCGTTGGGCGGGAACGAGTAGAGCATGTGCCAGGTCGGCGAGCCGGTGAAGCCCGTCACGACCTGCACTCCGAGCGCCGCCGCGGCCCGCGCCGTGTCCTTCATGAAGTCCGCCGCGCGGCGGCGGACGCCCTCGGGGTCGCCGTCGCCCCACACCTCGGGCGGCAGCACGCCCTGGTGGCGCTCGTCGATCGGGTCGCACACCGCCTGGCCGCCGAGGTGGTTGCCGATCGCCCAGCACTCCAGCCCGTTGCGCTCCAGCAGCTCGCGCCGGCCGGCGCAGTAGGACGGGTCGCGCAGGGCCTCGTGGACGTCGAAGTGGTCGCCCCAGCAGGCCAGCTCCAGGCCGTCGAAGCCCCAGGCGCCGCACTTGCGCGCGAGCTCCTCGAGGGGCAGATCGGCCCACTGGCCGGTGAACAGGGTGACGGGTCGGCTCATGGTCCCTCCTCGCTGGACAGGATCTCCAGCCGCACGCCGGCGGCTGGGAAGGCGTCGGCGACGGCGGCGTCGAGGCCGCCGTCGGTGATGATCAGATCGGGGTCGCCCGCGCGCATGATCGAAAGCAGCGACGCGCGGCCGAACTTGGTCGAGTCGATGAGCGCGATCGTGCGCTCCGCGCTCGCGCGCGCAGCGTTGACGACGTCGGCCAGCGGGCGGCGCGAGGTCGTGAGGCCTTCGTCGAGCGTGATGCCCGCGGCGGACACGAAGGCCAGGTCGAAGTTCAGCTCGGCCAGGAACTCGACCGTCCAGCGCCCCGCGAGCATCCGCATGTGCTGGTCGAGCTCGCCGGGTGCCACGACGACGTGCACGGGCTCGGCGTGCATCTCGAAGGCGATGGCGGGGGAGTTCGTCACGAGCGTCAGCTCGTTCGGGGCGCCGTCCATGAGCCGCCGGGCCAGCGCCAGGACGGTGGATGAGGCGTCGAGGAAGATCGTCGAGCCGGGAGCCACGAGCATGGCGGCGTGGGCGGCGATCGCCTCCTTGGCCGCGGAGGCCTGGCCGACGCGCTGCACCCACGCCGTGGCGATGGTGGGCGTGCCGCCCCGCGACGCGCCGCCGACCGCGCGCGCCCCGCCGTGCACCCGCTCCACGAGTCCCTCGGCCGCCAGCGCCTCGAGGTCGCGGTGCACGGTGATCGCCGACACGGAGTGTGCGCGCGCGAGATCGGCGACCGACTGGCCGCCGTTGCGCTGGATGTCCTCCAGGATCTGCGCGCGTCTCAGGGCGGGAGGCACGGCCGGTTCTCGGTCTAGACGCGGTCCTCGAACGCCCTGCGCGTGATGCTCACCGGCAGGGGCCGGAAGGCGTCGATGGCCTTGACGAGGTGCGCCGCGAAGCGCTGGAGCGCCTCCTCGCCCTTCTCGGGCGTCGCGCGCATCGGATTGCCGATCACGCCCGTGCGCGAGAACTCGCCGTGGTCCATCGGGAACACGAAGTACTGGTAGCCGTCGAACTCGACGTCGGGCGCGCCGTCCTGCTTGATGAAGGAGTCGGGCAGCCACGGCGGCACCTGCGCGCGATCCTCCTGCGCGCGGTCCATGTGCACCAGGCGAGGGTCGTGGGCCATGACCTGCGAGGTCTCGAGCTCGGACGCGTGCCAGCCCGGCGTCTCCTCCGGCGGGTTCTCCAGCACGTCGGCCAGCAGCCCGATGTAGCGCTCGGCGTAGGGCTTGTAGAGGGCGACGAACGCGCCCGTCTCGTACCTGACGCGGCGCAGCAGCGGATCGATCACCTTCGTGTTGGAGCCGTGGCCGTTGACGAAGACCAGCTTGTTCCAGCCGTGGTGGATGAGCGACCGCGCGATGTCGTACAGCGCCTCGGTGAACGTCTGCGCGCGCGCGGTGATGGTGCCAACGCCCGCCTCGGGGTCGCGCATGTGCTGGGGTGAGTAGCCCAGCCACAGCGGCGGCGCGTAGGGCACGGCGGCCAGCTCGGCGGCGCGGCGCGAGACCTCGAGCGCCGTGATCGTGTCGGTGCCCAGCGGCAGGTGGTGGCCGTGCTGCTCGCAGGACCCGATCGGCACCAGCACGATGTCCGAGCGTTCCTGGAACCACGCGATGTCGGGCGGGGCGAGGTCGAGCAGGCAGTGCGAGACGGGACGGCCGTCATCCGGCATGGGCGGGCTCCTCGTGGAGGGACAGATAGCGGTCCGCGACGAGGTCGGCGAACGCGGGGTCGTCGACGTGCGCGTCGACCGCCTCGAAGGGGATGTCGGGGCGCAGCGCTTCGCGCAGCGCGTCCAGGAAGGCGCCGTCGGCCTCGGGGTCCCAGAGGTCGCCGCCCTCGGCGTCGGCGAGCGAGAAGCCGCGCGTCGGCGCGACGACGCGCACGGGGCCGACGGCCTCGTTGAGGCGCTCGGCCACCATCGCGCCGAGCGCGGTCTCCTCCTCGGGCGACAGGCGCACGAGCGTCGCGACCGGGTTGTGGAAGTAGGTCTTGCGGCCGCGATAGCGCTCGGGCAGCAGCTCGAGCGGCCCCTCGTTGAAGAAGTCCACGCAGCCGGGCACCACGACCTGCGGGATGCCGTGGCGACCGGCCACGCGCAGGCGCTCGGGGCCGGTCGCGTGGATGCCGTCGAGCAGCGAGTTGGCCAGCTCGGACAGCGTGTAGTCGATGACCCCGCCCAGCGCGCCCGCCTCGACGAGGTGCTCCATGGCCGGGCCGCCCACGCCGTTGGCGTGGAAGATGACCGGCTCGCGCCCGGCGGCCAGCAGCGCCTCGCGCACGCGCATGACCCCCGGCGTGGTCTGGCCGAGCATCGTGATGCCGACGCAGCGCTCGCCGAGCCGGCCGATCGGGCGCCCCGCGTCGCGCACCATGCCCGCCACCGCGGCGGCGGCGTTGTCGAAGATCGCCCGTGAGATCTCGTTGAGGCCGAGGATGTCGATCACGGAGTGCATGACCGTCACGTCGCCCTCGCCGACGAACGGGCCGAAGGCGCGGCGCCCCGACGCGCTGGGCGACACGATCAGCTTCGGGATCCCGACGGGCAGCGCGTGCATGGCGGCCGCGCCGAGCAGCGCGCCCTCCGCCCCCCCGAGGCACAGCACGCCGTGCACGCGGCCCTCGCTGTAGAGCCTCACGCAGGTCGCGCGGACGCCCTCGAGCATGAGCGCAACGGCGGCGCCGCGCGACCCCGCCGCGCGCACCGTGGCCAGCTCGTGGCCGCCGGCGCGCGCGACGGCGTCGCGCGGCACGTCGGCCACGCAGCCCTCGGCCTCCCCCAGGATCCCCGAGTCGACCACCACCGGCCGCGTGCCCAGGGCGCGCAGCCGGTCGCGGACGTAGGCGATCTCGGGGCCCTTGGTGTCGAGGGTCCCGACCAGGGCGATGCCAGGCGCGTCGGCCACCGGGCCGGTGCTACGCCGGCGCCCCGGCCGCGTCGAGCGCCTTGCGCAGGCGGTCGATCGAGTCCTGGACGTACTGGTCGTAGTAGTGCTCGGGCAGCGCTCCCGTCCCGTGGTCGCGCAGGAACTGCTCCATGCCCTGGCTCGCACCGGCCTCCGACGCGTCGGCGATCTCCTGCCGCTCCGAGAGCGGGCTGCGGTCCACCGTGGCGACGAACTCGACGGTGAGGTAGCCGTCGTAGCCGACCCCGGCGAGCTCGCGCACGAGCGCCTCCCAGTCGATGGCGCCCTGGCCGGGCGGCATGCGGTTGTTCTCGGCGATGTGGAAGTCGACCAGGTGGTCGGCGCTGTCGCGGATAGCCTGCGCCCAGTCGGCCTCCTCGATGTTCATGTGGAAGATGTCGAGCGCCACGCCGCAGTTCCCGCCGACGTCCTTGGCCATCGCGACGGCCTGGTCGGCGCGGTTGATGAAGTACGTCTCGAAGCGGTTGAGCGGCTCGACGCCGATGCGCACGCCGACCTCCTCGGCGTGGGCCTGGCACTCCTTGAGGCCCTCCACGCACCACGCCCACTCCTCGTCGGGCGAGGCCATCGGCGTGACCTTGCCGACCGTCGAGGGCACGACGGTGAGGATCTTGCCGCCCATCGAGGCGACCAGCGACAGGCAGTCCTTGACGTACTGCACGCTGGCCAGGCGCACGTAGTGGTCCTCATGGACGAGGTCGCGACCACCGGTCATCAGGGTCACGGCGCCCCAGCACTCGAGGTTGTTGGCGTCCAGCAGCCGCTTGACCTCGTCGGGGTCGTACACGGCCGGCTCACCGGAGATCTCGATCCCGTCGTAGCCACTGCGGCCCAGGCGCGTGATCGTCGTCTCGATCGGCTCGGGCCGCATCCAGTTGTGCATCGCCACCTTCATCGCCACTGCTCTCCCTCCTGTTCCGGCCCGTCTACAGGCCGAGCTTGCCTGGGTTCATGACCCCGTTCGGGTCCAGCGCGCCGCGCAGCAACCGCAGCGCGTCCAGCGCCGCGCCGTGCTGGCGGCGCATGTACGGGCCGAGCTTGAGACCCACCCCGTGGTGGTCGTTCATCACGCCGCCGGCGTCGAGCGCGGCGGTCATGCCGTCCTTCCAGATCCGGTCGTGCAGCGCAAGGGCGTCGGGCCCGCCGTCGGGGACGACGAAGCGCCCGTAGATCATCGTGCCCCACGGATACCAGTGCGAGAAGTGCATCCGCAGCTGGAGCCCGTCGGCGGCGTAGGGCTCGCGCACCGCCCGGTGCAGTGCGTCGTAGACGGCCTCGATCCGGGCGTAGGTCGCGACGACGTCGAGCGTGCCCCAGATCGCCGGCAGCTCGGGCTGGTGGGGCGGGTGGTAGAAGTCGTAGCGCCGGTCCCACCAGCGCTGCCCCAGCGCCGGGTCCAGCGGCTCGCCGCCGGACTCGGCGGCCAGCTCGAGCGTGCGGCGCTCCTCGAGCTCGGCCGCCTCGGGCTCGCCCTCGAAGGCCAGCACGGTGTACACGCCGCTCAGGTCCTCGCCGACCACCGGCGCGAAGGTCAGGCGGGTGGCCTCCTCGTCGTACATGCGCACGACCGACGGCCGGTGGCCGAGCTGCAGCGCGCGGCGGATCGCGGTGATGCCCGCGCCCACGGACGGGAACGCGACGGCGGCGAAGCGCCGTGCGGCGGGCAGCGGCACGAGCTGCAGGGTGGCCCGCGTGATCACGCCCAGCGTGCCCTCCGAGCCGACGAAGAGCTGGGTCAGCTCGGGGCCGACGGCGTGGCGGGGGACGCCGACCGTCTCCATCAATCCCGTCGCCGGGGTGGCCACGCGCAGCGACAGCAGGAGGTCCTCGATCTTGCCGTAGCGCGTGGAGAGCACGCCGGACCCGCGCGCCGCGATGTAGCCGCCGACGGTCGCCCACTCGACGGACGCCGGGTAGTGGGGCAGCATGAGGCCGCGGGCGTTGAGCGCGGCCTCCAGGGCGCGGCCGTTGGCGCCGGCCTGCACCGTCACGGTCAGCGACGTCTCGTCGATCTCGAGGATCTCATCCAGCGCGCCGAGGTCGAGCACGATGCCGCCGTGGACCGGCAGGCAGCCGCCCTGCGTTCCCGACCCGCCGCCCCACGCCACGACCGGGGTGCGGTGGGCGTCGGCGATGCGCAGCACCTCGCCGACGTCCTCCTCGGTCTGCGGGCACACCACGATGTCGGGCCGGGCCATCGGCGTCCCCGCGGCCGCCGCCGCCAGGGCCGGCCAGTAGGTGTCGGCCGTGTACGCGTCGAGCCGGTCGGAGGCCGTGGTGACCGCTCCATGGCCGAGCGCCGACGCGAGCGCATCCGTCACCTCCGAGATCACGACCTGCGGCATCGTCGTCATGAGCGCTTTCGTCAGCCCATCAAAACGTTACAGAACTTGACAGCGAGACTGCCATGAGTCTTCAATAGCTGTCAAGGCCATGGGCGACATGTCACGAAGCCTGGCGGGTCAACCGCGTCGGCTCGCCGTCGGGGTGCTCGCCGCGGCGTTTCTGCTGTGGCTCGCGCTCAAGGCCGCCGACGACCCGCGGCGCTTCGCCGTGGTCACCCTCAACGGCCTCACGCTCGCCGCGCTGTTCTTCGTCGTGGCCAGCGGCTTCACGCTGATCTTCGGGCTCATGCGGGTGGTCAACATGGCCCACGGCTCGCTGTACCTGCTCGGCGGCTACCTCGCCCTGGAGATGCAGGAGGCCTGGTACAAGGACGAGGGCGGCCTCGGGCTCTCGCTCAGCGGTTCGGGCGACACGACGTACAGCCTGGCCGCCTGGGTCGTCCCGCTGGTCCTGGCCACCGTGATCATCGGGATCCTCGGCGTCATCCTGCAGCAGGTCTTCCTGCGCTGGAACCAGGGCCAGGACCTGCGTCAGGCGCTGATCACGATCGCCCTGTCGGTGATCTTCGCGGACCAGATGCTGGCCGCCTTCGGGGGCATCTCGAAGGACATCAAGACGCCGAGCGACTGGCCGCAGAGCATCAACCTCCCCGGCGACGTGCGCTTCGGCTTCTTCCGCGGCGTGGTCGTGCTGGGCGCCGCGCTGCTCATCGGGGTCGGGCTCTACCTGCTGATCAAGCGCACGCGCTTCGGCAAGATCGTGCGCGCCGGCGTCGACGACCGCGACATGGTCGCCGCGCTGGGGATCAACGTGCAGCTCGTGTTCGCGGCCGCGTTCTTCCTTGGCGCGATGCTCGCCGGCCTGGGCGGGGTGCTGGGCGGCACGATGATCTCGCTGGGGCCCGGCCAGGACACAGCGTTCCTGCTGAACTCGCTGATCGTCGTGATCATCGGCGGGATGGGGTCGCTGGGCGGCGCGGCGATCGGCGCGCTGGCCCTCGGGCTGGTCGACGCCTACGCGGACGTCTACCTCGTCTTCGGGTCCACCGACCTCACGAACTACTCGATCCTCGTGACCTTCGCGCTGCTGGTCGGGGTGCTGGCGGTGCGTCCGCTGGGGCTGTTCGGGAGACCGGCGTGAACGCCCGCATCGCGCTGGCGGCCGTGCTCGTCGTGGCCGCCGTCATGCCCTTCGTCGTCACCGACTTCTTCCTGTCGGTGATCCTGACCAAGGCGCTGTGGCTCGGCGTCGCGGCGGCCAGCCTGATCTTCCTGTCGGCCTACGGCGGGATGGTCTCGCTCGCACAGGTCGGCGTGTACGGCATAGCGGGCATGACGTTCGCCAACCTCGTCGCCGCCGACGGGGGCAGCGCGGCCGAGTGGGCCCCGTGGCCGGCGGCGATCGTCGCCGTGATCGTCGCGACCGGCGTGGGCCTGGCCTTCGGCGCCGTCGCCGCGCGCAGCGTCGGCATCTACTTCCTGATGATCACGCTGGCCTTCTCGGTCCTCGTCTACTACTTCTTCTCGCAGGTCACCGAGCTGTCGGGCTTCGGCGGCGTGAACAACCTCGACCTTCCCGGGATCGTCGGCGACCCGGTCCAGGACCCGGCGCGCCTGTACTACACGACGCTCGTCGCGTCCGTGGCCGTCTTCCTCGGGCTGCGCTACGTGGCGCGCACGCCGTTCGGCCTGGCGCTGCAGGGGCTGCGCGACGAGCCCGCGCGCATGAGCGCGCTGGGCTTCAACGTCACGCTGCACCGAGTCCTGGCCTTCGGCCTCGCGGCGTTCATCGCGGCCATCGCCGGCCTGCTGTCGGTCTGGTACAACCGCCGCATCACGCCGGGGTCGATCAGCCTGGCCCAGACGATCGACGTGCTGATCATCGCCGTGATCGGCGGGCTGTACCGGCTCGAGGGCGCCTGGGTGGGGGCGCTGGCCTACGCGCTGCTGGACAACTACTCGCGCGAGTGGACGCCGTCGATCGGCGACGTGCTGGGCCCCGCGCGCTTCAACACCATCCTGGGCCTCGTCTTCCTCGTGATCGTCCTGGTCTCCCCCGGAGGCCTGGTCGGCCTGTGGGACCGCGTCAAGGAGGCGCGGGGGCCGAAGGCCCGCACGAGGGCGGGGCCGGCCGGCGAGCCGGCCGCCGACTCAGTCAAGTGATGCAAGAGAGAGCAGGAGAAAGGAGAGGATCAGGGTGAGGGCACGCAAGGTGCTGGCGGTGGGAGGTTCCGTCCTCGCGCTCGGACTCGTGGCGGGCTGCGGCTCGGACGACGACGAGGGCTCGGGCGACAGCGGCTCCCAGGAGAAGAGCCAATCGAGTGGAGGCACGGTCAAGGTCGGTTTCCTGTCGGACTGCGAGGGCGCGTTCGGCTCCTTCTTCGAGCCGACGATCTCGGGCTTCAACCAGGCTTTGATCGACAAGGCCGGCGCCAAGGCGGCCGGCGAGAAGCCCAGCGACGGCCTCTCGGGCGCGAAGGTCGCGGGCAAGAACATCGAGGTCGTCGGCTACGGCTGCGCCGACGACACCGCCGACAAGGCGATCGAGGAGACCCGCCGCCTCATGGAGCAGGAGGACGCCGACATCCTCGTCGGGCCGCTCTCCGGCGACGAGGGCATCGCGGTGGCCAACTACGCCAAGGAGCATCCCGACAAGACCTTCATCAACGGCATCGCGGGAGCGCAGGACTCGACGCTGAAGGTGCAGGCGCCCAACTTCTTCCGCTACCACCCCGACGGCGCGCAGTGGTCGGCCGGCCTGGGCGACTACGCGTACAACGAGCTGGGCTGGAAGAAGGCCGCGATCATCGGTGACGACTACTCGTTCCCGTACACGTCGCTGGCCGGCTTCGTGGCCGAGTACTGCGCCATCGGCGGGCAGATCAGCAAGCGCGTGTGGGCGCCGCTGGGCGAGAAGGACTACTCGTCCTACATCTCCCAGATCCCCAAGGACATCGACGGGCTGTACGTCGGCATCGGCGGCTCGGGCCTCGTCTCGTTCGTCAAGCAGTACGAGCAGCAGCGCGGCAAGCTCGACACGGACAAGATGATGGGCAACGTGTTCTGGGACGACCCGCTCGTGCTCAAGGAGGTCGGCTCGTCGCTGATCGGCGGGACGACGGCGGCCATGACCGCCGCCGACTCCGACGACCCGGAGGTCAAGGCCTACCTCGAGCGCCTGAAGAAGTCCTACGGCGACGAGATCGCCGCCGCAGGGCCCTCGGTGTTCACCTACGGCTACTACACGGCCGCGCAGGCGCTGATCAAGGGCCTGACGGCGGTCGACGGCGATGTCAGCGACCAGAAGAAGCTCCAGGCCGAGCTGGCCAAGGTCACGCTGTCGGGCGACGAGGCCCCGTGGGGCGACGTGAAGCTCGACGAGAACCGCCAGGCGATCAGCAACGTCTTCGTCAAGCGGATCGTGAAGGACGCCAACGGCGACAAGGTGCCCGACGTGGAGACGTTCCGCAGGATCCCCGACGTCGACCAGACGTTCGGCGGGTTCTTCGGAGCCGACTCGCCGGCGCCGAGCCGCAGCAACCCGAAGTGCGAGAAGTCCACGCCACCGCCGTGGGTCGGCAAGGCCGAAGAGGTCTCGTCCGGCAGCTGATGGCCGTGGCCGCCACAAGGGCGGACAGCGCCGAGCCGATCCTCCGCCTTCGGGGGATCGGCCGGCGCTTCGGCGGCGTCACCGCGGTGAGCGACGTCGACCTGACCGTGCGTCCGGGCGAGCGCCGGGCGATCCTCGGGCCCAACGGGGCGGGCAAGACGACGCTGTTCAACCTGGTCTCGGGCGAGTTCCCGCCGACCACGGGCAGCGTCGAGCTCTTCGGGCGTGACGTGAGCGCGGCGCCCGCGCGCATCCGGGCGCGCATGGGCCTGTCGCGCACGTTCCAGACGTCGCGGCTGTTCGGGGGCCTGAGCGTCGAGGACAACCTCTACCTCGCGGTGCTCGGCGTGCACGACGGGCACCTGCGCCCGGTGCGCAGCCGCGCCGACACCGAGCTGCGCGAGCGCGGGCGCGTGATGGCCGAGGCGGTCGGGCTGGCCGACCGCCTCGACGTCCTCGTGGCCGAGCTGTCGCACGGCGAGCAGCGCCAGCTCGAGGTCGGCATGGCGCGCGCCGCCGAGCCGAAGCTGATGATGCTCGACGAGCCGGCCGCGGGCCTCTCGCGCGCCGAGCGCGTCGAGCTGACCGAGCTGCTGCTGGCGCTGGACCCGGCGATCACGCTGATCCTCATCGAGCACGACATGGACGTCGCGCTGCGCGTCGCCGAATGGGTCACGATGATGCACGACGGCCGCGTGATCGTCGAAGGCACGCCCGCCGACATCCGCGCCGACGAGACCGTGCACGCCCTCTACCTGGGAACCCACCACCGATGAGCGAGCCACTCCTTGCCGTCGAGGACGTGAACGGCTGGTACGGGAAGGCCCACGTCCTGCACGGCGTCTCGTTCACGATGGGCGCCGAGCCGGTCGCGCTCATCGGGCGCAACGGGATGGGCAAGTCGACGCTGTGCGCGGCGATCACCGGGCTGCTGCGCTCGGCCACCGGCTCGGTCCGGCTGGACGGGGAGGAGCTCCTGGGCAAGCCGGCCTACCGGGTGGCCGGCGCCGGCATCGGGTTCGTGCCCCAGGGCCGGCGGCTCTTCGAGTCGCTCACCGTCGACGAGCACCTGGAGATCGTCGGCGCCAGCTCCAAGGCGGCGTGGACGCCCGCGCGCGTCTACGAGCTCTACCCGCGGCTGGCCGAGCGCCGCGGCGTCAGCGGGACCTCGCTGTCCGGCGGCGAGCAGCAGATGCTCGCGATCGGCCGCGCACTGCTGACCAACCCGCGCGTGCTCGTCATGGACGAGCCCTCGGAGGGCCTTGCGCCGACGATCGTCGAGGACCTCATCGAGACCATCAAGGAGCTCGCGCGCGAGGGGATGGGCCTGCTCGTCGTCGAGCAGAACCTCGGCGTGGCGACGTCGCTGGCCGAGCGCCAGCTCGTGATGGTCACCGGCAGCATCGCGACGGAGACCACCGCCGAGGCGCTGGCCGGCGACCCGGCCGCGCAGCGCCGCTACCTCGGCGTCGAGCCCCTGCCCGACGCCGCCTGACCCCAGAGGAGACCCGCATGAGCACGCGCTTCACGTTCGGGCTGTGGACGGTCGGCAATCCCGGCCGCGACCCCTTCGGCGCGCCGACGCGCGAGCCGCTCGATCCGGTCGACTCGGTGCGCAAGCTCGCGGAGCTCGGCGCCTGGGGCGTGAGCCTGCACGACGAGGACCTCGTGCCCTACGGCTCCTCGGCCGCCGAGCACGAGCGCATCGTGGAGCGCTTCGCGGCCGCGCTGCAGGAGACCGGCCTGGGCGTCGGCATGGCGACGACGAACCTCTTCGGCCACCCCGCGTTCAAGGACGGCGCGTTCACCTCCAACGACCGCGGCGTGCGGCGCGCGGCGATCGGCAAGGCGATGGGCGCGATCGACCTCGGCGCGCACCTCGGCGCCGAGGTCTTCGTCTTCTGGGGCGGGCGCGAGGGCACCGAGGCGGGCGTGGCCAAGGACCCGCGCGACGCGCTCGAGCGCTACCGCGAGGCCGTCGACGTGCTCGTCGACTACTCCGTGTCAGCCGGCTACGACCTGCGCTTCGCCTTGGAGCCCAAGCCCAACGAGCCGCGCGGCGACATCTTCCTGCCGACCGTCGGCCACGCCCTGCACTTCATCTCGACGCTGCAGCGCCCCGACCTCGTCGGCGTCAACCCGGAGGTCGCCCACGAGACGATGGCCGGGCTGTCCTTCCACCACGCGATCGGGCAGGCGCTGTGGGCGGGCAAGCTCTTCCACATCGACCTCAACGCCCAGCGCATCGGGCGCTACGACCAGGACTTCCGCTTCGGGGCCGAGGACCTCAAGGAGATGTTCCTGCTCGTGCGGCTGCTGGAGCGCTCCGGCTACGACGGCGTGCGCCACTTCGACGCGCACGCCTACCGCAACGAGGACCCCGAGGGCGTGTGGGCGTTCGCCGCCGGCTGCATGCGCACCTACACCGCGCTGGCCGAGCGCGCGGCGCACTTCGACACGCTGCCCGAGGCCCAGGAGGCGCTGGCCGCCGCGGGCACCCCGGACCTCGCGGAGTCGTCGGTCGGCGAGGGCGATGGGCCGGACGCGCTCAAGGCCGAGGCCGCCGGCCTCGACGCACTCGCGGCGCGCGGCTACGCCAACGAGGCCCTGGACCAGCTGGTGGTGGATGTGCTGCTGGGGTTGCGCTGAAACAGCGGCATTGAAGGAGAACGAGCGCCGGAAGTGCCACAGGCGCCCGCGGCGACGCGCCGCCGGGGCATCCTCCGGCGCCCGATGCGAGAAACCGACCACAGTGAACGGTTTCTCGCACCGCGTGCGGATGTGGCTGTCGCGGCGCTCGCAGCGCGCCAGCACGGCGTCGTCTCGACCGCACAGCTTCGGGCCTGCGGACTCGGCGAAGGCGCGATCCGGCTGCGGGTCCGGCGCAGGCGGTTGCTGCGCCTGCACCGCGGCGTGTACGCGGTCGGCCACGCGCGGTTGACGCAGCGCGGTCGCCTGTGGGCCGCTCTGCTCGCCTGCGGCGGGGCGCATGTGGCCGTCATCAGCCACCGGGCCGCCGCGGCGGTCTGGGAGATCGCGCCGCCGCCCGCCGGCCCCATCGACGTCACGACGCTGCGCGCCAGCCGGTCCGTCGCCGGCATCAGGGTTCACCGAACCAGCTCCCTTCACCCGCACGACGTGCACCGCAGCCACGACGGCCTGACCGTCACGACCGTCGCCCGCACGCTGCTCGACCTCGCCGCCATCCTGCCGCCCACGAGGCTCGAGCGTGCCTGCCACCAGGCCGAGATCCAGCGCTGCCTCGACGCCACGGCGATCGCCGACGTCCTCGGCCGCGCCGGCACGAGCCCCGGCACCCGCCGCCTGCGCGACGCCATCGAGACCCTGGCCGCCACCGGCCCCGAGCCGACCCGCAGCGAGCTGGAGATCCGCTTCCTCTCCCTCATCGCGCACTTCGGCCTGCCGCGACCGCGCACGAACGCCACCGTGGCGGGTCTCGAGGTCGACTTCCTCTGGCCCGGCCACGGCCTCGTCGCCGAGACCGACGGCGCCGCCACCCACCTCACCGCCACGGCCTTCGAGACCGACCGCCGCCGCGACGCCATCCTCCAGGTCGCCGGCCTGCGCGTCGTGCGCTTCACGTGGCGGCAGCTGGACGAGCGCCCGCACACGGTGGCGCAGACCCTGCGCGCGCTGCTCGGCGGGCCGGCGAGCTAGCTCACGCCGGGCGCGATCTCCCCGGAGCCGCGGGTGACCAGGCGGGTCGGCAGCTCGATGCGCTGCGTCTCGCCGGCTGCGCCGCCGAGCTGGGCGAACAGCAGCTCCGCCGCCTGGCGGCCGAGCTCGTAGGGGTCCTGCATGACGACCGTGATCCCCGGCTCGATCATGTCGCCCAGCATCACGTCGTCGAAGCCGACGAGGCCGACCTCGTGCTGCTGGCCGCGCTCGCGCAGCGCGCGCAGGGCGCCGACCGTGATCAGGTTCTGCCCGGCGAAGATCGCCGTCGGCGGGTCCGGCGCCGACAGCAGCTCCAGCACGGCCGCCGCCGCGAGCGTGCTGTCGACCAGGCCGACGCGCTCGAGCGCCGGATCGGGAGCCACGCCCGCGTCGGCGAGCGCCGACCGGTAGCCCGCCAGGCGCTCGACCGCGGTGTGGATCGCGGCACGGTCGCCCAGGAAGGCGATGCGGCGGTGCCCGGCGGACAGCAGGTGCTCGACGCCCGTCCTCGCGCCGCCGGCGTTGTCGGTCAGGACGGCGTCGGCGTCGATGAAGCTCGGGGGCCGGTCGACGAAGACGATCGCGGTGCCGCTGCGGCGCTCGCGCAGGAGATAGCTCTGGTCATGGCCGCACGGGACGATCACGAGGCCGTCCACGCCACGACCGCCGAACGCCTCGGCCAGCTCGCGCTCGCGGCCGGGGTCCTCGTCGGACGAGGCGGCGAACGTGAGCGTCCCGTGGGCGTGCGCGACGTCCTCGATCCCGCGCTGCACCGCGGAGAAGAACGGGTTCGAGACGTCCTCGAAGAGCAGCCCGATGCTGGCCGACAGGCGGTCGGCTCGCCGCAGCGTGCTGGCGGTCAGGTCGCGGCGGTAGCCGAGCACCTCGATCGCATCGTTCACTCGCTCCACGAGGTCGGCGCGGACGTCGGCGCTGCCGTTGACCACGCGCGATACGGTGGCCAGGCTGACCCCGGCCACAGCGGCGACGTCCTTCATGGTCGGGCGACGCGCCTCGGCGTTCACGGAGCGGCACCCTAGCGCGGAGAACGGCGCGCGTCTAGAAAACGTTTCACGAAAGCTTGACGCGGCGATCCGTGCAGTGATAGGACTTCCGCTTGTAAACGTTCTCTCCCAGCTATCCCCTGCTGGGAAGACATGGAGGAGGCGAAGGGAATGAGGTCACTTCAGATCGGGCGCAAGGCGCTCCGATTGATCGCGGTCGGATCCGCGCTGACGCTGTCGGCGGGCCTGGTTGCGTGCGGCAGCGATGACGAGGGCGACTCGGGCAGCAGTGGCGGCGGTGGTGGCGGCGAGGACATCACCGTCGGGCTGATCACCAAGACCGACACCAACCCGTTCTTCGTGAAGATGAAGGAGGGCGCGAACGCGAAGGCCAAGGAGCTCGGCGCCGACCTGCAGTCCTTCGCGGGCAAGAAGGACGGCGACAACGAGAGCCAGGTGGCCGCGGTCGAGAGCCTCATCTCGGCGGGAGCCAAGGGCCTCATGATCACGCCGAGCGACTCGAAGGCGATCGTCCCCGCGCTGGACAAGGCGCGCCAGGCCGGCCTGCTGGTGATCGCGCTCGACACCCAGACCGAGCCGCCCGACGCGGCGGACGCCACGTTCGCGACCGACAACTACCAGGCCGGGCTGCTGATCGGCCAGTGGGCGAAGGGCAAGTTCGAGAAGGACGGCACCGAGGCGAAGATCGCCATGCTCGACCTGAACCCCGACGGCGTCTCGGTCGACGTGCAGCGTGACCAGGGCTTCCTGGAGGGCTTCGGCGTCGACGTCGGCGACAAGACCAAGATCGGCGACGAGAACGACCCGCGGATCGTCGGCCACGACGTGACCGACGGCGCCGAGGAGGGTGGCCGCACGGCCATGGAGAACCTCCTGCAGAAGGACAAGAGCATCAACCTCGTGTACACCATCAACGAGCCGGCGGCGGCGGGCGCGTACGAGGCGCTCAAGGCGGCAGGCGTGGAGAAGGACGTCACGATCGTGTCGGTCGACGGCGGCTGCCCGGGCGTCAAGGACGTCAAGAGCGGCGTCATCGGCGCCACGTCGCAGCAGTACCCGCTCAAGATGGCCGAGATGGGCGTGCAGGCGATCGTCGACTTCGCCAACGACGACAAGAAGCCCGAGCCGTCACCCGGCAAGGACTTCCTCGACACGGGCGTGACGCTCATCACCGACGAGGCGGTCGACGGCGTGGAGTCCAAGGACACCGCGTTCGGCCTCGAGAACTGCTGGGGCTAGGTCGTCATGAGCAACCCGCTCCGCAAGCTGGTCCCGGCGCCGCAAGGCGCCGGGACGGCAGGCGCCGTCGGGCCGGCCCGGTCTCAGGGGCTCGGCACGCGCGTCCACGACATCCTGCACTCCAACGCGACCTTCGGGCCGCTGTTCGTCCTGCTCCTGGCGATCGTCATCTTCGCCGTCACGGCCGACCGCTTCCTGGAGCCCGCGAACCTGTCGCTGATCGTCCAGCAGGTGATGGTCGTCGGGACGCTGGGCATCGCCCAGACGCTGATCATCCTGACGGCCGGCATCGACCTCTCGGTCGGCGCGATCATGGTGCTGTCGTCGATCGTGATGGCCAAGCTGTCGGCCGACCAGGGCGTGCCGGGCTTCCTGGCGCTGCTGATCGGCTTCGGCGTCGGCACGCTGTGCGGCCTGACCAACGGCCTGCTCGTCACGAGGCTGCGGCTCCCGCCGTTCATCGTGACCCTCGGCACGCTGAACGTCTTCTTCGCGCTGAACCTCGCCTACTCCAACAGCGAGACGATCCGCGGCGCCGACATGTCCGACCTGCTGCTGTGGACGGGCAACACGATCGACATCGGCGACACCAAGATCACCTACGGGTCGATCCTGATGCTGGCGATGTTCGCGGTGTTCGCCTGGGTGCTGAAGAACACCGCGTGGGGACGCCACGTCTACGCGACGGGTGACGACGCCGAGGCCGCGCGCCTGGCCGGCGTGCGCACCAACCGCGTCCTGCTGAGCGTCTACGTCGTGGCCGGGCTGATCTGCGCCGTGGCGGCGTGGATGCTGATCGGCCGCATCGCCTCGGCCAGCCCGCAGGCCGGCGCCTCGGCGAACCTCGACTCGATCACCGCGGTGGTGATCGGCGGGACGAGCCTGTTCGGCGGCCGCGGCCTGGTGATCGGCACGCTGTTCGGTGCGCTGATCGTCGGTGTCCTGCGCAACGGGCTGACGCTCAGCGGCGTCGACGTCCTGTGGCAGGACTTCGCGGTCGGCGTACTCATCATCGCCGCCGTCGCGATCGACCAGTGGATCCGGAAGGTGAGGGCATGACGACGACCGCGCAGGAGAGCGTGACCCCGGTGCTGGAGGCCCGCGGGCTGGTCAAGCGCTACGGCCACGTCACGGCGCTCGGCGGCTCGGACTTCGACCTGCGGCCCGGAGAGATCCTGGCCGTGATCGGGGACAACGGCGCCGGCAAGTCGTCGCTGATCAAGTGCCTGTCGGGAGCCGTGGTGCCCGACGACGGCGAGATCAGGCTCGACGGCGAGCCGGTGACGATGCGCACGCCGATCGACGCGCGGGCGCTGGGCATCGAGACCGTCTACCAGACGCTCGCGGTGTCGCCGTCGCTGGACATCGCCGACAACCTGTTCCTCGGCCGCGAGCCGCGGGCACCGGGGATCATGGGCAAGGTCTTCCGCAAGCTGGACCGCGGCAAGATGCGCGCCGAGGCCAAGCAGCAGATGACCGAGCTGGGCATCATGACCATCCAGGACATCGGCCAGCAGGTCGAGTCGCTGTCGGGCGGCCAGCGCCAGGGTGTCGCCGTGGCGCGTGCCGCCGCGTTCGGCAGCAAGGTGATCATCCTCGACGAGCCGACCGCGGCGCTGGGCGTCAAGGAGTCCGCGCACGTGCTCGAGCTGATCCTGAAGGTCCGCGACCGGGGCATCCCGGTGATCCTGATCAGCCACAACATGCCCCACGTGTTCGAGGTCGCCGACCGCATCCACATCCACCGCCTCGGCAAGCGGATCGCGGTGGTCACGCCGAAGAGCCACACGATGAACGAGGTCGTGGCGATCATGACCGGCGCCACCGAGCCCGGCGCGGTCGGCTACGACCAGGTCGTCAAGGACGCCGGGCGCGAGCGACACCGTGCGCTCCGCGGACACGCTGAAGGCGACGACCGACAGCTGAGGCCGCACGCCCGGGACGAACGGCGGCGCGCGCTGTGTGGGCGCGCGCCCCGGTCCCGGTCACCCGGCCTGGGCGGCCGACGCGTCCCAACCGGGGGTCGTTCTACGACCCCTGGGCGGGACGCTCGCCGCCGGCCTCGCCGGCGGCCTCGCCGCCAACCTCCCCGCCGGCCTCGCCCTCGGGCTCGCCGTCGCTGAAGATCTCGCCGAGGCGCTCGAGCATCTGCTGCTCGCGCTCGCTCACGAGCTCGGCGTTGAAGCCCAGGAAGCCGCCCTCCTTGGCGGCCTTCGCCGTGCGCTGCGCCGCCTCCCGCAGCCACCAGCGAAAGGCCCCGGCCTCCTCGGGCGTGGCCTTGGAGACCAGCAGCGCGTTGACGGCGCGCAGCTCGTCCAGGACCTCCTGGCCCGCATCCGGCCCTGCGGGCCTGAAGCCGGCCAGCGGGTTCTGCCGGTGGCGGGCGCGCTCCAGGACGTCGGCCGCGACCGCCTGCACGAAGTCGCCGTGGGTGCCCTGCTCCGCCGCCGCCTGCACCGTCTTGAGCGCAGCTCGCGACTCCTTGAGCGCCTCGATCGGCCCGCCGGGGTCGGCGAGCGTGATCGCCATCCCGGCGACGAGCGGCGCCCTTCCCAGCCGTGTCCACTCCTCCTCGGTGAAGTCCGCGCGTGTGGTCATCCGGGTGACGCTACCCACTCGGGCCCGGCGCCTGCGACCATCGCCGCATGAGCCGGCGCGACCTGGCCCACGTGCTGTCCGCGCTGTGGGACCTCTCCGGCGGCACGGCCGGCGCCGGCGTGCCCGTGGCGGCGGTCGATCGTGCCATCGGGCGCGGCTTCGACGACATGCGCACCCCGCTGAACCTGCAGTCGCTCGCGGCCGAGGGCCTCGTCGAGCTGCTGGCCGACGGCACCTGGGCGCTGACGACGCAGGGCGCCGACCGCCAGCGCCAGGACCGCGGCTCGTCCAGCGCCTGATCCTGACGTGGGCGGACCGCACGACGGTCACGCCGCGGTCGTTGCCGGCCTGGGCGATGCAGGCCATCTGGCCGCCATCGGACGCGCCTGGCGTCGCTGTCGGCCCAGCACTGCCCGCTTCGCGTCGAGGCCGCCCTTGAAGGGCGCCCCACGTGGTTCGCCGACGCCCCCGCGCCGACGCCGCACGGCGAGCTACGTTGTCGCCGCAGTGGTCGACGTTCGCACGGAGATCGAGATCGCTCGCCCCCGCGGCGACGTGGCGGCGTTCGCGTCGGATCCGGGCAACGCGCTGACCTGGTATCGCAACATCAAGGCCGTCGAGTGGAAGACCCCTCCACCGGCGGTCGTCGGGTCGCGGATCGCCTTCGTCGCCCGCTTCCTCGGCCGCCGGCTCGCGTACACCTACGAGGTCAGGGATCTCATCGCCGGCGAGCGCTTCGTGATGGCCACCCCCGAGGGCCCGTTCCCGATGGAGACGACCTACACCTGGGAGGACACGCCGTCGGGCGGCACGCGCATGACGCTGCGCAACCGCGGCCGGCCCACCGGGTTCCCGCGACTGGGCGCGCCATTCATGATCATGGCCATGCGCCGCGCGAACACGAAGGACCTGCAACGGATCAAGTCCCTGCTGGAGGCATGAGCGGGCCTATGCGAAAGCTCCAGAGCCAGGGCGTCCACCACATCACGATCGTCGGGGCCGACCGCCTGACGTCGATCGGCTTCTGGGAAGGGGTGCTCGGCATGCCGTTCGTCTTCGAGCAGCCCAACCTCGACAACGAGTCCGAGAGCCATCTCTACTTCGATCCCGGGGACGGGCGCCTCATCACCGTCTTCACCAATGAGGATCGCCGGCCCGATCCGAGCCGCACGCCGACGGACCCCGGCTGCGTGCACCACCTCGCCTTCTCGCTGTCCCAGGCCTCCTTCGCGCAGGCGGTCGAGCGCCTCGACGAGCGCGGGATCCGCCACAGCGGCGTCAAGGACCGCGGCTTCATGGACTCGATCTACTTCACCGACCCGCTCGGCCTCCTGATCGAGCTGGCGTCGTACCGCTTCGAGCCGCCGGCCGGCGCGACGCACGCGGACGTGCTGCTCGAGGCACACCGGATCCGCGTCGAGCGGGGCGACTACAACATCGCCCAGGTCCACCTCGCCGACGCGATCCAGGCGCTCGTCGAGCGATCGCGGGCGACGCTGTCGGACGACCGCTCGCCGCAGGACCCGTACGCGTAGCCCGGCCGGCGGACCGGCGGCCGGGCACCCGCGGGTGACCTGATGCGGCCTGCGAGCGTGTTTTCCGATCGGCCGCCCGGCGATTGCGCTCGCGAGCCCCCGTGTCTCGGGTGACGCTCAGCCACGTGAACGTCCTGAGCTTCAGCGCCTTTGCCACCTTGGCGACGATCACGGGTGCGCTCGTCGCGCTTCCGGCTCCCGCCGCACTTGGACGCCTGGCGCGGTTGCGATCGCCGGCCTGGGCGCTCCTCGCCCCAGGCTCCCTGCTGGTGGGCACGTTCGGCGTGCTGGCGATGCCGTCGCTCGCGACCGGCCTCGCCATCCTGGCGGCCGCCGCCACGCCGGTGCTGGCCGCGATCGCCGTGGTGGGCGTCGTCCACCGCGGCCGGCGCGCGCTGCTGCCGGTGCCCGTGGCGCTCGGCGCGGTCGCGCTGGCCGGAAGCGGCGTGGCGGCGCAGCTGGCTGCGAGCCTGCTCACGGCGCTCGGGTGCCTCACGCTGGGAGCGGCCATCGTGCGCCTGACTCCCGCACGCTGGCTCCGCCTCGGCGTGCTCGCCATGGCCGCCGTCGACGTGATCCTTCTCGCG
The DNA here is from genome assembly GCA_963840185.1 of uncultured Actinomycetes bacterium. Classification (GTDB taxonomy): domain Bacteria; phylum Actinomycetota; class Thermoleophilia; order Solirubrobacterales; family Solirubrobacteraceae; genus JAOPZW01. The sequence continues at coordinate 31,905 of CAWIXY010000017.1, read as the reverse complement.
ATCGGGATCGGCCAGCCGGCCATGACGCTGCTTCACGAGGCGTCCGCCGGCGTCGGGCCGGTGTTCCACCGGGCGCAGCTCGGACCGATGAGCCTGGACTACCCGGACCTCGTGCTCGCCGCGGTCCTGGGCGGCGTCGTCGCCGGTCGGGCGGTCCAGGCTCGGGCGGCCACGCTCGTGGCGATCCTCGCGACGATCAACGGCGCGCTCTTCGCGTTCGTGGACGTGCTGCCCGCGACCGTTCCGATCGTGCTCGCGCTGATCCTGATCGACTGCAGGCCCGCGGCGTGGCTGGCGCCGCGAGCGTCCCTGGTGCCGGTCGGCAACGAGGCCTGAGTGCCGAGCAGGGCCAGCGGAGAGGGAGGGATTCGAACCCTCGAACGAGGTTGACCCCCGTTACGCGATTTCCAGTCGCGCCCGTTCAACCGCTCCGGCACCTCTCCTGGTGGCTGCGGCGTCAGGCAGCGTAGCGGGCTACACGCGCCACTCGCCGCCCACGAGCACCGGCACCTCGTCGCCCTCAGGGGTCACCCCGGCGACGTCCACGCCGTCGCCTCCGACCATGAAGTCGACGTGGATCGCCGAGCTGTTGAGGCGTGCGCGGTCCTGCTCGTCGGCCGCGAAGGCGAAGGAGGCGCCCAGCGCGATGTGGCTGGCCGCGTTCTCGTCGAGCAGGGTGTCGAAGAACACGGTGTCCAGCGCGCCGATGCGGCCCTGGCCGTCGACCAGCGCGACCTCGCCCAGCCGGGCGGCGCCGTCGTCGCGGGCGACGTAGCCGCGCAGGACCTCGACGTTCTCGTCGGCGTCGATGCGCACCGCGCGACCGCGGTCGAACTCGACCTCGAGGCCGCGGATGATCGTGCCGCCCAGGACCAGCGGCTTGGTGGAGCGCACGACGCCCTGCGTGCGCTCGGGGTCCGGCGAGGTGAAGATCTCCTCGGACGGCAGGTTGGGCATGTGACGCAGCCCGTCGACCGTCTCGAAGGCGGCGGCCTTCCACGTCGAGGTCCCCAGCAGGCCGATCGTCAGGTCGGTGCCGGGACCGGTGTAGCGCAGGGCGTCGAAGCGCCGCTCGGACAGACGCTGCGCCGCGTCGACGAGCGCCTGCTGCCGCTCGCGCCAGGCCGCGATCGGATCGGCCTCGTCGAGACGGCAGACGTGCAGGAGCTGCTCGCAGAGGCGCGCCAGCGCGGCGTCGTCGTCGAGCTCGGGGTGCACGAGCCGCGCCCAGGCGCGCGTCGGGCAGGGCAGCGCCGTCCAGTTCGTCGTGCGCTCGTCGACGACCTTGCCGGTCTCCTTGAGGAACGGGAACTGGTCGCGCCCGGCACGCGCGGGATCGAGGCCCTCGAGGACGTGGGGGTCGGCGGGGCCGGTGAGGCCGATGCGCGCGCAGCGCTGGTCGCCCAGCGCCAGCAGCCGCTCGCCGAACCACGAGGGCACGAAGTCGAGGTACTCCTCGCGCGCGTGCAGGATCCGGGCGCGCTTGACGTGCAGGTCCAGGTAGGTCACGTCGACGAAGCGCGCGCCGTGGCGGTAGGCGCTCGCGGCGAGCGCGCGCACCATCTCCTCCTTTCCCAGCTCGGCGCCGATCGTGACGATCTGGCCCTCCTGCACGTTGGCGGCGAAGCCGACGGCGAGGTCGGCCAGGCGCTCGAGCGTCGCCTCGTCGAAGCCGGTCTGGCCGTTGGGGCCGGTCATCGTGATGGTTCGTCCACCAGCTGCAGCGCCTGCTCGATCCCCGAGACCTCGAGGATGCGGTCGACGGCGCCGCCTCGCTCGGGGCGCACGATGGTCAGCTCGCCGCCGCCGTCCGCCGCCTTCGCGTGCGCGGCAACGAGGACGCGCACGCCGCTCGAGTCCATGAAGCTCAGGCCGCGCAGATCGAGCACCACCGCCGTCCCGTCGTCCAGCCGGCCGAGCACGAGCTCCTCGAGCTCCGGCGCCGTGGCGAGGTCCAGCTCCCCGGACGGCCGCACGACCAGGCGCCCGGCCTCCTCGCGGGTCTCGATGGTGAACGCACCGTGGTCGAAGCTCATCGCGACGGGAACCGTACCTCTCTTACGCTTGACGTCATGCCCCTGCTCCCTTCGGCCGTGACCCGGCCGGCCGCCCGTCTCGGCGCGGCGGCGCAGAACGCGCTCGAGGTCGCGCGCTTCGGCGGCCTGGAGACCGGCGAGGAGCCCTCGCCGTTCGAGGTCGTGGCCGACGAGCGTGTCTACCGGCTGCGGCGCTACTTCCCGCGCCGGCGGTCGCGCCGCGCCCAGCAGGCTCCGCCGGTGCTGCTCGTCCCGCCGATGATGCTGGCCGCCGACGTCTACGACGTCGCGCCGAGCGCGAGTGCCGTCGCGGTTCTCAGCGACCACGGCGTGCAGCCCTTCGTCGTGGACTTCGGGGCGCCGGAGCGCGAGGAGGGCGGGCTCGCGCGCACGCTGACCGACCACGTGCGCGCGGTCGGCGAGGCGGTGGACCGCGTGCGCGAGCTCACCGGCCGCGACGTCGTGCTCGGCGGCTACTCGCAGGGCGGCATGTTCGCCTACCAGGTCGCCGCCTACCGCCGCGGCGAGGGCATCGACTCGCTCGTGACCTTCGGCGCCCCGGTCGACACGCGCGCGGCCATCCCGTTCGGCGTGCCCGAGCAGCTCGCCGTCGGCGTGGCCGAGCTGGTCGCCACGGGCGCCTTCACGCGCCTGTGGCTGCCGGCCTGGGCGAGCCGCGCCGGCTTCCGGCTCCTGGACCCGGTGAAGTCGCTGCGCCAGCAGCTCGCCTTCGTGCTGGCCCTGCACGATCGCGAGGCGCTGCTGCCGCGCGAGCGCCAGCGCCGCTTCCTGGAGGCCGACGGCTGGGTCGCCTGGCCGGGCCCGGCGCTCACCGACTTCATGCGCCAGTTCGTGGCCCACAACCGGATGCTCGAGGGCGGCTTCATCGTCGACGACCGGCTGGTCACGCTCGCCGACATCGAGCGCCCGATCCTCGCCTTCGTCGGCGAGGTCGACGAGATCGCCCCGGCACCGAGCGTGCGGGCGATCCGGCGGGCCGCGTCGCGCGCCGAGCTGTACGAGGTCGCGCTGCCCGCCGGGCACTTCGGTCTCGTCGTGGGCTCCGCCGCGACGCGCACGAGCTGGCCGACCGTCGCCGCGTGGGCGCGCTGGCGCGGCGGGCTGGGACCGCGTCCCGAGCTGGCCCGCCCGATCCCCACCGACGCGCTCGACGCGCCCGACGGCACCGCGGCCTCCGCGCGGCTGGGCTACGGGGCCGAGCTGGTGGCCGGCGTGGGCACGGGCATCGCGCGCACGCTCGGCTCCACCGCGGCCCGCACGGTGCGCGGCGCGGTGGAGCTGGCCCGCGAGGCCACGACCCAGCTTCCGCGCCTGGCCCGTCTCGAGCAGATCCAGCCGCACACGCGCGTCTCGCTCGGCCTGCTGCTCGACGAGCAGGCGCGCCGCGCGCCCGAGGACGTGTTCTTCCTCTTCGAGGGCCGCGCGCACCGCCACCGCGAGGTCAAGGAGCGCGTCGACAACGTCGTGCGCGGGCTCGTCTCGGTTGGCGTGCACCAGGGCGACCACGTCGGGCTGCTGATGGACACGCGGCCCAGCGCGCTCGCGATGGTCGCCGCGCTGAACCGCCTGGGCGCTGTCGCCGTGCTGCTGCGCCCCGACGGCGACGTGGCCCGCGAGGCCGACCTGGGCCGCATCGGGCGGATCGTCGCCGACCCCGAGCACGCCGACCTGGCCAGCGGCGTACGGCCTGTGCACACCTTCGTCCTCGGTGGCGGCGGGCAGCCACGCGACCTCGGCGCCGAGCTCACCGACCTCGAGCGGGTCGACCCGGACGCGGTCGAGCTGCCCGCCTGGTACCGGCCGAACCCGGGCCGCGCGAGCGACCTGGCCTTCGTGCTCTTCACGGGCGAGGGCGAGGGCACGCGCGCCAACCGCATCACGAACCGCCGCTGGGCGCTGTCGGCCTTCGGCACCGCCTCGTCGGCAGCGCTCTCCGACGCCGACACCGTCTACAGCGTCACGCCGCTGCACCACCCGTCGAGCCTGCTGACGAGCATCGGCGGGGCCGTCGCCGGCGGGGCGCGCCTCGCGCTGACGACCGCGCACGACCCCGCCACCTTCTGGGACGAGGCCCGCCGCTACGGCGTCACGGTGGCCTCCTACACCTGGACGATGCTGCGCGATCTGGTCGAACGCCCCGCCGCACCCGGGAGAGCGCCACCACGCCGTGCGCCTGTTCGTGGGCTCGGGCATGCCGCCCGGGCTGTGGCGGCGCGTCGAGCGAGCGCTTCGCGCCCGCGCGCATCGTCGAGTTCTACGCCTCGACGGAGGGCGGGGCGATCCTGGTGAACGTCGCGGGCACCAAGGCCGGGCGCGGTCGGGCGCCCGCTGCCCGGCAGCGCGGAGGTGCGCCTGGCCGCCTACGACGCGGTGGCCGGCCGCCTGGCCGAGGGCGAGGACGGATACGCCGTGCCGCCACCGGCCGGCGCGCCCGGCCTGCTGCTGGCCCGTACCGACGCGGCCGACGGCGCGGTGCGCGCCGACGTGCTGCGCAGCGTGTTCCGCCGCGACGACGCCTGGCTGTCCACCGGCGACCTGCTGCGCCAGGACGCCGACGGCGACTTCTGGCTCGTCGGCGACGTCGCGTCGCTGATCCGCACGGCGGCTGGGCCCGTGGCCGCCCCTGCCGATCCGCGACGCGCTCGAGGACCTCCCGGCCGTCGACCTCGCCGTGGTCTACGGATTGCCCGCCGGCCGCGACGGGACCGAGGTCGCGGCGGCGGCCGTCGCCCTGCGGCAGGGGCGCGCGCTGCGCGCGCAGGACCTCACCGCGGCGCTGGCGGTGCTGGCGCCCGCGGACCGCCCCCGGCTCGTGCGGGTCGTCGACGAGATCGCGGTGACGACGTGGTACCGGCCGCTCAGCAGGGCGCTGCGCGCGCAGGGCGTGCCGGCGCCCACGGCCGGCGACGGACCGGCCGCCTGGGCGCTGGACCCCCGCACGGGGACCTACCGCGCGCTGACCGCGACCGCGCGGCGGAGGCTAATGTCCGGCCGCTCGTGAGCGACGACTACCCGCACGTGCTCGACATCGCCACCCGCTGGGCCGACAACGACGTCTACGGGCACGTCAACAACGTCGAGTACTACGCGTTCTTCGACACCGTCATCAACGCCTGGCTGATTCGCGAGGGCGGGCTGGACATCCATCGGGGCGACGTCATCGGGCTGTGCGCGGAGTCGCACTGCACGTTCCACGCGCCGCTGGCCTTCCCCGAGACCGTGCGAGGCAGGGTTGCGCGTCGGCCAGCTGGGCCGCTCGAGCGTGCGCTACGAGCTCGGCCTGTTCGGCGAGGGCGACGCAGGAGCCGGCTGCGACGGGCTGGTTCGTGCACGTGTTCGTCGATCGCGCGGAGCGCCGCCCGGTCGCGATCCCGCCCTCGCTGCGCGCCGCGCTTGGAGCGCCTGGCGTGAGGGTCCGCGGCGCCGTGCTGCGCGAGATGGGGCTGGCCGCGCCCTACGCGCGGTCGCGGCCGCTGGAGGTCTGCGAGCTCGAGCTCGACCCGCCCGGACGCGGGCGAGCTGCTCGTGCGCGTGCGGGCGGCCGGCCTGTGCCACTCCGACCTCTCGGTCATCGACGGCTCGCGCCCGCGCGTCATGCCGATGGTGCTCGGCCACGAGGCGGCCGGCGAGGTCGTGGAGGTCGGCGCCGGGCGCGCACGGCTTCGCGCCCGGCGACCACGTCGTCCTGGCCTTCGTGCCGACCTGCGGTGACTGCGTGCCCTGCCGCGCCGGGCGCCCGGCGCTGTGCGAGCCGGGGGCCGCGGCCAACACGGCGGGCACGCTGCTGTCGGGCGAGCGGCGCTTCCGTGCCGGGGCGGGCGGGCCCGGCGGGGTCCTCAACCACCACCTCGGCGTCTCGGCCTTCGCCGACCACATCGTCGTCTCGGCGCGGTCGGCGGTGCGCGTCGATCCCGCGCTGCCGTTCGAGCTCGCCGCGCTGTTCGGCTGCGCGGTCCTCACCGGCGTCGGCGCGGCGATGAACAGCGCGCGCGTCGAGCCCGGCGAGAGCGTCGCCGTCTTCGGGCTGGGCGGCGTCGGGCTCGCCGCGCTCCTGGGCGCGCGCGTCGCGGGCGCCGGGCGGATCGTGGCCGTCGACGTCGTGCCCTCCAAGCTCGAGCTGGCGCGCGGAGCTGGGGGCGGACGAGGTCGTCGCGGCCGGCGAGGGCGCCGTCGAGGCCGTGCGCGCGGCGACCGGCGGCGGGGCCGACAAGGTCGATCGAGACGGTGGGCAACGAGCGCGTGCTCGCCGACGCCTACGCCGCCACGCGCCGCGGCGGCACGACGGTCACCGTCGGCCTCCCCCATCCGGAGCGCATGCTGTCGATCCCCGCGGTGAGCCTCGTGGCCGAGGAGCGCACGCTGCGGGGCTCGTACCTCGGCTCGTGCGTGCCGTCGCGCGACATCCCGCGCTTCGTCGAGCTCTTCCGTGCCGGGCGACTGCCCGTCGACCGCCTGCTGACCCACCGCCTCGGGCTGGACGACCTCAACGAGGGCTTCGACCGCCTCGCCCGCGGCGAGGGCGTGCGCCAGGCCGTCGTGTTCGGCGGGCCGTGAGCCGCCCGCGCCGTCGCCTGCGCCCGGCCGGCGCCCTCCCCGCCTCGTTCGCCGCGATCCGCACCGAGCTGGAGGTGCCCGAGGGCTTCCCCGACGCGGTGCTCGCCGAGGCCGCGAGCGCCGCGCGCGGCGGGCCGCGCGAGGACGTCCCCGGAGGACCGCAGCGAGCCGGACCTGCGCCGGCTGCCGTTCGTCACGCTGGACCCGCCCGGCTCGCGCGACCTCGACCAGGCCTTCCACCTCGAACACCGCGCCGGCGGCGGCTGGCGGGTGCGCTACGCGATCGCCGACGTTGCGGCGTTCGTCGTCCCCGGCGGCGCGGTCGACGGCGAGGCGTGGGCGCGCGGCACCACCCTCTACGGGCCGGACGCCCGCGTGCCCCTGCACCCAGTCGCGCTGTCGGAGGGCGCGGCGAGCCTGCTGCCCGGCGAGCTGCGCCCGGCGGCGCTGTGGACGATCGACCTCGACGCGGCCGGCGAGCAGGTCGCCGTCGACCTGCGGCGGGCGTGGGTGCGCAGCAGCGCCCAGCTCGACTACCCCGCGGTCCAGCGCGCGCTTGACGACGGGTCGGCGGGCGAGCAGATCGTGCTGCTGGCCGAGGTCGGAGCGGCGCGCGCGGGCGCCGAGCGACGCCGCGGCGGCTTCGACCTGCCGGTGCCCGAGCAGGAGGTCGTGCCCGCGGACGGCGGGGCGGGGCTCGGGTGGACGCTCAACCTGCGCGGGCCGCTGCCGGTCGAGCGCCACAACGCGCAGCTGTCGCTGCTGACCGGCATGGCGGCGGCCGGGCTGATGCTCGGGGCGGGCGTCGGGCTGCTGCGCACGCTTCCGCCGCCCGAGCCTGCGGCGATCGAGCGCCTGCGGCGCACGGCGGCGGGGCTCGGCGTCGCCTGGCCGGCGGACGCGCCGCTCGGCGACGTCCTGCGCGGGATCGACGCGGGGACGCCGGCGGGCGCCGCCTTCCTGGAGGAGGCGACCGAGCTGCTGCGCGGCGCCGGCTACTCCCCGTTCGACGGCGCGGCGCCGCAGCAGCCCGTGCACGGCGCGCTCGCGGCGCCCTACGCGCACGTGACGGCGCCGCTGCGCCGCCTGGCCGACCGGGCGACGACCGAGGTCTGCCTCGCCGCCGCGGCCGGCGCCGAGCCGCCGGAGTGGGCCCGCGCGGCCCTGCGCGGGCTGCCCGAGGCGATGGCGGCCGCGTCGCGACGGGCGGGGGCGCTCGAGCGCGCGTGCGTGGACCTGCTCGAGGCGCTCCTGCTGCGCGACCGCGTCGGCGAGCGCTTTGCGGCCACGGTCGTCGAGACCGACGTCGGATCGGCCGCGCGCCACGGTGACGATCGCCGAGCCGCCGGTCCGCGCCCGCTGTGACGGCGACGGGCTCGCGCTGGGCGCGGTTGTCGACGCGCGGCTCGTGGAGGCCGACCCGGCGCAGCGCCGCGTGCGCTTCGCCGCGGACGGCGACGGAGCCGCTCAGCGGGCGACCGCGCGGTAGCGCTCGATCGCGCGCCGGCGCTCGTGGGCGTGCTCGACGACCGGCGCGGGGTAGTCGCGGCCGATCACGCAGCCCGCGGCCTCCTGCTCGTCGTCGGTCATCTCCCACGGCGTGGCCAGCCGGGCGGCGGGGACGTCGCCCAGCTCGGGCACCCAGCGGCGCACGTACTCGCCGCCGGGATCGAACTTCTCCTGCTGGGTGACGGGGTTGAAGAGGCGCTGGAAGTAGGGCGACGGGTCGGTGCCGACGGAGGCGATCCACTGCCAGCCCCCGTTGTTGGCGGCCATGTCCCCGTCGAGCAGGCGCTCCATGAACCACGCCTCGCCCAGGCGCCAGTCGAGGTGCAGGTCCTTGGTGAGGAACGAGCCCACGACCATGCGCACGCGGTTGTGCATCCAGCCCTCGTGCAGGAGCTGGCGCATGCCGGCGTCGACCAGCGGATAGCCGGTGCGACCCTCGCGCCACGCGTCCAGCGCCGTGCCCGGACGGGCCCACTCGAGGTCGCGGTAGCGCTCCTGGAACTCCTGGCGCACGACGTGGGGGAAGTGCATGAGGACGGCCGCGTAGAAGTCGCGCCAGGCCAGCTCGTTGCGGTAGGCACGCGGGCCGGCACCGGACCGCGCGGCGACCTTCGTGTCCAGCTCGAGGGGCGACAGGCAGCCCCAGCGCAGGTAGGGCGACAGGCGCGACGAGCCGCCCGCCGGGGTGTTGCGGCGCTGCTCGTAGTGCGCCAGGCCCGAGCGCAGGAAGCGCTGCAGCGCGCGGCGCCCGGCCTCCTCGCCGGGCACGAAGCGCAGCTCGCCGTCGTGGTGCAGGCCGAGGTCGGCGAGCTTCGGGAGCCGCCCGGCCCGCAGCCCCGACGGCAGGCGCAGCTCGCGCGGGGCCTGCACCGGGTCGCGCCGCGGTGCACTGACCCAGGCGCGCGCGAACGGCGAGAACACCGTGTAGGGCTTGCCCTGCTTCGTGCGGATGCGCGCGGGGTCGTCCACCGTGCAGGCGCCCGGCCGGGCGCGCGCGACGATGCGCCGGGCGGCGAGCGCGTCGATCACGGCCTGGTCGCGCGCGCGCGCCCACGGCGAGACGTCGCCGGTCCAGTGCACCGACCGCGCGCCGACCTCCTCGGCCAGCCGGGGGACCTCGCGCTCGGGCTTGCCGTGGCGCACCACGAGCCGCCCGCCGCGCTCGCGCAGCGCGCCGTCGAGCTCGCGCAGGCAGCCGAGCATGAACGCGGTCCGCGGGGCGCTGGGGAACCGGCCCCGGGTCAGCAGCCGGTCGTCGAAGACGAACAGCGGAACGGTCCGCTCGCCCTGCGGCGGCCGCGGCGAGCGCGGGCAGGTCGCGGACGCGCAGGTCGCGGCGAAACCACATGATGCGCACGTCGGCCACACGGCGGGTACGCGCGGGCCCCACCCGGCGATGCACGGGCTCGGGGTCAGCGCGCGGGGCGCATGGTGACCGCCACCCGGTACACGTGCGTGACGGCGCCCGGCGCGTACTGCTGACGGCGGTTCCCCGGCCCGAGCGCGACGCGCACGCGCAGCCTCCCCGAGGGACCGGCCGCGACGACCTGACGCCGGAGCACCTGCCCTGCCGAGCGCACGACCACCCGCACGCGCGCACCCGGCCGGTAGTGGCGGGGCGTCGTGACCGTCGCCGTGCCGCCGCCGCGCACCGTGAACCCGTCGAGCGTCGCGTCGCGCAGCTCGCTGAACTCGAGCGCGGGGCGCTGCAGGCGCACGCGCCAGCCGAACACCTCGTAGGCCGGCTCGACCGCGCGGTGGGTCACGGCGGCGGGGGGCGCGGGCGGGCGGGCGAAGCTGTGCATGAGCTGCGGCAGCGTGCGGCGCAGGTCGCGCCGCCAGTAGGGCCACGTGTGCTCGCCGGGCCCGTGGTCCTCCCACACGTGCCCGATGCGCAGCAGCCGCAGCCGGTCGTGGAGGCTGCTGGAGGCGCTGTGGACGACCTGCTCGATCGCGTCGGCGTCGCCGCCGCTGAACGGGCCGCCCGGCCGCCCGTTGCCCGTGCGCAGCACGAGCTTCAGGCCGCGCAGGTTGGGCGCGAGGTCCCACGGGTTGTGGGCGCGCCAGCGAACCTCCTGGGTGCGCCGCGGGCCGTAGGCGGCCTGACCGACCACCGCCGCGATGCCCGCGTTGTTGGTGTCGACGGCGCCCGAGAAGCTGGCCGCCGCGGCGAAGTGGTCGGGGTGGCGCGCCGCGTAGCTCATCGCCCCGAAGCCGCCCATCGAGAGGCCGGCCAGTGCCCGGCCGGCGCGCCCGCGCACGGTCCGCAGGCGCTGGTCGACGAGCGGGAGCAGCTCGCCGATGTGGTAGCGCTCCCACTCCGGCGGCCCGCCGCGCCCGGCGTTGTACCAGTCGTGATAGCCGTCCACAGGGCCGCTGTCGGGCATGACGACGATCACGTCGAGCCCGGCTGTCAGCCGTTCGGCGTCGCCCTGCAGCGTCCACGACCGCTCGTCGCCGGCCGCGCCGTGCAGCAGGTAGAGGACGGGGTAGCGGCGCCGCGACGCGGCGTAGCCCGCGGGCAGCAACACGCGGACCCGCGTCGGCGCGGCCAGCGCGGAGGTGCTCAGCGTCAGCTCCTGCAGGCGCGCCGAGAGGGTGCGCACGGCGGTGACCGTCGCCGCGGCACCGGCCGGCGGTGCGGCGAGCGCGCAGGTTGCCAGCGCGCCGAGCGCGCCGAGTGCGGTCCGCCTCACGGCCGCCCGCCTCACCGCGGGCGCTCCCGCTCGGGGCAGCCCGGCGCGCCGGCCGCCCGGCGGCGGCGCTGCTCGTCGACCTGGCCCGCGATCGCCCGCGCGTCCATCCGCCCCAGCGCCATCGTCAGCTCCGTGAAGGCGATCGCCTGGCGGCGCATGTGGGCGAAGTCGATCCCCTCGAGGCCGAAGGCCGGGTGGTAGAGCGTGGCCGGGGCCGCGATCGCCCCGACCGTCGGCAGGAGGTGGCGCAGGTAGGGGGTGCCCTCGCCGCCCAGGCTGCAGTGCGGCGGCACGTGGTCGCCCGCGACGTCGGCCCCGCGCAGCAGTGCCGTGCGGCGCAGGTCGTGGCGCAGGACGACGCGCCGCACCGCCTCGACGAGCGCCCGGCTCTCGGTGACGCCGACGAGCAGCAGCTCCCTGTCGCCCGTCCTCCGCAGCCGGCTCCCCGGCAGGCCCCCGGGCCGCGGCTCGCGGCCGTACTCGAGCGCGCCGAAGTGCTCGACCACCACCACGGCCGCCACGCGCCCGCGGTCGTAGTCGCGGTCCAGGAGCTGGGCGACCTGCTCGGCGCCGCCGTCGCGCTCGTCGGGCTCGTCGAGGCGCTGGAACAGGTGGCCGGTGGTGAACACGAAGTCGATCGTCCGCGGCCGGCAGGCGCGCGGCAGCGCCGCGAGCCGCCGGGCCATCGCGACCATCGCGATCGGCCCGTTGTCCCAGATCGCGTTGACGCCATCGGTATGGCTCTCGACGACGATGCGCCGGTCGCTGCGGCCCGGCAGCGTGGCCATCAGCGTGCGCGTCGGCGCGTCCCGGCGCGTCGTGGCGCGCAGCGTCAGGCGGGCCGAGGCCGCGCCCGCGGCCATCGCCGCGCGCACGCGCGCGCCCTCGTCGGCGCCGAGGTAGGCCGCCGGGATCCGCCAGCGCACGCCCTCGTAGGGCGCGTACTGGCCGCGCACCTGCTCGCGCGGCAGGTCGGTCAGGAACAGCAGGCCGCGCGCGCCTGCGTCGGCCGCCGCCTGAAGGTCTGCCATGCGCGCGTCGTAGTCCAGGAAGTCGCGCCGGAACGCGGGCGCGCCGGCCAGCGTGTCACCCGGATCGTGCAGGAAGCGCCCGAGCAGCGAGGGGCCGAAGACCGAGAACGGCACGGCGCTGGGCGTCGCGTCGCGCACGACGATCCGGCCCGCGGCCTCGGGGCCGATCGGCTGGCCGCGCGGCACCTCCAGCAGCGCGCCTCGCGCCTCGGCCGGGCGCGCGTAGGGCACCGGCCCCGCGACCGGCAGCGCGGTGCCGTCCAGCTCCAGGCGCGTCGAGCGGTGGTCCCAACGGTCGATCGCGTAGGGCAGCGAGCGCACACGCACGCCGTGCAGGCGCCGCATCCGCCGCTCGAGCGCGGCGATGTAGCGCGCCTGCGCCTCGCTCGCCGTCGGCCGCGGGCCGAGGCGCTCCAGCTGGGCGTTGAAGGCCCGCAGCGACGCGCTCGAGGTGAAGTCGGCGGGCTCCACGCGCGTCGGGCAGGTGGCGGCCGCCGCCGTGGGCGCCGGGGCCGCCGCCGCCGACGCGAACGCCATCGCCACCATCACGAGCCGGCCTCGACGCCCCATCGAGGGCGATCGTATCCGCGGACGGTCAGGCGCCGGCGACGAGCTGCGCGAGCGGCCGGCCCCACGCCTCGAGCGAGCGGCGCGGCGGCGGCGCCGCGTAGCCCATGCGCAGGTTCACGCCCACGTCGCCCGTCGCCCACTTCGCGAAGGTCTCGGCGAAGCGCTCGGCGGGCTCGGCGCAGGCGTTGAGCCCGGGCTCGGGGCAGGCATAGCCCGGCGAGAGGTCCGCGTCCAGCGCCCGGCGCAGGGTCTCGGGCACGATCATGAAGTCCACCACGTGGCCGAGCTCGTGCAGCACGAGCCGGTCCATGGCGGGCTGCCCGCCGATGCGCATGGCCAGGCCGAGGTCGAGGAGCACGACCGGGTCGCGCGGGCCCACCGTGGTGGTGCCGACCGCGCCGCCCGGGGGCGACCCCACGCGCAGCGTCGTGAGCCCGTCGACGAGCGCGATGAGCCGCTGGGCCTCCGGCCGGGCGCGCGCGACGGACGCGGCGATCGCGTCGCGGTCATAGCGCGCGACCTCGGGGGCGAACCGGAACCCGGCGTCGCGGACGGCCGGCGCGAGCAGGCGCGCGCCCGTGCGCTCGGCGCTCGGCGCGTCGAGCGCGTACTGCGCCCCCAGGCTGTTCGTCGCCGGCGCGGACGGCCCACCGGGCGCCAGCGCGTGGGCGGCGCCCGTGAGCGCCAGCGCCACGACGCCGAGCAGGAGAAGCATCCGTGCGACCTGCATGTCGGTGCTGTATCGGCAGGAGGGCGCCCGGCGTTGACCCGTAGCGCCGGGCGGCGCGCTCAGCGAAGTCCCAGGTTGCGCCCAGGGCGCTCTTGCAGGCGCGTCCGATGCTGGCTGCCATGAGCTCCGCCGCCCTGCAGATCCGCCCCCGGCTGTTCCCCGTGCCGGACCCCGCGCCCGCGCCGCTGGTGGAGGTCGTCGTGCCGGTCTTCAACGAGCAGGGCGCGCTGCCCGGCTCCATCCGGCGGCTGCACGACCACCTCACGGCCGAGCTGCCCTTCAGCTGGCGCATCGTCATCGCCGACAACGCCAGCACCGACCACACCGGGCAGGTCGCCGCCGCGCTGGCCGACGACCTGCCAGGCGTCGAGGTCCTGGCGCTGGCCGAGAAGGGACGCGGGCGCGCGCTGCGTGCAGCGTGGTCGCGCAGCGACGCCGAGGTCCTGTGCTACATGGACGTCGACCTGTCGACCGACCTGCGGGCGCTGCTGCCACTCGTCGCCCCGCTCCTCTCCGGGCACAGCGACGTCGCCATCGGCACCCGCCTGTCCCGCAGCTCGCGCGTCGTGCGGGGCCCCAAGCGCGAGCTCATCTCCCGCATCTACAACCGCCTGCTGCGGGTGACGCTCCGCGCCCGCTTCTCCGACGCGCAGTGCGGCTTCAAGGCCGTGCGCGCCGACGCCGCCAGGGTGCTGCTTCCCGCGGTGCGCGACGAGGCCTGGTTCTTCGACACCGAGCTGCTCGTGCTGGCCCAGCGGGCCGGGATGCGCATCCACGAGGTTCCGGTGGACTGGGTCGACGACCCGGACTCGCGCGTGGACATCGTGCCGACGGCGATCGAGGACCTGTGCGGCATCGCCCGCCTGCTGCTGACCCGACCCACCCCCCGAGAGGACTGACATGTCGACCCCGTCGATCTCGCTGCCGCGCGTCCGCGGCGCCCGCTCCGGCGCCACGGCCCGGACGCTGCACGTTCCCCGGCCCGAGCTCTGGCTGCTGCTCGTGCTCGCGGCCGCGCTGAACCTGTGGGCGCTCACCCGAAACGGCTTCGCCAACGAGTACTACAGCGCCGCCGTGCGCGCCATGAGCACCAGCTGGCATGCGTTCCTCTACGGCTCGTTCGACGCGGCCGGGGTGATGACGGTCGACAAGCCGCCGCTGGCGCTGTGGGTCCAGGCCCTGTCCGCCCGGGTCTTCGGCTTCAGCTCGTGGAGCATGCTGGTGCCCCAGGCGCTGATGGGCATCGCGAGCGTCGCGCTGGCCTACGACCTCACGCGCCGGCGCTTCGGCCGGGCGGCCGGCTTCGCCGCGGGCCTCGTGCTCGCGCTGACTCCGGTGACGGTCGCGATCTCGCGCCACAACAACCCGGACGCGCTGCTGGCGCTGTGCGCCACGGCAGCGCTGTGGTTCGTCGTGCGCGGCCTCGAGGACGGCCGCACGCGCTGGCTCGTGCTGTCGGGCGTGGCGATCGGCCTGGGCTTCGAGACGAAGATGGCCGCCGCGCTGCTGGTGGTCCCGGCGCTGGCCGCCGCGTGGCTGTGGGTGGCCCCGCGCGGTCGCGTCGTCGCCGTCCGTCAGCTGCTGGCCGGGGGCGCGGCGATGGCCGCGGTCGCGCTGGCCTGGCCGGTGCTCGTGTGGCTGACCCCGGCGGCCGACCGGCCGTGGGTGTCGGGCACCAGCGACAACAGCATCTGGTCGCTCATCTTCGGCTACAACGGCCTGGGCCGGCTGTTCGGCCAGGACGGCGGGCCGGGAGGCGGCGGAGGTCCGGGCGGCGGCGGCGGCATGGGCGCGAGCGGCGTCTTCGGCGGCGAGCCGGGCGCGCTGCGGCTGCTCAACGGCAGCCTGGGCGGGCAGGCCGGCTGGTTGCTGGGCTTCGCGGTGGTCGCCGGCCTGCTGCTGGTCGCCGCCACGCGCCTGCGGCGCGCCGACGCCCGGACGGGCTGGCTGATCGCGGCGGGAGGCTCGTTCCTCACGATCGCCGTGGCCTTCAGCACCGCCGAGGGGATCTTCCATCCCTACTACACGTCGCAGCTCGCACCGTTCACGGCCGTCCTGGTCGGGGCCGGCGCGGCCGAGCTGGCACGTGGCGGGCGCCTGGCCGCCATCGCCGCCCCCGCGGCGATCGCAGCAGGCGTGATCGTGGAGCTCGTCGTGCTGGACGACAACCCGGACTCCCTGGGCTGGCTGCCGCCAGTGCTGGCCGCCGCAGGCGTCATCGCGGCGATCGCGCTCGCCGGGGGCGTCGGCGGCCGGGCCCGCGGCGTCGTCGTCGGCGCCGTGCTCGGCCTGCTCCTGCTCGCCCCGGCGACATGGGCGGTGCAGACCGTCGGCCACGCCACGAGCGGGACGTTCCCCGCGGGCGGCCCGGCCGCGAGCGGGATGCGCGGCGGGCCCGGCGTCCGCCAGCGCGACGGCGACGGCGGGCCGGCCGCAGGCGGGCCTCCCGGCCGCTTCGCCCCGCCGGCCGGCGGGCCGACCGGCCCCGGCGCAGGCGGGCGACTCCCCGGCGGCGGGGGTGGCGGCTTCGGCGGCGACACCGGCTCCCTGGCCGCGGCGGTCGCCTACGCCGAGGCGAACGGCGGCGGCACGCTCGCCGTGGCCAGCCAGTCCGGCGCAGCCGGCCAGCTGATCAGCTCGGGGGCCGACGTGGCCGCCCTGGGCGGCTTCTCGGGCCGCGAGAGCCAGGTCAGCCTGGCGTGGCTCGCCGACGCCGTGGAGCATGGGCGCATCCGCTGGGTGCTGACCAGCGGAGGCGGCGGGATGCGCTTCGACGGCCGCGTCGGGGCCAGCGACATCATGGCCGTCGTCGAGGAGGTCGGAGCGCCCGTCGGCGAGGTCAGCGGCCTCTACGACCTGCAGGGGCTCGCCCAGGAGCTGCGGCAGCGTAACCTCTGACCCTTCTACGTTGTTGGGGTCGTGATGCGATCCCTCCTCCTCCTCACGCTCGTGGCGCTGGCCGTCCTCGCGGCCGGCGCCTCCAGCGCCTCGGCCCAGACCCCCATCCGCGTCGGCATCGGCGACCAGCAGGTCTCGATGTTCGACCAGGACGCCTTCCAGCGCGCGAAGATCAAGCGCGTTCGCTACTTCATCCCCTGGAACGCGACGGACAACCCGGTCGAGCTCCTGCAGGCAACGGCCTACGTGCAGCGGGCGCGCGCCGATGGCATCCAGGTCTTCCTGCACATCTCCAGCGACGACCTGCGCCGCAGGCGGGCCACGCTCCCGTCGGTCGAGCAGTACCGCATCCGGGTCGGCCGGCTCGTGCGCCACTTCCGCGCGCTCGGCGTGCGCGAGTTCGGGACCTTCAACGAGGCCAACCACGACAGCCAGCCCACGTACCGCAGCCCCACGCGGGCTGCCGCGTTCTTCCGCGAGCTCTACCGGATGGTCAAGCCGAATTGCTCCGGCTGCGGCGTCGTCGCCCTCGACGTGCTCGATCAGATCGGCGTCGAGCGCTACATGCGCAGCTTCTACCGCGCGCTGAGCCCGACGTACCGTCGTCGGGCGACGATCGTCGGGATCCACAACTACGGCGACGCGAACCGCGACCGCGAGCCCTTCACCGGCAGCATCATCCGCCAGGCGCGCGTCTACAACCGCGCGACGAAGTTCTGGTACACCGAGACGGGCGGCATCGTGAAGCTCGGCACCACCTTCGCGTGCAGCACGAGCCGCGCCGCGAGCGCCCTGAACAAGATGTTCCGCCTCGCCCGGTCCTACCGCCCCTACGGCGTGCAGCGCGTGTACGTCTACAACTGGACCGGTGCGGGGTGCGACGCGCGCTTCGACGCGGGGCTCACGACGCCGAGCGGGCGGCCGCGCGCCGGCTACACGGTGCTGCGCGACCAGCTGCCGAACTTCCTTCGGTAGACGTTCGTTCGACGCTTCAGCCCCCGATCGTGAAGATCGGGCCGCCTGCGGCGACGTCGCGAGGCGTTCTCGCTACGGTGAACGTGACACCGATCAAGGGAGAGAGATCCATGTCTCCACAGCTGCTGCCGCGCCTGGACCTGGACGCGGCCACCTACAGCGATGAAGACCGCGCCACGGCACTCGAGCCCTGGACGAAGCCCACGCCGGACCACATCCCCGGCAGCCGGACCCGCGTATCGCCGCCCGGCAACGGCGACCTCGATGAGCCCGCCTTCGCCGCCGGGCTCGAGCGCCTCGCACGCGTCGAAGCCGGCCACTGACACCACCGCCGGCCCGGCTCACGCCGCGGCCGGCTTGCGCTTCCACGCGCCGATCAGCAGCGGCCAGAGCGCGGCGCGGTCGCCGTGCTCGGCCATGTCGCGGGCCATCGCGGCTGCGGTAGACCGCGACGAGCATCGCCCCCGCGAGCGCGAGCGGTAGGCGCGTTTCGCCGACACGCGTCCGCGTAGAGCCGCCAGGCGCCGGCTCAGCCCCGTCCGTACTCGTCGTGGAGGTTCCACCACTGGTAGGGCGGGGTCTGGGGGTAGCCCTCTGGTGAGTCCTCCCACGTCTCCTGGCGTCCCAGTGCGGTGATGTCGAGGTAGCTCCAGGTGCTGCCCATCGCCTCGTCGCCGCGGTTGTCGACGAAGTAGGTGCGAAACACGCTGTCGCCGTCGCGGAGGAAGGCGTTGGTGCCGTGCCACTCGTCGACGCCGAAGTCGGCGTCGAAGTCGTCGGTGAGCGTGTACCACGGGATCTCCCAGCCCATCCGCGCCTTCCAGCGCTCGATGTCCGCCTGCGGGGCGCGCGACACGAACACCAGCGTGGTGTCACGGGCGTTGAGATGGGCGAGGTGCGCGACCTGGTCGGCCAGGAACGAACAGCCCCCGCAGCCACGCTCGGGCCAGCCGGCCACGCCGGGCTCGAAGAAGAAGCGGTAGACGATCAGCTGACGGCGCCCGTCGAACAGGTCGAGCAGGCTCGCCCTGCCGCCCGGCCCCTCGAACACGTAGTCCCTGTCCACGGCCAGCATCGGCATGCGGCGGCGCTCGGCGGCCAGCGCATCGCGAGCGCGGGTCAACTGCTTCTCCTTCACCAGCATCTCGGCGCGCGCGGCGTCCCACTCTTGACGGGAGACGATCGGTGGTGTCTTCATCTCGATAGAGACGGGCGGCGGCGCCGAAACTCATCGCCCCGAGTTCGATTGCGACGCGTGGGGTGCCGCTCAGCTGCGGGAGCCCCGGATCTCGAGCATCACCTCGACGTCGCCCTCGATGCGGGCGTCCGTGAGGGCGACCTGGTCGCCGGTCGCCGAGCGCTCGAAGAGGAGGTCGACCCGGCTTCCCGCGACGGACAGGTCCTCGACGAGCACGCGGTTGACCCAGCGCGGCAGCGACGGCCGGCGCACGCGCAGCCGGCCGTTGAGCCCGTCGGCGGTCAGCCCCAGCCCGCTGCGCAGCAGATAGGGAATGGCGCCGGCGGCCCAGGCCTGCGGGTGGCAGGCGACCGGGTAGGGGACCGGAACGTCGTACTGGGCTCGGGAGAAGCCCGCGAAGAGCTCGGGCAGGCGATAGCCCTCAGCGTGGGACGCCGCCTCGAGCATGCCCTCGAAGAGCAGCATGAAGTCCTCGTCGAAGCCGTAGCGGCGCAGCCCGGCGGCGCACAGCGCGGTGTCGTGTGGCCACACCGTGCCGAGGTGGTAGCCGACCGGGTTGTAGGCGGCCTGCCGGCTCCCCAGCGTGCGGATCCCCCAGCCGGAGAAGAGCTCCTCGCCCATCAGTGCGTCGCGGACGGCACGTGCCCGGTGAGGCGGGACCGCGCCGGCCCAGAGCAGGTGGCCCTGGTTGGACGCAAGCGCACCGCTCGGTCGCCCGTCGCCGTCGATGGCCATCGCGTAGTAGCCCCGGTCCGCGAGCCAGAACCGCTCGAGCAGGCCCTCGAGGCGCTCGGCGCGCTCGCGCAGCTCCGCTGCCGCCGCTCGGTCGCCGTCGTGCTCGTAGAGGCCGGCGACGCCGCGCAGCGCCCGGACGGCGTAGCCCTGTGGCTCGGCGAGCGCGATCGGCGGCTCGAGCGGGACGCCGTGCTCGTCGACGACGCCGTCCTCGGAGTCCTTCCAGCCCTGGTTGCGCAGGCCGTCGGGCGTGCCCGCCCGGTAGTCGAGCAGCCCGTCCCCGTCGTGGTCGCCGAAGCGCTCGAGCCACTCGAGCGCCCCCTCGACGGCGGGGCGCAGGTCGTGGAAGACGGCGAGCGACCCGCTCCAGTCGGCGTGCTCGGCCAGGAGGCACAGGAACAGCGGGGTCGCGTCGACCGTGCCGTAGTAGCGCGTCAGCGGCGAGAGGCCCAGGGTCGCCACCTCCCCGACGCGGAGCTCGTGGATGATCTTGCCGGGCTCCTCCTCGTGGACGGGATCGACCGTCCGGCCGGCGCGTCGGGCGAGCACGCGCAGGGTCTGCTCGGCGACCTCGGGAGCGGCGCTGAGCACCTCGATCGCGGTGATCAGGCTGTCACGGCCGAACAGGGTGGCGAACCACGGGACGCCGGCGGCGTAGTACGAGTGGCCGTCGAGCGGGGAGCGGAGCATGCGCAGGTCCGCCATCGAACGCTGCACGACGCGATTGAAGAGCTGATCGTCGGCGTGCTCATCGGCGCGCACGACGTCCGGCCCGCTCGCCGTTGCGGCGTCGAGCGCGACCGCGTCGGCGGCGTACAGCTCGTACTCGAGGAGAAGGTCCTCGCTCTCGCCGGGGTCGAGCCGCAGCGTGAAGCGCAGCGTGCCGTCGCTGACGGTGTCGGGCTCGCGCTCGCTGAGGACCGTCGTCGCCCGCTCGACGCCGTCCGCGGTCACCGTCGAGAACCGCAGCCCCCCGTCCACACGGTCGGCGGACACGACCGGCGGCGCGAGCTCGACGATGCCGCGGATCGCGAACATCGGGCGGAAGTCGGCCGCGAGCGCGAGCTCGACGTCGATCTCCAGCGGCTCCCGGCCGTACAGGTGGACGTGGATGCGCTCCTGCAGCGATGCCGGTGCGATGAGGCTTCGCTCGATGCGGATCTGCAACGTCTGCAATCGCAGAGTCTCACCGCCCGGCAGGACCAGGTCGGGGTTCGTCAGCTCGTGCGTCGCCTTGCTGCCAGACGGTGCGGAGGCCACGAGCAGGCGCGCCGCCGCCCCGCCGACGCGCAGCTCATGGCCCGACAGGTGGCGGCAGTCGTCCCGATACAGGCCGAGCGCATGCGGGCCGCGAAGCGGCACCGTGCCGTCCCGCAGGCTGACCACGAACATCGCGCCCTCCTTGAGGACGATCGCGTCGCTGAGGTTCACCGCCGGCCCCGCCGCGAGGTCCGCCGGCATCGTGGACGGACGCTGGTCGTCGGCGTTGCTCACAGGTCTCGTCTGCCCACGCCGCACGTGGGCGATGCGTCCTTGCCTGCCGAGCAGCGCCTGGACGCCTCGTCACGTGAGGAGATGGACCCGCTCGCCCTGCGGTCCGACGATCATGATCAGCTCCACCGGGCCGTCGGCCGCTCCGAACCAGTGCGGCGTCCAGGTGGTGAACTCGACGGCCTCGCCCGGTTCGATGAGATGCTCGGCCTCGCCGAGCAGGAGGCGAAGGCGGCCGCTGAGGACGTAGAGCCAGTCGTGGCCCTCGTGCACGGGCAGCTCGTCGGGCGGACGTTTCCGGCTGGGGCTGATGTGGACCTTGTAGGCGAGCAGCCCCCCGGCGGAGCCGCGACCGGTGAGCGGCCAGAAGGTCATGCCCTTGCGGCGGCGCGGCTCCTGGCGGATGCGCGGGTCCTGCGGCTGTTGCACACCGAGCAGCTCGTCGGCGCTCACGCCGAGCGCGCCGGCGAGCGCGGGGAGGTGGTCGAGCGCCAGACGGCGTTTCCCGCTCTCGAGGCGGCTGAGCGTCGAGACGTCGATGTTCGCTCGCTCGGCGACCGCGGCGAGCGTCAGCCCGCGCTCGGTGCGCAGCTCGCGCAGCCGCCGGCGAGCTCGGACGTCCACGCGCTCGGCGTCGCTCTTTGCCTGCATGGCAAACAAGCTTGGCAGACCTGCGATGACCTGCCACGGTCAAGCGCATGCAAACGTCATGGGATTGCGTCGTCGTCGGCGCCGGGGCCGCCGGGCTGAGCGCGGCGCTGGTGCTCGGCCGCGCCCGGCAGCGGACGCTCGTCGTCGACGCCGGCCGTCAGAGCAACCTGCGAGCCGAGGGCATCGGCGGCCTCATCGGCCAGGACGGGCGACCGCCGTCCGCGTTGTACGCCGCCGGCCGCGCAGAGCTCGGCGCCTACGGCTCGGTTGAGCTCCGGGATGGCGAGGTCGTCGGCGGCGAGCACGGCGATGGCGGTTTCGTGGTCGAGCTCGCCGGCGGCTCGCGACACGCTGCGCGGCGCGTGCTGCTGGCGACCGGGATGGAGTACCGGTTCCCCAAGCTGCCCGGGATCGCCGAGCGTGTCGGTCAGTCGGTGTTCCACTGCCCGTTCTGCCACGGCTGGGAGCACCGCGACGAGCCGCTCGGCGTGCTCGATCGGGGTGCCACCGGCGTGCGGCGCGCGCTGCTGCTGCGGGTCTGGACCGACGACGTGACGCTCCTCACCGACGGCCCCGCCGACCTCGAGCCGGCGGACGCGCAACGGCTCGCCGAAGCAGGGGTCGACGTCGACGAGCGCCCGGTCAGAGGCCTGCGCGGCGCGGGGCGCACGCTGTCGGCCGTCGCCCTGGCCGGCGGCGACGAACGCCCCTGCCGCGGGCTGCTCGTGCCCGCTCCGATGCAGCAGCGCTCCGCGCTCGCCGCGCAGCTCGGCGCGACCTTCGCGGATCCGAGCCCCATCGCCAGGGACAGCGTCGAGGTCGATGCCGGCTTCGAGACCACCGTGCCGGGCCTCTACGCCGCCGGCGACGTCAGCGCACACATGCCGTCGGTCGCCGGCGCGATCGCCGCAGGCCACAGCGCTGCGGCCACGATCGTCCACGGGTCCCTGGCCGACGCGCCGTCCGGCGCTCACACGACGACGACGGCCTGACGAGGCGGCGCCCGGACGTCCGATCGCCGCTCCGCGTGACGCCGCGTCAGGCGGCGGCTCGGCTCAGCGACGCGTGGTGCGCGAGGAGGAGGTCGACCTCGGCGCGATGCAGCAGCGCGGGATCGAGCGCCATCGAGTCGAACACACCGATGAGCTCGAGGCTGATGGTGCCGTGCATGCGCGTCCACGTGAACACGGCCATCTCGAACGCCGCCGGCGGAAGGTCGTCACGCATGGCGCGCGTCTTGACCCACAGCTCGAGCTGCGCGTCGAGCGCGCGAATCGAGCCGGGGCGCGTCGCCGGCAGAGGCCCGAGGTCGGCCACGGCGCCGAGCACCACCATCATCGCCCGGCTCGCCGCGGGCAGGGTGGTCTCCGGCGCGAAGCGGCCGGACCCGTAGTCGGTCTCCGTCGCGAGGCGATAGCGGTGCGGGTGCTCGAGCGCCCAAGCCCGGTAGGCGTCGCACACCGCGCGAAAGCGTGCTGCAGGACTGCGCCGCCGCGCGGCCTGCGCGGCCTCCTCCAGGGCGTCGGCCAGGCCGTTCCAGGCCTCCGCGACCAGGACGGCCAGCGAGATCGTCGCGTGACGCGAAGTACCGGTACAGCGCCGGCCCGGACATGCCCATCTCGCGCGCGACCCCGATCAGCGACAGCGCCTCGACGCCGTCCTCGGCGATCTGAGCCAGCGCGTGCTGCTTGATCTCCTCCAGCGTCTGGGCACGCAACCGCTCTCGGCGGGTCGGGACGGCGGGGGTCGGCATGACCACGATCGTAACGCTCCGTCACGTCAGATGCGTGCCCTCATGCGAGCGAGACCTCGTAACGGGAGTCTCCTCTGCCCCACGCCACGGCCGAAGCCGCGGCCGCCACGGTGGGACCGCCCGGCGATAGGCCTCGTACTGGGCGCCGAACCTCGCGTGCAGCACGGGCTCCTCGTAGCCGTGGACGAAGCTCGCCACCACCGCGCAGTAGAGGGCCAGGTAGACGCCGACCTCGGGGCTGCCCAGGAGCAGGGCCTGACCTGCGATCACGGACCCCACCGCGAGGTACATCGGGTTTCGCACCCAGCGATAGAGACCGCCCACGACGAGCCTCGAGGTCGGCGCGACCGGCGCCGGCGTGCCGCGGCCCTCCGTGACGAAGCGGACGACGCGTGCACCAGCACAACCCTCGATAGGGGGTTGCCGCTACAACGATTTCGAGGCCGTTCCGTTTGGCCGGAACGCCGGTCGTAGAGCGGAGTCCGCAGGCGGGGGGGAATGTCAGGGAATGAAAACTGTCGTGCCCCGCCAACTACGGAAGACGCGACTTGGCTTGGGCTGACTCGCGTCGGCGCGAGTCGACTGGGCCGGCGTGTGGGTTTCCGAACCGGATGTGTCCTGCCGTCGAGACAAGGCTGAGGGCCGTATGACCTTTACGGGTCGTGGGAGTTGGGATCCCCCTGGGCGCATGGGAAAGCCCGCAAACGCGGGCTTTCCTCGTTCATCGTGGACGCACCGCCCAAGAAGATGGCTGTGGCGCCCGGGAGCGAGCGCGCCGCCGCCTGCAGTGGGAGGAGCTAGGCGCTCGTGCCCGCCTTGGGCCGATGGAGCTTCGACTTCAGCTCCTCGACCTTGGCGTGTGCGTCTTGCTTGGTCTTCTCGGCGCGAGCCTTGTGCAGCTCCTTGCGGGCCTCGCGCTTGGCCTTGCGCTGCGCCTCTTGGGCCGCGGCGATCTCCTCCTCGACATCGACGACCGGCCGGCGCATGACCTGGCCACCCAGCCGGGCCATCGCGGTGTCGATCACCTCGGGGCTCTGCTCGGTGACCTGGGCCAGGACCGCGGTGCGCGTCGGCTGAACCTGCTTCGAGATCTCGCTCAGGACCGACTCGGTCGTCTCGACCTCATCGATGTCGAACAACGCTCCGAGCAGCACGCCGGTGGCGCCGCCGAGCAGCACGCCGAGCGGGCCGCCGATGATGCCGACGAGCAGCCCGATGATGCCGCCGCTCGCGGTGCCGACGTAGGGGTCCTCGCCGACCTCGCTCTTGACGTCGACGCGGCCGTTGGGCTCGCGCGTGACGACAGCGGCGCCCGCGATCTTGATCTGGTTCTGCGAACCGAGCTGCTTGAGGTCGGTCGAGCGCCTGGTAGGCGTTCTTGTCGTTCTCCGGGTCCTCGCCGAACGTGACGACGAGCACGTTGTCCGGCGTGAAGTCGTTGGTATCCATGGGACGAGCCTTTCGTTGAGTGGGTTTGAATGAACGTCCACAGGCTCCCGCCGACGCGTGTGAGCGGTCATCACAAAGTTCGTGTGATTGAGCGTTGGCCACCACGGCGATCTGTGGGAGAGTCTTCGTTGGAGTGGCCCGGACTCAGCAGCAGCCTCGATCCTCAGCCGATCGGGTCGTTTCCCGGCTCGATCTCATCGAGAGGCCAGTCAGCGGCCGCTCCTGGCACGGTCACGCTCGTGCCGGCCGCGCTCACGGCGGACCGGCGGCGCCGCTAGGCGATGAGTTGAGCGACGCGGAGCTGCGCGTCGTGCGGTACCTCCCGAGCAACCTGACCGCGTCGGAGATCGCATCCGAGCTGGTGGTTTTCGCCAACACCGTGCGCACGCACATGCGCCACATCTACGCGAAGCTCGACGCGCACTCGCGCAGCGAGGCCGTCGCTCGCGCACGCGAGCTCGGGCTAGTCGCACCCGGAGCGCGTGGCCGCTGACGACGCCTCCGGGATCCCCCACGTCAGGTCCAGCTCGAGCTCGACCCGATCGCCTTCCGACCTCAGCTTGCGCCCCAGGCGAACCTCATCGCCCATCGGAACCGTGATCCTGCGGCCGGCGGCGTTCAGCTCGAGCGGCTGGCCCGCGGTGAGCGCGTAGGCGATGTCGACCAGCCGCTCAGCGGCCTGTCGGCGTGACAGCCGTTCCTCGTCCTCGTGCTTGAAGTCGCTCATGTGCGCTCCGCGAGCTTGCGGCACGTCGCGGGGCGGCGGCAGACTCGCTGCCGGCCGCCCCCCGCTCCGAGCCTGCTTCTTCTACAGCTCGTCCCGCACGGCGCGAGTCTCGAACGCGCGCACGATGTTCATCGTCCCCTGCATCAGCGCCCAAATCCCGGCGAAGACCAGGAGCACGTACGCCTTCTCGATGAAGAACTGGCCCGAGGTCCAGAAGGCCAGCGCCGTCATCAGGATCCCGGAGATCAGCCCCAGCCACCACAGCGGGCTGATCGCACGCTCGAGGAACGCCCGCACCATCCACCACACGCCGACGACCAGGAAGAGAAAGCCCAGCACGTCCGCCAGGCCGGCGAAGGTGTCGGTGGGGTCGGCGAAGCAGACGATGGCTGAAACAAGGAAGAGGACGCCGAAGAGCGCCCAGGCCCAGCGCATGGGCACGTCCAACCTCGCCAGCGCGAGGTTCTCGATGCCGAGGGCCAGGAACATGAGTCCGACGAGGACGCCGACAGTCGTCACAGACGCCTGGTCGAACTGGAGGATGACCAGCGCGACGCCAACCCATGCGATCCCGGAGATCAGGAGGACCCACCAGTAGCCGGTGACCGTGCGCGCGCTGTCGCGCAACGACGGGGGGGCTGATGCTCCAAATTGTGGTGTTGCGGCGTGCTCGCTCATGACGACCTCCAAGGTGTCGTTGTTGTCGCGACCGATACTCGGGGTCACGTGTGTGAGCCGTCGTCACCCGTATTGCGTGATTCCCCATCAGGCTGAGTGCTGCTGCTCGGCGACATCCACGGCGGCGATCCGCGCTCTTCTGGCGGCGGTGAGCTCGTCCACGAGGATCTCGAGCGCGGCTGCGATCGGAACGGCCAATATCGCCCCGATGAACCCGAAGAGGGTGCCGAACACCAGGACGCTGACCAGCACGGTGAAGGCCGAGACCTGGGCCGCCTTCCCGATGATCGTCGGCTGCAGGACGTAGTTCTCGATCTGCTGGTAGACCACCATCACGATCGCGAAGGCGATCAGGGCCTCGACGCTGACCGACAGCGCGACGATCGCGATGATGATGCCGGCGATCGTGGCCCCGACGGTGGGAATGAGGTCGAGGGTCGCCGCGATCAGGGCGAGCGCGAGCGGATACGGAAGCCCGAGGATCTCCGCGGTGACGCCGTAGACAGTCCCGCAGACCACGGAGATCGCGAGGTTGCCGAGCATGTACCGCGACGTCACGTGGATGATCCGATCCGTGACATCCAGGTAGCGCCCCCGCTTGTCCCGATACATCAGGCCCCCGATCCAGTCGCGCACGCGCGATTCGTCGATCAGCCCGAAGAGCGTCAGGAAGATGACCGAGAAGACGAGCGTGACCGCCCCGAACGCCGAGACCCCGACATCGGCGACGCCGCCCGACACCGTGGCGACGCCCTTGGTGATGTCGGTCGCGTGATCCCTCAACGTGTCGAGGAGGCCGCTCCCGCTGTTGATGGAGTCGCCCAGGTCGCTGTGCCTGACCTTGTCCAGGATTTGCGGCAGGTCGTCGCTGAACCCGCTCACCGCGTCGCTGATCGCCCGCACCAGCACCAGCACGACGACGGCGGTGGCGATCACGATGCCGAGCACGAGCACCGTCGAGCACAGCGCCCTGCTCCAGCGCAGGCGGCGCTGCATCGCAGTCGCCACCGGCGAGAGGACGGCGACGCTGAAGACCGACACCAGGATCATGAGCAGGACGCTCCCGATCGACGCGAGCGCCAACGCGAGCGCGACGCCGCCCGCGGCCAGCAGCAGCGTCCGGATCGATATCGACACCACGACATCGGGGCGCCCCGCGTCGCTGCGCCCCGAGGAGGGCTCTCCCGTGGTCATCTGCTCTTGCAGGATGACCTAGCGATCGGTCATCTCACGCGTTGCCTCGCGCAGCTCCGGCGTCCCCCCGGGCGTGCCGGATCCAGGGCTGGCGGCGTGGCCGCTCATGACCTGGTTCCGGTCGCGGCGGTGGCGGCTGCGTCCTGCGACATCTGGTCGGCATCGATCCTCGCGAGCACCGCGTCGAGAGCCGCATACTCCGCGTCCACGACCGCCGAGTACGCGTGGTCGGCTGCGAACGACGCGTATGTCTCCGCGTCATCGGCCCTGCTCTGGGCCACGTGCACGTCGTGCTTCGCTCGCTTGTCATCGAGGTCCTCGCGGACACGGGAGATGTGCTCGTTCCACGAGCGCTGCACGTCACTCAACCGGCCGGAGATCCCGGCCTTGCCCTTCTCGGCTGCGTGACGCAGCGTGTCGGCTTGCTCCTGAGCCGACTTGCGCGCTGAGGCGACATCCTGCTCGAGATCCGCCCGCGCCTTCTCTCGCACGTTCGCCACGCGCGTCTGCGCTTCCTTCGCCCGCGTCGCGAGCCTGGTCAGATCGTCCGGCTTGGCCATATCAGCCTCCTTCGTAGCGGATCGTCCGCTTGGAGACTGAGCCACAGCCGGGTGACCGGTCGTCACTCAGAGTTGATGATCTCTACGACGCCCGCTCACGCGATGTACAAGGAGCTCTCGTCCGCGATGCTCTCGCCCGCGGGCAGCTGATCCACCTAACGCCGGCCGGCGCCCGGGGCGAGCAGGCCGAGGTCGCGGGCCCGGGCAACCGCCTCACTTCGGCTGTGCGCCTCGAGCTTTGCGTAGATGTGGCGCAGGTGCGTCCTGACAGTGTTGTCGGAGACGAACAGCTCGGCCGCTACCTCGGGCACTTTGAGGTTGCTCGGCCACCTCGGCCGCGTCGGGCCGCGCCGGGTCGCGCAGGTAGCGGGCGACGCCGACTCCCTCATTGCGCTGCTCGTCGAGCGCGATCAGCGCTTCGTGGTTGCGGTGGTCGATCTCGACCAGGTAGCGGACGGTTCCCTCGGACAGCTTGGGCGTCGGCGCGAGGAAGCGCCGGTTGCGCGACTCCGGGGTGAGGCGACGAAACCCCCCGCAACAGCAGCTGCCCGTCCGAATGGCGGAGCCGGCGGATGCGGACGCGCCAGCCATCGCGGAGCGCAGTCGGTGCTCTCACTTGCACGAGCTCCTTGCTCGGCGGAGTGGCCGGGCGCCGTGGGGCCGGTTCCATCTCCGGAACCGTGGCTTCTGACGGTGTGACCCGTCGTCATCCGTTTCTGACGTTGCGGCGGCGGCCGTCAGATCACATGGACTGCGCGATGACGGATCACCTCGCTCGGCGCAACCCTCCGCCGATTGATTGAACGACGCCGCCATCCAGATCCGGCATACCTGATCTGCCCGCGCTGCGGGCTGATGATCGAGGTCAGGCTGCCGTCGCTCGCGGATGGCTTCGTCGCCGAGCCGACGGAGGCGGAGCCGGAATGCTTGCTCTCAGTCCCCAGCTGATCGACTTCCTTGATGCCCACCGCGTCGGGGTGTTGGCCACCGCCGACGAGGTGGCCTTGCCACGCCAGTCGGTCGTCTACTACGTGCGAGAGGAGCAGCGAATCCTGATCTCGACGCAGTCCAAGCGGCTCAAGGCGCGCGACGTCCGGCGCTCGGGGTGGGCCTCGCTGTGCGTCCTCGGGCACGAGCGGCCATATCCCTCGGCGGTCTTCTCCGGTCCGGCCGAGATCCTCACCGAGGGCATCGGCCCCGCGACGGCCGCGATCGTGCAGCGCATCGCCGACCTGCCCGAGCGGCCGGAGGCGCAGAGCGACGAAGCGCTGGCGACCATCGACCGCGTGATTCTGGCGATCACCGTCGAGGCCGTGGCGGCCGTCAACTACCTGCCGGCCGCGACCGAGGCAGAAGCTTCGTGAACCGCGACTCGGATTGGCGACGCTGCTGCTCGCGCCGGCGCTCGACGGCGGCCACGGCCACGGGCGCAAGTGCCACGCCGCAAACCGTCCCCGCGATCGTGTCCGACGGGTAATGCACGCCGGTGTGCACGCGCGAGTAGGCGACGAGCGACGCGACGACGCCGAGAGGGATCCCGGCCTGCGGCCAAGCGGCGCCGACGCCGCTGGCGAAGGCGAAGGCCGACGCGGAATGGCCCGAGGGCCAGGACGTGGAGCGCGGCATCGTGACCTGGCGCGCGACTG
This sequence comes from uncultured Actinomycetes bacterium, assembly GCA_963840185.1. GTDB lineage: Bacteria > Actinomycetota > Thermoleophilia > Solirubrobacterales > Solirubrobacteraceae > JAOPZW01. Next base: position 2,803 of record CAWIXY010000017.1, on the reverse strand, counting down.
GAATGTCGTACATCTGCCTGTCCGGCCGTCGTCGGTTGCCGATTGGCTTGAGTACCAGATTGACGACGGCAGACGTGAGCGCGATGGACGCCAACCCGTTCTCGGCGGCGCGGCGGCCCCGCTTGCCGCCGCATGCCCCGAGCACCGCGGAGCAGCCGAGCCAAAGCCGCGAGTAGCTCGCCGCGCGGGAGAGCCGGCGAAGCTCCACGTCCATCCCCGGGGTCGGCGTCACAGCGATCGCCGCGTAGACGGCCAGGTCGAGCTTGTTCAGCTCATCCCCCCACGTCCACGGGCTTCGCACGCCCGGGCGGTCCGCCGCCTGGCTCATGACGTGCGGATGGCGGCTTCCGGGGGCGCGCGGTGAACCAACCGCTCCCGACCAAGTCCCGCCACAGTTGGGGACGCGCCGACGCGCCACACCGGCCAGTGCTCTTCATCAACCCGCGGTCCGGCGGCGGAAGGGCCGGACGCGCGCGGCTTGCCGAAGCGGCCCGTGAACGGGACATCCAGCCGGTCGTCCTCGAGCCGGGCGATGACCTCGGCGCCCTCGCCGACGAAGCGGCCGCCGACGGCGCCGACGTGCTCGGCATGGCCGGCGGAGACGGATCGCTGGCGGTCGTGGCGTCCGCTGCCAGCGCCCATGGCATCCCGTTCGTTTGTGTTCCCGCCGGGACCCGGAACCACTTCGCCCGCGACCTGGGCCTGGACCCGGACGACCTCGTCGGCGCGCTCGACGCGTTCACCGACGCGCTCGAAGGGTCGATCGACCTCGGCGATGTGAACGGTCGGCCCTTTCTCAACAACGTCTCGCTCGGCGTCTACGGGGCGGCCGTGCAACGCCAGAGCTATCGCGATGCGAAGGCGCGCACGCTCTTCGAGACGGCAGCGGAGGTGCTCGGTCCGAGCGCGGAGCTGCCCGGAATGCGCTTGGTCGACGACCGCGGTGTCGTGCACACCGATCCCGCCGTGATCCTGGTGTCCAACAACCCCTACGCGCCGCATCGCCCGGCAAGGACCGGGATGCGTCCTGTCCTCGACAGCGGCCGGCTGGGAGTCCTCGTGCTCGCCAGGCCGGGCGGAGCGCCCGGGCGGCCTGGCCGCGGATGGACCGCGCGCTGCCTCGAGGTGACCGCCGGCGACGCCGTGACCGCGGGCGTGGATGGAGAGGCCCTCCGGCTCGACCCGACCGTTCACTTCGGCATCCGGCCGAGAGCGCTCCGCGTCCGCATCGCGCACGTCCTCTGAGTGCTGCGTGGAATCGGTCACCGGCATGCGCGCCAGTCTGCGAACCGACCGGGTGAGCGGTCATCACATGCTTGTGTGACTGCGCCGCTAAGGCCGTGATCAATGAATCAGCCTCTCCAGGACCAGCAGGGCAACACCAAGCATCCCCTGCCCGGCGCCGAGGATGACGGCGCTGAGCGGGGATGCGCCGGAGCGAAACCCAGCGATGACCCCCCAGCCGGTTATCTGCAGAATCGCGCTGGCCAGCGCGAGCGCGGCGCCGGTCTCGCGCGACCAGACGCCCGTCCAGGCAAGTGCCAGGAGGGCTGTGGGAACAGCTGCAGCTTGGACCAGAGGCCATTCGCGACGCGCGATCACAGGTATGACCCGAGCGTGGAACCTCGACCCGGCGGAGACGTGCTCGCCAACCACCTCCGACCACACGTGTGCAAGCCAGAAGACGAGCATCGACACGAACGTGCTTCCCGTCAAGGTGCGCGCGTCTGCGCCTGCCTCAAACGTTGTGCCGACCACGGACGCCACCAGGAACGACCCGTACACAGCCGCTCCATAGCGGATGTCTCGCCGGATGTCGTGGCCGTCGACAGGAGTCACGTGAGCCAGCTCAACTCGAGCTCGACCGACACGTGGTCCCCGGTCGTCTTGTCCCGCCGCCTCAGAAGCACTTCGTCGGCGACCCGAAGCTTGAGACGCTCGCCGCCCGCCCTGAGCTCGAGCGTTCGCCGGCCGTGAGGGCGAATGCGATGTCCGCCAGGCGCTCCGCGGCCTGTCGGCGCGATGCGCGCTCCTCGTGCTTGAACCCGGTCACGGTGTCGTCGAGGGTCAAGTGCCGCGGGGTGAGCGGTCGTCACGCAGTTCATGTGATTGCGCTCACCAATCACGCAAAGCGCATGACGACTCGTCATCCCGCCGTCGTCGAGTCTCAGGGCCCTCACCCCGTACACGAACGAGCAGTAGGCATGTTTTGACAATGTCGTCGTAGGCGTCGACGACTACGACGCCGGCTGGGACGCCCTCGAGCTGGCCAAGCAGCTGGTCCCCTCCGACGGCAACATGCTGCTGGTCTTCGTCGAAGTGGTGACGCGCGCACCCGGCCCGGACACAGACCCCCAGTGGCAGCTCGACGACCGCCGGCGCGCGCTGGAGCGGCTCGCCTCGGTGCGAGACGACGCGCACGCCGACGCCCAGTTGCTGACCGTCCAAGCAGGCTCGGTGGCCCGCGGCCTTCATGAGGCCGTCCGCCGACATGGTGATCTGCTCGTGATCGGGCATCGCGGCGCGACGAGTTCGAGCGGACTTTCGTCGGCGACGACACGCGGCAGGTCCTGCAGGACGCGCCCTCCGCCGTCGCCGTAGCGCCCACCGGCTACGCGACGCGCCTGCCTTCGATCGACACGATCGACGTCGGGTACGACGGCTCGCCCGCGAGCGAGCAGGCCCTCACCGTGGCAAGCGCGCTCGCCCGCGAGCGCGGCGCCGAGCTCTCGGCGTTCGAGGTGGTCGCCGAACCGATGTACGCCAGCCATCCCATAAGCGGCCAGTGGGCGCTCGAAGCGCG
>CAWIXY010000016.1:0-8994 GCA_963840185.1 uncultured Actinomycetes bacterium | reverse complement strand
CGGCGACACCGAAGACGACGACCCCAAGGAGACCTGACCCATGGACATCCGCTTCCTCGGCCACAGCGCGTTCGCGCTGTCCCACGAGGGCACGACCGTGCTCGTCGACCCGTTCCTCACGGGCAACCCGAAGGCCGCCGCCCAGGCCTCCGAGGTCGAGGCCGACGCGATCCTGCTCACCCACGGCCACGTCGACCATCTGGGCGACACCGTCGACATCGCCAGGCGCACCGGCGCGCCCGTCGTCGCGATCGTCGAGCTGGCCGGCGAGATCGCCGAGGACCTCGGCCCCGACCACCTCGTGCTCGAGCCCAACCTCGGGGGCACCGTCGAGCTCGAGTGGGGGACGGTGCGCCTCACACCGGCGTGGCACACGTCCACGACCCCCAAGGGCACGATCAACACGCCGGCGGGCCTGGTGATCGAGCTCGGCGACAAGCGGATCTACCACCTGGGCGACACCGCGCTGTTCTCCGACCTCGCGCTGCCGCGCCGGCGCGGGCACATCGACGTCGCGCTGATGTGCATCGGCGGCCACTACACGATGGACCGCTTCGACGCGGTCGTCGCCGCCGAGCTCGTGGGGGCCGACCAGGTCATCCCCTGCCACTACGACACGTTCCCGCCGATCGAGACCGACGCCGAGGCCTTCAAGCAGGACGTGCAGCAGGCCGGCTACGCCGAGGTCGTGGTCCTGGCCCCGGGGGAGACCCACGCCGCGTGACCACGGCGATCGTCCTGATCGAGGCCGAGCGCGACGCCCTGACGACGCTGGGCGGCGCGCTCGCGGACCTCGACGGCGTGACCGAGGCGTGGTCGGTCACGGGCGACTGGGACTTCGTGGCGATCGTCCGCGTTCCGCGTCACGAGCAGCTCGCCGAGATCATCACGGGCGCGCTCGTGACGCTCCCGGGCGTCACGCGCACGCAGACGATGGTCGCCTTCGAGGTGTTCTCGCGCCACGATCTCGAGGCGATGTTCTCCATCGGCGGGTAGGCTCGCTGGCCATGACCGAGCACGCCGCGTCGTCGCGGACGGAGCGCGTCGACTTCCGGGCCACCAGCGATCCCGCCCTGCACGAGTCCGCCGATCGCGGGGAGACCCACCTGCTGACCTACCGCCAGCTCTACGAGCTGTGGGAGCGCCAGCAGTGGGCCACGCAGGACATCGACTTCACGCAGGACCGCATCGACTGGCACGAGCGCTTCGACGACGAGGAGCGCACGGCGCGCATGTACGGGCTGAGCTCGTTCTTCATCGGCGAGCAGCGGGTCGCCGCCGAGCTGGGGCCGATCATGCGTGCCGCGCCCGACGAGGAGATGCGGGTCTTCCTGTGCACGCAGATCGCTGACGAGGCGCGCCACGTCGCCTTCTTCGACCGCTTCTACCGGGAGGTCGGCGTGCTGGAGGCCGAGGGCCTGGAGGAACGCCTGCACGCGACGGCCGAGCACCTCAACCCCGAGTTCGGCGAGCTGTTCGACGTGCAGCTGCGCCGTCGCGTCGACCGCCTGGCGGTGGCGCCCGACGACACGGAGGCGCTCGTCGAGGCGGTGACGATCTACCACATGGTCGCCGAGGGGATGCTCGCCCTCACCGGCCAGCACTTCATCATCGACTACAACGAGCGGATGGGCACGCTGCCCGGCTTCGTCGCCGGCTTCACGAACGTCGCCCGCGACGAGCATCGCCACGTCGCCTTCGGCGCGCGCTTCCTGCGCGACATGGCGCGCGAGGACCCGCGCTACGCCGACGCGATCCGCCGCGCGCTGGCCGAGGTCGGCCCCGCGGCCGACGGCGTCCTGCGCCCGAAGTGGGTGCCGCCGGGCCAGGACGACGTCGTGTTCTTCGGCACGTCGGTGGCCGACTCGCGCGCCTTCGCCATGCAGGCGCTGGAGCGGCGCCTGAAGGTCATCGGCCTGCTGCAGGTCGCCTAGGCCCGGTCCTGACGGGCCGCGGCTGGCGCCGGTGGCACCGACCGCGCCGGGCCTACACTGCCCTGCCGTGTCCGTCGTGCGCCCCGAGTTCGGCCCGACCCTGCCCGAGCTGCTCGGCCCGCGCCTGGCGGCGCTGGGGCGTCGCCGACGCCTTGCGCTGGGCGCGGCGGCCGCGCTGCTGGTGCTGGCCGTGGTGGCCGCGCTGGCGCTGCGCGACGGCGACGGGCGCACCACCGTCGTCATCCGCGAGCCGATCGCCTTCAACCTGCTCGTGCCGGCGTCGCTCGCCCGCGTTGCGCCCCAGGGCGACGAGGTCCTGCGGCTGCAGAGCCCGCCGGGGACCGAGGCGCCCCAGCGCCTGACCGCCACCCCGCTGCGGCTGGCGCCCTACCGCGGCGACGCCAGCGCGACGCTCGCGATCCTCTCCGTGGGGCTCGTCGAGGAGATGCGCGCCGAGCTGCCCGGGTTCGTCCACCGCGGCGACGGCCGCGCGCGGGTCAACCAGGCGCCCGGCTACCAGATCACCTACCAGGCCCGGATCGGGGGGCGCACCACCTACGGCCGGCGGGTGCTCGTGCTCCCTGACACCGAGGACGGGCCGCAGCCGCGCGAGGGCCTGGACCTGGATCTGCGCGCGGCGCGCTCGCTCGCCGTGCCCAGCGTCGACGCGGTCGGGCGCAACGGCGCGCTGAAGCTGCCCCTGGCCTCGTTCCGCTTCGGCACGGAGCGACCGTGAGCGCGCTGGCCCAGATCGGCTTCGACCACTTCGCGGCCGTCGACATCAGGGTCGGCCGGATCGTGGAGGTCGAGGACTTCCCCGAGGCGCGGCGTCCGGCGTGGAAGCTGCGCATCGACTTCGGCGAGGGGCTGGGCGTGAAGCGCTCGTCGGCCCAGATCCGCACGTACCCGCGCGAGGCGCTCGAGGGGCGCCTGGTCGTGGCCGTCGTGAACTTCCCGCCGCGGCAGATCGGGCCCGTGCGCTCCGAGGTCCTGGTCCTCGGGACCTACAGCGAGGACGGCGTGCTGCTGCTCTCGCCCGATCCGGGCGCGGTGCCCGGCGACCGCGTGGGCTGAGCGGCCGGCGGGGCCGGCTCTGCCGGCAGTGCGGTGCGGGCCGGCGGGTCCGGGGCCGCCGGTGCCTCGGGCGCGCGGCCGGTCGGGGCCGCCGGCGGCTCGGTCGGCGACGCGGGCGCCGGCTCGGTCGCGCGGCTCGGTCGCGGGCGCAGGCTCGGGCTCGGTGGCGGGGGCTGCCGGGTCCATGCCGGCGGCCGTCACCGGGGGAGCCGGCGCGGGCGGAGCTGGCCGCGCCGGGACGGACGTGTCGGGCGGCTCGCCGACGCCGACGACGCCACCGTTCGGGTCGATCGCGCCGGGCTGCTGGACGGGGAGCACGGTCGTGTCCGAGCCGTGCTGGGGCGCCGGCGGCGCAACGACCGGAGCCGGCGCAGCGGCCGCGGGTGCCGGGGCGCCGGTCGCCGGGGTGATCGCGGCCGGCTCGGCGGGGGGCTTGGCCGCGTCCCGCTCGGATGCGCGCTTCTGCGGCGCCGGCTTCTTCGCCGCCGCCGGCCTGGCCGCGGCGGGCGCCGAGGGCTGGGGCTGGGTCGCGACCACGACGGGCTCGCGCACCGCCGGCGCGACCACCGCAGAAACTGCCCCACCCACCCCCGCGGTGGCGGCGCGGTCCTCGCGGGCGTGGTCGACCTCGACGGCGCCCGCGGTGACGATCGCGGCGGCGGCGAGCCCCGCCGCGGCCTTGGACGCCGCGGTGCTGAGGCCCGCCGAGATCGCGCCGCCCGCGCCGGCCGACGCGGCCGTCGCGCCGGCGGCCGACGCCGCCGCGGAGGCGCCGCCGGCGCTCGCCGTCGTGCCGAGGTGGGCGAGGAAGAGCTTCTTGAGCAACAGCAGCGGCGCGGCCGGGAAGACCACGGCGAGCGCACGGTTGGTGTCCTTGAGCTGCTTGCGGAACGACGCACAGCGCTCGCACGAGCGCACGTGGCGCCGGACGGGCGCGCTCGTGCGCCGCAGCCCCTCGGCGACCTCGCCCAGCTCGATGCGGACGTCGGCGCAGGTGAGGTGGCGCGCCTCGGCCGCCTCGGCCAGCGAGACGCGCGCGCGCACGAGCAGCGACTTGATCGACGGGACCGTCGTCTCCATCGCCTCGGCGATCTGCTCGTAGGAGAGCGCGTCGATCTCGCGCAGCAGCAGCGCCGTGCGCTGCGTCTCGGGCAGCTCCTGCACGTCCGCCACCAGGAGCCGGAAGTCCTCGCGGCCGTGCGCCTTCTCGGCCGTGGTCTGGCCGTTGTCGGCGAAGTGGACGTCCATCGAGTCCACGCCGATCGCCTGCGCGCGGCGCAGGTGGTTCAGCGACCGGTTGCGCGCGATCCGGTAGAGCCACGGCCGCACGTTGAGCGGGCGCTCGTCGGCCATCATCGCGTTGAAGGCGGCGGCGAAGACCTCTTGCAGGACGTCCTCGGCGTCCTCGCGCGAGCTCAGCATGTGCCGGCAGAAGGCCAGCAGGCGCGACTGGTAGCGAGCGACGAGCGCCTCGTACGCCGCCTGGTTGCCGCGCCGCGTGAGCGCGACCAGGCGCTCGTCGCCCTGCAGGCGCAGGAGCGGCGTTGGGCCACGGAGGCCGTCGGCACCGAGGTGCTTGAGTGTCTGGACTTCCACGCGCGCGGGTGACCGGGGTCAGCAGGCAGAACACCGTGCAGCCCCGAAGGTTGCGGGGTTGAGGGTACCGGCCGGCGGCCAGCGGCTCGACGCATGCCCGGGGCGGGGATCGAACCCGCAATGCCCTCGCGGGCGCACGGCTTTTAAGGCCGCTGACTTTGCCAGTTTGTCCACCCGGGCGGGCCGGGGACGGATCGTACGGCGGCTAGATGATCTAGGCGACCGCCGCGCGGCGGACCGCGACGGCGTCGAGCGCGTCGAGCACTTCTTCGGCCAGCGCGCGCCGGCCCGAGATCTCGAGCTCGTCGTGGGAGCCGTCGGGGCCCAGCGCCTCGATCCAGGCTCGCTGCGTCCCGGTGACGTGCGCGTCGGCCTCGGGCGCGCTGCGCTGCTCGTAGCCGATCGCGCCGTCGGCGACGTGCAGCACGTGGTGGCGTGCGCGGCCCGGCGCCTCCTGCACGACGACCTCGACGCTGCCGTTCATGGCGTCGGGTGCGGCGAAGCCGGGCGCGCTGCGCAGGATGGCGCCGATGTCGATGGCCTCACCCGGGCGCGGCGGGCCCCAGGCCCAGCGGTAGCCCCAGCGCGACAGCGCCGCAACGACGGGCAGCAGGTCGCGGGCGCGCTCGGTCAGCTCGTAGTCCACGCGCGGCGGGACCTCGCGGTAGCGCTGGCGGGTGAGCAGGCCGTCCGCGACCATCCGGTTCAGCCGGGAGCGCAGCTGCTCGGTCGAGATGCCGGGCAGCACGCGCTGCAGCTCCACGAAGCGCCGCGGCCCGCCGGCGAGGTCGCGCACGATCAGCAGCGTCCACTTGTCGCCTACCAGATCGAGCGCGCGCGCGTCGGGAGCCCACTGGTTGTAGGGATGACGCTTTGGCGGGGGAGTGGTGGGCATGATCAGCGCGCTCGGAGCACCACAGTAGACCACGGATCTCCCTGCAAGGCCTCAAGTTTCCATAAAGGTCCGGTCTTTGGGAGAATGCGTGTGAACGGCTGATTCCGCGCGCCGAACGGTAGGAATCCGCCGCTCTGCGGTGTCCGCGCGCGGACGATCGGATCGGGGGACCGCCAGATTTGACGCGCCGTTACGTTGATGCCGGGGATGGGAATCGTCATCTCGCTTGCAGATCACCGTCCCGAGCGCCGCGGCAGCGCCGGCGGAGCACGCCCTCGCGTGACCTTCGCCTTCGACCTCGCGTCCCCGTGGACCTACCTCGCCGCCGAGCGCGTCGACCGCCTGTTCGTCGGCGTCAACTGGCGCCCGGCGTACGCCGACGTCCTCCCGGACCCGCTCACCGTGGCCGACCCGTCGGGCCCGGCCGGCCGTGACGCGGCCGAGCGCGCGGCCGCCGAGCGGCGTGCCGGCGAGCTGCGCCTGCCGCTGGTCTGGCCCGACCGCGCCCCCGACGGCAGGCAGGCCATGCGCGTCGCCACGCTGGCCGCCGAGCAGGACCGCGCCGCGCCCTTCGTCCTCGCCGCCGGCCGGCTCGCCTTCTGCGGCGGCTATGACCTCGACGACCCCGAGACGATCGCGGAGGCCGCGGCCGCCGCGGGCCTCGGGCTCGACGACACGCTGGCGGCCGCCGCCGACCTCGGTCGCGACGGCGCGCTCGAGGAGGCCTCCCGGCGCCTGCTGGCCCAGGGGGCCGACGAGCTGCCGGTGCTGATCGTGGGGCGCACGCTCTTCGGCGGCGAGCACCGCGTCGCCGAGGCCGCCGCGGCGGGGCTCGCCACCGCGGCCCGCCGCCAGACCCTGGGCTAGTCAGGCGCAACAATGGAGGCGTGACGCGCCTCCTGGCCATGCTGTACCGCAGGCTCGGCCGCCACTACCTGCCGCTCGCGCTCTGCGTCCTGTTCCCGATAAGCGTCGTGGTGGTGCTCGGCGGGGTGGCCATGCTGTTCCTCTACGTCGAGGACTTCTCGGCGCGCGACTTCGCGCTGATCCTCGCCGCTGCCGAGGGCTTCACGGTGCTCGAGACCGGCTTCGCCCTCACCGGCGCACTGCGGCGGCTGCGGCCCGCAGACCCCTGGCTGCGCGGCGACCGCTCGCCCAAGGCGGCGGCCGAGGCGTGGCGCGCGCTGGCCGGCCTGCCGCTGCACCTCCTGCGCAAGCCCTACGCCCTGCTGGCGGTCATCGGGATCGTGTGCGTCTCGCTGTTCGCCACGTTCATCCTCGACGAGCCCGTGTGGCTGGCCTTCCCGGTGCTCGTCGCAGGCTCCTCCGTCGTCGTGGCCTACGAGGTGTTCCTGCGCTTCTTCGCCACCGAGCTGATCGTGCGCCCGGTGCTCGCCGACGTCGGGCGGGCCGTGCCCGACGGCACCGCTCTCAACGAGCCGGCGCTGTCGCTGCGCTGGCGGCTGCTGATCGCGCTGCCGACGGCCAACATCATCACCGGGGTCGTCGTCGCCGGGCTCGCCGGCCAGGACGCGGGCATCGGCGCCCTCGGGTTCGGCGTGCTGTTCGCCATCGGCGTGGCCTTCACGATCTCGCTCGAGCTGACGCTGCTGCTGTCGCGCTCGATCCTCGCGCCGCTCAACGACCTGCGGGCCGGGACGGCGCGCGTGGCCGAGGGCGACTTCACCGCGCGCGTCCCCGTCATGGCCACCGACGAGACCGGCAGCCTGGCCGGCTCGTTCAACCGCATGGTCGCCGGGCTGGAGGAGCGCGAGCGCCTGCGCGAGGCGTTCGGCACGTTCGTGGACCCCGATGTGGCCGAGCGCGTGCTGCGCCAGGGCACGATCCTCGAGGGCGAGGAGGTCGAGGTGACGGTCCTGTTCCTCGACATCCGCGACTTCACGGCCTACGCCGAACGCACCAGCGCGCACGACGTCGTCGCGCGCCTCAACGACTTCTACGAGCACGTCGTGCCCGTGCTGCTGCGCCACGGCGGCCACGCGAACAAGTTCGTGGGCGACGGTCTGCTGGCCGTCTTCGGCGCTCCGGAGCGCTGGCCCGACCACGCCGATCGCGCCGTGGCCGCCGCGCTGGAGATCGCCCGCGTCGTCGAGGAGGTCTACCGGGGCGATCTGCGCATCGGCATCGGCGTGAACTCGGGGACCGTCCTGGCGGGCACGATCGGCGGCGGCGGCCGCCTGGAGTTCACCGTCATCGGCGACGCGGTCAACACCGCCTCGCGGGTCGAGCAGGCCACGCGCGAGACGGGCGACACCGTGCTCCTCACCGACGCGACGCTGCGGTTGCTGACGCGCGACCACGGCGGCTTCGAGGAGCGCCCCGCGATGGCGCTCAGGGGCAAGAGCGAGCCCGTCGCGCTGTTCGCGCCGAGCCGCACCGCGGGCGCCGACCGCAGGCCGCCCGACGAGGAGCCGCTCGAGCCGACGGCCGATAGGGTCAGCCCATGAGCACCGAGACCGAGCAGGGCACCCGTCTGCACGGCGGGCGGCTGGTGGCCAAGCGCCTGAAGGCCCACGGCGTGACGAAGCTCTTCACGCTGTCCGGTGGGCACCTCTTCTCGATCTTCGACGGCTGTCGCGCCGAGGGCATCGACATCGTGGACGTGCGCCACGAGTCGGCCGCCGCGTTCGCAGCCGAGGGCTGGGCGAAGGTCACGCGCCGGCCCGGCGTCGCTGCGCTGACCGCCGGCCCCGGCGTGACCAACGGCATGAGCGCGATCGCCTCGGCCCAGCAGAACAACTCGCCGATGCTCGTCCTGGGCGGGCGCGCGCCCGGCGATGCGCTGGGGTCAGGGCTCGCTGCAGGAGGTCGACCACGTCCCCTTCGTGCGCCCGCTCACCAAGCTCGCCGCGACGGCAGGGAGCACGGCCGAGATCCCCGGCCTCGTCGACGAGGCGCTCGCCACGGCGCTGACGCCGCACTCCGGGCCGGCGTTCCTCGACTTCCCGCTCGACCACGTGTTCATGGAGGCGGAGGACCCCGGCGTGCCGGCCGAGCTGCCCGACGCGGCCGCGGGGCCGGCGCCCGACGGCGGAGCGCTGGAGCGCGCGGCGGCGCTGCTGCGCGAGGCCGAGCGCCCGGTGATCATGGCCGGCACCAACCTCTACTGGGGCCACGGCGAGCAGGCGCTGCTGCGCGCTGGCCGAGGAGCTTCGCGTCCCCGTCTTCCTCAACGGCCTCGCCCGCGGCTGCGTGCCGGCCGACCACGGGCTGTTCTTCTCCCGCGCGCGAGGCGCGGCGCTGCGGGGCGCCGACGTCGCGCTCGTGATCGGCGTGCCGATGGACTTCCGCCTGGGCTTCGGGCAGGCCTTCGGCGAGGAGACCGAGATCGTCGTGCTCGACCGCGCGGAGCCCGTGCGCGAGCATCCGCGGGCGGTCGCCGCCGAGCTGTACGGGCGACCTGCCGGGGACGCTCGACGCCCTGCGCGAGGCGGCGGCGGCGGCATCGAGACGACGGCCTGGCTGCAGGACCTC
>CAWIXY010000015.1:0-782618 GCA_963840185.1 uncultured Actinomycetes bacterium | reverse complement strand
CCCCGCTATCGAGGCCGACACGACGGCAAGGCTTGCGAAAGCCCTGCTGGAGGGCCGACTGAGACCCCGAAGGCCGTCCGCAAGGGCGGCCTTCGTCGCTGCCGGCGCGGCGCTCGTGGTTCCACTGTGGTTCCAATTTGGGCCGGGGCGAAAGGGGCCGGCCACGGCATAGTCCGGTTGTGGGCAAGCGCTCCTACGGCACCGGACGGCTCTTCATCCGCACGGATGGCAACGGCCGAGAGACGTGGTACGGCTCATGGCGGGTCGGCGGGACGCGGGTCAGCGGCGGATCGGGCCCAAGCGCCGGCCCGGCACGTCGGACGGACTGACTCGCACGCAGGCAGAGGCCCAACTGCGACACCGGATCGCGACGGAGACGGTCGTAGCCGGCGCCCAGCGGCGCACGGTGTTCGAGGCGGGCGAGCTCTACCTCGAACACCTCGAGCATGTGCTGGAGCGCAAGCGCACGACGCTGCAGGATTACCGCGGTCGACCGCGCCCGCGTGGAGTCCTACCTCAAGGCCAAGAAGCACGTCTTCCAACATGAAGCTCCCTGACCCCCCGAATCCCTCCCTGGATCTCTGACTCCTGCCTACTGTCGTCCACCTCGTCCTCCGCCCGACTCCGGGCCCGGGGCTCGCGCCATCGCGAGCGGTCCCCAGGTGGAGGGGTAGCCGGAGGGATAGGACGACGGCCGGCGCCGGGGTCCGTCAGCCCCCCGTTCGGGGGGCTACCTTCAGGCGCCGGCGTTGGTCCGCCTGCGCCGACCACAGGCGGGCCATGCGACCTCCCGCTTGACGTGCCGCCGACCCCGCCTGAGAGGGTCGCTCTGGCCACCGGGAGATCGGCATGCGACGCTCACTCTCGTTTTTCTTTCCCTGTCCCCTCGTAGCCTTCGAGGGGCAGGCTCGGGTCGCGAGGCGTCGACGCTCGAGCAGGCCCGGCGCGCGCAGGGCGGCCGCAGCGCTCGGCAGTCCTGCGCTCCTGGCGCTTGCGGTTGCCGCCCTCGTCTGGCTCCTGCCCTCGCGCCCGGCTGAGACGATCCCTGCGCCGGACGCCGCCGGCGTGCCGGGCGCCGCCCCGGCCTGGTTCTCCCCGCTCGCGCCGCTCCCGCTCACCGCGCGCGGCGCGCCCGCCGCCCAGGCCGAGGACTCGCTCAGGAGCGCCTACGCCCGGCTCCCGCTCGGGTTCGTCGAGAACCGGGGCCAGCTCGATCGCCGCGTGCGCTACCACGCCCAGGGCCCTGGCTTCGGCTTCTACCTGACAAAGGAGCAGCTCGTGCTCTCGCTGCGCCAGGGCAAGCGCCGCGGGGTGGCGCTCGCGCTCGGCTTCCAGGGGGCGAGCCCCCAGGCGAGGCTGACGGCCCGCTCGGAGCTGCCCGGCAGGGTCAACTACCTGAGGGGGAAGAACCCCGCGAACTGGCAGACCGATCTGCGCAGCTACGGCGAGCTTCGCTACCACGGGCTCTGGCCGGGGATCGACATGGTGCTGCGGGGCCAGCGCGGCAGGCTCAAGTACGAGTTTCACCTGGCCCCCGGCGCCGATCCGGGCCGCATCCGGCTCGCCTACCGTGGCGCCGAGGGCCTCTCCCTCGGCGCGGGCGGAGCGCTCCTCGTGGACACCCCGCTCGGCCCCCTGCGCGACTCTCGCCCCGTCAGCTATCAGCGCGTGGGCGGCCGGCGGGTGCCGGTGGAAAGCCGCTTCCGGCTAGCCCCCCGCCAAAGCAACGCCTACGGCTTCGCCCTCGGCGCCGGTTACGACCCTAGCAGGCCGCTCGTCATCGATCCGACGCTCGCGTACTCGACGTTCCTCGGCGGCGGGTCCTTCGAACAGGGCCTCGACGTCGCCGTTGATGCCGAGGGCAGCGCCTACGTCACCGGCCTGACTGGATCGGCCGACTTCCCCACGACGCCCGGCGTGCCCGCTCGAAGCCTGGGAGGCCAAAACGACGCGTTCGTCACGAAGCTGAATCCGGCCGGCACCGCGATCTCTTACTCGACCTACCTCGGCGGCAACGGCGACGCCGAGCTCGGGTCGGGCATCGCCGTGGACGCAGCGCGGAACGCTTACGTCACGGGGGCCACCACGTCGACCGACTTTCCCACGACCCCAGGCGCGTTCGACACGAGCCTGGAGGCCGGCACGGAAGCCTTCATGACGAAGCTGAGCCCGACGGGCGGACTCGTGTCCTCCACCTACCTCGGGGGGCAGAATAACGATCTGGGCGCCGACATCGCGGTCGACGGGAGCGGAAGCGCCTACGTCGTGGGCAGGGAGTTCGCGTTCGCGGCTGGCGACTTTCCCGTCACCCCCGGCGCCTTCGACACGACGCTCGACAACTGCTGCGACGCCTTCGTCGCCAAGCTGAATCCGTCGGGGTCCGCCCTCTCCTACTCGACCTACCTAGGAGGCGACGAGGTCGACGAAGGGCGCGGAATCGCCGTCGGCTCGAACGGCCAGGCCTACGTGACCGGAAGCACTTCGTCGAGCGACTTCCCCGCCACGGCCGGCGCCGACGCGAGCTTGGGCGGGTCCGAGGACGCCTTCGTCACCAGGTTGAACGCGACGGGGTCCGCCCTCGTGTACTCGACCTACCTGGGCGGTGGAGGCATCGATCTGGGCGCCGCCGTGGCGGGCGACGCGACCGGAAGCGCGTACGTGACAGGACACACCCAGTCGGGCGACTTCCCCACGACCGCGGGTGCCTACGACGGTGCCCTCGGCGAACCCGCGGGACGCCTTCGTCGCGAAGCTTGGCGCTGGCGCCGTGCTCTCGTATGCGACCTACCTCGGTGGGAGCGGCTTCGACGGGGACGCGGACATGGGCATCGCGCTGGACGCAGCGGGCAGGGCGCTCGTGACCGGGGACACGAGCTCGAGCGATTTCCCGACCACGCCCGCCGCCCTCGACACGACGCTCGGGGGCTCGAGCGACGCGTTCGTGGCGATGCTTGGGGCCACGGGCTCCGCCCTCGTGTTTTCGACCTACCTCGGGGGCGGTGACTTCGACGGCGGCAACGGTATTGCGGTCGACGCGGGGGGCAGCGCCTACGTTACGGGGCAGCCGGACTCCAACGACTACCCGACCACGCCGGGTGCGTACGACACTACGCTCGCCGTCATTGACGCCTTCGTCACCAAGCTCGCCCCGGACGCCCTGATCCGGGTCGCCATAGACGTCAAGCCGGGCGATGCGCAGAACGGCATCAACCTGCGCTCACGCGGGGTTATCCCAGTGGCGGTCCTAGCACCCAGGGCTTCGACGCCAGGTCGGTGGACGTTCGGACGGTGTGCTTCGGCGACGCGGAGAATCCCGCCCAGCGGGCCTGCTCGGAGGCTCACGGCCGCGGCCACCCGGAGGACGTGGACGGCGACGGCGACCTCGACCTCGTGCTCCACTTCCGCACCCAGGAGACCGGCATCGACCCGGGCGACACGCGGGCCTGCCTGACCGGCGCCACCCTGGACGGCCGGCGGATCGAGGGCTGCGACTCGATCAGGACGGGGTAGGTACGGCCGTGAGTGCGAGCACACCGGTCCTGGCGAGACGACCTGGCCACGACTCAGGGCGGTGGCCGCGTCGCTTGGGACGGTGGGGCGACTGGCGCTGTGACTGGTGCTGTGACCGGTGACCACCGCTCGAGCCGTAGAGCTCAGCCGGCGAAATCGTGGTCGTCGCCCGGTCTGTGGCAGCGGTCTACCGGATCGATCCCGTGTCGGGGGCGCGGACGCGGATTACGTCAGGGCGGATTGCTTCGCGAGGCCCTCGGCGTCACGGTCGAGGGCGACGGGAATGTCCTCGTGCCGACCGCAGCGCCTTCGACGGGACCGGCGGCGTTTATCAGGGTCGATCCGGTCATGGTGCGCAGACGACCGTGTCCGTGGGGGTGCGGTCGCCCAGGCGCCATCGCCCTCGAGCTGGACGAGACATGCTCGTTACCGATCGCTTGGTCGGCACGCCGGTCTTGGTGCGCATCGATCCGGTCACGGGGGCGCAGACGACGGTGTCTGCAGGGGGCCTGTTCTTCGCCCCCGTCGACGCGCGGTCGACAGACGGGGACGTATTGGTCGCCGACGTCGACGCCGTCAACTTCGAGGGCGCGGTGTTCCGTTCCGGGTCGATCCTGTGATCTGCTCCGCGAACCCGGATGGCGCGACGGCCGAGACCTTCAGCGCGGTCGTGGAGGGATTGCACTCGTTTCGGCAGGAAGGCGCGAACGCGGAGCGTGGTTCACCGACAGGCGTTCTGGTCAGCCGGCCGAACCGCCGCCGCGCTGGACACCCGCTGTCGCGGCGCCGGTCGGTTCACGCACGGTGCGCCGGTGGATGCGAGCGCCGGAGGCGGGCTCGAACGTGCCGTAGAGGACGTCCGGGTCGAGGTCGACGTCTCCCGGCCATTCGATGGTGCGCGTCTCATGATTCACGCGCACGCGCTCGAAGATCTCGCGGCGACCAGCGATCGGTGCAAAGACCCCGCCCGCGGAGAGCAGCCCGCCGAGATCCACGTCCTTGACCGCGCCGTCGCTGAACGTGACCCGCAGCCAATAGCCTTCGAGCGGCTGTACGTCGTCGATCTTGATCAGGTCGGTCATATCAGGGGCGCGATCGGTGCGGGCTGCTCGTGCCGACGGGCGCGATCCCAGTTGGCCTCGAGCTCGCCCCGATGAGCGTCCAGCCATTCTCGCACCAGCCGGAGGGCTCGCCCAGGGAGCGAGCCGGCGAGGACGTCGCCGGTGGCGATCACGATCGTGGCCTCGTCACCGGCGTAGCGCGCGTGGAAGTGCGGCGGCGAATGGTCGGCGAAGTACATCTCGATGACGATCCCGTAGAACTCGCTGATGCGCGGCACGTGCCGCGATCGTGCCGACCGGCGCGGACGTCGGCGGCGTCCGAATCCAGGACCCGACACCGCTCGCTAGCAGCCCTCGTGGTTCCAATGTGGTTCCAATCTGAGCGACACCGGCCTTCGGGAACCGCATGAATCTCTCGCAAAGTGCGACATCATGGGCGATCCTGACTCCCCGGTCTTCATCTCATAACCCGAAGGTCGCGGGTTCGAATCCCGCCCCCGCTACTCCGAGAGGCCCTGCATCGCGGGGCCTTTCTGGTGTCTGGGGGCGGTCGGCGCGTCGCCGTGGTTCCAATGTGGTTCCAATTTCGGCGGGGGCGAAGGGCGGCTGCTCGCGCCATAGTCCGGTCGTGGGCAGGCGCTCCTACGGCACCGGACGGCTCTATCCGCACCGATGGCAACGGTCGCGAGACCTGGTACGGGTCCTGGCGCGCCGGCGGGACGAGGGTCAAGCGGCGCATCGGCCCCAAGCGCCGGCCCGGCACGTCGGATGGACTGACGCGCACACAGGCCGAGGCCGAGCTGCGCCGGCGCATCGCGACGAGACGTCGTCGTCGGCCGGCGCCCAGCGGCGCACGGTCGCCGAGGCGGGCGAGCGCTACGTCGAGCACCTCGAGCACGTCATGGAGCGCAAGCGCACGACGATCGCAGGACTACCGCGGCTACCTGCGCCGGCACCTGGCGCCGTTCTTCGGCGACCGGCCGCTGGACAAGATCGACCGCGCCCGCGTCGAGGCCTACCTGAAGGCCAAGAGCAGGACGGCCTGTCGAGCAAGACGGTCCAGAACCACCTGAACTTCCTGCACGGGATCTTCGCCTTCGCGATGAAGCGCGGCTGGGCGACCGCGAACCCGGTGGCGCTCGTCGACCGCCCGAGGGCGTCGCGCTACGCCCACCGCCGGATCCGGTTCCTGCAGCCCGAGGAGCTCGAGGCCGTGCTCCGCGCGGTCCCCGACGACCACCTCGGCGTCGATCGAGCGTCCGCTCTACCTCGCGCCGCGATGACCGGCCTGCGCCAGGGCGAGCTGCTCGGCCTGCGCTGGCTCGACGTCGACTGGACCGCCTCGCGCGTGCGGGTCGCCGACAGCTACACGCGCGGGCGCGTTCGACTCGCCGAAGTCCCACCGCGGCCGCTCCGTCCCGATGGCCGACCGCCTGGCCGGCGAGCTCGAGCGCCACTTCCAGCGCTCGCGCTGTCGCGGCGACGACGACCTCGTCTTCTGCCACCCGCAACCGGCAACGTCCTCGACCCGTCGAAGCTGCGCAAGCGCTTCGGCCGCGCGCTCGCGCGCGCCGGCGTCCGACGGATCACCTTCCACGAGCTGCGCCACACCTTCGGCACCCAGATGGCGGCGGCCGGCGCGCCGCTGCGCGCGATCCAGGAGTGGATGGGCCACGCCGACGCCAAGACCACCGAGATCTACGCGCACTACGCGCCCGATCCCTCGGGCGGTGCGCGCCTTCGCCGAGCGGGCGTTCGGCACGGGGCGGCCGGCGTCGTCAGCCGCGGCGGTGGCGTAGGTCCTGCAGCCACGCCTCGACGTCGCTGCGGTAGAACCGCCGGTGCTTGCCGATGCTGATCGACGGCAGCGGCGCGCGACGCCGGCGCGCGTACTCGTAGACCGACGACGTCGGAATCGCGAGCAGCTCGGCCACCTGGGCGGCCGTCAGCATCGGCTCGTTGAGTGCCGCGTCGACCAACGGCGCATCGAGGGGAAGCAGTTCGTGCATACCTCGGCTAGGGCGGATCCGCCGCAGGGCACCCGCACGCAACCGTCGGGTCGAGGGGTGCCGGTACTAGGTTCTCGCGGCGGGGAACGGCCCGATCGCCGGGCCCCCTGCCCACGTCGCGATCACCTAGGGCGTCCGTCGGGCGGTCCGCTGATGAGCAGACTGGCCGGCATTCTGGTTGGTCTGAGCGCGTCCCGGCCCGGGGTCGGGCTACTCGCCCGCCCGGCGGCTCGGGTCTTCCGCCCGCACGGATCGGTCAAGACTGCGGGCCTTGCCGGGTGCGCGCACGCACCCCTCGATGCCTACCGCGGCGGGCGGGCCGGCCGGCGAGGTGCCGGTCGGCGCTCCGACGGGCTGGTGCTCCGTGCGACGTGGGCCTAGCGGACCCCACGATCGATGAGCGACAACGGCGAGATCGCGACGCTCGGCCCGGCGACGAACGAGCTGCATGGCCGCTCCCGCCGCGCGCCTGGACCCGGACACCTATCAGCCGCTGCGACCTCCGGCACGCCGGCGGCCACGAACCTCGCCGAGCCAGCAGCCAAGCCGCTCTCGCATCTGACGCTAATGGACCCCTGAACCCTGCGCCTCACGACCTCTCTGCTCACGTACCGAAACCGATCGATCCACACCAGCACTTCTCGAGCCCCGCGCCCTCGACTCTCGCCCATCGCCGCCTTCGTTCCTGACCACCGAATCCTTCCCTGGATCCTGCTCTGATTCCTGCCTTCTGTCGTCCACCTCGTTCTCCGTCCGTCTGTCCACCACCTCGCCCCGGGCCCGCCGCGACACCCAGACCTGGGACTTGCTGACCACCCCCGACCCCACCTTGCTTGCAACTGGTGTGTTGGGGGTGGTCAGCAAGGCCCAAGCGCCACACGCCCGGCGGGCCCGGGGCCCGCGCCACCACAAGTCCTTCCACGGTGGAGGGGTAGCCGGAGGGATAGGACGACGGCCGCTGGCCTGCTCGAGTCACCCGGAGGCAAGTCCATGGTTGCTGTCCAACACGGGCCGCGCCCCAGCGTCGGAGTACCTGCAGCCGCAGGGCCGGCGACTTGTCCGGACGGCGCAGCGCGCTTCTGCTTGTCGCCGAGGAGCAGGTAGCGGCCCGACGGTCGCGCCGGACGGCTCCTCGTCGTCCCTTGCAGGTGTCTGGATTGGGCCCAGCGTGATGCTCGCTTACACACACGCGAAGCGGAACTGACGGATGCGTTCGGGACCCCTGGGCGATCAGCGCGGGTGGCCTGGCCACGCGTGGAGTCATGAGCTAGGCTCGTCCAAGCGTCGGGCGTTCAGGCCCCGCTCCAGCGCCCGGCAACTGCCTCGGTACCCAAGACCGTCGCTCCGACGGTAACCCTCGAGGGAGGTTGACATGGCTGCATCGGACCAGCTGACGAAGTTGGCGGCCAGGGCGAAGGAAGCTGAGGATCGTGCCGCGGCCGCACAGGGGAAGGCCCAGGCGGACCTCGAGCAGGACGTTGCGACAGCGCGCGCATCGGCTCAGGCCCAGGCGGAGAAGCTGCGCCAGTCCGCGGACGCAAGCAAGGGAAAGCTCTCCGTCTGGTGGAATGACGTGCAGCGCTCGTGGAACGAACACATCGCGAAGATTCGCGAGGACGTCGATTCCAAGCGGGCGGAGCACGACGTGGACAGGGCGCAGCGGTCCGCCGAGAACGCCGAAGACGACGCCACGTTTGCGGTTGAGTACGCGTATGCAGCGATCGAGGAGGCCGAGTACGCGGTGCTCGACGCTGCCCTCGCCAGGAAGAAGGCCGACGAGCTGGCGGCGGCCTGAAGCAGGGGGCCGCGTGCCGCACAAACGAAGGTCTGTGCGGCGACAGGCTCAAGAGCAGCAGCGAGGGGCCGGGCCCGCCGTGACGCCGCGTCGGCCAGCCGCTCGAAGACTGCTCTTCGACGAAAGCAGCACTCCGCGCAGGCGCGGTCGCCGCTTTGCTCGCTTTCGGAATGGACGAATCCCGACCACGTCACGACGACCGACGGTCTACGAGCGGCCGCTGTCGCAATGCGCGACGAACAGGAGCGAGGGCCGCGACGAGGAGTTCCGCGGTCAGTTCCGGAAATCCTCGAACCGCTCGGTGTCGCCTCCCTTGGGCTTGCGGCCACCAATGCAGATCATGTCTAGACCTTCCGGGCCGGGCTCGACCGAGCGGATGACCGCAGGAGCGACGCGCAGCACATCCCCATGCTGAGAGCTCAACGACCTCGTCATCGAGCTTGGCGCGACCGGACCCAGCAACCATGATGTACGCCTCCTCCTGCACACGATGCCGGTGGCCCCACGGCATGCGCGCACCCGGCTCATAGGTGAAGCGACTCACGCCGAGCTCGGGCGATCGCAACGCCTGCCGCGCGAACCGCCACTGCACGGGAAGTCCCGCGGGCTGACATCGCGAAGGTCGTCGAAGTTCTTCTTCGTCCAGTCGGGCATCTCGAAACTGTCGCACCCACCAACCGAACAGCCGCTTCCACGTCTCGGCGAAGGGGAATCGCTCTCGCCCCGGACGAACCGCGAGGGCGAATTCCGCCGAGCGTGCGCTCGCTATCGCAACGCGCGAGACGCGACACTGGCGGCTCGACGATCCGTAGTGGTTTCGGACACATCCTCGGTCTCGGCTTGGCTCAGAGAGTCGGCCTCGCCGCTCAGGGTCGTGGCATGAACGAACTGGTTGTGGTCAAAGTCGTTGGTAGCGAGCCGGAAGCCGAACTGCTTTGCTCCCTGCTGCGGAGTGCGGATATCGAATGTGCGCTCCGACAGACGAACGTGGGAGCGGGGGCGGCTGATGGCATGCCAGGCGGCCCGTACGCAGCTAGTCGTCCGGCCGCAAGACCTGGACGATGCTCGCGACATCCTGCGGGAACGCAGTGACCCGGGCGAGCAGTGAGGTCGTCGGCGGCTCAAGTGGCAACACCATCAGGGTTCCTCTGTTGCCACCGCTGTTGCCACATCTGTGCGTTCGACAGCCGGCTTAGTCGCCCTCTACGACTGGGAAAGGCAAACGCGCCCGTCAGGATTCGAACCTGAGACCTTCGGTTCCGTAAGTCGCCAGAGTCCGGTCTGTCAGGCCCCAATACCACTTCCTAGAGCGGCTCAGGTCGGCTCAGGTCGGCTCGGATCTGCTCAGAAGTGAACAACGTTTGACCCACGGCGACTGTTCTCCTTTCACGCGATAGTGTCTTCGGCAGCGACGTCGCGGCCAGCGCGGTTTCCGCAGTAGCCCGTGGAGCAGCGACCCCTTTCTCGGCTCGGTCGACCGGGAGCGGAGTCAGCCGTGCAGCTGCTGGCCTAGCTGCACACGCGCGGCGACGCCGGCGCCGAGCAGCAGCCCGAATGCGGCGAGGTAGCAGGTGATCAGAACACCGGCGAGCACCAGAAACACCTCGACGGGAGTCCTCCCGGCCACGAGGCTGATGTAGTAACCGGCAGCGGTCGGCGTGATGTTGAGGATCACGGCGCTGACTGCTGCGCCTGCCCACGCCGCGCGCCACCGCAGGGACTCGCCGGCAAGCGCGCGGAAGACGGCGCCGCACAGCAGGGTGCTCAACGCGAGCGAGGTCAGCGGAGCAGCCAGGCGGATCGCCGTCGGGTTGATCTTCAGGCGTCCTACGAGGTCGGTGCCGGCCGTGGCCACGGCAACCATCAGCATGATCACCACGGTCACCACCGCGGCGACCGCCAGGTTGCGGAGCTTGCCGCGCACGACTCCTATGCTCGGCCGGGCGAGCAGGCGTAGCAGACAGCGCTCGATCACTCCCACCGCTCCCGAGCTGACCCACACCATCCCGATGATCGATGCGGCGATCAGCAGCGGTGATTGCTCCTTGGTCCGCAGGATCAGAGTGACGAGCTGATCCTGGACGTCCTTGGGCAGCACCTTGGAGATCCGTACCGACAGCGCTTGGGCCTCGGCGTAGTCGCCTAGCGCGACCGCTGCCAGAGCCGTGACACCGAGTGCCAGCGGCACCAGTGACGAGAGCAGGAACCAGGCGAGCGCTGGGACGTCGTTGGCCACTCCCGAGTCCCAATACAGACCGACCAGCTCACGCGCGAAGCGCCGGACGCGAGAGGCTGTCACTGCTCGCGCCAGGACTGCGAGGAGAACGACCACTCCCCCGAGCCTGCCGGCGGCCCGGCGTCGGCCAGATGCGTAAACCAGATTGCCGGCCGACGCTGCCTTCCCGGAGCTCGATAGACCGCCGCGAAGCGCGAAGCGTCGAACCTCATCGGTTGTGCGGCTCTCGCTGCCATCGGCGTTAGCGGAGAATGTTCACGGCCCGCGCAGCAACCAACAGGGTGGTCATCGCCGAGACCGCGGCCTCAGCCAGCATCATCATCTTCACCCGTCTGGTCAGCGACATCACATCGGTAGGGCTGAACGCTACGGCATTGGTGAACGAGGCCGCGGCGAATTTACAGCGCCAAGGGGACGCGACCCGCTACGGGACGTGACGCTCCATGTGCGACGCCTCCAGGACTGGAGTCGGCGCGTCAGGCCGCTTCGCGCAAGCCTTCGTCGTGGCGCAGTCTGGCCGCGTCCTGGTCGATGCAGTCGCGGGCGAGCGTCTTCAGGCGCACGTCGAGCTCGGCCTCTTGCTCGGGCGACCAGTCGTCGAGCAGCTCGCGGAGGCCGTCCTCGCGCGCACGCCGCAGCCGCTCGAGTGCGGATCGGCCGTTCGGGGTCAGGTTGAGCACGTGGGTGCTCGGTTCGATCGTCACGAGCTCGCGGCTGGCTAGTTGGTCGAGGCTGGGTGCGAGGTTCGCGGTGGAAGTGCCGATCTGCTCGGCCAGGTCCGCGCGCGTGACGCCGCGGTGGTCTGCGATGCGGGCGAGTAGGCAGGAGGCGG
Organism: uncultured Actinomycetes bacterium; assembly: GCA_963840185.1. Taxonomy (GTDB): domain Bacteria; phylum Actinomycetota; class Thermoleophilia; order Solirubrobacterales; family Solirubrobacteraceae; genus JAOPZW01. The sequence goes on along the minus strand of CAWIXY010000015.1, from coordinate 771,175 downwards.
CCGGGCGCAGGCCGCTTAAGCCTGCCTTCGCGGCGATGCGGCGGTAGAGCGCCACCCGGTCCTCGCGCCCCGCGAGCACTCCGAGGCCGCGTTCGAGCTCCTGCGCGGAGCTGCGGTCGGTCGGCATGCCGAACGTCTGCCCGGGATCGGTGGCGGCCACCGTCTTTCGCAACGGGACCTGCGGCAGCAGCCAGGAGATCAGGAAGGCGACGGCGGCGACCGGCACAGCGGCCAGGAATACGGTCTCCAGCGAGTCGGCGTACGCGTGGATGAAGGCGCTGTGGGCCGCGGGGGAGAGTTTGCTCAGCGCGTCGGGGCTCAGCGTCTCGCTGCTCACGCCGCCCGGCAGCGCCACCCCGCCGAGATAGTGCGCGATGTTCGCCTCCAAGCGATTGGAGAAGATCGAGCCGAACACCGCCGCGCCGAACGACCCCCCGATCTGGCGGAAGTAGGTCACCCCGGAGGTGGCGGCGCCGAGGTCCTTGTAGTCGACGACGTTCTGGACGGCGATGACGGTGACCTGCATCACCGAGCCCAGCCCGGCGCCGAACACGAACATGGACAGCGAGGCGTCGAGCCAGCTGGTGTCTGGTCCCAGGCGCGACAGCAACAGCAGTCCGATCGTGATCAGCGCCGTGCCGATGATCGGGAAGATCTTGTAGCGCCCGGTGCGGCTGATCAGCTGCCCGGAGCTGACCGAGGTGAGCAGCAGCCCGATCATCAGCGGCAACAGCCACAGCCCGGAGACGGTCGGGTTGACCCCCTTCACGATCTGAAGGTAGAGCGGCAGAAACGTGATCGTGCCGAACATCGCGAAGCCGACGACGAAGCCCAACGCGCTGCTCACCCCGAAGACGCGGTTCTTGAACAGCCGCATCGGCAGGATCGGCTCCTCGGCGCGCCGCTCGACTGCCACGAACAGCGCGAGCAGAGCGACGCCGGCCACACCGAGGCTCACGATCTGCGCCGAGCCCCACGCGTAGGTCGTCCCGCCGAGGCTGGTCATCAGCACCAGGCAGGTCGTGCCGGCCGTCACCAGCGCCGCGCCTACGTAGTCGATCACGTGCGAGACACGGCGCTGCGTCGTTGGGAGGAACGCGCCCGTGACCAGCAGCGCGACAACGCCGACCGGGAGGTTGATGTAGAAGACCCAGCGCCACGAGGCGTTGTCGACGAGCAGCCCGCCGACCAACGGCCCCAGCACGCTGGCCACGCCGAACACGGCGCCGAACAGGCCCTGGTAGCGACCGCGGTTGGCCGGCGCGACCACGTCGCCGACGATCGTCTGGGCGCCGATCATCAACCCTCCACCGCCGATCCCCTGCAGCGCGCGGAAGGCGATCAGCTGGCCCATCGACTGGCTCAGTCCCGACAGGGCGGAGCCGACGAGAAAGATCACGATGGCGGCCTGGAAGAACCGCTTCCGGCCGTACATGTCGCCGAGCTTGCCCCACAGCGGCGTCGAGGCCGTCGACGCCAGCAGATACGCGGTCACGATCCACGACAGGTTCGAGGCGCCGCCGAGGTCGCCGACGATCGTCGGCAGCGCCGTCGCCACGATCGTCTGGTCGAGAGCGGCGAGCAGCATCCCGAGCATCAGCGCGCCGAGGACGAGCCACAGCCGACGGCCCTGCAGGGCCACCGGCCCTGACACCTCACGGGATACTGGTTGGGCCATGGACTTCATGCTGGACGCCGGTTGCGTGACGCGTCGTCACACGCTTTATGTGATCTGGTCCATCGCCGTGCCACCGTGGCCGGTGATCGACCCGCGCGCTCGAGCGCGTCGCGTTAGGCGCGCACGGCTTCAGCCGTCACGTCATCCGACGTGGCGTCGGGTCCCAAGAAGACGCCGAAGGCCCGGTACACCGCGGCGTAGGTGCGGCGCGTCCGCGCTGGTGGCCGTACGCCGCGAGCTCCGCCTGGCCGGCCGCTCATGACGAGGTGAATCATCTGAAATGGGTGACGACCGGTCACCCGCCTCGCCATCACGCTCTAGCGGACCACATCGAAAGGAGCCGACATGGCGATATCAGACAGGTTCACGAAGGTCGCCGCGCTTGCCAACGAGGCCGCCGAGCGTGCCGGAGCACTGACGTTGCATCGTGAGGGGGAGTCGTGAGTCGCGAGCAGCGCGAGGCGCTCGACGCGCAACTGCGCGAGGCGCCCCTGGACCTCGGCGGGGAGGTGGCCGAGCAGCGAGTGGTCATCGAGGAGATGATGGCCTCGACCCCGCTGGCCGACGACGTCACGACGAGCGACGCGACACTCGGCGAGATCGAAGCGATCCTCGTCGAGACGTCCGAGACAAGCTCCGATCGTGTGGTCCTGTACCTGCATGGGGGCGCGTACGCGCTCGGATCGGCGGGGGTCGGCGTTGGGCTGGCCTCCGAGGTCGCTCGGCGTGCGAGGGCGCGTGCCTACTCGATCGACTACCGCTTGGCGCCCGAGCATCCCTACCCTGCCGGCGTCGACGATACCGTTGCCGCGTATCGCGGCCTGCTCGACAGCGGCGTCGACGCGCGGCAGATCGCGATCGTTGGCGAATCGGCCGGAGCGGGGCTGGTAGCCGCGATGCTCGTGAGAGCAAAGGCGGGTGGGCTGCCCCAGCCGGCGTGCGTGGGCCTGATGTCCCCGTGGGTGGACTTGACGCTCACGAGTACGACGTTGGACAGCAAGGCCGACGTCGATCCGCTCCTGTCGGTGCAGGCGCTGCGACGCCGTGCTGACGATTACGTGACGCCGGCGGATGCCCGGGCGGCCAGCCCGCTGTTCGCCGACCTCTCCGGGCTCGCCCCGCTGCTCGTCCAGGCCGGCACGCACGACATCCTTCTGGGCGATGCCATGGGTCTGGCTCGACGCGTGGCGGAGTGCGACGGTCGCGTCGGGCTCGACGTCTGGCCCGATGTGCCGCATGTCTTTCAGAGCTTCGCGAGCATGCTCGACGAAGGCGTCGATGCGCTCGATGCGCTGGGCGCGTTCGTCGACCGCTGGCTCAGCGCGGTCGATTCCGCGAGGACTGCGTGAAGGGACTGCTCGAGCACGGCGCGGGTGAGGGCACGCCCGGGGAGCGGCGGCCCGTCGGCCGGTCGCAGGCCCGCGACGTAGATCGCGGCCTGGCGGCGCGCGATCGCATCCCAGTCGGGAGCGCTCGACAGCGGCTGAGTCAGCGCGCCCATCAGGATGATGTCGGTGGAGGTGACGTCCCCCCGGAGCGATCGAACCGAGCCAGGACCCACTTCCTGCCGTCGTCCGGCTTGTAAGGGCCAGCCGCCACGATCTTGTCCCTGGGCGTGACGGCGATCGCGTCGATCCCGCCGCAAGAGTCCCGCCGGCGAGCGCCCGAAGTCCGCCCAGAGTTCTTCGCCTGGGTCCCCACCGCCCTCCGGGCACCGGCGTCTTCGGCCCCACGCGACGTCGACCCGCGGCCGAATGACTAGTGACGACCGCGAGACGACACTCATCGTCGTGGGCGGTCCAAGCGATCGTACGGCCATTGCCGGCGCCGCACCGAGATCTCGGAAGCGGAACCCCAGACGGGCACTTCGCCTGCGGCTCGCTGTCTTTCCGCCGCCCGCGCCGCGCGGCTGTCCCGCACGACCCGCCCGATGAAAGCCCCGATGAGGGGGCGACAACCGGGACATCACATCACGCCCGCGTTCAAACGGGAGCGAGCGCCTCGGCTGCCGACTCCTGCGCGCCTGCGTTGGACGACGAGCGGGCGTGTCGACTGACGTCCGGCAGACGCCCGCTTGGGACGAACCAGCAGGCGTCGGCACCGAGGCTCTCGTCGTCGCCGCTTGCGGGCGTGAAGCAGCCGTGCGCGTCAGGCGCCAACCGCCGCGCTGGTAGGTCTCGTGGGCGTCGCCGGCCCGCAGCGACTGTCGCGCACACACAGTCCCTGACGGTGTCCGAGAGACCCGATGACGCACGACTTGTGACGTGAGGGCTAGGCTCGCTGACGCTTGAGGCGATCTCTCTCGACGGCTGGCCCGGCCGGCGGTACCGTCGAGGTCGTCATGAAGTTCCATGCCACCGTCGTCTTCGAGTTCAACGCCCCGGACGTCGGCGAGGCCGGCACGCGGCTCAACGAGCTGCTCGCGCAGGCGCAGGAGTACCAGCTCGAGACCAGGTCGCTCGAGCTCTCCACGCCGCAGGGCACGCCGGTGACGTTGCCGCCGGTCGCGCCGGTCGCGCGTCCGTAGCCCACGCCGCGCTCACGCGAACTGCACCACCATCCCGGTGGCCCGCGACGGCTCTCGTGTCCAGCTCGGCGCAGGCGCTGACAAGCAACCGCTGCGGTCGCATCGCACGAGGCGTTAAGGTCTCGCGTGTAACCGCCTATCCCGGGGGGCCCCTGGCCGAGGGGCTGAGAGGGCGCTTCCTAGCGTCGACCCGCCGAACCTGATCTGGGTCATGCCAGCGAAGGGAGAGACGATGCAGCCGAGTGTTCCTGCGACGGGCGATCCGATCCCGGGCAAGCGCTTGTCGGCGGAGCTCTGGTCGGGCGTCGAGGACACCTACCGGGCGATCCTCGAGCACCCGTTCATCACCGGGCTCACCGACGGCTCGCTCGAGCGCAGCGCGTTCGAGTTCTACGTGATTCAGGACGCCCACTACTTGCGCCAGTACGCTCGCGCGCTGAGCGTGGCGGCAGCGCGGGCGCCGGTCGAGGCGGACATCGCGATGTTCAACGAGCACGCCGCCGGCGCGATCGCCATCGAACGCTCCCTTCACCAGGGATTCTTCGCCGACTTCGGACTGAGCGAGCGGGACGTTGCCCTCACGCCGATTGCACCCACGAACCTCGCCTACACGAGCTACCTCCTGGCCACCGCCTACGGAGGCTCGTTCCCCGATCTGCTCGGGGCGCTGCTCCCCTGCTACTGGATCTACTGGGAGGTGGGCAAGGCGCTGCTCGCCAGGAGCTCCTCCGATCCGCGCTACGCCCGCTGGATCGAGACCTACGGTGGCGAGGAGTTCGCCGAGATCGTCAGAGCCGTCCTCGCCCTCGCTGACCGCCTCGGACCCGAGCTCAGCCCGGACGAGCGCGCGCGTGCCGCCCGCCACTTCGCCGTCACCAGCCGCTACGAGTGGATGTTCTGGGAGATGGGCTACCGGCGCGAGCGCTGGCCCATCTAGGAACGTGGCTCCGTTCGGGGGGCGTCGGGGGCGGCTCGGACCACCAGCCTCTTGCAGCGACCGACTGGGCGGAGGTGCCCGGTCGGCGCGATGAAGCCGGCGTCGGTCGCCGCCCGGTGACGGTTGGTATGGCGGGAGGCTTGCGCCGCCGTCGCGAGCATCTCCGGTGCCACACGGCGGCTCGCACGCCGCTCGGCCGGCGTAGGCGCCGGCCGGCCTTCAGCGAGCCATGGATCGGTATGGGCGGAGGTTTGCGTACGACTGGCGCGGGCGAAGATAGCTTCGTCGAGCCTGAGCCCGCTGGTCCGGGCGATCGCGTCGATCCGGTATGACTCTCGGCCATGCTGCGCTTCCGCAGACCCTTCGTCGTCTGCTACCAGGCCGGCTCCGTTGACGAGGCGAACCAACTCGAGCAAGAGGTCGAGAGGGCCGTCGCAGACGCGCTGCGCGATCGGCAGATCGCGGACCCGGCGGACGGCTCCCTGATGAGCGGTCATCTCGAGGGCCTGGACGAGGACTCGCGCCGGGCGCTTGCGGAGTCGCCGGAGAACTCGTGATCGTCGCCGCTAGGCGGTTGCGTGGGCGCCGCCGTGGTCCGCGCGCCGGTGGCTGCCAGCGCTGGTCCCCAGGCTGGAGGTCTTCATCGGTCCGGCTCGTCTGCGAAGGGCAGGCCGCGGGCGGCGAGCACGTCGCGGAGCAGGCTTGGGCGGTCGGTCATGATGCCGTCGACGCCGAGGTCGAGCAGGTCGTGCATCGGCGACTCGTCGTTGACGGTCCAGGCGTGTACTGGGAGGCCCGCGCGATGGGCGGCCCGGAGGAAGCGGGCGGTGACGATCGGGATCGGCCCTCGGCGAAGCGGGACCTGGATGCAGTCTGCGTTCTGGCGCGGCATCCGGCCGCAGAGTGCCGCGGTGCGGGCGACGGCCACGGCGCGCGGTCCCATGGAGGTGCAGGCCCGGCCGCGGCTGAGGGCGCGGAGGCGGCGAAGACGGCGATCGGAGAAGGCGCCGAAGCCCACCCGATCCCAGGCGCCGAGCCGGTCGATGACCGCGACGAGCGGCTCGACGCACGCGTCCGCCTTGGGATCGATGTTGACGTGTGCCTGGGGCCAGCGGAGCAGCAGCTCCTCGAGGCGCGGAATCCGGACGCCGCGATCGCGGAAGGGGAAGCTGTGCCCGTTGTCGGGCGAGAAGTGGTAGCCGGCGTCGGCCGCCTCGACCTCGGTGATGCTCAGGGCGGCGATCGCGCCCGTCCGGTCGGTGATGTTGTCCAGGCGCGGATCGTGGAAGGCCACCACGACGCCGTCACGAGTCAGGTGGGCGTCCGTCTCGAGGTAGCGATAGCCCAGCGCGACGGCCGCGCCGAACGCCGCGAGCGTGTTCTGGGGCGCTTCCTCTGCGCCACCGCGGTGCGCGATGGCGATCGGCGCCGGCTGGTCGAGGTACGGGTGAAGGCCATGCCGTCGCGGGCGCACGCCAAGAGCATGAGCAGATTGCGGCGATCCCGCGCGCCGCCGGGTCGGGGAAGGCTCGCTGGGCTGCGGCAGGTACGCGCTCGCTGAGTCTCCCCGCTGAATCGCCACGGAATCCCGCGCGCGACGCGCTCCGTCTGAAGAGACGATCGTGGCGTCCCGGCAGGATGTGCCCGTGCTGTGGGTTTGAGGAACGCGCGGCGCGCATCAATCGCTTCCCGCGCGACGGACGAGCCGCCACGATGCGCGTGATGAAGCGCCTCTATCTCCTGCGCCACGCGAAATCGAGCTGGAAGGACCCTGGCCTTCGCGATCGTGACCGCCCGCTCGCGGGCCGGGGGCGGCGCGCGGCGAAGGCCATCGCTCGGTACCTGCGCGAGCAGGGCATCGTGCCCGAGCTCGTGCTGTGCTCGCCGGCGCGCCGCGCGCGCGAGACGCTCGAGCGGATGGAGCCCGCGCTCGGAGGGCGCGCTGTGCGGGTCGAGCCCGAGCTCTACGGCGCGAGCGCGGGCGCGTTGCTCGAGCATCTGCGCGGCGTTCCGGATGCGGTCGGTTCCGTGCTGGTGGTCGGGCACGACCCCGGCCTGCAGCGGCTCGCGCTCGAGCTCGCCCGCCCAGCGCCCGCCTTGCACGAGCTCGAGGCGAGGTACCCCACGGCGGCGCTTGCGATGCTCGTGCTCCAATGCCCGAGCTGGCGTGACCTGGACCGCGGCACGGCGGAGCTCGTGGGCTTCGTGCGGCCGCGCGATCTCGAGAAGTGACCCCCCTCGCGCGCGCCCTCCGGGCTGCGTCGTGAGCGACCCCCGAACCGCGGTAGGCCTTCGAAGTCGCTTCGCTCGTTGAGGGCGGCCGCCGGCTGACTGGCGCCGCGGCCGCGGCTGGATGCACGGCCGCGTCCGGAGCGATGTGTCATCGCCGTCGAGTCGGTTTTGTTCTCGCTCGGCTCGTCCTCGGAGGCCTCCGAGCCCGCGAGCCCGCCGATGGACTTCAGCAGGTCGGTCGGGAGCCCTATCGTGCTGATCGCTCGCTCGATCACGGCCGCCTGTGCCTCGAGTACCTCGGCCGCCTGCTTGAACGACATCGCGGCCGCCTCGAAGGCCTGTGCCTGGGCGTGCATTGCCGCGGGCGCCTGGTCGAGCACCCCGACGAAGCTCTCCATGGGGGCGAGCAGACGTCCGCCGAGCTGGGCGTCGAACTCGACCTGCCGGCGCAGTGCCTGCTCGAAGACCTCGGCCTGGCGTTGTAGCGGCGCGATGAGTACGCGCGTCCGCGGGCGCTATGGAACGGGTCGGTCGGCGCGGGTCGTCATGACCGGGAGCGCCGATCGCCGCCGAGTGAACGCGCCTTCGGCTCGCGCTGGCCGGCGACAGGATCCTCGGGCGCGAGCGTCCGAGGGATCGCGGTCACGCCAGCCGCCCGTCGCCGCCGAGGTCGTAGCGGCGGCGACACGGGCGGACGTCTTCCTGCTCAACCTCGAGTGCTGCGTCTGCGATCGGAGCCGGCGCTGGCGCGACCGATCAACTCGAGGACGCGCGATCCGGCAGGGGCCGCGCCGACCCGAGGAGCCTGCGGTTAGCGCCGGCGGGCCGGCCGGCCCTTCCGGGTGCCTCAGCGCGCGGCGCCAGCCCGGCGGTCCTCAGCATGGAGAGCGCCCGCGGACGGTGCGTAGATCGACTCGTGGCCGTCGTCCCACGCGATCCGGTACCGCGGCGGATCCTCGCGAAGGATCTCCCGCACCGTGCCGGGCCGGGGCCGTCGCTCCGTGGACTCGGCCTCGGCGACGACTCGATCTCCGACCTGGAACACCATTGTTCCTCCTTCCGCCTGGTCCGCCTCAGAGCGTACCGACTCCTGATCGCCCTTGGACGGTCCGTGGCAGAGCAGCGAGGGGGGCCTTCACCGACGCCGGATCGCGATCTTCGCGCGTGGAACCGCAGCTCCGAAAGCACGGCGGTGCTCGTCACGCTTTCGCGCGGAGGTCGACAGGGCGCGGCGGTTGACGACCGCCGCGGACGGCGTAGCTTTTGCTACGGCAAGCCGGAGGTACAACATGATCCTCAGCGCTCGGCGCATGCGCCTCACCGCCCCGCCCACTGGCGTGCGCTTGGCGATCCAGTGCCGCGGTTCCAGGGCCGCCAACCGTCGTGCTTCGCTCTCGGCGCCCGCTGCCGCGGCTGCGGGCGGCATCGCGCTCGGGGCGCTCCTCGAGTACTTCCTCGATCCCACGGGCGGCCGTCGCCGGCGCCACACCGCCCGCGACCGTGCGCTGTCGCGGATACGGCGCGGCGAGCGCCGGGCCGTGGCGCGCGCCCGGCGGGCGGAGTCGCACGCCGTCGGGATCGCCCGGCGAACCTTCAACGCGCGTCGGCGGCACGGTGAGCCGCTCGACGACGTGACGCTCACACACAAGGTCGAGAGCCAGCTGTTCCGCCGCGCGGGCGTGCCGAAGGGACAGATCAACGTCAACGCCGAGGACGGCGTCGTGTTCCTGCGTGGGGTCGTGGAGCGGCAGGAGGACATCGAGCGCATGGAGGCCGCGACGCGGCGCATCGCGGGCGTGCGCGAGGTGGAGAACCTGGTCCACCCGCCCGGCACGCCGGCGCCGGCCAGCCGGTCGAAGCTCGAACGCCAGCGCTCCGACCAGTGACGCCGTTTCGGATGAGCCGCGATGACCAGCCGCTTCAAGGCGCGCTGAGGCACCGGAAGCTTGCCGACGAAGACTTCGAGGCCCGCGCACACAAGCGCCAGCAGTAGGAGTAGAGTCCGTCGCGAGCTGGCCCTGCGGCCAGAACGCTCAGCCCAAGCCCGGAAGCCACCTACGGCGCGACCTGCGCCACGAGGCGTGAGGCGGGGGTTACTGGTTTTGACTGCGGGGCCGGTGTCGTAACTGCACAGGCGTTCCTCACCGTCCCCGGTGGCTTCGTCTCAAACTGATTGAACGCTCGGGGTTCTGGTCCTCTTGCCTCCGCGCGGACCCAACAGAGTGGACGGGAAGGCCTGAAGACCAATGACGCGCAACGAACAGGCCTGGGCAGCGCGAAGGCGAGGCACACTCAACCGTAGCCACGGCTCGCGCCGGCTCTCGGCGACAATCGATGCTCAACGACGGATGAACGTGTGGCGAGCGGACGGCAGGCCAACCAGAGCAGCCCCGATTGGTCCAAGCGATCCCCGCTACGCCTACCTCACGCAATCGCACGACTAGCTAGTTCGCCTGCCGGCTCGCCGCACCCACGGCCCGGGGCTGCCCGAGATCGGCCGGCTCCGGCCCGCAACGCGCCCGCAGGAGCTCGGCGCGCGGGGCGTCCCGGGAACTCGAGCGCTACACGCCCGGCACGATCTTCCGTGCGCCGGCGAGGCGCCCCCCGTCCGGCAGGTGGAGCTGGATCGGCGGCTCAGCTCTCGCCGCTCGGCGCGGCGTGGCCGGCGGTCGAGACCGGCGGCTCAGTGGGGCCGGCCTTGGCGCCGCCGGCCGTCAGCGGCTCGATCGTCTCGGCGTCCTGGCCCCCGCTAACCGCCACGTGCCGCGGCTTGGCCGTCTCGGCGACCGGAATCGTGAGCGTCAGCACGCCGAGCTGGCAGTCGGCCTGCACGTTTTCGGCGTCGAGCGTGTCGCTGAGAAAGACCTGGCGGGCGTAGGTCCCCTGCGGCCGCTCGGCCACGACCAGCTCGTCGCCCTCTTGCGGCTCGAAGCGTCGCTCGGCTCGCACGGTCAGGACGTTCTGCTCAACGGTCAGCTCGATCGACGCCGGCTCGACGCCCGGGAGGTCGAACTCGACGATGAACCGATCGCCGCGGCGGTAGGCGTCCATCGGGAACGGCCGCGGCGCGCGCGACGCGCTGGACGCGAGCTGCTCGGTCAGTCGGTCAAACTCGCGAAACGGGTCAAAGCGCAAGAGCATGGTGGCGCTCCTTCGTAGGGTGGGTCGCCCCTCGCGGCGTAGACCGCTGGGCTAATCGTGCGAAGCCTCGAGGTGCGTGTAGCGAGGATCTGCACTGCCGAGCTCGCGGCCGTTTGACCACACACGGCCAACTCCGCGCGTAGACAAGTCGTGCCGGGCCGTTGTGGCCTGCCCAACCCGGCGGTCGCCAGCGGCGCGGTGCAGTCCACCTCGCCGTCGCGCTGCCCCTTCGGCGGCACGGTGTCGCTCATTGCGCGCCATGGTCCTCAAACCTTCCTGGTCCCTCTATCGGGGTCGTGCGAGAGGAAGAGAGAGCGTGAGACCTAACGAACGAGCAATCACGACACACACTACCACCCCGCCTGGCCGCGAGAGCTCGCCCAATCGGCCGGGAACGGCGCTCGCAGCGGCCGATGGTCTGCATGCCAGTCTGTGTTCGCGGTCATGTCGGTGTTGAGTGCGCTTGGCGTCGAGCGCATCTCTTGGTCGGTCAACGGCTCGGTCTGTAAGCACGCCCGGCGCCGGCCGGACGCCGGGGCGTACCCGAGCCGCTGCTTCGGAGATCGGCCATGTCTGCGACGGTGCCGTCCCGAACCGCGGTTGGGCGATGCTGCTGGAGCGTGAGCCGATCCGTCTGCTGGACGTCGATCCCGACCTCGGCGCCGCGCTGGCGCCGGAGCGCCGCGCACCGGCCGAGCGCGCGCTCGTCGTGAGCACCTGCTGCCTGCAAGTGCGCGCCTGGGAGGCGTCGCGAACGGCCGGGGCTGGCGGCGCGGCGGTCGTCCTCGAGGGGGCTGCTTCTGCGCGAGCTGATCGTCGCCGACCACCTCAGCGCCGAGCTGCTGGGCCCGGGCGACCTGACCCGCCGCCGGCAACCGGCGGACCGCACCGCCTGCTCCCGGCCGATGCCCAGTCGTCGGTGCTGTCCCTCGCGGTCATCGCGCTCTACGACTTTGTCGTCGGTGGCCTTCGGCTCTAGTGGGTTCGGGGTGGCGGTGTTTTGCTTGCCGGCGGCGCGGTGATGTTCCGCACCGGGTCGTCTCCCGGGTGCTCGGCTTCGCCAGCCTTGTCCTCGCAGGGATTGAGCCTCCTGGCCGCTGGCTCGCTGCGCACGCCGGGGTGTTCTCCGTCCACGACAGCCTCGGCTCTCTGGCGATCGCGCTTGTCTACGTCTGGGCTCCTGGCCGCAACGTCCTCATGCTCCTGCGCCCGCCGACGCCGGCGGCCGCGCATCGGGGCGGGTGACGCCCCGCGCGCAGCACGGCTGTTCAGCGAGACGACGGCGGCTCCGATGCCGCACCGCAGCGCGCGGCAATCAGGACGACGCACTCAATGAACCGGTCCTCGCTGCGTGGTCGCCGCGATGCACCGGCGACGCCTCCGCCGCCGGAGGTGGCCGCAAGCAGCGCTTTCGTGCGGGGGCCCGGAAAGGGAGTAATGTCAGTACTCCAGCTGACCCTGCGGGTAGGACTTCTACCCGGAGCCCGAAGCCACCGAAGCGCTGAGGCGCGGAGCTTGGGGCGAATGATCGAGACCCGCTGGGCCGGCCGCTGATTCGCCCGTTGGATCTCGTTCCCTCTTCCTCGCGCGCGACACCCACCAGAGGGTCGGGAGGTCCTAAGTAGTGGAGACGCGGGGCACGGGCGAGGGGGCGCGAAGCCCACGGTCGGCGGAGCCGAAGCTGGCCACTATCACACAGCGGGTGAGTCGACTATGGGGGAGACGTAGCGGCGGGCGGCGATCAAGTGACCGGTCGCCAGAGGTCGGCTGGGAGCAGCGCGTGGAGACGCTCGAGGCGCGGGTGAAGCATCTGGAGTCGGAGCTCGAAGGGCTTCAGGACGCCGTCTATCGCCGGGCGGTCCTGGAGGACGAGCACATCGACGAGCTGCGCACGCGGACAGCGCCCGAGCAGCTGGCGCGTGACCTCAGCCAGGACGCTCGCAAGCGCGGGCTGTGATGGTCGGTTCGCCGGCGGGATCGAGGACCTGCGGGCCGAGGCTTGCGACCACCGCGCGCGCCCTCACCGAGGCCCGGGCCGGTCAGCGCCCGGGCTGCTCGGCGAACGGCAGCAACATCGCGTCGGCGGGCCGGTCGGCGGGCGTCCAGCGCATGAGGTCGCTCACGCGTCCGTGGTAGGGGCGGGCCGCGGCGCGCGCCTGCTCGACGTCGGCGAAGCGAGCGGTGGCCCAGAGCTCGGTCTGGGTGGCGGCGTCGGGGTCGGGCAGCTCGATTGCCCAGGCGTGGCGCTGCAGCCGCCTGAGCACCTCGGCCGTGCGCGGCGCGCCGTGCCCGAACAGCCAGGCGATCATCGCCGCCGCGCCGTCGGTCGGCGGCCGCACGCTCCCGGGCATCGGGACGACGAGCATCGCGAGACCGGCCCCGTGTGGGCGCTCGTCGGTCATGGCCCGTCGGCGACCTCGTCGGCCACGGACACGATGATGGTGGTTGCAACGAGCGCCCCGTCCGCGGGCTCGCCGCCAATCCTCCGACTCGTACCGCCGTGGTGCTGCTCAACCGCTACCGCGAGATCGAAGCCTCGAGCCTCGAGCCCGCCCGCCCCCTCGACAAGTACTTCGCAGCCGCCCAGTATCCGGATCGGCGCGGGCCGAGAGCCGGGTAGCTCGCCGGTCGACTCGCTACAGCCCTCGAGGCCGATCATCGAGTAGCGAGTGAACGCGACGGGCCCAGCGTCAAGTGCGCAACCCTGCAGCCGGGCACACCTCGCAGGCGCCGAGATCGATGCCCGGCCGCCGTCTCGTCCACGCCGGCCGGTACCCCGTCGTGCGACACCGCTCCGGATTGCGCCGCCAACCCCTTCGAGGCGGCGCCCTTCAGCCTCGACCGCGGCGAGCTCTGACGCGCCCGACCGGCAGCGACCGCGAATGCAACGAAACACCAGGATCGCGACCGGCGCCGATCGCCGAGCCTTGTGTCATGGCCGCTTGAGGCGCTCGGCTGCGCGCCGCGCGTGCCGCAGCGCAGCTTCTCGGTGCGCGAGGGATCTCCTTGACGCGCTTGTCGACCCGCACGACCGCGTCGTGTGGCAGGTGACCGACCGTTTTCGTGCGTCCCGGCTTGAGGGCCATTCCCGGCTCCATCTTGCCCCATCCGTCGACCGCGTCGCCAAGCGGAGAGCGCAACAGTTCCCGGCGACGCCGTCGAGACTAGTCCGGTCGGAGAGCAGAGCGCGCCGCGCCCGCGCAAGAGAACAGGATCGTCGTACAGCGCCACTTCACCGCTCCTGCGAAGCGCTTCGCGCAGAGCACCGCCGGCCATGCGCCCACCTCGGCCTCACGGAATGCTTCGTCCTCAGCGACGGAGCCGTTCTCCGCAAGGGTTCCGGCGTGGCCGAGGTCTCTACGCGCTCTCGCGGAGGGCGCGGGCGACGGCGTCGCCGGTCGTGCGAACGCCGAGCTTGGCCTCCAAGTGCGCAAGGCGCTCCCGGACGGCGTGAAGGCTCAGGAACAGCTCCCAAGCCAGTTCAGCTTCGTTCATGACCATGGTGGCCGCACGGAGCACCTCGGTCTCGCGCCGAGTCAGACCGAGGCGGTCGAGCGCCTCGGGGCGGAAGCTCGCGACCTCTTCCTCGAGCAAGAGCGCGTGCGGATCGCCCGGGAGCAGACGGACGGTGAGGCGCCGGCCGTCGCGATCGCTGACAAGCGGCGGGCGCGGCGGCAGCGCCAGCCACTCGGCGACGGGTCTGGGCAGCCAGCCGGGATGCTCGGTCGCTCCGAAATGCTCGGCCAGCCAACGCTCGCCCACAACGCTCGAGAGCTCGATCTCGCCATAGCCGTCGAGCAGCAGAACGGCGGTGCCCGGCGGCGGATCGGCGGCGAGCGCACAAACAAGGCGTTCGCGAGCCTGTGTGGCCCGCAGCGCGCTCTCGAGTCCGGCGCAGACGATGTCGAGCACGTCCCGGTCGCGCTCTGAGAACTCGCGCTCAATGCGTCCGAACCCGGCGACGACCGCCTCGCCGCGACCGGTGCGCATGCCGATCGCGATCTCGTACTCGATGCCGGACGCGTGGAGAAGGTCACCGTACAGCTCGCTGTGCGCGAACCATCTGCGCTCGACGAGCTCCGACAACCGCACAGCCGGGCGCCGTCCGGCCGCGTGCGCGGCCAGCAGCGGATGGTCAGCCGCGCGCCCGACGAGCGCCTCGAAGGCGCCGGCGGGCTCCGCCTCAGCCGGCAGGGTCTTGTGGCGGACGGTGCCCGTGGCGAGCTCGATCCGGTCCCAGGTCAGAACGTCCGCGGGGACGAGGTCGGCGAGCGCCTGCAGCGCGCGAAAACGCAGCTCGGCCTCCGTCCCGGCTCCGGCCATCGTCCGGGCAAATCCGTACGCGGCGCCCGCGTCAGTGTCGGCGAGCCAGGGCATGCGTCACCCGCGACGATACACCTCGCCGCACGAGCCACCGATCAGCTCGATGGGCTGCCCGAGTCCTTGCCGTCACGCCCGCTCGGCTGCTCTTTTTCCTTGGGCTTGCGGTGGTCCGTCGAGTAGAACCCCGTGCCCCTGTAACGCGGGGCGAAGGGCTGGAGGACCCGCTCGACCTTCTGCCCGGTCATTGGGCAGCTCACCAGACTGTCCTCGGTGATGCGCTGCTCGATCTCGAAGCGCGAGCCATCCTCGCGACGGTAGACGTACACGGGCACCGTCAATCGCCTCACGCGAGCGTACCGCCCGAGCGTTTCCTGCTGCTCGATCCGCCCCTTCAGGACACTCGCCCCCGCAGTCGCTCCCTTGTGCCTGAGGGTGCGTTACTTCGTCGCGTCGCGCGGGGTCGGCGGACCGCCGCTCTCAGGCCGGGAGTAATTGGCCGCAGGGAGATCTGAGCCCTAGCCAGGTGCGGGCGCTCGTGAGTCTGGATTCGTGCCGCCGTAGCGCAAGGGCATCCGCCCGCGCAGCGTCGAGATGGAACCTCCAAGCCGCGCGTTGGCCGGAGCACGGAGCCGCCCCCCGGCCGGGTGGCTATCTCGAGGCCTGACGAGCCCTCCTTCTCGGGGCGAAAGCACGGGCGGCGGCCCGAGTCCTCGTCTTCCGCAGCCTGGGGGATGGCAGGGGCGTCGCCGCGCGCAGCCGCTGATCGCCGTCGCGCGCGTTCGGCGGTCACCGTGGACGACTGTTGCGTGCCGACACTCCCTGGGGCCCTCTGTCGTCTGCTGGCTCAAAGGCAAGCAACGTTGGGCGATCTTCGGCCTGGTCACTACGTGGCACTGGACCTCGGTCGCGCTGACGCCGTTCCTCGGCTGGGCGACCGAGCGCGTCGCGGACGCCGACGACGAGCGCCTGGAGCCCGTGCAGAGACCGCCGATCGACAGGACTTGACCACGGCAAGCCCGTTAGGACCTCGGCGCTCTCGGCCCATGCGCCGGCCTTCTCGAAGCACGAGCGCGGGCGGTCCCAGTCGGCTGCGTCAAGCGCCTCCCGACCACTGCGCAGGAAGCCATCCGCGGTCTCTGCCGCTATCGCAGCGATGATCCTAGGAGCCGCTTAAGCGCGAGGGGCGATCCGTCGATAGAGAGGACGAGATGGTCATGCCCACCGTCACTGAGCTTCGCCGCCACGGGCAGCCACTCGTGCGCCGGCCGTAGCCCGCGCCCGCCGCGCGGTGCAAGGCGTATCCGAGCTCGAGGCCCTGGTCCTCGACGAGTTCGCGCGTATGGAGCTAGGCCGCGCAGGAAGTACTTCCGCGGCCTCTTCCGGCCGTGGGACAGCCCTTGGATCGCCAGATCCGGGCCATCGGACGCCTGAGGGGGTTCGTGGGTCGCTCCGGGGCTGCGTCGTTGCATGTGGCACTCTCTACGAGTCGCTGGGCGCGGCGAGAACCCCGACGAGCGGTATCAGAGGTGGAACGGTCTCCGCGGGACCTACGAGCTCAACCGCGAAGACAGCGGCCGGGCGGGTCACGCCCGGCCGCCCGCTTCGCGTCAGCGGGCCTCGACGTCGAGGCCCGGCGAGGTGCAGCGCGCGTTGTCGCACACGTAGGGGCGTCCGTCGCTCCTGGGGTGGAAGTGCACGTCGGCTCCCGGTACTGGCGTCCAGTTGTGGCGAACCATCCGCGAGATCGCGGAGATGATGCGGCGGGGCATGGCGGGGGTCCTTCCTCGTCGTGTCTCGTCACGGTCGGACGGCGGAGGCGGCGTGGGACAGGGGCGCTCACCGGGCCGTCCGGTCCGGACAGCATGGGGCCGTCCGAGGCGAAGGTTGTAACACGCTTGTGACAATCGCCGACCGGCCGGGGGCGAGGATCGAGCGCTCGCGGCCTACGTGGTGCGTGGACCCCGTGTCGCGTGCCGCTGCGTTGGACGTGCTCGCCGGGTCGTTGCGCGACCGGCTGGTGGCGGGCGCCGGTGAGGCGGCGGCGGGCGGGGGCGATGACGCGCAGGCGAGCATCCGCGCGCTCGTCGATCGCGAGGCCGCGCTGCTGGACCCGGCCGACCGTGCGGAGCTGGTGGCGCGGGTGTGCGAGCGGTCGTTCGGCCTGGGGCCGCTCGAGCCGCTGCTGCGCGATCCGCAGGTCGACGAGATCATGGTCAACGGCACCGGGCCCGTGTGGGTCGAGCGTGGCGGTCGCGTCGAGCCGTCCGCCGTGGCCTTCGCCACCGAGGCGGAGCTGCGTCACGCGATCGAGCGGATCCTCGCGCCGCTCGGGCGCCGCGTCGACGAGGCCGAGCCGCTGTGCGACGCGCGCCTGCCCGACGGGTCGCGCGTCAACGTCGTGATCCCTCCGCTGGCCCTCGACGGCCCGGCGCTGACGATCCGGCGCTTCCCGCGCCAGAGCCTTGGCGCCGACGACCTCGTCGCGCTGGGCACGTGGCCGGCCGCTCTCCGCGATCTGCTGGCGGCCGCGGTCCGCGCCCGCCTGACGATCCTGGTCTCCGGCGGCACGGGGTCGGGCAAGACGACGACGCTGAACGTGCTGTCGTCGTTCGTGGGCGACGGGGAGCGGATCGTGACGATCGAGGACGCGGCCGAGCTGCGCCTGCAGCAGCCGCACGTCGTGCGCCTGGAGGCGCGCCCGCCGAGCGTCGAGGGCCGCGGCGAGGTGACGATCCGCCGGCTCGTGCGCAACGCCCTGCGGATGCGGCCCGACCGCATCGTCGTCGGCGAGGTCCGCGGCGGAGAGGCGCTCGACATGCTCGCCGCGATGAGCACCGGCCACGCGGGCTCGCTGTCGACGGTGCACGCGGGCTCGCCCGAGGAGGCGCTGCGCCGCCTGGAGACGCTCGCGCTGATGGCCGGGCTGGGCCTGCCGCACGCCGCGATCCGCGAGCAGGTCGCCGACGCCATCGACCTCGTCGTCCACCAGGCGCGGCTCCACGACGGCAGGCGACGCGTCGTCGCGGTCAGCGAGGTCGTCCGCGTGGCCGGCGGCCCCGCGACGCGCGAGCTGTTCCGCCTGCGAGGCGACCGTCCCGTCTGGCGCGCCCCGCTGGGGGCGGAGCTGTCGGCACGACTCGGCGACGGCGGCTCGGAGGGCGGGCGGTGAGCGCGGCCATGCTCCTCGCGGGCGCCGCCGGTGCGGCGGCGGTCGGTGGCGCGTGGGAGGCGCTGGCGGCGGTCGAGCAGGCGTCGGTCGCCCGGGCCGGCTCGCGGGCCGCCGCGCGGCTGCTCGGGCCGCTTCGCGCCGCGGGACGGTCGGGCCGCGTGCCGACGTCGGTCGAGCGTCGCCGCCTCCACGCCGTGGCGGCGGCGACGCTGCTGGCGGGCGGCTGGCTCCTCGCCGGGCCGTGGGCCGCGATCGCCCTCGCCGCCGGCGCGCCGTGGCTGGCGAGCCGGGTCGTGGCGGCACGCGCGCGGGCGTGGCGGGCCGAGCTCGCCCGCAGCGCGCCGGCCGTGGCGCGGGCGCTGGCCGACGCGCTGGCGGGCGGTCACGGCGTGCGCGGCGCGCTCGGTGCGGCGGCCGCGGGCGGCGGCGTCGGCGGCGCAGCGGGGCGCGAGCTCGCCGGCGCTGTCCGCGCGCTCGAGCTCGGCGAGCCCACCGAGGCCGTGCTCGAGCGGCTGCGCGTGCGCGCCGCGGACCCAGGCTGGACGACGCTCGTGGCCGCGATCCTCCTGCAGCGCGACGCCGGCGGCGACCTGGCCGGGCTCCTGCGCTCGATCGCCCTCACGCTCGAAGAGCGCGCGCGGCTCGAGGCCGACGCGCGCGGCGCCACCGCGCAGGCGCGCTTCACGGCCTGGCTCGTGGTGCTGCTCCCGATCGGCGCCGCGATCCTCGCCGAGCTCGCGCAGCCGGGCTTCGCCGCCGGCCTCGCGGCCGAGCCGCTGAGCGCGACGCTCGGCGGCGTCGCGCTCGGTCTCGAGCTCGCCGCCGTCCTGGCCATCCGCAGGATCGCGCGGTGAGTCGCAGGTCGTCGTCGTGACCCCGACGGTGCTGCTTGCGGTGCTGGCGGCGCTGCTGGCGGCCGGCGGCGTGCTCGAGGCCGGCGCGCTGCTGGTCGAGCGGCGCGCCGGCCGGGGGCGCCGCGGTGGCCGCGCCGGTGGCCGGCGATCCTTGCTCGCAGTGCGCCTGACCTCGGTCGGGCGGCGCCTCGGTGGGCCGGCTCCACCCGTGGACCTCGCCCGCAGGCTCGACGCGGCCGGCGTCCGCGCGGGCATCCGGCCCGGCGACGTCATGGCGCTCAAGTGCGGCGCGGCGCTCGCCGGGCTGGTGGCGGCCATGCCGGTGGCGTCGCTGCTGCCCGGCCGTCTGGGACCGGTCGCGCTCGCCGGCGCGCCCGCCGCTGCGTTCCTCGGGCCGGACGCCTGGCTGATCCGCCGGGCGCGCCGTCGCGGTCGCGTCATGGAGGAGGAGCTGGCCGACGTGACGGACCTCCTGCGCGTCGCGATCGCCGCCGGGCTGCCGGCGACCCGGGCCCTGGCGGAGGTCGGCCGGCGCCACAGGGGCCTGCTCGCCGGTGAGCTCCGTGCGACCTCGCGCAGGGTCGCGCTCGGCGTCCCGTCCGCCGACGCGCTGGCCGTCCTCGTCCGGCGCTGCCCGGCCGAGGGCGTGGCGCCGCTCGTCGCGGCGCTGCGGCGGGCCGAGCGCCACGGCTCGCCACTCGGTCCGGCGCTCGAGGCGATCGCGGCCGACGCACGCGCCCGCCGCGCCCAGGCGATCCGCGAGCGGGCCGCACGTGCCGCGCCGAAGATCCAGCTCGTCGTGGCCCTGCTGCTGGTGCCCGCGGTGATGCTGCTCGTGGCCGCGGCGCTCGCGGCCGGGCTGGCGTGATGCGCGGGCGCCCGGCGCGCGGCCCTACTTCAGCGTGGCGACGACCTTCGCGCGGGTGACGTCGCCCTCGCGCCGGCTGCCGCCCACGAGCGCGCCGAACGCCTCGAGGTAGGGGAGCGCCATCGCGAGCTTCTCGTGGTCGCCGCCGAGACGCTCGAGCAGGCGGGTCACCGCCGGGACGTCGAGGTAGAACGACGGCTGCAGGCCGTCGCCGAGCTTCTCGGCCGCGGCCCGGAACTCCGCCTGGTCGCCGAGGCGGTCGGCCGGCGCGATCGCCTGGCCGAGCGCCCGGCGCCCGACCGCGATCACGAAGCGCTCGCCGGCGGCGGCGACGTAGACGGCGGGCTTGCCGTCCGTGCGCACGACGAAGCCCTCGTCGACGCCGCGCGCCTCGAGCGGCGCGACGTCGCCGCCGGCCAGGCCGCGAACGAGCGGTGCGAGCTTGCCGACCGTGGAGCGCATCCGCGCGGCGTCCTTGGCCTGGACGACGAGGCCGCCGCCTGCGCCGGCCTCACGCTCGCCGGTCACGAACAGGCCGGCGTCGCCCATCCACGACAGGACGTCGCGGCGCAGGTCGAGGCCGGTCTGCTGGCGCAGCTGGGCAAGGAACGCCTGGACGCCCACGCCGGTGATGCCCTGCGACGAGAGGCGCTCGATGGTGTCGTCGAGCGTCCCGCCGACGTCGGCGATCCCGAGGCCGAGCCACGAATCGCCGGGCAGCTCCGTCACCGCGCGCGGTGCGCCGGCGCCGCTCCCGGCCCGCGAGCCGCCACGCGCGGTCGCGTCGATGCGCACCGCGTCCGCCGCGGCGTCCAGGCGGGCGCCGACGGTCTCGGGCAGCGAGTCCAGCAGACCCGGCAACAGCATCGCCGCCGGCCCGGCCTGGGAGCCCATGCCGCCCAGCAGCCCGCGCGCGAGCGCGCGCACGTCCGCGTAGAGGAAGCCCAGGCCCTCGCTCGCGCTCACATCGTCGCGGGCCTGGCGGAGCTTGTCGGTCTCGGCGAGCGCGTCGCCCTTGGCGGCATCGATCGCGGCGCGCACGCCGGCCTCCGAGCCGACGAGCACCCTGCCCTCGTACGCCGCGGCCGCCGTGTCCCCGTTGCGGCCCAGCCGGTAGTCGACGCCGTCGTGCGAGCGCTCGATCGACCCTGCGCCCGCCAGTCGCGGGAGGGCGGCCTGCGCCGCGTCGTCGTCGGCTGAGGCGGCGACGACGACGACGTTCCGCTCGCGCTTGGCGCCCTCACCGGTCACGGCGAGGCCGACCCGCTTGCCCAGCCACGGCGCCACGTCGCGCGCGAAGCTCACGCCCTCGTCGCGCAGCGCGTCGTCGAAGACCTCGGCGAGCTTGCGGGCGGGGTCGCTGCCCAGCACCTTGCGCCCGGCCGCCAGCGCGCCGTCGCGGACCTCGCCCTCGGGCTGGACCACGAACTCGACGTAGACGGGCGCGCTCGCCGGGACGGCGGCCGCAGGGTCCGCGTCGGCGCCGCCCGGCGACGACGAGCCACAGCCTGCGACCAGCCCGGCAACCGCCACGAGCGCTGTTGCCGCGGCGGTGCGGCGGCGCCGCGCGTGGCGACGCGTCGTGGGGGAGGACGACGTCGCGGTCACGGGTCCATCGTACGCCCCACCTTCTCCCACGACGCCGGCACACACGGCGGACGGAACGGCCCGCGGGCTGCACGCGAGCGCCCAGGGACGCGGGATGCAAGCCCGGCTGCAGCGCCGGCGGCCCACGTGGGCACGCCGAAACGCCTGCTCAGCGACGCATTTCGCGGCGCCCTCGAGATGGAGCGGGTCGACGCGTGGGAGAACGTGTGCAGAAAGGTCGCAAAGGTGGAGCGAAGTGGGTAGTCTGCCCAGCAGCGGATCGGGGTGGAGGGGTTCCTCCCACTCCTCCACCTCGATCCGCGTCCATCTTCGTCCCGCCCTTGCGTGAGATGACCAGTGATCTTCCGAGGCACCTACGACTACAGCCTGGACGCCAAGAACCGGCTGACGGTGCCCGCCAAGTTCCGTGCTTCGCTCTCGGACGGCGTAACCCTCGCCCTGGGCATCGAGCGCTGCATCGACCTGTGGCCGCCGGCCGCCTTCGAGCGGCACGTGCAGACGGTGCTCAGCGAGATGCATCCGCTGTCGGTCGAGTTCGAGAAGTTCAACCGCTTCTACTCGGCCAACTCCTTCGACACCGAGCTGGACTCCGCGGGCCGGGTGATGGTGCCCAAGCCGATGCTCGAGCACGCCGGGCTGCAGAAGGAGGTGATGGTCACGGGCGCCGCGACGCGGCTGGAGGTCTGGGACCGCGCCACGTGGGCGCAGTACAACGGCGCGCTGCACCGCGACGTCGGCCAGATCAGGGGGAGCTTCGGGAATGCTGCTTGACATGACCTTCGCGCACGTCCCCGTGCTGGCCGGCGAGCTGATCGAGCTGCTCGACCCGCGGCCGGGGGAGACGGCGATCGACTGCACCTTCGGCGGTGGCGGCCACGCCCAGCTCGTGGCCGACCGGCTCGGGCCCGAGGGGCTGCTCATCGGCATCGACCGCGACCCGCTGGCCGAGGAGCGCTTCGCCGAGCTCGCGGCCGAGGTCCCGTGCCGCACGCGCTTCATCCGCGGCGCCTTCGCCGAGACGCTCGGCGAGCTGCGCGACGAGGGCGTGCGCGCCGACCTCGTCTACCTGGACCTCGGGATGTCGTCGATGCAGGTCGACACGCGAGAGCGCGGCTTCAGCTACGCCTACGACGCCCCGCTCGACATGCGGATGGATCCCTCGCAGGAGGTGACCGCGGCCGACCTCGTCGCCGAGTGGGACGAGCGCCGGCTCGCCGGCCTGCTGCGCGACTTCGGCGAGGAGCGCTACGCGCGGCAGATCGCCCGCGCGATCGCGCGCGAGCGCGCACGCCGCCCGCTACGCACGACGAACGAGCTCGTCGAGGTCATCACGGCCGCGGTTCCCGCGCCGGCGCGCTTCGCCGGCGGCCACCCGGCCAAGCGGACCTTCCAGGCGCTGCGCATCGCGGTCAACGAGGAGCTCGACCAGCTCGACCGCGCCCTGCCGCTCGCCTGGGAGCTGCTGCGGCCCAATGGCCGTTTTGCAGGGATTTCGTTCCACTCTCTGGAAGACCGGCGCGTGAAGCGCTTCCTGGCCGCCCGCGCGCAGGGGTGCATCTGCCCGCCGGACCTGCCGGTCTGTGCCTGCGGGCGGACGCCGGAGGCGGAGCTGATGTCCCGCCGCTCGGTGGCCCCGACGCCGGGCGAGGTCGCCGCCAACCCCAGGTCGAAGTCCGCGCGCCTGCGCGTCGCGCGCAAGCTGGAGGACGCCGCATGACGCCGCCGCCCGCCGACGTCGCCGCCGGTCGCCTGCCGCGCGCGGCGACCCCGCGCGCCCCGCGCCGGGTGTCCGGTCCGGCGCGTCCGGCTCGGCGCCGCGCACCAGCGGTCCGCGCGGGCGCGAGGGCGGGACTGCTGGCCCGGCTGCGCGCGGTGCCCGACGCGCGCCTGCTCGACCGGCTCGTCCGCGGCCGCGGCTGGATCGCCATCGTGGGCGTCGCGCTCATCGGCATCGTCTTCCTGCAGGTCTCGCTGCTGAACCTCAACGCCGGGATCAGCCGCGCCGTCACGTCCGCCGAGACGCTCGAGCGCCAGAACGCGACGCTGCGCGAGTCGATCGCCCAGCTCGACACGGGCGAGCGGATCTCCGACGCCGCCGCCGAGGCCGGCATGGTGATGCCGTCGGCCGGCGAGGTGACCTTCCTCGACGCGCGCCGCGCGGACGGGCGCAAGGCGGCGGCAGCGGTCCGGCCGCCGAAGCCGGTCGCGTCGACGGCCACGACGGGCGCGGCCCCGCCGGCTGCGGGGGCGGACGCGGCGGCTGGCACGGGGGCGGCAACGACGGCGACGGCAGCTGCAGGCGGCGCGGCGGGAGCGGGCCCGGCGGCGACGGGCGCGACGACAGCAGGGGCGGCAGGCGCCGGCGCGGCGGGGGCCAGCGCCGGCGCGACGGGGGCCGGCGCCGCGGCGACGGGGGCGGTCACCGCGGGGGCGACGGGCGCAGGGAATGCGGCGCCGCCCGCCGCGGACGCGGCGACGGAGGCCGGCGCGGCGGCCCCGGGAGGCGCCGCCGCGACAAGCTCCGCGCCCGCGGGCGCCGCGGATCCGGCCCCGCCCGCCGCGGGGGCGGCGGGTCCGGGCGCCGGCGCGGCGACGGGCACGGGCACGGGCGCGGCGGGCGCGGCCCCGGCCGCCGCCGCGACCGGCACCGGCGCGGGCGCAGCCGGCACGGGCGGGGCGGCGACGGGCGGGTAGTGGACGCGTCCGTGATCTCGCCGGGTTTCGGACGCCGCCGATCCGCGCCTGACGCCACCCGGCGACGCTCGACGTGCCAGAGGCACGCCTTCGGTCACCGTGCGCCGCCAGCCACGGCCGGCGACGCCCGCGAACCTCGACGATCTCACGGACGCGCCCACTAGTGGCCCTCCTCGAGCGGCGCATCGGCCTCCTCTTCGCCTGCTTCCTGGGTCTGCTCCTCCTCGCCGCGGGCCGGGCCGCGTGGCTGGGCACGGTCAAGGGCGGCCAGCTCGCGACGGCCGCCGCCTCCCAGCAGACCGCGACGATCGCGCTGCCCGCCCGGCGCGGCACGATCGTCGACCGCCGGGGTATCGAGCTCGCGGTCTCCCAGCCGGCCGCCGACGTGTCGGCGACGCCCTACCTCGTCAAGGACGCCGTCCGCGCCGCCAAGCGGCTCGCGCCGGTCCTGCGCAAGCCTGTCGATGACGTCGTCAAGCAGCTGGCCCGCCGCGACACCGGCTTCGCGTACCTGGCGCGCAGCCTGCCGGCCGAGCGCGTCGAGCAGATCCGGCGGATGCGCATCGCGGGCATCCAGATCACGCCCGGCCACCGGCGCTTCTACCCGCAGAGCTTCCTGGCCTCGCAGGTCCTGGGCACGGTCGGCACCGACGGCAGGGGCCTCGCGGGCCTCGAGTACGCCGCCAACGACCAGCTCACGGGCCGCGCGGGGCGCCGCCAGCTGCTCAAGGACGCACTCGGCGAGTCGATCCGCGTGCGCGACAGCCACCCGGCGCGCCCGGGGTCCGAGCTGCGGCTCACGATCGACGCCGCGATCCAGGAGAAGGTCGAGAGCGTCCTCGGCGACGTCGGGCGCACCTATCGCCCGAAGGGCGCGACCGCCTTCGTGACCGACCCGCGCAGCGGCGAGCTGCTGGCCCTGGCCAACTGGCCGCGCGTGGACGCCAACAAGCCGGGCTCCGCGCCGGCCTACGCCACCCAGAACCGGGCCGTGGGCTACACCTACGAGCCCGGCTCGACCTTCAAGGCCTTCACGGTGGCCGGGGCGCTCGAGGACGGCACGGTCACGCCGCGCACGACGTTCGACCTCCCGCCGCAGATCCAGGTCGCCGACCGCGTGATCGGCGAGTCGCACCCGCGCGGCCCCGTGACCCTCGACACCGGCGAGGTGCTCGCCCAGTCGAGCAACGTCGGGGCGGTCACGATCGGGCTGAAGATGGGCAAGAAGGACTTCGACCGCTGGGTGCGGCGCTTCGGCTTCGGGCAGCGCACCGGCGTGGACCTCCCCGGGGAGGAGCGCGGGCTCGTGCTGCCCGTCGACAAGTACTCGGGCTCGTCGATGGGCAACCTGCCGATCGGCCAGGGCATCTCCGTCACGCCGATGCAGATGGCCGCGGCCTACGGCGCGATCGCCAACGGCGGCATGCTGCGCCCGCCGCACCTCGTCGGCGCCGTCGACGGCCGCCCGGTCGCACCGCCCAAGGGCCGGCGGGTCATCTCGGCGGGCACGTCGCGCAAGCTGCGGGAGATGCTCGAGGGCGCGTTCGCGCCGGGCGGCACGGCGAGCGAGGTCTCCATCAAGAACTACGTCCTGGCGGGCAAGACGGGCACCGCGAGCAAGATCGACCCGCAGACCGGCGAGTACTCGAAGTCGCGCTACATCGCGTCGTTCATCGGCTTCGCGCCGGCCCTCAAGCCGCGGCTGCTCATCGGCGTCGTCGTCGACGAGCCCAACGGCGCCATCTACGGCGGCCAGGTGGCCGCGCCCGCCTTCGAGCGGATCGCGTCGTTCGCCCTGCCGAACCTGCGCATCCCTCCGGGGTGAGCCGGATCGCGGACCGCGGGCGGCCTGAAGTGGCGGATACGCTGGGGCGATGACGCTCAGGGACGTCCTCGGGGCGCCCGCTGCGGATGCCCCGCCGGTGCAGGTGACCGGGCTGGCCTACGACAACCGCGCCGTCACGCCCGGCACCGTGTTCTTCTGCGTGCCGGGCTTCACGCGCGACGGCCACGACTTCGCGCCCGACGCGGTGGCGCGGGGAGCGGTCGCGCTCGTCGTCGAGCGCCCGCTGGGCCTCGGGGTGCCCGAGGTGCAGGTGCCGAGCGTCCGCCGGGCGATGGCGCCCGCCGCGGCGCGCCTGCACGGCGACCCGACGGCGACGCTGCGCGCGGTCGGCATCACGGGCACGAACGGCAAGACGACGAGCGCGTTCCTCACTCGCGGCCTCCTCGAAGCCGCCGGCCGGCGCACCGGCCTGCTGGGGACGGTGACGGCTATCGTCGGGGGCGAGCAGCACGAGGTCGCGCGCACCACGCCCGAGGCCATCGACCTGCAGCGCACGTTCCGCGAGATGCTCGACCACGGCGACGAGGCCGTCGTGATGGAGGTCTCGTCGCACGCCCTGGAGCTCGGTCGCGCCGATGCCATCCACTGGGCCGTGGCCATCTTCACCAACCTGACCCAGGACCACCTCGACTTCCATCCGACCATGGAGGACTACTTCGCGGCCAAGCGCCGCCTGCTGCGCGCGGCCGAGGGCACCCGCGTGGTCAACGTCGACGACGCCTACGGCCGGCGCCTGGCCGGCGACTTCCCCGACGCGGTGACCGTGGGCATCGACAGCCCGGACGCGATGCTGCGCGCCACCGACGTGCGCTCGACGATGCTCGGCTCTCGCTTCGCGCTGGACGGCCTGGAGCTCGCGATCCCGCTCCCCGGGCGCTTCAACGTCCTCAACGCACTGGGGGCGATCGCCGCCGCGCGGGCCCTCGGAGTGACCGACCCGGCGCTCGCCGAGGCGCTGCCCCGCGCCGCGCGCGTGCCCGGGCGCTTCGAGCCCGTCGACGAGGGCCAGGGCTTCGCCGTGCTCGTCGACTACGCCCACACGCCCGACTCGCTGGAGAACGTCCTGCGCGCTGCGCGCCCGCTCGCCGACGGGCGGCTGGTCGCCGTGTTCGGGTGCGGCGGCGACCGCGACCGCGGCAAGCGGCCGCTGATGGGCCGCATCGCGCGCGATCTGGCGGACGCCGTCATCGTCACCTCCGACAACCCCCGGTCGGAGGACCCCGAGGCGATCATCGCGCAGGTCCTGGATGGAGCCGGCGAGGGCGCCGAGGCGATCGTCGACCGCCGCGAGGCGATCGCCCGTGCCATCGAGCGGGCGGCGCCGGGCGACGTCGTCGTCATCGCCGGCAAGGGCCACGAGCACGGCCAGGAGCTCGCCGGCGGCGTCAGGGTGCCCTTCGACGACGTCGCCGTCGCCCGCGAGGCGCTGCGCGGCGCGCCGGCCTAGTGGTCCGTCTCGTGACCATCGGCTCGGAAGGGCGTGCGGCGGCGCCGACAGGCGAGGACGCAGACCCGCAGGCATGCCTCTGGCATGTCAAGTGGTCGAGGACGACGCATGTCGGTGATCGACGTGCGTCATTACGGGTCGATGGTTGCGGGAGGGGCCACTAGTGCTCCAGGACTGGGACGCCGAGCGGATCGCCGCGGCCGCCGGTGCACGGCTGGCCGGGCCGCCGCCCGCGGCCGGCGGGCCCGTGCGCGTGGTGATCGACTCGCGCGAGGCGGGGCCCGGCGACCTCTTCGTCGGCCTGCCGGGGACGCGCGCCGACGGCGGGCGCTTCGCGGTGACCGCGCTGGCCGCCGGCGCCTGGGGCGTCCTCGTGGCGCCCGAGCACGCCGAGGCCGCGCGGTGCGCGAAGCCCGGGGCCCTGCTGGCCGCCGACGAGCCGCTCGCCGCCCTGCAGCGCCTCGCCGGCGCCTGGCGGCGCGAGCTCGGTTGCGCCGTGATCGGGGTCACCGGCTCGACCGGGAAGACGTCCACCAAGGACGTTCTCGCCGCGATGCTCGCCCAGCAGCGCCGCGTCGTCGCCACCACCGAGAACCTCAACACCGAGATCGGGCTGCCGCTCGTCGTGCTCGGCGCGCCGGCGGGCACCGAGGCCCTCGTGCTCGAGATGGCGATGCGCGGCCCCGGGCAGATCGCCGAGCTGGCGGCCATCGCCGAGCCGGACGTCGGCGTCATCACCAACATCGGGCCCGTGCACCTCGAGCTGCTGGGCAGCGTGGAGGCGATCGCCGCCACCAAGGCCGAGCTCATCGCCGGGTTGCGCCCCGGCGGCACCGCCGTCGTGCCCGCCGGCGAGCCGCTGCTGGACCCCCACCGCCGCGACGATCTCGACCTGATTACGTTCGGCGCGGGCGGCGACGTCGCCGAGCTGCCCGCCGGCCTGCGCCTCCCGTTCACCTCGGCCCACATGCGGCTGAACGCGCTCGCGGCGCTCGCCGCGGC
Organism: uncultured Actinomycetes bacterium; assembly: GCA_963840185.1. Taxonomy (GTDB): domain Bacteria; phylum Actinomycetota; class Thermoleophilia; order Solirubrobacterales; family Solirubrobacteraceae; genus JAOPZW01. The sequence continues at coordinate 742,849 of CAWIXY010000015.1, read as the reverse complement.
CCGGGCCGTGGGCGTCGAGCCGGCGGGTGACCTGGACGTGCGCCTGTCGCGCCTGCGCGGCCAGCGGCACGAGCTCGCCTCGGGGATCGTCGTCATCGACGACTGCTACAACGCCAACCCGATGTCGATGCGCGCCGCGCTGGCCGACCTCGCCGCGGCGGCCCCCGGCCGCAAGATCGCCGTGCTCGGGGACATGCTCGAGCTCGGGCCGGACGCCAGGCGCTTCCACGCGGACGTGGGCGAGCAGGCGCGGGCCGCCGGCGTCGACGTGCTGGTGACCGTCGGCGAGCTGGCGGGGGAGATGGGCGGCGCGTTCGCCGTCCCCGACGCCGCGGCGGCCGCCGAGCTCGTCCCCAGCCTGGTGCACCCGGGCGACACCGTCCTCGTCAAGGCCTCGCGCGGCATAGGCCTCGAGGTCGTCGCGCAGGCCCTCGAGCGTGAGGCCGCCGGCGCTCCGGCCCCCGCCGTCGAGCGCTGAGCCATGGGCGAGATCCTGATCGCCGGCACCGCCGCGCTGCTCATCTGCATCTTCCTGTCACCGAAGTTCATCGCGTTCCTGCGCAACCGCGAGTTCGGCCAGTTCATCCGCGAGGAGGGGCCCGAGGGCCACCACGAGAAGGCGGGCACGCCGACGATGGGCGGCATCATCATCGTGCTCGCGTTCTCGATCCCCTTCCTGATCCTCAGCGACTACGAGTGGCGGTCGATCGGCGTCTACGGGGTCGCGGTCGCCTGCGCGCTGCTGGGCTTCGCCGACGACTTCACGAAGATCATCCGCCGCCGCTCGCTGGGGCTGCGGGCGCGGACCAAGCTCGGCGTCACGATCGCCATCTCGATCGGGCTGTGGCTCGTGGCCACCGAGCTGGCCGACGTGCCCGACACGCTCAGGCTGCGGACGCTCAACGCCACGCTGGACCTCGGCGTCGTCTACCCCGTGCTCGTCTACCTCGTCGTGGCGGGCACGACGAGCGCGGTCAACCTCACCGACGGGCTCGACGGCCTGGCCGCCGGCTGCGCCGCGATCGTCGGGCTCGCCTACATCGGCATCACGTTCATCACCGCGGGTTGGGCCGACCTCGCACTGCTGGCGGGCTGCGTGGTCGGCGCGTGCGTCGGCTTCCTGTGGTTCAACGCCTTCCCGGCGACGATCTTCATGGGCGACACGGGCTCGCTGGGCCTGGGCGGGGCGATCGCCGGGCTGGCCGTGATGACGCAGACCGAGGAGCTGCTGATCATGCTGGGCGGCATCTTCGTGATCGAGGCGCTGTCGGTGCTCGTGCAGGTCTTCTCCTTCCAGACCTTCCGCAAGCGCGTCTTCCTGATGGCCCCGGTGCACCACCACTTCGAGATCCTCGGCTGGTCGGAGACGAAGATCATCCTGCGCTTCTGGATCATCGCGCTCGTGTGCGCGGCGATCGGCTTCACGCTGTACCAGCAGTCCGTCACGTGATGGCCCGCCCGCGCCCGCCGCTGCCGCCGGGCCCGTGGCTCGTCGTGGGGCTGGCACGCTCGGGCGTGGCCGCCGCCCTGGCGCTGCGGGCGCGCGGCGAGGAGGTGCGCGGGGTGGACCGCGGCCAGCCGCCCGGCGCCGCGGTCCTGCGCGACGCGGGCGTGAAGGTCGAGCTCGGCTCGGACGGCCTCGCCGCGCTGCACGGGGCGCATGCGGTCGTCAAGAGCCCGGGGGTCCCGGGCGAGACCCCTGTGATCGCCGCCGCGCGCGAGCGGGGGACCCCGGTGCTCGGCGAGCTCGAGCTGGGCTGGCGGCTGGTCCCCAACGAGCTGATCGCCGTGACGGGCACGAACGGCAAGACCACGACCGTCGAGCTCGTCGGCCACATCCACCGCGAGGCGGGCCTGCCCGTGGCCGTGGCCGGCAACGTCGGCACGCCGCTGGTCTCGCTGGCGGCCGCACTCGCGCCCGGCGCCGTGATCGCCTGCGAGGCGTCGTCGTTCCAGCTCGAGGACACGCTCGAGTTCGCGCCCGAGGCCGCCGTGCTGCTGAACCTGGCCGCCGACCACCTCGACCGCCACGGCACGCTCGAGGCCTACCGGGACGCCAAGCTGCAGGCCTTCGCGCGGCAGGGCAACGACGACGTCGCCGTCGCGCCGCTCGGCCTGGGCATCGAGGACCTGGGCGGCTGCGCGCGCCGGGTGTGCTTCGGCGCCGGCGACGGCGCCGAGCTGGCCGACCGCGCCGGGCTGCTGTGGTGGGCCGACGAGCCGCTGCTCGGCGTCGGCGAGCTGGGCCTGCGCGGCGAGCACAACCGCGCCAACGCGATGGCTGCGGCGGCCGTCACGCTCGCGCGCGGCGTCGACCCCGACGCGGTGCGCGCCGGCCTCAGGACCTTCCGCGGGGTCGAGCACCGCCTCGAGGAGGTCGTCACGCGCGACGGCGTGCTCTACGTCAACGACTCCAAGGCGACGAACGTCGAGTCGACGCGCGTCGCGCTGGCCAGCTTCGAGGCACCGGTGCACCTGATCCTCGGCGGGCAGGCCAAGGGCCAGGACCTCACGTCGCTGCGCGCTCCGGTCAGCGCACGCGCGGCCGCCGTCTACCTCATCGGTGAGGACGCCGAGCCGATCGCGGCCGCGCTCGAGGGCACGGTCGCCCTACGGCGCTGCGGCGACCTCGAGCGCGCGGTCGCGGCCGCGGGTGCGGCGGCCGCGCCGGGCGAGGTGGTGCTGCTCTCGCCCGCCTGCGCGAGCTTCGACCAGTACGCGGACTTCGAGGAGCGCGGGCGGCACTTCAAGGCGCTCGCACGCGGCTGAGCAGCGCGCCCGCGAGCAGGATCGGCAGGACCGGCGTCGAAGCCACGCCTGACATGCCTCGGTCCGCCGCCGCCGAGCGCCGCAGACGCCAGCCGCTCGAATCCAACGTCCTGCTCACGGCGACGCTGTGCCTGCTCGCGTTCGGCGCGGTCATGGTCTACAGCGCCTCGTCGGCCCGCACGCTGCTCGAGGGCACCGGCGACAGCAGCGACTACCTCGTGCGCTACGTCGCCTACGGCGCCGTCGGCGTGCTGCTCATGCAGGTGCTGGCCCGGCGCCGGCTGGACCTGATCGTCAAGGCCACGGGCCCGCTGCTCGCCGTCGCCTTCGTGTGCCTGCTGGCCGTCAAGATCCCCGGGGTCGGCGTGGAGATCAACGGCGCGCGGCGCTGGCTCGGGCGCGGGGCCGGTGCAGTTCCAGCCCTCGGAGGTGGCCAAGCTGGCGCTCGTCCTGTACGGGGCGCGGATCCTCGCCGAGCGCCCCGGCCGCCTGCGCCATCCGCGCCAGATCACCCCGCTGCTGCTGGTGGCCGGCATCGCGATCCTGCTGGTCGCCTCGCAGCCGGACCTCGGCACCGCGCTGGTCATGATCGCGACGGTCGGCGCGCTGCTGGTGGCTGCGGGGCTGCCCGGCCGCCACCTCGCGGCCGGCGTGGCCGGGGCCGCCGGGCTCGTGCTCGTCTACGCGATGAGCGCCGAGTACCGCCGCGATCGCCTCATGACCTTCCTCAACCCGTGGGACCACGCCGCCGACGCCGGCTTCCAGGCCGTCCAGGGCCAGATCGCCCTGGGCTCGGGCGGCATCCTGGGCCGCGGGCTGGGCCAGTCCCAGCAGAAGAACCTGTTCCTGCCCGAGGCGCACACCGACTTCGTCCTGGCCATCATCGGCGAGGAGATCGGCCTCGCGGGCGTCTTCGCGCTCGTGTTCCTCTACGGCCTGCTCGCCTACGCCGGGCTGCGCGTGGCCCGGCGCGCCTCGGGCGCCTACGCGAAGCTGCTGGCCGCCGGCGTGACGTCGCTGATCCTCTGCCAGGCGCTGCTCAACATGTTCGCGATCCTGGGCCTGGCGCCGCTGACGGGCGTGCCGCTGCCCTTCATCTCCTACGGGTCGACGAACCTGATCGTGCTGCTGGGCGGCGTCGGGCTGCTGCTCAACGTGTCGGGGGGAGGCTCGGTGCACCTGCGCGCGCTGTCCTCCACCCGGCGCGATCGGGCAGGATCCGCGCGTGGCCGAGACGTACCTGATCGCAGCCGGCGGGACCGCCGGGCACGTGGTGCCCGCGCTGGCGGTCGCCGACGCGCTGCGGGCTGAGGGCGCGCGCGTCGTCTTCGCGGGCGGCGAGCGCGCCGAGGCCGAGCTCGTGCCCGCGGCGGGCTACGAGCTGCGCACGCTCGCCGTCGAGGGGCTCAGCCGCACCAACCCGCTGCGCGCCGCGCGCGCGGCGCTCAAGGCCGGGGGCGCGGTGCGCGCCGCCGGTCGCATCCTCGACGAGCTGCAGCCGCGCGCCGTGCTGGGCGGGGGCGGCTACGTCGCCGGGCCGGTCGGGCTGGCCGCAGTCCGGCGCCGCATCCCGCTCGTCCTGACCGAGGCCGACAGCCACCTCGGGCTGACCAACCGCGTGCTGGCCCGCTTCGCCGCACGCGTGTGCCTCGCCTTCCCGATCGCAGGACGCGAGGGCGGGCGCTACCGCGTCACCGGCCGACCCGTGCCCGAGCCGGTGACCGACCGCACCGGGGCGCGCGAGCGCTTCGGCCTGGCGCCGGAGGAGCGCTGCGTGCTCGTGTTCGGCGGCTCGCTCGGCGCGCGGTCTATCAACGAAGCGGCGATCGCCGCCTTCGCGGAAGCGCCCCCGCGGGTGCTGCACGCGGCCGGCCGGCGCGACCTCGAGAGCCTGCGCCCGCGCGTGCCCGGCCCGCACTACGACCTGCGTGACTACATCACGCCGTTCGGCGACGCGCTCGCGGCGGCCGACCTGTGCGTCGCCCGCGCGGGGGGCAGCATCTTCGAGATCGCCGCCCACGGGCGGCCGTCGATCCTCGTGCCCTATCCCCACGCGGCCGCCGACCACCAGACGGGCAACGCGGCCTACGCGGCCGCCGCGGGCGCGGCGGTCGTGCTGCCCGACGCCGAGCTCACCCCGGAGCGCCTGCGCCGCGAGGTCGACGCCCTGCTCGGCGACGAGGTGCGCCTGGCCGCGATGGGCGCGGCGGCGGCAGGGCTGGCGCGGCCCGCGGCGGCGCGGGACATCGCCGGCGAGCTGCGGGCGGCCGCCGAGGCGGGTGGGGCCGACGTGCGCGGGACGCGCGCTAGGCGATCGCGAGCAGGACGCCGATGATCACGGCGGCGAGCACGATGAGCGCCGTGGGCAGGGCGCGCCAAGCGGTGGGCGAGGAGCTCACGTCGTCTGTAACGCCGGTGGCGGCGGAAGGTTGCGCTCCATGAGCGACGACCTCGCCTGGCGAGGGCGGCGGCTGCACCTGATCGGCGTCGGCGGGGCCGGCATGAGCGGCTACGCACGCGTGGCCGCGCAGCTCGGCGCGAGCGTCTCGGGCTCCGACCGCGCCGACGGCACCGCGCTCGGCGCGCTGCGCGAGCTCGGGGTCGAGGTCCACATCGGCCACGCCGCCGAGAACGTCCCCGCGGGCGACGACGTCGAGGTCGTCTTCAGCACGGCGGTGACCGCCGACAACCCCGAGCGCGCGGCCGCCCGCGCGCGCGGCCTGGCGGAGCGCCCGCGCGCCGAGCTGCTGCGGGAGCTCAGCTCGCTCAAGCGCACGATCGCCGTGGCCGGCACGCACGGCAAGACGACGACCACGTCGATGATCGCCCACGTCCTGCTGGAGTGTGGGCTGCGGCCCGCCTACCTCATCGGCGGTGCGCTGCGCACGACGGGGCGCAACGCCGACTGGGGGACAGGGGACTGGCTCGTCGCGGAAGCCGACGAGTCCGACCGCTCGATGCTCGCGCTGCAGGCGGAGGTCGCCGTCGTCACCAACGTCGAGCTCGACCACCACGCGACGTTCGGGTCGGTCGCCGAGGTGCGCGTCGCCTTCGCGCAGCTGCTCGCGCAGGCACCGCAGGCGGTGCTGTGGGAGCGCCCGGACGTCGTGGCCCTGCGTGGCGAGCGCCCGTACGTGGGGTTCGACGTGGCCGCCGACGCGGTGCGGCCCGACGACGGGCGCTCGCGCTTCTCCTGGCGCGGCCTCGAGGTGACGCTTGCCGTGCCCGGGCTGCACAACGCGCGCAACGCCGCCGCCGCGCTCGAGGCCGCCGTGCTGGCGGGCGCCGAGCCGGCGCGGGCGGCGCAGGCGCTGGCGGGGTTCACGGGCGCCGGCAGGCGCTTCGAGACGCTGGGGACGACGCCGTCCGGCGCGCGCGTCGTCGACGACTACGCCCATCACCCGACCGAGGTCGCGGCCACGCTGGCCGCCGCCCGCACCCTCGGCCCGCGACGGCTCGTGGCCGTCTTCCAGCCCCACCTGTTCTCGCGGACCAAGCTGCTGGCCCGCGAGTTCGGGGAGGCCCTCGCCGGCGCGGACCTGCCGGCCGTGGTCGACGTGTACCCGGCGCGCGAGCGCGCCGAGGACTTCCCCGGCGTGTCGGGCCGGACCATCGCCGCCGCGGTCGCCGACGCCGCGCCCGGCCGCGAGGTGCTGTGGCTGCCGTCCTTCGCCGACGCACAGCGTGTCCTCGGCGCCCGCCTGCGCGAGGGCGACCTGTGCCTCGTGCTCGGCGCCGGCGACGTCGACGAGCTCGGGCGCCGCCTGGTGGGCTGACGGCGGGTTCTTTACCCCGCAGGTCATCGACACGCCTCCCCGCATGGGGCACGCTGGCGTCCATGTCCACCCACACCGTCTCGCTCGACACCGACCAGCTGCACGCCATCGTCCCGCTGTCCGGCGCGCTCGGGATCCGCCTGTCCGAGGCGACGCCCGAGCGCGTGCGCCTGGAGCTCGACTGGCGCGAGGAGCTGTGCACCGCCGGCGGCGCGCTGCACGGTGGCGCCCTGATGAGCCTGGCCGACACCGCGGGCGCCGTCTGCGCCTTCCTCAACCTGCCGGAGGGCGGCAGCGGCACGACCACCATCGAGTCCAAGACCAACCTGCTGGCCGCCGTGCGGTCGGGCACCGTGACCGCGATCACGACGCCGCTGCACACCGGGGGCAGCCTGATCGTCGCGGAGACCGAGCTGCGCGACGGCGACGACCGCCTCGTGGCCAAGACGATCCAGACGCAGGCGGTCCTGCGGGGGTAGGGCTCGAGGCGCGCCGTCGCGAGCGCTCGCGGCCGCTCGGGTCCACTCCCTCACCGGCCGCCGTGCACGGGCGTGGAGCGCTGCCGCGAGGAGAGCGCGTCAGCCGGAGGCGAGCGCCGCCCGCGCAGCCGCCAGCACGGGTGCGGCGTCGGCCTCGGTCAGTGCCGGCGCATCGTCGCGGCCGGCGGCCGCGGCCTCGCGCAGCGCCAACGCGCGGTCGACCGGGCCGGGGTCGGCGAGGCGCTCGCGGGCCCAGCGCGCGCTGTCGGCCTTCGAGCGCCAGCGGCCGTCGGTCGCCCAGGACCATGTGCGCGTCGCGCTCAGCACGGTCTGCCCGAGCGAGCCGCCCTCGCTCGCGAACCACTCCATCGCGTCGCGCAGCGCCGAGCGCACGAGGGCGTCGGGCAGCGGCGGGAACGCGTCGGCGGGGGAGGGTCCGGCGAGCGTGAGGGCGTGCTGGCGCCCGATCGACAGGTCGATGACGAACCAGAACCGCGGGTCGGCCGCGGGGTCGAACGACAGCTCGTGGTCCATTCGTTCACCGGTGTTCAGGTTCAGGCCGTAGGCCGGGCCGTCGGCGGCGGTGAGGTCGTCGCGCGCGTAGAGGACGAACTCCAGCCCGCGTGCCGGGCAGGGCAGCGCCTCGTGCTCGAGAGCCGCGGCGAGGCTGCCGCGCTCGGCGAGCGTCAGCGGCGCGGTGCTGACCGCCTGCACGTCGAGGTCGCTGCGCGCGGGATCGAAGTCGTCCAGCGCCGCCGAGCCCATCAGCCAGACGCCCAGCAGGCGCTCGCCCGCCACCGCCTGCACGCGCGACAGCAGCTCCTGCAGGTAGGCGGCCGGCGCGGCGCCAACGCGGTCCTGGAACGGCATCGGCGCGGCGAGCATGGCGCGAGCATCCCAGGTCGCGCCCTCGCCCCGGGCGCCGTCCGCCCCCGTGCTGGGCGTTGAACGAGCCGCAAGGCGCGCCGACGGTGCCGACGGCACGTCCGGAGGCGAGGGCGAGCGCCCCGCGGTCCGCCGGCAGGAGCGTCCGCGCCCGTGTCGAAGGGCGCGAGGATGCTGTTGTCTGCCGCTGCCGCCGCGGCGCGCCTGCCGCTCCGCCCTCGCCTGCGCCGGCCGCCGTTGCGCGCGGTCGCCGGCGCGCTGCTCGTCGTCGCCGCCCTGGTGGCCGGTTGGAGCTGGGCGCGCGACTCGTCGCTGGTGACCGTCGAGCGCGTCGTCGTCGTGGGGGTCTCCGGGCCCGAGGCGCCGCGCGTGCGCGCGGCCCTCGAGCGCGCCGCGCAGGACATGACGACGCTGCACGTGCGCGAGGATCAGCTGCGCAGCGCGGTGGCGCCCTACGCCATCGTGCGCGGCCTGAGCGTGGAGCCCGACGTCCCGCACACGCTGCGCATCGTGGTGCGCCAGCACGTGCCCGTCGCCGCGGTGCAGAGCGCCGGGCGGCGCTTCGCCGTGGCCGCCGACGGCACGGTGCTGCGCGGCACGCGCGTGGACCGGCTGCCCGCGGTGGCCTCGCGCAGCGCGGCGGGCGAGCGCCTGGACGCGCGCACGACGCGAGCCGTCGCGCTGCTCGCGGCGGCCCCCGGCGCGCTGCGCGCCAAGGTCCGCCGGCTGTGGATCGGCGATCGCGGGTGGACGGCCTCGCTGCGCGGCGGGCCGCTCATCGTGTTCGGTCGCGCCGAGCGCCCCGGCGCGAAGTGGCTTGCGGCCACCCGCGTGCTGGCCGACCGCTCGTCCGCCGGCGCGACCTACGTCGACGTCCGGCTGCCCGAGCGGCCGGCGGCGGGCGGCCTGGTCGACCCCGCCCAGCAGGCCGCCGCTGACGCTCCGCCGCAGACGCAGGAGCCCCAGGCGGCGGCGCCGGGAGCCCAGCCGGCGCAGCCGGCCGCGCCGCCGGCGACCCCTTCGCCGGTTCCCTCCGGAGGCTGACCCTCGACCTCGGGTTGAGGGCTCTGGCGGCTGAAACCCTCGCCTCCGGATCGAGGGTCCGCCCTTTGCACGAAGACTTGCCATGCATACACTGGGTTTGACACCGGCCAAACCCCGTGCTTACGGTGCATGCGGCCCCACCGGTGGTCGGAGCGCCAAAACGCTCAACGCTAACTCGAAGGTCGGTCGGATTCTCATGGCAAGCAGCGGCAGCTATCTCGCGGTCATCAAGGTCGTCGGCGTGGGCGGTGGCGGGACCAACGCGGTCAACCGCATGGTCGACGCGGGCCTCCGCGGCGTGGAGTTCGTGGCCGCCAACACGGACGCCCAGGCCCTGCAGATGGCCGACGCGGACATCAAGCTCAACATCGGTCACGACCTCACCCGGGGCCTCGGCGCGGGCGGCACGCCCGAGGTGGGCTTCGGCGCGGCCGCCGAGTCGCGCGACGACATCAAGGAGGCGCTGAAGGGCGCCGACATGGTGTTCGTGACCGCGGGCGAGGGCGGCGGCACGGGCACCGGCGCCGCGCCCGTCATCGCCGAGATCGCCAAGAACGAGATCGGCGCGCTCACCGTCGGCGTCGTCACGAAGCCGTTCGAGTTCGAGGGCACCCAGCGGATGCGCAACGCCGAGGACGGCATCGCGCGCCTGCGCGAGGTCGTCGACACGCTGATCGTGATCCCCAACGAGAAGCTGCTGGCCATCGTCGAGCGCCGGACGAGCATGCTCGACGCGTTCCGCGAAGCCGACAACGTCCTGCGCCAGGGCGTGCAGGGCATCACCGACCTCATCACCGTCCCCGGCGTCATCAACCTCGACTTCGCCGACGTCCGCACGATCATGTCCGACGCCGGCTCGGCGCTCATGGGCATCGGCACGGCCGGTGGCGAGACGCGCGCCGCGGACGCCGCCAAGGCCGCGATCGCCAGCCCGCTGCTGGAGGAGAACGTCGAGGGGGCCACCGGCATCCTGCTGAACATCACCGGCGGCAAGGACATCGGCCTCTTCGAGGTCAACGAGGCCGCCGAGATCGTGCAGAGCGCCGCCGACCAGAACGCGAACATCATCTTCGGCTCGGTCATCGACGACGACATGGGCGACGAGGTCCGCGTGACGGTCATCGCGACGGGCTTCGACCACGGCCGCGCACGTCCCCGTCGCGCGCCGGAGGAGGCGCGCGACAGCGCGCGGCGGCGCGACCGCAGCCCGCGCGTCGGCGATCGCGAGCGCTCGTCGCTCGAGATCTCCGACGACGAGCTGGACATCCCGCCGTTCCTGCGCTGAGCGCGACGGGTCGAGCCGTCATCGCGGCTGGGTGAATCCCGCAACGCAAGTGTGCGGGAACCACCACTCGTCTCCGCCCTCCGGCGGGCGTAGTCTCTCGCCCTCGTCAGCCAAGCATTCGTCCCGGGGGGGACCGACGTGCCGAACATGAGCGCCGAAGACCTGGCCGAGCACCTGCGACTGCTCGCCATCGCCACATCCGAGGACCTGGACGAGATGCTCGAGGACCTGCTCGTCCGGGCCTACCCGACCAAGGCCAACCAGGACGGCTGAGCGCAGCGGCGCGACCACGCCCCGTTGCTAGCCTCGCCCGGTGGCCGGCCCGGAGCCCGAGACCCTCAAGCGCACGCCCCTGCACGGCCGCCACGTCGCGGCCGGGGCCAAGCTCGTCCCGTTCGCCGGCTGGGAGATGCCCGTGCAGTACGAGGGCATCCGCGAGGAGCACGTCGCCGTGCGCCGGGCGTGCGGGATGTTCGACGTCTCGCACATGGGCGAGATCGAGACGTCGGGGCCGCAGGCCGCCGCGCTCCTGCAGCGCCTGCTGTCCAACGACGTCGAGAAGCTCGCCGTCGGCGGCGCCCAGTACTCCGTCCTGTGCCGTGAGGACGGCGGCGTCCTGGACGACCTCTTCACCTACCGCCTGGCCGCCGACCGCTACCTGACGGTCACCAACGCGGCCAACCACGAGAAGGACCTCGCCTGGTTCACGGCGCACGCCGGCCCCTTCGACGCCGAGGTGGCCGACGTCCATGACCGCTACGCGATGCTGGCCGTCCAGGGCCCACGCGCCCGCGAGCTCGTGCAGGCCATCGCCGACGCGCCGCTGCCCGAGCGCATGACCGCGGGGCGGCGCATCCTCGCCGGGCGCCAGGTGCTCGTCTGCGGGACGGGCTACACCGGCGAGGAGGGCGTCGAGCTGCTGTGCGAGCCCGACGACGCCCCCGCCCTGTGGGACCAGCTCACCGGCCGCGGCGCCCGGCCCGTCGGCCTGGCCGCCCGCGACACGCTGCGCCTGGAGGTCTGCTTCCACCTCTACGGCAACGACCTCATGGAGGAGCGCGGGCCGATCGAGGCGGGCCTCGGCTGGTGCTGCAAGGAGGCCACGGGCTTCATCGGCTCGGACGCCGTGCGCGCCGCTCGCGAGGCCGGCCCCGCCGAGAAGCTCGTCCCCTTCAGGCTCACGGGCCCGGGCATCGCGCGCCAGGGCAACACGGTCGAGGGCGGCGGCGAGGTGACCAGCGGGACGCTCTCGCCCTGCCTCGAGATCGGCATCGGCATGGCCTACCTGCCCGTCGAGCGCACCGCTGAGGGCACGCCGATCGCCATCGACGTGCGCGGTCGCCGGCGCGAGGCGGTCGTCGCCGCCAAGCCGCTGTACCGCAAGGACGCATAGCCTCCGGCGCGACCACCCCGAGAGGAGACCCGATGGCAGACGCGAGCTATCCCGACGACCTGCTCTATCACCCCGAGCACGACTGGGTGCGCATGGACGGCGAGACCGCGATCTTCGGGATCACCTGGTTCGCCCAGGACGCCCTCGGCGAGGTCGTCTTCTTCGACCCGCCCGACGTGGGCTCGAGCGTGACGAAGGACGAGTCCTACGCCGAGGTCGAGTCGGTCAAGGCCGTCTCCGACGTCATCGCGCCGCTGTCAGGCGAGATCGTCGAGGTCAACACCGCCCTCGGCGACAGCCCCGAGGCCATCAACGCGGACCCCTACGGTGAGGGGTGGATGGTCAAGGTCAAGCTCTCGGACGTAGCCGAGAAGGACAGCCTGCTCGACCACGCCGCCTACACAGCCACCCTGACCTGAGAGCCCCAGCCCTTGAGCACCTACACCGCCACCACCGCGCAGGACCTCGAGCAGATGCTCGCCGCGATCGGCGCCGAGTCGATCGACGAGCTGTTCGCGGCGATCCCCGAGGGCGTGCGCCTGGGCCGCGAGCTCGAGCTCCCGCCCGGCCAGCCCGAGCAGGCGGTGTACGCGCACCTGCGCGACCTCGCGGCGCGCAACGTCAGCGCCGAGGACGAGCTCACGTTCCTGGGCGCGGGCATGTACGACCACTACGTCCCGGCGGTGGTCGACATGCTGATGGCGCGCTCGGAGTTCCTGACCCCGTACACGCCCTACCAGCCCGAGATCTCCCAGGGCGGCCTGCAGGTCATGTTCGAGTACCAGACCGCGATCAGCGAGCTGACCGCGCTCCCGGTCTCCAACGCCTCGGTCTACGAGGGCCCGAGCGCGGTGGCAGCCGCCGGGTACCTGGCCAAGCTGGCCAACGGCCAGCCGCGGATCGTGATCTCGCGCGGCGTGCATCCGCACAGCCGCGAGACGCTGCGCACCTACGCGCACGGCTTCGGCGCCGAGGTCGTGGAGGTCGGGCTGCGCGACGGCGTGACCGACGCGCAGGCGTGGGCCGAGGCCATCGACATGCAGACCGGCGCGGTGATCTTCCAGCAGCCGAACTTCCTGGGCGCGGTCGAGGACGCCGAGGCGCTCGCGGCCGCGGCCAAGGAGTCGCCGGCGGTGATCGTCGGCGCCTACGACCCGATCCCGCTGGGGATCCTCAAGCCGCCCGGCGAGTGCGGGGTGGACGTCGCCGTTGGCGAGGGCCAGCCGCTGGGCAACCGCCTGGACTTCGGCGGCCCGTCCTTCGGCTTCTTCGCGGCCACCGAGGCCTACCTGCGCCGCATGCCCGGGCGCATCGCCGGCGAGACGACCGACGTCGACGGGCGCCGCGGCTTCGTGCTGACCCTGCAGACGCGCGAGCAGCACATCCGCCGCGAGAAGGCGACGTCCAACATCTGCACGTCCCAGGCCCTCAACGCGCTGGCCGGCGTCGTGTACCTGGCCTGGCTGGGCCGGCGGGGGCTCGTCGAGCTCGGCGAGCTGCTGCTGCAGCGCACCCACTACGCCCGCGAGCGGCTCACGGCGCTGGACGGCGTGCGCGCGCTGCACGAGCAGCCGGTCGTGCGCGAGTTCGCCGTCGCCCTGGACGCCGACGTCGCCCGCGTCGTGGACCGCTGCCAGGAGCAGGGCGTGAACCCCGGCTACGCGCTGGGCCGCGACTACCCCGAGCACGCCGACGGGCTGCTCGTCGCGCTGACCGAGCAGCGCTCGCGCGCGGACATCGATCGCCTGGCCGACGTGCTGGGGGCGGCGGTCGCCGCCGAGCGCCAGACCGCGGGGGTCAGCGCGTGAGCACGGTGAACGACAACCGCCTGCACGGCGATCCCGGGATCGAGGCCCACGAGGCCCACCACGAGGTGCCGGTCGCCGGCAGCGCGGCGGCCCCGCAGCAACGCGACCGCGCGACGACGATCTTCGAGAAGGGCGCGCCCGGGCGCCGCGCCTTCACCGCCCCGGCGCTCGACGTGCCCGCATGCGACCCGCCCACCCTGCTGCCCGCCGCGATGCGGCGCGGCGAGCCGCCGCGCCTGCCCGAGGTCTCCGAGCCCGAGCTCGTGCGCCACTACGTGAACCTGTCCAAGCGCAACTTCGACCTGGACTCGGGCTTCTACCCGCTGGGCTCGTGCACGATGAAGCACAACCCGCGCCTGCACGAGCGCGTGGCGGCGCTGCCCGGCCACGCCCGACTGCACCCGCTGCAGGACCCGGCGCGCGCGCAGGGGGCGCTGGAGCTCATGTGGAACCTCGAGCGCGCGCTGGCCGAGGTCGCCGGGCTGCCGCACGTCTCGCTGCAGCCCAGCGCCGGCTCGCACGGCGAGCTGGCCGGCGTGCTGCTGACGCGCGCCTACCACGAGGACCGCGGCGAGCACCGCCACAAGGTGCTCACGCCCGACACCGCCCACGGCACGAACCCGGCGACGGTGACGATGGCCGGCTGCACGGTCGTCAAGGTCGGCACGGACGAGAACGGCGGCGTCGACGTCGACGATCTGCGCGAGAAGGCCGACGAGGACGTCGCCTGCCTGATGCTCACCAACCCCAACACGCTGGGCATCTTCGACCCCAACATCGAGCAGATCGCCTCGATCGTCCACGGCGTCGGGGCGACGCTCTACTACGACGGCGCGAACCTCAACGCCGTCATGGGCCGCTCGCGCCCCGGCGACATGGGCTTCGACATCGTGCACTTCAACCTGCACAAGTCGTTCACCCAGCCCCACGGCGGCGGTGGCCCCGGCTCGGGCCCGATCGCGGTGAGCGACCGCATGGAGCCCTACCTCATGACGCCGCGCATCACCCGCTCGCAGGACGGCCGCTTCGACCTCGACCACGACCGCGAGAAGGCGATCGGCCGCCTGCGTGGGTTCCAGGGCAACTACGGCACGTTCGTGCGCGCCTACGCCTACATCCGCTCGCTCGGCGCGGAGGGGCTGCGCGACGCGTCGGAGACCGCGGTGCTCAACGCCAACTACCTGCTCGCGCGCCTGCGCGAGCTCGTCGGCGACGCCCTGCCGCTCGCCTTCGGTGAGCGCTGCATGCACGAGTTCGTGCTGTCCGGCGCCCCCATGAAGAAGGAGCTCGGGATCCGCACGCTGGACCTGGCCAAGCGGCTGCTGGACCACGGCTTCCACCCGCCGACGGTGTACTTCCCCCTGCTGGTCGACGAGGCGCTGCTGGTCGAGCCGACCGAGACCGAGACCAAGGAGACGCTCGACGCCTTCGCGGAGGCCGTCGCGGCGATCGTGCGCGAGGCGCGCGAGGATCCCCAGGTCGCGCTCAATGCGCCGTACACGACGCCGGTGCGCCGCCTCGACGAGGCCGGCGCCGCCAAGCGCCCGATCATCAGGCAGCCGCTCGACGAGCGCGGATCGGGTGCCTCCCCGGCGTGAACCGGGTACCCCGTCGACGACCCACGGCGACAGGAAGGAGGCACTCCGGATGGCCAAGGATCACGGTCCGAGCGTCAAGGACGACAAGCAGTACGAGGGCCTGCGAAAGAAGGGCATGAGCAAGTCACGCGCCGCTGCGATCGCGAACACGCCCGACGCCTCGCGCAAGGGCGGCAAGCAGTCCGGCAGCGGCGGCGGAAGCAGTCAGAGCGGCAAGAGCAGCGGATCCGGCAGCGGCGGCAACCGCGCCCAGAAGCAGGCCGCCGGACGCAAGGGCGGCAAGGCCTCCAGCTGATCATGGGCGCCAGGGCGCGCTAGCCGCTGGCGGTCTGCCCGCGCTGGGCCGCGCGGTCGGGGTGCGCCTCGTGCGCCGGCTCGCCGACCGCGCCGGCGATCGGCTCGGCGGCCGCCCGCTCGCTCGACGTCGTCTTGGCGCTCAGCCAGCTGAAGCCCGCCTGGGCGACGTCGTTGACGGCGCTGGCGCCGAGGACGGCGGTCACGACACGCGCCTCGCGCGGGCGCACGGTGCGCAGGCCGACCAGGCCGAGCGCGCTCCAGAAGCCCACGCAGCGGGTGCAGGTCAGCATCTCGCCGACGGCGTAGCGCATGCCGGTGCCCTTCGGCCGGCGGCCGTCGGGCGTCTCCTCGACGAAGGGCTCGCGCACCTCCGCCGCGACCTTCTCCTTGGCGAGGAGCTTGGCCAGCGCGAAGGTGGCCACGCCGAGGGGGACGATCTCGCCGGCGGGCACCGGGTCCTCGCCCCGGTCGCGTGAGGCGACGAGCACCGCGCCGAGCAGCGACGCCCAGCCCGCGCTGAGCGTCGCGTAGTCGCGTGGACCGACCGGTTTTCCGTCGAACGAGGACACAGGCGAACGGTGGCTTCCCGGTTGAACGGTGGCACAACCGCGCCGGTCGTCGCAGAACTTCTGCCGTCCGTCGAAAAGCATGGAAACTCCGGCTTGATCTGTTGCACCATGGGGAATGAAGGAGTCGTCGTCGCCAACGAGTGGCGCGACGGCCCGGCCAACGCCCCCCTAGGCCGGATTTGCGGGAGGCGCCGCTCCGGCTCTCGTCCACCAAGCCCCCCTGGCTGGACGGGAAGCTCCCGGAGCGGTGCTCCTCGCACGCTGGCGGCCCGTCCGGTCCACTAGCTTCTCCGCCGGTGCGCATCTTCTCCGGCATCCAGCCCACGGGCCGCAAGCACCTGGGCAACTACATCGGCGCGATCCGCCAGTACGTCGTCTCCCAGGAGCGGGGCGACGGCATCTTCTGCATCGTCGACCTGCACGCGACGACCGTGCCCTACGACCCCGCCACGCTGCGCGAGCGCGTCCATGACACCGCGGCCATCCTGCTCGCCGCCGGCCTGGAGCCCGAGCGCTGCATCCTCTTCCGCCAGGGCGACGTCCAGGAGCACACCGAGCTCTGCTGGCTGCTGTCGTCGGTGACCGCGCTCGGCGAGCTCAACCGCATGCACCAGTTCCGCGACAAGTCGCTGGCGCAGCGCGAGCTCGTGTCGGCCGGGCTGCTCTTCTACCCCGTGCTGCAGGCCGCCGACGTCCTGGCCTACCGGGCCGACGAGGTGCCCGTGGGCGAGGACCAGCGCGAGCACGTCGAGCTCATGCGCGAGATCGCGCGGCGCTTCAACGCGCGCTTCGGCGGCGGCGAGGAGATCCTCGTGCTCCCGGCCGCGCGCATCCCGGAGATCGGGGGGCGGATCATGGACCTGCAGGATCCGGCGCGGAAGATGTCGACGACCGGAGCGACGGAGGACGGCACGGTCTACGTGCTCGACGAGCCCGAGGCGGTGACCAGGAAGCTGCGCCGCGCGGTGACGGACTCCGGCACGGAGATCCGCCGCGGGCCGGACAAGCCGGGCGTGACCAACCTCGTCGACCTGCTCGCCGCGGTCCGCGGCGCCACGCCCGAGCAGGTCGAGGCCGACCTCGCCGGCGCCCGCGGCTACGGCGACCTCAAGGCCGCGGTGGCGGAGGCCGTCATCGCGGCGCTCGCGCCCGTCCGCGAGCGCTACGCCGAGCTGCGCGGCGACGAGCAGCAGCTCGAGGCGGTCCTCGCCACCGGGGCCGAGAAGGCGCGCGCGATCGCCTCGGGCACGCTGCGCGACGTGCGCGGGGCGATGGGCGTGGGCCCGCCCGCCTGAGGAAGGGCCGCCCGCGGGCGGTCTGCGAGGCTGGCCGCATGCGCCGGCTGATCGCGCTCGTCGGGGCGGTGATCCTCGTCGACACGATGTTCTACGCGGCGATCACGCCGCTGCTGCCCGAGCTGTCGGACCGCCTGAGCCTGGGCAAGGACGCCGCCGGCCTGCTGGCCGCCACCTACGCGCTGGGCAACCTCGCCGGGGCGCTGCCCGCCGGCTGGCTCGCGGCCCGCGCCGGCGTCCGCGCCGCCGTCCTGGCCGGGCTGGGGCTCATGTCGGTGTCGAGCGTGGCCTTCGCCTTCGGCGACTCGATCGTCGTGCTCGACGCCGCCCGCTTCCTGCAGGGCGTCGGCGGGGCGTGCTCGTGGGCGGGCGGCATGGCGTGGCTGGCCACCGCCGCTCCGCAGGAGCGCCGCGGCGAGGTCATCGGCACCGCGCTGGGGGCGGCGATCTTCGGCGTCCAGCTCGGGCCCGTGCTCGGCGCGCTGGCCACGGCCGTCTCGGCCAGGAGGCCGCGTTCTCGTCGATCGTGGTGCTGGGCGCCGGCCTCGCGGCGTGGGCGCTGGCCACGCCCGCGCCGGCCGGCGCGCCGCAGGCCCTGACCACGCCGCTGGCGGCGCTGCGCGAGCGCAGCGTGCGCGTGGGCATGTGGCTGACCATCCTGCCCGCGATGGGCTTCGGCGTGCTCGACGTGCTGGCGCCGCTGCGCCTGGACGAGCTGGGCGCGAGCGGCCTGGCCATCGGCGCGACCTTCTTCGTCGCGGCGGGCTTCGAGGCGATCATCAGCCCGCTGGCCGGCCGCATCGCCGACCGGCGCGGCGCGGCCTACCTGATCCGGCCGAGCCTCCTGGCGGCGGTCGCTGGCGCTCGTCCTGCTCCAGCTCCCGGGCTCCGCCGACGCCGCTGGCGGTCGCGGTCGTGCTCGCCGCGGCGGCGCTCGGGCTGCTGTGGGCGCCCGCCGGCAGCGTCCTGAGCCGCGGGGCCGACCGCATCGGCCTGCAGCAGGGCTTCGCCTTCGCGCTGTTCAACCTGGCCTGGGCGCTGGGCTTCACGATCGGCTCGGGGGCGGGCGGCGGGGTGGCCGAGGTCACCGGCGACGCGGTGCCCTACCTCGCGGTCGCCGCGCTCTTCGGCCTGACGGCGGCCTGGACGCTGCGCTCCCGCCGTCGGGGGCCGGCGCTACGGTTGCCCGCGTGACCGAGACGCCGACGCCCGCGACCGTCGCCGAGCTCGAGCTCGACCTCGAGGTCTTCAGCGGGCCGTTCGACCTGCTGCTGACGCTCGTCCTGCGCGAGGAGGTCGACCTGCTCGAGGTCGAGCTGGCCGACGTCGTCGTCGGCTACCTCGACCACCTCGAGGCCCGCGGCGAGCTCGACCTCGAGGTGGCCACCGAGTTCCTCGTGCTCGTCGCCGCCCTGCTCGAGCTCAAGTCGCGGCTCATGCTGCCGCGCGACGACGAGGACGAGCTGCTCGACCTCGAGCCTGGCGAGGCCGCCGAGGAGCTGCTGGCCCGGATGCTCGAGGCGCGCCGCTACCGGCGCGCCGCCGACCACCTCGCCGATCGCCTGGAGGCCGAGGACGGCCACCGCTTCCGCGCCGCGCCGCTGCCGGCGCAGCTGCGGCGCGTCGAGCCCGACGAGGCGGCCGCGGGCGTGTACGACCCGGCCCAGCTCGGCGCGGCGCTGGGCGGGCTGCTGCGGATGCCGCCGCCGCTCGAGCTGCGCCACATGGGCCCGTCGCGCGTGTCGGTGGCCGACCGCCTCGCGCACCTGCGGGCGCTGCTGCGCGGCGGCGCGTGCTCGTTCGACGACGCCGTGCGCGACGCCGACCGCGTCACCGTCGCGGTCACCCTGTTCGCGCTCCTGGAGCTCTACAAGCAGGGCGAGGCCACGTGGACCCAGGAGGTCCCGTTCGGCGACATCGCGATCGTGGCCGCGCCCGGCGCGGCGGAGGAGGCGCGCGCGTGAGCCCGCTGGCCCGCACCCTCGAGGCGCTGCTCTTCCTGGCGCCCGAGCCCGTCGCCCCGGCCGACCTCATGGACGCGGCCGGCTGCTCGCAGACCGAATTGGCCGCGGCGCTCGGCGAGCTGCGCGAGGCCTGCGCGCCCGGCCGCCGCGGCATCGTCCTGCGCGAGCTGGCCGGCGGCTTCACGCTGGCCAGCGATCCCGAGACCGAGCCCGCAGCGCGGCGCCTGCTGGCCAGGCCGCGCACCCCGCCGCTGACACCCGCCCAGGCCGAGACGCTGTCGATCGTCGCCTACCTGCAGCCCGTCTCGCGGCCGGAGATCACCCGGATCCGCGGCGTGAGCGCGGACTCCGCGTCGAGCACGCTGCTGGAGCGCGGCCTGATCGAGGAGGCCGGCCGCTCGCAGTTCGGCGCCGTCCTGTACCGCACCACGCCGCTCTTCCTCAAGCTGTTCGGCCTCACGGGCCTCGACGCCCTCCCGGACCCGTCGGCCTGGGACCCGTCGCCGGAGGAGGAGGCGGACCTGCGCGACCGGCTGCTGCAGGCCGGCGAGGCGCGCGCGGGCGGCTGACGCTCACCGGAACTGCGCGACCGCGGCCCGCACACACGCCGCGAGCGTTCGCGGCGCCGCGGCGTCCGGGCTCACACCGCGACGCGCGCGGCCAGCTGGCCGCAGGCCGCGTCGATGTCCCGCCCGCGCGTCAGGCGGACCGTCGCGCGCAGCCCGCGCTCCTCGAGCACGGCGCGGAAGGCGGCGATCGCCTCGCGGCTGGAGCCGTCGAAGCGCCCGGTCGGGTTGTATGGGATCAGGTTGACCTTGAAGACCCTCGGATCGAGCACGTCGGCCAGCGCCAGCGCCTGCTCGTAGCGGTCGTTGACCCCGGCGAGCATCACGTACTCGACGAACACCAGGCGGCGCTTGCGCTCGTGGAAGCGCCGGCAGGCGGCGAGCACGTCGGCCAGCGGGTAGCGCTCGTTGACCGGCATGAGCTCGCTGCGCAGCGCGTCGTCGGCGGCGTGCAGCGACAGCGCCAGGCGGATCGGCATGTCGCTGTCGGTCAGCGCGTCGATGCCGGGGATCCAGCCGACGGTGGAGATCGCGGTGCGCCGGTGGGTGATGCCGAGGTCGGGCAGGCGCCGGCACGCGGCCGAGCACGGCGTCGAGGTTCATCATCGGCTCGCCCATGCCCATGAAGACGGCGTGGTCCACCGCCTCCAGGCGGCGGAAGTGCAGCGCCTGGTCGACGATCTCCCACGCGCTGAGATTGCGCCCGAAGCGCATCTGCCCGGTCGCGCAGAACGTGCAGGTCAGCGGGCAGCCCGACTGCGACGACAGGCACAGCGACCGCCGGCCGTCTCCGTAGCGCATCAGCACCGCCTCGACGGGACGCCCGTCGCGCCGCGTGCGGAACAGCGCCTTGACCGTGCCGTCGCGGGCGTGCGTCTCGTGCTCGAGCTCGAGCGTCGACAGCGGCAGCTCCTGCGCCAGCGCCGCGCGCAGGCCAGCCGGCAGGTCGGTCATCGCGTCGTAGGACCCCGCGCCGCGGGCCAGCCAGCGCCACACCTGGCCGGCGCGGAAGGCCGGCTCACCGCGCGCGCTAAGGAGCTCGTGAAGGCGATCGAGGTCCATGTGGGAGAGTGAAGCATGGCCACGACCGTGGACCGCCGAACCTTCCTGCGCCACGCGGCCGCCGCAGGTGGCGGCGTCCTCATGGCCGGCCCGCTCGCCGCCTACGCCGCGCGCAGCGCGTCGGGTGCGCCGGTCCGCACGGGCGGCTACGGGCCGCTGGTCGACCGCGGCGACCTGGCCTTGCCGCGCGGCTTCCGTTACCGCGTGATCTCGCGGGCGGGGGAGACGATGACCGACGGCAGCCCCACGCCGACGGCCTTCGACGGGATGGCCGCCTTCCGCGGCCGGGGGCGCACGACCGTGCTGCTGCGCAACCACGAGAACCGCAGCCCGCCGGGGCCGGCGCCCCACCCTCTGGAGATCCCGGTCGTGGTGCCCGCTGCGCTGCGCTACGACCCGGACCCCGGCATCGCGGGCGGCGTCACGAAGCTCGTCGTGGGCCCCGGGCTGCGCGTGCGCGACCAGCGCGCTGTGCTCGGCGGGACGACGACGAACTGCGCCGGCGGCACGACGCCCTGGGGCACGTGGATCACGTGCGAGGAGAGCTTCTCCGTCGCCGGCCGGCCCCATGGCTACGTCTTCGAGGTGGACGCGAGCGCCGGCCACCCGGTGCAGGCGCTCCCCATCCGCGCGGCGGGGCGCTTCGTCCACGAGGCGGTCGCCTGGTACGACGGCGCTCTGTACGAGACCGAGGACCGCGGCGACGCGTGCCTGTACCGCTACGTGCCCGACACGCAGCCGCTCCGCGCCGGCGACCTGGCCCAGTCGACGGGGAAGCTGCAGGCCCTGCGCATCCTCGACGGCCCGGCCGACACGCGCGTCTCCTTCCCGCTCCTGCGCCCGTTCGCGATCGACTGGGTCGACGTCCCGGTGGCCGAGCCGGCGTCCAACGACGCCCCGGCGAGCACGCGCGCCCAGGCGCAGGCGGCGGGCGCAGCGCTGTTCAGCCGCCAGGAGGGCGCCTGGGCGACCGGCGGCCGGCGCATCTACTTCGACTGCACCGACGGCGGCGCCGCGCGCAAGGGCCAGATCTGGGAGCTCGACCCGCGGCGGGGCACGCTGCGCCTGGTCTTCGAGAGCGCGGGGGAGGCGCAGCTCGACGCCCCCGACAACCTCGCCCTGGTCCCGCGCACCGGCGACGTGCTCCTGTGCGAGGACGGCGCCGGCGCCCCGTTCGTGCGCGGTCTCACGCGCGCCGGGCGCCTCTACGACCTCGTCCGGGCGAACGCCAACGAGACCGAGTTCTGCGGCGCCTGCTTCCACCCCGGAGGGCGCGTGCTGTTCGTCAACCAGCAGGGCATCGGACGGGCCATCCCGGGCGCCACGTACGCGATCTGGGGCCCGTGGCGACGGCGCGGCCGCGGCTGACCCCGAGCCGGTGCGCCTCGCCAAGCATCTGGCGCACGCGGGCGTCGCCTCGCGGCGCGCGTCCGAGGCGCTGATCGCCGAGGGCCGGGTCACGGTCGGCGGCGACGTCGTGCGCGACCCCGCGCGCGACGTCGACGGCACGGAGGCGATCGCCGTCGACGGCGAGGCCGTCGCGCCGCGCGGCGCCGCGCCGGTGGTGCTCGCCGTGCACAAGCCCGCCGGCGTCGTGTCGACGGCCAGCGACACGCACGGCCGCCCGACGGTCGTCGAGCTCGTCCGCAACCCTCCGGGGCGCCTGTACCCCGTCGGGCGCCTGGACGCCGACACGACCGGGCTCATCCTGCTCACCAACGACGGCGACCTCGCCCACCGGCTGACCCATCCGCGCTTCGAGGTGCCCAAGACCTACCACGCCCGGGTCGGTGGCGGACCCGTGCGCGAGCGCGCCCTGCGCGCGCTGCGCGAGGGCGTGACGCTGGACGACGGCCCCACGGCGCCGGCGGGCGCGCGGCTGGTGCGCCCCGACGTCGTCGAGCTGACGCTGCGCGAGGGCCGCAAGCGCCAGGTGCGGCGCATGCTCGAGGCCGTCGGGCACCCCGTGCGCGCGCTGCAGCGCGTCGGCTTCGGCCCGCTGCGCCTCGGCGAGCTGCCCGCCGGCGCCCACCGGCGCCTGACGCCCGCCGAGGTGCAGCGGCTGCGCAAGGCGCCGCGCGACCCGCCGCGCAAGGCGCCGCGGGCCCCCGGATAGCATCGCCGCCACATGCGCCTCTTCGCCCTGCGCGGCGCCACGACGGTCGACGCCAACGACGGCGATCAGATCCTCGACGCCACCGAGACGCTCATCCGAGCGATCATGGAGCGCAACGCGCTGGCGCCCGAGGACGTCGTGAGCGCGATCTTCACGCTCACCCCCGACCTCGACGCGGAGTTCCCCGCCGTCGCCGCGCGCCGCCTGGGCTTCGACGCCGTGCCGCTGCTGTGCGCCCGCGAGGTGCCCGTGCCGGGAGCGCTGCCGCGCGTCATCCGCGCGCTCATCCACTTCTACGCCGACGAGTCGCACACCGTGCGCCACGTGTACCTCGGCGAGGCGCGCCGGCTGCGCGCCGACCTCGAGTCAGCGCAGTAGGCCCGTCCAGACCCTCGTCATCGCGTCCAGCACCGCCTCGCGCGCGACGGCGGGTTCGTCCGTCCACCACAGGACCAGCGAGGCCATGCCCATGCTCATCAGCTCGGCCAGCGGCTCGAGCTCGCGCTCCGGGATCGGCGTCTCGCTCAGCGCGCCGATCAGCCCGGTCAGCACGGCCCGCGCGCGGGCGTGCACCTCGACGCGGAACGCTCTGATCCCTGGCCCGCCGCCGCTGTCGCGGAACAGCATCATCCACTGGTAGTGGTGGGTCTCGACGTAGGCCAGCCAGACGTCCAGGACCGCACGCAGGCGCTCGTGCGCCGTCCCCTCGGGCGGGATCGCGTCCGCGAAGCGCGCGAGGTCGTCGCGGTGGCGCTGCAGCAGGGCGAGGTACAGCGCCTGCTTGTCGTCGAAGTGTCGGTAGAGGACGGGCTTGGTCACGCCCGCGGCGCGGGCGACGTCCTCCAGGCGCGTGGCGTCGTAGCCGCGCTCGCCGAAGAGCCGCCCGGCCGCCTCGACGATGACGGCGCGGCGCTCGGCGGCCGGCAGGCGCTTGGCTGCGGTGGTCTCGATCATCTGTTACCGACGAGTAGCTTAGCGTGGTATCGTCGGCCCATGACCGACACCATCACCGAGTCCGAGCGCGTCCACGACCCGGTCCACGGGGCCTCGATGAGCTTCGCGCGCGACGGCGAGCGCCTGTGGGTCACGACCTGGCTCGACGACGGCGGCCACCTGCCCGAGCACTTCCATCCCTCGCTCGAGGAGCGTTGGGAGGTCGCTCGAGGGCACGGCCCGCGTCAAGGTCGCCGGCACCTGGCGCGACCTCACGCCCGCCGACGGGCCCGTCCTCGTCGCCCGCAACGTTCCCCACGAGCTCAAGAACACCAGCGGCCGCGAGGCCAGGCTTCGCTGCGAGGTGACCCCCGCCGGGCGCCTGGAGGAGTTCCTCGTCGAGACCGCGCGCGCCGCCCGCGAGGGCCTCTACAACCGCCACAACCTGCCGACGAGCCGCCGGGGCGCGGCCTGGATCGCCGACCTGGCCCTGCGCTACCGCGACGAGACCGTCATGTGCTCGCCGCCGCCGGCCGTCCAGAGGGTGGTGCTCCCGGTGGTGGCGCGCCTGGCGGGCCGCCCGACGTGACGCCCGCGGCGCCGCGAACAGCCGCACCGACGGAGTGAGGCGGCCCCGCTGGCGGGGGTGGGCTCGATTCTGCATCCATAGGGTGCGAAATAGAGCCCACCCCCTTGGCGCTGCGCCGGCTCCTGCGGGCGCTCGCTCCCCTCGATGCTGCTGTTCGCGCCCGCGCCGGCCTCGCGAACCCGGCGCCGTGTGCAACGCTAGGAGGCGGTGCCCATCGAGTTCTCCGAGCGCCTGGAGCGCATCCCCGCCTACCCCAAGGCGGACGGCTACGCGCTGCCCGACGACGTCGCGCTGCTGGCCTCCAACGAGTCGCCCGACCCGCCGCTGCCCGCCGTCGTGGCCGCGATCACGCGCACGCTGCAGGGCCTCAACCGCTACCCCGATCCCTCCAACGCGCGCCTGCGCCGCGCGCTGAGCGAGCGCTACGGCGTACCCACGCCGCGCATCGCGATCGGCAACGGCTCGTGCGACATCCTGCTCGCGGCCGGTGACGCGCTCCTGGAGCCCGGGGCCGAGCTGGTCCACGCCTGGCCGTCGTTCTCGGTCTACCCGCACCTGGAGGCCGCCTCGGGCGCCCGCGCCGTCCGCGTGCCGCTCGACGCCGCCGAGCGCCATGACCTCGAGGCGATGCTGGGGGAGATCACCGTGGCCACGCGCCTGGTCGTCGTCTGCAACCCCAACAACCCGACGAGCACGGCCCTGCCGCTGGCCGAGATCGCCGCCTTCGTCGAGCGCGTGCCGCGCAACGTCGCCGTCATCCTGGACGAGGCCTACTGCGAGTTCAGCACGCTCGAGGACCCCGACGCGTCCGTCGACCTCCTCGAAGCCCACCCCAACCTCGTGCTGCTGCGGACCTTCTCGAAGGTCTACGGGCTGTGCGGCCTGCGCGTCGGCTTCGCGCTGTGCGGCGACGAGCGCTTCGTGCGCGCGGTCGACCAGGTGCGCCAGCCCTTCTTCTGCAACGCGGCGGCCCAGGCGGCGGCGATCGAGGCGCTGCGCCACCAGGACGCGGTGGCCGATCGCGTCGAGCGGGCCGTCCTCGCCCGCGTCGAGCTCGAGAGCGGCCTGACCCGGATGGGCGTCGAGCTCGCCGAGTCGCAGGCCAACTTCGCCTGGCTGCACCTGCCCGTGCCCGACGGCGGCGACCCCGCCGAGGTCGAGGCCGACGTCGTGCGCGGACTCGCCGAGCGCGGCGTGCTGGTGCGCGCCGGCACCGCGCTGGGCACGCCCGGCGCGCTGCGCGTCACCTACGGCACGCCGGCCGACAACGCGCGCTTTCTCCGCGCGCTCGCAGAGCTCCTGTAGCGTCGGCCTCCACAGCCCCTTCCCCTCCCGAGGAGGTCCAGATGAGCAGCATGCGCGTCAAGGCGATCCTGGCCGCGGTGACGCTCGGCGGGGTGGCGGCCGGCCTGACGACGCTGGCGGCGGCCGGCGGCGGCGGGTCGTTCAGCGAGCGCCTCACCGGCTACGAGGAGGTCCCGGCCGTGTCGTCGGCGGCCAGCGGCCACTTCCGCGCCAGCCTCGACTCCAGCGAGGTCGAGTGGTCGCTGCGCTACCGCGACCTGCAGGGAGACGTCCTGCAGGCCCACATCCACTTCGGCCAGCGCGATGTCAACGGCGGCGTCAGCGTCTTCCTGTGCTCGAACCTGGCCAGCGCGCCGGCGGGCACGCCGGCCTGCCCCGCCGCTCCGGCCCGGATCAGCGGCACGTTCACGGCGGCCGACGTCATCGGGCCCGCGGACCAGGGCATCTCGGCCGGCGAGTTCGACGAGCTGATCAAGGCGATGCGCAACGGCGTCACGTACGCCAACGTGCACTCGAGCACGTTCCCCATGGGCGAGATCCGCGCGCAGCTCGAGCGCGGCGACGAGGACGACGACTGACGGCGACGCATCTGCCATAGTTGGCCGTGCATGAGGCACGGCCCCGACAGCGCCCGCAGCACCGCCGCTCACATCGCGCTGTCGACCTCCGGCTACGCCTATCCGCGCGCCTGGCGATTTAGCTAGGCGCTCGGCCGGCTGCGCCCATCCGGGCACGCCAGCTCCCTTCCGGGCCTTCGGGCCGAGCGCCGTCCCCACCCGTACCCTGTTCAGGCACCCGGAAAGGCAGCGAACGCATGATGATCGTGATGAAGCAGACGGCGACCGACGAGGAGGTCGAGGCCGTCATCACCCGGATCGAGGGGGTCGGCGCGCGAGCCCACCCCAGCCGCGGCGACGAGGTCACCGTGATCGGCGCCATCGGCGACCTCGAGCACATCGCCCGCCTCGATCTCGAGGGATCCCCGGGGGTCGACCGCGTCGTCCCCATCCTCAAGCCCTACAAGCTGGCCTCGGCGCAGCTGCGCCGCGGCGAGCAGTCGGTGCTGGAGATCGGCGGGCGGCGCATCGGCGGGGAGCACTTCGCGCTGATCGCCGGCCCGTGCACCGTGGAGTCCCGCTCCCAGACGCTGACGACCGCGCACGTCGTCAACGAGGCCGGCGCCACCATGTTCCGCGGCGGCGCCTACAAGCCGCGCACGTCGCCCTACGCGTTCCAGGGCCTCGGACAGGAGGGCCTGCGCCTGCTGGCCGAGGCCAAGGAGCAGACCGGCCTGCCGGTCGTCACCGAGCTCATGGACGCGCGCGACCTCGAGCCGGTGCTCGAGGTGGCCGACGTGATCCAGATCGGCGCGCGCAACATGCAGAACTACGCGCTGCTGGCCGAGGTCGGGCGCTCGGGGTGCCCGGCGCTCATCAAGCGCGGCCTGTCGGCGACGCTCGAGGAGCTGCTGATGGCCGCCGAGTACGTCCTCAAGGAGGGCAACGAGCAGGTGATCCTCTGCGAGCGCGGCATCCGCACGTTCGAGACCGCCTACCGCTTCACGCTCGACCTCACGGCGATCCCGGTGCTCAAGGAGCTCTCGCACCTGCCCGTCGTCGTCGATCCCAGCCACGCCGCCGGGCGGCGCGACCTCGTCGAGCCGCTGTCGCTGGCCGCCGCGGCGGCGGGCGCCGACGGCATCATCGTCGAGGTCCACCCGGCGCCGGAGGAGGCCATCTGCGACGGCCCGCAGGCGCTGCGCGCCGACGACTTCGCCCGCTACGCCGACCAGGTCGAGCGCGCTGCCGCGGTCGCGGGCAAGGCGTTCCGGGCCGCCGCCACCGCCACGAGTTGATCGTCGCGGTCGTCGGCGTCGGGCTCATCGGCGGGTCGATCGGCCTGGCGGCGCGCCGGCGCCTGGGCGCCCACGTGCGCGGGGTGGATCCCGCACGCCGCGCGGGCGCTGGCCCACGGCGCCCTCGACGAGGCGTGCGCCGGCCTGCCCGAGGCGCTGGCCGGCGCCGACGCCGCCTTCGTCGCCGTGCCCGTCGACGCGCTGGCCGCAACGCTCGACGCGGTCCTGGCCGCCGCCCCGGACGACCTGCGTGGTGACCGACGTCGGCTCGACGAAGCGCGCGGTCGTCGCCGGGCGCGACGACGAGCGCTTCGTGGGCGGCCATCCGCTCGCCGGCGGCGAGGCGGCCGGCGTCGAGCACGCCCGCGAGGACCTCTTCGCCGACCAGACCTGGTACCTCACGCCGACCGCGGGCAGCTCGGGGGTGCTGCTCGAGCGCCTGCACAGGGCGATCACCGGCCTCGGCGCGCGCCCGGCGATCATCGACGCCGAGACGCACGACGCCCTCATGGCCGCCATCTCGCACCTGCCGCACCTGCTCGCCAACGTCCTCGTCGGTCAGGCGGCGCGGGCGCTGGGCGGTGAGCGGCTGCCGCCCACCGGGCCGAGCTTCCGCGACGCGACGCGCGTCGCCGGCGCCAACCCGGCCCTCTGGGAGGGCATCTACCTGGCCAACCGCGACGCGCTGGGCGCCGCGATCGACGACGCGCTGCAGCGCCTCACCGAGGCCCGCGACGCGCTGGCCGCGCGGCGACGGCCAGTGGCTCGGGGCCTGGCAGCGCGAGTCGGCGGCCGAGCGCCAGGCGCTGCTGGCCGCCGGCCTGGGCGGCGGGCCGCGCGGCCGAGCTGCGGGCCGCCGTGCCCAACCGGCCGGGGGTCATCGCCGAGATCGCGCTCACGCTCGGGCGCGAGGGCATCAACATCTCCGACATGGCGCTCGCCCCATCCGAGGACAACCGCACGGGCGAGATCGCCCTGTGGGTGACGGCGTCGCAGGCCGAGCAGGCCCGGGCGCTCGTGGCGGAGCTCGGCTTCCCGATCACGGTCCCACGCCGCCCCGGGGACGGCATGAACGTCCGCTTCGAGCCGGCCGGGCGCCTGCGCGGCGCGCTGACGCCGCCGGCCGACAAGTCGATCTCGCACCGGGCGGCGCTGCTGGGTGCGATGGCGGTCGAGCCGGTGCGCATCCGCAACTACCTCGACGCCGCCGACACCAACGCGACGCTGCAGGCCATCCGGCGCGCTCGGTGCGCTGGTCGAGCTGCGCGCCGACGAGGTCGTCATCCGCGGCGCCGGCCTGCGCGAGGCCCGGCAGCCGGGCGGCGCGATCGACGTCGGCAACGCGGGCACGCTCATGCGGCTGCTGCCGGGCTGGCTGGCCGGGCAGGAGGGCCGCAGCTTCACGCTCGACGGCGACGCGTCGATCCGCCGGCGCCCCGTCGACCGCATCGCCGAGCCGCTGCGCCGCATGGGCGCCACCGTGGAGGCGACCGGCGACCGCCTGCCGCCGTTCACGATCACCGGCGCGCGCCTGCGCTCGATCGCCTACGACCTGCCGGTGGCCAGCGCGCAGGTCAAGTCGTGCGTGCTGCTGGCCGGCCTGGCCGCCGACGGCGCCACGACGGTCAGCGAGCCGGCGCTCAGCCGCGACCACACCGAGCGCATGCTGTCCGCGGCCGGCGTCGTCCGTGCACCGCTCCGGGCGCCACGTGACGGTGGCCAACTGCGACGAGCTGACGCTCGAGGAGATCGTCGATCCCGGGCGACCCGTCGTCGGCGGCCTTCGTCGATCGCCGCCGGCGTGCTCGTGCCCGGATCGCGGCTGATCGTGCGCGACACGTCGGCCAACTGGACGCGCACCGGCTTCCTGCGCATCGTCCAGCGCATGGGCGGCGTCGTGCTGGGCGACCTCGAGCACCACCCGGGCGACGAGCTCGCGCGCTCCGAGCCGATCGACCGACCTCGACGTGGCCGCCGGGCCGCTGATCGCCACCGAGGTGGAGGCCGACGAGGTGCCGCTGGCCATCGACGAGCTGCCGCTCGTGGCGCTGCTGGGCTGCTTCGCCGAGGGCGCAGACCGTCGTGCGCGGGGCGGGCGAGCTGCGCCTCAAGGAGTCCGACCGGATCACCGCGGTCGTCGAGGGGCTGCGCGGCCTGGGGGCCGACATCGAGGCGACCGCCGACGGCTTCGCCGTGACCGGCCGCGGCGCGCTGCGCGGCGGCGTGCTGGACGCCCTGCGGCGACCACCGGCTCGCCATGCTCGGCGCCGTCGCGGGCCTGGCCTCGCAGGAGGGCGTCGAGGTCGTCGGTATGGAGGCGGCCGAGGTGTCCTACCCTCGCTTCACCGACGATCTCGCCCGACTGCTCTGAGAAGGGACCACGAGGACCCGCGCGCCATGGCCGACCGCCGCTCACCAGCCAGCCCACCCGCCACGCGGTCCGACGGTCGCGGCGACGGCTCGGACCGCAGTCCGAGCCCGCCGAGCTGGCGCGTCGAGCCGTCGCCCGACGGCCGCGGCGCGCCGCCGAAGCCCAAGCCGCCGATGCTGCCCACGAGGCGGCGCAAGCTGTTCTGGGGGGTGCTGGCCGGGCTGCTCGCGCTGAACGTCCTGTTCGCGGTCACCACGGGCGACCCCGAGAAGTCCACGCGCGTGCCCTACGAGCCGTTCTTCGTCGACCAGGTGCGGGCGGGCAACGTCGAGGAGATCTCGTCGGAGGACGAGACGATCCAGGGGCGCCTGAAGCGCACGGCGCCGTTCACGCCGGTCGGCGAGAACAAGAAGACGGTGCAGGTCGATCGCTTCGACACGCAGGTCCCCGCGTTCGTCGAGACGCGCGAGCTCACGGAGCTGCTGGACTCCAAGAACGTCGTGATCAACGCCTCGCCGCCCGACGACGGGCGCTCGCTGCTGGCCACGATCCTGCTCGGCTTCGGCCCGACGATCCTGCTCGTCGCGCTGTTCATCTGGTTCATGCGCCGGTCGATGTCCGGCGCCGGCGGTGCGCTGGGGAGCTTCGGCCGCTCGAGCGCGCGCCGCGTCACCTCCGAACAGCAGAACCGCGTGACCTTCGCCGACGTCGCCGGCATCGACGAGGCCGAGAACGAGCTCGTGGAGATCGTCGACTTCCTGCGCAACCCGCAGCGCTACCAGAAGCTCGGCGCGCGCATCCCCCGCGGCGTGCTGCTCTCGGGGCCGCCCGGCACGGGCAAGACGCTGCTGGCCCGCGCCGTCGCGGGCGAGGCCGAGGCGCCCTTCTTCTCGATGGCCGCCTCGGAGTTCGTGGAGGCCATCGTCGGCGTCGGCGCGTCGCGCGTGCGCGACCTCTTCAAGACGGCCAAGGAGGCGGCGCCCGCGATCATCTTCATCGACGAGCTCGACGCGATCGGGCGCTCGCGCTCGGCGGGGGGCGGCTTCAGCGGCGGCCACGACGAGCGCGAGCAGACGCTCAACCAGATCCTCACCGAGATGGACGGCTTCGAGGCCGACACGCGCGTGATCGTGCTCGGCGCGACGAACCGCCCGGAGGTCCTGGACCCCGCGCTCCTGCGCCCGGGCCGCTTCGACCGGCGCGTCACGGTGTCGCCGCCCGACCGCCTCGGTCGCCTGGAGATCCTGCGCATCCACACGCGCTCCGTGCCGCTGGCCGAGAGCGTCGACCTCGAGCAGATCGCCGCCTCGACGCCGGGCATGACGGGTGCGGACCTGTCGCTGCTGGTCAACGAGGCCGCTCTGTTCGCCGCCCGTCGCGAGCACGAGCGCGTCGAGATGAACGACTTCACCGACGCGATCGAGAAGATCATCCTCGGCACCGAGCGCTCCGTGGTCATGCTGCCCGCCGACCGCGAGCGCACGGCCTACCACGAGAGCGGCCACGCGATCGTCGGGATGCTCACCCCGGGCGCCGACCCGGTGCGCAAGATCTCGATCATCCCGCGAGGCCAGGCGCTGGGCGTCACGCTCTCCACGCCGGAGGCCGACCGCTACGGCTACGAGCGCGAGGAGCTGCGCGGGCGGATCAAGGTCGCCCTCGGCGGCCGCGCCGCGGAGCGCGTCGTCTACGGCGAGATCACCACCGGGGCCGAGTCCGACCTGCAGAACCTCACGCAGATCGCCCGTGGGATGGTGGGCCGCTGGGGCATGAGCGAGGCCGTCGGGCCGGTGACCGTCGCGGCCTCGGGCGCCACCAGCCCGCTGCTCCCGGGTGCCCAGGAGGTCTCCGAGCACACGCAGGAGCTGGTCGACGCGGAGGTGCGCCGCATCGTCGAGGAGGCCGAGCTCGAGACGATCGCCCTCATCGAGCGCGAGCGCCACCGCCTCGAGGCCCTGGCCCGCGCGCTGCTGGAGAAGGAGACGCTCGACCAGGACGAGGCCTACGAGATCGCAGGGGTCGAGCAACCCGACGACGTCGAGGCCCCCGGCACGGTCGCGGCGCCCCCCGGCCCGCCGGCGCCGGCAACGCCCTGACCGGGTCAGGGAAGCGCCCTCTGGGTACGACACCGCCTAGGCAGGGTGTGGTGGAGGTTCCGACGACGGGGGCGATGTGAGGGAGGGCTACTACGAGGCCGAGCGCCGCAAGTGGGATGAGATCGCGCAGCGTCGCGGCGACGGCAGCCTGCAGGTCAGGGACCGCGACTTCGGCGCGTACTGCGCGCGGGTCACGACGATGGCGGGCATCGCCGGGTTCCTCGGCGACCTGCGCGGCGCCGAGGTCCTCGAGCTCGGCTGCGGGATGGGGGAGCTCACCACGCTGCTGGCCCTCAGCGGCGCGCGTGTGACCGCGGTGGACATCTCGGGCGTGAGCGTGGACGTGGCCGGCCGCCGCGCGGAGCTGCACGGGGTGCGCGACCGCTGCTCGTTCGTGGTCGGCCCGGCCGAGTCGCTCCCCTTCGCCGACGGGTCCTTCGACGTGGTCGTGGGCAAGGCGGTCCTGCATCATCTCGACGCCCGGGTCGCTGCGACCGAGCTCGAGCGGGTCATGCGGCCCGGCGGCAGGGCGGCGTTCGCGGAGCCGCTGGGCACGAACCCGGCGCTGGCCTGGGCGCGCGACCATCTGCCCTACCCGGGCAAGAACCCGGTCGGGGAGGACCAGCCGCTCACCGAGGAGGCGCTGACCGCCTGGCTGACGCCGTTCGAGCACGCGCGCCGGCGCGAGCTCCAGCTCCTGGCGATGGCCGGGCGCGCCGTCGGACGCCGCCCCCCGCCGTGGCTGGTCCGTGCGGACGGTGCGCTGCTCGCGCGCTTCCCGCGCCTGCGCCGCTACTGCCGCTACGTGGTGGTCACGCTGCGCAAGGCGGACTCGACCGAGGGGCGCTTCACGGTCACCCGGCGGGCGAGCACCACCAGGGTCGCCTGACGAGGAAGCACCGGTCGCCGGCGGGCGCTGCGGGCGCGCGCCTCCTATGGTGGCACCGATGCTCGTCGCCATCGACGGCCCCGCGGGGGCCGGCAAGTCGACCGTCGCCCGCGCCGCCGCGCTGGCGCTCGGCTTCACGTACCTGGACTCGGGCGCGATGTACCGCTGCGTCGCGCTGGCCTGGCCGCGCGATCCGGCGACGCTCGACATCGCGTTCGACGGCGACCGCGTGCTGCTCGACGGGGAGGACGTCAGCGACGCCATCCGCACGCCCGAGATCTCGCGCGAGGCCTCCCGCGTGGCCGCCGACCCGGCGGTGCGCGCGGCGCTCGTGCCGCGCCAGCGGGCGCTCATCGCCTCGGGCGACTGGGTCGCCGAGGGCCGTGACATCGGCACCGTGGTGGCGCCGGAGGCGGAGCTGAAGGTGTGGCTTGACGCGGACCTCGCCGAGCGCGCGCGCCGGCGCGAGCAGCCCGCGGGCGAGGTCGCCGAGCGTGACGAGCGCGACGCGGCGCGCGCCCACAGCCCGATGGTGGCCGCGTCCGACGCCGTCCATCTCGACACGACCGGGCTGTCGGTCGACGAGGTCGTGCAGCGCATCGTCGGGCTCGTGCGGGAGCGCGTCGCGTGACCCCGAAGGTCGCCGTCGTCGGCTACCCCAACGTCGGCAAGTCGTCGCTGGTCAACCGCCTCAGCGGCTCGCGTGCTGCCGTTGTGCACGAGCGTTCGGGCATCACGCGCGACCGTCACGAGGTCGACTGCGAGTGGAACGGCCGGCGCTTCAAGCTCATCGACACGGGCGGCATGGACTTCCTCGACGCCGAACCGATCTCGGGCTCCATCCGCGAGCAGGCCCAGGCCGCCCTGGCCGACGCCCAGGTCGCGGTGCTCGTCGTCGACGCGCGCGCCGGGCTGCGGCCGGGCGACGCCGAGCTGGCCGACCTGCTGCGCCGCTCGCGGCTCCCCGTCGTCGTCGCGGCCAACAAGGTCGACAACGTGGCCGACATCCCCTTCGCCGCCGAGTTCCACGCCCTGGGCCTGGGCGATCCCGTGGCCGTGTCGGCCGCCCAGGGCCTGGGCTCGGGCGACCTGCTCGACCGGGTCACGGCGCTGCTCCCGGAGGGCGACGGCGACGAGGAGGACGACGACGAGACGATCCGCCTCGCGATCGTCGGTCGCCCCAACGTCGGCAAGTCGACGCTCGTCAACCGCCTCGCGGGCCACGAGCGGGTGATCGTCAGCGAGGTCGCGGGCACGACGCGCGACGCGATCGACCTGCCGCTGCAGGTCGGCGGGCGCAACCTGGTGCTCGTCGACACGGCGGGCATGCGCCGCCAGTCGAAGGTCTCGGAGTCCGTCGAGTACTACACGACGCTGCGCACCCAGCGGGCGGTCGAGCGCGCCGACGTCGCGCTCGTGGTCTGCGACGCGCACGACGGCGTCACGAGCCAGGACCTGCGAATCGCCGAGCTGGCCATGCAGGAGGGCTGCGCGACGGCGCTCGTGCTCAACAAGTGGGACGTCGCCGGCATGGAGGAGGCCGACCTCGACCACGAGCGCGCCAGGGTGGCCACCAAGCTGCGCCTGCGGCCAAAGCTGCTGACCGCCAGTGCCCTCACCGGCCGCCACGTGGACCGCATCCTCACCGAGGCGATCGCGCTGGGCGACAAGATGCGCAACCGGATCCCGACGCCCGAGCTCAACCGCTTCCTGTCCGAGGTCGTGGCGGCCCGCGAGCCGCCGGCCAAGCAGGGGCACCGGCTCAAGCTCATCTACATGGCGCAGATCGGGATGCGCCCGCCGCGCTTCGCGATCCAGGTCAACTCGCGCACGCGCGTCACGCGCGACTACGCCTACTTCGTCGAGAACCGCCTGCGCCGCCGCTTCGCCATGGACGGCGTCCCGCTCGTCATCGACTTCAACGAGCGCGCCCAGCGCCGCGGCGACGTGGCCGACCGGCCGCGGCGAAGGGCCGCGCGCTGAGCTTCGAGGTCCGTCCGTTCCGGCCCGGGGACGAGCCCGCCGCGGTCGCTCTGCTGGTGGAGGTCTTCGAGGGCTGGCCGCGGCAGCTGCCGGGGACGGACCCCGCAGCCTTCTTCCGCTGGAAGCACCTCGAGAGCCCGTTCGGGCCCTCGGTCATGGTGGTCGCGGAGGCCGACGGAGCCGTGATCGGGTTCGAGGCGCTCATCCGCTGGCCCGTCAGCTCCGGCGGCAGGACGGTCGTGGGTGCCCGCGGCGTGGACATCGCCGTGCACCCGGCCCATCGCGGCCGCGGGGTCGCGGGCGCGCTCATCCGGGGCGCCACGGCGGGCATCGCCGACGGCTACGCCTTCGCCTTCAGCAACCCCAACGGCAACAGCGACCCCATGCTCGTGAAGCTCGGCCGCCGGCGCGTCGGCCCGTTCGACGTCCTCGTCCGTCCCCGCCGGCCGCTGCGCATGCTCGGGGCGAGGCGGGCGGCGCCGGCCGGGCCGCCCGCCGTCACCGCCGAGACGGCGCGAGAGGCGCTGGCGGACAGCGCGGAGCTGGCCTCGCTGCTCGCGAGGGTGCCCCGGGCCGGCGGTCGGTTCGCGACCGCACTGGATCCCGCCTACCTGCGCTGGAGGTACGGCTCGGTGGGCGACTACCGGGCGATCCGCGTGCGCCACGGCGGACGGCTTCGCGGCCTGGCCATCTTCCGCGTCGTCCGCCGGGGCCCGCTCTGGGCCCTGGCCGTGTGCGAGGCGCTCGCCGCTGACGACGATCCGGCCGTCCTGCGCGTGCTGCTGCGCGAGGCGCCCGCCGCGGCGCGGGTCGACTACGCCGTGACCCACTTCCCGAGGGCGTCGGCCGCACGCCGTGCGGCGCTGCGGGCCGGGTACGTCCGCTCCCCGCGCGGGCCGCGGCTCATGGTCAACCAGCTCGACCAGGACATCGACCCCGACCCGACCGTCACCGCCTCCTGGGCGCTGTCGTACGGGGATCTCGAGTTGCTCTGAGCCGCGGGCCGCAAGGCGGGCCGCTAGTCTTCCTCGACCCATGAGCCAGCTTTCTGACAACGAGTACCTGTTCACGTCGGAGTCGGTCACGGAGGGCCACCCGGACAAGATCGCCGACCAGATCTCCGACGGGGTGCTCGACGCCGTCCTGCGCGACGACCCCTACGGCCGCGTGGCCTGCGAGACGCTGGTGAACACCGGGCTCGTCGTCGTGTCGGGCGAGATCTCGACCTCCACGTACGTCGACATCCAGGAGATCGTGCGCTCCACGATCCGCAAGATCGGCTACACCGACGCCGACCTCGGCTTCAGCGCCGACTCGTGCGCGGTGATCAACGCGATCGACAAGCAGTCGCCCGACATCGCCCAGGGCGTCGACCAGGCCTTCGAGACGCGCACCGACCCGGCCGACGACGACACGCTCGACGTCGCCGGCGCAGGCGACCAGGGCATGATGTTCGGCTACGCCACGAACGAGACCGACACGCTCATGCCGCTGCCGATCTCGCTCGCCCACCGGCTGGCCAAGCGCCTGGCCGACGTGCGCCGCGGCGAGGCGGTGCCCTACCTGCGCCCCGACGGCAAGACGCAGGTGTCCGTGCGCTACCGCGACGGCAAGCCGGTCGAGATCGAGAAGCTGCTGATCTCGACCCAGCACAAGGAGGGCGCCGAGTCGCTGATCCCCGACGACCTGTGGGAGCACGTCGTCGAGCCGATCCTCCCCAAGGACCTCTACGACGCCAAGAAGCTGCGCAAGAGCTTCCTGGTCAACCCGACGGGCCGCTTCGTCATCGGCGGGCCGGTGGGCGACTGCGGGCTGACGGGCCGCAAGATCATCGTCGACACGTACGGCGGCATGGCCCGCCACGGCGGTGGCGCGTTCTCGGGCAAGGACCCGTCGAAGGTCGACCGCTCGGCGGCCTACGCCGCGCGCTACGTGGCCAAGAACGTCGTGGCCGCCGGCCTGGCCGACCGCGTCGAGGTGCAGGTCGCCTACGCGATCGGCGTCGCCCACCCGGTCTCGGTGATGGTCGAGACGTTCGGCACGGAGAAGATCGGCCGCGGCCGCATCGCCGAGCTGGTGGACGAGCACTTCGACCTGCGCCCGGGCTCGTTCCGCGAGGAGCTGCGCCTGCACCGCCCGATCTACCAGAAGACCGCGGCCTACGGCCACTTCGGCCGCGAGGACCACGACTTCACCTGGGAGCGCACCGACAAGGCCGAGGCGCTGCGCGCCGCCGCCGGCGTCGCCGCGCCGGCGACCGCGGCGTCCTAGCCGGCGGGCGGGGCCGCGCTAGCGGCGCTCGTCCTCCCCGACGTCCTGGACCGACTCGACCGTGCCCTCCTGCGGCGGGTCGGTCTCCAGGCGGATCTCCTCCCGCCGGACGGGGACCGTCCGCTTGACCTCGTCGGTCACGAGGACCTTCTTGAGGCGCACGCGCTCGGTCGGGCGCATCTCGGTGGTGCCCGTCCGCAGCTCCTCCTCCGAGCGGATCATCTCGCCCTCGCGCGGCGGCTCGTCCTCGGCGGCGGCGCCCTCGGGCACGGCTCCACGCTCGTCCTCGCCCGCCTCCTCGCGCCCGTAGTGACGGAACAGGGTGTCCTCGTCCTCGGCGTCCATGGCCACGTCGGGGTCGACGCCCGGGGCGTC
This sequence comes from uncultured Actinomycetes bacterium, assembly GCA_963840185.1. Lineage (GTDB taxonomy): Bacteria > Actinomycetota > Thermoleophilia > Solirubrobacterales > Solirubrobacteraceae > JAOPZW01. Next base: position 705,276 of record CAWIXY010000015.1, on the reverse strand, counting down.
GAGGACCTGCTGCTTCTCGAACGGCGCCTGCAGCGACTCGCCCTCGACCTCGCGCAGCTCGTCGAGAGGTAGGAAGCTCTCCTTGCGCCCGAAGAGGCCGGTGCGCACGCCGCCCCACGCCGGGAGATCGGTGCGGCTGTCGAGCAGGATTTCGCCCAGCGTGCCGATCTTCTCGCCGTCGCGGTCGAGGACGGTCCGCCCGCGCCAGGCCATGGCAGTGTCGATGTCGAGTGGAGACATGTGATGGCGGTACCCGAGAAGGGGTAGTCCCTGATCGTGGATACCTGGCTGATCGTCCTCATCGTCGTCGTCGTGCTCATCCTGGTGGCCCTCGCTCTCGCCCGGGCGCGCGCCCGCGGACGGCAGCAAGTGGCGCAGGCGCGCGTCGAGACGCGCGCGCGCAGCGCCCAGGCCGACCGCCACGCGTCGACCGCCGAGCGCGAGCTCGAGGCGGCCCAGGAGCACCGCGCCGTCGCCGATCGCGAGCGCGAGGCCGCACAGGAGGCCGCCCGCCGCGCCGAGGCGGCCGAGCAGGAGGCGACGTCGCGCGAGCAGGCCGTCGAGCGGGAGCGGGCCGCTGCCGCCGAGCAGCGCGAGCGCGCCGAGCGCGTCGACCCCGACCGCTGAGCGGCACCGGGCGGCCGACCGGTGCTGAAGGCCGGCTGGTCGAGAAGAGAGCCAGGCGGTGCAGCCCACCGCTGACGCTCGCGTCCCAGTGGTCCGCGGTCACCCGTCCTGCGCTGCGCTCGTCGCCGCGCGGGACGGGCAGCCCGCGAGGTGATCGTTCACCAGGCCGCAGGCCTGCATGAGCGCGTAGAGCGTCGTCGGGCCGACGAAGCGGAAGCCGCGGCGCTTGAGCAGCTTGGCCAGCGCGACGCTCTCGGGGACGGTCGCCGGCACGTCGGCGAACGTGCGCGGGGCCGCACGAGGCGCAGGCCGGTGCGCCCAGACCAGCGCGTCCAGCGGCTCGCCGGCCTCGCGCAACGCGACGGTCGCAGCGGCGTTGGCGATCGTCGCCTCGATCTTCGCGCGGTTGCGTACGATGCCCGCGTCCGTGAGCAGGCGCTGCACGTCGGGCGGCCCGAAGGCAGCGACGGCGGCCGGGTCGAAGCCGGCGAAGGCCGCGCGGAACGCCTCGCGCTTGCGCAGGATCGTGACCCACGACAGCCCCGACTGAAACGCCTCGAGGCTGAGCTTCTCGAAGAGCCCGCGCTCGTCGCGGATCGGCCGGCCCCACTCGTCGTCGTGGTAGCGCTCGTAGAGCGGGTCCCCGTCGCCGAAGCAGCGGGTCACCAGCTCACCGCCCAGTCGCTGGCGCGTCCGCGCCGGGTCACCGTCGCGAAGCGCACCCACCGCCCGTCGCGCGCGTGGGGCACCCGCCGGCCGCCGGCGAAGGCCGTCGCGCGGCGGGCGGCCGCGGCGCCGGGCAGCGCCACGCGCAGCACGACGCGGCCGCCCTGCTGGGGGCGCAGGTAGCCGCGCAGGCGCAGGCGCTCGGCAGCCACGCCGACGGCCGGCAGCCGGAGCGAGAAGCGGGCGAAGGGGAGGTGCGGCGCGATGCGCAGGCCCGACCGGGTCGGCGTGATGCCGGCCAGGCGGATGGCGTTCATGACCATCCACGTCGGCTGCTCGGTGTTCTGGCCGGCCCAGATGTCGAACGCGCCGCCGATGCCGCAGCGCTCGGGCTGGGGCGAGTAGAACGCGTTGCAGGCGTCGTCGCTGGAGATCGTGCCGTTCCAGTGGTCCGGGTAGGCGGTCGCGTGGGCGGCCAGCGTGTTGCGCGTGTACTCCGACCACGCGAGCGCCCGCGCGCCGGGGACCGCGCCGTCCTGCTCGCCCAGCGCCCAGGTCAGCCAGCCGTTGACGTCGAACCAGCTCCCGCCGGGGAACTGCGAGGCGCCCAGCAGCGTCCCGTTCTCGCCGAGCGGCCCGGTCGCCGTGCGCGGGTCGGTCACCTCGGGGTCCGCGGCCGCCGGCGAGATCGCCGAGCCGATGCGGCTCGGGCCGCCGGTCTGCGCAGGCGCGCCGACCCCGGTCAGGAAGCGCCGCACGTTGGCCACCAGGCGCCGGGCGCGCTCGGGGCCCGGGATCCCGGCGAGCATCGCCCACGGCTGCGGCTCCCCGAAGATCACCCCGCGGCCGATCAGCCGGTCGCCGGCGAAGCCGCGCGCGTACCAGCCGCGACCGGTCCAGGCGCCCGCCACGACGCGGCGCAGCTCCGCAGCGCGGCGGCGCAGCAGCGCGGCGAACGGCCGGTCGCCGCGCAGCTCGGCCAGCTCCGCCAGGCGAGGATAGGCGTACGCGAGCTGCGCGGGGACGAGCAGCGACTCGGTCATGCCCAGGTACTCGCTCGAGAAGTCCGACCAGTCGCCCGCCTCGCCGGCCAGGTAGCCGCCGCGGGGCCCGCGCAGCGACTCCTGGTGGCGGAAGGCGATCCGCACGTGTTCCCAGGCCGAGGCACGGGGCCCGGCCTCCTCGAAGGGCAGCTGCTCGTCGAAGAAGCGCGGGTGGCGCGCGCCGAGGCCGTACTCGGCGGCGGCGAGCAGCAGCCAGAAGTCGAGGTCGCTGGACGTGCCGAGGTCCGCGCGGGTGCACAACGGGCCGGTGCCGTAGGGGATCTGGTTGGGCTTGCGTTCGTCGCGCGACTGCTGGGAGATCGTGTAGCGCAGGATCTCGCGCGCCAGGTACGGCGACGTGTGGACCAGCGGGAGCGCGTAGTGCAGCCAGCTGCGCGAGCCGAGGTTCCCGCCGAGGCCGTACTGGTAGTAGCCGCCCTGGGTGACCGTGTGGTGGCCGCATTCCTCCTCGTAGACGGAGGCCGAGCGCAGGAGGTAGGCGTCCCAGGCCAGCTCGCGGGCGACATGGCGCCGGGCCGGCGCCGAAGTCGGCCTTGGGCAGCCACGCGGCCCAGCGCCGCGCGGAGGTCGCCGCGGGATCGGGCTGCGCGCGCAGCCGGGCGGCGAGCGGCGCGACGCGCGCGCCGCGGGTCAGCCCGTAGGCGTAGCGCAGCCGCGCCGTCCGGCCGGGACGCAGGCGCAGCGGTGCGCGCAGGGCGAAGAGCGCCTTCCCGGTGCCGGCCGCGCGGCCGGCGCCGTCGAGGCGGTCGGCCGTGACGGCCGCGGGCGCGGCGCGCGAGCCCGTGCCGAAGAAGTCCGCGACGGACGTCTCGTGGCCGGCCACGGGCCCGCGCAGGGCGGCGGCGAACAGCGTGAGCGGGCGCTCGTCGCCGTCGCCGGGCAGCTGCGCCGCGCGCAGCGTGCGCGCGCGGGCGTCCCAGCGCGGCTCGCGCAGCGCGATCTGGCGGCCCTTCGTGCGGTCGAACGGGTTGACCGCCCAGTACTCGAACCACGAGACGCGCTGCGTGCGGCGCGTGTGGTTGGTGACGGCGACGTCGTGCACGAGCACGGGGTCGTCGCCGAACGGCGCCGCGACGGACTCGGCGACCGACAACCCGCCCGCGCGCACGCTGCGCCGGTAGGCCCCGATCGCGAAGACGCGCTGCGTGGCCGCGCCGCGCGGGCGGTCGAGGTACAGGGTGCTCAGCGTCCGCCGGCCGGCGCGCAGCCATCCGAAGCCCCCGACGTGGTGGCGACCCGCCTCGTCGGCGAGGTTCGCCCACTGCATGCGGCGCTCCTGGCTCCACAGCTGCGTCCAGCCGTGGTTGAAGGCCGCGGCCACGATCCTGTCGTTGCCGACCTGGTGCTGGGCGCGGCGGTCGCCGCGCAGCTCGGGCTGGGCGGCGCGCGGGTCGGCGGTGTGGTCCAGGCGATAGCGGAAGGCCGGCAGCCCCAGGCGGTCGACGGTCCAGGAGCCGAACGCGCCGCTCCCGGCGGTGGAGCGCAGGCTCGGCGCGGCGGCGGCCTGCGAGAGCGGCGGCGGGGGTGCGGCTGCGGACGCCGGGGCGACGGATGCCGCCAGCGCGCAGGCGGCCGCCAGGCAGGCCCCGGGCAGCCGCATGGCGGGGCCGCTAGGCGCCAAGCCCGCTCGCCGCGCGCTGGGCGCGGTCCACCCGCGCGACGACGTCGGCCGGATCGGCGACCCCGACGAAGCGGAACTCGCTGTCGTCCGAGCCGGCCGTGTCGAAGTCCACCGTGCCGACCTGGAGCACGCGCTCGAGCAGGGACTGGCTGGTGTTGACGTTCTGCACGCGGTCGATGCTCGTCTGCTGCACGTGGCGCGCGAGCAGCCCGCGGCGGATGTGCAGGCGCTGGGTGCTGATCACGTAGCGCGTGCCGGCGCGCTTGGCCAGGCCCGCGGCCAGCAGGATGGCCAGCGCCGCGACGCCCGCGAGCACCGCCAGGCCCCCGCCCTGCACGAGCACGGCGATGGCGACCACGACGGCGATGGCGACGACGCCGACGAGGTAGAAGCCGAGCGTCGACCGCCAGGACGGATGGCCGTCGAAGACGATCTCCTCGCCCGGGTGCAGGTCCATCTCGGGGCGACTCTACAGTGGGCCGCGGTGACCGCGATCGCGCAGGTCGAGCCCCTCACGACGGCCCGCGTCCTGCGCGGGCCGTTCGACTACGTGCGCCCCGACGGCGTCGGCATCGGCTCGGTGCTGGTCGTCCCGTTCGGGCGCCGGGACGTCATGGGCGTCGTCACCGGGCTCGCCGAGCGCAGCGAGCACGACGTCGTCACGCCGCGGCGCGTGCTCGACGCGCGGCTGCCGCCCGAGCTCGTCGACCTCGCGCTGTGGATGGCGGCCGACACGTGCTCGACGCCGGCGCGCGCGCTGTCGCTGCTGCTGCCGCCGAAGGGCACGCGGGCCAGGACGGCGCTGTGGGCCACGGCGGGCCGGCCCCCCGCGCCGCAGGAGCGCCTGACCGAAGCCCAGCGCGCGCTGCTGGCCACGCTGCCGCGCTTCGCGGGCGCCGACCTGGCTGCGCTGCGCCGCCTCGAGGCCCGCGGGCTCGTGACGCTGGCCTCGCGCGTCGTGCGCCGCGCGCCGCTGCACGTCGCGGTGGGAGCGCCCGGCGCGCGGCGCGCCCAGGCCGACCTGACGGCCGACCAGCGCGCCGCACTCGACGCGATCCAGGCCGCGGCGCCCGGGGAGCGGCTGCTCCTGCACGGCGTCACCGGCTCGGGGAAGACCGAGGTCTACCTGCAGGCTGCGGCCGCGACGCTCGCGGCCGGCCGCGGCGTCATCGTGCTCGTGCCCGAGATCGCGCTGACGCCGCAGATCGTCGCGCGCTTCGCCGAGCGCTTCGGCGACACGGTCGCCGTGCTGCACTCGGCACTCTCCCCGGGCGAGCGCCACGACGAGTGGGCACGGCTGCGCGCGGGCGAGGCGCGGGTGTGCGTCGGCCCGCGCTCGGCGGTCTTCGCGCCGATGGACGACGTCGGGCTGGTGGTCGTCGACGAGGAGCACGACGCCTCCTACAAGCACGAGGGCGACCCCCGCTACGACGCGCGCCGCGTCGCCGAGCGCCGCGCCCGGACGGCCGGCGCCGTGCTCGTCGCCGGCAGCGCGACGCCGCGGCCCGAGAGCTTCCACCGGCTGGCCCGCCTGCGCCTGCCCGCGCGCGTCGACGGCCGTCGCCTGCCACCCGTCGACATCGTCGACATGCGCGAGGCGCCGCGCGCCGTGCACCCGCGCACGCACGAGGCGCTGGTCGATGCGCGCAAGGCGATCGTCCTGCTCAACCGCCGCGGCTGGTCGAACTTCCTCAGCTGCCGCTCGTGCGGCCAGGTCTGGGAGTGCCCGTCGTGCGACGTCACGCTCGTGCTGCATCGCGCGCAGCGCCGGCTGGCGTGTCACCACTGCGGCCACCGCGAGCCGGTGCCCGAGCGCTGCTGTGCCTGCGGCTCGATGTCGGTCGCCCGCCACGGCACCGGGACGGAGCGCCTGGAGCACGAGCTCGACGGGCCGGTGTTCCGCCTCGACGCCGACGTGCGCGACCCCGCGCGGCTGCTGGCGGCCTTCGAGGCCGCCGACCGCGGCGTGCTCGTCGGCACGCAGATGGTGGCCAAGGGACACGACTTCCCCGACGTGGAGCTCGGCGTCGTGCTGGACGCCGACGCCACGCTGCGCTTCCCGGACTTCCGTGCCGAGGAGCGCACCTTCGCCCTCATCGCCCAGCTGGCGGGGCGCGCCGGGCGCGGCGCGCGCGGCGGCCGCGTGCTCGTGCAGACGATCACGCCCGACGCCGAGTCGATCCGCCTGGCCGCCGCCCACGACGCCGACGGCTTCCTGGCCGCCGAGCTGCGACGCCGCGAGGCGCTGCGCTACCCGCCGTTCTCGACGTTGATCCGGGTCGTGTGCTCCTCCGAGCAGCCCGGGGCGGCGCACGTCGCGGCCACGGCGGTGCGTGAGCGTCTCGGCGCCGCCGGCGTCCCGGCGCTGGGCCCGGCGCCGCTGTTCCGCCTGCGCGGGCGTGAGCGCAGCCAGGTCGTCGTCAAGGCCGCGCAGCGCGGCCCGGCGGTGGCGGCGGTGGGGGCGGCCGTCGACGCGGTCGCGGCGGGCCGCGAGCACCGTGCGGCGAGCTTCAGCGTGGACGTCGATCCGCAGTAGGGCTGGCGCGGCCGGTCGGCGCTTCAGCCCGCGCGCCGGATCGCGGGCGGCTTCCAGCGACCGGTCAGGGCGGCGGCGCGCGGCTCGTACAGGCGCAGCGTCAGACGGAAGCGCCCGGGCGGCGCGGGCAGCCAGTTCGCGCGGCGCGCGCCGGGCGGGGCCGCACGCTGCACGTAGATGGTCAGCGAGCCGTCGCGGCCGCGGCGCAGGCCGCGGGAGCGGTCGCCGAGCGCGTAGCGGTCGATCGGGTTGCCGACGAGGAACGACCGGCGGTCGTACATGGTCAGCGACCAGAACGCACGCACCGGCGGCAGCTCTCCCGGCGCGAAGCGGATGACGTAGCGGTGGCGCCCGTGCAGCGGGCGCCCGTCGACGTCGCGCGTCGCGCGGGGGTAGTCGGCCTCGCGCCGGGTGTTGGCCCCGAGCCCCTCGAGCGCGACGGAGGCGCGGTACAGGTAGGCGCGCCCGTAGCGCCCCAGGCGATCGCCGGGGACGAGCCAGCCGCGGTTGCGGCGCCGGCTGCGGCGCTCGTCGAGCTCGAGGGCCAGCCGGGCCAGTCGCTCGCCGATGCGCGGGGCGGCGGCGAGCGCGGTCCGCACCACGGGGTCGGTCACCTGGGCCGAGGGCGTGCGGCCCGGTCCGATGCCGACGGTGGCGAAGGCGCGCAGCGCGCACGCGTCGCGCGCCGGCGGCGGATCCGCGGTCAGAGCGGCGGCCACGGCGTCCGCGAAGGCCACGCCCCGCGGGAGTGCCAGCGCCGCTCGGGTGTCGCCCGGGAAGGCGTCGAGGATGAGCGCCGGTGTGCGCTCCCCGCGCTCCCACGCCGCGAGCGGCGTCAGCGCGTGGGCCGCCATGACGCGTCTCGCTCCGGGCATGTCGCCCGGGCCGTCGACCAGCGTGCGCCCGAGCAGCCAGACCAGCCGCGTCGGGCTGTCGACGCGCCGCACGCCGGCGGGCAGCGCGCCGCTCCAGCCGGGCGGGACGATCGCGACCGAGCGCGCGCCGCCGGCAGCGGCTCGCGCGTCGAGGTAGGCGAAGTCGTTGGTGAACGCGTCGAGCAGGGCGAGCACGGCGTAGCGCCGCCCGGCGTCGGGCAGGTCGACGACCAGCGGCTCGTCGCCCAGCGCGAGCCGCCCGACGGAGTAGGCGGTGTCGTGGTTGGGCGCGACGACGGCACGCGTCTCGGGCCCCGCGAGCTGCGCGATGCCGACGATGCCGTTGCGCGGGAAGCGCTGCACGGTCTGGCGAAGCGCGACCGGCGCCAGGCCGTAGAGGTGCGCCGCGACAGCGGTCGAGAGCGCGCGCCGGGCAGCGCGGCGCCGCGCCGGCGACAGCTCGCGGAGGGCCGCCGCGAATCTCCGCTCCTCGCGCGCCAGCGCGGCCGGGATCGCCGTCCGCGTCGACGGCTCCAGGACGCCGAGTGCGCACGGCGCGACGCTCGGCACGCGCGCGCCGCCGGCGCCGGCGGCTGCGGGCGCGGCGAGCACGGCGGCGGCGACGGCGGCCGCCACGCGGCGACTCCGGGAGGAGGGCGAGTGCATGGCTCGCGTGCGACCCTACTCAGCCCCCAAGCCACGCGACCGGGACGGGGGCGCCGGCGTGCTGACGGTGTCGCGTACTATGGGCCGATAGCGGGATGAAGTCGACGCATGACGGCACGCTGCGATGGCACGGCGGCGCGGTGCGGCTGTGCCCGAGGCCCTTCTTGAGATGAGGGAACGGACAGCCAGAATCGCCCTCCTGTCGTTGGGCTTTCTCCTGTTCGTGACGGGCTGCGGCCTGACGGTCGGGGCCCGCGTGGACAGCGCGTCGTCGAGGTCGGCCAGCTGCGCGGCGGACTGTGGCCGGCGAGCGCCGGCCCCGACCGCGCCGACGGGCCGCCGCGAGGTCTTCCTCCGATCGGGCTTCGAGGCGGGCGTGAGGTTGAAGCCCCCGGAAGTCGCGGGGACGGAATGGGAGCAATACCTCACGGGGGCGGACCAGGGATACGACTGGAGTCACCGGCTCCCTCAACGGTCCTTCCCCAAGAACCGCATCACGTATCTCGTCTCGGCGGGCCAGGATCTGAGGCAATACGCGGAGACGCGGATAGACACGGTCACAGGTCATGACGGCCGGCGCACCCGGGCGCTCTACATGGAGCTCAAGAAGGAGGACCCGTCGACGCGGGCGGGCACCCGGGTGCAGTACGGCATCCACCCCGCAGAGGGTCTGCGGCAGGCGTACGCCCGTTTCCGGCTGAAGCTCCAGCCGGACCTGGCCTCCGCGATCCTGCCTCCGGGCACGAAGAAGTCCCGACAGCTCATGGAATGGAAGGAGAGCGGCTCCCCACGGGCGGACTTCCGCTGGGAGATGTTCATCGCGCGCGATCGCAACGTGAATTCGCTCTTCTGGTTGACGCGGGCGCAATTCGGCGACGTTCAGAGATCCCCGAAGGCCTGGGAATGCACGTCACGCGTCCCCGTCCCCGTCGGCAAGTGGTTCCTCTTCGAGGTCTTCTGGAGGCTCGGCCGCACGGACGGTCGGGTCTGGGTCGCGGCCAACGGCAAGACGGTGGTGGACTATCAGGGTCAGACGCAGAAGGACAGCGGCGTGTACGTCTGGTGGCCGTTCAAGGTGTATGTGGGCACCGCGCTCGAGCAGTTCGGAGGCAGGCCGATCTACCAGTGGGTGGACGACGTCGAGTTCGCCAGCCAGCCGCCGAACCCGCTCCCCCCGGGGGCTCGGAAGGACCGCTTCTCCTGCCAGGGCTACTGAGCGTGCCGTGGATACCCTGTTGACAGCATGGCCGAGACCCAGCACGACGAGCCCCAGCTCGACACCGAGGTCGCCGAGGACGAGGGTGCGCCGCCGCCGCAGCTGGATCCCGAGGTCGCCGCCCGGCGCGAGGCGGCGCTCGCCCTCGTCGTGCAGTACGGGGACCCGGTGCTGCGCACGAGCGCCCGCACGGTCGAGGCCTTCGACGACGACCTGCGCGCGGAGATCGCCAGGATGGCGGCGCTCATGAACGACTCGCTGGGCATCGGCCTCGCCGCGACGCAGCTCGGGCGCCTGTCGCGCGTCCTCGTCTACCGCGTCGAGCACGACAGCCCGGTCAACGCGCTGGTCAACCCGGTGCTCGAGTGGGCCGGCAGCGAGCGCGAGGTCATGGAGGAGGGCTGCCTCAGCCTGCCCGCCGTGCACGTCGACGTCGAGCGCCCCGTGCACGTGCGCGTCCGCGCCCGCGACGGGCGCGGCGACGAGCTCCTGATCGAGGCCTCGGGGCTGGAGGCGCGTGTCATCCAGCACGAGATGGACCACCTCGACGGCGTCCTGATCCTCGACCGCACGTCGCGCGACCAGCGCAAGGAGGCCATGCGCGCGCTCCGCGAGCGCCTGATGGCCGAACCCGCGTGAGGACGGTCTACCTCGGCACGTCGGCGTTCGCCGCCGCCGTGCTCGAGCGCCTGGCGACCACGCCGCACCGGCCGGTGCTCGCCGTCACGCGGCCCGACCGTCCCGCGGGGCGCGGCCGCACGCTGACCGCGCCGCCGGTGGCCGACGCGGCGCGGGCGCTCGGCATCGAGGTCTTCCAGCCGGAGAGCGTCAACGACGACGAGGCGCGCGCGCGGATAGCGGCCGCCGCGCCCGACGTCGTGGTCGTGTGCGCCTTCGGCGCCCTGCTCAAGGAGCCGCTGCTGTCGGACTTCCGCCTGCTCAACGTGCACCCGTCGCTGCTGCCGCGCTGGCGCGGGGCGGCGCCCGTCGAGCGGGCCATGATGGCCGGCGACACCGAGACCGGGGTCTCGATCATGGAGGTCACGGCCGGCCTCGACAGCGGGCCGGTGTGCCTGGCGGCGGCCGAGCCGATCCGGGCGGACGACACCTACGGCACGCTCGCCGCCCGCCTGGTCGACCTCGGCGCGCGGCTGCTGGTCCAAGCGCTCGACGAGGACCCGCCGTGCGTCGAGCAGGCCGCAGGAGGGCGTGACCTACGCCGAGAAGATCACGGCGGCCGACCGCACGCTGGACCCAGCCGCCCCGGCGCACGAGCGCGACCGCGTCGTGCGGGCGCTGCAGCCGCACATCGGGGCACGTCTGGCCCTGGACGACGGCTCGTTCCTGGGGGTCGTGCGCGCGCGGGTCGGCGAGGACGGCGAGCTCGAGCCGTTGGAGGTCCAGCCGCCGGGGGGCCGGCCGATGGCGTGGGCCGACTACCGCCGCGGCCGGCGGTGAGCCTGCAGGAGGACCTCGACCTCGCCGAGCGCGCCGCCCGGCGCGGGGCCGCGGCGGCCCTGCAGCACTTCCGCACCGCGCTCGCCGTCGAGCGCAAGCGCACGCCGGTCGACGTCGTCACGCTCGCCGATCGCGAGTCGGAGGCCGCGGTCGCGGCGCTGCTGGCCGCCGAGCGACCGGGCGACGCCATCGCGGGGGAGGAGGGCACGGCGCGCGCCGGCGGCGCGCGGCGCTGGGTCATCGACGGCCTCGACGGCACGTTCAACTTCGTCTCCGGCGTCCCGCACTGGTGCGTGGCGGTCGCGCTGGAGCAGGAGGGCGGCGAGCCGCTGGCCGCCGCCGTGCACGACCCGCTGCGCGACGAGCACTTCAGCGCCGCGCGGGGGCTCGGCTGTCGCGCCGCGGGCCGCCTGGGTGCGGTGCGCGAGGGGCGCGCCCTGCACGAGGCGCTCGTGGCGACGTTCCTGCGCACCGACAAGCTCGCGGGGCGCGCCGCCGCGCCCGTCCTGGCCGCCCTGGCCGAGCGCGCCGGCATGTTGCGCATGGGCGGCTCGGGCACGCTCGACCTGGCCTGGGTGGCGGCCGGCCGCGTCGACGGCTGGGCGCAGCCGGACGTCGACGACTGGGACTGGCTGCCGGGCCGCCTGCTCGTGGAGGAGGCCGGCGGGACCTGCACCGTCCTGGACGGCGCGCCGGCCTGGCACGTGGCCGGCTCGCCGGCGGTCGCCGACGGCCTCGTCGGCCTCCTGCACGGTCTGTCCGCCGGCGGCTAGCGGGGGAAGCGCGCCCGGCTGACGGTCAGCCGGTAGCCGGCGTCGATCGTCCCGTCGGCCTCCGAGGCGCCGACGGCGAGGTAGCGCGTGCTCGTGCGCCGCGAGCGGTTGGTGAGCACGAAGCGGTCGGCGCCGCGGGCGCGGACGCTCGAGGCCACGAGCCGCGCGGCGCGCAGCGTCCGCGACGCGCCGTCGAAGGCGAAGAGGTCGGGGTCGCCGTGGACCGGCGCGAGCGTCACGCGCACCGAGGAGCGCGGCGCCAGGCGCACGCGGTACACGTCGGCCGGGTCCTCGGCGCGGTCCACGGTGGCGCGCAGGCTGCTGCTGCCCGAGCCGAGGTACAGCGGGCGGTCCGGATCGGAGAACCACGTGCCGTCGACCTGCGGGATGTCGTCGTTGGGCTCGCCGGGGTCGGGCCGCGGCGCCGGGATGCGCAGGGCGGCGGGCAGCGCGACCAGGCCCCAGCCCGTGTCGGCGTCCCAGCCGCGCTCGTCGAGGTCGCGCGCGCTGCGCCGCAGCGCGTCGGCCACCTGCAGGCCGGTCAGCGACGGCCGCGCGGCCCGCACCCAGGCGGCCGCGCCGGCCACGATCGGGGCGGCGAAGCTCGTGCCGTCGGCCAGTGTGACGCCGTCCTGCGCCCCGTCGGCCACGTCCCGCGCGACGGACAGGGCGACAGGGATCCGCTCGCCGGGGGCGGACAGGTCGACCGCGGCGTTGGCGCTCGAGAAGTACGAGGAGGACAGGTCCGCGCCGACCGCGGCCACGGAGAGCACGTGCGGGTGGGCGGCCGGGTAGACGACCGGGTTGCCGCGCTCGAACTCGTTGCCGGCCGCGGCCACGACGATGATCCCGGCGCCGATGGCCTGCTCGACGACGCGGTACAGCGTGGCGCAGGGCGAGGCCGCGCCGAAGCTCAGGTTGATGACCGCGACGTCGGCCTCGATCAGGGCTTCGACGCCGCGCGCGGCCGCCGAGCACGTGATCTGGGCGGGCAGCGCGTAGCCGACCAGCGCCGCTCCGGGCAGGATGCCGGTCACGCCCCCGTTGCCGGCGCTGCCGGCCGCGGCGGAGGCCACCATCGTGCCGTGCTCGCCCGCGCCCGGGCCGTTGAGCACCAGCGTGTGCCCGGCGAGGTCGGGGTGGCTCGCGTCGATCGCGTCGTCGAGGATCCCGATGCTCACCCGCCCCGGGGGCGGCCCCGGCTGGGCCGCCGGCACGACCGCGCCGCGCGCCCAGGCGTCGAGGCTGGCGTCGGGCGCGCTGGAGCGCGTGAAGCGCCCGTCGGGCTCGGCGTAGGTGAGCAGCCCGGCACGCGTGAGCGCCGCGGCGACCGCCCGCGCCCTGCCCGTGGGCACGACGTAGGCGCCGTCGGCCACGCGGCGCGCGCCGTGGGCGCGTGCCAGCGCGCCGGCGCGCCCCGTGGGTCGCACGCCGAGCAGCCACGTCCCGCCGTGCGCCTGGGCCGCGCGAGCCTGCGCCCCGGAGGGCAGCGTCATCGGCAGCTGAGACGCATCGGCCGCCCCGGCGCCGAGCGTCCCGCCGCGGGCCGGCGCCGGGCCGGCCGTCAGGAGGAGCGCCGCGAGGGCGAGCAGGGCGGCGCGGATCATGCGACGGTGCATCGGCCGGCGCAGCGCGGAACGTGAGTCAGGGGGCGAGGCGCTCAACGACCCAGCCCCCCGCGTCGTCGCGTCGATAGCGCAGGCGGTCGTGCAGGCGGCTCGGGCGGCCCTGCCAGAACTCGATCGCGACGGGGATCACGGAGAACCCGCCCCACCCCGGCGGGCGCGGGACGTCGCCCGCGCCGAAGCGCTCCTCGACCTCCGCGACGCGGCGCTCGAGGCATGATCGGCTCTCGAGGACCTCGCTCTGCGGCGAGGCCCAGGCGCCGACCCGGCTGCCGCGCGGCCGCGAGGCGAAGTAGGCGTCGCTGTGCTCCTGGGGCAGCCGCCGGGCCGGGCCGGTCACGCGCACCTGGCGGTGCAGGTCCAGCCAGCCGAAGGTCAGCGCCGCGCTCGGGTGGGCCGCGAGCTGCCGCGCCTTGGCGCTCTCGTAGCTCGTGAAGAACTGGAAGCCGTGCTCGGCGTCGAGCCCGCGCAGCAGCACGTAGCGGGCGTCGGGCGCGCCGTCTGCGCCGACGGTGGCGACGACCATCGCGTTGGGCTCCCACACGCCGGCCGCCTCCGCCTCGTCGTACCAGCGGCGGAACTGCGCCAGCGGATCGGGGTCCAGATCGGTGACGTCGAGCCCGCGGCTGGAGTACTCATGGCGCAGGCCGGCGAGGTCCACGCCGCCCGACGATAGCCGTCACCCCGCCGCGGAGCGCCGGGCCTCCCAGCTCGAGAAGCCGCCCTCGTAGGCCCGCGCCTCGCCGTCGTCGACCTCGACGATGCGGTCCGCGATGCGGTCCAGGAAGTAGCGGTCGTGGCTGACCGCGACGACCGTGCCGTCGTAGGCCTCGAGCGCGGCCTCGAGCGTCTCGATGGCCGGCACGTCGAGGTGGTTGGTGGGCTCGTCCAGGACGAGGCAGTTGGCCCGCGACAGCATCAGCAGCAGGCAGCGCAGCCGCGTGCGCTCGCCGCCGCTGAACGTCCCGACCGGGCGGCGCAGCTGCTCGTAGTCGAACAGGAACTTGATGAGCAGCGCGACGGCCTCGCCCTCGGCGATCGGCCTGGCGGCGCGCACGAGGTCGATCGGCGTGGCGTCCGTCGGGAGCTCGCTCGCCGTCTGGGTCAGGTGGTCGAAGGTGATCGACGGCCCGGCCCAGCGCTCCCCGTCGGTGGGCGCGAGCTCGCCCGTGAGCAGCCGCGCGAGCACCGTCTTGCCGGCCCCGTTGGGGCCGAGGATGCCCACGCGCTCGCCGCGCATCACGGTCAGCGACACGTCGATGAGCACCGGGTCGAAGTCGACGCGGCGCAGCTCGAGGACGCGGTCGCCGCCGCGGGCGCCCGAGCGCAGCGCGAGCGCCATGCGCCGGCGCTCGAACACCGGGCGCTCCACCTTGTCCATGCGGTCGATCTGGCGCTGCTTGTTGCGCGCCTGCTTGATGTGGCGCTCGTCGGGCACGCGGTGGGCCCAGTCCTTGAAGCGCCGGATGGCGTCCTCCAGGCGGGCGATCTCCTTCTGCTGGGTGACGTACTGCTGCTGGCGGCGCAGCAGCTCGACCTCGCGCGCGACGGCGTAGGCCGAGTACGTGCCCGGCCACAGCCGGATGCGCCCATGCTCGAGCTCGGCGATCGCGGTGACCGTCTCGTCGAGCAGGTAGCGGTCGTGGGAGACCATGAGGACCGCGCCGTCGAAGCCGCGCACGAGCCTCTCGACGATGCGGCGCCGGCGGACGTCGAGATGGGCCTCGGGCTCGTCGAGCAGCAGGATCCCGGGCTCGCGCACCAGGCACGCGGCGAGCGCGACGAGCTTGCGCTGGCCGCCGCTGAGGTGCGCCGTCGGGCGGTCGAGGTCGGCCTCGCCGAGGCCCAGGTCGCGCAGGTGGCGGATCGCGTCGCCCTCCACGCGGTCGGCGCCCAGCGCCTCGCGGCGGGCCAGCAGCCGCGCCTGGCGCTCGAGCACGCGCCCCATCGCGTCGAGGTCGGCGATCACCGCAGGATCGGCCAGGCGCGCCTCGCAGCGGGCCAGCTCCTCCTCGAGGTGCGCGAGCTCGGGCCGCGCGGCGCGGATCGTCTCGCGCACCGTGCGCTCGTCCCCGGCCACGAGCTGGGGCAGGTGGGCGACGACGGCGCCCTTGCGCAGCGTCACGCGGCCGGCGTCGGGCGGCTCGCCGCCGGCCACGAGCGCGAGCAGCGTCGACTTCCCGCTGCCGTTGGCGCCGATGAGCCCGACCCGCGCCTGCGCGCCGAGCTCGAGGTCGGCGCCGTCGAGCACGCGCCGCCCGCCGAAGGACTTCGCGACGCCCTTCAGCGACAGCGCGGCCGGGCTGGCGACGGCGGTCGACATGCGCCGACGCTACCGCGCCCCGCGCGCCGCCAGCGCGGTCGCCACCCGCTCGGTCTCGGCGTCCTCGAGGAACGCGTGGATGGGCAGCGAGCAGACCTCGGCGGCCAGGCGGTCGGCGGCCGGGCACGGGGCGGGAGCGCAGGCGGCGAACACGGGCTGGCGATGCAGACCACGGGCGTAGTGCACGAGCGTCGGGACGCCCACCTGCTCCAGGTCGGCGCGCAGCGCGTCGCGGTCGGCGGCCCGCACGACGTACTTGTGGAACACGTGCGTGGCGCCGGGACGCACGCACGGCGCCGCGACGCGACCGCCGGCCAGCGCGCTCGTGAAGCGCGCTGCGATGGCCCGCCTGCGCTGCGTCCACGCCTCCTGGTGGCGCAGCTTCACGCGCAGCGCGGCCGCCGAGGCGGTCGGGAGCTGGCTGTTGTGGCCCAGCGTGGCGAAGCGCCCCGTGGCGTCGCGCCCGTGCCAGCGCAGCCGCCGCACGCGGTCGGCCAGCGCGTCGTCGTCGGTGAGCAGCGCTCCACCGCTGCCCGGCGCCGCGAGCGTCTTGGTGGGGTCGAACGAGCACGCGCTCGCGTCGCCGACGGCGCCGCAGGGCCGCTCGCCGTGCGCGGCGCCGAGCGCCTGCGCCGCGTCCTCGACGAGCAGCAGCTCGTGCTCGGCGGCGAAGGCCTCGAGCGCGGCAGGGTCGAGCATCTGCCCGTAGAGCTGGACGGCCACGACGGCGCGCGTGCGCGGGGTGACCCTCGCTGCGGCGGAGTCGAGGTCGAGCAGCCCGTCCTCACCGA
This sequence comes from uncultured Actinomycetes bacterium, assembly GCA_963840185.1. Taxonomy (GTDB): domain Bacteria; phylum Actinomycetota; class Thermoleophilia; order Solirubrobacterales; family Solirubrobacteraceae; genus JAOPZW01. The sequence continues at coordinate 689,035 of CAWIXY010000015.1, read as the reverse complement.
CATCGGCGAACACGGGCCGCGCGCCGGCGCGCAGCACGCACGAGGCGCTGGCGATGAACGAGAAGGCCGGGACGAGCACGTCGTCGCCCGGGCCGACGCCGCCCGCCATCAGCGCGAAGGACAGCGCGTCGGTGCCAGAGCCCAGGGCGACGGCGTGGCGCCGCCCGACCCACGCCGCGAGCTCGGCCTCGAAGGCGCCGACGGCCTCCCCCTGCAGCGCGCGCCCGCCCGCCAGCGCCTCGGCCATGGCGTCCAGCAGCTCGGGGCCGAGCGCCGCCCACTCGCGCTCGGCGGCGAAGAAGGGGACGCTCACCCGACCGTCACGACCAGCGAAGATGCGCCGCGCATGGACCTCGCCGCCTCCCGCACGCCGCGTGCCGGCAACGCGTTCGACAAGTACGGCTCCGAGAGCCCGGTCGTGCGCCGCGTCATGGGCGGGTTCCTGCGGTCGCTGGACGAGCTGCTCGCGGCAGCCGGCCCGGCGGGCTCCGTGCTGGATGCGGGCTGCGGAGAGGGCATCATCACCAGGACCTGGGCGCGGCGCCGGCCAGGTACGCGCGTCGTGGGCCTCGACCGCGACGACCCGCTGCTGCACCCGCACTGGGCGGCGACGGCGGAGCCTAACCTCTCCTGGCGCACCGGCGACGTCCACGCGCTGCCCTTCGAGGACGGCGCCTTCGACCTCGTCGCCTCGATCGAGGTCCTCGAGCAGGTGGCGGACCCCGACCGCGCGCTGGCCGAGCTGGTGCGCGTCGCCCGGCGCGCCGTCCTGGTCAGCGTCCCGCGCGAGCCGCTCTGGCGGGTGCTCAACGTGGCCTCGGGCCGCTACGTGCGAGCCCTGGGCAACTCGCCCGGCACGGTGCACCACTTCAGCCGCGGCGCGTTCGCCGAGCTGGTCGGCCGCCACGCGCACGTGCAGGAGGTGCGCTCGCCCCCGCCCTGGACGCTCGTGCTCGCGCGCCCGTGACGCGGGCGGCCGAGCGCGCCGGCCTGGCCGTGCTGTGCGCCGCCGGCGTCGCGGTGTGGGCGGCGGTCGACGTCGCGCCCACCTTCGACTCGATGTGGACGCTGATCTGGGGCCGCGAGATCGTGGGCGGCGAGCTGCCGTCGTTCCGGTCCTACCGGGCGCCGACCGAGCACCCGCTGTGGCTGGCCGTGGGCGCGCTGCTGGCCCCGCTCGGCAGCACTGCCGCGCCGCGGGCGCTGACGCTGGCCACCGTGCTGTCGTGGGTCGCCGCGCTGGCCGGCCTGTACCGGCTGGGTCGTGCCACCGTGGGCGCCGCCGCGGGCGCGCTGGCGGTCGTCCTGCTCGCGACGCGGCTCGACTTCCCGTTCTGGGCGGCCGTCGGCTTCGTCGACGTGCCCTATCTCGCCCTGCTCGTCTGGGCCGCCGCGCTGGAGGCGGAGCGCCCGCGACGCGGGGGCGCCGTCTGGGTGCTGCTGGTCGCCGCCGGGCTGCTGCGGCCGGAGGCCTGGCTCTTCGCGGCCGCCTACGCGGTGTGGCTGAGCTGGGGGAGGCCCCGGCGCGCATGGCTGGGGGCCGCAGGGTGGGTCGTCCTGCCGATGGCGCTGTGGGCGCTCGTGGACCTCGTCGTGACCGGGCACCCGACCTACTCGTTCACGATGAGCACCGACCACGCCGCCGAGCTGCAGCGCACGCGCTCGGTCCTGGACCTCCCGCGCTCGACGCTCTCGTCGGCTGCCGAGCTCGTCAAGCCGCCCGTGCTCGCGCTCGGCGCCGCCGGCCTGGTCGCCGCGCTGGCGCTGCTGCGCGGCTCGCGGCGGGCCGTGCCGGTCGCGCTCCTCGCCCTCGGCACGGCGGGCTTCCTCGTGGTGAGCGCGACCGGCTTCTCCGTGATCCCGCGCTACTTCGCCACCGCCGCGCTTGCCCTCACGCTGCTGGCCGCCTTCGCCCTGACCGGCTGGACGGCGCTCCCCTCCGGCGCGCCCGGGCGCCGGGCGTGGATGGCCGGGGCGGCCACGGCGGTCCTGCTGGGCGGCGCGTGGCAGGCGGCGCGGCTGCACCCGGCGCGCGCCGGCGACGACCTCGACTACCGCGCGCTCGTCGTCCGCGAGCTCAACGACGTCGTCGGCTCGCCGGCCGTCGCTCGCGGGCGGGCGTGCGGGCCGCTGAGCCTGCCCAACCACCTCTTGCAGCCCTACGCGATCTGGGCGCTCGACGTGCCCGTCGGCGCCGTCGTGGCCCGGACCGACGCCGTCGCCGGCCGCCCGCGCTCGGGCGCGGCGATCATCACGCTGACGCCGCGCCTGAACGCCCATCCCGCCTTCGGCGTGCTCAACGCCCGCCTGCGCGACCCCGTCGCGGCGCTGCTCCCGCCGCCGGGCTTCACGCGGGCCGCGGTGACGCCGCGCTTCTCCACCTACGTGGGCTGCTAGATCCATCGGTGTGACCGCACCCGCCATCAGCCCCGCCCGCGTCGCCGCTCACCGCGTGCTCGTGCGCGTCCTGGCCGAGGGCGCGTACGCCGACCGCGCGCTGCACGGCGAGGCGCGCGAGCTCACCGCGCGTGACCGCGCGCTGGCCAAGCAGCTCGCGTTCGGCACGGTCCAGCGGCGGCTCACCCTGGACCACGTCATCGCGCAGCGCACCGACCGCGAGCTCGAGCCGGCCGTCCGCGCCGCGCTGCAGCTCGGCCTCTTCCAGCTCCTGTTCCTGGAGGTCGCCGACCACGCCGCCGTGGGGGAGGCCGTGGAGCTGGCCAAGCCCAGCCCGGGCCACCGGCTGGTCAACGCCGTGCTGCGCGGGGTCCAGCGCGACGGCGCCGAGCTGCCCTCCGACGCGACGCCGCAGGGTGCGGCGATCCGCCACTCGCACCCCGAGTGGCTCGTGCGCATGTGGTGGGACGAGCTGGGCGCGGCGGAGACGCGCGCGCTGCTGGCCGCCGACAACGAGCCGGCCGAGCTCGCGCTGCGCGTCAACACGCTGGCCGCCGGCGCGAACCTGGACGACCTCCCCGGCCGGCGCGAGGGCGACGCGATCGTCGTCGACGGGCGCCTGGACGCCTTCGCGCACCCCGGCTGGAAGGCGGGCTGGTTCACGCCCCAGTCGCGCGCCTCGCAGCGGGTGGCGCCGGCGCTGGCACCGCAGCCGGGCGAGCGCGTGCTCGACCTGTGCGCGGCGCCCGGCGGCAAGACGACCCACCTCGCCGCGCTCATGCAGGGCGAGGGGGAGGTCGTCGCCGTCGAGCGCCACGCGGGCCGGGCGGAGGCGCTGCGGCGCACCTGCGAGCGCGTGCACGCGACCAACGTCACCGTGGTCTGCGCCGACGCGACGACCTACCGTGACGACCGCGGCTTCGACCGCGTGCTGCTCGATCCGCCGTGCAGCGGGCTGGGCACGCTGCGCTCGCACCCGGACCTGCGCTGGCGCGCGTCGGCGGGCGCCATCGCCCGGCTGGCGCGCCTGCAGGACGCCCTGCTCGAGACCGCGCGCGCAGCCCTGCGACCCGGCGGTCCGCAGGCGCTGGTGTTCTCCGTCTGCACCATCTCGCGCGGCCGAGGAGCGCCTGCGCGGGACGTCGCGGTGGCGGACGCTGCCCCACCGCGATGGCACCGACGGGTTCTATATTGCCCGCGATGGAGGTTGACGTCGGCTTGAAGTGCCCGTCGTGCTCAGAGCCCTGGTTGCGGCCGTCGAACCTCCCTGCCCGCTACCGCTGCGTCTTCTGCCTGCACCGCTTCGAGCTGCGCTCGGTGTGCCCGGACTGCGGGGAGCATTCGACGATCGTGCGGATGTCCAGCACCGCGACGACGTCGTGCAGCCACTGCGGCGGCTCGATGCTCGTCGAGGTATGACCCGGCGCGTCGCCCCCTCGATCCTGGCCGCCGACTTCGGCCGCCTGCGCGAACAGGTGCAGGAGGTGGTCGCCGCCGGAGCCGACGTGGTCCACGTCGACGTCATGGACGGCCACTTCGTGCCGCCCATCACGATGGGCGCCCAGGCCTGCGAGGCGCTGCGCGATCTGGGCGCGCATCTCGACGTCCATCTGATGGTCGAGCGCCCCGAGCGGCACATCCGTGACTTCGCAAGCGCCGGAGCGGGCACGATCATCCTGCATGCCGAGGCGACGCCCCATGTCCACTACGCGCTGGCCGCCGTCCGCGAGGCCGGCTGCCGCGCCGGGCTCGCCGTGAACCCGGGCACGCCGCTCGCCGTGTTCGGCGAGGTGGAGTGCGACCAGGCGCTGTGCATGACCGTCAACCCCGGCTGGGGCGGCCAGGCCTTCATCCCCGCGTCGCTCGGGCGGATCGAGCGCCTGCGGGCGCTGATCGGCGAGGGTGTCGAGCTGGAGGTCGACGGCGGCATCGACCTGGACACCGCGCGCCGGCTGTGCGCGGGCGGGAGCGACCCTGTTCGTGGCCGGTACCGCCGTCTTCGGAGCGGCCGACCCGGGTACGGCGTACGGCAGGCTGACCGCCGCGGTCGCAGGATGACCGCCTGGCGTGGTGAAGCTAGCCGTACCGGGTTCCTGACCGTGAGCGACGACGATAACCCCGTGACCATCACCGTCCTGATCGTCGACGATCACCCGACCTTCAGGGCGACCGCGCGCATGCTGCTCGAGGCCGAGGGCTACGACGTCGTCGGCGAGGCGCCCGACGGCACCTCCGGCATCGACTGCGCGGCGCGGCTGCATCCGGATCTGGTCCTGCTGGACGTCAACCTCCCGGACCTCGACGGCTTCTCCGTCGCGCAGCGCATCACCGCGTCCGCCGATGCCCCGGCGGTCGTGCTCGTCTCGAGTCGCGACCCCTCGGACTTCGGGGCGCTGGTGTCGGTCAGCGGAGCGCGCGGCTTCATCGCCAAGGGCGAGCTGTCGGGGGCGGCGATCGCCGAGCTGTTGTAGGGGGCGGGGGACGAGATGCTCGCCCTGCGTCGCGCGCTGGTGGCGCTGTTCGTGCTCGGGGTGCTCTTCGCCGGGCTGCTCGTGGCGATCGTCGTCACGAGCCGTCACGAGCCGCACAAGGCCCCGGTCGCGGTCCTCGGGGTCCTGATCGGCCTGTCGTTCGTGGGCGTGGGCGTGTTCGCCTGGTGGCGGCGCCCGCTCAACCGCTTCGGCGTGCTCATGACGGCGGTCGGCTTCGCCTGGTTCGTGGCCGGCCTCGACGAGGCCAACTCGAGCGCCATCTTCACGATCGGCGCCTACGTCGGCCCGCTGTACCTCGTGCTCGTCGCGCACATGGTGCTGTCGTTCCCCAGCGGCCGGCTGGAGACGACGCCCCAGCGCGCGATCGTCGTCGCCGGCTACCTCGCCGTGCTGGGTGTCCGCCTGCCCTACTTCCTGCTCGGCGGCGACGTCACCGCGGGCCTCGAGGGAGCGCGGCCCGACAACGTGCTGGCGATCGCCGATCGCCCCGACGCCGCCGAGGTGTTCGAGGTCGTCGCCGGCGCGGTCGCCGTCGTGGGCCTGATCGCCACCGTCGTCCTGCTGCTGCGCAAGCGCCGCCGGGCGACGGACGCGCAGCGCCGCCAGCAGTCGCCGATGCTGTGGACGGCCCTCGCGCTCGTCGCGATCGGCGCGGTCTCGGTCCTGGCCGATGTCGCAGGGGCGCCGGAGTGGGTCGTCGACGGCGCGGGCCTCGCGTCGCTGCTGTGCTTCGCCCTGCTGCCCTATGCCTTCCTCGCCGGCCTGGTGCGCAGCCGCTACAGCCGCGCCGGCGCCGTCGGCGGGCTCATCGAGCGCCTCAACGCGGGCGAGGGCCGCGGCAGCCTGCGCGGGGCGCTGGCCGACGCGCTGGGCGACCCCAGCCTGCAGCTCCTCTACTGGCGCGCCGCGGGTCGGCCAGTACGTCAGCCATGCCGGGCACCCGGTCGCGCTGCCCTCCGGCGACTCGGGCCGGGCGGTCACCGAGGTCGAGCGCGACGGCGAGCGCATCGGGGCGATCGTGCACGACCAGCAGCTCGTCGACGAGCCCGAGCTCGTGCGCATGGTGGCCGGCTCGGCCGCCCTGGCCCTGGAGAACGAGCGCCTGGAGGCCGAGCTGCGGGCCCGCGTCGACGAGCTCGAGCGCTCGCGCTCGCGGGTCATGGAGATCTCCCTGTTCGAGCGCCGCCGCCTGGAGCGCGACCTGCACGACGGCGCCCAGCAGCGCCTCGTGGCGCTGTCGCTGCAGATCGGGATGGCCCAGAAGATGACGGCCGAGCAGCCGGCGCTCGCGGGGCGGCTGCTGGAGTCCGCCCGCGAGGAGCTGCGCAAGGCGCTGGGCGAGCTGCGCGAGCTCGCGCGGGGCATCCATCCGGCGATCCTCACCGACCAGGGACTGCAGCCCGCACTGGAGGCACTCGCCGCGCGGACGCCGATTCCGGTAGACCTCGGGGCAATGCCCACCGAGCGCCTCCCCGCGTCCGTCGAGGCCGCCGCCTACTTCGTGGTGGCCGAGTCGCTGACCAACGTGACGAAGTACGCCCGTGCTGCGCAGGCCAGCGTGCGGGTCGCTCGCGACGACGGCTTCGCCGTGGTCGAGGTCCGCGACGACGGCGTCGGCGGCGCCGACCCGAAGGTCGGGACCGGCCTGCGAGGCCTGGCCGACCGCGTGGCCGCCCTGGATGGGCGCCTCGAAGTCCACTCCCCGCCCGGCGAGGGCACCCTCGTGCGGGCCAACATCCCATGCGCGTCGTCCTAGCCGACGACAGCGTCCTGCTGCGCGAGGGCGTGGCGCGGCTCCTCGAGGAGGCCGGCCTCGACGTCGTGGCTCAGGCCGGCGACGCCGACGACCTGCTGCGCAAGGTCGGCGCTCACAAGCCCGACGTGGCGATCGTCGACGTGAAGATGCCGCCGACGCACACCGACGAGGGGCTGCGCGCGGCGGCGGAGATCCGCGAGCGCCACCCCGAGGTCGGCGTGCTCGTGCTGTCGCAGTACCTCGAGGAGGGCTACGCCCTGGACCTGCTGTCCTCCAGCGCCGAGCGCATGGGCTACCTGCTCAAGGACCGCGTCGCCGACCTCGACCGCTTCGTCGACGCGGTGCGCCGCGTGGGCGAGGGCGGCAGCGCGCTGGACCCGGAGGTCGTCTCGCGCCTGCTCGGCCGCCGCCGGCGCGAGGACCCGCTGGAGGAGATCAGCCCGCGCGAGCGCGAGGTGCTGGGGCTGATGGCCGAAGGGCGCTCCAACCACGCGATCGCCGAGGCGCTGGTCGTGACCGAGCGCGCCGTGGAGAAGCACGTCACGAGCATCTTCGCCAAGCTCAACCTGCCGCCGACGGCGGTCGACCATCGCCGTGTGCTGGCCGTGCTGACGTACCTGCGAGCCTGAGCGGGGCGCCTGGTCAGGCGCGCCGGTCGAGCATGTAGGGCACCAGCGCACGCACGAAGTCCCGGTCCGGGCCGGACGGGGCCGGCGCGAACGCCTCCTCGAAGGCGTCGAGCGCAGCTCCGGCGATCCCCCGCGCGTACGCCGCAGCGAACGTGATGCTCCCGTAGGCGTCGAGCAGGCCCCGGATCTCGGCGATCATCGCCGCGGTGCGCTCGGAGCGCTCGAGCCGCAGGTAGCGGTCGAGCGTGTGGCGATCGGTGCCACGCGCGCTGCGCAGCAGGTGGATCAGCGGCAGCGTGCGCTTGCCCTCGTAGAGGTCCCCGTCGATCTCCTTGCCGTACTCGCGCTCGGTGCCGACGAGGTTCAGCAGGTCGTCCTGGATCTGGAACGCCGCGCCCAGGTGGAAGCCGAAGCGCACCATCGGACGGAGGTCGGCGGCGCCGCGGGACCCGATCAGCGCCCCGACGCGCAAGGGGTGCACGGTCGTGTACCAGCACGTCTTGTGCATGATCAGGTCGAGGTAGTGCTCCGGCTCGAGCGTCGTCCACGCCGTCCCGGCGCCAGCCGAGCTCGGTGGCCTGGCCCTCGAGCGTGCGCAGCGCCATCGCGTCGAACTCGGACAGGACGCGCTCGGCGAGGTCGCCGTCGATGCAGCTCGCGTGGCGTCGCAGGACCTGGTTGGAGAGCACGGCCAGCGCGTCGCCGGCGTTCAGCGCGAGCCCGAGGCCGTACTCGGCCGCAAGCGTCGGCCGACCTCGGCGGCGCTGGCTGCCGTCGACGATGTCGTCGTGGACGAGGAACGCGTTGTGCAGCAGCTCGATCGCGACGGCGACGGGCAGGATGTCGCCGTCGCTCCCGCCGAACGCGCGGCTCGTCGCCACGCACAGCGCGGGCCGGATCGCCTTCCCCGGCCGGCTCGGGTACGAGCGCGCCACCCGGTAGAGCCAGCGGTGGGGCTCGCCGTCCGGGATGGCGTCGAGCATCGAGCGCCGGACGAGGCGGCCGACGTCGTCGGCGTACGCCTCCACGAGCTGAGCGCCGTCGGCGGTCAGCACGGGTCGATCGCGACCTCGAAGGGCAGCCAGAGACCGGGTGCCCCGTCGGCCTGGATCGTGCCGCGGTAGGTGCCGGGGCGCGGCGACGCGCCCGTGGCGAGCGAGACCACGACCGCTCGGCTGGACCGCGGCGGCAGCAGCGTGACCTCGGCCGGCTCGAAGCGCACGTCGGCGCCGTCGAGGACAGCCCCGCCGCAGTCGCTGAGCTGCCCGCACCGCAGGGCCAGCGGCCCGGCGGCGGAGCGCGTCCCGTTGTGCAGCCAGACCTCGGCGGTCGCGTCGCCGGCGCCGTCAGGCCCGGGCACCGTCAGGCGCACCGGCGGGCCGACGCCGCTCGAGTCCACCGGGACAGTGACCGCGCCCGGCCGGCCGGGCTGAGCCACCGCGGCGACGGTGCGCCGCAGCAGCTCCGTCCAGGCGTCGACCAGCGCCGTGTAGTCACCCGCCGGCGAGCCCTGGCGCGGACCGGGGCCGTCGGGCTCGGCGCGCAGGATCCGCTCGAGCAGGTCGCCCGCCGCCCGCAGGCCCTCGGCCTGGATGTCCGCGACGGCGCGCATGCCGGCGACCGGATCGAACGACAGCGGGAACGAGTGCTCGGGGCCCCTCTCGCCGTCCGCGTGCGACTCGTCCATCGCCCTCTCGTTCACCCGTGCTCCGGAACTCAGTGCCGCCGGTAGAGTACGCCCACCGAAAAGGAGTCGGTGTGGGCGAGCTACACGATCTCATCGGGATTCACGGCGCGATCGACCGGGCTGTGGCCGCCGATCCTGGACGGCGCGCCTCGGTGTCGCAGCTGCTCCCCGTCTACCAGCGCGAAGGCGCGCCCTGGTTCGACGACTTCGCCGCGTGGATCGATGAGAAGCGCGGCGGCGCCGAGGGCGAAGCGTTCCCGTCGCTCGAGGAGGCGCTCGAGCGGCTCGGCCGAACCGAGGCGACCGGCCACATGCGGGCGCGGCGCATGTTCGCGCTCGCGCTCGCCGCCCAGGCCTTTCCTGAGCTCCTCCTGGAGCCGCAGAACGAGAGGACGGCCCTGGCGCGCGGCGCCCTGCGCGTCGACGGCCTCGCCCGCGGCGACGGCGAGGCAGCGCGGCTGCTCCAGCTCCTCGGCGAGGGGCTGGAGCAGCCGCCCGTCGGGGGCGGGGCCCCCGTTGCGCTCGACAGCTGGTGGGAGAGCGTGATCGCCGCGTGCGACGCGGAAGGCCTCATCGATGACCCGGAGTGGATCAGCCCGCGCCCGTGCTCGGGACGGCTGGTCATGGCGCCCTTCCCGGGCGGCCGCGTCCCGGCGGCGACGCTCATGACCGTGTGGGAGACCGACCGGATCCCCTTCAAGCGGGCCACGAGCTTCCTCGAGCCGGTGCACTGGCCGAAGTGCTGCGCCTTCTGGTGCACGATGACGAGGCTCAAGGGGGCGGCTGACGCGGGGCATCACTCCTTCCACGAGGTCGTGAGCACGGACTGCGACGCCTGGACGATCGAGGCCGACCTGGACTTCAGCTTCACGAAGTCCGACGGCCTGGCCATCACGGAGTACCAGCTCAGCGCGGGGCACCCGCAGGAGGGCGACGACGTCGAGGTGGACGAGGGCTCGCTCGTGGTGCAGCGCCTCGGGCCCGCTGCCGCGGCCCCGCTACGGGTCACGACCACCAAGCGCATCAGGTTCGCTCGCTTCTTCAGCGGTGAGCAGCTCGCGCTGATCATGTGCGCGCTGGGCTACGCCGAGGTCGTCAAGGAGCTCGTCTTCAGCTGCGCGGCGCTGCCGGGCAAGAAGACGACAGGGACGCCGTTCCCGGGCCGGGCGCTGGGGGCGGTGCCGGACGCGGGAACCGCAGCCCCCCCGATCACGTCGGTCGCCGGCCGGGCGGCCGCCGAGGTGAAGGACTGCATCGACGACTACACGGCCGCCGCCAGGGCCTCGTCCGAGACGATCAGGCGGGGCGAGTACACCGCCGACGCCCTCGTGAAGGACCTGACGGGCCTCTGGGGCAGGGTCCTGCGCGACGCGGCGACCGCCGTCGACGCCGGCGCACGAACCGCAGGGACGGCGGCCCGCACCCGCCCCCGCACCGGCCGTCCCGCCCGCGAGGAACCGCCGAGCTGACCATGGGATCGCCCCTGAACGATGTCGTCAAGGACTACGCCGAGCTCGCGTCGACGCTGCTGGAGCGGTGGACCGAGCACGCGTCGAAGGTCGCATCGAAGCTCGACGACGGCACCTACGACGCAGACGCCGCGGTGGCCGACCTGGTCACGACCGCGTCGCTCGCGACCGAGAGCGGGTTCATGCTGGCCGCGCAGGTCCTCGACGCCGCGGCCCTTCTCTCCGGCAGCCAGCACAAGCGGCACGTTGTCGCAACGACGCCCTTCACCAGCTCGCTCGCAGGAGCGACGCTCGCGCCGGCCGGCCCGTTCGTCAGCGGGCACGGTGAACAGCTGCCCGTGCACGTGATCACGCTCGAGCCGTCCCAGCTCGAGCCCGGCGAGACCGAGTTCAGCCTCAGCGCCGACGCCACGAGCTGCCGCAGCGGCACGTACGTGGGCGCGGTGGAGGCCTCTGCGTCGGGCAAGGTCGAGCGCATCGTCGTCTGGATCATCGTCCCGTGACCGACAAGGCCCTCGCCGGCAGCGACGAGCTCGGCGCTCGCGTCGGCGAGCTGCGCCGGCTCACGATCATGTTCTGCGACGTCGTCGGCTCCACCGAGCTCTCCGGGCCGCCAGGAGCCCGAGACGTACCGCGAGCTCATGCGGGGCTACCGCGTCGCGTGCCGCGACGTCATCGAGGCGCGCTTCGAGGGCCACATCGTCCAGCTCAAGGGAGACGGGACGCTGTCGATCTTCGGCTTCCCCGTGGCGCACGAGAACGACGCCGAGCGGGCCGTGCGGGCGGGGCTCGCGCTCGTGCGGGCGGTGCGCGAGCTCTCACCGGTCACCACCTCGATCGCCGGCGAGGCGCTCGACGTGCGCGTCGCGCGTCCACCACGGCCCCGTCTACGTCGACTTCGACGAGGACGACATCTACGGGCTCGCCGCCAACGTCGGCGCGCGGCTGCACGCGCTGGCCGATCCCGGCACGGTCGTCGTCTCCGACGAGGTCCGGCAGCTCGTCGAGGACTGCTTCGAGATCGAGGCCGGCGACCCCCAGATCGTCAAGGGCGTGGCCGAGCCGCTCGAGTCCTTCCGGGTCGTCGGCGAGCGCCCGCTCCGGGCTCAGCGGTCGTGGTCGACCCCGCTGGTCGAGCGCGAGACCGAGCTCGAGCGGCTCCGGCGGGCCTGGGCGCCGCGTCGCGGCGGGCACCGCCGAGCGCGCGACGGGAGTGCTCGTCCGCGGCGACGCCGGCGTGGGCAAGTCGCGTCTGGTGGCTGCGCTCGCCGACGAGGTTCGTGCTGCCGAGCGGCTGTCGTCGTGCAGCTGCACGGCTCTCCCTTCCACGTCGATGCGGGCTTCCACCCGGTCCGGAGCCTGGTCGAGGCGCGCTGTGGCATCCGCGGACGACGCCGGCGGCGTCGAGCGCCTGCGAGTGCCTCACCGCGAGGTGGCGGACCTGGGGCTCGACCCGGCGCAGACCGTCCCCCTCCTGGCGCCGGTCCTGGGCATCGATCCGAGCGCGGGCTACGACCAGGCCGCGACGGAGGGCCGCAAGCTCGAGGAGCAGGTCGCGCAGGCCGTGCTCGCCTACATCGTCGCCTGCACCCGGCGGGCGGCCGGCGATCCTCGTCGCCGAGGACCTGCACTGGTTCGACGACGCGACGCGCGCGGCTGCTGGCCGAGCTCGCGCGCGGACGGACCGGGGAGCGTGCTCGTCGTCGGGACCTCACGCAACGCGCGAGCGCCGGCCCGTGGGAGACGATCGAGCTGCGCCCGCTGACCCTCGCCGGCCGCCTCGCGCTCATCGACGCGCTCGAGGAGGGCCTGACCGAGCAGGATCGGCTCGCGCTCGCCACGCGCAGTGACGGCATCCCGCTCTACCTCGAGGAGCTCGTGCGCGCGGGCGCGGCCCATCACCCGGCCGGAGCCGGCGGCGCCGCTCCCGTGCCCGGCTCGGTGCCCGCGGTGCTCTACGAGCCGCTCGTGGCCCGGCTCTACGCCACGCCGGCGGCGCTGCCGGTGGCCGCGACCGTCGCCGCCGCCGGGCCCGAGGTCGATCGCTCGCTGCTCGCCGCGACCATGTCGATCCCGGCCCGAGGAGCTGGACGCGAGCCTCCGGGCTCTGGTCGACGCGCGCGTCCTGGAGCCGGATCGAGGGCCGTCCGGCCCGCTACCAGTTCCGGCACGAGCTGCTGCGCGAGGTCGCGTACGAGCTGCAGCCGCCCTCGTGGCGCCGCAAGGTGCACGACCGGCTCTGCGATGTCCTCACCCGCGACGAGCCGAGCGACTGGCATGTCCTCGCGTCGCACTTCGAGCGTGCGGAGCGCCACCAGGAGGCGGCGGTCGCCTACCAGCACACGGCCGAGTGGGCGCGGCGGCGTGGGGCGCTGGACGAGGCCCGCGTCGCACCTCACGCGGGCGATCGACCTCGTCGATGCCGCTGGCCGACGACGCGGCGCGCGACCATCGCGAGGTCGAGCTGCGCCTGCGCCGGGGGTTCCTCGCCATGTCGGCCGAGGGCGCGGCCAGCGCCGACGCGTCCGCGGACTTCGACCGCTGCCTCGAGCTGGCCGCGGCCGATCCCACGGGCGACGACATGTTCAGCACGCTGATCTCGCGTGTGGGCCTACGACCTGTCACGGGCCGAGCTCGACCGCGCCCGCCAGCTGTCCGAGACGCTGCGCGACGCCCTCGGCGACGAGCGTGACTACTTCCGGCCGCAGAACCTCGCCGGCTTCGGGATGCTCGACTGGTTCGCGGGCAGCTTCGCGAGCGCGGTCGACAGGCTCGCCGCGGCCACCGACGAGCTCGCGCAGGTGGGCAGGGAGGACGACGTCGCCGCCGTCTGGTTCGTGCCCAACGACCCCACGGCGGCGATGCACGTGCACCTCGCCCTGGCCCGGTTCATGGCGGGCGACGTGGCGGGGGCCGACGAGAGCCTTGCGCGTGCCCGGGCCGTGGCGGCAGCGCTCGACTTCCCGCAGGGGCCGTGGAGCGCCGCCTACGCGATCTGGCTGGGCTCCTGGATGTGGATCGAAGCGGACCGGCTCGACCTGGCCGACGAGGCCCTCGCCGACCTCCGCGCGTCGAGCGCTCGAGCACGGGTTCGACAACTGGGAGCTGATCGCGGCGACGCAGACCGCGGCGCTGGAGGCGATCCGGGCGCTGCGGTCCGGGACCTCGGATGCGGTCGCGCTGTCCGAGCACGCCGATGCCCTCAACGGCCACGTCGAGGTCTGGCAGATGCTCGAGCTCCGCGTGTTCCTCCCGTTCTACCTCACGACGGCCGGCGCGCTGCTGGCCGCGTCGGGGGACGCGCGAGGGTGCGCGGGAGCGCTACGCAGGAGTCGCTCGACGCTGGCCGCGCAGACGGGCATGCGCTTCTACGACGCCGAGACCATGCGATGCCTGGCCCGCCTGGCCGGCGACCACGATGCGGTCGGTCGCGGCGCTGCGCGCCGCGCTCGAGCTCGCCCGGTCGCAGGAGGCCCGGCCCTTCGAGCTGCGGATTGCGCAGGAGCTGGCTGCGCTGGGCGAGGCCGATCGCGCGACGCCTTCGCGGTGACCCCGACCGGGCGGCGCACCCGTGTCGCCATCCTCGGCGGGGGCATGGCCGGCCTCACCGCGGCGTGGCGCCTCAGCGAACCGGGGTGGCAGGACGAGCTCGAGTCGATCACCGTGTACCAGCGCGGGTGGCGGCTCGGTGGCAAGGGGGCCAGCAGCCGGGGGCCGAACGGCAGGATCGAGGAGCACGGCCTGCACCTCTGGCTGGGCTACTACGAGAACGCCTTCCGCCTGCTGCGCGAGTGCTACGCCGAGCTCGACCGGCCGACGACCGATCCGGCGGCGCCGATCCAGACCTGGCGCGACGCGATGCTCCCGGCGGGGACGGTCGGCCTCGAGGACCGCCGCGGCGACGGTTGGCACCACTGGCTCGGGCAGTTCACCCCCAACGACCTGCTCCCCGGCGAGCCGGATGCCACCGGGCGCGAGCTCACGCTCGCCGGGATCCTGCGTCGTGCCCTGCAGCTGATCATCGACTTCCTCGAGTCGCTTCCCGACGAGCAGATGGCGTCGGGTCGCCTGGTGCTGAGCGGGTCGCCCGAGGTGCCCACGGGCCCGAGCGCCCTCGTCGCGGGCGCTCGCGTGGCGGCGCTGGCGGCGATCCTCGAGGCCACCGCGCTCGTCCGCGGCACGCTCGACCGGCTCGGGCGTCGCGTCGTCGGTGGCGGCGCTCGACCGGGCGATGGCCGCGACCAGCGACGCGCTGGGCAGCGTCGTCGACGAGGACGCCGACCTGCGGCGCACGTGGCATCTCGTCGCGGTGATGACCGCCGTCGTGCGCGGGATGCTCGCCGACGGCCTGTTCACCGGCGGGCGCAGCTTCCGTGATCTCAACGACGAGGACTTCCTCGACTGGATCACGCGTCACGGCGCCCCGCCCGAGGTCGCCGACTTCGCGTTCATCCGGGGGCTGTACGACCTCGTGTTCGCCGAGGCCGGCGCGGCGCGATCGCGCCGCGGCGTGAGCGCCGGCGTCGCGGTCTTCCTCACGACGAAGATGTTCTTCGAGTACCGCGGCGCGATCTTCTGGAAGATGGCGGCCGGCATGGGCGACGTCGTGTTCGCGCCGCTGTACCAGGCGCTGCGCCGGCGGGGCGTGGGCTTCGAGTTCTTCCACCGCGTCGACCACCTGCGCCTGTCGGCGGATCGCACGCGGATCGAGGCGGTGACGATGGGTCGCCAGGTCCGCCTGGCGCGCGGGACTCGACCGCTACGACCCGCTCGTGCGGGTCGGCGGCCTTCCCGGCTTCCCGTCGACGCCGCTCGTCGACCAGCTCGACGCGTCAGCCGACATCGAGCATGAGCCGCTCGAGTCGCACTTCTGCGACTGGCCGGACGCCGAGACGCGGGTGCTGCGCTGCGGTGAGGACTTCGACGTGGTCGTGCTTCGCGATCCCCGTCGGCATGGCGCAGATCGTCTGCCGCGAGCTGATCGACGATCGGCGCGAGTGGCGGGCGATGGTCGACCACGTCACGACCACCGCGACCCAGGCGGTGCAGCTGTGGCTGCGAGAGGACGAGCGGTCGCTCGGCTGGCGCGGAGCCGGGAGCGACCGTGAGCGCCTACGAGCGCACCGTTCAACACCTGGGCGTCGATGCCCCAGCTCATCGACGTCGAGCGCTGGCCGGCCGCCGATCGTCCGGGCTCGATCGCGTACTTCTGCGGCGCGCTGCAGGCGTCCTGGCCGCCCGAGCAGCCCGGCCGGCGCCTACGTGGCCGAGCACCGGGCGCACGTGCGCGCCAACGCGGTCGACCTGGTCGAGCGGCAGGCTCGCGCACCTCCTGCCCGGCGCGTCGGCCGACGGGTCGTTCCGCTGGGACCTGCTCTGCGGTCGCAACGGGCACAGCGGGCGCAGCGCGATCGACACCCAGCTCTGCCTCGCGAACGTCGATCCCTCCGACCGGTACGTGCAGTGCGCACCGGGGAGCGATGCGCTACCGGCTCCGCGCCGACGAGAGCGGCTACGACAACCTCGTCCTCGCCGGCGACTGGACCGACAACGGCCTGAACGCCGGCTGCATCGAGGCTGCGGCGATCTCCGGTCTGCAGGCCGCCAACGCGGTGCTGGGGCGATCGCGCCTGCACCGGGTGGCGGGCACCTGGCTCAGCTGACGGCCTCAGTGGCAGGCGGCCGAGCCCGCGTCGGCGAAGGTCTTGCCGGGCTCGGGCACGAAGCGGAAGTCGAAGCCCGCCGGGCGCAGCGTCAGCGCCAGCACGCCGTACGTGTCCGCGTTCAGCGCGACGCTGTTGGCGGCGCGACCGATGGGCGCGGCGTGCGAGTCGCCGCCCGTGCCGACGGTGAACGTCGTGATGCCGCCCGCGTCGTCGCGGGTGCCGTCCGGGCGCTGGGGCGCGAAGCGCTCGTAGAAGTGCTGCTGGGCCTGCAGGAGGACGTCGACGCCGGCGGCCTGCAGCACGTCGACCCAGGCGCGCAGCGACGGGCGGCCGTCCTCGCCGGCCGTGGGCGAGGTGAAGTAGGGCAGGTGCCAGTAGGCCAGCGTGCAGCGTGCCGGGTGGGCGGCCAGGTCGGCGCGCAGCCACTCCGTCCACGCGGCCTCGTCGCACGAGGTCCGCTCGAAGCAGTGGCTGTTGAGGGCCACGACGTGCCACGCGCCGACGTCGAACGAGTAGGAGCCCTCGGGCTGCAGGGCCACCGGGCCTCCGTCGTTGAAGTAGGCCAGCCAGTCGCCGGTGCCGAACGAGTCCTCGCCGCCGCCGTTGATCGGGTAGGTGATGTTCTTGAAGCGCCCCCAGGTCGGCGTGTAGTACGCGCCGAACGTGGCCGGCGTGCCGACGTCGTACTGGAAGTCGCCGAGGCCCAGCACGGCCCGGGGCCGGATGACGTCGGTGACCAGTGCCGCCGTCTCGGCCTGCCCGCAGTCCCCGGCGCAGGAGATGTCGCCCGCCGCGGCGACCACCGGGTCGGCGGCGGGCGCCGGCGCCGGCGGCGGCAGCGCCGGCGTCGGGGCGGCTGCCACGCGGCGAGGCGCGAGGCGCAGCGTCGCGAAGCGCGTGCGCCCCTCGAGCCGCCCGCGCCTTCGCGCGGCACGCACACCCACGCGGTAGCGCCCGGCTGCGAGGCGCCGGGCCGTCGCTGCGCTCGACGCGGAAGCGCACGAGCTGGCGGCGCCCCGGGCGCACGCGCACGTAGCGGGCAGCAAGGATCCGGCCGCCGGTGGAGCGGCGCAGGCGCACGCGCACGACCCGGTCGCGGCGACCGACGGTGAGACGCAGCGCGATGCCGGGGCGCACGATCGTGTCCGTGGCGTAGTGGGCCGGCACCGACAGGCGCCGCACGGAGGCGGACGCAGCCGGCACGGCGACGGCGAGCAGCGTGAGCGCGACGAGTGCGCCCACCGTGGCGCGGAGTCTCAGGGTCATTCCCGGGGTGAGCATAGGGTTATCCCCACTAGGAGGGCTTCGGCACCCTTGTAAAGGTGAGGGCATGGACACCGCCCTCACCCCGCTCGTCTCCGCGACCGACCTCACCCGTGTCTACGGCGAGGGCGAGGCGTCGGTCCGCGCGCTCGACGGCATCACCGTGGGCTTCCCGGCAGGCCGCCTCACGGCCATCATGGGCCCGTCGGGCTCGGGCAAGTCGACGCTCATGCACATCCTCGCCGGCCTCGACCGCCCCACCTCGGGCTCGGTCAGCCTCGACGGCCTCGCGCTCGAGGGCCTCGAGCGACAAGGAGCTGACCGAGGTCCGCCGCGACAAGGTCGGCTTCGTCTTCCAGTCCTTCAACCTGCTGCCGGTGCTGACCGCCGAGGAGAACATCCTGCTGCCGCTGTCGATCGCCGGCCGCAAGCCCGACGGCGCGTGGGTCAACCGGCTCGTCGACACCGTCAAGCTCGGCGACCGCCTGACCCACCGCCCGGCCGAGCTGTCGGGCGGCCAGCAGCAGCGCGTCGCCGTCGCCCGCGCGCTCGCCTCGCGCCCGTCGGTCGTCTTCGCCGACGAGCCCACGGGCAACCTCGACTCGAAGTCCTCGGCCGAGCTGCTCGCGCTCCTGCGCCGCTCCGTCGACGAGTTCGGCCAGACGATCATCATGGTCACCCACGACGCCGGCGCGGCCTCCTACGCCGACCGCCTGCTGCTGCTGGCCGACGGGCGCATCGTCCACGACGGCACGCGCCGACTCCCCGGAGGCGGTCCTCGACCTCATCAAGGCGGTGGCGTAGCCCCATGCGGAAGGTCGCCCTGCGCGGGCTCTTCACCCGCAAGCTCCGCCTGGGGCTGACCGCGCTGGCCGATCGCGCTCGGCGTGACGCTGATCGCGGGGACCTACGTCTTCACCGACACGATCAACCGGTCGTTCGACCGGATCTTCACCGAGACCAACAAGGGCGTCGACACGGCGATCACGCCGCGCGAGGGCCTCGCCGAGGACCAGGGCGGAACGCTCCCGACGGTGCCCGCGTCGCTGCTGGAGCGCGTGCGTCGCGTCGAGCAGGTGGCCGAGGCCGAGGGCGGCGTGTTCGACCAGGCCGTCGCCTTCGACGCCGAGGGCGAGCGCCTGGGCGGCACCAACTCGCCGAGCTTCGTGGCGTCGGTCTCGCCGAGCGGGCGCTTCCAGGCCAGCGAGGCCGAGCGGGGCCGCCTGCCGCGGACCCCGGGCGAGGCGGCGATCGACGTCGCCACGGCCGAGCGCAAGAACCTCGAGCTCGGCGACACGATCCTCGTGCAGGGCGAGCAGGGCCGGACCCCCTTGCGGCTCGTGGGCCTGACGACGCTCGGCGGCGCCGACTCCTTCGGCGGCGCGACCGTCGTCGACGTGGAGCTGCCCGTCGCCCAGCGCCTGCTGGGCAAGGAGGGCCGCTTCGACACCATCCAGGCCGCCGCCAGTCGACGGCGTCTCGGCCGAGCAGCTCACGCGCACGCTGCGCGCCGAGGTCGGGCGCGCGGCGGTCGTGCGCACCGGCCAGGAGGAGGCGCGCACGCAGTCCGACGAGATCAAGGACGACCTCGGCTTCCTCAACACTGCGCTGCTCGCCTTCGCCGGCATCTCGCTCTTCGTCGGCGCGTTCATCATCTTCAACACCTTCTCGATCACGATCGCCCAGCGCATGCGCGAGTTCGCGCTGCTGCGCACGCTCGGCGCATCGCGCAGCCAGATCCTGCGCTCGGTGCTGACCGAGGGCCTCGTGCTCGGCGTCGCTCGGGTCCGTCGTCGGCCTCGGCGCTCGGCGTGCTGACCGCGGTCGGCCTGCGCGCGCTGTTCAAGGCCATCGGCGTCGACCTGCCCTCCAGCGGCTCCGTGGTCGCGACCCGGACGATCGTCGTGTCGCTGCTGGTCGGCGTGCTCGTGACGATGCTCTCGACGCTCGTGCCCGCGCTGCGCGCCACGCGCGTCGTGCCCGTCGAGGCGCTGCGCGAGGGCGCCGTCATGCACCCGCACGGGCCGTCGCGCAAGGTCACCGCGCTGGCCGTCGTGCTCACGGCGATCGGCGTGGGCCTGATGTGCGTCGGGCTGTTCGTGGCCGACGGCGAGAGCGCGGCGCTCAGCGCCATGGGCGGCGGCGCCGCTGCGACGTTCCTCGGCGTCGCGCTGCTGAGCCCCTACCTCGTGCGCCCGCTGGCCTCGCTGGTCGGTCGCCCGCTGGAGCGCATGACCGGCATCACCGGGCGCCTGGCGCGGCGCAACACGACGCGCCTGCCCGGCCGCACGGCCGCCACCGCGGCTGCGCTGATGATCGGCGTCGCGCTCGTGACCTTCGCGTCGATCTTCGCCGCCGGCGCGCGCGAGACGATCAACCGCGCCGTCGACCAGAACCTCACCGCGGCAGCTGGTCGTGCAGAGCGACGACGGCTTCTCGGCCTTCCCGCGCGGCGGCCGTGCGCGGTCTCGCGGAACGGCCGGAGGTCGAGGCGGCCAGCCCGATCCGCTTCTCCCAGGCCAAGGTCGACGGCGTCGACGGGAACTCGTCGGTCACCGGCGTCGACGCCAGGATCTTCACCGAGCTCTACAAGCTCGACGTCCAGGAGGGCAGCGACGCCGCCATCGCCGCGCTCGCGGGCGGGCGCACGACGATGATCGGCAAGGGGTTCGCCGAGTCCAACGACCTCTCGGTCGGCGACGTGCTCGACCTGCGCACCGCGAACAACCGGCGCGCGCGGCTGCGCGTCAGCGGGATCTTCGACGACGACGGCGGCCTGCTGGGCAACCTCGCGGTCGACAACCGGGTGCTCGAGCGCGACTTCGGCGAGCGCAAGGACGCCTTCGCGCTCGTCGCGCTGCGCGAGGGCGAGGACGCCGCCGCGATCGAGCGCCGCCTCTCCGGCCTGCTGGACCGCACGTTCCCCGCCGTCGAGGTGCTGACCGCCGAGCAGTTCAAGGACAAGCAGTCCGGGCCAGGTCAACCAGCTGCTGTACCTGATCTACGCGCTGCTGGCGCTCACGGTGATCGTGTCGCTGTTCGGTGTCGTGAACACGCTCGTGCTGTCGATCTCCGAGCGCATGCGCGAGCTGGGCATGCTGCGCGCGATCGGCACCTCGCGCCGCCAGGTGCGCAGGATGGTGCGCCTGGAGGCGGTGATCGTGTCGCTGATCGGCGCGGTCCTGGGCTCGGGCCTGGGGATCCTGCTCGCGGTCCTCTTCACCCGCCCGCTCGAGGACTTCGTCCTGATCATCCCGGTGTCCACGCTCGTGATCCTGCTCATCCTCGCGGCGATCGCCGGCGTCCTGGCGGCGGTGCTCCCGGCGCGGCGCGCGTCACGGCTGAACGTGCTGGACGCGCTGGCCTACGAGTAGCGGTACAGCCGCCACAGCGCAGCGCACAGCAGCGCCGTCGCCGCCGCGTAGCCCGCCTCTGCGCGCAGCAGCTCGTCGTCGATCGCCGGGGTGAGCATCCACGCGACGAACAGCGGCGGCGGCGGCGAGCCAGGCAACCGCGGCCGCGGTGGGCGTGGCCGCGGGCGAGCGCGGCCTGGTTGAGCGTCCCCGCCGCCAGGTGGAAGCCCATGCCCACCGCGACGACGGCCAGTCCCCAGCGGCCGTAGGCGTAGTCGTCGCCGAAGACGAGGTCCATCGCCCACGGGCCGATCGCCAGCAGGCCGAGCGCGACCGCGGCGGCGAACACGGCGACGGCCAGCAGCGTCGACGCGGATCGTGCGCGCGAAGTCGTCCTCGCCCTCGGTCGTGCGCAGGCCGGTGAGGTGGGGGAGGAGCGTGGTCTGGACGGCCTGGAAGAGCTGCAGCGGCGCGCGCGTGATGAGCAGCGCGTTGAACACGACGCCGGCCAGCACGGTCCCGGCGGTCGCGCGCGTGGTCAGCACGGCCGCGTTGACCAGCGTCTGCTCGGCGAGCTGGACCGCGGCGACGGCGACGGCGAAGCCCGCGCCGGCGCGCAGGGTCAGCTCGGCCGCGTCGCCGGGGGCCGCACCGGCCTCGGGGGCGGCGTGGCGCGCGAGCGCCGCGGGCACGACGAGCAGCGACAGCAGCGGCGCCGCGGCGATGCCCAGCGCGACCGCGGTCTGGCCGCTGGCCAGGCCGAGGGCCACGGCGACCGGGAAGCAGACGCGCCCGACGGCCTCGAACAGCACGAGCCCGCCGTACAGGGCGAACCAGCGGTGCCCGGCCAGATAGCCCGCGGGCGACGTAGCTGGCGCCGTAGGCCACGCCCGCGACCACGAACGTCCAGTACAGCGCCGCCGACCCGTCGAAGGCGTCCTGCACCGGGTCCCGCGCGACGAGGACGACGACCGCGAACACCAGCGCGAAGGACGCCTGCAGCGTCAGCGGGACGCGCAGCGGGTGCGCGCCGGCCGTCCCGCGGGCGATCCGCTCGGCGATCGTGCGCGACAGCAGCTGCTCCACCGGGCGGTAGATGACCGAGGTGAGGATGAACAGGGTCGCCCACAGCAGGGCGATCGCGCCGTACTCCTCGGGCGCGAGCACGTGGCTGGCCACCGCGAAGTACAGGAAGCTGAAGACGCCCGTCGAGGCGATGCCGATCGACAGGATGCGCGCGCCGCGGCCGTAGCTCCCCGTCGCGGCCGCGGCCGCGGGGGTGCTAGCCACGCAGGCGGACGAGGAGCATCGTCCAGGGGAACGGCGAGCGCGCCTCGACGACCTCGCCGTGGCGCTGCAGCAGCGCCACGAACGAGCGCTTGGACCAGTGGTTGAGGTGGCCCGGCGTGTTGCCCAGGTCGCGCAGGTAGGCGCCGCGGGCCAGGTTCAGCCCGCGCCACAGCGGTTCTCGCGGCACCGAGACGAGCAGCCAGCGCCCGGCGACGCGCGCCATCTCGGCGACCGTGTGGGCGGGATCGGGCACGTGCTCGAGCACCTCGATCGCGCTGGCCATGTCGAACTCGCCGTCGGCGAAGGGCAGGTTCTCGGCCTTCATCACGCGGTACTCGAGGTTCGGCGCCCGGCGCTTGGCCCACTCGGCCTGGATCGACGGGTCCTCCAGGTCGATGCCGACGACGCGCCGGTCGCCCAGGCGCTGCGCCCACTGCTGCACGAGCACGCCCTCGCCGCACCCGACGTCGAGGATCGACGCGGGATCGGCCTGCGTGAACAGCTCGTCGAGCGTGCGCTCGAAGGTCGCCATGAGGCGGCGCACGACGGGGTTCGTCGAGCCGTACTTGTCATAGGTGTTGCCGGTGACCGTGCCCTCGCGGTCGACCGTGACGGACGGCGGCGTCATGCCTTGACGGCCTCGCGCTCCTCGGTGCGCTGCGGCCCGGCCTTCGCGCCGGTCGTGGGCTCCTGGCCGGTCGGCCGGGCACCCGGCTCGTAGTGCGAGGGCGGCACGTCGAGCTGCAGCTCGATGCGCCGCACGCGCTCGAAGATGCGCTGCACCATGATGCGCTGACCGTAGAGCAGGTCGCCGATGACGCCCAGCGCGGCGAGCACCACGGCGGCGTTGAACAGCACCGCGCCGAAGATCAGCGACTGCACGTGGCCGGCGCCGTCGCCCGACACGAAGGCGATGAAGAAGCGGCCCCAGGCGATCGCGCCGCCGAGGCCGACGATCGCCGCCAGCGTCATGAACACCTTCAGCGGCTCGTACTGCGCGTAGATGCGCGCGATCGAGACCGCGTTGCGCCGCACGTAGGAGGACACCGACGGGAACAGCCGCGACTCGCGCGTCTTGGGGTTCGTCCGGATCGGCACGTGGTCGGTGGCCACCAGCAGCTTGCCCGGCCTGGATGATCGTCTCGAGCGTGTAGGTGTACTTCGAGACGACGGCCATCTGCATGGCCGCCTCGCGGTTGTAGGCGCGGAAGCCCGATGTCGTGTCCGGCACGTCGGTGTCCGAGGCCTGGCGCACGACCCACGAGCCCGCCTTCTGCAGGCGCTTCTTCAGCGGCGAGAAGTGCTCGATCTCGTCGGTCTGGCGGTCGCCGACGACCATGTCGGCGCGGCCCTCGATGATCGGCGCGACCAGCAGCGGGATGTCGGCGGCCGAGTACTGGTTGTCGGCGTCGGTGTTGACGATGATGTCGGCGCCCAGCTTCAGGCTGGCGTCGAGGCCCGCCTGGAAGCTCGCGGCGAGGCCCTTGTTGTTGGTCAGGCGGACGATGTGGTCGACGCCGTGCTCACGCGCCACCTCGACGGTGCGATCGGTCGAGCCGTCGTCGATGACGAGCCACTCGACGGTGTCGACGCCGTCCAGGCTGCGCGGGAGGTCGGCCAGCGTGCCGGGCAGCGTCTCCTCCTCGTCGAGGCAGGGGATCTGGATGATGAGCTTCATCTGGGGCCGGTGGCCAGGAGTGTGCCGCGTCGGCCGGACGGGGGTGCCACACCGGCGGCGGCGGCCGGACGGTGCCGTACACTCGCGGTCCGCCAGTATCCCAGAGGACCGGCCCGTGCGCCACGCGACGGTCCCGGCGGGCCGCGGGCCCGCACGTCCCCACCCATGTCAAGCGCATCGCTCACCCGCACGGGCCGCGACGCCCGCAGCGCGGGGACGGCCGCCGACGGAGCGCCGTCCCCGGCGCGCCGCCGCCGGCTCGCGCAGCTGCCCTGGCCGGCGCTCGCGCTGGCGTCGCTCGTCGTGACGACGGCGGTGCTGTTCGTCGTCTACCCGACGTTCCCGAACTACGACTCGTACTACTCGCTGCTGTGGGGGCGCGAGCTGCTCGACGGCGAGCTGCCGAGCTTCGATGCCTACCGCGCGCCGACCCAGCACCCGCTGGCCATCGTCTTCGGCGCGGCCCTGTCGCTGCTGGGCGACCCCGCCGACCGCGTGCTCGTTGCGGCGACGCTCGTCTCCTTCATCGCCCTGGCCGCGGGCCTGTACCGCCTGGCGCGCTCGTCGTTCACGGTGCTCGCCGGCCTCGTCGCCGCGGCGCTGGTGTGCACGCGCTTCGACTTCCCGTTCCTCGCCGCTCGCGGCTACATCGACATCCCGTACCTGGCCTTCGTCGTGTGGGCCGCGGCGCTCGCGGCCGCGATGCCGCGCCGGGGCACGCCGGTGCTCGTGCTGCTGGCCGGCGCCGGGCTGCTGCGCCCGGAGGCGTGGCTGCTGAGCGGCCTGTACTGGC
This sequence comes from uncultured Actinomycetes bacterium, assembly GCA_963840185.1. GTDB lineage: Bacteria > Actinomycetota > Thermoleophilia > Solirubrobacterales > Solirubrobacteraceae > JAOPZW01. The sequence continues at coordinate 664,562 of CAWIXY010000015.1, read as the reverse complement.
TGTGGCTGGTGCCGGGCATGGGCTGGGGGCAACGCGTGCGCAGCTTCCCCCTCGTCGTCATCGGACCAGTCATCTGGATCGCCACCGATTGGCTCGTGACGGGCGACCCGCTTGTTCTCCCACACCCACACGAGCGGCCTGGCCGAGGAGCTGGGGCGCCAGCGCGGGCTCAAGGAGGTCCCCGCGACGACGTGGAACTTCCTCATCGGCCTCGACAAGGCGCCGGTCTTCTACGCGGGCCTGGCCGGGCTGGTGCTGGCCATCGTGCTGGTGCCACGGCGCATCGGCGTGCCCGCGGCCCTGCTGGCCGCCGGCCTGGCGACGTTCGGGCTCGTCGGCCTGGCCGGCCTGTCGGTCATCGACCGCTACCTGCTCGTGCCGTCGCTCATGGTCATGGTCTTCGCGGCGGTCACGCTGACCGGCTGGACGATGCTGCGCGCCGGGCGCGCGCGCACGCTGTGGGCGGTCGCCGCGGCGCTCGTCGTGGTCTACGGCGTCGCCTTCACCGCCACGCGCGTCCGGCTGACCAGCTTCGACACCGAGCTGCGCTTCCGTGGGGACGCCCACGCGTCGCTGGAGGCCATCCTGGCCGACCCGCGCGTCGTGGCCGGGCGCCGCTGCGGGCCGGTCTCGGTGCCCAACCACAAGCTCGTCCCCGACGTCCGCTGGATCCTCGACGCGGGCGAGCGCGACGTGCTCGCCCGCAGCGACGACAGCACGCGCTCGCGGGTGCGGCGGGGTGTCGCGATCTACGTGGCCGACCGCGCGGCGCTCCTGCGCCAGGCGCTCGTCGAGGAGGGCGACGACCCGCTGGACTCCGTGCCGCTGCCCGGCTTCGAGCGGGTGGCGACCACGGAGCACTACGGGGCGTATGTCCGCTGTTAGGGGGAGCAGCCGGCCCGCCCAGGCCGGCCGGCCGCGCGCTCCAGTCCCGCCCGCAGTCGCGCCCGGCGGCACGCCCGCCGCGCCGCGCCGCGCCGGTTGGGCCGCCGCGGTCGCGCTGGTGGTGCTCGCGGCCCTCGGCCTGCGCCTGTGGGGCATCGGGCACGGCCTGCCCTACGCCTACAACGCGGATGAGAACGCCCACTTCGTGCCGGGCGCGATCGGCCTGTTCGGGCACGGCTGGAACCCGTACTACTTCGTCAACCCGCCGGCGTTCACGTACCTGCTGCACGGCGTCTTCGCGGTCTGGTTCGGCGGGCGCCAGGGCGTGGCCGACGCCTACGCCACCGATCCGACCGAGGTGTTCGTCGTCGCGCGGGTCACGGCGGCCGTGGTGGGCTCGCTCGGCGTCTGGCTGCTGTACCTCGCCGGCGCGCGGCTCTTCGACCGCCGCGTCGGCCTGCTCGCCGCCGCGCTCCTGGCCGTCGCGTTCCTGCCCGTCTTCTACGCCAAGCTCGCGCTCAACGACGTCCCGACGCTCGCGCCGATCGCGCTGGCCCTGTGGGGCGTCGCGGGCGTGCTGCGCCGCGGCTGGACGATCGACTACCTGATCGCGGGGGCCGGCCTCGGGCTGGCCTGCGCGACGAAGTACACGGGCGGGCTCGTGCTGCTGCCGCTGCTGGGCGCCGCCACGATGTCGGGCGCGCCCGCCCGCAGCGTCCTGGGCCGGACGGCGCTGGCCGGCGTCGTCGCGCTCGCCGTCTTCCTGGCGGCCAACCCCTACGCGGTGCTGGACTTCGAGGGCTTCCGCGACGGGCTCCAGCACCAGTCCGACGCGGCGGGCGACGCCCTGGGCAAGCTCGGGCTCGATCAGGACAACGGCTTCGCCTACTACCTGTGGACGTTCACCTGGGGGCTCGGCTGGGCGCCGCTCGCGCTCGCCGTCGCGGGTCTCGGGCTGCTCGCACGCGACGACCGCCGCGCGCTCGCCGTGCTCGGGCCCGCCCCGATCCTGTTCGTGGCCTTCATGGGCTCGCAGGAGCGCTTCTTCGGGCGCTGGCTGCTGCCGCTCTTCCCGATCGCCTGCCTGCTGGCGGCCTACGCGGTCGTGCGGCTCGTGGGCATGGCCGGCGCGCGGCGCGCCGCGCTCGCCCCAGCGCTCGCCGCGCTGGGGGCCGTCGTGCTGCTCGGCCAAGGGATCGTCCACGCCGTCCACAGCGGGCTCGTGCTCTCGCGCGAGGACACCCGCAACCTCACCCGCGCCTGGCTCGTCGACGCGGTCGGAGAGCGCGGACGGATCGTGGTGGAGCCGGTGGTGCCCGACGCCTGGGCCACCGACGTCGGGCGCCCGTCGCCGCTCACGGCCAACGGCCAGCGCTGGGTGAAGTTCCCGACGAGCCGCTCCAACGTGGCCAACGACGGCTCGTTCATCCCGGGCGACGGGCGCGTGGTGAACATCGAGGACTACGAGCGCACGCTGTTCGGAGGCCTGATCGACCGCTACGAGCGCGGCGGCTACTGCCACGTCATCAGCGGCTCGACCCAGCGCGGCCGCGCCGAGGCCGAGCCCGAGACGGTGCCCCGCGCCATCGCCTACTACGCCGAGCTCGAGCGCCGGGCCGACCTCGTCTACGAGGCCAGTCCCTACCGGGAGGGCGCGGGGCCGGTCGCCTTCAACTTCGACTGGTCCTTCGACTACTACCCGCTGGCCTACCACCGGCCCGGCCCGCTCATGCAGGTCTGGCGGCTGAAGGGCGGTGAGTGCGCGGGTCTATCCTGATGACGACCTCATGATGCGGACCGAGACCGACCACGCACACCTCGTCCGCGCGATCGAGCTCGCCGACCGTGGCCGGGGCCGCGTCAACCCCAACCCCGTCGTCGGCGCGATCGTCGTGCGCGACGGCGTCGTGCTCGGCGAGGGCTGGCACGAGCAGTACGGCGGCCCCCACGCCGAGGTCAACGCGATCAGCGCCTGCGGCGACGCGGACCTGCGCGGCGCCACCCTCTACGTGTCGCTCGAGCCCTGCTGCCACGCGGGCCAGACACCGCCCTGCACCGACGCGATCCTGCGCGCGGGCCTCGGCCGCGTGGTCGTGGCCAGCGACGACCCGACCGAGAAGGCGTCGGGCCGCGGGCTGGGCATCCTCCGCGACGAGGGCGTCGAGGTCGACGTCGCCGGCGGCGAGCTGGCCGCCCGCGCGCGGCTGGACAACCAGGCCTTCCGCAAGCACGCGCGCACCGGCCGCCCGTGGGTGCTGTTCAAGTCGGCCATGAGCCTCGACGGCAAGGTCGCCACGCGCACGGGCGACTCCAAGTGGATCTCCAGCGAGGCGAGCCGCAGGCAGGCCCACCAGTGGCGCGCCTCGGTCGACGCCGTGGCGGTCGGCATCGGCACCGCGCTGGCCGACGACCCGCAGCTCACGGCCCGCATCGAGGGCGTCCACCGCCAGCCGCGGCGCGTCGTCTTCGACTCCACCGCGCGCCTGCCGCTCACCTCGCGGCTCGTCGCGGACACGCCGGACCTGTCGCTGGTGGTGGTCATCTCGCGCGCCGCGCCGCGCGCGGCCACCGACGCGCTGGAGCGTGCCGGCGCCGAGGTCGTCGTGGCCACCGGCGAGAACGAGCCGGCCCGCGTGCGCTCGGCCCTCACGCAGCTCGGCGCGCTGGACCCGCCGGTGACGGCGATGCTGCTCGAGGGCGGCCCCCACCTGGCCGGCGCCTTCCTCGATGCGGGTGAGATCGACGAGCTGCGCCTGTTCCTGGCCCCGCTGCTGCTGGGCGGCCGCAGCGCCCGCGACCCGCTGGAGGGCATGGGCGTCGAGCGCATCGACGACGCCCTGCGCGCGCTGACCCTGTCGTGCGAGCGCACCGCGGACGACGTGCTCGTCTCCGCGCGGCTGCGGGAGTGGTGAGGGCGCGGCCGTGTTCACCGGGCTCGTCGCCGACCTCGGGCACGTCGCGCGCGTGGACGCCACCGCCGACGGCGTGCGCCTGACCGTCGAGTCGCCGCTGGCTCGAGAGCTGGCCGAGGGCGAGTCGGTGGCGGTCAACGGCGTGTGCCTCACCGCGGTCGGGATCTGCGGCGAGCGCTTCGGGGCCGACGTCATGCACGAGACGCTGCGCCGCTCCTCGCTCGGCGAGGTGGCCGAGGGATCGCGCGTCAACCTCGAGCTCGCCCTGCGCGCCGACGCCCGCCTGGGCGGCCACATGGTGCAGGGCCACGTCGACGGCGTCGGCGCCGTGGCGGGCGTGCGCGAGGACGGCTTCGCGCGCCTGGTCACGATCGCGGCCGCGCCGGAGCTTCTGCGCTACGTCGTGGAGAAGGGCTCGATCGCGGTGGACGGCGTCTCGCTCACCGTCGCCGAGGTCTCGGACGACGCGTTCGTCGTCTCGCTGATCCCCGAGACGCTCGCCCGCACCAACCTCGGCACCGCGACCCCCGGCACGCCGGTCAACCTGGAGGTGGACATCCTGGCCAAGTACGTCGAGAAGCTGGTGGCGGCCAGCGATGACGACCGCGACCAGCCTCGCGCACGCGACGCCTCGCCGTTCGCCACCGTCGAGCAGGCGATCGAGGACATCCGCGCCGGGCGCATGGTCGTCGTCTGCGACGACGAGGACCGCGAGAACGAGGGCGACCTCACCATGGCCGCCCAGTTCGCGACGCCCGAGCAGATCAACTTCATGGCCAAGGAGGGGCGCGGGCTCATCTGCCTGGCGCTCACGCCCGAGCGCTGCGACGAGCTGGGCCTGGACCTCATGGCGGCCAAGAACGAGTCGCCCTTCGAGACGGCGTTCACGGTGTCGATCGAGGCCCGCGAGGGCGTCACGACGGGCATCTCGGCCGCCGACCGCGCGCACACGATCCAGGTGGCCATCGACCCCGAGAGCGCGCCGCGCGACCTGGTGCAGCCCGGGCACGTGTTCCCGCTGAAGGCCAAGGCCGGCGGCGTGCTGCAGCGCACCGGGCAGACCGAGGCCGCGGTCGACCTCGCCCGCCTGGCGGGGCTCAACCCGGCGGGCGTGATCTGCGAGATCATGAACGACGACGGGACGATGGCCCGCGTGCCCGACCTCGTGGGCTACTGCGAGCGGCACGGGCTGAAGATGATCACCGTCGCCGACCTCATCGCCTACCGGCGCATGCACGACAAGCTCGTCGAGCGGGTGGTCAGCACGCGGCTGCCGACGGCCTTCGGCGACTTCGATGTGATCGGCTACCGCTCGATCGTCGACGACAAGCACCACGTCGCCTTGGTCAAGGGCGAGGTGTCGGGCGCGAGCGACGTGCTCGTGCGCGTGCACTCCGAGTGCCTGACCGGCGACGTCTTCCACTCGCTGCGCTGCGACTGCGGCGAGCAGCTCGAGTCGGCGCTGGCCATGATCGAGCGCGAGGGCGAGGGCGTGCTGCTGTACCTCGCCCAGGAGGGGCGCGGCATCGGACTGCTCAACAAGCTGCGCGCCTACAAGCTGCAGGAGGAGGGACTCGACACGGTGGAGGCCAACCTGCGCCTCGGCCTGCCCGCCGACCTGCGCGACTACGGCATCGGCGCCCAGATCCTGGCCGACCTGGGCCTCTCGACGATCAGGATCCTGACCAACAACCCGAAGAAGATCCGCGGGCTGGAGGGCTACGGCCTGGCCGTGACGGCGCAGCTGCCGATAGAGCACACGGCGAACCCCCACAACGAGGCCTACCTGCGCGCCAAGGCCGAGCGCATGGGCCACACGCTGCACCACCAGGGGCTCAGCATCGACCAGGAGCTGCGCGCCGCGCGCGAGCAGGCCGAGGCGGCCCGGCGCGAGGCCGGGAAGGAGTGACCGCGCGCCATCGCTCGCCGGCGCTGAGCGCCGTCCCCCGACGCGGCCGCTCGCGATGACGCAGGCGCCGCGCCACGCGCTGTGCGTGGCGCGCTTCTACACCGACCTCGCCGAGCGCCTGGAGCGCGGTGCGCGGGCAGCGCTGGCCGAGGCTGGCGCCGCCGAGCCCGACGTGTTCGACGTTCCCGGCGCGTTCGAGCTGCCGCTCGCGGCCAGGCTCGCCGCCGAGTCGGGCCGCTACGACGGCGTCGTGTGCCTGGGCGCCGTCATCCGCGGCGAGACCGACCACTACGACTACGTCTGCGGCGAGGCCGCCCGCGGCATCCAGGACGTGCAGCTGCGCACCGGCGTGCCCTGCGGCTTCGGCGTGCTGACCGTCGACACGATGGAGCAGGCGCTGGCCCGCACCGGCGAGGGCAAGCGCGACACCGGGCGCCACGCGGCCGAGGCCGTCCTCGCGCTCGCCGCGGTGCGCGAGCGGCTGGCGCCAGATGGCGCCGGTGCGCGCGCGCACGCGCCCCGGGAGGGGTAGCATCGTCCTGTGGACAAGGAAGTGGCTGCCCTCGTCCTGACGATCGTCGTGCACCTGCTCGGCATGGCCGCGCTGGTGTGGGCGCTCGTCCTCGACGACGACGACCGCCGCGACTGGCGCGGGTGGTTCGGCGGGGACGACGACCCCGACCACGAGCCGCCGCGCGAGCCCAGGCCCGGCCCCGGCGGCGACGGCCTGCCGATCCCGCTGCCCGACGCGGCGCCCAGCGCGGTGCGGCTGCGCGACGGTGGCAGGCTCGCCGACGCGCACCCGCGACCCGAGCGCCGGCCGGCGCACCCGCCTGCGCCCGTGCCCGCCCGCTCGCCCGAGCGGACGCCCTAGCCGCGGCGCGGACACGAGGAGGGCGGCCGTCGCGGGCTCAGCGTGCGATGCCGGCAACGCCGTAGCGGCGCTCCAGCCGGCGGTCCACGCCACGGGCGCGGGCCAGGCGCGCGAGCAGCGCCAGCGGCCGGGTCAGCAGGGCGGACGAGCCCGCCAGCCGGCCCTCGCTCCACTCCAGCAGCAGCGCCGTGTGCAGCGGGTTGCGCGGCACGCCGCGGCTGTTGACCAGCCCGTCGGAGGCGAGCCCGTAGGCGACGCGCAGCGCCTTCTCGAAGCCGGCGTGCCCCGGCTGCAGCTCGACCACCGCGGTCGCGCGGTCCTCGCCCTCGTTGGCCCAGGAGTGCACGGCGCCGGCCGGCACGATCGCCTCGTCGCCCGGGGCCCAGGTGCACCTCGGCGTCGTCGACGCGGATCGTCAGCCGCCCGCGATGCACCGCGAAGTACTCGGTGTAGGTCGTGTGCTCGTGGGGGTTGACGCGGCCACCGGGCGCGATCTCGAGCTCGACGAGCGTCCGCGCGCCCCCGGTCTCCTCGCTGGTCTCCAGGAACGTCGCCGCGTCGCGCTGGATCGGGTTGTGGATCCGCCGGCTCGCGGTGCCGGCCAGGGGCAGGGAGATCGCGTGGGCGTCGGTCATGCGCAGAGCCTCTGCGACCGGGGCCGCGCACGACACAGGGCAGCCCCCCGGCCGGGGCTTCGGGAAACCCCACCCACAGATCAGCAGAACAGCGTGCGCACGGCTTCCCCGAAGACCTGCGTGTGCGCGTCGGCGTCAGCCTCGGTGGTCGCCGGCGAGGCGAGGAGCATGTTGTGGAAGGGCGTGATCAGCACGCCGCGGTTCAGCGCGTGCAGGTGCATGAAGCGCTCGAGGCGCTCGTCGAGGCTCCGGCGCGACGCGGTCCCGTTCGCCGGCGGCGCCGCGGTGAAGCGGTACTCGACGCGGGTGCCGAGCTGCACGCGTGCCACGGCAGGTCGTGCTCGGCGATCACGCCCTCGATGCCGTCGCGCACGCGGTCGCACACCGCCTGCGCCCGCGCGAAGCCCTCCTCGGTGAGGACGTGCGTGAGCGCGGCGCGCATCGCGGCGAGCGAGAGGGCGTTGCCGGCCAGCGTGCCGCCGATGCCGCCGGTGTCCTCGAGGTCGGCGCTCGCGTCGCGAAGCAGCCGGCCGGCGAGCTCCTCGCGGAGCCCCAGCGCACCGGCGGGCACGCCGCCGGCGATCGCCTTGCCGATGGTCAGCATGTCGGGCTCGAGGCCGTAGACGGCGGTCGCGCCGCACGGCCCGGCCGAGAACGTGTGCGTCTCGTCGATCACCAGCAGCGTGCCGGCCTCCCGGGTGAGCGCGCGCAGCTGCTCGTGGAAGCCGGGCTCGGGCAGGATGATCCCCATGTTCGTCATCGCCGGCTCGGCGATGACGCAGGCCACGTCGCCGGGCGCGAGCGCGTCGCGCAGCGCGTCGACGTCGTTGAACTCGATCGCGCGCGTGGTCAGGGCGACGTCGACCGGCGGCCCGACGTTGTGCTCTCGCGCGACCGTGGCCCCGCCCGGGCCCGCGACGGCGAACGTCTCGTCGACGCCGCCGTGGTAGCTGTAGGAGAAGCACAGGACCTTGTCGCGCCCGGTGAGGTGGCGGGCCGATCGCAGCGCGGTGCGGTTGGCGTCGGTCGCGCTGAGGGTGAACTGCCAGTGCCCGAGCCCGAAGCGGCGCGTCAGCTCGGCGCCGACGACGTCGGCGTCCTCGGTGGGCAGCATGAGCGTGGTGCCGTGGGCGAGGCGGTCGGCGGCCGCCGCCACGACCGCGTCGGGCGCGTGGCCGGCCATCGCGCCCGTGTCGCCGAGGCAGAAGTCGACGTACTCGTGGCCGTCGGCGTCCCACAGCCGGGCGCCCTTGGCGCGCGTCGCGATCATCGGGAACCCGCCGGCCCAGCGCATCATCCACGGCATCGGCACGCCGCCGAGCAGCCCCGGCGCGGCGCCCGCATGGCGTGCGGCGGCGCGCGGGTGCGCGGCCTCGAAGCGGGCGATCTCCGCCGCGAGCGCCGACTCGAGCACGGGGGCGGGGGCGGGGGCCATCGGCGGAGGTCTACCGCACGGCGGGCAGCGGGAAGAGGCCCACGAAGCGCGCGACCGCGTGCTCGTCACCCTCCACCACCACGTCGCCCGCCCGCATCGTGTCGGCGAGCGTGCGGCGGCCGCGGATGAGCGCGAGCAGCGTGCCGGGGTCGGTGACGACGGTCGCGTCCGGTGCCGTGGCCTCGCCGCGCACGACCTCCAGCCGTCCGCCGGCGACCTCGGCGCGGAACGCGTGGTCGCCGAGGCGCAGCCCGAGCGTCGCGCTGAACCCGTCGGCGCGACCGGGATCGAACAGGGTCCTCAGCGACAGGATCGTGGAGTCGAGGCTCATGCCGACGCTCGCCGGCGGCGACGGGGTGCCCGCGCCCCAGCGGCCGAGCTCGATGACGACCGGCTCGAGCGCCGCGCCGCGGTCGGTGAGCTCGTAGACCTTCGACGCGGCCGGCGGGGCGAGCGTGCGGCGCCGCACCACGCCCGCCTGCTCGAGCTCGCGCAGGCGCTGGGCCAGCACGTTGGGGCTGGCGTGGGGGAGGCCGGCGCGCAGGTCGGTGAAGCGCTTGGGGCCGAGCAGCAGCTCGCGGACGACCAGCAGCGCCCAGCGCTCGCCGACCGCGTCGAGCGCGCGCGCGATCCCGCAGCGGTCTCCGTACGTCCGCGGCCCGGTCATCGGCGCGAATCCTAGTCCTTTCGCAAGATCGTTTGGTTGTACTTCAGGACTAAACGTGGGTATGGTGCGGTCGATGAGCACATACGTCCTGATCCACGGCGGGGGCGACAGCGCGTGGCACTGGCACCTCCTCGCGCCCGAGCTCGAGCGCCGCGGCCACGACGTCGTGGCCGTCGACCTCCCGACGCGCGACGACGCGAACCTCGCCGACTACGTCGACGCCGTGCTCGATGCCGTCGGCGAGCGCGATCACGTGGTCGTCGTGGGCCAGTCGCTCGGGGCGTTCACCGCGCCGCTCGCGGCCGCGCGGCTCGGCGCCGACCTCCTCGTCCTGATCGCCGGCATGATCCCCAGGCCGGGCGAGACCGCCGGCGCGTGGTGGGAGAACGCCGGTTACCGCTCGGAGGCCGACCTCGATGACCCCGTCGCCGCCTTCCTGCACGACGTCCCGCCGCCGATCGCGGCCGAGGCGCAGCGCGTCGAGCGGGGGCAGGCGAGCGCGGTCATGGAGGACCCGTGGCCGCTGGACGCCTGGCCCGACGTGCCGACGCGCTTCGTGCTCTGCCGGCAGGACCGCTTCTTCCCGGCCGACTGGATGCGCGGCGTCGTGCGCGAGCGCCTGGGCATCGTCCCCGACGAGATCGACACCGGCCACTGCCCGGCCCTCGCCCGTCCCCGCGAGCTGGCCGACCTCCTCGAGGGCATGCGCGCCGAGCTCGTGCCCTACACGGTCAAGCAGCTCACCGAGGTCAGGGACTCCGCGCCCGACCTCGGCCTGGGCGACGCCCAGCAGACGCGCTTCGCCGGCGAGGACCTCGGCACCGCAGAGACCGGGTTCACGCTGCAGCGCATCAACGCGGACACGCGACCGCCGTTCGCCCACCGCCACGAGGCGGCCGAGGAGGTCTACGTGGTGATCGCCGGCTCGGGCCGGGTGAAGCTGGGCGACGACGTCGTGGAGGTCGAGCGGCTGGACGCCGTTCGCGTCGCGCCCTCGGTGCCCCGCGCCTTCGAGGCCGGCCCCGACGGGCTGGAGCTGCTCGCGTTCGGCCCGCGTCGTCCCGGCGACGGCGAGCTCGTCGAAGGGTTCTGGCCGGCCTGAGCGCCCCGGCCCGTCAGTCCTCGTCGCCGTCGCCCGCGGGCTGGCCCGCGGCCCCGCGCGCGGCGGCGAGCTCGAAGCGCACCACGTCGCGCTTGAAGTCGCTGACCTTCAGGCGCTCCTCCAGGTAGGGGATCGCCTCCCCCGGGCGGCCGCTCTTGTTCAGCGCCTGGCCCAGGTTGAACAGCGCGTAGGCATAGGCGGTCTCGTCCTTGCGGTCCTGCGCGCGGAAGGCGGCAACGGAACGCTCCAGGAGCGGGACCGCGCCCGCGAAGTCCCGGGCCTTGATGCGATCGAAGCCTTGGTCGTTGAGCGCGACCGGGTTGTCACCCGAGCCCGTATCCGAGGGGGTCGTGGTCGCCGGTGCGGCGGGCTCCTGCTGCGCCTTCGGCTTGGCCTTCTTCTCCGCCGAGCCGCTTGACCCGCTGCCTGAGCCGGACGAGCCTCCGCCGCCCGACGACGCACCGTCGCCGCCGGACCCGTCGCTCTGCCGCGCGGTGCCCGAGCCCTGCCCCGAGGAGTCCTCGCCTCCGCCGCCGCTCGACGCGGCGATGACCCCGCCCGCCAGGAGCGCGGCGGCCAGCAACGCCAGCAGGGGCAGCGCGCGGCGCCGGCCGCGCCCCGGCGGCGGCCCGGCCTCGCGCGGCGGGCGGGCCGGCGTCGGCGGGCGGGCGGGCACCGGCGCGGTGGGCCGCGGCGCGGCCGGTGCCGGGACCGGGGCGGGCGCGCGGGCCGCCATCGGCCGGGTGGCCTCGGTCGGCGCGTCGGCCGGCTGCGCGCCGGCATCGACCGCGCGCTCGAGCTCGGCCACGAACGCCGAGGCGGTCGCCGGCCGGTCGGCCGGGTCCTTGGCCATGCCGCGGTCGAGCACCCGCCCGGCCTCGGGCGGCAGGCTCGCGACGGCGCTCGCGTCGGGCACCGTGGCCTCGATGTGGGCCCGCGCCTGGGCCGCGGCGCTGTCGGCCGTGAACGGCCGCTGCCCCGTGAGCAGCTCGTAGGCGACGGCCGCCAGCGCGTAGCGGTCGCTGGCGGCGGTCGCCGGGTGCCCCAGCGCCTGCTCGGGCGAGATGTAGGCCGCCGTCCCGAGCACCTGGCCGGTCTGGGTGACCGATGCCTCGCTGGCCACGGTCGCGATCCCGAAGTCGCCCACGGCGAGGCGGCCGCGATCGTCGAGCAGCAGGTTCGCGGGCTTGACGTCGCGATGCACGACGTCCTCGGCGTGCGCGGCGTCCAGCGCGGAGGCCGCCTCGGCCAGCCAGCGGACGGCCAGCGGGCGCGGGATCGCCTGGCCGCTGCGCAGCCGGTCGGCCACCGTGCCGCCGGGGAAGTACTCCATGACCATGAACGGGCGGGTGGGTGGGGTGGGGCTCTCGCCGATGTCGAACACGGTCACGACGTGCGGGTGGTCGCTGAGCCTCGCGCCGGCGCGAGCCTCGCGCGAGAAGCGCTTGTGCGCGCGCTCGTCCTGCGCGTAGGCGGGTGCGAGGACCTTGACCGCGACGAGCCGGCCGAGGAGCTCGTCCTGGGCGGCCCACACGGAGGCCATCCCGCCGTCGGCGATGTGCCGCACGATGCGGTAGCGGGACGGCAGGCTGACGCGATGCTCGGTGGCCGGCATCCAGCCCACGGTACCCGGGAGGCGGTCGCTACACTCCTGCGCCCATGGCCAAGGTCTGTCACTCCTGCGGCAAGGGCCCGTCGTTCGGGCAGAGCCGCAGCCACTCCATGGTCGCGACCAAGCGTCGCTTCGACCCGAACCTCCAGAAGGTCCGTGTGCTCGTGGGCAAGGCTCCTCGCCGCGTCTACGTGTGCACCCGCTGCCTCAAGGCCGGCAAGGTCACGAAGGCCGTCTGACGGCTGGCGCGGTCGGCCGATGTCCGATCCCAGCCTGGTCCGGTTCCGCAGCGTCGTCGAGGGCGCGCTGGCGCACCTGGAGTCGCGCCGCCGCGAGATCAACGGGCTGAACGTGTTCCCGGTCGCCGACGGCGACACGGGCGACAACATGGCGCTGACACTGCGCGCCTGCCTCGACGAGATCGAGAGCCTGGCCACGGTCGAGGATCGCCTCATCGACGAGATCGGGCGCGACGAGATCGTCGACAAGCTGGCCGGCGCCGCACTGCTGGGCGCGCGCGGCAACAGCGGGGTGATCCTCTCCCAGCTCATCCGCGGCGCGGCCGAGGAGCTCATCTCGCGCCCCGGCGAGCTTGTCGACCCAGCTCTCATCGGCGCCGCCATGGCGCGGGCCGCCCAGCGCGCGTACGCGTCGGTCCGCGACCCCGCCGAGGGCACGATGCTCACGGTGATGCGCGACATGGCGGCCGCCGCAGCGAGCGAGCTCGCGCACATGCGCGACGCCCGCCTGCGGTCCGACGCGGACGCCGCGGCCCAGAACGCCGCGATCGCGGACATCCTCGAGCGTGCGCTGGCCGAGGGCGAGCAGTCGCTCAAGCGCGGGCCCGAGCTGCTGCCGATCCTGAAGGCCTCGGGCGTCGTCGACGCCGGCGGCTACGGCGTCATCGTCATCTTCGCCGGGGTCATCGCCGCGCTGCGCGGCACCGGCGCCCCGGAGCTCGACCACCACGCCCCGGCGCGCATCAGCCACCCCCATCACGCGTCCGAGACCTTCCGCTACTGCACCAACTTCGCGGTCAGCGGCAAGCGGCTGGAGCCGGCCGGCTTCAGCGAGGCGCTCGAGGCGTTCGGGGACTCCGTGCTGGTCGTCGGCGACCATCACACGCTGAAGGTCCACGTCCACACCGACGACCCCGAGGCGGCGATGGCCGTCTTCGCCGAGGCGGGCGAGGTCTCGCACCTGGACGTCGCCGACATGCACGCCCAGGTGCAGGAGCGCATCCGCGTCGGCGCGGGCCTGGCGGACGATCGCGCCGGCGGCGACCCGTCGGGCGCGCACGCGCTGTGCGGGGTGCTGGCCGTGGCCGGCGGCGAGGGCATGCACGAGCTGTTCCGCTCGCTCGGCGCCCGCGTCCTCGACGGCGGCGCGACGCTCAACCCGTCGACGGCCGAGCTGCTGGCCGGCATCCACGACGTGCCCGCCGACGAGGTCGTCGTCCTGCCCAACAGCCCGAACGTGATCATGACCGCCGAGCGCGCCGCCGACCTGTCCGAGAAGGTCGTGCGCGTCGTCGCCGCCCGCTCCCAGCAGGCGGGCCTCGGCGCCGCCGTCGCGCTCAACCAGGAGCGCACCGCAGCCGACAACGCGGCGGCGATGGAGGCGGCCCTCGACGGCCTGCGCACGGGCGCCGTCGCGCCCGCCGCGCGCGCGGACGTCGCCGGGCGCTTCGGGGTCGGCGACGCCGTGGGCTTCGTCGAGGACGAGATCGTCGCGTGGGGCGACCCCGCCGCGACGCTGGGCGCCGTCCTCGAGTCGCTGGCCGACGACGCCGAGCTGATCACCTGCATCGCCGGTGACGGCGCGCCGCTGGATCCCGACGGCGTCGCCGCGCTCGCGCCCGACGGCGTGGAGCTGGAGCTGAGCGCAGGCGGCCAGCCGAGCTGGTGGTGGTTGCTGTCCGCCGAGTGACCCGTCTTGCGCTGGCCGGCGTCGTCGCGGCGATCGTCGCGGCGGCGGCCACGATCGCCGTCGTCGGCGTGGCGACCGGTGGCGGCACGACGCCCGCGGGCTCCGGCGGCCAAACCTTCATCCGCTCGGTGCCCGGCGACCGGGCCGTCGTCTGGGCGGTCGGCGACGGCACGGCGGACGAGAACGGCACCGCCGTCGCCCGGCGCATCGCCCGCGGGCCGGTGGACCGTCTGCTGTACCTCGGTGACGTCTACGAGAGCGGGACCGCCGAGGAGTTCGCGCGCAACTACGCGCCGAGCTACGGCCGCCTGGCCCGGCTGACCGCCCCGACCGCGGGCAACCACGACGACGACAACGCGACCACCGGCTATGACCCCTACTGGCGCCGCGCGCACGGGGTGACCCCGCCGGACTGGTACTCGTTCCGCGCCGGCGGCTGGACGATCATCAGCCTCGACTCGCAGGTCGCCCACGACGAGGGGTCGCCGCAGTTGCGCTGGCTGCAGCGCCGCGTGCGCCGCCCCGGCACCTGCCGCATCGCCTTCTGGCACCGGCCGCCCTACAGCGCCGGCACCACGCACGGCGACCAGGAGGACATGCAGCCGGTGGTGGACGCGCTGCGCGGGCGCGCCGCGATCGTGCTGACCGGCCACGAGCACGTCATGCAGCGCTTCAAGCCGATCGACGGCATCACGCACTTCGTCTCCGGCGCGGGTGGCCGCCACCTCTACAAGCTGCGCGCGGACCGCCGCCTCGCCTTCGGCGACGACCGCCACTTCGGCGCGCTGCGTCTGCGCCTGAGCCGCGGCCTCGCCCGCTTCGCGTTCATCGCGGCCAACGGGCGGGTGCTGGACTCCGGCAGCGTCCGCTGCCGGCCGGGCGCGTAGGCCGGCCTCGCCCGCGGACGGCGACCGCCGCGGCGGTCATCATCCCCTCGTGCCCACCGCCTTCGCCAGCGCGGACGAGCTCGAGCCCGAGGCGCTCGAGGGCGCGCCGGTGCGCTGGCCGCGGCCGTCGGCGCTGGCCGCGCCGCTGGCGCCCGGGCACGCCAAGGCGCAGGAGGGCGCCGAGGCGCTGGGGCTGCACACGGTCGGCGACCTGCTCGAGCACCTCCCTCGCGACCGCCGCGAGGCGCGCACGATCGGCGCGCTGGGGCCGGGGGAGCAGGCCACGGTCGTCGTCGAGGTCCGCTCGATCACGTCGCGCCCGGTGCGCCGGCGCGGCATGCGCCCGCTCGTGGAGGCGACGGTCTCCGACGGCACCGGCGTCATGAAGGTCACGTTCTTCAACCAGCCGTGGCTCGTGGGCAAGTACCCGCCGGGGACGCGGCTCGTGCTGCACGGCGTCTTCGAGGCCCGCAACCGCTTCCGCGTCGGCTCCCACGCCCCGACCCAGGAGGCCGCGGGCGCCGAGGAGGAGGTCGCCCACTACCCGGCGACCGAGGGCCTGTCCTCCACGCAGATCCTCGCCCTCGTGCGCCGCCACCGCACGGCGATCGCCGACGTGCCGGAGCCGCTGCCCGGGCGCCTGCGCGCCGCCGAGCGCCTGCCCGACCGCCCCGCGGCCATCGCCGCGGCCCACCTCGGCGACCTCGCCGGCGGCCGGCGGCGGCTGGCCTTCGAGGAGCTGCTGCTCGCCCAGCTCGACCTCCTGCGCCGTCGCGCGCACCGCCGCGAGACGCTCGAGGCGCCCGTGCTCGACGGCGCACCGCAGCTGAGCCGGCGGTGGCTGGAGGACCTGCTGCCGTTCACGCCGACCGGCGACCAGCGCGCGGCGATCGAGCAGGTCAGCGCCGACCTCGCGAGCGCGCGGCCGATGCAGCGCCTGCTCATGGGCGAGGTCGGCTCGGGCAAGACCGTCGTCGCGCTGCACGCGATGCTGCGCGCCGTCGAGCACGGCCGTCAGGCCGCGCTGATGGCGCCGACCGAGACGCTCGCCGAGCAGCACTTCGCCACGCTGCAGGCGCTCATGCCCGGCGAGGCCGTGCCCGCGGCGCTGCTGACCGGCTCGACGCCCGCCGCGCGCCGCGCCGACCTGCTGGGCAAGCTCGGCTCCGGCCAGCTCGCGCTCGTCGTGGGCACCCACGCGCTGATCGAGGACCCGGTCGTCTTCGACCGCCTCGCCGTCGCCGTGGTCGACGAGCAGCACCGCTTCGGCGTGCGCCAGCGCACGGCGCTGGACCGCAAGGCGGGCACGGGGCTGGTGCCCCACGTGCTGCACATGACCGCCACGCCGATCCCGCGCACGCTGGCGCTGCTGGGCTACGGCGACCTCGACGTCACGACGCTGCGCGAGCTGCCCAGCGGCCGGCGCCCGATCGACACGCACCTCGCCGCGGGCGAGCGCGAGCGCGCGCGGGCCTACGAGCGGATCCGCGAGGAGCTGCGCGCCGGGCGCCAGGCGTTCGTCGTCTGCCCGCTCGTCGAGGAGTCCGAGGCGCTGCAGGCGCGCGCCGCCACCGCCGAGTTCGAGCGCCTGCGCACCACCGAGTTCCGCGAGCACCGCGTCGTCCTGCTGCACGGCCAGATGCGCCCGCGCGAGAAGGCCGAGGCGATGGCGAGCTTCGCGGCCGGCGGGGCCGACGTGCTCGTCGCCACGTCGGTCATCGAGGTCGGGATCGACGTGCCCAACGCGACGGTCATGCTGGTCGAGAACGCCGAGCGCTACGGGATCTCGCAGCTGCACCAGCTGCGCGGGCGCATCGGCCGCGGGGAGCACGCGTCGGTCTGCATCCTCTTCGGCCCCAAGGAGTCCGCCCGCCTGGCCGCCATCGCCGAGCACCGCGACGGCTTCCGCCTGGCCGAGATCGACCTCGAGCTGCGCGGCGAGGGCGAGCTCACCGGCACGCGCCAGTCGGGCCTGGCCGCCTTCCGCTTCGCCCGCCTGCCCGAGGACGGCGAGCTGCTGGAGCGCGCTCGCACCGTCGCGCGCGCCCTGCTGGAGACCGACCCCGGGCTGGCCGCGCCCGAGCACGTGCTGCTGGCCGACGCGCTGCACGCCGCCCACGGCGCCGCCGCACGGCTGGCCATCCCGGCGTGAGCGCACCGTGCGCGTGATCGCCGGCCGCTTCGGCGGGCGCCGGCTGCAGGCCCCGCCGGGCCGGGCGACGCGCCCGACGGCCGACCGCGTCCGCGAGGCGCTGTTCTCGACGCTCGGGCCGCTGGACGGCGCCGTCGTCCTGGACCTCTTCGCCGGCTCGGGCGCGCTCGGGATCGAGGCGCTGTCGCGCGGGGCCGCGCGCGCGGTCCTCGTCGAGCGCGACGCCCGCGCCGCGGCCGTCGCACGGGCCAACCTCGAGGCGCTCGGCGTCGCGCCGCCGGAGGGCGTCGTGCTCCGGATCCCGGCACGTCGCGCGCTGCACGACGCACGCGACCGCGGCGAGGCATACGATCTGGTCCTCCTCGACCCTCCGTACCGCAGCCCCGCGGGGCTCGGGCGGGAGCTCTCCGACGCCCTGCGCCCGCTGCTGGCGGCCGGCGCCCGCGTCGTCACCGAGAGCGACCGCCGCGCGCCGCTCGACCTCTCGCTCCCCCTCGCCCACGAACGCCGCTACGGCGACACGCTCATCCGCATCCACACCCATGACCCCGGACAACCGCATCGCCGTCTGCCCCGGGTCCTACGACCCGATCACCAACGGCCACCTCGACGTCATCGCGCGCGCGGCGGAGCTCTTCGACGAGGTCATCGTCGCGGTCGTCAACCTGTCGATCCGCAAGGGCAAGCACGCTGTTCGACATCGACGAGCGCCTCGCGTTCATCGAGGAGGCGACGAGCGACCTGGCCAACGTCCGCCCCGAGCCGTTCGACATGCTGGTCGTCGACTTCGCCAGCGCGTCGGCGCGAAGGCGATCGTCAAGGGGCTGCGCGCGATCTCCGACTTCGAGTACGAGCTCGAGATGAACCAGCTCAACCGCATGCAGGCGCCGGAGATCGACACGCTCTACCTGATGGCCAGCCCTCAGTACAGTTTCCTGAGCTCGAGCGGCGTCAAGGAGCTGGCCACGTTCGGCGGCAACATCGACGAGCTCGTCCCCCGGCGGGTGGCCGTCCGGTTGAAGGAAGAGCTCGCACGGTAACGAACTGAAGGGTTGGTTATGGACGTCCTGGTCCTCATCGACAAGCTGGACGATCTCGTCCACAACGCCAAGCCCGTCCCGCTGACGGACCAGGTGCGCGTGGACAAGGAGGAGATCTACGACATCCTCGACCAGATGCGCGCGACGATCCCCGAGGAGATCAAGCAGGCGCGCTGGATCGTCAAGGAGCGCCAGGAGATGCTCGCCGAGGCCAAGCGCGAGGCCGAGCGCATCGTCAAGGAGGCGCGCGAGCGCCAGCGCCAGCTCGTCGGCGACCAGGAGGTCACCAAGCAGGCCGAGCGCGCCGCCGAGGACATCATCGAGGACGCCCGCGCCCGCGAGCGCGAGATCCGCCTCGGCGCCGAGGACTACGCCGACGAGATCCTCAACACGCTCGAGGTCAACCTCTCGAAGTTCATCGCCGCCGTCCAGCGCGGCCGCGAGCGCCTGCAGGGCAAGGACGAGCCCGCCGAAGTGGCGTGACCGCGCGCGTCGAGGTCCTCGAAGCCGACATCACGACGCTGGAGGTCGACGCGATCGCCAACGCGGCGAACACGCACCTCCTGCACGGCGGCGGCGTGGCGGGCGCGATCGCCCGCGCGGCCGGTCCGGCGCTGGAGAGCGAGAGCCGCGCGCCGCGCGCCGATCGGCCTCGGCGACGCGGTGGAGACGACGGGCGGCGACCTGCCCGCGCGCTGGGTGATCCACGCGGCGACGATGGTCGACCCGGGCGGCACGACCTCGGCGGACATCGTACGCCGCGCGACCGCCGCGACGCTGTGGAAGGCCGAGGAGCTCGACGCCCGCTCGCTCGCGCTCGTCGCCTTCGGCACCGGCGTCGGCGGCTTCCCGATCGACGAGGCGGCCGACATCGAGGTCGAGGAGGTCCGCCGCCACCTCGAGTCCGGCTCGCGCCTGGAGCGCGTCGTCTTCGCCGTGCGCGGCGCCGAGGCGCGCGAGGCGTTCGAGCGCGCGCTCGCGAGCCATCAGTGAGCGCCGTCCTGCCTGGTGGTGGCATGGCAACCGCTACTCAGGACAGCGACCGCCGCGCCCGGAACACCCTCTCGCTCACCTGACCTGGAACCCCTCCAGGCCGGCGGGCGCCTCGTCCACCGCCTCCACCGACTCGACCTCGGCCCCCCGCGGGCCGCGCCGCGCGAACGCCACCAGCCGCTCGACCGCCTCCGCCGGTCCCTCGAACCACGCCTCCACCGCGCCGTCGGGACGGTTGCGCACCCAGCCCGCGACGCCCTCGGACTGCGCGCGACGGCGCGTCGAGTCGCGGAAGAAGACGCCCTGCACGTGGCCCCGGACGACCACGCGGCGCGCCACGGGCGCCCCGGTCACGGCAGCAGGGTGTGCTGCGCGGGCTCGTCCGGCTCGTCGGCCTCGTCGGCCTCGTCGGCCGTCGCGCGACGAGCTCCGCGATCTCCGCCAGGTGCACGCGCACGCGCTCGCTCATCGCCCCGACGATCTCCGACGCGCGGTCGATCTGCGTCTTGGCGCCGGTGAGCTGCTGGCGCACGCGGCGGACCTCCTCGAGCGCCCCCACGGCGCGCTCGACCGTGTCGGCGACCGCCGCGCCGTCGATCCCGTCGGCGCCGCCGCGGGCCATGAGCACGCGGGCACGGGCCAGCGAGTAGGCGACCTGCAGGCCGAGCGGGCTGTCCTCGGGGTCGAACGCGACGATCAGCTTGTCGCCGTTGTACTCGCGCAGCGGGTGCAGCCGCGCGGGCACCTCGGCCTCGGTCGGGACGACGAGCACGGCGTAGTCGGCGTTGCGCTCGGCCATGCAGGCGTCGAGCTCCTCCAGCGCCTTGGGGCGGCTCAGGCGGCGGTCCTTGGCCTCGAAGACGATGCGACCCTGCGCCGGCCCGTGGCAGGCGCCGACGCTGACGACCACGTCGCCCTTCTTGCCCGTGGACTCCTTGAGGTCGCCGACGGCCTGGGCGTCGTCGCCCAGCGGCAGGGCCAGCGCGTCGACGGCCAGCGCGACGTCCTCCTCGTACGAGCGCCCCTTGGCGGTCCCGCGCTCGACCTCGGCGGCGACCTCCTCGAGCTTCTCCTTCTCGCTCTGCAGGCGCACGAGCTGCTCGCCCAGGCCGGCCAGGCGCGCGTCCATCGCGCGCAGCTGCTCGTCCTGGCGGCGCGAGGCGTCGCGCATCTGGCCGATCGCCATGCGCTGGAAGGTCGCCAGCGGGTTGCTCTCGCCGTCGGAGGAGAACTGCTTCTGCAGGTCCTCGCGCATCTTGCCCGCGAGCTCGGCGACCACCAGGCGGACCTTGTGCTGCACCGCCTCGGCCGAGCCGTCGCCGAAGTGGCGCTCGAGGGCGCGCGCGACGTGGCCGGTCTCAGCGCCGAACGCCTCGTCCACCTTCGCGTCGAGCCGCTCGGCCACGAGGCGGGCGCGCTCCACGAACGCGGCGTCGAGCTCGCGCGCCGAGCGCTCGAACTCGGCCTTCACGAAGTCGGCGTGGGCGGCGGTCTGCTCGCGGTCGAGCACGCGCGCGCCGATCTCGATCGCGTCGGCCACGAGGCGGGCGGCGTCCTCGCCGGCCTCCTCGCGCTCGCGGACCACGCGCACGGCGCACTCGTCGTCGACGACGAGGCCGTCGACGCGCAGGCGATCGCCGACCGTGCGGACCTGGCTGAACGGGAGTGGGGTCGCGGCTTCCATGGCGGAGAGGTCGCACGGTACCCCCGCCTCCTGACAGATCCCCTGCACCGGGCCGTGGTGCGACCGAGGCCCTACCGTGACCGCGTGCCTCCCGACGACCTCGTCCTCGCGCTCGAGCAGACCGGCGGGGCGGGCGCCGGTCGCGAGCACGGCGCGCGCCTGGGCCGCCTGCTGGCCGCAGAGCTGCAGCGCGGCGAGGCCGAGCTCGCGCTGAAGCGCTCGGGCTACGGCACGCCGGTGAGCGTGGCGATCGCCGCCACGGAGCCGCAGGACGCCCTGCGCGCCGTGCTGCCGGTCAGCCCGGCGCTGCGGGCGGACCCGGACGCGCTGTCCGAGCGCGGCTGGCTGCTGGTGGCCGCCACCGTCGGCGCGCTCGTCGAGGCCGGCGGCGAGCCCGTCGTCCGCGCCGGCGAGCACGATCGCCGGCTCGTGCTCGAGACGCGCGCGCGCGAGGCCGACCCCGAGCTGGCCACGCTCGCCTTCGAGGACCACGTCGCCGGGATCGACCGCCTGCGCGCCCGTGCGCTGGCGGTCCCGGCCCACGTCCTGGCCGGCGCCGCCGACCTGCGACCGCCGCTCGGGGTGGCCCACCCGCTCGTGGTCGCGGCGCGCGTCGCCGCGCTCGGCGGCCGCCCTGCCGACCAGGCGTCGCTGGCCGAGCACGAGGAGGCGGTGCTCGCCCAGCTCGAGGCCGAGGCGCCGGCCGGCGACGCGGTCATCCGCCCCCACGACGACCCCGACCCGTCGCGGCGCGTCGCCCGGCGGATCCTGCAGCGCCTCGACGGCATGGGGAAGTGGGGCGGCTACCACACGGACTTCGCCCATCTGGCGCGGGGCTTCGCCGGCAACGACCGCGCGCTCGCCGACGCCGTCGGCGAGGCGCTGCTGGCCGCGGGGCTGCTGGCCGAGAAGCCGAGCGTCGGGCAGCGCCACGTGTTCCTCAACCCCCGGCGCGCGGGCGACATCCACGCCCTGATCGAGCGCGGCGACCTGCCGGAGGGACTCGCGCTCCCGTAGCGTCCTCGCCGGCGGAGACCGTCGCCGGCCCCGATCGTGTTGACTTCGCGTCAGTGAAGCTCCTGGGTCAGGTCGTCGATCGCGCCTACACGGTCAAGACGCTCGTCGAAACGGGCATCGTCCGGCCGCAGCGCCCGGACCGCCTCGTGCGCGTCGGGCTGACGCTGCACCGCTGGGGGCCGACGCTGGCGGCCGGCGCGATCACCTCGGCCGTCCGCCACCCCGATCAGCTCGCCGTCATCGACGAGCTCGGCACGCTGACCTGGCAGGAGGTCCACGAGCGCTCCAACGC
The DNA here is from genome assembly GCA_963840185.1 of uncultured Actinomycetes bacterium. Lineage (GTDB taxonomy): Bacteria > Actinomycetota > Thermoleophilia > Solirubrobacterales > Solirubrobacteraceae > JAOPZW01. The sequence goes on along the minus strand of CAWIXY010000015.1, from coordinate 642,537 downwards.
GCTCGCCGCCGGGCTCGCCGACGCCGGCATCGGCGAGGGCGACGGCGTCGCCATCCTCTGCCGCAACCACCGCGGCTTCATCGACGCCACGCTCGCGTGCATGAAGCTCGGCACGACCGCGCTGTACCTCAACACCGCGTTCGCCGCCCCGCAGATCACCGACGTCGTCAAGCGCGAGAACCCCAAGGCGCTGATCTACGACCAGGAGTTCGCCGGGCTGACGGCGGAGGCGGGGAAGCGGCGCAAGCGCTTCCTGGCCTGGACCGACGACGACAGCGGGAACGTCCCCGCCAAGGACCCGCGCCTGGAGGACCTCATCGCGGCCGGCGACCGGTCCGACCCGGTCCCGCCGGCGAACCCGGGGCGGATCGTCATCCTGACCAGCGGCACCACCGGCACGCCGAAGGGCGCGCACCGCAAGCAGCCGGAGTCGCTGGACCCGGTCGCCGGGCTCTTCTCCAAGATCCCGCTGCGCGCGGGCGAGCGCACGATGATCGCCGCGCCGATGTTCCACTCGTGGGGCATGGCGCACTTCTCGATCGGGCTGGCGCTGGGCTCCACGATGGTCCTCCGCCGCCGCTTCGACCCCGAGGACACGATCGCGACCACCGCCCGCTACGCCTGCCAGGCGCTCGTCGTGGTGCCCGTGATGCTCCAGCGGATCCTCGAGCTGCCACCCGAGACCATCGCCCGCTACGACCTCGCGCAGCTGCGTGTCATCGCGGCGAGCGGCAGCGCGCTGCCCGGCGAGCTGGCCCTGAAGGTGATGGATCGCCTGGGCGACGTGCTCTACAACCTCTACGGCTCCACCGAGGTCGCATGGGCGACGATCGCCACGCCCGAGGACCTGCGCGCCGCGCCCGGCACCGCGGGCCGCCCGCCGCGCGGGACGGTCGTCAAGCTCGTCGACGAGCACGGCGTGGAGGTGCCCCAGGGCCAGACGGGCCGCATCTTCGTCGGCAACGAGATGGTCTTCGAGGGCTACACGGGCGGCGGCAACAAGCAGATCCTCGAGGGCCTCATGTCGTCGGGCGACGTCGGGCACTTCGACGCCGACGGGCGCCTGTTCGTCGACGGGCGCGACGACGAGATGATCGTCTCGGGCGGCGAGAACGTCTTCCCGCGCGAGGTCGAGGACCTGCTGGCCGACCGCGAGGACATCCAGGAGGTGGCGGTCGTCGGGGTTGCCGACGAGGACTTCGGGCAGCGGCTGCGCGCCTTCGTCGTGCCCGCGCCGGGGGCCGAGCCGACCGGCGACGAGCTCAAGGAGCACGTCAAGAAGAACCTGGCGCGCTTCAAGGTGCCGCGCGAGATCGTCTTCCTGGACGAGCTGCCGCGCAACGCCACCGGGAAGGTGCTCAAGCGCGAGCTGCAGGACCGCGCGTGACAGGCCGCCTCAGGGCCGCCACTTGATCGAGCAGCCGACCGGCTCGGTCTCGGCGCGCTGCACCGGCTCGCCCGCCAGCACCGCGTCCAGCGCCTCGCGCAGCCAGCCCGCGCGCAGCGACGGGTCCTGGTAGTCGGCGTCGGGCGCGCCGCGGTAGGCCAGCGCGCCGCCGGCGTCGAGCACGAAGACGTCCGGGGTCGTCCGCGCGCCGTAGGCGCTCGCGACCTCCTGGGTCGCGTCGTGGAGGTAGGGCGCGGGCCAGCCGCCGTCGGCCGTCACGCGCTCGCGCATGGCCTCGAAGGAATCGCGCGGATAGCGCTGGGCGTCGTTGCTGTTGATCGCCAGCATCCGCACGCCGCGGTCGGCGTAGTCGCCGGCGACCTCCATGAGGCGGTCGTGCCAGGCCAGCGCGTAGGGGCAGTGGTTGCAGGTGAAGACGACGACGGTCGGTCCGTCGGCGGCGCCGTCGCCGTCCACCCGGTGGGTCGCGCCCTCGGTGTCGGGCAGCTCGAAGGAGGGCGCGGGGGCGCCGGGGTGCAGGCTCATGCCGGGCTCCTCTGGTGCAACGCGGCGCGCAGCGCGTCGCGCAGGTCGTCGGGGTCGGGCTGCGGCGAGTAGCGGCCGTCGCGGCGGCGGTACACGCGGCAGGTCAGGGCGGGCGGCTCACCGGGCTCCGGGGGCGCGACGTCGGCGCCGGCGGCGCGGATCGTGGGCGAGCCGACGAAGCCCTCGGCGCGCGCGTCGTCCTCGGTGCGGATCTCGCGCACGTCGACCGCGTCGGGGTCGGCGCCCACGTCCAGCAGCGCCGCGCGCAGGTCGGCAAGCGCATCGGGATGCGACGGGCATCCGGCCCAGAACAGCAGCTCGACGCGCGGGGCGGCCATGCCTCCAGGCTAGCCGCCGCGTTGACTACCCTCGAAGGGCCATGCCAGCACGCACCGACGACTTCGATCTCGGCGCCCTGCGGCTCGTCTCGGGCGAAGGGCGCCACCTCGATCTCGGCGTCGCCCTCGGCAGCTTCAGCTTCGCCGGCGAGCAGTACGCCACCGAGCCCGCGGTCGTGCCCGCGCGGCTGGACCTCTCGCGCATGACGGGCGGCGGCTACGCGCTGCGGCTGCGCTTCCGGGCGGCGATCACCGGTCCGTGCATGCGCTGCCTCGAGGGCGCCGCCCCGGTCATCGAGGTCGACGCGCGCGAGGTCGACCAGCCCGGCGGCGGCGACGAGCTGTCGAGCCCCTACCTCGAGGGCGACGTGCTGGACCTGCACGCCTGGGCGCACGACGCCTACGCGCTCGCTCTGCCGGCGCAGGTCGTCTGCAGCGAGGACTGCGCCGGCCTGTGCCCCGAGTGCGGCGAGAACCTCAACGCCGCCGGGCCCGGGCACACCCACGAGCGCGAGCCCGACCCGCGCTGGGCCAAGCTGCGCGAGCTGCGCCTGGAATGACCTGGTCGGCGGTCCTGGCCTGGAGCGGCCTGGCCGCCCTGCTGACGATCACGCCGGGCGTCGACATGGCGCTCGTCGCCCGCAGCGCGCTCGCGCAGGGGCGCCGGGCGGCGCTGTGGACGACCGGCGGCATCGTCTCGGGCCTGCTCGTCTGGGCGGCGGCCTCGGCCGTCGGCGTGGCGGCGCTGCTGGCCGCGTCGGCCACCGCCTACGACGCCCTGCGCCTGGCGGGCGCCGCCTACCTGATCTGGCTGGGCGTGCGCAGCATCGCCCGCGCGGGAGCCGCGCCGCCGCACGCCGCCGCCGAGCCGCGCGGCGGTCGCTCGGCCTACGCCACCGGCCTGGTCAGCAACCTCGCCAACCCGAAGATCGTGGTCTTCTACTCGACCGTCCTGCCCAGCTTCGTGCCCGAGGGCTCCAACGTCCTCGCCTGGTCGCTGCTGCTCGCCGCGATCCACGCCGGGATGGGCCTGGTCTGGCTGTCGACCTACGCCTGGGCGCTGCACCGCGCCCGCGCGGTGCTCGAGCGCCCGCGCGTGCGGCGCCGGCTGGACCGCGCCACCGGCGCCGTGCTCGTCGCGCTCGGGCTGCGCCTGGCGGCCGAGCGCGGCTGACTACAGGTACGCCCCGCTCGGGAGGTAGGGCGCGAGCGGGCCGAGCGTGCCGCGGGCGAACAGCGGGCCGGCGGGCGAGAAGGCGAGGCCGGCGTCGAGACAGGTCTCGACCGCCCACTGCTGGGGTGCGGTGAGGACGTCCACCTCGACCGTGGCCCCCGGGGCGGCGCTCCCGAGCGCGGCCCACAGGACGGTGCGCGCGGCCTGCTCGTCGCGCGCACCGAGGAGGTAGACCTTCGTGTCGGCGACCGCGGTGACCGCGAAGGCCCGGTCGTCGAGCAGCAGGAGCCGGGCGCCGTGCTCCAGCGGCACGTGCAGATCGCGCCCGTGCCCGGCGCCGCGCACGGCGCGGCCGATCGCGTCGGCCGTGGCGATCCCGTCCGCGCCCGCGTCGACGACCCGGGCGACCTCGTCGGGGATCCGCTCCCGCGCGACCACGCCTCCGGCGGACACGCTGGGGTGCAGGGCGAAGCCGGCACGGGCGTAGCTGCGCATCGCCCCCGGATGCTCGGAGGAGACGATCAGGCCCCCGCGCGTGCCTGCGGCATACGCCAGGGTCGCCTCCAGCAGGCGCCGCCCGGCTCCGCGGCGCTGGTGGTCGGGCGCGACGATCATCAGCGAGAGCCCCCAGACGCCATCGCGCACGATGGCCAGGGCGGCGCCGGCGAGCGCGCCGCCGGCCTCGGCCACCCACGCGCCGCCGGGGTCGGTCGCGATCAGGTGACGGATCCGCGCGAGGCCGCGGGCGCGGGTGGCCTGCGGCGGCTCGGCGGTCTCACCGCCCCACACGAGGCGCGTCAGCTCGTCGACGGCCTCGGCATCGCCGGGACGCATGGCCCGCAGGTCGACGCTCCGCGGCGGCACGCGCCCAGTCAAGCAGCCCGGCCATGCTCTACCCTCCGTGGCCGCCATGGCCGTCCCCAAGCAGAAGCAGTCCCACAGCCGCACCACCAAGCGTCGCGCGCAGCACAAGATCTCCGCGCCGACCTACAACGCGTGCCCGCAGTGCCACAGCCCTCGCCTGCCCCACCGGGTCTGCCCCGTCTGCGGCACGTACGCCGGGCGCGAGATCGTGCACGTCCACGATCACGATCACGACCACGAGCACTAGTGGCCCCCGTCACGAGTCCCGTCGCGTTTGGCGGGCGTCTCGCCAAACACGACGCGACCCATGACGGAGACCACTAGCCCCGCATGACGGTCACCGTCGCGGTCGACGCCAACGGCGCCGATCTCGGCCCGGCCGAGGTCGCCGCGGCGGCCGCGCTGGCCGCCGCTGAGGGGGTCCGCGTCGTGCTCTTCGGCCCGGCCGGCGAGCTGGGTGAGGCGGGCACGGTGGACGGCGTCGAGATCGTCGACGCGCCGGTCTCGATCGCCAAGGCGCCCGACCCCGCCGGCGCCGCCCGCGCCACGCCCGAGGCCTCGATCGTGCGCGCCGCCGTCGCCGTCGCCGCCGGGGACGCGGACGCGCTGGTCAGCGGCGGGTCGACCGGGCCCGCGCTCGCCGCCGGTCTGTTCAACATCAGGCGCGCCCGCGGCATCCACCGCCCCGCGCTCGCCGTCTCGGTCCCCGTGCCCGGCCGGCCCGTCACCGTCGTCGACGTCGGCGCCAACACCGAGGTGCGCCCCGAGCACCTCGTCCAGTTCGGCTTCATGGGCGCCGCCCTCACCGAGGCCGTGCTCGGCGTCGAGCGCCCGCGCATCGGGCTGCTGTCGATCGGCGAGGAGGCGACCAAGGGGACGCCGCTGATCGTCGAGGCCCACGCCGCGCTGCGCGACCGCATCGCCGCAGGCGGGCGCTACGAGTGGGTCGGCAACGTCGAGGGCAACGAGGTGACGATGGGCAAGGCCGACGTGGTCGTCACCGACGGCTTCACCGGCAACGTCGCCCTCAAGCTCATGGAGGGCGTCTCGGAGACGATGCTGCGCGCGATCCGCGACGTCGCGACGTCGTCCCGCCGTGCGAAGACCGGCGGCCTGCTGCTGCGGCCCGCCCTGCTGGAGTTCCGCGACGCGCTCGACCCCGAGAGCGCCGGCGGCGCCTACCTGCTCGGCCTGCGGCGGCTGGGCGTCGTGCCCCACGGCCGCTTCTCGCGGCGCGGCATCGCCCAGGCGATCCTGCTCGCCGCGCGCGGGGTCAGCGAGGACATCGTCGGCGTCACGCACGCCGCGCTGGAGGCTGCGGGCGCGCTGCGCGAGGCTCCGTCGGCCGCCGACGGGCGGCCGTCCGGCGGGGCCTCTAGCGTGGTGGTGCCATGACCCGCGACGAGGTCTTCGCCCTCATCCAGTCCCATCTCGCCGACGAGCTGGACCTCGATCCGGCCCGCATCGACGAGACGACGCGTTTCCGCGAGGACCTCGAGGCCGACTCGCTGGATCTCTACACGCTGGTCCAGGAGCTCGAGGACTCCTACGGCGTGAAGATGTCCGACGAGCAGGCGGCGCGCATCCTCACCGTGGGCCAGGCCGTCGAGTTCGTCCTCGACCACGCCCCGTCGGCCCTCTAGTGGATCACTAGGACCATCGGCCCTGCAGCTCCTCAGAGCACTCCTGGACCAGCTCCCCGACGACCTGCAGCGCCAGGTCTTCACCCATGCCTCCTGGACGGACCGCCGCAGCGACTCGTACGCGCGCCTGGCCTTCCTGGGCGACAGCGTGCTCGGGCTTGCCGTGACCTCGCACCTCTACCCGCGCCTGGAAGCCGAGCGCTACGGGGCGGGCCGCCTGACGAAGATCCGGGCGCAGACCGTGTCGGGGCCGGCCTGCCGGGCCGTGGCCGAGCGCCTGGGCGTGGCCGAGCGGCTGCAGGCGCAGGCGCCGCCCGGGTCCGGCCAGAGCACCGACACGCTCGTGGCCACGGAGCGCGTCCTGGCCTCGGTGATCGAGGCGGTGATCGGCGCCTGCTACCTGCACGCCGGCTACGAGCGCACCGCGGCGGCCGTCGTCGAGGCGTTCGCGCCGGAGATCGAGCACGCCCTGCGCAACCCGGTCGACTTCAAGTCCACGCTGCAGGAGCGCCTCGCCCAGCGCGGCGAGATCGTCGCCTACGAGGTCACGGCCGAGCTCGGGCCGCCGCACGACCGGACGTTCGAGATCGTGGCCCGCGTCGGCCTGCGGCCGGTGGGCACGGGCTCCGGACGCTCGAAGAAGCACGCCGAGCAGGAGGCAGCGCGCTTCGCGCTCGAGCAGCTCGACACCGCCCACGAGGACGACTGAGCGCGCGATGCACCTGAGCTCGATCACGCTCAAGGGGTTCAAGTCGTTCCCCGAGCGCACGCGGCTGGAGTTCGATCGCGGCGTGTCCGTCATCGTCGGGCCCAACGGCTCGGGCAAGTCCAACGTGACCGACGCCGTCCTGTGGGCGATGGGCGAGCAGTCGCCGCTCGCGGTGCGCGGCCAGTCGATGCAGGACGTCATCTTCGGCGGCGGCCGCGGCGTGCAGGCGCGCAGCTCGGCCGAGGTCGAGATCGTCCTCGACAACGCCGACGGCGCGATCGACATGCCGGTGGGGGAGATCTCCATCGTGCGGCACCTGGATCGCGGTGGCGAGGGCGAGTACCGCCTCAACGGCGCCCGTTGCCGGCTCGTCGACGTGCTCGAGCTGCTGTCCGACACGGGCATGGGCAAGGAGATGCACTCCGTCGTCTCGCAGGGCCGGGTCGAGGCGATCGTGACCTCCAAGCCGCGCGACCGCCGCCTGCTGATCGAGGAGGCCGCGGGTCTGGGCAAGCACCGCAAGCGCCGGCGCCGCGCCCAGCTCAAGCTCGAGCGCACGCAGGACAACCTCGATCGCGCGCTCGACGTGGAGCGCGAGGCGCGCTCGCGCCTGCGCCCGCTCAAGCGCCAGGCCGAGGCCGCCGAGCTGCACGAGCGCATCGAGCGCCAGACCGCCGAGGCGCGCTGGGAGCTGGCCCGCGACGCCGTGCGCGCCCGCCGCGCCGAGCTGGCCGAGGCCGCGCAGCGCGCGGCGGCCGCCCGCGCGGCGCGCGACGAGGCCCAGGTGGCGCTGGGCGAGGTCGCCGCGCGGCGCGAGCAGGCCGAGGAAGCGCTGGCCCAGCGCACCGAGCAGCGCGAGGCGCTCGCCCGGCGCGCCTACCAGGCCCGCGCCGCCGCCGACCGCGTGGAGGGCCGCCTCGAGCGGGTGCGCGACTCCGCCGAGCGCCTGGCGGAGCGCACGCAGGACCGCGGCCGCAGGCTCGAGGCCCTGCGGGCGCAGGCGGCGGAGGACCAGCCCGACGAGGCCGGGCGCGAGCGCGCCGACGCGCTGGAGGCGCAGCTCGCCCGCCTGGAGGCCGAGCGCGCGGCCGAGCTGGACCGCGAGCTGGCCGCGCTGGCCGCCGAGCGCGAGTCGGCCGCTGCGCGCGCCGGCGAGCTGGCCGCCGTCTGCGAGCAGCGCCGTGCCGCCCTGCGCGAGGCCGACGAGGCGTGCGAGCTGGCGCGCACGGCGCGGCGCGCAGCCGAGCGGACGGCCGAGCAGGCGCGCCGGGAGGCGGCCCGCATCGGCGCCGAGCTCGCGTCGGCCAACCAGTTCCTGCGCAGCCATGGCGCCGGCGCCGCCGGGTCGGCCCGGTCGCTGGCGGGCGAGCTCGAGGTCGAGCCCGGGCTGGAGCTCGCGCTCGCCGCAGCGCTCGGCGGCCGGCTGAGCGCGGCCATCGTCGACGACCTTGCGTCCGCCGCGGCGCTGCTCGACCGCGCGGGCCGCGACGGTGGCCACGCGCTGCTCGCAGGGCAGGACGACGCACCGCCCGGCTCCCCGCCCGCCCGCCCGCCCGCCCCCGGCGCGCAGCCCCTCGCGGGCCTCGTCCGCGGCCCCGAGGGCGCGGTGGCCCTCGCGCGGCGGCTGCTGGCCGGCGCGTGGGTGGTGGATGACCTCGCGGCCGTGGCGCCCGGCTTCGACGGCATCGCGGTCACCCGCGCCGGCCGCGCGTTCTTCGGCGCCACGCACGAGGTGCGCCAGGCGGCCACCGGTGGCGCGGAGCGCGTGCTGGCGCAGCGCAACCGCCGCGACGCGCTGGTGGCCGCCTCCGAGCAGGCGGTCCGCGCCGAGCGCGGGGCGCTCGCCGGCGTCGAGGCGGCGGGGACCGCGATGGCCGCCGCCGACGGCTCACGCGACGATGCCGACCGTGCGGCGCGCGACGCAGACCGCGCGCGCGCAGCGGCTCGTGAGGCCGAGCGGCAGGCGGCCTGGCTGCTCGACGAGCGCCGGCGCGCGCCCGACCAGGGCGCGGGCGCCGTGCGCCGCGCGCAGCTCCAGGGCGAGCTCGCGGCCGAGCGCCGCGTGGCCGACCGCGCCGCGCGCGAGCGCGCAGAGCGGGCGGCCCGCATCGAGCGCCTCGAGGCGGGGCTGCGCCGTGACGTCGCGCTCGCACCCGCCGCGCAGCGACTCGCCGGCGTCCTCGACGCCGTCCTCGGCGTCGTCGGCGCGCGCGTCGAGCTGCTGGAGGCCGACCTCGCCGCCGACCGCCAGGCGGGGGAGGGCGTGGCCGCCGCGCTGCGCGCCTGCGCCGCCGAGGAGGCCGAGATCCAGCGCCGGCTGCGCGACTGCGGCGAGGTCGTGACCGCGGCCGAGGTCCGCGCCCAGCAGGTCCGCGACCAGGAGGCCGACGCCGTCCACGAGCTGCAGGAGGTCGCCACGCGCCTCGGGCTGGACGCCGAGCCCGCGCCGGCGCCGCTGGACGACGAGCAGCTCGCGGCCCTGCGCCAGCGCATCGAGCGCCTGGCGCGCCGGCGCGAGCAGCTCGGGCCGGTCAACCCGCTGGCCAAGGCGGAGTACGACGAGGCGCTCGCCCACGTCGAGCAGCTCGAGGCGCAGCGCACCGACCTCGAGACGGCGCTGCGCGAGCTGCGCTCGCTGCTGCGCGAGACCGACCGCCAGATCCAGGAGACCTTCGAGGAGACGTTCACGGCCGCGGCGCGCAACTTCGAGGAGCTCGCCGGGCGGCTGTTCCCCGGTGGCCGCGGCCGGCTGCGGCTCGTGCGCGAGGACGCCGGGCCGCGCCCGGTGCTGGGCGGCGGCGAGGCCGCGGACCACGCCGCGCCGCGTGGACGCCGAGGCCGAGGCCGAGGCGGAGGCCGAGGTCGCCGAGGCCCCCGACGACGGCCCCGGCGACGACGTCGGCGTCGAGATCGAGATCACGCCCGCGGGCAAGGCGATGAAGCGCCTGACGCTGCTGTCGGGCGGGGAGAAGTCGATGACCGCGATCGCCTTCCTGTTCGCGGTGTTCCTGGCCCGCCCATGCCCGTTCTACATCCTCGACGAGGTCGAGGCGGCGCTGGACGACCTCAACATCACGCGCTTCCTGGACCTGCTGCGCGGCTACGCCGACCGGGCGCAGTTCATCGTGGTCACCCACCAGAAGCGCACGATGGAGGCGGCGGACACCCTCTACGGCGTCACCATGGGCGACGACGGCGTGTCGAAGGTCGTCTCGCGGCGACTGCCGCGCGAGGTCGTCGCGGACGCGGACGCGTCCCGCGCCGCGGACGCCGACGGCTCCCGCGCCGCCGCCGCCGGTGCCGCCTAGCCCGCGCTCGCGCCGCCGGGCCTGGGACCGCAAGATCTCGCCCGGGGTCGCGCTCGGCCTGCTGATCGCCGCCTTCGGCGTGCCCGCGCTGCTCGGCCTGCTCGTCGAGAGCTCCGACGAGGAGCCGCTCGGCGCGCACTTCCGCGACAAGCTGGGCGCGCGCATCGGGCGCTTCGAGCTGCGCAGCGAGGCGACCGGCAAGACGCTGCTGCCCGTCGTCGTGCGGCCGCCCGGCGCGAGCCCGTCCGAGCGCCGGCCGCTGCTCGTGCTGCTGCACGGCCGCGGGATGCCGCCCGAGTTCTTCCTCGCCGACGGGCTCTTCCGCGGCTTGCGCGACGCCGGCCGGCGCGCCCCGGTCGTCCTGCTGGTCGACGGGACGCCCGAGGCGCCGTGGCACGACCGCTCCGACGGCGCCTGGGGGCGGATGGTCGTCGACGAGGCGATCCCGCGCGCCGTCGAGAACCTCGGCGCGGACCCGCGCCGCGTCGCGATCGGCGGGATCTCGCTCGGCGGCTTCGGCGCGCTGGACCTCGCGGGCCGCGATCCCGGCCGCTTCTGCGCGGTCGGGGCGCACTCGCCGGCGCTGTGGGCCACCGCGCGAGAGGCCCCGTCCGTGGTGTTCGACGACGCCCGCGACTTCGCCGAGCACGACGTCCTCGCGCGCGCCCGGACCGCCGCCGACCCCTTCGGCGCCCTGCCCGTGTGGATCGACCGCGGCGACGGCGACCGCTTCCGGGCGGTCACCGACCGCCTGGCGCGCACGCTGCGCGCCCGCGACGACCGGGGGGAGGGGAGCCTGCGCTTCCGCCCGGCGCCGGGAGGCCACGACGGCGAGTACTGGGACGCGCACATGGCCGAGTGGGTGGCCTTCTACGCGGCCCAGCTCGCGCGCTGCCGGCGCTGAGGCCCGTCCCTACAGCCGCTTCTCCCCCCAGAAGCTGGCGAACGGGTTGGCGTTGAAGTTGTCGATCGGCCGGTAGCCCGCGCGCTCGTACATGCCGCTGGGCGTGGGGCTGGCGCGGGCCCGTGTCCAGACGCGCGATCGCGTAGCCCAGGCGCCGCGCCTCGTCCTCCAGCGCGACGAGCAGCACGCCGGCCACGCCCGCGCCGCGCGCGTGCGGCGCCACGAACATGCGCTTGATCTCGCACGCCTCGGCGTCCAGGCGCTTGAGTCCGCCGCACGCGACGGGGTCCTCGCCTCGCCACACCAGGAGGAAGGCGCCGTCCGGCGGCGACATCTGCTCGGGGGTCGCCGTCGGAGCGCCCGGCACGTCGATCCGGCCGTAGAGCGGCACCAGCTCGTCCAGCATCGCCGCCAGCAGGTCGCTGCCCGGCGACTGGTCGGCCCGGCCGGGGCGCACGGTCAGCTCCATCGCACCACGACGCGGTCCACGCCTCGCAGCGACGCGACCCGCTCGGCCTCGGCTTGCAGCGCGTCGCGGTCGATGCGCCCCAGCTTCTCGACCTCGATCTCCGTGCGCTTGCCCTTCGCGCGGGCGCGCCACAGGCCGGCGATGCGCCCGTCCTGCAGCACCGCGCCCGGATTGGCCACCGGCCGGAACAGCTTCTTGCGCAGCTCGGGGTCGTCGACGACCGACGCGCGGTCGGGGTGCTGGACGTAGGGGTCGCGCGGCGGCAGCAGCCGCAGGCCGCGCGCCTGGGGCGGCGAGGCCAGCGCGGCCTCGTCGGCGCGCAGGAGCCAGGCGCGCTTCCCATCCGGGCGCACCTCGACGAGCTCGTCCTCGAGCTCCGCCCACGCGCGCCGGGCGTGCGCCCGCGCCAGCCCGGCCCAGGCGGCGGCGTCCTTCGCGGTGGCGGGGCCGTAGACGCGCAGGAAGCGCCGCAGCGCCTCGACCGGGGCGCGGGCGGGCACGCGGCCCTTCTTCCCGAGGCGGTAGCGGCGCCCCGAGTCCAGCCTGGCGCCCGCCCGCACGCCGCCGTAGCGCCACAGCATCGGGGCGACGTGGTGGCTCTGACAGCCCTTGCACCAGGGCAGCAGCTCCTCGCGTACGCGGCCGCGCAGCTCCTCGTGGAGCTCGTCCTTGGTCAGCACGCGCCCGCGGGCCAGCGCCTGGGCCGTGGCGCCGGCGACCTCCTCCAGCGCCTCGCCGGCAGGGACGCCGACCGCGCTCAGGTGGCGCTGCACGCCGGTCCCGAGCTGCTCGGCCAGCTCGTCGTCGTCACGGGCCAGCAGGCCGCGGCCGAAGAGCGCGACGTCGCCCGGGGCCAGGGCGTGGATGGCGCCGCGCAGGGAGCCCGCGAGGGCGAGCTCGCCGCCGTCGACCGCGGCGTCGTAGCGCTCGCGCGTGACGGCGTCCGAGCGTGCCGCCAGCGCGAGCAGCGCCGAGCCGCGGACGAAGTCCGACGCCGGGCACGCCGCGGCCTCGGCGAGCCCGGCCGAGCCGCGCTCGGCGAGCCCCTGGCGGGCGACGCGGAAGGCCAGCACCTGCTCGCGGTCCACGCGGCGGGAGGCTACCGCGCCGCCGGCCTGTCATCGCGGCGGCGCGCGGCGGTCACTGCGGCCCGTGGCAGACCGCCTCGACGTTGTTGCCCTCGGGGTCCAGCACGAACGCGCCGTAGTAGGACGGGTGGTAGTGGGGCCGCAGGCCCGGCGGGCCGTTCTCGCGGCCGCCCGCGGCCAGCGCCTCGCGGTGGAAGGCGTCGACGGTCGCGCGGTCGGGGCTCACGAAGGCGACGTGGAGCGGCGCGGACGACGGGCGGTCGGAGACCCAGAAGTCCGGCTTGCCGTCCTTGCCGAAGCCCACGCCGTAGGGCCGGTCCATCAGCACGACGTAGCCCAGCGGCGCGAGCGCGCGCTCGTAGAAGGCGCGGCTGGCGGCGACGTCCGCCACGCCGATGTTCAGGTGGTCGATCACGAGCGCGCCGCGGCCGTGGCCCACTCGCGGAAGGACGCCTCGAAGCCGCCCGGGATGAAGACGTTGAAGGCGACCGCGGGCTCGTCCCCGCGGTTCTCGAAGTCGTGCGTCACACCGGCCGGGATGCGCAGGAACGTCCCCGCCGGCGCCTCGACCCAACGCTCGCCGACCAGGAACGACATCGTTCCGGCGGTGACGAGGAAGAGCTCCTCGTTGGCCTCGTGGTGGTGCGGTCCCGGACCGGCCCGCCCCGGCTCGACCGACCACTCCGACACGCAGTAGCGGTCGTGGGTCTCCGGCCCGTCGGCCTTGAAGACGCCGCGCATCGGGCCCAGCTCGTACGCCCGGCCGGCACCCGGCGGCAGGATGATCGGCTCGGCGCTCATGACCCGGTTGTACACCTCCGCGCCGCCGATGTCTTGGACGAGTGGGAACGCCGCTATCGTCGCCCACCCGATGGCGCGCGACTGGCCAGACCTCTTCATCACCGACGGCGACGGCGCGGCGGCGCCGGCGGCGCAGGACGAGGCGCAACCCGGGCGCCGCGGGTTCTTCCGGCGCCTGCGCGAGAACCTGTCCAAGACGCGCGAGGCGCTGGGCGCCGAGATCCAGGCCACGCTGTTCGAGACGCTCGACGACGAGACCTGGGAGCGCCTGGAGGAGGCGCTCATCATGGCCGACGTCGGGGCCTCGACGACGGCGAAGGTGGTCGCCAGGCTCGAGATGGAGGCCTCCAGCGGCGAGGTCGAGGGCGGCGAGGCGCTGACCCGGCGCCTGCAGGAGCTGCTCGCGGACCTCGCTCGGCTGGGCGACGGCGACGGCGACGGGGCCGGCGAGGGCGTCGGGGCCGGCGAGGGCGACGAGGGGCGCATCGACCTGCGCCACGACCCGACCGTGATCATGGCCGTCGGCGTCAACGGGACGGGCAAGACGACGACGATCGGCAAGCTCGCCTGGCACCTCCAGCGCGAGCTGGGCCTGCGCGTGCTCCTCGGCGCGGCCGACACCTTCCGCGCGGCCGCCGTCGAGCAGCTGCAGGGGTGGGCGCAGCGCGCGGGCTGCGACATCGTCACCGGGCCCGAGGCGTCGGACCCCGGCTCGGTCGCCTTCGAGGCCGTCCGCCGGGGCCGCGAGGAGGGCTACGACGTCGTGATCGTCGACACCGCCGGGCGCCTGCACAACCAGGACCACCTCATGGCCGAGCTGGCCAAGATCCGCCGCGTGGTCGACAAGCAGCTCGCGGGCGCACCGCACGAGACGCTGCTGACCGTCGACGCGACGACGGGCCAGAACGGCCTGCGCCAGGCGCAGCTCTTCTCCGAGGCGGTGCCGATCGACGGGATCGTGCTGACGAAGCTCGACGGCACCGCCAAGGGCGGCATCGCGCTGGCCATCGCGGGCGAGCTCGGCATCCCGGTGAAGCTCATCGGCATCGGGGAGGCGCTGGAGGACCTGCGCCCCTTCGACCCCGACGACTTCGCCCGCGCGCTCGTCGCACCCGGCGACTAACCTCCCGGCGCACATGGACGAGTGGGTCATCTGGCTGATCGCAGGGGTGGCCCTCGCCGTGGGCGAGATCCTCAACCTGAGCTTCTTCCTGTTCCCGTTCGCCATCGGCGCCTTCGCCGCGGCGGCCGTCTCGCTGGCCGGGGCCGGCACGCCGGCCGCCTTCGCCGCCTTCGCCGTCCTGACCGCCGTGAGCTTCGCCGTCGTGCGGCCGATCGCCAAGCGCCACCTGCGGACGCCCGCGCAGCTGCGCACGGGGACGGCGGCGCTCGTGGGGCGCACGGCGGTCGTGCTCGAGCCGATCGACAACGACGCGGGCCGGGGCACCGTGCGGCTCGACGGGGAGACGTGGACCGCGCGGGCCTACGACGAGGATCAGACCTTCGCGGCTGGCGCGCGCGTGCACGTCATGGAGATCAAGGGCGCCACGGCGCTCGTGTGCGACTGAGAGGATGGGCAACGCATGGCAGCGCTGATCGTCGCGGGGGTGCTGATCCTCTTCGCCCTGTTCGTGGCGGCGCGGACGGTGCGGATCATCCCGCAGGCCCGAGCGGGCGTCGTGGAGCGCCTGGGCCGCTACAGCCGCACGCTCACGCCGGGGCTGAGCATCGTGATCCCGTTCGTGGACCGCGTGAAGCCGCTCATCGACCTGCGCGAGCAGGTCGTGAGCTTCCCGCCGCAGCCGGTCATCACCCAGGACAACGTCTCCGTGGGGATCGACACCGTCCTGTACTTCACGGTCACCGACCCGCGCGCGGCCACGTATGAGATCGCCAGCCCGCTGCAGGCCATCGAGCAGCTGACGGTGACGACGCTGCGCAACATCATCGGCTCGCTGACGCTTGAGGAGACGCTCACCAGCCGCGACCAGGTCAACGACCGCCTGCGCATCGTGCTCGACGAGCGCACGGGCAGGTGGGGCATCCGCATCAACGGCGTCGAGCTGAAGTCGGTCGACCCGCCGGCCACCATCCAGGAGGCCATGGAGAAGCAGATGCGGGCCGAGCGTGACCGCCGCGCGACCATCCTGACCGCCGAGGGCATCAAGCAGTCCCAGATCCTGACCGCCGAGGGCGAGAAGCAGTCCGCGGTGCTCAAGGCGGAGGGAGCCAAGACGTCGGCGATCCTGCGCGCCGAGGGCGAGTCCAAGGCGATCGAGACGGTCTTCGAGGCCATCCACGACGGCAAGCCCGACCCGGAGCTGCTCAGCTACCAGTACCTGCAGATGCTTCCGCGCATCGCCCAGGGGGACGCGAACAAGGTCTGGATCATCCCCTCGGAGTTCACCCAGGCCCTGTCGAGCCTGCAGGGGGCGATCGGCGGCGGCCAGACGCAGCCGCCGCCGAAGGAGCCCCCGCCGCCGCACAGCCCGCCGGAGGTGACCCCCGGCGAGCCGTCCGGCTAGCACAGCGCCTACTCGTAGGCGAGCGCGGTGAGCACGTCGAGCCGCGCGGCCCGGCGGGCGGGCAGCACGGCGGCCAGGATCCCGGCCAGCACGGCCACCACGGTGAACGCGACCATCGCGCCGGCGGGCACCGCGAAGGCCAGGCCCTCGTCGGCGAACACGCTGGTGACGATCGCCGCCAGCCCGAGGCCCAGCACCATGCCGAGCCCCGCGCCGAGCAGCGCGGTGATGATGCTCTCGTGGCGGACCATCCGGCGCACCTGCCGGCGGGTCATGCCGACCGCGCGCAGCATCCCCAGCTCACGCGTGCGCTCGAACGTCGAGAGCACG
This sequence comes from uncultured Actinomycetes bacterium, assembly GCA_963840185.1. GTDB lineage: Bacteria > Actinomycetota > Thermoleophilia > Solirubrobacterales > Solirubrobacteraceae > JAOPZW01. The sequence continues at coordinate 626,451 of CAWIXY010000015.1, read as the reverse complement.
AGCGCGTTGACGATGCCGAACAGGCTGACGATCACGGCCAGGGCCAGCAGCACGTAGAAGATCGCCAGCAGCGAGCTCACGTCGTCGAGCACCTGGTCGATGTAGGCCTGCTTGCCCAGCACCTTCGAGTCGGGGAACGCGGCCAGCGCGCGCTCGAGGCCCGCGTCGTCCGCGCCGCCGGCCGACACGAGCGTCAGCAGGTTGCGGTCGGCCTCGAAGGCCCCGTCGAACGCGGCGCGCGAGATCGTGATCGGCCCCAGCGCCAGGGCGTCGATCACCGGCGACGCCTCGATCCCGCGGACCACGAGGTCCAGGTCGCGCCCGGATGCCGAGGTCAGCTCGAAGCGCTCGCCGACCGTCAGGCCGTGCTCGCTCGCCCAGCCCTCGTCGACGACGGCGCCGTCGCGGCCGAGCCCGGCCAGCGTCGCGTCCGAGCCCTTCGCGTAGTCGAAGGAGAACACGCGGCCGATCGTGGCCGGGTCGACGGCGTTGACGACCTCGACGTCGCCGAACGTCCGCCCGGCGTCCTGCCGCACGCTGGAGACCGCGTCGACCCCCGGTGCGGCGGCCACCGCGCGCTCGGCCTCGCCGTCCACGGGCGACCAGCCGTCGGCGCCCACGACCACGTGCGTCGCGGCGATGCGGCGATCGAGCGAGCCGGAGGCCGTGTCCTGCAGCCCCTGGGCCACGACGGTCACCAGCGTCACGAGGGCCACGCCGATGGTCAGCGCGCCGGCCGTGGCCAGCGTACGGCCCGGATGGCGCATCGCGTTGCGGCGTGCGAGCAGCCCGGCCGACGCGCCGAGGCGCTGGGCGGGGCGCCCGACGACGCCGACGATCGCGCGGACGACCCGTCCGGGCAGCCGCAGGCGCCGGTCGCCGGCGCCCGCGTCGCGCAGGGCGGCGACGGGAGCGACACGGGTGGCGCGCAGGGCGGGCACCAGGCCCGCGGCGACGGTGACCAGCGTGCCGACGAGCACCGAGACGATCGCGGTGCGAGCGGCGAACACGGTGCCCGCCTCCGGCAGCTCGAGCTCGAACGAGGTGAAGACCGCCTCGATCCCCTTGGCCAGCCCGAGGCCGACCGCGAGCCCGAGCGCCGAGGCCAGCAGGCCCAGCGTCAGCGCCTCGGCCAGCACGGTGCCCAGCACCTGCCTGCGGCCCGCGCCCACCATCCGCAGGAGCCCGAGCTCCCGCGTGCGCTGCGCGACCGTGATCGACAGCGTGTTGAAGATGGTGAACGCGCCGACCAGGATCGCGACGCCGCCGAAGACCAGCAGCGCGATGCGGATGATCCCGATGAACTGGTCGAGCCCGTCGAGCGTGAAGCGGTCGTGCGCGGCTGCCGTCTGCACCTGCGCCGTCGTGCCCAGCGCGCCGCTCAGCGCGCGCCGCACGTCGGCGGCGGGGACGCCGTCGCGGCCGGCGACGAGGATCGAGTCGAAGCCGTGCTTGCGGAACACGTCCTGCGCGGTGCGCAGGTCGAAGATCGCAGCGGTCGCCATGCCCAGCGACTTCACCTCGCCGAAGCGGGCGATGCCGACGACCTCGTAGGCGCGCCGCCTTCCCGCGCGTGGTGACGCGGATGCGATCGCCGACGGCGTAGCCGGCCTTCTCGGCGCTCGAGGCGTCGATGACGACCTCGCCCGGCCCGGCCGCCCAGCGCCCGCCGTCCAGGCGGAAGGGCGTCAGGCGCTCGAAGCCCTGCGTGCGCGCGTCCAGCCCGACGCCGAAGTACGGCCCGTCGCCGAGCGGCTTGCCGTCGCGCCCGACGATCTTGGCCTCGTCGGTGATGTCGCCGGCGGCGACCTCGACGCCCGGGACGTCGCGCACGCGCTCCAGCGCGGCGGCGTCGACCGTGGGCTTGCGCACGGCCCAGTCGTCGTTGGAGTCGACGGCGAACGCGGTGCGCGCGCTCACGACGGCGTCGGTGCCGCCGTAGGAGGCCGAGGACAGCGAGTCCGAGGCGCCGCGCATGGTGTCGGTGACGACGAACGACCCGCACACCATCGCCACGCCGAGCACGATGGCCAGCGTGGTCAGCGCCGTGCGCAGCGGGCGTGCGGCGAGGCCCTTGAGCGTGATGCGGATCATCGGGCCACCGCCTTCATCTGGGCGAGGACGCCGGCGTCGGTCGGGTCGGCCTGGTCGGCGACGATCCGCCCGTCGGCGAGGTACACGACGCGGTCGGCGCGCGCGGCCGCGCGCGGGTCGTGGGTGACCATCAGCGTGGTCTGGCCGTCGACGTCGACCGCCTCGCGCAGCAGGTCGAGGATCGCGGCGCCCGCCGCCGAGTCGAGGTTGCCGGTCGGCTCGTCGGCGAACAGCACCGTCGGCTCGGTGACGAGCGCGCGGGCCACGGCGACGCGCTGCTGCTGGCCGCCGGAGAGCTCGCTCGGGCGATGGCCGCGGCGGTCGGTCAGCCCGACGCGCTCGACGAGCGCGTCCACGGCGTCACGGTCGGGCTTGCGCCCGGCGATGGTCAGCGGCAGCAGGATGTTCTCCTGGGCGCTGAGCGTGGGCAGCAGGTTGAACGTCTGGAAGACGAAGCCGATGTGGTTGCGGCGCAGCTTCGTCAGCGCGCGGTCGGGCATCCGCGTGATGTCCTCGCCGCCGACGTGCACGCTGCCGTCCGTCGGTCGGTCGAGACCCGCCAGCAGGTGCATCAGCGTCGACTTGCCCGAGCCCGACGGGCCCATGACGGCGGTGAACTGGCCGCGCGGGATCTCCAGCGACACGCCGCGCAGGGCGTGCACGGCGGCCTCGCCGTCGCCGTAGCGGCGCGTCACGGCGGTGGCGGCCACGGCCGGCGCGACGGTGGGCAGCGGCTCGAGGGTGGTGGTGGCGTGCAACATCGTTCCTCCGTGGGTGGGGGTCAGCAGGGAACGGCCTCGCGCGCCATGCGCGAGACCGCGGTGTCCAGCAGGCCCGCGGCGAGCAGGCCCGCCGTGGCCTCGGCGAGGACGCGGCCCAGCAGCCCGCCGCGCGGGCGCAGGCCCACCGACGCGCGCACCTCGCTGCCGCCCGGGGCGGGGGCGAGGTCGTAGCGCACGTCGAGGGCGACCGGTCCGTCGGCTGACAGCGCCAGTCTCCCGTCGGCCGCCTCGTGCACGTGCACGTCGAAGCCGACGCTGCGCCCGGCCAGCCTGCCCGTCACGCGAGCCTGGCTGCCGGCGCTCAGCCGGTCGTCCTGCAGGCCCGACACGTCGAAGGCCACCGGCGCCCAGCGCCGGCAGGCCTGCGGGTCGGTCAGGACGTCCAGGACGGCGACGGGATCGGCGCCGACGGTGGTGGTGGTCGTCCAGGTCCTCATGGGTGAAGACCGTCCCAGCCGGGCGATCCGGCGTCGTCAGCCGGGCTGACGATCTTGGTGCGCCCGTCCGGACGACCCCGGCTCCTCCTCGAGGATGACCCCGCCCGGCCGTGGAGACGACGCGCGTCTCTAGGCCGCGGTCTGGCCCGGGACGGCCACCCCGCACTCGTAGGCCAGGACGACGGCCTGGACGCGGTCGCGCAGGCCGAGCTTCATCAGCACCCGCGCGACGTGGGTCTTGACCGTCGTCTCGCTCACCACCAGCTCGGCGGCGATCTCGCCGTTGGACAGGCCGCGGGCGATCAGCTTGAACACCTCGAGCTCCCTCGCGGTCAGCTCGTCGAGCCCCTTCGGGGGTGCGGCGGCGGTCGGCGCCGCCTGCGCGAACTCCTCGATCAGCCGCCGCGTGATCGACGGCGCCAGCAGCGCGTCGCCGTCGGCCACGACGCGGATGCCGGCGGCGAGCTGCTCGGGCGGGACGTCCTTGAGCAGGAAGCCGCTGGCGCCGGCGCGCAGCGCCTCGTAGACGTACTCGTTGAGGTCGAAGGTGGTCAGCATGAGCACGCGCACGGGTCGCTCGCCGGAGCCGCCCACCACGCGGCGCGTCGCCTCGATGCCGTCGAGCTCGGGCATGCGGATGTCCATGAGCACGACGTCGGGCTGAAGCTCCTGCGCCCGCGCCACCGCCTCGGCGCCGTCGCTGGCCTCGCCGACGACGTCGAGGTCGGCCTCGGCGTCCAGGATCATCCGGAACCCCGCCCGCACCAGCGCCTGGTCGTCGGCGATCAGCACGCGGATCATGTGCCCTCCTCCTCGTTCAAGGGCAGCCGCGCGAGTACCGCGAAGCCGCCGTTCTCGCTGGGTCCGGCGTGCAGCTCGCCGCCGTAGAGGCGCACCCGCTCCTGCATGCCCACCAGGCCGTGACCGCCGCCGTTGGCGTCGGGCGGCGCCGTGGCAGGCCGCCCGTCGCCGTCGTCGCGGATCTCGAGCTCCAGCCGCTGCGCGCCCCAGCGGACGTCGACCTCGGTCGGCGCGCCGCGGGCGTGCTTGAGGGCGTTGGTGAGGCCCTCCTGCACGATGCGGTAGGCGGTGAGGTCCAGGCCCGACGACAGCCGCCGCGGCTGCCCGACGACCCGGACGCTCACCGGCAGTCCGGCGTCGCGCGTGCGGGCGACGAGCGCGTCGAGGCGCTCGAGCCCCGGCTGGGGCTCGGTCGGGTCGTCCTCGCCCGCGCGCAGGAAGCCGAGCAGGCGGCGCATCTCGCCCAGCGCCTCGCGGCCGGTGCGCTCGATCTGCTCGCCGGCGGCGTCGGCACGCGCGGGGTCCTGGCGCAGGATGCGGCGTGCGCCACCGGCCTGCACGACCATGACGCTCATGGAGTGCGCGACGACGTCGTGCATCTCGCGCGCGATGCGGCGGCGCTCCTCGGCGACGGCGCGCACGGCCTCGGCCTCGTGGGCCTCCTCGGCGAGCACCGCGGCCTCGTGCAGCTCGGCGGCCAGGCGGGTGCGGTTGCGGACGATGCGCCCGGCCAGCCAGGCGCCGGCCATGAACGTGATCGGGAAGAAGAAGTCCGCGAAGCTGGGCGCCGAGGCGGCGATGACGGAGACGCCCGCGACGCCGACCGGCAGGCCCAGCAGCGCTCGGCGCCCGTCGGCGAACGCCCCGGCGCCGTAGGAGGCCGCCAGGTACACGATGAAGGGGCTGAAGCCGTCGACGAACGAGGTCAGCAGGTGGTTCGTCAGCCCGCCGAAGACGACGATCGCGAGGAGCGCTTCGAGCGGCCAGCGGCGCCGCACCGCCAGCGGCAGCGTCGTCGCGGCCACGCCCAGCACGTTGAGCAGCACCGGGCCGCGCCGGTCGGGCAGCGAGAGGATCTCGGCGATCGCTGCAGCGCACACGAGCACGGCCACGACCGCGTCGACCACGCGCGGGTCCAGCTTGAGCCACCTCACGCCGGGCTCCGCAGCGGCAGGCGGGCGCGGACGACGTAGCCGCCCGTCCGCGGCGCGGCCGCGCTCAGCTCACCGCCGAGCAGCGACACCCGCTCGCGCACGCCGAGCAGGCGGCGCTGGCGCTCGCCGCTCGACGGCGGCTCGCCGTCGTCGCCGACCTGGATCTCGATGGCCTGGTCGGCGAAGCGCAGCTCGACCTCGGCACGCCCCGCGTGGCCGCGCTCGCGCGCCTCGGCGAGCGCCTCCTGCACGACGCGGTAGGCGGCCACGTCGACGCCGGGGGCCAGCGTCGCCGGAGCGCCGATGACGCGGACGTCCACGGGCAGCCCGGCGGCCCGCGAGCGCCGTGCGAGATCACCGAGGTGCGAGAGGCTGGGCTGGGGCGCGAGCGCGAGCTCTGCATCCTCGCGGCGCAGGACGCCCAGCAGCCGCCGCAGGTCGTCCAGTGCCTCGCGCCCGGTCGCCTCGACGGCGGCGAACGCCGACTCGGCGGCATGCGGGTCGGTCGCGATCAGGCGCCGCGCCCCGGCGCCCTGGACGACCATCGCGCTCAGGGCATGGGCGACGACGTCGTGCAGCTCGCCCGCGATCCGCCCGCGCTCCTCGAGCGTCGCCTGCTCGCCCTGCCGCAGTCGCGCGCGCTCGAGGCGCTCGGCCTTGTCGCGCAGCGCGCGGTTCAGGCCCGTGCGGCTGCGCAGCAGCGAGCCGATGAGCAGCGGGCCGCCGCCCAGGATCACGACGCCGAACAGCCAATCGGTGGCATCGGCCTGCTCATCCGTCGCGCTCCCGGCGCCGATCCCGACGACCAGCATCGCCGTCGCGATCGCGAGGCGCCGCCCGGACAGGTTGGCACCGGCCGAGTAGGCGGCGAACATGACGCAGAAGAAGGGCAGGTACAGGCCCTCGTCGACCGCCGCGCTCGTGTTCACGATGCCGACGAAGGCGACGAGCGCCAGGCCCAGCCCCACGAGTGGCAGCCGGCGTCGCAGCGCCACGCCCGCGGCGAGGACCACGAGGAGGACGTGTGCGCTCGCCAGCTCGGCCGGGTCGGCGTCGAGCAGCAGCGCCTCGACCTGGAACTCGACGCCCAGCACGACCGCCAGCAGGAGGTCGGCCCGGTACGGGTCCAGCGCCCGGATGCGCTCGATCACGCGACCTCCAGGTGACGCGTGGCCAGCGGCAGGCGGGCACGAACCTCGAAGCCGCCCCCCGGTCGGGCGCCGGCGTGCAGCTCGCCGCCCGCGAGGCGCACGCGCTCGGCCATGCCCTCGAGGCCCCGGCCGGCGCCCCGGAGGCCCTTGCCGGGCGGGCCTGCATCGTTCACGACGCTGACCTCCAGGGCCGTCGCTCCGAACGTCAGGACGACCTCGGTGGATGCGCCGGGCGCGTGCTTGAGCACGTTGGTGAGCGCCTCCTGCACGACCCGGTAGACGGCCCGCTCCACGCCTTCCGGCGCCGCGCTGCGACGGCCCTCGATCCTCACCGTCACCGGCACTCCCGCACCGCGAGCGCGCTCGGCCAGGCGCTCCAGCCCGTCGACGCCCTGCGTCTCGAGCGGCGGCGCCGGCGCGGCGCCCGCCTGCAGCACCCCCAGCAGGCGGCCCATCTCGCGCAGCGCCTCATCGCCGACGCCCGCGATCCTCCGGGCCGCCTCGGCGGCGCGCGCGGGGTCCTGGCCGGCGATCCGCCGGCCGCCGCCTGCCTGGACGACCATGACGCTGACGCTGTGGGCGACGATGTCGTGCAGCTCCCGTGCGATCCGGCGGCGCTCGTCGGCCACGGCGCGCACGGCCTCGGCCTCGCGCGTCTCCTGCGCCTGCGCGATCGTCTCGTGCAGCTCGGCGGCCAGGCGGCTGCGCTGGGCCACCGCGCGGCCGAGACCGAAGGCGAAGCCCATCAGCAGCAACGGGAACGCGTCGATCGCTGGCTCGTGGAGGATGACGACGAGGCACACGAGGAGGCCCGCGGCAGCGGTCACGAGGCCCCGGCGGCCCGCCGCGTAGCGCCCGAGCGCGTACGTCGCGACGAGGACCGTCGCGTACGGCAGGATCGAGTCGTTGAAGCTCGTCAGCCACAGGTTCAGCACAAGCGCGCCGGCGTAGGCCCCGGCGGCGGCAGCGAGCGGCTGGGTCCGGCGGACGGCCTGCGGCAGGGCCAGGACTGCGAGCGCGAGGAGGTTCAGGCCGAGTGGCCCGTCGGGGCCGGCGATGAGCGCCTCGGCTGCGCACGCTGCGAACAGCCCCGCGCCGAGCAGCGCGTCGCCGGGGCGGACGGCGGCGCTCACGACGTGCCCCCGTCGAGCGGCAGCCGCGCGCGCAGCGCGTGGCCGCCCTCCGGCCGGCCCCCGGTCCACAGCTCGCCGCCGAGCAGCAGCACCCGCTCGCGCACCCCCGACGGCGCCCCCGCGGAGCCTGCGCCCCCGTCGTCGGAGACCTCGATCTCCACCCGGTCCGGCTCGTAGCGCACCAGCACCTCGGCGTGGCCGGCGTGGTGGCGCTCGCGCGCGTCGGCCAGCGCTTCCTGGACCACGCGGTAGGCGGTGAGGTCCAGTGCGCCTGCGAGCGACGGCACGGTGCCCTCGACGCGCAGCTCGACGGGCAGGCCGCCGGCGGCCGATCGCCGCGCGAGGTCCGGCAGGTGGGCGAGGCTCGGCTGTGGGGCCAGGGCGAGCTCGTGATCGGAGGCGCGGAGCACGCCCAGCGCCGCACGCAGCTCGCCGAGCGCGGCGCGCCCGGTGTCCTCGACGTCGGCGAACGCCGCCCGCGCGCGGCCGGCGTCGCGATCGACCACCGCCTCGGCGGCCCGCGCCTGCGCGACCATCGTGTGCAAGGCGGTGGAGATCACCTCGTGGAAGTCGCCGGCGATGCGCGTGCGCTCGGCGGCGATGGCCGCCTGGGCGCGCGCCTCACGCTCGCGTTCGGCGCGCTCGTCACGCTCGCGCAGGGAGCGCTGCAGCTCGGCGCGGTTGTACATGACCCGGCCGGCGAGGAACGGCAGGCCCAGGAACATGACGGTCACCCAGAGCACGTCGGCGAGCGCGAAGCCGGCGTGGGGATCCTCCTCGAAGGCGACGCTGACGAGGATCCCCGCGGTGGCGATGGCGAGGGCGATCGGCCAGCGCCGGCGGCTGAGGTGCGCCGCCGCCGAGAAGTTGAGGAACAGGATCCCCAGGTAGGGGATGTCCAGCTCGGCGCTCACGTGGAGGCCGAAGAGCGCGATGCCCGCGAGGCACGCCTGGGCCACCGCGAGCGTGGCCAGCGGGGCCCGGCGGCGAACGCTCAGGCATGCGGCGACGACGAGGCACACGGCGTACACGGCGAGCCGCTCGCCCGTGCCCACCCCGTCGAGCGCCAGGACGTCGCCCAGGGAACCCAGAGCGACGACGGCCGCGAGCAGGGGGTCGCGGGCGCGAAAGAGTCGGTCGGCCATCGCCTGCGCAAACGTACCCGTCCGGGGCGCCGGCTTCGTCGTCCGCGTGCACGATCCGTTCTCCTCCTCGAGGAGGACGCCCTGCGCCGGGCTGCCACACTGTCGCCGGGATGTTCGACTCGCTCGCGGAGAAGCTCCAGGCCACGCTCGCCGACGTCCGCGGTCGCGGCGCGCTGACCGAGGACGACATCGCGACGGCGATGCGCGAGATACGCCTCGCGCTGCTGGAGGCGGACGTCAACTTCAAGGTCGTCAAGCAGTTCACCGCGACAGTGAAGGAGCGCTGCTCCGGCGCGGACATCGTGGGCAAGCTCAACCCCGGCCAGCAGGTCGTCAAGATCGTCAACGAGGAGCTCGCCGCCCTGATGGGCGGCGCCTCGATCGGCCTGACCTTCTCGCCGCGCCCGCCGACCGTCGTCCTCATGGCCGGCCTCCAGGGGTCGGGCAAGACGACGGCCACGGCCAAGCTCGCGCGCCACCTGCGCGCCGAGCACGGGTCGTCGGTCGCCGTCGCGGCCTGCGACGTGTACCGGCCGGCCGCCGTCGAGCAGCTCGTCAAGGTGGGCGCGCAGGCCGGCGCCGAGGTCTACGAGCAGGGCACCGACCGCAGCCCGGTCGAGATCGCGAGCTGGGCGCTCGACCGCGCGAAGATGGACGGCAAGGACGTCCTGATCGTCGACACCTCCGGCCGCCTGCACGTCGACCGCGAGCTGATGGACGAGCTGGTCGAGATCCGCCAGGCCGTCAAGCCGACCGACGTCCTGCTCGTCGTCGACGCGATGACCGGCCAGGACGCGGTCAACGTCGCCGAGCAGTTCGCCGCTGCCGTCGAGTTCGACGGGGTGGTCATGACCAAGCTCGACGGCGACGCCCGCGGCGGCGCCGCGCTGTCGGTCAAGGCCGTCACCGGCAAGCCGATCCTGTTCGCGTCCACCGGCGAGAAGCTCGACCAGTTCGAGCGCTTCCACCCCGACCGGATGGCCCAGCGGATCCTCGGGATGGGCGACGTGATGAGCCTCATCGAGAAGGCCGAGCGCCAGTTCGACGAGGACGAGGCCAAGGACCTCGAGCGCAAGCTGCGCCGCAACGAGTTCACGCTGGAGGACTTCCTCTCCCAGCTCAAGCAGGTGCGCCGCATGGGGCCGCTGTCGAACCTGCTCGGGATGATGCCCGGCCTGGCCGGCCAACAGCTCAAGGGGATGAAGGTCGACGAGCGCGAGCTCGACCGCGTCGAGGCGATCATCCTCTCGATGACCGCGGAGGAGCGCCGCCGGCCCGAGCTCATCAAGGGCTCCCGGCGGCTGCGGATCGCCCGCGGCTCGGGCACGAGCGTGCAGGCGGTCAACCAGCTGGTCAAGCAGTTCGACCAGATGCGCAAGCTGATGCGCCAGATCGGCAAGGGCAAGATGCCCGACATCGGCGCGCTCATGCGCCAGGGTCGCTGACGGCCCGCCCGGCCGCCGGACGCCGCCCCCGCCCGCGCTGGAGGGGCACCGGCCGCTACCCTCCCGCCGACGCTTCTTCAGCTCTCCGAGAGGACTTCCGTGGCAGTACGACTCCGGCTCACGCGTGTGGGCGGCAAGAAGGACCCGATCTGGCGCGTGGTGGTCGCCGACCAGCGCTCGCCGCGTGACGGCCGCATCATCGAGACCGTCGGGCAGTACAACGCGCAGACCAACCCGTCGACGATCGTGCTCGACGAGGACAGGGTCCGCACGTGGCTGGCCAAGGGCGCCCAGCCGACGAACACCGTCCGCAAGCTCCTCAAGATCCAGGGCATCGACCCCAGCACGAGGTAGGGTCGCGCCGTGCGCGACCTCCTCGAGTACCTCGCGCGACTCCTCGTCGACGATCCCGACGCCGTGTCGGTCGAGCAGTTCGAGGAGGACGACGGCACCGTGGTCCTCGAGCTCAGCGTCGCCGAGGACGACTACGGCAAGATCATCGGGCGGGGAGGGCGTACCGCCAACGCGCTGCGCACCGTCGTCAAGGCCGCAGCCGTCCGCGAGGACCGCCGAGTGCTCGTGGACATCGTCGACTAGTGGATGTGTCCGTAAGTCCGGCGAGGTTCGCGGGCGTCGCCGGCCGTGGCTGGCGGCGCACGGTGACCGAAGGCGTGCCTCTGGCACGTCGAGCGTCGCCGGGTGGCGTCAGGCGCGGATCGGCGGCGTCCGAAACCCGGCGAACTTCCGGACGCGTCCACTAGCGTGGGGCCCCGCGCCGCGGAAGCCTGGCTCAGCGCTGGCCGCGTCGGCCGTCCCCACGGACTGGACGGCAGCTTCCACGTGACCGGCCCGCGACCGCAGCTGCTGGCGCTCGGCGTCGCGATGCGCGTCGCCGGAGCCGACACCGAGGTCGTGCGCCGGGCGGGGACCGACGATCGCCCGATCCTGCGCCTCCGCGGCTTCGACGGCCGCGAGGCCGCCGAGGCTCTGCGCGGCGAGGACCTGCTGGTCGCGCGCCAGGCGGCCCCGGCGCTGGAGGACGGCGCGTTCTGGGCCGAGGACGTCGCCGGCCTGCGGGTCGTCGACGGCACGACCGAGGTCGGCCGCGTGCGGCGGATGGTCGGGCTGCCGTCGTGCGAGGCGCTGGAGGTCGAGCGCGCCGGCCTGCCGGACCTCCTCGTCCCCCTGGTCCGCGATGCCGTTCGCGCCCTGGACCTCGACGGCGGCCGCGTCGACGTGGACCTCGCGTTCCTGGGAGAGCACCCCGCTCCCGGCGGGGATGGCGGCTGATGCAGCTCGACGTCGTCACGCTCTTCCCGGAGTGGTTCGAGTGGTTTCGCTCCCAGCGGCACGTCGCCAACGCGCTGGCCGGCGGCCACGAGCTGCGGGCGCTCGATCCACGCCCGCACTCGCCGCTGACCGGTCGCCAGGTCGACGACACGCCGTTCGGCGGCGGAGCCGGAATGGTCCTGCGGGTCGACGTGATGGACGCCGCGCTGCGCGCGTTCTACGGCGGCGTGGACCCCGTCGAGCTGCGGACGCAGCGCCGCGTGCTCGCCCTCACGCCGGGCGGGCGGATGCTCGACGACGCGTTCGTCGACGAGCTCGCCGCCGAGCCCGCCGTGACGCTGCTGTGCGGGCGCTACGAGGGCTTCGACGAGCGCATCGTGCAGCACTTCGCCAGCGACGCCGTGTCGATCGGGCGCTACGTGCTGTCGGGTGGCGAGCTCGCCGCGATGGTCGTCTGCGACGCGGTGCTGCGCAAGGTGCCCGGCGCGCTCGGTCACGCGGAGTCGGCCGTCGAGGAGTCCTTCAGCCCGGCGCTGGGCGGCGACCCCGAGTACCCCCACTACACCCGCCCGGCCGAGTACCGCGGCTGGCGGGTGCCCGAGGTGCTGCTGTCCGGACATCACGCCGAGATCCGCACCTGGCGCCGCGCGCGCAGCCGAGAGCGGGGCGCGTCCTCCTGACGGCGCGGCGCTCCTGACGGCGCGTCCGCCCGGACGGCACGGCGGCGGGGCCGCACCCCCTTCGCTACCATGGCTCGGCGCGCGGGCGGGCGGGTCGGCATCGTCGCCACCACCCCCGCGCTTCCTCCCGCCATGAGCACCGTGATCGAAACCCTCGAGCGCGCGCAGTTGCGCCGCGTCCCGACGTTCGCCTCGGGCGACCGCGTCCGCGTCCACTTCCAGGTCATCGAGGGCACGCGCCGGCGCACCCAGGTCTTCGAGGGCGTGGTCATCAAGCGCCAGGGCCACGGCGTGCGCGAGACCTTCACCGTGCGCAAGCAGTCCTTCGGCGTGGGCGTCGAGCGGACGTTCCCGGTGCACTCGCCCAAGATCGAGCGCATCGAGGTCGCCGCGCGCGGCGACGTCCGGCGGGCCAAGCTCTACTACCTGCGCGAGCGCGTCGGCAAGCGCGCGCGTGTTCGCGAGCGCCGCTATACCGGCCCCGAGGAGGTCCTGGAGGCGGCCGCGCTCACAGACCCCGTGGCAGCCCTCGAGGCCGAGGCCGCCGCTGCGCCGGAGGCCGTCGACGAGGCCGGCACGACGGCGGACGAGGTCGTCGACGCCGGCGGCGCCGCTGACGTGGAGGCCGAGCCTGAAAGCGGCGAGGCCACCGCGGTCGTCGAGTCGGCCGAGGCCGGCGCCACCGAGCAGCCGGCGGCCGCCGACGACGCCGCCGCGGACGACGCGACCGACGGCGACGCCGCGGACGACGGCGCCGCGGACGGCGACGCCGCCGACGGCGACGCCGCGCCCTCCGACAGGGCGTGAGCAAGCCCGAGAAGTCCGCCGGCAACGGGCTCGTCGAGCTCGTCGTCATCGTGGCGGTCGCGCTGGGGCTGGCCCTGGGCATCCAGGCCGTGCTCGTCAAGCCCTATCGCATCCCGAGCGAGTCGATGGTCCCCACCCTCGAGGTGGGCCAGCGCGTGCTCGTCAACCGCATCGGCAAGCGCTTCAGCGAGCCGTCGGTGGGAGACGTCGTCGTCTTCCATCCGCCGGCGGGGTCGGAGTCCGACACGTGCGGCAACCCCGAGCTCGACGACGATCAGCCCTGCAACCGGCCCACCTCGGAGCGCGCCGACGTCAACTTCATCAAGCGCGTCGTCGCAGGGCCCGGCGACAGGATCGCCGTCGAGGGCGGTCACGTGATCCTCAACGGCCGCCGTCAGCGCGAGCCGTTCATCGCCAACACGTGCAGCGGCGACGCAGGTCGCGGCTGCACTCTCCCGGACGCCATCCGTGTTCCGGCCGGGCATTGGTTCATGATGGGCGACAATCGTGGCGAGTCCGACGACAGCCGGTTCTGGGGTCCCGTCCCCGAGGAGTGGATCATCGGCGGAGCCTTCGCCACCTACTGGCCTCCCAAGCGCATCGGTCTCCTCTAGCGCGACCCGGCCGAAGGCGCGCGCGAACGGACGCACCAAGCGCCGCACCGGCCGCCGGCTGGTCAAGCACGATCGCGGGCTGGGCGTCCGCTTCATCGCGGGTGCCGACGAGGCGGGCCGCGGCTGCCTCGCCGGGCCGCTCGTCGCGGCCGCCGTCCTCTTCGACCTCGAGGCCATGGGCATGCGCGAGGTCCGCGCGCTGTCGGTCCTCAACGATTCCAAGCAGCACGACCCGGAAGCGCGCGAGGCGCTGTACCCCGTCGTCCTGCGGACCGCCGTGAAGACCGCCGTCATCTCGCGCTGCGTGCGAGGCATCGACGCGCGAGGCCTGCACCGCACGAACCTCGCCGCGCTGCGCGACGCCCTGCAGCGTGTCGCCCGGCCCGGATGCCTGTGCCTCGTGGACGGCTTCGCCGTCCCCGCCTTCGCCCACGAGCAGCGGGCGATCGTCGACGGCGACGCCACGAGCGCGGCGATCGCGGCCGCGTCGATCCTGGCCAAGGTCAGCCGCGACAGGTTCATGCATCGGGCCGACGCGCGCCATCCCGGCTGGGACTTCCGCTCGCACGTCGGGTACTCCACGCCCGAGCACCGCGACGCCATCCAGCGCCAGGGCGTCTCGCCGCTGCACCGGATGTCGTTCCAGAGCACGGCGTACCAGCAGCTCGCCCTCTGAGCCAGGCTTCTGCGCTTGCGGCGCAGGAGCCGTCGCAGCGACCGGCCGTGACAGGCCATCAGAACGCCGCCTCCAGGTGGTCGAGGCGCACGAGCGCGCCGCGCGCGTCGACGACCACGCCGATCGCGTCGAACCGCACCGCCGGCCGGTGCGGCCGGTCGACGACCTCGGCCAGGAACGCCGCCCCCATCGCCCGCACCTGCCGCTGCTTGGCCGGATGGAGCGCCTCCCACGGCTCGCGCCGCGCACGGTTCGCGCGGCGCGTCTTCACCTCGCAGAACACGAGCGCGTCGGCGTCGGCCACGATCAGGTCCAGCTCGCCGAAGCGCGTGCGGTGGTTGCGCGCGACCACCGCGTAGCCCAGTCGCTCGAGGTGCGCCAGCGCGAGGTCCTCGCCGAGGCGACCGAGCGCGTGTCGGGGGTCGTCTGACATCCGGGCCGACGCTAGGTGAGCTCCCGTGCCGGCGGACCCCGCGTTCGTCACGTTTCGCAGCAGCCGCCGTGTCACTCACCTCCGTTCTCACGCGACGGCGGAACACAGGACATCGAGCCGCCGCTCCGCCGCACATTCGACGCAGCTCGTGTCCTGAGCCGTCACACCGTCCGGCCTAGCGTCCCGCCCAATGCTCGCCCGCGTCACCACCTTCGCCATCGACGGCCTCGAGCCGCGCACCGTGACCGTCGAGGTCGACCTGCGGGCCGGGCTGCCGAGCTTCACCATCGTCGGCCTCGCGGATCGGGCCGTCCGCGAGGCCCGCGAGCGCGTCCGTGCTGCGGTGCTCAACTCCGGCTTCGAGTTCCCGCTACGGCGCCTGACCGTCAACCTCGCTCCGGCTGCGCTGCGTAAGGCGGGACCCGGCTTCGACCTGGCGATCGCCTGCGGCGTGCTGGCGGCGGCCGGCCAGCTGCCCGCCGAGACGCTCGAGCGCATGGCGGTCTTCGGCGAGCTGTCGCTCGGCGGCGAGGTACGGCCGGTACGCGGCGTGCTCGCGGTGGCCGAGGGCGCGGCACGGGCCGGCCTGGCCGGACTCGTCGTCCCGCGCGCGCACGTGGGCGAGGCGGGCGCTGGTCGACGGCCTTCAGGTCCTCGGGGCCGCGAGCCTGCAGGAGGTCGCCGCGGTGCTGCGTGGCGAGGCGCCGCCGCCGCCGGCGCCCGATCCCCCGCCGGCCATCGCGGCGCCCGAGGCCGGTGACGTCGACCTCGCCGACGTGCGCGGACATGCCGGCGTTCTGGGCGCGCTGACGATCGCCGCCGCGGGCGGTCACAACCTCCTGCTCTCCGGGCCGCCCGGGGTGGGCAAGACGATGCTGGCCCGCCGCCTCCCGTCGATCTTGCCGCCGCTGAGCCGCGCCGAGGCGCTCGAGGTCGCGCGCATCCAGAGCGTCGCGGGAATCCGCCCCGGCCCCGGCCTCCTGCTCGACCGTCCGTTCCGGGCTCCGCACCACACCATCTCGCCCTCGGGTCTGGTGGGCGGCGGCGCAAGCCCGCTGCCCGGCGAGGTCAGCCTCGCCCACAACGGCGTCCTGTTCCTCGACGAGCTCTCCGAGTTCGCGCGGCCGTGCCTGGAGTCGCTGCGCCAGCCACTGGAGGATGGGCGCGTGGCGATCGTCCGCGGACAGCGCACCGCGGTCTACCCGAGCCGCTTCATGCTCGTGGCTGCGACGAACCCGTGCCCGTGCGGCCACGCGCCGGCGCGCCGCTGCCGCTGCACCGAATCCGATCTCGCCCGCCACCGCCGCAGGCTGAGCGGCCCGCTGCTGGACCGCATCGATCTCGTCATCCACGTCCAGCGTCCGCCGGCGGCCGAGCTCGCCGCCGACGCGGCGAGCAGCTCCGCACGTGAGCGCGAGCGCGTGCTGGAGGCCCGCGCGCGCCAGACCGCGCGGCTGCGCGACACCGGCGCGACCTGCAACGCGCACATGGACACGCGCCTGCTGCGGGCGACGGTCGCGCTCACGCCCGGCGCCGAGCGTCCGCTGCGCGAGGCCTACGAGCGCGGCGACGTGAGCGCCCGCGGGCGTGACCGGGCCGTGCGCGTCGCACGCACGGTGGCCGATCTCGAGGGCAGGCCCGAGGTCGAGCGTCGCCACGTCGTCACTGCGCTCGGCTACCGCCACGACGCCGATGGGCCCTACGAGGCGGCTGCGTGAGCCTCACCCGCGCGACGGCGCCGCCCGAGCGCCGGCCGCAGGCCTGCGCGGACTGCCTGCGGCGTACGTGGCTCGTCGCCCGGCTCGCCGGCCGCATCGAGCTGGCGCGGCATGCCGGCCGGGGGGCGGGAGCGGGCGCCCTGCGCGAGCTGCTCGCGTTGCCCGACGCCACGCTGCTGGCCGCGATCGCCGGGCAGGAGCGCCGGCGCATCGCGCGCGAGCTCGAGCGGGTCGAGCCCGCCGGCATGCTCCTGGCCTGCGCCCGGGCTGGGCTCGCGGCCGTCTGCCGCCACGACCCGGACTACCCCGCCCGCCTGCTGCACCTCGACGACGCGCCGGCCGTCTTGCACGTGACGCGGAGCCGATGCCGGCCGGCTGGCGCGCCTGGCCGGCGGCACGCTCGCCGTGGGACCCGACGCGGTCGCCATCGTCGGCACGCGGCGTGCGTCGGCGGATGGGCTGGAGATCGCACGGGCGCTCGGGCGCGGGCTGGCGGCGGCCGGCGTCACGGTGGTCAGCGGCATGGCGCTGGGGGCCGACAGCGCCGCGCACGCCGGTGCGCTCGACGCCGGCGGGAGCACGGTCGCGGTGCTGGCCTGCGGCGCCGATGTGCCCTACCCACCCAGCAAGCGCGCGCTGTACGGCCGCATCGTGCGGGCCGGGTGCGTCGTGTCCGAGCTGCCTCCCGGCTTCGGCCCGCACCGCTGGTGCTTTCCCGCGCGCAACCGGATCATCGCGGCGCTCGCCCAGATGACCGTCGTCGTCGAGGCCGCCGAGCGCTCGGGCTCGCTGATCACGGCCGAGTTCGCAGCGGACCTCGGACGCGACGTGGGTGCCGTGCCGGGCCCGGTCACGTCCTGGCGCGCTGCGGGCGCCAACGCGCTGCTGCGCGACGGCGCGACCGTGGTCCGCCACGCCCGCGATGTCCTGGACGCGATCGTCGGCGTCGAGGGCGAGCCCGGGACGACGGCCGCACGCGCCGGGTTCGATCGCCCGGCCGGCCGCCATCGCGCCGCCGGACTCGAGCCGCGCCTGGCCGACCTGCTGGACGCGGTGGAAGCCGGCCGCGACACCGTCGCGGCGCTCGCCGGTCACCCGGCCGAGGCCGGCGGCGATCGTGGCCGGCCTGACCGAGCTCGAGCTGCTCGGGCTCCTGCGCCGGGCCACGGGCGGGCGCTACGTACGGGCGGCGGCGCCGTGAGCTGCTGGCGGCCCGGGCTCAGGGGTGGGTCCGCGCCTATCCTTCGCCGCCGTGCCCGTCGCCGCCCGACCTCTGGTCTGCCTGTCGATCGCGGGGTCGGACTCCGGCGGTGGCGCCGGGATCCAGGCCGACCTCAAGGCCTTCGCGGCGGCGGGCGTGCACGGGACGACGGCGATCACGGCGATCACGGCCCAGAACACGATCGCGGTGACCGCCGTGGAGGCCGTCTCACCCGCGATGATCGAGGCGCAGGTGGCGGCGGTGGCCGACGACCTCGGCGTCGACGCGGTCAAGATCGGGATGGTTGGCGGCACGCAGGCGATCGAGGCGGTCGCCCGGGCGCTGGCGCTGCTCCCGGCTTCGACGCCGGTCGTGCTCGACCCGGTGATGATCGCCGAGTCCGGAGCGCGGCTGCTCGAACCCGAGGCGCAGGCCGCGCTCGTGGAGCTGCTCCTGCCGCGGGCGACGGTCACGACACCGAACCTGCCCGAGGCCAGGGCGCTGGCCGGGGATGTTGCGGCGGAGCGGTCGCCGGAGGAGCTGGCGAGGGCCGTGCACGCACTGGGCGCCGGACGTCGTCGTCGTGACGGGCGGGCACCGCGAGGAGGGGGAGGACCTCGTCTTCGACGGGACCGAGACCGTGGCCATCGGAGGAGAGCGCCATCCCGACGGTGCCGCGCACGGCTCCGGCTGCACGCATTCGTCGACGCTTGCGGCGGCCCTCGCGCTCGGCCGCAGCCCGATCGAGGCCGCGCGCGAGGCACGGGCCGCTGCGAGCGCCGCCGTGCGCGACGGGCTGCGTGGCCTGGGCGCGGGCGCCGGCCCCGTCAACGTGCTCGGGCTGCGCCCGCCGCCGGCCGCCAGGCGCTGACGCCGGTCGCCCGCCCGCCGGTGGCCGGCGCCCGGCACCCCGGGGCGCCCGAGCCCGTCGGGGGCCCTATCGGCTGGGGTCGCCCGTTTGCCATAATCGCGACCACGGTGAGGCTGCTGCGCATGAAGCCCGGACACGGCGAGATCCTGCTCGCGGAGGGCGACGTCGAGGTCGGCGACGACGTGGAGCTGCTCGTCGCCGAGTTCCGCAGGCAGCTCGAGGCGGGGATGTGGGCCGCGGTGCCCGTGTCCTCCGGGGGCGGCCGGCGCGAGGCGCGCATGGTGAAGGCCTTCGACGAGGTTCCGCGCGACGCAGAGCGCGTCATCTTCTTCCCGCGCGCCGCCGGCGGCGCCTGAGGCTCGGGCCCGCGCGCATGATCCTCGCCCTCAGCGCCACGCTCATCGTGATCGTCGCGCTGCTGTGGGACCTGGCCTGGCCGCCGATGAAGGAGGCCTGGGAGCGCCACCGCGCCCGCCGCGCGTTCGTCCCCGCCGACGGCTACGACCCCGGCCGCGAGCGGCGCGCCGAGCAGCGCGCTCGCGAGCTGCTGCGTTCGTGCGTCAACGCCGAGGAGTGGGCGATGTACCGCGACCTCGGCTTCATCCGCGTGTGGGGCTCGCTGGCCCAGGGCCCGGCGCGCGGGGGCGGCACCAGCCGGCCGGCGGAGGGGGCGCTGTACGCCTACCTCGTCTACCCGCACAAGCCGATCGTGGCCTACCTGCCCCAGACGCGCGAGCTGCTCAGCGAGTACTGCGTCGAGTTCCCCGACGAGACGCGGCCCTACGGCAGCGCACGGCTCCCCGACTCCGACGACGTGCTCGCCAAGTGGATGGCGCTGACGGGCGACGAGCGGCGGCTGATCGGCCACGCCAACCTGCACCTGCCCGGCCGCCAGGTCGACCCCAAGCAGGTCCGTCGTGACCTCTGGCGCCTCGGTCAGTGGGAGCGCGCGCGCCTCCAGCGCCAGTCGCGGTCCGAGGGTAGTGTTCCCGCCCCGTGACCGGCGGAACGCTCTCGGACACGGACCTCAAGCACCGCAGCCGGGCCCTCACCGAGGGCCCCGAGCGGGCGGCTGCGCGCGCCTACCTCAAGGGCATCGGCTTCGACGACGACGCGCTGGCCACGCCGATCATCGGCGTCGCGCACTGCTGGATCGAGACGATGCCGTGCAACTTCAACCACCGCGCGCTCGCCGCGAAGGTGAAGGAGGGCGTCCGGGCCGCGGGCGGCACGCCGATGGAGCTCAACACCATCGCCATCTCCGACGGCATCACGATGGGGACGAGCGGCATGAAGACCTCGCTGGTCTCGCGCGAGGTCATCGCCGACTCCATCGAGCTCGTGGCCCGCGGCCACCTCTTCGACGCGATCGTCGTGCTGTCGGGCTGCGACAAGACGATCCCGGGGACGGTCATGGCGCTCGCCCGTCTCGACATCCCCGGGGTCATGCTCTACGGCGGCTCGATCCGGCCGGGCGCTTCGAGGGCCACGACGTGACGATCCAGGACGTCTTCGAGGCGGTCGGCGCGCACGCCACCGGCCGCATGAGCGACGAGCGGCTGCTCGAGCTCGAGGACGCCGCCAGCCCGGGCGCGGGCGCCTGCGGCGGCCAGTTCACCGCCAACACGATGGCGATGGCCTTCGAGGTGCTCGGCATCTCGCCGATGGGCTCGTCGATGGTGCCCGCCGAGCACGGCCGCAAGGCCGACGTCGCCGTCGAGGCCGGGCGGCTGGTCATGGACGTCCTGCGCAACGACATACGGCCCAGCCGGATCATCACGCGCGAGGGCCTGGAGAACGCGATCGCCGCGGTCGCGAGGTCGGGCGGCTCGACCAACGCGGTGCTGCACCTGCTCGCCGTCGCCCGCGAGATGGGCGTCGAGCTGTCGATCGACGACTTCGACGCCATCAGCGAGCGCACGCCGCTGATCTGCGACCTCAAGCCCGGCGGGCGCTACGTCGCGGTCGACCTGTACGAGGCCGGCGGCGTGCCGCTCGTCGCCAAGCGGCTGCTCGAGGGCGGGGCTCCTGCACGAGGACGCGCTCACGGTGACCGGCCGGACGGTCGGCGAGCACGCGCGCGAGGCGGTCGAGACCCCGGGCCAGCGCGTCGTGCGCCCGCTCGACGACCCGATCAAGGCCAGCGGCGGGCTGGCCATCCTGCGCGGCAACCTCGCGCCCGACGGCTGCGTCGTCAAGCTCTCGGGCCACGAGCGCCGCCGCCACGTCGGCCCGGCGCGGGTCTTCGACGGCGAGGAGGCGGCGATGGACGCCGTGCTGCACGGCGGCATCGCGGCCGGCGACGTCGTCGTCATCCGCAACGAGGGCCCCGCCGGCGGCCCCGGGATGCGCGAGATGCTCGCCGTCACCGCGGCGATCAACGGCGCCGGGCTCGGCGAGCACGTCGCGCTGCTGACCGACGGGCGCTTCTCCGGCGCGACGCACGGCTTCATGGCCGGCCACCTCGCGCCCGAGGCCGTGCGCGGCGGCCCGATCGCGGCCGTGCGCGACGGCGACGAGATCACCATCGACGTCGACGCCCGCCGCCTCGACGTCGCGCTCGACGACGACGAGATCGCCGCGCGCGTCGCCGCCTACGAGCCGCCGCCGAACCCCGACGTCACCGGCGTCCTGGCCAAGTACGCGGCGCTCGTGTCGAGCGCCGCCGAGGGCGCCGTCACCACGGGATGAGCGTCCTCGGCCCCGTCCGCGCGAGCGTGACGGTGCCATGGCGGCCGACCCGGGCTGGTCCGGGCTGCCGCGCGGCTACGCCGCGGCGCCCGGCGCCTGAGCACCGGGCCGGCGGCGGCGCGCTACGCCGGCGGCGGCGCGGCGGCCGCCTCGCGCGCCTCGCCCTCCGAGCGCGCGTGCTCCTCGGCTCGGCGCTCGTCCACGTCCTCGCCCGGCTCCTCGGCCAGGAAGTCCGCGAGCAGCGGTTGAACGCCGCGGGGCGCTCGAGCATCGCCACGTGGCCGGTGTCGGGGAAGACGACCTTGCGCGCGTCGGGGATGAGCCGCTCGAACTCGTCGGCGTCGCGGACGGGGACGAGCATGTCGTCCTCGCCCCAGACGATCAGCGTCGGGCAGGCGATCTCCGGGAGGCGGTCGCGGATCGGGTAGTCGGTGAGCGCGTCGAGCGCGTCGACGAAGCCGGGCTTGCCCGAGCCGCGGATCTGCTCGGCGACCAGCGGCGCGGGAAGCAGGTCGGGATGCGCCGCGACGACGCCCATGAGCAGGCGCCGCGCAGCGCGGGCGCCGCGACAGCGTGTCCGAGCGGGTGGCGAGCCACGCCGCCGTAGGCCGTCAGCCGGTTCTCGAGCGCGCGCAGCACGGCCGAGCACGTGCTCGTTGCGCTGGTGCTCGATCGTCAGGCCCGGCGGCGCTGACGAGCACGAGGCGCTCGACGCGGGCCGGGAAGCGGATCGCGAGCTCCGCGCCGATGAAGCCGCCCATCGAGTTGCCGACGACGGCCGCGGCGTCGACGCCGAGCTCGCTCGAGCAGCGCGTCGACCACCCGCGCGTAGCCGGAGATCGTGATCTTCTCGGCGGGCATCGGCGAGGCGCCGAAGCCGGGGAGGTCCATCGCGATGACGCGGTGGTCGCGCCGCGAAGGCGGGCAGGTTCTCGAGCCAGTTCTGCCACGCGCCCGCCAGCCCGTGGACGAAGACGATCGGCGGTCGCCGCGCGCCGAGGTCGATGACGTTGACGGCGTCGCCCCCCGACGCGCACCCAGCGCTGGTGCTCGCGCCAGTCGATGTCGAGCCACGCCGAGCGGCCTGTCGGGCCGTAGGCGAGCGGGGTCGAGGCAGCGGGCATCGGCGGACAGCATAATCAGAGCCTGGGCCGCGCTCGCGGGGCCGGGGACGCGCATGCGGATCGCCATCGACATCGACTCCACGCTGCACCACTACTGGGACCTGCTGTCCGCGGCGGCGCGACGGCGCTTCGGCGTCGACCTGCCCTACGAGCGCCAGCTCACCTGGGGCATCACCGGCCTGCGCGCCGAGCAGCTGCACGCCTGCATCGAGGAGACCCACGGCGCCGACGTCATCGCGGCGGGCCGAGCCCTACCCCGACGCCGTCGAGACGGTCAACCGCTGGGCACGACGAGGGCCACTTCATCCACATCACCAGCCACCGCGCCGCGGACACCCACGACGCGACGGAGGCGTGGCTGCGACGGGATCGGCCTGCGCTACGACGAGCTGTACTGCTCCTACGACAAGGTCACCCGCTGCGTGGAGATCGACATCGACGTGCTCATCGACGACAGCCCGGTCAACCTGGCCGCGCGCCATCGAGGCCGGCATCACGCCGGCCACGATCCTGCACCCGTGGAACCGCGACGTCTGCGAGGAGGAGGACGTCATCTGCGGCGAGCGACTGGCCCGAGCTGGCGCGCAAGCTCGACCCGGTGCTCGCGCGATGACCGACGCCCCGCGCACCAGCCTGCGCGCGGCCCCCGGCGAGGAGGTCGCGGCCGAGTCCATGCGCGACCTGCTGCCCGCCATCGAGCCCGAGCGGCGGGTGACCGACTGGGGCCGGTCCGAGCGCGTCGAGGGCGCGCTCGACCGCACGCTCTACGACTTCCTCTACCACCTGTGGTTCCGCTGCGAGGTCGAGGGCATCGAGAACGTGCCGGCCGACGGCGGCGCGCTGCTGGTCTCCAACCACTCCGGGCGCGCTGCCGCCCGACGCGCCGATGATCGCCAAGGCGATCAAGGAGGAGCACCCGCGCCCGCGCCCGCTGCACCTCACGGTCGAGCACTTCTTCAAGGGCTATCCCGGCTTCAGCATGCTGCTGCCGAAGATCGGCGGCGTGGCCGCCCACCCGGCCAACGTCCACCGCCTGCTCTTCGACGAGCAGCAGCTCGTGCTCGTCTTCCCCGAGGGCCGCAAGGGCACCGAGAAGCTCTACAAGGACCGCTACCGGCTGCGGCGCTTCGGCCGCGGCGGCTTCGTCGAGGCGGCGATGCGCGCGCGGGTGCCGATCGTGCCCGTCGCGGTCGTCGGCGCCGAGGAGGCCGCGCCGATCTTCGCCCACATCTCGCCGCTGCAGCGGCTCACCGGCCTCCTCTACGTCCCGATCACGCCGACGTTCCCGCACTTCGGGCTGCTCGGGATGCTGGGCTACCTGCCGGCGAAGTTCATGATCCGCTTCCTGCCGCCGGTGCGCACCGACGACATGGGCGACGAGCCGTGGGAGGACAAGGGCCTGGTGCAGACGGTCGCCCACGACATCCGCGCGCACGATCCAGGAGGAGCTGTTCGACATGGTCGGCCGCGCGCCGGTCGGTCTGGTTCGGATGACCTCGCGGCGGATCCTCATCACCGGCCTGTCGACCTACTGGGGCGGCCGGCTCGCGCAGGCGCTCGAGGCGCGACCCGGAGGTCGAGACGATCATCGGCATCGACCGCCGGCCGCCGAAGGTCGAGCTGAGCGCACCGAGTTCGTCCAGGTCGCCGACGCGCACTCCCTCATCCGCCGCATCGTCCAGGCGGCCGAGATCGACACCGTCGTCGACACGCGCCTGGTCGTCGACTCGATCGTCACCAGCCCGCGGCTCGCCCACGAGAACAACGTCATCGGGACGATGAACATCCTCGCCGCGTGCAGCGGGCCCGACTCGCCGGTGCGCAAGCTCGTCTTCAAGTCCAGCGCGCACTACTACGGCGCCGAGCAGGACGACCCGGCGTTCTTCACCGAGGCGATGGAGCGCCCGCACCCGCCGCGCACGCGGATCGAGCGCGACATCGTCGAGGCCGAGCGCGCCGTGCGCGACTTCGCGGCCCGCAACCCGCAGACGACGGTCACCGTCCTGCGCTTCGCCAACGGCCTCGGGCCCGGCGCTGCGCACCGCGGTCAGCGGGCTGCTCGACCTGCCCGTGGTGCCGACGATCCTCGGCTTCGACCCGCGCTTGCAGTTCATCCACGAGGACGACATCGTCGGCTGCCTCGAGCACGCGGTGCGCCACGACCTCGACGGCGTCTACAACGGCGCGCGCCGACGGCGTGCTCGCCCTGACCGAGGTCGCGTCGCTGCTCGGCAAGCTGCCGGCGCCGATCCTGCCGCCGTGGGGGACCGGGCTGGCCGCCGCCGCGCTGAGCCGGGCCGGCGTGGCGCGGATCCCGCCCGAGCTCGTGAACCTGCTGCGCTTCGGCCGGGCGCTGGACAACCGCAGGCTCAAGGCGACCGGCTACCGCTTCCGCTACACGACGCGCGAGACCGTCCTCAAGCTCCGCGAGCACCAGCGCCTGGCGCCGCTGATGCGCGCCGGCGCCGCGGCCTACCGCTACGAGGGCGAGGTCGAGGAGTTCCTGCGCTACAGCCCGAGCGTGCGCCGAGCAGCGAGCGCGGCGCCCTCGGCCGGCCGACGCCCCACCAGCTCGGGGAGCTGCGCAAGGTGATCGCCGCGGTCGAGGCCGAGGGCGTGCAGACCAACGTCGCGCCAGGGCGAGCGCGCGGGCGCGGCGGCGCCCGCGGCGGAGCCGGCGAGCGCGGGGCTGGCGGATCTCCCGGCCCGCCAGCTCATCGGCGTGGTGGCGCTCGCTCTCGCGCTCCGAGCTGGAGGCGCTGCTGGCCCACGAGCGCGAGCACGGCGCCCGGCGCACCGTGCTGGCCGCGATCGACGCGGCGCTGGACCGCTCCGAGCGGGCCTGAGCGACCGCCGCGGCCGCTGAACTGGCAGGACCGCTTGCAGGACATCGCGGGCGCGCAGCGACGGCCTACACTCACGGCTCCGTTCTGCCGACCACTGGTCTGTGCGCACCCGGTCCTTCCTGCTCGTCAGCCTCGTCCTCCTCGCTGCTCCTGGGCCTCGCCGCAGGGGTGTACGCCTACGACGAGTCGCGCGAGCGCACGATCGCCGAGGGCATCCGCGTCGGCGGCGTCGCGCTCGGCGGCCTGACCACCGACGAGGCCCGCGCCCGCCTGGAGCGCGAGATCCTGGAGCCGCTGCGCCAGCCGCTGGTCGTCCAGCGCGACGACCGCAGCTGGCCGCTGGGGGCGCGCGAGGCGCGGATCGCCGCCGACCTCGACGCGCAGCGTCGACGAGGCGCTGGCCCGCAGCCGCGGCGGCAACCTCTTCACGCGCACGCTGCGCGACCTGACCGGCAAGCGCGTGCGCGCCGACGTCGAGCCCACGGTCGCCTACTCCGACGCGGCGATCGTGCGCCTCATCGACAAGGTCCGCAAGGAGGTCGAGCGCAAGCCGCGCGACGCCACGGTCGAGATCACGGCCGCCGGCGTGCGCAGCGAGCCCTCCCAGCCGCGGCCTGGCCGTGCGCGCGAGCGAGCTGCACGAGCAGATGCGCCGCGCGATCGTCTCGCCCGACGCGTCGCGGCGCTTCACGGTGCGCACGCGCAAGCTGCAGCCGAAGGTCGCCACCGAGGACCTCGAGCGCAAGTACGGGACCGTGCTCATCGTCCAGCGCAAGAGCTTCCGCCTGCAGCTCTACAAGGGCCTGGAGCTGGCCAAGACCTACCCGATCGCCGTCGGCAAGGTGGGCCTGGAGACCCCGGCGGGCCTCTACAACATCCAGAACAAGGCGATCGACCCCGCCTGGCACGTCCCCGACAGCGACTGGGCGGGCGAGCTGGCCGGCAAGGTCATCCCGGGCGGCACGCCGGAGAACCCGATCAAGGCCCGCTGGATGGGCATCTACGACGGCGTGGGCATCCACGGCACGGACGACGACGCCTCGATCGGCTCGGCCGCCTCGCACGGCTGCATCCGGATGCACATCCCGGACGTCGAGGAGCTCTACGACCGCGTGCCGGTCGGCGCCCCGATCTACATCGCCTGACGGTCCGCGCGCGGACGCGGTTGCGGGAAGGCCGCGATCTCCTCGACCGCGACCTCCTCCCATCCGCGCGCCAGCAGGGAGGCGTGGTGGTCCTGATGGCGAAGAACGAGCGTGCCGATGTACACGCCCCGCTCACGCTTGCGCAGGACCGCGTACCACATGGTCGACGCGTCGCCGGTGCCCTGGATGCGAAGCCACGGCCGCGGCGGGATGCCGCTGTCCGGCGCGATGCCGGCCTCGAGAGCTGGCGCTGGGTGGCGACCTGACCGGTGTCGGTGTCGATGAAGAACACGGCCATGGCGCACGAGGATAGGCCGCAGCCGACCCCCGCCTGGCGCGAGGCGCTGTCCCTGTTCGACGCCGACCTGCGCCGCCGCGGGATGGCCGCCAAGACGCGGCGCGCCTACGCGCTCGACCTCGCGCAGTTCGCGCTGTGGTGCACCACGCAGGCCGTCGAGCCCGAGCAGGTCACGCCCAAGACGCTGCGCCGCTACGCCGCGCTGCTGTCGGACCGCCGCAACGTGGCGACGACGGTCGCCCGCAAGCTCGCCGCCCTGCGCGCCTTCTACCGGACGCTGCGCGAGCACGGCCACGTCGCCCACAACCCGGCCGAGCTGATGCCCGCGCCCAAGCGCCCGGCCTCGCTGCCGCGCGTGCTGCGCCCCGACGAGGTGGCCGCCCTGCTGGACCGCATCCCGGCCTCCACGCCGCTCGAGGTGCGCGACCGCGCCATCTTCGAGCTCGCCTACGCCTCGGGCCTGCGGGCCGAGGAGCTCGTCTCGCTCGACGTCGGCGCCGTCGACTTCGACGGCGAGGAGCTGCGCGTCGAGGGCAAGGGCTCCAAGACGCGGATCGTGCCCGTCGGGGAGATCGCGCTGCGGTCGGTGGCCCGCTACCTCGAGCGGGCCCGTCCGGTGCTCGCCGCCGCCGCGCCGGCGCGGCGCGACGAGCCGGCGCTGTTCCTGTCGAAGTCCGGCCGGCGGCTGTCGACCTCCGACGTGCGCCGGCGGCTGCGGGTCTGGGCGCGGCGTGCCGCGGTCGCCGGCGGCGTCTCGCCGCATGCGCTGCGCCACTCGTTCGCGACCCACCTGCTCGACGGCGGCGCCGACCTGCGCGCCATCCAGGAGCTCCTCGGCCACGCCTCGATCTCAACGACCCAGATCTACACTCGGGTAGAGTCAGCGCGCCTGAAGTCTGCCTACGCGCGGAGCCACCCTCGCGCCTAGCAGCGACCCGAGCAACCCTCACCTTTCCCGTGGAGACGAACGTCAAGGCCATCGAGCTGAGGGACATGTGGCGCCGCTACAAGGGGAACGGCGACCGCCAGGCCCGCGAGCGCCTCGTCGTCGCGTACTCGCCGCTGGTCAAGTACGTCTCGGGCCGCATGGCCTCGGGACTGCCCGCCCACGTCGACGAGGCCGACCTCATCTCCTACGGGCTGGTCGGGCTGATCAACGCGATCGAGCGCTTCGACCTCGAGCGCGAGATCAAGTTCGAGACGTACGCGATCACGCGCATCAAGGGCGCGATCATCGACGAGCTGCGCTCCCTGGACTGGGTCCCGCGCTGCGTCCGGGCCCGCGCCCGCGAGATCGAGCGGGCCAACGCCAAGCTCGAGCACAAGCTCCAGCGCGCGCCCACCGACGAGGAGATGGCGCTCGAGCTGGACATGAGCGTCCAGGAGTTCCAGGACGCGCTGCTGCAGATCTCCAACTCGACCGTCGCCGCGCTCGACGAGCTGTGGACGGTGAGCGACTCCAGCGGCGACCAGGTGTCGCTGCTGGACACGCTGACCGACGAGAACGCCCCGGACCCGGCGGCCGTGATGGACCAGACGGACCTCAAGGACCGGGTCGCCGAGGCCATCGCGCGGCTGCCCGAGCGCGAGAAGCTCGTCGTCGCGCTCTACTACTACGAGAACCTGACGCTGCGCGAGATCGGCGAGGTCCTCGGGGTCACCGAGTCGCGCGTCTCGCAGCTGCACACGAAGGCCGTGCTGCGGCTGCGCTCGCGCCTCACCGAGGTGTAGAAGCCCCCGCCGCCAGCGCTGGACCAGCGCGCTAGGTTTGCCTCTCCCCGAGGAGAGGAGAGAGACGGTCATGCACCAAGCCGACCGCATCCGCAACGTCGCGCTCGTCGGTCACCGCGGCAGCGGCAAGACCTCGCTGAACGAGGCGCTGCTCTTCCAGGCGGGCGCGATGAACCGGCTCGGGTCCGTTGTCGACGGCACGACGGTCTCCGACGCCGATCCCGACGAGCAGGCGCGCCAGATGTCGATCAGCGCCAGCCTCGGCTCGTTCGAGTGGGACGGCCGGCGCATCAACCTCCTCGACACGCCCGGCGAGCCGAGCTTCGTGGCCGACGCCCTCGGCGCGCTGCGCGTCTGCGAGTCGGCCATCTTCGTGGTCAACGGCGTCATGGGCGTCGAGGTCGGCACCATCCGCCTGTGGGAGCGCGCCGACGAGCTCGACCTCGCGCGCATGATCTTCGTGAACATGCTCGACCGCGAGCGTGCCGACTTCTTCCGCACGCTGGACTCGCTGAAGGCGCGCCTTCGGGCCGCACGTCGTCGCCACCGAGATCCCGATCGGGTCCGAGCACGACGTCCGCGGCGTCATCGACCTCGTCGACATGAAGGCCTACGAGTACGCGGGCACCGAGCGCGACAACTGCGCGCGAGATCCCGATCCCCGACGAGCTCGTCGCGCAGGCCGAGGAGTACCGCGAGAAGCTCATGGACGAGGTGGCCGAGGTCTCCGACGCGCTGATGGAGCGCTACCTCGAGGGCGAGGAGATCTCCCACGACGAGATCGTCACCGCGCTGAAGGACGGCACGAACCACGGCGACATCTTCCCCGTCGTCTGCGGCGTGGCCACGCGCAACCTCGGGACCAACCGCCTGCTCGACGCGATCGTCGAGGACCTGCCGTCGACGGTCAAGCACGGCGCGCTGGAGCTGCCGGAGGTCACGCTGGAGCCCGACCCCGAGCGCGAGCTCTTCGCCTACGTCTTCAAGACGAAGGCCGACCCGTTCGCCGGGCGCATCAACTTCTTCCGCGTCTACCAGGGCACGATGCAAGCCCGACTCGCACGTGCTCAACACGCGCGCCCACGCCAAGGAGCGCATCGGCCAGCTGCTGTCCTTCGACGGGCGCGAGAGCCGCCAGTCCCAGGGCTTCGGCCCGGGCGACATCGGCGCCGTCGCCAAGCTCAAGGAGACGCGCGCCGGCGACTGGCTGGCCGCCCGCGACGAGCCGATCGCGATGCCCGCGGTCAAGCTGCCCCAGCCGGTCATGGCCTTCGCGATGGAGCCCAAGACCAAGGGCGACGAGGACAAGGTCTTCACCTCGCTGCGGCGCCTGCAGGAGGAGGACCCGACGATCGACCTGCACCGCGACCAGCAGACCGGCGACCAGATCGTCGCCGGCCTCTCGCAGATCCACGTCGAGGTCGTCGTCGACCGCCTGAAGTCGCGCTTCGGCGCCGAGGTCACGCTCAAGCCGCCGCGCGTGCCCTACCAGGAGACGATCCGCCAGCGGCGCCAAGGCCCACGGGCGCCACAAGAAGCAGACCGGCGGGCGCGGCCAGTTCGGCGACTGCCACATCGAGATCGAGCCGATCGCCGACCCGTGGCCGAGGGCGACTTCGAGTTCGTCAACGCGATCAAGGGCGGCGTCATCCCGACCTCGTTCATCCCGGCGGTCGAGAAGGGCTGCGTCGACGCGATGGAGCACGGCGCCGTCGCCGGCTTCCCGGTCAAGGGCGTGCGCGTGCGCGTCTTCGACGGCTCGTACCACTCGGTCGACTCGTCGGAGATGGCGTTCAAGATGGCCGGCTCGATCGCCATGAGCGAGGCGCTCGAGCAGGCCGGGCCCGTGCTGCTCGAGCCGATCATGCTCGTCACGCTGTCGGTGCCCGAGGAGTCGGTCGGCGACGTCATCGGCGACCTCAACTCGCGCCGCGGCCGGCCGCAGGGCATGGAGCCGGCGGGCGGCATGACCGAGATCAAGGCCGAGGTCCCGATGGCCGAGATGCTCACCTACGCGCCCGACCTGCGCGCGATCACGGGCGGCCAGGGCGACTACACGATGGAGTTCCTGCGCTACGAGGAGGTGCCCGGCCACCTCGCCCAGAAGGTCGTCGAGGACGCCCGGACCGACGGCGAGGCGGTGCGCGGCCTGAGCGCGCCGACGCACGCGTGCCGCCGGGGTGCCCACGCTGCTACCCTCGGTCGGCCCGTGACCCGCAAGTCGATCAGCACGAACGGCCCCGTCGTCGCCTGCGACGTCTGCGGGCGCACGCTGCTGCGCGGCGAGCACGCCGACGTGTTCCTGCACGGCGGTGTGCGGCGCACGGTGTGCGAGCTGTGCACCCCGCGCGCGGCGCACGAGGGCTGGATCCGCGAGGGCCTCGACGACGCGACCGTGCGCGCGGGGACCGAGCGCGCCAGCGCTCGCGCTCGCTGCTCGGGCGCCTGCGCCAGCGCCGCGCCGAGCCCGCGCCGCTGTCGCCGCAGGATCGCCGCGGCGCGCCGGAGCCGGCCGGTCACGAGCCGGACTCCGCCCCGCCCGCCCACGAGGCGCCCGTCGCCCCGCGCCCCGCGCCGCCGCCGCGGGAGCCGCTCGCGCCGCCGCGCGAGCCGCGCAACGTGCACGCGGTCCCGACCAACGCCGACCTGAAGATGGCCCGCGCGCTCGACCTCTTCAACGCCAGCTCGCACCCGCGCACGGTCGCCGGCGTCGCCCGCTCGCTCGGCGCGCCGATCGTCGCGGTGCGCCCGTCGGCGACGGAGGGCAGCGTCGTGACGATCGCCGTCGCCTGGGAGCTGTCCTGGTACCGCTTCGAGGTCGACCTGGCCGACGAGGCCGCCGGCGTGCGCCTCGCCGACCAGGGCACCGAGCTCGGACGAGCTCGGCGCCGCCGAGCACGTCCCCAACGCCGCCGCCGACGACCAGGGCGAGTTGCACCTCGTCGCCCAGCACGCGTAGGTAGGGTCGCCGCCATGATGCCCTGGAAGGCGGATCGAGCGTGATCTACTGCGTCGTGCCGGAGGAGCTCGCGGCCGAGCTCTACGACCGTCTCGTCGAGTACTACCGCGACGACCCGAACGTGAAGGTCATCATCGACCGCCGCAAGTCCGAGCGCCGCCGTGCGGCCGGCGAGGCCGAGGACGAGTCCCAGCGCGAGCTGCGCGACCGGCGGCGCAGCCGCGTGCCCGGGCGAGTTCCCGCCCATCGAGTCGGCCCCCGACCACTGACCCGACCGGCCCCGGTGAAGGTCGTCGTCCACGTCGACGGCGGGGCCCGCGGCAACCCCGGGCCCGCCGCGGCCGCCGCGGTCGTCTCGACGCCGGACGGGCGAGGTGCTCGACGAGGCCTCCGAGCTGCTGGGCCGGGCCACGAACAACGTGGCCGAGTACCGCGGGCTGCTGCTCGGCCTGCGCCGCGCGCGGGAGCTCGGCGCCACGGAGGTCGAGGTGGTCAACGACTCCGAGCTCGTGGCCAAGCAGGTCACCGGCGCCTACAAGGTCAAGCACCCCGACATGAGGCCGCTGCACGCCGCAGGCGCTGGCCGCGCTGCAGGACTTCGAGCGCTGGACCGTGCGCAGCGTCCCGCGCGCGCAGAACGCGCACGCCGACGCGCTGGTCAACGCGGCACTTGACCGCGCGGGCTGAGCTGCCGATAGGAAGCCCATGTCCGCTTCACCAGCTGTCGCGTCCGCCCGCGAGCTCACCGGCCTGACCCAGGGCGCCCACCAGCGCGGCACGCGCCGCCCCACCAAGTTCATCGGCGACGTGGTCGTCGAGCTCGGCTTCGCCGAGCGCGGCTCGGTCGAGCGCGCGATCGCCGAGGCGCGCGAGAGCGGCCGCCGCACCGGCGAGGTGCTGGTCTCCAACGGCTGCCTGACCCCCGACCAGCTCGCCCGGGTCATCGCCGAGCGCTTCGGCGTGGACCACGTCGACCTCGGCGCCTTCAAGGTCGACATGAGCGCCGCCAACGTCGTCAGCGTCGCCGCCGCGCGGCGCTACGAGGCGGTGCCGGTGCACTTCCTCGACGAGCGCACGCTGCTGGTGGCGATGGCCGACCCCGGCAACGTGCTGGCCGTCGACGACATCTCGCTGATGACCGGGCTACGAGGTCCGGGCCGCCGCCTCGGCGCGCGAGGACGTCCTGTCGCTCATCTCGCGGCTCAACCAGCTCGACGGGATCGTCGTCGAGGAGGCCCACGAGGAGGACGAGACGGGCCCCGCCGACGTCACCGACCTGCGCGACTCCGCCGGCGACGCGCCGGTCATCAAGCTCGTGCACTCGCTCATCGCCCAGGGCGTCGAGCAGGGGGCGTCGGACATCCACTTCGAGCCGCGCGACGGCGAGCTGG
Source organism: uncultured Actinomycetes bacterium (assembly GCA_963840185.1). Lineage (GTDB taxonomy): Bacteria > Actinomycetota > Thermoleophilia > Solirubrobacterales > Solirubrobacteraceae > JAOPZW01. The sequence continues at coordinate 593,834 of CAWIXY010000015.1, read as the reverse complement.
TCGTCCGCTACCGCGTCGACGGCGTGCTCAGCGACGCGACGCGCGTGCCCAGGCGCCACGTCGCCGGCGTCGTCTCGCGCATCAAGATCATGAGCGACCTCGACATCGCCGAGCGCCGCGCGCCGCAGGACGGCCGCGTGGCGCTGACGATCGACGGGCGCCACGTCGACGTGCGCGTGGCCACGCTGCCGCTCGTCGGCGGCGAGGCGGCCGTCCTGCGCATCCTGGACAAGGAGAGCGCCGTCGTCGAGCTCGACAAGCTCGGCTTCCAGCCCGACGCCCGCGTCGCCTTCGAGCGCTCGTTCGGCCGCGCCCACGGCGCGGTGCTCGTGACCGGGCCGACCGGGTCGGGCAAGACGACCACGCTCTACGGCGCCCTGCGCGTGCTGCACACGCCCGAGAAGAACATCATCACGATCGAGGACCCGGTCGAGTACGAGCTGTCGGGGATCAAGCAGATGCAGGTCAACCCCAAGGCGGGCGTGACCTTCGACGCCGGCCTGCGCTCGATGATGCGCGCCGACCCCGACGTGATCATGGTCGGCGAGATCCGCGACCACGAGACCGCGCAGATCGCGATCGAGGCCGCGCTGACCGGGCACCTCGTCCTCTCCACGCTGCACACCAACGACGCGCCGACGGCCGTGGCGCGGCTCATCGACATGGGCATCGAGCCGTTCCTGGTCGCCTCGGCGCTGGACTGCGTCGTCGCCCAGCGGCTCGCGCGGACGCTGTGCACCAACTGCAAGCGCGAGGTCACGGTCCCCGGCGATGTCGTGCGGGCCAACGGCTTCCGCTTCGACGAGGACGAGATCGTGGTCTGCGAGCCCGTCGGCTGCACCCGCTGCGGCGGCACCGGCTACAAGGGCCGGGTCGGCCTGTACGAGGTCATGGCGGTCACCGAGCAGATCCGCGAGCTGATCATCCGCCGCGCCGCGGCCGACGAGATCGCGGCCGCGGCCGTGGCGGGCGGCATGCGCCGCCTGCGCGAGGACGGCCTCGACAAGGTGCGCGCGGGCGTGACCTCGTTCGCCGAGATCGCCCGCGTCAGCGGCTGAGCGCCGCGCGCAGGACCTCGGTCAGGCTCTCGAGCGCCCGTGGTCCGGCCTCGTAGAGGCGATCGTGCGTTGCCCCGATGGCGACGCTCGACACCGTCGCCACGACCCCGCCGACCGCCGGCACGGTGACCAGGAAGACCAGGAAGATGATGTCCGGGGGCGAGGTCGGACACGGCACTCAGGCGCTCAGCGCCGCCTGTGAGGGGGGAAGGCCCGAGTATCGGAGGAGAGTTCGCACACGCCGGTTATGGTTCGGGTGTGGAGCAGGACCCGGGCCAGGGCAGCACGGACCGTTGGCTGGCGATCGACGTCGCGACGGCGCCGATGGTGCGGGCCCACGAGCTGCGGCACGCGTGGGAGCGCTTCGTCGAGGCGCTCCCAGGTCTCGACGACGACGAGCAGGCGTTCGACCTCGTGCGCGCCCCGATCGCCGACTCGTGGCGCCGCTCGCACGCCGCGGGCGTCGATCCGTCAGGGCACGAGCTCGCTCCCGTCGTCGCCGACGAGATCGAGACGCGCGCGCTCCTCGAGAGCCATCCGCTCGGCCACGCGGGGGCGCTCATCCACGAGTGCCTGGCGGCGATCGCGGAGGAGGCCGGCTACCTCATCGTCGTCAGCGATGCCGCAGGCCTGCTGCTGAGCGTCGAGGGCTCGTCGCGCGTGCGGATGCGCGCGGCGCAGGACATGAACTTCGCTGAGGGCACGCTGTGGAGCGAGCCAGGGGCAGGGACCAACGCGATCGGCACCGCGCTCGCGGCCGACCATGCGGTCCAGGTGTTCGGGCCCGAGCACTTCAGCGAGGCGGTCCAGCGGTGGACGTGCTCGGCGGCGCCGATCCACGATCCCGACACCGGCGCGCTTCTGGGCGTGATCGACCTGACCGGGGACTTCTCGACCGTCCACCCCCACAGCCTCGCGGTGGCGGCGGCGACGGCCAAGGCGGTCGAGGCGTCCCTGTGCCTGCGCATGCAGGAGCACGACGACCGCCTGCGCGCCCGCTACGGCAGTCACATCGCCGCGGCTCCCGCCGCCCGGGCGCTCGTGGCCCCCACCGGGCGCGTGCTCACCGGGCCTCCGCCCGCGTGGGGCGAGGTCGGCCGGCTCGAGATCCCGCCCGGCGGTGGCCGGGTGACACTCCCCTCAGGCGCCGCGGCCGTGGCCGAGCCCGTCGGTACCTCGGGCGAGGTCTACGTCGTGCGCGCGGTGCAGAGCGGGGTCGCCCGTGATGTCCGGCCGGTGCTCAAGCTGGCCTTCCTCGGCCGCCGGCGCGCCGCGCTGGAGACGGCCGACCGCCGCCTCGAGCTGCGCCCGCGGCTCGGCGAGATCGTCGCCCTGCTGTGCGCGTCGCCCGAGGGCATGAGCGCGGAGCGCCTGTGCACGGACCTCCACGGTGACGCCGGCAGCCCGAGCGGCGTCCGCGTGGAGGTCTCGCGGCTGCGCAAGCTGCTCGGGCCGTGGGTCGACACGGAGCGCTACAGGCTGACCTGCGACGTCGAGACGGACGTCCGCCGGCTCGAGGGGCTGCTGCGCGCCGGCGCCGTCCGGGAGGCGGCCGAGGCCTACGGCGCCGGCCCCCTGCTCCCCGAGTCCGACGCCCCGGGCATCGTGCGCGAGCGCGAGCGGCTCGAGGGCTGGCTGCACTCGGCCGTCATGACGGCCGACGACCCCGAGGCGCTCTGGGCCTGGGCCCAGTCGCCGTCGGGTGCCGACGACCTCCAGGCGTGGAAGCGTCTGCTCACGCTGCTCGAGTTCCGCGACCCGCGCCGCAGCCTCGCGAGCTCGCACGTGGCTCGGCTGCGCCGCGCCTACACCAGCTGAGCGCCCGGTTCGTCCCTGCTGCGCTGATGTAACGCGCGCGTGGTCGACTGTGCACTCGACGTTCGGGTCCGTGGCATGGAGAGGACAGGAGCGAGGGTGCACTCAAGGAGGGACGCCCACCCGCGGGCGGAGCACCGGGGCCTGAGCACGGCGCGTGCCGTGCTACGGGTCACCTCGCTGCTGGCGCGCACACCCCAGGGCGTCCGTGCCGACGAGGTCGCGCAGGCGCTCGGCAAGAGCGTGTCGACCGCGTACAACCTGCTGGCCAGCCTCTGCGAGGAGGGCGTCGCCATGCGCGGCCCCGGTGCCGTCTACGGTCTGGCGCCCGCCTTCCGCGCGCTGATCGCGTCGGGCGCCGCGCCGCACGCGGAGGACCCGGGCCTGACGAGCCTCGTCGAGGATCTCCTGGCCCGGACGCACAAGCGCTCGTACCTCGGTGTCGTCCAAGGCGGGCGCATGCGCGTGGTGGTCGAGCGGGGCGTCCAGGGCATGGCGAGGATCCCCGGCCTCGACCCGGAGATCGACGACGCCGCGCACGCGGTCGCCCTGGGCAAGGTCATGCTCGCCCTCGCCGGCGAGGACGCCGTCGAGCGCTACGCGCGCCGCGGGCTGCGCGCGTTCACGGACAGGACCATCACGCGCCCGCAGGCGTTGCGCGCGGAGCTGCGCGAGGTCCGCCGGACCGGTCTGGCCACGGAGTACGAGGAGTTGTGCGAGGACTTCTGCTGCATGGCCGCCCCGGTCATCGATGCGCGCGGCGCCTTCCTCGGCGCACTCGGGCTGTCCATGACGCGGCGCGCCTTCGACGACGAGCACGACGCGCTCGCCGAGACGCTGCGCGACGCCGCCCGCGAGCCTCGCAAGACCGGATCGGCGCTGCGATTCCAAGCATGTGCGGATTCGCGCGAAGTTCTTGATCGCGGCCACGAGCCGCCCCTAGCTTCGTGGCCAGCGGACGCCGTCCGGTGAGCGGCGTGCGCTTCCCGGCATTACGACCCAAGAGGAGGTGTCGGCCTTGAGCCGAGCCAGCATCACGAAGGCCCACAGCAAGATCCAGGAGCTGTCCTGGGAACCGACGTTCGTCGAGCCGGTCGACAAGTACCCGACCGACTACACGTTCGAGAAGGCGCCCAAGAAGGATCCGCTCAAGCAGGTCCTGCGCTCCTACTTCCCGATGGAGGAGGAGAAGGACAACCGCGTCTTCGGGGCGATGGACGGCGCCATCCGCGGCAACATGTTCCGCCAGGTCCAGGAGCGCTGGATGGAGTGGCAGAAGCTGTTCCTGTCGATCATCCCGTTCCCGGAGATCTCCGCAGCGCGAGCCATGCCGCTGGCCATCAACGCGGTGCCCAACCCCGAGGTCCACAACGGGCTGGCCATCCAGATGATCGACGAGGTCCGCCACTCGACGATCCAGATGAACCTCAAGCGGCTGTACATGAACCACTACATCGACCCCGCCGGGTTCGACATCACCGAGAAGGGGTTCGCGAACTGCTACGCCGGCACGATCGGGCGCCAGTTCGGCGAGGGGTTCATCACCGGCGACGCGATCACGGCCGCCAACGTGTACCTCACGATCGTCGCCGAGACGGCGTTCACGAACGTCCTGTTCGTCGCGATGCCCGGCGAGGCGGCCGCCAACGGCGACTACCTGCTGCCGACCGTGTTCCACTCGGTGCAGTCCGACGAGTCGCGCCACATCTCCAACGGCTACTCGATCATCCTCATGGCGCTGGCCGACGAGCGCAACCGTCAGCTGCTGGAGCGCGACCTGCGCTACGCCTGGTGGAACAACCACGCGGTCGTCGACGCGGCGATCGGCACGTTCATCGAGTACGGCACCAAGGACCGCCGCAAGGACCGCGAGAGCTACGCCGAGATGTGGCGGCGCTGGATCTACGACGACTACTACCGCTCGTACCTCGTCCCGCTGGAGAAGTACGGCCTGGTCATCCCGCACGACCTCGTCGAGGAGGCCTGGAACCGCATCTGGAACAAGGGCTACATCCACGAGGTCGGCCAGTTCTTCGCCACCGGCTGGTTCGCCAACTACTGGCGCATCGACGCGATGGACGACACCGACTTCGAGTGGTTCGAGCACAAGTACCCGGGCTGGTACGACAAGTACGGCAAGTGGTGGGAGCGCTACGCCGACTTCTCGAAGAAGAACGGGCACAAGCCGATCGCCTTCGAGGCGGGCGCCGAGTACGAGTACCCGCACCGCTGCTGGACCTGCATGGTCCCGTGCCTGATCCGCGAGGACACGGTGGTCGACGAGGTGGACGGCCAGGTGCGCACCTACTGCTCGGAGACCTGCCACTGGACCGACAAGGTGGCGTTCCGGCCGGAGTACGAGGGACGCCCGACGCCGGCGATGGGCCAGCTCGCAGGCAAGCGCGAGTGGGAGACCCTGCACCACGGCAGGGACGTCGCCGAGATCATGGAGGACAGCGGCTTCGTGCGCGACGACGGCCACACGCTCGTCCCGCAGCCCCACCTGGACCTCGACCCGAAGAAGATGTGGACGCTCGACGAGGTCCGCGGCATCACGCTCCAGAGCCCGAACGTCCTGCTCAACGAGATGTCGCCCGCCGAGCGCGAGGAGCACGTCGCCAAGTACAAGGCCGGCGGGCCCGCCGGCCGGCCGGCGCCGGAGGGCGCCGCGAGCTGACCCGGAGGGGCGGCGCCGCGTGTGGCGGCGTCGCCCCCTCCGGCTCACCGAGCTCTGGCCATGGGAGAGAAGTTCACCGTCCGCCTCGAGCCGGTCGGCATCGAGATGGAGGCCGACGAGGACGAGACGGTCCTCAACGCGGCGTTCCGCCAGGGCCTGATGCTCATGCACGGGTGCAAGGAGGGCCAGTGCTCGGCCTGCAAGTCGTTCCTGCTCGACGGGGAGGTCGACCTCGACCGCTACTCGACCTTCGCCCTGCCCGACTTCGAGGAGGCGGAGGGCTGGACGCTGCTGTGCAGGGCGCACGCCCAGTCGGACCTCGAGATCGAGCTGATCAACTTCGACGAGGAGATCCTGCACAGCGGGGTCGAGCTGCAGACCGCGAGGACCCGTGTCGAGGCGGTCGACGAGCTCACGCACGACATTCGCCGGCTGCGCGCTGAGCCTCGTCGAGCCCGAACGGCTCACCTTCCATGCGGGCCAGTACGTGGACATCAAGGTGCCCGGCGCGGACGAGCACCGGTCGTTCTCGATGGCCAACACGCCGGCGACCGGCGGTGAGCTCGAGTTCATGATCAAGCTCTACCCCGACGGCCACTTCTCGGGCCTGCTCGAGAACGGCGGGGTGGAGGTTGGCGACGAGCTGGAGGTGACCGGGCCCTACGGGGTGTTCACGCTGCGGTCCAGCTCGCCGCGGCGCCTGCTCTTCATCGGCGGCGGCGCGGGCATGGCGCCGATCCTGTGCCTGCTGCGCTCGCTGGCGGAGCAGCGCAGCGAGCGCCCGGCGGTCTACTACTACGGCGCGCGGCGCCCCGAGGACCTCTTCCACCTCGACGAGCTCAAGGCGCTCGACGAGGAGCTTCCCGACTTCCGCTTCGTCCCGGCGCTGTCCGAGGACGGAGCGCAAGCCAACGGCTGGGCCGGGCGAGACGGGTCTGATCACCGACGTGGTCGACCGCCTGGAGGAGGACGTGACCGAGGTCGACGCCTACCTCTGCGGCCCGCCCCCGATGGTCGACGCCGCCATCGCCCTGCTCGAGCGCAAGGGCGTGCCCGAGTCACGCATCCACTACGACAAGTTCACGACCACCGCGGACGACTAGGAGGAGCCACCACATGGCCACAGAGAGCCCCGTCAAGGAACGCAGCGTCCCCAAACCGGTGTTCACGGACGCAGAGGCTGGGGCGCGCGAGTTCCCCTCCTCGACGAGTCGCAGCTTCAACTACTTCACGCCGCGCAAGCGGCGGGCGTCGGTGTACGAGGACGTCACGGTCGACGTCCAGCCCGATCCCGAGCGCCACCTCACCCAGGGCTGGGTCTACGCCTTCGCCGACGGCACCTCCGGCTACCCGCAGGAGTGGACCGCGCTGAAGTCCTCCAACTGGCACGAGTTCCTCGATCCCAACGAGGAGTGGGAGCAGACGATCTACCGCAACAACGCGGCGGTCGTGCGCGGGGTGCAGCAGACCATCGCAAACGCCAAGGCGGCCGGGTCCTTCGCGGCCATCAATCGCGCGTGGGTGAAGATCCTCGAGCGGCACGTGTCCGCCTGGGCGCACGCCGAGCACGGGATCGGCATGCACGTCTACATCCCGGCCAACCGCGACGCGCCGACCAACATGATCAACAACGCGCTGGCCGTCGCCGCCGCGCACAAGCTGCGCTTCGCGCAGGACCTGATCCTCTACAACCTCGAGCTGACCGGCGAGATCGAGGGCTTCGAGGGCGGCGTGCACCAGGAGACCTGGCAGCAGGACCCGGTCTGGCAGCCCACGCGCGAGAACGTCGAGCGTCTGACCGGCGTGCGCGACTGGGCGGAGGCGTTCTTCGCCACGGCCGTGGTCTTCGAGCCGCTGGTGGGCGAGCTGTTCCGCAGCGGCTTCGTCATGCAGGCCGCGGCGCTGCACGGCGACTACGTCACCCCGTCGCTGATGGGCGCCGGCGAGTCCGACGCGGCCCGCGAGCAGCGCGGGGCGCGTGCCCTGTTCGGCATGCTCGCAAGCGACGAGGCGCACGGCGCGCAGAATCGCGCCACGATGCAGGAATGGCTGTCGGGCTGGACCGCGACGAGCGTCGCGGCGGCGCGCCAGCTGCAGCCCATCTGGTCCCAGCTGTCCGAGAAGGTCGTCCGCTTCGAGGACTCCTTCGAGCGCTCGCGCGAGCGCTTCACGGATCTGCTCGGCGACCTCGGCCTCGAAACCCCGAAGGAGTTGAACGCATGACGGAGTTCACCGCGGACCCGACGTCGTCGAACAGGACAGGCGTGACCCTGATGGACAACCAGGTCGGTCACGTCGTAGCGGAGGTGATGAGGGGCAAGGAGAACGTCACGGTCACGGTGCTCCCGTCGATGATCCGCGTGGACGGGGTCGGCAAGTTCGACTTCGACTACGAGGAGATCGCCGAAGCGCTCGGCTGGACCGACTTCGGCAACGACGACTTCGAGGAGGTCATGTCGACCCATTACGGGCGCATGGTCGTGCTCGACGACCGCATCATCATGTTCGCCAACCCGGAGGACGCGGCCGAGTACATCGGCTTCGACCTCAAGGCGGTGTAGACAGCCATGTACGAGCACGACGGTGAGAAGTACTTCGTGATGGACGGGCACATCCACTTCTGGGATGCGAGCCCGGCGAACTGGGTGAAGGGCCAGGAGCAGTACGCCAAGGGCTGGATCGAGTGCTTCCACGCCTACCAGGGGCTCGGCCCGCCCGAGACCCACTGGCCGATCGAGAAGTTCCAGAAGTACACCGAGGAGGACTTCGTCAAGGACGTCTTCGACGAGGGCCACGTCGATGTCGGCGTGTTCCAGCCGACGTACCTGAAGGAGTGGTACACCGACGGCTTCAACACCACCGAGACCGACGCGCGGATGGTCGAGAAGCACGCCGACCGGCTGATCGTCAACGGGCGCTGGGACCCGCGCGACGGTGAGGCCGGCCTCAGGCAGCTCGAGGAGGACGCCAAGCGCTACGGCCTCAAGGGCGTGAAGCTCTACACGGCCGAGTGGCGCGAGGGCTCGCGCGGCTGGACCCTCAAGGATCCGGAGGCGCGGCCGTTCCTCGAGAAGTGCCAGGAGCTCGGGATCAAGAACATCCACGTCCACAAGGGCCCGACCATCTGGCCGCTGGACAAGGACGCGTTCGACGTCTCCGACGTCGACCACGTCGCCACGGACTTCCCGGAGCTCAACTTCATCGTCGAGCACGTGGGCCTGCCCCGGATCGAGGACTTCTGCTTCATGGCGACGCAGGAGCCCAACGTCTACGCCGGCCTCGCGGTCGTCGTCGGAGGCCTCATGCACGCCCGCCCGCGCTTCTTCGCCAAGGTCATGGGCGAGCTGCTGTTCTGGGTCGGCGAGGACAAGATGCTGTTCGGCAGCGACTACGCCATCTGGGAGCCCAGGTGGCAGGTCGAGGGGCTGGTCGAGTGGAACTACCCGGGCGAGGAGTACTCCGACTACCCGGCGTTCACCACGGCGTCGAAGAAGAAGATCCTCGGCCTCAACGCCGCCAAGCTCTACGGCGTCGAGGTCCCCGCGCAGTACCGCCTGCCCGAGGAGGCCGGGACGCCGGCCGACCGCGACGACGCCCAGCTGGTGGAAGGGGCCGCGTGACACCACGCGCGCACGTCCTCGAGGCGCTCGCGACGGTCTATGACCCCGAGCTCGACGAGCCGATCACGTCGCTGCGGTTCGTCACCGCCTGCGACGTGTCGGCACGCGGGGATGTCGAGGTCCGGTTGCGGCTGCCGACGCCGCAGTGCGCGCCGAACTTCGCGTACCTCATGGCCGCCGACGCGCGCGACGCCGTGCGCCGGCTGCCGTGGGTCGGCGAGGTCACGATCGTCCTGCAGGACCACTACACCGGGGAGGAGATCAACGCTGCCGTTGGCCGTGGCGCGGCGTTTGCGCAGGCCTTCCCCGGCGAGACGGAGGGCGGGCTGGACGCCCTGCGCGAGCTGTTTCGCCGCAAGGCGCTCGTCGCGCGCCAGTCGCGCCTGTGCGAGGCGCTGCTGACGGCGGGCGCCACGACCGAGGAGGTCGTCGCGCTGCGCGTGGCCGACCTCCCCGACGAGCCGGACGCGCGGCGCTGCATCGCGCTGCGCGAGCACCTGGGGATCCACAGCGCGGGCGACGCGCCGGCGTTCGTGCGGCCCGACGGCGACGCGATCGCGGCCGGCGACCTGCGCCATTGGCTGCGCACCGCGAGGCTCGTGCGGACGAGCCTGGAGACCAACGGCGAGATCTGCCGCGCGCTGCTGCGCGTTCGCCGTGAGCTTGCCGACGCCGAGGAGGTGGCCGCATGAGGGCCGCGAGGCTGCACGCGTATCACGAGCCCCTGAAGCTCGACGAGGTCGACGAGCCGACGACGGTCGGGCCGCTGGACGTCGTCGTGCGCATCGGCGCGGCGGGGCTCTGCCGCACGGATCTGCACATCCAGGAAGGCCAGTGGGCCGAGAAGTCCGAGGTCAAGCTTCCCTACACGCCCGGCCACGAGAACGCCGGCTGGGTGCACGAGATCGGCTCCGCGGTGACCAACGTCGAGGTGGGCGACACGGTGATCGTCCATCCGTTCATCTCCTGCGGGCTCTGCCGCCCGTGCCGCGCCGGCGACGACATGCACTGCCTGACAGGCTCGTTCCCCGGCATCAACCGCGACGGGGGGTTCGCCGACTTCCTGCTGACCAGCGCACGATCGGTCGTCAAGCTCGACCCGTCGCTGGAGCCCAAGGCGATCGCGGCCCTGGCGGACGCCGGGCTCACCGCGATCCACGCGGTCAAGAAGGCGATCGGGGTCCTCGGCCCGGGCACGAGGGCGGTCGTGATCGGGGCCGGCGGCCTGGGGCACATCGGTATCCAGTGCCTGCGGGCGATGACCCCGGCGGAGATCATCGTGGTCGATCCCTCCGAGCAAGCGCTCGCCCTGGCCGGCGAGATGGGCGCACACCACACGATCAAGGTCGATACCCAAAGGCCTTCGGCCTCGGGCACGGGTGGCAGCAGCCACGTCGACACCGTCAAGGAGATGACCGACGGGCTCGGGGCCGAGGCCATCATCGACTTCGTCGGCGAGCGGGGAGCCGTCGAGGACGGCATCGGGATGATCCGCGACGGCGGCTTCTACTACGTCATCGGCTACGGGCAGAACATCGACATCCCGACGATCGACGTCATCTCGCGCGAGATCTCGTTCATCGGCAACCTCGTCGGCACCTACGTCGACCTGCAGGACCTGATGACGCTCACCGCGCAGGGCCAGGTCACGCTGCACACCAGCACCTACCCGCTCGACGCGATCAACGACGCGATGGCCGACCTCGACAACGGGCGGCTCCAGGGCCGCGGAATCCTGATCCCGGCCGGCGCCGGCTAGAGGCTAGGAGAGCCGCATGGGCAAGCGACTGCACTTCAACCACGACGCGCGGCGCCTCCTGCAGGCGGGCGTCGACGAGCTGGCCAACACGGTGAAGGTGACGCTGGGGCCCAAGGGGCGCAACGTCGTGCTCGAGCGCCTGGCCGGCGCACCCGCGATCACCAACGACGGCGTGACGATCGCGCGCGAGATCGAGCTGACCGACCAGTTCAAGAACATGGGTGCCCAGCTCGTGCGCGAGGTGGCCAACAAGACCAGCGACCTCACCGGCGACGGCACGACGACGGCCACGCTGCTGGCCCAGGCGATCGTCCGCGAGGGCATGCACGCGATCGACGAGGGGGCGAACCCGATGCTGCTGCGCCGCGGCATCGAGGACGCCACGGAACGCCTCGTGGCCGAGCTCGGCCGGACGGCGCGCCCCGTGGCCGGGCGCGACCACCTGCGCCATGTCGCGACGATCGCGGCCAAGGAGGACGAGCGCATCGGCGGCGCCGTCGCCGAGGCGCTCGACCGGGTGGGCGAGGAGGGTGTCGTCACCGTCGAGGAGACCGAGCTGCCCGGCATCTCCGTCGACTTCGTCGAGGGCGTGCACATCGAGAACGGCTGGGTGTCCCCGTACCTGGTGAGCGACCAGGCGCGGATGGAGACGGTGTTCGAGAACCCGTACATCCTCATGACCAACCGCCCGATCTCCCAGCCCCAGGATCTGATGCCCGCCCTGGACGCGGTCATGAAGTCCCCGCGCCCGCTGGTCATCCTCGCCGAGAAGGTCGACGGGGCCGCGCTGGGGATGCTCGTCCACAACAACCAGCACGGCACGCTGCAGGCGGTGGCGGTGCGCGCCCCCGGCTTCGGTCACCGCCGCGTCGAGCACCTCGGCGACCTGGCCGCCTTCACCGGCGGCGAGGTGATCGCCGAGGAGGCCGGGCTGTCGCTCGCCGGCGTGCGCGCCGAGCACTTCGGGAGCGCACGGCGCGTCGTCGTGACCGCGGACTCGACCACCATCGCCGAGGGCTCCGGCGCGGCGGACGCCGTGCAGGCGCGCCTCGCGCAGATCCGGGTCGAGCTCGGCCGTGCCACGCAGGAGCGCGACGTCGAGATCCTGCAGGAGCGCCTGGCCAGGCTCGCGGTCCGCCTGGCGGTCATCCGCGTCGGCGCGCCGGCCGAGGTCGTGCTGCGCGAGCGCATGCGGCGCACGGAGGGCGCGCTGGACGCGACGCGCGCGGCGGTCGCGGAGGGGGTCGTCGCCGGCGGCGGTACGGCGCTCCTGCGTGCGGGGCGGGTGCTGGAGGAGCTCGAGCTGGAGGGCGACTACGCGCGCGGCGCCGACGTCGTCCGCCGCGTCCTGCACGAGCCGCTGTACTGGATCGCGACGAACGCGGGGTACGACGGGCAGGCCGTCATCGACCAGGTCGGCGCGATGCCCGACGACCACGGGTTGAACGCGCTGACCGGCGAGTTCGGCGACCTCTTCGAGCAGGGCGTGATCGATCCGCTGCGCGTCACGCGGCTGAGCCTGGAGCACGCCGCCTCGGTCGCCGCCCTGATGCTGACCACCGAGGCGCTCGTCGCCGAGGAGCTGATCGCGCAGCCGGGCGCCGTCATCGCGCCGGGCTTCGGGGATCTCGCCGAGGGCCTGGCCCGTCCGTCGTCGCCGATCTGATCCGGCCCGGCTGCCGCGATGCCCACCGCCCTGGTCCACACGTGTGTCCGCGTCCGCGACGTCGATGCGTCGCTGCGCTTCTACGGCGCGCTGGGCTTCGAGGAACGCGGTCGGCTGAACTTCGCCTCCGCCTACAACGTCTACCTCGGGCTCCCGGGCGACGGTGACCGCCTCGAGCTGACCGTCAACGTCGGGCGGGAGGAGCCCTACGACCTCGGCGACGGCTACAACCACGTCGCGGTCACCGTCGAGGACATCGACGCTGCGCTGCAGGCGCTGGCGGAGATCGGCGTGACTCCCGAGAAGCCGCCCTACCGCCCCGGCGACCGCGAGGATCTCCCGCGGATCGCCTTCGTCGCCGACCCCGACGGCTACCGGGTGGAGCTCATCGACGGCGGCGCGTTCGCGACGCCCCAGGACGGGCCGCACCCCGCGGTGTGAGGGGAAGTGCCGCCGGACTGCGACTGGCCGCTAGTCGCCCTGGCGCAGCATCCCGCGCACCGCGAGCGCGCCGAGGCCGGCCACGAGGCCGGTGACGGCGAGCAGCGCGGGCGCGGTGTCGGCGAAGCTCAGGTCGCCCACGAAGCCCTGGCGGATGCCCTCGAGGATCAGCGTCACGGGGTTGAGGGTCGCGATCGTGCGCAGCCAGTCGCTGAGCAGCTCCTTGGGCGCGTACGCGGTGGTGAAGAGCACCGCGGTGAAGGTGACGACCTGCATGATCGGCGTGGCCTGCTGGGTGCGGAAGCGCAGGGCCACGACCACGCCCCAGCAGGCGGCCGCGGCCGCGAAGCCCATGACCAGGACCGCGGCCAGGCCGATGTCGCCCGCGCCGGGCCAGTCGACCCCGAGCGCGAACGAGACGACGAGCAGGACGGTCGCCGGCAGCAGCGCCCGCAGCGACGCCGAGGCGACGATCCCGGCCAGCACCACCGTGCGCGGGGTGGGGGCCAGCAGCAGCCGGTCGAACCAGCCGCGCTCGATGTCGCGCGCGAGGTTCGAGCCGGTCGCCGCGCCGGTGAAGCCGGCGCCCTGCAGCAGCCCGACGGGCACGATGAAGGTGCGGAAGTCCTCGGCGGTGAAGCCCGGCAGCCGTGAGGCGGCCCCGAACACGGCCGACAGCCCGAGCATGAAGATGGTGGGGGCGAGGACGCCCGGGATCGCGCCGCCGGGCACGCGGAGGATCTCGTGCAGCCCGCGGCGCATCAGCGCCCACGTCGCGCTGAGGTTGCGCGCGTGGGTCACGCTTCCCCCAGACGTCCGCGCAGCGACCCCAGGCAGCCTGCGACGGCCACGGCGGTGATGCCGGCGGCCGCGGCGAGCCCCTCGAGCACCGGCACGAGGTCGTCGCCGTAGGCGATCGGCTCGCGCATCCCCTCGGCCACGTAGCTGAGCGGGTTGTAGGCGGCGATCACGTCGGCGGGCGACGAGAGCAGGTTCTCCGGGAAGAAGGCCGAGGAGATGAAGAGCACGACGAACACGAGCGGGAAGATCCCCTGCACGGTGCTCGCGTTGCGCGCCCGCAGGGCGAGCAGGATGCCGAGGGCCGCGAAGCCGGTGCCGGCGAGGATGCCGATCGCCACGACCGCCAGCACGCCGAGCGGGCCGGCCTGGATCGAGGCCCCGAACAGCAGCCCGATGATCAGGAACCAGACGACCTGGGCCACCGCGATCACGCCGGCGCCCGCCAGCCTGCCGAGGACGATCGCCGCGCGCGGGATGGGCGCGGTGACCAGCCGGTCGAAGAAGCCGCCCTCGATCTCGAGCGCCACGGCGATGCCGGTGGCGACGCCGCCCAGCAGCAGCGACTGGGTCATGGCCGCGGCGAGCTGGAAGTCCAGGAAGCCGTCGACCTGCGGGAAGCCGGGCAGCTCGGTGGTGCGCGTCAGGCCGCCGACGTTGACGGCCAGGAAGAGGGTGGGGAAGAGCACCAGCGGCGCGAGGAACTGGGGGCGGCGCACGGCGTTGAGCACCGAGCGGCGCGCTAGCGCGAGCGCGACGCGGGTCACGCCGGGGCTTGCTCGGGCTTCGGCTCGGGCTCGTCTGCGGGCGCCGCGTCGGCGGCCGCGCCCTCGAGGTGCTCGCCCGTCTTGGCCAGGAAGACGTCGTCGAGCGACGGCCTGACGACCTCGAGCGACGCGACGAACAGCCCCGCGTCGTCCAGCGCGCGCACGACGGGAGCGATCTCGCCCTCGCCGCCGTCGAGCTGGATCGACACGTGGCAGCCGCCGCCGGCCGGCCGGTGGTCGCCGAAGCGCTCGAGCACCTCACGTGCGCGGTCGACGTCGGGCTCCCCGGCCAGCGTCACGTCGAGGTGGGGCTGGCCGATCTCGGCCTTGAGCGCCGCGGGGCTGCCCTCGGCGACGATGCGACCGCCGGCGATGATGCCGACGCGGTCGGCGAGCTGGTCGGCCTCCTCGAGGTACTGCGTGGTCAGGAAGACGGTCGTGCCCTCGTCGCGCAGGCGCCGCACCTCGTTCCACAGCGTCAGCCGCGACGTCGGGTCCAGGCCGGTGGTCGGCTCGTCGAGGAACAGGATCTGCGGCTCGTGGATGAGCGCCATGGCGAGATCCAGCCGGCGGCGCATGCCGCCCGAGTAGGTGCCCACGCGCCGCTCGGCGGCGTCATCCAGCCCGACCCGCCGCACGAGGTCGGCGGCACGCTCTCGCACCTGCCGGGGCGGGATGCCGTGCAGCACGGCCTGCAGCTCCATGAGCTCGCGGCCGGTCATGAGCAGGTCCAGCGCGGCCTCCTGCAGGGCCACCCCGATGCGCCGGCGCACCTCGGCCGGCTCGCGCGCGACGTCGAACCCGGCCACCTCGGCGCGGCCGCCGGTCGGGCGCAGCAGCGTCACGAGCATGCGCACGGTCGTCGTCTTGCCCGCGCCGTTGGGGCCGAGGAAGCCGAAGACCTCGCCGGGCGCGACCTCGAGGTCGATCCCGTCCACCGCGCGGATGCCGCCCTTGAACTCCCGTTCGAGCCCGATGACGTCGATCGCGCCCATCGCCCGATCCTAGTGGTCGCCTCCGAGCGCTAGGACACCGCGATCTTCGCCGCCTGGCGGCGCTCGTCCACGCGCACGACGTCCCAGGCCAGCCCGACGGCCTCGAGCCCGCGGATGACCGCCGCCGACGGATCGAGCTGCCAGCGCCGCATCCCGTGGGCGGCGGAGGTGGGGAAGGCGTGGTGGTTGTTGTGCCACGCCTCGCCGAAGGACAGCACCGACAGCCACGCCAGGTTGCGCGACTCGTCCGACGTGCGGAACGTGCGCCGGCCGAAGACGTGGCACAGCGAGTTGATGGAGAAGGTGACGTGGTGCAACACGAGGATGCGCACGGCGCCGCCCCACAGCAGGCCGGTGAGCGCGGTGGCCAGCGAGCCGCCGATGATCCAGCCCAGGCCGAACGCGGCGCCCAGGCCGCCGAGGGCCCACACGACGTACGTGCGGTCGACCGCGCGCACGACCGGGTCGTTCAGCAGGTCCGGCGCGTAGCGGCGCTTGGAGCCCCGGTCGGTGTGCAGGAACAGCCAGCCGACGTGCGCGTGGAAGAGGCCGCGCAGCGTGCCGCGCAGGCCGCCGCCGTGCTCGACGTGGGGGCTGTGCGGGTCGCCCGGCTTGTCGGAGAAGGCGTGGTGCTTGCGGTGGTCGGCGACCCAGGCCGTCACGGGCCCCTCCAGCGCGGCTGAGCCCAGCACCGCCAGCAGCGCGCGTATCGGTCGCGTCGTGCGGAAGCTGCGGTGCGTGAAGTGCCGGTGGAAGCCGACGGTGACGCCCAGCCCGGTCGCGACGTACAGGAGCGCGAAGACCAGCAGGTCGCTCCAGCCCAGCAGCTGCTCCCACACCTGCCAGCCCACCAGGCCCAGGGCCAGGAACGGCACGACGGTGACCGTCCCGGTCAGGAGGCGGTCGAGCGTCTCGTTCTCACAGGGCTCGACGTCCTCCGGGCCCGGACCATGCTCGGGCTCGCGCCCACCGACCTGTTGCTCCATGACGGCCAAACCGGCACTCCGTTCGCGTTGGCTGACGAGCGGCCCGCCGTGTTCGGCATCGGACCTTTGGCGCGAGACGCTACCAAGCTGTCCTGCGCGCGCGAAACAGCACGTGCGGAAGCTCGACGTGTTGGAACTCGGCTTCCCGCTTCAGGCCCGCCTTACCCATGACATGTTGGGAGGCGAGGTTGTTGGTGCGCGTGAACGCGACGACCTCGGACAGGCCGAGATCCTCGAAGGCCACCCGCACCGATGCGCGCGCGATCTCGGTCGCCAGCCCCTCGCCCCAGCGCGGCGCTGTCACCGCGTAGTCGATCTCGACCTCGTCACGGCCGTTGACGTGCGCGCGCATGAGGCCGCCGCGGGCCACGACGGCGCCGGCTCCGTGCTGCTCGGAGAAGACCCACGGCCCGAAGCCCTCGCGCTCCCAGTGCGCGGCGTCAAGCGCGAGCATCTCCTGCACCTGTTCCGCGTTGCGCGGGCCGCCCAGCGCACCGGGCCACAGCACGTCGCCGACGCGGGGATCGCCGAGCACGCCGAGCAGGCCGTCACGGTGCTCGGGTCGCGGCCGCTCGCCGACGAGCCGCGCGGTGACCAGCGGGTCGAGCATCCGCTGCATGTTCGCGCACCAACGCGACGCGGGCCCGACGCTAGGCGTCACGCCGCTCCAGCCACGCCGCCAGCGGGCCGTCGGCGACGTCGAGGAAGCGCGGCTCGATCGGGTTTCCCGCCGCGGCGAGCAGCTCGGCGACGGCGACGTAGTCGCGTCCCGGGAGCTCGTGGTACTCGGAGGCCAGGACGGCCCACGCGAGCGGTGTCGCGAACTCGGCGTCCGACGGCGCGGCGGGGTCGGCACCGCGCTCCAGCAGCCGCTGCACGAGGTCCGGCCGGCCGACCCAGGCTGCGTGGTGCAGCAGCGTGCCGGTGGGCGAGCCGCCGACGACGCCGCGGAAGTCGGGGCCCGCGACGTCGGCCACCAGGTCGAGGTGGCCCTCGAGCGCGGCCATGATCACGACCTCCTGGCCGTCGGGGTCCACGCGCTCGGGCAGCGGGGCGCGTGGGCGCAGGCCGCGGGCCAGCGCGCCGACGGCCTCGTCGGCCGGGTCCAGGCGCGTGTCCGCGCCGAGCTGCGCGAGCGTGCGCGCGAGGTCGTCGCGCCCGCGCAGGACCGCGTGCTGGTAGGCGGTGCGCAGCGGGACGTCGCCCCGCCACGTCTCGCCGCCCGGCCGGTCGAGCTCGGCGCCACGGACCGCGAGCAGCTCCAGCGTCGCGGGCCCGCAGCCGCGGCGCACCGCGTGGGCCAGCAGCGCTCCCTCGTTCGGATCGCCACCCGCGTCGAGGAGCAGCCGCACGTGCTCGGCGTGGTCCTCGTCGAGGGCCCGGGCGAGGGCGTTCGTGCCGCGCACGTGCGCGCCGTGGTCGAGCAGCAGCTGCAGGCACGCCGTGCTGCGCGGCTCGACGGCGTGGTACACCGACTCGCCGTCGTCGGGGTCCGCGCCCGCCTCCAGCAGCGCGCGGGTCATCGCGGCATCGCGGACGACGCCGACGGCGCCGTAGAGCGCGGACATCGTCCCGTACTCGTTGCGATACGTCGTGTTCGGGTCAGCGCCGCGGGCGAGCAGCTCCCGCAGGAGCTCGACGGGCGCGAAGCACGAGTGGCTGAGGTACACGATCGGCGCCCAGCCGCGCGGACCGCCGGGCGCGTGCACGTCGCCCGCCCAGCCGCGGCCGAGGACGAGCGCGGCCCACGGGTCGCGCACGACCCCCGGACGCGCCGCGAGGAGTGCCTCGGCCCGGGCACGGCGCCCGCTCGTGGCGGCGAGGACGAACGCCTCGGCGTTCGCCTCCGCGGCGGCGACGAGCGCCGGCCAGCTCGCGAAGCCCTGCTCGCGGGCGATCGCGAGCTGGGCGCGCGCGAGGATCGGGTCACGTCCGCCGAGGCGCTCCAGCGCGCGCTCATCGCCTGCTCGCGCGTCCCGCACGAGCTCCTTCGCCTGCTTGCGCAGCTGCTGCAGATCCACGACGACCTCCCTGGATGCGGCCCAGCGTCCGCGCTTCCGGGCCAGGGGGATCGACGCTCCCGGCCTACAGGCCCTGCCCTTCGAGGTGGGCGCTGCCCTTCCCGCGGACCGGATGCGCCCTCGCGCGCCGGACGATCCTAGCCGACGCGTCGCCGGGGTCTGACGCGGCGTCGTCGTGGTGGCGCTGGTCGCCCTCGGGCTCGCGCAACAGGAGGGGCTGCGCGGGCGTGCCGACGAGCGTGCGGGGGGCGGTCGCGCTGCGGGTGGCCGCCCTGCCGCCCGAGGCGCGTGCCGTCGTCGAGCTGGCGGCCGTGGTGGCGGCACGGGCCCGACCTGCCGTAGCCTTGCGCCATGCCAACCCCTGCTCTCAATCCCGAGCTCAAGGCGCGCCATCGCGCGATGTGGGCGTCGGGCGACTACCCCTCCATGGTCGAGACGTTCCTGCTGCCCCTGGGGCCGCGGCTCGTCGAGGCCTGCGCGATCGCTCCCGGGATGGACGTCCTCGACGTCGCCGCCGGGACCGGCAACGCCTCGATCCCCGCAGCGCGAGCCGGCGCGACCGTCACCGCCTGCGACCTGACGCCCGAGCTGCTCGAGGCGGGCAGCCGCCGCGCAGCGGCCGACGGCGTCGAGCTCGACTGGGTCGAGGCCGACGCCGAGCACCTGCCCTTCGCGGACCAGTCATTCGACGTCGTCATGTCGTCGATCGGCGCGATGTTCGCGCCCCACCACCAGGCTGTCGCCGACGAGCTGATCCGCGTGTGCCGGCCGGGCGGCACCGTCGGGCTGCTGAGCTGGACGCCCGAAGGGATGATCGGCGCCCTGTTCCGGACGATGGGACCGTTCGCCCCGCCGCCGCCGCCCGGCGCCCAGCCGCCGCCGCTGTGGGGCAGCGAGGAGCACCTGCGCGGGCTCTTCGGCGAGCGCCTGCGGATCGCGACGAGTGAGCGCCAGGTGCTCGAGGTCACGGCCTTCACCCACGCGCACGACTACGGCGAGCACTTCAAGGCGCGCTACGGCCCGACCATCGCGGCGCGCGCCAACGCGCAGAAGGACGGCCGCGAGGGCGAGCTCGACGAGGCGCTGGACCGGTTCTGCGACGAGTGGAACCGCGGCACGCCCGACCGCGCGCGCTTCGAGATGGAGTACCTGCTCGCCGTCGGCACCCGAGACTGAGCCGCCGACCGCTGGCTATACTCGCCGCGTCGCGCGGCTGTAGCTCAGTTGGCTAGAGCGTCTGCTTGCCATGCAGAAGGTCGAGGGTTCGAGTCCCTTCAGCCGCTCCTCGCGAAGTCCCTGCTAGAGCGCAGTTCCCGTTCGTGCCCGTGACGGGCCTCGTCGCGGTCCGCGCGACGGCGCTTGGACTTGTCAGACGGGCGGCTCGACGTCCGCCGCGTCGCGCTGCAGCGCGTCAACGGCCGCTTCCGCACCGCGCCGGCGTTCGCGCGGTCGGACAGCTGTGGACTGATCCGGACGTTCAAGCTCGAGCGTCCGGTGTTCGGCGGCACCTTCGAACCGCGCGCTGAACGTCGCGATCCGCTTCGGCGATGAGACCCGCGCGACCGTGACGGTCTCCGATGCGCGCGGGCGCGTCGTCAAGCGCTTCCCGGCGCGCAGCTACCGCGGCGGGCAGGTGCACCGGCTGCGCGTGTCGGTCACGCGGCGCTTCGCCCGCGGCACGTACCGGGTGCGGCTCGGCGCCCAGGCCCCGGTTGCCAGGCCACGGCGGTGCTCCGCGCGCGGCGCCTGTAACGCGCTCTATGCACAGCCTTCGGGCGTCTGTAGCGTCGTCCCATGGCGCGCGCGAGAGTCGAGCGACCCCTGTGCCTCCCGAGGTGCAGCGCCGTTCCCGGTGGGAGCAGAGACCGCGGTCTTGGCCCGCCCGATGACAAATACACACATCTCACCCATCAACAATCAGACCACTCGCCCGGCTCTTGCCGCGCCAGCTGAGGTGACGGGCGGTCTGAGGTGGATGTCCAGGCCTGCCTCGCGGACCGGCATCGCTACGAGCGCCAGATCGAGCGCCTGCACCAGCGCCACCTCCTGAGCAGCCGCCTCTACGAGCTGCGCCAGGACGACGTCTCGCTGGCGACGGTCATCATCAACCGCGGCAAGGTGGGCCGGCTGCTCGCCCGCGACGTCTCGCGCGGGCGCTATCAGCTCGAGCCCGGCGAGCTGCGGACCATCAAGGTGCGCAACAAGCTGCGCGAGGTCTTCGCGTGCCGGATGACCGACCTCATCGTCCACGGGGTCGTCGCCGACATCGTCGCCGAGGCGTCCGCCCAGCGCGTCTCCGATCGCGTGTTCTCCTACCGCAAGGGCATGGCGTCCATGACGCCCGTCGCCGAGTTCGCCGCGTACCTGCGCGCGCACCGTCGCTTCCGCCCCGACCCGCGCGAGCGCGGCGTCTACGTGCTGCGTCGCGACGTCCGCAAGTACTTCGACTCGATCCCGATCGGCCGCGACTCGCCGTTGTGGCCGATGCTCGAGGCGGAGCTCGGCGCGCCGCTGCATCCGCTGGTCGAGAGCGTGATCCGCGCCGAGATGCGTCTGCCCGAGGGCGGCCTGGCCACGCGCATCCGTGGGCTGCCGACGGGCCAGCCGGTCTCCTCGGTGCTGGCCAACCTCTACCTGTCCGACATGGACCGCGCGGTCGAAGGCACCCCCGGCGGGTTCTACGCCCGCTACGGCGACGACTTCCTCTTCGCCCACCCTGACCCGGCCGTGACCGCCGCCGCAGACGCCGCGATGGCCAGCCACCTGCACCGGCTGTCGCTGACGGTCAATGCCGAGAAGAACCGCACGGTCTTCCTCACGCCGGCGGGGCGCCCGTCGGCCGAGTGGCCGAGCGCGCAGGGTGCGCCGGCCGTGCCGTTCCTCGGCTCGCGCATCGCCGCCGACGGCACCGTCGGCCTCGACCCGCCGAAGGTCCGCGGCCTGCTGCGCGAGATCGACCGGCGGACCGCGGCGACCGTGGCGACGCTGCGCGGCGCCGACCGCGTGCAGGTCGGGCGCACCGTGTGCACGGTGGTCAATGCCGCGCTCGACCCGCACACCGCACTGACCCAGCACCGCTCGGCCCTGCTCCTGCGGCGCGTGGTCACCGACCGCACCCAGCTCGCCCAGCTCGACCACCAGATCGCGCGCATCGTCGCCCAGGCGCTCACCGGGCGGGCGGGCGCGCAGGCCTTCCGCCGCTGGCCGCCGCGCGCGCTGCGGCGCGAGCTCGGGCTCGTCTCGCTCGTCGCCGCGCGCAACGGGCGCCGGAGCGCCGCGTGAGCGAGCTCGACCGCTGGTTCCGCCGCCAGGCCGAGCGCGACCAGCGGCTCGTCGCGCTCGAGGAGGCGCTCCTCGGCGGGCGCCTGTGGCGCTACAGCTGGTACCGGCTGCGCTGGTTCTTCTTGACGTACCTCGCGGAGTCGGCCTCGCACGCGGTGCTCGTCCTCGTCGCCTTCGAGGGGCTGGGTTGGAACAACTTCCTGCTCGTCGTCGTCGCGTTCGCGGCGAGCACGCTGATCTCGCAGTTCTGGTGGGGCGCGCTGGAGGCGATGCGCGCGCAGGTGCGCGACCTGCACCGCTCCGGGCGGCCCAACCGGATCCCTGCCGCGGTCGGCGGCTGGCTGGCGTTTGCGGCGATCCCGGCGACGGGCTTCGGGCTCGCGGCGATCGCCTGGACGGCGTGGCATCTGGCCGCCGGGAGCCTCGGCGCCGCGGAGGCGCTCGTCGGCGTCATGTTCCTGCGCCTCGCGCTCGACCTGCCCGCCCGGGCGTACCACTCGGGCATCTACGCGATGCGGCGCGTCTACAAGCCGCTCCGCGCGACGCTCGCGCCGGAGGCGATCGCCCTCGTGGCGATCCTCGCGCTGTCGCCGTTCGCCGGCGTCTGGGCGCTGGTCGTCTCGACGCTGCTGAGCACCCTCGTCATGACCGCGCTGACGATCCTCTACACGAGCCGCGTCTATCACTTCCTCGGCTTCGCGCCGCAGCACCACATCCACCGCCGGTCGCTGCGCGGCGCGTGGCGCGAGTTCCTCGCGGGCGGCGCCGCGCACGCCGCCATGGCGCTCGACTCGCTGGCCGTCCTCGGCCTGCTCGGCGGCGCGCGGACCGACTCGCGCGCGCTCGTCGTGCTCTTCCTGTCCATGCCGACGATCCGCGCGGGGGCCGAGTGGGCGCGGCTGCTGTACTTCGACTTCAAGCGCCTCGAGCTGCGGCTGTTCAGCAACCTGCGCCGGCGCTTCGAGCGCCACAACGCGCGGCTGGCGATCGTGCTCGGCGTCGCGTTCTGGGCCGTCGCCGCGCTGATCGCGACGCTCTTCTACGACGAGGGGCTCGGCGAGCTGTACCCCGCGCTGCTGGCCTTCTTCCTCGCGCGCTCGGCGCTCGCGCGCGAGCAGATCCAGGCGTTCGCGGACCGCTCGTACGGCGCGGTGCTCGGCACCGGCCTGGCGTGCGTCGCCGGGCTCGGCGTCGTGGGGGTGGTCGGGGCCAGCGAGCCGGAGCGCCTCGGCGGCGTCGCGGTCGTCACGATCGCCTCCGCGCTCGTGCTCGGCCGCGTCCTGCGCACCGAACGCAGGCACGGCGAGCCGGGTACCGCGCTGCTCACGCTCGAGTGGCTGTGCCGGCTCGGCGAGGTGCGCACGCCCGTGCGCATCGGCTCCGCGCGGGTCGTCGGCGTGCGCGGGCCGGATCGGCCCGACGCGGTCACGCGCGACGAGCGCAACCGCTGGCGGCTGGCGCAGCTCGCCGAGCGCGCCGCGCATCGCCTCGGCGGCACCGGCGCGGCGGCGTGGATGGGGCCCGACCGCGTCGTCTGGTTCGAGCACGGCGACCGTCACGTCACGCCGGACTGGCTGGCGCGGGTGAGCGGCGGGCTCGTGCGCGAGGTGGTCACCCGCGAGTGCCCGGACGGCGAGCACGCGCTGCTGGAGGCCGGGCAGGGGGAGCTGCTCGGGCAGTCGAGCTCGTTCCTGCTCACGCCGGTCGTCCCGGTCGACGCGACCGCGGTGCGGCGCACGTACGACGAGCTCGTCAGCGGCGTCGTCTACGCGCCCGACGCGCCGGTCCCGGCCGAGCTCGCCGCGCTCCCCGGCGAGGAGCTGCGCGCGATCTTCGCCGACGCGGCCGCGTTCTCGCGCGACCTCGGGCTGCGCCGCGCGCGCTCGCGCTTCGACGTCACGACGCTGTGCTCGGGCGGGCGGCTGGAGCTGATCTTCGTCAGCGATCCGGCGCGCTCCGGGAAGCGCACGCGGGCGCGCTGGCGCCATCGCGCCACCGCGCTCAACGTGCGCGCCTCGATCGGCGGGCTGCGTGTCGCGCCGCCACGTCCGACGCGAATGCGCCGCCGGCCCGCACTGGTGCCGTGACCGACCGCCTCGAGGCGCTGCACCGCTCGCCGCTGTTCGCGACGCTCGGGCGCCGCGAGCTCAAGCGCGTCGCCGCGGCGCTGAGCGAGCGCACGTTCCCGGCGGGCAGCGCGGTGGCCACCGAGGACGAGATCGGCGTCGGCTTCTTCATCGTCGACGAGGGTCGCGCACGCGTGTCCTGTCGCGGGCGCGAGATCGGCGAGCTCGGCCCCGGCGACCACTTCGGGGAGATTGCGCTGATCGTCGAGGCGCCGCGCACCGCAACCGTCACCGCCGAAACGGATCTGCGCTGCTACGGCATGACGTCGTGGGACTTCCGGCGGCTGGTCGAGGGCAACGCGGGCGTCGCGTGGCACGTGATGGAGGCGCTGGCGCGGCGGCTGCTGGAGCTCCGCGCCGACGCGCCCGAAGCCGTTCGCGCTGCCCCTGACGGGTAGCGCTGAGCGTCGGGGCGCGCCAGGTCAGGCGGCGAGCGCGGGCTCGCTGAGCAGCGGCCCAACGACGCGGAGCTCGCAGTTCCGCGCGTCGTCCACCGCGAAGGCGGCTACGGACGCGGCTTGTCGGCCGCCGCAGCGGATCGCCGTCGCGACCAAGCCCGTGCCGACCACTCGCCGAGCAACACGGCAGCCACCGCGCCCACACCCGCGATCGCCCATGAGCCGGGCCCCCGCGCCGGCGGAATAGCGTCGCCTGCGATCGCGCCGATAGCGGCTCCAACAGGGACCCTCCAGCGCCTCGTGGCCGAGGCATAGTGGCTGGCATGACGAATGAGATCCCCCGCCTCACGCTCAACAACGGTGTCGAGATGCCCGTCCTAGGCTTCGGCGTCTACCAGGTCCCCGCGGAGCAGACCGAGCAGGTCGTGTCCGACGCGCTCGCCGCCGGCTCCCGCTCGCTGGACACCGCTGCGGCCTACCAGAACGAAGAGGCCGTCGGCCGGGCCATCGCTGCCAGCGGGATCCCGCGCGACGAGCTCTTCGTCACCACCAAACTCTGGATCCAAGACGTCGGCGAGGGCAACGCCCGCCGCGCGTTCGAGGCCTCACTGAAGCGCCTCGACCTCGACTACGTCGACCTCTACCTCATCCACCAGCCGTTTGGCGACTACTACGCGTCGTGGCGCGAGATGCAGCAGATCAACCGCGAGGGCCTGGCCAAGGCCATCGGCGTGTCGAACTTCTACCCCGACCGCCTCATCGACCTCATCGCCCACAACGAGATCACACCGGCGGTCAACCAGATCGAGACCCACCCGTTCAACCAGCGCGCCGCCGACCAGGCGACCATGCGCGAGCACGGCGTCCAGATCGAGTCCTGGGGCCCGTTCGCCGAGGGCCAGAACGACATCTTCTCCAACCCCGTCCTCAGCGAGATCGGCGGCCAGTACGGCAAGTCCGTCGCTCAGACCATCCTGCGCTGGCTTATCCAGCGCGACGTCATCGTCATCCCCAAGTCCGTCCGTCCCGAGCGAATGGCCGAGAACCTCGACGTCTTCGACTTCGAGCTCACCGACGACGACATGACGCGCATCGCCGAGCTCGACACCGGCACGACGCAGTTCTTCGACCACGCCGACCCCGAGTGGGTCAGCCGGCTCACCAACGCGCGCGTCGACTGATCAACCGAGCACGGACCAGAGAGCATCATGGACGACGCTGTGCACGGAGAGCAGAGCGCCTACCGAACGCCTTCCGGCCGACTGGGTTGCGTTCGCCTCAGCCTTGGTTGGTCGTGTTCGAGGACTCACTGGCGTCGACGGTGGCTGCCCAGCTTCCGAGCAGCTTGAGCGCCTCGTCGGAGCGAGAGCCGGGCTCGGCGGCGTAAGTGAAGAGCGTCAGCCCGTGGTCTGCGGCGACGTCCAGCCGGTTGAAGCTGAGGCTGATCTCGCCGACGACGGGGTGGTGGAACTGCTTGACGGCCGTGGCGTGGAAGCGCACGTTGTGCGCCGCCCAGTGGGTACGGAACGCCTCGCTCTGCGTCGCCAGCTCACCGACAAGGTCTGAGAGATCGCGGTCGTAGGGATCGCGGCCGGCCGCCGAGCGCAGGATCGCAGCGGTCTCGCGGGCAGCGCGGTCCCAGTCGGCATAGAAGGCTTCGGCCCGCGGATCGAGGAAGACGAAGCGGGCGTGGTTGGCTGGCCGCGCAGGGGCGGCGTACAACTCGGAGAACAGCGCGCGTCCGAGCTGGTTGGTGGCGAGGATGTCGAGGCGGTCATTGCCCACGTAGGCGGCGGCGCCGGTGATCGCGTCGAGCGTCCACTGGACCTCCGGTCGGATGCGCGGCTTGGGTTGGCGCCGGCGCAGGCGTGCCCCCGCGGGCTGGGCGGCGCGCGCGAGGTCGAAGAGGTGGGCATGCTCGGCGTCGTCGAGCTGCAGCGCCCGGGCGAGTGCCTCCAGCACGCCCTCGGAGGCACCGCTCATGTCGCCGCGCTCCAGGCGCGTGTAGTACTGAATGCTCACCCCGGCCAGGACCGCGACCTCCTCGCGGCGCAGCCCGGGGACGCGACGAGCACCGTAGGTCGGCAACCCGGCCTGTCCGGGCGTGATCCGGGCGCGGCGCGAGGTCAGGAACTCACGGATCTCCTGCTTGGTGTCCACGAAAGCCAGCGTAGACCCGGCGCCGCGCTCTTGGGAGTCACTGCGAGTAGCTCTCTCAACAGGGACTCCCACCTTCCCGAGATTCGCGCTTTGCTGGAAGCCATGACCACACAGAACAAGACCTGGCTCATCACCGGCGCCAGCCGCGGAATGGGCCTCGACATCGCCAAGGCCGTGCTCGTTGCCGGCCACAACCTCGTGGCCACCGGCCGCAACCCCGACGCCGTCGTTCAGGCGCTCGGCGATTCGGACCGGCTGCTCGCCGTCAAGCTTGACGTCACGAGCAGCGATGACGCCGAGGCCGCGGTCAACGCCGCCGTCGACCGCTTCGGCAGCATCGACGTGCTCGTCAACAACGCCGCCAGCTTCTACGCGGGCTTCTTCGAAGAGCTCACGCCCGAGCAGATGGACCGGCAGATCACCACGAGCCTGATCGGCCCGATGAACGTCACCCGCGCCGTCCTGCCCGTGATGCGCAAGCAGCGCTCGGGACACGTCGTGACGATCTCCTCGTCGGCGGGCTTCGCCGGCTTTGAGTACGGCACTGCTTATGCCGCATCGAAGTTCGGCATCGACGGCTGGATGGAGTCGCTCGCCCCCGAGATCGAGCCGTTCGGCATCCACACCACGGTCGTCAACCCGGGCTTCTTCCGCACCGAACTGCTCACCAAGGAGTCGACCAACTACGCCGCCGCGACGATCGACGACTACGCCGAGCGCAACGGCGCCCAACGCGAGTTCTGGGAGAGCATGAACGGCAAGCAAGGCGGCGACCCCGCCAAGCTCGCCCAGGCGCTGCTGACCATCACCGACCAGCAGCAGCCGCCGTTCCGGTTCATCGCCGGCGCCGACGCGATCGCGCAGGCCGAGGAAAAGCTCGCCGAACGCCAACAGCAGATCGACGCCTACCGCGACCTGTCCTCATCGCTCGCGCTCGAGGAGGCGCACACGGCATGAGCACCGCTCAGCACGCCGGCCGCGTCGCGGTCATCACCGGCGCCTCCTCGGGCATCGGCGAAGCGAGCGCCCGCGCGCTCGCCGCCGACGGCCACCGCGTCGCGCTGCTGGCGCGCCGTGGAGACCGCATCCACGTCCTGGCCGACGAACTCGGCAGCGGCACGATCGCCATCGAGGCCGACGTCACCGACCGCGACTCGCTCGTCGCCGCGGCCGAACGCGTCCAGCGCGAGTTGGGCGGCGCGGACATCCTCGTCAACAACGCCGGCGTCATGCTCACCGCGCCCTTCGGGTCGGACCAGCGCGAGGAGCACCGGCGCATGGTCGAAACGAATCTCCTCGGCGCGATGACGGCCACCGAGGTCTTCCTCGATCAGCTCCGCGACGGCGGTGGCGACCTGGTGAACGTCTCGTCGGTCGCCGGTCGCGTCGCGCCGGCCGGGTTCGCCGCCTACGCGGCGACCAAGTGGGGGATCAACGGCTGGTCGGAGGCCCTGCGCGTCGAGCTGCAACCCGACATCCGCGTGACGGTCATCGAACCCGGCGCGATCACGACCGAGCTCGCCGACCACATCACCCACCCCGACAGCAAGAAGGCCGCCGAGGAAGCGACCGCCGAGATCGGGATCCCCGCGGAGGACATCGCCAACGTCATCGCGTTCGCTGTGAGCCGACCGCAGCGCGTCACGCTGAACGAGGTCCTCGTTCGCCCCACCGCCCAGGCGATGTGAGCCCGGACGAATTCGATGCCCTACCTACGTGCGGCTGCTGCTGCTTTCAGCCGCTCTCACGGAAGCCCCGCACATCGCGGGGCTTTCGTCGTCGTGAGTGGCGACCGGCTACGTCCGGAGCGCGAGCCCGAACGGGCTGCCCTCCGAGTCGCGGCAGATCGCCCAGCGGTCCCCCGGGTGGACAACGCTCCCGCCGAGCGCCTCCACCCGTTCGAGCGCGGAGCCGAGATCATCGACGTCGAAGTACGCCAACGAGACGGTGTCACCGGGCCCGCGTCCACGGACGTGTACGCCGACTGCGGCGCCGCGTGTCGGGGCCTCCCACCCTTCGCCTTGCGCCTCGCCGCGGGGCGCGAGCTCCACGCCGAGAAGGTCGCTCCAGAAGCGCCGGGCACGATCGGGCACGTCGGCGGGAAACTCGATCAGGGACGGCTTGATGGAGGGCAACGGGGTCACCATATCCGTCGAGCAGGGGAGCTCGATGGCGCACCCTGCCTCTGCAGCACACCCGCGATGAGTTTCCGGGCGTGGAGGGGTCGTTTCCGACATGCAAGCCAACGACGAGCAGATCCGGACCCTGATCGAGCGGTGGGCGGCCGCGGTGCACAGCGGTGACCTGGAAGGCGTCGCGGCGGACCACGCCGGCGACATCGTGATGTTCGACGTGCCGCCGCCCCATGACGGCGTCCGCGGCATCGACGCCTACCGCGAGACGTGGCCGCCCTTCTTCGCGTGGCAGGCGAGGGGCGCCTCGTTCGAGATCGTGTCCCTGGACGTCACCGCCGGCGACGATGTCGCGTACGCCCACGCCCTGCTGCGCTGCGGTATGCCACAGGAGCTTGCGGAGGATCCGGCGAACCGCCTGCGCCTGACGCTCGGGCTGCGCAAGGAGCACGGCAGGTGGGTCGTGGCCCACGAGCACCACTCGTTTCCCGACGCCTCCGCCGGCGGCTCCTGATACGAAGGGGTCGTGGAGGGCACCAGCGCCCGAGCGTTCATCCCCGAGCGGCCGACGCTGCCGCGGCTGCGCGAGGCGGCCGCCGGCTGCCGCGGCTGCGACCTGTGGCGCGGCGCGACGCAGACCGTGTTCGGCGAGGGGCGCAAGGGAGCGCGGATCATGCTCGTCGGCGAGATGCCAGGCGACCAGGAGGACCGTCAGGGGGCCCCGTTCGTGGGACCGGCCGGCCGCGAGCTGGACCGCGCGCTCGAGGCGGCGGAGATCGACCGCCGCGACATCTACGTCACGAACGTCGTCAAGCACTTCAAGTTCGAGGAGCGTGGCAAGCGCCGCATCCACCAGACGCCCCGCAAGGGCGAGATCGACGCGTGCATGCCGTGGCTCGACACCGAGATCAAGCTCATCAGACCGGTGGGGCTCGTCGCGCTCGGGGCCACCGCGGCGAAGGCGCTGGTCGGGCCGGCGTTCCGCGTGACGCAGCACCGCGGCGAGCTGATCGAGTCCGACCTGGCGCCGATCGTCGCCGCGACGATCCATCCCTCCGCGATCGTGCGCGACCGTGACGACGAGTCGCGCCGCCACGCGCGACGCGCGTTCGCCGAGGACCTGCGGATCGTCGCCCGCGCTGTCGCAGACCGCGGCGGCACCGCCACCTGAGCCGCGCGGACGTGACGTGCATCCGCTTCATCGCGGCTGGGTAGTGACGCGATCGAAATCGTCCACCCGACGTCAGGAGGAACCATGGCCGGCAAGAAGGCCCGGGACGTGATGAGCCCGGACGCGACGTGCATCGGCGAGAACGACTCGGTGCTCGACGCGGCGAAGAAGCTCGCCGAGCTCAACGTCGGCTCGATGCCGATCTGCGGCGAGGACGATCGCCTGAAGGGCATGCTCACCGACAGGGACATCGTCGTGAAGGTGGTCGCCAAGGGCGACGACCCGGCGTCGGTGAAGGCCGGCGAGCTGGGCCAGGGCGACGGCAAGGTCGTCACGATCGGCGCCGACGACCCGGTCGAGGAGGCGCTGCAGACGATGACCGAGCACAAGGTCCGACGGCTGCCCGTCATCGACGGCCACCAGCTGGTGGGCATCATCAGCCAGGCCGACATCGCGACCAACCTCGACGAAGAGCGCGTCGGCGACCTCGTCGAGGCAATCTCCGCCGCGCCCTGAGGGCTCGCTCGGGTCGCATCGGCCTGACGGTTCGCCGGCGGGGCCGTCAGGCCGGTTGCGTCTCCTGCTCCGGCGCCTCGGTCACCTCGATCGTGTCGGCCGGGGCGTTCTCGCGCCGCGAGAGCGCGAGGAAGGGGATGGCGAAGGCCGAGATGCCCGCGCCCAGCAGGTAGGACGGCCCGTAGCCCCAGGCGTCGGCGGCGCGGCCGAGGACCGGCTGGGCCCAGACGCCGCCCGTCGAGCTCGTGAGCGAGTCGAACGAGAGGATCGTCGCGCGCTGCTGGGAGGGGATCAAGCCGTTGAGGTAGGTCTGGCGGATCGGCATCGTGGCCGCGAAGAGCAGGCCCCAGACGACGATCAGCGCGATGACCGCTGCGAAGCTCTCGAAGACGCCGATC
Organism: uncultured Actinomycetes bacterium; assembly: GCA_963840185.1. Classification (GTDB taxonomy): domain Bacteria; phylum Actinomycetota; class Thermoleophilia; order Solirubrobacterales; family Solirubrobacteraceae; genus JAOPZW01. Next base: position 563,048 of record CAWIXY010000015.1, on the reverse strand, counting down.
AGCCCCAGCGTGGCCACGCTCAGGGCGGCCATCGCCAGCAGCGCGGTCGTGCGGCGCCTGAACATCCGGCGGATGCTCGGCGCGAGGACGCCGCCGAGGATCTGCGCGCCGGCCACGATCGCCGCCACCAGGCCGGCGATCTGGTAGGCCTCCGGGTCGCCGTAGAGCTCGAGCAGGTAGGGCTGCAGGGCGTAGAAGGCGTAGATGCCGACGCCGCCGGTGAACAGCGACTCGACCATGAGCCACTTGACCGCGGGCACCCGCCAGCCGTAGTCGATCGAGGCGGACGCGATCCTGCGCATCTCGGCCAGCGGCCGGCCGCCCTTCACAGGGGTGAAGCCGGTGTCGTGCATGAGGCGGAAGGCGACCGCGAACATCGCGACCAGCACCACGGCGCGCAGCACGAACGGCGCGCCGAGGCTGGTCTGCTGGGCGACGAAGCCGCCCGCGACCGAGCCGGTCAGCATCGCCGCGCCGGACACCATCTGGCCGCGCCCGAAGACGACCTCCATCTGCCCCGTGAAGCCCGTCGCGGTGAGCGCGTCGATGAGCCAGGCCTCGACCGCGCCGGAGAAGAAGGTGAAGCCCAGGCCGAGCAGCATCGAGACGATCGCCCACTGCCAGAACGGCGCCTCGATCTGCCACAGCAGCACGTACAGGAGCGTGGACGCCGCCAGCGTGACGGTGCCCAGCAGGTAGGACGCGCGGCGCCCGACGGTGTCCGCGACGATCCCGGTCGGCACCTCGAACAGCACCATCCCGGCGGTGAAGAACGCGTTGGCCGCGAAGGCCTCGAGGTTCGACAGGCCCGCGTCGAGCAGGAAGATCGTGTTGATGCCCCAGATGAACGACGCCGCCAGCGTGTTGCCCAGCATCAGCAGCAGATAGGTGCGCTGGACGGAGCGGGGCGTTGGCACGCCCTCCATGATGGGTCCCGGGCTCCGGATCCGTCAGGGGGTTAGCACGACGGTGTGCTTGATCCCGGCCGGGCGGTCGCGCAGCAGGTCGGGAGCCTCGTCGACGGGGTGGCGGGCAGTGATCAGGCCCTGCAGCACGCCGGGCCAGCGGTCGCGGAAGCGGGCGAGGTCGCCGATCGCCCGGTCGTAGGCGTCGCGGCCCGCGTTGACCGTGCCCAGCGCCACCTGGTTGCCCAGCACGAGACGGCGCATGACCGCGTCGCCGTCGAACGTGATCGCGCCCTTGCGGCCGGGGACGCCGGTGAACACGAACACGGCGTTGGGCCCGAGCTGCCCGAGGACGTCGAAGGCGAGCTGCGATGCGCCCGCCGCCTCGTACACAACGTCGATCGAGCCGCCGGCGCGCCCGCCCAGCTCATCGGGCTGAACGTCGGCGGCCGACAGGTACGTCGCGCCGTACGCCTCGACGGCGCTCGCCTTCGCGTTCGGGGCGGGCTCGCGGGCGTACACGAAGGTCTCGAAGCCGGCGGCGCGCAGCGCCAGCGCGCCGAGCTGTCCGACCGCTCCGCACCCGAGCACGAGCGCGGTGTGGCCCTCGCCGCGTCGCTCGGGGCTCGCCGACGGGTCGACCCACGGCAGGCGCTGCTGCACGAGCCACAGCTCGTCCAGCGCCTTCTCCGCGATGGTGAGCGGCTCGACCAGCACGGCGACGTCGCGCAGGTCGCCGGGGACGGCGAACAGGAAGCCGGGCTCGTCGGTGAAGCGCTCGGCCATGAAGCCGTGCGCCTCCTTGATGCCGCGCTCGACGAAGTCGCCGGTCACGCAGAAGTCCTGGTGACCCAGCCGGCAGGGGCGGCACGCAGCGTGCGGGCACGGCCTGCGGACCATCGAGACGACGAGCTGCCCGGGCTCGAGGCCGTCGACGCCGGCGCCCGTGTCGAGCACCTCCGCCAGCGACTCGTGCCCGATCACGAGCTGATCCTCGCCCGGCGGCGGCGTGCCGTACTCGAAGTCCGCGATCTCGCGGTCGGTGCCGCAGACGCCGACCTCGAGCGTGCGCAGCAGCACCTCGCCCGGCGCCGGGCCCTCGGGGTCGGGCCGATCGACCACGGCGATCTCGCGCCGCGCGGGGGTGACGGCGACGGCCTTCACGGTCTGCGCACTACCCGCGATCGGGCGGTCTCACCGGCCAGCGAGGCCCACAGGTGCTGGACGGCGTAGGCGCGGTAGGGCCGCCACCGCTCGGCGACCCGTTCGGCCGCCGCCGGGCGCCCGTCGTGGCCCATGCGCGCCAGCGCGTGGCGCACGCCGAGGTCGCTCGCCGGGAACGCGTCGGGGTCGCGCAGCGCACGCATGCGCACGTAGGCCACCGTCCACGGGCCGATCCCTCCGAGCGCGAGCAGGCGCCGCGACGCCTCGTCGCAGGCGGCGGGGTCGAGCACGATCTGGCCGGCGGCGAGCGCGCCCGCCAGCCCGAGGAGCGCCCTGCGCCGCGAGGCCGGCATCGCCAGGCTCGCGGGATCCGCGCCGGCCAGGGCACCGGCCGTCGGGAACAGGTGCGTCACGCCCCCCAGGGGCCGGGCCAGCGGCTCCCCGTGGGCGGTGACCAGCCGCGCCGCGAGCGTCGCCGCGCCGGCCAGCGAGACCTGCTGGCCGAGCACCGCGCGCACCGCCAGCTCGTGGCCGTCGACCGTCCCCGGGACCCGACGCCCGGGCGTGGCGCGCACGAGAGGGCCGAGCAGCGCGTCGGCGCGGAGCACGTCGTCGATGGCTCGCGCGTCGGCGTCGAGGTCCAGCAGCGCGCGCGTGCGCGCCACCGCGGCCTCGAGGTCGCGCTCGTCGTCCAGCGCGAAGCGCGCGCGCACGCTCCCGGCGCCGCAGGTCAGCTCCACCGTGCCCGCCCCGCGCGGCAGCCGTAGGCTGCGCCGGAACGCGCCGTGCGCGACCTCCTCGACGCCGGGCACGGCGCGCGCGCCGAGGAACGCGAGCAGCCCGGCGGCGTCCAGCGGCGAGCGGGATGGGAGCGGGAGGGCGACGGCGTCGGCAGGCATCTCACACCCGCCGCGTCACGCGCGATAGGTTCGCGCTCGTCCCGTCGCGCCGAGCCACCGGAGGTCTGCCGTGCCTCGCATCCTCGCCCTCGTCGTCGCCACCACGCTCGCGCTCTGCGCGCTGGCCGTCCCGGCTTCGGCAGCCACGGCCGCACCCACCGCGCAGCAGGCACAGCAGGCCGAGACGGCCTGCGGACCGGGCGGCACCGGCGACGCGCTCGTACCCGACCGCGGCCCGTGGTTCAACTTCACCTCGGCGTGCGCCAACCACGACGCCTGCTACGGCGCCCAGCTCGGGCAGGCGTACTGCGACAACCGCTTCCGCGACGACATGTACGCGCACTGCGCGACGCGCCCCTGGTACCAGCGCGCGCTCTGCCGTGGCACGGCGAACACCTACTACGAGGCCGTGCGCACCTTCGGCTTCCTGTTCTACTGACCCGGCGCGCTACTCGGCCCGCGGCAGGTTGGCGATGAACGCCACCTCGTCGACGTAGCACCAGTTCCAGTCCTCGGCGGGTTCCATGGAGTGCACGAGCGGGTGCCCGGTCTCGGCGAAGTGCGCGCTCGCGTGGCGGTTGGGCGAGCTGTCGCAGCAGCCCACCTTCCCGCACGTCAGGCACATGCGCAGGTGCACCCAGGTGCTGCCGGTCTTCAGGCACTCCTCGCAGCCCTCGACGTGGTCGGGGACGGGTGCCTCGATGCGGTTCAGGTGCGTGCAGACGGTGGCCATCACCCGAGCGTAGTGGGCGCCGTCGCCGGAGCGACGTCGGCCGCGGCCCGCACGAAGGCCCGCCAGCGCTCGTGCTCGGCGGTGCGCCAGGCGTCGTCGCGGCGCGGTTCGACGTGCCGGGCCTCGCCGAGCAGCGCCGCGGTGTCCTCGAGGCTGTCTGCCAGGCCGGCGCCGACGGCGGCCAGCGCCGCGGCGCCGCGGACCGTGGCGTCGGCGTGGATCGCCTCGACGGGCGCTCCGATCGCGTCGGCCTGCAGCGCCAGCAGCAGCGGCTCGTTGGTCAGCCCGCCGTCGGCGCGCAGCAGGTCGACCGGCGTGCTCTCGCGCACCGCCTCGACGACGTCGGCCACCCGCCAGGCGATGCCCTCCAGGGCGGCGCGGGCGACGTGCGCGCGCGTGACGCCGCCGTGCAGCCCGGCGAGGACCGCCCGGCTCTCCGCGCGCCACCACGGGGCGCCGAGCCCGGCGAGCGCGGGCAGCACGCGCGCCCCGGCGGCGTCGTCCACGCTCGCGGCCAGCGGGCCCAGCTCCGCCGGGTCGCCGGCCAGGCCGAGCTCCCGGCACAGCCACTCGAGCATCGCGCCCGCGGTGAAGACGCCGCCGTCGAGGGCGTACTCGGTGCGCCCTGCGACGCGCCAGGCCACGGTCGGCAGCAGGCCGCCGGCCGCCTCCGGCACCGTGTCGCCCGCGTGGGCCAGCACGAACACGCCCGTGCCGTAGGTCGCCTTGACCTGCCCGCGCGCGACGCAGCCCGCGCCGGCCAGGGCGGCCTGCTGGTCGCAGACCCGCGCGGCGAGCGGGAGCGCGACCGGCCAGCGCTCGTGGCGCAGGACGCCGAGCTCGCCGGCCGTGTCCTCGACCGCCGGCAGGACGTCGAGCGGCACCCCGAAGGCCGCCGCGAGCTCCGGGTCCCACCCGCCCCCGCCGAGCGCCAGCAGCTGCGTGCGCGAGGCGGTCGAGAGGTCCGTCGCGAAGCCGGCGCCCAGGCGGTCGCACAGGAAGGCGTCGACCGTGCCGAGGCGCAGCGTGCCCGCCTCGCGGGCGCGCGCGACGGCCGCGTCGTGCTCCAGCAGCCAGGCGAGCTTGCCCGCCGAGAAGTAGGGATCGAGCGGCAGGCCGCTGCGGCGGGTCACCTCCGCGGGGTCGGCGAGCCGGTCCAGCGCCTCCTGGGCGCGCTTGTCCTGCCACACCACGATCGGCGTCAGCGGGGCGCCGGTCTCCGCGTCCCAGCCCAGCACCGACTCGCCCTGGTGGTCGAGGCCGCAGGCGACGATCTCACCGGGCGGCGCGCCGGCGAGCACCTCGGCGACGGCGTCGACGACCGCGTCGAGGACCTCCGTGGGGTCCTGCTCGACCCAGCCCGGCCGGGGATGCGTCGTGGCCACGCGCCGCCGGGCCTCGCGCAGGGGCTGCAGCCGCTCGTCGAAGAGCGCCACCTTGACGGCCGTCGTGCCGTCGTCGATGCCGAGGACCAGGGGTGCTGTCATGCCGCCGCCCGGTGGCGTGCCGTGCGCTGCCACCACGGCTCGGCCGGCGCCGCAGGGGCGCCGCGCCCAAGCGGCCGGTCGGGGCCGAGCGCGACGCCCTGCTGCGCGACCAGCGCCACCACGTGCTCGGCGATGCCCAGCGAGGCCGACAGGCCGGTCGACCGGATGGCCGCGACGTGGACCAACCCGCGGCAGCCGGGGGAGGGGCCGATCACGTAGTTGCTGCCACGGCCGGCCGGGCGCAGGCCCGCATAGGCGAAGATCGGCTCGGCCGCGCCGAGCGCCGGGAGCACGGCCCGGGCCTTGCCCAGGACCTCATCCCGTGCTCCGGCGCGCACGCTCCAGTCGTCCTTGTCCTGCTGGTCGTGCGCGGTCGGGCCCGCGATGACGCGCCCGTCGAGCGTGGGGAACACGAGCACGCCCTTCGTGCGCTCGGTCGGCACGGGCAGCACGATGTGCTCGAGGGGGCGCCCGCCGGGCGCGTCGAAGACGAGGAACTCGCCCTTGCGCGGCGCGATCTCGATGCCGTCGTCACCGGCCAGGCGCGCGATGTCGTCGGCGTGCAGCCCGGCGCAGTTGACCGCGACGTCGCAGGTCACCGTCCCGTCGCCGGCGATCGCGAGCTCGAGCCGCCCAGCCCGGCGGCGCAGGCCCGTCACGCGGGCGCCGACGCGGACCGTCGCGCCCGCCGCCGCCGCCGCGCCGGCCAGCGCGAGCGTGTAGGCGACGGGGTCGGTGACCGCCTCGCCGGGCACCACGAGCGCGCCGTCGTCGCGCAGTGCCGTCGCGACGCCGTTGGTCGCGGCGCCCGCCGCCAGCGCGCGGATCTTCGCCTCGTCACCCGGGCCGCGCGGCTCCAGCAGCGCCCCGCAGCGCAGCACCGGGACGCCGAGGTCGGCGAGCACCGCGTCGCGCAGCTCCGCGGAGCGCAGGATGAGGCGCGTCTCGAGCTCGCCGGGCGTGGAGTCGAAGCCCGTGTGCAGGATCCCCGAGTTCGTCCCGCTGGCCGCCAGCGCCAGCGCGGGCTCGGCCTCCAGCAGCGTCGCGGCCACGCCGCGGCGCGCCAGGGCGTACGCGACGGCGCACCCGACCACTCCGCCGCCGACGATCGCCACGGCCATCGTGGGAACCTAGTGGACGGGCGCCGGGCCGTGTTTGCGCGCACCCGGCCGCCGGGGAGCGCCACGGCATGGCCTCGACACGGACAACCACGCGCCGCCTCGGCGACACCGACGTCTTCCCGATCGGGCTGGGCGCGATGCCCATGTCGCTGCGGGGACGCCCCTCGGAGGAGCAGTCGATCCGCACGATCCACGCCGCGCTGGACGCCGGCTGCCAGCTGATCGACACCGCCGACGCCTACTCCGAGGGCGAGGACGACGTCGGCCACAACGAGCGGCTGGTCGCCAAGGCGCTGCGCCGCCGGCGCGACGACGTGATCGTGGCCACCAAGGGCGGCCACACGCGGCCCGGCGGCGCGTGGGAGATCGACGGTAGCCCGCAGCATCTGCGCCAGGCCTGCGAGGCCTCGCTGAGCGCGCTTCAGACCGACCGCATCGACCTCTACCAGCTGCACCGCCCCGACGAGAACGTGCCCTACGCCGAGTCGGTCGGCGCGCTCAAGGAGCTCCAGGACGAGGGCAAGGTCCGCTGGATCGGGCTGTCCAACGCCAACGCGCAGCAGCTCGAGGAGGCGCTGGGCATCGTCGAGGTCGTCTCGCTGCAGAACCAGCTCTCGCTGGGCTACACCGACCCGCTGGCCAAGGGCGAGGTGGAGCTGGCCACCGACCGCGACGTCGCCTTCCTGCCCTGGTCGCCGCTGGGCGGCATCGGCTCGGCCGACGGGGCCGGCGGCGTCAGCCCCGTCAAGGAGGCGGCCGAGCGCCACGGCGTCTCGCCCCAGCGCGTGGCCCTGGCCTGGCTGCTGTCGCTCAGCCCGCGGGTCATCCCCATCCCGGGCGCCAGCCGCCCCGAGACCATCAGCGACTCCATGGCGGCGGCGGAGCTCGTGCTCGACGACGACGAGCTGCAGGCGATCACGGCCGCGGTCGTCTGAGGGTTCAGCCGGCGTCCGCTGCGCGGCCGGCCTGCACGTCCGTCTCGCCGCGCTCGAGGCGCGCCCGCACCTCGGGGCGCAGGCGCCCGTCGTCGTCGATGTAGTCGCGCCACGAGCGGCGCGGGTCGTAGCCCAGCAGCCGCCTGGCCTTGGCGATGGACGTGCCCGACGCGTCGGGCCGGTCGAGCGGGCGCAGCTCGATCGCGTCGCCGTAGTGCTCGTGCAGCAGCTCGGCCAGCGGCCGCCCGGCGACGTTGTCGGGCGAGGCGATGTACACGACCTCATGGCCCGCCAGCTCCGACTCGACGGCCAGCAGCAGGGCGTCGGCCAGGTCGTAGGCGTCGATGTAGGACCACAGCCCGGCGCTCGGTCCCGCGGGCCCGCGCACGATCGGGCCGAGGTTCTGCTCGATGTTGCCCTCCCACTGCACCCACGACGGGCGGATGGAGATCGCGCGCAGGTCCGAGCGCCGCGTCGCCGCGTCCATCAGCTGCTCGCCGAAGTGCTTGGCCAGCGCGTAGGGGTCCTGCGGGCGGACAGGATGCTCCTCGTCGATCGGCGCGTAGTCGGGCAGGAACGGGCGCTCCGGGAAGAAGAAGCCCGGCACGGTCTCGCTGGAGACGTGCACGAAGCGCGCCACGCCGAAGCGCACCGCCGCCTCGAGCGTGTTGAAGGTCGCCATGACGTTGTTCTGGAAGACCGTGTGCGCGGGGTTGCGCGTCGGCTCGGGGAGCGCGGCGGCGTGCACGACCGCGTCGTGGCCACGCACGAGCGCGAACGCGTCGCCCGCATCGGCGACGTCGGCCTGCACGTAGTGGGCGTCGCCGGGCCGGGGCGCCTCGAAGGCGGGCGGCAGGCGGTCGGACGCCGTGACCTCATGCCCGGCCCGCAGCAGGGCGGCGACGGTGGCGGCCCCGACCTTGCCGCGGGCTCCGGTGACGAGGACGCGCATCGGCGTGTTCCAGCTGACGCGCTCAGCCCCGCGGCTGGGCGAAGTAGAGGACGCGCGTGGCGCCCTCGAGCTCCTCGGTGCGCTGCACCGTGAAGCGAGCGCGCAGGCACTCCTCGAAGTGCTCGCGGGTGTAGTCGGTGTGCAGCCCGTCGCGCTTGGCCTGCAGCAGGCGGCGGACCATCGGGTCCTCGCGCAGCGGCAGCTCGATGACCAGCGCGGCGTCGAGCGAGCGCAACCAGTCGAGGAAGGCCGCGATCGGGACGTTGCCGGTGATCGCGACGTGATGGACGAGGGCCAGGCAGAGGACGAGGTCGGGCGTCCCGCGGGCCTCCAGCGTGCGACGCTCGAGGCCCCGCCAGCCGCGGCCCGGCGACGGGTCGGTCAGGTTCACCGTGAGCGGCAGGATGTCCTCGCGGCCCTCGCCGCGCAGGCCCCGGTAGAGGACCTCGACGACGCCCTCGTCGCCGTCGACCGCAACGACCTGATCGGCGTGGCGGGCGGCGATCTGCGAGAAGCGCCCGTCGTTGCAGCCGAGGTCCCAGACGCGCGGCCAGTGTTCCGTCGCGGCGGCCGCGGCGACGAACGCGGCCTTCTGCTCGGTCTCGCGGTCGGTGTAGGTGTTGTGCTCGCCGTAGGCGACCCAGACGGCGCTGGTGTCGGGCTCCCAGCGCAGCCGCGAGACGAGCTTGTGCAGCTTGCGCACGTTGGCCTGGATCAGCTCCTTGCGAAAGCCGACCCGCTTGAGCTCGCGCTTGACCTCGCCGCCGCGGTCCGCCTGCGACCGCTCCAGTCGCGCGTGCAGGACGACGTGCGTCAGCACGCCGCGCCGGAAGCGATCGCGCAGCGACAGCAGGTTGCGCAGCTCGCCGGGCTCGATCCCGTCCAGGTCGCCGCGCAGCCAGGGCTGGAAGGGCACGTCCTTGTAGGCGCGCAGCATGAGCGGGAAGAGGAACAGCATGCAGAACTGCCGGTAGCCGATCCACGGCTCGCCCGGGCGCAGCTCCTCGAAGGACCCGACGTCGATGAACGTCGGCCGGGCGCCGCGGAACTGCACGTTGTAGGGGGAGGAGTCCTTCAGGATCAGGTCGCGCTCCAGCGCGGCCTGCACCAGCTCGAGCTGCAGCAGCGCGGCGTCCTTGAGCATCCCGAAGGTCCACTCGTAGGGGTAGGACACGAACGGGATCTGCTCGTGGGCCAGCACGCCGGCCCAGTGCTCGCCGAGCTGCGCGGGGACCCCTTCCGCGGTCTCCTCGGTGCGCACCATGCGACCGTCGGCGGCAAGCTCGTCGTAGAGCCCGGACTGCTGCAGCCGGCGCCAGTCGGCCAGCCCGGCCTCGGACAGCGCGCGGCGCACGCCCCCGTCGCCGTAGAAGACCCGGCTGTCGGGGTCACGAAAGGACCCGGCCTCGTACGCCGGCGCGGGGGTCGGCGGCGTCGTGGTGTCCACGAGCGGCAGAGCGACGCCGCTAGCTGCTCCGGGTCTCTCCGAACGCGCGCTCGGCCGGGTTCGGGGCGACCGCGGCGGGCTTCGCCGGCGCCGGCGCCGGCTCGGCCGGCTCGGGATCGGCGTCCGGCTTGCGGATGCGCAGGAACGTCATGAGCCGCCCCCAGTACAGCTTCGCGGCGACGGCGACGGCGGCGAAGCCGCCCAGCAGCAGCTGCACGAGCATGCTCGCCGATCCGGCATCCAGGTACGCGTGGAACAGGTGCATCGTGACCTTCCCCTCCGATGGTGGCCGAGGTGGCTCGGGCACGCCACAGGGCGCATCGTAAACAGACTGCCAACACCATCCCAACACGAGGGGCTGGAGTGCGTCGGCTCGGCGGCCAAGGCGACGACCGGAATCGAACCGGTGTAAACGGCTTTGCAGGCCGCTGCGTAACCACTCCGCCACGTCGCCGGGAGAGGGCCACGCAGGGTATCGCTAGCCTCGACGCGGCATGTCGTCCTCGCTGCGCGCCCTGACCGCGATCGCGCTCATCGCCGTCATCGTCGGCGGCGCTCTCGGTGACCGTCCTGACGTGGCAGGCGATCGGAACCGTCGACGACGCCTCGGGCACCGTCGACGACGCCTCGCGGGCCATCGAGCGCCTCGACAGGTCCAGTCGCGAGCTCGATCCCGCCATCAACGAGCTGCGCCGCGCAGCTCGCGCGCTGCGGCAGGCGACGGAGGCCCAGACGGGCGCCGGAGCGACGTCGCCGACCCCGTGATGGTTGGTAGTCTGCTCGCCTCCCAGGGCGATTAGCTCAGCTGGGAGAGCGCCGCCTCGACAAGGCGGAGGTCACTGGTTCGAGCCCAGTATCGCCCATGGCAGAAGCCCCCGCCCCGTCGGGGGTTTCGTCGTTCTAGGGGCTCTCGTGGTTCCAATGTACCCGGCGCTAGTCAGCCCACCATTCGCGCTGGCCCTCGACGTCTTCGCGGCGAGCCTCGCCGAGGTTGGGCGCGCCGATGACGATGATCTCGAGGCCCGCCGGCCCGGCCTCGTAGCCTCGCCACGTACCGGGCGGGACGCGCACCGCGTCCCACTCCTTGAGCTCGACGATCTCGTCGTCGAGCTTCATCCGCCCGCTCCCGCGCAAGACCACGTACACCTCCTCCTGCGTCTTGTGCGTGTGGCCGTACGGGAAGCGATAGCCGGGCGGGACGCGCTGGTAGCCCAGGCCGGATCGCTCGAGCTCGAGCGCCTCGGTCGCCAAGCGGAACTCAAGGTCTGGCGCGCCGTCGAACCTGGATCCGACGTCCTCTAGGTCCTCCCTGAGATTCCTGAGCGTGAACGGCATGGTCGCAATCGTATGGTGCCCCGGTTCGTCGGGCGGCTGTCTGGTCGAAGGTGCGTAGCTCGGTGGACGCCGCGGCCGAGGACGGGTGCCCCGCGCGCCCGCACAGGTAGCCTCGGCGCGGTGTTCGACCACGTCGGCATCGCCGTCTCGGACCTGGGGGTGTCCGAGCGCTTCTACCGCACCGTCCTCTCCGTGCTGGGGGTCGAGCCCAGCCACGCGGACGCCGAGCTCGTCGAGTGGGAGGACTGGGACATCATGCCCACGGACCGCGAGCACCCCGTGACCCGCGGCCTGCACGTCGGGTTCCGCGCGCCGAGCCGCGCGGCTGTGGACGCCTTCTGGCAGGCGGGGGTCGACGCCGGGTACCGCGACGACGGCGCGCCCGGGCCGCGCACGGAGTACGGACCCGACTACTACGGCGGGTTCCTGCTCGACCCGGACGGCAACAGCGTCGAGGCCGTGCACGGCGAGCGCGAGCGCCCCGTGCCCGACGGCTGCGTCGACCACCTGTGGATCCGCGTCGCCGACCTCCCGGCGTCCAAGCGCTTCTACGCGACCATCGCGCCCCACGCCGGGATCCGGCTGGGGGACGACGAGCCCGGCCGCGCGCACTTCAGGGGCGAGGACTACAGCTTCTCGCTGATCGACGATGAGCGGCCGCTCACGGAGCACGTCCACCTCGCGTTCGCCGCCCGCGAGGACGCCACGGTGCGCGCGTTCCACGCCGCCGCGCTCGCCGCCGGCTACGAGGACCACGGCGGTCCGGGGGAGCGCGCCGTGTACCACCCCGGCTACTACGGCGCGTTCGTCCTGGACCCCGACGGGCACAACGTCGAAGTCGTCAACCACAACCGCTGACCGGCCTGCCGCCGCGGCACGGGCCGCCGAGTCGGTCGGCTCAGCCGGTCGGCGAGCGCACGGGGTTGAAGCGCGCGACGAGCGCGCCCTCGGCGACGACTGCCTGGACGTAGTTGAAGCCCACCGTGCTGCCGTCTGGCAACGCGATCCCCGCGGGGAAGACCTTGTCAAGCAGCTGGCAGCCGGGTCCCCGGTCGGCGGGCTTGCGGTTCTCGGCCGCGACCTCACGCCCGATCAGGCCCAGCTGGGCTCCGAAGGCGGCAGCCGGGACGCCGAAGTTCGCCGGTGCCGTCAGGATCGAGGCCGCGAACAGCGCCTTGTGCGCGAACGTGTTCGCGTTGGTGTGCGACCTGGTCGTGCAGGTGAACCCGTTGCCCTGCACGGACAGCGTGTCGGTGACCGTGGTCGTCAGCGACACGTCGGGGAAGGGACGCGTGTCCTTGCCCTTGACGACGGTCACGACCGTGTTCGGCGCGAGGAACCGCACGTTCGGAGCGTTCGCCCCGAACGTCGTGAACCTCAGGGTCTCCGTCTGCTTCTCGTCACGCAGGAAGGCCCCCGTGCGCTGCTCCAGCAGCTCGGTCACCTCGGGACGCACCCGGATCGCGCCAAAGGCGATGCGCTCTGCGCCCTGCGGCCTGCTGGTGATGAGATCGACGCGCGCCAGTCCCTTGTCGCGCGCCTGCCAGAGCTCGGCGGAGGTCGGGATCCTGCCGGGGAAGAAGCCGATGCGCAGACGACCGTCCGCGCACTTCAGCCGCACGTCTGCATGCGTCGCGTCGAGGGCGGCGAGCGCGTCCCTGAGCGCGTTCAGCTCCGTGTCCACCGGGCATTGCTGCCCGATCAGCAGGTCGTAACCGATGTTGGGCTCCACGAACAAGGGGACGGGCGGCTTCCGCGAGGCGGCGGCCTCCTCGAGCGCCTCGTCGGGAACTGGAGGCGCGGCGAGCGTCGGCTCGGTGGCCGCGCTGACGGCGAGCGTCGCCGCGGCAAGCAGCGCGCAGGTGAAGCGGGAGAACGTGGTACGCATGAGGCCCTCCTCCGGGCTCGGGGTTGGTGTGGCGTGCAAGGACGCACACCGCCGCCCGACATTCCCGCGCGCCCGCCTCTGTGACGCCACCCACATCTGACCGAGCGCGGGGCTCCGACCTGGATCGGGGTGCGGCGCGTTCCGCCAGCTGCCACCCACGAGCTTCACCGACAGCGGCCGCTGAGGGTCGCCCGCCGGCGCGCCGCTTATACCCTCCGCGGCACCTTGGGGAAGCGCCTCGTCACCGCGTCCGAGCTCGGCGGGCTGGTCCAGGCGTGCTTCGCGCGGGCCGGCCTGACCGAGGACGACGCCGCCGCCGTCGCCGAGGTGCTGGTCGACGCCAACCTGCGCGGCACGGACTCCCATGGCGTCGGTCGCGTGCCCGTCTACCTGCGCCGGGTGCACGGGGGCCTGGCCCGGGGGGCCGACGCGATGACGAGCGCCGTCGACGACGGCGCGCTGGCCCGCCTCGACGCGGGGCACGGGCTCGGCCCCGCCGTCGGCGTCAGAGCCGTCGACCTCGCCGCCTCGCTCGCCGGCCGGCACGGCATCGGGGCCGTCGCGGTCGGGCGCAGCACGCACTTCGGCGCGGCCGGCTTCTACGCGCGGCGGGCCGCGCGGCGCGGGCTGGTCGCGCTCGTGGCCTCCAACGGCCCGGCCAACATGGCGCCCCACGGTGCCGCCGAGCCGTTCCTGGGCACGAACGCCATCGCGGTGGCCGGGCCGCTGGGCAGCGGCGACGCGGTGTTCTCGCTCGACATGTCCTCGAGCGTCGAGGCGCGCGGCAAGATCATCAGGGCGGACAAGCTGGGCCGGCCGATCGCGCCCGGGCTGGCCATCGACGCCGACGGGCGCCCCACCACCGACGCCGCGGCCGCGCTCGCCGGCGCCGTGCTGCCGCTCGGCGGCCCGAAGGGCAGCGGGCTTGCCTTCGCGGTGTGCGTGCTGGCCGGCGTGCTCGGCGGCGCGGACTTCGACGACGAGCTCGAGCCGATGACGGCGACCCGCGGCGGCGGGGCGCCCCGGCCGCAGAACGTCGGGCACCTCTTCCTCGCGCTCGACCCGGTGCGCCTGGCCTCGCCCGACGAGGCCGCCGCGCGCATGGACGCCCTCGTGGAGCGCCTGCACGCGCTCCGGCCGGCCGAGGGCTTCGCCGAGGTCCTGTACCCGGGCGAGCGCGGCGACCGCCTCGCCGCCGAGCGGCGGCAGCGCGGGATCCCGGTCGAGGAGGCCGAGCTCGAGGCGATCGCGACGGCCGCGGCCGACTGCGCGATGCCCGACCTGGCCGAGCGGGCGCGCGCGCTGGGGCGCCCCGCCTAGAGGCGCGCCCCCTACAGGTGCAGCAGCACGAGGCCGTCGCGCACGGACGTCGAGAACGTCTCGACGCCGGGGTCGACCGTGACCTCGTAGCGCTTCACCCGGGTGCGGTGGGGGTTGAAGATGCTGCGGCCCGTCGTGAGGTCGAACTCCCAGCCGTGCCACGGGCAGCGCAGGATCTCGCCCTCGCGCCCCCAGACGTACTCGCCCGGCCGGCTGTCCTGCGCCGTGCCCTGGACCGACCCGCGGCACAGCGGCGCCCCCTGGTGCGGGCACGCGTTGCGCAGCGCGTAGAAGGTGCCGTTGACGTTGAAGACGCCGATCGAGCGGCCCTCGACCTCGACGATCTGTCGCTCGCCGGGCGGCAGCTCGCTCGCCCGGGCCACCACGTGGACGCCCATCAGCGCAGCCCGTAGAGCTCGCGCGCGTTGGTCGAGAAGATCGCCTCGCGCAGGTCGTCGGGGAGCTTGGGGAAGGCGTGCGTCGGCGAGTCGAAGTCCCAGTGCGGGTAGTCGCTGGAGAACATCAGCAGGCGCTTGGCGTCCATCATCTCGAAGAGCTGCAGCAGGTGGGCGTCGTCGTCGGGGCGCTCGATCGGCTGGGTGGCCAGGCGCACGTGGTCGCGCAGGTACTCCGACGGCGGGCGCTTCGACCCACGGCACCTCCGAGCGCAGCGCCTTCCAGTAGGCGTCCAGCCGCCACAGCAGCGGCGGCAGCCAGGCGACGCCGCCCTCGACCAGCACGAGCTTGAAGCCGGGGAAGCGCTCGAAGACGCCCTCGGTGAGCAGGCTGACCAGGTGCGCCTGGAAGGAGAGCGACATGCAGCTGTGCCACTCGATGTAGTGGGTCGGGAAGCCGGGGGTGGGCTGGTGGTTGATGCCCATGCCCTCGGTGCCCGGATGGATCGCCAGCGGCAGGCCGTGGCGCTCGCACGCCTCGTAGATCGGGTAGTACTGGCGCTGCCCGAACGGCGCACGCGCGCCGGAGTCCATCATCACCTGGACGATGTGCGGGTGGCCGGCCCAGCGCTCGATCTCGCGCACCGCCGCAGCGGATCCTGCTGGGCGACCGTGATCGAGCCCTTGAAGACGCCGTCGTGGTTGTACTCCTCGAGCCAGTGCTCGACGAGCCAGTCGTTGAAGGCCGAGGCGATCGCCGCCGCGTAGTCGGGGTCGGGGTGGATGTTGCAGAACGTCCGCGAGATCAGGATCGCGTAGGCGACGCCGTACTCGTCGATCAGCTGCTCGCGCAGGAAGTCGGGGTCCGAGCCCTTCGGGCCGCCGCCGGCGGGCACCGCTGTCGAGCCGCGAGCCGTGGATCGGGTTGTTGTAGAACGCCCGGCGCTCGCCCTGGTAGCGGTCGCGCCAGGGCATCTCCATGTACTGGCGGATCTCGTCGGCGCTGCGCGGCACCGGGTGCACGTCGCAGTCGACGATCCCGGGCCGGACGGCGCCGTCGGATGCGGCCAGCGCCGCGGGAGTGCTCTGCAGCTGCTCGGTCATGCGAGGGTCGGCGCCTCCGCGCCCGCGAGGAGGCGGCGCAGCACCAGGGCGGCGACGGGCACCGCCCGCTGCGGGTCGCGGACCTCGTAGTGGTAGTGCAGCCCCGGCGTGCGCGTTGACCTCGAGGATCACGCCGTTGCCGCGGGCCAGGGACACGGTCACGTCGGACGTGATGACGTCGACGCCGGCCAGCCGCACGCCGACGAGCCTGGCCGCCAGCGCGGCCTCGGCGACGAGCTCGCCCGCCACAGTGTCGAGGATGCTGTCGTTGTCGGCCGGGCCGTTCTGGCTGACCGCGGTCTTCACGGCCACCCGCACGCCCGCCGCGGGCACCGTGGCCAGGTTCATGCCGGCGCTCTCCAGCGTGAAGATCGCGTCGAGGTCGGCGCGCAGCGGCCACGGGCGCTCGCCCGCGGCGACCGAGAAGCGCCGCTCGTTCTCGGCCGCGATCAGCGCGGAGATGCTCGAGCGCCCGTCGCCCGTCACGCTCGGCGGCCGGCGGCGGATGACGTCCAGCAGCTCGCCGTCGTAGAACAGGAAGCGCAGGACGTCGCCGGGGACCTGGCGCTCGAGCATCAGCTCGCGGTGCTGGCGCCCGGCGCGCAGCCGCGCCCGGCGCAGCTGGCGCTCGGTGCGCACGCCGCTCGTCGTCCCCGAGCCGCCGGCGGAGCTGACGGGCTTGAGCACGCACGGCCCACCGGCCCGGGCGAGGAAGCTCAGGCCGGGGGAGAGGTCGTCGAGCGGGAAGCGCACGTGCTCGGGGACGGGGAGGCCCGCCGCCGTCAGCAGCGCGTGCGCGCGCGTCTTGTCCTCGGCGAAGCGCAGCGTGACGATGTCGTCGAGGCCGACCCAGTTGTTCCAGACGCGCGTCCACTGGCCGTCGCGGCGGATCTCCACGAAGCCGCCGCCGAGGTCCACGGACTCGGCGCCGATCGCCACCGCCGCCTCGCGCCACATGCGCGTGTAGCCGGGTCGCCGGCCATCGCCGGCCAGTGCCGCGAGCCGTGCGTCGTCGCGCTTGCGCCGTCGCGCCTCGCCGGGCCCGACCGAGCGCAGCAGGTCGGCTCCCGCGGCCGCCTGGCGGCCGGGGCGCCCGCCACGGGCGACGAGCTCGAGCAGCGCCTCCGCGTCAGGCCGCACGGTCATCGGCAGGCACGAGCTCGTGCACCGGAAGCCCGGCGCCGCCGGGGAGCTCGACGAGGCGGGACGCGAGCTGGTCGCTCGGCGGCGCGGCCGGCGCGGTCGGCGCCATGGCCGGCTCCCCGGTGCGGCGCCGGGCGACGCGCTTGCGCACCAGGCGCCGCGCGCGCACCGCGTGCAGGCCCAGCGAGGGCTGCGGGTCATCCCAGCGGAAGAGCGGGAAGTGCTGGGGCCGCGCGACGCTGCGCAGCCACCCGGTCAGCGACAGCTCGCCGCGACGGCGCAGCGCGAGGAACGCCCGCGCGTCGGTGCCCGGGTGCCACAGGCGCACGCCCGCGCGGTAGCGGTCCACCACAGGGGTCGGCCGGCCCACGAGGCGGCAGTAGGTGAACAGCGCGATGTCGATGCCCGCGATGCGGAACTGCTCGTTGGGCGCCGTGAAGCGGTGGTTGCACTCGATGAGCTTCAGGCGCCCGTCGCGCGCGTCGCGCTTGAACTCGACGTTGGCCAGGCCGCGCACGCCGACCTTGCGCATGAACGCCCTGCCGAGCTCGGCGAGCTCGTGGTCGACCGTCGTCTCGTGGTAGCAGCCCAGGCCGAACTGGACGGGGTAGGAGCGAAGCTTGCGCTTGGTGAGCTCGAACAGCGCTTCCCCGTGCTCGTCGAGGTAGCTGTGGTAGCCGAAGACCTGGTCGTCGGACCCCGGGATGATCTCCGTGACCAGCATCTCGACACCCAGCTCGAGCGTCTCGGCGAAGCGCTCGCGCAGCTCGGCGGCGTCGGCGACGACGTAGGCCTTGCGGCCGCTGCCGGTGCGCCGCTGGAAGCGGTGGGACTGCACCGGCTTCAGCGCGCACGGGTAGGCGACGCGGTCGGCGACCGCGTCGATGTCGGTCGGCGTGCGGACGGTGAAGGTGTGCGGCGCGTCGATGCCGAGCTCGCCCGGCGAGCGCGTACGTGCGGTTCTTGTCCAGCATGTCCAGGACGACGCCGTCGTCGGCCTCGATGAGCACGTAGCCCAGCTCCTCGAGGGCGCGGCGGTGACGCACCACCAGCTCGAGCCCGTCGTCGTCGCAGGGCAGCACGACGGCGCCCCACGGGCCGTCGTCCAGGAGCCACGCCAGCCAGCGGTCCTGGACGCCCTCCTCGCGCCCGAGGTCGACGAAGCGCACGCAGGAACGCGAGCGGCGCACGGGGCTGCCGCCGTTGCCGAGCGCGGTGACCTCGACGCCCGCCGCGCACAGCGAGCGGGCGACGGACACGGCGTTGGCCGTCCCACCCAGCAGGACCGCCGGGGGGTTGGATGCTGAGCGATCGGCCATCGGCGCTAGACCGCGCCGGCGTGCGCCTCGATGGCGACGCCGTTCTCGTCGAGGAGCCGGTCGACCCAGCCGTTGTCGAACTCGCCGCGGCGCACGGCGGACGTGTAGTCGGCCTCGCGGGCGGCGCGCAGGCGCAGGCGCTCGAGCAGCTCGTCGGCGATGTCGCGCGGGACGACGACGACGCCGTTCTGGTCGCCGACGATGACGTCGCCGGGCTTGACCACGATCCCGCCGGCCGAGATCGAGTGGTTGATCTCGCCGGGGCCGCGGTGCAGCGGCCCGATCGGGCTGACCCCGCGGGCGAACACGGGGAAGTCGCCGAGCGCCTGGATGTCGGGCAGGTCGCGGATCAGGCCGTCGACGACGAAGCCCTGGATGCCGCGGTGGCGCGCCTTGGTGGAGATCAGGTCGCCGAGGACGCCGTTCATCATCGACGAGCCGGCGTCGATCACCACGACGTCGCCGGGCTGGGCCACGTCGAGGCTCTTGTGGACCATCAGGTTGTCGCCCGGGTAGACCTTCACCGTGCAGGCGGGGCCGAGGATCCGCAGCGACGGGTCCGTGACCGCGTGGATCACCGGCACCATCGTGTACAGCCGGTTCATCAGGTCCGAGATGTCGGGCGTGTCGAACTCGCCCAGCCCGGCGACGGTCTCGGGGGAAGGGCGCTCGATGTCCGTCCTGATCCGGAATCCGGGTCCGGGGTGCAGCTCGGCGGTCCTCGGCTTACCAACCATGGCCTGTGCCTCTCGCTCGTCGTTTCTGTTCGAGCGCAACGGTAGGCCGGGGCAGTCCCGGGCTTGTGAAGGACTGGTTGACGGCCGGCGGCCTGGACTTTCGGTCAGCTCGCGGCCTTCGTCCCGAGCTTCGCCCGCAGCGAGCCGACGAACGCGGGCAGGTCGCGCGGGCGAGCCGACGAGCTCGCCGGGGCTCACGGACAGGCCTCGCACGAACAGCGCCGCGACCACCACGCCGCCGACCGTGTAGGAGGCCAGCGACGCGATCGCGGCTCCCTCACCGCCGTAGGCGGGGATGAGCACGATGTCGAGGACGATCGTGACGATGAGCGCGACGCCGACCGCGATGGTCGGCAGCAGCGGCCGCCGCTGGGCGATGAGCGCGTCGCCCAGCAGCCGGATCGCGATGATGCCGAAGGTGCCCGGCGCGAGCCAGCGCAGGTCGTCGACGGCCTCGCGAGAACTCGTCGCCGAAGACCGTGGTGCAGAGGAACGGCGCGATCAGCACCATGACGACGACGGCCGGCAGCGTGATCGCGACGCAGATGCGGAACACCAGTGCGGCCTGACGGCCGGCCTCGCGGCGCGCGGCACGCACGAGGTCCGGGCGCTGCACGTTGCGCAACGCGCTGGGCAGCACGAACAGCGCCTCGCTCCAGGCGACGGCGACGCTGTAGTAGCCGAGCTCGCGCGAACCGGCGATCGTGCCCACGAACCACTGGTCCAGCCGCCAGTTGCCCAGGCCCATGACGTGGCTGACGTGGGCCTTCGCGCCGAACGCGAGCGAGTGGCGAGCCAGCTCGCGGCTCGGCCGCCCGTAGCCCTCCATCCGGCGGGCGACGTACAGGCCCAGCAGCACGGTGGACGCCGTCTGACCGGCGAGCCAGGCGGTCATCGCCGTCGTGACGGTCAGCGCGCCGAGCACCCCGAGCAGGCCGTTGGCGACGACGCCGCTCACCGGTGCGATGAGCCGGACCCCGTTGGAGAACGAGAAGCGGTAGTCCGAGTCGAGGATCGCCTGCAGGAAGACGCGCCCGATGAGCACGGGGATCGCGACGAACACGAACGTGAAGAGCGCCGGCTCGACGTCGCCCTGCAGGCCCGGGAACGCCACGAGCAGGGCCGCGAGGGCCAGGGCGAAGATCGCGCCCAGGATCAGCGTGAGCAGCACCGCGTTCGTGGCCAGAGCGGGTCGGTGCCGCGGCTCGCGGCCGCCGATGTTGACGATCGCCTGCTGCACGCCGAAGTTGCCGAGCGTCGCGGTCAGCCCCGACACGGTGAACAGCAGCGCGATGTCGCCGCGGCCGGCCGGGCCGAGGTACCGCGCCGTGATGATCACGTTGACCAGCGAGACGACCGCCACGCCGAGGTTCGTCGCGAACGTCGTGGCGGCGGAGCGCACAAAGCGTGGACGCGACGAGGGCGGATTCTCGTCACTCGCGGCCACGACGACGACAGGCTACGGACCGCAGACCCGCCTCCAGTGTTCCGCCGCGGACATTCGGCACGTGTTGGGTGGTTTTCTGCCCGCGAGCTGCGCCGACGGGTGGGACCGTCACCCCATGACGGCGCGCACGCGCGCACCGGTCCTGCTGCTGACGGCGCTGGCCCTCGTGCTCGCAGCACCCGCCGGCGCCATGGCTGCGGTGACGGTCAGCTACTGGCACATGAACGAGCGGTCGGGCACGACCATGGTCGACAGCGCCAGCGGCATCAACGGCACGCTGAGCAACGTCGGGCTCGGCGTGCCGGCCGTCTTCAGCCCGGGCTACTCCTTCAACGGGTCGAGCTCGATCGCCACCGTGCCGCACAACGGGTACCACAACGTCCCGGCGAACACGACGTTCACGGTCACGAGCCACGTGCGCTTCCCGGCCGTGCCGTCGGCCTCGGTGGTCGACTTCGACCTCATTCGCAAGGGCCTGTCCAGCACCAGCGGCGGCCACTGGAAGATGGAGATCTTCACCAACGGCAAGGCCTACTGCCTGTTCGACGGCTCCAACGCCTCCCGCACCATCAACCAGGGCCCGAACCTCGCCGACAACCGCTGGCACACGATCCAGTGCATCAAGCGCTCCACCTCGCTCAGCCTCGTCGTGGACGGCGTCAGCTACACCTCGAACGTCACGATCGGCGCCATCAACAACACGTCGCGGGTCGCCGTCGGGGCGAAGTACGGCGGCGGCGGAGGCGACTGGTACAAGGGCATCATGGACGAGGTCAGCATCGTCCTGGGCTGAGCGCCGGGCCGGGGTCAGCGCAGGCCCTGGACCAGGCGATCGAGGTCGTCCTCGTCGTTCCAGGCGCCGACCGAGGCGCGGACGAAGCGGGTGCCCGGCAGGTCGCGCACGAT
This sequence comes from uncultured Actinomycetes bacterium, assembly GCA_963840185.1. GTDB lineage: Bacteria > Actinomycetota > Thermoleophilia > Solirubrobacterales > Solirubrobacteraceae > JAOPZW01. The sequence continues at coordinate 541,811 of CAWIXY010000015.1, read as the reverse complement.
GACGCCGGTGGCGGCGAGGCGAAGCGTCGTCGCGGGCGGGTCGTCGACCTCCCAGCTCACCAGCGTCGTGTCGCCGCGCGGCGCGACGGCGAACCCGTCGGCCACCAGGCGCTCGGCGAAGCGCGCCGCCAGCCCGCGGGCACGAGCGTGGACCGCGTCCCAGCCCGCGGCGGCGAGCGTGTCGTGGGCGGCCACGGCGGCGGCGCAGGCCTCGGTGGACAGCGCAGGGGCGTCGTGGCGCCGGGCGCCCGCCCGCGGCGGCGAGTGCAGCGGGCGCGACGGCTCCTCGAGGTTCACGTAGGTCATGCCGAGCGGCGCGATGCGCTCGCTCCAAGCCGGGGCGATCCACAGCATGCCGGTGCCGATCGGCCCGCACAGCCACTTCTGGCCCGCGCCGGCGTAGAAGGCGCAGCCGAGCGCGCCCACGTCCACGCCGATCGCCCCGATGCCCTGGGCGCCGTCGAGCAGGACCGGCACCTCGTCGCCCAGCGCGGCGAGTCCCTCGGGGCGCACGGCGCCCGTGACCCAGCTCACGTGCGAGCAGGCCACCAGGCGCGTGCGCGGCCCGACCGCCTCGTCCAGGCGCTCGAAGGGCGCCGTGCGCACCTCGACGCCCGTGCGGTTGCGCAGCGTGCCCAGCGGGCCCAGCAGCCCGGGGTGCTCGTCGGGCGCGGTCAGCACCTCGTCGCCGGCGCGCAGGCCCAGGCCCTCCAGCACGCGCACCATGCCGTCGCTGGCGGACGTCGTCAGCGCGACGTCGTCCTCCTCGGCGCCGAGCAGCGCCGCGTAGGCCGCGCGCTGGCGGTCGCGCAGCGTCCATCATCGCGTCCATGTAGGCCGTGGTGCGGCCGTCGATCTCGGCGCCGGCGAGCACCTCGGCCGCCGCGCGCACCGCGGAGCGCGGCAGCGGACCGCACGTGCCCGCGTTCAGGTAGGCCCGCTTCGCGAGACCGCTGAACTCGGCGCGCAGCGCGGCGGGATCCACGGCGCCGCACCATAGTCCCCCGGGACGAGCGGAGCCGCAGGGCGCAAGTAGCATCGGGCGCGATGACCTTCGAGCTGCCCGACGGCGCCCAGATCGAGCTGCCCGACGGCGCCACCGGCGCCGACGTCGCCGCGGCCATCGGGCCGGGGCTGGCCCGCGCCGCGCTCGCGATCGAGGTCGGCGGGGTGATGTACGACCTCTCGCGCCCGCTGCCCCACGGCGGCCGCACGCAGATCATCACCTCGCGCAGCGGCCAGGACGCGCTGGACCTCATCCGCCACGACGCCGCGCACGTCCTGGCGACGGCGGTCACCGAGCTGTACCCGGGGGTCAAGGTCTCGATCGGCCCGCCGATCGAGCAGGGCTTCTACTACGACTTCGAGTTCCCCGACGGCACGCGCGCCGACCGAGGCGGACTTCGAGCGCATCGAGGAGCGCATGCGCGAGCACATCCGCGCCGACGAGCCCTTCGTGCGCGAGGACGTGCCCGTCGCCGCCGCGCTGGAGCGCTTCCGCGCCGAGGGCCAGGACTACAAGGTCGAGCTGATCGAGGACCTCGTGCGCGACCAGCAGATCGACACCGTCTCGCTCTACACCAACGGCCCGTTCACCGACCTCTGCCGCGGCCCGCACGCGCCGAGCACCGCGCGCATCGGCGTCGTGAAGCTGCAGTCGGTCGCCGGCGCGTACTGGCGCGGCGACGCCGATCGCGCAAGATGCTCACGCGCGTGTACGGCACGGCGTTCTTCAAGCAGGCCGAGCTCGACGAGCACCTCGAGCGCCTCGAGCAGGCCCGCGCGCGCGACCACCGCAAGCTCGGCCGCGAGCTGGAGCTGTTCAGCTTCTCCGAGGTCGCCGCCGGCTCGGCCTTCTGGCTGCCCAAGGGCACGGTCGTGTTCAACGAGCTCATCCAGCTCAGCCGCGACATGTGCGCCACTCACGGCTACGACGAGGTCAAGACGCCGCAGCTCTACGACGCCGAGCTGTGGAAGACCTCGGGCCACTGGTTCAAGTACCGCGAGAACATGTTCACGACGAGGTCCGAGGAGCGCGAGCTCGGCCTCAAGCCGATGAACTGCCCCGGGCACGCCAAGCTCTTCGGGATGCAGCAGTGGTCCTACCGCGACCTGCCCGTGCGCTACTCCGAGCCCGGCCTGCTGCACCGCAACGAGCTGAGCGGCACGCTGCACGGGCTGCTGCGCGTGCGCCACTTCGTCCAGGACGACGCGCACATCTTCTGCATGCCCGAGCAGGCGCTCGACGAGGCCAAGGCCTGCCTCGACATGGCCTTCGAGACCTACGACGTCTTCGGCATCGAGCCGCAGCTCGAGCTGTCCACGCGACCCGACGAGCGCATCGGCGCGGACGAGCAGTGGGACGAGGCGGAGGCGCTCCTCGCGCGCGCGCTCGAGGAGAAGGAGCTCTCCTACGAGCTGCGCGAGGGCGACGGCGCCTTCTACGGGCCGAAGATCGACCTGCACTTCCACGACTCGCTCGGGCGCTCGTGGCAGCTCGGCACGGTGCAGCTGGACTTCCAGCTGCCCGAGCGCTTCGACCTCACGTACACCGGCGCCGACAACGCCGAGCACCGCGTCGTGATGCTGCACCGCGCGCTGCTGGGCTCCTACGAGCGCTTCATCGGGATCCTGCTCGAGGACACCGGCGGCGAGCTGCCGCTGTGGCTGGCGCCGGTGCAGGCGATCGTCCTGCCGATCGCCGACCGCCACGTCGAGGCCGCCGCGCGACGGTCGTCGACGCGCCTGCGCGCGGCGGGCCTGCGCGTGGAGCTCGACGATCGCACCGAGTCGGTCGGGCGCAAGATCCGCGACGCCGAGCTGCGCAAGGTGCCGTACATGCTCGTCGTCGGCGACCGCGAGGTGGAGCAGGACGCGGTCGCCGTGCGCCGTCACCGCGAGGGCGACGAGGGCACCGAGCCCGTGGCGCAGCTCGCCGAGCGCCTGGCCGCCGAGGCCACGCGCCGGCGATGAGCGCGGGCGGCTGGCGGGCCCGCCTGGATCCGCTGCCCGCCTCGCCGCTGCCCGGCGGCCTGCACGTGCACGTCGCCCGCCGGCCTGCCGAGCGCCGTCGCGGGCTGGCGCGCCTCGACGACCTCGACCCGCGTCACGCGCTGCGCCTGGAGCCCTGCCGCGCGGTGCACACCTTCGGCATGCGCTTCGCCCTGGATCTGATCTGGCTGGCGCGCGACGGCGCGGTGCTCCGTGTCGACCGCGCGGTGCCCGCTCGCCGCCACCGGCTGTGCCTGCGGGCGCGCTCGGTGGTGGAGACGCGCGCGGGTGAGGCAGACCCTTTCCTGCAGGCCGGGCTGGGCTATAGTGGGAAACGTTGATTGCCCCTGCAGCCACTCCGCCGCGCCCTTCTTGACGCGCGGACACGACAGCTAGTGCCGGTACCCCGCAGGTTCGACCGGCGACCGCCGGAGCGCGACACCACCAGGGTCAACGACCGCATCCGCGTGCCAGAGGTGCGCGTGATCGGCGACGACGGCAAGCAGATCGGCGTGATGAAGACGGAGGACGCCCTGCGCATGGCGCAGGAGCGCGACCTCGACCTGGTCGAGGTCGCCGCCGAGGCGCGCCCGCCCGTCACCCGCATCCTGGACTACTCGAAGTACAAGTACGAGCAGGCCCAGAAGCAGAAGCAGGCCCGCAAGCACCAGCAGCAGATCACGGTCCGCGAGATCAAGTTCCGGCCGAAGATCGCCGAGCACGACTACGCGACGAAGAAGGGCCACGTCGAGCGCTTCCTGCGCCACAAGGACAAGGTGAAGATCACCATCATGTTCCGCGGGCGCGAGGTCACGCATCCCGAGCGCGGCGTGATGATCCTCGACCGCCTGGCCGACGAGCTCAGCACGCTCGCCGTCGTCGAGCAGCGCCCCACCCAGGACGGGCGCAACATGACGATGATGCTCGGGCCGTCCAAGGCCGTGCTGGCCGGGACGCTCGAGGAGGAGGCCGAGGCCGCCGCGGCCGAGGCCATCGCCCGCGAGAACGCGATGGCCGAACGCGACGCCGCCGAGGCCGCAGGCCGCCGCCGCCGAGGCGGAGGCCGCCGTGGCCGACGGCCGCTCAGCCGTCGCCCGCTGAGGCCGCCGAGGCGGAGCCGGCCGCCGACGAGCCGGTCGCCGAGGAGCCGGCCGCCGACGAGCCGGAGCGCGAGCCCGCCGCCGCCGAAGCGCCCAGCACCGCCGCGAACCCCTCGCGGTAGGTCGGGTAGCGCGGGCGGAAGCCCAGCTCGGCGCGCGCCTTCGCGTTGGAGGCGCCGCGGGCCGAGACCAGCGTCTCGGCGATCGGGCCCCCGACGAGGCGCCCCAGCCACAGCGGCACGCGCAGGGGGCGGGGCGCTCCGACCGCGGCGGCCATCGCCGGGATCCACTCGCGCGCGGGCACCGGCTCGTCGTCGGTCACGTTGAAGATGCCCGGGGCGCCCCGGTCGAGGGCCAGGAGCGTCGCCGCGGCGGCATCGTCGACGTTCACGAACGAGGCGCGCCCGGCGCCGTCGCCGACGACCGGCAGCCGGCGCCGCCGCGCCTCGGCCGCATAGTGGCCGTCGCGGGCGATGGCGGTGCCCGGTCCGTAGAAGAAGCCGTAACGCAGCACGACGCCCTCCAGGCCGGGCGTCCCGGTCGTCGTGCCCTCGAGCACCTCGAGCGCGCGCACGGCGTCGCCGAACGGGCCCGGGGCGTCGACCCACAGCGGCGCCGTCTCGTCCTTCACCCATCCACCCTCCGGACGCAGCATGAAGGAGACGCTCTGCGCGATGAGCCGGCGTGCGCCCGCCCGGCGCGCGGCGTCGGCGAAGGTGCCGATCGTCTCGCGGCGCAGCCGGTTGGTCCGCTCCAGCCCCTCGCGGTAGCGGCGCGGGCTCAACCGGGCGGGCAGGGCCGTGAGCTGGTGGATGACGACGTCGGGGCGCGCGGCGGCGACGGCCCCGCGGACCGCCTCGGCGTCGAAGGCGTCGGCGACCGCGGCATCGACGCCGCGGGCGCGCAGCGCCGCGGCGCTGTCGGCGCTGCGCGTCATGACGGTCACCTCGTGACCCGCTGCGCGCAGCTGGTCGACGAGCGGCCGGCCGATCGCGCCGGTGCCGCCGGCGACGAAGACCCTCATGGGCGCTCCTGCTCGTGGCGGCGGGCCGCCGTCAGCAGCACGACGAGCACGACCGTCGCGAGGCTCAGCGACACGGCGTCGAAGACGCCGATCCAGCCGGGATCCGCCTCGCCGGCGTCGACGACGTGGTTGACGGCGTGCAGGGCGAACTGGACGACGGCGAACGTCAGCAGCGGCACGCGCCAGGACGCCTGCCGCACGGCGACGGCCAGGGCGAGGCCGAAGGCGAGCTGCCAGGTGGAGGTGTCGCGGACGTAGTGGGAGTTGTAGGGGCCGAACGGCCCGACGGCGTCGTAGAAGGAGCGCGGCGCCACGAGCATCCAGAGCCCGAGGACGAGCTCGTAGGCGGCCAGCGCGGCGACGCCCGCCGGCACGGCGCGGATCGCCAGCGGCTGGGTGGTCGTGGACATGGGCCAAGGCTAGGCGGGCGAGTGGCTCCCGGGTAGGGTCCAATCCGATGTCCGTTGCGGGTACCACTCGGGCGCATCCCACGGCCGGAGGCGGGGCCGGCGGGCCGGAGGTGCTCGTCGAGCTGCAGCGCGGCGCCGGGCCGCTGCGCGCCCAGGTCGAGGACGGGCTGCGCGACGCGGTGCGCTCCGGGCGGCTCGCAGGCGGCGAGCGGCTGCCGTCCTCGCGGGCGCTCGCGCGCGACCTCGGCGTGTCGCGGCGCCTGGTCGTCGACGCCTACGACCAGCTGCTGGCCGAGGGCTACCTCGCGGCCCGCCGCGGAGCGGGCACGTTCGTCGTCCCCGGAGCGGCTGACGCCGGCCCGCCTGCCCGCCGGGCGTCGCGCGGGCGACCCGCCGTCCCCGCGTTCGACTTCTTCCCCGGGGCGCCCGACCTCGCCGGGTTCCCGCGCGCGGCCTGGCTGCGCGCGACCCGCGACGTCCTGCGCGAGGCGCCCGACCGGGTTTGGCACTACCCCGACGTCCGCGGCGCCGCGCCGCTGCGCCGTGCGCTTTCCGCGCACCTGCGGCGCGTGCGGGGCGTCGCGGCCGACCCCGAGCGCATGATCGTGGTCGGCGGGGCGACCCAGGGCCTCGCGTTGCTCGGGCGGGCGCTGCACGAGGCCGGCGAGCGCGCGATCGCCGTCGAGGACCCCAGCTTGCCGCCCCACCGCCTGGTGCTGGCCGCCGCCGGCCTGCGCGTCGTGCCGGTCACGGTGGACGACGACGGCCTGGACGTCGAGGCGCTGGGACGCAGCGGCGCGCCCGCGGTGGTGGTCACGCCCGCCCACCAGTTCCCACTCGGCATGGCGCTGGCACCGGCCCGGCGCGCCGCGCTGCTGACCTGGGCGAGGGCCGGCGGGCTGGTGGTCGAGGACGACTACGACGCCGAGTTCCGCTACGACCGCGCGCCGGTCGGAGCCCTCCAGGGCCTCGCACCCGGCCACGTCGCCTACCTCGGCTCGGCCTCCAAGACGCTCGCGCCCGCGCTGCGCATCGGCTGGCTCGTCCTTCCGGCGGGCCTCGTCGAGCCGGTCGCCCGCCACAAGGCGCTCGACGACGCCGGCGAGCCCGTGCTCGAGCAGCTCGTGCTCGCGCGCCTGCTCGACAGCGCGGCCTACGACCGCCACCTCCGCGTCGCCCGGCGCCGCAACCGCTCCCGTCGCGACGCGCTGGCCGCCGCGCTCGCCGTCCACCTGCCCGGCGTGCGCCTCGAGGGCCTGGCCGCCGGCCTGCACGTCGTCGCGCGCCTGGAGCGTCCCGTGGTCGCGGCGACGCTCGCGGCCGCGGCCGCCGAGCGCTCGGTCGGCGTCTACCCGCTCGCCCTCGGCGACGCGCTCACCGACCGTGTCGCGCTCGGCTACGCCGGCCTCTCGGAGCCCGCGATCGAGGAGGGCGTCCGGCGGCTGGCCGGCGCGCTGACCGCGATCAGAGCCTGAGCTTTGTCATACTCAGGCGCTCCGCCATGCCGAAGATGAAGACCCATTCCGGCGCGAAGAAGCGCTTCAAGGTGACCGGCTCCGGCAAGGTCCGCGCCCGCCACGCCTTCACGAGCCACATCCTCGAGAAGAAGTCGCCCAAGCGCAAGCGCCACCTCGGCAGCCCGAAGATCCTGGGCGCGCACGACACCCCGCGCGTCAAGAAGCTCCTGGGAGCGAAGTCCAAGTGACCCGCGTCAAGCGCTCCGTCCACGCCAAGAAGAAGCGCCGCGCGACGCTCGAGCGCGCCAAGGGCTTCCGCGGCGAGGCCAACTCGAACTACAAGCGCGCCAAGGAAGCGGTCATGAAGGCGGACGCGTACGCGTACCGCGACCGTCGCAACCGCAAGCGCGACTTCCGCCGGCTGTGGATCCAGCGCATCAACGCCGCGGCGCGCCAGAACGACATGACCTACGGCACCTTCATCCACGGGCTGCAGCTCGCCGGGATCGAGCTCGACCGCAAGGTGCTGGCCGACATCGCCGTCCGCGACCCCGAGACGTTCTCCCGATTCGCCGCCGCCGCCCGCGAGGCGTCGGCCGCTGCCACCTGAGCACCGCAGCCGACACGCAGACCTCGAGGGCGCCGCTTCCACCGGAACGGCGCCCTTTCTTTTGCCCCGACCCGTGATCACCAGCCCCCACAACCCCAAGCTGAAGGACCTCCGCCGGCTGGCGCGCCGGCGCGAGGAGCGCTTCGCGGCCGAGGGCGAGGACCTGCTCGCGGCGGCCGACGCCGCGGGCTGGCCGGCGCTCGAGCGCTTCGTGGCCGCCGGCAGCGGGCTGCAGGGCACCGAGGTCGAGCCGGAGGTGCTCGCGCGCGCGTCCGCGCTGGGCTCGGGCACGCGCGCCATCGGCGTCTTCGAGCAGCGCTGGGCGCCACCGTCCGGGCCGCTGTGCGTCGCGCTGTGGGGCGTGGGTGACCCGGGCAACGTCGGCACGGTGATCCGCGGGGCGCTCGCCTTCGGTGCGAGCAGCGTCGCCCTGGGCCCGGGCTGCGCCGACCCGTTCGGCCCCAGGGCGGTGCGCGCGTCGATGGGCGCGATCTTCGCCGTGCCGCTGGCACGGGTCGAGCGACGCGGGCGAGCTGCCGGGCGAGCGCATCGCGCTGATCGCACGCGCGGGCGAGCCGCTGGCCGAGGTGGCCGGCGCGTCGCCGCGCGGCGACGTCACGCTGCTGGTCGGCGCCGAGCGCGACGGCCTGCCCGCCGAGGTCGTCGCCGCCTGCGACCGCGTCGCCCACATCCCCATCGCCGGCGACTCGCTGAACGCCGCCATGGCCGCCACGATCGCGCTCTACGAAACATCTAGGGTGCAGCGCCGGTGAGCACCCTGGATCGCATCGCCGCGCTGCGCTCCGAGGCCGAGGCGGCGATCGGTGCCGCGGCGAGCACGCAGGCGCTCGAGGAGCTGCGCGTGCGTCACCTCGGGCGCAAGGCCGAGCTGCCCAACCTGCTGCGCGGCGTCGCCGACCTGGAGCCGGCCGAGCGCGGCCAGGTCGGCAAGGCGGCCAACCAGGCGCGCCAGGCGCTCGAGCGCCTCATCACCGAGCGCGGCGCGCAGCTCGAGGCCGCCGAGCTCGAGGCGCGGCTGGCCGCCGACCGCGTCGACATCACGCTGCCCGGGACGCCCCCGCGGCCGGTCGGGCGCCACCACCTGCTCACGGCCACGCGCCGCGAGATCGAGGACGTCTTCGTCGGGCCTCGGCTTCCGGGTCGTCGAGGGCCCTGAGGTCGACACCGTCTACTACAACTTCGACGCGCTGAACCACGACCCGGCGCACCCGTCGCGGTCGCGCATGGAGACCTTCTACGTCGACGACGACACGGTCCTGCGCACGCACACCTCGCCGATGCAGGTCCGCGCGATGGAGGCCCAACCGCCGCCGATCGCGATCATCGTCCCCGGTCGCACCTACCGGCGCGACAGCGACGCCACGCACACGCCGCAGTTCCACCAGGTCGAGGGGCTGGCCGTCGACGAGGACATCACGCTGGCCGACCTCAAGGGCACGCTGCTGGCCTTCGCCCGCGCGATCTTCGGCGACGAGCGCGAGGTGCGCCTGCGCCCGCACTTCTTCCCGTTCACCGAGCCGAGCGTCGAGGTCGACGTGTCGTGCTTCAAGTGCGGCGGCACCGGGACGATCGACTCGCACCCAGCCCAGCGCTGCAACCTGTGCAAGGGCTCGGGGTGGATCGAGATCCTCGGCGCGGGGATGGTCGACCCCAACGTCTTCGGCTACGTGCGCGACAACGGGTACGACCCCGAGCGCGTGCAGGGCTTCGCCTTCGGCATGGGCATCGAGCGCATCGCGATGCTCAAGCACGGCGTCCCCGACCTGCGCCTGCTCTACGACAACGACCTGCGCTTCCTGGAGCAGTTCGGCTGATGCGCCTGCCGCTGGAGTGGCTGCACGACCACGTGCGCCCCGACCTGTCCACGCGCGAGCTGGCCGTGCGCCTGGCCATGACGGGCACCGAGGTCGAGCGCATCCACCACCACGGCGTGGGGGAGCCCGACCGCGTTCGTCGTGGGCAAGGTGCTGGCGGCCGAGCGCCATCCCGACGCCGACCGCCTGACGGTGTGCCGCGTCGACGTCGGGAGCGAGCAGACGACGATCGTCTGCGGCGCGCCGAACGTCGCGGCCGGCCAGACCGTCGCCGTGGCGCGGCCCGGCGCGGTCATGCCCGACGGCACGACGCTCGGCCGCGCCACGCTGCGCGGCGTCGAGTCCGACGGCATGATCCTGGCCGAGGACGAGCTGGCCATCGGCACCGACCACGCGGGCATCCTCGTGCTCGACGACGCGCTGGGGGCCGGCAGGCCGCTGGCCGACGTGCTGCCGCTGGCCACCGACGTCCTCGAGCTCGAGATCACCCCCAACCGCCCCGACTGCCTCGGCGTCTACGGCGTCGCGCGCGAGGTCCACGCCGCCACGGGCGCGCCGCTCGGCCCGCCGCCGTGGACCGACGACCCGGGCACGCACCGCCACGGCTCCGCCCGGCATCGAGGTCGTCGTCGAGGCGCCCGACCTGTGCCCGCGGTTCACCGCGCGGGTCTTCGAGGACGTCACGCTCGGGCCGTCGCCGCCGTGGCTGAAGGCGCGGCTCATGGCCGCCGGCCAGCGCCCGATCAACAACGTCGTGGACATCACGAACTACGTGATGCTGCTGACCGGCCATCCGCTGCACGCGTTCGACCTCGACCGCGTCGCCGGGCGGCCGCCTGGTCGTGCGCCGCGCGCACGACGGCGAGCAGGTGCAGACGCTCGACGGCGCCGTGCGCACGCTCGACGCCGACATGCTGCTGATCGCCGACGACGACGGGCCCGACGTCGATCGCCGGGGTCATGGGCGGCGCGCGCTCGGAGGTCGGGGACGGCACGACGCGCGTGCTGATGGAGGTCGCCAACTGGGACGGCCCGAACATCAACCGCACCTCGACGCGGCTCGGCCTGCGCAGCGAGGCCAGCGCCCGCTTCGAGAAGGGCCTGGCGCCCGAGCAGGCGATGGAGGCCCAGGCCGTCGCCACGCGGCTGATGATCGAGCTGTGCGGCGCGCGGCTCGTGCGAGGGCACGGTCGACGTCGGTGGCGTGCCCGAGCCTCGGCCGCCGCTGCACCTGCGCGACGCGCGCGTGGAGCGGCTGCTCGGGCGTCGACGTGCCGCGCGAGCGCAGCGCCGAGGTGCTGGGCGCGCTGGGCTTCGGCGCGGCGGACGCCGGCGACGGGCTGCGACGTCGACGGTGCCCCACTGGCGCCGGCGCGACGTCACGCGCGAGGCCGACCTCGTCGAGGAGGTCGCGCGGCTCGCGGCGCTCGAGCGCCTGCCGGCGACGATCCCCGAGAACCGCACCGGCCGGCCGGGCGGGCTGACCGGCCCGCAGCGGCTGCGCCGCCGCGCCGAGGACGTGCTCGTCGGCTGCGGCGCTGCTACGAGGTCGCGGGCTGGTCGTTCGCCGATCCGCGCCTGCTCGACCGCCTGCGGCTGCCGGCCGACGACCCGCTGCGCCGCGTCGTGCGATCGAGAACCCGATGACCGAGACCGGGTCGATCCTGCGCCCGACGCTGCTCGGCTCGCTGCTCGACGTCGCCGCGCACAACCGCGACCGCGGGCGGCCCGACCTCGCGCTCTTCGAGTCGGGCGCGGTCTACCGCGCGCGAGGGCGGACCGCTGCCGGCCGAGCACCACGCGCTCGGCGTGCTGCTGCACGGGGCGCTCGCGCCCGCGCTCGTGGCGCCGCGAGCCGGCGCCCCGCGCCGACGTCTTCGCCGCGAAGGGTCTGCTCGAGGCCGTCCTGCGGACGCTGCGCGTCGAGGCGTCCGTTCGAGCCCGAGCCGCGCCCGTTCCTGCACCCCGGGCGCGCCGCGCCGGGTGCTCGTCGACGGCGACAGCGTCGGCTTCCTCGGCGAGGTGCACCCGCTCGTGGCCGCGCACTGGGACTTCGAGGCGCCGGTCGGCGGTGTTCGCGATCGACCTCGGCCGCGTCGTCGCGCACGCGCCGCAGGCCACGTCCTACGCCGACCTCACGAGCTTCCCGTCCGTGCGCCACGACCTCGCCCTGTCGGTGCCCGCCGACACCCCCGCCGCCGAGGTGCGTCGCCGTCGTGCGCGGCGCGGGCGGCGAGCTGCTGCGCGAGCGTCGAGGTCTTCGACGTCTACGCGGGCGAGCAGGCGGGCGAGGGCCGCGACGTCGCTCGCGCTGCACCTCGGCTTCCGCGCGCCGGACCGCACGCTCACCGACGAGGAGGTCAGCGAGCGCCTGCGAGGCCGATCCTGGCCGAGGCTGCCGACCGGCTGGGGGCCGAGCTCGCGTGCCTAGCGCCATCGTCGCCGGCGCCTCCGGCTACACCGGCGCGCTCGCCGCCGCGCTGCTGCAGCGCCACCCGGCAGATCGAGCTCGTCGCCGTCACGAGCCGCAGCGACGCCGGGCGGCGCCTGGACGACCTCTACCCGCACCACCGCGTGCCGCTCGTCCTCGACGCGCTTCGACCTCGAGCGACCACGACGACGTCGACGCGGCGATCGTCGCCTACCCGCACGGCGCCGCCGCGCCGGTCGTCGCCGAGCTGCGCGAGCGCGGCGTGAAGGTCGTCGACCTCAGCGCCGACTTCCGCCTGCGCGACCTGGCCGCCTACGAGCGAGTGGTACGGCGAGCACGGCGCGCCCGAGCTGTTCGGCGAGGCGCGTCTACGGGCTGCCCGAGCTGCTACCGCGACGAGATCGCAGGCGCCGACCTCGTCGCCAACCCGGGCTGCTACCCGACCGCGACGCTGCTGGCGCTCGCGCCGCTGGCGCGCGCGGGTCTCATCGCCGACGTCGTGATCGACGCCAAGTCGGGCGTCTCGGGCGCGGGCCGGGCGGCGACCGCGACGACGCACTTCGTCGAGCGTCGACGAGAACGTCACGCCCTACGGCGTCGGGCGCCACCGCCACATGCCCGAGATCGACCAGGAGCTGCGCGCGCTCGGGCGCGCGAGGGCCTCGTGCCGACGTTCACGCCGCACCTGCTGCCGCTCGACCAGGGCGAGCTCGTGTCCTGCTACGTGACGCCGGCCGAGCCGCTGTCCGCGGGACGGGCTCGACCGCGCTCTACGAGGAGGCCTACGCCGACGAGCCGTTCGTCGAGCTGGCCGACGCGGCCGCCCGGCGTGCGCGACGTGCGCGACACGAACGTCTGCCGGATCCACGCCCACGCCGACCCGCGCACGGGCAAGGTGCTGCGTGTTCGCGGCGATCGACAACCTCTGGAAGGGCGCCGCGTCGCAGGCCGTGCAGAACCTCAACCTCATGTTCGGCCTCGACGAGACCGCGGGCATCTGCATGAGCGAGCCCTTCTTCAGCTCGCGCTGGGTCGAGAGCCCGCGAGGCCGTGACCGAGGCGCCGGACCGCAGGCTGCCGGCCGGGCTTCCGCGCCGGCGGCGTCGCCGCGCGGGCTCAAGCCCTCCGGCGCGCTCGACCTCGGCGCTGCTCGTCAGCGACGCGCCGGAGACGACGAGCGCCGCGCGCTTCACGCGCTCGGGCGTGCTCGCCGCGCCGGTGCTCGTCTGCCAGGAGCGCGCGCGGCTGGACGCGCTGCGCGTCGTCGTGGCCAACTCGGGCAACGCGAACGCCGCGACCGGCCGCCGCGGGCTCGACGAGGCGCGCGAGATGCAGGGCGCCGCGGCGATGGCGGGCCGCGTCGAGCCCGACGCAGGTCGCGGTCGCCTCGACCGGCGTCATCGGCGTCCAGCTCGACGGCGACAAGGTCATCCGCGGCCTGCAGCCGCGTCGGCCGGCGAGCTGCGCCCCGACGGCGACGCGACTTCGCGGCGGCGATCATGACCACCGACGCGTTCGAGAAGCGCGCCTTCCTCGACGTCGAGCTGCCGGGCGGCACGCGTGCGGCTGACGCGCGCAGGCCAAGGGCGCGGGGATGATCCAGCCCGGCTTCGCGACGATGCTGTGCTTCGTGCAGACCGACGCCGCGCTCGGCGCCGGAGACCGCCGACCTGCTGCTCGGCGTCTGCGTCAAGCGCTCGTTCGACCGCATCTCGGTCGACGGCCAGCTCTCGACCAACGACACGGCGATCCTCATGGCCAGCGGCGCGAGCGGCGTCGCGGTCGAGCCCGAGAGCGAGGACGAGCTGCGTCTTCGGCCAGGCGCTCGACGCGCTGCTGCGCCAGCTCGCGCTGCGACATCGTGCGCGACGGCGAGGGCGCCAGGCGCGTCGGGCGCGTCGTCGTGCGCGGCGGCGACGCGCGAGGCGGTCGAGCGCGGTCGCGCGCGCGGTCGCCAACTCGCCGCTGGTCAAGACCGCGCTGCACGGCGGCGACCCGAACTGGGGGCGCATCGCCCAGGCCGTCGGCGCCGCGCTGCCGGGCACCGCGCCGCTGGCGCTCGACATCGCGCATCGAGGGCGTGCACGGTCTGCGCGGGCGGCGTCGCGGTGCCGCCACGACCGCGGCGCGCTGGCCGCCGCGCGTCGCGCGCGACGAGGTCGAGTACGTGGTCGGCGCTGCCCGGCGACGGCGCCGAGACCGAGGTCTTCTTCTCCGACCTCGGCCACGAGTACGTGACCATCAACGCGGAGTACACGACGTGAGCGTGCGCGACGTCGGGACGCTGCTCGAGGCGCTGCCGTACATCCGCGAGTTCCACGGCCGGACGGTGGTCATCAAGTACGGCGGCGCGGCGATGGAGGACCCGGCGCTGCGCGAGGAGTTCGCGCGCGACGTCGTGCTGCTCAAGTACGTCGGGCTCAACCCGGTCGTCGTGCACGGCGGCGGCCCGGAGATCACCGCCTACATGGAGCGGCTCGGCGATGCCGGTCGAGTTCGTCGGCGGCCTGCGCGTGAGCGACGCCGACACCGTCGAGGTGGCCAAGATGGTCCTCGTCGGCAAGGTCAACAAGGACATCGTCCTGCGCCTCAACCGCCACGGCCAGCCGGCGGTCGGGCTGTCGCGGCGACGACGGCGCGCCTCTTCCGCGTCGCGCGCCAGGCCGCGCCCGGACGGCGAGGACATCGGCTTCGTCGGGCGCATCGAGCGCGTCGACGTCGACGTGCTCGACCACATCGCGCAGGACTACATCCCGGTCATCGCGTCGGTCGGCGCCGACCGCGAGGGCAACTCCTACAACGTCAACGCCGACGAGGCCGCCGGCGCCGTGGCGCGCGCGCTGGGCGCCTACAAGGTCATCTTCCTCACCGACGTCGAGGGCTGGCTGCGCGACCCGGCCGACCCGCGACAGCGTCGTCTCCGAGGCCGGCGCCGACGAGGTCGAGGCCGCGCTCGGCCGGCGTCGCCGGCGGCATGCGGCCGAAGCTCGCAGGCGTGCCTCGACGCGATCCACGGCGGCGTCACCTTCGCCCACATCGTCGACGGCCGCGTCGCCGCACTCGCTGCTGCTCGAGCTGTTCACCGACGCGGGCATCGGCACGAAGATCCGGCCGGCGCATGAGCGCTCGACGAGCTGCAGGCGCTCGAGCGCCGAGCACTCGTCGCCGCCTACGCGCGCCTGCCCGTCGAGTTCGTGCGCGGCGAGGGCGCGCGGCTGTGGGACGCCGACGGGCAACGAGTACCTCGACTTCCTGACCGGGATCTGCGTCGTCAGCCGTCGGCCACTGCCACCCGGCGGTCGTCGCGGCGATCCGCGAGCAGGCGGCGAGCCTCCTCCACGTCGGCAACCTCTTCTACACCGAGCCGGGGATGCGCCTGGCCGAGCGGCTGGCCGAGTCGCTCGCTCGGCGGCAAGGTCTTCTTCACCAACTCCGGCGCCGAGGCGGTCGAGGCGGCGCTGAAGCTCGCGCGCAAGGCGCAGCCCGGCGGCGACGTCGTCTCGGTGCACCGCGCGTTCCACGGGCGCACGTACGGCGCGCTGTCGGCGCACGCCGCAGGAGTCCAAGCAGGCGCCGTTCGCGCCGCTGGTGCCCGGCTTCCTCGCGGTCGAGCCGACCGCCGAGGCGATCGCGCGCGCGCGGTGGACGACGCGCACCGCGGCCGTGCTGCTCGAGCCGGTCCAGGGCGAGAGCGGCGTGCACGTGCTGCGCGACGAGCGTCCTGCGCGCGGCGCGCGCGGCCTGCGACGAGCACGGCGCGGCGCTGATCTTCGACGAGATCCAGTGCGGCCTGGGGCGCACCGGCACGCTGTGGGCCTACGAGCACACGCGGCGTCGTGCCCGACGCGCTGACGACCGCCAAGGCGCTCGGCGGCGGCCTGCCGATCGGCGCGCTGGTCACGCGGCCCGCGGCTGGCCGACGTCTTCGAGCCCGGCGACCACGGCTCGACGTTCGCCGGCGGCCCGGTGCGTGCCGCGGCCGGCGCTCGCGGTGCTCGACGTCCTCGACGACCCGGCGCTGCTCGCGCGCGTGCGCGAGCTCGGCGAGCGCCTGCTGCACGCGCCTCGCCGAGCTGCCCGGGGTCGGCGACGGTGCGCGGGCGCGGCCTGATGATCGCCTTCGACCTCGCCGAGCGGCGGCGCGCCCGACGCTCGTGCGCCGCGCGCTGCTCGAGGAGCGCCTCGTCCTCAACGCCACCGGCCCGGCGACCGTCCGGCTGCTGCCGCCGCTGATCGTCGGCGACGCCGAGATCGACGACGCGCTCGGCGCGGCTGCGCCGCGCCCTCGACCGACAGCCAGGTATCCGCGCCCCGATGCCCGACCGAGACCACCCGCACCCCGCACACCGCGCACCGCCAGCTACCTCGCCGAGCCCGAGCGAGGTCAACCGCGTCCTGCTCCTGTACTCGGGCGGCCTGGACACGAGCGTGATGCTCAAGTGGATCCAGGACGAGTACGAGGCCGAGGTCGTCGCGCTCACGGTCAACCTCGGCCAGCCCGGCGAGGACTACGAGGTCGTCGAGGGCAAGGCGATGCAGCTCGGCGCGGTCGACGCGGAGGTCGTCGACGCGCGCGAGGAGTTCGCCGCGCGACTTCGTCGTCCCGGCGATCAAGGCCAACGCGATCTACGGCCTCGGCTACCCGCTGTTCACCGCGCTCGGCCGCCCGCTGATCGCCAAGCTCGCCGTCGAGTACGCGCGCAAGCACGGCTGCGACACGATCGCCCACGGCTGCACGGGCAAGGGCAACGACCAGGTGCGCATCGAGGCGACGTCGCGACGCTCGCGCCCGAGCTGAAGGTCATCGCGCCGGTGCGCGGCTGGCAGATGGGCCGCGAGGAGGAGATCGCCTACGCGCGCGAGCACGGCATCCCGGTCAAGGGCGGCGCCGAGCAGACGCCGTACTCGATCGACGACAACCTCTGGGGCCGCTCGTCGGAGGGCAAGCTGGATCGAGGACCTCGACCACGCGCCCGACGACGACGTCTTCCAGCTCGTCACGCGGCCCGAGGAGGCGCCCGACGAGCCGCGAGATCGTCGAGGTCGCGTTCGAGCGCGGCGTGCCGGTCGCGCTCAACGGCGAGCGCCTCGGGCTCGTCGAGCTGCTCGAGCGCGCCGCCGAGACTCGGCTGCCGCCACGGCGTCGGGATCGTCGACCACATCGAGGACCGCATCGTCGGCCTGAAGGTGCGCGACATCTACGAGGTGCCGGCCGCGGCGATCCTGCTGCCCGCGCACGCCGAGCTCGAGCGGCTCGTCGGCACGATCCACCAGAACCAGTTCAAGGGCGAGCTCGACCGCAAGTGGGCCTACCTCGTCTACGCCGGGCTGTGGTGGGAGCCGCTGCGCTCGGACCTCGACGCCTACATGGACGCGGTCAACGAGCAGGTGACGGGCACGATCGGGCTGAAGCTCTACAAGGGCTCGCGCGCGCGTGGTCACGCGCGAGTCGCCCAACGCGGTCTACGACGCGCCGCTGGCGACGTTCGAGACCTCCGGCGGGCTGTTCTCCCAGCAGGCCTCGCCCGGCTTCATCGAGCTGTGGTCGCTGCAGTCGCGCATGGCCCACCGGCTGCGCGAGCGGACGCAGCCGCCGGCCGCGGGCGGGGAGCCTGCCGACCCCGCGCACGGGGGCCAGCCGCACTGACCGGCGCGCCGCCGCGCGGCACAGTGTGCGCATGGCAGCTCCGATCCACCCCGGCCCCCTGATGGCAGCCAGGCTCGATCCGACCACGGCACATCGGCGCGTCCCGTCTCACCGGCACGCTTCCGTTGCCCACCTGGACCGCCGGCCGTCGCCTCGAGGCTCCGCCGGGTACCGCTGCGCATCGTCGAGCGCCTGAGGCCGCCGCGCCTCCCGCAACGCCGTCCGCCGCGCCGCGCGCTTGCTGACGCGCGGCGGGCGGATGAGCAGCTCGCCGAGCGCATGGCCGACGAGCGTCCTCGGCTTCGTCGCTGGTCGCGCGCGGCGCCAGCACGCCTGCGCACCGTCGCGTCGCCGAGCGGTCGGCCGCGCGGAGCTGAGCCGCGCGAGCTCGCGAGACGCGTGCTCGCAGCGGGCCGGGAGCCCTCGGCCGCCGGGCGCGGCGCGCCTCGGCGTCGGCTCGTCGCCGCCGCGACGCAAGCTGCGCAAGGACGCCGAGCCAGCCGCCGCGGCAGCGGCGCGACGCGGCGTGGCGCTGAGCCGTCAGCGCGGCTGCGCTCGAGCGCGGCGCGCGCGCCGCGCGGTCGCGTCCGGCCTCGCGCGTACGCGTGGCGCGCGTGGACTCCCGGCCGCTCGACCGACGCCGGCTCGCGCCTGGAGGTCGTCGCCGCCGCGCTGGCCGACCAGGCCGCCGAGGTCGAGATCGTGGCGCACGACGCGCGCGACCTCTCCCGGGCGGGTCGGCACGGCGCGGCGGCGGGAGCGCCGGTGCCGCCGCCGGCCGCCGCGCTGGAGGCGCTGCTCGCCGAGGCCCGCGCCGAGGCGGCGGCCGCCCGCGAGGAGCTCGCCGCCCGCGTCGCGGGCGAGGCCGAGCTGCGTGGCCACCGCCGGGCGGCTGCGGCTCGAGCTCGACGGGCTGCGCGAGCGGCTCGCCGTGCGCGACGCGCGCGACGCGCGCGTGGCCGGGCTCGTCGCGGAGGTGGCCGACGCAGCCCGCGAGGCGCGCGAGGAAGTGCAGCGCCACGTCGGCGGCCCGCGAGCGCGCGGAGGCCGACCTCGCCGGCGCGCGCGAGCGTCTCGCCGCGCTGCACGACGACCTGGAGGCCCAGCGCGCGCGGACGGTCGCCGCCGAGCAGGCCCTGGAGGTCGAGCTCGACGCGGCGCACACGGCGCGCGACCGCGCGCTGGCGGCCGAGGACGCCGCGAGCGCGCGCACGCGAGGCCGAGCTGTCGGCGCTGCGGGCCGCGCACGCGCGGCTGCGCGGCGAGCCGCCGGCGACGCCGAGCCGGCGGACGGGGACGCTCGCGGACGGGCCTGGCCCGGGCGGAGCAGCGCCTGCGCGACGCGACCCCCGCGCGCCGCGACCCGCCGCGCCCGCACCCGCCGCGCCGCCCGCGCCCGCGCGCTCGGCCCGCCGCGGCCGGCGCCGCACGCGGCGGCGCGGGCCTGCCTGCGCAGGCTCGTCCGCGGCCGCCGCTGACCGCCGCGGATGGCACTCCGCATCGTGCGCGAAACGCCGCGCCGAACGCCCGTTCGCCCCGTCCGGCCCGGCACCTATCCTCGACGTGCCCGTGAGCACCCCGGCCTGCGCCCATCTGCACGTCCACTCCGAGTACTCGCTGCTCGACGGCGCGTGCAAGATCGACGCGCTCGCGGAGCGCGCCGCGGCGTTCGGCCAGCCCGCCCTCGGGCTCACCGACCACGGCGTCATGAACGGCGCGGTCGAGCTCTACAAGGCCGCCAGAAGCACGGCATCAAGCCGATCGTCGGCTGCGAGATCTACCTCGTCGACGACCACGCCGACCGCGGCGCCCGGCGCGCGCAGGTCGAGCGCAACCACCTCACGCTGCTGGCCGAGACCGACGAGGGCTACCGCAACCTCGTCAAGCTCTCAGCTCGGCCGGCTTCCTCGAGGGCCTGAACCGCGGCAAGCCGACCGTCGACCTGGACCAGCTCGCCGCGCCACGGCGAGGGCATCATCGCGCTGACCGGCTGCCTGGCCTCGCGCTTCTGCCAGCGCCTCGTCGACGGCCGCGACGCCGAGGCGCGCGCCCACGCCGACGACCTGCTGCACGTCTTCGGCGCCGACAACGTCTTCTTCGAGGTCCAGAAGAACGGCATCGCCGACCAGGACAAGGCCAACGAGGGCATCGTGCGCATCGCCCGCGAGGTCGGCCGCCCGCTCGTCGGCACCGGCGACGTGCACTACCTGCGCCGCGAGGACTACCACCACCACACGGCGCTGCTGTGCGTGCAGACGAAGTCGACGCTCGCCGCGCCGAAGATGACCTTCGACACGAACGAGTTCTACCTGCGCTCCAGCGAGGAGATGGCGCAGCGCGTTCGCCGAGTGGCCCGAGGCGCTCGCCTCGACGCTCGAGATCGCCGAGCGCTGCGACGTCGAGATCGAGCTCGGCAAGCAGCTCATCCCGCGCTACCTGCCCGAGGGCGAGGACGAGCGCGCCTACCTGCGCGCGCGCGTCGTGGAGGGCCTGCGCGCGCGCTACGGCGACCCGCCGCCGGCCGAGGCGATCGAGCGCATGGAGATGGAGCTCGGGGTCATCGACCGCATGGGCTTCAACGCCTACTTCCTGATCGTCTGGGACTTCGTCAAGTACGCCAAGGACAACGGCATCGCCGTCGGCCCGGGCCGCGGCTCGGCCGCCGGCTCGATCGTCGCCTACTGCCTGCACATCACCGACGTCGACCCGCTGCGCTACGACCTGCTCTTCGAGCGCTTCCTCAACCCCGAGCGCGTGTCGATGCCGGACATCGACATCGACTTCTCCGTCCGCGGCCGCGAGCGCGTCATGCGCTACGTCACCGAGAAGTACGGCCGCGAGTCGGTCGCGCAGATCGTCACCTTCGGCAAGATGTTCCCGCGCGCGGCCACGCGCGACGCCGCGCGCGTGCTCGGCCACGACTACGGCGTCGGCGACCGCCTGGCCAAGCTCATCCCCGACCCGATCATGGGCCGCTCGCCGTCCTTCGACGACTGCCTGAAGGCCGGCGAGCCGCTGCGCGGCGCCTACGACTCCGACCCGACGGCCAAGCAGATCATCGACGTCGCCAAGGGCCTCGAGGGGATCGTCCGCAACTCGTCGATCCACGCCGCCGCGGTCGTCATCGCCGACCGCCCGCTGACCGACATCGTCCCGCTCCAGCTCGCCGACGCGGGCACGGCCGACGGCGAGCGGCAACAAGGTCTACCGCACGGTCACGCAGTTCTCGATGAAGCCCGTCGAGGAGCTCGGCCTGCTGAAGATGGACTTCCTCGGCCTGCGCAACCTCGACGTCATCGAGGA
Source organism: uncultured Actinomycetes bacterium (assembly GCA_963840185.1). GTDB lineage: Bacteria > Actinomycetota > Thermoleophilia > Solirubrobacterales > Solirubrobacteraceae > JAOPZW01. The sequence continues at coordinate 521,003 of CAWIXY010000015.1, read as the reverse complement.
CGCGCTGGACATCATCGAGCGCTCGATCGGGCGCGCGGCCGGACATGACGACGCTGCCGCTCGACGACGAGCGCACCTACGAGATGCTCGCCCGCGGCGACTCGGTCGGCGTCTTCCAGTTCGAGTCCGAGGGCATGCAGGAGGCGCTGCGCAAGGTCCGCCCGACCGAGTTCGACGACCTCGTCGCGCTCGTCGCGCTGTACCGCCCGGGCGCGATGGACCAGATCCCGACCTACGCGCGCGGCAAGCGCGACCCGGAGTCGGTCCACGATCCCCGACGAGCGCCTGGAGCCGATCATCGGCCCGACCTACGGCGTGATCCTGTACCAGGAGCAGGCGATGCTGATCTCCAAGGAGCTCGCCGGCTTCTCGGGGCGCCCAGGCCGACGACCTGCGCAAGGCGATCGGCAAGAAGAACCGCGAGGCGATGGCCGAGCTCAAGCCCGAGTTCCGTCGCGGGCTGCCGCGCGTCGGGCACGAGCGCGCGGCTCATCGAGCTGCTCTGGGCGACGAACGAGAAGTCGGCCGACTACTCGTTCAACAAGTCCCACGCCGCCTGCTACGCGCTGATCGCCTACCGCACGGCGTGGCTGAAGGCCAACTACCCGCGCCGAGTACATGGCCGCGCTGATCTCGTCGGTCATGGACACGAAGGACAAGGTCCCGTTCTTCGTCGCCGCGCGCGAGGAGATGGGCATCGAGATCCTGCCGCCCGACGTCAACCTCTCCGACCACGAGTTCGTCGTCGTCGAGGGCAACATCCGCTTCGGCCTCGACGCGGTGAAGGGCGTCGGCTACCAGGCGGTCGAGGCGATCAAGGCGGCGCGCGAGGAGGGCGGCCCGTTCGAGCTCGCTGTGGGACTTCTGCGCGCGCGTCGACCCGCGCGCGGTCAACAAGCAGGCGATCGAGGCGCTCATCAAGTGCGGCGCGTTCGGCTCGACCGGCGCGCACGCGCAAGGGCATGCTCGCGGTGCTCGAGCAGGCGCAGGCCGCCGGGCAGAAGCAGCAGCAGGACGCCGAGATCGGCCAGGGCTCGATCTTCGACCTCGGCGACGGCGGCGGCGGCGGCGCCGGCAGCGGCGCCGCGCGCGTTCGCCGCGCCCGCGCACCCGCCGATCCCGACCGAGGAGTTCGACCAGCCCGAGCTGCTGGCCGTCGAGAAGGAGTCGATCGGCCTCTTCATCTCCGCCCACCCGCTCAAGCAGGTGCGCGAGGCGCTGCGCGCGCGCGGTCGACGTGCCCGCTGGCCGAGCTCGCCGGCGCGCAAGGACGGCGACTGGGTCACCGCCGGCGGGATCATCACCGCAGGCCAAGAAGATCCGCACCAAGAAGGGCGACCCGATGATGTTCGCCACGCTCGACGACCTCGAGGGCACGCGTCGAGATCCTCGTCTTCGGCAAGGCGCTCGCCGAGTACGAGGGCGCGCTCGGCGTCGACGAGGTCGTGCTCGTCCGCGGCCGCGTCGACCACAAGGACGCCGACAAGACCGTGCCTCGTCGTGCAGACCGGCCGAGCCCTTCCAGCCGACGCCCGAGGAGGTCGAGGCGGCCCGCGAGGAGGCCGCGCGCGCCGCGGTCGGCCCGGTGCCGCTGCGCGTCCTGCTCGACGCCGCGCGGCTGCCCGCCTCGGTCATCGACGAGCTCAAGCACGTCTTCGGCAACTTCCCCGGCGAGTCCGAGGTCGTCCTCGACATCCGAGACCTCGGCGGGCGCGCGCACGCTGCGCCTCGGCGAGGGCTTCCGCGTCGCGCCGACGCCCAGCCTGCGCGCCGAGCTCGAGCACATCCTCGGCCCGGCCGCGCGCGCCGCTGCCGGCGCGCGGCGCCGCGCGGCACGGGCGCCGCAGCCGGGCCGCCGCGCGGCCGAGCCCTCGCTGGCCTGAGCGAACGCGGCGTCAGGCAGCGGCCAGCCAGCGCCGGCGTCAGCGCCTCGGGCCGCCCGAACGGCGAGTACCGCTCGAACGTCGTGAACGGCGTCGTGTAGAACGCCTCCATCGACGTCGCGAGCGGCTGGCGCGCCGCCTCTGCCGTCTCGCCGAACCCGCACCAGACGTTGAGGCCGTGCTCGAAGTCCGAGGGCTCACGGCCGGCCGCCGTCGCCAGCTCGGCGATCTCCTCCGACACCGCGGCGAAGCGGCCCGGCGACACCCAGATGCCCAGCCAGCCGTCGCCCAGCAGCGCGGCGCGGTGCACCGCGGCCCCCGAGCGCCCGGCGACCGAGATGCGGACCGGCGGGTCGGGCGGCGGGAGGATCAGCGCGTCGCGGACGTCGATGAACTCGCCCTGCAGCGTGGCGGGCTCGCCGCGCAGCAGCGCTCGCAGGAGCGTCAGGCACTCGTCCATACGCCGCCCGCGCGTGCGCGGGTCGACGCCGCAGATCTCGATCTCGTGGCGATCCTCGCCGCCGATGCCCGCCGCCAGCGTGAGCCGGCCGGGCGCGAGCTCGGCGATCGTCGCCACCTGCCGAGCGACGATCACCGGGTGGCGCAGCGGCAGCAGGTACGCGCCGACGTAGACCGGCAGGTCGTCCTGCACGCTCAACAGCGACGCGGCGTCGACGAGCGCGTCCTGGCCGGCGCCGACGAAGAAGCTCACGTGGTCGCCGACGCCCAGATGGTCCAGGCCCGCGGCGTGCGCGGCAGCCGTGAACCGGCGGCGATCCGCCGCCAGGGCGGGGGGGACACCAGCTCGAGGGAAGGTTCCGACGCGCACGCTGGATCACTGCGAGCCTACAGTGTCGCCGCGACACCTAGGCAGGCGTACACCGCGGCATCCGCACGCGGTACGTTCGGCGTGCAGCGCCCCGCCTTACCGCTGGACCGGGGGTGGGGCGTTGCGTGTGCGGTTCAGTGTGCCGATCTGCGCCTGCGGTTGCGCAGACCGCGGGCACGGAGCTCGCGCGTGCGCTGCAGCTCGGCCGTGTAGGGGTCGTCGCGGTCGGGCCGGGCGTCTCGAGCACGCACGGCAGGCCCTCGAAGCGCGGCTCGGAGAGGAAGACCGCGCAGCCGTCCTCGCCGAGCTCGCCCTCGCCGACGCGCGCGTGGCGGTCGCGGTTGGAGCCCGAGCGGCGTCTGGCGAGTCGTTGAGGTGCAGCGAGCCGAGGCGCTCGAGGCCGACCGCGCGCGTCGCACTCGTCGAGCACCGCGGTCGAGCGCCGTCGGCGGTGCGGATCGTCGTAGCCCGAGGCGCAGCAGGTGGCAGGAGTCCAGGCAGACGCCCGAGCCGCTCGTCGCCGCCCGCGGCCTCGAGCAGCGCGGCGAGCTCGTCGAACGAGCGCCCGAGCGTGCCGCCCGCGCCGGCGGTGTTCTCGAGGTGCAGCGGGCAGCGCTCGGACTCGGCGAGCGCCTCGCGCGATGACCTCGCCGGCGCGCGCGATCGCCTGCGCCGACGTCGCCCGTCTTCGCCGAGCCGGGGTGCAGCACGACGCGCGTGCGCGCCGAGCGCGTCGCCGGCGCGCAGCGACGCGATCAGCGAGCGTCAGCGTCTTCGCGCGGATCTCCGGGTCCTCGGTGGCGCGTTGAGCAGGTAGACGGCGTGGATGAGCAGCGCGTCGACGTCGCGAGCCGCCATCGCGGCTCGTGGAAGGCCGCGACCTCCTCGTCGGAGTAGTCGCGCGGCTTCCACGCGCGCGGGTTCTGGTTGAAGATCTGGATCGCGTGCGCGCCGCGCTCGACGCCGCGCTCGACCGCCTTCGCCGGGCCCGCCGGCGGGGGAGACGTGGGCGCCGATCAGCATCTGCGTAGGGTCATGCGACATGAGGGTCCGCTTCGCTCCTTCGCCCGACCGGCGCGCTGCACATCGGCGGCGCGCGCACCGCGCTCTACAACTGGCTGCTGCGCGCGGCACGACGGCGGGACGCTCGTCCTGCGCATCGAGGACACCGACCGCGAGCGCTCGACCCCCGAGAACGTCGAGCAGATCCTCGACGCGCTGCGCTGGCTCGAGCTCGACTACGACGAGGGCCCGATCTCCCAGGTCGCGCGCACGCGACCGCCACCGGGAGGTCCTCGCGCAGCTGCTCGACGACGGGCCACGCCTACCGCTCGACCGCGACCGGCCGACGACGTCAAGGCCTACAAGGACGCAGCACGGCGCCGACCGCGGCTTCCGCGGCGAGGCCGAGGAGCGAGGGCGCGGTGCGCCTGCGCGTGCCCGACGAGGGCGAGACCGTCGTCCACGACGTCATCCGCGGCGACACGACGTTCGCGCCACGTCCACCTCGACGACCCGGTCATCGCCCGCGCCGACGGCAGCGTCCTCTACAACTTCGCGGTCGCCGTCGACGACCTCGACGCGCGAGATCACGCACGTCGTCCGCGGCGAGGACCACCTCTCCAACACGCCCAAGCAGCTGCTCGTCCTCGAGGCGCTCGGGCGCCGCAGCCGCCGGTCTACGCGCACCTGCCGCTGCTGCACGGCCCCGACGGCAAGAAGCTCTCCAAGCGCCACGGCGCGGCGTCGGTGCAGGAGCTGCGCGACGCCGGCTACCTGCCCGAGGCGGTGCGCAACTACCTCGCGCTGCTCGGCTGGGGCGACGCCGACGACGAGACGATCCTCTCGACCGACGAGCTCGTCGAGCGCTTCGACGCTCGAGCGCGTCTCGCAGCAACCCGGCGCGCTTCGACGAGCAGAAGCTGCGCTGGCTGAACGGCCGCTACCTGCGCGAGCTGCCGCTCGACGAGCTCACCGCGCGCCTCGAGGCGCTTCACCGGCCGCGAGCGGCCTGCGCGCCGCGGTCGAGATCTCGCGCGAGAAGATGCAGACGCTCGCGGACTTCTGGCCGCTCGCCGGGCTTCATCTTCGACGGGCCGGCCGACGACCCGGCGGCGCGCGAGAAGTGGCTCGGCGAGGACGGGCGCGCGCGCGCTGGCGCGACGCGCGCGACGGCGCTCGCGGCGGTCGAGCCGTTCACCGCCGACGCGATCGCAGGCCGCGCTCGACGGGGTCGTCGAGGCGCGCGGCGCCAAGCCCAAGCGACGTCTTCCAGCCGGTGCGCGTCGCGCTCGCGGGCACGACGGTGTCGCCCGGGCATCTTCGAGACGCTCGCGCGTGCTCGGGCGCGACGAGACGCTGCGCGCGCATCGACGCGGCGCTTGGAGCGACTAGCCAGATCGACGAGATTGGCGCTCAACCATTCGTCCAGAGCTGCCGATAACGGGTGTGCCCCGACGATCCCGACCAGAAAGCAGGGACCGCCCGACCATGATCTCGTCGCCCGCACGCACGCAGCCGAGTCCAGCAGCGCGCGCCGTCCAGCGCCGCCACAACGAGGGCCACGGCCGCCGGCTGACCGCCGCGTTCGAGGCGCTCGAGGCCTTCCCGGCGCTCGCCGAGTCGCGCAACCGCCTGCTGCGCCTCGTCACCGCCGGAGCGCATCTCGCCGGCCGACGTCGTCGCCGCCGTCGAGTCCGACGTCGCGCTCGTCATCGCCGTCCTGCGCCTGGCCAACCAGGTCGAGGGCCGCACGCGCGGCCGCGTCGAGTCCGTCGTCAAGGCCGTCGAGCTGCTCTCGCCCGAGGCCGTCCAGGCGCTCGCCTCCGCGCCCGCACCTTCGACTTCTTCGAGCGCTCGTCCGTCTGGGACGCCGCGCCCGAGCGCTTCCGCCTGCACGGCGTCGCCACGCAGCGCGCCGCCGACCGCCTCGCCACCGAGGCCGGCTACGAGCACCGCGACCGCCTCATGGTCACCGCGCTGCTGCACGACATCGGCAAGCTCGTCCTCATGCACGCCTACCCGGGCTACCCGGCGCAGGTCCACGGCGACGCCCGCACGCCCGAGGAGCGCATCCACCGCGAGCGCCGCGAGCTCGGCGTCGACCACGCGCTGGTCGGCGGCGTCCTCGCCCGCCGCTGGGGCCTGCCCAAGAGCCGTCGCCTCGGTCATCGAGCGCCACCACGCCGACGACGCGACGGCGAGGCCGCCTTCGTCCGCCTCGCCGACATGCTCGCCCACTACGCGCAGGGCGGCCCGGTCTCGCCGACCGAGCTGCTGAAGACCGCCCGCGTCGATCGGCCTCGGCCCGGCCGAGCTGCGCACGGTCATGTACGACCTGCCCTACCCGACGTCCGGCCGCGCACGCGCCAGATCGACCCGTGCCCGCTGTCCGGCCGCGAGGTCGAGGTGCTCAAGCGCCTCGCCGAGGGCAAGGTCTACAAGCAGATCGCCCACGAGCTGTAGCTGTCGACCAGCACGGTGCGCACGCACCTGCACAACATCTACGGCAAGCTCGGCGCCGTCGACCGCGCCCAGGCCGTCCTCATCGCCACCGAGCGCGGCTGGCTCTAGCCGCCCGCTCAGGCCGGCGCCCGGCTCGCGACCGCGGCGGCGTACGAGCAGCCACGCCGAGCGCGATGCCCGCGGCGTCGATCAGCGACGTCGACGGGCGTGCGAGTCGCGGCCGGCGACGAAGGACTGGATGCACCTCGTCGGCGACCGCGTACGCGAGCGCGAGCGCCGCTGCCGGGGCGTCGCGGCCGCCGAGCGCGCGCCGCGACGAGGACAGCCACAGCAGCCGCGTAGAGCGACGCCGTGCAGCGAGCTTGCGCAGCCACCGACGTCGACGTCGCCGAGGCCCGCTGTTGAGGTCCGGCGTGGCGGAGAGCCCGACAGATGACGCGCCATCGAGCAGCGAGGGGAGGGGCAAGGCTGTCGCATACGATCGGCCGGGCCAGCGTACGCGCAGCGAGCGATGATCTCGATCACCACGAAATCCCCCTACGCGCTCCAGGCGCTGGCCGAGCTCGGCCGCGCGGGCGACGGCGCCCCCGTCCCGATCGGCGAGCTCGCCCGCCGCCGCGACATCCCGGTGCAGTTCCTCGAGCAGCTCTTCGCCACCCTGCGCCGCGCCGGCGTCCTGCGCTCCCAGCGCGGCGTCAAGGGCGGCTACTCCTTCGCCCGCCCGGCCGACGAGATCACCGTCCTCGAGGTCGTCGAGCTCCTCGACGGCCCCGCTCGGCCGCGACGCGGAGGGCATCTTCGCCGACGCCGCCGCCGCCGCCCGCGACGTCCTCGCCGCGCACCACGATCGCCGACGTCGTCGAGCGCGAGGCGCGCGAGGCGGGGGCGGCGATGTACTACATCTAGAACGACGGTCACATGGACGCCGTCGACGTCGCGCTCGACACGCTCGCCTACCGGCTCGCGAAGGCCAGCCGGCAGACCCCGGACGACCTCACCCTCACCTTCGAGGACCGCGCCGTCGCGCTGCTGCGCGAGCACACCGTCGAGGTGTAGCGCGCCACGGCGACGAGCACCGCCTCCTCGGCCCCCGGGTTGTGCAGGGCCTGGAGCGCCACCCCGTCGAGCCAGAAGAGGTCGCCGGCGGTCAACCGCGCGCTCGTCCCGCCGCGGGACTCGAGCTCGATCGTCCCGGCGCGGAGCAGCACGAGCGCGTCGCGCCACTCCGCCGGGTCGTAGGGGCGACGGACGCCCGGCGCGACCGTGACGGCGCGCCGGGTGAACGCCATCAGAGCGTCGCGGGCAGCTCGAAGGGGTCGAGCGCCTTGCCGTGGAACATCGTGATCTCGGCGATCGCGCCGTCCTCGACGCGCAGCACGTCGATCGCGAAGAGGCGGAACGTGTCGTCGTCGGGCTTGCGGACGTAGTTGACGACGGCCGGCTGGCGGTTGGTCCGGGTCAGCGTGCAGCGGAACTCGCCGAAGCGCGTGCCGGTGGCGTCGCCGAAGCCGCCCTCGACCCAGCTGTCGACGACCGTGTCGCGGCCCACCCAGGAGCCCTTCTCGGGCGGCATGGAGAAGCGGACCTCGTCGCGGATCAGGGCCTTGATGGCGGCGACGTCCTGCGTCTCGGTCGCAGCGACGTAGGCGTCGAGTAGCTCGCGCTCGGCGGCCTCCGCGTCGGTGCCGGCGGGCCAGTCGACCCGCCGCTCGGGCAGGTGCTCCTTCATCGTCGCGTGTGCGCGCTGCAGCGCGCTGTTGACCGCGGCGGGCGTGATCTCGAGCAGCTCGGCGACGTCCTTCGCCGGCCAGGTCAGCACGTCGCGCAGGATGAGGACCGCGCGGGTCTGCGGCGGCAGGTGCTGGATCGCGACCATGTAGGCGAGCTCGATCGTCTCCTTGTCGACGAGCTCGGCGTCCGGGCCCGCGTCCGACGACGGCACGCGGTCGAGCAGCTCGTCCGGGAACGGCTGCAGCCACGGCACCTCGTAGGGCCGGACGGGCGGCGCCCCGGCGGCGACGTTCGGCGGTGTCTGGGGGAGCTTGCGGGGCCGGCGCTTCAGCGCGTCGAGACACGCGTTCGTGGCGATCCGGTACAGCCAGGCGCGGAAGCTCGCGCGCTCCTCGCAGCTCTCGCGCTTGCGCCACGCGCGCAGGAAGGTCTCCTGCACGAGGTCCTCGGCGTCCTCGAGCGATCCCATCATCCGGTAGCAGTGGACCTGCAGCTCGTGCCGGTGGCGCTCGGCGGTTGCGGTGAAGTCCTCCTGGGAGGAGACGGACGGGCTCATGGCAGTCATGGAGCGTATGACGACGCGGGGGCCGAGAAGTCATCATGCGCGGATGCGAGCCGTCGTCTGCCGGCACGCCGAGCTGGGCGTCCAGGACCTGCCCGACCCGACCCCCGCGAAGGGCCAGGTGCGGCTCGAGGTGACGCGCTCGCCGGCCACGGCCCGTGGATCATCGACCTGCCACGCCGCGAGCATCGAGACGTCGGTCCTCCCGCTCCGCTTGGCCTACCGCCGCGCGAAGGGGCGGGGCGCTGGGCGCGCCAATCCAAGCCGCCGCCACGAGTCGACTAGGGGTTGGGCCTCAGTCTGACGAACCTCAGGCACCTGCGCTTGTCCTTGAACCCGAACTGCGCCCAGCCACCGTGCTGGCATTCAGCCCTGCTGGAGGGGTACGGGCCCGGACCGGGGATGAGTCTGACGAACCGGATGCACCGGCCCTGGTTCTCGAAGCCGAAGCGCGCCCAGCCGCCGTGCTTGCACTGGTCCTTCGTGGTGGGCAATGGTCCAGGCGCGTCCGTGACCGTGACGCTGCCGAGGTCGGAGAACATGCGCGTGTACGTCTGGCCGAGTTGCAGGCCTGCCGGGAGGCTGTCCGGGCAGACGGACGGAGCCGTGCCTGGCTGCGGCAGGTCCTGGACGGCGAGCTTGTCCAACCCCTCGCCGCCGTTGTCCTCGACGAAGAGGATCGCGGAATGCGGCAGCGGCATCGGGGACTCGGTGAAGCCCTCGAAGTTCACGCCGATGCTCGCCCGGCGTCCGGACACGGCAAGACAGGTCACGGCCCCGGGGTCCACGAGGAGCCCAACGCGTTCACCGGTCGTGAACGCGACCGTGCCACGGGGGTTCTCGCCGGCCGGGCCGCTGTGGGCGTCGAACAGGTAGAGGTCGGGCGTGGAGCAGTCGAGGCGTCCCGGAATCGGGACGCACAACTCCGCGGTCACGTACACGAGTCCGGTCACGGCGTCCTCGGTCGGGGTCTGGCCCGCCGCCGGGGTCGGAACCAAGGCGACCGCCACCGCCATCGCCAGTCCAATCCTTGTGGACAGCACCTTCATCGTGCGCCTCCTCGTTCACCGGAGCGCTTCGGCAGGCCTACCAGGACGCGGCGGTGCCAGTCAAGCGTCTCGCGGCCGCCGTGACCCGCAGGGCCCCGCGGCGTGGCCGGGAGCTCGCCTTTGCGCGGCCCCCGTGGGTGCGACGATGCGTCGATGAGCGATCCCGCCACCGTCGTCAGGCGCTACTTCAGGGTCGTGGCCGACCTGGGCTCATCCCGCGACGCGCTGCTGGACGTGCTGCATCCGGCCGCTTGCGTCACCGAGCGCCCGAACGCGATCAACCCATCCGGAGGCGTACGCGACCGGGACGCCGTGATCGCTGGCCTTCTCGCCGGGAAAGCGCTGCTGGCCACGCAGACGATCGACATCCTCGAGTTGCTCGTCTCGGGAGATCGAGTCGCAGTCCGAGCGACCTGGCGAGGGACGATCGGTGAGGGCATGGACGGGCTTGCCGCGGGCGCGGAGCTCGTCGCACAGATCGCGGCCTGGTTGACCGTGGTGGACGGATGCATCCGCGAGCACGAGACCTTCGACTGCTACGAGCCCCTGCCGTCTGCTCGCGCCAGTGGCTGACTGACTCATCGCGTCCGCTGCTTCAACGCCCCTCAGCGGCCGCTGTCGGCGAAGGTTGCCGGCGGCCTGAGCCTCACGAACCTCAGGCACCTGCGCTTGTTCTTGAACCCGTACTGCGCCCAACCACCGTGTCGGCACTGCTCCTTGGTGGTCGGGTAGGGCGGCGGGCCGGGGATCAGTCGGACGAACCGGACGCACTGGCCCTGGTTCTCGAAACCAAAGGTCCGCCAGCCGCCGTTCTTGCACTGGTCCTTCAGCGTGGGGAAGGGGTGCGCGTCCGTGACCACGACCGACCCCACGCGGGCCGGGTCGGGGATTGCGCCGTTCGCGTCGGCCGCCGCGCAGGTCTGGGGGGCGGCCGGATCGTCGTTGCGGTACCGCTGGAACGCGAGCCTGTCCTGCTCGGCTCCGGGGGCGTCGACGACGATCAGGTAGTACAGGACGGAGGCCGTCGGGAAGTCCTGGCGCGCCCCGATCACCGCTCGCGTGCCGGTCACCTGAAGGCAGGTCACGACGAGGTCGGAATTCGAGCAACAGGTTCCGGGCGAGCACCGTCCCGCCCGGTTGCTCGCCCGACGGGCCGCTGAACGCGTCGATCGTGAAGGCCGTCGACTCGCGGCCGAGGCCCTGCGTCAGCGAACCCACCACGGAGTCCTGCCCGGTGACCTGGGCGCCGGCGGCGCCGGGGACGCCGAGCGTCACGGTCAGCGCGATGCCGAGGATGATCCGGCCACGCGAGCGCATCGCTCACCTCCATCTCGTCATCGACGAGACCCGTTGGCGTTGGCGGACGCCGACCCGTCGTCGGAAGCGCCACTGGACCGTGCAAGCGACGACAGCTCGTGAGCGGGCGGCAGCCGTTTCGCCCGACCGTACATGCACAGCACCGCCGCGGGGGGATTGAGCGACGAGCGGTGTTCGCTGCGGGGTGCCGTCGAGCCGGCAGGGCCGCCGCCATCGCCTACTCGCAGCTCGTGGCGGTCACCCCCTTGCGGCAGCCCTCGTAGCTCGCCGCCACGTTCGCGTACGTGCGCAGGACCGGCATCGGCGTGAAGACACCGTTCGCGAACTTGGTCAGTCCCGAGAATCGGTACGGGACGTCGGCGGCCGGCGAGTCTGCGTCGTACGGCGAGGCCCAGTTGAACCAGTGGACCTGCGCGATGCGCAACCTGCGCCGCTCGCGGACCAGCCGAGCGTAGGCCGCCCGCAGGCGCTGCTCCTGGCCGCGCGGCGTCGTCTCGAGCCCGAGAAGGCGATCCCTCGGCACCCGGCCCAGGGCGGCCGGCCACGAGACCTCGGTGAGGATGATCGGCATGCGAGCGTCGCCGGCCTCGCGCATCACCTCGCGTACGCGCTCAACGGTCCTGATGACGCGGTCGACGCTCTGCGCCACCGGTATCGATCCGCTGGTGAACGGATGCACCGAGATCACGTCGAAGGAGCGGCCCGCTCCGGCTCGGTACAGATCTCGCGCGGCGTCCCACGAGGTGTCCTGGCCGAACGTCGCAAGCGACGCGGCCACCACCTTGGCGCCGGGGTCTTCTCGGTGGACGGCCGTGTAGCCGGCGCGCAGCAGGCGCGTGAAGCTGGGGGCCCAGGGCCGCTTGGCCCAGTGCACCCGCCCCATCGGCTCGTTCCAGATCTGCCACCAGCGGACGGGGACCCGAGGGACAGACCGGTCCGCTTCCCAGAACGTGCCGCGCGGCCCATAGCGCTGGACGAGCTGGCGCATGAACGTCCCGAACCACATCGGATCGCGCGGTGGCCAGATCCCCGGGTTGGCGGCCTTCGGCCGCTCGCTCGCCCAGAGGGGTGTCGTCGCCACGTTCGCCAGGATCTGGACGCGGTGACGAGCGGCCGCCGCGACCAGGCGGTCGGAGGCGGTCCAGTCGTACCTGCCCCGTGCCGGCTCGAGGCCCGCCCACGGCACCGTCAGGCGGACGGTCTCGACTCCCGATCGGGCCATGAGCGTGAACTGCCGCTCGAGCACGGGCTCCGAGAGATCGGCGGGGACGTTGAAGACCGTGCCGAAGAAGCCGAACGGCACGGCGCGCTGCGGCACGGCACGCCGGTCGGTCTCGGACGACCCCGAGAGCAGCAGTGCGAGCGCCAGTCCACCGAGCGCGAGCACGGCCAGCAGCGCGAGCGTCCGGAGCACCGCGGCAACCTACCAGCGGTGCGACTGGTCCTCGCCGGGAGTCGGCTCGCGACGGCAGAACCGCCCGGACTACGGGCTCGGCGTCAGCCTGACGAACCTCAGGCACCTGCGCTTGCTCTTGAACCCGTACTGCGCCCAACCACCGTGCTGACACGCGGCCCTGCTGGAGGGGTAGGGCCCGGGGCCGGGGATCAGCCTGACGAACCGGATGCACTGGCCCTGCCTCTTGAAGCCGAACTGAGCCCAGCCGCCGTTCTTGCAATCGGTGCGCGAGGTCGGCAGGGCCGGTGCGTCGACGATGAAGATCTGCCCGCTGATCACCTCCGCCACCTCGGAGGCCGAGCCCAGGCTGCAGTCGTCGGGGGAGTCGGCCGCGGCAACCGCGATGAACTGGACGCCGCCGATGCTGCCGAGCTGGAAGACGGCGCGCCCTCCGGTCACCGGGTTCAGCAGGTTGACGGTCGCCGTCGGCGGCTCTTCCACCGGGCCTCCGATGACAAGACACGTGGGGTCGGTGAAGGTGAACAACAGCGTCAGCGTGCCGGTCGGGTTCTCGCCGTTCCGCCCAGCCCGGATGTCGACGTCAAACGCCTGGGTCGACCCCGCCAGGCCGCCGCTGACGAACCGGACGGTCCCGCTGCCCGTGACGGAGTCGCCCGCCGGCGCTTGCGCGGCTGCGCCAGTCGGCAGCGCCAGAACGACGGCCAGCATCGAGGCCACCGCGACATGCCGGAGGTCATGGGGGGACGTTACCCGGTCCGACGACAACGCCGGGCTGGTCCTGGAGGCCCTCGCCGACGTCGTCAACGGTCGCTTCATCGATGTCGGCCCTCGGGGTCGTCGACCGTCGCCCATGCCGCGGCGCGGACGCCGTGACCCGCGGGGTCATCGGGGCGGGCGTGGCCGCGTACGTCTGCGTGGGCGTCCTCTCGCTCGTGCGGGGGGAGTTCACGGCGAACGGGTTCCGCGCGCCGACGCCTGAGACGGCGAGGGCGCTGGCGAGCCTGGCCGCAGCGGAGCGGGTGAGCGTGGTCTACGGCGGCTACTGGGACGCCGCGCCGCTCACCTGGGGCTCGGACTTCGCCGTACGGGTCTACCCGGTGCGGATGTGCGATGACGAGGGCCGGCCGTGTCCGTTCGAGTTCCATCGCATCTCGACCTGGTACCGGCCGCAGACCGGCCGGCGGTCGATGCTCGTCGTCGACCGCACGATCAGGGCCCTTGCCGTGACCCGCCTGGACCCCAAGCTCGGAGCGCCCGCCGCGGTCCGGCGCGTCGGGCAGCTCGAGGTGGCCGTCTACGACGACGACATCGCCAGGCGCTTCGGCCCGCCGGCGACGGGCCGGCAGGATGTGGCATCAGCCCCTGCGGACCGTGCGCAGGAAGGGCACGAGCCTTGACAGGAACGCGTTTCGGGGACTGGCCGAGTTGGGGTCGTTGTGCGAGTAGTCCCGGCTGCGGTCCACCAGGGTCAGTTGCCTGCCGGGGATGCGCGATTGGGTGGCCAGGGCCCTCGCCGCGTCGAGGACGCGCTCGCCGCCCAGAGCAGCGCCGAACGCGTAGATCCGCAGCTTCCGCGGCAGATCGTCACCGTGGGTCGCACGGACGCCGAGCACGTCCTGCGCCGGGTTCGCGTTCCCCGCGGCCACCGCGCCGGCGTCGATCGTCAGCCGGCGCGGGTGGTACCAGGCCGTGCCGTCCAGGCCCTTGAGGCGCCAGCCCGCGAACATGCGGGCATACCGGCCGATCGGCGTGAGCTCGCCCGCCTGGTCCCAGCCCCGCGGGTCGCCGCTGGCCGCCAGCCGGCCGAGGTGCGCCTGCGCCGCGCGCAGCCCCGCGGGCGAGGTCTCCGAGTCCAGCGCGTACCCGTACTGCGCCAGGTTGGTGACCGGGACCGGCGGCTTGAGGTTGGCCGGCAGGGCGGCGAACGTCTGCCCGAGCGACGGGGCGTCGGGGTCGAGGATGGCCCCGAGCGAGCCGGACGAGTTGAAGAGCCCCGCGTACGGAGCGGGGATGCCGCCGAACGACAGCCACGGCGACCCTGCGTCCAGCTCGGCGAGCGACGCCTGCGCCTGCTCAGGCGTGACCGGTGCGGGACTGCTGCCGCCGTCGATGAAGACCAGGCCCGAGAGATCACGGGCGCCGGGCCGGCCCTCGAAGTCCCACGTGGCGTAGGCCGAGGTGATCGTGCCTCCGAGCGAATGGCCTCCCATGACGATCTTGCCGCCGCGCGCTCGCGCCGCCCTCACGACCCGGCGCAGATCCTCGATCTCGACCCGCATGCCCCAGCGCCTCGCGAATCCGACCTGCGCGTCGGGGATGAGGTCGAAGTGGTTCGTGACGCTCGGATCGCTGACCCACCCGAGGTAGTAGTCGAAGAGCTGCCTGTTGGTCGCCCGGCCGTCCTTGGCCCGGTTCAGCACCGAGTGGTCCTCCAGGAGGTTCTCCCGGCGCTCGACGGCCCAGACCTGCCAGCCGTCGGCCCTGCTGGCCACGTCCCGTGCCAGCGGGGCGAAGTAGGCGGCGCTGGCCGAGGTCCCCGGGTTGAGGATCAGGACGTTGCGCGCCGTTCGCGGGCCGAACTTGAGGACCCCGACCTTGTTGTACTTCGCGGGGGTGCCGGCGGCCGCGTAGCCATCGAGCCGCTCGAACGAGGTGGGCACCTGACCGGGCGCTGCGGGCGCGCCCAGGGTGAGCGTGGCCGCAACCAACGCCGCAACCATCGACACGCGGCGGCGTGCCGTCGTCCTCGATCGAGACAAGACCCTCTCCTCTCCTGCGGCCGGGTTCTGTGCGCCCGGCAGGCTACTGCCAAGCGGAGCCGCGAGGGTTCGCACCGGCTAGGCGCCGTTGCGCCGTGCCTGGGCGAGGAGCTCCGCTCCCTCGCTGATGCTCCGGACGGCCTCGGCGAGGCCGTGCCGTGCCGATCGCGCGGGCATGTGCGGCGCCGGATGGCGCGCGGGAGCCGGCGGAGCCGTGATCTCCGCCGGGGTGATCTCCGCCGGCGCGAGCACCACGGTCGCATCGATCGTCAGCAGCCGGATGCCGAGCAGGCGCGCCCGGATCGACCCTTCGACGAGAACCCCGTCAGAGAGCCGGCGCCTGCGGCCGGGGACCGCCGCCACCACGACCGGCGCCCTCGCCCCGACCTCCCGGGGGTCGGCGGGCGCTGAACTCGTCGAGTGCCTGAGACGCCCTCGCCATCTCATGGATGATCTGGGCATAGCGCTCACGGCCGGCCCTGGCACCGATCACGTACCCGGCCGCGAAGACCGCCACCGCGGTGAGCTTCACGAATCGTCCCTTGCCCCTTCCCTGCGGCGCCTGAGCGAGGAGATGCCGGCACTACCTGCCGTGAGACCCGCGAGGCCACCGGCGACGAGGCCGGCCTTCACGGCCTTGTCGTTGGGCAAGGCATCCTTCAGCGCCTTGCTGGAGCCGAAGCCTCCCGGCACGCTGAGCTTGGACCCGCGCGACGTGTCGAGCGAGTCGGTGACGGTCTCGAGCAGCCGCTGCAGCTGACTCTTCCTGCTGAACAGCTTCATATCGGGTCGCCTCCCTTATCGCCCACGCGACGCCTTCGCGATCGCGTCGACGAGCTCGCTCTTGGTCATGGTGTTCCGTCCCTCGATACCGATGTTGGCCGCGAGCTCGACCAGCTCGGGCTTGTTGTAGGACTCGAGACCGCCGTTCGCCGACTCGCGTTCGAGCTCGCGTGCGGTGTGCTTCGCGGTCGCCTTCGAGTGCTGGCGCAGCCGCTCGGTCTCCTTGACGCGTGCCTCGGCGTCACTTGCTCGCTGCTGTGCCTCGGTGGCCAGCTACTGTGCCTGGCGGTGCGCCTCCTCTGAGGCGGCCCGCGCGGCCTCGGAGGCCTCGTCTGCCAGGCGCCGGGCCTCCGCGAGCTTCTCGGTCGCGTCCTCGACGAGCTCCTCGGCTCGCTGCTGGGCGGCCTCGGCCTCGCGACGCGCATCCTCGAGCGCCTCGTCGACCTCGGCCTGGACCTCCTGCTGCTGCTCCTCGGCATCCGCCTTGGCGGCCCGGCGTTCCCGCTCGACGGCCTCGTCGGCGGCCTTCTGGGCGTCGGCGACGCGTTGCTTGATGCGGCGAGCCGTCTCGCGCTGCACCTCCTGCAGGCGGGCGCGGCCACGCTCGCTCACCTGGCGGGCGTGGTCGGAGCGCTCCTTGGACTCGCGCGCGGCCTCCACGGCTCGGTCCTCGGCCTGCCGGGCACGCTCCCCGGCCTCGTGTGCGCGCCGCATCCGGACGTCGACGGAGTCCCCGCCGACGGGCGCGGCGTCCACCACGACTGCCGTCACCTTCCGCCCCTGGTCGCGCGCGGCGGCGGTGGCCGACTCGGCTGCGGTGCCGACCGCCTCCGCCGGCTTGAGCGCCCGGGACAGCAGCCAAGCAGCGTTGGACGGCATCTCTCGAAGGCCCGTCCAGGTTCGCTCCGACAACGACATCAGCACAACCTTTCTTGCGGCGCAGGACAGTGATGAGTCTAGATGAGACATCAGCATCTCGTCAAGCGAAGCCTTAGACTAGCGGCGAGACGACGATGTCCGAGCCGGCTCCCAGACACACGTTGCAGCAGCGCGTCGCCGCCGCGATCCTCGACGGGGCCGCGCGGATCTTCGCCGTCCAGGGAGAGCAGGCGAGCATGAACGACGTCGCCGAGGCGGCCGGCGTCGCTCGGGCGACGGTCTACCGCTACTTCCCGAACCGCGAGGCCCTGCTCGACGAGCTGGCGCGGGCCGCGGTGAGCGACGTCGATGCCCGGCTGGCGTCGGCCAGGATCGACGAGGTGGCGCCGGAGGAGGGCATCGCCCGGGCCGTGCGCGCCCTCGTCGACGTCGGCGACTCCTTCGTGCTCCTGGCGCGCGAGCGGCGGCGCTCCGATCCGGAGCGCTTCGAGCGCAGGCTCACCCAGCCGCTGCGCGAGCTGTTCGAGCGCGGTCAGGCCGAGCGGAGACATCCGCGACGACATCGCGAGCGCCCGCCTGACCGAGTCGCTGATCGGGCTGATCGTCGGCGTGCTCACGTCCACCCCGTCGCTCGGCAGGGAGGACATGACCGCCACGATCACCGGCCTCTTCCTCGACGGAGCCCGCGCCCGCGGTCCACGACGTCGCATGAACGAACGACACCGTCACCACGAGGAGGAGCCAGATGGAACGAAGAGCGCGAAGCCGACGACTCGCTGCTGCAGGAGCTGGTGGCCTACCTGCGCGAGAACCGCACCGAGCTGCGGGAGGAGTGGGCGCGGCGCATCAGCGAGGCCGAGCTCCTGGGCGTGATGTCCGACGAGGAGATCTTCTCCGAGGCGACCGAGGTCTACGACAACTACGTCGACGCGCTGGAGACCGGGAGCATCGAGAACCTCCAGACCTACGCCCGCGAGCTCTCCGAGCGGATCATCCCCCGCGGCGTCGAGACCCACGAGGTGCTGGGGATCGTCCTGCTCCTGCGCGACGTGCTGGCGCGGTCGCTGTTCGCGAAGTACCAGAAGGACCTCGAGCTGCTGAACCGCATCCTCGACGCGTACGAGCCCGCGGCCAACCGCATCGCGGTGACCGTCGGGGTGAGCTTCGTCGAGGAGCGCGAGCGGGTCATCCACGAGCAGCAGGAGGCCATGCGGGAGCTGTCCACGCCGGTCCTCCAGCTTCGCGACCGCCTGCTCATCCTGCCGATCATCGGCGTGCTCGACTCCGCGCGCGCCCGCCAGCTCACCGAGCAGCTGCTGGGGGCGATCCGCGACAAGCGGGCCACCGTCGTGGTCATCGACATCACGGGCGTCGCCACCATCGATCGCACCGTGGCCAACCACCTCGTCCAGACCGTCGAGGCGTCGCGGCTCATGGGTGCGCGCACGATCCTCACCGGCCTCTCGTCGGAGATCGCCCAGACGCTCGTCGATCTCGACGTCGACCTCGGCATGATGAAGACGGTGGGCGACCTGCAGGGAGGGCTCGAGGAGGCCGAGCGGCTGGCCGGCTACCGGGGCGCCGACGCGGGCGACCCGGCCGCCGACGCCGAGACCTAGGCCGACACGCCGATGTCGGTAGCGATCCTCCGGCAGGGCGACTACCTCATCGCCTCCATCCAGTCGGACCTGTCCGACAGCGAGGTGGTCGAGCTCCGCCACGAGCTCGCCGAGCTGGTCGGGAGGCATCGCTCGCGCGGGATCGTGATCGACGTCGCCGCGCTCGACGTGATCGACTCGTTCGTCGCACGGGCCCTGCGCTCGATCGTCCTCACCGCGAAGCTGCGCGGCGCCGACACCGTCATCGTCGGCATCCAGCCCGACGTGGCGATCGCGATGGTGCAGTTCCGCCTGAACCTGGAGCCGCTCCGCGTGGCTCTCGACCTGGACGCGGCGATGGCGCTGCTCGATCGCCTGACGCGGGGGGACGCAGAGGATGGAGGGTGAGGTCCGCGTCGCCATCAACACCGACGCCGATCTCGTGACCGCCCGCGCGGAGGGACGCGCCATGGCGCGAGCGGCTCGGCTTTCCCCGCCCCGATCCGACCCTGATCGCGACCGCGATCTCGGAGGTCGCGCGCAACATCGTCGTGCACGTCGGCCGTGGCGAGATCGTCCTGCGGCCGTTCGAGGACGCCGACCGCTACGGCGTCGTCGTGATCGCGAGCGACGACGGGCCGGGCATCCGCGACGTCGAGGCGGCCCTCCGCGACGACTACAGCGGCAGGGGCGGTCTGGGCCTGGGCCTCCCGGGTGCGCGGCGGCTCATGGACGACTTCGAGATCGCGTCGGACGCCGAGAACGGCACGACGGTGACCATGAGGAAGTGGAGGTACCGCGACGAGCTCGCGCGCCTGCGCGAGGAGCGCCGCCGCCGTGCCTGACGCGCGGTGCGACGAACCGGTCGAGTGGAGCGTCGCCACGCGGTGCCGGCGTGGCGAGGCGACGAGCGGGGACCTCGCGGTCGTCACCCTCCTGCCGGAGGGCGCGCTCGTGGCCGGCATCGACGGCCTGGGGCACGGCGTCGAGGCCGCCCGCGCCGCTCGCAGGGCCGCCGAGGTCGTGCGCGAGAGCCCGAGCCGAGGACCTCGTGCTGCTCGTCCAGCGCTGCCACGACGCCCTGCGGGGCACGCGCGGTGCGGCGATCAGCCTGGCCTTCGTCGTCTCCCGCCAGGAACGGGATGGCCTGGCTGGGCGTCGGCAACGTGGAGGGGCGGGTGCTGAGCGGCGATCCGTCGGCGACGCGGCCGAAGGGATCGCTCGCGCTCGGGAGCGGCGTCCCGGGGCACGAGCTGCCGTCCGTGCGAGCGGCGACGCTCGACGTGCGGCCGGGCGACGTCCTCGTCCTGGCCACCGATGGGATCGAGGCCTCCTTCGCGGACTCGCTCGACATCTCCGGCTCGACGCAGGCGATCAGCGAGCGCATCCTGGCCGACCACGGCAGGCCCTCCGACGACGCGCTCGTCGTGGCGGTCCGCTACCTCGGCGCACGGCCGTGAGCACCGGCGCGAGCGCCGGGGCCGGGCCGTTTCGAGCGGCGTACGCGGCCGCGCTCGGCGACCACCTGCGCGACCCCGACCGAGGCGACGCTTCGCGTCGCGTACGAGCTCGCGCGCGAGGCCGTCGGCCGGCGGCTGAGCGTGCTGGACCTGGCCGTCGCCCACCAGGAGGCGCTGCTGGCGGCGCTCGCCGGCGCCTCGAGCGCCGGCGGAGGTGCAGCACGTGACCCGCGCGGCCGGCGACTTCTTCCTCGAGGGCCTCTCCACGTTCGAGATGGTCCAGCGCGGGTTCAGCGAGGCGCGGCAGGCCGCCCTGCTCGAACGGCGCCAGACCGAGCTGTCGCGCCAGCTGTCGACCTTCCTCGCCGACGCCTCGCTCGCGCTCGACGCCCACGACTCGCTGCAGGAGATGCTGCGGCTCGTGGCCGAGCAGGCGCGCGAGCTCGTGGGAGCCGACTGCTGCGTGGCCACCGTGGCGGTGGAGGGCGAGCCGCGGATCGCCGAGGCCGCGTCCTACCCGGAGGCCGACCGGTCCTGGCAGACGCTTCGTCCGGTGGCTCGATCGGGTCGCGATCTACCGCCTCCTGCGCCTGAGCGGCGGCTCGATGAGGATCGCGGGCGAGCAGCTCGCTCGCCTGCCTCCCTTCTGCACCGCGGCCGGCGAGCGGCTGCCTCGCAGGGTGGCTCGCCGCCTCGCTGACCGCCCTCGACGGCAGCGAGCTGGGGGCGATTCAGCTCTTCGACAGGCAAGGACGGGGGCTTCACCGTGGACGACGAGGCCGCCCTCGTCCACCTCGCCCAGATGACGTCGGCGGCCGTCGAACGGGCACGGCTCTACCAGGGTTAGGCGAACTCTCGCGCGGGCGGCAGCTCGCCGATCCTGATCCGCCCGCGCTTGACGAGCTTGTCGAACTCGTCGGGCCCGAACGCAGCGGGCGCCCCCTTCGCGAGCTCGCTCACCTTGAAGCCGTGTCGCCGCAGGCGCTCGCCGAGCCGGCGCTGCTCGGCGCCGCCGGCGCTGGACTTGCGGGCGAGCAGGTCCCTGATCTCCTCGGCCTGCTCCTGCGTGAGCCAGCGGGCCGCGGCGGCGGCCTCGGCGTCGCGGGCGTTCCAGTAGGCCTTCACCCTGCGGCCGAAGCGCCGCGGGCTCTCGGCGTAGAGGCGTTTGCCCAGCGGCACGGCCGACAGCCGCAGCCGGTCGCGCCGGCGCGAGGCCGCCGCGCGCAGCTCGGCGGCCTGATCGTCGCCGAGCACGTCGCGATGCTCGTCGACCGCCTGCAGCAGCACGGCCAGGTCGTTGTGGTCGCCCAGGACGTCGCTCAGCTCGTCGGCCTCGTCGACCATGCCCGCCAGCTGGGCTCGGGCGACCGGTTGCAGGATGCGCAGCGAGTACCACAGGTCCTTGACCCGCTTGCGCCACTCGTGCCAGTCGTCGTCGGAGCCGCCGGCGAGCGCGACGTCCATGGCGCGCCGACCACGCTCGTGGATGCGGCGCAGCCCGCGGCCCGCCGACCTGAAGGACGCGTCGGCGAGCGGCCAGTCGGCGATGCGCCCGCGCAGGGCCTCGAGCTCGTCCGCGATCTCCCCGGCCGCGTCGCGCGAGCCCTGCTGCCGCGCGCCGAGAGCGTCGCGCCGCTGCTCGAGCACGTCGCGCATCGCGCCGTAGGCCGGGGCGCTCAGCTCGTCCTTCAACAGCGCCAGCGTCTGGAGCAGCACCTGCGCGTCGCGCGCGCCGGACAGCCGCCGGCCCGCCCGTCGCAGGACGTCGTTCTCTGCGCCGCGCGTCGCGTCCCCGAGGTCATCGCGGGCAAGCCGCAGCGCCGAGCGCGACTTCTTCAGCCGCTTGCGGACGTCGTGCACCGCCTCGTCGGCGTCGGCATCGCCCTCGCCGCGCAGCTGCCCGACGGCCCCCTCGAGCTGCTCGTCCACGACCCGGGCGATCCCGTCGGCGAAGCCCTCTCCGCGCTTCAGCTTGTAGCCCATCGATCCTCGCTTCCCGGCCGTCCATGGCGGGCCAGGCTCTGGTTCTTGTACGCAGCGTCCCCGGTCACCTCGCGTCCGAACCAGGCGGGCGGCTCGAACTCCTCGGCGGCGCGCTCGTCGGGGAACTCGACCTCGGCGACGAGCAGCCCGTCGAGCCCGCCGCCGTACTCGTCCACCTCGATCACCCGCTCGCCGTACGGCACGCGCCGGCGCCGCTTCTCGACCCGGCGACCCTCGCTGACCGGCCACAGCGCCTCGGCCTGCTCGTCGCTCAGGGCGAGCTCGACCTCCGTGCGCACGCGGCCCGCGCCGTTCTTCAGCGTGAGCACGCCGCTGCCGTCCTCGAGGCGCACGCGCACCTCCGTGTCCCCGTCGAGGGCGAGGTAACCCTGACGCAGCTCGGCCGCCGGAACGCGGGCGATCTCCTCCGGCAGGCGGTCCAGGAGGAACTTGCGCTCGATCTCGTCGGCCATGGCTGGAGCTATACCCGCCGTGTCCGCGTGAGGACACGCCCGTGGCGCTGAGCGTTACCACGCCGGGTCGCCGGGGAATCTCCAGCAAGCCGTGAGAAGGCGCGTCGCCTCTGCAGCGACGTCGCACGCTCCGGTCCCACGCACCGCCAGGAGAGGCCGCTCGAAGGAAAGGGCGCAACCCCTCCTCGCCCACTGCGACCGCAGCCCCCGCCCGTGACCCGGGCGGGCAGGATCCGCGGACCCGTGGGGGGCGCGTGCCGGTGACCAATCAAGCAACAAGAGGAGCCATTTCATGGCCACAGAAGCAGCTACGGGCGCTCGCGCCCGCAACACCGGGCGCAGCGACGTCTCGCAGCGCCTGTCCACCGAGACGAAGGCGTCGTTCAAGACGTCCGAGTTCGTCGCGTACGTCGTCGTGCTGATCGGCATCCTGATCGCCGGCAACTCGATCGAGGGCAAGGACGGCGGGGCCGACTACTTCGCCGGTGACAAGGTCTGGCTGTACGCCACGATCCTGACCATCGGTTACATGGTCAGCCGCGGGCTTGCCAAGTCCGGCAGCCGCGAGCCGTACTACGACGGCGGCACGAACGAGCAGCGCGACCGCTAGACGCCGGTCGTCCGGCCCCGGTCCTCCGGGCGGCACCCGCCGCCCGGAGGCCCCGCCGGTCCACGCTTCGGGGGCGCCTTCGATACGTTCGCGCCATGACCGAAGAACCGCGGGACGACGCCGCCGGCCTCACCGACGCCGGCGAGGGCGTCGCCGAGGTGCCGGCGGGCTCCGGTCCGCTGCGCGCCGACATCTCCAACGCCATGGTCGGCATGAAGGCCAAGTGGTATGGCAAGGGGCCCGAACGCGCCCGCACCTACTTCGCCGGCGACAACGTCTTCGTGGTGATGGAGGGTGGCCTCACGCGCGTCGAGGAGACCCTGCTGGCGGCGGGCGAGGCCGCCGCCGTGCGCCAGTACCGCCTGCTGTTCGAGGCGACGATGCGGGAGACCGCGATGACGGCGGTGGCCGAGCTGACGGGTCGCGTGGTCGTCGACTACCACTCGCAGATCGTCTTCGACCCGCCACGGGCGCTCGAGTGGTTCATCCTCGGGTCCGGCGACGTCGACGACCACGTCGCCGCCACCCGCGAGGAAGCGCTCCGCGAACGCCCGAGGCCCTCCGGCTAGGACCGCGGCGTGAGCCTCCCCGTCCTGTGGCACATCCCCGTCTCGCACTACAACGAGAAGGTGCGCTGGGCGCTCGATCTCAAGCGCGTCGAGCACGAGCGCCGCGCGCCGCCCCCGCCCGCGCACATCCCGGTCGCGCGGTGGCTGACCCGGGGCCGGGCGAGCACGTTCCCCCTGCTCGTGCTCGACGGGCAGGCGATCGCCGACTCGACCGCGATCATCGCCGCGCTCGAGCGTCGCCATCCGGACCCGCCGCTGTACCCGGAGGACCCCGCCCAGTGCGAGCGGGCGCTCGCGCTCGAGGAGTTCTTCGACGAGGAGCTCGGGCCGCACGTGCGAGGGCTCGCCTTCCACGAGATGCGCAAGGACCCGGCGGCGATGTCGGCCTTCGCGGGAACCATGCTCCCCGGCCCCCTGGCCGGTAACGCGACGGCACGGGGCCTGGCGGGCTCCATGGGCTCCGTGTACTCGAACGCCCGTTACCGCGTCCGCGACGCCGAGGACGCCGCGCGGGCCCGCGCGAAGGTCGTCGCGGCCTTCGGCCGGCTGGAGGCAGAGCTCGACCGCGGCGGGGGCGAGTACCTCGTCGGCGACGCGTTCTCGGTCGCCGACCTGACCGCGGCGTCGCTCCTCCTCCCGGTCGTGAACCCGCGCGAGGGCCCGGCGCTGCCCGAGCTGCCCGAGCCCTACCACGCCTTCGTCGAGCCGCTGCGCGGGCGCCGCGGCTTCCGTTGGGTCCTGGACGTGTTCGCGCGCCACCGCGTCGGCGCTCGCCGGCCCTAGATGCCGGAGACACGAGGGCGGTAACGTCCGCGGTCGTGAGCGATTTCCTGTCGCGCGGGTTCAGGGGCCGGCGCCGCGCCCCCGAGGGCATGGCAGCGCGGATCCCTCCCGGCCAGTACTACGAGTCGGGCTTCCCGGTGCTGACCGCCGGGCCCACGCCACGCGTCGCGCCCGAGGAGTGGAGCTTCCGCGTCGACGGGATGGTCGGCGCGCCCAAGGAGTGGAGCTGGGCGGAGCTGCACGAGCTGGCCTTCGAGGACGTCCCCTGCGACATCCACTGCGTGACGAAGTGGTCCAAGCTCGACACGAACTTCCGCGGGGTCTCGGTCGACACGCTGCTCGACGCGGTCGAGCCGCTGGGCGCCTACGCGATGGCGTTCTCGTTCGGGGGCTACACGACGAACCTGTCGGTCGAGGACCTCACGGACGGCAAGGCGTGGGTGGTCACCGAGCACGAGGGCGAGCCGCTGCCGCGCGAGCACGGCGGGCCGGCGCGCCTGCTCGTGCCCCACCTGTACTTCTGGAAGAGCGCCAAGTGGGTCGCCGGGCTGCGCGTGATGGATCACGACGAGCCCGGCTTCTGGGAGGCCAACGGCTACCACAACCGCGGCGACCCCTGGAAGGAGGAGCGCTATTGGAGCGACTGACGCCGGTCACCCAGCGCGCGCCGGGGATGCTGGCAGATCGGCACGGTCACCTCGATTCGCGAGGAGACGCCGCGCGTCAAGTCGTTCCGGATCGCGCTGCCGATGTGGATGCCCCACCTGCCCGGCCAGCACTACGACGTGCGCCTGACCGCCGATGACGGCTACATCGCGCAGCGGTCGTACTCGATCGCCTCGTCGCCGCTGGACGAGGGGGAGGTCGAGCTGACGATCGACCGCCTCGACGACGGGGAGGTCTCCCCGTACTTCCACGACGTCGTGGTCGAGGGCGACCAGGTCGAGGTCCGCGGTCCGTTCGCGGCCTACTTCGTGTGGCGCGGCGAGGCGCCGGCGCTGCTCGTCGGCGGCGGCTCGGGCGTCGTGCCGCTGATGGCGATGCTGCGCCATCGCCGCCGCACCATGCCCGAGCTCCCGATGCGCCTGATCTACTCCGTGCGCTCGGCGCGGGACGTCATCTACGCCGGCGAGCTCGGCGATGACGCGCTGCTGACCTTCACCGGCGACCCGCCGCAGGGCTGGCGCGGGCGCACGGGGCGCATCGACGCGCAGCTCATCGCCGAGGCCGTCGCGGGCGGCACCCGGATCGCGTTCGTCTGCGGCACCAACGGGTTCGTGGAGACGGCGTCCTCGCTGCTGCTCGAGGCCGGCGTCGAGCCCGGGCAGATCCGCACTGAGCGCTTCGGCCCCACCGGCTGACCTGTCAGCCGCTGCCCTCGGCGTCGTAGGTCGCCGTGCGCGTCGTCGTCGCCGTGGGCGTGATCTGGTGGGTCGGCGCGCCGCCGTCCGACCACGAGCCGAAGCTGTAGGAGGTCCCGCCGAGCGTCTGCGTGGCCGGGGCGCTGATCGTCGTGGTGGAGCCCTCGATCACCGTCCGCGTGAACGGCGTCGTGCCCGAGAAGGAGTCCAGCGCGAGCGTGAGGCCCGAGGGCGATGAGCGCAGCGTCACGTCGACCGTCTTGGGGTCGATGTCGCACGCTGTCGACGTCGGTCAGGCCGCCGGAGTCGGTGGCCGTGAGGCGCAGCTCGAGGTGCGAGGGGTAGCCGTGGTCGGGCGCGTCGAACGAGCCGGTCGCCACGCCCTCGAAGGCCTCGATCGGGTGGGTATGGCAGTTGGACGGGCAGTGGTGCATGACGACCGCCCACGACAGCGCCGAGCCGGGCAGCGTGCCGTCCTGCCGGTCGGTCGCCGAGCCGCGGAAGGCGACGGGATCGCCCACGGCCCAGGTGAAGGCGCCGGTGGGCGCCTCGATGAGGGCGGTCGGCGGGCTGTTGCCGGCCGTGATCGTGACCGTAGTCGGTGCTCGTCGCCTCGCGGGCGTCGGTGACCCTGAGCGTCGCCGTGTACGTGCCCGGGTCCGTGTAGGTGAACGTCGGCCGGGGGAGGGCCGAGTCGTCGAACGCGCCGTCGCCGTCGAGGTCCCAGCTGTAGGTGAGGGTCTCGTTGGGGTCCGGGTCCGAGGACTGCGTGGCGTCGAAGGTCACCGTGAGCGGGGCGTCGCCGCTGGTCGGCGTCGCGCCGGCGATCGCGATGGGGGGACGGTTGGTGCCCGTGTAGCGGATGCGCCGCACGGTGCCCCCGTCGAAGTCGGCGTAGTAGAGGTCGCCGCCGGGGCCGGCCTGCAGGTCCACCGGGTTGGCGGCCCCGGCGACGAAGGTCTGGGTCCAGGCCCGGTCGGGCAGCGCCGAGCTGCCGCGCAGCATCGCCCAGATGCACCTGCGCGAGCGGTCGGCGAAGAACAGCGCGCCGTCGTACTCCGAGCCGTAGGAGCCGCCCCCCGGCGGCTGGAACGCGACGCCCGTGACCGACGAGCTGCCGACCGAGCAGCTCTCGCCCGCGACCTTCGACGCGTGGAAGTACGTGGTGAACGGCGCGGTCACCGCGCCGCTCTGGGCGTAGAGCGAGGAGCAGATGCTCAGTCCCGCCGCCTGCCACGAGCCCTGCGGGCCGTTGCCCTCGTAGCAGGGCCAGCCGAAGTTCTTGACCGGCGCCGACAGCGGCGCGGGCACGCGGTCGATCTCCTCCCAGTCGACGTTGCCGACGTCGCCGATCCACAGCTCGTCGGTCCCCGGGCGCAGCGCGAAGCGGAACGGGTTGCGCAGCCCGCCGGCGACGATTCGGCGCTCGTTGGCGTTCGCGCTCGAGGCCAGCGGGTTGTTCGGCAGGCCGGCGCCGGTCGCCGGGTTCACGCGGGCGATCGTGCCGTTGAGGACCCTCGGCTCGCCCGCTGGCCGGCGCAGGCTCTGGCTGCGCAGCGAGCCGCCGCGCGCGCTGGGCGGCGAGAGCGTCGCCCCGACGCCGCCCGGCGGGTCGCCGCACGGGTTCTTCGGCACCGGGCTGCCGGGGCTGCCGCCGCCCTGGCCGTAGTCGACGCGGTCGGGGTGCGCGCCCTCGCCGCCGCTGACGTACAGCGCGCCGCCCGGCCCGAAGGCGAGATCGCCGATCGAGTGCGTCATGTACTGCTGGCACCAGTCGTGGATCAGCACCTGCTCGGAGCCGGTCATGACGTTGCCGGCGGCCCGCAGGCGCGAGAGCCGGCCGCTGATCGACGCAGCCGTCGGTCCTCGGGCCCCGGCGGCGACGGGCAGGTGTCGCCCCACCGCGGCGCGGGCCCGCCGATCGCCCCGTCGTAGGTGTAGAGGACGTAGACGTAGGGGTCGGCCGGGAAGTTCGGCGGCAGGGCGAGGCCGAGCAGGCCGTTGTCCCAGTAGCCGTAGACGTTGGTGCGCAGGTCGGCGAAGGTCGTCGGCGTCGTGTCGCTGACGTTGTCGAAGACCTTGACGACGCCGCGCTGCTCGGCGACGAAGACGCGGCCGTCGGGCGCGAAGCGCACGGCCGTGGGCCTGATCGAGCCCGCTGAACACGGTGGACTGCGAGAAGCCCGGCGGCTGTGCGGCCGTGCCGCCGGTCGTCTTGAACGCCCCGACCGACCCGGTCGTCCCGTCGGGCCCCACGCAGACGTACGAGGGGTAGGACGCCTCCTTGCCGCACGCCTGGTACTCGTACGCCGTCCCGGCGGTCAGGCCCGTCGCGTTCTGGTGCCAGGTCACGTTGGTCGTCCTCGGCGCACTGAACGGGGTCGCGTTCGTCCACGCCGTCGTCCCGGCCCGGCGCCAGCGCACGTAGCCGAGCAGGTCGTGTCGCAGGAGCCGACGACGTTCAGCCGTGCGCGCGCGTCGGTCACATGCGTCGCGCCGGTGGTCCTGCCGGAGCACCCCGAGACGGCCAGCGCAGCGGTCGCGCAGGTGACGCAGGCGAGCACTCTGGACCGGTGACAGGGCAGAGGGCGACCGTAGGCCTGGGCATCCGGGGGTGTCAAGGTGGCCGTCGCTGCGGGTACCGTGGCCTGACATGCGGCGCCTCACCCTCCTGCTGGCCTGCCTGGTCGTGTTCGCCGCCGAGCCGGCCACCGCGCGGGCCGCCGTACGGGTGACCCAGGGGATCGTCTACGGCGACGGCCGCGTGAACCAGCCCGAGCGCGGGCGCGCGCGGCTGCTGCTCGACCTGTACCGGCCCGAGACCACGGCAAGGCGCCCGCGCCCGGCCGTCGTCCTCATCCACGGCGGTGGCTTCCGGGCCGGCTCGCGCTCGCAGCCGGACCTCGTGCGCATCGCCCGCGGCCTGGTCCGCGGCGGCGTCGTGGTGGCCTCGATCGACTACCGGCTGACGCCCCAGGACCCGGTGGCGTCCCGGCGCGTCGCCAGGGTCGCGGCCGTGGCCCCGGACCTGCCCGTGTTCGGCGGGATGGTCGCGGCCGTCGACGACACGCTCACCGCCCTGGACTGGCTGCGCGACCGTGACCGCGCCGCCCGCCTGGGCGTCGACCGCGGCCGCATCGGGCTGGTCGGCGGGTCGGCCGGCGCGATCACGGCCGGTCACGTCGCCTACGCCCTGGACGACATCGGCGTGGCCGCGCCGCGGATCCGCTTCGTCGGGGACCTGTGGGGCGGCCTCTTCCTCACGGCGCCCGGGGCCCGCTCGGGCGCGGCGCAGCTCGAGCGCGGCGAGGCGGCGCTGTTCGCGGTCCACGGGTCGGGCGACCGCACCGTGCCCGTCGACCTGGACGACGCGCTCGTCGCCCGCGCGCGATCCGTCGGCGTCCGCGCCGAGTACCACCGCATCGCCGGTGCGGGTCACGGCTTCGGCGCCACGGGCTTCTTCACGCGCGACGTCGCCGGCAGCGAGACCGCCTACGAGCGCCTGCTGCGCTTCGCGAGGGCCGCGCTGCGATGACGCTGACGGGCGCCTGCCTGTGCGGGCGCGTGCGCTTCGAGGTGCAGGAGCCGCTGGGACCGGCGGGCTACTGCCACTGCACGCGCTGTCAGCGCCGGACGGGCAGCGGCTCCTCCGCGCAGGCGCGCATCGACGCGTCTGCGCTGCGCGTCACGCAGGGCGACGAGCACGTCCGCGCCTACCGCCCTCCCACCGGCTTCGAGAAGCTCTTCTGCGCCGACTGCGGCTCGGCGCTCTTCAGCCGCAACCCGGACGACCCGGCGCAGATGAGCGTGCGCCTCGGCGCCTTCGACGGCGACCCCGGCGTGCGCCCGCAGTTCCGCCAGTTCGTGGCCGACGCCGCGCCCTGGGAGCCGATCCCGGACGACGGCCTGCCGCGCTTTCCCGCCAGCCGGCCGGGCGGGTTCACCGCGCCGGGGTAGGCTGCTGCCATGGCCGCCGAGCAGGAGCACACCCGCCTCGAGGACGTCCTCGTCACCGAGCGCCACCTGTGGCAGGACGGGCCGCCGCACGCGCTCTTCAAGGAGCTGCGCGCGAGGTGCCCCGTGCACTGGACCGAGCGCATCACCGACTACCCCGACGAGGCCGGCTACTGGTCGGTCACCACGGCCGACGACGTCCACGCCGTGAGCCGCGACTGGGAGACCTACTCGTCGGAGATCGGCGGCGTCACGGGGCTCACCCACGCGATCCTGCCGCTCGAGCTCCAGCAGGCGATGTTCATCGGCATGGACCCGCCCAAGCACGACCGCCTCAAGGCGCTCTTCCAGCGCGGCTTCACGCCGCGGCGGATCGCCGAGCACGAGGACGAGATCCGCGCGATCACGCGCGACGTGCTGGCCCGCCTCGACGGCAGCGAGCGGTGCGACCTGGTCACCGACGTCGCGCAGCCCGTCGTGTCGCGGGTCATCGGCAGCTTCATGGGCATCCCGCCCGAGGACGACGCGGTGTGGGCGCGGCTCATGAACGCGACGCTCGGCGCCGACGACCCCGACCTGAACCCCGAGGGCGTCGAGGCCGTCATGCAGCAGGCCGTGCCCGAGATCTTCGCGCGCTGCGGCGCGCTGATCGCCGAGCGCCGCGAGCGCCCCACCGACGACCTCACCAGCGTGCTCGTGCACGCCGAGGTCGACGGCGAGCGGCTCGAGGAGCACGAGATCGTCATGGGCTTCTTCCTCCTGGTGGCGGCGGGCAACGACAGCACGAAGGCGACGTACTGCAGCGCGATGCGGGCGCTGCTGGAGCAGCCCGGCCAGCGCCGCATGCTGCTCGACGACCCGGCGCTCGTCCCCGGCACGGTCGAGGAGGCACTGCGCATGTTCCCCGCCTTCGCGCACTTCCGCCGCACGGCCACGCGCGACACGGAGCTGCACGGCACGACGATCCGCGAGGGCGACAAGGTGCTCATGTGGTACGTGTCGTCCAACCGCGACGAATCGCATCACGAGGACCCCGACCGCTTCGACGTCACGCGCAACCCCGAGCACCAGGCGTTCGGCGCCGGCGGGCGCCACTTCTGCCTGGGCACGGCGCTCGCTCGCCTCGAGCTGCGCGTCCTGCTCGAGGAGACGCTGGCCCGCTACCCGGCGATGGAGCTCGACGGCGAACCGCAGTTCGCCGTCTCGCCCTTCATCAACCAGCTCAAGACGCTGCCGGTCCGCCTCAACGCGTCGGTATGAACCGCTCGTAGCCGCGGCGCTGCTCCTGCAGCCGCGGCACGTAGCGCTCGAAGCGACCGCGCAGGCGCTGTGCGCGCCGGTCGAAGGCGCGCGCCGCCGCGACCGGCTGGCCCTGTGCGCGCGAGAGGTCGAGGAACGTGTAGAGGAAGTAGTTGGACTGCTCCAGGTAGCGCGTGCGATAGGTCAGGTAGTCCACGTGGCCGCCGCCGGCCAGCGGCTGGATGAAGGCCGGGACGCGGACGCGGCTCATGGCCTCCGCGGTCTGGGCCGACCACACGAACGGCACGACGCGGTCGGCGTCGCCGTGGAAGAGCAGGCCGGGGGCGTCGCCCGCGCTCGCGAAGGCGCCGTTGGGCAGTCCGCCGGCGATGGACACGAAGGCGCCGACGGCCGATGAGAACCCTGGGTTGCCGCTGGTGCCCGGGTCGTCGGAGTGCAGCCCGACCTCCGTCGCCGTGATCGCGCCGGCGGAGATGCCGCCGATCCCGATGCGCGTCGCGTCAAGGCGGTAGGCGGCCGCGTTCTTGCGCAGCCAGCGCACGGCCGCCTGCGCGTCGTGCTGGGCGTCGATCGCCGCAGCGAAGCACGGTGGCGGGGTGCTGCTGCCGCCGCAGGCGGTGGCGATCAGGCGGTAGTTGATCGACACGACGACGTAGCCGAGCTTGGCGAACGTCGTCGAGACGTCGGCGTCGGCGGGGTCGGCCTTGTCGCCTCCGGAGAAGCCGCCGCCGTGCACCCAGACCAGCGCGGGGCGCTTGGTCTGCGTGTCGCCGCGGGGCTGGTAGAGGTCGAGCTTCAGCGCGGTGGGGGTGCCGCTCTGCGCGGTCGCGCTCCCGTACTGCAGGTCGCGCGTGATGTCGACCTGGCTGAACGTCGCGTCGCGGTAGCGCAGTGGGCTGTCGCCGGGCGGGCGGGGGACCATGCACGCGCCGAGCGCGATGACGGCGATGAGCGCGATGGACAGCGCGACGGCACGACGGACCATGGGCCTCTCCTCCTGCTGCGGACCGGAGCGGCGAACCTACCAGTGCGCGCTCATGCGTGGCAGCCACTCGAGCCCGCGTCGGTGAACGCGCCGACCGCGGGGGAGAAGCGCCAGTCGTAGCCCGACGGGCGCAGGGTGAGGAACAGCACGCCGAAGGTCGAGGCGTCGCGGACCTCGCTCGCGGGGTCCGTGGTCACGAACGGCCGCAGGTGGCGCCCGCCGGTCCCGGCCACGAGCTGGCGGATGCCGCGCACGGGGTCCGGCGCGCCGGACGCCGCGCGTGGCGCGAAGCGCTCGTAGTCGTGGTCGTGGCCGGAGACCACGAGCTCGGCGCCGGCGTCCTGCAGCGCCTGCCACAGCGGGGCGACCCGCGCGTCGTCGCCGTGCTCGCCGGTGCTGAAGCGCGGGTGGTGCCAGAAGGCGAGCGTGCAGGCCGCCGCGCTGGCGGCGAGGTCGGCGCGCAGCCAGGCCTCCTGGGGCGAGCCCGGGCGGCAGTCGACGTCGCCGCAGTTGGAGTTCAGCGCGACGACGTGCCAGGCGCCGGCGTCGAAGCTGTACCAGCCCCTGCCGCGCTCGCCCGCCGGCCCGCTGGCCGCGCCGACGCCGTTGAAGTAGTCGAAGTACCCGGCGGCGCCGGCGGTGTGGTAGTCGTGGTTGCCCGGCACCGGGCGCAGCAGCGGCCCCAGCCGGCCCCAGCTCGGCTCGAACAGCGTGCGGTACTGCTCGAGCGTGCCGTCGTCGTAGGCCAGGTCGCCGAGCGCCAGCACCGCGCTCGCGCCGCTGGCGAGCGCGAGGTCGGAGGTCGCCTGCTGCACGCACGGGTCGTCGGCCTCGGGGCGGCAGGCGATGTCCCCCGCGGCGGCGACGAGCACGCCAGGCCCCGCGCCGTCGCCCAGGCTGTCGGGCGCCCGCGACACCGGCGCGGGCCGCCGCGACGGCGCGCCGCGGCGCTCGACGACGAGCCGCGGCGCGCGCCGCGCGTCCCGGCGGCCGGCCAGCTCGAGCGTCTCGCGCGTGCTGGCTCGCGAGCACGAGGCTCACGCGGCCCGGCTCGCGCACCGCCCTCGAGACGTCGATCTCGAGCCACGTCCCGGCGCTGCAGTTCCGCCGGCAGGCGCTGCGGGGCGGGCGCCACGCGCCGGCGCTGACGCTCTCGCTGGGGAGGGCGGCGTAGCTCACCACGCCCTCACGCCACGCCGGTGCGCCCGCGTGGCGGCGGACGCTGACCGGCCGCGACGGTCGTCCCAGCGCGTAGACGCGCAGCGTGGCCCGCGTCACCGCGCTCGCGCCGTCCACCCGGAAGCGCAGCAGCGCGCGCCACCGCGACTCGCCTCCGAGGTGCAGCCGCGTGCCGCCCGGGTCGTCCGCCGCGTGGGCGCTTCGCGCTCACGGAGGCGTCGTCGGAGGCGACCAGCCCGGGCGACCGGCCGCCGGCCCACGCGGCGGGGCTCGAGCAGGCCAGGAGCACGAGCGCGGCGAGGAGGAGTCGGGCGAGCGCGATCACGTCGGGCGGTCCTGCCGACCCTACGGGAGGCAGGAGCGAGGTCGCTAGGGTGAACCGGCCGGCATGGCCCCGATCCCCACCACCATCGCCGATCACGTCGGCCACACGCCGATGGTGCAGCTCACCCGGATGCTGCCCGCCGACACGGACGTCGAGCTGTTCGCCAAGCTCGAGGCCTTCAACCCCGGCGGCTCCGTGAAGGACCGCATCGGCGTCGCCATGATCGAGGCCGCCGAGCGTGAGGGCCGCATCGAGCCGGGCCGGACGACGATCGTCGAGGCCACGTCGGGCAACACCGGGATCGCCCTGGCCTTCTGCTGCGCCGCCAAGGGCTATGACCTCACGATCTTCCTGCCCCAGGGCATGAGCCGCGAGCGCGAGTCCCTGCTGCGCCTCTACGGCGCGCGCGTGGAGATGGTCGAGTCGCTGGGCGGGATGAACGAGGCGGTCGACGCCGCGCGGGAGATGGCCTCGCGCGACGACGCCTTCCTGCCCGACCAGTTCTCGAACCCGGCCAACCCGGAGGCCCACCGCCGCGGGACCGGCCCGGAGATCATGCGCGACCTCGACGGCCGCGTCGACGTGCTCGTCGCCGGCGTCGGGACCGGTGGGACGATCACCGGCGTGGGGGAGGTGCTCAAGGAGCGCAACCCGCGGGCGCAGGTCGTCGCGGTGGAGCCCGACAGCTCGGCCGTGCTCTCCGGCGGCGCGCCCGGCCCGCACCGCATCCAGGGCATCGGGGCCGGCTTCGTGCCTGCGGTGCTCGACGTGTCGCTGCTGGACGAGGTGCTGCGCTGTCCCGACGAGGAGGCGATCGCGGTGGCCCACCGCCTGGCCCAGCGCGAGGGCGTGCTGGCCGGCATGAGCTGCGGCGCCGCGGTGTGGGGTGCGATGCAGGTCGCCCTGCGCCCGGAGTCACGCGGCAAGCGCATCGCCGTCGTGCTGCCCGACTCGGGCGAGCGCTACATCTCGGCGCCCTTCTTCGCGCCGCCCGCGCCGCAGGACGCGCGCGCCTAGCCCCGCCCCGCCCCGCGGCGCCGTCGGGCGTGCAGGCCGCGGCTCAGAGCGAGCCGAAGTGCTGGCCGTGGAACCCGAACGGGATGTGGTGGGGCACGCGCGCGCGGGCCAGCTCCGACAGGTCGCGCGCGTCGAGCACCAGCAGCGACGACTGGCCCCGCTCGGGCTCCAGGACGACGGACAGCAGGACGCCGTCGTCCTCGCCCTCGCCGTCGGGCCGGGCCACGAACACGGGCTCGCCGGGGTAGGAGCCGGGCTCGTCCCAGGCCTGCGCGCCGCCGCCGGCGACGTCGACCTTGACGACCCGCCCGAAGAGCTCGCCGTCGCGGGGGGCCATGCCCCACACGTACCGGTGCTCGCGGCCGTTGCGCCGCGCGTAGTCGATCCGAGGCAGCTCGAAGCGCACGTCGCTGAGCGGCTCGCCGGCGACCGCCCCCGGCCGCGGCAGGGGCAGGCGGAAGCGCCGCAGCTCGGGCCAGGGCGGCGCCTCCCCGGCACGCAGCCGGCCGAGGCCGAGCGCGGAGACGATCGAGGCGTCCTCGAAGGCGAGCAGGTCGATGACGACGTCGTCGCCGTCCTCGAACGCGTTCACCTGGTGGAAGCAGAACAGCGGCTCGCCCGTCCACGGCCCGACGACGCCGCCGCGCTCGCGGTCGATCGACCCAGAAGCGCGTCGCCGCGCTCGGGCTCCCACCTGAAGTTCTCGATGAAGGGCCTGTCGGCGAGCGCGAGCCCCAGCGGGTTCACGACGAACGGTCCCTCGAACACGATCGCGTACCGAGGGGTGAGCCCGAAGGAGTGCTGGTAGGCGGGCTTGCGGGCCGGGATGCTGGCCACGACGCGCCGGTCGGCCGCATCGCGCTGGGCGTAGAGGACGTAGCGCGAGCGCGCGCCGAGCTTCGTGCCGTGGCCGACCAGCTCGCGCCGCTCGCGGTCGTGGTGGGGGTGGGCCGTGGAGACGTCGGCCGGCGGCCGGGCCGGTGGGGCCGGAATCCCGAGCGTCTCGAGCGTCTCGGGATCGAAGGCGACGGGCAGCGGCGTCTCGGTCAGCGCCAGGTACTGATCGCCGAGGCGCGTGACGTTCACCGAGCCGTTGTCGCTGAGCTGCGCCTCGGCGTCGAACAGCGTCGACACGCGGCGGAAGGCCGAGCGGCACGGGTCGCTGGCGAACTCGCGGTAGCCGAGGCGGCCGTCGCGCTGGGCCGCCTCGAAGGCCCGCGAGCGCAGGAACCGGTTGGCGTAGGCGACGCGCCCGGCGCCGAAGGAGAAGCGGTGGAGCATCGCCAGGCCGTCGAACCAGTGGCTGACGCTGCCCTCGGCGAGGTCCCAGCGCGCGGGGCCGGTGCGCAGCAGGCTGCCCCCGAGCCAGGGCGGCAGCTCGCCCTCGAGCTGCAGGTCCTGCGCCTCGATCTCCTCGTCGAGATCGGAGAAGCCGATCTCGCTGCCGACCGTCGCCACCGCCATGGTTCGCTCCTCGCTAGGCTGCCTCGGGACAGTCCTGCTTATACCGTCCGAACCGGACCGTTGTCAACCGACCCACCGCTCACGCCCACGTCCTACATCGTCCTCGGCCTGCTCGAGGCGGCGGGTCCGTCGACGCCCTACGCCCTCAAGCAGGGCGTGGCCGGCTCGATCGGCAACTTCTGGAGCGTCCCTCACTCGCAGCTGTACGCCGAGCCCGAGCGCCTCGCGCGCGGCGGCTACGTCACCGAGGAGCGCGAGCGGGGCGGCCGGCGCCGGCGCGTATACGCGATCACCGGCCGCGGCTCGCAGGCGCTCGCCGCCTGGCGCGAGGACCCCGACGTGCGCCTCCCCGAGCTCCGTGACCCGGGTCTGCTCAAGCTCTTCTTCGGCGCCGACCCCGCCGCGGTCGCGCCCGGGCTCGTCGAGGCCTACACGGAGAAGCTCGCCACGTACCGCGCGCTGCACGACGGGCTGCGGGCGCTGGCCGACCCGGCCGGCGCCGGAGCGCTGCTCACGCTCGAGGCGGGCATCGCGCATGCCGAGGTGTGGATCGCCTACTGGTCGCGCCTGGCGGGCTCGGCGTCGGGGTAGCCGGCCAGCGCCTCACGCTCGCCCAGGCACCAGGCCTCCATCGCCGCCCACGGGCCGAACCCGGCGTCGGGGTTGAGGTGGCCGCCGCCGGTCACGAGGTCGGCCGGCAGGCCCAGCGGCGCCGCCCAGCGCGTCGCCCCGCCCTCGGGGCAGAACGGGTCGTCGTCGGCGCAGACGACGCGCGTCGTGCCGGCGGCTGCCGCCAGCGCCTCCGTGCGCGCGTCGACGGGAAAGAAGTGCGCCAGCACCGCCGGCAGGCCGCCGGGGCACGGCGGCGCCACGAGCACGGCGCGATCGACGCGATGCTCCGGCGCGATCGCGGCGGCCTCGCGCAGCCACAGCGTGGAGGCGAGCGAGTGGCAGACGACGACGCGCTCGCCGTCGCCGCCCGCGCCCGCCGCGAGCCCGGCCAGCTCGGCGTGCAGCGCCGCGCCCCAGGCCGCCGGCTGGGGCGCGAACGGGTCGGGCAGGTCCGGGTAGCACACGTGCGCGCCGCGCTCGCGCAGGCGCCCCGCGAGCCACGTCTGCCAGTGGTCGGGGCCCGAGCCCTCGTAGCCGTGCAGGATCAGGAAGCGCCGGGCCATCGCGCGGCTATCGTACGGTCGATGCTGGGCCTCGGCACCCTGGCGAGCGTGGCCACCGAGCTGCGCCGCGACGTCGCCGCGGCCCACGAGCGCGACCCGGCCGCGCGCGGCGTCTCGTCGCTGGAGGTGCTGGCGAGCTGGCCCGGCGTGCACGCGCTGCTGGCCCATCGTGTCTCGCACGCCCTGTACGAGGCCGGCGTCCCGGTGCTGCCGCGCAGCATCGCGCTGGCCACGCGGGCGCTCACGGGCGTGGAGATCCATCCGGCGGCGCGCATCGGCCGCAGCCTGTTCATCGACCACGGCACGGGCGTCGTGGTCGGCGAGACGGCCGAGATCGGCGACGACGTGACGCTCTACCAGGGCGTCACGCTGGGCGGCACCGGCTTCGCGGCGGGCAAGCGCCACCCGACCGTGCAGGACAACGTGACGATCGGCTCGGGTGCCAAGCTGCTCGGGCCGATCACCGTCGGCCACGGGGCGAAGATCGGGGCCAACAGCGTCGTCATCGCGGACGTGCCCCCGAACGCCACGGTCGTCGGCAACCCCGGGCACGTCGTGCGCGTCGACGGTCGCCGGCCCGAGGGGCCCGACGCCGACTGGATCCACCTCCCCGACCCCGTCGCCGACGCCATCCGCGGCCTGGCCAGCCGCGTCGAGGCGCTCGAGCGCGCGGTCGCCGAGCTGGCCGACGGCCGGTCCGACCGCGCCCGGGAGACCGCCGCCGAGGGCCGCGCCGGCGAGGTGCGCCCGCTGCGCGCCACGCGCGGCCCGAACCCTGCTGGGGGCTAGCGCCGGCGCAGCGAGGGCACGCGGCGAGGGCGCGCGGGGCACTCGCACGCGCCTGTGCTGGATACGCTGAGGCGGTGCCTCGCCCCCGTTGGACCCGCTCCACGGCTGGTCCCGCGGCCGGGGCGCTCGTGCCCGGACTGGTCACCGGCTTCCTCGTGCTCGCGGCGGTCGCGTGGCTCATGGCCACCCCGCCCGGCTCCTCCTTCGACGAGCGCGCTCATTACGTCAAGGCCATCGGCGTCGGTCATGGTCAGCTGCTCGGAAAGCCATTGAGCCTGAACCCGGAGGACGTCGCCAAGCTTCTGGGTTCTGGGGCGCGCGGTGACCCGAACATCCGCAAGTTCCTCGCACCTTCGCGCGCGACGCGGTGGCAGGCCAAAACCTCACGGGAGTTCACGGTCCGACCCGTGCTCATCGACCTCGGCTTCGGCTGCACGATCGGAAAGAGCCAGGAGAGCGCCGCCTGCCTCGACGAACCCCGACCCGCAAACCAGCGGGGCGTCATTGGAAGCTACGTCGGCACTTATCAGCCCTATGTCTACGTCCCGGCCGGGCTGGCCATTCGCACGGCCGACGCCGCGGGGACGGCGGTTCGCGCCGGCCGAGCGGCGAACCTCGTCGTCGCCGTAGGGCTGCTGATCGCGGCGGTCTGGGTGCTCTGGAGCCCCACAGCACCGGGAGCGTCGCTGCTCGGGACCGTCGTGGCGATCACTCCGATGGTCGTGTTCGTCTCTTCCGTACTGTCGCCGAGTGGACCGGAGATCGCGAGTGCCGTCTGCTTCTCGGCCGGCCTGCTCCGGCTGGCCCGCGACCGGCCCGTACCACGCGGGGTCTGGACGGCCCTAGCGGTCAGCGGGGCAGTCCTGGCTTCCGCACGCGCCCTGGGCCCCGCGTTCGTCGCTCTGCTCGTGGTCACCGTGGCACTCCTGGCCGGTCCCGGCGTCCTGGTCCGCGCCAGCCAGGCCGCCGGGGGACGAGCCATCGCCGCGGGCATCGTCGTCATCGCGGCGGCGGCGGCCAGCCTGATCTGGGAGTTCACCGTGCAGCCGCGCCCGTCGCCGAGCGGCACGACGATAATCGAAGCGCTTGGGCCCTCGATCGATCGCCTTCCGCACCTCGGCCGGGACGTCGTCGGAACCTTCGGAGCGCTCGATGCTCCGATGCCGCGGGCCGGGCACGTCGCCTGGCTGGTGCTGCTCGGATTCCTCGCCGGGGCCGTGCTCATCGTCGGCAACGGACGCGAGCGGCTCTCGATGCTCGGCCTCATGGTTGCCGCTGTCGGCGTGACCCTCGTCATGTCCGTGGTGTACCGCGAGATCGGGCCGCTGCACGGTCGGTACGTGCTGCCATTCCTTGTGCTCGTCCCTCTGTGGGCCGGCGAAGTCGTGCTACGCAGACGACGACACCTTCCGGCGCCCCTGATGTCCGGGCTCGCGCTGGGGACCTTCGTCGCCGCTGGCGCGGTGCACATGCTCGGGTGGTGGTCCAGCGCTCGCCGCTTCGCCGTGGGCGGGGACGGCGTCTGGTTTTTCCCCGATGTTGCGGCCTGGTCGCCGCCGCTCGGATGGTGGACGTGGTCGCTCGTCATGGCCGCGGCCGTCATCGCGTACGCGCTCGCGGGTCTCCTCTCGGTGACATCAGCCGCCCGCGCTGGCCGCGCGTGATGTCAGGCGCGCCGGCGCAGGATCTCGTAGTCGCCGAAGCGCCGCTCCGGCACGTAGTGGCGCGCCAGCCAGCGGTCGAGGATGCGCACGCCGCTCGAGCGCCCCGCGCCGTTGGGCTCGGGCTGGGAGGCGACGGGGCTCAGCCACCGCACCACGATCTCCGGCCGCGCCCGCTCCAGGTCGCGCACCATCTCGGCCTGGACGGGCGCGCTGGTGACGACGCCCGGCTGGAACACGTCGTAGCGCGTCGGGTTGTCGCGCTGGAGCAGCACGTAGAGCAGCGGGTTGCCGACCTTGACGATGTCGTGGCGCGGGTTGGCCACGAACACCGGCTCGCCCTCGGGCACGCGCGCACGCACGTAGGCGACGGTCGCGGCCAGCGCCCGCGCCTCGGCGGTCGGGGCCTTGACCCCGTCGGCCACGTCGACGTCCAGGCGCTCCAGTGGCGGCGGCGACAGCGCCTGGATGCGCTTCTCGTCCAGGCCGTGCAGCGCGACGAGGACGAGCACGGCGCAGGCCGCGCCGAAGGCGAGCGTGTGGCCCGCGCTGCGCGCGCGGGCGGCGACGACGGCCAGCAGCACCGGCAGGATCGCGGCCAGCGGGATGAGGTGGAACTCGTCCGCACGGGCCAGCAGGTAGGCCGCGCCGGCCAGCGCCAGCGGGGCGGCGGCCCACCCCCGCGGCCCGATCCGCTCGCGCAGGGCGAGCACCATCCACAGCAGCGCGCCGCCGAGCAGCACGTACGGGAAGTAGTGGTCGAGGACCTTGTTGGGCTGGAGGCTGCCGTCGTAGGCGCCGGGCAGCGGCAGGCGCTGCAGCCCCTGCTCGTCCAGCGCGAACCCCAGCGTCTGCTCCCACGCCTCGCGCGGCGCGGCGAGCACGACCGGCGCGAGCAGCACGACCGCGACCACCGCGGCGGCCCCGGCGACGCGCGCCGCCGCGCGGGCCGCCTCGCGTCGCGCGACGCGCAGGTCGCCGGGCGGCAGCGCGGCGAGCATCGCCCCGCCGACGGCCGCCAGGCCGACATCCACGCGGAACACGACGGCCAGCCCGGCCAGCGCCCCGGCGGCCGCGGGACGCCGCGGCGCGAGCAGGATCGCCCCGAGCCCCAGGGCGATGGCCACCGGGTTGGGGCTCGGGATGCTGGGGAAGGCCATCGCGCCCGCGACCGCGGCCCACGCGAGGAGCGCCAGCCACTCGGG
This sequence comes from uncultured Actinomycetes bacterium, assembly GCA_963840185.1. GTDB lineage: Bacteria > Actinomycetota > Thermoleophilia > Solirubrobacterales > Solirubrobacteraceae > JAOPZW01. Next base: position 480,478 of record CAWIXY010000015.1, on the reverse strand, counting down.
CGCCTCCCGGCGCACCAGGAGGTAGGCCAGCACGCCGACGGTCGCGTCGAGCGCCACGCGCAGGATCCGCCAGCTCAGCAGCGACGGCCCGAACAGCTCGTCGAGGCCCGCGACGAGGAAGTACTGCCCCGGCCCGTAGTTGGCGTAGAAGTCGCGGTAGGGCAGCTGGCCCTCGGTGATGCGGGCGGCCGAGGACAGCACCAGCCCCTCGTCGTGGGGGTTGATCCCCCACAGGATCGTGACGCCCGAGAGCAGTGCGCCGAGCGCGAACAGGCCGGCGGAGATGAGCCTGAGCCGCGACGTCGCCAAGGGGCGCCGACCCTACCGAGCGCGTCCGCCATCATGCTGCGGCCATGGACCCGCGGATCGCCCATCGCCTCGACCGTCCGCGCGGCCGCGTCGCCCTGCGCCGGCACGCCGCGCTCGCGACGGCGACGCCGTCGGTAGCGCGCGAGGCGAGGCTTCATCGCGCGTGTGCCGCACGCTCGAGTGCTCCGCGGGTCCTCGAGCTGGGGACGCTGCAGTCGGTCGCCGGACGCTCGACGATGCACCGCGACTGGGTGCCGCACGCGGCCGAGTTCCTCGGGACCGACATCGAGGGCGGCGAGGACGTCGACGTCGTGGCCGACGTGCACACGCTCTCCGCGGTCGTCGGCGCCGAGCGGTTCGACGTCATCCTCTCGGCCTCGACGTTCGAGCACCTGAAGTACCCGGGCCTGGCCGCCCACGAGCTGCTCAAGACGCTCACCGTCGGCGGCCTGCTCTTCGTGCAGACCCACCAGTCCTTCCCACTGCACGGCTACCCGCGGACTACTTCCGCTTCTCGCGCGAGGCGCTGGCCAGCCTGTTCGGCACGACCATGGGCTTCGAGGTCGTCGCGACCGGCTACGACTTTCCCGGCGCAGTCCACGCCCGTCGGATCGGCGGCACGCAGCGCAACGCCTGCGTTCCTGAACACCACCCTGTGGGGCGTCAAGCGCGCCCCGACCCCGGCGGACTACCGCTACGAGCTCTGAGCCGGCCGCTCAGGCCCGGTGGCGCAGGACGCGCCCGAGGTGGCGGGGGACCGCGCGGCCCGGTCGACGCCGAGGGCGCGGCGGCAGGTGCTGTGCTGGCGATCGGCGGCCTGCAGCCGACGCTATGCCCGGTAGCGCAGTGGACGCGTGGCGTTGCGCGCCACGCGGCGCACGACCTCGGGGAGCCCGCCGCGCTCGTGCGCGTCGGCGAGGATGTCGGGGTACTGGCCGAAGGTCGCGCGCGCCAGGACGCCCGGCGGCGGGCGCCGCGGCGGGCGCTGGCGGTGTTCCAGGCAGAACTCGACGAGCGGGCGCGCGGCCTCGCGCCAGCGGAACGCCGGCGCCACCTCGTTGATCCGCTCGACCGCGGCGGCGTGCGCCTGGGGTCGTCGAGCAGCGCCGCGCACGCTGAGGCGAAGCCGTCGGCGTCGTCGGGCGCGACGGCGCGCCCGAGGCCGCGGCGCTCGACGAGCTCGCCGATCGCGTCGCCGCTGGAGACCACCGAGGGCAGGCCGGCCCAGAGGTGGTCGAGCACGCGCGTGCGGAACGAGAAGCGCGCCTCGAGGTGGTCGTGGTGCGCGCAGACGCCGAGGTCGGCCTCGAGCAGGTAGGCCTGCCGCTCGGCGTAGGGGACCCAGCCGCGGTTGAAGTGCACGCACTCGCCCTCGAGGCCGCGCTCGCGCGCGAAGGCGATCGCCGCGTCGGCGCTCGTGGGAACGCATGTCCGGACGGAGCGCCGGGCGGTCGGTCCCAGGAACACGAGGTGCACCGCACGCCCCTGGGCGCGCAGGCGCTCGACCGCCCGGATCGGCGTCAGCGCGTCGAGCCAGCGCCAATCGCCGCCGGCCCACAGCAGCACCCGATCGTGCTCACCGATGCCGGGCCAGACGCCCTTGAGGACGGGCTTGGAGCGCTGCGGTGGCCTGTCGGGGAGGCCGAAGGGGACGACGTCGATGAACGAGCGGAAGGTGGGGTCTCTGCGGTAGCGCTCGGAGTCGATCAGTCCCGCCAGGCCCATCCCGCCGAGCCACAGGTCGCGCTGCTTCTCGCTGGCGCAGATCACGAGGTCGGCCACCGCGCACTGCGCCAGCATCGATCTCGCTACGCGCCGCGGAATCGTGCCGCCGCCGTCGCCCATCGCCTCGAGCACCTCGATCATCTGCGGGTCGTAGAGGTCGGCGACGTAGCGGATCGGCATCCGCGCGACGTAACGCAGCAACTGAGACTCCAGCCGTTGAGCGATCACGACGTCGTGGCGGCGGAAGGCCTCGAGCAGCCGCTCGAAGTCGGCCATCTCGGCCTCGAGCAGCTCGACCGGGGCGTCGCCGGGATCGCTCGGCGCCGGTGCCGCCAGCGTCACGTCGCAGTGCTCGGCCAGCGCCCGCGCGAGCTCCAGCGCGCGGATCGCCGGGCCCGCCATCGCCGCACCCACCGGCTCGACGGAGAGGACCAGGACGCGCGGCACCGGGGTCGGGGCTACGCCCGGTGGCGCAGTACGCGCCCGACGTGGCGCGGGATTCGCCGTGCCACCTCAGCCAGGCCGCCGCGGTCGTGCAGGTCGGCCAGGACGTCGGGGTACTGCCCGAGCGTGGCCCGCGCCAGCACGCCCGGCGGCACCTTGCGCCGCGGCCGGTCGGCCTGCTCGGCGCAGAAGCGCACCAGCGGCGCGGCCGCCCGGCTCCAGCGGAACTCGCGCGCCGTCTCGCGCACGCGGCTCGACGGCGGCGGCGTGGGCCTCGTCGTCGTCGAGGAGGGCCGCGCACGCGGCGGCGAAGGCCTCGTCGTCCTCGGCGTCGACGGCGCGCCCGAGGGCGCGGCGCTCGATCAGGTCGCCCATCGCGTCGCCGCCGGTCACCACGGACGGCAGGCCGGCCCAGAAGTGGTCGAGCACCCGCGTGCGGAACGAGAAGCGCGCCTCGAGGTGGTCGTGGTGCGCGCAGACGGCGAGGTCGGCCTCGAGCAGGTAGGCCTGCGCGCTCGTCGTAGGGCACCCAGCCCTCGGTTGAAGTGCACCGCACACGCCCTCGAGGCCGCGCTCGACGGGCGAAGGCCGATCGCCTCGCTCGGCGCTCGTCGGGATCGGGACGTCGTCGCCCAGGGCGGGCCTGCCGGTGCCCAGGAAGACGAGGTGCACCGGGCGACCGCCCTCGCGCAGTCGCTGCACGGCGCGGATCGGCGTGAGCGCGTCGAGCCAGCGCCAGACGCCGCCGGCCCACAGCAGCACGCGGTCGTCGGCCGCGATCCCGGGCCAGACGCCCTTGAGCACCGGCGCGGCACGCCGCGGCTCGCGCTCGGGCAGGCCGAAGGGCACCACGTCCACGAACGAGCGGAAGGTGGGGTCGGCGTGGTAGCGGGCGACGTCGACGAGCCCGGCCATCCCCATCCCGCCCAGCCAGAGGTCGCGCTGCTTCTCGCTGGCGCAGATGACCAGGTCGGCCACGGTGCACTGCGCGAGCACGGACTTGGCGACCCGTCGCGGCGTGCCCGCGCTGCCGGCCCCGACGGCCTCGAGGACCTCGATCATCATCGGGTTGTAGAGGTCCGCGACGTAGCGGATCGGCATCCGCGCGATGTAGCGCAGGAGCTGGGCAGGGAGCTGCTGGGCCACGACGACGTCGTGGCGGCGCACCGCGCCCAGCAGTGCCTCGAAGTCGACGAGGCTCGCCTCCAGCAGCGCTACCGGCGCGTCGCCGACGTCGCTGGGCGCGGGCGCCGCCAGGGTCACCTCGCAGGCTCGAGGCCAGCACGCGCGCGAGCTCCAGCGCGCGGATCGCCGGCCCGGCCATCACCGGGCCGACCGGCTCGGTGGACACGACGAGGACGCGGGTCACTGCGTCGGCGCGCGGCCCAGCAGGCGGAAGTAGTAGCGCTGCGGCACCCGCCCGCGGCGGTCCAGGAAGCGGTACAGCGGGCGCAGCGGCCGGGGCAGCACGAGCCCGGCGATGTGGCGGTCCAGCGGGATGGCCTGCTGCACGTCGGAGGAGCCGAAGACCCCGTCGAGCAGGGCTCGCAGCGAGGTCTGGGTGAAGAACTGGCGGTGGTCGACCTCCATCATGTGCGTGTAGTCGATCGGCACCCAGCCGAAGTCCTCGGTGCAGTTCGGCGTGCTCACCAGCACGTTGCGCCGCGCGACCCGCCGCGCCTCGCGCAGCAGCCGGGCCGGGTCCTCGAGGTGCTCGAGCACCTCGAGCAGGAACACGGTGTCGACGGCGCCGTCGGCCAGCGGCAGGTGCTCGCCGTCGTAGTGCTCGGCGCGCACACCCAGCGCCCGGGCGCGCTCCACGTACTCGGGCTGCACGTCGAAGGCGCTGACCGTGAAGCCGCGCTCGGCCAGCACCTTGCTGTACCCGCCCAGGCCGCAGCCGAGGTCCACGACGTCGCGGCCCGCGTGGGCGGCGACGAAGTCGACCAGCGCGTGGTCGACCTGCTCCAGCGCGTCGGCGTCGAGGTACCACGAGCGCGTGTCGCGCGGCCCGCGGGGCAGCAGGTTGCGGGGCGTGCTCACGCGCGCAGGCCCGTCACCAGGCGCCGGCTCGCCGGGCTGATCGACCACAGGATCGCGCCGTAGGCGGCCACGCCGGCGACGACCAGCACCGGCAGCGGCGCGCCCCCGAGCGCCACCAGCAGCCCGGCCATCGCTCCCGCCGCCAGCAGCGCCGGGAGCAGGGTCGTGGGTACCGGGAAGAAGCCGAGATGGCGCCGCATGAGCAGATACGAGCCGGCGAGGATCAGGACTTCGGAGGCCACGGTCACGACGGCGGCCACCACTATGCCGTACCTCGGTACGAGGAGCAGGTTCAGCCCGACGTTGAAGACCAGCGCGGTGACGTTCAGCCACAGCGCGCTGGTCTGCCGGCGCTTGGCGATCAGCGCCGCCCCGAACACGCCGTTGACCCAGATCAGCGCGCCCGCCACCAGGAGGATGCGCAGCGGCTCGTCGGCGTCGGCGAACTCCGCGCCGCCGGCCACCTCGACGATCTGCGGGGCCAGGACGAGCCCGCCCGCGACGAGCGGCACGCCGGCCGCGATCAGCAGGTCGGTCGAGTCCTGCACGATGCGCACGGCGCGCGCCTGGTCACGCGTCACCGCCTCCGACAGCACCGGCAGCACGCTGTTGAGGAAGACAGCGCCGGCCACGAGCAGCAGCTCCAGGATGCGGTAGGCCAGCGTGTACAGCGCGACCTCGTCGAACGGCTCGTACAGCGAGATGATCACGGTGTCGACGCGGAAGTAGACCTCGTTGATGGCCAGCGCCACGCCCAGCGGCAGGCTGGAGACCAGCAGCGCGCGCCAGACCCGCGGGTCGGCGCGCACCGGGATGTGCGCGACACGGCGCGTGACCAGCCAGGTGACGACCAGCGCGACCGCGGCGCCGCCCGCCGCCGCAGCGAGGACGGCGAAGAAGCCGGCGTCGAGCCCGACGGCCAGCAGCATGAGCGCGAAGGCGGCCGCGCGCCCGCTCAGGTCGCCGATCACCGCGCGGCCCATCTGCAAGCGCGCCTGCAGGACGGCGACGAACGACGTCGTCAGCATCCCGAACAGCAGCGGGCCGCCGGCGATCAGGATGGCCACGCGCACGTCGGGCTCGTAGGGCAGCAGCAGGCTGATCCCAGCGCCGAGCGCGATGACGCCGATCGCGAGCAGCAGTCGCAGGCTCAGCGCGTTGCCGACGAGCTCCTCGGTGCGCGACGGGTCGCTCGAGATGTCGCGCACCACGGTCGTGAACAGGCCGACGTCGGCCAGCACGCCGAACAGCTGCATGTACATGAGCGCGAACGTGTAGCGCCCGTAGTCCTCGGCGCCCAGGTAGCGCGTGAGGATGACGATCGAGACCGCCCCGATGGCCAGCGTCACGCCCCTGCCGGCCATCTGGACGGCGGTGTTGGACGCGACGCGCCGCCGGGTCGAGCGTGTCACGGGCCGGCCGCGCGACCCACCGGCGCCAGGTCCAGCCGCCGGTCGCGCTCGTGCTCGGGGTCGGCGGGCAGGTCACCCGCTCCGAGCGGCCGCGGGGGCCGTCGCTGCCGGCGGGCGGTGGCCAGCGCGCGGCCGCACGCGACCATCAGCAGGACCAGCGCGGCGACCGCCGTCCAGTGCGCGTAGATCGTCTCGATGCTGTACTCGAAGTTGAAGCCGCCCTGGTCCTCGGGCGAGACCACGGCGTAGATCACCGGGACGACGACGCCGAGCAGCCCGGCGGCCGTCAGCACGAGCGCGCGCACGCCGATGCCGCGCCACAGGATCAGGGTCAGCCCGGGGAAGATCAGCACCGAGGTGCGCGCCGCGAACAGGAAGCTGAGCGGAAGCGTGAGCAGCAGGGCGAGCGCGGCGGCGCGGGGGAGGGGCATGGGTCGCGCGGCCTCGGCCGGCAGCAGCGACGCCAGGCGCTGCGTCGGCGCCGGGGCCGGATCGCGCCGCGCCAGCAGCCGGCCGGCCAGCACGAAGGCGACGAGCGCCAGGCACACGGCGCCGGAGATCAGGTAGCCGGTCAGCGCGGTCGCCTGCGGCCCGAAGGTGAAGTCGACCGCGCGGCAGTCCGCCGGTGCCCGCCAGCCGTTGGCGTACCCGTTGATCGGCCGCGGCTCGCCGAGCGAGCGCCCGTCGCACGTGGCCTCCCAGCCCTTCGAGTAGCTCTGGCCGAGCACGAGCCACGACGGGCCGTCCAGCGCGACGCGCGCGCCGGTGACCGAGCTCCGCCCGATGCTGCCGCCGTCGACGACGCGGCCGCCGCTCGGGCCCGTCGACGCCGCCGGCGTCGGCGCGGCCGACCGCAGCCGCAGCAGGTCGACGGCGAACGGCGCGGGCCGGCCGCGCACGCGCTGGACGCCGCTGCCCAGCTCGACCTCGCCGCCGCACGCCCGCGCCCGCAGCGGGCGGCCCGCGAGCAGGTCGGCGACGGTCCCACGCGGGCGCAGCGCGACCGTGCGCCCGCCGGCGCTGATGCTCGCGTCGCCGCAGGCGCTGCGCAGCGCGCCTGCCGTGGGCAGCGTGACGGGCTCCAGCCCCGGCACGTCGAGCGAGGCGATCCCGACGGCGCGCGTCGTGCGCTGGCGGGCGGTGGCAGACGCCGGGAAGCGGGCGTCGAGGATCGTGACGCGGAAGCCGCGCGCGCGCACCGGGCGCGGCAGCGTGACCGTGCCGTCGGCCGCCGGGCGCAGCGGGCCGGTGCGCCCCCCGGCCCACGACACGCGCACGAGGGTCGGGCGGCGCACGGCTTCGGCGGAAGCCCCTATCCGCAGGCTCGACACCGTGAGCGCCCGCCGGGCGCGGAAGGCGATCCACGGGTGCGGGTTCGACGGGCGCGCCCAGACGCCGAGCCACGACTGTCTGCGCCCGGCCGTCGAACGCGCTCGAGGCGCGGTTCGCCGCCCGGTTGTGGAAGCGGTCGGAGGACGTGAACGTCGCGGGGCCGCGGACGCCGGCCAGGCGGTCGAGGGTGGCGTCGGACGTCGTGATCGCCGGCTGCACCCACGCGTCGACCGCATAGGAGCGCGCGGCGGGGGCGAAGGTCAGGCGGTCCAGGGCGCGCTCGGGGTCCTCGCGGTTGCGGGGCAGCTCCAGGAGGGGGCTGTCGGTGCGCCGGTCGCGGTGGAACGGCCGGTCGGCCGTCGTGCGCTCGAACAGGTACGTCACCGAGGAGCGGCGCAGGTCACGGCCCGCGAGGGCGCGGGCGGCGAGCACCGGCGTCCGCAGCGGGGCGCTGACGCGGACGCCCGGGATGCGGATCTCGCGGAAGCCGCCGCTGCCGCGCAGGTCGCCGGGCGGCTGGTCGACCTTCGTGATCGTGACGCGCAGCGCGCCGACGTCGCGCTGGTTCAGCCGGACGCGCGTGACGCCGGGCCCCAGCCGCGCGCGGACGCCGTTGACGTCGACCTCGCGCTCGATCCCGCGCCAGTCGCGGATCGGCACGAGGTCGACGTAGGGCACGTCGCGCGGCGCCTGGAAGCCGATCTCCAACCAGCGGTCGCTCTCCTGGCGGTAGCGGTCGGCGGCCCACGTGGTCGCGAGGTCGCCGTCGAAGGCGGCCAGCGGCGCGTGCTCGGGGAACTCGAGCAGGCCGCCGTCGCTCGGCGCCCGCAGGTAGCGCGCGCCGCGCAGCGCGGCGACCGTCTGCGCGGCGACGCCGCGCTCGGGGAACGGGTCGATCGTCGCCTGGTTGACGTTCAGCGGCTCGTTCTCGCCGAGGGTCGCGCCGAGGTTCTGCTCGGCGAACTCGGGCAGGAAGCGCCTGCGCCGGTTGGAGTCGGTCACGACGACGTCGGCGCCCGCCGCGGCCTGCTCGCGCAGCTCGCCGGCGCCGAGGTCGGCCGCGTACACGATCGGCCGCTCCTCGGGCAGCGTCGCCGAAGGCGGCCATCGTGGCCAGGCCCTCGGCGCCCCCGTCGACGACCGCGGCGGGCCCGTTCGGGGCGACCTGGACGATGCCGCGCCGCTCGGGCACCTCGTACCGGCGGACCTGGGGCAGCATCGCCGGCGGGCCGACGTCGCCGCGCGGCTGGGGGAGGGGCGTCGTCGGGCCGTAGGCGCGCGAGGGCCGCCCGAGGCCCTGGCCGGCCAGCGTGGCGGCGGCCGCGGAGGCCTCGACGGCGCCGCTGCGCCCGATGTCGTCGTCGCTGCCGGTGATGACCGCGCCGGCCCCCATCAGCCGCAGCAGCGGGGGGAGCTGGCCGGGGAACAGGCGGTCCTGCTGGACGAGGCGATCGACGGTGAAGAGCAGGTCGGTGCCGCGCGGATCGCCGTAGGGCGTCTCGTAGCGCACCGCGACCGGCTGGTCGGTCACGCGTGGCAGGATGGCGTCGATCGTGCCGCCCCACTTGTAGAACGCGAAGATCTGGCCGGGCAGCACGAGCGCCCGCGAGTTGTCCGGCAGGTCGCGGTTGAGCTCGGCGCCGGCCTGCACCCACGCGGGCGGGATCTCGTCCCACACCATCTGCTTCTCGACCGCGGTCCCGCGCACGAGCGGCAGGGCCGCCAGCAGGATCAGGGCGCCCAGCGCGACGGGGGCGCCGGCGAGCGCGACGCGCCGCAGCGTCCCCGGCCCGAGGGCCTTCAGCCGGGCCCACGCGAGGCCGGCGGTGAGCCCCAGCAGGCCGGCCGCGCCGATCGCCACCAGCGGCGCCGCCTTCTGGGTCGTGCGCATGAAGGCGAGGATCGGCACGTTGCGATACAGCCACACCATCGTGTCGCGCATCGGCGTGCCGTCCGGGAAGCCAGCCACCTCGATGACCGCCCCGACGAGCAGGATCAGCAGCAGGAACGGGGCGTAGGGCATGCGCCGCGTCCACACGAACCCCACGACGGCAAGCGCCGGCAGCAGCAGCGAGGCGCCGACGACCAGCGGGTTGAACAGCAGCGTCCCGGATTCGGTGAACAGCGGCGTCTCGAAGCCGCGGAAGCCGACTCCGACGTAGGACGTCCAGTAGGCCATCAGGCGCAGCACCTCGGCGGCGCTGTTCGTGGCCCAGATCGTGCCCGGCTGCTCGGTGAACTGCAGGAAGTCGATGCCGAAGCGGGCGTGGACCACCAGCGGCGCGATCCACCACAGCGAGGCGAGCGTCCCCAGCAGCCCCATGCGCAGCAGGAAGCTCGCCGAGTCGCGCCAGCGCACCGAGCCCATGAGCGGCTCGTGGATCAGCAGCACGAGCGGGCCGACCAGCATCCAGCCGACGACCGCGGCGTTGATGCCGCCGCCGAGCGACGTGAGGATCAGCGCGAACACGGCCGCCCACCACCACCCCCGCCAGCCGCCGCGCCACCCCTGCACCGACCGCACGCCGTGGAAGACCACGAGCAGCAGCCACGGCAGCGCGGCGTAGCCCACCAGGGCGATGCTCGTGCGTGCGGTGAACACCGCCGTGTAGGGGTTCAGCAGGTAGAAGGCGGCCGCGACGAGGTGGGCGACGCCCCGCGGGCGCCCCACGAGGACGTCGAGCAGTCGCAGGATGCCCCACACCGACAGGGCGTAGACGAGCCCCAGCCACAGGCGGTGGGCCACCCACGGCGACAGGTCGATCGCGTGCAGGGCCGCGTACACCGGGCCCATCGGCCACACGTAGCCCGTGTACTGGGCGCTGTGCACGGCGCCGAGGTCGATCGACGTCGTCCAGGTCGAGGCCGCCTGGGCGACCAGCGACGCCGGGTCGACGTGCAGGTCGATCTTCGTGTCGCTCGAGGCCTTCCCCGGGCGCTGCCAGAAGGCCAGCGCGAAGGAGAGCGCGACGTACCCGAGGGTCATCGTCGCGTCGCGGCTCGGTCGGCGCATGGGCGCCGCAGCGTACAAGCCCTCCCGCGCGCGACAGGGTGGTCGCCTGCCGTCCGCGGCGCCGCGGCCGTCGTAGGGTGCGCGACCGTGATCGTCGCCGTCGACGCCCGCAACCTGCACGCCGGACGAGGGGTCGCGCGCGTCACGCGCTCGACCCTCGGCGCCCTCGCGCGCGGGTACCCGGCCGACGAGTGGCGCCTCGTCGTGCCCGGCCGCGAGCCGGTCGACGCGCCCGCCGGCGACAACGTCGTGGTCCTCCGCAGCCGCGCCCCGAGCCGAGTCCTGCACGGCACCGCCGCGCTGGCGGGGCGCCCGCGGCTCGCGCGGCTCGCCGGGAGCGGGGTCGACGTCGCCTGGGTGCCCGCGCCGGCGCCGGTGGCCGTCGGCGACGTCCCCTACGTGCTGACCGTGCACGATCTGTCGTGGGAGGAGCGCCCGCGCGACTTCACCCGCTACGAGCGCCTGTGGCACCGGGCCGCCCGCCCCCGCCGTCTCGCGGCGGGCGCCGCGCGCGTCGCGGCGGTCTCCTCGGTCACGCGCGACCAGCTCCTGACCCGGTGGGGGCTCGAGCCCGACCGGGTTCGCGTCGTCCTCAACGGCGTCGATCCTCCCGCCGCCGGCGACCCCGGACCGCCGGCCGGCGTGCCTCGGCGCTACGTGCTGTTCGTCGGAGCGCTCGAGCCGCGCAAGGCGCCCGAGCTGCTGCTGGAGGGCCACGCGCTCGCCCGCGCGCGCGGGCTCGACGCGGACCTCGTCATCGCCGGCGCGGGTCGCCTCGCCGCAAGGCTGACCGGGCATCCGGGCGTGCACGTGCTGGGCCCCGTCGACGACGGCCGCCTCGACGCGCTGTACCGCGGCGCGCTCGCCCTCGTGCTGCCGTCGTGGCTCGAGGGCTACGGCTTGCCGCCGCTGGAGGCGCTGGCCCGCGGCACGCCGGCGATCGTGGCCGACCTGCCGATCTACGACGAGACCGTCGGCGGCGCCGCGCTGCGCTTCCGGTCCGGCGACGCCGCCTCGCTGGCCGAGGCGCTGCTGCGCGTCGAGCACGAGCGCGCTCGCCTGCTCGCGGCCGCACCGGCGATCCCCGGCTGGGACGACGCGGCACGCGACCTGCGCACGCTGCTGGCCGAGGCGGCGCGGATGAGCTTCACCATCGTCGTCGTGCTGCACGACTCGCGGCCCGAGCTGGCCGTGCTGCTCGACTCGCTCGAGCGCCACCTGCGCGACCGCCCGCAGCTCGTGGTCGTCGACTCGGGGTCGCGCGACGACGGCGCAGCGCTCGCCGCCGCCCGCGGCGCCGAGGTGGTCGTGCTCGACGGCAACCCCGGCTTCGGGGCGGCGAACAACGCCGGGCTCGAACTGGCCCGCGAGGACGTGACCGTCCTCCTCAACCCCGACATCGAGCTGCTGGACGACGGGCTCGCCGGCCTGGTCGCCGAAGCCCGCGAGCGCGACGCCCTGCTCGCGCCGCGTCTCCTCAACGCCGACGGGACGCTCCAGCGCAGCGCCCACCCGCTGCCCGGGACCGTGGCGGCGCTGCTGCCGGCGCTCGTGCCGCCACCACTGCTGCCGCGGGCCCTGCGCGAGCACGCCGATCCCTGGCGCTCGGACCGCCCGCAGGACCTCGGCTGGGCGATCGCCGCGGCGCTGGTCGCCCGCACGGCGACCCTGCGGCGGCTCGGGCCGTTCGACGCGGACACCTTCCTGCTCTACGAGGACCTGGACCTCTGCCTGCGCGCCCGCGCGGCTGGTGTGCCGACCGAGCTGCGGCCCGGCGTGTCGCTGCGCCACACGGGGGGTCACTCGCTGCACCGTCGCGGCGAGCCGCACGCGCTCAACGCCGCCCGCCGCCGAGAGGTGGTCGGGCAGCGGCTCGGATCGCGCGCGCTCATGCTCGACGACGCCGCCCAGGCCCTGACGTTCGCCACGCGCGGCGTCGCGAAGCGAGCGCTCGGAAAGCCGGCGCAGCGCGAGCGCGACCAGCTGGCGGCACTGCGCGACGCGCGGCGCCCGGCCCGCTGACGCCTACGGGCGGGCCAGGAAGTTGACCCGCTCGCCGCCGTGGAACGCCCGGACGAAGTCGTCACGGGTGTACGGCCCGCCGCCGTCCATGTCCAGCACGCGCAGGCCGACATGGTCGACGAGCAGGGCGAAGACGTCCTCGGGACCGGTCCCGTAGTAGTCGGCGGACCCCAGCCCGTGCTCGAAGGCGATGACGGGCCGGTGCCGTGCGAGCGTGTCGGCGGCGCCGCGGAGGACCTCGAGCTCTGCGCCCTCCACGTCGATCTTCACGAACGCGGGCACGTAGTCGTCAGGCAGGACGTCGTCGAGCCGCTGGGTCTCGACGACGATGCGCTCGAGGCGCTCCTCGGCCGGGTAGGGCCGCTCGCGGAAGCCGCTCCAGCCGGGACGCGTCAGGACGTGCACGAACGCGGCCTCGCCGCTGGTGTCGGACAGCGCCGCCCGGCGCACGTCGGCGCCGGGGAAGCGGGCCGCGAGGGCGTCGGCCAGGTGCGGCAGCGGCTCGTAGGCGATGTGGTGCCCGCGCGGGGCCAGGCGCAGCATGTCGGCCAGGTAGGCGCCCTCGTGCGCCCCGACGTCGATGCAGTTGGCGTCGGGGGCCAGCACCGCCGCGAGCATGGCGTGCAGGTGCTCGACGTCGCGCCGGTCCCGGGTGACGGACGCGGGCTCGAGCGCGCGCTTGGCACGGCGCAGCGGGCCGCCGAGGCTCGATCCGAGCACGGCACCCCGGACGCGCTGGTGCACGTGGTCGATCGCGGGCCTCCTGCTGATGGCCCGATCGTACCGGCCGCCCGCGCGGCCCTGGCGGCCCGCTCAGTAGTAGACCGTGTGGCAGCGGTGCCGCGGGCGGGCCTTGTAGGCCGGCGCCTGGCCGCGGTTCCACAGCCAGTGGTCGAGCGTCGCCTCGGCCACCCCGAGGCGCTCGGCGATGCGCTCGCAGGCCACGACGGCGCAGGCCCGGATCTCACGCTCCTGGGCGCCCATGCGCAGCGGCCGCCCGGCGTCGATGTGGGCCGCCAGGCGCGGGTCGTAGACGAGCACGCCGTCGCAGCGCAGGACGTGGGGGACCAGGTTGTCCGCGAAGATCGTGAGGCGGTCCAGGTCGCCGAAGCGCGCGACGCCCGCCAGCGCGAGGTCCGCGGCCGCGATCTGCGCCTTCTTGAAGAACCCGCGGTCGTCGAACAGGGCCATGCCCCCGGCGAGCTCGGCGGCCAGCGCGACCGCCGAGCCGCCTGCCCCGGCCGCGAGCCCCAGCGCGTCGCGCTCGCCCAGGAAGGCGCCGAGCGAGCGCAGCGCCTGTGCGTAGAGGCTCATCAGCTCGTGATCGGCGCGCTGGCCCAGCACCGCGGCCAGCTCGCCGGTGCGCATCGCGCGCAGCTCGGCGTTGGTCCACGGGCCGTGGGCGCGGAAGCGGTCGGTCACCGCCCAGGCGATCGTGGTCGCTCCGGACACCGTGCGGCCTCCGGAGGCGGCACGCTTGCGCAGCGTCGGGAACCAGCCCGAGCCGAAGTTCAGGGCGCCCACGGTGAGCAGGTAGGTCGCGACGTCGGCCTCCGAGCCCTCGAGGTAGTGGCGCTCGGGGTCGAGGGCCGGCGGCGGGCCGTGCTCGACCGAATCCAGTGCGCGCGCGTCGATGCGGACCTGCGTGGAGGCCCTCGCCACTGCGGCGCACTGGCGGCGGACGTCATCGACGATGGTCACGCCGCCGACCGTAGCGGCGGTGCCCGCCGCGCGCGCTCAGCTCAGCGCGTCGCGAGCCCGAAGTCCATCGTGAACGTCGCCCCGGCACCGCGGCCGGAGGGCACGCCCATGGCGATCCCGACGCCGGCCTCGCGGAAGGCGCGGGTGAGGATGATCTCGCGGTGGCCGGGTGACTCCATCCAGGCCTTGACCATGCCGGCCGGCGAGGAGATCGAGCGCGAGGCCCACCCGATGTTCTCGCCCAGCGACCAGCGCCGGGCGCCCCTGAGGTAGCCGGTCCGCTCGACACGGTCGCGGACGGTGGTGCCGCCGGGGCTGTCGTGGTCGAAGAAGCGGCGGTCGACCATGTCGGCGCTGTGGCGCTGGGCGGCACGCTCGAGGTCGTCGTTGGAGCGCAGCGGGGGCAGGCCGCGCTCGCGGCGCTCGGCGTTGACCAGGCAGAGGACCGCGTCACGCGCCGGCGACACGGCCCGGACGCCGGCGGTGGCGGCGGTGGCACCGGTCGCAGGGGGCTGCGGCGGAGGCGGTCGAGGCGGGCACGGCGGCAACCAGGAGAGCGGTCGTCATGACGCCGATGACGAACGTTCGGGCATGAAGCATTCTTCGGTGGTCGGCATCTTCCGCGTGGTCTTGAACGCGAATCGACGGACGGTCGATCCTCGCCACGAGCGGTCACGTGCACCGTCGAACGGCGCTGCGAGCGGGGGCTCGCGGTCGCCGTGCAGACGATTGGCCACCATCGCGTGCATCGGACGCCCGTCCATGCGTTGGTCAGGTATGGGGTTGCGGACACCCCGCACGACATCGGGCGCCCGGGGGGGACCAGGACATGAAGGTGAGCACGACGCTCACGACGACGACGGTGGTGATGGCTGCCATGGGGATGGCGGCCCAGGGCGCTTGGGCGTCGGAGCTCAAGGCCGGCAACTTCGAGATCACCTACCGGGCTGAAGCGGGCGAGTTGAACCGCGTGTCGGTCACCCAGGAGCCCGGCGTCTACCGCATCCGCGACGACTTCGGCGGCAACCTGCTGCACAGCATCAAGATCACCGGGTCGCGCTGTGACATCGTCACGGCAACCGAGGCGACCTGCGACAGCCTCGGCATCTCGAAGATCACCCTCAGGGGCGTCGACACCGACGACACCGTGGCCAACGCCACGGCGACCGCGTCCGAGATCGAGGGCGGCATCGGCAACGACTCCCTCGCGGGCGGGTCTCGCCAGGACGTCATCAAGGGCAACACGGGCCGCGACACGATCGACGCCGGGGCCGGCGACGACGAGATCAACACCTTCGGCAGCGACGAGGACACCATCACCTGCGGGCCCGGCACGGACGTCGTCTACTACGACCGTCTCGACCGCTTCACGGACGCCGGCGCGTGCGAGGATCGCCGCAACTACCAGCGCGGCACGACGCCCGCTGCGACGCCGCCCGCCGGCAGCGTCGACACCTCTGCGCCGCCGCCGCCCTCCGGAACCAGGCCGCTCGGCTTGGCTATCCTGCCCTCGGCCCCTGGAACGGCGCCGCCCATCTCCGTGCCCGCGAACCTCAAGTGCTCGAAGCTGTTCACCGGTACCGCGAGGGCGGACCTCATCCAGGGCACCCTCTCGGGTGACCAGATGTTCGGCCAGGCCGGCGACGACACGATGACCGGCCTCGCCGGCGACGACTGCATGTGGGGCCTCGCCGGCAGCGACGGCATGGGCGGCGGCGACGGCGCCGACCTCGTCTATGGCGGCATCGCCGCCGACGCCGTCGACGGCGGCACCGGCAACGACCGCGTGTACGGCGACGCCGGCAGCGACCGCGTCTCCGGCGGGGCGGGCGACGACCGCGTCTTCGGCGGCGCCGACCGCGACCGGCTGCGCGGGAGCACGGGCAACGACCGCCTGTCCGCCGGCCCCGGCAACGACCTCGCCGACGCCGGCGCGGGCAACGACGAGGCCTACGGCGGCGACGGCATCGACTCGCTCCTGGGCCTCGACGGCCGCGACCGCCTGTCGGGCGGCGCCGGCAACGACCGCCTCTCCGGCGGCAACGGCAACGACGTGCTCCTCGCGGGCGCCGGCCGCAACGTCCTCCTCGGAGGCGCGGGCAACGACACGATCAGCGCCCGCAACGGCAAGCGCGACGTGATCGACTGCGGCGCCGGGCGCGACACCATCCGCGCCGACCGCATCGACGTCAAGCGCGGCTGCGAGGTCCGGCGATGACCCGCCGCCTCCTCCCGCTCCTGCTCGTGACGGCCCTCGCGGCCCTCGCCGCCCCGGGGACGGCGCTGGCGCAGGCGCCGGCGCAGCCGGAGTTCAGCGTCTCGCCGGAGAACCCCGACGTCAACCAGACCGTCTCGCTGTCGATCACGAACCCCGACTCCGACCGTCATCTCCTACGCGTGGAGACTTCGGAACGGGTCGGCGGGTCCGACACCGGCGCGGATACGACGACCTCATTCGACACCGCCGGGCGATAAGACGATCACCGTCACCGCGTCCAACGGCGTCGACTCGTCGAGCAACAGCAGGGTGATCACGGTGGTCGAGCCGCCGCCGCCGCCGCCCGTCAACACGAAGCCCACGGCGAGGTTCTCGGTCAGCAACAACGAGCCGGTCGTCGGCGAGACGATCACGGTCACCTCGACCTCCGACGACCCCGAGGGCGACCAGCTCCGCTGCGCGTGGACCGTCGACGGTCCGTCGGCCGTCGCCGAGCCTGGGCGAGTGCACGACGACGGTCACGTGGAGCGGCCCGGGCACCAAGGACGTCACGCTGCGCGTGACCGATCCGGGCAACCTCTTCGACGAGAAGCTGCGCACGATCAGGGTCAGCACGCTGCCGCCGCCGCCCAACCAGCTTCCCAACGCTCCGTCGCTCTCGTACAGTCCCAGCGCGCCGGTCGCCGGCCAGGCCGTGACGTTCACGAGCAAGGCGACCGACCCAGACGGCAACATCGAGACCTACGAATGGGACTTCAATAGCGATACTGTGTACGAAGCCAGCGGCGATACGGCCACTCACGTGTTTGCCGCGGCGGGGAACTACACGGTGACCGTGCGCGCCACGGACAACAATGGGGGGTCGAAGACCTCCTTCCAGACCATCTTCGTCTCCAGCCCGCCTGCTGCTGGAGAGATCCTGGGCACGTCGAACAGCGGCTCCCCCCCCACCGCCTCGACACCGTCCAGTGGGCAGGGGCAGCCGCGCCCGACAACGGCGCGGCTGCTCTCCCCTTTCCCGATCGTGCGGCTGCGCGGCAGCGTCGTGGGCAGCACCGCACGCATCAACCTCCTGTCGATCCAGGGGGCTCCGCGCGGCGCGAAGGTGCGCGTCCGCTGCCGGGGCGGCGGCTGCCCGCGCAAGCTCGTCACGAGCACCGCGCGCAGCTCGCGGACCGCGATGCGGCTGCGGAGCTTCGAGCGTCGCCTGCGTGCCGGCGCGAAGCTCGAGATCTACATCACCCAGAGCGGGCGCCTGGGCAAGTACACGCGCTTCGAGATCCGCCGCAACGCGGCCCCTCGGCGCGTCGATCGCTGCGTGCGGTCCTTCCCCGGCAAGCCCTTCACCTGCCCCGCGACCTAGCGCGTGACCGGTCGCCCTCAGATCCTGGGGATCGGCATCGGACTCCTGTTCGGCGCGCTGGTGGCGATCGTGCTCTCGTCCTCGGGCGGTGACCCGCGCGCGGCGACGCCCGTCCGCGCCGAGACCACCGCGCGAGCAACGGGCGAGCAGGTCCAGACGGCAGCTACGCGGGCCAGCTCCGAGGGGATCCGGGCGCGCGAGGCCGAGCAGCGGGCGAAGGCGGCCAAGGCCAAGCGCGAGCGCCTGCGCCGCGCGGCCGCCGCTCGGCGTGCGCGCCAGCTCGCCGCCGACCGTCGCGTCGGCCGCCGCCGCGCGGCCGCCGCCCGCCGTGCCGCCGCGGCCCGCCGCCGCGCAGCGGCCGCGCGACGTCCCGCACAGGCTCAGCAGAGCGATCCGGCGCCGGCGCCGCGGACGGTCACCCCGACGCCGACGCAGCGACAGACCACGCCGGCTCCGGCACCGCGTCGCACGCCGACACCGAACCCGGCTCCGAGCCGTCCGACGCCCGAGCCCGAGCCGAGCGGCACGGAATTCGACGATTCCGGTTGATCGCGCTCAAGCGGAGCGCCGGCCGAGCCGAGACATGAAGCCTGACCTTCCGACCAGGACCGCTGGCTCATCGGCCAGGTCACAACGCCAGCAACTGCACCTAGATTTGTCGATGACGACATGACGTCACCAGAAGGGACCCAAGGAACGATGAACCCCGTCAAGCCCGTGCTCACGAACGCCATGGACGGCACGACCCCGCGCGGCAACGGCCGCGCGTACGTCGTGACCGGCTCCGCCGGCTTCATCGGCTCGCACCTGTGCGAGGCGCTGCTGGACCGCGGCGACGAGGTCATCGGCATCGACGCCTTCACCGACTACTACCCCCGCTCGAACAAGGAGTCCAACCTGTCGCGCCTGCGCGACCGGTCGCGCTTCGGGTTCGTCGAGGGCGACCTCAACCACCTGGCGCTCGCGCCGCTGGTCGAGGCCGTCGACGGGATCTTCCACCTCGCGGGCCAGCCCGGCGTGCGCGGCAGCTTCGGCGACACCTTCTCGACGTACCTCAACGACAACGTGATGGCGACCCAGCGCATCTTCGAGAGCGCCGGCCGCGCGGGCAAGCGCGTCGTCTACGCCTCCTCGTCGTCGGTCTACGGCAACGCCGAGAGCTACCCGACGACCGAGCTGAGCCCGGTGCGCCCGGTCTCGCCCTACGGCGTCACGAAGCTCTGCTGCGAGCACCTGGCCGCGTCGTACGCCGACACGCTCGAGCTCGACGCGATCGGGATGCGCTACTTCACCGTCTACGGGCCGCGCCAGCGCCCGGACATGGCCACCGAGCGCATCGCCCGCGCGCTGCACGAGGGCCGTCGCTTCGAGGTGTTCGGCAGCGGCGAGCAGTCGCGCGACGTCACCTACGTGCACGACGCCGTCAGCGCCACCATGGCGCTGATGGACCGCGCGCCCGGAGGCGGCGTCTACAACATCGGCGGCGGCAGCGAGACCTCCCTGCGCGAGATCATCGCCCACTGCGAGCGGCTCACCGGCCGTCGCCTCGAGGTGAGCTACGGCGCCCCGGCGGACGGCGACGTCAAGCGCACGGCCGCCGACTGCTCGCGCATCCGCGAGGACGTGGGCTGGGAGCCGCGGACGACCCTCGAGGACGGCCTGCTCAGCCAGCTCACGCGCGCGGCCGCGCTGGCCACCGCCTCCTGACGGCAGCCGGCGAGCACGGCCGCTGGACCGCGGTCGACGACTGGCTGACCGGCCTGCTGGCCGGTCCCGATCCCGTGCTGGACGCGGCGCTGCAGGCGGGCGCCGCGGCCGGCCTGCCCGCACACGAGGTGTCGGCGCTGCAGGGCTCGCTGCTCGCCCTGCTGGCGAGGCTGCGCGGCGCGCGGCGCATCCTCGAGCTCGGCACGCTCGGGGGCTACAGCACGATCTGGCTGGCCCGCACGCTGCCCGCCGGCGGGCGGCTCGTGACCCTGGAGCGCGACGCGCACCACGCCGAGGTGGCGCGCGGGGCGATCGCCGCGCGCGGGCCTCGGCGACGTCGTCGATCTGCGGGTCGGGCCGGCGCTCGAGACCCTGCCGCGTCTGGCGGCCGAGGGCGCGGGCCCGTTCGACCTGGTCTTCGTTGACGCCGACAAGGCCGCCAACCCCGAGTACCTGCGCTGGGCGCTTGCGCTGGGCGGCCCGGGGACGCTCATCGTGGCCGACAACGTCGTGCGCGGCGGGGCCGTGCTGGACCCGCCGGCCGGCGACCCCGCGGCCCGCGGCGCCCGCCGCTTCCTCGAGCTGCTCGCTGCCGAGCCGCGCGTCAGCGCGACCGTCGTCCAGACCGTCGGGGCCAAGGGCCACGACGGCTTCGCGCTGGCCCTGGTCGAGGACCCGGACCGCCCCTGAGCCGAGCCTCGCCAGGTGCAGCACCTACCACGCAGCGGTGCGACCCTCAAGGTGTGCCGACCACCCGTCCGCGGCGCGATCGCCACCGGCGCCCAGCGCGAGCTGGTGGTCAGCGGCAGGCATCGAGTCCCCATCCCGGACCTGCTCATCGCCTCGTGTGCCCAACAGCACGGCGCAGCCGTCGTTCACGTCGATCGCCACTACGACACCTTGGCCGACGTTCTCGCTTTCGCGCCGCTCCGACCCTGAGGGTCGCCAGCCGACCCAGGGCGAAGGCGCGGCGGGCCCTAGCGGCGCAGGCCCGGGACCGGCGGCGTCAGCACCGTGCCGACGAGCCGGGCGTCGACGAGGCGCAGGCTCTCCAGCGCCGAGACGAGCTCGCGCTGGGTGGTGCGCTCGCGCTCGGCGACGAGCACCGTGCCCTCGGCCACGCGGGCCCAGGCGAGGCCCGTGGGCGAGCGCTGGAAGGGCGGTGCGTGGACGACGACGGCGTCGCCCTCCTCGAGCAGCGCGGCCAGCAACCGGCCCGAGCCCTCGGCCCCCTCGCGTGCGGCCTCGTCCACCTCGGCGCGGCCGACCACGCGCACGCCGGTGACGTCCGGCTCGTCACCCGCGGCGCGGTGCTCGCGGGTCGAGGCAGCTTCGTCCAGCCACCCGTCGCCGCCACCGCTGCCACCGCTGCCGAGCGCCGGGCTGGCTTCGCGCGCGCCGCGCAGCGCGGCGATCGCCGCGTCGTTGCCCTCCGCGTCGACGACGGCCACCCGCGCGCCGGTCGCGGCGAGCGCCGAGGCGAGGTTCGCGGCGACGACGCCGCCGCTGCGACCGAGCGTCACGACGACGAGGCCGGGCCCGGCGAGGATCTCGACCTTGGCCGCGAGCATCCGGTAGGCACCGGCGGCCTCGCCTCGAGCAGCCCTGCCGCCCGAGCTCGAGAAGAAGCGCGTCGGGCGCAGCGCTCCGCGCGGGAGCGTGGCCAGGCACGGCACCCCGGCGGCCTGCTCGAGGTCGCCCGCCTCGCGCACGGCGTCACCCGAGCGGTCGAGCAGCAGCGCAAGCGCCAGGGCGCCCAGCAGGCCGGCCAGCGCGGCCAGCACGGCCACGGTCAGTGGGTCGGGGCCCGCCGCCGACGACGACGGCACGGCCCTGTCGATGAGCTGCAGCGAGACGCGCTGCTCGGGGTCGGCCTGGTTGCGGTTCGCGTAGGAGATGAGCGTTTCGGCGTGCGTGTTGGCGATCCTCGCCGCCAGATCCGCGTCGGAGTTCTGCACCGCGATCGTGAGCACGCGCGTGACCGCGTTGGAGGTCACGGTGAGGTTGGAGCCGACGTTCTTGAGTCCCAGCTTCTGACCGGTCGCGTCCAGCAGCGGCCCGCTCTTGGCGATCTCCGCGTAGGTCTCGGCCTGCTGGCCGTAGGCGCGCAGGACGTCGATCTCGGCTGTGCCGATGCCGCCCACCAGCACGTCGGCGCGTGACTCGTACGCCTGGCCGGCACCGGCCGCGGTGACGTAGCCGGCGACGCCGGCGGCCAGGGCGGCTGCCAGCAGCATCCACCGCCAGCGGCGGGCGACCGGCAGGAAGCCTGCCAGCGGCGGACGGCCGTCGGAACGCTTGGACTCGAGCATGGTCAGGTGGCTCCTTGGCTCCTAGACGAAACGCCCCAGCAGCGGGAGCCGCCGAAGCTCGGGGAAGGTATCCCCGATCTGGATGGATGGTCGCGACACGATGAGGACGAGGACCGAGGCGGCGGCCACGAGCAGGCCGGCCACGACGAGCGGCGGGTCGGTGAGCAGCGACACCGCGGTCAGCGCGCCCGTCGCCCCGACGATGGAGGCGTAGGCGGGCAGGTGCTTGCGCTCGAAGAACGGGATGCCCGTGCCGCGCGTCAGCGCCGCCTGCTTGAGGACGTTGTGCAGCAGGAACGTCACGCACAGGCCGATGCCCGCGCCGATCGCGCCGTAGGCAGGTATCAAGATCAGGTTGAGGGCGAGGTTCAGCACCGCGGCGATCACGCTGACGACGACGACGGCCTTGACGAGCCCGTGCACGCGCAGGGTGAGGCCGTTGAAGCCGAGCGCGGCGCTCACGTAGTAGCCGATGGCGAGCAGGGCGAGGATCGTCCCCGACTCGCGGTACTGCTCGCCGAACATCAGGACCGTGACCGGCTCTGCGAAGGCCGTCGTGATCGCCAGCACCGGGAAGGTGGCGACCGCCACCCACACCGACGTGCGCCAGTAGAGGTCGCTCATGCCGTCGCGGTCCTCGCGTGCGAAGAGCCGCGCGGCGGCCGGCGTGAAGAGCAGGGCGAAGGTGGACATGATCACCAGGTTCAGGTGCGCCGCCGGCTGCACGACGCGGTAGTCGGCCACCTCCTCGGCGTTGCCGAAATGCCCGAGCATGATCACGTTCGACGTGTTCATGAGCACGAACAGGAGGTCCATGGCCAGCAGCGGCAGGGCGAAGGCGTAGAGCTCGCGCGAGGGCAGCGAGATCCCGGCGCCGCCCGCTCGCACGCGCTCGACGATCCCGGTGGAGCGCAGGATGCTCACCAGCAGGCCGATCGAGAGCAGGACGCCCAGCGCCCCGCCGACGACGTAGCCGATCGCCAGCGCCTCGGCGTCGCCGGCCAGCGCGACGACGGCGACCACGGCGGCCAGGCGCAGGCCCGGCGTCAGCAGGTGCTTGCGCACGAAGATCGACTTCGACTTCGAGAAGGCCGCGAAGGTCGCGATCAGGACGGTGTCGAGCGCCTGCAGCGGCGCCAGCACGATCAGGATGAGCAGCACGGCGCTGCCCGCGGCGCCGGTGCCGCCCGGGCCCGACGTGGCGATCATGTCGCCCAGGCCGGCGACGAGGACGACGATGGCGAGGCCGAGCACGGCGATCGTGCCCGCCGCCACCACCAGCGTGCCCAGCAGCTTGCCGTCCTCGCGGTGCTCGTCGTAGATCGGCAGGAAGCGCGAGACCGCCCGGTCGATGCCCAGCGCGGCGATGCTCTGGCCCATCACGACCAGGGACAGGGCGTAGGCGAAGAGCCCGAAGTCGGTCTTCGACAGGTAGCGCACGATCAGGACCTGCGTGCCGAAGTTCATGAGCACCGACAGCAGGCGGCCGAACAGCAGCAGCGTGGAGCCGCGCAGCGCGCGGTGGGTGCCGTGGCCCGCTCCGCCGGCCGGAGGCGGCGCGCCGGCGTCCGGTGGGCCGTGGCTCGCTCGACGGCGGGCGCAGCGTCGTGGAGGATGCGGTCATCGGCCGAGCGGTGCGGCGCCCGTCATGGGCGCAGGAATGCGCGCGATCCGCGATCTCATCGCCCTTCACGGTACCGAGCCACGGGGGACCTGTCTGCCCCGCAGGGGTCGAGGTCGACGCCTGGCCGATGGTCGAGCGACGACCGTCAGATGCGCCGGCGCACGCGCGCGAGGGCGGCCACGAACAGGGCCAGACCGGCCAGCAGCACCAGCAGCTCGCGGCTGCCCAGGCCGTTGCCGACGCGGTCGATGGGCAGCGCGCCGGCCGCACCGGGCACGATCGCGCCGCCGCTCCCGGCGCGCCGGTCCTCGTTCACCGAGGTCCCGACGAACGAGGCTTCCGCCGGCCCGCGGCGACGCGCCCCCAGGACCATGCTCTGCAGGAGCAGCGAGCCGGCGCCCGGCCCGCCGTAGGCGCCGCCCGCGACAGCGGTCACGGGCGCCACGGGGCCCCTGCCGCCGCCACAGGACCCGGCGGCCAGGGCCAGGCGCAGCTTGGCCAGCGAGCGGCCCTCGATGAGCACGACGCGCCGCCTGCTGAGGCCCAGCCGCCGTGCGGCGCGGCGCACGGTGAGCGGGCGACCGCCGTCGAGGCCTGCACGCACGCGCAGCACGCGGCGCTCGCGGCGCGACAGCAGGGGCAGGCAGGGCTCGAGTCGCCGGACCGCCCTGCGCAGGCGGCGGGGTGACAGCGGGCGGTAGGCCGCGCGCTTCCCGCGCCGGTCGAGGACGCGCTGCAGCGCCGACGACGCCGAGGAGCCCCGCTTGCGCTCGGCGGCGATCTGCCGGGCGGCGACCGGGTCAGCGGGGATCGCGGCCGGAGGCGGCGCGATCCCCGCCGGCGCCGGCGCGGCCCCCGGTGACCGGCGCTGGGGCGGTTCCGTCCGCCCCGCACCGCTGGAAGAGGGGGAGCCGTCGCGGGCCGGCCGGCGGGCTCCGGCCGTGGTCGGCGCGGGCGGCCTGACCGACGGCGTTCCGACCGGGGCGGCGGGTACCGTCGGCGTCGTGCCCGTTGCGGTCACCGACGGCGCTGCCGGCGCGGCCGGCCTCTGGGGAGCGCTCGGCTTCGGCGTGCCCGCAGGCGCAGTCGGAGGCTTCGGCGCAGCCGGGAGCGTCACCGCGGGGGGCTTCGGGAGCGCCGGCGCGACCGGGACCGGGACCGGTGCGGCAGGTGGCTTCGGGAGCGGCGGCGGAGCGGGCGCGACCGGCTTGGGGGCGGCCGGGGGCTTCGGCAGCGGCGGCGGTGCGGGCAGCGGCGGCGGCTTGGGTGCCGCGGGCAGTGCGGGCGGCTTGGGCGCCGGGGGCGGCTTCGGCACCGCGGGCGGCTTCGGCACCGCGGGGGCCGTAACGTCCGGGACCGGTACCTGGGCGCGGGGCTGCTCGACGCCGATCGAGGACACGACGAGGCCTGCAACGACTGCGCCGACCGCCGTCAGGCGCAACGCGGGGCGATGGAGCAGAGGCCGGTGCATTGGTTTACCGAAATGCGGTCTACCCCGAGGGCCGCGGGTCAAACATCCGTCCACCCGTGGCACGGACCCTGCTCGACCAAGGTCGAGGATCCTCGCGACGGGGGCGAAAAGTGACCCGAGGAGCCGTATCCTCGTCGGCGAGGCGGCACCTTGAGCACCCCTGCCCACACCCCGCGCGGTCCGATCGAGGAACGCGATCTCGGCGGCGTCCTGCGCCTGGTGCGCAAGGGCTGGTGGGCGATCGTCCTCGCCGCGGTCGTCGGCGTCGCGCTCGCCGCTCTCGCCACCTCGGGCGCGGAGCCCGCCTACGAGAGCGAGGCGCGCCTGGTCGTCGGTCCTCCGGACAGGAAGGTGAGCGAGCTGCGGGCGTCGGGCCAGCAGGCCCAGACCTACGCCGAGCTGGCGACGAGCCGGCCCGTGCTCGAGGCAGCGCGCCGGCGGGTCGGGCTCGACACGCCCGTGTCCGACCTGCGCTCCGACGTCGTGGCCACGGCCAACGACGTCACGCGCATCCTGAGCATCAAGGTGCGCGCCTCGACCGCGCGCGACGCCGCGCGGCTGGCCGGCGCCGTGCCCGAGGCGCTGGCGCGCGAGGTCTTCGGCGGTCCCGCCCCTCCCAACACGCTGCGGCTCGTCGAGTCGCCCGAGACGCCGGACGCGCCGATCGGCGCCTCCGCGGGGCCGATGATCGCCGTCGCGGGCATCGCCGGCGCGCTCGCCGCCCTGACGCTGCTGCTCGTGGCCGACGCCGTGCGTGGCAGGGTGCGCGGCCCGCTCGAGCTCGCGGACGCGACGGAGGCGCCGTTCCTCGGCGCGATGGACGGGCCCGAGGGCGACAGGCTGGTGGCGGTCCGCCTGCGGCTCGCGCGTGCGCGCGGCGAGAAGCCCCTGCGCAGCGTCGTCGTAGCGGGCCTGGACGACGCCACCGGCGAGGCGGCCGCGCGCCTCGCCGATGCGCTCGCGCTCGACGGCGCGCGCACGCTCCTGCTCGACGGGCAGGCCGGCCCCGGCGAGCTCACCCAGCACCTGCGCCTCGGCGACCGCCCGGGGGTGGCCGACCTGCTCGGCCCGCTGCCCCCGAGCCTGGACGACGTCGCCGTGCGATGGGCCTCGGGCCTGCGCGTCGTGCCCACCGGCACACTCGGCCATGAGCCCGGCGAGGACGCCCTGCGCGACCTCCTGCGGCGCCTGCGCGACGAGGTCGACGTCGTCGTCGTCAGCGTCGGCTCGCGCGAGCCGACGCCGGCCGGGCTGCGCTGGGCCCGCGCGGTGTCCGGCGTGCTGCTCGTCGCCCGCCAGGATCGCGCGCTGCGCGACGCTGCAACGCTCGCTGCAGACGCGTTCAGGCAGGTCGGCGCGACGGTCGTAGGAGCGGCGCTCGCCGAGCCGGAGGCCGATAGCTCCCGCCGCCGCACGCAGGTGGCGGGCGCGATCCGACGTCCGCGTGCGGACGAAACGCGCACGGACCATGCGGGCGCCGTGGCGGCAAGTTCGCCTGCGCAGCGGTCTCCTGGTCTTTCGGGGGGGTCCTGAGCGATGGACCAGAAGTTCGGGTCTGGCCTAGGCGAGGCCGCACGAACCAGTACAAATCGGTAGAACTGCAAAGAAGTCCAACAACAGGGGAGGCAGGATGGCCAGGGGGCACAGGCGCATCGCGGCGATTGCCGTCGTTGCGCTGACGGCCGTCGCAGGTTCCGCGAGTGCGGCATCGGCGTCGTCATGGAGTATCACGAAGCAGACCGACCCGGACGGGGATCCGGCGTCGTTCACGTTCTCGTACACGGGCTACAAGGAGCCCTTCAACAAGAACAGCCCGAACCAGGAGACGAACGGCGAGGAAGGCACCTTCACCCTGAGGGACGGCGAGACGTTCTCGACGGGCGAGATCACCAACGGCGTCTACGTCATCAAGGAGCAGACGCCCGCGGGTTGGAAGGTCCTCGACATCGCGTGTGACAGCGGCACCGACACGACCGACGTCCCGGACATCGTGATCGACGAGGGTCGCGTCGACCTGCAGGTCAGCCCGAGCGAGAGCAAGAGCTGCACCTTCACCAACCAGAAGCTGCCCGAGCCGATCGCGCCGCCTCCGGTCGTTGAGGCGACGCCCACCGTCGAGCAGGCCGTCCAGCCGCCGGCACCGACGCCGCCGGTCATCCAGGTCGCGCCCCGGCGCGTTCGCTCGGCGGCCGCCCGGCTCGTCGGTCCGAAGCGCTGCGTGTCCAACCGCTACTCGGTGGCGGTCACCGGTGGCCCGGTTCGCTCCGTGAGCTTCTGGGTCAACGGCAAGCGCGCGAAGACGGTGCGGGCCCGTACGGGTCAGCGTCGCTTCTCGGCCACCCTGCCGCTGCGTTCCGCGGTCGCCCGCGTCGAGGCTCGCGTGAGCTTCGCCAGCGACGCCCGCCCGCGCAGCCGTAGCCTGCGCACGACGATCCGGCGCTGCGCGCCGCGGGTCGTGCGCCCGCAGTTCACGGGCTGACAGCAAGCCCCGCGAGCGGCGGCGCCCCACCGGGGCGCCGCCGCCGCACCCGCGTGAGAGGGGCGGTCTTCGGACCGCCCCTCTCGTGCGTTCTGGGGCGGTCCGCCCCGGGCACGCGTGGCAAGAAACCGTTCGTAGTGAACGGTTTCCCGCCACTCGCCAACCGGGCCGCTGCGATCCGGACCGTCTGCCCTCATTGCCGCAGTTCGGCCCGCCGCAAGCGCCGGGCTACAGCTCGGCGCGGCTACGACTCGGCGGCCTGGACCCGCCGGCGCCGGGCGCCGAGCTCGCGGAGCGTCGACAGGTCGCGCGGGCGCGGGAGCAGCTCGCGCGCCGGTGCGCCGAGGGCGCGGCTGAACACGAGCGCCGCGGCGAGGCCGGCCGCCGTGTACGAGGCCGTCGAGGCGATGGCAGCGCCCAGGCCGCCGTGCGCAGGGATCAGGATGAGGTCGAGGGTGAGG
The DNA here is from genome assembly GCA_963840185.1 of uncultured Actinomycetes bacterium. Taxonomy (GTDB): domain Bacteria; phylum Actinomycetota; class Thermoleophilia; order Solirubrobacterales; family Solirubrobacteraceae; genus JAOPZW01. The sequence continues at coordinate 452,842 of CAWIXY010000015.1, read as the reverse complement.
GTGCAGACCAGGCCGACGCCCACAGCGGCGGTCGAGAGCAGGGGCCGGCGCTGGGCGATCAGGGCGTCGCCGAGCAGCTTCACCGCGACGATGCCGAACGCGCCGAAGGCCAGGACCCGCAGGTCGTCCACCGAGCCGGAGAACTCGTCGCCGAAGATCGTCGTGCACAGGATGGGGGCGGCGAGCACCATCGTGACGGCGAGCGGCGCCGTGACCAGGATCCCGAGCCGGAAGACGCGGGCGGCGCGGCGCGCGGCGTCGCGGCGGCCGGCGCGCACGAGGTCGGGCCGCTGGACGCTGGCCAGGGCGCCGGGCAGGAAGAACAGCGCCTCGGTCCAGGCGACGGCCACGCTGTACATCCCGAGCTCGCGCGAGCCGGCCATCGTGCCGACGAACCACTGGTCCAGGCGGTAGTTGCCCAGGTTCATGACCCGGCCCGGGTGACTGCGGATGCCGAAGCCCAGCGTCGCGCGCGCCAGGCCCGCGTGCGGGCGCCCGAAGCCCTCCCCGCGGCGGGCCACGAAGCGCGTGAGCAGGAGCACCCCGAGCAGCTGGCCGCCGATCCAGGTGGCCACGGCGCTGCCGACCGTGAGGGCTGACGTGGCGGCGAGCACGCCGTTGACCACGACGCCGGTGGTGGGCGACAGCAGCCTCGTGACGTTGGCGATGCCGAAGCGGTAGTCGGCCTGCAGCAGGGCCGCGAGGTAGGTGCGGGCCAGCAGCACCGGGATGCCGCCCAGCGCCAGGGCGAGCAGCCCGGTGGACAGGTCCCCGCCGACCGCCGGCGCGACCACGACAAGCACGGCGACGAGCGCCGCCGCGCCGGCGCCGAGGCTGCCGGCCAGCAGGACCGAGTTCGTGGCCAGCGCGCGCCTGGTGCCGGGCTCGCGGCCCGCGATGTTCACGGTGGCCTGCTCGACGCCGAGCAGCGCCAGCGTCGAGGTGAGCGTCGTGATGGTGATGATCAGCGCGATCTCGCCGCGGCCGACCGCTCCCAGGTAGCGGGCCGTGATGAGCACGTTGACCAGCGAGACGATCGCGACCGCGAGGCTCGTCCCGTAGGTCGTCGCGGCCGAGGCCGCGAAGCGCGGGCGCCTGGGCGCCGGGCCCTCAGTGGTGTCGGAGGCCACTCAGACCGGGACGCGGATGTTCCTGCGGCGGGCATGGAGCCTGGCGGCGCCGAGCAGCCTGCGCCCGCGCGCGCCGGTCGCGATGCCGGCCAGCGCCGCGACGAGCCTGGTGTTGGCCACCAGCGGCGGGTGCATGCGCACGGCATCGCCGAACAGGCCCAGGGCCTCGCGCGGCTGCTCGCGCTCGACCGCGTCCAGGCCGGCCGACAGCAACCTGCGCCCCCGGACGTAGCGCCTGGCGCCGCCGTCGAGGCGCACCCGGGGCAGCTCGCGCTCGATCAGGGCCTCGGCGTGGTCGAGGAAGGCCAGCAGCTCCTCGCCACGCCGGCGGCCGCGGACGGTGGACTGCTCGCCGTGCGAGCGCCAGCTCGCATCCTCGTCGGGGATGGTGGCGACCGCGTAGCGGGTGCCGATCCGAAGCCACATCTCGTAGTCGTAGATGCGCGCGAAGCGCCCGTCGAAGGCCGGCCCGACCGACTCGTAGGCGGCTCGCCGCACCAGCACGGTGGGCGTCGGCACGAGGTTGCGCCGCAGCATCGCCGGGGCGAAGGCCTCTGGCGCCATCATCGCGGCCGGCATCTTCACCGGGATGGGCCGCACCACGGAGCCGGTCTCGTCGATCACCTTGCCGCTCGAGCAGACGAGCCCGCAATCCGGATGCTCCTCCAGGAACGCGACGCGCCGGGCCAGGAAGGTCGGCTCCCAGCGGTCGTCGTCGTGCAGGAGCGCGACGTAGGGCGCGTCGCCGCGCTGGATGAGCCCCGACATGTTGGCCGCCGCGCCGACGTGACCGCCGGTCGTGAGGTAGGAGATCCGAGGATCGCCCAGGTAGGGGGCGACGGCCGCGGCGACGTCGCCGCTTCCCTCACCATCCTCGGAGATCGTCAGGCGCCAGTCGGAGAGCTCCTGCGCGAGCACCGACTCGATCGCCTCGACGACGTAGCGAGGCCGCCCGTGCGTGGGGATACCGACGTCGACACGGGCCACGACGGGGATGGTAGGGGCGGGGGTGCGCACCCGCCCGGGTCGTTCACCGAACGTTGACAGCGGGGTCGCGCGGTCGCTCGTGGCGCAGGATCCAGATCGTCGCGTTGCCCAGCGCGATCAGCACCCAGAAGTAGCGCTGGAACGAGAGCTGCAGGAAGATGCCGGAGGCCATGTAGGCCACGAGGCTGAGGAACACGCTCTTCGCCAGGATGGAGAGCTCCGGCCGCTCGGCCTCCCACCAGTGCGCCAGGCGCCACAGGTGGACGAGCGTGGTCAGGACGATGGCCAGGAAGGCCAGCAGACCGATCACGCCGAGGTCCGCGGCGATCTCGAGGTAGAGGTTGTGGGCCCGGCGGTTGGTCTCCAGGAAGCGCAGGCCCAGGTCGTTGCCGTACTCGGTCGAGTAGCGGCGGAAGAACTGCTCGGGGCCGACGCCGACGAGCAGGTGGTCGCGGAAGGCGTTGAAGGCGGCGAGGTTCTCCGTGGCCCGCCCCTGGAGCGCGGCGTCGGTCTGCCCCTGCTCGAGCGCGGACACGCTGTTGGCCTCGCCGAGGCTCTGGATGCGAATGACGAAGTCGGGCGCGACCACGAGCAGCAGCGCGACCATCGCGACGCCGAGCGCCACGAGCTGGCGCAGCCGGACGAAGCCCGTGACGCCGAGGGCGATCGTGAGGAGCACGAGGGCGACGAAGGCGCCGCGCGAGAAGGTCAGCAGCACGCCGCTGACGATGAGGGCGCCGGCCACGGCCGCGGCCACGCGCAGGAGCTGCGTGCGCTCGGCCCGGATGCGGCCGATGGCCAGTGGCAGCAGGACGAGCAGCACCTGCGCGTAGCGGTTCTGCTCGCCGATCGGCCCGGACAGCCGCGGGCGCACCTCGCGGCCGCCCAGCGCGGAGTCGCCGACGCCGAAGCCCTCGGCGTTGATCTGACCCAGGCCGCCGAAGTCGTTGGAGTAGGAGCCCGTGAGCTCCTGGAACACCGACACGGCGCCCATGACCGCGCCCGCCCCGAGCAGCGCCCAGATGAACAGCCGCAGCATGTCGACCGTACGCACCGCGTTGACCACGAGCAGCACGAGGACGAGCCCCTCGGTCAGGAAGGCCACGATCGCGCCCGACGCCTGCGCGGGCGGCGTCTGGGTCGCGATGGCCGAGATGACGAGCGCGAGCAGGTAGGCCACCATCAGCCCGATGGCGGGCGTCAGCACCACCGCCTGGCGCTCGACGATGAGGTGCCTGATCACCGGGACGCCCAGCAGCAGGATGAAGAGGCCGGTGATCGTGCCCGGCACACCCGTCTGCGCCGACACCAGCACCGGCAGGTTGAGGTAGAAGGCGAAGGCGAAGGCGAGCGTCGCGGCCTTCGGGCTGAGCACGACCGCGACCGCGAAGGGCAGCAGCGCGACGACGACCAGCGCCGGTTGGCCGGCGCCCAGCGCGGCGCCGACGAGCACGGCGGCGATGACCGGCAGCGCGACCTTCAGCGCGTCCCTCGGGTCGGGCAGGGGCCGCGGGAGTGCGAGGCCCGGCGTGCTCACGCCTTGCGCCCGGGCTCCCAGCGCGCGATGTCTCGCCGCCGCACGACGTTCAGCAGGGCCTGGAGCGAGGCGGCGTTCACGAGCACGAAGAAGGTCGGCGCCGCGACGAGCTTGCCGCGCGCCCTGGGGCGCCGGCCGGCGAGCAGCCCCAGCACGCCGACAAGGTACACGGACACCTGGGCCGCGGCCGCAGCCGCGTAGAACGGCGAGCGCCGCCACAGCGCGGTCGCGCTGGCGGCCAGCACGATCAGCGGGATGGCCATCAGCCGGCGCAGCACCTTGTGCGAGAGCAGCTGCAGCGCGTAGAAGCCGTGGCGGCGGGGGTCCAGCAGCTCACGGCGGATGATCACGCCGTTGAGGCCGCGCGTCATGACCCGCACCTTGCGCGAGAACTCGACCTCGGCCGACGCGCCGACCGCCTCGTAGGCGACCGCGTCGGGGGCGAACACGAGCCGGTGGCCCTGGGCGATGACGCCCGTGGAGGTGGCGAAGTCGTCGGTCGACGGAGGCGGGGACCTCGCGGAACAGCGAGCGGCGCACGGCGTAGATGGCGCCGGTGGCCGAGATCACGTGGCCCGCCGCGGCTCTCGGCCAGCTTGATCGCCCGGTCCAGCGACCAGTAGCTGCGCTCGCCGCCGGCCACGGCGGCCTCGCCGCCGTCGGCCACGTAGCGCTGGTCGCCGGCGACGCCGCCGACCTCGGGGTCGGCGAACGGGGCGACCAGCCTGCGCACGGCGTCGGGCGCGAACATGCTGTTGGCGTCGGAGAAGACGAGGATGTCGCCGCGGGCCTGGGCGACGGCGGCGTTGAGCGTCGCCGCCTTGCCCCCGCGCGGCAGGTCGACGAGGCGCAGCCGGTCGTGGGCGCGGGCGGCCACGAGCTCGTTCGTGCCGTCCTCCGAGCCGTCGGAGGCGATGAGCACCTCGAGGCGCTCCGCCGGGTAGTCGAGCGCCGCGAGGTTGTCCAGCTTGCCCCCGATGCGAGGCCTCCTCGTTGCGCGCCGCGATGACGATCGAGACCGTCGGGGTGACCGGCTCCTCGCGGTGGGGGCGCGGGCGCAGCCGGCCGCGGGCGAGCACGAGCGCGGGGAAGCCCGCGTAGGTGTAGCCGATCAGCCCGGCCGACAGCCAGAACAGCAGCCGGCTCATCGGCCCGTGCGCCCGTTCGCGCTGGCGGCGAAGCGCCGCACGAGCTCGTCGGCGCTGTGCTCCACGTCGAAGCCTCGCTCGACGGTGCGCCGGCCCTCGGCGCCCAGTCGCCCGCGCAGGGAGGCGCTCGACCGCCAGACGCTGCAGGGCTCCCGCGAGCGCCGCCGGGTCGCCGGGCGGGACGAGCAGGCCGTTCCAGCCGTCCTCGACGAGCTCGGGGATCCCGGAGATGCCGCTGGCCACGACGGGCAGGCCGCTGCTCATGGCCTCCATCAGGACGACGGGGATGCCCTCGCGCCGGCCCTGCTTCGTGGGCACGCTGGGCGCGACGAGCACGTCGGATGCGGCCAGGTCGGCGGCGACCTCCTCGCGCGTGCGCGGGCCGGCGAGCACCACGCGGTCCTGCAGTCCGGCGGCGGCGATGGCCTGCTCCAGGGCGGGGCGATCGGGGCCGTCGCCGACGAGGCGCAGGGTCACGTCGACGCCGTCGGCGGCCAGCAGCCTGCAGGCCTCGACGAGGTGCCCCTGGCCCTTGACCTCGTGCAGCGTCCCGACGCACAGCAGGCGCAGCGGCGCGTCGGTCGGGCCGGCTGCCGTTCAGATGCGGGGTGAACAGCGACGTGTCGACGCCGGCCCGGATCACGTGGACGCGGTCGGCGAAGCGCTCGCCGCACTCGGCGAGGATGAGCCGGCGGTTGTCCTCGGAGATGGTGGCGACGAACGCGGCCTCGGCCACCTTCTGCGGGAGCATCGTGCGGTCGACGTGCAGGTCCGAGCCGTGCGCGGTGAAGCTGAACGGGATGCCGGTCAGCCGGTGGATGACGAACCCGGCCAGCGCAGGGTGGCTGGCGAAGTGGCAGTGGACGTGCTGCACGCCGTCGGCCTCCATCTGCCTGGCGGCGTGCGCGGCGCGCGGGAAGAACGCGAGTGCCCCGGCGAAGAACTTCGGGCTGCCCCAGGTGCCCCGCAGCGCCGCGGCGAGCGCCGCCAGGTAGCCGCGCGCGTCGCGCTGCAACCAGTAGACCTGGCTGGAGGCGACCGGGACCGACATGAGCGGCGCGTAGTGCGCCGAGGCGGCCAGCGGGGCCGCCTCTGGGTGCATGACCTGCTCGCGCTTGGTCTGCAGCGGGTGCACGTCGACCTGGACCCCGCGGCGCGCGACGGCCAGCACCTCGGCCAGCACGAACGTCTCGCTGAGCTTGGGAAAGCGCGAGGAGATGTAGGCGACGCGCTGGGCGGTCCCGGCGCCGGGCGCGTGGGCCGGTCGCTGCACGGGGCGCGAGGCGGTGGCGGCGGCGAGCGCCATCCGCGCGCGCAGCACGGGCAGCGGCCCCGTGCGGCGGCCGACGTTGATGCGCCGCAGGCGCAGCCACGCCGCCGCGGCGCTGTCGTTCGCCCCGACCTCGGTCGTGAAGGCCACGGCCGCGCCCGCCTCGGCCACGACGCGCTCGGCCTCGGCCGACACGCCGCCACCGGGGTAGGCGAAGGCCGGTGCGCCGGCGCCCGTGTGCTCCTGCAGGTCGGACATCGAGCCGGCGATCTCGTCGTGCAGGCGCTCGGGCGCGAGCCGGTTCAGCAGCGGGTGGCTGCGCGAGTGGGCGGCCAGCGTGACGCCCTCGGCGGCCAGCTCGCGCAGGGCGGCCCAGCCGAGCACCGCGGGGCTGTCGCGGCTGTCGCCGAGGTCGGTCACGAGCCGGTCGACGAGCGCCATCGCGTCGTCGTGGCGCAGCGTCTTGACGTGCTCGCGCAGGCGCCGGTAGGCGGCGACGCGCTCCTCGTCGCTGGTCAGCGACAGCGGGCCGACCGGCGAGTCGAGCATCCGCGCCGGCGCGGCGCGCAGCGCCCCGAACAGGCGGTCCCACCAGAAGCGCCGCTGCGTGTCCGGGAAGGCGGTCGGCACGAACAGCGTGACGGGCACGCCGTGGCGCTGCAGGATCGGCCAGGCCAGGTCGCGGAAGTCGCCGTAGGCATCGTCGAAGGTCACGTGCACGGCGCCGGGGGCCGTGGGGCGCCCCTCAACGCGTGCGGCCAGCAGCTCGCCGAGCGCCACGGCACGGCCCGTCGAGGCCAGCCAGCGCATCTGGCGGTCGAACTGGGGCGGCGTGCAGCTCACGATCCCGGGCGGCGCCGACTGCGGGTCGCCGATCCGGTGGTAGGTCAGGACCGTGAAGGCCCCGTGATCAGTGCCCATGACCGGCCTTGCGCGTGAGCCTGCCCGCCACCGCCGCGAGCTCGGCCAGCCCGGGGCGCGGGTCGTCCATGGACAGCACGTCGAAGCCGTCGGCGGGGTTCGGGAGCCGCAGGGCGGCCCGCAGCCCCTCGCGGCGCGAGGGGGCGGGGAGGAAGGGGTAGCGGCGCTGCTTGCGCAGGACCGAGCCGATCCACACGAGCTCGAGGCCGAGGTTGCGCGAGCGCACGCCGATCTGCGGCGGGCCGCCGTTGGCCGCCCCGAAGGTCCCGGGGCCACCGAGGTACAGCTCGGCCAGCTTGGCCGGGAAGTCGATCCCGCTCTTGACCGCCAGCGGCAGCGAGCCCCAGACGCGGCCGTTGATCTCCATCAGCATCGGCCCGTCGGGGCTGACGCGGAACTCGACCATCGCCAGCCCGGTCCAGCGAAGCTCGCCGAGCAGGCGCAGCGAGTAGTCCAGCAGCGTCGGGTCCACGGGCACGCTCTCGCGCAGGGCGCTCGCGCCGCCGGTGATCGGCACCTCGTGCAGGCGGCGGTGCTGGAAGACGGCGACCGGCTTCCCGCGGTCGCACAGCAGCTCGACGCCGTGGCCCTCGCCGGCGTGGTAGCGCTGCAGCAGCACCGAGGTGCGGCCCTCGAGCGTGCGCATCTGCGTGTCCAGCGCGGCTGCGTCGTTGACGTAGGCGACCTCGTAGCGCTCGACGGACTCCTCCCGCACGATGCGCGAGGCGACGGGCTTGAGCACCAGCGGCCAGCCCAGCGACGGCGCCGCGGCGAGGGCCTCGGCGGCCGTGTGCACCAGCGCCGTGGCCGGCACCGGCACACCCAGGCGCCGGGCGAGCTGCGTGGTCGCGCCCTTGTCGGTGACCTGCGCCAGCGCCTCGGGATCGGGCAGCGCGAGCGCGCACACGCCGTCGAAGCGCTCCCGGGCGCGTGACAGCGGCAGCCCGACGTCGTCGCTGATCGGCACGATGAGGTCCACGCGATGCTCCTGGGCCGCGCGCAGCAGCGTGTCGACGGCGCCGTCGGGATCGGTGGCGGGCGAGGGGTACACGACGCGCTCGGCCGCGTAGCGCGAGCGGAAGCCGGCGCTGCGCGGATCGCAGTCGGAGGCCACGACCGTCAGGCCGCGGCTCCCGAGCGAGCGGATGAACGCGATGGCGCTCCCGCGCCCCGCGTCGGTGACCAGCACGCGAGCCATGGTCAGGCGGCCAGGCGGCCGTTCGTGGCGGCCAGGCGGCCGTTGGCGTCGAACTCGCGCACGAGGCGGGCGACCTCGGCCGTGACGTCGTCGAGCGGCATCTCCGCCGACACGACGGCGAAGTGCTCGGCGACCTCGCCGAGGCGCAGGTACTCCGTGCGCCGCCGCGCCAGCGAGGCCAGCGTCCCCTCGCCCTTGCGGGCGTACAGGACGTCGGGCGACGCGTCGAGGTAGATCACGAGGTCGGGCTTGGGGTAGGCGCGCGAGAGCAGGAACCCGTGCAGGCGCCGGCTCATCGTGCGCGCGGCGCCCGACATGTCGTAGGCGTGGTAGTCGGCGATGAAGTGGCGATCGAAGATCACGATCGCGCCGCGCCGGCGCCAGCTCGAGGCCAGCGCCTGGCGGTACCACTCCTCGGCCAGGCGGTTGGTCAGGCGCAGCGTCGAGCGGGCGCTCTTGCGCACGCGCTTCACGGGGCCCTTGCGGGCCGCGGTGTCGCGCACCCGGGTCTCCTCGAGCGTCTCCCGCGGGCCTCGCGTGTCCGGCGGCGCGCCGGCGGCCGCCTTGATGCGGTGGGCGATGCGCGTGGTGATCAGCGAGCGGTTGCTCGAGTCGGCGCTGACGCCCATGTAGAGATAGCGCACGGGCCGCCCGAGCTGATGCTCGAGGCGCTTGGCGACGGTGGTCTTGCCGGCGCCGTCGCAGCCGACGAGCGCGACGGTGAACGCGGACCTGCTCATCGGACAGGCACCCCCGCGAGATGCGGCGCGGCGTCGAAGGGGACCGGCGCGCTGAAGGCGACGCCCGCCGCCCGGTGCAGCGCGGCCTCGACGGCTGCCACCGAGCGCGGCCACGAGAAGGCCTGCTCGACGTAGCGGCGCCCGTCGACGGCGATGTGGCCGTACTCCTCCGGCGTGCGCAGCAGGCGCACGATCGCGGCGGCCAGCGCGTCGTCGTCGGTCTCGACCACGAGCGGCGGCTCGTCGCCGGAGCTGCGCACGCCTTCGGCGACGACCGGCGTCGTGACGACCGGCACCTCCATGGCCAGCGCCTCGAGCACCTTGTTCTGGATCCCGGAGGCGAAGCGCAGCGGCGCGCAGTAGACCGAGGCGGCCTCGATCTCGGGGCGCAGGTCGGGCACCGCGCCCGTGACCTGCAGCCACGGCCGGGCCTCGGCGCTGGCAAGCAGCTCGGGCTGCGGGTCACGCCCGGCGACGACCAGCTCGGCCTCGGGCACCTCCGCGCGCACGAGCGGCAGGATCCGCTCGGCCAGCCGCATGGCGGCGTCGTGGTTGGGCGGGTAGTTCATGACCCCGGTCAGCACGATGCGCGAGCCCGTGGCGGCCTCGGGCGAACGGCGCCAGTAGTCGAGGTCGACGGCGTTGGGGACCACCTCGCCGCCGGGGCGGTCGCCCATGACGGCGGTGCGGTCGCGCTCGGAGGCGAAGAGCAGGTGCGGCGTGGCCTCGGCGATGCGACGCTCGACCCGGCGGATCTCGGCCAGGCGAGCGGCAAGCGCCGGCCTGCGGGTGAGCGAGGCGATCTCGAGCTGGCCGCGCAGGCGCAGCGAGGCGGCGTCGCACACGTCGACGACGACCGGGACGCCCGTCACGGCCCCGAGCGCCGGGAACGTGTCCTTGCCGCTGAACAGGACGACGTCGAAGGGCTCGGTGTCCAGGCGCTCGCGCACGCGGCGGGCCAGGCGCCTGGCCGCGGCACGGCGCAGCAGCAGTTGCTCGGCGCGGCGCACGATCCCTCGGCCGGCGCCCGTGGGGGCGACGACCTCGAGCTCGCTCAGGAACTCACCGAGGACCGCGGCGGCCTCGGGCGAGACCTCGGGCCGGCGGGTGAGCGACAGCAGCGTGACGTCGTGGCGGGCGCTGAGCCCGCGCAGGATGTGGTAGTGGCGCAAGTACCCGCTGGTGAGCGGGTACGGGACCTCGGCCGTGATGTAGAGGACCCTCATCTCGTGTTCCCTCCGTGGTGATCGAGCTCGTCGAGGTGGTCGATGGCATGGCGCCAGAGGGGGAACTGGCGAACTCCGGCGGCGCCTGGCGCACCGCCGGTCCTTCCGGCTTGGACCGTCACCGCTCGGGCGCAGGCGGCAAGCCACAGCCGTCCGCCCAGCGCAGAATCGATCCCCGCCGATGCAAGGTAGCGCCGCCACCACGGCCACGTCCACGCATCGGCACCGAAGAAGGCTTCCTTGAGCCGCGGCTCGGGGCTGTGGCCGCCGCGCCTCGAGGCCGAGGCCGCGTAGACCAGGAAGAAGCAGAGATCGTGGCCGGGAAGGCCGTCGTGGTCGGCCAGCTCCCAGTCGACGACGCCGAGGTCGCCGAACGGGCGGCGCAGCAGGTTGGGGTGCGACGTGTCGCCGTGCTCGAGCACGAGCGGCAGGCGCGCGCCGCGCAGCGGCTCGAGGGCCTCGAGCGTGCGGGGCACGAGATCGCGCAGGCCCAGATCGGCGTGGGCGGTGGCGCCGAACGCCTGCAGCGGCTCCTCGACGAGGCGCCGGAAGCGCCGGTCGTCCTCGTCGGCCGAGGCGGGGCGCGCGGACGTCCGGGCCAGGCGCTCGAGCCAGGCGACCGCGGCCTCGACGTTGCCCTCGAGGTCGCGCGCCAGGGCCGCCGGGCTCACCGGGGTGCCCTGGACCGCGGTCTCGACGAGCAGCGGGTGGGGCTGGTCGGCCAGGAAGGCGACCAGCCGCGGGACGGACGACGTCTCGCCGAGCGCGCGCTGCACGTCGGTCAGGCCCGTGGCCTCGGCGGCCAGCGCGGCGCCGTCCCCGGCCAGGCGCGGCAGCTTGGCGACGAGGACAGGACGCCCGTCGCCCTGGGCCAGCACGAGCACGACGATGTGGCGTGACGCGCCGAAGCGCGGCGTGATCATCACGCACGAGGGCCGCCGGCCGATGTCGAACTGGTCGAGGTCGAGCGCGGCGTAGCGGGCGGCGAGCTGGGTGGCGACGACGTTCACGCGACCTCCCCGGCCGGCCGCCGGCCGACGATCGCGACGGAGGGGACGACCAGGCGCAGCAGCCCGGTGGCGAGCAGCGCCCGAGCGGCCCATGCCCGCACACGCAGGCGCGCGCCCGGGTCACGGCGCCCGAGCGCGTGGCGCACGGCGTGCGCGTCGGAGAGGGCGATCATCTCCTTGGTGCGCGCGGCGTCGGGCCACAGCCAGACGACGTCGACCTCCTCGAGGCCGGCTCCGCGCAGCGCCGCGGCCCAACGGGCGCTCGCCAGGCCCCTGGCCTCGGCGTAGACCCAGCCGCCGGGCCGCACAGCGGCGGCGAGCCGCGCGGCGGCCCGCGGGCCGGCGCCCGTCGCCACCACGACGTCGGCGCTGTCGGCCTGGAGGTCGTCGGCCTCGGTCAGCCGCAGCCGGCCGGCGACGAGCTCCAGCGCGCGCACGAGCGCTGGATCGTGCGGCGCGGCGTAGGCGACCCGGTCGAGATGGGCGTCGGGCAGCAGGAAGCGCCAGTCGGCCCGCCGGACGGCGTGCAGGAGTTGCTCGTCCGCCTCACCGTGAGCCGGCGGGGCGGGCGCGGGGTCCAGGGCTGGGTTCATGCTGGGGCACGGCCTCCCGGAGGCCGGATGGTTACGGTGACAGCATGGAAGCCACTCCCGCGACGCAGACCGCCGTCGACTACGACGTCCACGGCCTGTGCGGCGTGCGGTTGATCGGCGCCGGCCCGCGCGAGACCGCCGCGGTGGACCGCCAGCTCGGGCCGTCGCGCGGCGCGCTGGGCCGCGAGCCGCACATCACCGTGCGCTTCGTCGACCGCCTGGAGCCCTCGGGCCCACTGCGGATGATCGGCCTCGACGACGCCGCCTACACCGACGACGCCTTCCTCGTCCTGCGCAGCAAGCACAAGGCGCAGGCTCGGGTCGTCTACGACGTCGCGACGCTGGGCGGGCCGACCGAGATCGTGTGCGAGCGGGGCCTGCCCGCCGTGCCTCTGCTGGTCGCCACGATCAACCTGACCGTGCTGGCCGGTGGGGCGCTCCCGCTGCACGCCTCCGCCTTCGAGGTGGGCGGCCGCGGCGTCGTGACGACCGGCTGGTCCAAGGGCGGCAAGACCGAGGCGATGCTGACCTTCGTGACCCGCGGGGCGCGCTTCATCGGCGACGAGTGGGTGTACGTGGCGGGCGACGGGACGCGCCTGTACGGCCTGCCCGAGCCGATCCGCCTGTGGGACTGGCACCTCGCCCAGCTCCCGCAGCTGGCGACCGCGGCAGGCTCCGGCACGAGCACGCGGCTGCGCGCCCTGCGCACGGCCGCCGACGCCGGGACCGCGGTGGCGCGGCGCACGGACGGGCGCGGACGGGCCGGCAGCCTGGCCACGCGCGCGTCGGCGCTCATCCGGGGCCAGCTCCACGTCGACGCCCCGCCGGAGCGCCTCTTCGGGACCGACGCGCTGGCGCTGACGGGGCCGTTCGACAGGCTCTTCCTCGTCACCAGCGCCGACCACCCGGAGATCGTCGTGGAGCCGATCGACCCCGGCGAGGTGGCCGCCCGCATGGCCGCGTCGCTGCGCTACGAGCGCGCGCCGCTGATCGCCCTGTACGAGAAGTTCCGCTTCGCCTTCCCCGCGCTGCGCAACGAGGTGCTCGAGAGCGCCGCCGAGCGCGAGCGCGAGCTCCTCGACCGGGTGTTCGACGGCAAGCCCGCCTGGGAGGTCCGCCACCCCTACCCGTTCGACTTCGCCGAGCTGCACGCGGCGATGGCCCCGCACTGCTGACGGGGTCATCGCGCCGTCCAGCTCGACCAGGCCACCTCGGTCACGACGCGGCGCAGCGCGGCGACGCCGAGGCCGGCGTCCAGCTCGACCAGGTACGGCGCCTGGAGGCGCAGCGAGGTGCCGCCGCCGGGGCACAGCGCGACCACGACGTCGGCACCGGTGCTCCCGCCGGTTCGCCCGGGCCCGAGGACGTCGGGCCCGTCGAGGATGACGAGCTCGCCGCGGGCGCGTGCCGCGTGCCACTGCACGCGGCGCCGAGCGGCCCGCAGCCGGCGCTCGCGCGCGCTCGCAGGGGCGTCGGGGCGATCGGCGCGCAGGACGTGCGCGGGGGAGGGCCAGGTGCGCTGCAGCTCGTCCGCGAGCTCGCGGCGCAGGCCGGCGTCGGCGCCGCTGAGCACGAGCCCCGGGCCGCGGCGATGCTCGCCGAGCGGGAGGCCGCCGACGCGCCGCAGCACGCGGCTTGCGTCCTTGCGTACGCGCTGGGCGACGGGGCTCGCGCCGGGCCAGCGCCCGCGCATGGCCGCGGCGACGCGCGCCAGCTCGTCCCAGTGGCCGGCCGCGGCCGCCTCGAGCATCCGGGCGGCGTCCCAGCCGGGCGGGCAGGCCGCGTCGGCGAGCACGCTCAGAGGGGACGACCGGCCCCAGGCGCCGCGCGCCATCGCACCGACCTCGCGTCCGCGCTCCGGGCGCACGCGGGCCCGGTCCAGCAGCGTGTGCAGGAGCTGGGCCCAGAAGGCGTCGCAGGGGTCGGGGACGGCGAGCGTCCCGAAGCGCCGGCGGCGCTCGAGCACGGCCGCGGCGGCGTCGGTCGGCAGCTCCTGGTAGCGCCCGAAGTGAAGCTCCGTGACGACGTCCAGCTTCAGCCAGCCGTCGCTGTCGGCGTCGTAGGCGCCGTAGAAGCGATGCGGCCCGCGCCCGGCGCTCGGCAGCGGCACGAAGCCGTGGCGCGTCACCAGGGCGTCGCGCAGCCGCTCACGGTCGCGAGCGTCGACCAGCAGGTCGACGTCGCCGTCCAGGGTGGCCAGCTCGCGTTCGCCGCGCAGCACGCACCAGCGCACGCCGGCCTCGTCGAGGGCGCCCAGCGCGTTCGCGATGGCGGGATGCACGAGCGCCTCGCCGACCCGGTCGCGAGCTCGCCTCTCGAGGGTGGCCAAGGTCACTCCCCGTCGCGTCGCACGACAGCGCCCACGGTGCGCGCCATCAGCCGCAGGTCCTGTGTGAGCGACATGTGGCGGATGTACTTCACGTCGAGGCGCAGGCGCTCGTCGAACGTCGTGGCGTTGCGGCCCTCGAGCTGCCACAGGCCCGTCATCCCGGGCGCGACGTCCAGGCGCTTGGTGTGCCACAGGTCGTAGCTCGACGCCGGGAACGAGGTCGGCCGCGGCCCCACGAGCGTCATGTCGCCGCGCAGCACGTTGAACAGCTGCGGCAGCTCGTCGAGGCTCGTCGCCCGCAGGAACCGCCCGACCTGCGTGATGCGCGGGTCGTTCGGGATCTTGAAGTCCGGCGGCGGCAGGATGTTGAGGTGCGCGAGCTGGGGCTTGAGCTCCTCGGCGTTGGCCACCATCGTGCGGAACTTCCACATCGGGAAGCGCCGCCCGTGCCGGCCCGTCCGCTTCTGGGCGAAGAGGATCGGGCCGGGCGACTCGAGCCGGATGGCCAGCGCGCACAGCAGCAGCACCGGCAGCGCCACCATCAGCGCCACCGTCGTCAGGACGACGTCGAGCGTGCGCTTGGAGGCCAGGTAGCGGCGGGTCGGGGGTCGCATGCGCTACCCCGCCTGGTCCGCGATGGTCTCGCCGGCGGCGTGTCGTTCCTGCGCGCGCGTGCCCAGCGTCAGCCGGCGGCGGCGGTGGTCTGCCGGGATCTCGCCGGCGTCGTGGTCGGGCTCGCGCGTGGCGACCGGCAGCGCCGGGGCGGGCACGGGCCGCGTCACGGCGGCGATCAGCGCGTCGAGCGTGAGCCCGTCGGCCGGGAACGCGCCGACGCGCACGTCGTCCTCCTCGGTCAGGAACGGCTGCTCGCCTCCGCGCAGGCGCGACACGAGCGCCCGGCCGGCCGCGACGTCGCTCTCCGGCAGCAGCAGGAACACCCCGCGGCGGTCGGTCCAGACGGCGTCGATGTCGCGCAGCGTCTCGCGCAGCGCGAGCACCAGCTCGGCGGCGGCGTCGCGGCCGGCGCGGCCGGCGCGCGCGCGCCGCCCGCGGCGGGCGGACGCCGGAGCCGTCGTCTCGTGACGGGACGAGATCGGCACCACGCGCACGAGGGCCAGCGGATGCCCGTAGCGGCGGCTGCGCTCCAGCTCCCGCCGGGCGAGGCCCCAGGGGTCCTCGGGCGTGGACGGGAACCGCGGCTGGTCGACGCTCACCGGCAGGGTGCCCGAGAGCTGGGGCGCGGCCTTGACCGCGCTGCGCTCCGAACGTTGTGTCTTCTTCAAACCGAGCATGTGATCCGAGCCTAAGAAGCGGTTACCGCACGCACACCGGCCGAAGGGCCAGTCCGCGGGCGTTGGACGGTGGGACGGTGGGGCGTGACCTGAACCATGGTCGAGCTAGCGGCCGGCACGAGCCAGCGCCCCGTTCGTGGTCGTGGTCGACGTCGCGGCCATGAGCGACTTCCCGAAGAGGTCGTTCATCAACGCGTAACGGCTCGCCTCGGTCCGATTGGCGACACCGAGCTTGCGGTAGATGTTCGACAGGTGGAACTTCACCGTCTGCTCGGTGACCCACAGCGAGCGCCCGATGCGGGCGTTCGTGTGACCCTCGGCAACCGCCTGGAGGATCTCCAGCTCGCGGTTGGTCAGCGGGCACGGCTCGGGAGCCGGGACTGCCGCCAGCGGGGCGGCGACCGGCGCGGGCGCCGGCGCGGCCACGGCGGCGACGGGCGCCTCGGCGCGCCGCGGCTCACCCGTGTCGCGCAGGAACGCGGCCAGGTCCGGGATCTTGCGGGCGCGGCAGACGAACACCATCGCCCCGGCGTCGAGGACGCGATCCATCGCCTCGGGCTCCAACGGCCCGGTGAGCAGCAGGATCTTGGCCTCGGGAGCCTCGTCGCGGACCTGGACCACGCGCGTGGGCGCGGAGCCCGGGTCGCTGATGCCGTCGATCGCGACGAGGTCGGGATCGGCCTCGCGGACCGCCTGGCGGATGCTGCCGTGGCCGTCGACGACGCCGAACAGGCTGACGCCCGACGTGTAGCGCAGCGCGAAGCGCATCGCCTGCACCATGAACTCGTCGTCGCCGACGATGAAGAGGCGCTTCATGCCGCACCCCCGGCCATCGTCAGCGGGCGCGACGGTGCCGCGGCCACCGCCGGCGCGGTGCGCCTGCGGGACTCGCGGACGAGCCGCGCCGCCTCCTCGCGCGACCGCACGCCGAGCTTGGCGTAGGCCGACGAGACGTGCGTCTTGACCGTGCTCTCCGCAAGGAACAGCCGGTCGGCGATCTCCGCGTTGCTGAGGCCCTCGGCCAGCAGGGTGAGGACCTCGCGCTCGCGGTTGGACACCGCCTGGCGCTCGGCGTCGTCGCGCAGGTCGCGCGGCATGGCCGTGAGGCCCTGCGCGACGGCCCGGACCACGAGGCCGAGCGAGGTGGGCGCCTCGCGCTCGAGCACGATGCCGTCGGCGCCGGCCTGCAGCGCCGCGCGGACCTCCGAGCGGTCGAGCGCCCGGAAGACGACGACGAGCCGCGTCCGGGGCATCTCGCCCAGGAGGCGCCGCAGCGCGGCCGGCCGGTCGGCGTCCCCGCAGGCCTCCCACGAGACCACGGCCACGTGGGGCCGGCGGTCCGCGCAGGCGGCGGGCAGCGTGTCGGGTGAGCTCGCGGTGCCGACCACGTCGGCGGCGTCGCGCTCCAGCGCCATCACCAGGCGGCTCAGGGCCGGCTCGCGGCCGGCGACGCCGACCATGAGGTCGAGCGCCATGATCGGGCTCACGCCCGTGATCGGGGCGCTCATGAGGCCACCGCGTCGACGGGCCGGATAGCCGGTGCCGCGCCGAGGTCGTTCAGCGCCGCGCGGGTGGCCGCGCGGCCCCGGTGGTGCAGTCCGCGCACGGAGCCGACCGAGCGGCCCAGCACGCCGGCGATCTCCTCCGACGTGAGCCCCACGACGTGGCGCAGCACGACGACATCGCGCTGGTCGGCGGGCAGCGTGGCGAACGCCTCGCGCAGCGAGGCGGCGCACTCGCGACCGGTCTGGTCGGCGCGCGTGTCGATGCTGCGGACCTCCTCGCACGGGACGCTGCGCGACCGCCGCATGTGGTCGATCGCGGCGTTGTGCGCCATGCGCAGGATCCATGCGGCGAACGGCGCCTCACGGCGCTCGTAGCGCGGCAGGACCGTCAGCAGCTTGGCGAAGACGTGCTGCGTGACGTCCTCGGCCTCGTGCGCATCACCCAGGATGCGCTTCACGTGCGCGTACACCGTGCCGGCGTAGCGGCCGTAGAGCGCGGCCATCGCCTCGCGATCGCCCTCCTTGGCCCGCTCGATCCAGCGGTGTACGACAAACTCGCCCTGCAGGCCTGCGGCGTCCATGCGGCTGCCGTCCAGGCCCACTCCCCGTTGTGGCCATCTCGTGTCCACCAACGCGCCCCCCCTTCATTTGGCGTTGGAATGAGGGTTGCGAGACTAGGGCCTGCGGATCTGTATTCCGTTCGCCAAGCTGTTAGATTTCAGTTGGATGATGGATTTCAGTGCCGCCGGTCGATCGAACGCACCCGTTCGCGGCAAATCGCACACCGTTGGGCGCAACGGCCTCATGCAGCAGGTCTTCGACCGTTATCCCCACGGGATCCTCGTGGTGGAGGGCCCCGGGCGCATCATCGCGGCCAACGCGGCGGCCCGCCAGCTCGTGGGTGACGGCGAGGGACGACTCGAGCGCGGGAGGGACCGCGAGGCGTGCGAGCTGCTCGGCTGCGAGCGCCCCGGGACGCCGCTGGAGGGCGCGTGCCTCTTCGACCGTGTGCGCGAGGCCGACGGTCCGCTGCCCGAGATGTGCGTCGAGCTGGCGCCCGGCGGCGGGGCCGAGGCGGCCTGGATCACGGCGGCCCCGCTGACCGACGATCGCGACCGGATCGTGGTCGAGCTGCGGCCTGCCCTGGCGAACGACCGTCGCCGGCGGGTCGACCCGGACTGGGCGCGCGGGCCGCGGCTGCGGATCGTGAGCCTCGGGCGCACCAGGGTCGAGACCCGCGACGGCGACCTCACCGGCTCCTGGCTCGAGCATCGCGCGGGCCAGGTCCTCAAGCTGCTGGTCACGGAGCGCTCGCGGTCCCTGTTCGCCGACGAGATCGCCGACACGCTGTGGCCCGACGCCAGCCTGCGCAGCCTCCAGGGCGTGCGCTACTACGTCCACGCGCTGCGCGGCTACCTCGAGCCCGACCGCCCGGCCCGCCAGACCTCCGCCTTCGTCGTCCACGCCCGCGGCGGGTACGCGCTGGACCTGCGCCACCTCGAGATCGACGCCGACGAGTTCGAGCGCGACGTGCGCGCGGGCCTGGCGGCGATGGAGGCCGGGGACGCGTCTCGCGCGCGCGAGCACCTGGGGACGGCGCTTGCGCTGTACCGCGGCGACTTCCTGGCCGACGAGCCCTACGCGGAGTGGGCCAGCGACGAGCGCGACCGCCTGCGCCAGCTCGCCGGGCGCGCGCTGCACGCGCTGGCCGACGCGGACGAGGCGACCGGCGACCTCGACGCCGCCACCGACAACCTCGAGCGGCTGGTCTCGATGGAGCCCTACGACCTCGACGTCCATCGCCGGCTCCTGACGCTGTGCCTGCGCCGCGGCCGGCGCACCGACGCCGTGCGGCGCTACGCGTCGCTGCGCAGGCGGATGCTGAGCGTCTTCGGCGAGGACCTGGACTTCACGCTGGCGGACCTCCAGGGATGACGGCCGCGTCGCCTGCGTGGCGCCCGGCCTGGATCGGCCTTCCACGGGCGGTCGACGAGGTCGCCGCGATGCCGGCAGGCGCCCGCCCGCCGCTGATCCCGCCGGCGCTCATCGCCGCCGAGGTGCTCCGCCTGGTCACGGACGCCCGGTCGGGCGGGCGGGTCGTCGTCATGGACGAGGGCGAGCCCGCCCGGACGCTCACGACCACGGGCTAGTGGACGCTTCCACCAGCCGGACGCGCCGCAGCGCGCCGTATCCTCAGACGCGATGCCCCAGACCGCCGCCGACGACCGCATCGACGCGCTCCTGGCCGGCCTCAACGAGCCCCAGCGCGAGGCGGTCGTCCACGGCGAGGGGCCGCTGCTGATCCTCGCCGGCGCGGGCTCGGGCAAGACCCGCGTCCTCACCCATCGCGTCGCCTTCCTGGTCCGCACCGGGCAGGCCCGGGCGAGCGAGATCCTGGCCATCACCTTCACCAACAAGGCCGCCCAGGAGATGCGCGAGCGCGTCGAGCTGCTGCTCGGGGCACTCGACCCGGGCGATGTGGGTCATGACCTTCCACGCCGCCTGCGCGCGGATGCTGCGCGCCGAGGCGCCGCGCCTGGGCTACACGCGCCAGTTCACGATCTACGACCAGGCCGACTCGCGGCGGCTGGTCAAGCGCTGCATCGACGAGCTGGGCATCGACCCCAAGCGCTTCACGCCCCGCGGCCCTGCACCACCAGATCTCCGACGCCAAGAACAAGCTGCGCGACGCCGAGGCCTACCGCCAGCTCGTCGGCTCGTTCTTCGAGCAGACCGTCGCCGACGTCTTCGAGCTCTACGAGCAGGGCCTGCACCGCATGAACGCGATGGACTTCGACGACCTGCTCGTCCGCACGGTCAACGTGCTCGAGCTGTTCCCCGAGGTCCGCGCGCGCTACAGCGCGGCCTTCCGCCACGTGCTCGTCGACGAGTACCAGGACACCAACCATGCCCAGTACCGCCTCCTCCAGCTGCTGGCGGGCGAGGACGGTCACCGCAACCTCGCGGTCGTCGGCGACGACGATCAGTCGATCTACAGCTTCCGCGGAGCGGACATCCGCAACATCCTCGACTTCCAGGACGACTTCCCCGACGCGAAGGTCGTGCGGCTCGAGCAGAACTACCGCTCGACGCAGACGATCCTCGACGCGGCCAACGCGGTCATCTCGCACAACCGCGGGCGCATGGGCAAGACGCTGTGGACCGACCTCGGGCAGGGCGACCCGATCAAGCGTGCGCGAGCTCGACGACGAGCACGCCGAGGCGCGCTACGTGGTCGGCGAGATCGAGCGGCTCGTCGACGAGGGCGTCTCGCGGGCCGAGATCGCGGTCTTCTACCGCACCAACGCGCAGTCGCGGGTGCTCGAGGACACGCTCGTGCGCCGCGAGATCGGCTACCAGGTCATCGGCGGCACGAAGTTCTACGAGCGCGCGGAGATCAAGGACGCGATCGCCTACCTGACGGTCCTGGCCAACCCGCAGGACGTCGTCTCCTTCACGCGCGTCGCCAACTCGCCGCGAGCGCGGGATCGGCCAGACGTCGCTCTCGCGCGTCATCGCCCACGCCGAGACGATGGGCATCCCGGTGTGGGACGCGGCCGCCGACCCCGGCCACGGTGCCGGGCCTCGGGACCGCGGCGGTCCGGGCGCTCGAGCGCTTCATGGCGCACGATGGCCGGGCTGCGCGACGCGCGCGCGAGCAGCGCGTGCCGGTCGGCGACCTGCTCGAGGCGCTGCTCGACGAGACGGGCTACCTCGACGCGCTCGAGGCCGAGCGCACGATCGAGGCCCAGGGGCGCCTCGAGAACCTGCAGGAGCTCGTCGAGGTCGCGCGCGAGTTCGACGGCACCGCCCAGGAGACCGAGGACACGCTCGACGTCTTCCTGCAGCAGGTCGCGCTGGTGGCCGACGCCGACACGCGCCGCGACGACGAGGGCCTCGTCACGCTGATGACGCTGCACAACGCCAAGGGCCTCGAGTACCCGATCGTCTTCATGATCGGCTGCGAGGAGGGCGTCTTCCCGCACTCGCGCTCGATCGACGAGGGCGCGCTCGAGGAGGAGCGCCGCCTCTGCTACGTCGGCATCACCCGCGCCGAGCGCGACCTGACCCTGACCTACGCGCGCCGGCGCAACGTCTTCGGCGCGCAGAGCTACGGGCTGCCCAGCCGCTTCCTGGCCGAGCTGCCGCCCGACCTCGTCGACCGCGAGGGCTCGCTCGGCGGCGTCGCCGGGGCGGGCGCCGGGGCGGGTGCGACGACCCGGCCGCCGCGGGATGTCGTGGGCGGCGACGCGCGCGGCCGAGGCCCCGACCGCCGCCTTCCGGCTCGGCGACGACGTCGTCGCACGCCGCCTTCGGCGAGGGCGTCGTCACCGGCGTCGAGCCCGGCGGGATCGTCGTCGTGCGCTTCGCCGGCGACGGCTCCGAGCGCAAGCTGATGGCCGAGTACGCGCCGATCACCAGGCGTAGCGATGATCTGCGCTCATGGCCGCACGCGTGATCGACGGCAAGGCGGTCGCGGCGCGGGTGCGCGCGCAGGTCGCCCGGACGTCGAGGCCTTCACCGAGCGCACCGGACGCCGGCCGGGCCTGGCCACCGTCCTGGTCGGCGACGACCCGGCGAGCGCCGTCTACGTCGGCGGCAAGCAGAAGGCCTCCGCGCGAGGTCGGCATCGCGGGCTTCGACCACCGCCTGCCCGCCGACGCGCCCGCGCGAGGAGGTCGCCGAGCTCGATCGAGCGCCTCAACGCCGACGACGAGGTCAGCGGGATCCTCGTGCCAGCTCCCGGTGCCCGACCACCTCGACGGCGTCGAGCTCACCGGCCTGATCGACCCGGTCAAGGACGTCGACGGCCTGACGCCCGTGAGCGCCGGGCTGCTCGCGCTCGGGCGCCCGGGGCTGCGGCCGTGCACGCCGCCGGGCGTGATGGTGCTGCTCGCCGAGGCCGGCGCCGAGCTCGAGGGCGCCGAGGCCGTCGTCGTCGGGCGCTCCAACCTGTTCGGCAAGCCGATGGCCCAGCTGCTGCTCGCGGCCAACGCGACGGTCACCATCTGCCACTCGCGCACGCGCGACCTGGCCGCGGTGCTGCCGGCGCGCCGACGTGCTCATCGCCGCGGTCGGCCGCGCCGGACTGGTCCGCGGCGACTGGGTCAAGCCCGGCGCGGTCGTGATCGACGTCGGCATGAACCGCACCGACGACGGCCTCGCGGGCGACGTCGACTTCGCCGCGGCGTCCGAGGTCGCCGGCGCGATCACGCCGGTGCCCGGCGGCGTCGGGCCGATGACGATCGCGTGCCTGCTGCGCAACACGCTGCAGCGCGGCCGAGCTCGCAGGCGGGCCGCCTCGCGGGCGCGCGCGGCGAGCAGCCGTGAAGGCCCTGCGCGGCGGTCGAGCTGCTGGCCGGGGTCGGGCGCCGATCGGCCTCCTCGCGGCGCTCTTCCTCGACTGGTCGGCCGGCGCCGGAGCGGCTGGGCGGCCCTGGGGTGGCTCATGGTCGTCCTGCTCGTGCTGGCGGCGCTGGCCGCGCTCTGCGCTGGTCGCTGACGACCGCACGGCGCCGGGTCGCCCAGTCGGTGGCCGCCGGCGTGGTCGACCGCGCCCGTCGGGCGCGCTCGTCTTGCCTCGTGCTGCTCGTGCGCGTCCTGGTCCTCGGCGATGCTCGACGGCCGGCGGCGTCGGCATCGGGCTGCCTGGTTCGCGCGCGCTGATCCCGGCGGGGGCCTGGTGGTCGATCGCCGACGAGCGCACCGGCGCGGCCGAGAGCGAGTACGTGCCGCCCGCGCCGCGCCCGGTGCCGCCGCGTCCGAGCCGCCTAGACATCGCGGCGCACATGATCGACCGCGAGCAGGTCCTGCACGTCGCGCGCCTCGCCCGCCTGCGAGCTCACCGACGAGCGAGGTCGAGCGGATGACCGGCGAGCTCTCGAAGGTCCTCGACCACATCGAGAAGATCTCGCGAGCTCGACCTCGACGGCGTCCCGCCGACGACGCACGTCGTCGAGGTCGCCAACGCGCTGCGCCCCGACGAGCCGCGGCCGTCGCTGCCGCGCGAGGTCGCGCTCGAGCCAGCGCGCCGGCGGTGGCCGACGGCGGCTTCCTCGTCCCGAGCCCGCAGGCGTCGTCGGCGTGACCGACGTCCTCGCCCTCACGGCCGCGCAGGCCGCGGCCGCCGTGGCCGGCGGCGAGCTCGACCGCGCCGAGCTGTTCGAGGCCTACCGCGCGCGCGCGGCGGCCGACGAGCTCAACGCCTTCCTGTGGGTCGCCGACGAGCGCCGCCGGCCGCCGGCGCCGACGGCGCGCCGCTGGGCGGCGTGCCGCTCGCGGTCAAGGACCTCTTCTGCACCGAGGGCGTGCCGAGCCAGGCGGGCTCGAAGATCCTCGAGGGCTACCGGCCGCCGTACACGCGCGACCGTCGTCGCAGCGGCTGGCGGCGGCCGGCGCGCCGCTGCTGGGCAAGACCAACCAGGACGAGTTCGCGATGGGCTCGTCGAACGAGAACTCCGCCTACGGCCCGGTCCTCAACCCGTGGGACCGCGCGCGCGTGCCCGGCGGCTCGAGCGGCGGCAGCGCCGCGGCCGTCGCCGCCGGGCTCGGCGCCGTGGGCGCTCGGGCACCGACACCGGCGGCTCGATCCGCCAGCCCGCCGCGCTGTGCGGGATCGTCGGCCTCAAGCCGACCTACGGCGCGTGTCAGCCGCTACGGGATGATCGCCTTCGCCTCGTCGCTGGACCAGGCCGGGCCGCTCGACGCGCGACGTGACCGACGCCGCGCTGCTGCTGCGCCACATGGTCGGCCGCGACGCGCGCGACGCGACGTCGCTCGGGCTCCCCGAGGAGATCGCGCTGCCGACGGCCGAGCGCCTGGACGGCATCCGCCTCGGCGTGCCCGAGGAGCTGACCGGCGAGGGCGTCGAGCCGGGCGTGCTCGCGCGCCTTCGAGGCGACGCTCGAGCGCGGCGCGGAGCTCGGCGCGACGGTCGAGCGCGTGCTCGCTGCCGCACGCGCCGCACGCGCTGAGCGCCTACTACGTGCTCGCGCCGGCCGAGGCCTCGTCGAACCTCGCGCGCTTCGACGGCGTGCGCTACGGGCTGCGCGGCGACGGCGGCGACCTGCTCGACGATGTACACGCGGACGCGCCACGACGGCTTCGGCGCCGAGGTCAAGCGCCGCATCATGCTCGGCACCTACGCGCTGTCCAGCGGCTACTACGACGCCTACTACGGCCGCGCCCAGCGCGTGCGCACGAAGATCGCCGAGGACTTCCGCGCCGCCTTCGAGCGACGTCGACTTCGTCGTCACGCCGACCAGCCCCGGCGTCGCCTTCGAGCTCGGCGCCAAGACCGACGACCCGCTGGCGATGTACCTCAACGACTACTGCACGGTGCCGATGTCGCTGGCCGGCATCCCGGCGATCTCGATCCCCAGCGGCCTCAGCGAGGGCCTGCCGGTCGGCTTCCAGCTCGCCGGCCCGGCGTTCAGCGAGAACCGCATCCTCGACGCGGCCTACGCGCTCGAGCAGGCGATCGGCTTCGACGGCTGCGCACGGCGCGCGCGCATGACGCGACTACGAGCCCGTCATCGGCCTGGAGATCCACGTCCAGCTCAGCACGCGGACGAAGATGTTCTGCGGCTGCGAGCTGTCCTTCGGCGAGCCGCCCAACACGCGCACCTGCCCGGTCTGCCTCGGCCTGCCCGGCGCGCTGCCGGTGGCCAACGCCGCAGGCGATCCACTTCGGCCTGATGATCGGCCTGGCGCTCGGCTCCGAGCTCGCGCCGCGGTCGATCTTCCACCGCAAGAACTACTTCTATCCCGACCTGCCCAAGGGCTACCAGATCAGCCAGTACGACGAGCCCCTGTGCCGCGGCGGGCGGCTCGGCGACGTGCGCATCCACCGCGTGCACCTCGAGGAGGACGCGGCCAAGCTCGTCCACGCCGGCGGCGAGCGGGCGCATCCACGGCTCCGACGTCGAGCGTCGTGGACTTCAACCGCGGCGGCACGCCGCTGGCCGAGATCGTCACCGAGCCCGACCTGCGCTCGGCCGAGCAGGCGCGGCGAGTGGCTGCGGCTGCTGCGCACGACGCTGCGCCGGCTCGGCGTCAGCGACGTGAACATGGAGGAGGGCTCGCTGCGCTGCGACGCCAACATCTCGATCCGCCCGGCGGGCACCGAGGAGCTCGGCACGAAGACCGAGCTGAAGAACATGAACTCCTTCCGCTTCATCGAGCGGGGCATCCGCGCCGAGATCGCCCGCCAGGAGGCGCTGCTGCGCGCGGGCGAGGCGGTCGTGCAGGAGACGCTGCACTTCGACCCGCGCACGCGAGGCGATCACGTCGCTGCGCTCCAAGGAGGAGGCGCACGACTACCGCTACTTCCCCGAGCCCGACCTCGTGCCGGTCGCGATCACCGACGAGATGCTCGGCGCGCGCGCGCGCGGCGATGCCCGAGCTGCCCGCCGCGCGCGCCGAGCGCTTCGAGCGCGAGCTCGGCCTCAGCGCCGACAGCGCGCGGCTGCTGGCCTGGCGCGCCGAGCTCGGCGACTACTTCGAGGCCGCGGCCGCTGCCGAGCGCGCAGCCGCCGCCGCAGCCGCTGGCCAACTGGGTCGCAACGAGCTCGTCGCCCGCGTCGGCGAGGAGGACCCGGCCGCGTCGCGGGTGCGCCCCGAGGCGCTGGCGACGCTGGTCGCGCTGGTCGCCGGCAAGGCGGTCACCGCGACGGCGGGGCGGACGGTGCTCGACCGGCTCGTCGCCGAGGGCGGCGACCCGGCGCGATCGTCGAGGCCGAGGGCCTCGGGGCGATGGGCGGCGGCGACGAGCTCGAGCCGATCGTCGACGCCGCGCTGGACGCCAACCCCGACGTCGCCGAGAAGCTGCGGGGCGGCAACATGAAGCCGATCGGCGTCGATCATCGGCCACGTCATGCGCGAGACGCAAGGGCCGCGCCGACGGCGGCGAGGTCACGCGGATCGTGCGCGAGCGGCTCGGGGTGTGACGTACCGATCCACCCATGTCCAGACTCATCCGCATGGACCACACCGGCCACACGACGCTGGCGCAGTGGACGGCCGACGACCCCGAGGCGGTCGAGGCGGCGGTCGCGGCCTTCCGCGCCGAGCTCGACCGCGGCTACTTCGGGATGGTCACGACCGGCGCCGGGCAGGCCGAGCAGGTGCGCGAGCTGCCCGTCGACGCCGAGCTCGTGATCCTGCGCCTGCCGATCGCCGGCGGCTGACCCGCCGGCCAACGGCCGTGGCCGTCGAGCCGCTCCCCGAGCTCGCGCTCGTCCACTGGCGCCGGCGCGTCGACGCCGCGCGGCTCGAGCGGCTCGGCGCGATCTGGACCGCTGACGACGGTCGCGCACGTCGTGCCGTTCCTGGGCGCGGCCGCGCTCCTGCTGGCGCTCGAGCCGCTGTCGCTGCCCGTCGCGCTGGCCTGCGTGGCCCACGCCTGGATCATCCCCGAGCTCTACGCCCAGCGCGGGGCGAACGTCGTGCGCCCAAGCCCGCCCGCGCCGGGGCGCAGGCCGAGCGGGTGGCGCTCGGGCTGCTCGGCGACCTCGTCGGCCACGACGCGCGCGACCTGCACGCCCGCACCGGCCTCGTGCTCGGAGCGCGGCAGGCTCGGGACGTGGCTCGTGGGGCCCGGCGGGCGCGCTGCTCGTGCGGACCGCCCGCGCGGCTGCGCCGCGTGCGCGTGCACTGCTTCTGCGTGCGCGTGAACGACCCGCTGCTGCCCGCCGGCGACCGCATCGCCCACCTGCTGCTCGCGCTGCGCACCGACGAGGAGGGCTTCGCCACGGTGGCCAACCAGGCCTTCTCGGGCGCGCCCTGGCGCGTGCGCCGGCGCCTGCCCGTCGAGCTGCGCGAGGCGCTCGACGCGGCCGTCGACTCGACACGGCGTCCAACGTAAGGGGTCGGACATCGGACGAGAAGGCGTAGCCAAGGGCGCGCCGATCGGGGAGGATCATCCCCATGAGCGTCCACACCGCCAGCAGACTGCAGCTCGTAGCCCAGCGTCGCGACACGGTGGCCGTCCGCGATCCCAACGCCGCGAAGGTGCGCCGCTACCGCCTCGCGCGCGTCCAGCTGAACGCGGCGCGTGCCGGGGGCGTCGCCCGGCACGAGCACCTCAAGCGCCTGCACGACTGACGCTCAGAAGAACCGGAACGGCGGCGCCCCGCAGGGGCGTACGCTGTCGGTATGGACAAGACCGGCCCTTCTATCGGCGCGCGCGTGCTCGCCGCGCTCGTCCTGGCCCTCGCGGCCTGGCTGCTGCTCAAGGTCGTGATCGGCGTCGTCGCCGGCCTCGCGTGGCTCGTCGCCGTCGGCGTACTGCTCATCGCGGTCGTGTGGGCGGTGCGCACGCTCTTCTAGGCGGCCGCCCGGCATGCTCTTCCTGCTCGTCAGCCTCTTCTTCGGCGTGCTCGGCGGCGTGATCGGCCGCAGCAAGGGCAACTCCTTCCTGCTGTGGTTCGTCATCGCCGCGATCCCGCCCTACATCGGTGTGCTGGCGGCGATCCTGTATCGCTCGCAGCACGACGAGCCCCACCGCGCATGCCCGTCCTGCGGCAAGGTCGTGCCGTACTCAGACGCGCTCTGCACGCGCTGTGGCACCGAGCTCGAGTTCCCCGGGGCCGTGCAGGGCGGCGGTCCGGCGCCGGTACACTGACCCGGTGAGAGCTGTCGATGCCGTGATGGAGTGCCTGAAGGCGGAGGGCGTCGACGTCGTATTCGGCCTCCCGGGCGGCGCCAACCTCCCGACCTACGACGCCTTCGTCGACGCGGGCATCCGCCACGTGCTCGTGCGCCACGAGGCCGGCGGCGGCCACGCGGCCGAGGGCTACGCCAAGGCGACCGGCAAGGTCGGCGTCTCGTTCGGCACCTCCGGCCCGGGCGCGACGAACCTCGTCACGCCGATCATGGACGCGATGATGGACTCGGTCCCCGTCGTGTTCATCACCGGCCAGGTCCGCACCGAGCTGCTGGGCACCGACGGCTTCCAGGAGGCCGACATCCATCGGCATCACGATGCCGGCCGTCAAGCACAGCTTCATGATCCAGCACCCGCTGGAGATCCCGCGCGTCGATCCACGAGGCCTTCCACATCGCCCGCACCGGGCGCCCGGGGCCCGGTCGTCGTCGACATCCCGGTGGACCTGTCGCGCGCCGACATCCCCTACGAGCCGGTCACCGACGTGCAGCTGCCCGGCTACCAGCCGACGACCGAGGGCAACGCCAAGCAGATCCGCCAGGCCGCCAAGGCGCTGGCCGCCGCCCGGCGCCCGGTCATCTACGTGGGCGGCGGCGTCGTCAACGCCGAGGGCACGCAGGAGCTCGTCGCGCTGGCCACCGCCGACCGCTTCCCGGTGACCTGCACGCTCATGGGCGCTCGGCGCCTTCCCGGCGCCCGCACGAGCAGTGGCTGGGGATGCTCGGCATGCACGGGACGCGCGCGGCCAACTACGCGATGGACGAGGCCGACCTCATCTGCGCGATCGGCGCCCGCTTCGACGACCGCATCACCGGCAAGCTGAGCGAGTTCGCGCCGCGCGCGAAGTTCATCCACATCGACGTCGACCCGGCCGAGATCTCCAAGAACGTCCCGGCCCACATCCCGATCGTCGGCGACGCCAAGCAGGTCCTGGCCAAGCTCGTGCGCGAGTACCGCGCGCTGGAGGCCGACTCGTCCCGGCTCGAGGAGTGGTGGCAGCGGATCGGCGGCTGGCGCGAGCAAGCACCCGCTGCGCTACGAGGACAGCTCCGACACGGAGATCCGCCCGCAGTTCATGATCCAGGCGCTCTACGAGGCGACGGGCGGCGACGCGATCGTCACCTCCGACGTCGGCCAGCACCAGATGTGGACCGCGCAGTACTTCCACTTCAAGCGCCCGCGCACGTGGATCAACAGTCCGGCGGCCTGGGGACGATGGGCTTCGGGCTGCCCGCGGCGATGGGCGCCAAGGTCGGCTGCCCGGACGAGCACGGTCGATCTGCATCGCCGGCGACGGCTCGGTCCAGATGAACATGCAGGAGCTCGCGACGTGCGCCCAGGAGGGCATCGCCGTCAAGGTGTTCATCATGAACAACGGCTACCTCGGCATGGTCCGCCAGTGGCAGGAGCTGTTCTGGGACCGCCGCTACTCGCAGGTCGACATGGGCCAGTACCCCGACTTCGTCAAGCTCGCCGAGGCCTACGGCGGCGACCGGCATCCGCCTCACCGACAAGACCACGCTCGTCGACGACATCCGCGCCGCGCTCGCGACGCCCGGGCCCGGTGCTCGTCGACGTCCGCGTCACGCCGCGAGGAGAACGTCTACCCGATGATCGCGCCCGG
Organism: uncultured Actinomycetes bacterium; assembly: GCA_963840185.1. Classification (GTDB taxonomy): domain Bacteria; phylum Actinomycetota; class Thermoleophilia; order Solirubrobacterales; family Solirubrobacteraceae; genus JAOPZW01. The sequence goes on along the minus strand of CAWIXY010000015.1, from coordinate 423,666 downwards.
CCAGGCCGCGCGCGACATGGTCGGGTGACGGCGATGGGCGAGCCGGGCACCAAGGAGCTGCTGAGCCTCGAGGAGCTCGAGGCCGCGGGCGGGCTGCGCACCGGGCGCAAGCACGTCCTCTCGATCCTCGTCGAGAACAAGCCGGGTGTCCTGACCCGCATCGCCGGGCTGTTCGCCCGGCGCGGCTTCAACATCGACACGCTGACCGTCGGGCCGACCGACGACGAGCGGCTCTCGCGGATCACGCTGACCCTCGACGGCGCGCTGCACCCGATCGACCAGGTCACCAAGCAGCTGCACAAGCTCGTCAACGTCCTGAAGATCCGCGACCTCGAGCCCGGCGACACGGTCGCCCGCGAGCTCGCGCTGTTCAAGGTCGCCGCCGACGGCGCGCAGCGCGCGGAGGTCATGCAGATCTGCGAGATCTTCCGCGGCAAGGTCGTCGACGTCGGCAAGCGCTCGATCATCGTCGAGGTCACCGGCACGACCGAGAAGGTCGAGGCCTTCGAGCGCATGGTGCGCCCGTTCGGGCTCATCGAGATGATGCGCACCGGGCGAGATCGCGATCAGCCGGGGCCGCGGGGAGACCTGAGCCCGCCCGCGGCCGCTCAGCGCGCGCCGCGGTCGATGAAGGCGACGAGGCGGTCGAGGTCGGCCGCGCTCATCCGCCGCGCGTAGTCCTCGGGCATCATGCCCGTGCCGTAGCCGGGTGTGGCCGCGGCGCCGGGGTCGACGATCGCCCTGCGGATGATCGCCGGCGGGGCGCCGCGCAGCGTCTCGCCGAGGTCGGGGCCGAACGTGCCCGATGAGCCGGCCGCCGCGAAGGTGTGGCACGAACCGCAGCCCTGCGCCGCCCAGACGCGCAGGCCGGGGTCGGCCCTGGCGGCCGTGGTGGCCGGCCGCGGACTCGCCGGCCCGGCGTCGCCGTCGTCGTCGCCGCCACCGCAGGCCCACAGGGCTGCGGTGGCGGCGAGCAGCACGACGCCGGCGGGCGCCCTCACGCCGGCAGCGCCCCGGCGCGCCGCCGCCGGCTCAGGGCCAGCGCGCCCCCGGCGACGGCCAGGGCTGCGCCGCCGAGCACCACGGGCCACAGGCCGAGGCCGCCGTCGTCGGAGGGCGAGGACGGCGTCGCGGCCGGGGCGCCGGCGCGCGGGGCGATCGTGACGGGCGCGTAGGTCGTCGGCATCTCGTCGTTGAAGCCGTCGAAGACCGTGTACGTCCAGCGGCCCGAGGTCGGGAAGCGCACGCTCGCCGCGTAGACGCCCGTGCGCGCCGTCGGGCGCGCGGCGACCTCGCGCCGGGCGCCGCCGGGTCCGTTCAGGCGCAGGCGCGGGCGCAGGCCCGCGGCCGGGGTGCGGCCGTGCTGCAGCACGGTGATCTCGACCTTCCAGGGCTCCCCGGCGCGCAGGCCGTCGGGGGTGGAGCTCAGACCGGTGGTGGCGAAGCCGCCGCCGAGCGCGACGGGCGCCGCGATCGCGGCGGCGGCCACGACGGAGAGGAACAGGGCGATGCGGCGCACGGCGGGCCTCCTCGGGCACGGATGACGGCTGACGCGAGCACCTCCGGCGCAGCCGGTGGTGGTCCCGGGTCGATGGCTCTACGGGCGGTACACCGGTTGCGGTCCCGCGGTTCCCGGAGCCTGGCGACAGGAGGCCCTTAGACTCGGGACGATGGCGTCGACGGCCACCAGCAGCCCGCGCCTGGGCCTCGCGCCGCATGACCGTGCTCGGCTGCGCAGCCATCTGGAGGCCGCCGTGCGCCAGGCCCGTCGCTCGTGGAAGGGGGGCGTGATGGCCTCGGTCACGGTGCCGGTGCCGCGCGACGTCGACCCCACCGCGGTGGCCGTCGCGTCGCGGCGTCCGGGCGAGCCGTGGTTCTGCCTGGAGCAGCCCGACCGCGACCGGGCCGCGCTGGCCGCGCTGGGCGCGGCAACGGCCCTGGACGCCCACGGGCCCGACCGCTTCGCGACGGTGGCGCGCCGCTGGCGCGCGCTGGCCGCCGGGGCCATCAGCGACGCGCCCGACGGCCCGCGCGGCAGCGGACCGATCGCCGTCGGAGGCTTCGCCTTCGCCGCCGACGGCGGCGCGGCGCCGCACTGGGAGGGCTACCCGGCCGCGTCGCTGCACGTGCCCAGCGTCGCGCTGGCGCGCCGGGGCGGCGACGTGCGCCTGACGCTCACGGCCATCGCGCAGGCCGACGACGACCCCGAGGAGCTCCTGGCCCGCCTCGAGGCGCGCGTGGCGGGCCTGTCCGAGGCGCCGCTGCCCTACCTGGACCCCGATCCGGCCGTCGCCGCGCGGATCGCGAGCGCGATGCCGCCCGAGCACTACGAGCACGCCGTCGCGCGCGCCGTCGACCGCATCAGGGCAGGCGCGCTCGACAAGGTCGTCCTCGCCCGCGAGGTGCAGGTCCACGCGGCGGCCAGCCACGACCCCGGCGCGGTCCTGGGCGTGCTGCGCGAGGCGTTCCCCCAGTGCTACGTGCTGTGCGTCGGCCGCGGGGACAGCGCCTTCGTCGCCGCCAGCCCCGAGCTGCTCGTCCGGCGCGAGGGCCTGCGCGCGGGCACCCTGGCGCTGGCGGGCTCCGCGCGGCGCAGCGCCGACCCCGCGGTCGACGACCACCTCGGCGAGCAGCTCCTGCGCTCGGGCAAGGACCGCGAGGAGCAGGCGATCGTCACCCGGCGGATCGCCCGCGCGCTGCGCCCGCTCAGCGTGTGGGTCACCGCCCCCGACGAGCCGGTCATCGTGCGCATGGCCAACATCCAGCACCTCGCCACGCCCATCCGCGCGCAGCTCGCCGAGCCGGTCGGCGCGATCGAGCTCGCCGGCCTGCTGCACCCCACGCCCGCCGTCGGCGGCGAGCCGCTGCACGCCGCAGCACCGCTCATCCCCGCGCTCGAGGGCCTCGACCGTGGCTGGTACGCGGGCCCCGTGGGGTGGACTGACGTCAACGAGGACGGCGAGCTGTGCGTGGCCCTGCGCTGCGCGCTGCTGACCGGGAGCGTCGCGCGCTGCTACGCGGGCGTCGGCGTCGTGCGCGACTCCGACCCGGCCGCCGAGCTGGCCGAGACCGAGGTCAAGCTGCAGGCGCTGCTGCCGGTCCTGGCCGGCTGACGGCGGTGCGGCGGGGCTTGGGGCGGGTGCGCCTCCGCCGGCGGCGCCTCTCCGCGCTCGCGCACGGCGGCGGGTGAGGGAGGGCGGACAACCGGCCAAACGTCACACTCGCGGCCGAATCACGGACGGGCGTTACGTTGAGCCGGTCAGAGCGGCACGAACGTCACGCGCGTTGCCGAACGGGCGGCGAGTGTGACGTTGAGCCGGGTCGGCCGCCGCTTCCCCGGTCTCCGTCACTTGCCGCCGTTCGACCCGCCGCCTGCGCTCACGCCGTCACCCGCTCGTCCGAGCTCGCGCGCGACGGCCTCCCAGACCCTGCGGTGCAGCGCGACGTTCTGCGCCCGGTCGGTGCGGACGTGGACGAGCGTGGTTCCGGCCGAGCCGAGGCCGTGGTCGACCGCCGCGCGCAGCTCGGCGAGGTCCTCGACCGCCAGGTGGTGGCACCCGAACAGCTCGGCCGCATGCCCGGCGTCGAGCCCGGTGGGCGTGGCCACGTGGTGCTCGTAGGCGTCGGCCTGGGTGCTCACGGGCAGGAAGTCGAAGATCCCGCCGCCGCCGTTGTCGACGAGCACGATGGTCAGCGGCACGGCGAGGCGCCGGGCGATGAGCAGCGACGACAGGTCGTGGGCGAAGGCGACGTCGCCCAGCAGCGCGACGACCGGGTCCTCGCTGCCCGCGGCGACGCCGTAGGCGGTGGCCAGCGTCCCGTCGATGCCGTTGGCCCCGCGGTTGGACAGCACCCGCGGGGGCGCGTCGCGCACCCCGAAGAACGTCTCGACGTCGCGCACCGGCATCGAGGACGCGACCACGAGCGTCGCCTCCGGAGGCAGCAACGCGCCGAGCTCGGCGGCCAGGCGCGGCTCGCTCAGCTCGTCGCCGAGGGTGGCGTCGATCGCGGCGCCCGCGCGCCGGTCGGCCTGCGTCCATCCGTTCGCCCAGGCGCTGTCACCGGGCGCGGCGCGGCGCGCCAGCGCGGCGAGCGTGGGGGCGGGCTCGTCGGACATGACGAGGTCGACGACCTGCGAGGGGTCCTGCCAGGCGCGGTCGGGGTCCAGCAGCACCTGCACCGCGTCCAGGCCGGCAAGCCACGTCCGCAGGGGCTTGGACGTGGGCAGGTCGCCGACGCGCACGACGACCTCGGGCCGGGCGGCTGTGGCGAAGGCCTCGACGCGCAGCAGCGCGTCGTAGTGGGCGATTGCCGCCGCGCCGGTGCGCGCGCCCGACAGCGGGTCGGCCAGCAGCGGCCAGCCCGCCGCCTGGGCGAAGGAAGCGGCCGCCCGGCCCAGCGGCGACGGCGCGGGCGGGTGGGCCCGCGATCGCCGGCCGCGCTCCTCGCGGCCGGCCACCACGATGCCGCGGCGCGCGTGGCCCACGATCCGCGCGAGCGTCTCGGCGGCGGCCTCCGCGTCGCCGGCTGCGGGCACGCTGGCGACCCATGCGCGGCCGTCGGGCCTGCCGCCGCCCTCGGCCGGCCCGCGGTCGTCCGGCTCGAGCGGGGCGTCGAGGATGAGCGGCTCGCGCAGTGGCAGGTTCAGGTGCACCACGCCCGGCCGGCTCTCGAGCGCCGTCCACACGGCGCGGCAGGCCAGGGCGCGCATCCACCGCAGCCGCTGCGGCGTCGCCTCGTGCACGCCGACCTCCGCGAACCACTTCACCGCGTCGCCGTAGAGCTTGACCTGGTCGATGGCCTGGCCGGCGCCGGTGTCGCGCAGCTCGGGCGGGCGGTCCGCGGTCAGCACGATCAGCGGGACCCGCGCCTCGCGCGCCTCGACCACGGCCGGCAGGTAGTTGGCCGCCGCGGTCCCCGATGTGCAGGCCAGAACCGCCGGCCGGCCGGTCGCCTTGGCCAGGCCGAGGGCGAAGAAGCCCGCCGAGCGCTCGTCGACGTGCGAGAAGCACGGGAAGCGCCCGTCGCGCACGAGCGACAGCACGAGCGGAGCCGAGCGCGAGCCCGGCGACGTGCAGGCGCCCGCGATCCCGCAGCGCGCCAGCTCGTCGGCCAGCGCGCGCAGCAGCAGGTAGGTGTCGCGGGTGGGGGTCATGATCTCGCGCGTGACCGAGCCGCTCGTCCTGCTCCACGGGTTCGCGGGAACGCGGCGAAGCTGGCAGCCCGTGGCGGAGCGGCTGGGCACCCAACGCTACCGGCCCCTGGCGCTCGACCTGCGCGGCCACGGCGACGCGGCGCACGCCCGCCCGGTCACGCCCGGCGCCTGCACCGCCGACGTGCTCGCGGCCACCGCCGGTCGCTTCGCGCTGTGCGGCTACTCGCTGGGCGGCCGCGTGGCCCTGCACGTGGCGCTCGCCGCGCCCGAGCGTGTCGCGCGGCTGATCCTGCTCGCGACCAGCGCCGGCATCGCGGACCCTGCCGAGCGCGCCGCCCGCCGCCGCGCCGACGAGGCACTGGCGGCTGAGCTCGAGCGCGGCACGATCGAGGCGTTCGCCGACCGCTGGGTGGCCCAGCCGCTGTTCGCCGGGACCCCGCCGGCGGTCGTCCGCGCCTGGCGCGCGGACCTCACGCGCAACGACCCGCAGGGACTGGCGGCCGCGCTGCGCGGCCTCGGCGCCGGCGCGATGGCGCCGTTGTGGGACCGGCTGCCCGAGCTGGACGTGCCCGCCACCGTCGTGGCGGGCGAGCGCGACCCGGCCTACCTCGCGCGGGCCGAGCGCCTGGCGGGCGCGTTGCCGCGCGCCGAGCTCGTGGTCGTCCCCGGCGCCGGGCACGGGCTGGCGCGCGAGGCACCCGATGCGGTCGCGAGGCTCCTGGCCGGCTAGCGACGGCCGGTCAGCGGGCGAGCGCCGGCGCCATGCCGCGGCGCCGCAGCCAGGCGGCGAGATCGCCGGCGGGGAGCGGGCGGCTGAGGTGGTAGCCCTGGGCGGCGTGACAGCCGTAGCCGGCCAGCTGCTCGTAGGCCGCCGCGGTCTCGACGCCCTCGGCGACGACGCGCAGTCCGAGGTTGCGCGCCAGGTCGACGGTGGAGCGCACGATGACCGCGTCCTCGGCGTCGACCACCATGTCCAGCACGAAGGACCGGTCGATCTTGAGCTCCTGCACGGGCAGGCGCTTGAGGTGGGCCAGCGACGAGTAGCCCGTCCCGAAGTCGTCGAGGGCCAGGCCGATGCCCAGCTCGCCGAGCTGCGCGAGCACGTCGAGCGCGCCCTCTGGGTCGGCCATGAGGGTGTCCTCCGTGAGCTCGAGGACGAGGCTCCCCTCGGGCACCGCGTGCTGGCGCACGAGCTCCGCCACGTCGCTGGGGAAGCGCGGGTCGAGCAGGTTGGCCGCCGAGATGTTCACCGCCGTCTGCAGCTCGATGCCGCTGCGCCGCCACTCGGCCTGCTGACGCAGGGCCTGGCGCAGCACCTCGCAGCGTGAGGCGGCGCATCAGCCCGTGCTGCTCGGCCAGCGGCAGGAACTCGTTGGGCCCGAGCATGCCGCGCTCGGGATGGCGCCAGCGCACCAGCGCCTCGACGCCGGCCACGCGGCCCGAGCTCAGCTCGACCTTGGGCTGGAAGTGCAGGACGAGCTGGTCGTGGTCGATGGCGTCGGGCAGCTGGCCGGCGAGCTCGATGCGCTCGCGGCTGTGGCGGTCCTCGCCCGGCGCGTAGACCTCGATCTCGGTCTGGCGGGTCTTGGCCTGGTACATCGCGACGTCGGCGTGGCGCAGCAGCAGCGCCCGGTCGGTCCCGTGGAGCGGGGCGATCGCGGCGCCGACGCTGGCGCGGACCTTCGTGCGAAGGCCGTCGAGGTGGAACGGCTCCTCGAGCACGTCGGTGAGCCGCCGCGCGGCCGTGCGCGCGGCGTCCTCGCCCGAGCCGGCGGGCAGCAGCACGACGAACTCGTCGCCGCCGAGCCGGCTGAGCAGGGCCGAGTCGGGCATCGCGCGGGTCAGGCGGGAGCTGAACTGGCGCAGCAGGTCGTCGCCCGCGGCGTGCCCCAGCGTGTCGTTGAGGTCCTTGAAGCGATCGAGGTCGATCAGCAGCAGGGCGATCGCCCGGCCCGCGTCGAGCGCGCGGTCGATGCGCCCCTCCGCCTCGGAGTAGAAGGCGCGGCGGTTGGCGAGTCCGGTCAGGTCGTCGGTGAGCGCCAGCATCGTGTTGCGCTCCAGCGCGCGCTGCTGGTTGCCGACCAGCACCAGGCGGACGACGATCACGCTCATCGCACCGGTCGCCGCGAGACCCGCCAGCACGTTGACCGGCGCGAAGATGTCACGCAGCAGCACGCCGACGGCCAGCGCGGCGAAGATGACCGTCGGCGCGTGGGCGCGCAGGCCCTCCTCGTCGTCGAGCGCGCGGCGGTGCCGGTCGGCCGGCGCATGCCAGGCGGCCGCGGCGACGAGCATCGCGGCCAGCGGCCAGGCGGCGTCGGCGATGCTGCCGTCGGTCCAGGTCCCCGTCGCGGTGCCGAGCAGGAAGGCCGTGTCCGCGATCGCGGCCGCGGCGAGGCCGATCCCCAGGAGCACGAGCGGGCGGTTCCCGCGCCAGCCGTGCAGGGTGAAGGCGCCGACGACGAAGCCCAGCAGCAGGAGGTCCCCGATGGGGTAGGCGAGGTTCGTGGTCACGGTGGCCGCATCGCCGCCCGTGAGCGCGACCAGCGGGTCGAAGACGACCGCCGCGGTCACCGCGGCGACGGAGAGCGCGCCGATCAGCCCGTCCAGCCAGGTCGTCAGCTCGAAGCGACGGCCGCGCCCCCGGACGAGGAGGGCGAGCGTGGCGTAGACGAACGGATAGAAGCAGAGCCACACGGCATCGGCCGGCGACGGGAACGGCTGGTCCTCGGCGCCGGCGACCCACGCTTGGTAGTAGAGGTCGCCGACGGACCAGCAGGCCAGGGCGGCGCTCGCGCACAACCAGGCCTTGCGATCACGCGGGACGCTGGTCGCGCGCAGCAGGCAGACGGCCGCCGAGAGGAGGATGAGCGCCTGCGGGAGCCACGGCGCGACGAGGCGGTCGGCGGCCGGCCCGCCGAGGTCGAGGCCCACCATGGCCAGGAAGACGGCGAAGAGCCCGGCGTTGACGGCCAGCAGCGCGCGCGCGAGGCGCCAGCGGCCTTCCGTGAGCAACGCGCCCGCGAACACACGTGGAGAATCGGCAGCAGGGGCCGCGGCTTGAGCCCTGTGGCCAGGAGTTCGGCTAGACGCCGAGCCCCGGCTTGGCCGGCACCGCGATCGCGCCCTCCTCGAGCGACAGCACGTCGAACTCGTCCTCGAAGAACTCGAGCGTCCCCAGGCCCGAGGCGGCCGACGGCCGCAGGGCGGCGGCGCAGTGCACGGCGGCCGCGATCCCCAGCGGGCCGTCGAAGGTCGAGGCGACGTACACGTCGGCCCCGGAGGCGCGGACGAGGGCGGCCTGGGCCAGCAGGCCGGAGATGCCGCCGCAGCGCGACACCTTCAGGCACACGGCGTCGGCCACCTTCGCGGTCAGCGATCCGGACAGGCGCGCCGTCTCGTCCATCGCCACGCGCACGGCGACGCGGTCGCGCACTGCGCGCAGCGCTTCGACGCCGTGCACGGGCTCCTCCACCAGCTCGAGCCCGGCCGGGGCCAGGGCCTCGATCGCTCGCACGGCCTCCTCGACGCTCCAGGCGCCGTTGGCGTCCAGGCGCAGCTCGACCTCCGGGCCCGACCGCTGCCCGCACGGCGGCCACGCGCCCGGCGTCGTCGCCGATCCCGACCTTGATCTTCACGCACGTGAAGCCGGCGCGCGCCGCGGCGGCGGCCTGCGCCGCGGCCTCCGCGCGGTCCTCGGCCGCGATCGTGGCGTTCACGCGCACGGTCGGCGCGGGGTCGTCGGACAGCAGGGCGCTGACCGGCTTGCCCTCGCGGTTGCCGGCGCGGTCCCACAGGGCCATGTCGACCGCCGCCAGCGCCTGGGGGAGGTCTGCCTTCGCGCGGCAGGCCTCGAGCAGCTCGGCGGCGGGCACGCCGTCGCCGGCGCGCAGGATCGGCTCGTAGGCGGCCAGGGCGGCGCGGACGGCCTCGCGCGAGACGCCGTCGTAGGGCTCGAGCGGCGCTGCCTCCCCCCAGCCGACGACCTCGTCGTCGCCCTTGATGCGCAACGTGAGCAGCTCACGCTCGCGCAGCTCGCCGAACGCCGTCGGGAGCGGGCGCGCGAAGCGCAGCGTGACCGCGGCGAAGTCGACGTCCATCAGCTGAGCAGCAGGCCGGCCGAGAGGAGGACGCAGAAGCTCAGCTGCAGCAGCCCGGTGCGGGCGAGGGCCTCGTTGAGCGTGGGCCCGTCGGCGTGCTCGCGCACGGTGCGCACCAGGCCGGCTGCCAGCGGGAGCGTCAGCAGCGGCAGCGCCAGCCAGGCTGACAGCGAGCCCAGCAGCCATGGCAGCGGGGCGGTGACGAAGGCGATCGCGACCATGGCCGCGTAGAGCGCCCGCGCGCGGCGACGCCCCAGCCGCACGGCGAGCGTGCGCTTGCCCGCGCGCCGGTCGGTGTCCAGGTCGCGCACGTTGTTGACGACGAGGATCGCGGCGGCGAGCAGGCCGACGGGCACGGCCAGGACGAACGCCTCCCAGGTCAGGTCCTCGGTCTGCACGTAGTAGGAGCCGGTCACCGCGACGATGCCGAAGAAGGCGAAGACGAACAGCTCGCCGAGGCCCTCGTAGCCGTAGGGGCGCGGGCCGCCCGTGTACAGCACGCCGGCGAGGATCGAGGCGGCCCCGATCAGCAGCAGCACCGGTCCGGCGACGCTCACCAGGTACACGCCGCACGCGACCGCCAGCGCGAAGCTCACGTAGGTCGCGATGAGCACCTGGCGCGGGGGCACGAGGCCGCCCGCGGTCACGCGGACGGGGCCCAGGCGGTCCTCGGTGTCCGCCCCGCGCCGCGCGTCGGAGTAGTCGTTGGACAGGTTGGTCCCCACCTGGATGAAGATCGAGCCGAGCAGCGCCGCGACGAACGCGCCGGGGCGCAGCTCGTCGGTGGCCGCCACGGCCAGCGCCGTGCCGACGAGCACCGGCGCGACGGCCGCGGGCAGCGTCCTGGGCCGCGCGGCCATCAGCCAGATCCGCACGGGAGCCGGGCCCTCGACGGCCACCGAGCTCACAACGACAGCGGCGAGACGCTGGTGTCGAAGTGCTCGGCCACGGCGGGGGCGCGGGTCACGCTCATGACCGGCAGGCTACTTTCATGCCTTGCGCGTCGAGTCCTGGCTGGAGCGCGCCGCCGCGCGCCGTCCCGACCGCCCCGCGGTCAACGCGCTGGGCTACGCGCAGCTCGCCCGCGCCGCGCGGGCGGCGGCGCTCGCGCTGGCAGGCCGGGGCGTGCGCGCCGGCGACCGCGTCGCCATCGCGCTGCCGCGCGGGCGACGCGTTCTGCGTGACGCTGCACGGCTGCCTGCTGCTGGGCGCGGTCGCCGTGCCCGTCGACCTGCGCCTCGCGGCGCCCGAGCGCGCCGCGCGGGCGCAGGGCTGCGCCGCCGTCGTCGACGAGCCGCTCGACGCGCCGCACACGGCCGGCGGCGAGCTGCCGGCGAGCGGCGCCACCCACGACCTCGACGCGCCGGCGATCGTCGTGCACACGTCGGGGACGAGCGGCACCTCGCGCCCGGTCACCCTGACCTACGGCAACTGGCTGTGGAGCGCCCTGGGCTCCGCCGTCGCACTGGGGCTGGACCCCGCCGAGCGCTGGCTGTGCGCGCTGCCGCTCTCGCACGTCGGCGGCCTCTCGATCGTGCTGCGCAGCGCGATCTACGGGACGAGCGCGATCGTGCACGAGCGCTTCGAGACCGAGCGCGTGCTGGCCGAGCTCGCCGACCCGGCCGGCCCGACGATCGTGTCGCTCGTCCCGACGACGCTGGCACGGCTGCTGGACGGCGGCCTGCGCGACCCGCCCGCGCTGCGTCACGCGCTGGTCGGCGGGGCGCCGCTGCCCGCGGCGCTGCGCGAGCGGGCGCTCGCCGCCGGCGTCCCGCTGGCCGAGACGTACGGCCTCACGGAGGCGTGCTCGCAGGTGACCACCTTCGGCGTCCCGTTGTTCTGCACCCGCGTCGCGCTCTCGGCGCAGGGCGAGATCCTGGTCAGCGGGCCGACCGTCGCGCCCCGGTGCCGCCAGCCGCTGCGCACCGGCGACCTCGGCCGGGTCGGCCCGGACGGGCGCCTCGTGGTGACCGGTCGCAGCGCCGACACGATCATCACCGGCGGCGAGAACGTGGCGCCCGCGGAGGTCGAGGACGCGCTCCTGGCCCACCCGGCCGTCGCCGAGGCCGCCGTGCACGCGCGGGCCGACAGCCGCTGGGGGGAGGCCGTCGTCGCCACCGTCGTGCTGCGGCCCGGCGCGAGCGCCAACGCACAGGAGCTGCGCGAGCACTGCGCGCGGCGGCTGGCCGGCTTCAAGGTGCCCAAGGCGGTGACGTTCGCCGCGGAGCTGCCCCGCACCCCGTCGGGCAAGGTCGTGCGGGGCGCGCTGCGATGATGCCCGCGATGGACCCCGAGGCCTTCCGCGCCGACAGCCGCGAGCGCTGGGAGCGCGCCGCCCCGGGCTGGGAGGCGGCCCGCGAGCCGATGCAGCGCGCGGCCGAAGGCGTGTCGCGCTGGCTGCTGCAGGCCATCGGGCCGCAGCCCGGCCAGACGGTCCTCGAACTGGCGGCCGGCCCGGGCGACACCGGCCTCATGGCCGCCGGCCTGGTCGCCCCCGACGGCAAGGTGATCGTCACCGACTTCGCCGACGAGATGGTCGCCATCGCGCGCGCCCGCGCCGCCGAGCTGGGGCTCGAGAACGTCGAGGTGCGCCAGATGGAGGCCGAGTGGATCGACCTGCCCGCCGCGTCGGTCGACGGGGTCCTGTGCCGCTGGGGCTACATGCTGGTGGCCGACCCCGAGGCGGCGCTGCGCGAGACGCGCCGCGTGCTGCGCCCCGGGGGCCGCATCGCGCTGGCGGTGTGGGACTCGCCGGCGCACAATCCGTGGCTCGCCGTCGTGGGCCGCGAGGCGGTCCGCGCGGGCCTCTACCCGCCCGCCGACTCCTCCCAGCCGCCGGAACCCGGGCCCTTCGCGCTCGCCGACCGCGAGCGCGTCGAGGAGCTGCTGCTGACGGCCGGCTTCGACGACGTCGTCCTCGACACGGTCGACGTCACCTTCGAGGCGGACAGCCTCGACGCGTGGTGGGATCAGATCGTGCGCACGTCGGGCCGGATGCTGGCGGCGCTCGAGACGCTGTCGCCGGCCGAGCACTACGCCCTGCGCGACGCGGTCGACGCCGCCTACGCGCCGTGGGTGGGCGACGACGGGCGGCTGCGGGTGCCCGGCCGCACGATCGTCGCGTCGGCCACGGCCTGAACCCGCGTTCTGCGTAGGATCCCGCGCCTCATGTTCTACGACGACGACGCGGACCTCTCGCTCCTCGACGGCAAGACCGTCGCGGTCATCGGCTTCGGCTCGCAGGGTCACGCCCACGCCCTCAACCTCAAGGACTCCGGCGCCTCCGTCGTGGTCGGGCTGCGCGAGGGCTCGGAGCGCGTGCAGGCCGCGCGCGACGGAGGCCTCGAGGTGCTGCCCGTCGCCGACGCGGCCAGCCGCGGCGACATCGTGATGATGCTCGTCCCCGACGAGCTGCACCGCGACGTCTGGGAGTCCGAGGTGCGCGACGGCGTCGCTCCCGGGAACCTGCTGCTCTTCGGCCACGGCTTCTCCGTGCACTACGGCGAGGTCGAGCCCCCGCCCGGCGTCGACGTGGCGCTCGTCGCGCCGAAGGGGCCGGGCCACCTCGTCCGCCGCCAGTACACCGAGGGCAGCGGCGTGCCGGGCCTCGTCGCCGTCCAGCAGGACGCGACGGGCGGCGCCCTCGCGCTCGCGCTGGCCTACGCCAAGGGGATCGGCTGCACGCGCGGCGGCGTCATCGAGACGACGTTCAAGGACGAGACCGAGACCGACCTGTTCGGCGAGCAGGCCGTCCTCTGCGGCGGCGCCTCCGAGCTCGTCCAGGCCGGCTTCGAGACGCTCGTGGAGGCCGGCTACGACCCGCGCATGGCGTACTTCGAGTGCCTGCACGAGCTCAAGCTGATCGTCGACCTCATGTACGAGAAGGGCCTGGCCGGGATGCGCTACTCGATCTCCAACACCGCCGAGTACGGGGACTACACGCGCGGAAAGCGCGTCGTCACCGACGAGACGCGCGAGAGCATGCGCACGATCCTGGCCGAGATCCAGTCCGGCGACTTCGCGCGCGAGTGGATCGCCGAGAACCGCGCGGGCCAGGAGAACTTCCGCCGCATGCGCGCCGAGCAGGCCGACGCCCCCGTCGAGCACACCGGCAAGGAGCTGCGCGCGATGATGGACTGGATCAAGACGGACTTCTGAGCGCCGCCGCGGCTGCCGCCTCGACCGGAGCAAGGTTCAGGCCCACGACGCGCACCCGCCTGTCGCCGCCGCCGTCCTCCCCCGCAAGCGGTGTCGTGAGGGTCAGCATGCTGAGCCGGCTCGGCCCCGGCGCCAGCCGCACGCGCCGGCTGACGCGCGTGCCGTCGCCGTCGGCGCGGACCGTCGCGCGGCTGCCGTCCGGGAAGCGGACGTCGACGTTCGCGACCTCCGGCCCCGGCCTCGTCAGCGTCATGCTCAGCGTGACGTCACGCGGGCGAGCGGCGGGGTTGTCGATCTCGACCGTCGCGAGCGGGCTCACCGCCCACCGTGCCACGAGCGCGTTCTCGTCGCGCTCCTCGCTCGCGAACGCCTCGTCGGGCCAGCGGGTTCGCGGGGGGTGCAGCGTCACGTCCGCCAGGGCGCGCAGGCCGGCGGCGGGCAGCGCCGCCCGCAGCGCCCTGGCGCGGCCGTCGAGGTCGTAGTAGGCGTAGCGCCCATCCGAGCTGACCAGCGGAGCGCCGCGCGTCCGGGCTCGCACGACCTCCTCGAGCGCGCCACCGCGGTCGGCGTAGCCCGCACGGTCGATCCACAGGCCTTCGAACCCGGCGGCGATCACCTGATCCAGGAGCTGTGCCGGCTCGGCGTTCGCGAGCTCGGCCGACCAGTCCGCCGGCCGCCCCTTCATCGCGCCGTAGCTCCAGCGAAGGTGCGTGGAGTGCAGGTACCCGCGAGCCGGGTCGTAGTCCGTGATGCCCGCGAACGGCGGGCTGTCGGGGAAGCGCACCCAGGGCACCTGGAAGATCGACGCGCCCGCGCCCGCGCGCCGCTCGATCCCGCGGACGAACCCGGCCTGCGCGCGATCGGCGCGCTGCACCGCGGCGTGGTCCGGGGTGAACTGCGGGCTCGTCTGGTCCAGGAAGGCCACGCCGACGAGCGCCGCCAGGGCCGCCGCGGCGACGGCCCGCGGCGGGTTGCTGCGCCTGCCCAGCCGGCGCCAGCCGGCGTCCAGCAGCAGCGCCACCGCGGCCAGCGCGAAGAAGGCGAGGAACACGGACATGCGCCCCCACGTCCGGATCTGGGCCGTGAGCCCCCAGGCGACGATCGCCGACACGCCGCCGGTCGTGCCGATCAGGAACCCCCCGAGCGCCGCGGCCGCGAGCGCGTGGTGGCGGCGGTCCACCAGCGGCCTGCGGCGGGCGGCGAGCGCCCCCAGCAGCGCGACGCCCAGCAGCCACAGGAACCCGACCGCCGCCACGGCGCCCAGCGGCGACGACTCGTCGTCCGACGGCGCTGGCGTTCTCGTGGCTTGCCTGGCCGTCGCGAGCCGCTCGACGCGGTGCCCCGGCACCGGCAGCACGAGCTCCACCAGGTTCAGGCTGAACAGCTCGCTCTGCCGCGCCCGAGCGATCGAGCGTCACCGGGTTCGCGCCGTGCTCCAGCCGGTACGCGACGTTGGGCGACAGCGCGATCAGCGCCGAGACGCAGACGGCCGCGACCACGAACGCGCCCGTCGCTGCCACCGGCGCCTTGCGGGGCGCGGCGACGGTGGCGAGGACGGTCGCCCCGACGAGCAGCAGCAGGGCGAAGGCGATGTAGTAGAGGTCGCTCGTGCCGACCACCACGCACAGCGCCAGCGTCAGGAGCGTGCGGGGGGAGGCGAAGCGGAGCAGACGACTCCCGTCGACGGCGCGGCGGGCTACCAGCGGGCGGTCCAGGAGCAGGGCGAGGACGAGGTACGCGGCGATCGGCACCGCCGCGTAGGCGGACAGGAACAGGTGGGACTCGCCGCGCAGGAAGTGGTACGGAGCCACGGCGTAGATGACGGCGCACGCGACGCTCGCACCCTGCGAGGCCCCGAGCCAGCGCAGCACGCCGTAGGCCGCCACCGCCACCAGCGGGAAGGTCAGGAGGTAGAAGGCGTTGACCACCGCCCCGGCGTCGGACGTCACCAGCCCGAGCACCCGGACGAGCGCGATCGCGAGGGCGTCCGCGCCCGCGACGGGGAAGTCGTGCAGCTCCTGGCCGAACGGGGCGCCGAGGCTGGGGTTGGTGAGCGTCCAGCCGTGCTCGAGGGCGCCCTTCACCAGCATCTGGAAGAACAGCGCGTCGCCGCCGCCGGTCAGCGGGACCCCCAGGTCCGCGTCCCAGAGCCGCAGCGCGACCGCGGCGAGCACGAGCGCGCCGAGGCCGGCCGCGGCCGCGGGCAGGAGCTCGCCGCGCCACCCCCGGCCCACCGGCGGCGTCACGGATGCCGGGGCTGGGCTCGTGGTGGTCGCCGCCATGGGCGCGGGAGTCTCGCACGCGCACGGGCGCGCCAGCGCGGGCGGTCGTGGCGCTCAGCAGCACCAGCCGGCGACGCGCGGCGTGCCGCCGAAGTGGCGTGCCACCGGCGTCACCGCGGTCGCGCGGCCGCGGCCGGCGGCGGGCAGGAACAGCCACTGGTCGGCCCGCGGCGCGCGCACGAGCAGCCGGCGGGCGTCCGGCGACCAGGCGACGGCGTCCAGGAGGCCCGGCGTGACGAAGATCCGCCGGCCCGCGAGCCTCCGGCGCGCGTCTGAGGCGACGACCACCGAGCTCATGCCGCGCCGGTCGCGGACGACGAGCGCCAGCCGGCGCCCGCGCGGAGCCCAGGCCGCCGCGCCCACGCGCCGGCCGGGGGGGACCGCGACGCGCCACTGGCGCCCGGCGCGCACGTCGAGCACGCGCACCACGCCGCCCTCCAGCGACAGCAGCCGGCGCCCGTCCGCGGACCACAGCAGCTCGCGCGCGGCGCCATGGCCGCCCGGCGAGCGCCAGATCGTCCGGCCGCTGTCGACGTCGCGCACGACGACGCGCCCGTCCGCGCGGACCCACGCGAGCGTGTGCGGCGCGGTCGGGCGCCAGGCCGGCGCGGCCCCGCGCGCCGTCGCGTCGAGCACGCGCGCGCCGCTGCCGTCGCCGGCGACCAGGGCCAGGCGCGGGCCCGACCGGTAGGCGATGCGGTAGCCGTCCGGCGACCAGCGCACGTCGCGGACGGCGCCCAGCGCCCCGTAGGACCACGCGACGCGGCCGTCCGGTGCCACGGCGCTCAGCCGCCGCCCGCGCCACGCGCCGACGAACAGGCCGCGCGGCGACCACGTGGCCCCCGCGTAGGAGCCCAGCCGCATGCGCGAGCCGTCGCGGCCCACGATCCACGTGCCGCCGGCGCCCGTCACGAGCAGCCGGCCGCCGCCCGGCAGCGGGCCGAGCGCGACCCGCTGTGGCTCGACCGCCTCGACGCCGAGCGTCCGCTTGACCCAGCCCGCGACCGCCGCCCCCGGCGGCGTGAGCGTGACGACGAGCGCCACGACGGCCAGCGCCACCGCCAGCGCGGCGAGCAGCGGCGCGCGCCCGGCGCGGCGGCGCGGGGCGGCCGCCCGAGCCCCGGTGGGCGCGGCTGCCGCGAAGGCGGCCTCGACCACGGCGCGCGCGCGGCGCTCCGCCCCCTCGGCGTCGGGCACCGCGGCCCGCTCGAGGCGCCCGCCGAGGTCGCGCGCGCTCATCGCCGCCGGCCCCCGAGCTCGTCCTGCAGGCCGTCGAGGCCGCGGCGCAGGCGGGAGTTCACCGTGCCGCGGGGCAGCCCCAGCGCGGTCGCGATCTCGCCCGGCGTGAACTCGAGCAGATGGCGCAGCACGATGACCGCGCGCTGCTCGGGGTCGACGCGCGCCAGCGCGGCCAGCACGTCGGCCGACGGCGCGGCCGCGACGTCCTCGCCCAGCGCGGCGGCGAGCTCGCCGGCGGCCTCGGCGCCGACCTCGCGGCGCGCCTCGCGCATGCGCGCGTAGTCGATCGCGCGGTTGACCACGATGCGGTGCAGCCACGGCGCGAACGGCCGGCGGCGATCGAAGCGGTGCAGCGCGCGGATCGCGGCCAGGAACGCCTCCTGGGCGACGTCCTCCGCGGCCGCCGCGTCGTGGACCACCAGCCACGCGGCGCGGTGTGCGCGCGGCCAGTGCCGGCGGAACAGCTCGGCGAAGGCCTCGGCCGAGCCCTGCTGCGCGGCCGCGACGAGCGCGCGCTCGCTCGGCGCGCTCGCCCGCCGGCGGGCGGTCACCGCGCCGGGCAGGGCGGCTTCACGCACGGCGCCGATCGTCCCACAGCACACCACCGCTACGAGCGCGAGCGGGCCGGAGGTCCCGCCCGGGGTCCGACGCAGGAGGTCCGCTAGCATGGCGCCCGCCGTCGCGACTGGCGTCTCGAGGTGGAACCGACCACCGGGGAGCGATGGTGCAAGCCGCCGCGCGCCTGGGCACACCCGTCCCCACCCGAGTCAGCGGAGGCCGCTGCCGTGAACGCCACCACCACCCCGCTCGAGATCCCCGCGCGAGCTGCGCCCGGCCGACGGGCGCTTCGGCTGCGGGCCGTCGAAGGTCCGCCCCGAGCAGCTCGCCCACCTGGCCGCCGAGGGCGCGGCGATCATGGGCACCTCGCACCGCCAGCGCCCCGTCAAGGACGTGGTCGCCCGCGTCCGCGGCGGCCTGCGCGAGCTCTTCTCGCTGCCCGACGGCTACGAGGTCGCCCTGGGCAACGGCGGCACGACCGCCTTCTGGGACGCGGCAGCCTTCGGGCTCGTGCGCGAGCGCGCGCTGCACCTGACCTACGGCGAGTTCTCGGCCAAGTTCGCCAAGGTCACGGCGGCCGCGCCGTTCCTGCAGGACCCCGTCGTCCTGAGCGCCGACCCGGGTGACGCCCCCGAGCCTGCCGGCGACCCGTCGGCCGACGTCGTGGCCTGGGCGCACAACGAGACGTCGACCGGCGTGATGGTCGGCGTGCGCCGGCCCGCCGACGCAGGCGACGCGCTCGTGCTCGTCGACGCCACGTCGGGCGCCGGCGGACTGCCGCTCGACGCCACCCAGGCCGACGTCTACTACTTCGCCCCGCAGAAGTGCTTCGCGAGCGACGGCGGGCTGTGGCTGGCCCTGCTGAGCCCCGCCGCGCTTCAGCGCATCGCCGAGCTGCACGGGTCGGGGCGCTGGATCCCCGACTTCCTGTCGCTGGCCACGGCGCTTGACAACGCGCGCAAGGAGCAGACCTACAACACGCCCGCCGTCGCCACGCTGCTGCTGCTGGCCGACCAGGTCGAGTGGATGCTCGGCAACGGCGGCCTGGACTGGTGCGTGTCGCGCACGCGCCGGTCGTCCGGCACGCTCTACGACTGGGCGCAGGCCAGCACCTTCGCAACCCCGTTCGTGGCCGACGAGGCCAAGCGCTCGCTCGTGGTCGCGACCATCGACTTCGCCGCCGAGGTCGACGCCGCCGCCGTGGCGGCGACGCTGCGCGCCAACGGGATCGTCGACGTCGAGCCCTACCGCAAGCTCGGACGCAACCAGCTGCGCGTGGGCTGCTTCCCCGCGGTCGAGCCCGCCGACGTGCAGGCGCTGACGGCCTGCGTCGACTGGGTCGTCGAGCGGGTGGCGGCGTGACCCGCGTCCTGGTGGCCGAGAAGATCGGCGCGTCGGGCGTCGCGCTGCTGCGCGAGCACTTCGACGTCGACGAGGGCGACCACCTCGACCAGATCTCCGAGTACGACGGGATCCTGATCCGCTCGGCCACGAAGCTCACGGCCGATGTCATCGAGCGCGGCCGGAAGCTGCGCGTGATCGGCCGCGCGGGCGTCGGCGTGGACAACGTCGACGTTCCCGCCGCGACCAAGCGCGGGATCGTCGTGGCCAACGCGCCGGAGTCGAACGTCGTCACCGCGGCCGAGCACACGATGGCGCTGCTGCTGGCGCTGGCCCGCAACGTGCCGCAGGCGCACGCCGCGCTCGTCGCCGGGCGCTGGGAGCGCTCGCGCTTCTCCGGCGTCGAGCTGATGGACAAGATCGCTCGGCATCCTGGGCTTCGGGCGCATCGGCCAGCTCGTCGCCCAGCGCGCGATGGGCTTCGGCATGCGCGTCGTGGCCTACGACCCGTTCGTGGGCGCCGAGCGCTACCGGGAGCTCGGCGTCGAGCGCGTCGAGCGCTCCGACGACGTCTACGCCCAGGCCGACTTCATCACCGTCCACCTGCCCAAGACGCCGGAGACCGAGGGCTGGCTCGACGCCGAGGCGTTCGCGAAGATGCGCGACGGCGTGCGCATCCTCAACGTCGCCCGCGGCCCGCTGATCGTCGACGAGGACCTGCGCGACGCGCTGGACTCGGGCAAGGTCGGCGGCGCCGCGCTCGACGTGTTCCGCTCCGAGCCGATCACCGAGCACCCGCTGTTCGGCTATCCCAACGTCGTCGTCACGCCGCACCTCGGCGCCTCGACGGCCGAGGCGACCGACCGTGCCGGCTACCAGGCCGCCGAGCAGGTCGTCGCCGCGCTCACCGGCGGCAGCGTCACGAGCGCGGTCAACGTGCCGGCGGTGGCGCCCGAGGACCTCGAGGTGCTCGGCCCGTTCCTGCCGCTCTCGCGCCGGCTGGGGCGCCTGGCCATGACCCTGGCCGAGGGGTCCTCGGTCGACCGCGTCGAGGTCGAGCTGCTCGGCCGCATCGGCGAGCGCGACACCCGGCCGCTGGCCGTCGAGGTGCTGCTCGGCGTGCTGCAGGGACACACCGAGGAGGACGTCAACCCCGTCAACGCCCCGTCGATCGCCGAGGAGCGCGGGATCGAGCTCGTCGAGACGCGCCGCAGCACGGCGCGCGACTTCGCCGACCTCGTGCGCGTGACCGTCGTCGCCGGCGATCAGCGCGAGCGCGTCGTCGGCACCGTCGTCGGACGCCGCGAACGCCCGCACCTGCTCGAGGCCTGGGGCCAGCGCTTCAACCTGCAGCTCACCGACCACGTCGCGCTGTTCCGCTACCGCGACGTGCCGGGGATGATCGGGCGCGTCGGCACGGCCTTCGGGGCGCGGCGGCGTGAACATCGACTCGGCGGCCGTCGGCCACGTCCCCGAGGGCGACGAGCAGGACGACGGCGGGCTGGCGGTCATGGTCGTGACGACCGACGTGCGGGCCCCGCAGGCCGTCATGGACGGCCTGCTGCACTCGGAGGGCTTCGTGGACGGGCGCGCCGTGACGCTGGGCTGACCGCCGGGGCGGAAGGCGGCGACCTTGACGGATAACGACGTTATCGGGATACTGGCACTATGCCAGCGACCGTTGCCACTCGGGCGGAACGCCAGGCGATCACCCGCACGGAGCTGGTCGACGCGGCCGAGCGCCTCTTCACCGGCCAGGGCTTCCACGCGACGACGGTCGCCGCCGTGGCCGGCGAGGCCGGCTACACGACGGGGGCGGTGTACTCGAACTTCGCGTCGAAGGAGGACCTGTTCTTCGCGGTCTACGAGCGGCGAGCCGAGGCGGCGGTGCGCCACGTCGAGCGGAGCATCCGGGATCTCGGCCCCGCCACGGCGCTCGAGCGCCTGGGGATGGACACCGCCGCCCGGCGCGGTCGCGACGACGGCTGGCTTGCGGTGTTCCTCGAGTTCTGGGCGCACGTCGTGCGCAACCCCGAGCTCCGCGCGCGCTTCGCGGAGATCCACACGCGCGCGTCGAAGCCGATCGCAGACGCCGTGCAACGGCTCACGGGCGGTGGCGAGGGCCCCATGACCGCGTCGGCCGTCACCGCGGCCATGAACGTGATGCAGATCGGGCTCGCGCTCGAGCGGCTGACGCGCCCGGGCCTGGTGAACCCGGACCTCCTGGCCCGGACGACCCGGCTGGTGCTCGCGGACATGGAGCGCGCCGCACCGGACGCGGGAGGCGTGGGGTGAGAATCGCCCCCCAGCGTCGCCGCCTGGCCGACTTCGCGCGGGCCGTGCGGCTCGCCCGCGAGCTGGCCGGCCGTGAGCGCTGGCCGCGGGAGCGGCTTGCGAGCTTCCAGCAGCAGCGCCTCGAGCAGCTCGTGCGCGACGCACGCGAGCGCTCGCCGTTCTGGCGCAACCGCCTGCCCGCCGGCCGGGTTCGCCTCGCCGAGCTCCCGACGCTCGACAAGGCCCAGCTGATGGAGAGCTTCGACGACCTCGTCGCCGATCGCCGGTTGCGCCGCGACGAGCTGCTCGCCCACCTCGACGGCGCGGACCGCGACGAGCTCTACCTCGACGAGTACCGCGTGCTGGCGACGAGCGGCTCGTCGGGCCGCAAGGGCCTGTACGTCTACGGGCGCGAGGGGTGGGTCGGGATCCTCGCCCAGTTCCTGCGCTACAGCGACTGGATCGGGAACACGCCGCGCCTGCCGCGCCTGCGCGTGGCGGCGGTCGGCGGAGCGTCGCCCACCCACATGACGCAGCGCGTGGCGGCGAGCGTCGACGTCGGTCTGCACCGGATCGCGCCGCTTGCGGTCACGCTGCCCCTCCCGCAGCTCGTCGCGGAGCTGAACCGCTTCGGACCTGACGTCGTCAACGTCTACCCGTCGGCGGCGGCGCTGCTCGCCGAGGAGCAGCTCGCCGGTCGGCTCGACCTGCGGCTCGAGCGCATGTCGACCAGCAGCGAGCCGCTCACCCCCGAGGTGCGCCGGCGGATCGAGGCGGCGTTCGGCGTCCAGGCGTTCGACCTCTACGGGACGACGGAGGGCCTGTGGGGGTGCGAGTGCGACGCCCATGCCGGCGTCCACCTCTTCGACGACATGTGCGTGGTCGAGAACGTCGACGAGGACGGGCGCCCGGTCGACCACGGCGAACCGGGCGCCCGGCTGCTGGTGACCAACCTCTTCAACCGCGTGCAGCCCCTGATCCGCTTCGAGATCACCGACGTGGCGACCCTCGAGCGCGAGCCGTGTCCCTGCGGCCGCACGCTGCTGCGGCTGCGTTCGCTGGCCGGGCGCACGGCCGACGTGATCCGCCTCGGGGGCATCGCCGTCCATCCGATGCAGTTCGGGGTCATCACGACCGATCCCGACGTCCGCGAGTTCCAGGTCGTGCAGCAGGGCGAGCGCCTCACGGTCCGCGTCGTGCTCGCGGCGGGGATGGACGCGGCGCCGGCCCGGGTCCGCGAGACGATGACGGCTCAGCTGCGCAAGATCGGGGTGGTGCGCCCGCTCGTGCACGTCGAGCCGGTCGACCGTCTCGAGCGCTCGCCGGCCGGAAAGCTGCAGATCGTGGTCGCGGACGGCAACGCTTGCCGTCCTGGATAGGCTCTCCGGCGACAGCAGGTCCGACAGGAGGAGGAGACGGATGGCCGAGATCGTGCTCGATGGGGTCACGAAGCGCTACCCCGACGGGACGGAGGCCGTCAAGCACATCGACCTCGAGATCAAGGACGGCGAGTTCGTGATCCTCGTCGGCCCGTCCGGCTGCGGCAAGTCCACCGCATTGCGCATGATCGCCGGGCTGGAGGAGATCTCGGAGGGCGACCTGAAGATCGGCGGCGAGGTGGTCAACGACCTCGCCCCGAAGGACCGTGACATCGCCATGGTCTTCCAGAACTACGCCCTGTACCCGCACATGACCGTGCGCGAGAACATGGGCTTCGCCCTCAAGCTGCGCGGCGAGGACCAGGCCGCGATCGCCAAGCGCGTCGAGGAGGCGGCACGCATCCTCGACCTCGAGGACCACCTCGACCGCAAGCCGGCCAACCTGTCCGGCGGCCAGCGCCAGCGCGTGGCCATGGGGCGCGCCATCGTGCGCGAGCCCAAGGCCTTCCTCATGGACGAGCCCCTGTCCAACCTCGACGCCAAGCTGCGCGTGCAGACGCGCGCGGAGGTCTCGCGCCTGCAGCAGCGCCTGGGCACGACGATGGTGTACGTGACCCACGACCAGACCGAGGCCATGACGCTCGGCGACCGCGTGGCGGTCATGCGCAGCGGCGTGCTGCAGCAGTTCGACTCCCCGCGCGAGCTGTACAACAACCCGCACAACCTGTTCGTGGCCGGGTTCATCGGCTCGCCGTCGATGAACTTCTTCGCCGGCACGCTCGAGGGCGACGCGCTGAAGACGCCGATCGGCCGCATCCCGCTGCACGACGACGTGCGCCGCCGCCTCGAGCAGGGCGCCGGGACCAGGGACGTCATCGTCGGCGTGCGGCCCGAGGACTTCGAGGACGCCGCGCTCGCCGACGACTCGGCTGCCGGGTACCTGTTCGAGGCGCCGATCGAGCTCGTCGAGTCGCTGGGCTCGGACGTCTACGCGCACTTCGGCTTCCAGGGCGAGGACGTCGACTCCGACGATCTGCGCGAGCTGTCGGAGGACGCGGGTGGCAGCGACCTCCCCGGCGGCGGCGTGGGCGCCCGAGCCATCGCCCGGCTGGACCCGACGAGCGACGTGCGCGCCGGCAGGCCCGCCAAGCTCCGGCTGGACACGCGCAAGGTGCACGTCTTCGACCCCTCCGACGGGCACTCGCTCACGACCGACCGCTCGACGGCAGCGGCGGCTCTGTAGCGACCGCCGGCCGTGCTGCGGGCACGGCCGGGGGCGCCGTCCGCCTATGCACCGGCAGTCTGACTCTTGACTTCACCCGTCGTCCGGGAGGAGGCTGGCACAGCGGTCCGGCATCCGGAGTGACGTTCAGCTAGGAGGCAGCGTGATGCAGCGTCCCGAGCGCGAGACCGGCGCCAGCGCCGGGCCTCGTCAGCGGGTACGCCGCGCTGCCGCAGTCGTGGCGGGTCTCGCCGTTCTCGGCGTCGTGCCGAGCGGCGCGCTCGCACGCCCGCCCGACGCGCAGATGCGCGCGCTCGCACCGTGCGGGCTCTCCATCACGCCGTTTCCCGCCGGCTACACCGTCAACGTCGGTGTCCAGCTCGGGTACACGGTCACGCTGCCCACCAACGCCCCCAACTACCAGGAGATGGCGATCTCCGTCATCTGGGGGGACGGCAACGACGAGCAGAGGATCCTGCTGCTGGGGCAGCGCTACACCTGGCGCCACGCGTACACCAGCCCCGGTACCTACCAGGCCTCGATCTTCCTGCAAGGCGCCACGAGTGGTGGCGCGATCACCTGTGACGACTCGCAGTCGCTGGGCTCGATCACGGTCCGCGGCGCGTCGCCTCCGCCTCCACCTCCGCCGCCTCCACCTCCGCCGCCTCCACCTCCACCTCCGCCGTCCACCTCCTCCGCCGCCGCCGCCAACCCCTCCGTCGCCTCCGCCGCCGTTCGTCACGCTGCCACTGCCGCCGACGACCCCGGACCCGGGGCCGACCACGGGCGGGCGCGACCCGCTGCGGGACGGACCGCTCTCCGCCACGCCGCCGTTCGTCACCCAGGGCCAGCGGCCGTGCCCGCCCGACTGCGGGCGGACCATGCCGATCGGCGGCTATGACCCGAAGCGCACGGGCGGACCACCCGGCGGGCTGCCGGTCACACGTTCGGGGCGCGACGAGCTCAACAAGATCAAGAGCCGAGAGCGCAAGGTCCTTGGGAGGATCGACAAGGTCGGCACCGCCGTCGGCTCCGCTTGCACGTTCTACGGGATTCCGCTTGCCCTGGGCTCGGGACCCGAGATCTTCACGAAGCTCGGTCTCGCCGGATGCACCGCACTCGTCGGCGTCCTGAAGGGTGGTGCCGCGCTGGGTGACCTCTGGCTCGATTACGTGGACCCGTTCGATCCCAACTACCGGGAGGTCGCGAACCCCGGGACGCCGCTCGGCGTGCGCATCACGTCACCCCCCGCGTCACCTCGTGTGGCGCGCGCCGTGAACGCCCTGAGCGACAACTTCTTCGAGTCCCGTGATGTCCTGCTCGCGCTGCTCACGGCGATCAATCGGGCACAGAGCGCACGGCAGGCGGGCGACCAGGAGGCGCGAGCGGCCCAGCTTCGCGCGGCGAAACGCTTCGCCGACCGGACGGCTTCCCTCGTCGCCGAGCGTCACGTCCTGCGGCGGCGGGCTGCCGACGCTCTCAAGGGGGCGGTGCTCGGCCCCGACCGCGTGAGAGCGGCCGGGCGCCTGACCGCGCGCAACGGCCTGCCGGGTGACATGGTTGCGATCCTCCAGGCGTTCGGTGCGCCCGGCGCGTGGATCGAGGAGGAGCTCGAGGACGATGTGGCGCGCGTTCGCGGGCGCATCGACATCCGGCGACTGCTGCTGGACGACGACCTCGACGACTTCGACGAGCGGCTGACCAGGTCGTTCCGCATCGTGCAGTCGAGCTTGCGCTGACCTACGGCTCCCGCGGGAACGGCGTGCGGGGCTCGTCGCGCAGGCGCTCGACGATCTCCTCGCTCCAGGCGTGGGTGTACATCAGCCGGTAGCGCTGGGCGGAGACGCGCAGGTACGCGTCGGTCTCGGTCGCGCCCTCGAGCAGGCCGGCCTCGGCCAGCATGGCGACGACGGGCTCGTACTCCTCGTCGAACCACAGGCGGGCCGCGGTGCGGCGATCAAGGAACTCGGCGCGGTCCATCATCGTGCGGAAGGCCCACGCCTCCACGCCCTCGGCGAGCATGCCATAGCCCCACGGCGTGCTCGGCGCGACGCGACCGCGCGCGCGGGCGGGCAGCGGTACGCGCTCGCGGAACAGCCGCTCGTGGCTCTTGTGGGGCAGGTCGCCCACGCGCAGCGAGCGCTCGGCGCCCACGCGCGTGACGACCTCGACGACGTAGGCCTCGATGTGCGTGCGCCCCAGCGCCCGCGCGACCGATACCCGGTGGTGGCCGTCGCGCACGAAGTGCACCTCGCCGATGCGGTACAGCGAGATCGGGGGCATGTCCTGGCCGCGGCGCACCGCGTTGGCGATGCGCTCCCAGCGCGCACGGACGCGCGACGACGTGGGACGGAAGTGACGGTCGAAGCCCTTGGCGCGATCGACCGTGCCGAGGATGGTGTCCAGCGACACGGTCTGCAGGCCGAGGTAACGCTCCTGGATGCGGCCGAGCGCCGCCACGACCTCGTCGAAGGGCAGGATGACGTCGATGTCGCCGGGCTCGCGGCTGAAGCGCTGAGCGAGGCGCGAGAGGACCTGGCGCCGGCGCGCCCGCTGGAAGTCGTCCTGGGCGTCGGCCGAGGGAAAGCCGGTGTCGGGCGACATCGTCGGCACGGTAACGCCCGCCTTCGCAGGCGGATAGTCTGGCGCGTCCTTTGGCGAGCGGACCCGACATCGCCCTCGAGGGCGTGACCAAGCGCTTCGGCGAGCACGTCGCCGTCGACGACCTCACACTGGCGATCGAGCGGTCGAGCTTCTTCGCCCTGCTCGGGCCGTCGGGCTGCGGCAAGACGACGACGCTGCGCATGATCGGCGGCTTCGAGGACCCGACGGCCGGGCGCGTGTTCCTGGGCGGCGAGGACGTCACCGACGTGCCGCCCTACCGCCGCGACGTCAACACGGTCTTCCAGAGCTACGCGCTGTTCCCGCACCTGACGGTCGAGAAGAACGTCGCCTTCGGGCTGCAGCAGCGCAAGGTCGCCCGCGACGAGGCGCGCCGCCGCGTGGGGGAGGCGCTCGAGCTGGTGCAGCTGCAGGGCCTGGGCCACCGCCGACCCGCCCAGCTGTCCGGCGGCCAGCAGCAGCGCGTCGCCCTCGCGCGCGCGCTCGTGAACCGGCCCCGCGCGCTGCTGCTCGACGAGCCGCTCGGCGCGCTCGACCTCAGGCTGCGCAAGCAGCTGCAGATCGAGCTGAGCCGCATCCAGCGCGACGTCGGCGTCACCTTCATCCATGTCACGCACGACCAGGAGGAGGCGATGTCGATGGCCGACCGCATCGCCGTCATGAACGAGGGGCGCATCGAGCAGCTCGGCTCGGCCACCGAGCTCTACGAGCAGCCGCGCACCGAGTTCGTCGCCAACTTCCTCGGCGTCTCGAACCTGCTCGACGGCCGCCTCGTGCGACGCGACGGCACTGTGGGCCACGTCGAGACGGCCGACGGGGCCCGGCTGCGCGTGCCCGTCGCGCGCCTGGACGGGGTCGACACGGCCGCGATGCGGGTGGGCGTGCGCCCCGAGAAGATCTCGCTCCACGCGACCGACGCGCCGCAGCCCGAGCGGGCGCATGGGCACCAGCCCAACACCCTGCGCGGCCGCGTGACCGACGCCAGCTTCCTGGGTACCTCGACCTCGTACGTCGTCCGCACCGACGGTGGCGCGGACGTGACCGTCTACGCGCAGAACGCGGGCGGCAGCGCGCTGGAGACGCTCGGACCCGGCCGCGAGGTCGTCCTGGCCTGGGAGCCACCGCACACCTTCGTCGTCCCCAAGGAGCCCATCCATGCCCCATGACCCCGTCGTCCACGCCCTGCTCTCGCGTCGCGAGGCGCTGCGCCGCATGGGCGCTGCGGGCCTGGCAGTCGCCGGCTCGGGTGCGCTGCTGTCGGCCTGCGGCGGCGTCGAGGGCACCGACGAGGGCGACGAGGCGGCCCGGCGGCCGGCGCAGGCGAACCATCCCAAGACCGCGTTCGCGACGCTCACGATCTCCAACTGGCCGCTGTACATCGACCGCGACCAGATCAAGGACTTCGACCGCCGCTTCGACACCTCGGTGAAGTACACCGAGGACATCAACGAGAACGAGGAGTTCTTCGCCAAGGTGCGCCAGGAGCTCGAGGCCGATCGGCCGATCGGCCGCGACCTCGTGGTGCTCACCGACTGGATGGCCGGCCGCTGGATCGACCAGGGCTTCTGCGAGCCGCTGGACAAGGGCAACCTGCCCAACGCCAAGAACCTCGTGCAGACCCTGCAGGCGCCGCCCTTCGACGCCGAGCGCGCCTACACCCTGCCGTGGCAGTCGGGCATGTCGGCCATCGGCTACAACCCCAAGCGCACCGGCCGCCGGCTGGGCAGCGTCACCGACCTCTTCGACCCGAAGTTCAAGGGCCGCGTGTCGATGCTGCTGGACTGGCGAGACTCGGCGGGCCTCGTGATGCTTGCCCAGGGCAAGCAGACCAAGAGCGCCACGAAGGACGACGTGCTGGCCGCGATCGAGAAGATCGACGAGGAGAACCGCAAGGGCCAGATCCGACGCTTCACCGGCAACGACTTCGCCAAGGACCTCGCCGCGGGCAACCTCTGGGCGTGCGTCGCCTTCTCGGGCGACGTCGTGCAGCTCAAGGCCGACAACCCCGACCTGGAGTTCCTCATCCCCGAGGAGGGGGCGGTCCTGTGGTCGGACAACATGCTGATCCCCAAGGGCGCGAAGCAGCCCTACGGGGCCGAGGCGTGGATGAACCACTTCTACGACCCCGAGATCGCGGCGAAGCTCGCGGCCTACGTCAACTACGTGACGCCCGTCGAGGGGGCCCGCGAGGTCCTCGAGCGCACCGATCGAAAGCTGGCCTCCAACGAGCTCATCTTCCCGTCGGCGGAGACGTTGGCCAAGCTGCAGCCCTACCCGGCGCTGTCGTCCGCCGAGGAGCGTGAGGTCACCGCCGAGATGCAGAAGGTCACGGGCGCTTGAGCCTGCGCCGGCGCCGCGCGCTGCTGCCCTACCTGCTGGTCGGACCCGGGCTCGCGTGGCTGCTGGTGTTCTTCGCCATCCCGGCGGTCAACCAGCTCTGGGTCTCCCTGCAGACGGGGACGCCCGAGGAGGGCTTCAGCCAGACCTACAACTGGTCGGTCTACCCCGACGCGATCGGCGAGTACTCCGAGCAGCTCCTGCGCTCGGTTGGCTACGCCGCCACGGCCACGGTGCTGTGCCTGGTGATCGCCTTCCCGCTGGCGTACTTCATCGCGTTCAAGGCGGGCCGCCTGAAGAACCTGATGCTGCTGCTGATCGTGCTGCCGTTCTTCACCAGCTACATCGTGCGCACCGTCGCCTGGCAGACGATCCTGTCCGACGACGGCTTCGTCGTCGACGCGGGCCAGACGCTCGGCCTGATCAGCGGCGACGGCCGCCTGCTCGCCACGCGCACCGCCGTGATCGCGGGCATCACCTACAACTTCCTGCCCTTCATGGCGCTGCCGCTCTACGTCGCGCTCGAGAAGATCGACCGGCACCTGGTGGAGGCCGCGACCGACCTCTACGCCAGCCGCGCGGCCGCGTTTCGCCGGGTGACGCTCCCGCTCGCGCTGCCCGGCGTCTTCGCCGGCACGCTGCTCACGTTCATCCCCGCGCTCGGCGACTTCATCAACGCCGAGCTGCTGGGCTCCTCGCGCCAGTACATGATCGGCAACGTCATCCAGTCCCAGTTCCTGGAGCTGCGCGACTACCCGGTGGCGGCGGCGCTGTCGTTCGTGCTCATGGCGATGATCCTCGTGGGGATCGTGGTGTACGCGCGGCTGCTGGGCACCCGCAGCCTCACCGACGCGGTCGTCTGACGTGAGCACCTCGCGCGACCGGCTGCGGACGCTGGCGCTCGGGACGTGGGCCGTCCTGGCGCTCGTCTACCTGTTCATCCCGATCTTCATCGTCGCGCTGTACTCGTTCAACTCGCCCGAGGGTCGCTTCAACTTCACGTGGTCGGGCTTCACGCTGGACCACTGGAAGGACCCCTTCGCCGTGCAGGGCCTGGGCGACGCGCTCGCCAACTCGCTGCTGATCGGCGCGCTGGCCACGGCCATCGCGGTGGTGCTGGGCACGTTCATGGCGCTCGCCCTCGTCCGCCACCGCTTCCGCGGGCGCGGCGCGACCGACGGCCTGGTGTTCCTGCCGCTGGCCACGCCCGAGGTGGTGCTCGGCGCGGCGCTGCTCGGGCTGTTCCTGACCTCCAGCGTGCCGCGCGGCTTCACGACGATCCTCATCGCCCACGTCATGTTCACGCTGGGCTACGTCGTCGTGACCGTCAAGGCGCGCCTGGAGGGCATGGACGTGCACCTCGAGGAGGCCGCCATGGACCTCGGGGCGACCGAGTGGACGACGATCCGGCGGATCACGCTCCCGCTGATCGCTCCCGGCGTCGCCGCCGCGGCGCTGCTGGCCTTCGCCATCTCGATCGACGACTTCGTCATCACGGCCTTCAACGCCGGCCAGACGAGCACGTTCCCGCTGTTCATCTACGGCGCCTCGCGCCAGGGCGTCCCGCCCCAGGTCAACGTGCTCGCCACCGCGCTGCTGCTGCTCGTGCTCGCCCTGATGTTCGTCAACCTCGCCGTGCAGCGACGCGCGGCGCGCGCGCAGTCTGCACGCGCCGATGCAGAGCCGCCGGCCGGCTTGCTCCCGGCGTCGTCCGCCCCGTAGGGTCCCGCCGGATGTCCGTCTCGCTGCCCGAGCGCATGGACCCCGCGGGCTCGCGGCCGGGCGAGAAGGGGCTCAAGACCGGCGCGCTGGGCTTCGTGTCCAACGTCGTCATCGGCGTGGCCTCCACGGCGCCGGGCTACAGCCTGGCCGCGTCCCTGGGCTTCGTCGTCGCGATAGCCGGGGTCGGGCTGCAGGCCCCGGCGATCCTGCTCGTGTCGTTCCTGCCGATGCTGTTCATCGCGGCGGCCTACTACTACATGAACCGCGCCGACCCCGACTGCGGGACGACGTTCTCGTGGGTGTCCAAGGCGATGGGCCCGTGGGCCGGGTGGATGGGCGGCTGGGCGATCATCGTCGCCGACATCATCGTGATGGCCAACCTCGCGCAGATCGCCGGCCTCTACTCCTTCCTGCTCGTCGACTGGCAGAGCGCGGCCGACTCGACCGCCGCGGTCACCGCCGTCGGCGTCCTGTGGATCGCGATCATGACCACGATCTGCGTGATCGGCATCGAGCTGTCGGCGCGCACGCAGGTCGGCCTGCTCGGCGCGGAGCTCATCACGCTGGCGCTGTTCGCGATCGTGGCCTTCGTGAAGATCGCCGCCGGAGACGCCGGTCCGGACGCCGTCGACCCGAGCCTGAGCTGGATCAACCCGTTCGCCATCGACTCCTTCGACGCGCTGGTCTCAGGCGTGCTCATCGCGGTCTTCATCTACTGGGGCTGGGACAGCACGGTGACGGTCAACGAGGAGAGCGAGAACTCCAGCGAGACGCCGGGCCGCGCCGCGATCGTCGCCACCGTGATCCTCCTGGGCATCTACGTGCTGGTGGCCTACGCGGCGCAGGCCTACAACGGCCCGCAGGAGCTGATCGACAACCAGGAGGACGTCCTCAGCGCGCTGGGCACCGAGGTGTTCGGCACGCCGCTGGACAAGATCCTGATCATCGCGGTGCTGACCTCGGCGGCGGCGTCCACGCAGACGACGATCCTCCCGACCGCGCGCACGTCGCTGTCCATGGCGCGCGTGGGCGCCATGCCCGAGGGCCTGGGCCGGATCCATCCGCGCTACCTCACCCCGCACGTGGCGACGATCCTCATGGGCGCGCTCTCGATCGCCTGGTACGTCGGCCTGACGCTGGTCAGCGAGAACATCCTGTTCGACTCGATCGCCGCCCTCGGCCTGATGATCGCCTTCTACTACGGGCTGACCGGCTTCGCCTGCGCGGTCTACTACCGTCGCGAGCTGCTGCGCAGCGCCAAGACGTTCCTGCTCGTCGGCGTGACGCCGGTCATCGGCGGGCTCGTCCTGTTCGGGCTGTTCGGGAAGTCGATCTACGACTTCACCGACCCCGCGAACTCGGAGTCCGGCGACTCGTGGCTCGGCGTGGGCCCGCCGCTCATCATCGGCGTGGGCTTCCTGGTGCTCGGCGCCTTCCTCATGGTGCTGTGGTGGGCGACCGGCCACCGCGAGTTCTTCCGCCGGCGGCGGGAGGTCGCCTCACCGGACCTCATCGGCCGGAGCCCCGCGGCGTGAGCTCGATCGTGGTCGGTTATGACGGGACGGAGGGCGCGAAGGCCGCGCTGGACGAGGCCGCCCGCCTGGCCTCCGACCTTCGGGCCGGCATGGTCGCGGTGTTCGCGCACGCGACGAGCCGGCTCGGCGGCGAGGTGCGCGACTACGACGAGGCGATCCGCGAGCTCGGGCGCAGCCACCTCGAGGCGGCGCGCGCCACCCTGCGCGGGGCCGGGCTGGAGCCCGAGCTCGAGCTGCTCTCCCTGGCGCCGGTGGAGGGCCTGCTGGACGCCGCCGAGCGCCACGACGCGCGGATGATCGTCGTGGGCTCCTACGGCGAGCGGCCCCTGAAGAGCGCGCTCGTCGGCTCCACGCCGACGCGCCTGCTGCACCTCTCCGAGCGCCCGGTGCTGGTCGTGCGCGCGCGCCGCTAGTGCGAGCCGTCGTCCTGCAACGCCACGGCGGGTTCGACGCGCTGGCGGTCTCCGAGCGCCCGTCGCCGGCCTGCGGCGCGGACCAGATCCGGATCACGGTGCGCGCAGCCGGCGTGAACTTCGCCGACACGATGGCACGCGTGGGCCTGTACCCCGACGCGCCGCCGGTGCCGAGCGTGCTGGGCTACGAGGTCGCGGGCGAGGTCGCCGAGGTCGGGCCCGACGTCAGCGGCGTCGCGGTCGGCGACCGCGTCATCGCCGGCACCCGCTTCGGCGGCTACGCCGAGGAGGCCGTGGTCGGTGCCCACGACAGCGTGCCGCTCCCCGGCGGGATGAGCTTCGAGCAGGGCGCCGCGGTGCCGGTCAACTACGCCACGGCGTGGGCGGCGCTGGTGGGCACGGCCAACCTGCTGACCGGCGAGCGCGTCCTCATCCACGCGGCGGCCGGCGGCGTGGGCATCGCGGCCACGCAGCTGGCCCGTCACAAGGGCGCCGAAGTCTGGGGCACCGCTTCCCCGGGCAAGCACGATGCGATCCGCGCGCAGGGCGTCGAGCAGGCGATCGACTACACGCGGCCGGGGTGGGACCGCGGCCTGCCGCCCTTCGACGTGGTCCTCGACGCCCTCGGCGGGGCGTCGTTCAAGCGCAGCTACCGTCTCCTGCGCCCGGGCGGGCGGCTGGTGGCCTACGGCGCGTCGAGCACCATGCGCGGCGAGAAGCGCGACCTGCGCCGTGCGGTCCCGGCCGCGCTGCGCATGATGCGCGGCTTCGACCTCGTCCGCCAGATGCGCGACTCCAAGACGGTCATCGGGCTCAACGTCCTGACGCTGTGGGACGACCGCGGCACGCTCGAGCCGTGGATCGCGCCGCTGCGCGAGCTGCTCGCCTCCGGCGTCGTCCGGCCGGTGGTCGCCGCGGCCGTGCCGTTCTCGCGGGCGGGCGACGCGCACCGCATCATCAGCGAGCGGCGCAACGTGGGCAAGGTCGTGCTGGTTCCCGACGCCACGGCGACGCGCTAGCCTGAGGCGTTCATGCGACGTGAACGACGGATCATCGCGATCCTCGTCACCGCTGTCGCTGCCCTGGGGGGCACCACCGTCGGCGCGTCCAGCGCGCTGGCCGACACCGGGACCGAGGACTTCAGCTACGCGCCGCTCGGCGGCTCGCCCACCCAGACCAAGCCCGAGAGCAAGCTGTGGTTCAACGACGGCGCGTGGTGGGCGACGATGTTCTCGCCGGCCGCGGGCGCCCACCGCATCCATCGTCTCGCCGGGACCGCCTGGGCGGACACCGGGACGACGCTCGACGAGCGCAACAGCACGAACGCCGACGTCCTGTGGCACGGGGCCTCCAACAAGCTCTACGTCGCCTCGCACGGGTTCACCGAGAACAGCACCGTCGCCTCTCCCGGCGAGGAGGGGCGCCTGTACCGCTACAGCTACGACCCCGCGACCGACCGCTACGCGCCGGACGCGGGCTTCCCGGTGGCCATCAACGGCGCGAAGTCGGAGTCGCTGGTCATCGACATGGACTCGACGGGGCGGCTGTGGGCGACGTGGCCGCAGGACGGCCGTGTGTACGTCAACCACACCGACGGCAACGACGCGAGCTGGGGCACGCCCTTCGTCGTGCCGGGGTCGACGGCGGTGGACGGCGACGACCTCTCGTCGCTCGTGGCCTTCGGCGGCAACCGCATCGGCGTCGTGTGGAGCAACCAGCTCGACGGGCGCTTCTGGTTCGCCGCGCACGCCGACGGCTCGGGTGACGCCGAGTGGAGCACGGGCCCGATCGCCGGCTCGCCGCTGGCCGACGACCACGTCAGCCTGCGCGCCGACGCCTCCGGGCGGGTCTTCGCCGCCGTCAAGACCGGCGAGAACACGGGTCCCCAGCCGCTGAACGTGCTCCTGCGTCGCAACGTCAACGGGACGTGGAACCGCGCGACGTTCGGCACGGTCTCCGACAGCCACACCCGGCCGATCGTCGTCCTGCAGGAGCCGGGGAACCAGGCGCGGATGTACGCCACCTGCCCGCAGCCGCCGGCAACCAGCGGCCAGTCCGGCGGCGACATCTGCGAGAAGACGACGTCGCTGACGAGCCTCTCGTTCCCCGGGGGCCGCGGGACCACCGTGATCAGCCAGACCGGCATCGCCGACATGAACGACGTCACGTCGACCAAGCAGTCCGTCAGCGGTGCGACCGGCCTGGTCGTCATGGCCAACAACTCCAACGACTTCGTGAACACCTACTGGCACGCCGTCCGCTCGCTCGGCGCGGCGGCGCCGGCGGCGATCGTCGGCGACCTCGCCGCGGCGCCGACCACGGGCGCCGCTCCGCTGACCGTCCAGTTCGCCGACAGGTCGACCGGCGGCCCGCAGAGCTGGTCGTGGGACTTCGGCGACGGGGCGACGTCGTCGGCGCGCAACCCGGTCCACACGTACACCTCCCCGGGGACGTACACGGTCAGGCTGACCGTCGCGACGACGACCGGCCGCAGCACGGGCCAGCGCACGGGGCTGATCACGGTCACCGGCTCGGCGCCGTCCGCCGGCGGCGGTGGCGGCGGGACCGCCCCGACGCCGCGGCCGGGCACGACGCCCGGTGGCGACGTGGCCAGCGCGACCCAGGCCGGGCGCCGGGTCGCGATCACCCTCTTCAAGCGCAACCTGCGCGGCCGGCGCGTGCGCTTGTCGGGCTCGGTCGCCCCGCGGCTCAACGGCGTCCGCGTCACGCTGCAGCGCCGCAGCAGCACCGGCCGCTGGTCGAACCTGCGCACCACGCGGCTGCGGCCCTACACGCGCTCGCGCTCGCGCTTCGCGTTCGAGGTGAAGCGCCTGTCGAAGACCGTCGGCTACCGCATCGTGGTCCCTGCCGCCGCCGGGCGCGCGCGGACGCTGAGCGGCTCGCTGAAGGTCAAGCGCCGCGCCTGATGCGGTAGGCTCGGGCCACATGCCGGGCCGGCTCGATCTCCGACTTCTTCTCCTCCCCCCTCGGGGGGAATAGCGCGTGGCGGCCGCGATGCCGCATCCCACCTCCTGAAGAAGCCCGAGTTCAAGCCCCGAGAAGGAGCACCGCCGACATGTCCCCCGCGCAGGACCCCGACCGAGTACTGATCTTCGACACGACGCTGCGCGACGGTGAGCAGTCGCCGGGCATCTCGCTGAACACCGCCGAGAAGCTCGAGATCGCCCACCAGCTCGCGCGCCTCGGCGTCGACATCGTGGAGGCGGGCTTCCCGATCGCCTCGCCGGGGGACTTCCAGGCGGTGCAGGCCATCGCCCGTGAGGTCGAGGGGCCGGTGATCGCGGGGCTGGCCCGCGCGAACCCGGCCGACGTCGACCGCGCGTGGGAGGCCGTGCGCGACGCCGAGCGCCCGCGCGTGCACACCTTCGTCTCCACCTCCGACATCCACATCGTCCACCAGCTGCAGGCCACGCGCGACGACGTCAAGGGTCTGGCCCGCGCCGCGGTCGCCCAGGCCCGCGCGCTGTGCGACGACGTCGAGTTCTCGCCGATGGACGCGACGCGCGCCGACGTCGAGTTCACCGCCGAGGTCATCCAGATCGCCCTCGACGAGGGGGCCACGACGATCAACGTGCCCGACACCGTCGGGTACGCGATGCCGCAGGAGTACGCCGCCTTCCTGGAGCGTCTGTACGCGCTCGTGCCGGACCTGCGCGACGCCGTGCTGTCGGTGCACTGCCACGACGACCTCGGCCTGGCCGTGGCCAACTCGTTCGCCGGGGTCCTGGCCGGCGCGCGGCAGGTCGAGTGCGCGGTCAACGGCATCGGCGAGCGGGCGGGCAACGCGTCGCTCGAGGAGCTGGTGATGCTCCTGCACACCCGTAGCAAGGACCTGTCGCTGCGCACCGGCGCGGTCACGACCGAGCTGGCCCGCACGAGCCGCCTCGTCTCGCGCCTCACCGGCTACGTCGTGCAGCCCAACAAGGCGGTCGTCGGGCGCAACGCCTTCGCGCACGAGTCGGGGATCCACCAGGACGGCGTCCTCAAGGAGCGCTCGACCTACGAGATCATGGACGCCACGACGGTCGGGCTGGAGGCGAACTCGCTCGTGCTGGGCAAGCACTCCGGCCGCCACGCGCTGCGCCAGGCGCTCGAGCAGCTGGGCTTCGAGGTCGACGGGCAGGCGCTGAACACGGCCTTCCGGCGCTTCAAGGACATCGCCGACAAGAAGAAGCAGGTCACGGCGATGGACCTCGAGGCGCTCGTGACCGACGAGCTGCGCGACGAGCTGGCGGGCTACACGCTGGAGTGGTTCGACGTCGAGGCGTCCTCGCGGCGCCCGCCGCACGCCACGGTCGGCGTGCGCACGCCCGACGGCGAGTCGGTCCAGGGCTCGTTCACCGGCGACGGGCCCGTCGACGCGATCTTCCGGGCCGTCAACGCGGCGACCGGGCTCGACGCGCGCCTGCGCGAGTTCCGCGTCGACGCGGTCACCGGCGGCGAGGACGCGCTCGGCGAGGTATCCGTGGTCGTCGAGCTGGCGGACCGCTCGGCCTCCGGGCAGGGCGTCTCGACCGACATCCTGGAGGCCGCGGGCCGCGCCTACGTGCGCGCGCTGTCCAACGGCGTGCGCCGCGCCCGGACGGGCGCCGAGCGCGCGGAGGCGGTGACCACCGCACCGCAGCTCGCGGCGCCGTGAGGACCGGCGCCGGGATCCCCGCGGACGACGCGTCGAACAGCGGCGCGCTGTCGCCGTGAGGACCGGCGCCGGGATCCCCGCGGACGACGCGTCGAACAGCGGCGCGCTGTCGCCGTGAGGACCGGCGCCGGGCTGGACCCCGCCCTCGCCCGCGTCGACCCGGCGGCCATCGCGCGCGACGCCGCCGCGCTCGTGCGCGTGCCGAGCGTCACCGGCGACGAGCGGGCGGCGCTCGAGGCGCTCGCCGCCACGGCGCAGGGCCTCGGGCTGCGCGCCGACCTGCACCGCCACGACCTGAGCGCCCTGCGCGCCGACCCGGGCCACCCCGGCGAGGAGGCGCCGCGCGCGGAGCTGTGGGGACTGGCCGTCACGCTGGAGGCGACCGTCGCCGGCGCGCCGCGCCTGGCGATCGACGGCCACGTCGACGTCGTGCCGCCTGGCAGCGCCACGTGGGCCGACGGCGACCCGTGGTCGGGCGCGGTGCGCGAGGGCTTCCTGTACGGGCGCGGCAGCGCCGACATGAAGGGCGCGGTCGTCGCCTCGCTGCACGCGCTGGCCGCGGCGCGCGAGCTCGCGCACGGCGAGGTCGTGCTGCTCGCCGTCGGCTCGGAGGAGGACGGCGGCCTGGGGACGTTCGCCGCGCTGCAGCGCGACGGGCGCTTCGACGCCTGCCTGATCCCGGAGCCCACCGGCTTCGACGTCGTCTGCGCGCAGGCCGGTGCGCTCACCTTCACGGGCGAGGTCCGGGGCGTCGCCGCCCACGCCGCCCACCGCCTGGAGGGCGTCTCCGCCATCGACCGCTACCTGCCGGTGCACGCCGCGCTGGCGGCCCACGAACGACGCCTCAACGAGCGCGTCGAGCACGAGCTGATGGCTGCGCTGGAGCTGCCCTATCCGCTGCTCGTCGGGCGCCTGGACGCCGGGGAGTGGGCCAGCAGCGTCCCCGACCGCCTGCGGTTCGCGGGCCGCGCGCCCGTCCGCGTCGGGGAGGACGTGGACACCGCGCGCCGGGAGGTCGAGCGCGCGGTCGCCGGCGCGGCGCCCGCGGGCGGCCCGCCGGTCGAGCTCACGTGGCCCGGTGGGCAGTTCGCCTCGGGTGAGACGCCGGCCGACGCGCCGTTCGCGGTGCTGGTGCGCCATGCCGTCGCCGCCGAGCTGGGGCGCGAGGCCCGCGTCGCCGGCGTCCCCTGGGGCGCCGACCTGCGCCTGTGGACTGCCCGGGGCGTGCCCTGCGTCATGGCCGGCCCGCGCGGCATCGAGCGCGCGCACGCCGTCGACGAGCGCGTGGCGATCGAGGACCTGGCGGCCACCGCGCGCATCGCGGTGCGCGTCATCGCGGGGATGGCGGGCCTGTCGGCGTGACGCGGCTCCAGGTGTGCCTCAACGGCGCGCGCCCGCCCGGCGCCCACCCCGCGCTGCCGCTCGACGTCGCCGCGCTCTCCCACGATGCGCGGTCGGCGGCCGCCGCGGGCGCCACCTCGGTGCACCTGCACCCGCGCGACGCCACCGGTGCCGAGACGCTCGACACCGCGACGGTGGATGGCACCGCGACCGCGGTGCGCGATGCCTCCGGACTGCCCGTCGGTGTCTCCACGGGGGAGTGGATCGTGCCCGACGTCACCGCGCGTGTCCTCGCGATCGAGGGGTGGTCGGCGGCTGACTTCGCGTCGGTCAACCTGTCCGAGGACGGTGCGGGAGCGGTCATGGCCGTGCTCCTGGACCGCGGCATCGGCGTCGAGGCCGGGCTCGCGACGGTCGAGGACGTCGACCGGCTTGTGGCCACCGGCCTGGCCGACCGCGTGCTGCGCGTGCTCGTCGAGGTCGAGGACGTCGACCCCGCCGCCGCGGTCGCCCGCGCCGCGGCGATCGACGACGTCCTCGATCGTGCGGCGGTCACCGCACCGCGGCTGCACCACGGCCTCGAGGCCGCGACCTGGTCGGTGCTCGAGCGCGCCGTCGCGGCGGGCCGCGATATCCGCGTCGGGCTGGAGGACACGCTCGTCCTGCCCGGCGGGCAGGTGGCGCAGGACAACGCCGCGCTGGTGAGCGCCGCGCTGGGTCTGGCCCGCGGCGGGTAGGACGGCCGCATGCGTTGGCGCCGCGTCGACACCCCGGACGTCATCGACCAGCGCGGCGCGCCGCGGCGGACGCGGCGGCGGTCGTCGGGATCCCGCTCGGGCGCGCGGGCGGCGGCATCGGCCTGCTCGGCGTGCTGGTCGTGCTGGCGCTGCAGGTGCTCGGCGGCGGGGGCAGCGGCACCGCCTTCGAGGTGCCCGCGGGCTTCGACGACGCCACGCGCGCGCCCGGCGGCGAGGCGATCCCGGCCGACCAGGATCCCGACCGCGACCTCAAGGACTTCAGCGCCTACGTGTTCACCGTCGCCCAGCGCACCTGGGAGGACACGTTCGCCCGCAACGGCGACCAGTACCGGCGGGCCAAGCTCGTGCTGTTCAGCGGCGGCGTGGACACCGGATGCGGCAGCGCCTCGTCGGCCGTCGGGCCCTTCTACTGCCCCGCCGACCAGCGCGTCTACCTGGACCTCTCGTTCGAGCGCGAGATGGAGCGCTCGCTGGAGGCCGACGGCGACTTCGCGTGGGCCTACGTCATCGCCCACGAGGTCGGCCACCACGTGCAGACCCTGACCGGGACCAGCGAGGAGGTCCGACGGCTGCAGCGCAACGACCCGGGGCAGGCCAACGGGCTGTCCGTGCGCCTCGAGCTGCAGGCCGACTGCTACGCGGGCGTCTGGGCCAGCACCGTGTACCGCGCGGGCGACCTCGACGACGGCGACCTCGACGAGGCCTTCACCGCCTCCGAGGCGGTGGGCGACGACCGCCTGCAGCGCCGCGCCCGTGGCTCGGTCGACCCGGACTCGTTCACGCACGGCTCGTCGGCCCAGCGCAAGCGCTGGTTCAGCATGGGCTACGAGCGCGGCGAGCCCGGGGCCTGCGACACGTTCGCCGCCGACGACGTCTGACGCGACCGCCGACGCCCCAGGGGGTGGGCGGACCAGCCCTACGGTCGGTTCCCGGTCATCGCCTGGCCGCTGATCCTCACGGGGGACAAGAGCGCGTCCGCTCCGGCGGAAGCGGTCCATCTACCGGAGGTTCACCATGAGGTCGCATCGTCAAGCAGTTCACCGCCTGCGTCGCCTGGCCCTCGGGCTGGCGGCGGTCGCGGTGGTCGCACCCAGTTCAGCTCTGGCCATGCCGGCGGGCGACGCCCCGCCGGCGCCCCCGGCGGCGAAGATCGGCGACACGCCCGCCGACTTCGCGACGGGCGCGCGCTACACCGCGCTGGCCGACCACTACGCCTCGACCGCCGCGAAGAAGGCCGGCGACACGCCGGCCGACTTCCCGGGCGCGTCCGGGGCACCGCAGTACCAGGCCCCGACGACCATCGAGGTCGTGCGGCCCGAGCAGACGGTCATCCGCGACGTCGACGAGACGCTGCCGATCGTGCTCGGCGGCGGCGCGATGCTCGTCGCGCTCGGGGGGACGGGCTTCATGCTCGTCCGCATGCGGGGCATGCAGCGGCGCCTGAGCAACTGAGGTCAGGCGTGGCCCGACGTATCCGGGCAACAGCGCACCGAGGGGCCCGCGGAGACGCGGGCCCCTCTTCGTGTCAGCCGAGCGCCAGCCCCTGGCGGTAGCCCGCGGCGAGCACGGCGGCGGCGGGCCGAGGGTCCATGAGGTTCGCGCCCATGAGCGCCCCGGCCGTGCGGTCGGGGCCGATGTGGCGCACGCGCGCGCCGCGGCCGCGCAGCACCTGGATCTCCACGGCCGCCGCGGCGCGGAACGCCTGGCGCACCGCCCCCATCGGCGACGTGGCGGCCACCGCGAGGGTCGCGCTGGGGTTCAGGCACAGCACGTCGCTCTGCGCGTCCTGCGGGGGCGGCGTCGAGGTTGGTGACGCTCCAGGCGCCGCCGTCGACGTACTCGCGCCCGCCGATGCGCGCGGGCGCGAAGACCCACGGGATCGCGCAGGAGCCCACGACCGCGTCGGCGACGGTGGCGGCCGGTGCGCCGGGCGCCCCGAACACGACGCGCCTGCCCGTCGCCTTGTCGACGCAGCACACGCGCAGGCGCCCGTCGAAGCGCACGCCGGAGCGCTCGAGGCTGGCGTGCAGGTCGTCCAGGCGCCGACCGGCGCTGGGTGCGCGGGCCAGCAGCGCGGCGCGCAGCAGGGCGCCGCCGGGCGCCCCGAGCGCGGTGGCCGCAGGGGCGAGCGGGGCGCTCAGCGCCCAGCCCCAGCGAACCGCGCCGCGAAGCGCCGCTCCCAGCGGCCCGCCGTCGTCGCGCCCGTCCTCCTCGGGAGCCTCCAGCCCGTCGAGCGCGCCGTCCGCCGGGCGCCGGAGCGCGCGTCCCGAGGCCAGCCGGGCGGCGACGATCGAGCCCGCCGACGTCCCGACGAAGCTCTCGACGTCACGGAAGTCGAGCTGCGCGGCGTCCTCGACGCCGGCCAGCAGGCCGGTCATCCACGCCTCGCCGAGGATCCCGCCGCCGGCGAGCACGAGCACGTCCGGAAGCAGGAAGCCGGGCACGGCGGCTCAGGGTAGCCCCAGCCCGCGTCGCGTCGCCGGCGGCGCTTCGCCCACGCACGGCCGCGATGAGGGGACG
Organism: uncultured Actinomycetes bacterium; assembly: GCA_963840185.1. GTDB lineage: Bacteria > Actinomycetota > Thermoleophilia > Solirubrobacterales > Solirubrobacteraceae > JAOPZW01. Next base: position 382,050 of record CAWIXY010000015.1, on the reverse strand, counting down.
GTCCGGTCGCAACCGGCTCGACGTGCAACTCGTCGCCGATCCGGCCGCCGGGTGCACAGTGAGCCGGTCTGACCGGCTCAACGTGCGAGTCGCTGTCGCGCGCGCCACGCGGTTCACGTTATGCCGCCTGGAAGGGTGAGGGATCTCCCCAGGCGGTCGGCGTCCCAGCCGGCGCCGCTTCCCCTCACCCGCCGCCGTTCGGCCCGCCGCCGCGCCCCTGTACGTGATAACGTACGCGCGTCTTATGGCTCTGATCGACTCCATGGAGACGCAGATCCACATCGGCCCGCGCGTGCGCGCGCTGCGCGAGGCGATGGACCTGTCGCTGCGCGACCTTGCCGAGCGCTCGGGGGTCAGCGCCCCGATGCTCAGCCAGGTCGAGCGCGGGGAGACCAGCCCGACGCTGTCGATCGCCAGCCGCATCGCCGCCGGCCTCGAGCTGCGCCTCAGCCAGCTCCTGCGCCTCGACGAGTCCAGTCCGGTCACCGTCGTCCGCGCGGGGGAGGGGCGGCGCGCCGGGGCGGGCGGGCACCGCGTCGAGATCCTCACGGCGCCGCTGCCCGGTCAGCGCGCGGAGCTGAGCCGCCACGTGCTGGCGCCGCGGGCGAGCACCGGTGGTCCCGGCGACCCGCCGATGCACGAGGCCGGAAGCCGCGAGACCGCGCTCGTCGAGCGCGGCCGCGCGGTGCTCGTGGTCGACGGCGAGCGCCACGAGCTGCACGCCGGCGACTGCGTGACGTTCGACGCCGACCTGCCCCATCACTTCGAGAACCCCGGTGAGGAGGAAGCCGCCCTGCTGGCCGTCGTGTCGGCCGGGCTGCGCCGCTCATGAGCACGACGCTGTTCGACAAGATCTGGGCCGCCCACGAGGTCGCGCCGAGCCTGCTGTACGTCGACCTGCACCTCGTCCACGAGGTCACGAGCCCGCAGGCCTTCGACGGCCTGCGCCTCGCCGGCCGCGCCGTACGGCGCCCCGACCGCACGCTGGCGACCGCCGACCACAACGTGCCGACCGACGGCACGCCGGTCGCGGCGCGCATCCGCGACGAGCTCAGCCGCGTGCAGGTGCAGACGCTCGAGCGCAACTGCGAGCAGTTCGGCATCCCCGTGCACTCGCTGGGCTCCGAGCGCCAGGGCATCGTCCACGTCATCGGGCCCGAGCTCGGCGTCACCCAGCCCGGCATGACGATCGTCTGCGGCGACAGCCACACCGCCACCCACGGCGCCTTCGGCGCCCTGGCCTTCGGCATCGGCACCAGCGAGGTCGAGCACGTGCTGGCCACCCAGTGCCTCGTGGCAGCCAAGCCGAGGTCGATGCGCATCCGCTACGAGGGCGACCTCGGCTTCGGCGTGACCGCCAAGGACCTGATCCTGGGCACGATCGGCCAGATGGGCGTCGACGGCGCCGTCGGCCACGTCGTCGAGTACGCCGGCCCCGTCATCGAGCGCCTGTCGATGGAGGGCCGCATGACGATCTGCAACATGACGATCGAGGGCGGCGGCCGCGCGGGCATGATCGCCCCCGACGACACGACCTTCGCGTGGGTGGCCGAGCGCGGGGTGGCGGTCGACGCCGCCTGGCGCGACCTGCGCACCGACGCGGGCGCCCCGTTCGACCGCGAGATCGTGGTCGACGCAGGCGCGCTCAGCCCGATGGTCACCTGGGGCACGACCCCCGGCCAGGTCGTGCCCGTCACCGGCGCCGTGCCCGAGCCCAGCAGCGAGGGCGAGGAGCGCGCCCTGGCCTACATGGACCTGCGGCCCGGCACGGCGATACAGGACATCGCGCTGGACCGCGTGTTCATCGGCTCCTGCACGAACTCGCGGATCGGCGACCTGCGCGCCGCGGCGCGCGTCGTCGAGGGCCGCAGGGTCGCCGGCGCCGTCGACGCGATGGTGGTCCCCGGCTCGGTGCAGGTGAAGCTGCAGGCCGAGGCCGAGGGCCTGGACGAGATCTTCCGCGCCGCCGGCTTCGACTGGCGCGGGGCGGGCTGCTCCATGTGCCTGGGCATGAACCCCGACACGCTGGCCCCGGGCGAGCGCTGCGCCTCGACCTCCAACCGCAACTTCGAGGGCCGCCAGGGCCGCGGCGGCCGCACGCACCTCGTGAGCCCGGAGATGGCCGCGGCCGCCGCCGTCGCCGGGCGCTTCGTCGACATCCGGGAGTGGAGCTGAGCACATGGAGCCCGTCCGCGTGATCGCCGGAGGCGTCAGCGCGCTGCTGCGCGACGACGTCGACACCGACCAGATCATCCCCAAGCAGTTCCTCAAGCGCGTCGAGCGCACCGGCTTCGGCCAGTTCCTCTTCTACGACTGGGCCAAGGAGCCGGGCTGGGACCTGCCCGCCAACCCGATCCTCGCCGCCGGGCGCAACTTCGGCTGCGGCTCCTCGCGCGAGCACGCGCCGTGGGCGCTCGAGGACTACGGCTTCAGGGCGATCGTGGCGCCCGGCTTCGCCGACATCTTCCGCTCCAACGCGACGAAGATCGGGCTGCTGCCCGTGCAGCTGACCGAAGACGAGGTCCGGGCAGTCGCCGCCGCCGGCGACGCCGAGATCGACCTGGGGGCGCTGGAGGTCCGCGCCGGCGGGGAGACCTACCGCTTCGAGCTCGACCCCGACGTTCGCCACCGCCTGCTCGAGGGCCTGGACGACATCGCCATGACGCTCCAGCAGGGCGAGGCGATCGACGCCTACGAGCGCGACCGCGAGCGGGCCGGGCCCGACACCACCGCGCTCGGCTGATCGGGTACGGCCGTCCTATGGCCCCGGCGGCGAGCTCTTGCCGCCGGTCGCCACGAAGCTCACGCAGCTCCCCTGGTTCTTGAAGTCCGGGAAGCTACGCCAGCCGCCGTTCTTGCACTGCTCCGCCGAGGTCGGCAGCGGCGGAGCGTCGGCGATGACGATGTCTCCGCTCGCGACCGCTCCCTGGGCCGGACCGACTCTGAACGAGCAGTCGCTCGGCGAGGTCGCCGCGGAGAAGCTGATGAGGTCACCAATCTCGGTCTCATCGATCTGGAGGATGACGCGCTGGCCGGTGATGGGATTCAGCAGGTTCATGGCGGCCCGGCCGGTCGGGGGTCCGCCTGGTCCCCTCACGGCAAGACAGCTCGGCGCCCCGAAGGAGACGAGCAACGTGACGTGGCCGCTCGGTTGCTCGCCGCTCGGTCCGCTCCGGACGTTGATCTCGAACGGGAAGCAGCAGTCGCCCGGGGAGAAGAACCCGAACGTTCCGCTTCCCGTGACCGAGTCCTGGGCGGGCGGTGGCGGCGGCGGGGGCGCGGCGTGTGCGAACGCGGTGATCGCGAGCACCATGATCCCGACTGTGACGACGGCTGCGAGGCATCTGGTCCGCATTGGCATTCCTGACCGGCCGATTGCTGGGCCCCGCTGCGCGGCCTACCACTGTGCGCAGGTGCGGTCAAGGGCCATCACCCACGGAGCCGCACGCCGAGCCGCGCGCGATAGACGTACGCTCATCCGATGACGATCGCGGACGCCGTGGAGTCCCGGCGCGGGCCCGGCCCGAACACCACGAGCATGACCGCGTGAGCGCTCGCATCGTCCTGCTGCCCGGCGACGGCATCGGCCCGGAGATCACCGCGCCCGCCGTCGAGCTGCTCGGGCGCCTGGGCGACTTCGCCTTCGAGGAGCACCGGTTCGGCGGGGCGTCGATCGACGCCCACGGGACCGCGCTGACCGACGAGACGCTCGCCGCCTGCCGGGCGGCCGACGCCGTGCTGCTCGCGGCGGTCGGCGGGCCGAAGTGGGACACGACCGATCCGGGCGCGCCCCGGCCCGAGCAGGGGCTGCTCGGCCTGCGCCGGGAGCTCGGCCTGTACGCCAACCTGCGGCCCGTACGGGCCGTCGAGGCGCTGCTGGACGCCAGCCCGCTGCGCCGCGAGGTGGTGCAGGGCACCGACCTGCTCGTGGTGCGCGAGCTGACGGGCGGCATCTACTTCGGCGAGAAGACGCGAACCGCCGACACGGCGAGCGATCTGTGCGCGTACAGCACGGGGGAGATCGAGCGCATCGCGCGCACCGCCTTCGCCGCCGCCCGGTCGAAGGTCACCAGCGTCGACAAGGCCAACGTGCTCGAGACCAGCCGGCTGTGGCGCGAGGTGGTCCATCGCGTCCACGCCCGCGAGTTCCCGCACGTGGAGCTCGAGCACGCGCTGGTCGACTCCACGGCGATGAAGCTCGTCACCGCGCCGCGGCACTTCGACGTGATCCTCACCGAGAACATGTTCGGCGACATCCTCAGCGACGAGGCCTCGGTCATCACCGGCTCGCTCGGGCTGCTGCCCAGCGCCAGCCTCGGCGACCCCGGTGCCGACCCGTCCGCCCCCGGCCTGTTCGAGCCCGTCCACGGCTCCGCGCCCGACATCGCGGGGCAGGGGATCGCCAACCCGCTGGCCATGTTCGGCTCCGTGGCGATGCTGCTGCGCCACGGGCTCGGTCGCGCCGGCGAGGCCGCGGCCGTAGAATCGGCCGTGGATCGCGCGCTGCAGGACGGGCTGCGCACCCGCGACCTCGGCGGCACCGCGAGCACGGCCGAGGCCGCAGACGCCGTGCTCGCGCACCTCGGCTGAAGGAGACCAACGCATGGACCAGGCGGACCTCATCTGGATGAACGGGGAGTTCGTCGCCTGGGAGGACGCGAAGGTCCACGTGCTGACGCACGGGCTGCACTACGGCACGGGCGTGTTCGAGGGCGTGCGCTGCTACGACACCGAGATCGGGCCGGCGGTGTTCCGCCACACCGACCACGTCGACCGGCTGTTCAAGTCGGCCGAGCTGTACTACATGCCGATCCCCTACGCGCGCGAGCAGCTGCGCGCGGCGACGCTCGAGCTGATCGCACGCAACGGGTTTCGGTCCTGCTACATCCGCCCGCTGGTCTTCCGCGGCTACGGCACGATGGGCCTGTTCCCGCTGGACGCGCCGGTCGACGTCTGCATCGCCGTGTGGGAGTGGGCGCCCTACCTCGGCGAGGAGGGCAAGCGCACCGGCGTGCGGGCCAAGGTCTCCTCGTGGCGGCGCATCAGCCCCGACTCGCTGATCCCCCACGCCAAGGCCAGCGGCCAGTACCTCAACTCGATCCTGGCCAAGGTCGAGTCGCACAAGGCCGGCTACCAGGAGGCGATCCTGCTCGACGACCGAGGCCTCGTCTGCGAGGGCTCGGGGGAGAACATCTTCGTCGTGCGCGACGGCGTCATCGCCACGCCGCCCCAGACCGCCTCGATCCTCGACGGCATCAACCGCAGGTCCGCGATCCAGATCGCCCGCGACCTCGGCTTCGAGCTGGTGGAGCGCGACATCGCGCGCGCAGAGCTGTACCTCGCCGACGAGGTGTACCTCACGGGCACGGCGGCCGAGCTGGTCCCGGTGATCGAGATCGACGACCACCGCATCGGCGAGGGCGTTCCGGGCACGGTCACCCGCGCGGTGCAGGCCGCGTTCGACGATGCGCTGCACGGCCGCACCGAGCGCTACCGCGAGTGGCTCGACCCGGTCCCAGCGCGTCAGCCCGCCCCGACGTGAGCACCGTCGAGCTCTACGACGCCACCCTGCGCGACGGGATGCAGGGGCAGGGCATGGCGCTCAGCGCGCTCGAGAAGGTCCGCGTCGCGCGCAAGCTCGACGAGCTCGGCGTGCACCTGATCGAGGCGGGCTTCCCGGCCTCGAACCCCAAGGAGCTCGAGCTGTTCGACCTGCTGGCCGCGGAGGAGCTCGAGCACGCGGAGATCGCCGCCTTCGGCATGACCCGCCGTCGCGACGCCGAGGCCGCCGAGGACCCGGGGCTGCAGGTGCTGGCCGCCTGCTTCGCGCCGGTGTGCACGATCGTGGGCAAGACGTGGGGCCTGCACCTCGAGAAGGTGGTGCGCGTCGACCGCGATGGGAACCTGGCCATGATCGCCGACTCCGTCGCCTTCCTCGCCGGGGCCGGCAAGCGCGTCGTCTACGACGCCGAGCACTTCTTCGACGCCTGGCGCGACGACCGCGCCTACGCGCTGGCCTGCGTCGAGGCCGCCGCAGACGCCGGCGCCGAGACGGTGACGCTGTGCGACACCAACGGCTCGTCGCTGCCCTCCCAGGTGCAGTCGGCCGTCGCGGCCGTCGTCGCCGCGCTGGACGGCCGCGTGCGCGTCGGCATCCACTGCCACAACGACGCCGAGTGCGGCGTGGCCAACACGCTGGCCGCCGTCGAGGCCGGCGCGCGCCAGGTCCAGGGCACGATGAACGGCGTGGGGGAGCGCACCGGCAACGCGAACCTCGTCTCGATCATCGCCAACCTGCAGCTCAAGCTCGGCCACGAGGTGCTCGCCCCGGCACGGCTGTCCAGGCTGACCGAGGCCGCGCACTTCGTCGACGAGCTGCTCAACCTCAACCCCGACCCGAACCAGCCATACGTCGGCAAGAACGCGTTCGCCCACAAGGGCGGCATGCACGTCGCGGGCGTGCGCGCCGACGCGGCGACCTTCGAGCACGTGGACCCCGCCGTCGTCGGCAACCGCCGCGACCTGCTCGTCTCCGAGCTGGCCGGGCGCTCCACCGTCCAGGAGAAGGCGGCCGACGCCGGGCTCGAGCTCGACGCGGCCACAGGCGCGCGGCTGGTCGAGCGCGTGAAGCAGCTCGAGCACGAGGGCTTCCAGTTCGAGGCCGCCGACGCCTCCTTCGAGCTGCTCGTGCGCAAGGAGACCGGCGACTACGAGCCGCTCTTCCGCCTGGAGTCCTGGCGCGTGATCGTCGAGAAGCGCGCGGACGGCCGCGTCGAGACCGAGGCGACGATCAAGCTGTGGATCGACGGCGAGCGCTACGTGCGCACCGCCGAGGGCAACGGCCCGGTGCACGCGCTGGACCGGGCGCTGCGCGCGGCGATCACCACCACCCACCCGCACCTGGCCGAGATCGAGCTCGTGAACTTCAAGGTGCGCATCCTCGACGAGACCAAGGGCTCCGACGCGGTCATCCGCGTGGCGGTCGACTCCTCCGACGGCGGCGACGTGTGGGGCTCGATGGGGGTGTCGACGAACCTCATCGAGGCCTCGTGGCACGCGCTGGTCGACTCGCTGGAGTACGGCACGCAGCTCGCGCGGCGCGCTGGGCCTCCGGCCGCGCAGCCGGGCCGGTGAGCCCGCTCACGCGCGCCGACGAGGTGCCGCTCGCCCAGCCGGTCCTGGGCGAGGAGGAGGAGCGAGCGGTGCTCGACGTCCTGCGCTCGGGACAGCTCTCGCTGGGGCCGCGGGTGCCGGCCTTCGAGGAGGCGTTCGCCGCGCGCCTGGGCGTGGCGCACGCGAGCGCGGTCTCGAGCGGCACGGCCGGCCTGCACCTCGCGCTGCGCGCGGTCGGCGTGACCGACGGCGACGAGGTGGTGACGTCGCCCTTCTCGTTCGTGGCCAGTGCCAACGTGGTCGTCTTCGAGCGCGCGCGGCCCGTGTTCGCCGACATCGACCCGGTGACGCTCGACCTCGACCCGTCCGCGGCGGCGGCCGCGGTGACCGACCGCACGACGGCGCTGCTGCCGGTGCACATCTTCGGCTACCCCGCCGACCTGCCCGCCTTCGAGGCCCTGGGCCTGCCGATCGTCGAGGACGCCTGCGAGGCGCTGGGCGCCGTGCACGCCGACGGCGTCGCCGTCGGCGCCCGCGGCCACCCGGCCGCGTTCGGCTTCTACGCCAACAAGCAGCTGACCACGGGCGAGGGCGGCATGGTCACCACCGCCGACGCCGCGGTGAAGGAGCGCATCGACGCGGAGCGCAACCAGGGGCGCGCGCCCGACATGGGCTGGCTGGACCACGACCGCCTGGGCTTCAACTACCGCCTCAGCGACCTCGCCTGCGCGCTCGGCCTGGCCCAGCTGCACCGCCTCGACGCCATGCTCGCCGACCGCGCCCGCGTCGCCGCCGCCTACCGCGAGGCGCTCGCCGGCCTGGAGCGCGACGACGGGCTCGAGCTGCCGTGCACGGACGGGATCGGCGGCCCGGGCGAGCGCCGCGGCTGGTTCGTGTTCGTCGTGCAGGTGCCGCGCGGTCACGACCGCGACGCCGTCATCGGCGCGCTGCGCGCGCGCGGCGTGCAGTGCAAGCCCTACCTGCCGGCGATCCACCTCATGAGCTTCTACCGCGAGGCGTTCGGGCACCGCGAGGGTGAGTTCCCCGTGTGCGAGGACGTCGCGGCGCGCTCGGTGGCGCTGCCCTTCTTCCCGGCCATGACCGGCGCACAGGTCGAGCGGGTCGCGGGGGTGTTGACCGAGGCGCTGCGCGGAGGATGATCCGGGCGTGGCCGCCGACCGCACCCGCCTCACCGCCGTCCTGCTGGTCGTTGCGGCCGTCGCCGTGCCCGCGGTCCTGTGGCACGACACGATCACCGCGATCGCGTCCGCCTTCCGCCTCGAGGTCTCCTACCTCGTGATGGGCTGGACGCCGTGGGTGCTCATGGCGCTCGGGCTGGCCTGCTTCATCCCGGTCGCGGTCGAGACCGTCCGCGATCCCCAGCGGCGCTTCGCGCGGCGCGGCACCGGCGCCTGGTCGGGGTGGGGCGTGACGCTCTACCTGCTGGGCTTCCTGCTCGCCACCCAGGTCGTGCAGATCGCCGACCTCTGGCTCGACACGTAGGCGTCCGCGCCGCGTGAGCCATCCGCTCGACCCGCTGACGGCCGAGGAGATCCGCAGGGCGGCGGCGATCCTGCGCCGTGACCGCGGGGTGGGCGAGCGCTGGCGCTTCGCCTCGATCGAGCTGCGCGAGCCGTCCAAGGAGGCGGTCCGCGAGCTCGCGCACGCCGATCGCGTCGACCGCCAGGCCGACGTGATCTGCTGGAACCGCGACGACGGGCAGGCCTACAAGGCGCTCGTCTCGCTCGCTGGGGATCGCGTGGCCGGCTGGGAGGCGCGCGACGGGCAGCCGAGCATGACCGTCGACGAGTACCACGAGTGCGACGAGATCCTGCGCCGCGACCCGCGGGTGATCGAGGCGCTGGCCCGCCGCGGCATCACCGACATGGATCGCGTGCTCATCGACACCTGGGCCTACGGCGCGCACCTGGTGCCCGAGGCCCACCGCGCCGGGCGCGTGGGCTGGGCCGACGTGTGGTACCGCAAGCAGGAGGGCTCGAGCCCCTACGCGAACCCGGTCACCGGCCTGCACCTCGTGGTGGACCTCAATCGCATGGAGCTGCTGGAGGTCGAGGACGTCCATCGCGTCGACGAGCCGCGGACGATGGGCGAGTACGTCCCGCACCTCGTCCCCGGGCAGCGCCCGCGCGTGGACCTCAAGCCGCTGGAGATCGTCCAGCCCGAGGGCGTGTCGTTCACGCTCGAGGGACGGCTGCTGCGCTGGCAGAAGTGGTCCCTGCGCGTCGGCTTCAACCACCGCGAGGGCCTGGTCCTGCATACCGTGGGCTACGAGGACGCCGGCAAGCTGCGCCCCGTGGCCCACCGGCTGTCGATCGCCGAGATGGTGGTCCCCTACCGCGACCCCACCTCCGACCACTACCGCCGCACGGCCTTCGACGTCGGCGAGTGGGGGCTGGGCTTCATGACCACGTCGCTGGCGCGGGGGTGTGACTGCCTGGGGGAGATCGCCTACCTCGACGCGGTCCTGCACGACTCGCGCGGCGAGCCCTACGCGATCCCCAACGCGATCTGCGTCCACGAGGAGGACAACGCCGTCCTGTGGAAGCACGTCGACGCGCAGCTCGGGGCGGAGGTGCGCCGCCAGCGCCGGCTCGTCGTCTCCTTCCACGTCACGGTGGCCAACTACGAGTACCTCGTGTACTGGCGCCTGTACCAGGACGGCAACATCGAGTGCGAGGTGCGCGCCACCGGGATCATGGTCACGACGCACTTCGCCGAGGGTCGCCGGCCGCCCTTCGGCACGCTCGTCGACGAGCGCACGTACGCGCCGTTCCACCAGCACTTCCTGATCGCCCGCCTGGACCTCGACGTCGACGGCGAGGCCAACACGGTGCACGCCACCGAGTCCGAGGCGCTCCCGACCGGCCCGGACAACCCTCACGGGCTGGCCCTCGTGCAGCGCAGCACGCCGCTGCGCACCGAGCGGGAGGGCATGCAGGACTTCGACTGGCACACGCAGCGCGCCTGGGAGGTGGTCAACGAGCACGTGCGCAACCGGCTCGGGACGCCGGTCGGGTACAAGCTCGTCCCCGGCGGCTGCTTCCCGGCGATGCTCGACGCGGGCTCGCCCGTGCTCCGCCGCGCCGAGGCGATCGCCCACACCCTGTGGGTGACCCCCTTCCGCGAGGACGAGCGCTGGCCGTGCGGTGAGTTCGTCGTCCAGAGCGAGCGCGACACCGGGCTGCCGGCCTGGACGGCGCAGGACCGCTCGATCGAGGACACCGACGTCGTCCTCTGGTACGTCTTCGGCATCCACCACATCACCCGTCCCGAGGAGTGGCCCGTGATGCCCGTGGACACCGTCTCGTTCTGGCTGAAGCCGGTCGGCTTCTTCGATCGCAACCCGGCGCTCGACGTGCCGCCCACCGACCCGTGCGGACCCGCACAGGAAGCGATGAACCAGGAGCCATGATCGATCCATTCGCGCGCTGGGCCCGCTACGGCGAGAAGCCCGACTACGTGGGGCTGCTCACGTTCGGCGGCGCCCCCTACACCGAGGATCCCGGCGAGCTCGCCGGGGTCGACGTCGCGATCGTCGGCGCGCCGATGGACGAGCTCGTCTCGGACCGCCCGGGCGCGCGCTTCGCGCCGCGCGCGATCCGGGCGGCGAGCTGTCCGCCCGGCCCGCACCTCGAGGCGGGCGTGGACGCGTTCGAGGCGCTGCGGATCGTGGACTTCGGCGACGCGCCGATCGTGCCCGCCCAGCCGCAGCGCGCGCACGCCGCCATCGCCGAGACGGTCGGGCAGGTGCTGGCCGCCGGGGCGATCCCGGTGATCCTCGGCGGGGACCACTCCATCACGGAGCCCGACGTGCAGGCCTGCTCCGCCGCGCACGGGCCGGTCGGCCTCGTGCACCTCGACACGCACACCGACACCGGCAGCGAGGTCTTCGGTGCGGAGCTCTCGCACGGCACGATCATGCGGCGGCTCGTCGAGGGCGGTCACGTCGACCCCCGCCGCTACGTTCAGGTCGGCCTGCGCGGCTACTGGCCGGGACCGGAGGAGTTCGCGTGGCAGGCCGAGCGCGGGATCACCAGCCTGTTCATGCACGACGTCCGCGAGCTGGGCATCGCCGAGGTCGTGCGCCGCACGATCGAGGTCGCCGGCGGCGGGGCCGGCGGGCCGGTCTTCCTGACGATCGACATCGACGTCCTGGATCCGGCGTTCATCCCCGGCGGCACCGGGACCCCGGAGCCCGGCGGGATGACCACCGGCGAGCTGCTGTGGGCGGCGCGGACGCTGGCCGCCGGCCTGGACCTGGTGGGCGCCGACCTCGTCGAGGTGATCCCGACCGGTGTCGCGTCCGCGGACCCGGCAGCGCTGGCCGGCGACCGGATCGTGCGCGAGATCCTCACCGGGATCGCGCTGCGCCGCCGGGATGGGGCGTGACCGCGCGGGAGACGACCGGGCGGCCACACTAGGATCGCGCGGCGATGTCGCGCTTCTCCGAGCCACAGGACCCGGCCTTCCAGGCGCTGAACGCGTCCATCGGCTTCGACCGCCGGCTGTGGCCGTTCGACGTCGCCCAGTCGCGCGCGCACGCCCGCATGCTCGCCGCACGGGGGATCATCGAGGCGGGCGATCGCGACGCCCTGCTCGCCGGCCTGGACGAGGTCGAGCGCGAGCTGGCCGAGGAGCGCTTCCCGTTCGCCCCGGACGACGAGGACATCCACATGGCGATCGAGCGGCGCCTGACCGAGGTGGCCGGGCCCGTCGGCGGCCGGTTGCACACCGCGCGCTCGCGCAACGACCAGGTCGCCACCGACGTCTCCCTGTTCACGCGCGAGGCGGCCGGCGTCGCGGTGACGCGCGTCGACGCGCTCGTGCGCGCGCTGCTGGGCGCCGCCGAACGCCACCTGGACTGGGCGATGCCGGGCTACACGCACCTGCAGCGCGCCCAGCCCGTCTACCTCTCCCACCACCTGCTCGCCTACGCCTGGATGCTCCTGCGCGACCGCGAGCGCTTCCGGGCCGCGATCGCCGCAGCGAACGTGATGCCGCTGGGTGCGGGCGCGCTGGCGGGCGTGAACTTCGACACGGACCGTCAGATGCTGTCGCACGACCTCGGCTTCGCCGCCGTGGCACCCAACTCGATCGACGCGGTGGCCAACCGCGACTTCGTCCTGGACTACCTGCACGCCGCCGCCACGACCGCGACGCACCTCTCGCGGCTGGGCGCCGAGCTCGTGCTGTGGTCCAGCGAGGAGTTCGGGTTCGTCGTGCTGCCCGACGCGTGGACGAGCGGCTCGTCGATCATGCCCCAGAAGAAGAACCCCGACGCCGCCGAGCTGCTGCGGGCCAAGGCGCCGCGGGTCGTCGGGCACCTCGCCGCGCTGCACGGCGTCCTGCACGCGCTGCCGCTGACCTACAACAAGGACCTGCAGGAGGACAAGGAGCACCTCTTCGACGCGGTCGACACGCTGGAGCTGAGCCTCGTCGCGGCGGCGGGGATGGTCGCGCGGCGCGCGCTTCGACCGCGAGCGCCTGGCCGCAGCCGCGGCCGACGAGCTGATCGCCGCCACCGACCTCGCCGACCTGCTCGTCAAGCGAGGCACGCCGTTCCGCGAGGCCCACGGCGTCGTCGCCGGGCTCGTGCGCGAGGCGGTGGAGAGCGGGCGCCCGCTCGCGGAGCTCGCGGTCGCCGCGCTCGGCGCCGGCGCCGAGGAGGTCCTTGCGCGCGGCTCGTGGCTGGAGTCGAAGGTCAGCGAGGGCGGGACGGCGCTGGCTCGCGTGCGCGAGCAGCTGGAGGCCGCCCGTGTGCGCGCTCGATGGCTGAGTCGCCCGAGCGCCTGGGCGAGGCCTTCTTCGACCGCCCGGTGCTGGCGGTCGCGCGCGACCTCGTCGGCTGCCGCGTCGAGCACGCGGGCGCGGCCGGGATCGTCGTCGAGACCGAGGCCTACCACTTCACCGAGCCGGCCTGCCACGCGTACGTCGGCCTGACCGACGCGCACCTCGACGATCTACGGGGCGCCCGGCGTCGCCTACGTGTACCGCTCCTACGGGATCCACGCGCTGCTCAACGCGGTCTGCGAGCCCGAGGGCGTCGGCGCCGCCGTGCTGATCCGCGCGCTCGAGCCCGTCGAGGGCCTCGACGCTGATGCGCGCGCGGCGCGGCCTGCAGCGCGAGCGAGGACCTGTGCTCGGGGCCGGGCAAGCTCACCCAGGCGCTGGGCATCGACCTGCGACCACAACGGCTCGAGCCTGCTCGACGGCCCGGTCGTGATCGCCCCGCGCCCCGCGGGCCGGCGGCGCCCGCGGATCGTCGCGGGCGAGCGCATCGGCATCACGAAGGCGGTCGAGCTGCCGTGGCGCTTCTGCGCGCTGGGCAGCCGCAGCGTCTCCCGGCCGTGGCCGCCTGAGCTGCGCGCGTCGCTCGCCCGCCGAGCCGCCTGACCCGGCAGGGTGGGCGACATTTCGCATGGCATGCATGCGAGATGCAGCCCACCCCCGGCGCAGAGGGCTACGCGGGAGGCGCGCCGGTGCCGCCGGCCTCGGGGGCGGCCGGCGTGGCCGGCGTCGCGGGCGCCGGAGCAGGGGCGGGAGCCGGCGCGGGCGCAGGCGTGGGCGTCGACCCGCCGCCACCGCCGCCCGACCCACCGCCACCGTCCTCCGACCCGCTTCCCTCGTCGCCCGACCCGCCACCGGACCCTGACCCGCCCGAGCCCGACCCGCCCGACCCCTCCGGCGCCGCCGCGCCGCCGGAGACCGGCGGCTCGCCCTCCTCGGGCACCGGGCCTCCGGGGCTGACCGGCTGGGCCGGGGGCGCCGGCCCGACCTCCTCCTCGTCCTCGAGCGGCGGCAGCCCCTTCTGCTCGCGCTCGCGGGCGACGCGCTCGTCGAGGATCTGGTCGGCGGTCTGCATGAAGTCGTGCCAGATGAGCGCGGGGAACGTGCCGCCCTCGACCGGCTCGCCGGCGAACTCGGTCAGCATCGGGCGCAGCTTGTCGGGGTAGCCGACCCAGACGGCGACGGTCAGGCGCTTGGTGAAGCCGACGAACCAGGCGTCGCCCGAGTTCTCGGTCGTGCCGGTCTTGCCCGGCGGCGAACTCGCCGAAGGCGGCCCGGCGCCCGGTGCCCTGACTGACCACGGTGGCCATGATCTGCGTCGCCGTGGCGGCGTCCGCCGCCCGCAGCGCCGGGATGCGCTCCGGCTCGTTCTCGTCGACCACCTTGTCGCTGTCGAGCATGCGCACGGCATGGATGCCGACCGGCCCGTTCTGCGCGGCGCCGAGCGTGCCCGTGACGCGCCGCCCGCCCGCGGCGAAGGTCTCGAAGGCGTGCGCCATGTCGAGCGGCGTGACGCCCTCGCGCAGGCCGCCGAGCGTCATCGCCGGGTTGGCCGAGACCGGCGTGCGGATGCCCATGCGCGTCGGCCGTCGCCGCGACCTTGCGCGTCCCGACCTGGATGCCGACCGCGGCGTAGACGGCGTTGTCGGAGGTCGTCAGCCCGCCCGCCAGGCGTCTGCGACCCCGGCGTACTTGTCCTCGAAGTTGTTGACGACGAACTTCTCGCGCCCGTTGGTGCCGGGCACGGTGAACTCGCGCTTGCGCGACGGGCCACAGCGAGCCCGGGCCGATCCCGTTGCGCAGCGCGGTGGCGAGGATGAACGGCTTGAAGGCCGAGCCGGGCTGGCGCTGGCCCTGCGTGGCGAGGTTGAACGGGCGCTCGTTGTAGTCGCGCCCGCCGACCATCGCGCGCACCTCGCCCGTGTCGTTGTCGATCGCCACGACCGCGGCGGCCGGCCCGTCGGGGTTGGCCAGGTGGGCGTTGACCGCCTTCTCGGCCGCCTCCTGCAGCTGCGAGGTCGAGCGTCGTGTCGACGCGCAGGCCGCCCTCGAAGGCGCGCCGCGCGCCGTAGCGGTCGACGAGCTGCTGGCGCACCCAGGTCGTGAAGTAGGGCGCCTTCGTGCGCACCTGCGGCGGCTTGACGTCCTCGGGCGCGGGCAGCGCCTCGCGCGTGGCGTTGAACAGCTCGAGCTGCGTGAGCCGGCCCTGCTCGAGCATCCGCGCCAGCACGAGGTCGCGGCGCTGCTTGGCGGCGACCGGGTGCGCGACGGGGTCGTAGCCGCTCGGCGAGGCGATGATGCCGGCCAGCAGCGCGGCCTCGTGGGGCGCGAGCTGCGCCGCGCACATCGGCGCCGTGGCCCGGCGCCGCAGCCGGTGTGCGCACGTGCCGAAGTAGGTGCGCGCGGCGGCCTCGATCCCGTAGGCGCCGTTGCCGAAGTAGATCGCGTTGAGGTACTGCGTGAGGATCTTCTTCTTGGGCCACTTGCGCGTGAGGTGGAAGGCCAGCGCCGCCTCGCGCAGCTTCTGGAAGACGGTGCGCTCGGACTGCGCGCGCAGCGCGTTCTTGACGAACTGCTGGGTGATCGTCGAGCCGCCCTGGGCGGCGCGCCGCTGGATCGACGTCCTGGAAGAGGGCGCGACCGATGCCGCGCAGGTCGACGCCGGAGTTCTCGTAGAAGCGGCGGTCCTCGATGGCGATGACCGCGGAGCGCATGGCGGGCGAGATCTCGCCGTACGTCGACGAGGACGCGCTGCTCGTTGTTGGTCAGCACGCCGAGCTCGCGGCCGCTGGCGGTCGAAGAGCACCGAGTTGCGGGCGTCCTGGTACTCGCGGCGGTTCTCGAGGTCGGGCAGGTCGGAGGCGACCGCCATCATCATCCCGAAGACGGTCGAGATCGCGGCGAGCAGCAGCAGCGGGACGAGCACGACGAGCAGCCGCAGCTGGTTCAGGCGCGGGCGCGGGGTGCTGGTGTCGGTGCCTGTCGTCGCTCATGCGGCGGGTGGCGCGCGCGGGCGCGCTGGGGCAGGCGCTGCGGCCGCGCCCGGACGGGACGAGGCGGCGGCGGGCCGGCCCGTCGCAGGCGAAGACTAGCATTGGCCCGGATGGCCTCACCCGCCTCCGACGCGGCGTTCCTCGCCCGCAACGCCGTCGAGGCGCTGCCGGCGGGGGCGCTCGAGCGCAGGCTCGAGGAGGCGGCGCAGCGAGGGCCGCCCGCTGCGCGTCAAGCTCGGCCTGGACCCGACGGCGCCCGACATCCACCTCGGCCACACCGTCGTGCTGCAGAAGCTGCGCGAGTTCCAGGACCTCGGCCACCGCGTCGTGCTGATCGTCGGCGACTACACCGCGCGCGTGGGCGACCCCAGCGGGCGCTCGTCGACGCGGCCCGTCGCTGTCGCGGCGAGGAGATCGACGCCAACGCCGCGCACCTACCAGGAGCAGGCGTTCGCGGGTGCTGCTGCGACGATCCCGAGCGCTTCGAGGTGCGCTTCAACAGCGAGTGGCTCGACATGCCGATGGAGGAGCTCTTCCGCCTCGCGCGCACGACGACGGTCGCGCAGCTCCTCGAGCGCGACGACTTCGCCAAGCGCTGCGCCGCCGCGCAGCCGATCTCCGTGCTCGAGCTGCTCTACCCGCTGCATGCAGGGCTACGACTCGGTGGCGGTGCGCGCCGACGTCGAGCTCGGCGGCACCGACCAGACCTTCAACCTGCTGCTCGGGCGCGACGTCCAGCGCGCCTACGGCGAGCCCGAGCAGGCGGTCCTGACGATGCCGATCCTGCCCGGGCATCGACGGCGCGGAGAAGATGTCCAAGTCGCTGGGCAACCACGTCGGCGTCACCGAGCCGCCCGAGGAGATGTTCGGCAAGACGATGACGCCTGCCCGACGAGGCGATGGGCACGTGGTTCGAGCTGCTGGCCATCGAGCGCCCGCCCGCCGGCGGCCGCGCCGCGCGACGCCAAGCGCGCGCTGGCGCGCGCGATCGTGGCGCGCTTCCACGGCGCAGGAGGCCGCCGCGCGCGGCCGAGGAGCACTTCGACCGCATCGGTCGTGCGCCACGAGACGCCCGACGAGATCGACGACCTCGCGGTCGCGCGCGACGGCGGCCGGTCCACCTGCCGGCGCTGATCGCCGACGCCTTCGGCCACTCGCGCTCGGAGGCGCGGCGGCTGATGGCCCAGGGCGGCGTGCAGCTCGACGGCGAGAGCTGTCCGAGGCCGACGCTCGACCTGCCCGCCGAGCGCCTCGACGGCGCCGTCCTGCAGGTCGGCAAGCGCCGCTTCCGGCGCCTGCGCGTGCGCTGAGCGGCCGCCGCGGCGACCGACCGCTGTAGTCGTGTCCGACAGCCGCTGACGCGCGCATCGGCTGCGTGCCGGCGTCCGGCCCTGGAGCCGGGCCCGCGTCGAGCGCTATACTGCACCGGTCCGTTCCCCGGCGGTCGGACTTGCCGGCGGGCGCGCCGATCTCACGAAGGCATCACCTTCCCGAGCGGGGCGCGACGGTCTTTGAAAACTCAACAGCATGCGCACCTCGTTGCCGAGCGATCGGCAGGGGTGTGCGTCCAGGTTCGATCCGCCGGACCCCAGCCGGGCTCGGCGGACCTGAGAATGAACCCGTCATTGACCGTGGCGCCACGTGTGTACGGGTGCCACGCATGGTCGGTGACAGCTCTTCGTGACGGCTCGCGTCCGCTTCGGCGGCCGCGTGCCAGCAGTTCTTCACGGAGAGTTTGATCCTGGCTCAGGACGAACGCTGGCGGCGTGCTTAACACATGCAAGTGGAGCGACGAACCAGGGCTTGCCCTGGGGCAAAGCCGCGAACGGGTGAGTAACACGTGGGTAACCTGCCCCGATGACTGGGACAACCCGAGGAAACTCGGGCTAATACCAGATGTGCTCACGGCTCATGAGGGCCGTGAGGAAAGGAAGCTTCGGCCTCCGCATCGGGATGGGCCCGCGGCGCATTAGCTTGTTGGTGAGGTAACGGCCTACCAAGGCGACGATGCGTAGCTGGTCTGAGAGGACGATCAGCCACACTGGGACTGAGACACGGCCCAGACTCCTACGGGAGGCAGCAGTGGGGAATCTTGCGCAATGCGCGAAAGCGTGACGCAGCAACGCCGCGTGCGGGAAGACGGCCTTCGGGTTGTAAACCGCTTTCAGTTGGGACGAAGGTTCGCCGGTGAATAGCCGGCCGGAGTGACGGTACCTTCAGAAGAAGCCCCGGCTAACTACGTGCCAGCAGCCGCGGTAATACGTAGGGGGCAAGCGTTGTCCGGAATCATTGGGCGTAAAGCGCGTGTAGGCGGCTCGGTAAGTCTGCTGTGAAAGTCCAGGGCTCAACCCTGGGATGCCGGTGGATACTGTCGAGCTCGAGTCCGGAAGAGGCGAGTGGAATTCCTGGTGTAGCGGTGAAATGCGCAGATATCAGGAGGAACACCAATGGCGAAGGCAGCTCGCTGGGACGTGACTGACGCTGAGACGCGAAAGCGTGGGGAGCAAACAGGATTAGATACCCTGGTAGTCCACGCCGTAAACGATGGGCACTAGGTGTGGGGGGTGTCGACTCCCTCCGTGCCGAAGCTAACGCATTAAGTGCCCCGCCTGGGGAGTACGGCCGCAAGGCTAAAACTCAAAGGAATTGACGGGGGCCCGCACAAGCAGCGGAGCATGTGGTTTAATTCGACGCAACGCGAAGAACCTTACCTGGGCTTGACATGTGCCTGACCGCCCTGGAAACAGGGCTTCCCTTCGGGGCAGGTTCACAGGTGGTGCATGGCTGTCGTCAGCTCGTGTCGTGAGATGTTGGGTTAAGTCCCGCAACGAGCGCAACCCCCGTCGCATGTTGCCAGCATTTAGTTGGGGACTCATGCGAGACTGCCGGTGACAAACCGGAGGAAGGTGGGGATGACGTCAAGTCATCATGCCCCTTATGTCCAGGGCTACACACGTGCTACATTGGCGCGTACAGAGGGCTGCGATACCGCGAGGTGGAGCGAATCCCTCAAAGCGCGTCTCGGTTCGGATTGCAGGCTGAAACCCGCCTGCATGAAGGTGGAGTTGCTAGTAATCGCGGATCAGCATTGCCGCGGTGAATACGTTCCCGGGCCTTGTACACACCGCCCGTCACACCACGGGAGTGAGCAACACCCGAAGCCGGTGGCCTAACCCGCAAGGGAGGGAGCCGTCGAAGGTGGGGCTCGTGACTGGGGTGAAGTCGTAACAAGGTAGCCGTACCGGAAGGTGCGGCTGGATCACCTCCTTTCTAGGGAGCACCAATACGGTGCCCGTACGGCACGGCGCCGTCCGCGATCCCGCATCGCCCCCGAGGCCTCGTGCCTCGCGGAGCGGCGGGGGATCGGGCGGTCACCGACCGTGCGGCCTAGCACGTCGACCGAACCTGGCCCCGCCTGATCGGCATCCCGTCGAGCACGAGCGGGTGCATGCTGTTGAGTTTTGAGAGACCGGCGGCCCGCCGGATGACGTGCGCCTCCAGCGCTCGAAGCGTCGGCCGGCCCCAGCAGCCCTCTCGGCGGCCCTTGAAAACTGCACAGTAGCCACAGCCACCCGTACTCGATAAGCGCGGGTGGCAACGGGTATCACCGGCCGAGCTCTTCGGAGCCCGGCCTAGATCACCGTCAAGATAGTAAGGGCACATGGTGGATGCCTTGGCACCTAGAGTCGATGAAGGGCGTGGACGACTGCGATAAGCCACGGTGAGGCGTTGAACAGCCTTTGACCCGTGGATTCCCGAATGGGGAAACCCAGCGCCGGTAATGCGGCGTTACCGCCGGCTGAACACATAGGCCGGGCGGAGACAAGCGGGGGAAGTGAAACATCTCAGTACCCCGAGGAAAGTAAATCAACCGAGACTCCCTGAGTAGTGGCGAGCGAAAAGGGATCAGCCCAAACCGGGTGCGTGTAAGCGGTCACGCGTTGCGCACCCGGGGTTGTAGGGCGTCTGTTCCGGGCCGTGGCCGGCCTGGCGGAAGTTACAAAGTCATGTGGTAGTCGAAGCGCGTGGAACCGCGCACCAAAGAGGGCAACCGTCCCGTAGACGAAACCGCTTGGCCTTCCGTCAGACGTTCCTGAGTAGGTCCGCACCCGTGAAACGCGGACTGAACCTGGGGGGACCACCCTCCAAGGCTAAGTACTCCTAGGTGACCGATAGCGGACTAGTACCGTGAGGGAAAGGTGAAAAGTACCCCGGAAGGGGAGTGAAATAGTACCTGAAACCGTGTGCCTACAAGCGGTGGGAGCAGCTTGTCCTGTGACCGCGTGCTTTTTGCATAACGAGCCGGCGAGTTACTCGTCTGCGGCAAGGTTAAGCGATGAGCGGAGCCGAAGCGAAAGCGAGTCCGAATAGGGCGATTCAGTCGTAGGCGGTAGACCCGAAACTGAGCGAGCTACCCATGGGCAGGCTGAAGCGGGGGTAAGACCTCGTGGAGGGCCGAACCGACCTAGGTTGAAAACTGGGCGGATGACCTGTGGGTCGGAGTGAAAGGCTAATCAAGCTCAGTGATATCTGGTTCTCTCCGAAATATATTTAGGTATAGCCTCGGATAAATTGCGTTTTGGCCGTAGAGCACTGTTTGGACTAGGGGCCCTACCAGGTTACCGACTTCAGGCAAACTCCGAAGACCATTACGTGTACTCCGGGAGTCAGTTGCTGGGGGATAAACTTCAGCGTCAAAAGGGAAACAGCCCAGACCGCCAGCTAAGGTCCCCAAGTGCTAGCTAAGTGGGAAACGATGTCCGAGTGCATAGACAACCAGGAGGTTGGCTTAGAGGCAGCCACCCTTGAAAGAGTGCGTAACAGCTCACTGGTCAAGTGTTCGGGCGCGGATAATGTAACGGGGCTCAAGCTAGTCACCGAAGCTGCGGGTGCGTGAGGCCTTCGGGCCGATCGCGCGGTAGGAGAGCGTTCCCATGCCAGTGAAGCGGCGGCGTAAGCCAGCCGTGGAGGCCTGGGAAGTGAGAATGCCGGCATGAGTAACGAAAGAGGGGTGAGAATCCCCTCCACCGATTGCCCAAGGATTCCTGAGTAAAGTTCGTCTGCTCAGGGTTAGTCGGGACCTAAGGCGAGGCCGAAAGGCGTAGTCGATGGCCAACAGGTTGATATTCCTGTACCACGTTGCATCCGTTTGACCGATGGGGGGACGAGGAAGGCTAAGGGAGCCCAGGCGATGGTTGTCCTGGGGTAAGCATGTAGGGGTGGTCCTAGTCAAATGCGGGACCGCATAACCTGAGGTGCGATGCCAGCTGGCTTCTGAGCCGGCGAGTCCCTGACGCCATACCTCCGAGAAAAGCCTCTAGGGAGGATGCGCGTGCCCGTACCAAAACCGACACAGGTGGGCAAGTAGAGAATACTAAGGTGATCGAGATAACCCTCGTTAAGGAACTCGGCAAAATTGCTCCGTAACTTCGGGAGAAGGAGCGCCCCAGTAGGGTGAAGCCGCTTGCCGGTGGAGCCCGAGGGGGCCGCAGTGAATAGGTCCAAGCGACTGTTTACCAAAAACACAGGTCTCTGCTAAGTCGAAAGACGACGTATAGGGGCTGACGCCTGCCCGGTGCCGGAAGGTTACGTGGAGGTGTTAGGGCGTCGGCTCGAAGCACCGAAGCTAAGCCCCGGTAAACGGCGGCCGTAACTATAACGGTCCTAAGGTAGCGAAATTCCTTGTCGGGTAAGTTCCGACCTGCACGAATGGCGTAACGACTTGGACGCTGTCTCAACGAGGGGCTCGGTGAAATTGCAGTCTCGGTGAAGATGCCGAGTACCCGCGGCTAGACGGAAAGACCCCGTGAACCTTTACTACAACCTGGTATTGGTGTTCGGTGCATTTCGCTCAGGATAGGTGGGAGGCTTTGAAGCGCCGGCTGCGGCTGGCGTGGAGCCAACCTTGAGATACCACCCTTGATGTATTGGACATCTAACACTGCGCCGTGAATCCGGGCGGTGAACAGTGCCAGGCGGGTAGTTTGACTGGGGCGGTCGCCTCCCAAAATGTAACGGAGGCGCACAAAGGTTCCCTCAGTACGGTTGGAAATCGTGCGTAGAGTGCAAAGGCAGCAAGGGAGCTTGACTGCGAGACAGACAGGTCGAGCAGGTGCGAAAGCAGGTCTTAGTGATCCGGCGGTAGCAAGTGGAAGTGCCGTCGCTCAACGGATAAAAGGTACTCCGGGGATAACAGGCTTATCGGGCCCAAGAGTCCACATCGACGGCCCGGTTTGGCACCTCGATGTCGGCTCGTCGCATCCTGGGGCTGAAGTAGGTCCCAAGGGTTGGGCTGTTCGCCCATTAAAGCGGTACGCGAGCTGGGTTCAGAACGTCGTGAGACAGTTCGGTCCCTATCTGCCGTGGGCGTTGGAGAGTTGAGAGGAGTTGTCCCTAGTACGAGAGGACCGGGATGAACGCACCTCTGGTGTATCTGTTGTCCTGCCAAGGGCATCGCAGGTTAGCTACGTGTGGATCGGATAACCGCTGAAGGCATCTAAGCGGGAAGCCGACCTCGAGATGAGCTCTCCCATCCCCTTGAGGGAGTAAGAACCCTGGTAGACCACCAGGTTGATAGGCCGGATCTGGAAGCGCGGTAACGTGTGAAGGAGACCGGTACTAATGGTCCGAGGGCTTGACGGATCTTTTTGATGCCCCGTGGCGCTGTGCAGTTTTGAAGGGCCCCGGGAGGGGTGTCGGCGCGCCCTCGGGCCGCGGCCGGTCTCTCACCATTTCCGGTGGCTATGGCGAGGGGGAAACACCTCTTCCCATTCCGAACAGAGCAGTTAAGCCCCTCAGCGCCGATGGTACTTGGCTCGCAAGGGCCCGGGAGAGTAGGACGCCGCCGGTTTACTTCGACGAGCCGCCCACGGGCGGCTCGTCCGCGTTGTGGCGCGAGCGCCGCGCCGAACGGGCCGCCGTGCGAGGCGCAGCCCCGGCCGCAGGCTGCAACGCCGCCGAGCGCCGAGCGCCCATGACGACCGTGCAGGCCGCCGGCCGCGACCGCACCGAGCCCGGCCGCCGCGCGCGGGAAGGGGCGCGCAGCGGCCGGTGGTGCGGGTGGCCCTCGTCATCACCGGGGTGGTCGTGCGGGCTCGAGGCGTCCTCGAGGGTGGCGAAGGCGACGACCAGGTCGGCGGCGCGCCGGAGGGCGTCGCGCAGGGGGCGCGAGCCGGACCGGGGCTGTGGGGCACGTGGGAACATGTGTTCGCAAGCTACGGCGCGCCCGCGGACGGAGCGCCGCGCCCGCCCGCCCGCGGCCCGCGCACCCCGCCCGAACCGCACTGGCAAGCCAGATCCGAGCCGCGATGCTGCAACGAACCTTGCACGCGGGGCCGCTTGGGCGATGGCGTACCCTCGCTGCGTGGTCCACCTGCGGATCGTCACGCCGCCCGCGCAGGCCGACGCGGTCCTCGAGCTGCTTCGAGGCCTGCGCCTCGGTCATCAACGTCATCAGGCTGCCCGGCGCGGCGCGCAAGCCCGACGGCGACGTGATCCTCGCCGACGTCGCGCGCGAGGACGCGAGCGTCGTGCTCGCCGACCTGCGCCGGCTGGGCCTGCACCACAGCGGCTCGATCGCCGTCGACCAGATCGACACGGTGATGTCCGACGCCGCGATCGCCGCCGAGCGCGCCGCCGTGGGCTCGCCCGCCGACGCCGTGGTGTGGGAGGAGCTCACCGAGCGCACGTCGGAGTCGGCGGAGCTGTCGGCCAGCTTCCTGGCCTTCATGGTCATCGCGACGGTGATCGCCTCGATCGGCGTGATCCTCGACAGCGCGATCCTGATCGTCGGCGCGATGGTCGTCGGCCCGGAGTTCGGGCCGATCGCCGGCTTCTGCGTCGCCGCGGTGCAGCGCCGGCCGGCGCTGGCGGTGCGCTCGTTCACGGCGCTGGCGGTCGGCTTCCCGCTGGGCATCCTGGTCACGCTCGGCCTGACCGTGCTGGCCAAGGAGGTCGGCCTGGGACCGGACACCTTCACGCGAGGCCGACCACGGCCTGGCGAGCACGATCGCCTCACCCGACTGGTACGCCGTGGCGATCGGCCTGTTCGCGGGCGCGGCGGGAATGCTCTCGCTGAGCACGGCGAAGTCGGGCGCGCTGATCGGGGTGCTCATCTCCGTGACGACGATCCCCGCGGCCGCGAACATCGCGGTCGCCGCCGCGTACTCGCGACTGGCCGACGTTCCGCGGCTCGCTCGCCACCCTGGGCCTGAACCTGCTGGCGATCCTGGCCAGCGGGCTGCTGATCCTGTGGCTGCAGCGCCTGGCCTACGCGCGACGCAGCAGGGAGCACCAGCGCCGGCTGGAGCCGGTGGTGAGCGCCGACGCAGCCGTCGGCGACGCGGCGGACGGCGCCGCTCGCCCGGGCGGGGCCGGCGGGCGGGCTAGACCGTCGAGCCCAGCGACGACCAGACGTCGATCTTCGTCCGGACGCGGTTCACGACCTCCGTCGTGAACTCGCTGGTCGTCGCGTGCCCGCCGAGGTCCGGCGTGCGGATCGCCCGCCGCGCTGGCCTCGAGCACCGACTCGTAGATCGCGCGCGACGCGCGCTCGGCCTCGGGGCGCCCGCGCAGGCTCGCGTAGTGCAGGACCGCCGCGCAGGCCAGCAGCATGGCCATCGGGTTGGCCAGGTCCTTGCCCTGCAGCGCCGGGGCCGTGCCGTGGGGCGCCTCGGCCATCGCCACCTGGGTCTCGAAGTCGTCGTCGAAGGCCAGCAGCACCGACTCGGCGCCGGCGATCGAGCCGAACATCGGCATCACCAGGTCGCTCAGGCAGTCGCCGTCGCGGTTGAGGGCGGGGATGACCAGCGGCATGTCGGCGGCGCCGCCGATCAGGCCGGCGTAGGTCGCGTCGATCAGCACCGGCTGGTAGGGGACGTCGGGGTTGGCGCTCGGCGGCCGCGTCGAGCTCCTCCTTGAGCATCCCCTCGTAGACGGGCGAGACCGTCCACTTGGGGCCCGCCGTAGACGCGCCCGCCCATCTTGCGCGCCGTCCGGAAGGCGTACTCGGCGACCGCGCGGCACGTCGAGCGGGTGACCTTCTCGGTGCGGTAGGCGACCTCGTCGGGGGCGCCCTCGGCGCCCTCGCGCCACTGCTCGGCGCCGTAGGCGTCCTCGACGGCCATGCGCACGACGGAGATCGGATGGTGCACGCCCGCGATCGGCGTCACGCCGGGGATGCGCCGGCCGGTGCGGATGATGACCTTGCCGTCGACCTCCTCGCGCAGGATGCGGTTGGGCGAGCCGACGTCGTCGCGGCCCTCCGGCGTGATCGTGGCCGCCTTGACGCCGAAGCCGCACTCGCGCATCGCCCGGGCAGCCTCGGTCACGACCGCGTTGCCGGTCGCGCGGCGGTGCTCGAGCGAGAGGTCGAAGCGCTCGCAGGTCCAGGTCCAGCCCGGCGACCTCGGGGTCGAGCACGCGGACGGCCTGCTCGAGCAGCTCCTGGCCGGTCTCGTCGCCCTCGAGGACGACGATCTTCAGCGGATCGGCCATCGCGCCGCCACGATAGCCGAGCGTTGCGCCCGCCAGCCCGCGCGCAGCGGCACCGGCACTTGTGGTCTCCGTCCTGAGTCGCGTCGTGTTTGCGGTGAGGCGCCCCGCCAAACACGGCGGGATTCATGAGGGGGGCCACTAGGCTCCCCGCCCATGGCAGCCGAGCCGTGCAGCTGGTGCGGGGTGCAGGTCGAGGCCGACGAGGGCTTCCGCGCCACCGAGCCCGAGGGTGAGCGCCGCGCGGTCTTCTGCCGGCTGGAGCACGTGGTCCCGTGGGTCATCCAGGGCGCCCACTGGGACCCCGGCACGATCCTCGGGCCCGACGAGCCCGACGACGGCCTCGGCCGCTGTGCCCACTGCGGCGGCCGCCTCGACGACGGCCGCGTGCTGATCGTGCGCCACCGCGGCGAGCACCGCATCGCCGACGCCTTCTGCAGCGTCGACCACCTGTTCGAGTGGGCCAAGGCGGGCGGGCGCTGGGGCTAGCCGGGCCGGCCGTCGCGCTCGAGCAGCTGCTTCAGCCGCTCGAGGTCCTTGCGCAGGCCCGACCGCAGTATCGGGACCAGCAGCGGGCCGAGCGCCCGCAGGCCACGCCTGGGCGCCAGGTCGATGACGTAGGTGAAGTCGGCGCCGTCGCCGTCGCGGGCGGGCCGGACCCTTCGTGCCCCGCGCACCTGGCCGCTCGTGCCGCTGCCGGCGAAGGCGTAGGAGACGCCGGGGTCCACCTCGACGACGGTCGAGTCGGTCGTGAAGCGCTTGCCCGACAGCGTGAGCACCTCGTGGACGCGTGTCCCGAGCGCGGGCGGCCCCGGCGGGTCGGGCGTCATCTCGGTGATGCCCTTGCGCCACTGCAGATCGAACGGGTAGTCGGCGATCGCCGCCCACACGTCCGCAGGTGGCCTGCCGATGCGGACGGTCTCCTCGACGTGGTGGGTGCGCATGCGGTCCTCCCTCAGGACGCGGACACCCCACCCTCCCGCATGGGAGCGCGCACGGGCAACCCGGCGATCAGGCCACGGCCGGGGTCCCCGCCGGCAGGAGCGTCTCGCGACGGGCGAAGGCGACGAGCGCCCCGGCGCCGGCGCCGGCCGACGCCGCGAGGAAGGCGACGCGCCAGTCGGCCGCCTCGACCAGGCCGCCGGCCGCGCCGTTGCCGAGCGCCACGCCGATGACGAGCGCTGTGATCGGCCACGTGTAGGCCTCGGTGAGCGCGCCGGCCGGCGCGACGTCGCCGATGAGCTGGTTGGCCGACGGCGAGCAGCGGCGCGATGGCGAGGCCCGCGACGACGCACAGCACGAGCATCACGGCGAGCGATGGCGCCGCGGCGAGCGGCAGGTAGCCGAGCGGCAGGAGCGCCGCCAGGCGCACGAACCAGTGCGCGAGGTGGCCCGCGCGCTCGCGCGCCGCCGTAACCACAGGCCGCCCGCGGCGCTGCCCAGCGACCACACCGCGATGAGGACGCCCGCCCACGCCCGCGAGGCGACGTCCTCGCTGAACGCGGGCAGCGTCACCTCCATCGCCCCGAAGCAGAAGCCGATCGGGATCGTCGCGACGACCAGCGTCCGCACGCCGGGGGAGGCAGCGCACCCAGGCGCGACCGGTCCGGCTCGCGCGGCGCCGGCCGCCAGGCCCGCGACGGCTCGGCCGCGGCGAAGGCCACGGTGCCGGCGATGACCATCACGCAGCCCACCACGAGTGCGGCCACGGGCGACAGCACCGCGGTGGCGAGGGCGGTCAGCAGCGGCCCGACGACGAAGACGAGCTCGATGAGCACGGAGTCCAGCGCGTAGGCCGCCGGGATCAGGGCGGGATCGGCCTGCAGCAGCGCGGGCCACAGCGGGCGCAGGACCGCGGAGATGGGCGGGATGGCAGCGCCGCCGGCGACCGCCGTGGCGATCAGGGCGCCGAGCGGAGCGCCGGCCAGGCCCAGGGCCACGAGCGCGCCGAGCCCCGCCGCGTGGGCGAGCGCGAGCGGCAGCAGCACCCTGCGGTGCCCGAAGCGGTCGACGAGGCGCCCGGAGATGGGCGCGCCGGCGCCGCCGCCGAGCGCGAAGGCCGCCGCCACGATCCCGGCCTGCGCGTAGGAGCCGGTCGCGCTCGCGCAGGAAGAGCACGATGGCCAGCGCGTCGATGCCGATCGGCATGCGCGCGACGAGCGCGGCGGCCATCAGCCGCGCGACGTGCGGCGCGCGCAGGATGCGCGGCGTAGCGCTCGCGCGCGGTCAAGCGGGATCCGCGGGCGCGCGCGCGGCCGGGGCGCCCTCCGGCGCGGCCTCGGCGGGTGCGCGCGCGGCGGGGGCCTCGCCGTCGAGCCCGAGCTCGCCCGCGCGCTCCTCGAGCGCCGCGATCACGAAGCGCGACGTGCTCGTCGAAGTCGACGCCGAGCTCCTCGGCGCCGTGGCGGACCTCCTCGCGGTTGACGGCCGCGGCGAAGCTCGGCTGCTTGAGCTTCTTCTTGACCGACTTGGGCGTCAGCCCGTGGATGCCCTCGGGGCGCACGATCGCGCAGGCCACGATGAAGCCCGACAGCTCGTCGACCGCGTACAGCGTGTGCTCCAGCGGCGTCTCGCGCGGGACGTCGAGGCAGTCGGCGTGCGAGGCGATCGCCCGCACGACCTCGGGCGGCTGGCCGCGGCGCTCGAGCTCGGCCATGGCCATGCGCGGGTGGCCGGTCTCGAGGTCCGGGAAGCGCTCGTAGTCCATGTCGTGCAGCAGGCCGACGACGCCCCACAGCTCCTCGTCCTCGCCGCGCGCGGCGGGCCGCCGCGCGCATCGAGGCCTCGACGGCCAGGCAGTGGCGGCGCAGCGACGGCGAGGCGACCCACTCCGTGAGAAGGTCCCACGCCTCGGCACGCGAAAGCGGCGGGGACATGGCTGTTAGGCTAGCCCAGCGCCCGACTGCCGGACCCGCCGCGGCGGGAGTCCCTCTCATGGAGAAGTTCGTCATCGACGGCGGCGTTCCGCTGCGCGGCACGGTGCGTCCCGGCCGGCAACAAGAACGGCGCCCTGCCCATCCTCGCCGCCTCGGTGCTGACCGCCGAGGAGGTCGTCGTGCGCAACGTGCCGCGCATCCGCGACGTCGACGCGATGCTGCGCGTGCTGCGCGGGCATCGGCGTCGAGCGTCGAGTGGCGCGGCGACAACGAGGTGGCGCTGTGCGCCGCGGGCGTCGACGCCGGCGCCCACGTCGATCGCGCGCACGCCGAGCGCATCCGCGCCTCGTTCCTGCTCGCCGGCCCGCTGCTGGCCCGCTTCGGCCTGGCCGAGATGCCGCCGCCCGGCGGCGACGTGATCGGCCGCCGCCGCCTGGACCCGCACCTCGACGCCTTCGTCGCGCTCGGGGCGTCGTTTCGCCACACGCGCGACATCGTGCTCGAGGCCCCGCGCGGCGGCCTGCGCGCCGGGCACGTCTTCATGGACGAGCCGTCGGTCATGGCGACCGAGAACGCGCTGATGGCGGCCGCGCTGACGCCCGGCACGACGGTCATCGGCAACGCCGCCTGCGAGCCGCACGTGCAGGACCTCGCGCGCATGCTCGTGAAGATGGGCGCCGACATCCACGGCATCGGCTCCAACGTGCTCACCGTCACCGGCGCGGCACGACGCTCGGCGGCTGCACGCACGACGTCGGCCCCGACCACATCGAGATCGGCTCGTTCATGGCGCTGGCCGGGGTCACCGGCGGCGAGCTGCGCATCGCGGACACCGAGCCCGACGACCTGCGCATGATCCGCCTCGTCTTCCGGCGCCTCGGCCTGCACACCGAGCTCGACGGCGCCGACGTGCTCGTGCCCGGCGGCCAGCGGCTGGAGGCCGTCGCGCGACGTCGGCGAGTACAAGGCCAAGGTGCAGGACGGCCCGTGGCCGGCGTTCCCGGCCGACCTCACCTCGATCGCGGTCGCGCTGGCCACCCAGTGCGAGGGCTCGGTGCTGATCCACGAGTGGATGTTCGAGAACCGCATGATCTTCACCGACAAGCTCGTGCTGATGGGCGCCGACATCACCATGTGCGACCCGCACCGGGCGATCGTCAGCGGCCCCAGCCGCCTGCGCGGCGAGCGCGTCGAGTCGCCGGACATCCGCGCCGGCATGGCGATGCTGATCGCCGCGCTGCTGCGCCGACGGGCGCAGCGAGATCGGCAACATCCGCCAGATCGACCGCGGCTACGAGCGCATCGACGAGCGCCTGCGCGCCCTGGGCGCGCAGATCGAGCGCGTGGCCACCGAGCCCGCCGAGCCCGCCGTGCACGCCTAGCCGCGCGCGGCCGGTCCGAGACGCGCCATGATCCACCCGATCCCCAGCGGCACCCGCGACGTCCTGCCCGACGAGATGCGCGAGCTGCGCGCGATCACCGACGCGCTGCGCGCGGTCTTCGAGCGGCGCGGCTACGGCGAGGTGTCGACGCCGGCGATCGAGTACGAGGCGGTGCTGCGCGCCGCGGACGACGCGCTGCGGCCGGCCTACCGCGTGTTCGACGACCACGGCGAGGTGCTCGCGCTGCGCGCCGACATGACCGTGCCGATCGCGCGGCTGGCCGCGACGCGCTACCCGACCGCCGAGCCGCCGCTGCGCTTCTGCTACCTCGCCCACGCCTACCGCGAGGTGCGCCCGCACCGCGGGCAGATGCGCGAGTTCCTGCAGGCCGGCATCGAGCTGGTCGGCGCGCCCGCGCCGGGCGGGACGGCCGAGGCGCTGAACGTCCTGTGCGAGGCGCTCGACGCGGTCGGCCTGCGCGGCTACCGCGATCGGGCTGGGCGACGCCGGCGCTCTACCCGGCGCTGCTGGGCGCCTTCGACGTGCCGCCCGGAGGCGCGCGGGCGGCTGCTGCACGAGCTGGCCACGCGCGACTTCGTCGGGCTGGAGCGCGAGGTGGCGCGGCTGGACGCCGGCCCGGAGGCCACCGACCTGCTGGTGCGGGTGCCGCAGCTGCGCGGCGCGCCCGAGCGTCGCCGAGGCGACCGGCGGCCCGCTGGCCGAGGCGCTGGGCGGGCTGCGCGCGACGCTCGCCTGCCTGAGCGAGCACGTCGCCGGCGGGTGATCGTCGACCTCGGGCTGGCGCGCGGGCTGGGCTACTACACCGGCGCGGTCTTCGACGTCTACGACCCCGCGCTCGGCGCGCCGATCGGCGGCGGCGGGCGCTACGACGACCTGCTGGCGCGCTTCGGGCGCTCGCTGCCGGCGGTCGGCTTCGCGCATCGGCATCGACCGCCTGCACCTGGCGCTGGCCGGGGAGGAGCGCGGCGCGGCGGCGCGGGAGCACGACGCGTGAACGGCTTCGGCCTCACGATCGCCGTGCCGCGCGGCGCGCTCTTCGCCGACACGCTGCGACGCCGCTCGACGGGCTCGGGCATCGACACCGCCGAGGTGCGCGCCAACGACCGCAAGC
This sequence comes from uncultured Actinomycetes bacterium, assembly GCA_963840185.1. GTDB lineage: Bacteria > Actinomycetota > Thermoleophilia > Solirubrobacterales > Solirubrobacteraceae > JAOPZW01. The sequence goes on along the minus strand of CAWIXY010000015.1, from coordinate 351,254 downwards.
TGCTGTTCGACGACGTCGGGCATCGTCACGATGCGCCCGTCCGACGTGCCGACCTACGTCGAGGCGGGCGCGGCCGACATCGGGATCACCGGCAAGGACGTCCTCATGGAGCAGTCCGAGCGCGACGTCTTCGAGCTGCTCGACCTCGGCTTCGGGCGCTGCCGGATGGTGCTCGCCACCGTCGAGGGCGACCCCGACCCGGCCGCGGAGGCGCTGCGGCGCCTCGGCGTCGTGCGCGTGGCGACGAAGTACCCGCAGGATCGCGACGCGCTACTTCGAGCGCACCGGCCGCCAGGCCGAGATCGTCGAGGTCAAGGGCTCCGTCGAGCTCGCGCCGCTCACCGGCCTGGTCGAGGCGATCGTCGACCTCACCGCGACGGGCACGACGCTGCGCGAGAACCGGCCTCGTCGTGCGCGAGGAGATCGCCGTCGCGACCGCGCGGCTGATCGCCAACCCGGTCGCGCACAAGCTGAAGGCCGCGGCGATCGACACGGTCGTGGAGCGGCTGCGTGGCGGCTGAGCGGCTGCGCGCTGGCGCGCGGCCGAGCGACGCGGTCGCGCTGGCCGCGCGGGTGCGCGGCGCTGGTCGGCCGAGCCGGCCGTCGGTCGCCGCCGACGTGGCCGGGATCGTGCGGCGCCGTCCGCGAGCGCGGCGACGACGCGCTGCTCGAGCTCGTCGAGCGCTTCGACGCGCGTCGGCGACGCGCCGCTGCGGGTGACCGGCGCGCGAGCTCGACGAGGCGCTCGCCGCGGCTCGACCCGGCCGTGCGCGGCGGCCTCGAGGTGGCGATCGCCAACGTGCGCGCCGTCGCCGAGGCGGGCCTGGGCGCCGACGTGCCCGTCGACCTGCCCCAGGGCCAGCGCGTGCTCGTGCGCGAGCTGCCGGTCGCGCCGCGCGGCGATCTACGTCCCGGGCGGGCGCAACCCGTACCCGAGCACCGTCGTCATGGGCGTCGTCACCGCGCGCGCGGCCGGCGTGCGAGGAGGTCGTCGTCTGCGCGCCGGGCGCGCACCCGGTGATCCTCGCCGCGGCCGCGCTGTGCGGCGTGCGCGAGGTGCTGCGCATGGGCGGCGCGCACGCGATCGCCGCGCTGGCCTACGGCACCGCCTCGGTGCGCCGGGCCGACGTCATCGCCGGCCCGGGCAGCCTCTACGTGCAGGAGGCCAAGCGCCTGGTCGCGCGCGACGTGGGCATCGACGGCTTCTACGGGCCCAGCGACGTGCTCGTGCTGGCCTCGGCCGGCGCGCGCGCCGAGCTGGTCGCGGCCGACCTGCTCGCCCAGGCCGAGCACGGCGCGGGCACGGTCGTGTGCGCGGTCAGCGACGACGCCGCGCTGCTCGACGCCGTCGCCGCGCGCGCGGATCGCGCCGGCACGGGCGAGGCGGCCTGCGCGCTCGTGCGACGCGCCCGGCGCTGGAGGCTGCGCTGGCCTTCGCCGAGGCGTTCGCGCCCGAGCACCTGGAGCTGGTGGGCGCCGGCGCCGAGGCGCTCGCGCCGCGCGTGCGCCGCGCCGGCTGCGTCTTCGTCGGGCGCGGCCAGCGGCGTGGCGTTCGGCGACTACGTCGCCGGCTCCAACCACGCGCTGCCCACCGGCGGCGCGGCGCGCTTCGCCTCGGGGCTGTCGGTGCGCGCCTTCCGCCGGCGCATGAGCGAGGTGCGCATCGGGGCCGCGGCGCCGGCGCTCGCCGTCGCCGGCGCGCCGATCGCGCGGGCCGAGGGCTTTCCCGGCCACGCAGCGTCGATGGAGGTTCGCGAGAATGGATCGGGCGATGGCGGATAGGACGGCCCAGATCGAGCGTGCCACGAAGGAGACCGACGTCCGCCTGGCGCTCGCGCTGGACGGCGACGGCGCGGGCGCGCGCGTGACCGGCGTCGGCTTCCTGGACCACATGCTCGACCTCCTCGCCCGCCACGGGCGCCTGGACCTCGACGTGGCCGTCACCGGCGACCTGCAGACCGGCGCCCACCACACGGTCGAGGACACCGGCATCGTGCTCGGGCAGGCGCTCGACCGCGCGCTGGGCGACCGCGCCGGGATCGCGCGCTACGGCCACGCCGTCGTGCCGATGGACGAGGCCCGCGCGACGTGCGCGATCGACGTCTCCGGCCGGCCCTTCTGCGCCTTCGCCGCCGACCTCCCGCCCGGGGTGACCGGCGGCTTCGAGCACGAGCTGACCGAGGAGTTCTTCCGCGCGGTGGCCACCGGCGCGCGGCTCACCCTGCACCTCGGCGTCGAGGCCGGCACGAACGCCCACCACATGATCGAGGCGGCGTTCAAGGCCTTCGCGCGCGCGCTGCGCGCGGCCGTCGCGATCGACCCGACGGAGCCGGGCGTCCCGTCGACGAAGGGCACGCTGACGGGATGAGGCCCCCCGGAGTCACCGTCGGCGTCGTCGACCACGGCGTCGGCAACCGCCGCAGCGTCGAGAAGGCGCTGGAGCGCGTCGGGGCGCGCGTGGCGCTGACCGCCGACCACGACGTGCTGGGCGCCGCCGACGGGCTCGTCGTGCCCGGCGTCGGCGCGTTCGCCGCCGCCATGGCGCGGCTGCGCGCGGCCGGCCTGGACGAGCTGATCGCCGCCCGCGCACGGGCGGGCACGCCGGTGCTCGGCCTGTGCCTCGGGATGCAGCTGCTCTTCGAGGGCTCCGACGAGCTCGGCGGCGACGAGGGGCTGGGGCTGCTCGCCGGCCGCGTTCGCGCGCTGGCTCCGGGCGAGGGCCTCAAGGTCCCGCACATCGGCTGGAACGAGGTGCGCTTCGCGGGCGCGTCGCCGCTCGTCCGAGGGCCTCGGCGACGTCGGCGGCCTTCTACCACGTGCACTCCTTCGCCGCCGAGCCCGACGACCCCGCCGACGTGCTGGGCACCGGCGACTACGGCGGGCCGTTCGCCTCGATCGTCGCGCGCGACGTCGTCTTCGGCGCGCAGTTCCACCCCGAGAAGTCCTCGACGGCCGGGCTGGCGCTGCTGCGCCAACTTCACCTCGATCTGCGCGCGGGTCGGCGTGTGATCCTCTACCCGGCGATCGACATCCTCGACGGACAGGCCGTGCGGCTGCGCCAGGGCGACTTCGCCGAGAAGACCGTCTACCGCGACTCGCCGCTGGAGGCCGCGCGCTCGTGGGTCGAGGAGGGCGCGCGCTTCCTGCACGTCGTCGACCTGGACGGCGCGCGCACCGGCAGCCCGCAGAACCTGCGCCACGTCGAGGCGATCACCGCAGAGCTGCGCGTGCCGGTGCAGCTCGGCGGCGGCCTGCGCTCGCTGCCCGCGGTGCGCGACGCGCTTCGCGCCGGGGTCGAGCGGGTGATCCTCGGCACCGCGGCCTACACCGACATCGACTTCCTCGACGACGTCCTGGGCGCCTTCCGCGAGCGGGTCATCGTCTCCGTCGACACGCGCGGGGGCAACGTCTCGACCTCGGGCTGGCAGGAGACGACGCAGATGCCCGCCGACAGCGTCATCGAGCGCCTGCAGCAGCGCGGCGTGCGGTCGTTCGTCTACACCAACGTCGACCGCGACGGGATGCTCGAGGGCCCCGACGTCGAGGAGGTGCGCCGGATCGCCGGCGTCGTCCGCGGGCGCTTCCTGTACTCGGGCGGCATCGGATCGCTCGCAGGACCTGCGAGCGCCTGGCCGCGCTGCGCCAGGTCAACCTCGGCGGCGTCATCGTCGGCAAGGCGCTGTACGAGGGGCGCTTCACGATCCGCGAGGCGCAGCGGGCGCTGGAGACCTGACGATGCACCTCAAGCGCGTGATCCCGTGCCTGGACGTCGATGGCGGCCGCGTGGTCAAGGGCACGAACTTCGTCGGCCTGCGCGACGCGGGCGACCCGGTCGAGCTGGCCGAGCGCTACGACGCCGAGGGCGCCGACGAGCTCGTGTTCCTGGACATCACGGCCACGCACGAGCGGCGCGACACGATCGTCGAGCTGGCGCGGCGGACGGCCGACAACGTCTTCATCCCGTTCACGATCGGCGGCGGCATCCGCTCGGTCGCCGACGCGCAGGCCGTGCTCGACGCGGGCGCGGACAAGGTCAGCGTCAACTCGGCGGCGGTCGCGCGGCCCGAGCTGATCGGCGAGCTGGCCGGCGTGTTCGGCGCGCAGTGCGTCGTCCTGGCCATCGACGCGCGGGCCCGCGGAACGCGTCCCACGCACTCCTGGGAGGTCGTCGTCGTCGGGCGGGCGCACGCCCACCGGCCGCGACGCGGTGGCCTGGGCGCGCGAGGGCGTCGAGCGCGGGGCGGGGGAGATCCTCCTGACGAGCATGGACCGCGACGGCACCAGCGACGGCTACGACCTGCCGCTCACCCGCGCGGTCGTCCGGGGCGGTCGGCGTGCCCGGTCATCGCCTCCGGCGGTGCCGGGGAGCTCGAGCACCTCGTCGACGCGCTGCGAGCGGGTGCCGACGCTGCGCTCTGCGCGTCGATCTTCCATTTCGGGCGCTACCGGGTGGCGGAGGCCAAGGCGCATCTTTCCGCCGCCGGCGTGGCGGTCCGCGCCTGACCGCATCGGCTTGTGGGCGCTCCGCCCGGCGCGTATCGTCGTCGTGATGGAGGTGCTGATCACGATGCTCGGGCCGACGATCGGCTTCGGGCTGTTCGCGCTGCTGGCCATGCGCTACGGGGCCGAGACGCGCCCGGGCTTCGACGGGCGCCCCGTCAAGGACGACCGGCCCAACTGGTTCGCGATCCCCCGCAGCGCGCCACGGCCGGAGCGCCCGGCGCCGCGCCCGCGCAGCGACGACGGCCACCGCGTGCGCGCGCCGGCGCCACAGCCCGCGGTCGCTCCGGCAGCGCGCCGCGCCGCTCCGGCGACGGCCGCCGCCGTGCGCCGGCCGGCCGCCGGGCAGGCGTAGGTCCCGGCGACAACGCCGAGGGGCCGGCACCCCGGCCGGCCCCTCCTGCTCCGCCCCCCACGAGGCCTGCGCACGCGACGAGGGGCTACGGACCCTCGGCCTCGAGGTCCGGCGCCGGCGGGCGCTCGGGCCCGATCGATCCCCGCGGCGAGCAGATGGCGACGGCCACCGCGCGCCACGTGCCGATCGCGCCCGTGCCGGCGTACGCGGTCATCGTCACCGACGACAGCGTCGCGTCGGGCCTGATGCCGTTCAGGACCTGGCCCTTGGCGGCGCTGACGTCGTCGTTGCCGTAGATGTCGACGTCACCGCCGGTGCCGACGACCCGCTTGCCGGTCGGGCACGTCGCCGTCGCGGCCTTCGCCGGGTCGAGGTCGAGGACCCCGCTGTACGCCGGGACCCGCTGCAGCCCGTCGATCGGCGACGCGCAGATCGCGTAGACCCGCATGCTCCAGTTCGCCGTCGTCCCGTCGGCGTCCTCGCGGGCGCCGGCTGAGACCAGGCTCTCCTGCGGCGTGATGTGGGCCAGGCCCACCTGGCCGGCCGGGCCGTCGACGTCGGCCCCGGTCCCGATGACCACCTTGCCGGACGGGCAGAACACGAGCTTGCCCTTGGCGCGCGAGTTGAGCTCGCTGGGCGCCGAGACGCGCTCGAGGCCCGCGACGCCGAAGGCGCAGATCGCGTAGGCGCGCACCGTCCAGGTGCCGTTCCACGCGTCCCCGTCCTGGGCCTCGCGTGCGGTGACCGTGACGCGCGTGAGCGCTGCGTCCGGCGTGATGTCCTCCAGCAGGACCTGGCCGAAGCCCCCGGCGACCTTCCCGCCGGTGCCCACCAGCCGCATGCCCTGCGGGCAGGTCGCCGTCGCGCTTGCGCTGGGCGGCGAGCCCGGCTGGCTGGAGGCCGGCACCCACTCGAGCGCGAGCGGGCCGTTCGCGGCCGACGCCGAGCCGGCGCCGATCGCCGTGACGGCCAGCGCCGTGAAGGCGGCCAGCCATCCCGTCCCTGACTTCCCGAGCATGTCGCTCCCCCTTCCTCCTGACCGTTCGCATCCCCCTGATGCGGCTGGTTCCTTTGGGACCGAGGATGGGCGGTGTCGCGCGACCGGGGAAGTCACCCCGGGGGTGGCGCGGCCACCCCTCGAAAGACGTTCTTACGCCCGCCCGCGTACGAGGTCGATGAGCCGGCCGAGGATGCGCCCGCCGTCGGCGCGCAGCCCGTTGTGCTCGTACTCGCTCGTGACCCACGGGCGCAGACCGCGGACCTGCGCGGCCGTCTCCTCGGAGAAGGCGCGTTCGACGTACATGTCCTCGGCGTAGACGGCGGCGGCGACGGGGACGTCGTTGCCCGCGAGCACGCCGGCGTCGTAGAGGCGCGGCCACTCGTGCACGGCGAGCAGCTCCGCGGCCTCGCGCAGCGGCGCGAGCGCGCCCATCTCCTCGAACATCCACGGGTAGACGTGCTCGCCGGTCATGAGCGCGGGATCGTCGGCGTAGGCGGCGGGCAGCACCCGCTGGGCCGACCACCCGGTCACGTGCCCGTCGGCGTAGCTGGACTCGTGCAGGATCGCGTAGATCGGGTTGCGCGCGAAGGCGATCGCCTCGACGTCATGGGCGAACGCGGGCGAGTCGTGGGGCAGCTCGAGGATGGCGTGGAGGTGCTCGGCGCCGTCGCTCATGCCGAGGAGGTTGCCGAGCTGGCGCAGCCTGGCGTGGGACAGGCGGTCGCCGGAGGCGAGCACCGGCGCGGCGTCGCGCGCCGCGAGGAAGCGCTCGCGATCGTCGGGGTAGCGCTCGTAGTAGCGGCGATTGCGCTCGAGCACGCGGGCGTAGGTCGCGGCGTAGATCTCGTCGGGGTGGCGGCCGATCGGCGGCAGCCCGCCGGTGACCATGGCCTCCCGCAGCCCCTCCGGCGCCTGCGAGAGGTAGGCGAGCGTCGTGAACCCGCCGAAGCTCTGTCCCAGGACGCTCCACGGCCCGCTGTCGAGGTGCGCTCTGAAGGCCTCGGCGTCGCGGACGATCGCGTCGGCGCGGAAGTGCATGAGGTAGGCGGCCTGCTCGGCGGGGCTGCGGCCGGCGAGCGCACCCGCGCTGACGGGCGTCGAGCGCCCGGTCCCGCGCTGGTCGAGCATGAGGACGCGGTAGTCCTCGAGCGCGCGATCCAGCCATCCCGGTGAGGAAGGGTGGCGGGTGGGCCGCGGGGCCTCGAAGCCCGGACCGCCCTGCAGGAAGACGAGGAAGGGCCGGTCGAGCCCGTCGGGGTCGGCCACCTCGCGCGCGAAGACGGTGAGCTGCTCACCGCCGGGCGCGCCGTGGTCGACCGGGAGGCGCAGCTCGTGCTCGGTCATCAGCAGGCCGGGGGTGCGGCGGGTGACGGGCATGCGGCCGATGCTCGCAAGTCGTGGGCGGTGCGAGGGCACGAAGCGCGACCGCCTGGACGGCGCGGGCGCCGCGCACGCCTCAGCGCCGCCGCGGCCGGCAGACGATCCGCCCGTCGCTCGAGCGCTCGACGCACACCAGCGGGCGCGGCACGCGGCAGACCCTGCGGCCGTCGCGGGTGAAGCAGACCTCGCGGCCCTGGCGTCGCGCGCGGACGTTGCGGCGCACCGCCGCGCGGCGTGCGGCGACGCGGCGGGCCACGCGCCGGCGCTGGGCGGCCTCGCGGCGGGCCGTCTCGCGGCGCTGCGTGCGCCCGCTGCGCTTCGCCCGCGCCTCCTCCAGCCGCTTGCGCCGGCCGACCCTCCGATCGATCGCGCGCTGGCGGGCGTTGGCCCGGCCGAGGCGCACGCGCGCGCGCTGGTCGCGACGGGCCTGCGGGCGGCTGGAGAGCATGAACAGGCTCGAGTAGCCGTTGAGGTAGATCCGCCGGCCGTCGGAGATGATCGGGTTGAACGCACCGCGGCGGACCGACCACACGAGCTTGCCCGTGGCCGCGCCGACGGCCGCCGTCGCCTTGCGCGCGAGGTTCGAGTAGAAGACGAGGTCGCCGACGACGACCGGGCCTCCCGAGATCCGCCCGCCGGCGTTGCGCGCCCAGCGCACGCGCCCCGAGCGCGCCTCGAAGGCGTAGAGCTTGCCGTCGAAGGAGCCGGCGAAGACCGTCGGGCCGACCCCCTGCACCGTCGCCACGGCGGGGGAGGAGTAGACGTACCCGCCCGTCTTGTGGCGCCAGGCCAGGCGCCCGTCGCGCGCCGAGAACGAGTACACGAAGCCGTCGAGGCTCCCGATGTAGACGCGTCCGTAGGCGACCGCGGGCGTGCCGTAGAAGCGCCCGACCCGGCCCAGCGCGCCCCCTGCGCTCGAGGACTCCCACAGCTCGCGACCGTCCGTGCGCCGCAGCGCCCGCATCTTGCCGCCGTAGTCCCCGACGAACAACCGGTCGCCGGCCATCGCCAGGCCGCCCTTCACGGCGCCCGAGGCCTTCGCCCGCCAGCGCACCGCCCCGTCGCTGGCCCGCAGCGCGTAGATCGTCCCGTCCTCGGTGCCGAAGTACACGCGCCCGGAGGCCAGGAGGGGCGAGGACTCCGCGCGGCTCGGGAGCTTGCGGCTCCAGCGCGTGCGCCCGGTGCTCGTGTCGACGGCCACGATGCGGCCCTCGTCCGAGCCCTTCGTGCGCTCGAGCACCACGGCGTACACCGTTCCCCCCGAGCACGAGGGCGAGGCAGCGGCCAGGTAGCCGACCTTGCGCTTCCAGAAGACCCGGCCCGTCAGGCGCGAGACGCGGTACAACGCCGCGTTGTTCTTCAGCAGGTACAGCGATCGCCGGCAGCTCACGGGCGGGAACTCGAGCAGGATGCGGCCGGTCACCTTCCACTGCTCGACGAAGGGCGGCCGCAGGTCGGAGCGCACGGCGAGCGCGCCGGTGCGGGCGCCGTTGAGGTGGTAGTTGGGCCAGGCGAAGCCGTCGTCCATCGGGTGCCCGCCCCGCTCGGGCCCGGGCGCAGGTGCCTCCGCCGGGAGCTCCTCCTGGCTGAACTCCACGTCGGGGTTCGACACGTCGCCGGGCTCGGAGGAGAGCAGCACCACCGCCGCCACGGCACCCAGCGCGATGACGGCGAGAAGCGCGCCCCCGAGCACCAGCCCGCGCCGCCGCGTCCAGCGGCGGCCGCTCGAGAACATGGGTCAAGGGTAATCGGGACAATCCGCCGATGCGGAGCCCGGCCGAGGCGCTCGACGCGCTGCGTTCGCTGGCCTGTGGCCCGCGTGTGCTGGCGGCGTTCGCCCCCGGCGACGGGGTCGAGGTGGTCGGCGGTGCCGTGCGCGACCTCCTCCTGGCTCGTCCGCCGCGCGAGCTCGACCTCGTCACCGAGGGGGACGTCGAGGCTGCGGCGGCGCGGCTGGCGGCCGGCGAGCCCGTCGAGGTCGTCGCGCACGAGCGCTTCGGCACGGCCACGGTCACGATGCCAGACGGCTGCCGCTACGACCTGGGCCGGGCGCGCGCCGAGCGCTACCCGCGCCCGGGGGCGCTGCCCGAGGTGCGCGCCGCGACGCTCGAGGAGGACCTCCGGCGCCGCGACGTGACGATCAACGCGCTGGCGCTCGGCTTCGACGGCCGCCTGCGGGCCGTCCCGCATGCGCTCGACGACCTGGAGGCCGGCCTGCTGCGCGTCCTGCACGACGCGAGCTTCGCCGACGACGCGACGCGGTTGTGGCGCGTCGCGCGCTACGCCGCGCGGCTGGGCTTCACGGTCGAGGACCACACGCGCGCGCTCGCCGCGGCGGCCGACCCGTCGACGGTCAGCGGGGACCGCATGGGGGCCGAGCTGCGCCTCGCCCTGCGCGAGCCCGACCCCGGCGCCGCGCTGCGCTGCGCGCTCGCCCTCAACGACCGGCTGCTGCCCGCCGGCTTCGCGGTGCGCGAGGACGCCATCCGTGCGGCGCTGGAGCTGCTCCCGCCCGACGGCCGGCCCGACCTCGTCGTCCTGGCCGGGTGCACGGCGGGCATGGACGCCCGCGCGCTCCTGCGCTGGCTGGACGACCTCGGCTTCCCCGCCGCCGAGCGCGACCTCGTCGCCGCCGCATCGCGGGCCGCCACCGCGGCCCCGCTGCACGCGGCCCGCACGAACGCCGAGGTCGCTCGCGCCGCCCGCGGGGCTCCGGTCGAGGCCGTGGCACTGGCCGGCGGCGACCAGGCCCGGCGCTGGCTGGACGAGCTGCGCCACGTGCGCCTGCAGATCACGGGCGACGACCTGCTCGCCGCGGGGGTCCCCGAGGGGCCCGAGGTCGGCGCCCGCCTGCGGCGGGCGCTGCAGCGCAAGCTCGACGGCGCGGCACCCGACCGCGAGGCCGAGCTGCGCGCGGCGCTCGACGACGACTAGGCTCGCCGCCATGGAGCGGCCCAACGCGCTGCGCTGGGACGGCGGTCCCGGCCACTACGAGGTCTGGTACCTCTCGATGACCGAGCCCGGCACCGGCACGGGCCTGTGGATCCGCTACACCCTGCGCGCGCCGAGCGACGGCGCCGCGGGGGAGTGCGCGCTGTGGGTGATGGCCATGACGCCCGGCGGCGAGCGCCTCGGGCGCAAGCTGACGCTGCCCATCGCCGAGCTCCGGGGCCGCGACGACCCGTTCCACCTGACCGTCGGCGGGGCCGACCTCAGCGACCGCGGCATGGCCGGCGGCTTCGGCGACGTGAGCTGGGAGCTCAGCTGGGAGCCCTCGCAGCCCGCTCCCGACCATGTGCACCCGCTCCTGCGCCGCGCGCGGGTGGCCAAGACGATCCTGGTCCTGCCGCACCCCGACCTCGCGGTCTCGGGCGTCGTGCGCCTCCCGGGCCGCGAGCTGCGCCTCGAGGGCGCGCGCGGCGGGCAGGCCCACCTCTGGGGCACAAAGCACGCCGGCCGCTGGGCCTGGGCCCACGCCAACGACTTCACCGGGCTCGACGGCGTGCCGCGCACCGGCGCCTACCTCGACGGGGTGTCGGTGATCGTGCCGCGCCTCGGGCGCGACGTGGGCCCGAGCACGCCGGTCGTGGGCCACCTGCTCGGCGAGCCGTTCGCCGCGACGGCGCCGCACCGGGTCGTGCGCGCGCCCAGCCGCTTCGGGCTGACGAGCTGGCACTTCGAGGCGACCGACGGCAAGCGCCGCGTCGTCGGGGAGGTCGACGCGCCGCGCCCGTCGCTCGTCGGCGTCGTCTACCACGACCCCGACGGCGAGCGGGTGTGGTGCTACAACAGCGAGGTGGCCTCGATGCGCGCCGTCGTCTGGGACCGCAGCGCCCGGGGCCGCTTCGGCTGGACGCTGCGCGACACGCTCGTCGCCGACGGCCGTGCCCACTTCGAGTACGCCCAGCGCTCGCCCGTGAGCGACGTCGAGGTCCTGGTCGACGGGTGAGCGACGCGCCGCCCACCGCCCGGCGCGTGCTGGTGACCGGCGGCGCCGGGTTCGTCGGCGCGAGCCTCGCCATCGAGCTTGCCGCCCGCCACCCCGGCTGGGAGGTCACCGCGCTGGACAACCTGCGCCGCCGCGGCTCAGAGCTGAACCTGCCGAGGCTGCGCGACGCCGGCGTGCGCTTCGAGCACGGCGACGTGCGCGAGCTGAGCGACCTGCTCGGCCTCGCCGAGCACGACGCGCTCGTCGAGTGCTCGGCCGAGCCGTCGGCGCTCGCGGGCACCGACGGCAACACCGCCTACGCGCTGCACAGCAACCTGCTGGGCGCCTACCACTGCCTCGAGCTGGCCCGCCGCGACGGCGCCCAGGTCGTGTTCCTGTCCACCAGCCGCGTCTATCCCTACGCGCAGCTGGACGCGCTGCGGGTCAGCGAGGAGCCCACGCGCTACGAGCTGGCCCGCGAGCAGGACGTGCCGGGCGCCTCGGCCGCCGGCATCGCCGAGGGGTTCCCGCTGGCCGGCGCGCGCACCCTGTACGGCGCCACGAAGCTGGCGGGCGAGCTGCTCGTGGAGGAGTACGTCGCGGCCTTCGGCCTGCCCGCCGTGATCAACCGCTGCGGGGTCATCGCCGGCCCTTGGCAGATGGGCAAGGTCGACCAGGGCGTGTTCACCTTCTGGCTGCTCAGCCACTACTTCGGCCACGACCTGCGCTACATCGGCTACGGCGGCGCGGGCAAGCAGGTCCGCGACCTGCTGCACGTGGACGACCTGATCGACCTCGTCGACGACCAGCTCGTGCGGCCCGAGCACTGGGCCGGGCAGATCGTGAACGTCGGCGGGGGCCGCGAGGTCAGCCTGTCGCTGCACGAGACCACCGAGCTGTGCCGTGAGCTCACGGGCAGGGGCGTCGAGGTGCGGGCCTCGGGCGAGGAGCGCCCGGGCGACGTCCGCGTGTACCTGTCGGACTGCGAGCGCCTGTTCGGCCTCACCGACTGGCGCCCGCGCCGCGACGCGCGGCGCACGCTCGAGGACACGCTGACCTGGATCGCGGCCAACGAGCGCGCCGTGCGGACGGCGCTCCTGGGATGAGCGGGCACGTCGCGGTCGCGTTGGACGGAGCGACGGCGCTGTTCACGAGCCGGCGCGGCGGCGTGTCCGAGGGGCCGTACGCGTCGCTGAACCTGGGCCTGTGGACCGAGGACGACCCCGGGCGCGTCGCCACCAACCGCGAGCGGGTGCGCGCGCTGGCCGGCGGCTCGCGGCTGGCGCAGGGCCGCCAGGTGCACGGCACGCGCGTCGTCGTCGACGCGACCGCGGTGCAGGACGCCGACGGCCAGGTCGCAACCGCGGCGGGAACGGCGCCGATCGTGCTGGTCGCCGACTGCCTGCCGATCGCGCTCGCGGCCCCCGAGGCGCTCGCCGCGCTGCACGCGGGCTGGCGCGGGCTGGCGGGCGGCGTCGTCGCCGAGGGCGTCGGCGCGTTGCGCCGCGCCGGCGCGAGCCGGATCGTCGCCGCCGTCGGGCCGGGCGCGCGCGGCTGCTGCTACGAGGTCGGCGACGAGGTCCGCGCGGCCTTCGGGACGACCGGGCGCACGCTCGACCTTGCCCAGATCGCCGCCGGCCAGCTCGCCGCGGCCGGGGTCGACGAGGTGCACGACACCGGGCTGTGCACGATCTGCGCGAGCGACGAGGAGGGGCCGCGGTTCTTCAGCCACCGCCGCGACGGCGGCGTCACCGGACGCCAGGCGGGGGTCGTGTGGCGCAGCTGATCACGCCGATCGACAGCGCGCGCGTGGCCGCGAACCTCGAGCGGGTGCGCGCTGCGATCGCCGCCGCCACGCCCGCCGGGCGCGATGCCGCCGACGTCGAGGTGCTCGCCGCGGTCAAGTACGTCGCGCTGGAGGAGCTCGGCGCGCTGGCCGAGGCCGGCATCACGCTGCTGGGCGAGAACCGCGCCCAGGAGCTCGAGCGCAAGGCGCAGGCGTGGGAGGGCCGCGCGGCCTTCCGCTGGGACTTCATCGGCCACCTGCAGAGCCGCAAGGTGCGCCAGGTGCTGCCCCGCGCGCGCCTGGTGCACTCGGTGGCCAGCGACTCGGTCCTGCGCGAGCTCGGCAAGCACGGGACGCCGGACACGGAGGTGCTCGTCGAGGTCAACGTCGCCGGCGACGAGAGCAAGAGCGGCATCGCGCCGGCGGACCTCGACGCCTTCGTGGAACGCTGCCCCGTGCGTGTCGTGGGCCTCATGACGATGCCGCCGCTGGTCCAGCGCCCGGAGGACAGCCGCCGGCACTTCGCGGCGCTCGCGCAGCTGGCCGCCGACCGCGACCTGCGCGTGCTGTCGATGGGCACGACGCAGGACTACGAGGTGGCGGTGGCCGAGGGCGCGACGATCGTGCGCCTGGGGTCGGTCCTGCTGCGCTGACGAAGCGCCCGCAAAGCACCGACGCTTGCAGGATTAAGCCCGCAAAGGGCTAACCTTTGGCCTGATGGCCCTTCGCGACTCCTGGCATCGCGCGCTCGTCTACTTCGGCCTGGCCGAGGAGCGCGGCCCCTACGAGGACGAAGAGGAGACCTACGAGCCCGAGGCACAGCTCGAGGATCGCTACCGCGAGCGGCCCAACGTGCGGCGCCTGCAGACCTCGCGCCGGCGCCGCGGCGACGACTTCGACGACATCTTCGCCGACGACGAGCCGGCGCGCAGGCCGACGGCGGTGCTGCGCCCGGTCGGCCGCGGCGGCGCGAACGGCGGGGCACAGGGCGTGCGCGTGCACCTGGTGATCCCCAAGAGCTTCAACGACGCGCAGCAGGTCGCCGACAAGTTCAAGGACTCGATCCCGGTTGTCCTCAACCTGCAGAGCACCGACACCGATCTGTCCAAGCGCCTGATCGACTTCGCCAGCGGCCTGACGTACGCGCTCGACGGCGGCATGCAGCGGATCGCCGACAAGGTCTTCATGCTGACGCCCGCGCAACGTCGAGATCTCGGCGGAGGAGCGCGCGCAGCTCATCGAGAAGGGCTTCTTCAACCAGAGCTGAAGGACCGCGGGCTCGCCCGCTCCCTCCGCTAGCCTCCGCCGTCGGATGCAGATCGGCCTGATCGGAGCGGGGAACATGGCGCGGGCGCTCGCCCGCGGGTGGGGCAGGCCGGTGCTGTGCACCGACGTCCTGGCCGAGCGCGCCCGCGCGCTGGCCGAGGAGACCGGTGGCGAGGCGCTGCCCGGCGCGGCCGAGGTCGCGCGCAGCGCCGACCTCGTCGTGCTCTGCCACAAGCCCGCCCAGCTGCAGGAGGTCGCCGCGCAGACCGGCGGCGAGGCGCGGGCGGTCGTCTCGATCCTGGGCGGCGTGCCGCGCGCGGACGTGGTGGCCGCCTACCCCGACCGCCCGGTGTACCGCGTGCTGCCCAGCACCCCGGTCGAGGTGCGCCAGGGCGTCGTGCTCCTGGCCCGCTGCGAGCCGCAGCCGCTCGACGATGCCATCGTCGAGCTGTTCGGCGAGCTCGGGCTGCTCGTCCCGCTCGAGGAGGAGCTGCTCGACGTCGGCATGGGGCTCATGAGCACCGCGCCCGCCTACTACGCGCTGGTGGCCGAGGCGCAGGTCGACGCGGGCGTGCGCCACGGCCTGCCCGCCGACCGGGCGGCGCAGCTCGTCGTGCAGACGATGGCGGGGACGGCCGCCCTGCTCGAGCACCGCGACCACGACACGCTGGCCGCGCGCCGCGAGGTCACCTCCCCGGGCGGCTCGACCGCGCGCGGCCTCGACGCGCTGGAGCGCGCGGGCATCCGCGCCGCCTTCTCCGACGCGCTGGACGCCGTGCGCCGGCAGGGGGCGTGGAGCTGATGAGCGCCCTCGTGCTCGCGGCCTTCCGCGACGACCTGGCCGACTACGTCCGAGCCGCGGTGCTCGTCTACACGCTGCTGATCATCGCCTACATCCTCAGCTCGCTCTTCTTCGGCTTCGGCGGGCGCGTGCCCTACGCGCGCTGGTCGAGCGCGATCCTGGGCTTCCTGCGCGACATCGTGCGAGCCCTACCTGGCGATCTTCCGGCGCTTCATCCCGCCGATCGGCCCGCTGGACCTGAGCCCGATCGTCGCGATCTTCCTGCTGCAGATCGTCGGCGACATCGTCGCCAATCTGATCGCGGGCTAGTGACCAGTGGCGCCGGCCGGGCCTGGGCGCGTGCGTGCGCCGTGGCGGGCGCCGTGGTCGTTGCCGACCAGGGGACGAAGGCGATCGTGCGCGCGAGCCTGGCGCCGGGCGAGCGCGACGAGAGCCTCCCCCTCGTCGATCTCGTGCACGTGCGCAACGACGGCGTGGCCTTCGGCGCGCTGGCCGGCGGGGGCACGATCGTCGCGCTGGTCGTGGCGGCGGCGCTCGGCGCGCTGCTGGCCTACTTCGCCTTCAACGCCCACCGGCCGCTGGCCTGGCTGCCGACCGGGCTGCTGCTGGGCGGCGCGCTCGGCAACGTGATCGACCGCATCCGCCTGGACGCGGTCACGGACTTCATCAAGCTGCCGTTCTGGCCGGCGTTCAACCTGGCCGACATGGCCATCACGATCGGCGTCGTGCTGCTGCTGATCGTGCTCGAGCGCGGCGAGCGCGCCCGCCATGGAGCTCCGAGCGGGGCCTGAGGCGGCGGGCGCGCGGCTCGACGCCTTCCTGGCCGGCCCGCTCGGCTCGCGCTCGCGCGCCCAGCGGCTGATCGAGGCGGGCGCCGTGCTGGTGGACGGGGCCGCCGCGCCCAAGCGCCTGCGCCTGGCCGGCGGCGAGGCGATCGCCGTCGACGAGGCTCAGGACCCGCAGGCGCGCGGCGGTGCGGTCGCGACGGGCCGCGCAGCGCCGTTCGCCGTGGCCTACGAGGACGAGCACCTGCTGGTGATCGACAAGCCGGCGGGCGTCGTGGTGCACCCCGCGCGCGGGCACGCGCAGGGCACGCTGTCCCAGGCCCTGGAGGGCCGCGCGGCCGGCGGCGAGGCCGGGCGCGCCGGGGATCGTGCACCGCCTGGACCGCCGACACGTCCGGGCTGCTGGTCGTCGCCCGCGACGAGGCGGTGCACCGCGCCCTGCGCGAGGCGCTGGCCCGACGCGAGATCACGCGCGAGTACCTCGCCCTGGTCGAGGGGCGTCCGCCGGCGCGCAGCGGCACGATCGACGCGCCGATCGGCCGCGACCGCCGGCACCGCACGCGCGTCTCGACCGACAGCGACGAGCCGCGCCCGGCGGTCACCCACTTCGCCCTCGAGGAGGCGCTGCCCGCCACGACGCTGCTGCGCGTGCGCCTGGAGACCGGGCGCACGCACCAGATCCGGGCCCACCTGCTGGCCATCGGCCACCCCGTCGCGGGCGACCCCGAGTACGGCACGCCGGGGCTGCTGGGCCTGCGGCGCCAGTTCCTGCACGCCGCGCGCCTGGCCTTCACGCACCCCGTCACGCGGCGAGCCGGTCGACGTCACGTCGCCGCTGCCGGACGACCTGCGGGCGGCCCTCGGAGCTTGCGTACACTGTCGGGTGACCAACTCATCGACCCCGCACGGCCCCTGATCGCGGCCCTGCCCGGCGAGCGCCATCGCTCTCCGGGTCCGCGCTCAGCGTGCGGGAGCAGTTCCACACCGCAGACGAACCAAGGGAGCAGCACATGGCAGTCGACCTCAGGGAGCTCCTGGAGGCCGGGGTCCACTTCGGCCACCAGACCCGCCGCTGGAACCCCAAGATGCGCCGCTTCATCCACGGCGAGCGCGGCGGCATCTACATCATCGACCTGCTGCGCACGAAGGCCCTCATCGAGGACGCGCAGGAGTTCGCGTCGTCGCTGGCCCACCGCGGCGGCACCGTGCTCTTCGTGGGCACGAAGAAGCAGGCCCGCGACGCGGTCAAGGACACCGCCGAGTCCGCCGGCATGCCGTACGTCAACCACCGCTGGCTCGGCGGCCTGCTGACGAACTTCCAGACGATCAGCCTGCGCATCAAGCGCCTGCACGACCTCGAGCGCTACGAGAGCGAGGGCCAGCTCGCGCTGCTGCCCACGCGCGAGCGCCTGTCGGCCGAGGCCGACCTGGCCAAGCTGCGCGCGAACCTCGGCGGCGTCAAGCACATGCAGCGCCCGCCCGACGCGATGTTCGTCATCGACCTCAAGACCGAGCTGATCGCGGTCCGCGAGGCCCAGCGCCTGCGCATCCCGATCATCGGCCTGGTCGACACGAACTGCGACCCCGACGGCATCGACTTCGTGATCCCGGGCAACGACGACGCGATCCGCTCGTGCGCGGTCGTGACCCGCGCGATCGGCGACGTCGTGGCCGAGGGCATGACCGACGTTCCGCGCCGAGGAGGACCGCGCCCGCCAGGAGGCCGAGGAGCGCGCGCGCCGCGAGGAGGAGGAGCGCCAGCGCCGCGAGGCCGAGGAGCGCGCCGCGCCGCGAGGCGGCCCAGCGCGCCGAGCGCGAGGCCGCCGCGGCCGCCGCGAACCCGGAGGCCGCGGCCGCGGCGCCCGCCGAGGCGGCGCCTGCCGCGCGGCCGCGGCGCGCCGCCGCCGCCCGAGCCTGTCGCACCCGCCGAAGCGGCAGCGCCGGCGCCCGCCGCGGCGCCGGACCCGGTCGAGGCGGCGGCCGCCGCCGGCCACGACCGCGCGGCCCAGGAGGCCGCCGAGGCGCAGGTCCTCGCCGAGGCCGGCCGCCCGCAGCCCGACCCCGAGGCGGCGATCCGCCAGCGCGCCGAGTCCGAGGTGGCGCCCGCCCAGCGCGACAACGTCAAGGGCGAGTCCCCCGACCCGGCGCCGCCGGCGTCGGACCACACGCCCGACCCGGCGACGCCGGTGCCCGCCGAGGAGACCCCGACCGAGGAGACCGCCTGATGACCGAGATCTCGGCCGCCCAGCGTCAAGGAGCTGCGCCAGCGCACCGGCGCGGGCATGATGGACTGCAAGAACGCGCTGACCGAGGCCGGCGGCGACATGGACGAAGGCGGTCGAGCTGCTCCGCGTGAAGATGGGCAGCAAGATCGGCAAGCTCGCCGGCCGCGAGGCCGCCGAGGGCACGGTGCAGTCCTACATCCACGCCAACGGCAAGGTCGGCGTGCTCGTCGAGGTCGACTGCAACACCGACTTCGTCGCGCGCAACGAGGACTTCATCGCCTTCGCCACGGACGTCGCGCTGCACGTCGCCGCGTCGCCCACGCGTCCGCTGGGTCAGCGAGGACGAGGTGCCCGCAGGACGCCAGGGAGGCCGAGCTGCGCGTCTTCGAGCAGCAGGCCGAGGCCGAGGGCAAGCCCGAGAACATCCGCGCGCGCATCGCCGAGGGCAAGCTGAACAAGTGGCTCGACGAGGTCGTGCTCCTCAACCAGGTGCACGTCAACAACGACAAGCACGACAGCAAGACGATCGAGCAGCTGCGCGCCGACCTGTCGGCCAAGACCGGCGAGAACGTCGTCGTCCGGCGCTTCACGCGGTTCGCGGTCGGCGAGTGAACGCGACCGCGCCGGCGTTCCGCCGGATCCTGCTGAAGCTGTCCGGCGAGTCGCTCATGGGCTCGCTGGACTACGGCACCGATCCCGAGCGCGTGCCCGCCGTCGCCCAGCAGATCAAGCAGGTCCACGACCGCGGCGTCGAGGTCGCGATCGTCGTCGGCGCCGGCAACATCTACCGCGGCATGGCCGGCGCCGCCGCGGGCATGGACCGGGCGACCGCCGACTACATGGGGATGCTGGCGACCGTCCTCAACGCGCTGCCGCTCCAGGACGCGCTCGAGAAGATCGGCGTGCACGTCCGCGTGCAGTCGGCGATCACCGTCGCCGAGGTGGCCGAGCCCTACATCCGCCGCCGCGCCATGCGCCACCTGGAGAAGGGCCGGATCGTCATCTTCGCCGCGGGCACCGGCAACCCGTTCTTCACCACCGACACGGCGGCCGCGCTGCGCGCGATCGAGGTGCACGCCGAGGCGATCCTGATGGGCAAGAACGGGGTGGAGGGCGTCTACTCCGCCGACCCGCGCACGGACCCCGGCGCGACCTTCATCGACGAGATCACGCACATGGACGCGCTGCAGCGCCGGCTGCGGGTGATGGACTCCACGGCGCTGACGCTGTGCATGGAGAACCGCCTGCCGCTCTACGTCTTCAACATGGACGACGAGCGCAACATCGACCGGATAGTGTGCGGCGAGCGGGTGGGGACCCTGGTCGCCACGGCGAGCTAGCGGCACAGGGGCACCGAGATGAGCGAGATCACCGACGAACTGCTGGCGGACGCCCGCGAGCGCATGGGCAAGACCGTGGAGTCGACCAACGCCGAGTTCGCCTCGGTGCGCACGGGCCGCGCGAGCCCGGCGCTGCTGGACCGCATCGTCGTCGACTACTACGGCGCGCCAGACCCCGCTGCACCAGCTCGCGACGATCAACGCGCCCGAGGCCCGGCTGCTCACCGTCCAGCCCTACGACCAGTCGTCGATCAAGGCGATCGAGAAGGCGATCATGGAGTCCGACATCGGCCTGACGCCGAACAACGACGGCCAGCTCATCCGCCTCTCGATCCCCGAGCTCAACGAGGAGCGCCGGCGCGAGCTGGTCAAGGTCGTGCGCCACATCGCCGAGGAGGGCCGCATCGCGATCCGCAACGTGCGCCGCGACATCATGCACGACCTGCGCGAGCTGCGCAGACGAGGGCGACGTCGGCGCCGACGACGAGCACCGCGCCGAGGTCGAGCTGCAGAAGCTGACCGACGAGCGCATCGCCGAGCTCGACGGGCTGCTCAAGGGCAAGGAAGCCGAGATCCTCGAGGTCTGAGTGCCGGCATGGAGGCCGACGGCGGCGCGGCGCGGTACGTCGCCATCATCACCGACGGCAACGGGCGCTGGGCGCAGGCCCGCGGGCTGCCCGTCGTCGAGGGCCACCGGGCCGGGGCCGACACCGTCAAGGCGCGCCTGCGCGACGCCGCGCGAGCTCGGCATCCGCGAGCTGACCGTCTACTCGTTCTCGACCGAGAACTGGTCGCGCCCGGCCGAGGAGGTCACCGCGCTCATGCGGATGTTCTCCGAGCGGATCCTGGGCGAGACGCCCGAGCTGCACGACGAGGGCGTGCGCATGCGCTTCATCGGCCGCCGCGAGCGCGTCGTCGCGCGCGCTGCTCGAGCAGATGGACTGGGCCGAGGCGCGAGACCGCCGCCAACGACCGCATCACGCTGTTCGTCGCCTTCAACTACGGCGGGCGGGCCGAGATCCTCGACGCCGCCGCAGCGCTACGAGGGCGGCGGCGAGGAGCGCCTTCCGGCGGCTGCTCTACGCGCCCGAGATGCACGACCCCGACCTGATCATCCGCACCAGCGGCGAGCAGCGGATGTCCAACTACCTGCTGTGGCAGTCGGCCTACTCCGAGCTCGTCTTCGCCGACGAGCTGTGGCCGGACTTCTCGCGCGAGGCGTTCGAGGCCGCGCTGGGCGAGTACGAGCGCCGCCGCCGGCGCTTCGGGGGGCGGTGAGGGTGGCCACGGCGCGTGGCGCGGCGCGCGCAGCGGCGCAACTCGGGCTCCGAGCTGGGCGCGCGGATCCTCGTCGCGCTGCCGGCGATCGCCTTCGCGATCTTCATCGTGGCCTACGGCGGCGAGGTGTTCGCCGTCGGGCTCGGCGCGCTGGGGCTCGTGTGCCTGCACGAGCTGTTCGCGATGTTCCCGCAGGCGCGCCCGGCGCGGCTGGCGGGCTTCCTGGGGCTCATCGGGCTGCTGGCCGCCGCGCTCTACGGCGACCGCGACACGGTGCTGCTGGCCTTCATGGCCACGCTGCCGCTGTGCTTCTTCCTGGCGCTCGCCCAGCGCCCGCCGGGCGGGCCGGCCAGCCTGGCGCTGACGATGCTCGGCCTGGCCTGGATCGGGCTGGCGATGGCGCACGCGGTGCTGCTGCGCGAGCTGCCCCACGGCGACGGCATCATCATCGACGTCTGCGTCGGCACGTTCGTCGGCGACACCGCGGCGATGCTCGGCGGGCGGCTGTTCGGCCGGCGGCGCATGTCGCCCGTGATCTCGCCGAACAAGACGTGGGAGGGCCTGGGCATCGGGTTCGTGGTCGGGCGTCGCCGCGGTCTGGTTCGCGGGCCTCTACCAGGACTGGCTCGGCGGCACCGACGCGCTGATCCTCGGCGCCGCGGTCGCCGCCGCCGCACCGGTCGGCGACCTCTTCGAGTCGCTATTCAAGCGCGAGGCCGACGTGAAGGACAGCGGCCGGCTCTTCGGCGCCCACGGCGGCGCGCTCGACCGCCTCGACGCGGTCATCTTCGCGGCCGTGGCCGGCTTCTACGTCTGGCAGGCGCTCCTGTAGCGTCGCGCCGTGCTCGCCGCCGCCCTCGCCACGGCCGCCCTCGCCGGGAGCGCAGGCGGCGCGCCCGCGCAGGACGCCGATCCCGTCCCCAGGCTGCGCGGCCGCGCGGCGACCGTCACGGCGCGCCGGCGCGTGTTCGGCGCCGCGAACGTCGACCGCCGCACCGGCGCGGTGCGCCGCGACCGCGTGATCCTGTCGTGGTTCGGCGTGTCGAGCTTCGCGATGGCGATCAGAGGCCACGTCGTGCTGCTCGACGCCTGGGTCGCCCGTGGGCGGATGTCGGGCTACGTCCCCACCACGCCCGCCGAGCTCGCGCAGCTGCGCCCGCGGCTGATCTTCATCGGCCACGGGCACTTCGACCACGCGGGCGACGCGACGCCGCTCGCCCTCGCGACGGGCGCCCGCCTGGTCGGCACGGCCGAGCACTGCGCCGACCTGCGCGCCCGCGTCCCGGGCCGCCGCGCGCGCTGCGTGGCGGCGATCGGCGCGGGGGCGGCGCCGGGCACGCTGCGCTCGCCGCGGCTTCTGCCGGGGGTGCGCGTGCGGGCGATGAAGCACCTGCACTCGGCGCCGACGCCGGCCGACGGCGAGAACCCGCCGCTGCAGCTCATCGCCGACAGCGACACCGCGCGGCGCTTCCCGCCGCGTCCCCAGGACGCCGCCGCGCTGGCCCGCCACCTCGCCGACCCGGAGGGCGGCGCGATGCTCTACCGCTTCGCGACCGGGCGCTTCTCGCTGGTGTGGCACGACTCGGTCGGGCCGCTCGTCGACCGCGCGCCCGCGCTGCTCGGCGTGCTGCGGCGCCTGCGTCCCGTCGACGTTCACGTCGGCGCCATCCAGGGCTTCAACATGTTCACCAACGGCCTGCGCGACCCGCGCACCTACATCGAGGCGCTGCGCCCGGCGACGTTCGTGCCCAACCACCACGACGACTGGTACGCGGGCACCCTGACGATGCCCGCCACGCACTACGAGCAGCCCCTGCGCCGCCAGCTCGCCCGCATCCCGGCCACGGCGCGTCCGCGCCTGCGCTTCCTCGTCGACCCGCGCGACTACCTGCGGCCCGAGCGGCTGACCTTCCGCGTGCGGTAGGAGCCGCCGGCTCCGCTATCAGGCCAGCAGCTCGCAGCCGTTCGCCTCGGCGACAGCCGCGACGCGCTGCATGTCCGGCTCCTCGCCGGAGGGCGGCGGGAGCGTCCGGCTGCCCGCGGGCTCGCTCATCTGCCGCACGAGGCGCTCGAAGCCGCCAGGGGTGCAGATGAACAGCATGCGGCAGCCGTCGTCGCCGACCGTGTACCTGTGCGGGATGTCGCGGGGGCCGAAGGCGTAGTCACCGGCGGCGACGTCGAACGTCTGGTCGCCGACCTGGATGGTGGCCGAGCCCTCGAGGATGTAGAACGCCTCGTCCTCGCGGTGATGGACGTGCAGCGGCGCCTCGGCTCCCGGTGGCTCGGTCACCTCGACGATCGTCAGCTGCCCGCCCGTGTCCGCCGCTGTCGCCCGGATCACCGCGAGTCCGCCGAACCACCAGCGCGCCTCGCCCTCGCCTGCGCGGACCGCGACCGGCGCGAGCGCCTGTGCTTGATCTGCCTGCGTCTGCTGTGACATCGCTCCTCCATTCTGGTGTGTTCTCATGGGTCCATCGGCTCGAGGTTCAGCAGCGAGATGGCATAGCGCCAGGAACGGTCGCTGCCGCGGCGCACCACGTTGATGTCGTGCCCGGCGACGATGAGGGCGAGATCGCGCGCCTGAAGGACCTGGCCAGGCGCCGCGACGTAGGCGAGCTCGCGGTCCCAGGCCGCGGTGACGAGCCGTGCGATCTCGCGTCCGCCTCGGGCGGGCGCCGTGCCGCGGTGCGTGATGAGCACCGCGCCGGAGTCGAACAGGCTCGCGAGCGCCGCACGATCGCGGATCACGAACGCGTCCTCGAGCAGCGTCTCGAGCTCCTCCGGGGTTCGGGCGTGTGGCCGCATCGTCGGCGACCGTACGCCCGCAGACCCGACGTGCCCATCCCAGAAATGTGGTGTTCCGGTGCGGAGCATCCGGCCCTACGATCCCGTGCATGGGCGCATACGCGAGGGAGCGCGCGAAGGACCGCATCACCGCGCTCGCCGGCCGCGGCGACGACCTGGTGACCTTCTGGCGCGAGTCGACCGAGGTGCTGGCCGGCACGGTGCCGCACTTCTGGGCCCCGTGCTGGTACACGCTCGACCCAGCATCGCTGCTGGTGACCAGCCATTTCCAGGAGGGCCTGTCGGAGTTCCCGGCCGAGTTCCTCGTGAGCGAGTACTACGAGGAGGACGTCCACCAGCTCGCCGACGTCGCCCGCTCCGACCGCGGGATCTCGACGCTCTACGAGGCCACCGGCGGTGACCCGGCGAGCAGCGCGCGCTGGCATGTGAACATGACCATGGGCGGCGATCAGGAGATGATCGCCGCGCTGCGCAGCCCGGCCGGCGACGTATGGGGTGCGCTCGGTCTCTATCGCGAGCCCGGCCAGCCCATGTTCGATCGCGACGACATCGAGTTCGTCCGGTCGCTCGCGCCGTGCCTCGCCGAGGGCGCGCGCCGCGGGCTGCTCGTCGGGGAGGCGTCGGACCCCGATGGACCGGAGTCGCCTGGCCTGGTGGTGCTGTCTGCGAGCTCGGACGTCGAGTCGATCACGCCCGGTGTCGAGCGCTGGCTCCGCGAGCTTCCGGACGGTGACTGGGACGCGGGCAGGCTGCCCTCGTCCGTGCACGCCGTCGCCGGCCGCGCGCTGCGCACCGCCGAGCACCCCGACAGCCCGGGCGAGATCGCCGTCTCGCGCGTGCTCTCGCGGTCGGGCACCTGGGTCGTCTTGCACGGCGCGGCGCTCGTCGCCGACGGCTCACGTCGCGCCGCGGTGATCGTCGAGCCGGCCCATCCGGCCCGGATCACCCCGCTGCTGATGTCAGCGTACGGGCTGTCCGAGCGCGAGCAGGACGTCACGCGGCTGGTGCTGCAGGGCGACTCCACGGCGCAGATCGCCGAGCGCCTCGTCGTGTCGCCGCACACGGTGCAGCAGCATCTCAAGAGCGTCTTCGAGAAGACGGGGGTGCGGAGCAGGCGCGAGCTCGTGGGGAAGGTCTTCTTCGCCCATTACGAGCCGCGGCTGCGCGACAACGAGCAGCGCGCGCTGATCGAGCAACCCCTGCGCGGCGGGCCGTACCCCGGAAGCTCGGTCGGGCCCGGCTGACCGCGCACGATGCCGCCGGCGGAGCCGCGGCGGTCCGCTCCTAGAATGGCCGCGTGCCCCGCCGCCTGCTCATCCTCGGCTCGACCGGCTCGATCGGCACGCAGGCGCTCGACATCGTCGGGCGCTCCGAGGAGCTCGAGCTGGTCGGGCTGTCGGCCGAGCGCTCGTGGGAGGAGCTCGTCGAGCAGGCGACCGAGCACGGCGTCACGCAGATCGCGCTGGCCGACGCCGACGCCGGCGCCCGCGCGGCCGAGGCGTGGACGGACGGCGAGGTGCTGGTCGGCGCCGAGGGGCTCGTGCGCCTGGTCCTCGAGTCGGGCGCCGACCTCGTGCTCAACGCGCTCGTCGGCTCCGCCGGCCTGGGCCCGACGGTGGCCACGCTGGGCGAGGGCATCGACCTGGCGCTGGCCAACAAGGAGTCGCTCGTCGTCGGCGGCGAGCTCGTCATGCAGCTCGCCGAGGCCACCGGGGCGCAGATCCTGCCCGTCGACTCCGAGCACTCGGCGCTGCACCAGCTCGTCAGCTCCGAGCCGCCCGGCACCGTCGACCGGCTCGTCCTGACCGCCTCGGGCGGGCCGTTCCGCGGGCGCACGCGCGCCGACCTGGAGGACGTCACCGTCGAGCAGGCGCTCGCCCACCCGACGTGGGCGATGGGCGGCAAGATCACGATCGACTCCGCCACGCTCATGAACAAGGGCCTCGAGCTGATCGAGGCCCACCACCTGTTCGGCACGCCGTACGACCGCATCGACGTCGTCGTGCATCCGCAGTCGATCGTGCACTCCTACGTGATGCTGTGCGACGGCGCGGCGCTCGCGCACCTCGGCAACCCCGACATGCGCGTGCCGATCGCCTACGCGCTGCACCATCCCGAGCGCGTCGACGTGCCCGTGCGCGCGCTCGACCTCGCCGAGATCGGCGCGCTGACCTTCGAGCCCGTCGACGTCGAGGCCTTCCCCTGCCTGCGGCTGGCCCGCGAGGCCGCCGTCGCCGGCGGCACGGCGCCGTGCGTGCTCAACGCCGCCAACGAGATCGCCGTCCACGCCTTCCTCGAGGGCCGCCTGGACTTCCTCGGCATCCCCGCCGTCATCGAGGCCACGCTGGACCGCCTGCCGGCCGCGCCCGTCCGCGCCTTCGAGTCGCTGTACGAGGCCGACCGCGAGGCGCGCGAGACGGCGGCCGGCCTCGTCGCGGTGCGCGCCTGATGAGCTGGGTCCTGGCCTTCGTCGGCTTCGCCCTGCTCATCATCCTGCACGAGGCCGGGCACTTCGCCGCGGCCAAGGCCGTGGGGATGCGCGTCGAGCGCTTCATGCTCTTCTTCCCGCCGATCCTCGCCAAGGTGCGACGCGGGGAGACCGAGTACGGCGTCGGTGCGATCCCGCTCGGCGGCTACGTGAAGATCACCGGGATGTCCCCGCACGAGGACATCCCGCCCGAGCACCAGGCGCGCGCCTACCTGCGCCAGCCCGTGTGGAAGCGGATCGTCGTGATCGGCGCCGGGCCCCTCGTCAACTTCGTCATCGCCTTCGTGATCCTGGCCGGGATCTTCGCGGCGCGTGGCGTGCCCGAGGCGCAGCTGGCCGTGGACGAGCCGACCCGAGGGGGCGCTGCGGCGGGCGTGCTCCAGCCGGGCGACCGCCTGGTGTCCGTCGACGGGCGGCCGGGTTACGAGCCGCGGCTCTCGCAGGACGAGATCCGCGACCGCCAGGAGGCGCTGCGCGACGTCGTCAACCGCCACGACTGCCCCGGCCCCGAGGTCGACGGCTGCCGCGCGGCGCAGCCCGCCGAGGTCGTCATCGAGCGCGACGGCCGCCGGCGCACGGTGAGGATCTACCCGCGGTACGACGCGCAGTCCGACCGGATGCTGATCGGCTTCACCTACGCGACGACCCAGCGCGACGTCGGCGCGGGGGAGGCCGACGACGCTGGCCGTCGACAGCATGTGGCGCGTCACCACGCTGACGGTCGACGCCATCACGCGGATCTTCTACGACGAGCAGGCGCGCAAGGAGGTCTCCGGCGTCGTCGGCTCCTACGAGGCCACGCGCCAGTCCTTCGAGTTCGACACGGTGCAGGCGCTCGGGGTCCTCGCGCTCATCTCGCTGTCGCTCGCCGTGGTCAACCTGTTCCCGTTCCTGCCGCTCGACGGCGGGCACATCTTCTGGGCGCTGGCCGAGAAGGTGCGCGGCAAGCCGATCCCCTTCGCGGATCATGGAGCGGGCCAGCGTCGTGGGCTTCCTGCTGGTCGCGTTCCTGTTCGTCACCGGCCTCAGCAACGACATCGGCCGGCTGCGCGGCGAGGGCCTGGGCATCCGTTAGCGTTGGGCCATGGAGCCCACCAGCGCCGCGCGTCGACGCCGCCACGATCGCCGAGGCGTTCCGCATCACCGCCGCCCAGCGCGAGGGCGAGGTCGCGGTGCGCACGAAGGACGACGAGGTCAGCCTCACCTGGGGCGAGCTGCGCGAGCGGGTCGACGCGCTCGCCGGCGGGCTGAGCGGGCTCGGCGTGGGGCGCGGCGACAGCGTGGCGCTGATGCTGGTCAACCGCCCCGAGTTCCACCTCGTGCGACCTCGCGGTGATGATGTGCGGCGGCGCGCCGCTTCTCGATCTACCAGACCTACACGCCCGAGCAGATCGAGTACGTCGTCGGCGACGCCGGCGCGCGCGTCGCTGATCTGCGAGCAGGCCTTCCTGCCCGTCGTGCTCGAGGCGCGCAAGGAGCTGCCCGACCTCGAGCACGTGATCGTCGATCGACGGCGACGCGCCCGAGGGCTGCCGCTCGCTGGCCGACGTCGAGGGCTCCGACCCCGGCTTCGACGTCGAGGCGTCGGTCGGGGCGATCGCCGCCGACGACGTGCTCACGCTGATCTACACGTCGGGCACGACCGGCCCGCCGAAGGGCGTCGAGCTCGCCCACGACAACCTGATCGCCGCGGTCGAGGGCATCGAGGCGCTCATCCAGTTCCCCCATGGCGGGCGCGTCATCTCGTGGCTGCCGGCGCGCACATCGCCGAGCGCGCCGCCCACCACTACCTGCCGATCGTCTACGGCCTGCAGATCACCTGCTGCCCCGACCCGCGCGAGGTCGCTCGTCCTACCTGCCGGACGTCCAGCCGAGCTGGTTCTTCGCCGTCCCGCGCATCTGGGAGAAGCTCAAGGCCGGCCTGGAGACGATGCTCGGCCGGCCAGCCCGAGGAGCAGCGCGCAGCCCGTGCAGGCGGCGCTCGAGGCCGCGCTCGAGAAGGTGCGCCTCGAGCAGGCGGGCGAGGACGTGCCCGAGGAGCTGGCCCAGCAGGTCGCGGCCGCCGACGAGCAGGTCTTCTCGGGCGCTGCGCAAGATGCTCGGCTTCGACGAGCGTCGAGGCGGTCAACGTCGGCGCCGCGCCGACGCCGGTCGAGGTGATCGAGTTCTTCCACGCGATCGGCGTGCCGCTCGCCGAGCTGTGGGGCATGTCCGAGACCTGCGGCGCGGGCACGTGCAACCCGCCCGACCGCATCAAGATCGGCACGGTCGGCCCGCGCGACGCCCGGGGTCGAGCTCAAGCTGGCCGACGACGGCGAGCTGCTCGTGCGCGGCGGCGTCGTCATGACGCGGCTACCGCAACCTGCCCGACAAGACCGCCGAGGCGATCGACGCCGACGGCTGGCTGCACACCGGCGACATCGCCGAGATCGACGACGACGGCTACGTGAAGATCGTCGACCGCAAGAAGGAGATCATCATCAACGCGGCCGGCAAGAACATGTCGCCGGCGAACATCGAGGCGACGCTCAAGGCGGCCAGCCCGCTCATCGGCCAGGCCGCTGCATCGGCGACGCGCGGCCCTACAACACCGCGCTGATCGTGCTCGACGCCGACTTCGCGCCCGCGCTGGGCGGGCCAGCACGGCATCGACGGACGCGTCGCTGGAGGACGCTCGCCGACGACGAGCAGGTCCGCGCGGCGGTGCAGGAGGGCGTCGACGCGGCCAACGCGAAGCTCGCGCGCGTCGAGCAGATCAAGAAGTTCCACCTCGTGGCGGGCGACTGGCTGCCCGGCGGCGACGAGCTCACCCCGACGATGAAGCTCAAGCGCAAGCCGATCGCCGAGAAGTACGCGGGCGAGATCGAGGCGCTCTACCGCTAGGGCGCTTCCTGGATTCACACGGCGCTCGCGCGGGGTAGGCCCGTGGCATGGCCATCGCCCCCGCTCGCCCCGCTCCGCCCGCCGAGCCCGAACACGGGCTGAACCGCGCGATCTCGCGCAACATGCTGCTGTTCTTCGTGCTCGGCGACGTGCTCGGCGCCGGGATCTACGCGCTGGTCGGCGAGGTCGGCGGGCGCAGTCGGCGGGGCGATCTGGACCGCGTTCGGGGTCGCGCTGCTGCTCGCGGTGTTCACCGCGTTCGCCTACGCCGAGCTCGTCACGAAGTACCCGCAGGCCGCCGGCGCCGCGCTGTACGTCAACAAGGCGTTCCGGATGCCGTTCCTGACCTTCATGGTCGCCTTCGCGGTGATGGCCTCGGGCATCACGTCGGCCGCGACGCTGTCGCGCGCGTTCGGCGGCGACTACCTCAAGGAGTTCGTCTCGATCCCGACGGTGCTGGCCGCGCTCGTGTTCATCGTCGTCGTGGCAGCGATCAACTTCCGCGGCATCAGCGAGTCGGTCAAGCTCAACGTCGCGCTGACCACGATCGAGGTGCTCGGGCTCCTGCTGATCATCGTGATCGCGCTCGCCGCCCTGGCCGACGGCGAGGGCGACGCCGGCCGCGCCTTCGAGTTCAAGGAGGGCGAGGGCGTCATCGGCGCGATGGTCGGCGGGGCCGCGCTGGCCTTCTACGCGCTCATCGGGTTCGAGGACTCGGTGAACGTGGCCGAGGAGACCGAGCAGCCCCAGCGCGACTACCCGCGCGCGCTGTTCGCCGGGCTGCTGATCGCCGGCGTCATCTACCTCGCCGTCTCGGCGCTGGCCTCCATGATCGTGCCGACCGACACGCTGGCCGAGTCCTCGGGGCCGCTGCTGGAGGTCGCGCAGGTCGGACCGCTGTCGGTGTCGACGAAGCTGTTCGCCGCGATCGCGCTGTTCGCGGTGGCCAACGGCGCGCTCATCAACATGATCATGGCCTCGCGCCTGACCTACGGCATGAGCCGCCAGGGCATCGTGCCGCGCATCTTCGGCGCCGTGCACGCGCGCCGGCGGACGCCGCTGGCGGCGATCGTCTTCACGACCGCGCTGGCGATGATCCTGATCAGCACGGGCGACCTCTCAGACCTGGCCGACACGACCGTCCTGCTGCTGCTCGTCGTGTTCATCTTCGTCAACGTCTCGGTGCTCGTCCTGCGCCGCGACCGCGTGGACCACGCGCACTTCCGCGCCCCGACGGCGCTGCCGGTGATCGGCGTCGTCGTCTGCATCGCGCTGATGACCGAGAAGACGGGCGAGACCTACCTGCGCGCCGCGATCCTGCTGGGCGTCGGCGTCGCCTTCTGGGTGGTCAGCCGCCTGATCACCGGCCCGGCGCCGATGGACACCCAGCAGCTGGAGGCCGTGGCGCGACCGGACGCACCGCCACCCAGCTCTTGACCAGCGGCCCGAGGCGCTCCGGCCGCGCCGGGCCGAACAGCGCCTCGAGCTCGCGGCGGCGCAGCAGCGCCACGTCCTCCCAGGCGCCCGTCGCGCCCAGGCGCCAGTAGGGGCGGCGCAGCACCGGGGGGAGCCAGTGCGCGAAGGGCAGCAGGGCGTGGGGCTCGATCGGGAACGACCAGGCGGGCGTCTGGACGTACCAGCCGCGCGCGACGCGGCGCAGCTCGGCCGCGAACGCGGCGCGCCGCGCGGGCGCGACGTGCTCGATCACCGACGAGCAGTAGGCGAGGTCGAACTCGCCGTCGGCGAAGGGCAGCCCGGCGGCGGCGTCCGCCTGGACGAACGGCCCGGGGTAGCCGGGCCGGGCCACGAGGTCGACGCCGGTGACGTCCAGGGCCGGCTCGAGGCCCGCGCAGCCCGAGCGTGCCGCAGCCGACGTCCACGATCCGCATCCCCGGCGGTCAGGCCGGTCAGCGCGAAGAACCGCGCGTGGCGGCGGGCGCGCGCCCGGGCGGCGAGCGGCGACGCCAGGCGGGCCCGCAGCCGGCCGCGGGCGGTGGCGTAGACGTCGTCGGCCACAGGGTGCTTCGTATCATGGGGACATGGCCTCGCAGCGGCAGATCCACGTCGGCAGCGTCCCGGTCGGCGGCGGCGCGCCCGTCGCCGTGCAGACCATGACCAAGACGGAGACGGCCAACCTGGCCGCCACGATGGACCAGATCCGCACGGTCGCGGAGGCCGGCGCCGACATCGTGCGCGTGGCGGTGCCCCGCGAGCAGGACGTCGAGGCGCTCAAGACGATCGTGCGTCAGTCGCCGATCCCGGTGATCGCCGACATCCACTTCAACCACACGCTGGCCATCAAGGCGATCGAGGCCGGCGCCCACTGCGTGCGGCTGAACCCGGGCAACATCGGCGGCCCGGACAAGGTGGCCGAGGTCGCGGCCAAGGCCAACGAGCACGGCACGCCGATGCGCATCGGCGTCAACTCCGGCTCGCTGCCCAAGCACCTGCGCGACCTGGAGTTCAGCAACCCCGTCGAGGCGCTGGTGACGGCGGCCGTCGAGTTCGTCGAGCTGATGGAGCGCCTGGACTTCACGAACTTCAAGGTGTCGATGAAGTCGACCAGCGTCCCGAACACGATCGCCTCCAACCGGCTGCTCGCGCAGCGGATCCCCTACCCGCTGCACCTCGGGGTCACCGAGGCGGGCACGCGCTGGTCGGGCTCGCTGAAGTCGGCGGTCGGGCTGGGCACGCTGCTGGCCGACGGAGTCGGCGACACCATCCGCATCTCGCTGTCGACCTTCCACGCCGAGGAGGAGGTCAAGGTCGCCTGGGAGATCCTCAAGGCGCTGAAGCTGCGCGAGCGCGGCCCCGTCCTCATCGCCTGCCCGACCTGCGGGCGCCTGCAGTTCGACATGGACTCGGTCGTGATCGAGATCGAGGAGCGCCTGCGAGCCTACGACGACGCGATCGAGGTGTCGGTGCTGGGCTGCGCGGTCAACGGGATCGGCGAGGCCCGCCATGCGGACTTCGGCATCACCGGGGCCAAGGACGCCGGCATGATCTTCTCGCGCGGCGAGCCGCTGAAGAAGGTGCCCACCGATCGGCTGGTCGACGAGCTGTTCGCGGAGATCGACCGCTACTACGCCGCGGGGCGCACCGTCGTGCGCGACGAGGCGAAGGCTGCCGAGGCCGCCGCCTGGCTGGAGCAGAACGAGGATGCCTCGCAGCTCACGCCCGAGCGCATGGCGGCCCTGGAGGAGGCCGCCGCCGACGGCGTCACCGACGGCGACGAGGCCTCTGGCGCCACACGCACGCCCATCGACGAGGCCGTCTCGCCCGTCGCGGGCCGGCGCTTCACCCGAGCCTGAGGCGCGGGCCGGACGCCGGTCGACCCGACGATGGCCAAGCCCGCGCCGCATCCTGCGCCCTGGTGGCCGGCCCTGGCCGGCGGCGCGCTGTGCATCGCCCTGGCCTTGCTGGACATGGCGTGGGGGCCCGACCGCATCATCAGCGCGACCGTCGTCATCGCGCCGTTCCTGACCGCCGTGCTGCGCGGCACGACGCGCCAGACGGCGGCGGTGGGGGCGCTGGCCCTCGCGTGCTGCGTCCTGAGCGGTGCGTGGAACGAGAACTTCGGCAGCGTCGACTACCTGCTGCGCGTCGGGGTCGTGGCCGCAGGCGCGAGCTTCGCGGCGCTCGCGGCACGGACGCGCGTCCGGCTGGACGCGAGCCGGGCGCGCGTCGCGCTGATCGCGTCGGTCGGCGATCTGATCGTGAAGGCGGTGACCCTCGAGGAGACCGTCCAGCGCCTTGGCGACGCGCTGGTGCCGGCGTTCGCGGACCTGTGCGTCGTCGACATCAGCCGCGGCGGTGAGACGCAGCGCCTGGTTGCCGGCGCACACGGGGGGCGCGCGGCCGAGCTGGAGGCGATGCTCGACACCGCGGACGCGTCGAGCCTCAGCGTCACCATGCGGGCGGGTGGCCGCGACGTCGGCACGCTCGGCCTGGTGCGGGCGTCGGGGCGCGGCTTCGGCGAGGACGATCGCGCGCTCGCGCGCGTGCTCGCGGGTCGCGCCGCGCTGGCCTTCGCCAACGCCGGCCTCTCGACCGAGCTCGAGACGGCCGAGGCGCAGCTCGGCGCGGCGCTCGGGAGCCTGGCCGAGGCCGTGACCGTGCAGGACGCCAGTGGCAAGCTCGTGTACGCCAACGAGGCCGCCGCCGCGGTGCTCGGCTTCGACTCGGCGCGCGACCTGCTGGCCACGCCGCCCGAGGAGATCGTCGAGCGCTACGAGACGTTCCTCGACGACGGCTCGCCGCTGACCCTCGAGCGCCTGCCCGGCCGCCGCGTGCTGGCCGGCGAGCACCCCGAGCCGCTCGTCGTGCGCGCCATCGAGAAGGCGACCGGCGAGGAGCACTGGCGCGTCGTCAAGGCGACCGCGGTGCGCGGGCCCCGCGGCATGCCGCGCATGGCGGTCAACGTGGTGGAAGACATCACCGAGGTCAAGCGCGCCGAGCTCACCCAGCGCCTGCTGGCGCGTGCAGGGGAGGTGCTGGGCTCGACGCTGGACGCCGATGAGGCGCTGCAGCGGCTGGCCGCCGAGACGGTGCCCCAGCTCGCCGACTGGTGCTCTGCGCACCTCGTTGCGCCCAGCGGCGAGATCCGCAGCGCCGCCGTCGCGCACGTCGACCCCGCGATGCTCGAGTTCGCGCGCGAGTACCGCGAGCGCTGGCCCGTGCAGCCCGACGACCCGACGGGCGCGCCCGCGGTCATCAGGACCGGCGTCTCGGAGCTCATGGAGATCCCCGACCGCCTGATCGTCGAGAGCGTCAGCGACCCCGAGCAGCTCGCGCTGCTGCGCACGCTGGGGCTGCGCTCGGTGATGGTGGTGCCGATCGTCGGCGCGGGCGCGCCGATCGGCGCGCTGAGCTTCGTCAGCGCCGAGTCGCGCCGGATGTTCGTCGCCGCCGACCTGGCGCTCGCCGAGGAGCTGGGCCGCCGCGCGGGCACGGCCATCGAGCACGCGCGCCTGTACGAGGAGCGATCGCGCATCGCGCGCACGCTGCAGACGGGGCTGCTGCCGGCCAGCCTGCCTGAGATCTCCGGCTGGGCGTCGGCGGCGATGTACCGCGCGGCGGGCGAGGAGAACCTCGTCGGGGGCGACTTCTACGACGCCTTCGCGGTGGATCAGGGCTGGATGGTGGTCGTCGGCGACGTGATCGGCCGCGGCGCCGAGGCCGCCACGCTGACCGCCGTCGCCCGCTCGACGCTGCGGGCGACGGGCCGCCTGGTGAGCGACCCCGTCGCGGTCCTCGACCAGCTCAACCGGGAGCTGCTCGAGCGGCCGGGGCTGGCCCTCTGCACCGTCGCGTGCCTGGTGCTGCGCGAGACGCCCGACGGCGCGGCGGAGGTCGACGTGGTCTGCGCCGGCCATCCGCGTCCGTTGCTCGTCCGCGAGGGGCGCGTCGAGCCCCTCGGGCGCTGGGGCGCGCTGCTGGGCGCCTTCGCGTGCGAGGGGTGGGCCGTCGAGACCCAGCGCATCGGGCCGGGCGACATCGTCGTGCTCTACACCGACGGCGTCCTGGACGCCGAGGGCGCAGACGAGCGCTTCGGCGAGGAGCGCCTGCGGCGGGCGCTCACCGGCTGCCGCAGCGCCGAGGACGCCGTGCGCGCCATCGACGAGGGGCTCACCGCGTTCCAGACGGGCGAGCAGGCCGACGACACGGCCGTCCTGGCGATCCAGCGCACGCCGTCACCGGTCCCGGCGCAGCGCGCACCGTCAGCGGCCCGCTGACCTCGCGCGTCGCCGCGACCGCGTAGCGGTACTGGCCCGGGGCGGGCACCGGCCGGCGCAGGCTCCAGAAGCCGCGCGCGTCCGTGGGCAGGGCGAGGACGCGGGCCCAGGGCTCTCCCGGACCGTCGCGGCGCTGCAGCGTGACGGCGCGCCGCTGCGGCCCGCCGGCCCGGATGTGCCCCCAGAAGCGCACGCTGGGCGAGCCGGGCGGCTGGTCGACCCAGAACGGCAGCCGGAAGGCGGCGAGCGCGGGCTTGGGGCGATCGTCGGCGTAGCGCAGGCCGGACTGCCATCCGGAGTACGCGGGCGCGAGCGGGTTGTCGCGCCCCAGCGGCTCGTCGCGCCACTCGTACTGGATGAGCGTCCGCACGCGGGGGTTGCGCCAGGCGAGGTACGCCGCGTGCTGGAGGTGGCGCGCCTGGACGGCGGGGGACACACCGCGCCGCAGGTCGGGCGGGCTGGTCTCGAAGCCGAACTCGGTGAGGTGCAGCGGGAACACCCGCCCACCCTGCGGGACCGGCGGGCGGGTGCTCTCGCGGCGGCGCAGGCCGCCGAGGCGCTGGAGCGCGTCCAGCAGCGCTTCCACGCGCGGCAGGTCGGCCAGCGCGGCGTCGTCGGGCTGCGGGCTCGGCTCGTCGGGCGCCAGCCGCACGCCGTGCGGGTGGTAGGCCAGCCCGTCGGAGCGCAGCGGGCGGAAGCTGCGGCACGCCCCGGTGCGCACGCGCGCCAGGCGCTCGTCACGGCAGGCCAGCGCCCGCAGGAAGGTCATCGGTCGCGTCTTCGCGTTGCGGCTCAGCTGGCGCTCCCCGCGCGGGGCCAGCGCCCCGAACCACACGCGGCTGCCGGGGTCGGCCGCGCGGATGGCGGCGTCCGCGGCGCGGTAGAGCTCGCGGTACAGGTGCGGGGCCACCGGCGAGCAGCGCGGGCGGGGACGGCCCGGGATCCGCGCCGGGCACGCCGACTGCGGCTGCAGCCACAACGGCAGGTTCGGCTCGTTCCAGATGACGTAGCGGTCGACGGCGCGGCCGAAGCGCGTGGCCACCGCGCGCGCGAAGCGGGCGAAGAGGTCGGCGCGCGGTCGGTGGCGGGTGCTGCCGCGGGCCGGGTCGGCCGTCGCCCACACCGGCGCGGGCCCCGTGACGACGAGCACGATCCGCAGGCCGGCGCCGCGCGCCAGGCCGATCGCCCGGTCCAGGCGCTCCCAGCCGTACCCCTCTGCGGTGTGGTCGGCGACGTCGAAGCCGGCCGGCGCCCGTGGCGCCGGGACCTCGGGGGACACCTTCTGCCACTCGGCGACGATCCGCACCGTGTCGACGCCGGCCTCGCGCCAGGCGGCGACCGTGCGCGCCGCGCGGAACGGGTCGGGCTCGTACTGAAGCGCAGCGTCGTCGGCGATCCCGACGGCGAGCTGCGGGGCGGCCCCCGCGGGCGCGGCCGCGGCCAGCAGGGCCGCGACCGCCGCCAGGACGATCCGGCGGGTGCTCAGCCTGCCGGCCTCAGCTCAGCCGCGCGCGGCGGCGTGGCGCTCGGCGACCTTGCCCCAGTCCACGACGTTCCACCACGCCTTGAGGTAGTCGGGGCGCTTGTTCTGGTACTTCAGGTAGTAGGCGTGCTCCCAGACGTCGTTGCCGACCAGCGGCGTCTTGCCGTCGGCGATCGGGTTGTCCTGGTTGGGCGTGCTCGTGACCGCGAGCTTGCCGCCGTCGAGCACCAGCCAGGCCCAGCCCGACCCGAACTGGCCGACGCCGGCCGCCTCGAACTGCTCCTTGAAGGCGTCGAACGAGCCGAAGGCCTCGTCGATGGCCGCGGCCAGGTCGCCGTCGGGGGCGCCGCCGCCGTCGGGGCTCATCGACTCCCAGAACATGGAGTGGTTGAGATGCCCGCCGCCGTTGTTGCGCACGGCCGCCTGCTTGTCGGAGGGCAGCGAGGAGAGGTTGCGGATGACGTCCTCGACGGGCGCGTCGGCGTACTCGGTGCCCTCGAGCGCGGCGTTCGCCTTGTCGACGTAGGCCTGATGGTGCTTGTCGTGGTGCAGCTCCATCGTCTGCCTGTCGATGTGCGGCTCGAGCGCGTCGTAGTCGTAGGGCAGCGGGGGGACTTCGAAGGCCATGCGTCCTCGTCTCCTCAACGGTCGGGGCAGTGGGGCGCACCATAGCCGTCCGGGTCAGTGGCCCGTCCGCCCGAATCCCGCAGATGTCTGCGGGCGGGGCGAGGGCCCAACCGGCTCAATGTGAAAGCCGCGTCTGCCAGCGCGTCGAGTCGCACGTCGAGCCGGTCAGAGCGGCACAACGTGAAATCGGCGGCTCGTCCGGCGACGACGTTCACGTTGAGCCGCCTGCTCACCCCCTCACCAGCCGCCGTGCGCCAGCGCCCCCAAGCCCGCGAGGGCGCAGCCGCCCCGGCCGCCTGCAGCCCGGGATCGCCCGCGAGACCCACCTGACGGACCACTAATGTTCCCCGCGCCGTGACGCGCATGTCCAGCCTCTTCCTGCCGACGGAACGCCAGCCGCCCGCCGACGCGGAGGCGGTCTCGCACAGCTGCTCGTGCGCGCCGGCCTGGTGCGCCAGCTCGGCGCCGGGCTGTGGACCTGGCTGCCGGCCGGCTGGAAGGTGCACGAGAAGGTCGTGCAGATCGTGCGCGAGGAGATCGACGCGATCGGCGGGCAGGAGATGCTGATGCCCGTCCTGCACCCGGCCGAGCTGTGGCGGCGCAGCGGGCGCTACGACGCGATCGGGCCCGAGCTCTTCCGCCTGCAGGACCGCCGCGGGCGCCGAGATGGTGCTGGCCATGACGCACGAGGAGGTCGTGACCTTCCACGTCGCCAACGCGGTGCGCTCCTACCGCGACCTGCCGCTGATCCTCTACCACTTCCAGGTCAAGGAGCGCGACGAGCCGCGCCCGCGCGCCGGGGTGCTGCGCACGCGCGAGTTCATCATGAAGGACTCCTACACCTTCGACCGCGACGAGGAGGGCCTGCAGGCCGGCTACGACAAGCACATCGCGGCCTACGACCGGATCTTCGACCGCTACGGCCTCGAGTGGTACCGGGTGGAGTCCGACGTCGGGATGATGGGCGGCACGCGCGCCCACGAGTACATGGCGCCGTGCCCGGCCGGCGAGAACGACGTCGCGCTCGCGCCCGGGTACGCCGCGAACGTCGAGATCGCCTCCGCCGAGCCGCAGGCCGTCGAGCTGCCGCCGCCGCTGCCGGCGCCCGAGGAGGTGGCGACCCCGGGGCTCACGACGGTGGACGAGGTGGCCGGCCGGCTCGGGCTGCCGACGGGCGCGCTGCTGAAGGCCTTCCCCGTCGTCGCGGAGGGGCGCGGCCTGCTGATGGTCGTCGTGCGCGGCGACCACCGCGTCAACGAGATCAAGCTGCGCAACGCGCTCGGCGCGCCGTTCCGGCCCGCGACGCGAGGAGGAGATCGCCGACCGCATCGGGCCGCCCGGCTCGATCGGCCCGGTCGGGGCCGACGTCGCCGTGCTGCTGGACGAGGGCGTCGGGCCCGGCGGCTACGTGACCGGCGCCAACCGCCCCGACCGCCACCTGCGCGGGGTCGAGCCCGGCCGCGACTTCCCGTTCACGCGGGCCGACGTGCGCCGCGTCGAGGCCGGCGACACCGTGGGCGGCCAGCCGATCAGGATCGAGCCGGCCATCGAGGTCGGCAACATCTTCAAGCTCGGCACGCGCTACTCCGAGCCGCTCGGCGCCACCTACCTCGACGAGAACGGCGACGAGCAGCGTCATCTGGATGGGCTCCTACGGCATCGGCCCGGCGCGCATCGTCGCCGCCGCCGTCGAGCAGTTCGCCGACGAGCGCGGCATCTCGTGGCCGCGGTCGATCGCGCCGTGGGACGTCGAGCTCGTGGCGCTGGGCGAGCCGGGGACGCCCGAGCGCGAGGCCGCCGAGGGCGTGTACCGCGAGCTGCGGGCGGTCGGCCTCGACGTGCTGCTCGACGACCGCGACGCCGGCCCGGGCGAGAAGTTCGCCGACGCCGAGCTGCTCGGCTGCCCGCTGCGGCTGACGCTCGGGCAAGCGCTCGCTGGAGTCGGGGCGCCTCGAGGCGCAGGTGCGCCGCGGGCGGGCCGACCACGAGGGCGGCGTGCCGCTGGAGGGCGCCGCCGAGGCGGTGGCCGAGCTGTGGCGCAGCCTCCCGTAGACCGGCCGCCTCGCAGGCGCGCGAGCGCATGGAGGAGCCAGGACGCGGCCGCCGAACGGTGGAGCAGGCGCGGCTCACGTTCCGCCGGCTCGTGCGGCCTGGACCGCTCGGGCCCGCCGCCGCCGCAGACGCTCGCCGGCCAGCCCTGGCACGTGTGGACGATCCCCAACGCGATCGGCTTCGTCCGCCTCGCGCTGATCCCGGTCTTCCTCGTGCTCGCCTTCAGCTCGGACACCGGCACCGACGCGCTGCCCGGCGATCGTCTACGCGGTCATCGCCTGGAGCGACTACGCCGACGGCATCGCGGCGCGCGTGACCGGCCAGTACAGCCGCTTCGGCGCGCTGCTGGACCCGATCGTCGACCGCCTGCTCGTCATCGCCGGCGTCGTCGTGTGCTGGCACTTCGAGCTGCTGCCGCGCTGGGCGCTGGCCGTGCTCGTCGCGCGCGAGCTGTTCATGCTCGCCGTCTCGCGCCCGCTCGCTGCGCCGCGGCGTCGAGCTGAAGATCAACTGGTGGGGGCGCTGGGCCGTGTGGCCGGTCATGACCGCGATCTTCGCCGGGCTCGTGTCGCTGCGAGACCCTCGGCGCGGTCATGCTCTACCTCGGCCTGGTCCTCACGATCGTGGCCACGGTGCAGTACGTGCGCTCCGCGCACGCCCAGCTGCGTGCACGGAAGCGCCCACCCTCAAGCTCAACTTGAGTCTCACGGCGTCGTTGGTATGCTCGCCGTCTCATGGACACCTTCCCCGATCTCGGCTCCCTCTCCGACGAGGAGCTCAAGGACCTACATCCAGCAGCTCACCGAGGAGGAGGTCGACATCTCCTACCAGCGCCGGATCCTGCACGGCAAGATCGACATCCTGCGCGCGGAGCTCGTCAACCGCCTGCGCAAGAAGCCACGAGGGCGGCGAGGACGTGATCACCGGCGACGACGTCCAGCGGCTGACGGACATCCTCGCCGGCAAGGCGTCGGGCCCCGACCCGGCGCCCGCGGAGTAGCGCCGGTCCGGGGGCGACCGTGGCGGTGCACTGCCCCGAGTGCGGCTTCGTCAACGCCGAGGGCGCGAACTACTGCCAGAAGTGCGGCGCGTTCCTCGGGCGCCCAGGAGGGCCAGGGCGAGTCGCAGACCGCGACCTACCGCATCGACGAGACGGGTGAGCTGGTCCCCGTCGACGTCGACGAGGTCGTCGCCCACGAGGGCGCCGCGCTGGTCATCCGCGCCGGCGGCGGCCGCGTGGGGGAGAGCTTCCCGCTCGGCGGCGAGCGCATGACGATCGGCCGGCGGCCGGACTCCGACGTGTTCCTCGACGACGTGACCGTCTCGCGCGACCACGC
This sequence comes from uncultured Actinomycetes bacterium, assembly GCA_963840185.1. GTDB lineage: Bacteria > Actinomycetota > Thermoleophilia > Solirubrobacterales > Solirubrobacteraceae > JAOPZW01. The sequence continues at coordinate 311,199 of CAWIXY010000015.1, read as the reverse complement.
GCTGCTCGTCGCGCCGCGGCGGCGACTTCCACCTCGACGACCTCGGCTCGCTGAACGGCACCTACGTCAACCGCCATCGCATCGAGTCCCATCGCCTCGAGGACGGCGACGAGCTGCAGGTCGGCAAGTTCAAGCTGACCTTCCTGGCGCGGTGAGCACGATGGCGGTCCAAGGCGACCAGACGGAGCTCGTGCCCGGCGACGCCGACGCGGACGACGGCCGGCGCGCGAAGTCGATGACGATCGGCGCCGTGTGCAAGGCGCTCGAGCAGGAGTTCCCGGACATCTCGATCTCGAAGATCCGCTACCTCGAGGACCAGAAGCTGCTGTCGCCGCGGCGCACGCCCGGCGGCTACCGCCTGTACAGCTCGGGCGACGTCGCGCGCCTGCGCACGATCCTGCGCCTGCAGCGCGACGAGTTCCTGCCGCTGCGCGTCATCCGCCAGGAGCTGGCCTCCGGGCGCACCGAGAGCGACGTGGCCGCCGCCGCCCGCCGGCCGGAGCCGGCCGGAGGCAAGCGCAGCCGCCGCCGGCCGAGCGTCACCGAGCCGCGCCAACGGCGCGCTGTACTCGCTCGAGGACGTCGTCGAGGAGACGCGCGCCGACCCGCGGCATGGTCGCCGAGCTCGAGGAGTACGGCGTCATCAAGGGCGAGAACCGCGCCGGGACGAAGTACTACGACGAGACCGAGCGCGAGATCGTCCGCGCGGTCACCGAGCTGGCCCGCTACGGCGTCGGCGGGCGCAACCTGCGCGCGTTCCGCACCTCGGCCGACCGCGAGGCCGCGCTGCTGCAGCAGATCCTGGCCCCGGCGCTGCGCTCGCGCAACGCCGAGCGCCGCAAGGAGGCGATCGAGGCGCTGGAGAACCTGGCCGCGGTGACGACGCACCTCAAGCACCTGCTGCTCGTGCGCGACCTGCGCAAGATCGTCGGATGAGGCGGCGCGGACCGGCCGAGGTCACGCTGCGCGAGCTGGTCCGCGACATCCCGGACTTCCCCAAGCCGGGCATCGGCTTCAAGGACATCACGCCGCTGCTGGCCGACCCGCGCGGCGCTCGACGCCGCCGTGCGCGGGCTGGCCGAGCTACGCGCGCGCCGCTGGACGTCGAGGTCGTGATCGGCGCCGAGGCGCGCGGCTTCCTGCTCGGCTCGGCCGCTCGCGCGCGAGCTGGGCGCGGGCTTCGTGCTGGCCCGCAAGCCCGGCAAGCTGCCCTACGACGACGGTGCGCGCCGAGTACCTGCTCGAGTACGGCACCGACGCGCTGGAGCTGCACTCCGACGCGGTGACCGAGGGCACGCGCGTGCTCGTCCACGACGACCTGCTGGCCACGGGCGGCACCGCCCGGGCGCTGGTGCGAGCTCGTCGAGCAGCTCGGCGGCCGGGTGGCCGGCTGCGCGTTCCTGATCGAGCTGGCGTTCCTCGCCGGGCGCGAGCGGCTGGGCGAGCACGACGTGCACGCGCTCATCACCTACGAGGCGGAGTAGGGCCAGGCGCCGTGGCCACCACGCGTCGCAGCCGCACGCTCGCCGCGTCGCCGCAGGCGGTGTGGGCGACGGTCGCCGACCCGCACCACCTGCCGCGCTGGTGGCCGCGCGTGACGCGCGTCGAGGGGGTCGACGGCCGCGGCTTCACGCAGGTGCTGACGACCGACCGCGGCAAGGCGGTCCGTGCCGACTTCCGCCTGCAGGAGCGCCGCGCGCCGGAGCTGTGCCGCTGGACGCAGGACGTCGACGGCACGCCGTTCGAGCGCATCCTCGCCGCCTCGGTGACGGAGGTGCGCCTGGCCCCGGCCGACGCGGGCGCGACGCGCGTGACGCTCGAGCTCCAGCAGCGCCTGCGCGGCAGCGCGCGGCTGGGCGGCTTCCTCGTGCGCCGCGCCGCGCGGCGCCAGCTCGGCGACGCGCTCGACGCGCTGGAGCGCCTGCATGGCTAGCGCGGCCACCCCGGCGGCCGCGCCCGCCCCGCTCCCGCCGCGCGAGATGCGGTGGTGGGGCTGGGGCGACGCCGCCCACGCCTCCGCGCCGCCGGCGCACGGGCTCGACTGGCTGCGCGAGCGGATCGGCGGCGACGGGGCGGCGAAGCGCCCGCCCGTGGCGCTGGAGGACGTGCGCCTGCGCGCGCCGCAGCTGCCCGCCGGCTTCCGCGAGCGGCTGGTCGACCTCGCCGGCGCCGAGGGCGTGCGCGACGACCGCGACGCGCGTGTCCTGCACGCGGCCGGCAAGAGCTACCCCGACCTCGTGCGCCAGCGCGCGGGCGACGCCGAGCAGGCGCCCGACGCGGTCGTGCTCCCCGCGGACGCCGGCGCGGTGGCGGGCGTGCTGCGCGCGTGCGCGGAGGCCGGCGTCGCCGTCGTGCCCTTCGGCGGCGGCACGAGCGTCGTCGGCGGCGTCGAGCCCCTGCGCGGCGGCTTCAGCGCCGTCGTGTCGCTCGACCTGGCGCGGCTGGACGGGCTGCTGTCGGTCGACGAGCGCTCGCAGACGGCGGTCGTCGCCGCGGGGACCCGCGGGCCCGTCGCTCGAGGCGGCGCTCGCGCGCCTCGGCCTGACGCTCGGGCACTTCCCCCAGAGCTTCGAGTTCGTGACCGTCGGCGGCTGCGCCGCCACCCGCTCGGCGGGCCAGGCGTCGACGGGCTACGGCCGCATCGACGATCTCGTGGTCGGGCCTGCGCTGCGTCGCGCCGGCCGGCGACGCTCGACCTCGCCGCGCGCCCGCCGTCGGCCGCCGGGCCGGACCTGCGCGAGCTGCTGGTCGGCTCGGAGGGGACGCTCGGCGTGCTCACGTCGGTCGCGCTGCGCGTGCGCCCGCGCCCGGAGGTCACGCGCTACGAGGGCTTCATGCTGCCCTCGCTCGCCGCCGGCGTCGAGGCGCTGCGAGCGCTGGCCCAGCAGGGCCTCGCCCCCGACGTGACGCGCCTCTCCGACGAGACCGAGACGCAGATGTCCTTCGCGCTCGCGGGCGACGGCGGGCTCAAGGGCCGCCTGGCGCGCGGCTACCTGCGCTTCAACGACGTCGAGGACGGCTGCCTGGCGATCGCCGGCTGGGAGGGCGACGGCGAGCGCGTGCGCACGCGCCGCGAGGAGGCGGCGGCGGTCCTCGCGCCGGTCGGGCGCCGTCGCGCTGGGCCAGGCGCCCGGGCGCGCCTGGGCCCGCGGCCGCTTCGCGGCGCCCTACCTGCGCGACGACCTGCTCGAGCGCGGCGTCATGGTCGAGACGCTGGAGACCGCCGGGCAGTGGTCGAGGCCTGCTCGACCTGCACGCGGCGGTCCGCGACGCGCTGTCGGCCGCACGCGCCGCTCGTGGCCTGCCACGTCTCGCACCTCTACCCGACCGGCGCCTCGCTGTACTTCACGTTCCTCGCCGCGCAGCAGCCCGGCCGCGAGCTTCGAGCAGTGGCGCGAGGCGAAGGCCGCCGCCAGCGACGCGATCGTCGCCGCGGGCGGCACGATCACCCACCACCACGCGGTCGGGCGCGACCACGTCCCGTGGATGCGCGCGGAGGTCGGCGACAGCGGCCTCGCGGTCCTGCGCGCGGTCAAGGAGGAGCTCGACCCAGCGGGCATCCTCAACCCCGGCAAGCTGCTGCCCGGCTGATCAGCGCGCGTCGGCGATCAGCTCGGCGAGCGTGCGGCCGCTGAGCACCGACGCGGGTCGCTCGGCGACGATGTCGCGGTCGCGGGCGGCGTGCTCGTCGCGCATCTTGACGACGATCCAGCGCTCGCCCGGCTCCTCGGCGACCCGCGTGAGCGCCCAGCCGCCCCGCAGCTTCTCGCCCTCGAGCCACAGCGCCGCGTGGCCGGCGGCCAGCGCGTCCGCGACGGATGCGGCGCCGTCCAGGCTGCGGTAGCTCCCGCGGTCCCAGATGATCACCGCGCCCGACCCGCGGCGCGCGCCGGCGTGGACGCCCTCGAAGTCGCCGGCGGAGAGCGCGTGGTCCTCGACGGGCTGGGCCAGGCGGCGGTCGGCCGGGTTCAGCGACAGCCCCCTGGGCACCGCCCAGGAGCGGAACACGCCGCCGACCTCGAGGCGCAGGTCGAAGTGCAGCCGCGTGGCGTCGTGCTGCTGGAGCACGAAGCGGCAGCCCACGAGGGGCTAGCCCGAGCCCTGCGCCGGCGCCTGCTGCACGCGCCCGCGCAGGTAGATCGTGCCCGGGCGGGATGGGTCGCGGCGGGTCTCCCGGGTCAGCAGGACGTCGCGGTAGGCGGTGACGTTCTCGTCGAAGCGGCCCTGCACGAGCAGGCGCCCCTGCTCGTCGGCCGTGTTGACGAAGCCGAGCCACTTGCGATCGCCGCCGGGCGTCGAGAGCCAGATGCCGTAGCCGACGTTCTTGGACTTGGGCTTCGGGAGGCCCTCGAAGATCGCGTTGACCGCCAGCTGGCCGTCGACGCGCAGCACCTGCATGACGCCCGAGCGCCCTGGGGGCCGGGGCGCCCTCGGGCGCGCGCAGGTTGACCTGCGCCACGGGCTGCGACTGCGACGCCTCGGCCTGCGCGGACGTCGTCGACGCCTGCGAGCCGCCGCCGTCGTCGTCCGAGCCGCGCGTCACGAGCACCACGACGACGACCGCGACGAGCGCGACCAGCGCGAGCAGGACCGCGCCGCCCACGCGCGAGCTGCGCGGACGGCCCGCGGCGGGCGCCGCCGCGGCGCGGGCCGATGCGGGGACCTCCGGCACACGCTCGCCGCCCAGCGGCGCGAGCTCGCTCGCGACCGCGCCCGCCCAGGCGCGGGCCGGCTCGCTGCGATCCAGCAGAGCCTGCGTGTCGGCGCGCTCGTCATCGTCGGCCTGGCCCAGCAGCCAGTCGCCGATCTCCGCCCGGCGGCGCGCGGAGAGGTCGCCCGCGGCAGGGCCGAGCGCGGCCAGCGCGCCGTGGGCGCGCTCGCGCACGGCGGCGTCGGAGATCTTCAGCATGCCGGCGATCTGGGCGTAGGAGCGGCCCTGGCGCAGCAGCAGCGAGAGGACGGCCTGCTGGTCGGCCGGGAGGCTGTCGACGGGCGCCATGACCCGCCCGAGCCTACTGGCGGGGGGCGATATCGTGCCGCACCTCATGCTCCCCGAGCCCGTCGTCGCCTACGAGCACACCTTCGACGCCCTGTACGGCCTGCGGGTGCTCGAAGTCACCGACCAGCTCGCCCGCGGCCGCGTCGAGGTCGCCGACTCCGTGCGCCAGCCGATGGGCCTCGTGCACGGCGGCGTGTTCGCCTCGATGGCGGAGTCGCTGACCTCGATGGCCACGGCGATGGCCGTGTCCGCCGACGGGCGCACGGCCCAGGGCCTGTCCAACCAGACGAGCTTCCTGCGCCCGATCCTCAGCGGCGCGATCCACGCCGAGGCCCGGCGCCGCCACCGGGGCCGGACCACCTGGGTGTGGGAGGTCGACATCACCGACGACGACGGCCGCCTGTGCGCCCTCGTCCGCATGACGATCGCGGTGCGCGACCGCACCTGAGCATCCATGCCGTGGTCATGTGCAGGCGGGCCTCACGCCCGCCGGAAGCCGCCCTCGGAGTGGATGACCTGGCCGGTCACCCACGCCGCCTCGGCTGAGCACAGCCAGGCGACGAGGCGGGCCGCGTCGGCCGGCTCGCCGACCCGGCCGGCGGGGAAGCGCGCACCGAGCTCGGCGCGCAGCGCGTCGTCCATCCAGCCCGTGTCGGTCGGGCCCGGGTCGACGGCGTTGACGGTGATCGCGAGGTGCGCGACCTCGGCCGCGAGCTGGCGGGTGAAGGCCTCGATCGCGCCCTTCGTCGCCGTGTAGGCCAGCTCGCCGGGCATCGGCCCCAGGGCCTGGCCGCTGGTGAGGCTGACGATGCGCCCCGGGGTACGCCCCTGCAGGCGCCGCGCGACCCCGCAGCTCAGCAGGGCCGTGGCCCGGACGTTGACCGCGTGGTGACGGTCGAGCGTCGCTGCGTCCAGGCGCTCGAAGCCGTCGCGCTCCGAGACCGCGGCGTTGTTGACCAGCGCCGTGACCGGCCCGAGCGCGCCGTCGACCGCGTCGAGCAGCGCGACCGGCGCGGCGGGGTCGGCGAGGTCGGCGGGCACGACGAGCGCCGCCTCCTGCGGGCCCTCGCCGTGCGGCATCGACGCTGCACGCGACCTCGAAGCCGGCGGCGGCCAGCGCCCGCACGCACGCCCGGCCGATGCCCCGCGGGTTGTCGGCCCCGGTCACGAGGGCGACGGACACCGGCTCAGTGGCGGGGGCCACTCAGCCCCGGTAGCGGTTGGTGATCGGCAGGCGGCGGTCGCGGCCGAAGGCCCGGCTGGTCACCTTGATCCCGGGGGGCTGCTGGCGGCGCTTGTACTCGGCGAGGTCGACGAGCCGGATCACCCGCTCCACGTCGGCCGGCGGGCAGCCCGCGCGCCACGAGCTGGTCGCGCCCGAGGTCCTGCTCGACGTAGCCCTCGAGGATCGCGTCGAGGATCTCGTAGGGCGGCAGCGAGTCCTCGTCGCGCTGGTCCGGGCGCAGCTCGGCCGACGGCGGGCGGGTCACGATGCTCTCCGGCACCGGCGACGTCGCGTCGCGGCGGGCGCGCTCGGCCACGAGCCGGTAGACGAGGAGCTTCGGGCAGTCCTTGATGACCGCGAAGCCGCCGGCGCTGTCCCCGTACAGGGTCGAGTAGCCGACCGACATCTCCGACTTGTTGCCCGTCGTCAGCACCAGCCAGCCGAACTTGTTGGACAGGGCCATGAGCAGGTTGCCGCGGATGCGCGCCTGCAGGTTCTCCTCGGTCAGGTCCGCCTCGCGCCCGGCGAAGGCGTCGCGCAGCAGCTCGTCGTAGCCCTGCATCGCCTCGCTGATCGGGAGCTCGAGCAGGTCGGTCCCGAGGTTCTGGGCCAGCGTGCGGGCGTCGGCCAGCGTGCCCGGCGACGTGTAGGGCGAGGGCATCGTCACGCACGTCACCCGCTCGGCGCCGAGCGCGTCGACGGCGACGAGCGCCACGAGCGTCGAGTCGATCCCGCCCGACAGGCCGAGCACGACGTGCTCGAAGCCGTTCTTCGTGAGGTAGTCGCGCGTGCCCAGCACCAGCGCGGCGTAGACCTCGGCGTCGGTGTCGAGCAGGTCGGCCACCGGCCCGCCCGACACCGGCGCCGCCGGCGGGCCCGCCGTCTGCAGGTTGCCCAGCAGCGCGACGTCGGCGCGGGCCTCGCGCGCCGCCGGGCGCTGGCGGGTGTCGCGCAGACGGGCGGAGCCCGCGGCCTCGACGTCGACGGTGGCGACCAGCAGCTCGTCGGCGAACTGGTGGGCGCGCGCGATGACCTTCCCGTCGTGGTCCACGACGAACGAGTGGCCGTCGAACACGAGCTCGTCCTGCCCGCCGACGAGGCCGCAGAAGGCGACCGCCGTGAGGTTGTCCCGCGCCCGCTGGGCGAGCATGCGCTCGCGGTCGGCGCCCTTGCCGCGGTGGTAGGGGGACGCCGAGATGTTGACGATCAGCCGCGCGCCGGCCAGCGCCTCGTCGGTCAGCGGAGGGCCGGGCTGCCAGATGTCCTCGCAGATGGTCAGGCCGACCTGGACGCCGTCGACCTGCACGATCGCGCCGCCGGGGCCGCGCTGGAAGTAGCGCAGCTCGTCGAAGACGCCGTAGTTGGGCAGGTTGACCTTGCGATAGATCCCGCTGACGACGCCGCCGGCGCAGACCGCGGCGGCGTTGTACACGTCGTCGGCGCGCTCGGGGAAGCCGACGATGGCCACGATCCCCTCGGTGCCCGCCGCGATCCGCTGCACCGCGGCGCGCGCGTCGGCCAGGAAGTGCTCCTTGAGCAGCAGGTCCTCGGGCGGGTAGCCGGTGACGGCCAGCTCGGGGAAGAGCACGAGCTGCGCGCCCGCGTCGCGCGCCTCGGTGATGCGGGCGAGGATGCTCGCCTCGTTGCCGGCGATGTCCCCGACCACCGCGTTGAGCTGGGCGAGGGCGATCCTCACGTCGGGGCGGGCGCGCGGCGCGCCGCGCGGCGCGGCGTCGCCCGCGACCCGTCCGCACCCGTGGCGGCCGGCGTGCGGGCGTCCTTCGCCGGGGTGGAGGGGCCCGACCCGGCCGCACCCTCGAGCGCAGTGACCGCGGCCGCGAGGTCGTCGGCCAGGTCGTCGAGGTCCGCCAGCGCGTCGTAGTCGCCCAGCAGGCCGAAGCCGAGGCGGCCGTCGTAGCTCATGATCGCGATGCCGAGCGCCTGGCCCTGGGCGAGCGGGACGACCGGGTAGAAGCCCACGAGCCGGCGGCCGGCCAGCTACAGCGGGAACTGCGGGCCGGGGACGTTGGTGACCACGAGGTTGAACAAGCGCTGGCCGGCGGCCAGGCGCGCGGCCTGGCTGAGGATCGTCGGCGGCGCGAAGTCGGCCAGGCTGCGTGAGCGTCGTGGCGCCGACCGCCTGGCCCGACTCCTTGAGGTCGCCCATCGAGTCGCTGATCTGCGCGAAGCAGACGCGCGGGTCCTCGATGCCGACCGGCAGCGGCGCGTACATCGCGGCCACGCGGTTGCCCAGCGCGCCCTGCTCGACGTCGGCGCGCACGGAGACGGGCACCATCGCCCGCAGCACCAGGCCGTCGGTGTCGTGCCCGCGCGCGCGCAGCCAGCGGCCGAGCGCGAGCGTCACGGCGGCGAGGACGACGTCGTTGAGCGTGCCGCCCAGCTCGTTCTTGATCGCCTTGATGCGCTCGAGGTCGGCGTCGACCCAGTCGTAGCGGCGGTGCGGGCCGATCGGGACGTTGAAGCGGCGAGGGCGGCGCGGGGGAGAGCCCGACGCGGGCCATCGCCGCCACGCCCGCAAGCGGCTCGGCCATGGCGCGCAGCGCCTGGCGCGGGCCGCGGGTCACGAAGCGCACGCCGCGCGCCGCCTCGGCGGGAACCGTGGCGCGCTCGAGCAGCGCGTCGGCGAGCAGCTGCGGCCGCGGGCGGCGGTCGGGCGCGGCGCCCACGTCGTGCCCGGCCGGGCCGACGGGCGCGGGGTCGGCGGAGGCGTCGAACAGGACCGACGTGATGTCGACGCCCGAGACGCCGTCGACGAGCGCGTGGTGCGTCTTGGCGATGAGCGCGAAGCGCGGCGTGCCGTCCTGCCGGCGTCAGGCCCTCGACGAGGTAGATCTCCCACAGCGGCTTGTCGCGGTCGAGCTCGCTGCGCGAACAGCCGCGCCGGCCAGGCGCTTGAGCTGGTCGTCGCCGCCCGGGCGCGGGCAGCGCGCTGTGGCGCAGGTGGTAGCGCAGGTTGAAGTGCGGGTCGTCGACCCACACGGGCCGGCCCTGCCCGAGCGGCACGAACGCGAGCCGCTGGCGGTAGCGCGGGACGAGGTGCAGCCGCCGGACACCGACTCCAGGAGCTCGTCGTAGGTCGGCGCCTCGCCCTCGAAGATCAGGACCGACGCGACGTGCATGTGCGCGCCGCCGCGCTCGAGGTGCAGGAAGGCGAGTCGAGGGCGGTGAGCCGGTCCGGGTTGGCGCATGTGCCTGATTGCTTCCACCGCGGTCGACAACCTTCAACAGAGTGTGTAAGGTTCTGTTCACCCCCGAGACGGAGCCAGCACATGGACCTCAGCGATCCCACCACCTTCGCCCGCATCTACGACGAGCACGCCCGCGGCGTCTACGGCGCCGCCTACCGCATCCTCGGCAACGTCGCCCAGGCCCAGGACGTCACCCAGGACGTGTTCCTGCAAGGTCTGGCGCAAGCCCGCAGAAGTTCGACGCCCGGCGCGGCGAGCTCGGGCAGCTACCTGCGCCTCATGGCCCGCAGCCGCGCGCTCGACCTGTGGCGCGAGGCGCAGGCCGCCGGCCGCGCCTCGCGACCGCCTCGAGCTCGTCGTCGCGCGCGACGAGGGACGCACCGAGGAGCGCCCGGCGCCCGATGGCCGAGCGCGAGAGCGAGCGCCGCGCGGTGCGCGCGGCGCTGGCCGAGCTGCCCGCCAACCAGCGCGAGGCGCTCGTGCTCGCCTACTGGGGCGGCCTGACCGCCGACGAGATCGCGCGGCGCGCCGGCGTCCCGCTCGGCACGGCCAAGAGCCGCATCCGCCTCGGCCTGGCGAAGCTGCGCGAGCGCATCGAGGCCCCGGCCGAGCCGCTTGCCGCGGCCTGACCGCCCGCGCGGCCGCAGGCCTTAGGCTGCCGCGCGTGCCGATCGCGAGCAGCCACTTCGATCCCGCCCTCGGCGCGCTGTTCGCCGACGGGCGCGAGGCGCTGGGCGACGTGGAGTGGTTCGACGCGCACACGCACATCGGCCACAACGACCCCGACGGCTTCAGCGCGACGACCGAGGAGATCCTCGCCGGGCTCGACGCCGCCGGGCACCGCGCGGGCGCTGGTCTTCCCGATGCACGAGCCCGACGGCTACCGCGAGGCCAACGACGCGGTGCTCGCCGCCTGCGCCGCGCTCCGGCGGCCGGCTCGAGGCGCTCGTGCGGGTCGACCCGAACGCACGCGGACGCCGCTCGCCGAGGCCCGCCGCGGCCTGCTGGCCGGCGCGCGCGGGGTCAAGCTGCACCCGCGCTGCGACGCCTTCGGGCTGCCGCACCCCGTCGTCGAGCGAGGTCGTCGCGCTGGCCGGCGAGCGCCGGGCCATCGTCCTCTTCCACGCCGGCCGCGGCATCCCGCACCTCGGCGAGGCCGTCGTCGACCTCGCCCGCCGGCACCCGCGCGCGTCGCTCGTCCTCGCCCACGCGGGCATCAGCGACCTGGGCTGGATCGCCGCCGGAGGCCGCCGAGCTGCCCAACCTCTTCTTCGACACGGCCTGGTGGCAGGTCGTCCGACCTGCTGCAGCTCTACGCGACGATCCCGCCGGGGCAGATCCTCTACGCCAGCGACATGCCCTACGGCAGCGGCGTCGTCACCGCGTTCGCTGTTCGCTGCGCTGCGCGCGCGCCGTCGGGCCTGGGGCGCGACGCGCTGCGCTGCGATCGCCGGCGGGCCGCTCGGGCGCATCCTCGCCGGCGAGGCGCCGCTCGACCTCGGGCCGGCGCCCGGTCGTCGACGCCCTGGGCCCGCGCGTCGTCGAGGCCGAGCGCGCGGCGGTGTACCTCTCGACGGCGCTGCAGCTCGCCTTCCGCGAGCAGGACGCCGACGGAGCCGCTCGCGCTGGCCCGGCTCGGCCTGCCAGACCCTGCGCACCGACGGCCACGCCGCGCTGCTCGCGCTCGTGGCCCGGCTGTGCTCGCTGGCCCTCGACACGGCCAGCCGCCGGCCGGACGCGCCGCCGGCCGTGATCCCGCCCGTCCTGGCCGGCATGGCGCTCGCCGGCACACCGAGTTCCGGTGCGCCAACTGTCGCTGTGTGACGCTGCGCACGGAGATCCGGCGCATTGGGCACTAGCGTGCGAACAGTTGTTCGACACGCCGAGTCGCCTCCATCCTGACGGGGGCGAGCGGGGGACCCATCGCCGGAAGCGCGTCGCGCAGGCCGGATGGGGCGAATCGGCGGCATCAGCCGCGGTAGCGACCGGTCGAGCCGTGCACGGCGCACGGACGGCCCGCCGCGAGCCCGACAGCTAACCCCGTAGGCGCGGAAGTCCCCAAGGAGGCCCTCCATGCCGAGGACCATGCTCCCTGCGCGGACGCCGTGCGGGAGCGCTCGCCGGCGCCGCTGTGCGTCGCCGCCACCATCGCCGCCACGCCCGGCGCGGCCCAGACGACCGCACCGGAGCCCGGTGCCGCGGCCACCGCCGACCGGCGGCCGCCGACCTCGAGCGGATCCGATTGCGCACCAACGTGCTCGCCGGCAGAGCCGCCACCGTGCGCGGCGTGCTGCGGCCCGCGCTGGCCGGCCGCGCGTCATCGCTCCAGCGCCGCAGCGGCGAGGGCTGGCAGACGGTCGACCGCACGGCGACCACCCGCGGCGGGCGCTTCGTCCTGCGCTGGCGCCCCGGCCGGCCGGGCAGCGCGCAGCTGCGCGTGCGCTTCGCGGCGACGCGCATCCGCGCGACGCGGCGGATCGTCGGGCGCCTGAACGTCTACCGCCGCGCGCTCGCGTCGTGGTACGGCCCGGGCCTGTACGGCAACGCGCTCGGCTGCGGCGGGCGCGCTGTCGCCGGGCACGATCGGCGTCGCCCACAAGACGCTGCCGTGCGGCACGAAGCTGACGCTGCGCCACCAGGGCAGCGATCGGTGCGCGTGCGCGTCGATCGACCGCGGGCCCGTACGTCGGCGACCGCGAGTTCGACCTCACCGCCGCCACCAAGGCACGCCTGGGCTTCGGCAGCACGGGCGCGGTGCTCGTCACCCGGTAGCCGCCCGCAGGACCACGAGGGTCACGTCGCGCTGGAGCCGGACCCACCGCCTTCGGCGGCGGGTGCCCCGCCGCGCGGCGTACCCTCGAAGCGTGTCGCGCCGCATCGCCCACCTCGACATCGACGCGTTCTACGCGTCCGTCGAGCTGCAGCGCCGGCCCGAGCTGCGCGGCCTGCCGGTCATCGTCGCCGGGTCACGGGCCGCGGGCGGTCGTCACGACCGCGTCCTACGAGGCGCGGCAGTTCGGCATCGGCTCGGCGATGCCGACCGTCGCGGGCGCGGCGGCTGTGCCCGGACGCGATCCTCATCCCGCCCGACTTCACCGCCTACCGCGCGGTGTCGCAGAAGGTCATGGCGCTCGTGCGCGGCCAGGTCGACCGCGTCGAGGTCGTCGGGCTCGACGAGGCCTACCTCGACCTCAGCGGCCTCGTCGCGCCGCGCGCGGCGATGCGCCGCCTCGTCGCGCGAGATCCGCGAGGCGACCGGCCTGACCGTGTCGGTCGGGATCGGCCCGAACAAGCTCGTGGCCAAGGTGGCCTCCGACGCCGAGAAGCCCGGCGGCTTCGTCGTGCTCACGCCGCGAGGAGGCGTGCGCGCGCTTCGCCGCGCGCGTCGCCCGGCGCTCGTGCCCGGGATCGGGCCGAAGACCGTCGAGCGCCTCGCGGCGATGGGCATCACGACGCTCGGCGGCGCTCGCGGCGCGTCGGCGACGACGTGCTCGCCGAGCACTTCGGCGGCGACCAGGGCCCGTGGCTGCGGCGCCGCGCGCGCTTCGACGGCTCGACGCACAGGTGACGCTCCGAGCGGATCGCCGTGTCCGAGTCGCGCGAGACGACGTTCGACAGCGACATCGCCGACCCGCGCGAGATCGAGGGCGCGCTGCGCCGGCTGGCCGCGCGAGCTGTGCGCCGGCCTGGCGCAGCAGGACCGCCGCGGCCGCACGATCGCGATCAAGGTCCGCCTCGACGACTGGACGACGGTCACGCGGGCGCGCACGATCGCCGCAGGCCGACGAACGACGCCGAGCGAGGTCGCGCGAGCTGGCGCGTCGAGCTGCTGCGCGAGTACGCGCCCGCCGCGGCCGGTGCGCCTGCTCGGCGTGCGCGTCGCCTCGCTTCGAGCACGAGCAGCCGCCGCACGCGGCCGGCGCTGCGAGCGACCAGCTCGAGCTCGAGGTCTAGGACTAGGGTTCGTGCCATGGACCACGCCGACGTCGCCGGTCAGCGCCTGCACTACCTGCGCCGCGGCGAGGGCGAGCCGCTGCTGCTCATCCAGGGCATGAGCGGCACGCACCTCTCGTGGGGCGAGCCGTTCCTGGCCGCGCTCGAGGCGCGACTTCGAGCTGATCGCCTACGACCACCGCGGCGTCGGCCACTCGGCGCCGCGTCGACCGGCGGCTTCACGATCGCCGACCTCGCCGACGACGCCGCCGGCGCTGCTCGACGCGCTCGGAGCTCGAGAGCGCGCACGTGCTCGGCATCTCGATGGGCGGGATGGTCGCCCAGGAGCTCGCGCTGCGCCATCCGCGAGCGGGTGCGCACGCTGACGCTCGGCTGCACCTACTGCGGCGGGCCCGGGAGCCGCGCTGGCGGACGACGAGGTCGCGACCGGGCTGGGCGAGGCGCTGCTGTCCGGCGACCGCGAGCGCGCGTTGCGCGCGGGCTACGAGTTCAACGTCTCGCGGGCCTTCGCGGCGCGAGCCCGGCAACTACGAGCCGTTCCGCGAGATGGCCACGACGCTGCCCGTGCCCGTCCCGGTGATCATGCTCCAGATGCAGGCCATCGCGGGCCACGACACGAGCGCGCGCCTGCCGGACCTCGACGTCCCGACGCTCGTCATCCACGGCACGGAGGACCGGATGCTCCCGGTCGCCAACGCCGAGCTCATCGCGCGGCATGTGCCCGGGCGCGCGGCTCGAGCTCCTCGAGGGCGTCGGGCACCTGTTCTGGTGGGAGCAGCCCGAGCGCTCGGCGCGAGCTGGTGCGCGAGCACGCGCTGCGGCGCGCGCGTCCGCTAGTACAGCGCGGCGGCCAGGCGGCGGCGCGCGTCGCGCGCGAGCGGGTGCTCGACGCCGAGCTCGTCGAGGACGCGACGACCAGCACGCGGCGGATGTCGTCCTTGTGCTCGTCGGCGTCCGGCAGCGCGTCGATCAGCAGGTCGACCGCGCGCTCGCTCGTCGCCCGCGTCGAGCGCGGCGAAGGCCTCGCGCGAGGTCGGGCTCGCCGGCCTCCTCGAGGCGGATGCGGGCGGCGAGGCCCTCGGCCTGGAAGCCGGGCACCGCCCGCACCAGCTCCAGAGCGGCTCGTCGCTCGCCGCGCGCGAGCAGGAGCTGGGCGAGCGCGAGCGGCGGCGTCGGCGCGGTCGGGCTCGAGCTCGAGCGCGCGGCGCAGCGACGCCTCGTCGCCGGCCGCGACGAGGCCGTCGGCCTCGCTCGGGACGAGCTCGTCGAAGAAGCGCTCGACCTGCGCGGGCGGCTGCGCGCCGACGAACTCGTCGACGACGCGCCCGTCCGGAGAACGCCTTGACGGCCGGGATGCCCTGGATGCCGAAGCCGCGGGCGATCGCTGGGTTGGCGTCGGTGTCGAGCTTGGCCAGCACGACCTGGCCCTCGCGCGCGGCGGCGGCGCGCTCGAGCAGCGGGCGTCGAGCTGCGGCACGGGCCGCACCACTCGGCCCAGAAGTCGACGACGACCGGGATCGCGTGCGAGCGCTCGACGACCTCGCGCTCGAAGTCCGCTCGGTGACGTCGATGACGGTCATCGGATCGAGGATAGGACTCACCCGTGCCCGCCCAGGTCGAGCTCCACGTCGCGGAGGCCGGGGAGGGGATCCCGGTCGTCCTGCTGCACGGGCTGACGGCGACGCACCGCTACGTCGTCATGGGGTCACGCGCGCTCGAGCGCTCGGGCCACCGCGTGATCGCCTACGACGCCCGCGGCCACGGGCGCTCCGGCCCGGCGCCCGACCCCGGCGCCTACGGGTACGAGGACCTCGCCGCCGACCTGCTGCGCGTGCTCGACGAGCGCGGGGTCGAGCGCGCCGTGCTCGCCGGCGCGTCGATGGGCGCCCACACCGCGCTGCGCCTCGCGCTCGAGCAGCCCGAGCGCGTCGCCGGGCTCGTGCTCATCACGCCCGCCTACGACCCCGCGACGCACCCGGAGGGGCTCGCGCGCTGGGACGCGCTGTCGGAGGGGCTGCGCAGCGGCGGGGTGGAGGGCTTCGTCGAGGCCTACGGCGACCCCGGCGTGCCCGAGCCGTGGCGGAGACGGTGATCACGGTCCTGCGCCAGCGCCTGGGCGCCCACGAGCACCCGAGGCGGTGGCCGACGCGCTGCGCGCGGTGCCCGCGCTCGCGGCCGTTCGCCGCGCTCGAGGCGCTGGGCGCGATCACGGTGCCCGCGGTCGTCGTGGCCGATCGCGACGAGGCCGACCCGGGCCATCCGCTGCGCGGTGGGGGAGGCCTACGCCGAGGCGATCCCGGGCGCGCGGCTGGTCGTCGAGGACGAGGGCAAGTCGCCGATCGCCTGGCAGGGCGGGCAGCTGTCGAAGGTGATCGCCGGGGTGGCGTCCGAGGCCGAGGCGTGAGGCGATGAGCGAGCCGGTCTTCCTGCGCGACGGCGAGCGCTTCGTGCCGACCGGCCACGGTCGCGGGCCGTGGGACGCCGGCGCCCTGCACGGCGGCGCCCCCGCCGCCCTCGTGGCGGAGGTGCTGCAGCGCGCCGAGCCCGCCGGCGGCATGGCCGTCGTGCGCGTGACCTACGAGTTCCTGTCGGCGGTTCCGCTCGCGCCGCTGCAGGTCCAGGCCCGCGTCGTGCGCCCCGGGAGGCGGCTGCAGCTCGTGGAGGCCGAGCTCAGCGCCGGCGACGCGGTCGTCCTGCGCGCGAGGGCGGTGCGGCTGCGGCGGGGCGCCCTGGAGCTGCCCGCCGGAGCGAGGGAGGAGCCGGGGCTGCCGTGCGAGCCGCCCGGCGCGATCGAGCCGACGGCGCTCGCCTCGACCGCGAGCGGCGCGAGCGAGGGCTTCGGCCTGACCGGGATGGAGCTGCGCTTCGCGGGCTCGACCGACTTCGGCCCGGGGCCCGCGCTGGCGTGGTTTCGCCTGGGCCGCCCGCTCGTCGAGGGCGAGGAGCCGTCGCCGCTGGCCCGCGTCGTGGCCGCCGCCGACTTCGGCAACGGCATCAGCCACGTCCTCGACTGGGGAGAGTGGCTGTTCGTCAACACCGACCTCACCGTGCACCTGCACCGCGAGCCGGCCGGCGAGTGGGTCCTGCTCGACGCCCGCACGCACGTCGAGGCGACCGGCGCCGGGCTCGCCGAGTCGCGGCTGTTCGACGAGCACGGGCCGATCGGCGTGTCGGCGCAGTCGCTGTTCGTCGACCGCCGTCAGCGCCCGGGGGCGGGACGCTGGTAGAGCTTGAGCGTGGCGCCGCCGCGCGGGCGGCGGTAGGTGCCGATGAGCCTGAAGCCGCCGTCGAGGAAGATCCCGCAGGGACTCGAAGTCGACGAACGGGATCTCGTCGACGAGCACGAAGGTCGCGCGGCGCGCGCGCGGGTCCTTGCCTCCGACGAACTGGAAGCGGGGGTCGTCGAGCATCAGGTCGACGACGATGGGGACGGCGCGCGGGTGCAGCACCACCACGGGCCCGGGCCCCGCGCGCTCGCGCAGGCGGTCGCGCACGGCGGGCCAGACCGACCCGCCTCCGGTGCCGGTCACGAACTGCAGGTCGTCGCCGTCGGGGTAGCGCACCGTGTCGGGGTGGGCGAGGAAGCGCGCGTCGGCCACCAGCGCGGGGGTCAGCAGCAGCGCCAGCGCGACCGCCGACGCGAGCCCGGCGCGCCGCGGCTCCAGGCGTGTCGCGATGAAGCGCCCCGCCTCGACGATGGCGTAGGCGGCGAGGACGAGGACCGGCGGCACGAGGTACATGACGTGGCGGGGGAAGGGCAACAGCGCGAAGCTCAGCGAGATCACCAGCGGAAGCGCGATCCAGGCCAGCAGCACGGCCGCGAAACGCGGCCGGTGCCGCAGGGCCAGCACCGCGCCGGCGATCGCCGCGCCGGCCAGCGGCAGCGTGAGGTAGCCGGAGAGGGCGGGGCCGTACGCATCCCACGCGGCGCCCCACGACCCGAACGGGTCCGAGAGGACGTCGGACACCTCGCGCACCGTGTACAGGTTCGGGTCCGAGCGCTCGGCGACCAGCTCCTTCCAGTAGGCCGACAGGCGCATGAGGACGTTGGCCGCCACCGCCATGGCCAGCGCGATCGCCACGGCGCCGCCCCAGCGCCCCAGGCGCGGGCGCAGGCCCTCACGATCCCAGTCCAGCAGCAGCAGGCCGACGGGGATCAGGGCGATGGCCGGCTTCGTGTTCTCCTTGGTCAGGACGGCGGCGGCCAGGACGACGCCGAGCACCACGCCGAGCCGGAGGCTCGGCCGCCGGGCCAGCTCGACCTGGGCGAGCAGCGCGGACGCCATGACCAGCGTCACGAGCGGCTCCATGATCCCGATGCCGTCGTGGACCAGGAAGAACGGGACGACGACGGCCAGACCCGCTGCGACGAGCCCGGTCAGGTCGCCGCCGAGCCTGCGGGCCAGCAACCCGATCACCGCGACCGTGGCCAGCCCGGCACCGACCGACACGGCGCGCATCGCCGTCAGCGGGTTGACCCCCAGCTCGACCAGTGGCAGCCCGAGCCACATCTGCAGCGGCTCCCGGCCGATCTCCAGCGAGACGAAGAGCTGATGGTAGGACTGCGCCGCGCGCTCGGTGAAGCGGGCGTACGTGCCCTCGTCGAGGAAGTAGGGGAAGCGGGCCGCGAACGCCAGGCGCGAGGCCAGGTAGACGAGCGCCAGCAGGGCCACGGCCACCGCGGCGACCCGCGGCGTCACGGCCGGCTCTCGGCGCGCGGGCCGGTCCAGGCCGGCGGGCTCGGGGCGCGTGGCGAGGGCGGTCACGGACCGCGGGAGCCTATAGCGTCCCCGTATGGACCTCCGGGGGATCTTGCGGCACGACCCGGCCGGGACGCCGCTCGTAGAACGCGATCCGGCGGGCAGTCCCCTCGCCCCCGGGAAGAAGGCGAAGACGCTCGAGGCGGCCGCCGGCCAGGCCGCCGAGCTCGCCGAGCTGCAGGAGCGCCTGTTCGCGGAGGCGACGGCCGGCAGCCCGCGCCGCCTGCTGGTCGTGCTGCAGGGCATGGACACCTCGGGCAAGGGCGGCACGATCAAGCACGCCATCGGCGCGATGAACCCCCAGGGCGTCCAGGTCGCCGCGTTCAAGAAGCCGACCGAGGAGGAGCGTCGCCACCACTTCCTGTGGCGCGTGCGCCGCCGCGTTCCCGGCCCCGGCATCGTCGGCATCTTCGACCGCTCCCACTACGAGGACGTGCTGGTCGCCCGCGTGCACGAGCTGGCGCCGGCCGAGGAGATCGAGCGCCGCTACGACCAGATCAACGCGTTCGAGGCCAAGCTCGTCGACGCCGGCGTGACGATCGTCAAGCTCTACCTGCACCTGTCCTGGGGCGAGCAGCGCGAGCGACTGCTGGCCCGCCTCGACGACCCCACCAAGCGCTGGAAGTTCAACCCCGGCGACCTGGACGAGCGCGCGCTGTGGCCCCAGTACGAGCGGGCCTACGAGATCGCGCTGGCAACGCTGCTCCACCGTCGCGGCTCCCTGGTACGTCGTGCCCGCCGATCGCAAGTGGTATCGCAACTGGGCGGTCGGGCAGCTCGTGCTGGCGACCCTGCGCGACCTCGACCCGCAGTACCCCGCGCCCGACCTCGACGTCGAGGCGCTGCGCGCCCGCCTGCTGGCCGAGGAGGGATAGCCTGCAGCGATGCCGCCTGCTGCGCCGGACGACGACGACTGGGTCGGCACCCCGCCGGAGGGCCGCCACTCGGCCGACCGCGCGCGCCCGGACTTCTGGCGCCGCCAGCGGCCGCCGATGATCGTCGCGGCGGCGATCGGCATCGTCATCGCGCTGGCGGTCGTCATCGCCCTCCTCGGCTGAGCGCGCGATGCCCGCGACGCGGACCGCCGGTCGCCTGACCATCTCGATCGGCCTGTGCGAGCTGGCCGACGCGCGCGACGTGGACGACCTCTACCGGCTGGCCGATGTCGCGCTGTACGCGGCCAAGACGGCGGGGCGCAACCGCTGCGTGTGCCACACGCCGGGCCCGCCGGCGCCCTAGAGCGCGGTTACGCTTGGCTCATGGCCGGCCGCGGACAGGTGCCGCTGATCGGGGACGGGCCGCCCGCCGTCGCGACCGGGATCGCCGTCGCCGCCGTGTCGGTGACGCTCACGACGCTCGCCGTCTTCCCGCTCAAGGAGGTCGCGCCGGTCACGTCGCTGGGCGTCCTCTACCTGCTGGCCGTGCTGCTGGTCTCGGCGGTCTGGGGCGCACTGCTCGGGGTCGCGACCGCGGTGGTCAGCGCGCTCGCCTTCAACTTCTTCCACATCCCGCCGACCGGCCGCTTCACGATCGCCGACGGCGAGAACTGGGTCGCGCTCGGCGTCTTCCTCGTCGCCGCGGTCGTGGCCAGCACGCTGGCCCAGCGGGCGCGCGACCGCACGGCCGAGGCCGAGCAGCGCCGGCGCGAGGCCGACCTCTCGGCCGAGATGGCGCGGATGCTGCTGCGCGGCGACGACCTGCGCCGCGGCGCTGCCGGCCGCGGCGCAGCGCCTGGCCCGCGCGCTGCAGCTGCCGTCCGCCGCGATCGAGCTCGCGCCCGTCGAGGGCGACGAGCGGCGGCTCGCGTTCCCGCTGCGCGAGGGACCGCGCCAGCTCGGCACGCTCGTCCTGCCGGCCGGGCTGCCCGAGGCGGCGCTGCGGCGCCTGCAGGAGCGCGTCGTCCCCGCGCTCGAGGCGCTGCTCGCGGCCGCGCTCGAGCGCGACGAGCTGCTCACCGACGTCGTCGAGACGCGCGCCCTGCGGCGCAGCGACGTCCTCAAGACCGCGCTGCTGCGCGCCGTCAGCCACGACCTGCGCACGCCGCTGACGGCGATCCTCACCGCCGTCGAGCCGCTGCGGGCGCCGACGCATCGACGACGGCGACCGCCGCGAGCTCGCCGGCGGCATCGGCGAGGAGGCCGACCGGCTGTCGCGCCTCATCGACAACCTGCTCGACCTCTCGCGCCTCGAGGCCCACGCCGCCGAGCCGCGCGCCGGAGTGGTCCTCGGTCGACGAGGTCCTGCGCTCGGCCGTCGACGACCTCGACCTGCCGGCCGACAGCGTCCGGCTGTCGATCGCGCGCGACCTGCCGCTCGTGCGCGCCGACGCCGCGCAGCTCGAGCGCGCGTTCGCCAACCTGCTCGAGAACTCCGCGCGCCACGGCGGCGGGCACCCGGTCTCGGTGCGCGCGCGCGGCCGGCCACCGGCGGATCCTCGTGCGTGTCGTCGACCGCGGGCCCGGGATCCCGCCCGCGCAGCTCGAGCGCGTGTTCGAGCCGTTCTACCGCGCGGGCACGAACGCCTCGGGGCACCGCGGATCGGGCCTCGGGCTGGCGATCGTGCGCGGTTTCGTCGAGGTCAACGGCGGGCGCGTCTGGGCCGAGTCGCTGCCCGGGCAGGGCACGTCGTTCGTCGTCGAGCTGCCGCTCGAGCCCGTGCCCGAGCCGGCCGAGGCGCTGATGGCGGCCACGCCGCGCGTGCTCGTCTGCGACGACGAGCCGCAGATCCTGCGCGCGCTGCGCGTCGTGCTGCGCGACGCCGGCTTCGATCCGCTGCCGGCCGCCACGGTGGCCGAGGCGCTCGACGCCGCCGCGCTGCACGCGCCCGACGCGGCGATCGTCGACCTCGTGCTGCCCGACGGCGACGGCATCGAGGTCTGCCGGCGCCTGCGCGAGTGGACGCAGGCGCCGATCCTCGTGCTGTCGGCGGTGGGCGAGGAGGACGAGAAGGTGCGCGCGCTGGAGGCCGGCGCCGACGACTACGTCACCAAGCCGTTCAGCCCGCGCGAGCTGGTCGCCCGGCTGCGCGCGCTGCTGCGCCGCGCGGGCCCCGCGGGCGGCGAGCCCGTCCTGCGCGCCGACGGCCTCGAGCTCGACCTCGCCGGCCGCACGCGTGCGCCGCGACGGCGAGGAGGTCCACCTCACGCCGATCGAGTTCTCGCTGCTGCGCACGCTCATGACCAACCGCGGGCGGCTGCTGACGCACCGCGCGCTGCTCATCGAGGTCTGGGGCCCGGCCTACGCCGACGACGTCGCGACGCTGCGCACGCACATCGCCAACCTGCGCCGCAAGATCGAGCCCGAGGACGCGGAGCGGCGCCTCATCCGCACCGACCCCGGCGTCGGCTACCGCTTCGCGGCTGAGCCGGCGCATCTTGACGGGATCTTGACGGCGCGGCGCGCGATCGCCACAGCGCCTTGACGGAGCCGGTCCAGGATGGGGCCATGTCCACATCCGCCCCCACCGCCGGCTGGCAGCGTCGACGCCACCTCGACGTCGCCGCCATGTGGCGGCGACATCGCCGCCTGGCCCTCGCCAGGGGCCTCGAGCGCGTCGTCGCCGAGGTCGAGCGCCCGTACGTCCCCAGCGCGGCGGTCCCGGTCAGCCGGTACGCCGTTCGCGAGTGCCGGGACTCGCTGCTGGAGCTCGCCGCCTCGGTGCGGGAGGCCGACGACGCGCGTCTCGCAGACCTGCTGCTCGTCCGGCGACTGCTCGTCGACGCCGACGGGCCGCTCTTCCGCCCGGCGTCGCCCACGCACCTGCGCGAGGCGGCCGACTTCGCCCGCGAGGCGCTCGAGGCCGCCCGATGACGCCCGTCGCCTTCCTCGGGCTCACCGAGTCCATCGGCGACGTCTACAGCGTCGTCATCGGCGCCCTCACGTTCGCGGTGCTGTTCCTGTTCGCGCGCGGTCTGGAGCGCGTATGAGCGCGCTCGACGTCGTCGGGCTGGTCGTGTCCGTCGCCCTTCTCGCCTACCTGCCCTACGCGCTGCTGCGCGGGGAGGAGCTCTAGCGCCATGACGGTCGCCGGCTGGGTGCAGATCGTCGTCTTCATCGTCGTGCTCACGGCGCTCACGCCGCGTGCTCGGGGGCTACCTGGCGCGCGTCTACGGCGGCGAGCCGGTCGTCGCTCGACCGCGTGCTCGGCCCCGTCGAGCGCGTCGTTCTACCGCGCGCTGCGGCACGAGCCCCGCGCGAGCAGGACTGGAAGGGCTACGCGCGCACGGTGCTGGTCTTCAACCTCGTCTTCTTCGTGGTGCTCTACGTGATCCTGCGCACGCAGGGGATCCATCCGTTCAACCCCGAGGGCTACGGCTCGGGCACCTGGGACCTGTCGTTCAACACGACGGCGTCGTTCGTCACGAACACCAACTGGCAGTTCTACGCCGGCGAGACGACGCTGTCCTACTTCACCCAGATGGCCGGCCTGGCCGTGCAGAACTTCCTCTCGGCCGCCGTCGGCATCGCCGTCGTCGCCGCGGTCATCCGCGGCTTCGCGCGGCGCTCGGGCGCCGCGCTCGGCAACTTCTGGGTCGACGTCACGCGCACGCTGCTCTACGTGCTCCTGCCGATCTCGCTCGTCGGCGCGCTGTTCCTCGTCTCCCAGGGCGTGATCCAGACGCTGTCGCCCTACGAGACGCTCCACACGATCACCGGCGGCGAGCAGACGCTCGCGCTCGGGCCGGTCGCCTCGCAGGAGATCATCAAGGAGCTCGGCACCAACGGCGGCGGCTTCTTCAACGTCAACGCCGCGATGCCGTTCGAGAACCCGAGCGCGCTGACGAACTTCGTGCCCATGCTGATGATCCTGGTCGATCCCGGCGGCGCTGACGAGCACGTTCGGGCGGATGGTCGGCAGCCGCCGCCAGGGCTGGGCGATCTACGCGGCGATGCTGTCGATGTTCATCGTCGCCGTCGTCGATCGTCTCGTCGCCGAGGACGGCACGACGCCCGCGATGCAGGCCGCCGGGCTCGACGGGGCCGAACATGGAGGGCAAGGACGTCGCGCTTCGGCATCGGCTCGTCGTCGCTGTTCGCGTCGGTCACGACCGTCGCCTCGTGCGGCGCGGTCAACGCGGCGATGGAGTCGCTGACCGGCATCGGCGGCGCGGTCCCGATGGCGAACATGATGACCGGCGAGGTCATCTTCGGCGGCGTCGGCTCGGGCCTCTACGGGATGCTGCTGTTCGTCCTGCTCGGCGGTCTTCCTCGCCGGCCTGATGGTCGGCCGCACGCCCGAGTACCTGGGCAAGAAGATCGAGGCGCGCGAGATCAAGCTCGTCGCGATCGGCACGCTCGCCGTGCCGCTGCTGGTGCTCGTCTTCACCGCGCTGGCCGTCGCGACCGACTACGGCCAGGCGTCGATCTTCAACAGCGGGCCCCAGGGCTTCTCCGAGACGCTGTACGCCTACACCTCGCAGAGCCAACAACAACGGCTCGGCGTTCGCCGGCTACACCGGCTTCCTGCAGCCCAACGGCACGCAACGAGGGCGCCTTCGGCATCACGTTCGCCAACCTCCTCGGCGGCCTGGCGATGCTGCTCGGCCGCTTCCTGCCGATGATCGTGGCGCTCGCCGTCGCCGGCGCGCTCGCCGGCAAGCGCGTCTCCCCGCGCGGGCCCGGGCACGATGCGCACCGACACGCCGACGTTCGTGGTGCTGATCATCGCGACGGTCCTCCTCGTCGCGCTGCTGACCTTCGTCCCCGCCCTGCTGCTCGGCCCGGTCGTGCAGGGCCTCACCGACCAGCTCTTCTGAGACATGCGCAAGGACCTCATCTCCGCCGTCGTCGCCGTCGTCGTCTTCACGCTCGCCCTCGGGCTGGCCTATCCGCTCGCCGTGACCGGCCTCGCCCAGGTCGCCTTCCCCGAGCAGGCCGACGGCTCGCTGGTCGAGCGCGACGGCAGGGTCGTCGGCTCGCGGCTGATCGGCCAGGACTTCTCGCGAGCGGGCGAGACGCGACGGCACCGTCACCGAGTCCGACGAGCGCTACTTCCAGACCCGCCCGTCGGTCACCGGCTACAACCCGGCGGCGACGTTCTTCAACAACCGCGGCCCGAACCAGGCCGACCTGCGCGACCTGCAGGCCGCGCAACGCCGACGCCTACCTCGAGCGCGAGGGACTCGACAACCCCGGCCTGACGCGCTCGGAGATCCCGCCGACGCGGTGACGACCTCGGCCTCGGGCGTCGACCCGCACATCTCGCCCGAGAACGCCCGCATCCAGGCCGCGCGCGTCGCGCGGGAGCGCGGCCTGCAGCGCGAGCGCGTGCTCGAGCTCATCGACGACACCACCGACGGCCGCGGGCTCGGCGTCCTCGGCGAGCCCGGGCGTCAACGTGCTCGAGCTCAACCTCGCCCTCGACGCCGAGGAGGCACGATGAACGTCGCCGATCGGCTCCGGCGCTGCTCGACGTCGCTGCGCAAGCTCGACCCGCGCGCCATGGTCCGCAACCCGGTCATGTTCGTGGTCGAGGTCGGCGCGGTCGTTCACCACGGTCCTCGCCGTCCTGGGCGCCGGCGACCAGCCGGGCTGGTTCGCCTGACCGTCGCGGTCTGGCTGTGGCTGACCGTGATCTTCGGCAACCTCGCCGAGGCGATCGCCGAGGGCCGCGGCAAGGCGCAGGCCGCGACGCTGCGCGCGATGCGCACGACGACGACCGCGCGGCTGGCCGACGGCACGCACGAAGCCGGCGGGCGAGCTGCGCCGCGGCGACGTCGTCGTCGTCGAGGCCGGCGAGGTCATCCCCGGCGACGGCACCGTGGTCGAGGGCATCGCCTCGGTCGACGAGTCGGCGATCACCGGCGAGTCGGCGCCGGTCATCCGCGAGGCCGGCGGCGACCGCTCGGCCGTGACCGGCGGCACGCGCGTGCTGTCCGACCGCATCGTCGTCGAGATCACGCAGGAGCCGGGGCAGTCGTTCCTGGACCGGATGATCGGGCTCGTCGAGGGCGCCGCGCGGCGCAAGACGCCGAACGAGATCGCGCTCGGCATCCTGCTCGCGGGCCTGACGCTCATCTTCCTCGTCGTCGTCGTGGCGCTGCGCCCGTTCGCCGACTTCGCCGGCACCGACGTCTCGACCGTCGACGCTGATCGCGCTGCTCGTCGCGCTGATCCCGACGACGATCGGCGCGCTGCTGTCCGCGATCGGCATCGCCGGCATGGACCGCCTCGTGCGCCGCAACGTGCTGGCGCTCTCGGGCCGCGCGGTCGAGGCCTCCGGCGACGTCGACGTGCTGCTGCTCGACAAGACCGGGCACGATCACGCTCGGCAACCGCCAGGCCGCGGCGTTCGTCCCGATGCCCGGCGTCAGCGAGGTCGACCTGGCCGAGGCCGCGCAGCTCTCCTCGCTGGCCGACGAGACGCCGGAGGGCCGCTCGATCGTCGTGCTGGCCAAGCAGTACGGGCTGCGCGAGCACGAGCTCGGCGCCGCGACGACGCCCGAGCTTCGTCCCGTTCACCGCGCAGACGCGGATGAGCGGCGTCGACCTCGACGGCACCCGCCTGCGCAAGGGCGCCGGCGACGCGATCCTGCGCTGGGTCGCCGACGAGGGCGGCCAGGCGCCGCCCGAGCTCGAGGCCGAGCTCGACCGCATCGCCCGCGAGGGCGGCACGCCGCTGGCCGTCGTCGCGCGACTCGCAGGTGCTCGGCGTCATCGAGCTGCGCGACGTCGTCAAGGAGGGCATGCGCCACCGCTTCGACCAGCTGCGCGCGATGGGCATCCGCACGGTGATGGTCACCGGCGACAACCGGCTGACCGCGGCCGCGATCGCCGAGGAGGCCGGCGTCGACGACTTCCTCGCCGAGGCGACGCCGGAGGCCAAGCTCGAGCTGATCCGCGAGCAGCAGGGGAGGGGCGGCTCGTCGCGATGACCGGCGACGGCACCAACGACGCGCCGGCGCTGGCGCAGGCCGACGTCGGCGTGGCGATGAACACCGGCACCCAGGCCGCCCGCGAGGCGGGCAACATGGTCGACCTCGACTCCAACCCGACGAAGCTCATCGAGATCGTCGAGGTCGGCAAGCAGCTGCTGATCACCCGCGGCGCGCTGACGACGTTCTCGATCGCCAACGACGTCGCGAAGTACTTCGCGATCCTGCCGGCGATCTTCGCCGCCACCTACGCCACCGGCGGCGGCGACGGCCCGCTCGACGAGCTCAACGTCATGGCCCTCGGCACGCCGGAGTCGGCGATCATCTCGGCGATCGTCTTCAACGCGCTGATCATCCCGGCGCTCGTCCCGCTCGCCCTGCGCGGCGTGCGCTACCGGCCGATCGGCGCGACGCCCTGCTGCGGCGCAACCTCCTGATCTACGGGCTCGGCGGGCTGATCGCGCCGTTCATCGGCATCAAGCTCATCGACCTGATCGTGCACAACCTGCTCGGCGCCTAGGGTGCGGGACCCCTAGCCTCCGGCCGGATGGCCGGTCGCTACAAGATCTTCCTCGGCATGGCGGCCGGCGTCGGCAAGACCTACCGGATGCTCCAGGAGGGCCAGGCCGAGGCCGAGGCCGGCCGCGACGTCGTCGTCGGCCTGCTCGAGACGCACGGGCGCGCGGAGACCGCCGCGCTGGTCGAGGGGCTCGAGGTGCTGCCCCGCGCGGCGCGTCGAGCACCGCGGGACGGCGCTCGAGGAGATGGACCTGCCCGGCCTCCTGCGCGGGCGCCCGAGCTGGCGCTGATCGACGAGCTCGCCCACACCAACGCGCCCGGCGTCGAGCACGCCAAGCGCTACGAGGACATCGCCGACCTGCTCGACGCGGGCATCGACGTCTTCTCGACGGTCAACGTCCAGCACCTCGAGAGCCTCAACGACCAGGTCGCCGAGCTCACCGGCGTGCGCGTGCGCGAGACGGTCCCCGACCGGATCCTCGCCCAGGCCGACGAGGTCGTGCTCATCGACCTCACGCCCGAGGCGCTGATCCAGCGCCTGCGCGAGGGCAAGGTCTACCCGCCCGCGCGCGTGCCGGCGGCGCTCAACGGCTTCTTCAAGGTCGAGAACCTCCAGGCGCTGCGCGAGGTCGCGCTGCGCCAGGTGGCCGAGGACGTCGAGAGCAAGCGCCTCGTGCGCGACACGCTCGACGCGCGCGAGGAGCGGCTGTTCGGCACGGCCGCGCCCCAGGCCATCGCCGAGCGGCTGCTCGCGCTGGCCAAGCTCGACCCGCGCTCCGAGCGCGTCGTCCGCCGTGCCTGGCGCTCGGCGCAGCGGCTCGGCGCCGAGCTCGACATCCTCGTCGTGCGCGACCCGGGCAGCGAGCCGACGCCCGAGCAGCGCGAGCAGCTCGAGCGCCTGCGACGCATCGCGGCGGTGCTCGGCGCGCACCTGATCGTCGAGGAGGGCGACGACGTCGCCGACGTCGGCGGCCCGCGTCGCGCGCGAGCGCGGGACGACCTACGTCCTCATGGGCGCGCCGACCGCCCGGCGCGGGCTGGGCCGCCTCGCCGAGCCGCTGCCGATGCGCCTCGTCCGGGCGCTGCCCGAGGTCGACGTGCGCATCGTCGCCGACCGCTCGTCGGCGGGCTAGCGCACCGCTAGCCCGGGCAGTTCACCAGGCGTACCCGCGGCGGGGCGCCGCCGCCCACCGAGCGGATCACGATGCGCGCGCCGCACGTCACGCGCGCGCGACGAGCGTCGATCGTGAGCGAGGCGACGTTGCCGGCCGTCACCTCCAGGCGGTCGCGGGCGCGCGTGCGGGGCGCCGCGCCCCAGGTCGTGGCGCGGCTCGTGTACGCGCGCGGGCCGAAGGTGCCTCCGGTGAGGCGGCCGGCGCCGGTCGTCGTGCGTGCGCGGGCGTCGCCCACGCCGAAGCCGTCGGAGCGGACGTCGACGGTCCCGAGCTGCGCGGCGTCGCGCAGGCGGATGCGCGACACCCAGTAGGCGTGGTCGGCGGTGGTGCGGTAGCGCGGGAAGTCGATCTCCGGGTTGCGCACGTAGGTCACCCGCGGCGGGTCGCGCAGGACCGTCGCCGTCCCGAGGAAGCGCGCGGCCGGCTCGAACCAGTCGTTGGCCGCGAGCATCGTGTGGTGCGGGGTGGGGGTCGGCGGCAGCGGGTCGGCGGGCACGAACGTGCTCAGCCGGTAGCGGTAGCCGTTGCCGGCCAGCGCGTCCGCGGCGCGCGCGAAGAGCGCCGGCGGCACGAGCTCGTCGGACCGGGCGTTCCACATGAGGAACGGGATCCAGCGCAGCGAGGCCACCATCTCGGAAGGCACGTCCAGAGCGCCGACCGTCGGCTGGGCCCTCGCGAACAGGTCGGGGAACTGGGCGGCGAGCTTGAACGTCCCGAAGCCGCCCATCGAGTACCCGGCGATCGAGGTGCGCGCCGGGTCGAGCCGGTAGCGGCGCGCGACGTCCGCCCACACCTCGAAGGTGTCGGCGCCCGCCGCGGCGCGGTAGAAGCCGTCGGGCCCGCGGCCCTCGGGCGTGATGACGATCGACGGGCGGTCGCGGGCGGCGAACTGCTCGGCGTTGCGCGAGCCGCTGAACTGGTTGTAGTTGGCGGTGAGCGAGTGCAGCAGCAGCGTGAGCTGGAAGCGCGTGCCGGCCCGCGCCCTGGGCACGTAGATCGCGTAGGGCTGCAGGCGCCCGCGCACCTGCCCGGCGCACGGCTCGGCCCGCCCGCAGCCCGCACGCCAGTCGACGCCGTCGCCGCTGGAGAAGCGGCTGGACAGGATGCGGTTCAGCGCGCCGGTGCGCGGGACGCCGCCGTCGTCGGTGACGCGGCGGGCGAGCTTCGCGAAGTCGACCCGGGCGTGCAGCGCGCTCAGGTCGCCGCGGGCGAGCGCCCTGGCCTGCAGGCGCTCGCGCCACCAGGCCGCGGCGCCCAGCGCGCTGGTGTCGGTGAGCTTCTGCACCGGCTCGGCGCCGCGGAAGGCGACGTTGAAGAACGCGGCCGGCGTCTCCAGGCCGCCCGCGCCGCCCGGGCGCGTGGCGTCGGCGGCGGCCTGGGGGAGGAGGTAGCGCCCCGCGGCCTCGTCCCAGAGCCCGACGCCCGCAGCCATGCGCACCGTCTCACGGCCGGGGTTCCACGCCGCGTGGGGGACGATCAGCTCGACCTGGCGACGGCGCCGGTCGACGCGGACGGTCGGCGCGGGCGTCAGCGCGCGGCCGCTGCCGGCGGCGCGCAGATCGGCTGTGGTCCCGTGCCACGTGAGGAACCGCTCGGCCGGCGCCGTCGCATTGGCGCCGTGGGGGAAGGCCCTCGGCGTGGCCGCGCTGCCCAGCGCGATCGTGGCACCAACGCGCGCCGGATCGCGCAGGGTGTTCAGGGTCAGGCGGAAGGCGGTCGCCCCGCGCTGTGGCCTGACGCGCAGCTCGACGAGGTCGGCGGCGTTGCTCGCATACGCCGGATCGGTCGGGTAGGTGTAGGTGCCGGCCGCCGGCGAGAAGACGTGGCCGCCGCGCGGGTCGCCGGGGTCGCGCGTCGCTCGGGCCCCGCGGTCGTCGTAGAGGAAGTCCTGGTAGAGGAACTCGCCGCGGCGGTAGGCGGTCGCGCCGGAGACCAGGATCGGCGCGGCCCGCCAGGCGCCCCGGTTCTCGAGCTGCGGCGCGACCGTGGCCGGCGCGTACAGCAGGTCGGGCCCGGGGCGCTGGCCGGGCCCGTGATGCAGCGACGCACGGTCCGCGCCGGCGGGCGCCGCGTGCGCCGCCAGCGCGCCGACGCCGGCCAGTGCAGCCGCGAGCGCCGCCGCCGTCCTGCTCCTCCTGATCATGGACCTGCCTCCCGGACCCGTTGTGGGCCGCGGATCTAACCAGCTGCCTACGCGTCCTGCTCGGGGCGCCAGCGCACGCGGGTCTCGCGGGCGGGCACGAGCGCGATGCCGCGCCGGCCGATTCGCTCGTCCTGCGGGCGGTCGGCGATCAGCCGGCCGGAGGCGCCAACGACGCGCAGCACGACCCTGGCCTCGTACAGCGCGAACGCGGCGCCGAGGCAGCGGCGCGTGCCCCCGCCGAACGGGATCCAGGTGTACGTGCCCGGCGGCGTCTCGAGGAAGCGCTCGGGGCGGAAGGCATCGGGGTCGGGATACACGTCGGGGCGGCGGTGCACGAGGTGCACGCAGGGCGCGAGCCGCGCGCCGACCGGCCAGCGCCGTCCGGCCAGCTCGACGGGCTGTGCGACGTGGCGGACGACGAAGGGGACGACCGGCCGGACGCGCAGCGTCTCCTTGATGACGGCGTCGAGGTAGGCGTCGCCGTCGGCTGACGCGGCCTCGGCCTGCACCCGGTCGTAGGCCGCGGGGTGGCGCACGAGCCGCTCGAACGCCCAGGCCAGGGCCGTCGCCGTCGTCTCGTGACCGGCGACGAGCAGCGTCATGAGCTCGTCGCGCAGGTGGCGGTCGCCCATCGGCGCGCCGTCCTCGTCGCGGGCCTGCACGAGCAGGGACAGGATGTCCTCGCGCCCGGCGGCGGCCCCGCCCGCCCGGCGGCGCGCGATCTCCTCGTAGAGGAGGGCGTCCACGCGGCGCAGTGTGGGGGAGGTGCGCTGCCAGGCGCCGATCGCGCGACCGCCGGGCTGCAGGGTCATGAGCAGCAGCAACCGCGCGGGGCGCGTCGTCGCGTCGAGCAGGCGCCGCAGGGCGCGGGTGAGGGCGGCGAGGCGTGCGGGCTCGTCGACCCCGATGACCGCCCGGCCGATGACCTCCAGGGCGATCCGGCGCATCGCCGGGCCCAGGGTCAGCGGGCGGTCGGCGGGCCAGCGCGCGACCTCGCGCTCGGTGACGCCGGCAATCACCTCGCCGTAGCGGCGCATCCGCTCGCCGTGGAAGGCGGGCAGCAGCAGCCGGCGCTCGCGCAGGTGCTCGTCGCCGTCGAGGAGCAGCAGCGAGCGCCGGCCGAGCGCCGCCTGCAGCACCGTGTTGGCCTCTCCCGAGCGCAGCGTCCGCGGGTCGCCCGTCATGACCTCGCGGATCGCCGCCGGGTCGGAGAGCATCACGAGCGGCGGCGTCCCGGCCAGGCGCAGCGTGAAGGTGTCGCCGAACTCGCGCCGGCAGTCCTCGAGCAGCCCGAGCGGGCGGCGCACCCACGCGACGGCCTGGCGCGCGGGCGACGTCCGCGGGCCCGGAGGCAGCTCCCAGGTGGCGACCGCCATCCGCTGAGGATCACGCGCCGGCCGGCAACGGTCAACAGCCAGCGGGGTTGGCGGGCGCGCGCTCGGGGGAACCCTCGGCCATGGGCTTCCTCGATCGACTGCTGGGCCGCGACGAGCCGCGCGCGTCGACCACGCCGCGTGGCTCGGACGGCGGCGATCTCACCGACGAGCAGGCGCTCGAGCGCTACCGGTACCTGGTGCGCACGGCACCCCCCGATCGCATCGAGGAGGCCCACGAGGAGGCCTTTGCCCGGCTCACGCCCGAGCAGCGCCGCCAGGCGCTGCAGGAGCTGAGCGCGGCCGTTCCGGCCGGTGAGCGCGCCGAGGGCGACGACCCCCGGTCGCTGGCGCGCATGGCCACCCGGGCCGAGATGCGCGAGCCGGGCAGCGTCGAGCGCGCGTTCGGCCGCGGGGGCACGGGCATGGGCATGGGGATCGGCGGCACGCTGCTCGGGAGCTTCGCGGCCGCGTTCGCCGGGACGCTGGTCGCGCAGTCCCTCATGGACGAGCTGGGCGGCGAGGGCGAGGGCGAGGGCGAGGGCGGCGGCGAGTCGGAGGGCGGCGGCGAGACGGCCGACGCCGGCGGAGGCGACTACGGCGGAGGCGACGTCGGCGGCGGCGGCTTCGGTGGAGGGGACTTCGGTGGCGGCGGCGACGCCGGCGGGTTCTAGTCGACGCGTCCGCTAGCCTCGCGGCGCGCACCCGATGGAGGACCTGATCGAGACGCTGACGCGCGGCAACCCGACCGAGGTCAAGGTCGTGCTGGCCTCCGTCGCGCTGGCGCTGGCCCTCTACCAGCTCGTGCTCATCGCGGTCGGCTACGGCAAGCTCCGGCCCCGGTTCCTGGCCCCGGGGCCCGCGTCGAAGGCTCATCGCGCGTCCGGCGACGCGATCGTCGTGCTGCTGGTCGTCGTGGCGGCGATGTGCGCTGGCTACTTCGGCTTCGAGGACGGCGCGACTGCCCACATCGCGGCGGCGACGGCGCTGCTGGCCGTGCTCGCGGCCAAGATCGCGGTGCTGCGGCGCTTCCACGCGGCCGGGCGCTTCCTGCCGCTGCTCGGGACGTCGGTGTTCGTGCTGCTGCTGTTGACCTGGCTGACCTCGGCGGGCGAGTTCCTCGCCGATGCCTGAGGGGCGCCAGCTCGTCGGCTCGCTGCTCGTCGCGCTCACCATCGTCGCCGTCGTGATCATCGCCGTCACCGCCCGCATCGGGCCGACGAGCGCGGCCGAGCTCGATGCGCTCGAGGAGCGCGAGAAGCAGCGCACCGAGCGCCTCGAGGAGCGCCTCGACGCGCTCGAGGAGCGCCGCGATCAGCAGCGCGACGGTGGCCGCTAGCCACCGGCCAGCGCGCCGCCCGTCCAGCGCACCGTGATCCACGACCGCCGGCAGGGGATGCTCAGGCGGACGGCAGCCAGGCTCGGCTGGCGCGCGTTGGCGTAGGCCGTGGACAGCGTGCGCGCGCGGGGGCGCGTGGACAGGCGCAGCCGGTAGCCGGCGCGCGACAGGAAGCGCTCGCCGCGCACGAGCGTCCCCCGGCGCGGCAACCATTCGGTCGTCGCCAGCGTGGCGCCGCGCGAGCACCCGAGCGACAGCGCCGCCCCGGCCGATGACGCGGTGATGCGCCAGCGCGCCGCCCTGCGGTGCCCTGCGCGCGAGCGGTACTCGCCGGTCAGCTCGACGCCGCCGCGCACGGGGCGCCAGGACGTCGCGCGCGGCCACAGCGTGCGTCCGCCGGCGAGCAGCAGCGGGCCGGCGCTCGGGACGCGCTGCGCCGAACGGCCGCGGCGCGAGACCGGCGCGGGGCGGGCCGGGCGCTCCTCGTGCCAGCCGTCTGCGTGGCGGCGTAGCGCCCGGACCAGCCCGAAGTCCTGGCGGGGATCGAAGGGGTGGTCGCGGCGCAGCCGCACGCCGAGCCACGAGCGGCCGGTGCGCCGGGCGAGCAGCCCGGTGCGCAGCGGGTCCGCGAAGGTCGCGCGGTCGAGCTCGGAGGGGAGGGCGAGGCGAGGGGCGGCGGGGTCGGGCAGCTCGTCGCGCGCGAGCTCCAGGAACGTCGCCGCCAGCCCCGTGCTGCCGACGACGGAGTAGTAGTGGTCCAGCCCCGCGAGTCGTCGTTGCCGCTGGGGAGGACCTGCAGCGCGCCGGAGCGCAGGCGCCCGGCGAGCGCGACGAGCTCGACGTCGGCCAGCCGGCGCAGGCGCGGCGGCCAGGACGGGGTCGGTGTCGGCGAACAGCGCGCTGCCCGCGGCGCCGGCGTAGAGCGCCGCGGCGAGCGTCCAGGCCTGGTCCTGCCCGCGGCCCGACCAGGAGACCTCGCCGTCGGGCGCCGTGAGGCCGACGAGACCCCACAGCGCCCGGCGCGCGGCCAGGCGCAGCTTGGGCGACGCCTGCGGCGCCGGCCAGCCGCACCGCCCGGACCGCCCACGCCGTGCACAGCGCGTGGTAGGCCAGCGGCAGGGCTCCAGGATCGCTGAGCACGGTCGCCTGCTCGGTGCGCCGGCCGGGAATGGCCACCGTCGCGGTCGGCGGGGCGACCGCGGGCAGCGCGCTGTCCAGCCAGCCCAGCGCGCGGCGGCGCAGCGCGGCCGGGTCCTGCAGGCGCGTGCCGGGCTGGTCGCTGTGCACGCCCGAGCGAGCCAGCTCGAGGTTCAGCACCGCGTCGACGAGCTTGTAGTTGTTGAAGCAGTCCGACCGGCGGTAGCAGCGGTCGGCGATCCCCGCCGCCTTCAGCGTCGCCCACGACGCGACCCGGCCGCGCAGCTCGGAGCGGTCGTCGGCGGGCAGCTCCGCCAGCCCGTCGGCGACGGCCATCGCCAGCGGCCAGCGCAGGATCACCGTTGCCCCCGACCCGCGGGCGAGGGTCCGGCGGGCCAGGGCGAGGCGCTCGGCGGCGCCCTCGCCGTCGGCGTGCAGCGCCGCCCACGCCAGCGTCGGAAGCCCGCTGGACCCGACGACGCGGCCCGTCGGGTCGCTGAACCGCCCGTCGTCGCGCTGCAGGGCGGCGACGCTCGCCAGCGCGGCGGCGGAGATGCGGCTCGCCTCGGCCGGGCGCGCGGCGGGCACGGGCTCGAGCTCGGCCGCCGTCGCCGCGGGGGGCGCCGCGACGAGGAGCGCCAGGACGAGCAGCGCGAGCGCCGATGCTGAACCGGGCCGGCGCATCACCGGTTGCAACGGGTGTCGCCACCGGGAGGTTACGGTGAGCCATGCCCTACGAGACGCTGCTGTACGGCGTGGCGGAGCAGGTCGCGACCGTCACGCTCAACCGCCCCGAGGCCCTCAACACCATCGTGCCGCCGATGCCCGACGAGGTCGAGGCGGCGGTGACCGCCGCGGTGCGCGATCCCGGCGTGAAAGTCATCGTGGTCCGCGGCGCCGGCCGGGCGTTCTGCGCCGGCTACGACTTCGGCGGCGGCTTCCACCACTGGGACGCCGGGATCACGACGGACGGTCGCTGGGACCCGGGGAAGGACTTCATCGGGGCCACCGCGCCCGCGCTGGCCCCGACCCAGAAGTTCATGAGCGTGTGGCGCTCGCCAAAGCCCGTGATCGCCCAGGTCCACGGCTGGTGCGTGGGCGGGGGGTCGGACTTCGCCCTGTGCGCCGACCTCGTCATCGCCAGCGAGGACGCCCGCATCGGCACCCCGTACTCCCGCATGTGGGGCGCCTACCTCTCGGGCATGTGGCTGTACCGCCTCGGCCTGACGCGGGCCAAGGAGCTCGCCCTCACGGGCCGGGCGCTGTCGGGGGCCGAGGCCGCCCGCGTCGAGCTCGTGAACGAGGCCGTGCCGTTCGCCGAGCTGGAGGAGACGGTCCGTCGCCGGGCGCAGGAGCTGGCCTCGATCCCGGCGTCGCAGCTGGCGGCCATGAAGCTGATCGTCAACCAGGCCTACGAGCAGATGGGCCTGGCCGCGACCCAGACGCTGGGCCCGATCCTCGACGGCCTGATGCGCAACACGCCGGACGCCGAGCGCTTCATCGAGCGCGCCGCCCGCGATGGCGTCCCCGCCGCCGTGGCCGAGCGCGACGGGCCGTTCGGCGACTACAGCCAGGCACCGGCGGACGGCAAGCCCGACCCGCGACACGTGATCGTCCCGTGAGCGGCCGCGGCGCGCCCGACGCGGGCGTCGTGCACCCGGTCACCGGGCAGCAGCGCGTGTCTTCGGGATCTTCGGCCCGCCGTGGGACGGCACGATGGACTCGTGTCATGGGCTCCCAGTCGCGGCGACACCACGACGCCGACGTCGAGCGCCTGCTGCGCGCGGCCTGGTGGGACTGGCCGATCGAGGCGGTGACCGAGCACGCCCGTGCGATCATGAGCGGGACGCCGGCCGAACTCGAGCACATCGCGGCCGGCCTCGCCCCGAGGTGAGGTGAGCGTGACCACGACCCGACCCGAGGTGCCCGCGGACCACGACGCAGCGCGTCACGTGCTCGAGCGGGCCTTCGGCGCCGGCTCCGGCGAGGCGGACCTCGTCGACGCGCTGCGGGCGGCGCGGGCGCACGTGCCGGAGCTCTGCCTCGTGGCCATCGGGAGCGAGGGCGAGCTCGTCGGGCACCTGTTCTTCAGCCGTGCCCGCCTGGCGTCCGGCCACGACGTGCTCGCGCTCGCCCCGATGGCCGTCCTGCCGCAGTGGC
This sequence comes from uncultured Actinomycetes bacterium, assembly GCA_963840185.1. GTDB lineage: Bacteria > Actinomycetota > Thermoleophilia > Solirubrobacterales > Solirubrobacteraceae > JAOPZW01. The sequence goes on along the minus strand of CAWIXY010000015.1, from coordinate 275,332 downwards.
AGGGCCGCGGTGTCGGTTCGCGGATGGTCGAGGACGGCCTGGAGCGCGCGGCGCGCACGGCGTTCGCGCTCGTCGTCGTGCTCGGCCACCCGGCGTACTACCCGCGCTTCGGCTTCGAGCCCGCCGCCGCGTTCGGCGTCACGGCGCCGTGGGAGGTGCCGCCGAGGCGTGGATGGCGCTGGCGCTGCCGGCCTACCGTCCCGAGGCGCGCGGGCTGGTCACCTACCCGCCGGCCTTCGACGCCGTGGCCTGAGCCGCGCGCGGGTACGGTTGCTGGCGACGGCGACCCACGGAGAGACGATGCGGCAGCTGACGAGCCTCGACGCGCAGTTCCTGGCCATGGAGACCGCGCGGATGACCGGGCACGTCGGCGGGCCTGGCGATCTACGACCCGTCGACGGCGCCGGGCGGCGACGCTGACCGTCGACGGACATCGTGCCGCGCTGGTCGGCGAGCGCATCCACCTGCTGCCGCCGTTCCGCTGGCGGCTCGTCGAGGTGCCGTTCGGCCTCGACCACCCGTACTGGATCGAGGACCCCGACTTCGACCTCGACTTCCACATCCGCGAGACCGCGGTCCCGCCGCCCGGCGACGACCGCCAGCTCGCCGAGCTCGTCGCGCGGATCTTCGCGCGGCCGCTGGACCGCGCGCGGCCGCTGTGGGAGCTGTACCTCATCCACGGCCTCGAGGGCGGCCGCGTCGGCGATGCTCACGAAGATCCACCACGCGGCCGTCGACGGCGTGTCGGGCGCCGAGATCCTGGGCGTCCTGCTCGACCTCGAGCCCGGAGGGCCGCGACGTCCCGCCGCCCGAGCGGCGCAGCACCGCGGCGAGCGCGTGCCCGGCCAGCTCGAGATGCTCGGGCGCGGCCTCGCTGGGCTGCCGCGCCAGCCGCTGCGCGCGCTGCGCGCGCTGCCGCACGACGGCTGCTCAACCTCGCCGACTTCCCCGGCGTCGGCACGGTCGCCGGGCGTCGCGCATCGTCGGCCGCGCGACCGACGCGCGCGCCGCAGCGCTCGGCGGCGCGGGACGGCGCGCGTGCTCGGACGCGCCCGACGCACGTCGCGTCCCGCGCACGCGCTTCAACGGCCGCGTCTCGCCGCACCGGCGCTTCGCGTTCGGCTCGCTGCTCGCTGGACCGCATCAAGGCGATCAAGAACGAGCTCGGGCATCACCGTCAACGACGTCGTCGTCGCGCTCGTGCGCGAGCGCGGTGCGCGCACTGGCTGCTCGAGCGCGACGAGCTGCCCGACGAGCCGCTCGTCGCGATGATCCCGGTGTCGGTGCGCACGACGCGAGCAGAGCGGGACGTTCGGCAACCGCGTGTCGCATGATGCTCGTGCCGATCCCGACCGACGAGCGCCGACCCGCGCGACGCGGCTGCTGCGCGCCCACGAGATGCTGCGCGCGCGCCAAGGAGCGCCACCGCGCGCTGCCGGCCGACGCTGCTGCAGGACGCGACGCAGTTCATCCCGCCGGCGATCCACGCGCGCGCGTCGCGCGCGGCGATGCGCCTGACGCGCGGCGCGCGTGCGCCCGCCGCTCAACCTCGTCATCTCCAACGTGCCCGGCCCGCGCGACGCCGCTGTACTGCGCGGGCGCGCAGCTCCTGGCCAACTACCCGGTGTCGGTGATCACCGACGGCGTCGGGCCTGAACATCACCGTGCATGAGCTACCGCGACCGCGTCGACTTCGGGATCGTCGTCGACCGCGAGCAGGTCGACGACGCCTGGCCGATCATCGACGCGATCCGCGACGCGCTGGACGAGCTGGACGCCGCGGTGTGCGGGAGCAAGCGGCCCGCACGCCGGGCGAGCCGCTCGCACGCCTGACGCACATTGCTAGCATTCTGCGACATGAAGACGCTCTACCTGCGCAACGTGCCGGACGCTGTGAGCGAGCGTCTCGCAGCGCTCGCCGCCCGCGACGGGATGTCCGTGTCGTCGTTCGCGCTGCGCGAGTTGACGGAGGCCGCGCGACGTGCCGACAACCTCGCGCTGCTGGGGGACCTGCCCGACCTCGACGTGTCGGCCGCGGACGTCATCGAAGAGCCTCGAGGCCGCGCGCTCCGCTCGATGATCGTGCTCGACGCGTCGGCGGCCGTCCTCGCGCTTCTGAACGACGGTGACGCGCGACGATCGCTCGCAACCGAAGCTGTCGCGATCCCGCACCTCGCTGATTCGGAGGTCACGAGCTCGCTGCGCACGCAGGTGCTTCGCGGCCAGCTCCAGTCCGGCGATGCCGCTAGGGCGCTCGCTCGATGGGGCCGGCTCGGCGTGCGCCGCTTCGCGGCGGTCGGGCTGCTTCGCCGGGTCTGGGATCTGCGCGACGACCTGACCGCGTACGACGCGACGTACGTGGCCCTTGCCGAGGGGCTGGCGTGCGAGCTCGTCACCGCCGACGCACGGCTCGCTCGAGCGCCGGGACCGACATGCGCGATCACCGTCGTCCGGCGGTGATCGACGGGCGCAGCGAGCTGGCCGAGCGCATCGCGCTGCGCCTGGTGATCTGGGGGACGGGCATCAACGCGGCCGGCGCGGCGCTCGTCTTCGTCTACCTCAACGTCGTGTTCCGGCGCGGGGACGAAGGCCCGGGGACGGACGATCAACCTCATCCTCGTGGCCGCGTACACCGCCGGCGCAGCTCTCGTCGTGTGGCAGCGGATCGGCGAGATGCGCCGCGGCCTGGCGCACTGGGCCGCGTCCGACCGCCCGGCGGGCCCGCGCGAGCGCGACCTCGTCCTGCGCCAGCCGGCGCGCGGCATGACCTTCCAGGCGGCATCGTGGACGCTGGCCGCGGTCATCTTCGGCACGCTCAACGCCGAGGGCTCGGTGCGCGACGGGCTCGAGGTGGCGGCGAGCATCGCGCTCGGCGGGCTCGTGACGTCGGCGGCGGTGTTCCTGATCATCGAGCGCGTCATGCGCCCGGCCGTCGCGCTGGTGCTGTCGTCGTCGCCGCCGCCCGAGGCGGGCGCGCTGGGCGTCGGCCCGCGGATCCTGCTCACCTGGCTGCTGGTCGCCGGCGCGCCGCTGATCGCGGTCGCGCTGCTCGCGGCGGCCGACGAGCCCCGCGATCCGGCCGCGGCGATCGCCTTCGTGGTCGGGGTCGCGCTCGTGGTGGGTGCGGCCACGGTGATGCTTCTCGGCGCGCGCGGTCAGCGAGCGGATCCGGGCGGTGCGCACCGCGATGGACGCCGTGGCGGAGGGCGATCTGCATGCCGCGGTGACGGTCGACGACGCGAGCGAGGTGGGTCGGCTGCAGGCGGGGTTCAACGCGATGGCGGACGGCCTGCGCGAGCGCGAGCGCCTGCGCGACCTCTTCGGGCGACACGTCGGCGCCGACGTCGCGCGCGAGGCGCTCGAGCGCGGCGTCGCGCTCGGCGGGCAGGCGCGCGCGGGTGAGCGTGCTGTTCGTCGACGTCATCGGCTCGACGACGCTCGCCGCGCGCGAGCCGCCCGAGCGCGTCGTCGAGCTCCTCAACCGCTTCTTCGCCGCCGTCGTCGAGGTGGTCGAGCGCCACGGCGGGCTCGTCAACAAGTTCGAGGGCGATGCCGCGCTGTGCGTCTTCGGCGCACCCGTGGCCCAGCCCGACCATGCCGCCGCAGCGCTCGCCGCGGCACGCGAGCTGCACACGCGCCTGGCCGCGCTGCGGGCCGACGCCGGGCTCGAAGCCGCGATCGGCGTCTCGTCGGGCGAGGCGGTCGCCGGCCACGTCGGAGCCGAGTCCCGCTTCGAGTACACCGTGATCGGCGACCCGGTCAACGAGGCCGCACGCCTGACCGAGCTCGCCAAGCGCGAGCCGGGCCGGTTGCTGGCCAGCGCGCCGACCGTGCGCGACGCCGGCACGACCGAGGGGGAGCACTGGGCGCGCGGCGGCGAGGTGGTGCTGCGCGGGCGCGAGGGCCCGACCGAGCTGGCGAGGCCGGTCGAGCAGCCGACGGCACGATGAGGCCTATGAACGCTCGATAACGCCGATTATGTAGATCACAAGTGTCGGCGGCTCTGGCTGTTGCAGCGCTGAGACGGCATCATCAGCTCGGTGAGCGACGACGGACTGCCCGACGCCGGTGCCTTCGGCGCGGCCTTCGAGGACTTCATGCGGGCGATGACCGAGGTCGCGCGGCGTGGCGAGTCGCCGCTGGCCGCGCGGCTGCGCGAGCACCTGGGCGCCGACCCCGGCGTGCTTCCGTCAACGGTCGCCGAGTTCTCGCCCGCCGACCACGCGAACCTCCAGCTCGGGCTCGACGCGGTCGCCGGCGATGCCGAGATCCTGGGCTTCTCGTCGCCGAACGTCGGCTACCACGCGATCGGTCTGAGCGAGCTCGTCTCCGAGTACGGGTTCGGCGCGATGATCCGGCCCGGTGCGGTGCGGTACACCGACGTCGAGGTCGGCGACGGGCGCGTCGTGCAGTGCGTCTCGACGGGCGTCTACCTGCCCGCCACGAGGCCGACCCCTGGCCCTCGTCCTGGCGCGCGGGCAGACGGATCCGGCGCGACGATCCTGCGCGTCGAGGGCGTCGGTGCCCAGCGCGGCGTGGTCCCGGCCTTCCTGCGCGACCTGCGCGCGGCGATGCGCGAGCACAACGTCTTTCGCGGCAAGGTGATCTCGCTCCAAGTCGACGCGCAGCGATCGGTGACCGCCCGCTTCCACCAGCTCGCACGCGTCGCCCGCGACGCCGTAGTGCTCCCCGACGGGACGCTCGAGCGCCTCGAGCGCCACGCGCTCGGTATCGCCCAGCACTCCGAGCAGTTGCGCGCCGCCGGCCGGCACCTCAAGCGCGGCGTGCTCCTGCACGGGCCGCCCGGCACCGGCAAGACGCTGTCGGTGACCTACCTGCTGGGCGCGATGCCGGACCGCACGACCATCCTGCTCACCGGCCGCGGACTCGGCCTCATCGAGCAGGCGCTCGCGATCGCGCGCGACCTCGCCCCCGCCACCGTCGTGCTCGAGGACGTCGATCTCGTCGCGGCGGAGCGGACGATGCCGTTCGGCGACCGCGGCGTCCTGTACGAGCTGCTCAACCAGATGGAGGGGCTCGCCGAGGACGAGGATCTCCTGTTCGTGCTCACGACGAACCGCCCTGACGTCCTGGAGCCGGCGCTCGCGGCACGCCCAGGTCGCATCGACCTGGCCCTCGAGATCCCGTTGCCCGATGCGACGGCCCGGGGGCGGCTGCTGGAGCTCTACGCCGCAGGCATAGAGCTCGACGATCCCACGCGGACCCTCGTCGTCGAGCGCACGGAGCGGTCGCCGGGTGCCTTCTTCCGCGAGCTGGTCCGCCAGGCGACGCTGCGCGCCGCGCTCGACGAGCGCCCCACGCCGCAGGCGACCGACCTCGTCGCCGCGCTGGACGAGATGCTCGACGACCGCGCGACGCTCACCCGCCGCCTGCTGGGCCAGCCCGGCGACGGCGCGGGCGGCGGCGGCGGCCCGCGGCGCCCGCCGTTCGGATCGATGGAGCACGCGATCGGCGCCGCGGGGCTCCCGATGCCCGACATCTACGACCTGGAGGAGTGAGCCGCCCGCCGGGTCGGTGGGCGTCCCCGGCCATGTCGCGGCTGCGCGCGGTCCTCGGCAGCCTCGTCTTCCTCGTCGTCGCGCCGGGCGTCGCCGCCGGGCTGGTGCCCTGGGCGCTGACCGGCTGGGAGGCGGAGGCGACCTGGCTCCCGCTCCAGGTCGGCCGGCATCGTCCTCGTCGTGGCCGGGGTCGGGGTGCTGCTGCACGCGTTCGCGCGCTTCGCGCTCGAGGGCATCGGGACGCCCGCGCCCGTCGCTCCGACCCAGCACCTCGTCGTCGGCGGGCTCTACCGCTTCGTCCGCAACCCGATGTACCTCGCGGTGTGCGCGACCATCGCCGGCCAAGCCCTGATCCTGGGCCGGCCCGCACTGCTCGCGTACGCGGCCGCGTTCGGGGCCGTCGTCGCCGCCTTCGTGCGCGCCTATGAGGAGCCGACGCTCACCGCTCGCTACGGCCGCCGGTACGAGGACTACCGCCGGGCGGTGCCGGGCTGGTGGCCGCGGCGCCGGCCGTGGGACGGCTGACGCGTCAGCGCTCGAGGCGCTCGCGCCGGTCGCCGGCGCCCAGCCCCGAGCGCTCGGCGACGCTGAGCAGCGCGACCGAGGCGGCCACGGCCGCGACGAACCCGATGACGTTGAGCTCGAAGATGTCGCCGGTGCCGATCAGGTTCGCGATCACGCCTCCGATGACCGACCCGGCGACGCCGAGCGCGAGCGTCCAGAGCAGGCCGATCTTCTGGCGTCCCGGCAGCAGCAGCCGGGCGAGCAGGCCGATGATCAGGCCCGCGACGATGAATCCGATCATGCGGTTCGACTCCCGTTCGAGGTGATCGAGCGGGCGTGACCGCTCAGCTGGAGTCTGGCAGGCCGTGCGTCACGACGGCGCGCTCGTAGTTGAGGCGCAGCAGGGCGATCGCATCGAGGACGTCGTCCTGGGTCTCGAGGCGCCTCGACGCGTAGCCCGGCTTGCCGGGGAACACCGGGTGGTAATCGATGCGTCCCTGCTCGAACAGCTCGTTCCACACGGCCTTGGGGAAGCCGAGGTGCAGCGAGTGGTCGCCGTGCAGGTGCCCGAGCTCGCGGCGCCCGAGCGTGAAGCCGAACTCGCCGCGCTGCCCGAGGCCCGACTCGACCCCCGGCCAGGACTCGACCTCGGCGGTGATCTGCTGGCTCGCCGTCAGTGTCGTGCTCATGGTCGATCAGGCTACGACCTCAAGTGCACTTGAAGTCAAGCGCGAGGCGCTACCGTCGATCGGGTGAGCCACCTGCGCCTCAGCGTCCTCGACCAGTCGCCGATCGCCGAGGGCTCGACCGGCGCGCAGGCGCTGCGCAACACGATCGACCTCGCCCGGCTGGCCGACGAGCTCGGCTACCACCGCTACTGGGTGGCCGAGCACCACGGCGGCGCCGATCGCTGGCCGGGCCGAGCCCCGAGGTGCTGATCGGGCCGATCGCCGCGGCGACGAGCGCATCCGCGTCGGCAGCGGCGGCGTGATGCTGCCCGCACTACAGCCCGCTGAAGGTGGCCGAGACGCTTCAGCGTGCTCGCCGGCCTGTTCCCCGGCCGCATCGACCTCGGCGCTCGGGCGCGCCGCGGGCACCGACCCGCTGACCGACGCTCGCCCTGCAGCGCGACCGCCGCCAGGCCGCGCCCGACGACTTCCCCACACAGCTCGCCGAGCTGCTGGCGCTACCTCGAGGACCGCCTGCCCGCCGACCACCCGTTCGCGCGGCTGGCCGCCGCTGCCCGGGCCGCCCGAGACGCCCGAGCCGTGGCTGCTGGGCTCCTCGCCGCAGAGCGCGGTGTGGGCGGCCGAGCTCGGCCTCCCCTACGCCTTCGCCGACTTCATCAACCCCGGCGGCGCGGCGATCGCCGCCGCCTACCGCGAGCGCTTCGAGCGCGTCGGCCGCGCGCCGGCGCCGCGCGTCGCCGTCGGCGGCCTGGGTCGTCTGCGCCGACACCGACGAGGAGGCGCAGCGCCTGGCGTCCAGCGGCCGGATGATGCTCACGCTGCTGCGCCGCGGCCGGCTCATCCCCGTGCCGCCGGTCGAGGAGGCGCTGCGCTTCCTGGAGGCCGAGGCGCGGAGGGCGCCGGCGGCGGCGGACGCGCGGCCGCGGCCGCCGCGCAATCGTCGGCTCGCCGGAGACGGTGCGCGCGGGGCTGGAGTCGCTCGCCCGCGACTACGGCGCCGAGGAGGTCATCGTCGTCACGATCACCCACGACCACGACGCCCGGCGGCGCTCCTACGAGCTGCTCGCCGAGGCCTTCGCCGTCGTCCCGCGGTCCGCGCGCGAGCTGGCGGCCTGACCGTCGTCCATGGCGCCGGCTGAGCGCGCAGGCGTCGTGCAGCCCGTGCTGGCGGGGATCGTCACCGCGGTCGTCGGCTTCGGCGGCACGATCGCCATCGTCGTCCGGCGGCGCAGGCGGTCGGCGCCGACGCGGCGCAGACCTCGTCCTGGGTCGCCGCGCTCTGCCTCGCCATGCGGGCGACGAGCGCGGCCCTGAGCCTGCGCCACCGCATCCCGGCCATCACGGCCTGGTCGACGCCCGGCGCGGCGCTGATCGCCGCCTCCAGCGGCATACGGCATCGAGGCCGCGGCGGGGGCCTTCCTCCTCGCCGCGGTCCTGATCCTGCTCACCTCCGGCCTTCCCGCCGCTTGAGCGACCTGGATCGGTCGCATCCCGGCCTCCGTGGCCTCCGCGCTTCTCGCCGGGGTGCGTGATCCGTCTGCCTGGTGGCGGTCTTCGAGAGCGCCGGGACGGCGCCCGCCCTCGTGCTGCCCCTGTCGGGGTCTTCCTGTCGTGCGCCTGTTCAGCCCGGCCTTCGCCGTGCTCGCCGTCCTCGCGGCCGGGCTTGCCATCGCGGTCGACGGCGGGCTGGTCGGGCCGCCCGGACCGCGTGCTGACATCTCGGAACTGACCCTGATCCGCCCGGGCTTCGAGCCGCCGGCGCTGATCGGCCATCGCGCTGCCGCTCTATCGTCGTGACCATGGCCTCGCAGAACCTGCCGGGCTGACCGTCCTGCGCAGCTTCGGCTACCCGGTCCCGTCCCGGCTCGATCCTCGCCGCCACCGGCCTCGCCGACGCGTGGCCGCGCGCGCCGTTCGGCGCGCACGCCATCAACCTCGCCGCGATCACGGCCGCGCTGGCCGCGGGCCGCGACGCCCACCCCGATCCGGCGGCGCTGGATCGCCGCCGCGACGGCCGGCGGCGCGTACGTCGTCATCGGGCTCGGCGTGGGCCTGGCGACGGCGATCGCCGACGCCGCCCCGCCGATGCTGATCGAGGCCGTCGCGGGCGTCGCACTGGTGGCCACCCTGGGCTCCGCCCTGAGCGTCGCCGCCGCCGACCCCGAGTACCGCGACGCCGCCATCGTCACCTTCGTGGTCAGCGCGTCCGGCATCACCGTCGCCGGCGTGAGCGCGCCCTTCTGGGGCCTGGCCGCCGGGCTCGCCCTCGCGGCCGTGCGCCCCGCGCGCCGCCCGCCGCCCGAGGCGGGCGGGATCGTCACCATGCAGCCGTGGCCGCCGTCGAGATCCGGGACCTGACCAAGCGCTTCGGCGCCGTCGAGGCCGTCCGCGACCTGTCGTTCTCCGTCGAGGCGGGCCACGTCACCGCGTTCCTCGGGCCCAACGGCGCAGGGAAGAGCACGACGCTGCGCGCTCTGCTCGGGCTCGTGAAGGCGACGAGCGGGTCGGCGACGTTCGGCGGGAGGCCTACGAGCAGCTCGACGCCCCCAGCCGCCAGGTCGGCGCAGTCCTCGAGGACGCGAGCTTTCACCCCGGGCGCAGCGGCCGCAACCACCTGCGCGTGCTGGCCGCCGCCGGGCGGCACCCGACGGCCGCGTCGACGAGGTGCTCGAAGGTCGTCGGGCTCGCCGACGCCGCCGACCGCCGGGTCAAGGGCTACTCGCTGGGCATGCGCCAGCGCCTCGGCGCTCGCCTCGGCGCTGCTCGGCGACCCGCGAGGTGCTCGTCCTCGACGAGCCCGCCAACGGCCTGGACCCGCCCGGCATCCGCTGGCTGCGCGACCTCATGCGCCATCAGGCGCAGCGAAGGCCGCGCGGTGCTCGTCTCCAGCCACGTGCTGGCCGAGGTCGCCCAGAGCGTCGACGAGGTCGTCGTCATCGCGCGCGGCAGGCTGCGCGCCCAGGGGCCGCATCGCCGAGGTGCTCGGCGGCGCCGACGGCGCCGCCACGTTCGTGCGCAGCCCGGACGCCGAGCGCCTGGCCGGCGCGCTGGCGCGCCCGCGGCCTGCACGTCCGAGCCCGCCGAGCCCGGCGCGCTGCTCGTGCACGGCGCCGGCCCCGAGACCGTGGGCCGTACCGCCGGCGAGGAGGGCATCACGGTGTTCGAGCTGTACGCCCGCTCGCGCTCGCTGGAGGACGCGTTCTTCGAGCTCACCGGGGAAGAGGGATGAGCGCGTTCCTGCGCGCCGAGCTGCTGAAGCTGCGCACGACGCGCACGTTCCTGGCGCTGGTCGGGTCGGCGGTCGCCATCGGGCTGCTGATCAGTGGCCTGTCGGCGGCACTGAGCAGCGACCTCACCGAGGAGGACGTCCGCAGCTTCGTCATCGTCGACACCAGCAGCCTGTTCATCCTGCTGCTCGGCGTCATCGGCATGTCCGGCGAGTGGCGCCACCGGACGATCACCAGCACGGTGCTGGCCGCGCCGGACCGCCTGCGGCTCGTGGGCGCCAAGCTCCTCGCCTACGCGGCGGCGGGGGTCGCGCTCTCGCTGCTGGTCAACGTGCTGTGCATGGTCGTGGCCACCGCGATCCTGTCCGCGCGCGGCGAGGAGACGCTCGAGCTCGGCGACCTCGCCGACCTGATCTGGCGCAACCTCGTGCTGGCCGCGCTGTTCGGCGCGCTCGGCGTCGGCCTCGGTGGGATCGTGCGCAACCAGGCGGTCGCCGTCGTGCTCGTGCTGCTCACCGCCTTCGTGGTCGAGCCGGCGATCCTCGCGCTCGCGCCCTCGGTGGGCCGCTTCGGCCCGCTCGTGGCCACCCCGACCGCCTTCATCGAGGGCGACAGCGGCATCGAGGACGCCGACCTGCTCGCGCCCGGAGTCGCCGTCGTCGTCCTGCTGGGCTGGATCGCGGCGCTGGCCGGCGTCAGCGCGGCCCTGTTGCAGGGCCGCGACCTGACCTGACGACCGACGGGAGGGCTCTGCGGCGCAGACCCCGAGTCAGGTCCCCAGTGGCTTGACCGTCCGCAGCAGCTCGGCGTTGTCCCTCTTGAACTGCAGTCTCCTTCTCCTGCCGGACCTTCGTCTCGATCGCCTCGATGTGCTTCTTCTCGCACGCGACGTCCGCGTTGGAGCTCGATCTCGTCCTGCTGGAGCTTGCGCAGCGCGTCCATGTCGACCTGCGTCCCCTCGGGCGCGACCTGACCGGGCGGCACGACGCTGCCGACGACCCTCGAAGCGCTCGGCTGATGCCCTCCTCGATCGACTCGGAGTCCTCGTGCTCCTCGCCGGTCGCCGTCTTGATGCAGGCGCGCCAGGCCTCGCGGGCGCGGACCATCCGCTGGTCGGCGACGACCGACTCGTCGAGCTCGTCGAGCTTGCGCTGCAGCGTCTGCAGCAACTGCGTGCCGCCGAGCACCTCGTCGGTCGCCTTCTTCGTGCAGCCGCCCAGCTCGCGTGAAGTCGGCGCTGTCGACCGCCAGGAGGAACGTCTGCTCGGGCTTGCCGCCCGACAGCGCGCGATCGTACGCGGCGCGATCGGCCTTGCCGAGCCCGAGCGGATCGTCGCGTTCGGGATCGCTCTGCGCCGTCCCGCGGCCGTAGAGCGTCGAGATGCCGTGGCCGAACTGCTGCTCGAACTCCGCGTCGCTGATGTTCGCCCGCCCGGTCAGCGCCGTCTGCTGGGCGACCGGGTCGACCGGGATGTAGTCGAAGCCCTCCGCCTTCATGCAGGCGGCGATCGAGTTCTCGACCTTCGTGGAGGCGGCGTTGATGCCCCGTCGCGTGAAGCCGAGCTGGTCCTCGACGGTGCCACCGGCGGCCTCGCTGCTGCGTCGTCGTCGTCGACCGCGTTGTCGTTGGAGTCGCCGCAGCCGGCGAGCAGCGACAGGCAGGCGATCGCGGCGACGGCGCGCGCGCCGGCCTCGGTGGTGCTTGACCTGCATGTGAGCCCTCGTGCTCCTCGTGATCGGTGTCGGTCCGACGATGTCATGTGCCGGCGCGCAGCGCGTCGACCGGCTCCATGCCGCGCCGCGCGAAGCGCGGGGTAGATGCCCGAGACGAGGCCGATCAAGGCCCCCAGCAGCGGCGCGGCGAGCGGGATCCAGGGATCGAGCACCGGCGTCCAGGTGCGCGTCGCGGAGATGCCGACCACGACGAGCACGCCGACGCTCGCGCCGATGATCCCGCCGAGCGCGCCCATCGCGCTGCTCTCGACCAGGAACTGGGCGGCGATGTGGCGGCGGGCGGCCCCGAGCGCGCGGCGCAGGCCGATCTCCCCCACCCGCTCGAGCACCGAGACGAGCGTGACGTTGGCGATCCCGATCGCGCCGACGAGCAGCGAGACGCCGCCGAGCAGGACGAAGAGCGCGTTGAGGTCGTTCCGGATCGCGCCCTGAGGTCGCGCGGGTTCGGGCGGCGCGGAGACCTTGAGCTGCTCGGCCTGCGTCGGGCTGAGCGCGAGCGGCACCTGGCCGGCGATCAGCTCGACGGCGCCGACGCGCGTCTCGATCTGCGCGAGCGCCGGCGCCGCGCAGCCCGTACTCGCCGCGGCCGTGCCCTCGGGGATGATCATCGCGCCGAGCAGCGACGGCTGGCGCTCGACGCCGGCGAGGATGCCGATCGACGAGTGTAGAGGCGATCGCCGAGGAAGATCGCCGGCTGGTGGTCGACGCGGGTGATGTTCAGCTGGCGCGCCGCGTTGGGCCCGAGCACGACGACGCGGTCGGCGCGCGCGGAGTGCCCGGCGTCGGGGAAGCGGCCGGTCTGCAGGCGCGCCCGCACGGCCCGCCACAGCCCGGGTGACGCCGCCTTGACCGGCAGCTGGAACTCCGTTGCGCCGACCGGGTCGTTGACCGGGACGGAGCGGACGAGGTCGCGCCCGACGTCGACGTCCGACAGGCTGCCGGCGGCGACGACGCCGTTGAGCCGCTGCAGCGCGGTCCTCGACGTGGAACGGCAGGACGCTCGACGCGGTGCGCGCGCCGCGGCGGCGCCGGGCGAGACGACGATGTCGGTCGCGGCCACCTCGTCGAAGCGGCCGACGATCTGGTTGCCGGCCGTCTTCGACAGGCCGAGCGTCGCGACGAGCGCGGCGACGCCGACGACCGTCGCCGAGCACGGTCAGCGCGACGCGCGCCGGGCGCGCGACGAGCCCGCGAGGACTCGGCCAGCAGGTCGCGCAGCGCAGCCGCGGTCGCGCAGGCGGCAGCGTCGGCGCCTCGGCGGCGCTCATCGCGCCGGCCGGCCCGGCATCCGCATCGGTGTGCTCCGTGAGCTGCCGTCGGTGATGCCGTGCGCGCGCGGCAGTCCGCTCGGCGACGTGCTCGTCGTGGGTGATCAGCAGCATCGTCATGCCCGTCGTCGACGAGCTCCTCGAACAGCGCCGAGCACGGTCGCGGTGTTGATCGAGTCGAGGTTGCCGGTCGGCTCGTCGCAGAGCAGCAGGCTCGGCGCCCCCATCGAGCGCGCGGGCGATCGCGACGCGCTGCTGCTGGCCGCCCGACAGCTTGGTCGGCAGGAAGTCGGCGCGGTCGCTCGAGCCCGACGCGCTCGAGCGCCGCCATCGCGCGCTCCCGGCGGCCGTCGCGCGGGCGCCCGAGGTAGAGCTCGGCGAGCATCACGTTCTCGAGCACGCGTGCGGTGCGGCAGCAGGTGGAAGGTCTGGAAGACGAAGCCGATGAGCCGGCCCGCGCAGCGCCGACAGCTCGTCCTCGTCGAGCGTGCGCCGTGTCGATGCCGTCGATCAGGTACGTCCCGCCGGTCGGCCGGTCGAGGCAGCCGAGGATGTTCAGCAGCGTCGACTTGCCCGATCCGGACGGGCCGACGATCGCGAGCCAGTCGCCGCGCTCGACGGTCGAGGTCGACGTCGCGCAGCGCGTGGACCGGCGGATCGGCCCGTAGCGTGCGGGTGATCCCGCGCAGCTCGACGACGGGCACGTCGAGCATCGCGAGGCGCGGCCGGCGGCGGCGGCGGCGCGGGTCTCGTGTCACGGCCCACGGGTCGCCGCCCGGGCGCCGGTCGGGGCCCGACGCCGCCCGGTCGGGGTGTCCGGCGTCGTCGCCGGGCTCGCCGGACGCGCGTCGTGGCCGGGCGTCGTGGTCGCGGCGTCGGTGTCGTCGTCGCGGCGCGGCTCCGAGCCCGACGGATGCGCGCGCTCGGCGTCGTGCTGATGCCGGGGGGCGTCGCCGGCGCCTGCGAGCCCGTCGGGGCCTTCGCCGCGGCCGACCGGGACCCGCGCCGATGACCACGCGGTCGCCCTCCTCGCAGCGTCCCGGCCGCTTGGGCTCGACCTCGACGTTGCCGGCGGCCGCGAGGCCGGGGTTGACGAGCACGAGCCGCGTCCTGCCGCCGCCGACGTCGACCTGCACGCGCGACTTGCCGTCGCGCTCCGACCGACAGCGCGTTGAGCGGCACCGTCAGAACCTTGCCCTTCGTGCTCTTGATCGCGATCGTGAGCCGCACCGAGGTGTTGACGAGCTTCGCTGATCGCGCCCTCGGGCGTGACCTCGAAGGCGGTCTTCGTCGGGTCGTTGAGCTGCGGCGTTCGTGCCCGGCCGCGGTCGGCGATCCGCTCGACGCGGCCGCGCAGGTCGATGCCGGTCTCCGGGTCCTCGATGCGGACGCGCAGCCCGGTCTTGACGAGCTTGACGTCCTGCGGCGAGAGCCCGGCGTCGATCGCGAGCGTCGTGTTGCTGACGGTCATGAGGTCGCCGGAGACCTGGCTGCCGGGCTGTCGCCGTGACGCTGTCGACGCGGACCGGCGTGCTGGCGAAGAAGAGGATCTCGTCGGCCGGCACCTGCACGCCGCTGCGCGCCGCCAGACGGGCGTACTCGGCCCTCGCGCGCTGCACCTCGCGCGCGGACGCCGCGACGATCTCGGCGCTCCGCGCGAGCGTGTTCTCCGGCTGCTCGAGGATCAGCACGCGCGACACGCGAGCCGGTGCTTGCGCTGCAGCGTGGTCGAGCGTCCGCTGCGCCTCGCGCAGGTCGGCCTGCGCGAGGGCGAGGTCGCGCTTCGCCTTGCGGCCGTCGTCGCGGGCCTTCGCGCCCGACTGGCGCAGCACGCCCTCGGCGGCGCCGTTGCGGCCGCCTCGGCCGCGGCGAGCTCAGCGCGCGCCGACGGGACCTTCGCGGTCGCGTCGCGCAGGTTCGCACGCGCCGCCGCCTGCTTCGGCGGCCGTCGCGTCGGGGGCCACGGCGCCCGCTGCGCGTCGGCCTGCGCCGCGATCGCGTCGTTGAGCGCGTTGCGCTTCGCCGTCACGTCGACCTGCGCCGAGCGCGACGTCGCGGCGGGCCGCGCCGTCGCCCTCGGCTCCAGGCGCCCGGCGATCTTCCCGAGGTCGCGCGCCTCGGCGATCCGCGTGCGCGCGGCGCTGATCGCCGTGCGCGCCGGCGGGATCAGCTCGGCCACGGCCGCGGCGTCGAGCTGCGCCTGGTTGACCTCGCCCCGCGTCGCGCCGCGCTGCGCGTTGCGCAGCGCGAGGCGCGCTGGAGCATGTGATCGGTCGCCGTGCCGACGAGCGCGGCGGCGGTGTTGAGCCGGTCGATCTGCGCCTCGGTGAGCCCGAACGGCGCGGCGTCGCTTGTCGCGGTACATCTGCGCCACGGCGGCGGCGGTCGAGCCGTCGTAGCGCGCCGTCGACGGCGGCCGACGCGGTAGCCGAAGCGCGTCGAGCGCGCGCTCGAGCTGACGGACGTCCTCGCCGCTGTCGCCGGGGCCGAGGTCGCGATGCATCGGCGTCGCGCCCTGCAGGACGATGACCGGCCGCCCGGACACCGTCAGCGCGACCGAGCGCTCGCGCAGGACCTGGTCGGGCTTGGCGATCCGCGAGATGACCTGCGTGCTGGTCTTCAGCGACGACGTCGGCAGGCTGATCGGCTGCGGCTTGCCGTAGCGCCCGGTGCCGCGCACGATGACCTCGGTCGACAGCGAGCGCCGCTCGACCTGCGGCGGTCACGAGCGACGCCGTACGGCGCCGCGGTGTCGGCCGCGACCTGCGCGGGCGACCTGATCTGGCGCGCGGCGACCCAGCCGACCGCGGCGAGCAGGACGACGGCCGCGAGTGCCGCGACGGCGACGCGAACGTTCCTGCGGGACTTCATCAAGCTGCTCCTCTGATGCCGCTTCCTGGGCGTGCGACGGGCACTCTCGCGCTGCCGGATGAGGGGAAGCTGAGGGCACCGGTACGGTCGGGCCGTGGCGCGCGCGATCGGGATCAACCACGTGGCCCTCGAGGTCGGCGACATCGACGAGGCGCTGGCCTTCTACGGGCGGCTGATCCGACCTCGAGCTGCGCGGCCGTGTCGGCGACCTGATGGCCTTCGTCGACCTCGGAGACCAGTTCCTGGCGCTCTCGGCCGGCCGCGCCCAGGCGCCCGACGACGGGCGGCACCTCGGGCTGGTCGTCGACGACCGGGCGGCCGTGCGGGCCGCGCTGGACGCGGCCGGCGTCGGCGTGCTGCCCGGGCCGGGGCTGAGCTTCCGCGATCCCTGGGGCAACCGCGTCGAGGTCGTGCAGTACGACGAGGTGCAGTTCACGAAGGAGGCGACGGTCCTGCGCGGCATGGGGATCGACGACCCGGGCAAGACGGCCGCCGCGCGCGCCGAGCTGCGGGAGAAGGGCCTCGCCTGAGCTGCCGCTCGCTCAGCCCGCCGGTTGCCCCACGGAGTCGCGCTCGGGCTCCGGCTCGGCGTGCTCGCGCAGCGCGTGGCCGCCGCCCTGCGCCGTCGACGGCCACCACACCTTGTCGCCGAGCAGCTCGACCGCCGCGGGCACCATCACCGTGCGCACGACGAACGTGTCGAGCAGGATGCCGACGGCGACCATGAAGCCGATGTTGAACGCGAAGGTCACCGGCAGCGTCATGAGCACGGAGAACGTGCCGGCGAGGATGATCCCCGCGCTCGTGATGACCGGCCCGGTCGCCGCCAGCGCGCGCAGCATCCCCTCGCGCGTGCCGTGCGCTGCGCGCCTCCTCGCGCACGCGGCTCATGAGGAAGATCGTGTAGTCGATCCCGAGCGCGACGAGGAAGATGAACGCGAACGTCGGCAGCGAGGCGTCGACGCCGTCGTCGCCCAGCACCTCGATGAAGAAGAAGATCGACAGCCCGAGCGTCCCGAAGAACGACGCCATCACCGTCGCGATCAGCACGAGCGGCGCGACGACCGCCTGCAGCAGGATCGCCGAGGATGATCGTGATCACGAGCAGCGCGACGGGCACGATCACGCGCAGGTCGCGCTCGGCGGCCTCGTTGAAGTCCGCCTGCACGGCGCTGCCCGCGCCGACGAGCGCGTCGACGCCCGGCGGGCAGGTCGTCGAGCGCGGTCGCGCAGCGTGTCGACGCGCGCGAGCGCGGCCTCGGAGTAGGGGTCGTCGCGCGAAGGTGACGTCGAGCCGCGCGAGCTGCGCCGTCCTTCGAGCGCATGCGGCTCGGCGCGACCGCGGCGACGCCCGTCGATGCCCTGCACGCGCTCGCGCACCGCGGCGACGTCGGCGTCGGTCGCCGGGCCGCCGTCGCGCCGGACGAGGACGGCGGTCGGCTGCGAGCGCGCCCGGCCGGGAACGACTCGGCCCAGGACCTCGAAGCCCGTCGACGCTCTCGACGTCCTTCTTGAAGAAGCCGCCGATGCGAGTAGTCCTCCTGGTAGGCGAGCAGGCCGAGCGAGAAGACGCCGAAGAACGCGACGGTCGCGCCGAGCGCGAGGCCCGGGCGCTGGAGCACGCGGTCGCCGAAGCGCCGCCAGACGCCCGCGGTGCTCCTCGAGTCTCCTCCGGCGGCTTGTACGCGACCGCGCCGCGGCGCGGCCAGAAGCCCCGCCGCCCGACGGCGGTCAGCAGCGCCGGCAGCAGCGTCAGGCCGGCGAGCAGCACGCGCGGCGACGCCGATCGCCGACACCGGGCCGAGCGCCTTGGTCGAGCCGGCCTCGGCGAGCAGCAGCACGAGCATCGCGGCGATCACCGTGCAGCCGCTGGCCAGCAGCGCCGGGCCCGGCGCGGCGCAGCGCGCGCTGCCATCGCCTCGTGCTTGTCCTCGATGCGGTGCAGCTCCTCGCGGTAGCGGCTCACCAGCAGCAGGCAGTAGTCGGTGCCCACGCCGAACATGAGCACGACGAGGATGCTCGTCGAGTTGCGAGTTGACCGTCGTCGCCGGCGTCGGCGTACAGGTAGATGAAGCCGGTGGCCACCGCGTAGGCCAGGCCCACGACGACGATCGGGATGAGCGCGATCAGCGGCGCGCGGTAGATCGCGCCGAGCAGCACGATCACGAGCAGCGACGGTCGCGAGCAGCAGCTTGGCGTCGAGGTCGCCGAAGACCTCCTCGAAGTCGGCGAAGAGCCCGAGGTCGCCGGTGACGTAGACCTCGAGGCCCGCCGGCTCGCCCGCCGCCGATCGATGTCGCGGGTCGTCCTTGCCCCAGTCGGCCGATCTTCTCGAAGTCCAGCGGGATCGTGATGACCGTGTAGGCGGCGTCGCCGTCGCGGCGAGACGAGGTCGGCGGGCGCGCCGCGGCGTGAACGGGACGAGCGCGGGCGCCGTGACCGGGATCGCGTGCGTCGACGGCTGCGGCGTCGCGCCGCGATCTTGCGCCTGGTCGGCCGCGGTCAGGCCGCCGTCGCGCTGGTAGACGATCGAGCCCGTGCGTCGTCTCGCCGCCGGGGAAGCGCTCCTTGAGCAGCTCCTGGACCTCGGTGGACTCGGCGCCCTCGGCGGCAGGAAGCTCGCGGTCTCGTCGCTCGTGACGTCGGCGAGCTTGCGCGCCCAGCGGCGCGAGCGCGAACAGCGGCGACGATCCAGGCGGCGATGACGACCCACTTCGTGCGGCGGCCGGTGACGATCGAGGCGAGCTTGCGCATGGGCGCGCACGGTAGGGAAGGGTTGGCGCGGGCGCACTACGGCTTCCCGTACCTCCGAGAAACAGGCCTGCCGCATCGACCGGCCGGCCTGCCGGTGAAAGGGTCGGTCCTGCGATGTCCTCCACCTCCTTCTTCTTCCGCCTCCCGCAGCCGCCCGCCATCGTCGTGCGCGACGCGGTCGGCGAGCACCGTTACGTGCGCCCCGTCGTGCGGCCCGCCGAGGTCGTCCGCCCGGCCACGCACCGGCTGTCGAGCGCGTTCGCCTGGTGACGCAGGTCGCCGTCGGGCGCCGCTTCAACGGCCCGGCGACCAGCGCCAACGGCGGCTACGCCTGCGGGATCGCAGCAGGCTTCATCGACGGGCCGGCAGAGGTGGCGCTGCGCGCGCCGGTGCCGCTCGACACGCCGCTGGACGTCGAGGAGGGCGAGGAGGGCGGCGTCGTCCTGCGCGCGGGCGAGCTGGTCGTGGCCACCGCCCGCCCGGCGCTCGAGCCGATCCCGCAGCCTCCGGTGCGCCCGTCGATCGAGGAGGCGCGCGCGGCCGTCCGCGAGCACGGGTGGCGCGACCGGCCCGAGGTCTTCGCAGGCTGCTACGTCTGCAGCCCGGACCGGCCCGACGGGCTGGGCGTGGACTTCGGCCGCCTGCCGGGTCATCCGCAGTGCACCGCGGCGCTGCTCGTCGCGGGCGAGGACGTCCCGCTGCGCGACGGCGCCGTGGCGCCCGAGGTCGTCTGGGGCGCCCTGGACTGCCCGAGCTACACGCCGCACCTGTGGGAGCTCGAGCGGCCGAGCATGCTCGCCCGGATGCGCGCGGAGCTGCTCGCAGCCCGTCGAGGCCGGCTCGGTCAGCGTGGTCGTCGGCTGGCCGCTGCACACCGAGGGGCGCAAGCACAGCACGGCCTCCGCCCTGCTCGCGCCCGACGGGCGGCTGCTGGCCCACGCCGAGGCGCTCTGGATCACGCTGCGGGCGTAGTGGCCAGTCGCGCGCCGGTGCGCAGGAAGCGCAGGTCGACGCGGCCGTCGGCGTCGACGACGTACAGCGGCGCGCCGTCCGGGCCGGCGGCCACGCCCTCGACGTGGTCCAGCGCGCCGAAGTCGTGCACGAGCGA
This sequence comes from uncultured Actinomycetes bacterium, assembly GCA_963840185.1. GTDB lineage: Bacteria > Actinomycetota > Thermoleophilia > Solirubrobacterales > Solirubrobacteraceae > JAOPZW01. The sequence goes on along the minus strand of CAWIXY010000015.1, from coordinate 255,658 downwards.
GGCGCCCAGCGTCCCGCCGCCGGCGCCGGCCGGCAGCCGAAGCGCCAGTGCGAGCAACCGGCGCGCGCACCCTCGTCACGGCCACCGAGCAGCGGCGCGCCGCGCTCGTCGAGGCAGCCCGTGACGACGTCGAAGGTCCCCTCCCCCGCGTGGTGCAGGGCGCGCACGCCGACCGGCGCCTGCGGACCGCCCGGCCCACCCGCTCCGCCGAGCACCCACACGGCGGCGCAGCGCGGCACCGCACCCGGGCCCGCGAGCAGCGCGTCGGCGTCGTCGAGCTCGACCAGCAGCGCGTGACCGTCGGCCGTCGGCGGGAAGCGCAGGCCGACGACCAGGCGGCCCTCCGGGCCGAAGGCGGCGCCCTCGACGTTGATCGGCTGGTCGCCGGGATGAAGCTGATGGCGCCAGGGCTCACCGCGCTCGTCGGCCTGGCGCCGCGCGGCGCCGACGAAGGCGTCGCGCGCCTGCGGTGCGAGCGGGAGCAGGTCCACGGAGCCGGCCAGGGCGTCGTTGACGACCCGGTGCAGGACGAACGCGGTGGGCGCGATGGTCAGCGCCGGCCGCCCGCCGTCGATCGCCGCCGCGACGTCGGCCAGCGCGAAGCGCGCCACGAACTGACGATCCTCGAGCACCGGGCCGCCCTTGGGGCCGAAGTGCGAGCCGACGACGTACACGCGCCCGTCGTGGACGGCGAGGCTCTCGGCGTCCGCCGTGCTGGCGGAGCCGCTGACGGGCGAGAAGCCCAGCCGCCGCGTGGTCCAGCCCCTGTCGACCGCGTCCCCGGCGCCGTGGCCCAGCAGCGCGACGCTCTTCTCCACCGGGCCGTCGTCGAGCACCGTCAGGTACGCGGCGTCCCAGCCGCGTGCGCCGAGCAGCGCGGCGTCCGCCGAGCGGCAGCAGGTCGCTGGCCTCGTTGGGCGCGAGCTGCAAGTCGACCTGCGTAAGGCCCGCAGCCGAGGTCACGTGATCACGAGCCTGGCGAACAGCCGGTCGAGCATCGCGCGCCGGTCGTCGCACAGCCCGGTGTGGACCGGCCGAGGGCTGGACGACCGTGCTGGACGGCGCGGTCAGCCAGCCGAAGCGCTCGGAGGCGTCCAGCGCGGCGATCGGGCCGGCGGCCGGTCGCCGGCGCGCGACGCGCGCGAGGTCGTCGAGGCGCGCGGCGATCGGCGTCGGCGTCGGCGTCCGGCGCGAGCGCCGCAGCCGCTCGCGGTCCAGCGCGACGCGCGCGGCGAGGAAGCCGTGGCGGCGGCAGAAGAGCGACGACGCCGGCGTTGAGCGCCTCGCCGCGCTCGAGGTCGGGGACCACGCGCAGCAGCGCGTACTGGAAGGGCTCAGCGCCGCTCGCCGGGCATCCTCGGCCTCCTGCGCGAACGCGCGCGGCGCCGGCCAGCCGCGCCTGCCAGGAACTCGACGTAGCGGCCTCGCCGTGCGACGCGGTCCCGCCAGCCAGGCGTCGGGCACGGCGCCCGCGACCGGCGCTCGAGCTCGCCGCGCCGAGCGCGGCGCGAGCCGCTCGTCGGCGTCGAGGATCGACGTCGGCGACCGGCAGCAGCACGTGGTCGGCGATCGCGGGAAGGCCGCGGCCGGCGGCCTCGCGCGCCACGGCGCCGCGTCGTGCTGGAGGTACAGCGCGGCGCCGTGGTCGATGAGCCAGGGCCGCCCGTGCCACACGAGCAGGTTCGGGTTGCGCGGCGTGCGGTCGACGTTCATGCACGCAGCGCGTCGAGCCAGACGATCTCGGCCGCCAGCTCGGGATCCGATCGCCGCGGCGACGGCCGGCGCGAAGGCCAGCGCGCCGGGCAGGAAGTCCAGGCCGACGTTCGTGCCCCGGGCTCGCGGCGATGAGGTCCTGGATCTCGGGGTCCGGCTCGGCGCGGCCGAGCTCGGGTCGACGCTCGACGAGCACGAGCTCCGGCACCGGCAGGCCGAGCGCGCGCGCCAGCTCGCCGGCGAGCACCTCGGCGACGAGCGCCTTCGGCCCCTGCCCCGCGCCGCGGAACTTCACGACGTACAGGCCGTCGTCGTCGGCCTCGACCAGCCCGGGCAGCGAGCCGCCCTCGCGCAGCGGCGCCACGTAGCGCGTGGCCTGCACGGTCCGCAGCATCGCGCGGACCATAGCACCATCGCGTTAGGCACGCGGGGAACGGGCGACCTGCCCCGTCGGGCCGGATGCTACCCCTGCCCAGACCGCTGCGGTCGACGACGTCGCCGCCGTCGACGTGTGCGCGACGTGCCACGAGCCGTTCGTGGTCCCGGTCGACATCCTCGGGGTCGTGGGCCACTGGCGCTACGTCGTCGAGCTGACCTGCGCGAACTGCGGCTGGTCGGGCGTGCAGGTGCACGACGAGGCCGCGCTCGAGCGCCTCGACCGCGCGCTCGACGCCCAGGCCGTGCAGATGCGCTCGGCGATCGAGGTGCTGGCCGTCGCGCGCGACTCGACCGATCGACCGCTTCGCCCGCGCGCTCGCGACGACGACGTGCTGCCCGAGGACTTCTGAGCGGCACCCCGCGGCTCAGCGCCGCGGCGCGGCCGCAGGCGTCGCGGCGTGCACGTGGCGCGCGATCGCCGCCGCCGTCGCCGGGCGCAGCTCCGCGAACTCGAGCGCGCGGCCCTCGCGGGTGCGACGCGCACCACCGCCATGCGGCGCAGCGGGCGGCGGACGCGGTGCTCCGATCGCCGCGACGTCGACGTGGCGCAGCGAGCGCACGCGGTGGCTGACCGCGTCGTCCAGGAGCCACAGCAGGCGCCGGTCGGTCACGGCGAGCAGCGCCTGCGGGCTGGCCCAGGTCGCGGCCGGCGCGACGAAGGGGACCGTCCTCGCCGGCTCCAGCACGGACAGCAGCTCGGCGCCGAGCGCGCGGCGCACGCGGCTCGGGCAGCCAGGCCCGCGCCGCGGCGCCCGCCGGGCTGGGCCGCCGGCGACGGGCGCGTGCGGCGGCGGGCCCGTCGCGCAGCAGCTCCCAGGCCGCGTTGACCTCGCGCCATCCGCGCCTGCGGCCTCGGGCGAGCCGGCGCGGTCGGGATGCCAGCGCTTGGCCGCGCGCGCGGTAGGCGGCCTGCGCCTCGTCGCGCGAGGCGCCGGGCCGGACGCCGAGGACGGCGAACGGGTCCACGCCCCACATTCTGGCGGGCGGCTCGTTTCGCCTCCGCGCCGCCGGAGAGGACCAGCGCCATGCACACCGCCGACGTCGGACCGCTGCGCGTCTCGCGCCTGGCGCTGGGCGCGATGCTGCTGGGCGATCGCGCGCCGGCCGGCGAGGCCGAGCGCATGCTCGACGCGTACGTCGACGCGGGCGGCAACCTGGTCGACACGGCCGACATCTACGGCGACGGCGCCTCCGAGGAGACGCTGGCGCCCTGGCTCGCGCGCCGGCGCGACGAGGTCGTCGTGGCCACGAAGGTGCGCTTCGAGGTCTCGGACCCGGGTGGCGCAGGGCCTGGACCCCGGACCGGGTGCGCCGCGCCTGCGACGCCAGCCTGCGGCGGCTGGGCATCGACGTCATCGACCTCTACCAGGTCCACGCGCCGGACCCCGACGTGCCGCTCGGCGCCACGCTGGAGGCGCTCGACGGGCTCGTGCGGGCCGGCAAGGTGCGCGCCCTGGGCGCCTCGAACTTCCCCGCCTGGCTCCTGGCCTGGGCCGTCGCGCTCCAGGAGCGCGAGGGCTGGGCGCCGTTCGTGTCGCTGCAGCCGCAGTACTCGCTCGTCGAGCGCTCGGTCGAAGTGGAGCTCCTCCCGTTCTGCCGGGCGGCCGGGCTGGCCGTCCTGCCCTGGGGCCCGCTCGGCGCGGGCTTCCTGACGGGGCGCTACCACCGGGAGGAGGAGCCGGCCCGGGTCCCGCATGGGCGACCGCCGACGAGAGCCTCGAGGAGGCGCCGGCGCGCCGCGCGATCGAGCGCAACTTCCGCGCCGTCGACGAGGCGCGGGCGATCGCCGAGGCCCGCGGGGCGACGGTGGCCCAGGTCGCGCTGGCCTGGCTGCTGGCCCAGCCGGGCGTCACCTCCCCCATCGTCGGCCCGCGCACGCTCGAGCAGCTCGAGGGCCTCCTGCCCGCCGCCGATCTGCAGCTCGACGCCTCCGAGCTCGAGCGCCTCGGGCGCCACACCCGTCCCCCTGACGCCTATCCGCAGCGCTTCCTGCTCGAGCAGAACGGGATCGACGCCGAGCGCCAGCCGCTGAGGCGCTGACCGCCCGCGGGCGACCGCCGCCCTGCAAGTCATCCTGCAAAGAGGAGGATTTCGCTTGGTAGCTTCGACGGCTTCGTGCCGAGGCTACGCCTCCATATCGCCGTGCTCGCGGCGCCGCTGGTCGCTGTCTGCTGCGCCACCGGAGCGGTCGCCGACCCGCCCGTCCTGGAGCGCGGCGACCGCGGTCCGTCCGTGCGCCGCGTGCAGCGCGCGCTGGACCTCCCCGCCGACGGCGTCTTCGGCCGCGACACGGTTCGCGCGGTGCGTCGCCTGCAGCGCCGCCGGGGCCTGAAGCCCGACGGGGTCGTGGGACCGGCCACCTGGCGCGCCCTTCGAGCGCGAGCGCCCCGCGGCGCGCGGAGCTCGGGCTCGAGCCGCCGGAACGCCGTACGGATCCTGCAGCGCCGCATCGGCGTCGCCGCCGACGGCGTGTTCGGCCCCGCCACGCAGCAGGCCGTGCGTAGCTTCCAGCGCAGCCGCGGCCTCACCGCCGACGGCATCGTGGGACCCGCGACCTGGGCGGCGCTGGGGGTCGGCGGCAACCGGCCGGTGCTCAAGCGCTCGCGCGCCGGGCGGCGCGGCGGCGTCCCCGCGGCGGTCTGCCGCACGCGATCAGCGCCGCGAACCGCATCGCCCACAAGCCCTACCGCTACGGCGGCGGTCACGGGTCGTTCAGCGACAACGCGCTACGACTGCTCGGGCTCGGTGTCCTACGTGCTGCACGGCGCCGGCCGGCTCGACGCCCGCTCGAGCTCGAGCGCGCTGATGCGCTACGGCGCTCCGGGCCGCGGGCGCTGGATCACGATCTACGCGCATCCCGGGCCACAGCTTCATGGTCATCCGCGGCCGGCGCTACGACACGACGGGCGGCTCGAGCACCGGGCTCGCGCTGGCAGCCGGAGATGCGCTCGACGGCGGGCTACGCCGTGCGGCACCCGCCGGGGTTGTAGGGGCTGGCCTCGCTCAGCCGCGCCGCAGGCCCGCCGTCTGCGCTCCGCCGCCGGGGGCGCGGTCGGGGTGGTCGCGCTCGTTGAAGCGCGCGCAGGCCCTCCACGATCTCGGGCGTGTCGAGCAGGCGGTCGAAGCACTCCGCCTCGATCCGCAGGCCCTCGGCCAGCGGCTCGCCCAGCCGCGGACGACGGCCTCGTGGTCGGTGCGGATCGCCGGCTGGGGCAGCGCGGCGATCTGCTCGGGCGAGCTCCAGCGCGCGCTCGCACGCACGTCCCGATCGGGACGACCTCGTTGACCAGGCCGATCTCGAGCGCCTCGTCGGCGTCGATCACGCGCCCGGTGAGGATCAGCTCCATCGCGCGGCGGTAGCCGACGATCCGCGGCAGGCGCTGCGTGCCGCCGTCGGCCAGGCCGACGTTCCAGCGCCGGCAGGTCACGCCGAAGGTCGCGTGCGCGTCGGCGACCGCCAGGTCCGTCCAGCACACCCACTCCAGCCCGCCGGCGTACGCGACGCCGTTGACCGCGGCGATCGTCGGCTTGTGCAGGTCGGTCCAGCGCGACGGGCCCAGGTGGCCCGCGCGCTCGCCGCGCACGTGGCCTCGCGCTCGTCAGGAGTCGAGCGACACCGTCGCCTCGCCGTCGAGGAAGCTCGCCTTCAGGTCGCCGCCGGCGGAGAACGCGCGGTCGCCGGCGCCGGTGAGCACCGCGACGAGCGCGTCGTCGTCGTCGCGGAAGCGCGTCCAGGCGTCGCACGAGCTCGGCGTGCGTCTGCGGCCCGATCGCGTTCATCCGCTCCGGCCGGTCGATCGTGATGAGGACGACCGGCCCGTCCTGCTCGTAGTGCACGTGGTCCATGCGGCGAGTATGCCGCGCGCGACGCGCCTACAGGATGCGGATCGGCGTACCGCGCGGCGCGAGCCTGTAGAAGCGCGCGACGTCCGCGTTGCGCAGCCGGACGCAGCCGTGCGACGGGCGACCGGGGATGAGCTGCGGCTGGTTGGTCCCGTGCAGGCCGACCACGCCGCCGCCGGGCCAGTCCGACAGCGTCGGTGCGTAGGCGCTCGTGCCGATCGCATGCGTGCCGTAGATCGTGCCGCCGGTCCACGCGGAACTTCTCGCGGATCCAGAACAGCCCGGTGGGCGTGGGCGTCGACGGCGTGCCGATCCCGACGCGCGCCGAGAAGACCTTGCTTGCCGCCCGGTAGAGCGTCGCGCGCAGCTTCGCTTCGTCGACGACGATGCGCGTGCTCACGCGGTTGAAGTCGCCCAGCGCCTCGCGGCGCGACCCAGCCCTTGCGGCCGTTGGGCCGCGCGGGCAGGCGGACGCGGACCCACTCGTTGCCGTCCGTGCTCGTCCCAGCGTCGACAGCAGCAGGTAGACCTCGGGGAAGCCGTCCTCGGTGAGCAGGCGCAGCTTGCCGACCTTGCGCGCCTTCGTCGTCGGCCGCGAGAACGCGGTGGCCCGCTGCGTCGGGTGGGCCCAGCGGCTGAGCTTGACCTCGTCGGAGAGCTTCTGCGAGCCGGCCGGGCTCGAGGTCGGCTCGGCGGCGCCGGCGGCCGGCACCGCGGCGAGCGAGCCGGCCAGCGCGAGCGCCACGACCGCGAGGCGGCGCGCCGCGTGCGGCGCGCGTGGGCGTGGCGGGCTCGGATGCGCGGAGAAGGATGGCATGCGGACGCGACGGGCTGGGCGAGGCGCCGCGCTCAGCCCCCTCGGTCAGCGCGTCGCTCGCGCGGGCCCCCCGAGCCTGGTGGAGCATCAGGCTAGCAGCGCCCGCGGCCCGATCCGCGGCTCCCCCAAGGTCGCCGGAGTCGTCCTCGACCGCCGGCGCCGCCGAGCGTGCGCGGTGAACGGCGCCAACAAGGGGTGAGCGGCGTTCTGGGGGCGAACGGTTGCCCAGGCGGCGCGAGCCTTGGCGAGCGCGCGCGCGGGCCGCGCGCAGCTTGGCCGCGCGGGCCTTGGCGGCGCGCAGCCTTCGCGGCGCGGGGCGCGCGGCGGCCGTGCTCGTGGCCTTCGTCGTCGTGGTCTTGGCGCTGCGCGGACGCGTTGCCGCCGCCCGCGGAGGCCGCGGCGGCGGGCTGGTCGCCCTCGCGCGTGCCGAAGTCGGTGGTGAAGGTCGCGCCGGCCGGCCCGGGGACCGGGGTCCCGAGGACCACGCCGACGCCGATCTCCTCGTACTCGGCGCTGAGGATGTTGCGGCGGTGGCCGGCGCTGTTCATCCAGGCCTCCATGACCTGCCGCGGTGAGGCCAGGACGCCCTGGGCCCAGGCGAGGTTCTCGCCGACGACCCAGCCGCCCTCCCCGGCGGTCAGGTAGCCGGCGCGCGTGACGCGGTCGACGACGTCGGTGCCGTCCGGGCTCTCGTGCGCGAAGAAGCGCCGGTCGACCATCAGCTGCGAGTAGTCGCGCGAGGCGCGCGTCAGCGCGGCGTTCTCCGCGACGGGACGCAGCCCCTGGGCGGCGCGCTCCTCGTTGAGCAGGCACAGCGTCGAGGCGGCCACGCGCGGCAGGTTGGCGGCGGCGGGCAGCAGGTCGGCGTCGGCGCAGGCGCTCGCCGACGCGCCGGCGGGGGCGGCGAGCGCGATGGCAGCGGCGGCGGCGGTCGCGGCGAGGTGGCGAGGAAGGCGGGACACGACCTCTGCATCGGGTCCCAGCCGCGGTCGTCCTGTCCTCGAGCCCCCGATCCTGGACGCGTGTACTAGGGCAGCAGCGCGTCGAAGAGCGCCAGCGCGCGGCGCGCGGCCTGCACCGCGAGCCGCGCGGTCTGCTCGAGCAACGCGGCGACGTCGATCCCCTCGTCGGCCAGCGCGCGCTCGCCGTCGCCGACCCAGCGCCCGACGATGGCGGCGTCCACCTCGGGGTGGAACTGCAGGCCGGTGCTCGAGCCGAGCCGGAAGCCCTGCAGGCCGGCGGCCGAGGACGCGAGAGGGGTCGCCCCGTCCGGCAGCGAGAACGCGTCCTCGTGCCAGGCGAACCAGGGTCCCGGCTCGACGGGACTCCCGGCCGGCACGTCGAGCTCGAGCCAGCCGATCTCGACGCGCGGTGCGCGGCTCACCGTGGCGCCCAGCGCGGCCGCCAGGGCCTGGCCGCCGAAGCACAGCCCGAGGACCGGCACCCCGGCCTCGTGGGCGACGCGCAGGAAGCGGACCTCCTCGGCGATCCACGGGTCCGGCGAGGCGTGGACGGAGCGGTCGGAGCCCAGCGCCACCACGGCGCCGAACCGGCCCGGATCAGGCCACGTGCCCACCGCGGGCGCGCGCAGCACCTCCAGCTCGTGCCCGCGGCTGGCGCGCCCACGCCCCGACCAGGCCGGCCGGGGCGTCAGGCTGCTGCTCGACGACGCAGACGCTACGACTTGACGCGGAACGCCCCCCGCATGAACGGGTGCACCCGGCAGAAGTAGTTGTACGTCCCCTCCCGCAGATGCGTCGGCGTGCCCCACGTGATCCGGTTGGCGGTCGGGACCCAGCCGAGGGCCAGCTGGCCGGAGTCGAAGCGGTTGGCACCGCCGGCCAGCGGATAGGCGACCCCGGTCAGGCCGTTGCAGGGGGCCTTGCAGCTCGTGACCGTGTGGTAGATCCGCTCGTCGCCGTCGTTGTTGATGAACGTCAGCGCCTGGCCCGGCGCCACCACCGGGGGCAGCCCCTTGCGGCCGGTGAGCGACAGGTCGCCCTGCTGGTAGACGAACTGCTGGATCGGGACCTGGCTGGTGCGCGGGCCGTCGGGCAGCTTGCGCGCGTCGGGCAGGCCGCTGTCACCGCCGCCGTGGTTGTCGTTCTCGGCCAGCGGGCCGTGGGTGACCTCGCCCTCACGGACGATCTCGTCACCCCCGAACGGGTCCTTGCCGCCGACGGGCTCGTCGGTGATCTGCAGGGGCATGATGCCCATCGACTCGTACCACGAGCCCCTCGTCGTGTTGTACGTCGCGTTGATCGAGACGACGTCGCCCGCGCTTGAGCTTGACCCGCCAGTTCTCGGGCGTGGCGGTCATCGAGACGTCCCAGGACACCGGTCCGGCCGGCTCGTAGTACTTGGCCCGCGAGCGGAACAGGTGCTTCTTGACCCCGTCGCGCGTCACGTACAGATCCGTCCACAGGCCACCCGGATGCAGGTGCCCCGCCGTCCCCACGACCGTCGTGTCGCGGCGCACCGTCCACTCGTTGCCCGGGCCGCGCCGGCGCCCCGCGTAGGCGTTCGGCTCGTCGTCGGGGTACGTGAAGCGCCCGTCCTTGCCGCCCGATCCCTTGTAGACGTCGAACACCGGGTAGATCCCCGGCTGGACGTCCATCCATTGGGTCTTGATGGGCCGGATGTCCTTCGCCGCCGGGGAGCTCTTGGGGATGAAGCCGATCGTCCACTCGACCCACACCTTGTCCACGTCAGGCGTGAGGTTGTGGATCATGTGGTTGAGCAGCCAGTTGTCCGTCGGCTTGACCTCCCAGCCGTAGCCCTTGGGGGCGTCGATGATCGTCTTCTCCTCGCCCGCGGCGAACGTCGGGCGGCCGTTGTGCAGCCAGACCGCGTGGTGCAGGTGGATGACGTCGACCGGCGGGATCTTCCCGTTCTTGACCCAGCGCAGCTCGGGCTTGAAGTACGTGATGTACCCCTCGACCGAGGGGCGCTGCTTGATGCCCAGCTCGAAGCCGATGTCGTTCTGGCCCGGCTTGATCTCCAGCGGGAACCGGTAGCGCATGTACCGCGTGCCGTCGTCGTCCTTGCGCAGGAACTGGCCCGCGCTCGCGGCGGGCACGATCACGAGGAGCGCGGTCAGCGCTGCGAGCAGCGCGACGGCGGCCCGGGGACGAGGGCGCACGCGGGACATGCTCCCGAGTGTACTCCGTGCGTTCAATCGGCGCGCGTCGACGTCGGGTGACCGTGGCGCGTCAGCGCGCCCGCCACGGCTGTCAGGAACGCGAGCGGCACGCTCGAGCCGGCGGCCGCGCGCAGCGTCGCGATCCGCCGGCCGGGCTGCACCGCGTCGCGCAGGCGTGCCGAGGTCGTCGCCCAGCGCCGCGGCGAGCGCGTCGAGGTCGGGCACGACGACGACGAGGCCCCAGAGGGCGGCGGGGCCGTCCCCGGACGGCTCCGCCGGGCCCGACGACCTCGAGCAGCGCACGCGCGCAGGACGTAGAAGCCCTGGCGGAGCGGTGCCCCCGCCTCGCGCTCGCGGCGCAGCTCGAGGCCCGCGCCGTCCAGCGCCGCGATCGTGCGGCCGCGTCCGGCGTGGACGACGACGTGGTCGACCGCGACCGCGCCGTTGGGGTGCTCGCCGGGCCGCCGGCGGCGTCGCCGGCGCGCGCGCGGCGAACGGCAGGCCGTCGAGCGGCGTCGCCCGCGTCGATGGCCAGCCCTCCAGCCGCCGATGCCGGTGCCGCGTCCCGCCGGGAGCTCGAGGTCGACGCCGCCGACCGGCAGCCGCCGTCGTCGTCGACGGCGAAGCCCAGGCGCGTCCAGGTCGCCGGGTCGACGGCGAGGCGCAGGCCGCGCAGCGCGGGGCGCGCCGTCACGCCGCCGCGGGGACCAGCGCGTCGCGCTGCCGACGAGCGCGGCGTAGCGGCCGCCGCGCGGCCAGCAGCTCCTCGTGCGTGCCGCGCTCGGCGATCCGCCCGCCGTCGAGCACGACGATCTGGTCGGCGTCGCGGACGGTGGAGAGCCGGTGGGCGATGGCGATCGTCGTGCGGCCCTCGGCGCAGGCGGTCGAGCGCCTCCTGCACGGCGCGCTCGGTCTCGGTGTCGAGCGCGCTCGTCGCCTCGTCGAGGACGAGCACCGGCGGGTCGCGCAGGATCGTGCGGGCGATCGCGATGCGCTGCTTCTCGCCGCCGGAGAAGCGGTAGCCGCGCTCGCCGACGACGGTGTCGTAGCCGTCGGGCAGCGACGCGATGAGGTCGTGGATCTGCGCGGCGCGCGCGGCCGCCTCGAGCTCCTCGTCGGTCGCGTCGGGCCGGGCGAAGCGCAGGTTCTCGCGCGATCGAGGCGTGGAAGAGGTAGGTCTCCTGGGAGACGACGCCGACCGTGCGCGGCGAGCGAGGCGAAGGTCGAGGTCGCGCACGTCGACGCCGTCGATCGTGACGCGGCCGGCCGTCGGCGTCGTACAGCCGCGCGACGAGGTAGCCGAGCGTCGTCTTGCCCGAGCCGTCTCGCCCACGATCGCCGGCGTCGTCCCGGCGGGCACGGCGAGGTCGATGCCGTCGAGCGTCGGCGCGCGCGTCCGGCGTCGTAGCGCGAAGCGCGACGTCCTCGAAGCGCGACCTCGCCGCGCACGCGTCGCGGTCGAGCGTCGACGGCGCCGTCGCGCTCGGCGATGTCGACGGGCAGGTCGAGGTACTCGAAGATGCGCTGGAAGAGCGCGAGCGAGGTCTGGATGTCGATGCCGACCGACAGCAGCGACTGGATCGGGAAGAACAGCCGCGTCTGCAGCGTGGTGAAGGCGACGAGCGTGCCGATCGTGATCGCGGCGCCGCCCGCTGCGAGCGCAGGCCGGCGAACCAGTAGACGAGCGCGGGCATGATCGCGAAGGTCATCTGCACCGACGCCATCCGCCAGCGGCCGGCCATCCGCGAGCGCACCTCGAGGTCGGCGAGCTCGCGCGGACTCGCGCGTCGAAGCGCTCGGCCAGCTCGCGCCGAGCGGCCCATCGTCTTGCCGAGCAGGATGCCGCTGACCGACAGCGACTCCTCGACGAGCGCGCGACATGTCGGCCAGCGGCCCTGGCGCTGCGGCGGTGATCCGCTTGCGCTCGCTGCCGACGCGGCGGGTCAGCCAGACGAAGAACGGCAGCAGCGCGAGGCGAGAAGACGGCCAGGCGCCAGTCGAGCAGCGAACATCGCGACGATCGTGGCGAGCACGGTCGTGACGTTGGAGACGATCGACGTCGCCGTGCGAGGTGACGACGTTCTGCACGCCGCCGATGTCGTTGGCGATGCGCGACTGCACCTCGCCGGTGCGCGTGCGGGTGAAGAAGGCGAGCGACAGGCGCTGCAGGTGGCGGTAGACGGCGGCGCGCAGGTCGTGCATGACGCGCTGGCCGACGACGTTGGACAGCCACGTCTGCGCCACGCCGAGGACGCCGGTGGCGATCGCGATGCGCGATCATCCCGCCGACGAGCCAGCGTCAGCAGCGTCGTGTCGCGCTCGGGGATCGCGGTGTCGAGGACCTCGCGCAGCAGGAACGGCGAGACCATCCCGAGCGCCGCGCCGAGACGGCGATCAGCGCCGAGCACGGCGCCGAGCCGGCCGCGGTAGGGCCGGAACAGGCGCGCGATGCGCCGCAGCTCGGAGCGCTGCTGGCCGCGTGGGCGTCGGCGTCGGTCACCCTGGTCAGGATAGCGCGATGGTTGAGGTCGTCAACCATCTCGAGCGCGCCGGCGCCGCGGCCGGCCGCGCAGCGCTCCATCTCGGCGGCCACGGCGCCCGCCGATCGCCGGCCAGGACCAGCGCTCGAGCGCGGTGCGCCGCGCGGCCGCCGCGCCGCGGCGGCGCTCGCCGGGGTCGGCCACGCGCGTCGACCAGCGCGGCGGCGAGGCCGGCCTCGTCGTCGGGCTCGACGAGCCAGCCCGTCTCGCCCGCGTCGACGATCTGCGCCGGGCCCGTGGCGGTCCACCGCGATCGGCGGCAGGCCGCAGGCCATCCCCTCGACGAGCACGAGCCGAACTGCTCGCGCACCGAGGCGAGCACGACCGCGTCGGCGGCGCCGAAGAAGTCGGGCAGCGCGTCGTGCTCGTGCCAGCCGGCCAGGAAGACGTCGCGCGCGCCGGTGGCGCGGATCGCGTCGAAGGGGTGCTCGCCCTCCCACTCCCCCGGGAAGCCGCCGAGCAGGACCAGAGCGCCGCCTCGCCGCCGCGCTCGCTCGCGCGCGGCGCGAAGGCGCGCACGAGCAGGCCAGTGCGCTTGACCGCGGTGAAGCGCCCGACCGCCAGCAGCACCGGCGCGCGTCGAGAGCGACCGCGACCTCCTCGGCGCGTGTAGCGCACCGATCCCTCCCCGCCCGCCGGGCCGCCAGCCCGCGCGGCTCGTCGACGAGGTGGTGGCGCCAGTGGGCGGCGCGGTCGACGTCGCGCGGCGCGAAGCGTCTCCGGGTCGAAGCCGTTGGGGCTGACGACGCAGCGCTCGGCGGTCGACGCCGAGCAGCCGTGCGGCGCGCTCGAGCTGGTCGGGCGACAGCAGCAGCACCCGCTCGCAGCGCGCGCGCCCAGCGGCGCATCCGGCGCTGCCCAGGCCGTCGGCGTGCGGCCAGCCGGGGTCGGCCCGTCGGCGATCTCCTCGAGCATGAGCAGCTCGGTGCCGTGCAGGTGGCCGAGCGACCGGCACGCTCGGGCGCGACGCGCGCGGCCGCCTCGTGCAGCGGCGTGAGGTGGTGCAGGTGCAGCACGTCGGCCTCGGCGGCGCCCGCGTCGCGCAGCGCGCGGGCCCAGGCGCGCGACGTGCGCGCTCGTAGGCCGCGTCGTCCGACCGCGCGCGAAGACCGGGTCCGGCGCGCCGGGCCGGTCCTCGTAGGACGGGTGCATCGGCGCGTCGCCGCGCGCGAAGTCGACCGGCCGGACGTCGAGGCCGGCGTAGAAGCGCGCGCGCGTCGCCGTGGCCGGGCAGCGAGCCGGAGACGACGCGTCACGTCCCATCCGTGGGCCGGCAGCGCGCGCGGCGAGCGCGCGGGCCACGTGCGCGGAGCCGCCGCGCGGGAAGAACATGAGGCCGCTGACGACGCGCACCCGCCGTCTTCTACCGGGTGACGGCCGTCGGGCTGACGCCCGGCGCGCCGCCGCCATCCACCGCAGGAGGAGGGAGGAGCGCGGTGGCGGCGGCGGGCGGCCATGAGCGCCGGGACCCCGACCTGCCAGGGTCCGCCGGCGCAGCGGTGAACAGGCGGTGACCGGCATCCTCAGGCTGACCTCGTGCCGCCGGACCCGCCCCCGAGCGCCCGCGACGAGGTCCGCGCCGCGCTGGCCCGCGGGGAGGCGCCGCTGCGCACGTGCCCGGCCTGCGGCCGCGACGCCCGCACCCGCGACGAGCGCTGCCCGCACTGCGGCGCGTCGTACTTCGGCCGCCCGCCGCGCGTCTCGGCGCCCGCCTCGGTGGCTGCTCGCCGCCGTGCGCCCTGGTCCGTCCGCCGCGCTGGCGGCCGGGATCGTCCTGGAGCGACGCCAAGGACGAGCGCGAAGCGCGCGAGGCCGGCGAGCGCGCACGCGCGATCGCGCGCCGAGGCGCGCGCCTGCGCCGCGATCCAGGCGCCGCACCGCGGCGCGGCGCGGCCCTGCGCCCGCCGCAGCCGGCGCGACGCGCGCCCAGCGGCTGGCGGCGCGCGCGGCGCTGGTCGGGCGCCGTCGAGGAGCAGCATCACGCGCGACGCCCGGCCCGCGCGGCGGCCGGCGAGCTCGACGGGCCCGATCTCGGGCACGGACTGCGGGCCGCTGCTGCGCGCGCCCGACGCCGTGCCCGACGACCGCGATGCTGAGCCGCGCGATCGGGCGCTACGACTGCGTCGCCGTCAAGGCCGACGTGGCGCGACGAGGGCACGTCCGTCGGCCGCCTCGGCCATCCGTTCGTCGCCGCGCTGGACTTCGACCGCTTCACGTACGTGTGGTGCCGCAACACGCCGCCGCCGAGCGAGGGCGGCAAGGCGCTGGCCTTCGTGCGCCTCGACCGCGCGTGCCTGGCCGCGAAGGGCCGCGCGCTCGGCACGGGCTACGTCGACGTGCCCGCCGGCTGAGCTGGCGCGGCGCTCAGCGGTTGCGCTTGCGCGCCGCGCGCGCGGCCCGCGCCTTCTGGCGGGCGCGCTGCTTGGCGGCCTGCTGGCCGGTGGCGCGTGCGTCGCGCGCTCCTCGGCGCTGAGCGCCGGGCGCCCGTCGCCGGCCCGCCCGCTGGCGCGCGTCGCCGATGATCGCCGATCGACGATGCCGCCGAGCAGCACGATGCCCGCCGAGAAGATCAGCGACCTGCTGCCAGGTCTCGAGGCCGTCGTCCGTCGGGATCGTCGTCGTCGTCACCGGCGCCGCGGCGTCGTCTCCTCCGGCTCGGGCGCGCCGAGCGACGGGGCGCTCTGGGCGAGCGCGCCGGCGGGAGCGCGAGGGCGGCAGAGCGCGGCGAGGACGGCGAGCGAGCGACATCGCGGGCGCGCGACGGCATCGCGGGCGAGTCTAGACTGGCCTCACGATGCCGCCCAAGCAGCGACAGATCAGGATCGACGCAGACCGGCCAGCTCGCCGCGATGCAGGCGCTCGAGCAGCGCTGCGGACGAGGAGCTCGAGCGCGAGCAGAAGTTCAAGGCCGCCGCGCTGGCGATCCTCGGCGCGCGCGCCGCCGAGCGCTACGACGCGCCGGCCGCGCGCGCCTACTTCCAGAAGGCGATCGCCGCCGCGCGGCCGCAGGAGCGGATGCAGCTGCGGCGCATGGCCGACGCCTCGCTGGCGCTCGCCGAGCGCCGCCCGGACGACCTCAAGGAGGCCGTCGAGCGCCTCGGCCAGGCGCCGCCGAGCGGCCGCCAGCTGCTCCTGCTGCGCATCATGGGCCTGCTCGCCCCGCCGCCCGGCGCGAGCCGCGCGGCCGCGCTCGCGGCATCCTCGCTCATCCTCGCGCTCGTCGTCGCGCTGCTCGCGCTCGGCTGCGGCCTCGTCAAGCTCGATCGCGCTGCCGTTCGGCGGCGTCGGCACCGTGGGCGGGCTGCTGCTGGGCATCGTCGCCATCGCGATCGTGCTCGGCGTGCTCGCGCTCGTCGGCCGCCGCCGGCAGGCGCGAGCCAGGCGCGAAGGCCGCCGCGGGCTAGTGGCCCGCTGAGCCGCCGTGTGCGGGCGCTACACGCTGGCCACGCCCGACCTCGGCCGGGCTGCGCGACGCGCTTCGGCCTGGACGAGCGCGTCGAGCTGCGCCGGCGCTTCAACGTCGCGCCGACCGACGACGTCGTCGCCGTCACGACCGACCGCGAGGGCCACCCGCGCGGCGACGTCCTGCGCTGGGGGCTCGTGCCCGTTCTGGGCCGACGGACCCGAAGATCGGCCGCGCAGATGATCAACGCGCGCGCCGAGACGGTCGCCGAGAAGCCGGCCTTCCGCGACGCCTTCGCCTCGCGGCGCTGCCTGATCCTCGCCGACGGCTTCTACGAGTGGCAGCGGCGCGCACGGGCGCCAAGCAGCCGTGGTGGATCACGCGCGGCCGACGGCGAGCCGTTCGCCTTCGCCGGGCTGTGGGCGACCTGGCGGCCGACGGGGACCGAGGCGTCGAGCCGCTGCGCACGTGCACGATCGTCACGACGACGGCCAACGCCGCCGTGCGCGCCGCTGCACGACCGCATGCCCGTGATCCTGCCCCCGGACGCCGAGGCCGCGTGGCTCGACGCCGCGACGCCGGCGGCTCGGCTGCTCGAGCTGCTCGCGCCGCTGGACCCTGCCGCCACGACGCATGCGCGAGGTCGGCACGGCGGTCAACGACGCCCGCCACGACGCCGAGGACTGCCTCGACCCGCCGTCGGCCGCCGACGAGCCGCAGGCCGCGCTCTTCTGACCGCACGGCTCGCACCCGCGGTCGCCGCCTACGACCACGTGCTGCTGGACCTCGACGGCTGCGTCTGGGTCGGCGACGAGCCGACGCCGCGCGCGGTCGAGGCCGTCGCCGCGCTGCGCGCCGCGGGCAAGGGGCTGGCGTTCGTCACCAACGACGGGCGCAGCGCCGACGACGACCACGTCCGCAAGCTCTGGCGCCTGGGCTTCAAGGCCTCGCGCGAGGAGGTCGTGACCGTCGGCGCGGCGCGTGCGGTCACGTGCGCGCCAGAGAGCACTGGCGCACGGCGTACGTCATCGGCTCGCGGCGATCCACCACCACGTGGCCGGCGCCGGGCTGCGCATCCGCCCGGTCTGGAACGAGCGCGCGCGCGCCGACGTCGTCGTCGTCGCCGCCCACGACGACCTGCGCTACGCCGAGCTGCGCGGCGCCGTCCAGGCGGTGCTGCGCGGCGCCGACCTGCTGTGCGCCGGGCGCGACGCGACCTTCCCGATGCCCGACGGCCCGTGGCCGGGGACCGGGTGCGATCGTCGCCGCCGTCGAGGCGGCCACGGGCGCGACCGCGCGCAACGTCGGCAAGCCCGACGGCCGAGCTCTTCCGCACCGCGCTGGACCGCCTCGGCCCGGGCCGCGCGCTCGTCGTCGGCGACCGGCTCGACGCCGACCTCGCCGCGGCGCCAGGCGGCGGGGATCGACGGCGCGCTCGTGCTGACCGGCGCAGCCGGCGCCGGGCGACGCGGCCCGACGGCGTGCGCGTGCGCCGCCACGCTCGCCGACCTCGTCCTCGCGTAGGCCTGACGCGCAAGATGTCCGCCGCCATGGCCCGCCGCGCCTCGCCTCATCGTCAACCCGCACGCCGGCGGCGGCCGCGCGGCGCGCCGTGCTGCCCGGCGTCGAGGAGCGCCTGCGCGCGCTCGGCGTCGCGTTCCGCACCGAGCAGACGCGCGACGTGCAGCACGCGCGGCGACCTGCGCGCGCGGCCGCGGCGGCGCAGGACGAGGTGGCGGTGACGCTGTCGGGCGACGGGCTGATCGGCGCGGTCGCCGACGCGCTGCGCGGCAGCCGGCGGCGGCGTGCTCGGCGTGCTGCCCGGCGGCCGCGGCAACGACTTCGCGCGCGTGCTCGGCATCCCGCGCGACCCGCTGGAGGCGTGCGAGGTCATCGCCGAGCGGCGTCGAGCGGCCGCTCGACCTCGGCGAGGTCGGCGGGCGCGGCTTCGTCGGCATCGCCTGCCTCGGCTTCGACTCCGACGCCAACCGCATCGCGCAACGAGGCGCCCGCCCGCGCTGGGTCGCCTCGTCTACGTCTACGGCGCGCTGCGCGCGCTGGCGGCGTGGAAGCCCGCCGAGTTCACGGTCGAGGTCGACGGCGAGCGCGAGGTGCGTTCCGCGGCTGGAGCGTCGCGCGCGGCCAACTCCAAGGCCTACGGCGGCGGGATGTACCTCGCGCCGGACGCCGCGCTTCGACGACGGCCTGCTCGACGTCGTGTCCTGACCCGCAGACCGCCGAGCTCGACCTTCCTGCGCGCGCTGCCCGCGCGTGTTCAAGGGCACCCACGTCCAGCTCGACAGCGTGCGCGTGCTGCGCGGCGCCGAGGTGCGGGTGTCGGCCGACCGGCCGTTCGTCGTCTACGCCGACGGCGACCCGATCGGCGAGCTGCCGATCACGCTGCGCGCGGTGCCCGCGGCGCTGCGCGTGCTGCTGCCCGCCGACGCGACCCTGCGGCCGGTTGACCGGCGCCTTCGCCCTCAAGCTCGCCGCCGCGCGCGCCGCGGGCGTGCGTGTCGCGCCGCGCCGGGCGCGGCGGCACCTGCCTGCCGGGCAAGCTGCTCATGCGCCTGGAGCCGCGACGCGATCGCGCGGCTCGGCGGCGCGCCTGCCGCGCGGCAGCGCGGTGATCTCGGCCACGAACGGCAAGACGACGACCGCGGCGATGGTCGCGGCGCATCCTCGAGCGCACGCGGCGCGCGGCTCGTCCACAACCGCGCGGGCGCGAACATGGCCGGCGGCGTCGCCAGCGCGCTGCTGCGGCGACCGGGCCGCGCGGCCGGATGGCGGGCGACCCGGGCTGTTCGAGGTCGACGAGTTCTGGCTCGGCCAGGTCGTCGCCGACCTGCGCCCGCGCGCGCTGCTGCTGGCCAACCTCTTCCGCGACCAGCTCGACCGCTACGGCGAGCTGGACACGATCGCCGACCGCTGGGCGCGAGCGTCGCCGCCGCGCACGTCCGCGCCGCCTCGTCCTCAACGCCGACGACCCGACCGTCGCCGACCTCGGCCGCGCCGCGCGCCGACGCCGCTCGTTCTTCGGCGTCGAGGACGACCGCGCTGGCGCTGCGCCGAGATGCAGCACGCCGCCGACGCCAAGCACTGCCGGCGCTGCGGCGCGCCCTACCGCTACGACGCGATCTACCTCGGCCACCTCGGCCACTACCACTGCGACGCCTGCGGAGCGACGCGCGCCCGCAGCCGGCGATCGCGCGCGCACGACGTCGTCCTCGAGGGCGTGCGCGGCGCGCGCTTCACGCTGCGCACGCCGGCGGGCGAGCGCCGCGTCGCGCTGCCGCTGCCCGGGCTCTACAACGTCTACAACGCGCTCGGCGCGGCGGCGCTGACGCTGGCCCTCGGCGCGCCGCTGGACGACGTCGCCGCCGGGCTGCGAGGCGGTCGCCCCCGCCTTCGGGCGCGCCGAGACGGTCCGCGTCGGCGGCCGCGAGCTGTCGATCCTGCTCGTCAAGAACCCCGCCGGGCGCCAACGAGGTGCTGCGCACGCTCGTGCTCGAGGCCGGCGAGCACGACCTGCTCGCCGTGCTCAACGACAACATCGCCGACGGGCGCGACGTGAGCTGGGTCTGGGACGCCGACTTCGAGGTGCTCGCCGCCGCGCGTGCGCCGCGTGACGTGCAGCGGCACGCGCGCCGCGGAGATGGCGCTGCGGCTGAAGTACGCCGGCGTGCCGGCGGAGCGCATCGCGGTCGAGCCGCGAGCTCGGCGACGGGCCTCGACGCGCGCGCTGGGCCGCGCCGGCGCCGGCCGCGTCTTCGCGCTGCCGACCTACACGGCGATGCTCGCGCTGCGCGACGTGCTCGTCGCGCGCGGCGCGGCGCGGGAGTCGTTCGCGTGAGCGCGCCCGCCCCGTCGCTCTGGCACGACCTCGAGTGCGGCGGCTACGGCGAGGACCTGCCGCTGTGGCGCGAGCTGGCGGCCGGCGCGCAGGGCCGGTGCTCGACGTCGGCGCGGGCACCGGCCGCGTCACGCTCGACCTCGCCCGGCGCGGCGCACGAGGTCGTCGCGCTGGACGTCGACGCCGAGCTGCTCGCCGAGCTGCGCGCGGCGCGCCGGCGGCCTGCCCGTCGAGACGGTGCAGCCGCCGACGCCCGCGACTTCTCGCTGCCTCGGGCGGCGCTTCGCGCTGGTCGCTCGTGCCCGATGCAGACCGTGCAGCTGCTCGGCGGCGCCGGCCGGCCGCGGCGCGCTTCCTGGCCTGCGCGCGCGCGCACCTCGCCGCCCGGCGGCGCTGCTCGCGCTGGCGCTGGCCGACGCGCTGGAGTCCTTCGACGAGGAGCACGACCGAGCCGCCGCTGCCCGACATGCTCGAGCATCGACGGCACCGTCTACGCCAGCCGCCCGGTGGCCGTGCGCGACGAGGGCGAGCGCGTCGGCGATCGAGCGCATCCGCGAGATCGTCGACCGCCGCGGGACGCCGCACGGCGGAGGGCGACGTCGTGCGCCTGGACCGCCTCGACGCGCCGCACGCTCGAGGCGGAGGGCGGCGCGCGCGGGCTTCGCGCGTCCTGCCGCCGCGGCGTGTCGCCGCAGACCGACGAGTACGTCGGCTCGCACGGTGGTGGTGCTCGGTGCCTGACGCGACCCTGCGCGTCTGCGCGCTCTACCCCGACCTCATGAACATCTACGCCGACCGCGGCAACCTGCTGCTGCTCGAGCGCCGCTGCGCCTGGCGCGGGCATCGGCTTCGAGGTGCACGGCCGCCGGCCTGGGCGACGACATCGACCCCGACGCCCACGACCTCTTCTACCTCGGCGGCGGCCAGGACCGCGACCAGCGCCTGTGCGCCGACGACCTCGTCGAGCACAAGCGCGACGCGCTGCACGCGGCGGCCGCCGCGCGGCCGCGTCGTGCTCGGCGTGTGCGGCGGCTTCCAGCTGCTCGGGCCACGCCTACGAGCTCGGCGACGAGGAGATCCCGGGCGTCGGCCTCGTCGACCTGCGCACCGTCCGCGAGGACGGCCCGCGCCTGATCGGCAACGTCGCGATCGAGGTCGAGCTGCCCGGCCTCGACGGCGCCGCGCGTGCTCGCCGGCTTCGAGAACCACGGCGGGCGCACGTACCTCGGCGCCGGCGAGCGGCCCGCTCGGCCGCGTGCTGCACGGCCACGGCAACACGGGCGCCAGCGGGCACGAGGGCGTGCGCCGCGGCACGCGTCATCGGCACCTACCTGCACGGCCCGCTGCTGCCCAAGAACGCGTGGTTCGCCGACTGGCTGATCGCCACGGCGACCGGCGCGCCCGGACGGCGCGGCCGGCTTGAGCCGCTCGACGACCGCCTCGAGGACGCCGCCCACGCGAGCGCACGCCGCGCCGCGGGCCTCGCCGGCCGGGACTGAGCCGTCGCGTCCCGCTCGTCGACGGCGTCCTGCTCGCCGAACGCCGTCGACGGCGATCCGCTGACGCTCGTGCACGAGGGCCTCACCTACGGCTGGTCGCGCCCGAGCACCACGCCTACGAAGGCGTCGAGCATCTGCGAGCAGTTGGCCTTCCTCGTCGCCGGCGACATGTCGGTCGCGGCCAGCGGCCAGGGCGGCGTGATGGTGCGTGTCCGACCCCGCGGAGACCGCCGCCCTCCTCGCCAGCGCCGCACGGCCGCCCTTCGAGATCGCGCGGCCGCGCGATGCCTGACGGCTGGCTGCGGGTCGAGCCGGAGGGCGTCCGGACTCGAAGCGCCAGCCGACGCTCCTGGATGACGCCTCGGGGAAGCGCGGCGGCGAGCGCATGGGTCGCCCCGCCAGCCGGTGCAGTGGGCAGGCACGACGTGATTCCGGGCGAGAGCTCGGCGGCGCGTCGCTCGTCGGCCCGCTGATCGGCTCGAAGACGCGGTCCGCTGAGGTGGAACCCGCCGCAGCCGCATGGATCTCGCTCGTCGCGGTGAGCTTCTGCTCGTAGCGGCGGCTGGTCGACGAGACCGCGTGGTGCGCCGCAGCCCGGTCGAGGACGACCTGCCCGCGACCGCGCAGCGATCGCGACGAGCGCCTGGTCGTCGAGACGATCAGCGGATCCGGCTGCCACGCGCCGTGCGCGATGCGCCTCGTGCCCCGGACAGCCGCGCTCGAACCCGGTGCGTCCTGATCGACCTCGCCGCGTCCCCGGCAGCGCGCCGTCGAGCAGGAAGGAGGGCTCGGCGCTCCTCGACGATCGCCTCGAAGCCCGCTGCCCTCGCAGCGCGCTGCCTGCTCGCTGGCCGGCGGCGCTCGAACGGCGTCACGGCCCGGGACCGCGAGCAGGCGTCGACGTCCAGAACTCCGCGTGGATCAGGACTGGGCATGTTCGCCCGCGCCGAGCGCTGGATCACGAGCGCCTGCGAGCCGGTGCCGGGCGTATCGCGGATGCGCGTGCGCTGCGCAACGCACGGCTCTCGCTGCGCCGGGGCGTCCAGGTCGAGCCGGCGTATGATCTACGCCGCCGACGGCACGTCGTGCGGGCCGGCGCGTGCGTCGGCAGGCCGCGCGGCTCGGCGTGTCGACCCGCGCCCGCCCGTGCCCATCCCCTTCGGACCGTCGCTCGCCGGCCCTTGCGCAGTGTCGCGCGCCTCGCGCAGGACGACGGCCCGCGTCGGAGCGATTCCGCCGGGACGTGCAGCTTCAGGCGGAACGGCTGCTGCGGCGACGCGGCGGGCGGGCCGGGGCGCTCGCCGCGCGCGTGCTCCACGCCGAGCGTCGACGAGCCCGACGAGCGCGTCATCAGGCGCTGCGACCCGGTCGTCGCGGTGCCCTCGACCCGCAGCGGGTCGCAGCCGGCGCGCCAGCTGCGCAGGGCGCCTACGGCAGCAGCGGCCCGCGGAACGGGGCCGTGCCCGGCACGAGCTGGGCGTCCGGCCCGCCGTGCGAGCGCATGTAGCCGAGCGCGAGGTTCAGGTCGCTGACGCCGTTGGAGGCGGGCAGCGGCGCGAGCGCGAGCGTGCTGAGCGTGCCGAAGGCGCGTCCCTGCCGGTCGAAGAAGCCCGAGCCCGAGTCGCCGGGAACGCCCGGCGTGACCGTGTAGACGGGGTGGTTCCAGCCGCCGGCCTCGGAGCCGAGGCTCGCGCCCTCCTTCGGGCTGAGCGTCGTGACGCCCAGCGCGCAGCGACGAGTTGCCGTAGCTGAGGACCTTCTCGCCCGTTGCCGTGCCCGTCGTGCGCAGGCCCGGTCGGGCCGCCCCAGAACGGGACCGACGGGTTCGGCGGAGCCGGCGTCGGCCGGGTCGAGCCGGACGAGCGCGAAGTCGTTGTACTGGCAGGTGTCGGCGTCGGTCTCGCCCGCGCCCTGCATCGTCAGCCACGAGCTGTAGGCCAGCGTCCCCGGGCGCGTGGCGCCGTCGATCTCGACGGCGGTGCCGAGTGGCAGCGAGCCGGCGTCACAGCCGTTGGTGTCGGTGGCGGCGCCGGTGCCCGAGCAGTGGGCGGCCTGGCCCGAGGTACTTGACGCCCGCGCCGTCGGCGAAGACGAAGTTCGAGGTGCATTGCGCACCCTCGGTGAACGTCTGCGCGCCGGGCTGGACGGCGGCTGAGGCCGGCGCGGCTGCGGCGAGCGCGATGGCTGCGGTGGCGATGAGGGACGGGACGAACCTGCGTGGTGACACGGCGACGCTCCGGGGTCGGGGGATGTCCTGGTGCTGACAACGCCCGCAGTGCCCGGAACTTGCGGTTCTCAACCGGGGCCGTCCCACCCACCCGACGGGGTACGATGCTCAGCTTCCCCTCCTCCGCGCCGGGGACCTCCTCCTTGAACAGCCCGAACACCGCCCAAGACGAGGGGCCATCGGCGCGTCCACGGGCGGCGACGCTGGAGTTCCGCGGCGTCACGAAGATCTACCCCGGCGCCGACGAGCCCGCCATCCGGGACCTCTCCTTCGAGGTCCCGGCCGGCGACATCTGCGTGCTCGTCGGGCCGTCGGGCTGCGGCAAGACGACCGCGATGCGGCTGGTCAACCGCATGATCGAGCTGACCAGCGGCGACATCCTGCTCGACGGGCACAGCGTGCGCGAGCGCCGCCCGGCCGAGCTGCGCCGCGACATCGGCTACGCGATCCAGCAGATCGGCCTCTTCCCGCACGAGTCGATCGCGGCGAACATCGCCACCGTCCCGCGCCTGAAGGGCTGGGACCGCGCCCGCATCTCCGCCCGCGTCGACGAGCTGCTCGAGCTCATCGGCCTCGACCCGCGCGATGCGCGACCGCTACCCGGCGCAGCTCAGCGGAGGCCAGCGCCAGCGCGTCGGCGTGGCCCGCGCGCTGGCCGCCGACCCGCCGCTGATGCTCATGGACGAGCCGTTCGGCGCGATCGACCCGATCAACCGCGAGCGGCTCCAGAACGAGTTCCTGCGCCTGCAGCGCGAGATCCGCAAGACGGTCGTGTTCGTGACCCACGACATCGACGAGGCGATCAAGATGGGCGATCGCATCGCCGTGCTCAAGAAGGGCGGGATCCTCGCGCAGTACGCGGCGCCCGGCGAGCTGCTCCTGCACCCGGCCGACGCGTTCGTCGAGGACTTCGTCGGCGGCGACCGGGCGCTCAAGCGCCTGGCCCTGCAGCGCGTCGCCGACGCCCCGCTCGCCCCGCCGCCGCCCAACGGCACGGGCGCGATCGGCGCGGTCACCGTCACCCTCGACACGAACCTGCGCTCGGCGCTCAGCGAGCTGCTGGCCAGCCCGGTCGACGAGGCGCTCGTCACGGACGCCGACGGCAACGCGGTCGGCGTCCTGACGCTCGACACCATCCACGAGCTGCTGGCCGCGGGCGCGGCGGCCCAGCCCGAGCGGGCGTGAGGCGATGGCCCTCCCGCTCGCCCAGCAGGATGGCTTCTTCCGTGACCGCGCGAAGGGCACCGACGAGTGCGTCGCCGACAACGGCATCTGCCCGCAGTGGGCGATCGACAACTTCGACCGCTACGTCGACCCGTTCTTCGAGCACCTCGTGCTCGTCGTCGTGTCGGTGGCGATCGGCTTCGCGATCTCGTTCGCGCTGGCCGTCGTCGCCCATCGCCGCCGCTGGCTCGTCGGGCCGATCACGCAGGCCACCGGGATCCTCTACACCATCCCCAGCCTGGCGGCCTTCTTCCTGCTGCTGCCGGTCACCGGCCGCGGCCGCACGACGGCCATCGTCGCGCTGACGGCGTACACGCTCTTCATCTTCTTCCGCAACTTCACGGCCGGCCTGGACGGCGTGCCCGAGGAGGCGCGTGACGCCGGGCGCGGCATGGGCTTCACCGACCGCCAGCTGCTGTGGCGCGTGGAGCTGCCGCTCGCGCTGCCCGCGATCCTGGCCGGCCTGCGCATCGCGCTGACCACCACCGTCGGGCTGGCCGCGCTGGCCTTCTACGCCGGCGGGGGCGGGCTCGGGCAGGCGCTCGCCTCCCAGAAGCAGTTCCAGACCAACGTGCTGCTGGCCGGCGGGCTGTGCGTCGTGATGGCCGTGCTGCTCGACGCCGCGGTCCTCGGCGCCCAGCGCATCCTGACCCCGTGGTCGAGGGCGAGGGCGACGTGACGCCGGTGCTCGCCTCCCTGCTCAGCGACTTCGGCGACGCGATCGAGTTCATCTTCGTCTCGCGCGAGGGCCGCGGCGGGGCCGACATCGGCGGCAGCCAGGTGCTCGAGCTGACCTGGACGCACCTGAAGCTCACGCTCACCGCGATCGCCATCGCGACCGCGATCGCGCTGCCGCTCGGCGTCTGGCTGGGCCACACCGGCCGTGCGGCGTTCCTGGCCATCTCGGTCTCGAACATCGGCCGCGCCGTGCCGTCGATCGGGATCGTCTTCCTGTTCTTCGCGATCCTCGGCGCGGGCTTCTGGAACATCACGCTGGCCCTCGTCCTGCTCGCCATCCCGCCGATCCTGACCAACGCCTACGTCGGCGTGCGCGAGGTCGACCCCGAGGCCGTCGACGCCGCGCGCGGCATGGGCATGAGCGGCGCCCAGATCGCCCGGCTCGTCGAGCTGCCGCTGGCGCTGCCGCTGATCTTCGGCGGCATCCGGATCTCGGCGGTCAACATCATCGCCACCGCGACGCTCGGCCCCGAGGGCGGCGTCGTCACGCTCGGCGACCCGATCATCAACCCGTCGACCTACGGCGACGCCGGCCGCCTCGGCGCCGCGATCGTCGTCGCCGTCCTCGCCGTGATCGCCGAGGTGTCGCTGTCGGCCGTGCAGCGCGCGATCACGCCGGACGGCCTGAAGCTCACCCAGCAGGGCCCGTCGCGGCGCCTGCGCTTTCCCATCCCCCGAAGGAGGGTTGCACCCGCACCATGAGACCCCAACGCATCACCCGATTGCTGCTGTCCGCGCTCGCGCTGCTGGCCGCCGTCTTCGTCATCGCCGCCTGCGGCGACGACGACGAGGAGGCAGCTCGGGCGGTCTCGTCGGGCACGACCACGGAGGCCGAGTCGACCGCGGGCATCCAGCGCAACGAGGCCAACGCCAAGACGACGCTGACCGTCGGCTCGAAGAACTTCACCGAGCAGATCGTGCTCGGCGAGATCTACGCGCAGGCGTTCGAGGCGGCCGGCTACGGCGTGCGCAAGGAGTTCAACCTCGGCGACGAGCAGACCGCGCGCAAGTCGCTGGAGAGCGGCCAGATCAGCGGCTACCCCGAGTACACGGGCACGATCCTGCTGTCGTTCCTCGACGTGAAGGCGGGCGACCTGCCCTCCGAGGACGCCGACGCCTACGACCAGGCGAAGTCGGGGCTGGCCGAGGACGGCATCACCGCGCTGCCGCCGACGCCGTTCACGAGCTCCAACGAGGTCGGCGTGCTGAAGACCAAGGCCGACGAGCTCGGGATCACGAAGATCTCCGACCTCGAGGGCAAGGACCAGGACCTCACGCTGTACGGCTCGCCCGAGTGCCGCACCCGGCGTGACTGCCTGCTGGGCCTGCAGGAGGTCTACGGCCTGGACTTCCGCCGCTTCGTGCCGGTGAACATCGACCAGCGCCACGAGGTGCTCAAGGGCGGCGACGCCGACCTCTCGATCGTGTTCACGACCGACCCGCAGATCAAGCGCAACAAGGAGGTCCTGCTCGAGGACGACAAGGGCATGTTCCCGCCCTACAACTCGACGTTCCTGGTGACGCGACGAGACCGCGCAGAAGGCGGGGCCGGACCTGGCCAAGGTGGTCGAGCAGGTCAACGAGAACCTGACCGACGAGGTCATGCAGGAGCTCAACGCGCGTGTCGACATCGACAAGGACACGCCCGAGCAGGCCGCGCAGGCCTACCTCAAGCAGTACAAGCTCATCGCGTCGTAGGCGCGGGAGCGCTGGGCGTCCGCGTTCGCGGCCGGGGTCAGCCCCGGCCGCGGATGTTGACGTCGCCGGCCTCGGTCTCGGCGACGATCCGCCGCACGGCGCGGTCGTTGCGCAGCACGCCCTCGAGCATGACGTCGCCCGCGTCGGTGGCGGTGTCCACCCGGTACTCGCCGCCGGGCACGGCGAGCGAGACGTCGCCCGCGTCGCTGAACGCGTCGACGAACACGGGCGAGGTGTCGAAGGCGAGGTCGATGTCGCCCGCGGCGGTCGTGGCCCGCACGGACGCGGGCTGCAGCCCCGCGCCGCTGATGTCGCCGGCGTCGGTGCGCAGGCGGATGTTGCCGGCGAGGTCGTTGACCTCGATGTCGCCCGCGTCGCCGTCGACCTGGACGTCGACGTCGAAGGGCACCTCGACCACGAAGTCGGCCGAGCAGCGCTCCAGGATCGTCGTGGCCGGGCACTCCCCGCGCAGCTCGAGCACCTCGCCCCGCTGGACCGCGCTGACGCGCGGCTTGCGCAGCAGCCAGCGGCGCTCGGTGCGCACCGCGACGCGCGGCTCCCGGTGGAGCCCTCCAGGCGCACGTCGCCGACGTCGGCGTGGACGATCACGCGCTCGACCCGACCGCTGAGCGTGCGCATCGACGTCTGCTCCTTCGTGAACGCCTCCGTGGCGGCGAACGCGGCGACGCACACCGCGAACAGCACGGCCGCGACGAGGGCGACGAGACGTGGGTTGGACAGGGCCATCGGTGAGGACACGGTAGGTCGTCACCGATGCCCGGCGGCTACGGCTAGCCGTACGCGGTCGTGGCGCCTGGTGGCGCTGGTAGCTTCATCGCGATGGAGCTCTCCGACTACCAGCGGCGCTCACGTGCCACCGCCGTGTACCCCGACGCCGGCGCGAACCTGACCTACCCCGCGCTCGGCCTGTGCGGCGAGGCCGGCGAGGTGGCGGAGAAGGTCAAGAAGGCGATCCGCGACGACAGCGGCGTGCTGACGGAAGAGCGCCGCGACGCGCTGGCCGGCGAGCTCGGCGACGTGCTCTGGTACGTGGCACAGCTCGCCACGGAGGCCGGGCTCGACCTCGACGTGATCGCCGGCGCCAACCTGGCCAAGCTGCGCTCGCGCCAGGAGCGCAGCGTGCTGAGCGGCAGCGGCGACACGCGCTAGGCGGGCGCTACTTGCCCGTCGTGCGGTGCATCGCCGCGCGCGCGTGCCCGCGACGTCCGCGAACGGGGCCGGCGCCGCCGCGCGCTGCCCCGCGGGCGGGCGGCGACGTGCGGCGGACCAGCGCCCACAGCGCCCGGTCGCCCGGGCCCTCCTCGGTGCGCTCGGCGAGCGTGTCCGGGTGGACCGTCCGGAACGCGGGGCCGCGGCCCGGGTCGAGCACGGCCACGATCACCTTCGTCCGGCTCGGCGTGTCGAACACGATCCCGTCGAGCTCCGGACCGCCGCCGGCGACCTTGACGAGATCGCCCGGTCGTGTCGCCTCCATGGGTGCAGCTTACCGCGGCCACCGTACGGGACCGCGCGCTCTGCTAGGGATGCGCCGTATGAGCGAGCGCGACCGGCAGGGGCCCGTGCGGGTGACGGTGTGGGGCGAGAACGTCCACGAGCAGCGCGAGGAGGAGGTCCGCGCGCGCTACCCGCGAGGGATGCACGGCGCGATCGCCGAGGGCGTCGCCGCGGCGCTCGGGGAGCGGGTGCGCGTGCGCACGGCGACGCTCCAGGAGCCCGAGCACGGGCTCACGCAGGCAGTCCTGGACGACACGGACGTGCTGACCTGGTGGGGGCACGCCGCGCACGACGAGGTGGACGACGGCGTCGTGGATCGCGTGCAGGCGGCGGTGCTCGGCGGGATGGGGCTGCTCGCCCTGCACTCCGCGCACTACGCGAAGGTCTTCAAGCGCCTGCTCGGCACGTCGTGCAGCCTGCAGTGGCGCAACGAGGGCGAGCGCGAGCTCGTCTGGACCGTGGACCCGGCGCATCCCATCGCGGCCGGCGTCCCCCAGCCGATCGTCATCGAGGCGCACGAGATGTACGGCGAGCACTTCGACATTCCGGCACCCGACGAGCTCGTGTTCGTCAGCTCGTTCGCCGGCGGCGAGGTCTTTCGCGGCGGCTGCTGCTTCCGGCGCGGCGCGGGCCGCATCTTCTACTTCAGCCCCGGCGACCAGGACTACCCGATCTACCACCACCCCGACGTCCAGCACGTGATCGCCAATGCGATCCGGTGGGCGCTGCCGCCGTCGCTCGGAGGGGCGGGCGCGTGAGCGCCCAGGACGTCCTTGGCGTCGGCGTGGTCGGCGTCGGATGGGCCGGCCAGCAGCACATCGCCGCCTACGACGCGCACCCGGGGACGAAGGTCATGGGGATCGCGGGCCTGGAGGAGGACGTGCGCACGGAGCTCGCGGCGCGCCACGGGATCGAGCACGACGTCGCGCGCTGGGAGGACCTGCTGGACCTCGGCGGCCTGGACGCGGTCAGCGTCGCGGTGCCGACCTTCCTGCACGCGCCGATCGCGATCGCCGCGCTCGAGCGTGGCATCCACGTGCTCTGCGAGAAGCCGATCGCGCGCAGCGCGTCCGAGGCGGACGCGATGGTGCAGGCGGCGCGCAAGGCCGGGCGGGTGCTCGACATCGCCTTCAACCACCGCCAGCGCGGCGACATCCAGGCGCTCAGGGAGGTCATCGTCGACGGGCGGCTGGGACGGCCGTACTACGCGAAGGCGTGGTGGCTTCGCCGCACGGGGATACCGACCGTCGGCAGCTGGTTCACGCGGGCCGAGCTGGCGGGCGGCGGACCGCTCGTCGACATCGGCGTGCACGTCCTGGACTACTCGCTGTTCCTGCTCGGGAACCCCACCGTCCGGGCGGTCAGCGCGTCGACCTACGACCTGCTGGCCAGCGCCGGCTTCGGGTCGAACGTCCGGTCTGGCAAGAGCGGGGTGACCGGCGCGAAGACGTTCGACGTCGAGGACCTCGCCACGGTCTTCATGCGCCTGGACGACGGGGGAACGCTGCTCGTCGAGGCGAGCTGGGCCGCGCACCGGCGCGATGGCGACGAGTTCGGCGTCACGCTGTACGGGACCGAGGGCGGTGCCGAGCTGATCGTCGACGACTACGCGCCGAGCGGCTCGCTTCGGGTCTTCACCGACGAGGACGGCGCGCCGGTGGCGAGGAACCTGTCGGCGAAGCCGGGCCGCGGGCACGCAGCCGTGGTCGAGCAGTTCGTGGAGACGATCCGCTCGGGGAGCTTCCGTGAGCACGACGGCGCCGGCGCCGCCGCGCTCGCGCGCGTGGTCGACGCCTGCTACCTGTCGGCCGCCGAGCAGCGCGAGATCCGGCTCAGCTCCTAGCCGCCGCCCCGTTGCCCACCGCGAAGCGCTCGAAGCGCTCCGCCACCGTCGCGGGGACGCGGCCACGCACGCGCACGCCGTCGGCGGTGTCCTCACGCTGCAGGTCGCCGCCGACCTCGTGCAGCTCGGCCAGGCGCCCACCCTCGGCGAACGGCAGCAGGAGGTCGATCGGGCGCAGCGTCGCGCGGAACGCCTCCTCGATCGCGTCGGCCAGGGCGTCGATGCCCTCGCCCGTGAGCGCGGACACGAGCACGCCGTCCGGGTGGCGCAAGCGCAGCTCCTCGCGGGCCTCGGCGTCCAGCGCGTCGGCCTTGTTGAGCACGAGCAGGCGCGGGCGGTCGCCGGCGCCGATCTCCTCGAGGACCTCGTCGACCGCGCGCAGCATCTCGGCCATGTCCTCCTCTGCGACCGACGCGTCGACCACGTGCAGGATGAGGTCGGCCAGGCGGGTCTCCTCGAGCGTCGCCCCGAAGGCCTCGACCAGCTGGTGGGGCAGCTTGCGGATGAAGCCGACCGTGTCCGTCAGCAGGTACGGCCGGCCGTGGATGCGCATCGCCCGCGTGTTGGGGTCCAGCGTGTGGAACAGGCGGTCGCGGACGCCCACCTCCGCGCCGGTCAGCGCGTTGAGCAGCGTCGACTTGCCGGCGTTCGTGTAGCCGGCCAGCGCGACCTGCGGCAGGTGCGCCCGCTCGCGCTCGGCCCGCATCACCGCACGCGAGGACTTCACGTCGGCCAGGCGCCGGCGCAGCGCGGCGATCCGGTCGCGGGCCAGGCGGCGGTCGGTCTCGATCTGCGACTCGCCCGGGCCCCTGGTGCCCACGCCCGCGCCGAGGCGCTCGAGGTGGGTCCACAGCCCGCGCATGCGGGCGAGGTTGTACTGCAGTTGGGCCAGCTCGACCTGGAGCTTGCCCTCGGCGCTGCCGGCGTGCCCGGCGAAGATGTCGAGGATGACCGTCGTGCGGTCGACGACGGGCATGTCGAGCTGCTTCTCGAGGTTGCGCTCCTGGCGAGGGCTCAGCTCGTCGTCGCAGGCGATCGACGTTGGCGTCCGCCCGGCGGGCGGCCTCCTTGACCTCCTCGATCTTGCCCGGGCCCAGGTAGGTGTTGGGATGGGGCAGCTCGCGATGCTGGACCGTCTGCCCGACGACGGCCACGCCCGCCGTGCGCAGCAGCTCGCTCAGCTCGGCGAGGTCGTCTCCCTCGCGCAGCGCGGCGATCATGAAGGCACGCTGCCGCGCGCGCCCGGTCTTGCCGGCGCCGCCCGTGCGGGTCTCGGTGGTGCGTCCGTTCCTGCTTCGCTGCATCACGTCCAGTCTAGAGTCGGCCGCCGTGGCGCGCCACGGCCTCGGATCGCTCGTCTGCGCCGCGCTGGCCGCGGCCGTCATGGCGTGTGCCTCGGGGGAGGAGGAGCCCGCCGAGATCGAGGTCGCGGCGGCCACGTCGCTGCGCGACGCGCTTCAGCGCCTACGCGGACGCCTTCGACGGCGCCCGGGTGCGGCTGACCTTCGCCGGCTCCGAGGCGCTGGCCGACGGGCATCCGCTCCGGCGAGCGGCCGGACGTGTTCGCGTCCGCCGACGCGCGAGCAGCCGGAGCGCCTGCACGCCGAGGGCCTCGTCGAGGAGCCCGTCCTGTTCGCCGGCAACGAGCTCGTCGTCGTCGTGCCTCGCGGCGACAGCTCGATCCGCGGCGTGGACGACCTCGCCGGGCCCGGGGGTGCGCCTGGCCGTCGCCGGCGAGCGCGTGTCGCTGGGCAGCTACACGCGCGAGCTGCTCGACCGCCTGGAGACGAGCCTGCGCGACGCGATCGAGGCCAACATCGCCGCGCACCCTCCCCGACGTCGGCGCGATCGTGGCGAGCGTCGCGGACGGCGAGCGTCGACGCGGGCTTCGCGTACCTCAGCGACGTGCGCGCCTCGCGCGGGCGGCTGCGCGCGGTGAGCCTGCCCGCGCGCCTGCAGCCGTCGGTGCTGTACAAGGTCGCCGTCGTGCGCGGCACCGGCGAGGCCGGTGCGGCACGCGCGTTCGTCGAGGGTCTGCGCGGGCCCGCGGGACGCCGGACGCTGGCCGCCGCCGGCTTCCGGGTCCCGTGAGGGTCGACGCGTCGAGGTAGGCTGCGACCAGACCCCCGAGACGGGAGTGCAGCATGGACGTCCAGGAGCAGGACCACGTTCGCATCGGCGCCGCCGCGACTGCGCTGGGCGTCAGCATCGACACGCTGCGGCGCTGGGAGCGCTCCGGCCGCATCGCCTTCGAGCGCCGCGGCCAGCAGCGCTACCTCAGCTCGGTGCAGCTCGCGCGGCTGCTGCGCGAGCGCGGAGCCAGCACCGCGGCGTCGCGCAACCGCCTGACCGGCATCGTGCTCGGCATCCGCCGCGACGACGTCGTGGCCCAGATCGACATCGCCTGCGGCCCCCACCGGATCGTGTCGCTCATGCCGCGCGAGACCGCCGACCGTCTCGCCCTGCGCCCGGGCGACCCCGCGACCGCGATCGTCAAGCCGTCCGCGGTGGTGGTGGAGCGCAGCTGAGCGGGTCGGCGCTCGCCTTCGTCCTACGGCGCGTCGCGAGCGCCCTGGCGGTGCTCGCGGGCGCGTGCACCGTCACCTTCCTCACCTTCCACCTGCTGCGCCCCGAGCTGTTCGAGGGCGAGCGCGCGCTGCCGATCGAGCTGGTGTCGTTCCTCGCCGGCTTCTTCCTGCGCCTGGACCTGGGCCGGTCGTGGTCGGCCGGCTCGCCGGAGGTCACCGGCATGCTGCTCGAGGGCCTGCCCGCCGACGCCGCCCTGCTGCTCCCCGCGATCCTCATCGGCGCCGTGACCGGGATCGCCGGCGGGGCGCTGTGCGCCGCACGGCCGGGCACGATCCTCAGCCGGGTCCTCGACGGCCTCGCCACGGTGGCGGTGTGCGCGCCCGTCTACTGGGTCGGGCTCGTCGCGATCTACCTCTTCTCCCCCGACATCGGCACCTTCGGCTTCGGCCTCTTCGGCGGCCAGGGCACCTACCTGCCGCTGAGCGAGGACCCGGTGCGCTGGCTGCGGGCCCTGCTGCTGCCATGGCTCGTGCTCGCCGCGCCCCTGGCGGGCATGTGCCTGCGGATGATGCGGGTGAGCACGGGCGAGACGCTGGGCGAGGACTACATGCGCACCGCGCTGGGCAAGGGGCTGACCTGGCCGGCCGCGGTGCGCCGCCACGCCGTGCCCGCAGGCGCCGCTCCGGTCGTGTCGCTCACCGGCGTGACGATGGCCACCGTCGTGACCAACGCGATCCTGCTCGAGCAGGTCTTCAACATCCCTGGCGTCCTGCGCGAGATGACCGAGGCCACGGGCGCGACCGAGGCCAGCGACGGCCTGGACTACCCGCTGCTGCAAGGGATCGTCATCACCGGCGCGTGCTTCGTGGTGCTCGCCTCGCTGGTCGCCGACCTCGTGCTCGGCTGGCTGGACCCGCGTGTGCGCGCCTGACCGGCCCGGTCAGGCGAGCGTGTGGCGCGCCGGCGGTGGCAGCTTGTCGTAGCGCTCGGCCAGGCGCTCGACGGGCAGGACGACGACGCCCTCGCGCGGGTCGCCCACCCAGCAGCCGGCGCCCGTGGCCAGCGCGTAGGCGGCGTACGCGGCGGCGCAGGCGTCGAGCTCGTCGAGGGTGCGGTGCCACAGCCCGCCGTCGTCGTCGGCCACCCCGCGCAGGCGCAGCGCGGCGATGCGCTGCTGCAGCCCCCAGGGCGTGCGCTTGGCCGGCGGGCGATGGCCGAGCAGCGAGCAGAACACGGCGTCGGGATAGGTCTCGCACAGTCGCCCGAAGCGCAGCGCGCCGTCGCCCACCGGCGCCTCGAGCGCCTCGGGCTCCGCCGGGCGGAAGAGCCCCGAGGCCGTCGAGCGCGGCGAACAGCTCGTAGCCGACGCCGATCCACTGCTCCCAGGCCTCGAGCTGCTGGCCGGCCGACGGCACCGGGTACAGCGGCAGCCCGCGGCGGAACAGGATCGCGTCGCACACGCGCGAGCGCTCGTAGCGACCGGCCGGGAGCCCGAGGACGTCGCGCAGCGCCATCCCGGGCGCGAGCAGGTCCAGCCGGCGGCCCGAGGGCGCGTCGACGGCGACGACCGCCTCGCCGCCGAAGCCCAGCACGGTGCGCGCGACCGCCTCCACCGGCCCCGGCTCGTAGAAGGTCGCCACCAGCTCGATCGCGCCTGCGGCCGCCTGCGGGTCGGCCGAGCGGCGCTCGTGAAGGCTCACGAGCTGCTGGTTGGCCGCGCGGGCGGAGACGTCGATCCCGCAGAAGCGCATCGCCGTAGCATGCCGCGTCGTGCTGCCCGACTCCGACGACCTGGCGCGACGCCTCGCAGCGCGCACGCTGGAGCTCGTCGACGTGCCGTCGCGAGTCGCGCGACGAGGCCGCGCTGGCCGCCCACGTGCTGGGCGTGCTGCGCGACGGCGGGACGCCGGCCCGCGACGCCGGCGACACCTGCGTGCTGGCCGGCGTGCTCGAGCGTCGCGATCGCCCGCTCGTGCTCCTCGCCGGGCACCTGGACACCGTGCCCGCGCAGGGCAACCGCCCGGGCCGCCGCGACGCCGACGCCGTCCACGGCCTCGGCGCGGCCGACATGAAGGGCGCGGTCGCGGTGATGCTCGAGCTCGCGCTGGACGCGCCGGCCGGCGCCGACGGCCCGGTCGACCTGGGCCTCGTGCTCTTCGGTCGCGAGGAGCTGCCGCTCGCCGAGAGCGCGCTCACGCCGCTGCTGGCCCGCGAGCCCGGCGCTGCGCACGGCCGACCTCGTGCTGGTCATGGAGCCGACGGCCAACGCGATGCAGCCGGCTGCCTGGGCAACCTCAACGCGACGTGGACCTTCCGCGGGCGCAGCGGCCACGCCGCGCGGCCGTGGCTGGCCGACAACGCCATCCACCGCGCGGCCGCGGGGATCGCGCAGCTCGCGGCGGTCGCGCCGCGGCGGCGTGACCTTCGACGGGCTGGACTTCACCGAGGTCGCGTCGGTGACGCAGATCCGCGGCGGCATCGCGCAGAACGTCGTGCCCGCCGAGGCGCGTCGCCGGCGTCAACGTCCGCTACGCGCCCGGGCGCGACGCCGGCCGACGCCGAGGCGCTGGCTGCAGGCGCTGTGCGCGCCGCACGGCGAGCTGCGCATCGACTCCAACGCGCCGTCGGGCCCGGTCGCGGCGGGCAACCCGCTGGTCCGGGCGCTGCGCGAGGCCGGCGACCTGCCGGTCGAGCCCAAGCAGGCGTGGACGCCGGTCGCCGAGTTCGGCCTGGCCGGCGTCGACGCCGTGAACTTCGGTCCCGGGCGACCCCGCCCAGGCGCACACGGCGCGACGAGCACGTGCGCGTCGACGCGCTCGTGCGCGTCCTACCGCGCCGCTGGAGCGGCTGCGCGTGCGGCTGAACCCCGTCCTCGAGGGCCTGGCCACGTACCCGTTCGTGCGCCTGACCGAGGCGGCGGCGCAGGCCGCGTGCGAGCGGGGCGCGACGTCATCGACTTCGGGGTCGGCGAGCCGCGCGAGGAGACGCCGGCCTTCATCCGCCGCGCGCTGGCCGACGCGGTCGAGGCCGAGCCGGTGTCGACCTACCCGCTGGCCGGAGGGCCTGCCCGAGCTGCGCGAGGCGATCGCCGCCTGGTGCGAGCGGCGCTTCGGCGCGAGCGCTCGATCCGGCGACCGAGGTCGTGCCGACGCTCGGCTCCAAGGAGGCGATCTTCCACCTCGCCCAGGTCGTGGCCGCGCGCGGCGATCGCGTGGCCGTCACGACGCCCGGGCTACCCGGTGCCCGCGCGCGGCGCCGCTGTTCGCGGGCGCGGAGGTCCTCGAGCTGCCGCTGGACCCGGCGCGCGGCTGGCTGCCCGACCTCGACGCGGTCGACTGGTCCGGCGTCGCGCTGCTGTGGCTGAACTTCCCCGAACAACCCGACCGCGGCGACGCGCCCGCCGGAGCTGCTGGAGCGCGCGGCCGCGCTCGCGCGCCGCGCACGGCTTCGTCGCTGGCCTGCGACGAGGCCTACTCCGAGCTGTGGTTCGCGGGCGAACCGCCGCTCAGCGGCCTGCAGCTCGAGCGACCGCACGCAGCGTCGTCGTGTTCAACACGCTGTCCAAGCGCTCGTCGATGCCCGGCTACCGCTCGGGCTTCGTGGCCGGCGACCCGGCGGTCATCGCCGCGCTCAAGCGCTACCGGCCCAACGTCGGCGTCGCGCCGCAGACCTTCGTCCAGCGCGCGGCGATCGCCGCCTGGCGCGACGAGGACCACGTGCGCGAGACCCGCGCGCGCTACGCGCGCCAAGCGCGACGTGCTGCTGCCCGCGCTGCGCGGCCGCCGGGCTGGACGCCGGCGGGCGGCGACGCGACCTTCTTCCTGTGGCTGGCGGTCGAGCGGCGACGCCGAGGCCTTCGCGCTGGCGCTGCTGCGCGAGCGCGGCATCGTCGTGGCGCCCGGGCCGTTCTTCGGCCCCGGCGGCGAGGGCCACGTGCGCGTGGCGCTCGTGCCGACGCTCGAGGCCTGCCGCGAGGCGGCGCGCGCCTAGGATCCGAGCGCATGACGACGCTCGACCTCACCGCGCTGGCCGCCCGCATCGAAGCCCTCTACGAGCTGCCCACCGGCGACCTCGACCCCGAGGCGGCCGCCGACGTGGAGCGCGTCATGGACCTGCTCGACGACGGCGAGCATCCGCGTCGCCGACCAGCGAGGACGACGGCTGGCACGTCAACGAGTGGGCCAAGAAGGCGATCCTCCTCTCCTTCCGCACGCGCGGCATGGAGACGATCGAGGTCGGCCCGTACGAGTACCACGACAAGATGCCGCTCAAGAGCGGCTGGGCCGAGCGCGGCGTGCGCGTCGTGCCGCCCGCGACGGTGCGCCACGGCGCCTACGTCGCGCCCGGCGCGGTGCTGATGCCCTCCTACGTCAACGTCGGCGCGTGGGTCGGCTCGGGCACGATGGTCGACACCTGGGCCACGGTCGGCTCGTGCGCGCAGATCGGCGCCGACGTGCACCTGTCGGGCGGCGTCGGGCATCGGCGGCGTGCTCGAGCCGCTGCAGGCCGCGCCCGGTGATCGTCGAGGACGGCGCGTTCGTCGGCTCGCGCTGCATCGTCGTCGAGGGCGTGCGGGTCGGCCGCGAGGCCGTGCTCGGCGCGAACGTCGTGCTCACCGCGTCGACGCCGATCATCGACGTCACGGGCAAGAAGCCGGTCGAGACGCGCGGCGAGGTGCCGCCGCGAGCGGTCGTCATCCCCGGCACGCGCAAGAAGAAGTTCCCGGCCGGCAGCTACCGCGTGCCGTGCGCGCTGATCATCGGCGAGCGCCGGGCGTCGACCGACCGCAAGACGTCGCTGAACGCGCGCGCTGCGCGAGCACGCCGTCAGCGTCTGAGCGCGCGCCTCGTCCACCTCGCCGGCGAAGACGGGCACCGCCCAGCCCGTCAGGTCGACGTGCAGGTCCTCGCCGACGTCGACCTCGAGCTCGCCGCCGTCCATGCGCACCGTCACCGGCGAGTCGCCGCCGCGCAGCACGTGGGCGACGGCCGCGCCGCACGCGCCGGTGCCCGACGACGCGGTCTCCCCCACGCCGCGCTCGAAGATCCGCGCGCGGATGGCGCCGTCGCCACCCGGCTCGGGCGCGAAGAAGCTGACGTTGGTGCGGTCGGGGAACAGGTCGCTGCGCTCGATCTGCGCGCCGACCGCCGTGACGTCGAGCGCGTCGACCTCGCCGTGGCGTGCCCAGCGCGATCGCGCACTGCGGGTTGCCGATCGAGACGTGCTGGAAGCGCCACGCGCGTCCGCCGGCGCGCAGCTCGCCGGTGCCGTCGGGCCCGCCCAGCGGGGAAGGCGGGCGAGCGCAGGCGGGCGCGGCCCATGTCCACGCGGCACGTCGTGTCGGACAGGATCGTCGGCCGGATCTCGCCGGCGGCCGTGAGGACCGAGAACTGGCGGGCGTCCGTCCAGCCGCGGGCGCGCAGGTACAGGACGGCCTGGCGCACGCCGTTGCCGGACAGCTCGGCCTCCGAGCCGTCGGGGTTGAAGATCCGCACGTCGCGCGACGTAGCCGGGCTCGCCCGCCTCGCGCAGCTCGAGCACGCCGTCGGCGCCGACCCCGGCGTGGCGGTCGCACAGGCGGCGCACGCGCTCGGCGTCCAGCGGCGCCGTCGCGCTCGCGGGCGTCGACGATCAGGTAGTCGTTGCCGAGCGCCTGCCACTTCTCGAAGCGCATCAGCCGTCGAACGCCGGCAGACCGTCGATGCTGCGGGCGTTCCTGGCCTCGACGTAGCGCGTCAGCGCGTCGGGGCCCTCCTTGCGCAGCTTCGTCTGCGCCCAGCGTGCGGTCTGCGGGCGGTGGCCCTCGAAGCTCATGAGCGGCACGCCGTAGCCGCAGGAGTCCGAGACGCGCTCCACGGCGACGTCCACGACGGCCCGGCGCACCTCCGGCAGGTCGAGGTCCGCCAGCCCGGTGTCGGCGAGGCGCTGGGCGAAGCCCGGGTCGCCGGCCGCCACGAAGCTGCCGCGGCCGTGCAGGCGCACGATCCGCGGCGGGCCCTCGAAGGCGCAGAGCATGATCGTGATGCGCCCGTCGTCGCGCAGGTGCGCGGCGGTCTCGGCGCCGCTGCCGATGCGGTCCAGGTAGGCGACGCGATCGGGCCCGACGACGCTCAGCGTCTGGATCGGGCCCTTGGGCGACACGTTGACGTGCCCGCCCTCGCTCGGCGCGGTGGCCACGAAGAACAGCCGCTGCGCTGCGATCCACGCCGCGAGGCGCTCGTCGATGCCGTCGAAGACCTTGGCCATCGCCTGATCGTACGAGGGCGGCCGCGATCGTCAGCCCTCGCCGAGCACCTCGCGCGCGACCGCGGCCGGATCGCGCCCGGTGACGTCGACCAGCTCGACGCCCGCGAGCTTGCGCATCCACGTGAGCTGGCGCCGGGCGAGGTTGCGCGTGTGGCGCGCCATCGCCTCGACGTCGCCGGCCAGCAGCTCGTCGAAGCCCAGCGCCTTGCGCGCGGTCTCCGAGGCGCCGGCGGCCTGCGCCGCGCGGACCTCGGCGACGGCCCCGGCGGCCACCATCGCCTCGACGCGGGCGTCGATGCGCGCGTACAGCGCGTCGCGGTCCATCACCAGCCCGATCAGCCGGGTCGGGTGGCGGGTGTCGGCGGTCCACAGGCGGTTGGGGCCCCGCGGCGGCTCCAGCTCGCCGAGGTCCAGCAGCTCGAGCGAGCGCACGATCCGGCTGCGATCGCGCGGGGCGACGGTCCCGGCCGCCCATGGCGCCCGCCGTGCCAGGCGCGCGTGCAGCGCCTCGGGGCCGTGCTCGCGCAGCTCGGCCTCCCAGTGGGCGCGCACCTCGTCGGGCGCTTGCGGGCGCAGGTCGAGCTCGGCCAGCGCCGCGCGCAGGTAGAGCCCGGTGCCGCCGACCACGAGCGGCGTCGAGCCCTCGGCCAGCAGCGCGTCGATCTCGGCGTGGGCCAGGCGGGCGAACTCGCCGACGCTGAAGCGCGCGTCGACGGGCACCAGCGAGACGAGCCGGTGCTCGAGGCGGGCACGCTCGCGCGCGGGCGGCACGCCGGTCAGCGTCTCCAGCCCGCGGTAGACCTGCAGGGCGTCGGCGGACACCGCCACGGGCCGGCGGCCAGCGGCGCGCAGGCGGTCGGCGAGCGCCAGAGCGAGCGCCGTCTTGCCGACCGCCGTGGGCCCGAAGACGGCGAGGATGCGCCACGGCGCTGGGGCGTGCACGGCGCGGAGTATCGTCATCGGGATGAGCGTGCGCATCGGCACGGGCCTCTCGACCGACCCCGATCCCCGGCTGGCCGCGATCGAGGCCGGGGGTCGCGCCCGC
This sequence comes from uncultured Actinomycetes bacterium, assembly GCA_963840185.1. Taxonomy (GTDB): domain Bacteria; phylum Actinomycetota; class Thermoleophilia; order Solirubrobacterales; family Solirubrobacteraceae; genus JAOPZW01. Next base: position 215,345 of record CAWIXY010000015.1, on the reverse strand, counting down.
GCGGGGCTGGAGGGCCGCGGCGCCGACGTCGTGTGCGCGTTCTGCGCGGGCGCGCACCTCGCCGCGCCCGAGGCGATGCTGGAAGGCGTGCACGAGGCGCTCGCGCCGCCCGTCCTCGCGGGCTGTGGCGCCGGCGGCGTGATGGCCTCCGGTCGCGAGATCGAGGAGGGCACCGCCGTGGCCGTCTGGGCCGCGGCGCTGGACGGCGGCGAGGCGGGCGCCTTCCACGCCGAGGCGGTCGAGGGCCCCGACGCCGTGGCCGTGAGCGGGCTGCCCGACCTGCAGGGCGCCACCGGCGCCGTCATCTTCCCCGACCCCTACGGCTTCCCGACCGAGCCGCGTCCTCCAGGAGCTGGCCGACCGGGCACCCGGCGTGCCGATCCTCGGCGGCCTCTCCAGCGCGCGCACGGCCGACGGCGGCGCCGCGCTGTTCGTCGACGACCGCGTGGTCGAGGGCGGCGCGGTCGGCCTGTGGTTCCGCGGTGTCGAGGTGCTTCCCTGCGTCTCGCAGGGCGCCGCGCCCGTCGGCCCGGCGCTGACCGTGACCGACGGCGGCGGCCACCTCGTGCGCGAGCTCGACGGCCGCCCGGCGCTCGTCGCCCTGCGCGAGGCGATCGAGGGGCTGGACGCGCAGGAGCGCTCGATGATCGCCAACGGCCTGCTGCTCGGGATCGTGCTCGACGAGGGCAACGGCGTCGACGGCGAGCACGCCGACGACGGCTTCCTCGTGCGCGGGCTGATCGGCGCCGACCCCGACGCGGGCACGGTCTCGGTCGGCGCCGCGGTCGCCCCGGGGACGGTCGTGCGCCTGCACGCGCGCGACGCCGGCTCCGCCGACCGCGACCTGCGCCAGGCGCTCGGGCTGCGCCGCGAGGCGCTCGGCGGGGCCGCGCCGGCGGGTGCGCTGGTCTTCACCTGCAACGGGCGCGGGCGCGGGCTGTTCGGCACGCCCGACCACGACGCGGCCGCGCTCGACCGCGAGCTCGGCGGGCGCGCCGGCGGCCGGCTTCTTCGCCGCCGGCGAGATCGGGCCGGTCGGCGGGATGAGCTTCCTGCACGGCTTCACCGCGACCGTGGCAGTGTTCCCGGGATGAACGTCACCGGCCGCACGGCCCTCATCACCGGCGCGACGGGTGGCATCGGCCACGCGATCGCGCGCCGTCTCGCCCGCGCGGGCGCGTCGCTCATCCTGACCGGCCGGCGCACCGACGTGCTCGAGCCGCTGGCGGCGGAGACCGGCGGCCGCGTGCTCGCCGTCGACCTCGCCGATGCCGACGCGGTGCAGCGCCTGGCGGACGAGTCCGCCGGCGCCGACATCCTCGTGGCCAACGCGGGCGTGCCCGCCTCCGGCCCGCTCCTGGACTTCGGCATCGAGGAGATCGACCGCGCGCTGGACGTCAACCTGCGCGCGCCGATGGTGCTCAGCCGCCTGCTCGGCGAGGGCATGGCCGCGCGGGGCTCGGGCCACATCGTCCTCGTCTCGTCGCTGTCGGGCAAGTTCGGCTCGCCGGCCAGCTCGGTCTACAGCGCGACGAAGTTCGGCCTGCGCGGCTTCGGGCAGGGGCTGCGCGGGGACCTGCGCGCGCGCGGCGTCGGCGTCAGCGTCGTCTTCCCCGGCTTCATCCGCGACGCCGGCATGTTCCACGACGTCCGGGACCCAGCTCCCGGCGTTCGTCGGCACGAGCACGCCCGAGCAGGTCGCCGACGCGGTCGTCCGCGCGATCGAGCACGACCGCGGCGAGCTCGACGTCGCCCCGGTGGGCGTGCGCGCGAGCGTCGTGCTGGGCGAGGTCGCACCCGGCGTGGCGGCGACGATCGCCCGGCGCCTGGGCGGCGACAAGGTCGCGACCGACCTCGGCGAGCCAGCCAGCGCGACTTCCGGCACCTGAGGCGCGTCGCCCGCGCGGAAGGGCTCCCCGCGGCGTCGCCGGCAGACGGGCTCCCGCCGCGACGCGCGGCGCGGCGGGCGCTACGCCGTCGCGCGCGCCGTCTCGCTGGCGACCGCCGACAGCACCTCGCTGGCCAGCCGCGGGCCGTCGCTCGCGTTCTCGGGCACGGCCTGGATGCGCACGACGACCTCGTCGCCGTCGAGCTCCTCGAGCGTGATGTGCGGCTCGCCGCGCACCGGCGTCATCGACGCGTCTCCTCGAGCAGGCGCTGGATGTCGCTCGGCGTCACGCCGGGGCGCAGCCGCGCGCGCAGGTCGACGCCGGCGGGCTCGCGCAGCGGCACGACCGCCACGGCGAGGACCACGGAGTTGGGGACCATGATCTGGTCGTCGCCGTCGGCGAGCGTCGTGTAGAGCAGCCCGAGCGAGCTGACGACGCCCTCGACCGTGCCGGCCAGGCCGCCGCCCTGGAAGCGCACGCGGTCGCCGACGCGGAACGGCCGGGCGCTGAGCAGCACCATGCCGGCGATCAGGTTGCCGAGCGTCTGCTGGGCCGCGAGGCCGACGACGACCGCGGTGAACGCGCCGCCGACGGCGAGCGTGCGCGGGTCGAGGCCGGCGATCCGCCGCGGCGACGATGAACGCCACGAGGATCGTCGTCGAGCCGGATGAGGAAGCCGACGGTGCCCGCGGTGCCCGGGTCCAGGCGGCGGAAGAGCATCGGGCCCGAGCGACGCGGCCGATGTCGCGCGCGAACTGCCAGCCGAGGACGACGAGCGCGACGACCGTGCCGATGCGCACGGGCGTGTCCCAGCTCGAGCCGAACAGGTCGCGCGCGGTAGGCGTACACGCAGCAGCACCGCCGGCCATCAGCGGCAGGAGCACGGCGAGCTGGAGCCGCGCGCGCTTGACCGCCTGCCGGCTCAGCTGCCGGGCGAGGCCGACCTCGCGCCACGAGTGGCTGCGCGTCTGGAACATCTGGCGGACTCTCGGGTTCTCGCTTCATGACGCGTTCCCACTGTACGAGGCCGTGCCGCGTGACACCGGACACAGTCAGAACAGCGTCGTCTGCGCCGTCTCGGCCCGCGCGTCCGTCCGGCTCCGCGCGACGCCCGCCGGCGCGCGGCCTGACCGCCGCGGCCCGCCGGCCCGCCGCCGCGGGCCGCCGCAGCCGGCCGCGCGCCGTCGCGTCGCGCACGTCGCGCGGGCGCCAGACGGCCGGCCGCCGCGTCCTCGCCGCGGCGCAGCAGCGCCGCCAGGCGCCGGCGCTCCTCGGGCGGTGCATAGGCACCGCGGCGATAGAGCTCCTCGTAGCGCTCGACGAGGTCGGGCCGGTAGGAGCGCAGCCAGCTCGAAGAAGATCCCGCGCACCTCGCCGCGCAGGTGCAGCGCGATGCCGCCGACGCTCGTCGCGCCCGCCTCGCCGGCGAGCTCGAGGATCCGCTCGACCTGCTCGGGGGCGTCGTTGATCCCGGGCATGAGCGGCGCGACGAGGACCCCGGTCGGGATGCCCGCGCGGTTGAGCTCCGCGACCGCCTCCAGCCGCGCCCGCGGATGCGGCGTGTGCGGCTCGCTGGCCCGCCACGCCTTCTCGTCGAGCGTCGGGACCGAGAGGTTCGCGCTCACCGGCGGCCCGCTCGGCCATCTCCTGCAGCAGCGGCAGGTCGCGCAGCAGCAGCGGCGACTTCGTCAGGACCGAGCACGGGTTGGCGCGCGTCGCGCAGCGCCTCCCAGATCCCGCGGCATGAGCCTGTAGCGCCCCTCGACCCACTGGTACGGGTCGGTGTTCGTGCCCATCGCGACGTGCTCGCCCTGCCACGACGGCCGCGCCAGCTCCGCGCCGCAGCACCTCCGGCACGTTGACCTTGACGACGATCTCGCGCTCGAAGTCGCGGCCGGCGTCCATGTCGAGGTACGTGTGCGTCGGGCGGGCGAAGCAGTTGTGGCTGACGACGCCGTTGGCGATGAAGTCGCCGGTGCCGGTGGTGATGTCGTACAGCGCGCATGGCCAGGCCGAGCGGCTCGACCGAGACGACCCTCGGTCTCGCGCGTCGGACTTCAGCGCGGTGCCCTGCGATCGTGCGCTTGCGCGTGATCGCCGGGTCGGTCAGTGTGGAAGAACCGCAGCCGCTCGCGCAGCCCGCCGCGCAGCGCGGACGTACGCGCAGGCCGTTCTCGTGGCGCGCGACCTCCTCGACGGCGTCGAAGCCGAAGTGCGCGCAGGCAGTCGCGAGCGTCCAGTCGAGGATCTGCCGGATCGGTGTTCGCGATGCGCAGCGCGTCGCCGCCGCAGCGATCCCTCGGCGTCGAAGATCCCGGCGAGGAAGCCCTTGCGCCAGTCGTCGCCGGCGACGGTCGGCCAGGCGATGAGCTCGCGCGATGCGCTCGACGCCGGCCCGCCGCTGGGTGCGGATCGGCGCCGACCTCGCCGCCGCGCTCGCCGCGGCCGCTGGAACGCGAACTCGCCCGTCGTCGACGCCGGCGTCGGCAGGTACCGCCGTGCGCGGCGAGCGCCTCGACGTCGGCGAGCGCGAGGCGGAAGCGGTGGTGCATCCACGGCCGCCGTCGGCCGACGTACGGCCGCGAGGCGAGCGTCCCGTCGCCGCGGACCATGCCGCACAGGTAGCCGCGGCGATAGTCGGCGGTCTCGCGCGGCGGCGCGGCGAAGCCGCCCGTGCCGAGCAGCTCGTTCGCCGGTGTCAGGTGCGGCCGCCGCCCGGCGCCCGGCTCCGTCGCCGGTGACGTGCTTCCAGCCGCGGTTCGTCAGGAAGCGGTGGTCGCCGCTGGTCACGAGCTCGGTGCCGTCCTCGAGCGTGCACCCGGTACGCCGGCTTGACGGCGTCGACCAGTGCGCCGCGCACCTCGGTCTCGACGTAGCGGCGGTACCGGCCGGCGCGCTCGGTCCCGAGTGATGCGGTCGCCCTCGCGGAGCTCGGCGAGCGGCGTCGCGCTCCGCCCGTCGGCGACGCAGGATCGGCGTGTCCGCGCCCGGGCGCAGTACGAGTGCACGCATGGCGTGCAGCCCCGGTACGGGTTGCATCGTCCACGCGGAACGGGCATCCTGCGAGCGCCTCGGGGACGCGGTTGAGCGCGGACTTCGCGCGGACCTCGTAGAAGCGGATGTCCGAGCGCCTCGGGCGCGTCGAAGCTGCGCGCACGACCGCGCGCGCTCGCGGTAGCCGGGCAGCGCGCGCCGCGCTCGCTCCTAGCCGTCGATCGTCAGGTTGTCCCAGCGCACGAACACATGTTCGCACACGCTCGGCCGGCGGAGCTCAGGCCGCGCCGGCGCCTAGGCCAGGCAGCGCGCGGGCGACCAGCGACAGCTCGCCGGTGAGCGTCTGGCTGGTGGCGCCCGTGATCTGCACCGGCACGATCTCGCCCGCCGCCGCCAGGCCGCTGAAGTTGACGGTCTTGTTGTGGCGCGAGCGGCCGCGCACGCGCGAGGGGTCCGTCCGCGACGGGCCCTCGACGAGCACGTCCAGCGTGCGGCCGACGAAGCGCTGCGCGCGCTCGCGGGCACGGCGCTGGACGACCTCGACGAGGCGCTGCATGCGCTCGACCTTGACCTCCTGCGGGACGAGGCCGTCGGTGATCCCGGCCGCCTCCGTGCCGCGGCGCGGCGAGAACACGAACGTGAACGCGGCGTCGTAGCCGACCAGCTCGCACACCTCGAGCGTCCGGGCGAAGTCCTCCTCCGTCTCCCCCGGGAAGCCGACGATGATGTCGGTGGTCAGCGCGCAGTCCGGGACGTGCTCGCGGATGAGCGCGACGCGGTCGAGGTAGCGCTCGCGCGAGTAGGTGCGGCGCATCGCCTTGAGGATCGGGGTGGAGCCCGACTGCAGCGGGAGGTGGATGTGCTCGCAGACGCTCTCGAGCTGCGCGTGTGCGGCGATGACGTCCTCGCGCATGTCCTTGGGGTGCGGGCTCGTGTAGCGCAGGCGGTCGAGGCCCTCGATCGCGTCGAGGTGGTGCAGCAGCTCGGCGAAGCTGGCACGCTGCGGTCGCAGGTCGCGACCGTAGGCGTTGACGTTCTGGCCCAGCAGCGTGACCTCGCGCACGCCGTCGGCGACCAGCGCGCGGACCTCGGCCACCAGCTCATGCAGCGGGCGGCTCACCTCGCGCCCGCGTGTCGAGGGCACGATGCAGTACGAGCAGCGGCAGTTGCACCCGACGCTGATCTGCACCCAGGCCTGGTGCTCGCGGGCACGCTTGCCCGGCAGGTGACCGGTGAACCCCTCGAACTCGAAGAAGCCCTGCGCGGTGAGCGAGTCGCTCGTCAGGAACTCGGCGAGCTTGTGCACCTGCCCCGGCCCGAAGGCGACGTCGACGAACGGGAACTGCGCGAACACGTCGTCCTTGACCGACTGCGCCCAGCACCCGCCGACGCCGACGAGCACGCCCGGCCGCTGGCCCTTGATGCGCTTGGCCTCGCCGAGGTGCGCGACGAAGCGCGAGTCGGCCTTCTCGCGGATCGAGCAGGTGTTGAACAGGATGAGGTCGGCGTCGTCGCGGGCCGGCGCCTCCGCGTAGCCGAGCGACTCGAGCATCCCCTTCATCCGCTCGGAGTCGTGCTCGTTCATCTGGCACCCGAAGGTGGTGACGTGAAAGCGCTTCACTTCGCGTAGTCCACCGCACGCGACTCGCGGATGACGGTCACCTTGATCTGGCCGGGGTACTCGAGCTCCTTCTCGATGTCGCGGGCGATCGCGCGCGAGAGGGCGACGGCTGCGTCGTCGTCGACCGCGCCGGGGGCGACGATGACGCGGATCTCGCGGCCCGCCTGCATCGCGTAGACCTTGTCGACGCCGTCGTGGCGCGTCGCGAGCTGCTCGAGCTCGCGCAGGCGCTTGACGTAGTGCTCGAGCGACTCGCCGCGCGCGCCCGGGCGGGCGCCGCTGAGCGCGTCGGCGGCCTGGACGATGACCGCCTCGACGGTCTGCGGGTCGACCTCGTTGTGGTGGGCCTCCATGGCGTGGGCGACGGCCTCCGGCTCGCCGTGCCGGCGGGCCAGGTCCCCGCCGACCAGCGCGTGCGGGCCCTCGATCTCGTGCGAGACGGCCTTGCCGATGTCGTGCAGGAGCGCCGCGCGCCGCGCCGTCTTTGGGCTGGCGCCGAGCTCGTGGGCCATCATCGCCGCCAGCTGCGCGCACTCGACCGAGTGCGCGAGCACGTTCTGGCCGTAGGACGTGCGGAAGCGCAGGCGGCCCAGCAGGCGCACGAGCTCGGCGTCGAGGCCCTGGACGTTGGCCGCGAACACGGCCTCCTCCCCCAGCTTGGCGATGTGCGACTCCAGCTCGGACTTCGCCTGGTAGAAGGTCTCCTCGATCCGGGCGGGGTGGATGCGCCCGTCCTGCAGGAGCTTCTCGAGCGTCATGCGGGCGACCTCGCGGCGCACGCCGTCGAAGGCCGACAGGACGACGGCGTTGGGGGTGTCGTCGATGATGAAGTCGACGCCGGTGAGGTTCTCCAGCGCGCGGATGTTGCGGCCCTCGCGCCCGATGATGCGGCCCTTCATGTCGTCAGAGGGCAGCTGCACGACCGACACCGTGGTCTCGGCCGCGTGGCTGGCCGCCAGGCGCTGCATCGCGACCGACAGGATCGAGCGCACGCGCCGCTCTGCGTCGCGCTTGGTCTCGTCCTCGACCTGGCGCAGCAGGCGCGCCGCGTCGTGGCGCGCCTCGTCCTCGACGTCCTTGAGCAGCGCCTGGCGCGCCTGGCCGACGCTGAGGCTCGCGACGCGCTCGAGCGCGCGGGCGTGCTCGCGGCGCAGCTTGGCGCACTCGTCGCGGGCGACCTCGAGCTCGGTCTGGTCGCGCTCGAGCGCTGCGCGCTGGTCGACCAGCTCGTGCTCGCGGCGCTCGAGCTCGGCGGCACGATGATCGAGCGAGCGCTCGAGCGACTGCGCGCGCTCCTCGTTGCGGGCCAGCTCGGACTCGCGGGCGCGAAGGCGGGCCTCGGCCGCCGCGTCCGGGCGTTCGACGACCGGCGCCGAGGCCGTCGCCGACGCCGCCGGGCCCTTGATGAGGCCGCGCGCCGGCCGGGTCGCGGTCGCACCCGCGCTGCCGGCGGGGGTCGCGACCGCGCGCGTCGTGCGCTCGCGGCCGTACACGTTCGCGGCCACGACGAGGCCGAGTGCCAGGACGGCCGCCGCGATGACGAATTCCATTGCCGTGTCCTCTCCCCGCTCGCCCGGGATGGCGCCCGGGACGAGTGGTTTCCGTTGTCAGAGGGCGAGGACCGGCCCGCGTGAGCGGCCGTGGACTCCCGTGGTCAGCGCCGCGGGTCGAGCTCCGTGCAGGCGGGGGTCAGGTGCTGCGGGTGAGGGACGGGCCGGTGCGCCCGTGGACGTGGGTGTGCGTGAGCGTCACTGTGCGGAGCTTCTGGAAGTTCGAAAAATGTACGTTTGCTGGGGTTTCAGCGCCCTGTTGGGCCGGTCGATCGCTTCGCATGATCGTAGTCCGCTTTCACGCCGGGCGCAATCGGCGCAGGCGGGCGATCGCGGGCCGGGGTCACCGGCCGAGGTCGTCCGCTTCGGCCCGCTCGAACGCCCGCACCGCCTCGTAGGCCAGGTCGAGGTCGTAGCCGCGGCGGACGAGGAGGCCCAGCGCGCGCTCGCGCTCGCGATCGCTGGCAGGGCGCTCGCGGAAGCGGCGCTCCAGCAGCGCCACGGCGGCCTCGCGCGCCTCGCCCTCGGCGCGCTCGCCCAGCGCGGCGGCCGCGGTGTCGGGCGCGATCCCGGCCGCGGCGAGCCGGCGCGCGATGCGCTCGTCGCCCCACGCGTCGAGCGTGCGCCGGTCCTCGGTGAAGCGCTCGGCGAAGCGCGCGTCGTCGAGGTAGCCCTGGCGGCGCAGCTCGGCCAGCGCCGCTGCGGCGGTGACGTCGTCGACGGCCTTGCGCTCGAGGTGCCCGCGGACCTCGGCCACGGTGCGGTCGCGGTGGCCGAGGTAGCGGTAGGCGAGCTCCAGCGCGTGCTGGAGGCGGGCCTCGGGATCCTGCACGGGGACCGGTGGCGCGCGGCGGGCGGCTCGGAGGGCTAGGCGGCTGCCTGGCCGAGGGCCGGCGGGACGGCAAGGGGCTCGTCCTCGGCATCGAGGTCGGCGCTGCCGGGCTCGATCGGGACGATCAGGTCGCGGTCGATCCCGAGGGCGTCGTAGATCTTCGCCTCGATCTCCTTGGCGATCTCGACGTGCTCGTTGAGGAACGCCTTGGCGTTGTTGCGCCCCTGCCCCAGGCGCTCGTCGCCGTAGGAGAAGAACGAGCCAGACTTGGTGACGACGTTGTGCTCGATCCCGAGGTCGACGAGGCAGCCCGCCGTGGAGATGCCCTTGCCGAACTCGATGTCGAACTCGGCCTGCTTGAACGGCGGCGCGACCTTGTTCTTGACCACCTTCACGCGCACGCGGTTGCCGACCGCCTCCGTGCCCTCCTTCAGGGTCTCGATGCGGCGGATGTCCAGGCGCTGGGACGAGTAGAACTTCAGCGCGCGGCCGCCCGGTTGCGTCTCCGGGGAGCCGAACATCACGCCCACCTTCTCGCGGATCTGGTTCGTGAAGAGGCAGAGCGTCTGGGTGCGGTTGAGGTTGCCCGCGAGCTTGCGCATCGCCTGGGACATCATGCGGGCCTGCAGGCCGACGGTCTGGTCGCCCATCTGGCCCTCGAGCTCGGCCCGCGGGGTCAGGGCGGCGACGGAGTCGACGCAGATGACGTCGACCACGCCCGAGCGCACGAGCATGTCGCCGATCTCGAGGGCCTGCTCGCCGTAGTCGGGCTGGGAGACGAGCAGCTCGTCGATGTCGACGCCGATCTCCTTGGCGTACAGCGGGTCCATCGCGTGCTCCGCGTCGATGAACGCGCACACCCCGCCGAGCTTCTGGGCCTCGGCGAGGATGTGGTACATGAGCGTCGTCTTGCCCGACGACTCAGGGCCGAAGACCTCCACGACGCGCCCGCGGGGCACGCCGCCGATGCCCAGCGCGATGTCCAGCGACAGGGCGCCGGTGGGGATGGCCGAGACCTTCACGCGGGCGCCCTCGTCCCCCATGCGCATCACGGAGCCCTTGCCGAACTGACGCTCGATCTGCGACAGCGCGCCCTGGAGGGCGGCGTCACGGGCCTTGGCGGCCTTCTCCTGCTCGGACGGGGGCATGGGTTCAGGGACCTTTCGACGGACGCGTGGACGTGGATTGTGCGCTCGGGACCGGACGGAACCCGAGGCTAGGCGCGACCCTGTGACGGCGCGACCACCGGTTCGTGCCGACGTAGCATCCAATCCGTGACCGGTGACCGCCTGGAGCTGCCGACGTGAGCGCGACGCCGCCGGTCCAGCGCGTGCTCCTGACCGGCGCCGCCGGGCGGATCGGCACGGCCCTGCGGCCTGGCCTGCGCGAACGCGACGGGCTGCGCGAGCTGCGCCTCAGCGACCTCGAGGCGCTCACGCCCGAGCACCCCGTGGAGACGGTGGCGCCCGCGGACCTGCGCGACGCGGACGCGGTCCTGCGGGCGGCCGACGGCGTCGACGCGATCGTGCATCTCGGCGGTATCCCGGGCGAGGCGGACCTGGCGACGCTCGCCGGGCCGAACCTCCACGGCGTCTTCCACGTGCTCGACGCCGCCCGGCGTAGCGGCACGCGGCGCGTCGTGCTGGCCAGCTCCAACCACGCGACGGGCTTCGCGCCGGCGACGCGGCGGCTGGCCGGCCGCGAGGCGCCGCGGCCCGACAGCCTCTACGGCGCGACGAAGGCCTTCGGCGAGGCGCTGGGCAGCCTGTACGCCGACAAGTTCGGCCTGGAGGTCGTGTGCCTGCGCATCGGCACGTTCGCCGAGCGCCCGCGCGTGCCGCGCGAGCTCAGCACCTGGCTCAGCCCGGCCGACGGGCTGCGGCTGGTCAGCGCCTGCCTGACCGCTCCCCCGCCGCTGGGCTTCCGCGTCGTCTACGGCGCCTCGGCCAACACGCGCGGCTGGTGGGATCTCGCTCCCGCCCGCGAGCTCGGCTACGCGCCGCAGGACGACGCGGAGGCGTTTGCCGCCGAGGTCGCACCGGCGCGCGGTGAGCCGCCCGCCGGTCCCCAGGGAGGCGAGTTCGCGCAGCCCGGCTACGGCGGCTGGGCGGCGCCGCGGGACGGCGCCGGCCGTCCTGCCTAGCGGTTGCCATGCCGCCATCGGTCAGGACGGCTCCCCGCTCGCGCGGGGCGACACCGCGGCAACCGCGGTCGCGCTCAGCGCCGCGCCCCGGCAGCGCGCAGGATCGCCGCGATCTCGTCATGGCCGCGCTGCTCGGCCAGCGCCAGTGGGCGCACGCCATCGCGATCGGGGATGTCGAGGTCGACGTTGCCCTCGACGAGCGCCCGCACCGTCGCGACGTGGCGCGCCCCGCCCTCGCCGAGCACGATCGCCTCGTGCAGCGCCGTCCAACCCAGCCGGTTGACGTGGTCGCGGTCGATGCCGGCGCGCAGCAGCCGGGCGACGATCCGTGCGTGGCCGCGCTCGGCCGCACGGATCAGGCCGGTCCCGTTGAAACGGTCCTTGTCGTCGACGCGCGCGCCGTTCGCGAGGGTGACCTCCAGCAGCCGGGGATCGTCGCCCACCTCGCTGGTCGCGATGAGGTAGGGGCTCTGCTGCGACCCGTCCTTGACGTTGACGTCCGCGCCCGCGCGGACGAGCCGGCGGGCCGCCTCGACGTCGTTGCGGTAGGCGGCGGCGAGCAGCGCGCCGTTGCGCTCGGCGGCACGGTCCGGCCCGCGCTCGCCGTCTCGGTCACCGCAGGCGGCGAGCGTCGCCGCGACCGCCACCATGACCAGGCCCCTAGCCGCGAACGGCATCGTCCGCCTCGACGCTCCGCACGAAGTCGCCCTTGGCGGCGGTGTACGCCTCGCGGTCGTCACCCGAGCGGGCTGCGAGGTCGCGCTTGAGCGCAGCGTAGGAGGCGGCGAGCTCCGGATCGGCCCGCAGGCGGTCGCGGAAGCCCAGGTGGCGGTCGAGCTCGGCGCGGTCGTCGACGAGGTGCAGGTGGTGCGTGCGGTGGGCGGCCGACGGCCGGCAGAGCCAGCGCCGGCCGGACAGCCCCGCGTTGTAGGCCTCCGGGTAGGCGTAGCCGCCGGCCTCCACGAGGCCGGCGAGCGGCGCGTCGAGGTCGTCCACGAGCGCCATCACGTCGATGACCGGCTTGGCGGCGAGCCCCGGGACCGCGGTCGAGCCGATGTGGTGGATCTCGGCGCCGTGCAGCAGCGGCGCCAGCCGCGCGCGCTCGGCCTCGAAGGCCGAAGGCCAGGTGGGGTCGTACGCGGCGATCTCCACCGGCGCGTCCAGCGCTACCCGCTCCACCGGCTCGTAGCGCGCCGGGCCGCGGCCGCCGAGATGCGAGCGGTAGAGCGTCATGGTGCGGACGGTGAACGTCGCCGCCGGAGGCTGCGGCACCCCGCTGCGCCGCGGCGCGTACCCGCGGCGCACGCGCGCCCCGGTGACGTGCGGCCGGAAGCTTCGGCGCTCGGGCGTCCAGCCGACGGCCCCGGCCGCGCCGGCGGCCACCGCCTGCTGGAGCAGCCCGAGGTCGCCGGAGACGTCGCCGATGGCGGCGGCCAGCACGCTCGGGCGCCGCGGCGACAGCCAGACCGCCTCGCCGACGCGAAGCTCGGCGGGGACGCCGCCGGCCTCGCGCACGACGCGGGCCAGCGGCTCCACGTCGTCCAGCGCCCGGTGGCCCAGGAACGCGAGCGTGACGTGCAGCGACTCGATGGCGACCGGGCGCAGGGCGAGATCGGCGCCGGCGGCCTCGCGTCCCCACTCGGCCAGCGCCGAGCGCACGTCGCCGGGCAGGTCGACCGCGACGAAGAGCCGCGCGCTCACGCCGCCGGGCGCGAGCGCCGGTCCGACTCGCCGGCCAGCAGGAGCCGCACGAGGTGCAGGGCCACCGTGGTCGACCGGTCGCGCACGTCGAAGCGCCCCCCGGGCAGTCGCAGCCGGCGCGTCACGCGCTCGCCGCCGGGCCCGGCGACCGAGAAGCACACGAGCCCGACCGGCTTGTCCTCCGAGCCGCCTCCGGGCCCCGCGATGCCGGTGATGCCCACGCCGACGTCGGCGTCCAGGCGCGAGCGCGCGCCGTCCGCCAGCGCCTCCGCCACCTCGACGGAGACGGCGCCGACGCGCACCGAGCAGCGCGGGGTCGACGCCGGCCAGGCGCACCTTCGCGTCGTCGGCGTAGACGACGAGCCCGCCGGCGACGTAGTCCGACGAGCCCGCCAGATCGGTGAGGCGCCCGGCGAGCAGCCCGCCGGTGCAGGACTCGGCCGTCGCGATCGTCCAGCCCCGCGCCCGCAGGCCGTCGGCGACGAGCTGGTCAACCGAGCGGCCGTCGTCGCTGAACAGCGTGTCGGCGTGGCGCTCGCGCACCAAGGCCTCCAGCGCCGCGTACTCGGCGTCGGCCCCCGGCTCGTAGCGCGTGACGACCTCCACCTCGCCGCGCCGCAGGCAGGTCGTGACCTCCAGGCGGTCGAGATCGACGCCCTCGGCCCGGGCGCGGCGCAGCGTCTCGGCGATCTCGGACTCCGGGATGCCGAAGAGGCGCAGCATCCGCTGGCGATACTCGGTGGAGCCGCTGATCGCGGCCTGCAGCGCCGGCGTGGCGAGCGCCGCCGCCCACATCGGCTGCAGCTCGCGCGGCGGGCCGGGCAGGACGAGCACAACCGGACGCTCGCGGCCCTCCGGCGGCGGGACGACCAGGCCCGGGGCCGTGCCCACCGGCTCGAGGACGGTCGCGCCGAGCGGCACGGCCGCCTGCTTGCGGTTGGCCTCGCGCACGGCGGCCTCGTCGAGGTCGGGCCAGCGCGAGAGCATGGGCTCGACGATGCGCCAGATGCGGCCCTCGAGCGCTTCGTCGAGCGCCAGCTCCCGCTCCTGGAAGGCGCCGACCACCTCGGCCGTCAGGTCGTCCGCCGTCGGGCCGAGACCGCCGCTGGTGATGATCAGGTCGGCCCCCTGGTCGGCGTGGAACGCCAGCGCCGCCGCGACGTCGGCGGGCCGGTCGGCCACGATCACGGTCGAGGCGAGGTCGACGCCGAGCTCGCGCAGGCGCTCGGACAGCCACGGGCCGTTGCGGTCGGTCACGCGGCCGGTCAGGACCTCGGTGCCCGTGACGACGATGCCGGCGCGCGCGCTCACGTGCAGGTCGGGCGCTCGCTCGCCGACAGCGTGCGCCGGCCGGTGCGCGTGATCTCGTAGCCGATGCCGTTGGTGACGGGCGGCACGGAGCGCAGCCGGCCGTTGATGCGCAGGCGCGCGCGGTCGTTGCCGAGCGTCAGCCGGAAGCGCCGCGAGCGGAACGTGCGCATGGCGTCGCCGGGCTGCAGCTCCACCCCGTCGAGGAGGGTGCCGCGGCCCGCCGCCGTCAGGCACACGAAGACCGGGCCCAGCGGCACGATCTGCAGGCGCACGGTGCGCGTGCGCCGGGTCCGGCGCGGCTCGTGGTCGGCGTCGTCCGGCGTGCCGGCGGCCGACCCGCTCGCGGGTGTGCCCTGCTGGCCCGCGCCGGTCGTCTGCGCGGGCGGGTCGTTGGGCTGGGCCACGCTGCGGGGCTCGTCCTCCCGGCTGCCCAGGAAGTAGAGCCCGACGATCAGGGCGGCGAGGATGATGCTCACGATCAGCCAGCGCGGCGCGCCGCCCGACGAGCGGCGGCTGCGGGCGGGCTGCGTCGAGCGCGGGGCGATCGGCTGCAGCTCGACGTCGGAGAGGCGCTCGTGGCGCAGCTTGTACTCCTCGACCAGCAGGCGCCCGTCGAGCCCCAGCGCCTCGGCGTAGGTGCGCAGGAAGCTCTTGACGTAGGTCGTCCCCGGGAGCAGGTCCCACTCCTCGTTCTCCAGCGCACGCAGGTACTTCGCGCGGATCTTCGTGTCGACCTCGATCTCGGCGATGTCGACGCGCTGTCGCGCACGCGCCTCGCGAAGTGTGGCCCCGATCTCTGGCATCCGCGCCTCGAAGGGTACCGTCGAGCGCCGCTCAGCCCGGGTGGGTGGGCCCGTCTCTGGACCCGTCGTCGGCGCCCGCCGGGAGCGCCTCGGCCACGGGCTCCGCCGCGCCGCCGGCAGCGGGATCGAGCGAGGCGAGCACGCGGGGCAGGTCGCCCTCGGTCACGAGGACCTGACGGGGCTTCGAGCCCTCGTAGCCGGAGATGATGCCGCGCCGCTCGAGCATGTCGATGAGACGTCCGGCTCGCGTGTAGCCCAGGCGCAGGCGGCGCTGGAGCATCGAGGTGGACGCGGTGCCCATCTCGACGACGAGCTGGATGGCGTCGCCCAGCAGCGGGTCCTCGTCGGGATCGAAGCCGTCCTCGCCGACGCTACCGCCGTCGCTGTCCGTGCCGTTGTCGAGCGGCTCGACCTCCTCCAGCAGGTCCTCGCGCAGCTCGGGCTCGCCCTGGCGCGCCCAGAAGGTCGTGAGCGCCGCGATCTGCGGCTCGTCGATGTAGGCGCCCTGGATGCGCTGCAGGCGCGAGGACCCGACCGGCGCGAAGAGCATGTCGCCCTGGCCGAGCAGCGACTCGGCGCCGTTCTGGTCGAGGATCACGCGCGAGTCGGTCTGCGAGGAGACGGCGAAGGCGATGCGGCTCGGGACGTTGGCCTTGATCATGCCCGTGATCACGTCCACGCGCGGGCTCTGGGTGGCCAGCACGAGGTGGATGCCCACCGCGCGCGCCTTCTGGGCCAGGCGGATGATCGAGTCCTCGACGTCGGCGGGCGCGACCATCATCAGGTCGGCCAGCTCGTCGATCACGCACAGGATGTAGGGCAGCGGCGCGTCGTCCTCCGCCTCGCGGACCTTGTTGAGCTCGACGAGCGAGCGCGTGCGCTTCATGGACATGATCCCGTAGCGCCACTCCATCTCGCGCACCAGGTTCTGCAGCGCGTTGGCCGCCATCCGCGGGCTCGTGATGACCGGTGTCAGGAGGTGCGGGATCGCCTCGTAGTGGTTGAGCTCGACCTGCTTGGGGTCGACGAGCACGAGGCGCACCTCGTCGGGCGTGGCGCGCAGCAGGATCGACGAGAGCATCGCGTTGACGCAGCCCGACTTGCCCGCGCCCGTCGTGCCGGCGACGAGCAGGTGCGGCATGCGCGCGAGGTCGGCCGCGATCGGCTTGCCGCTGACGTCCTTGCCCAGCCACACGGTGAGCGGCGAGGACCCCTTGGGCGGGACGTCGAGGACGTCGCCGAGCGTGACGATGCGCCGGTTGCGGTTGGGCACCTCGACCCCCACGGCGCGCTTGCCCGGGATCGGGGCGAGGATCCGGATCTCGGTTGCGGCCAGCGCGTAGGCGAGGTCGTTCTTGAGGTTCGCGACCTTGGCCATCTTCACCCCCGGGGCGAGCTGCAGCTCGTAGCGGGTGATGTGCGGTCCGGCGACGGCGCCGATGACCTGCGCCTGCACGCCGAGGTGTCCGAGCGCCTCGACCAGGCGCTTGACGGTCTTCTCCTGGCCCGCGGTGTCGGGGCGTGCCTGCTCGGCGGTCGAGCGCCTGAGGATGCGATCGTCGGGCAGGGCGAAGTCGACGCCGCTCGGTTCGAGCGTCAGCGCGGGCAGGTCGTCGGGAGGGTCGGGCGGGTCGGCCGGCGGGTCGGGCGGCGGGTCCGCCGGAGGCTCGGGCTCGGGCGGCTCCGCAGGCTGCTCGTCCGCGCCCGGGGCCGGGTCGGGAGGCTGCTCGGCGTGGCGCTGCGGCGCGCCGAAGGCCGCCTCGAGCGGGGCGCCGAAGAGGTCGGGGAAGCGAACGGCGCCGTCGAGGGCGTCCCGGCGCGGGCCGCGGGGCGTGCGGACCGGGGGCCGCTCCTCGTCGGTGGGCCAGTGCGGGCCGACGCCGGGCGCCTGTTCGGCCGGCCGGTCGGGCGTGCGGCGCAGCGCGCGCGTGGTGTCGGCGACGCCCGAGGACGTCGAGCGCAGCACGCCCGCCACGCTGGCGCCGGTCAGGAGGACCGCACCGGCGGTGAGCAGGAACAGCGCGAGGATGTGCGCGCCTATCTCGGAGAAGAGCGTGGCGGCGGCGCTGTGCAGCGCCTCGCCGAGCAGCCCGCCGCGCGGCTGCACCGCCTCCGCGGCCCACGGGTCGGCCGGCGTGCCGTCGGGGCCGAGCCCGAGCGTGCCCGCCGCGTAGGCCAGCGTCGCCGCGCCCAGCAGGCACAGGGCGCCGGCGCGGAAGGGCCGCAGCGCGGGCAGGACCGGCCGCAGCACGGCGATCGCCCCGGCGGCGACGACGGCGGGCGGCACGGCGTAGGCGACGGCCCCGACGCCCCAGCGCAGCCCGTCGACGAGGGCCTCGCCCGCGGCGCCGCCCTCCCAGCCCAGGTACAGGGGGAAGGCGAGGAACACGCCGACGGCGACGAGCCCGAGCCCGAGCACGTCGAGCTGGCGCTGGTCGAGCGCCGGAAGGCCGGGCAGCCGCTCGCGCCAGCTCGGCGCGGCAGCCGGCCGGCGGGCGCGCGGCTTCGGGGTCCCCTTGGGGGAACTGCGGGCAGCGGGCATCGTCTCGGCACGCCCTTCGACGCGCGCGCCCGTGCCCCTGCCAGGCCCAGCGGGTGTGGGATCCTCGCTCTGTGCCGATCGACCTGCGCCACCTCCGCTCGTTCGTGGCCGTCGCGGAGGAGGGCAACATCGGGCGCGCCGCTCGGCGGCTGTTCATCACCCAGCCCGCGCTCTCCCGCCAGATGCAGCAGCTCGAGCGCGAGGTCGGCGAGCAACTGCTGCTGCGCACCGCGCGCGGCGTGGAGCTCACCGAGGCCGGGCGTCAGCTCGACGAGAAGGCGCGCGTGGCGCTGCGCGCGGTGGAGGATGCACTGGCCGCCGGGAGCAGCCAGGAGCCGCGCGGCAAGCTCCTGCTCGGCCTGCCGCAGGCGGGCGGGCGCGACCGATGGTTCGGGCTGCTCCAGGCCTTCGCCGACCGCCATCGCGGCGTCGAGGTCGAGGTCCGCGAGGCGCTGAGCGAGCACCTGCAGCGCCAGGTGCTGGCCGGCGACCTGCACGCGGCGATCGCGCTGACGCCGAGCAGGCTGCCGGCGCTGCGCTACACCCACCTCCACGACGAGCGGGTTCAGGCCTGGATGCACCGCGACGACCCGCTGGCCGGGCGACCCGAGCTCGACTTGGCCGACCTCGAGGGCCGGCTGGTGCCGCTGATCGGCGGCGGCGAGCAGCGCGGCGCGGGGTACAACGCCGCCATCAGGGCGCTGTTCGCGCAGGCCGGCGTGCGCCCGCGCTTCGTCCAGACGCTCGACGTCCTCCCCGCCCGGGCCGTCCGCACGCCCGGCTACGTCGGCCTGATGGTCCGCCACGAGGCCGCGGACGACGTCGTCGGGATCCCGCTCGCGCCTGCCTCGACGCTGGCCTTCGAGCTCGTCGAGCGCGGCGATGCGAGCCTGCCGGCCGTGCGGGCCCTGGCGCCGTTCGCCGCCCGCCACCTCGCCGGCACCGGCGACGCGTCATGCGCGCCGGGCATGACCCGCGCCTGAACGGCATTGGATCGCCGGCGGCCGCTGGTCTAGCGTCGCCGCCATGAACGGGAACGGCGCACAGCAGACCAGGCCGGACACGATCGTCCTGATCCACGGCCTCTGGATGACGGCGCTGAGCTGGGAGCACTGGGTCGCGCGCTACGAGGACCGCGGCTTCGCGGTGATCGCGCGCAGCTGGCCGGGCATGGAGGGCGACGTCGAGGAGCTGCGCCGCGACACGTCGGCCATCGACGACCTCGGCATCGGCGAGATCGTCGACCACT
This sequence comes from uncultured Actinomycetes bacterium, assembly GCA_963840185.1. Classification (GTDB taxonomy): domain Bacteria; phylum Actinomycetota; class Thermoleophilia; order Solirubrobacterales; family Solirubrobacteraceae; genus JAOPZW01. The sequence goes on along the minus strand of CAWIXY010000015.1, from coordinate 196,710 downwards.
ACGAGGCCATCATCCGCGAGCTGCCGAGCCCGCCGATCATCATGGGTCACTCGTTCGGCGGGGCGTTCACGCAGATCCTCGTCGACCGCGGGCTGGGCGCCGCGGGCGTCGCTATCGACTCGGCGCCCGTCAAGGGGCTGCTCGCGCTCCCGGCGTCGACGCTGAAGTCGGGTCTCCCCGTGCTCAAGAACCCGGCGAACCGCCACCGGGCGGTGGCCCTGACGCCCGAGGAGTTCCACTACTCGTTCACCAACACGCTGAGCGAGGAGGAGTCCTCCCCGATCTTCGAGCGCTACGCGGTCCCCGGGCCCGGGCGGGTGCTCTTCCAGGGCGCGCTGGCGAACTTCAACCCGCATGCGGCCACGGCCGTGAACTTCCACAACGACGACCGCGCCCCGCTGCTCTTCATCGCCGGCGGCGAGGACCACGTCGCCCCAGCGTCGCTGAACGAGTCGAACTTCAAGCACTACGCGAAGTCCGAGGCGATCACGGAGTTCAAGGAGTTCCCCGGCCGCTCGCACTACACGCTGGGCGAGGAGGGCTGGGAGGAGGTCGCCGACTACGCCCTGGACTGGGCACTGGCGGCGGCCCGCTGAGGCCCGGTCATGGACCTCGAGCTCAACGGCCGTGTCGCGGTGGTGACCGGGGCCAGCAAGGGCATCGGCCTGGCGGTCACACAGGCACTGGCCGGCGAGGGCGCGCGGGTCGTCGCGGGAGCACGCAGCACCGCCACCCTCGACGGCCTGGACGGCGTCACCGCGGTGGCGCTGGACCTCGCGGCGCCGGAGGCCCCCGGCGAGCTGGTCGCGCGGGCGCTGCAGGAGCACGGGCGCGTCGACGTGCTGGTCAACAACGTCGGCGCGGTCCGCCTGCGGCTCGACGGGTTCCTGGCCCTGGGCGACGCGGAGTTCGAGTGGGCCATGCAGATGAACTTCTTCACGGCGCTGCGCGCGACCCGGGCCGCGCTGGGACCGATGGTCGACCAGGGCGGCGGCGCGATCGTCAACGTGGCCTCGGTCAACGCGTTCTTCCAGCCCGACGGCGCGACCGTGGACTACGGGGCGGCGAAGGCGGCGCTGGTCAACCTGACGAAGTCGCTCGCGCAGGAGTACGGGCCGAAGGGCATCCGCGTCAACGCCGTCTCCCCCGGTCCGGTCGCCAGCGACCTGTGGCTCGGTCAGGGCGGCGTGGCCGAGACCGTGGCGGCGGCCACCGGCGTCGACGCCGACACGGCGCGTGAGACCGTCATCACCGGGCTGGGCGGCTTCGCCACCGGGCGCTTCACGACGCCCGAGGAGGTCGCGACGCTCGTCGTGCTGCTGGCTTCGGGGCGCACGGCCAACGTCACCGGCACCAACGCGGTGATCGACGGCGGCCTCATCAAGACCACATGAGGCGCTAGCCCTCCAGGCCGAGGCGGTGCGCGACGGCGGCGGCCTGGGTCCTCGTGCGCACGTCGAGCTTGGCCAGGATCCGCGAGACGTGGACGCTCGCGGTCTTCTCGGCCATGAACAGCGTCGCGCCGATCTCGCGGTTCGTCGCGCCGCGCGCGACGAGGGCGAGGACCTGGCGCTCGCGCGGGGTCAGGCCGAACGGGTCGTCGGCCTCCGTCGGGCCGCGTGCCGTCCACGGCGGCGCCCGCGGCGACCTCGCCGCTCCCCACCAGCCGCAGGCGCCCGCGGGCCACGAGGCCCTCGAGCTCGCCCGCCAGCCAGCCGGCGCCGAGCGAGCGGGCGACGTCGAGCGCGACGCTCGCGGTCGTCGCCGCCGCCTCGCGGTCGCCCGTGCCGAGGTGGGCCTCGGCCTCGCGCCAGCGTGCCAGCGCCGCCTGGTAGGGGCGCTCGAGCTCGTCCCAGGACCGCGCCGCGAGCGCCCAGGCGCCGGGGTCGCCGTCGCCCCGGGCACGGGCCATGTCGGCCTGCGCCGTCGCCCGCCAGGCGATCTCGACCGGCCGGCCCTCCTCCGCGGCGGCGCTCACGCGGGCCAGCAGCAGCTCGGCGGCCATGATCGCCTCGCGCTCGGCCTCGGGCTCGCCGAGGTCCCGGGCGCGCTGGGCGCGGTCGGCCTCGACGGCGACGCCCGCGGCCGACACGCGCGCGATGCGCATGACGTCCTCGGTGCAGAACTCGATGCGGTCCAGGGCGTCCTCGACGGCGGCGCGCCCGGCGTCGAGGTCGCCCTCGCGCCGTCGCAGCTCGGCCAGCAGGGCGCCGAGCGGGGCGTGCATCTGCGGCTCGCTCGAGCCCTGCGCGGCCTGCGCCGCGCGCGTGAGGACCTCGGCGGCGCGGGCGTGGTCGCCGCGCCCGAGGGACAGCTCGGCCGTGCGCAGCAGCAGGTGCAGCACCAGCGAGCCGCTGAAGCGCCGCTCGCCGTGCTCGGCGATCGAGCCCGCGGTCGTCTCCCAGTCGCCCAGGTCGAAGGCGATCTCCCCGAGCTGCAGGGCGAGCCACTCGCGATGGTGGCCCAGCTTGCCCTCCACCGCGGCGAGCCCCTCGCGCGGCGACCTCGAGGGCCTCGCGCGAGCGGCCCGCGAGGTGCAGCGCGTCGGCGAGGTTCGTGTACGCGACGCTCACCTCCTCGGGGCGGTCCAGCTCGCGGCCCTCGGCGATCGCCTCACGCAGCATGCGGCTGCCGGCCTCGACGTCGCCCAGCGCCATCAGCGACACGCCGATCGGGTCCCTGGCCCGCAGTCGGGCCAGGTCGTCGCCGACGGCGTCCGCGACCGCGAGCGCCTCCTCGCCGGCGCGCAGGGAGTCGCGGTAGCGGCCCTGGAGCATCCGCAGCTTCGACAGCCAGCCCAGCAGCGCGCCGCGCTCCGGGCTCGGCTCGTCGGCCGGCAGCAGCGCCAGCGCGCGGTGCATGGTCTCCAGGGCCTCGCTGTTGCGCGTGAGCGTCCACTGGATCCGTGACAGCAGGCCCAGGACGGTCGCGGTGCGCGGCGGGTCGTCGAGCGTGCCGAGCGCCTGCAGCGCCGACTGCAGCAGCGCCTCCGCGCGCGGCCGGTCGTCGGCCAGGCGGTGGGCGTTGGCCGCGCGGGCCAGCAGCTCGACGCGGTCGCCGCCGGCCAGCGCGTCGGCCTCGGGGATGCGCGCCGACAGCTCCAGCGCGCGCTCGAACATGGCCGCGGCCTCGCCGTAGGCGTGCACGCACTCGGCGGCGTGGGCCGCGGCCACGCTCGCGCGCAGGGCGGCCGGCCGGTCGCCCGCCCCGAGGCGGTGGTGGGCGATGGCGGAGCGCACGAGGTGACCGGGCGCGCCCTCGGCCGCACCGGCCTCCAGCGCGTCGGCGATCCGCGCGTGGAGGTCGGCCCGCTCGCCGGGCAGCAGGTCGTCCTGGACGACCTCACGCTGCAGCGCGTGGCGGAAGGCGTAGCTGCCCTCGGGACCGGCGATGACGAGGTGCGCCGCCACCGTCTCGCGCAGCGCCTCACGCAGGGTCTGGGCGTCGAGGCCGCTGGCGTGCGCGAGCAGCGCGTGCCCCGGCCGGTGGGCGACGGCCAGCAGGCGCAGGACCTCCTGCGCGGCCTCCCCCACGCGCTCGAAGCGGACCATCAGGGCGTCGCGCAGCGTGGGTGGGAGCGTGCCGCGGCCGTCGCCGCCGGCGGCGAGCAGCTCCTCCATGTACAGCGGGTTGCCCTCGCTGCGGGCGTGCAGGCGGGTGACCAGGTCGGCGTCGGGCTCCTCGCCCAGGATGTCGCCGATCGCGGCGGCGAGCTGGGCGGCGGTCAGCGGGCTCAGCTCGACGCGGCGCACGTGACGCAGCTCGGCCAGCAGCGGGCGCAGCGGATGGCGGCGGTGAAGCTCGTCGGAGCGGTAGGTGGCGACCACGAGCACGCGCTCGCGGTCCAGGCTGCTGGCCAGGAAGGCGAGGAAGGCGCGCGTCGAGCGGTCGGCCCAGTGGACGTCCTCGAGCGTCAGCACCACGGGTGCACGCTCGCCCAGGCTGTCGAGCAGGGTCAGCAGCGCCTCGAACACCTGCGCCTGGGCGGCGCCGTCGGCGGCCGGCGCCAGCCCGACGTCGCCCTCGAGGCCGGGCAGCAGCCGGCCCAGGGCGTCGCGCGCGCTCAGCGGCAGCGCGTCGAGCACCTCGTCGCCCTCGCGGACCAGCGGGCGCAGGGCGCTCAGCAGCGGGCCGTAGGGCAGCTCGCCCTCGCCCAGCTCGACCGACTCGCCGCACAGCACGAGCCCGCCGGCCTCGCGCGCGTGGGCCGCGAGCTCGCGCACGAGCCGCGTCTTGCCGACGCCGGATTCGCCGGCCACGAGGGCCAGCGACGGCCGGCCCGCGACGGCGGCGCCGAGCGCCGCCCGCAGCTCTGCGAGCTCGTCCTGGCGACCGATCAGCCGATCGCTGGTCACGCGCGCGGCCATGGGGCCAGTATGGCGCCGCGCCGCATTCGCGGCGGACGCCATCAGGCGGCGACGCGCGTGCGCGGCGAGAAGCGTCCGCGGGTCGTGCGGCGGCGCGGCGCCCCGAGGCGGTCGGCGCGCACGCGGAGCAGCTCGACGACCTCGCCGCTGCGGGCGAAGGGGTCGGCGACGACGCGGCCGTCGGTCAGCGACAGGGCGGCCACAGGCGTTCCGTCGACCAGGCCGAGGAGCACCTCGCCCGAGGGCGCGGGCGCCTCGTGCAGCCCGGCCAGGCGGGAGATCTCGCCCTGCTCGTCGGCGTGGGCCAGGCGCAGCGCGATCGTGGGGTCTGTCGACCGCCCGGGGACCGGTACGCGCGTCGTGTTCGTGCGGGCGGCGGCGCGGTCGCGGCCCAGGTGGATGTGAAGGTCGGAGTGCATGACAGTCATGTTCCGCCTTCGCGACGATTCGCACATCGGGCGAACGCAGCCGGTTCGGGCGCCCGACCCCTTACGCAGGCGCCCGCACCCCTTACCCCCCGAACAGCGTGCGCGCCTCGTACCATCGAGCACGCCATGAACGCGCCCTCTCGCGATCCGCGGGTGCTCGTCGTCGAGGACGACGAGGAGATCGCCCAGGTGCTCCAGCGCTCGCTGCGCCTCGACGGCTACGAGGTGCGCCTGGCCGCCGACGGTGAGGCGGCGCTCGACACCGCCGCCGCCTACCACCCCGACCTGGTGATCCTCGACCTCGGCCTGCCGCGCCTGGACGGGATGGAGGTCGCCCGGCGCCTGCGCGCCGCCGACGACGTGCCGATCCTCATGCTGACCGCGCGCGACGCGCTCGAGTCGCGCGTCGAGGGGCTCGACGCCGGCGCCGACGACTACCTGGTCAAGCCGTTCGAGCGCCAGGAGCTGCTGGCCCGGCTGCGGGCGCTGCTGCGCCGCCGCCCGCCACGCGGCTCGGCCTCGGTCGTCGTCGGCGACCTCTCGCTCAACCCCGACACGCACGAGGTCCGCCGCGCCGAGCGCCCGGTCGAGCTCACCCAGCGCGAGTTCGAGCTGCTCGAGTACCTGATGCGCAACGAGCGCATCGTCGTGCCCCGCCAGCGGCTGCTGGAGGAGGTCTGGGGCTACGACCCGTTCGCCACCACGAACACCATCGAGGTCTTCATCTCCAATCTGCGGCGCAAGCTCGAGTCCGGGGGCGAGCCGCGCCTGCTGCACACGATCCGCGGAGCGGGGTATGTCCTCCGCGCTTAGCCGCCTGTCGATCCGCTGGCGCCTGGCGATCATCACGGCGGCGCTGACCTTCGCGATCCTCTGCGTGTTCGCGGTCGCCGTGGGCCAGCTCACTGCATCGAAGGTGCGATCGGACTTCAACAGCGAGAACGTGGCCGCGGCGGGCGAGCTGACCGACCAGCTGCAGATCGGCACGCGCAACGGCGACCTCTTCATCGCGCCGGCGCTGGACACGTTCGCCGCGCTGAACAACGCGGTGATCCGCATCATCGACGTCAACAAGGGAACGATCTTCGCGACCACCCGCAATGCCCCGGACCTCGGCGTGCCGATCCCGGGCACCGTCGAGCACGCCGGCTTCAGGATCGTCACCCGGCAGACCCTGCTCGCCTCTCCCGGGGGGCAGCTCAGGGCGAACGTGCTGGTGCAGTACGCGCGGCCGGTCTCCGACCTCGAGAACACGATCACCAGCGTGCGGCTGTTCCTGGCCCTCGGCGTCTTCGCGGGCACGGGTCTGGCCCTGGGCGGCGGCCTGCTGCTCGCAAAGCGCGCGATGTCGCCCATCGCGGCGCTCACCGCGACGGCCAAGGAGATCGCCGAGACGCGAGACCCCAACCGCCGCGTGCCGCAGGTGGAGGCCGACGACGAGGTCGCCGAGCTGGCGCGCACGCTGGACCAGATGCTGCGTGCGCTCGAGTCCTCGCGCGAGGAGACCGAGGACGCCCTCGTGCGCCAGCGCGAGTTCGTGGCCGACGCCTCGCACGAGCTGCGCACCCCGCTGACCAGCGTGCTGGCCAACCTCGAGCTGCTGGCCGAGGTGCTCGACGGGGAGACGGGCGAGGCCGCCCGCTCGGCGCTGCGCTCGTCCCAGCGCATGCGCCGCCTGGTGGGCGACCTGCTGCTGCTGGCCCGCGCCGACGCCCACCGCGAGGCGCCGCGCGGCCCCGTCGACCTGAGCCAGGTCGTCGTCGAGGCGGCCGCCGAGCTCGGCCCCGTGGCCGACGGCCACGACCTGCACGTCGACGCGGCGCCGGCGACCGTCCAGGGCGCCCGCGACGAGCTGTACCGCATGGCGCTGAACCTCATGGAGAACGCCGTGCGTCACACGCCGCCCGGCACGCACGTCGCGGCCACCGTCGCCCAGCACGACGGAGCGGTCGTCCTGACCGTCGCCGACGACGGGCCGGGCGTGCCCGCCGAGCTGCGCGAGCGCGTCTTCGAGCGCTTCGTGCGCGGCGGCGGCGACCGCTCGACCTCCTCCGGGCTGGGCCTGTCGATCGTGCGCGCCGTGGCGGAGTCCCACGGCGGCAGCGTCGAGCTTCAGGACGCGCGGCCGGGGACGCGCTTCGTCGTGCGCCTGCCGCCCGTCGCCAGCCAGGAGCCCACCAGGATCAGCCCCAGCCCCGCGATCGACGCGGTGCCCAGCTCCTCCCCCAGCACCGCCACCCCGAGCACGACCGCCACCAGCGGATTGACGTAGGTGATCACGCTGGCCCGGCTGGGCCCGGCGACCGCGATCAGGCGGAAGAACAGCACCAGGCCCAGCGCGGTGCAGACCGCGCCCAGCGCGGCGAGCGAGGCCAGCGCGTCCAGCGGCGGCAGCTCGCCCGGCGGGGCGACGAGGGCCACCGGCAGGAGCACCACCGTGGCGACCACCAGCGCCGCCGCGACCGGGCCGAGCGGGTCGAGGTCCTGGAGGCGCCGCTGGACGATGAGCGGCGCCGTCGCGTAGCCGAGCGTGGCGACGAGGATCGCGAGCGCTCCGAGCAGCTCGTCGCGCTCGCCCGCGACGTCCACGCCGACCAGCGCCACCACGCCGAGGAGGCCGAGCGCGAGGCCGGCCAGCCGCGCCCCCGCCGGGCGGTCCTCGGGCGCGAAGCGCACGGACAGCAGCGCCACCATGAGCGGCATCGAGGCGATGAGGATGGCCGTCAGCGACGAGGAGACGACCTGCTCGCCCACCGAGATGAGGGTGAACGGGACGATGACCTCGCACGCGGCGTAGGCGGCGATCGCCCCGCGGCGGTCGCCCAGCCCGCGCAGTGCCCCGCGCCGCAGCGCGAGCGGCACGAGCAGGGCGGCGCCGAGCGCCACACGCGACCAGGCCACGAAGCCGGGCGGCACGTCGGCGTCGACGGCGACCTTGATGAAGAAGTAGGGCACGCCCCACACGACCGACACGGCGGCGAAGAGCAGCCAGGCCCGCGCTGTCACGTCACCCCACGTCCACCTCGCGCCGCCCCGCGTCCGGGGCCAGCAGGCCCAGCAGGCGCCGGCCCTCGGCCCCGAGCGCGCGGACGTGGCGCTTGGTCAGGGCGCGCAGCGGGGTCACCCGCAGCGCCGCATGATCGCCGTCGCGGCGCAGCGTCCACGTCGCGGCAAGGAAGCCGTCGACCAGCACCGCGCGGGCGGGCGGGGCAGAGATCGACAGCGCCCGGTCGCGCAGGGCGGCGGGGATGATCCGGCTGCGGTCCTCGTGACCCAGCAGCACGTTGTCGTACAGCGGCAGGAAGCGCGGAGGCGCAGGCGTCGCGGGATCGGGCAGCGGGGCGCCGGGCACGTCGAGCAGCTCGCGGCCCCGCTCGTCACGGTGGGTGCGCAGGCGCGGGCGCAGCCGCTCGGCGACCTCCCGCACGCCGGTGAGCCCCGACCAGGACCGCACGTCGGCCACCGTCGCCGGTCCGAAGGCGGCCAGGTAGCGCAGGACGGTGGCGTCCGGCGACGCGTCGGCGGCCAGCGGCCGCCCGAGCCAGCTCTCGGCCGTGGTGACCACCGCCCGGCCCAGCGGGCGCAGCGGCGACGTGCCCCGCGGCGGGGGCTGGACGAGCGCCGCGTGGTGGTGCACGGCGTAGGCCAGCACCGCCGGGTCGCGATCGGGCCAGCGCTGCGCGAGCGCGCGGCCCAGCTCGGCGTTGCCGCGCGCGCGCTCCTCGAGCAGCTCGCGGCCCGCGGCGACCACCTCCCCCAGGTCCACGCCCTCCAGGCGCCGGCCGAACTGCGTGCGGAACGTCCGTGCGAGCACCGGCGCGATCACCGGGCGCAGGGCCAGGCAGTCCGCGGCCGTGACCAGGTGCAGCGTCGAGCGCATCAGCGCGACGCGCACCGCCTCGCGCTCGGTGAGCATCGCCGCGAGCGCAGCGGGCTCGAACCCCTCCAGGCGCGAGAACAGCCCGACGTAGGGGTCGGTCGGCTCCTGGGCCTGCAGGCCGACCACGCGCTCCAGCGCCTCGCCGATGCCCATGACCGCGCGGCGCAGCAGCAGCTGGCGCTCGAGCAGCGCGCGGTTGAGCGCACGCGGCCCGAGGGCCGTCACACCTCGACGACGACCGGCAGCACCATCGGGCGGCGGCGCAGGCGCTCGTAGACGAGCGCGGCGAGGTCGTCGTGCAGGATGGTCTGCAGCAGGTCGATCTCGCGGATCTCCTCGGTCGCCGCGCGGGCCAGCGACGCCTCGACCGTCGAGCGGATCTCGTCGAGCAGCTGCTCGGCCTCGTCGGGGAAGGGCACGCCGCGCAGGATGATCTCGGGGTCGGCGACCGACGAGCCGTCCTGCTCGGAGATCGTCGCGACGACAACGAAGATGCCGTCGGCGCTGAGCATCCGGCGGTCGCGCAGCGCGACGTCGGCCACGTCGCCGATGTCCACCCCGTCCACGAAGATCATGCCCGAGCGCTCCTTGGCCGCGAAGCGCGCGCCGGCGCCGTCGAGCTCCAGCGGCATGCCGTTCTCGCCCTTGAAGATCCGCGCGGCGTCGATGCCGACCGACTCGGCGAGCTTGCCGTGCAGGTGGATGCGCTTGTGGTCGCCGTGGAACGGCATGACGTAGCGCGGGCGCACGAGGTTCAGCATGAGCTTGAGCTCCTCCGCGTACCCGTGGCCGGACGCGTGGATCGGCGCGTCGCGCGTCGTGATGACGCTGCAGCCGATGTGGTAGAGCCGGTCGACGGTCTCGTTGACCGCGCGCTCGTTGCCCGGGATCGGGGTGGCCGAGAACACGACGGTGTCGCCGCTGTGCAGCTCGACCTGCGGGTGGTCGCGGTGGGCCATGCGCCGCAGCGCGCTGAGCGGCTCGCCCTGCGACCCGGTCGAGATCACGACGATCTTCTCGTCGGGCCAGTCGTCGATCTCGCGCGGCGGGATCAGCATCCCCTCGGGCACCGTGATGTGCCCCAGCGAGCGCCCGATGTTCACGTTCTTGCGCATGGAGCGGCCCACGAGCGCGACCTTGCGCCCGAGCGAGGCCGCGGCATGGACGACCTGCTGGACGCGGTGGATGTTCGACGCGAACGAGGTCACCACGATGCGCCCCTCGGCGCGCAGGAAGACGTTCTCGAGGTTCGGCCCCACCGTCGCCTCGCTCGGCGAGAAGCCGGGCCGGTCGGCGTTCGTCGAGTCGCCGCACAGGACGAGCACGCCCTCGGCGCCGAGCTCGGCCAGCCGTGAGACGTCGGCCGGCACGCCGTCGACCGGCGTCTGGTCGAACTTGTAGTCGCCGGTGATGAGCACGGTCCCCTGGCCGGTCCCGACGGCCACCGCGCTCGCGTCGGGGATCGAGTGGGTCATGTGGATGAGCTCGACGTCGAAGGGCCCGAGCTCCAGGTGCTCGCCGTCCTTGACGTCCTCGACCTCGACCTCGCGCAGGCGGTGCTCGTCGAGCTTGGAGCGCGCCATCGCGGTCGTCAGCGGCCCGCCGAAGACCGGGAGGTCGGAGCCCAGCTCGCGCAGGATCCACGGCAGGGCGCCGAGGTGGTCCTCGTGGCCGTGGGTGACGACGATCCCCTCGATGTCCTCGACGCGGTCGCGCAGGTAGGTGAAGTCCGGCAGCACGAGGTCGATCCCCACCATCTCCGCGGTCGGGAAGCGCAGCCCGACGTCCACGATGAGGATCCGCCCGTCGTGCTCGACGAGCGTCATGTTCTTGCCGATCTCGCCCAGCCCGCCCAGCGGGAGGACGCGCACGCCTTCGCTCACGCTTACGCCCCGGCCGTCTGCAGCAGGCCGTGGTGCTCCAGGGCGCCGCGCACGACGGCGGCCTCGGCGTCGTCGACCTCGACGAGCGGTAGGCGCACCCCGCCGACGGGGTGGCCGAGCATGGCCAGCGCGGCCTTGACGGGCGCCGGGCTGGAGGTGACGAACAGCGCCGCGAAGACCTCGCCGAGCTCGGCGTGGATCGCGGCGCGCCGGTCGGGCTCGTCGACCATGCGGCGCATGGCGTCGCCCACGACGTGGCTGGCGACGCAGATGCCGCCCTCGCCGCCCATGTCGAGCACCGCGGCGAGGTCCTCGTCGTTGCCCGCGTAGAGGCCAAGCCCGTCGACGGGGGCCAGGTTCTGCGTGTTGGACTGCTTGACGTAGTCGACGCGGTCGATCTGGGCCAGCTCGGCCAGCAGGTCGTTGGGCATGTCGGTCGCCGTGCGCGACGGGATGTTGTAGAGGACCATCGGCTTGTCGGTGGCCCGCGCGATCTCCTCGTAGTGGCGGCGGATCCCGCGGCGGTTGGGGCGGTTGTAGTAGGGCGTGACCGACAGGATCGCGTCGGCGCCCAGCTCCGTCGCGCGGTCGTGTCATGTGCACGGCGTGGCGGGTGTCGTTGGACCCCGCGCCCGCGACGATCGTCGCGCCCGTCGGGGCGCTCGCGCACCGCCAGCTCGATGAGCCTCAGGTGCTCGTCGTCCGTCGAGCGTCGGCGCCTCGCCCGTCGTGCCGCACACCACGAAGCCGTCCGAGCCGTGCGCCGCGAGATGGTGCATGAGCGCGACGAAGGCGCCCTCGTCGACGCGCAGCTCGTCGTCGAACGGCGTGACGATCGCGGTGAGGATGGCGCCGAGGCCGGCCACTGGAGCCAAGCTATCGCAGCTCCCGGTCAGCCGCCGAGCGGATCGCCGCTGGTCAGGCCCGGCCCACCGGACGGCGGCGCCTTCGGCTTGGGCGCCTCGGCGCCGAGCGGGTCACCGTGCGGCGGCGTGGTGGTCTCCGCCGGCGGGTGCTCGTGCGGGGTCGCGGGTGCATCGGCGGTGGGGGTCTCGGGGGTGAGCGGATCGCCGTGCGGCGGCGTCGCCGACTCGCCGCGCGGGTCGCTGTGGGGCTGCGTCGGGCGGCCGTGCTGGTCGTACTGCGTCGCCGGTGCGTCCGGTGCCGGCGTGCCGGCTACGTCCCTGACCCTGTCGCTCGTTGAACGCGTGCTGCGCCTCGTCGAGCTTGGCCTGTGCCTGCTCGGCCATCTTCTTCGCCTTGTCCATGAAACCCATGGCAGGAGCCTACCCGGCGCGTCCCTCGGGACCGAGGCGCCGGGGTGGCCGGCGGGAGGCCGGCCACCCCACCCCGGCTCGTGTCAGCGCTCGCCGGCGCCCTCGGTCTCGATCTGCTCCTTGCGGACCTCCTCGGAGATCTGGCGCTCGTCGGTGACGACGTCGGTGTCCATGCGCACGCGCTCCTTGGCCACCACGTCCTTCTGGACGACCGGCTCCTCGGCGTGCAGCGTCACCTCGTGCTCCTCCTCGGTGATGTCGCCACCGCTCAGCGCCGCATCGCGGTTGGCGTCGGTGATCGGCTCGCGCTCGACACGGACCTCCTCACGCTGCACCGGCACCGTCGTCTCCACCTGCTCGGTCACCACGAACTTCTTCAACCGCGCGCGACCCGTCTCACGGCGCTCCGTGCCGACCCGCAGCTCCTCCTCCGAACGCGTCATCGCGTCATCGGTCTCGGGCCCGGACGTGTCGCGGCCGACCGTCTCCCGGCCGCCGTTGCGGTCGCCGTCGCCGGCGCTGTCGTACTCCCGCCCGTAGTGGCGATACAGCTGCTCCTCCTCCTGCGGAGACAGCTCGCCGTCGGCCTCCACGCTCGGCGCGTCCTTGACCTGCTCCTTGGAGTACGGGGCGATGACCTGGTCGCCGTCGGCCCGTGCATCCGCCAGGGGCATGAACGACGACCTGCCGCCGAACAGCCCGGTGTGCACGAGCGCCCACTCCGGGCGGTCGGTCTCCCGATCGAGGTAGATCTCCTCGATCTTGCCCAGCTTGTTGCCCTCGTGGTCGACTGCGGTGCGGCCGCGCCATTCGAGCGCGTTGGTTGCGTCAGGCATGCTCACGCGTTCCTTTTCTGGCGCTAACGCGCCGGTTGCCTAGGACGTCCGCGAAGACGGACGGGATAACGGCTCGGCGCCATGGAGCTCAGAAGGGGCGTCGAGACGGATCAAGACCGAGAGGTCACGCGACGCTGCCCTCGCCGGGCCTCGTCGCTGCATGCCCTCCCGGTTGAGGGCTACCCCCTGGTGTCCCGGCCACGCACGAAACTGCGACACCGTCGGCATGTGAGAGAAGATGGCGTCTACGCGCTACGTGCGCGCGGCCATGGGCCGGCTAGCGGCCGTCGCCACCGCGAGGTCGCCGTCCATGTACGTGCGCGCGCGCGAAGGACCGCGGTCGGTGTGCTGACGCAGCACGTGCACGGCCATGTTCGACAAGGCTGCGGCCAGCTCACCCCGCTTGGGCTCGGCGACATCGTCGCGAGCGCTGGACCGCCTTTCGAGCAGGTGCGTGACGTCTTGCATTCAGGCGGCGTCCAGAGCGGCTGGGTCCGACGCTTCAGGCGCAGAGAGCTCGTCGGGGGGCCGATCGACCACGTGGAGCAGGCGATCGATCGCGACGAGCGCGAACAACCGCTCCACCTCCGAGCCACGCACGACGACGAGGTGCCCGCCCGTCCGCCGCGCGCGATCGTCGGTGGCCAGCATCAGCTCCACGCCGCCGCAGCCCATGAACCGCAGGCCGCGCAGGTCGAGGATGACCACGACGGCGTCGGCCTGGGCGTCACGCAGCACCAGCATCGAGCTGTTCATGCTCGCGCCGGCGTCGTAGCGCCCCGGTCCTGGCCCCGCCTACTGCGCCTCGCGCCGCGTCTCGGCGTGCATGTTGGACAGCAGCGACACGAGCAGCGGCTTGCGCTCCTTGGGCGGCAGCGGCTCGGCGGTGCGCTCGGGCTGGGGCTCGGCGGTCTCGAGGTGACGCACGGGGCAGTCGATGAGCCGCGCGATGCGGTGGGGCAGGTCGATGCGCATCCACTGCGAGAGCGGGGCGGCGAGCGTCGAGACGAGCACCTCGTCGAAGCGCGCAGGGTCCCAGGCCTCCTGCACGGCGACGACCGGGTCCGCGGCGCCCAGCATCCCGTCGGCCGCGATGCCGGCGTCGCGCAGCCCGGCGAGCGCGGCGTCGAGGCGCCCGCGCGCCTCGTCGCGCTCGGCGTGCCCGACCGGCATGAGCAGCGTGGCGTGGACCGGCCGCTCCTCGGCGCGCTCCTGCAGCGCCCGCTGCAGGTCGGGCGAATCGGCGGTGCGGTTCGCGACGACGAGGAGATGGACCCGTGGCGCCATGCCTGCTGCCTCCTGCGGTGCTCGTGTGGGGCGTCCGCGCCAGCGTACCGCCGCTGCCGCGGTGCGCCTAGGCGTCTGGTTGCGGCAGGTAGAAGACCCGGTCGGGCAGCTCCCGCATCAGCGTGAACCCGAGCGCCTCGTAGAAGGGGACCGTCGCCGGGGTCGGGGACAGCAGGGCCACCGAGCAGCCACCGCTCGCCGCCTCGCGCAGCGCGTCCAGGACCAGCGCGCGGCCGATGCCGGCGCGCCGCTCGGCCGGCACCACGCCGAGCCGCGTCAGCAGCAGCGTCGAGGCGGTGGTGAAGGCGCTCACGGCGCCGACCGCGCGGCCGCTGCGCAGGGCCACCCGGTGCTGCAGCGGCCGGCCGGCACCGAGCCCGAGCGACGTCAGCAGCGCCAGCTCGCGCGCACCCTGCTGCGGGTCGTCGTCGAGCGCGCCGGCGGCGGCCAGTGCCTGGCGCAGGGCCGCCTCGTCGCGCACCGCGGCGATCTCCACGCCGGCCGGCGCGTCCCCGCCGGCGTCGCGGCCGGCGAGCCGCGCGGCCATGACCACCGACGTGCGCTCCGGCCGGCACCCCGCCCGCGCCAGGCGTGCGCGGAGGTCCGGCGGATCCGTGCGTGCGCCGACCAGCCAGCGGCCCGGCGCGTCGCCAGACCAACCGCTTTCGGCGGTCGGTGCCCTGGCCAGCCAGCCCAGCAGCTCGCCGATCTGCCCATCGGCCGTGGCGGCGTCGAGGCGGCTGCAGACGACGCCGTTGCGCGTGTTGTCGAACAGCCCGGTGCGGAAGGCGAAGCCGTCGCCCGCCTCGCGCCGGTCGGCCGGTGGCGAGGCCGAGAGGTGGGTGAGCAGCGCGACGTCCGCCGACCAGGCGAGCTCGCCGAGCTCCTCGTTGCGCACGGGCGGCCTGGCCCGCTGCGCGGCCTGCTGGGCCAGCCACGCGCCGAGCTCGCCGCCCGCGCGCTCGGCCATGCCCGCCTCGGGCCGCAGGCCGACCGAGACGAGCACGCGTGCCACCAGCAGGTGGTCGGGGCCGGTCGACGGGGCGCCGGCACACGCGCCGAGTGCGGTCCGGCCCGCTGCATCGCGCGCATGGAGGTCGAGCGGCACCCAGCCGACGAGCACGTCCACGACGTCGAGCGCGCCCCGGCTCGCAGCCAGGTGCAGCGCGGTGCCGCCCGTGACCGGGTCGCGCACGTTCGGGTCGATGCCGAGCTCGAGCAGCGTGTACGCCGCGTCCGCACGGCCCTCCCGCGCAGCGCGCAGCAGCACAGGCGCGTGCGCAGCGCGCAGCCGCCCGGCGACCTGCGGACGCTCGCCGGCGAGGCTGAGGGCCGCGTGGCGGTCGCCCGCGAACACCGCCCGCAGGAGCTCGTCGACACCGGTCGCGTCCTCTGCCTCGACCCGGCGGACCAGCGCCGGCCAGCTCGGCTCGCCGAGCTCGCGCGCGACCGCGAGCTGGGCGTCGGCCAGCCGCGGCTCGCGGTCGGCGCGCAGCCGGGCCAGCGCCCGGGCTTCGCCCGCGCGCGCCGCGCGCAGCAGTGCCTTGGCGTCGCGCCGAGCGCGATCCAGATCGATCCTGCGGTCCATCGACGATCACCCCTCATCTGCCCGCGGTCCGCATCGCCGGGCGGAGGTCGATCGCTCTGCACCGGATGAGCCTGCCGAGGTGGGTCCGAGACCCTGCCCGCGGACCGGGTGCGCCCTCGTGCGCGGCCCAAGCCTACCCGGCGCCCGACGGCCAACGTATAACCGGTGGGTGATATGTTGTGAGCCGTGACTGCGTACGCGGCCCTGTCCGAGCCTCACCGCCGGCAGATCCTCGACGTGCTGCGCGGCGGCGAGCGGCCGGTCGGCGACCTCGTCGAGCACCTGGACCTCACGCAGCCGGGCGTCTCCAAGCACCTGCGCGTGCTGCGCGAGGCCGGCCTGGTCGCCGTCCGCGCCGACGGCCGGCGCCGCCTCTACGCGCTGCGGCCGCAGCCGCTCGCGGAGGTCGACGCCTGGCTCGAGCCCTACCGCGCGTTCTGGTCTGGCCGCCTCGACGCCCTCGAACGACACCTGGAGGAGCACCCGTGATGCACGGCACCCTGACCGAGGACGACGGCCGCCCGGCCCTGCGCTTCGAGCGCCGCTACCCCCATCCCGTCGAGCGCGTCTGGCGGGCGCTGACCGACCCCGAGGAGCTCGCGCAGTGGTTCGTCGTCCCCGTCCCGGGCTGGCCCCCCGCCGGCGAGTCCTTCGAGGCCATGGGCCAGCCCGGCCGCATGGTCGAGGTCGACGCGCCGCGCGTGCTGGGCTGGACGTGGGGCGGCGAGCGCTACCGCTTCGAGCTGCGGCCGGAGGGCGACGGGTGCCTGCTGGTGTTCACGCACGTCTTCGACGACCGCCTCGGCCCGGCGGCGCAGCACGCGGCCGGCTGGGAGGCCTACCTCGACCGGCTCCAGGCGCTGCTGGCCGGCGGCCACCTGTCGGAGGAGGCTGGCCACGCGTCGATCGCCGAGCGCCACGAGCGCTACGCGCAGCGCTTCGGGCAGGACCCGCAACCGGGCCGGCGTGCGATCGCCGGGATGGCCTTCCGCGACCTCACGCTCGCCGACGGCCCGGTCCTGCGCCTCGAGCGCCGCTACCCCCACCCCGTGCAGCGCGTCTGGCGGGCGCTGACCGACCCCGAGGAGCTCGCGCAGTGGTTTCCCTCGGGCGAGCCGCTCGCGATCACCCACGCGGAAGCGCCCCGGATACTCGCCGCCACCTGGTACGGCGACCTCGTTCGCTTCGAGCTGCGTGCCGAGGGCGAGGGCTGCGTGCTGACCTTCACCCACGCCTTCGCCGATCGCGACACCTCCGCGCGCACCGCCGCCGGCTGGGACCGCGCGTTCGCGCGCGTGGACGCGCTGCTGGCGGGCGCCGAGATGAGCGAGGCCGCCTCGCTCGAGGCCTGGCCCGCCGTCCACGAGCGCTACGCGCAGGCCTTCGGGGTCGACCCGGAGATCGGGCGCGCGGCCTACGCGGCCCATCCGCTGACCTGAGCCGCCGCGCGTCAGCGACGGACGACGACCACGCCGGAGGGCGGCTACTCGTCGCGCAGCGCGTCGGTGAAGCGCCGCGGCACGCGCGGCGGCGCCGGCCCGCCCTCCTGCTCCCACAGCGTCACGACGACGAGCTCGGACCCGGCGCTGTCGCGGCGGCAGACGAAGACCAGCGAGCGGTCGACGAGGTCGCGCACGTACAGCGAGCCGCGAGCGGCGCTCGCGCCCGGCGGCGGCTGGTCGGTCACGCGCCCGGCCTCCCACGCGCGCACGACGCGGGTGACGATCTCGCTGCGCGGGTCGACCTCGCCCGAGCGCCCGCCCACGCGCTGGCGGAAGCGCTCGGCGGCGTGATCGGTCACCGCGACCAGGACGCTCACGGTTCCAGCGTCCGGTGGTAGCGCAGCTCGGGCGCCCAGCGGTCGTCGTTGACCACGGGCGGGTCCTCGGCCGCCCAGCCGTGGCGCTCGTAGAAGGCCCGGGCGTGGCCGTTGGCCTCGAAGACCCACAGCACCGCCTCGCGCCGGCCGCCGGCGTGCAGCTCGTCGTGCGCCGCGTGCAGCAGGGCGCTGCCCGCCCCGGCGCCCTGGGCTGGGGGGTCGACGTACAGCGCGCGCAGCTCGCCGGGGACGATCGTGGCGAAGCCGGCGATCGCGCCCTGCTCCTCGATCACCAGCGTCGTGCTCTCCCCGCGCGCCAGCAGCTCGCGCCAGCGGGCCGTCCGCGACGCCACCGTGTGCTCGGCGAGGTGCTCGGGGGCGACGATGTCGGCGTAGGCGTGGTGCCACGCGCGCACCTGCACCCCCGCGATCGCCTCGGCGTCCTCGGCGGTCGCCCGCCTGATCACGGCGACTGCGCGCCCCCGCTCGGCGAGTCGTGGACGGCGAGTCCGACGCCGGTCCTCACAGCAGGTGCTCGAGCCCCACCAGCGGCGAGCGCTCCAGCGAGCCCACGCGCCGGACCGCGAGCAGCACGCCGGGCATGAACGACCGCCGGTCGGTCGAGTCGTGGCGGATCGTCAGCGTCTGGCCCACGTCGCCCAGGATGACCTCCTGATGGGCCACAAGCCCGGGCAGGCGCACGGAGTGGATGGGCACGTCGCCCTCCATGAGCTCGGCGGTGCGTGCCGCCGTGCCGCTCGGCGCGTCGACCTTGGCGTCGTGGTGCAGCTCGATGATCTCGGCCTTGGCCATGTGGTGGGATGCCTCGGCTGCGAAGCGCATCATGAGCACGGCGCCGATGGCGAAGTTCGGGGCGATGAAGACGTTGGCGCCGCGTGCATCGTCCAGTGCGCCGGCGTCGAAGCCCGTCGTCCCGATGACGACGTGGACCCCCGCGTCGAGGCAGGCCCGCGCGTTCTCGAGCGCCGTGTCCGGGCCGCGTGAAGTCGACGACGACGTCCGCGTCGCGCAGGACCTCGGACAGCGCGGTGCCCAGCTCCGGGTCGGCGCGGCCGGTGAGCTCCATGTCCTGCGCCGCCACGACCGCCTCGCACACCGTGGCGCCCATGCGCCCCGCGGCCCCGGCGACGGCGACGCGGATCACGCGGCCGCCGCGAGCCCGGGCGACACCGACTCGAGCGCCTCGCGGAAGACGCCCTCCTCGGCGCCGATCCCCGCGGCGCTCAGGCGCTCGGGGGCGAACAGCTCGACGGCCAGGCCGCGCACGTCGTCGAGGGTCACCGCGTCGATGCGCTCGACCAGCTCGTCGACGCTCAGCACCGGCAGCCCGGCCAGCACGGCCGTGCCGAGGCGGTTCATACGCGCCGTCGTGGACTCCAGCGACAGCACGATGCGCCCCTTGACGTTCTCCTTGGAGCGCTCGAGCTCCTCGGCCGTGGCCGGCTCCTCGCGGAAGCGCTGCAGCTCGTCGCCCACCACCGCCAGCGCTCGCCCGACGTTGTCGGGCCGCGTGCCCAGGTACAGACCCACCTGCCCCGCCCCCTGGTAGAGCGCCTGGAACGAGAAGACGTTGTAGGCCAGGCCGCGCTTCTCGCGGACCTCCTGGAACAGGCGCGAGGACGAGGTGCCCCCCAGCACGTTGTCGAGCACCCGCAGCGCGAAGCGCCGCTCGTCGTCGCGGGCGATCCCCGGGGCGCCGAGGCACAGGTGGTACTGCTCGGTGTCCTTGGTCGCGAAGCGCACCCGTGCGGGCCCGTCCGGGCCGGGCGCCGGCGGCGCCACCGGCGGCGCGGGCGATCCCCGGCGCGCCTCGATCGACCGGCGCACGAGCTCGACGACCTGGTCGTGGTCGACCGAGCCGGCGGCCGCGACCACCACGTTGCGCGGCACGTAGCGCGCGGCGTGGAAGGCGGCCAGGCCGGTGGCGGGCGTGCCCGCCACCACCGGTGCGCGGCCGATGATGGCCCGCCCCAGCGGGTGATCGCCGAAGACCGCCTCGCCCAGCACGTCGAACACCTTGTCCTGCGGGTCGTCCTCGTACATCGCGATCTCCTCGAGGACGATCTGGCGCTCCTGGTCGAGCTCGCCGGCGTCGAAGCGCGGGCGCCAGACCATGTCGGCCATCACGTCGAAGGCGCGCTCGAGGTGGCGGTCCAGCACGCGCGAGTAGACCGACGTCGTCTCCTTGCCCGTCCCCGCGTTCAGCTCGGCGCCCATCGCGTCGAAGAGCTGGTCGATCTCGAGCGAGCCGAAGCGCGCCGTGCCGCGGAAGAGCATGTGCTCGACCAGGTGCGACAGGCCGGCCTCGGGCTCGTCCTCGGCGGACGAGCCCGTGCCGATCCAGAAGCCCAGCGCCGCGGACCGCACGGAGTCCATCGCCTCCGTGACGACCCGCACGCCGGACTCGAGCTCCGTCAGGCGGTGCCCGGTGTCCACTACGACGGCTGCCTAGTCGCTGCCGCGCTCGGGGTCGCGGCCGGAGCCGCTGCGGTGGCGCGGGCGGCCCGAGCCGCGCGGGCCGCCGCCCTCGCGACCTCCGCCGCCGCCGCCGTTGCGGTCGCGCCGCGGGCCGCGGTCACGGCCGCCGCCCCCGCCCCCGCCGCCGCCGACGCTCGCGAGCTCCTCGACCGACTTGCCGGCGATGTCCGGGTCGGTGGCCAGGCGCAGGCCGATCCGGCCGCGCTCGCGGTCGACCTCGACCACGCGCACCTGGATCTCGTCGCCCTTGTTGAGGACGTCCTCGACCGCGTCCACGCGCTGGCCCGGCGACACGTTGGAGATGTGCAGCAGGCCGTCGGTGCCCTTGGCGAGCTCGACGAAGGCGCCGAAGGTCGTCGTCTTGACGACCTTGCCGGCGTACTCGTCGCCGACCTCGACCTCCTTGGTCATCGTGCGGATGCGCTCGGCGAGCGCCTCGCCCAGCTCTCCGTTGGCGGAGTAGACGAGCACCTGGCCCTCGTCGTTGACGTCGATCTGGGACTCGAACTCGTCGGACAGGCCGCGGATCGTCTCGCCGCCCTTGCCGATGAGCAGGCCGATCTTGTCCGGGTCGATCTGGACGGTGAGGATCCGCGGGGCGAACGGCGACAGGTTGCCGCGCGGCGCGCCGATGACCTCGGCCATCTGCCCGAGGATGTCCAGGCGCGCGTCGCGGGCCTGCGCCAGCGCGTCACGCAGGATCTCGAAGGTGACACCGGTGATCTTGATGTCCATCTGCAGCGCGGTGATGCCGTCCGACGTGCCGGCGACCTTGAAGTCCATGTCGCCGAGGTGATCCTCGACGCCGGCGATGTCGGTGAGGACCACGTAGTCGTCGCCCTCCTTGATCAGCCCCATGGCGATGCCGGCCACCGGCGTCTTGATCGGCACGCCGGCGTCCATGAGCGACAGGCTCGAGCCGCACACCGAGGCCATCGACGACGAGCCGTTGGACTCGAGGATGTCCGAGACCACGCGGATCGTGTACGGGAACTCCTCCGTCGTCGGCACCACCGGCACGAGCGCGCGCTCGGCGAGCGCCCCGTGGCCGATGTCACGGCGCTTGGGCCCGCGCATGAAGCCGGCCTCGCCCACCGAGAAGGGCGGGAAGTTGTAGTGGTGCCAGTAGTACTTGTGCGCTTCGAGCCCGAGGGTGTCGATGCGCATCTCCTCCTTCAGCGTGCCCAGCGCGACGGCCGACAGGGCCTGCGTCTGACCGCGCGTGAAGAGCGCTGAGCCGTGCGCGCGCGGCGCGACGCCGACCTCGACCGAGATCGGGCGGATCTCACGCTCGCCGCGCCCGTCGGGGCGCTTCTTGTCGCGAGCGATGCGCTGGCGGATGATCTGCTTCTCGATGCGGTCGAACGCGAGCTGCGCCTTCTGGCGGAACTCGGCGTGCGTGTCGCTGCCGGGGTCGCCCGAGTACTGGGCGAGCACGGCCTCCTCGACGGCCTTGGTGGCCGCCTGGCGCTCGAGCTTGTCGGGGATCTGCGTGGCCGCGTCGAGCTGCGCGCCGTGGCTAGCGCGGATCTGCTCGAGCAGGTTCTCGTCCACCTGCGGGGCCTCGACGGTCAGCTTCTCCTTGCCGGCCAGCTGCTGCAGCTCGCGCTGCACGGCACAGATCTTGCGGATCGCGTCGTGGGCGATGTCGAGCGCGTCGAGGATCTCAGCCTCGGGGATCTCGTTCGCCCCGGCCTCGACCATGAGGATCGCCTCCTCGGTGCCGGCCACGACGAGGTCCAGCTCGCTGTTGCCCAGGAGGTCCTCCTCCTTGGGGTTCACGACGAAGTTGCCGTCGACCTTGCCGATGCGGACCGAGCCGACCGGCATCGGCAGCGGGACCTCGGAGATCATGAGCGCGGCCGACGCGCCGTTCATCGCGAGGATGTCGTAGGGGTGCTCGTGGTCGACGCTGAGCGTGATGGCCACCAGCTGCGTCTCGTAGTGCCAGCCCTTGGGGAAGAGCGGGCGGATGGGCCGGTCGATCATGCGCGCGGTGAGCGTGCCCTTCTCGCCCGCACGACCCTCACGCTTGAAGAACGAGCCGGGGATCTTGCCCGCGGCGTACATGCGCTCCTCGACGTCCACCGTGAGGGGGAGGAAGTCGACGTCGCGAAGGTTCCCGACGGTCGCGGTGCTGAGGACCATCGTGTCGCCCTGGCGGACGACGACGGCGCCGCCGGCCTGCCTGGCCAGCTTGCCGGTCTCGAACGAGATCTCGCTGCCTGCGATCTCGACCGAGACCGTCTTGACGGCGTCACTGCTCATATGGACTGCCTTTCCGTGCCCGCCCTTCGGTCGGCGGGCCGAGTCGTCTGACGTCTCTGAATCCGAACGTGACCATCGTAGCGATGACGCCCTCGTCGTCCGGGGCCCAGAGGGTCGGTGTGGCGGTGGCTCCCGCGCGCAGCGCGTCGCGCACGTCGCGGGCCACGCGCTCAGCCGCCAGCGGGTCGCGGCGGTCGGCCTCGAAGCGCTCCACGTCGAGGCCGAGCTCCTCGCAGCGCGCCCACAGGTGTGGATCGTCGGTGCGTCCCTGGTCGGCGAACAGGCTGTCGTGCATGGCCCAGAACGCGCCCTGGCGCGCGGCCGCCTCCGCGGCGTGGGCCAGGGCCACCGCACGGCGGTGCTTGGCGCGCAGCGCGAAGTGGCGAAAGACGACACGGAAGCGGCCGGCGTCCCGCAGCCGCTGGGCGGCCGGCGCGCACCGCGGGCAGGTGAAGTCGCCGTAGAGCAGCACGAGCGGAGCGCCTGCGGGGCCCCGCACGTGATCGTCGTCGCGCAGCGGCGGCACGGGGGCGCTGCGCAGGTCCGTCCCCGTGCCGGGTCGCATGCCCGGCAGCGTAGTCCTGCGGCGGCGGGTGCGCCGTCGCTGGTCGCGGCCCCCCGCGCCCGTGCGCGGGGGCTGGTGAGGGAGAGGGATCCGCCGCCAACCGGCACAACGTGCAACGCGTCGCGCCGGAGTGCGCGCGCCTCACGTTGTGCCGCCCTGACCGGCACAACGTGCAACGCGTCGCCGATCGAGCCGCCGGTCTCACGTTGTGCCGGTGCGCGGCGAGTCCTCCGTTCCCTCATCGCCCGCAGTTCGGCTCGCCGGAACGATCGAGCCCGCCGGCACGGCCCCGCGGTCCCTGACCACACCCGGCACGTAACCAGAGGGATGCGCACCCACGTCCTGCACCGCGAGCAGCGCCTTGAGGGCCCGCCCGAGGCGGTCTTCCCGTTCTTCGCCGACGCCCGGAACCTCGAGGCGATCACCCCGCCGCTGCTGCGCTTCCGCGTCGTCACGCCGGATCCCATCGTCATGCGCGCCGGAACCTTCATCCAGTACTCGCTGCGCCTGCGCGCGCGTGCCGGTCACCTGGCACACGCTCATCCAGGAGTGGTCGCCGCCCCATCGCTTCGTCGACGTCCAGGTCCGCGGGCCCTACGCCCTGTGGCACCACACGCACACGTTCGCGCCCACGGAAGACGGCGGCACGCTCATGACCGACACCGTGCGCTACGCGGTGGGCTTCGGCGCGCTGGGCGAGCTGGCCAACCGCGCGCTGGTGCGCCGCGACGTCGAGGCGATCTTCGCCTACCGCGCCGAGCGGGTGCCCGCGCTGCTGGCCGCCGGCCGCGCGTCAGGCCGCGGTCGTGGCCAGGCCGTCGAAGACGAGGTTGACGCCGGGCAGGTCGCCCGGTGAGTCGGCCAGGTGGCTCCAGCGCACGACGCCGTCGGGACCCACGATGACCAGGGCGCGGTTGGTCATTCCCGCGGGCTCGAAGTAGGCGCCCAGCGCGCGCGCCGTCTCGCCCTTGGGCTCGAAGTCCGAGAGCTGCTCGATCGAGATGCCGAGGTGCTCGCGGAAGGCGCGCTGGGCCTCGCTGGCGTCGGTCGAGACGGCGTACATCTCGGCCCCGCCGGCGCGGATGTCGGCGATCGCCTCCTCGTACACCTGCAGCTGGTCCGTGCACACCGAGCTGAAGGCGAACGGGTAGAAGACGAGGATCGTCGTGCGGCCCAGCAGGTCCTCGCGCGTGAAGTCCGAGCCGTCCTCGCGGGCGAGGCGGAACGCGGGGACCGGGGTGCCCGGCGCGATGATCGCCACGGTCGGCCCGGTCGCTACTTGCGCAGGCCCAGCTCGCGCACGAGGGCGCGGTAGCCCTCGAGGTCGTGACGCTGCAGGTAGTTCAGGAGCCGGCGGCGCTGGCCGACGAGCATCAGCAGCCCGCGGCGGGAGTGGTGATCCTTGCTGTGCCCGCGCAGGTGCTCGGTCAGCTCGTTGATGCGCGCGGTGAGCAGCGCGACCTGGACGCGGGTGTTGCCCGTGTCCTGGGGGCCGGCGCCGAACTGGGCGACGATCTCCTGCTTGCGTTCCTGCGTGAGCGTCATGGCGGTGCGGAACGGTAGCAGCCGCTCCGCCGCTCAGCCGCCCGCGATCGCGCGCGTCGTCTCGACGTCGCGGCCCATCTGCGCGATGAGCTCATCCAGCCCGGCGAAGCGCTTCTCGCCGCGCAGGCGCTTGAGGAACTCGATCTCCAGCACGGTGTCGTACAGGTCGCCCTCGAAGTCGACGAGGTAGGCCTCGATCAGCTCGCCGCGCCCGGTGACGAACATCGGGCGCACGCCGACGTTGACGGCCGCCACCCGCTCCTCGCCCGAGGCCGTGCGGGCGCGGGCGGCGTAGACGCCGTGGCCGGGGACCGCGTAGCCCTCGGGCGGCACGAGGTTCGCCGTCGGATAGCCCAGCGTGCGGCCGCGCTCGTCGCCGTGCACGACCTCGCCGGAGATGGTGAACGGCGCGCCGAGCAGCCGGCCCGCGTACTCGACCGCGCCGCCCAGGATCAGGCCGCGGATGTGGCTGGAGCTGACGACCTCGCCGTCGACCTCCAGGAGCGGCACGACGCGCGTCTCGAAGCGGTCGTCGCCGGCCAGCAGCGCGGGGTCGCCCTTGGCCTTGTGGCCGAAGCGGAAGTTCTCGCCCACCGAGACGTGGGTTGCCTGCAGCGCGTCGACGAGGACCTCGTCGACGAACTCGGCGGCTGGCTCGGCCGCGCGCTCGCGGTCGAAGGGCACGACCACGATCTCCTCGACGCCGAGATCGCCCGCCAGGCGCGCCTTGCGCTCGAGCGTCGTCAGCAGGCGCGGCGTGCTCGCCGGGTGCAGGATCGCGACGGGATGGGGCTCGAAGGTCACCACCGTGTCCGAGCCGGCGATCACCTCGCGGTGGCCGACGTGGACGCCGTCGAACGTGCCGATGGCCACGCGGCGCGCGCGGGGCTCGGCGTCGGGCAGGCGGACGACCCGGGCGCTCACCCCCGGAAGCCTACGACGGGCTTGAGCCCGCCGTCCCGCGGCTCGGCGATGGCCACGGGGCCGTCGTCGTCGACGAGCAGGACCTCGCCCGCGTCCGTGGCGGGCGCCTCTGCCTCCACGAGCTGACCGAACGCGGCGCGCCGGGCGGCGTCCGGGTCGAGGCGCACGGCGGGCAGGAAGGCCAGCGCGTCGGCCAGCCGCAGGACGCGGGTCGGGTGGGCGTCTGCGACGTCGAACGGCCCGATGCGGGTGCGCCGCAGCTCCTCGCAGTAGCCGCCCAGCTCGGCCACGAGGCTCCGCACGTACGTGCCCGACGAGCACTCGACCAGGAGCTCGGCGCGGTCGCCGTCGCGGTGGAGCTCCTCGAAGCGGTACACGGTGACCTCGCGCTCGGGCACGAGCACCTCCTCCCCGCCGCGGGCGCGCTCGTAGGCGCGCCGGCCGCCCACCCGCACCGCGCTGTAGGCCGGCGGGCGCTGGGTGATGCGCCCGGTGGGCAGCTCGAGGCGCTCGGGGACCGGGAGTCCGGTGGGCGTGATCTCGCCCTCGGGGTCGCCGGTCGTCGAGAGCGCGCCGAGGCGCGCGACGACGACGTAGCGCTTGGGCAAGGCCATGAGGAAGCGCTGCGCGCGCCGCGCGCGCCCGACGAGCACGAGCAGCAGCCCGGTGGCGAACGGGTCGAGCGTGCCGGCGTGCCCCGCGCGGCGCACCCCAAGGGCCCGCTTCGTGGCGAGCGTCAGGTCGTGTGACGTCTTGCCGGCCGGCTTGTCGACGAGCACGAGCCCGTCCACGGGGTGCTCGCCCGTGGCGCTCAGGACGGCCAGGCGGCGATGGCGAGGGCGATCGCGGCCGCCGCGGCGAGGAGCACGACGACGAGGTTGACCGCCAGCGCGACCGAGAGGACGCGCGACGGCGCCGCCGTGGCCGGCGGCGGTGTCGCGGTCGCGCCGGGGGCGACGGGCGCCGCGGCGGCGACGGGCACGGTCGGGGCGGCGACGGGCGCGCCCGCCTGCGCGTCTGCGTCGG
Organism: uncultured Actinomycetes bacterium; assembly: GCA_963840185.1. Taxonomy (GTDB): domain Bacteria; phylum Actinomycetota; class Thermoleophilia; order Solirubrobacterales; family Solirubrobacteraceae; genus JAOPZW01. The sequence goes on along the minus strand of CAWIXY010000015.1, from coordinate 170,518 downwards.
GCCCGGGGCGCGGTGCGTCCGCGCTGCGCCACCCGACCGCGCCCGAGAGCGCTCCGATGACGAGCGCGTTCAGGCTCACGCCCTCGCGGCGGGCGACCTGGGCGAGCTCGGCATGCAGCGTCGCCGGCATCCGGACGAGCAGCCGGCCGCTGTGGCCTACGGGAGCGTCCGGCCCACCGTCGGACGAGCGCTCCGGCGCCTGCTCCTGCTGGGCGGCCATGGGCCAAGGCTAGGGGTTCGAGGCAGCGCCCACAACGCTCGCAAGGCGCGCCCCAGCGAGCTCGGCGTGCGTCGCGTCGGCGTCCAGCGCGCCGCGCAGGCGCGCCAGCGCGGCGCGCTCCAGGCGCGAGACGTGCACCTGCGAGATCCCGAGCGCACGGCCGGCCTCGGCCTGGCTGAGGTCGCCGAAGAAACGCAGCCCCAGGAGCCGGCGGTCGCGGACCGGCAGGCGCCGCAGCCCGGCGGCGACCGCGGCGCGATCGTCGGCGGCCGCGCTGAAGTCGCGCGAGGCCAGCGCCGTTCCAGCGCCGGGCAGGTCGGTGACGGCTCCGGCGAGCGGCAGCGGCGCGCGTCCCGCGCTGGCCAGCAGCGCGCGGGCGACCTCGTCCTCGTGCAGGCCGCAGGCCCCGGCCAGCTCGGCGAGGGTCGGCGTGCGCCCGAGCCGTCCCGCGAGCTCACGATCGGCTCCGCGCACGCGCGCGCCGTTCTCCTGCAGGCGCCGGGGCACGCGCAGCGGCGCGGCGTGGTCGCGCAGGTGGCGCTTGATCTCGCCGACGATGCTCAGCGCGGCGTAGGCCTCCAGGGGACAGCCGCGCCGGCGCTCGAAGCGGTCGACGGCGCGGATCAGCCCGATCGTGCCGATCTGCACGAGGTCGTCCATCGGCTCGCCGCGGTGCGCGAACCGGCGTGCCAGCGACCGCACGAGCGGGAGGTGCTGCTCGATGAGCCTGCTCCGCGCCCCCGCGTCCATGGCCGGATCATAGGCGGAGCGAACGCTGATGTCACAAAAAACATGTCTGATGCGCGTGGTTTTTGGTTATCGACACCTCCGAGGTCCTCGTGCGTTCCGCTTGTCCCCATCCCGCGGTCGCGATCGCTGCCCTCCCCGCACCCCTGCGGGGAGCGCTCGCCGGCGTCAGCCTGCTCGCGCTGCTGGCCGCCGTCGCCGAGCCCGCCGCTGGGGCCGCCCGGGGCGCCGCAACCCCCATGAACACGGTGATATCAGGGCAGTATCACCCCGCCACGACGGCCACGACGGACCCTGCGGCCCTCGTGCGTGCCGCCCAGGCCAAGGCGGCGGGCGCGATCGCCGCCCCGCTCGGCCGCGGCTCCGCCCGACCCGCCGCCCAGCGCGCGCGGGCGTCGCGCCAGAGCGCCGCGAGGGCCCCCGTTCTTCACACAAAATCGCAGTATCACCACCCCTCATCGCGGTATCAGGGTGAAGATGGAGCCGCCGACGCCGCACGCCGCACAGCGCGCTCCGTTCCCCGCGCTTCCCGGTCCGGCGACGGCGCGCGCGGCGCGAGCGGGCGCGCCGCGAAGGCCGCCCCCGCGCCGCCCCCGCCCCCGTCGGCGGGCGCCGGCGGGAACATCAACGTGACGATCAACATCTTCAGCCCGGGCGATCACGGCGCGGTCGTGCAGGGCGCCGGCGCCGCCGCCGGCGCGGCGGCCGCCGCCCCGGTGGCCGCCGCCGCGCGCGACGCGGTCGAGATGCTCGGCGGCGGCCTGCTGGCCGCCGCGGACCCCCGGTCCTCACGCGCGCCCGCGCGCGCGGGCGCGCACGACGGCGCGCCGGCGAGGCGGCGACGAGCCGCCGGCCGGGTCAGGCCACCGCGACGCCGGAGCATCCTCGGGGACGTCGAAGGCCTCCCGCGCCGGGCCGTCATCCACCGCCCGGGCGCCCGCGGCGGGCGCGGCGCCGGGCGGTGCCGGCGGGGGTCCGCCCCCGGGGGCGTGGGAGTGGAACTGGCAGTGGGGCGGGGAGTGCCCGGGGAGCGCGCCGGCCGCGAGCACCGCGGCCTGGACGTGGAACTGGACGTGGGGCTGTGAGGGCGGAGGTGGCGGCGCCGACGCGCCGCGGCAGCGTGCCATGCCCACGGGCCTGCCGTCCGAGCTGGCGGAGGTGGTGGCCGCCGCGCTCCCGAGGGAGGCGCTGCGAGCGCTCGGCGCGCCCGGTGGCGGCGCCCGTGCCGTGACCGCACGCGGTGCCCGGGCCGGCCCCGGCCTGCGCGCTCGCGCCGCGTCCGCCGGGCGCGCTGCGCGCCGCAAGCGCGCCGCGCGGCGCGCCCGAGCCGCGCCGGTGATCGGCGCAGCGCGCCCCGTGGCGGCCGCGCCGTGGGCCACGGCTCCCGACGGCGCGGCGGCGCAGCGCGCCGGTGCCGCGCGCGACCGGCGCCACGGTCCGGCGGCCGCCGGGCGCTCGCGCTCGCACGACCCCGGCGGCGACGGCGGCGGCGCGCCGGCCTCCCGCGGCGCGACGCCCCCTCCCCGCCCCCGCCCTCGGCGCCGGGCGCCGCGGGCGCATCCGGATCGTCCGGCGGACCGGGCCCTTCGGCCGGCCTGACGGCCGCGCTCGTGGGCGGGCTGCCGCTCCTCTTCCCCTCCTTCTTCACCCGGCTCGCCGGCGCTGCGGTCGCACGGCGCCAGGAGCCGGCCGGCCCGAGGCTCGAACGGCCCGGCTGACGCTCGCGGTTCACGTCAGACCCTGACAGCGCCGGGCGATCGCCCGGTGCCCACCGCGAACGACAGGAGACCTGATGCACAAGCATCTCCTCGCGTCGATCGCCGCGATGGTGCTCCTCCTCAGCATGGGGGTCGGCACCGCCGTAGCGGACGGTGGTTCCCAGACGGTCGGACAGCACGCCTCGAGCGAGCAGTCGGCCGACTCGGACGCCACGTCGACGCAGACCAAGCCAACGAACACCAACATCTCGGTCCGCATCTTCAGTCCCGGAAGCTCGGGCGATGTGGAGCAGAGCAACAGCTCGGACGCCTCCGCGCTGGCCGCCAACGCCAACGCGACGAAGCAGGAGTCCGAGCAGGAGTCAGCCGGTGGCGGCACGCAGGCCGCCGCGCAGGGCGCGTCCAGCGACCAGGACGCGGAGGCGGAAGCGGAGTCGAAGCAGGACCACCCGAAGAACACCAACATCCCGGTGCGGATCTTCAGCCCCGGGAGCGATGGTGACGTCGAGCAGTCCAACGAGTCCGACGCCAAGGCGAAGGCGCTGAACGCCAACGCCACCAAGCAGGACGCCGAGCAGGAGCAGGAAGGCAGCGGCGGCGGCAAGTGCTGTCACTCCGGCGGCACGCAGGCGATCGGCCAGAAGTCCAAGAACGACCAGGACGCTGACGCCGACGCCGAGTCGACGCAGGACCACGCCAAGAACACCAACATCCCGGTGCGGATCTTCAGCCCCGGGCGCGGCGGTGACGTGGAGCAGTCCAACGAGTCCAAGGCCGATGCGACCGCGGCCAACCTGAACCTGACCGGGCAGGACGCCGACCAGGAGCAGGAAGGCGGCGACGGCCGGGGCAAGTGCTGTCACTCCGGCGGCACGCAGGCGATCGCTCAGAAGTCCAAGAACGACCAGGACGCTGACGCCGACGCCGAGTCGACCCAGGACCACGCCAAGAACACCAACACCCCGGTGCGGATCTTCAGCCCCGGGCGCGATGGTGACGTCGAGCAGTCCAACGAGTCGAAGGCCAAGGCCGGGACGCTCAACGTCAACGGCACGAAGCAGGACGCCGAGCAGGAGCAGGACAGCGGCTCGGGTGACGAGGAGTCCGGCAGCAAGGACGCCGAGGAGTCCGGCAGCGAGGGCGACGAGGAGTCCGGCAGCAAGGGCGCCGAGCATGGCGTCGCCGGCACGCAGGCCGTCGGGCAGAAGGGCAGCAACGAGCAGGAGGGCGAGGCGGAGTCCGAGTCCGAGCAGGTCAAGCCGACCAACGCCAACGCCCCCGTCTCCACCGGTGGAGGCCACAAGGGCGATGAGAAGAAGGGCGACGTCAAGGGCGAGCGCGAGTCCGGCGGAGACGCCAAGGGCGAGGGCGAGTCCGGCGGCGACGTCGAGCAGTCGAACGAGTCCGAGGCCGTCGGCTTTGCCGGCAACCTGAACTCGACCGAGCAGGATGTTGAGCAGGAGCAGGAGTCCGGCCGGTGCTGCGGTGCCGGTGGCGTGCAGGCGGTCGGCCAGAAGGCCGGCAACGACCAGGACGCCGACGCGGACGCCGACTCCGAGCAGAAGTACCCGTCGAACGTGAACGGTGCCATCGGTGGCAGCGGATCGGGCGACGTCGAGCAGTCCAACGAGTCCAAGGCCGTCGGCTTCGCCGGCAACCTGAACCTGACCGAGCAGGATTCCGAGCAGGAGCAGGAGCAGGGCCGCGGGCGCGACGAGTGCTCGTGCAGCGGCGGCGGCGTGCAGGCGGTCGGCCAGTGGGCCGACAACGACCAGGACGCCGACGCGGACGCCGAGTCCGAGCAGTCCAAGCCGAAGAACACCAACCTGCCCGTGGACATCTGGGGCAAGGGCGGCAAGGACGGCAAGGGCGACGAGGGCGGCAAGCGCAGCGAGGACGGCGACGGCGGCGACGTCGAGCAGTCCAACGAGTCGCTGGCCAAGTCCCTCGGCATCAACCTCAACCTGGCCGGGCAGGACGCCGACCAGGAGCAGGGGGACTGAGGCCGCTGGAGCGATGACACCCGGGACGTTCCGCCGGCCGGTCGATGGGGGCCGGCCGGCGGAGCCCCGGCCCACAGGGGCGTGAGCGCGGCCCGCCCGGGGTCGACCCCCGCAGCATCCGCGGTGCAAGACCGCTCGCACGCCGGCGCGGCCGTGCGCCTGGCGCGCGCGCACGCGTTAGCCTGCTCGCATGGCTCTCCGGGCCAGGGCAGGGCTGGGGTCGGCCGGCGCTCTGGCGGCGACCGTCCTCCTGGCAGCCGCCCCGGCGGCCCTCGGCCAGCTCGAGGCGCCTGACCCCGATCCGGCGCCATCGGCGCCGCCGCCGAAAACCGCGACGACGCCTCCTCCCTCGACCGGGGGCTCGCCCGCACCGGACCCGTCGGGCAGGCCGAGCGCAGCGCCGGTTCGCGAGCGGGGAACGCCGGGCGCCGGGGCTGGGAGCGGAGCCGGCGGCACCCGCGCCCCGGGCGCGACGGCGGGCGGAGGCGGCTCGGGCGCAGGTCGCTCCGGCACAGGTGGCTCCAGCACGGGCGGCGCGGGCGAAGCGCGCAGCTCGGGCACGAGCGGATCAGGCGCGACCGGAGCGGGCGCCGGCGGCTCGTCAGCGGGCGAAGGCGGCGGTGACACCTCGTCGCGCGGTGCGGCGGAGCGCCGGGCCGCTGCGCGCCGGGCCGCAGCGCGCCGAGCGACCTCCCGCGAGGCTGTCGCGCGGCGCGGAAGCGCAGGCCAAGGCGGCGCCGCGCGCGCCGGCACCCGCCGCGACCCCTCCCCCACCGCGACGCCGGCCCGCCGGCGCGACCCGCGCGCGGATGACGACCGCGCGCTGAGGGCTGCCGCGGTCGCGCTGCTGCTCGTCGCGCTGAGCAGCCTCGGGCTGCTGCACACGGTCGTGCGACTGCGCCGCGACGTGGGCGTGCCGTGACGCCCCGCGCGCGACGCCTGCTGCTCGCCGGCCTCGTCCCCGCCGCCCTGGCCACGGCGGCGGGCACGGCCCACGGTCAGGCTCCGCGCGCCGACTTCACGTGCACGCCGGCCCCCGCCGACTGCAGCGGATGGCGCGCGGGCGACGTGCAGCTCAAGTGGTTCTTCCCGCCGAGCCCGAGCCCCGAGGCCACCAGGGACTGCGACTGGCGCACGATCACGGCCGAAGGCGTGACCGAGCAGACCTGCGGCATCCTCATCGCCGGGACCTGGACGTATACGACGGCCACCGTGCGCATCGACCGCACGCCGCCGCTGGCCACCGGCGCGACGACCGCTCGCCCGCCCGACGGCGAGGACGGCTGGTTCAACCGCCCCGTCGACGTCGTCTTCACCGGCACCGACACCGCCTCCGGCATCGCGGCCTGCACGACGTCGACCTACGGCGGCCCCGACACGCCCGGCGTCGCGGTCTCGGGCACCTGCCGCGACCGAGCGGGCCTCGTCAGCGAGCCGCTTCCCTTCACGCTGCGCTACGACGCCACGCTGCCGGAGGTCACCGCCGCCACGGCCGCGCGCCGGCCTGATCGCGCCGGCTGGTACACGCGACCCGTCGACTGGGCCTTCACCGGCCGCGACGGGGGCTCGGGCCTCGCGGCCTGCCTGCCCGTGACCTTCAGCGGCCCCGACAGCGCGCTGGCACGGGTGGCCGGCACGTGCGTCGACCGCGCGGGGAACGTCGCGGCGCGCGGCTTCCCGCTGCGCTACGACGCCACCGCGCCGCGCCTGCGCGCGCTCACGGGCGAGCCCGGCGACGGTGTCGCGCGCCTGCATTGGCGCGCGCCCGACGACGCGGCGGCGGTGCGCGTGACCCGCGCTCCGCGCCGCAGGGGCGTCCCGCGCAGCGTCGTGCTGCGCCGCGGCGCTCGCGGTTGGGTGGACCACACGGCGCGCAACGGCCATCGCTACCGCTACCGGATCACCGCGGTCGACGAGGCGGGCAACACGGCCACGCGCACGCTCGCGGTCCGCCCCGGGCGGCGACTGCTGGCGCCCGGCTCGGGCCGCCGCGTCGGCCGGCCGCCGCTGCTGCGCTGGACGACCGTGCGCGATGCCGCGTACTACAACGTCCAGCTGTTCCGCGACGGGCGAAAGATCCTGAGCGCGTGGCCGCGCGGCGCCGAGCTGCGCGTGCCGAGCACGTGGCGCTTCGCCGGCACGCGCTACAGCCTGGACGCGGGCCGCTACCGCTGGTACGTGTGGCCCGGCTACGGGCGGCGCTCGGAGCGCCGCTTCGGCAGGCTCATCGGCCGGCGCAGCTTCACCGTCGCCACCACACCGCTCGCGGTGACGCCGCCGGCCCGGTAGCGTGCGTCCCGTGCGCGGCGCCCCCGTCGGATGGGCCCTCGCCGTGGGCCTCATCCTCACCGGCTGCACAGGCTCGACCGAGCCGGCGACCGACCTGCGCCCGAATGGGGCCACGCTGCAGGCGAAGGGGACGTCCGACAACGGTCGGGCCTACAGCTACTTCGAGTACTGGCGGACGGCGGATCCCTCCACTCGCACGACGACGGAGCGCCGTACCTGGCCCGCCAACGTCAGCGGCCCGGTTTCCGAGAAGGTCCGCTTCCTGCGGCAGGTCACGGGGTACTCCTTCCGGGCCTGCGGCGGGGACGTGAGCGACGAGGGCTACGGCCCCGCGACCTGTGCGCAGACACGCACCTTCACGACGCCGGCGGGCGACTCGGCCGAAGGCGTGTACGGCGAGCTGGCCTTCGGCGGGGAGCGCCCGACCGGCTACGAGTTCGACGCCTCGAGCGGGCCGGCGGGCCAGAACCCCAAGGGCGAGGTGCGCTCGTTCGGCCTGGACACGAACTTCAGCGGCAACGTCACGTGCCTGGCGGTGAGCGGGACGCGCGCGGCGATCGGCGCCGTCGGGCGGCTGACGAATCGCTCCGACGGGTCGTCGGCCGGACCCGCCACCGTGCTCATCACCATCGAGCGGCCCAGCTCCTCGGGAGCCGACACGGCGAACGTCCCGACACAGCGGCCCGGGAGCACGCCGCCGAGCTGCGTGGGCGCGTCGTTCGCGAGCCAGCGGCAGTTCCCGATCATGAGGTTCGTCGTGCAGGACGCGCGCTAGCTGCTAGCGCAGCTGCGCGGCCACTTCAGCCCGCAGGAACGCGACGAGCTCTTCGTCTGACAACGTTGTCGAAAAGCCCGCGGCCTGACGATGCCCGCCGCCACCCGCCGCCCTGGCGATGACCGACACGTCCACCTCGCCGTCGGTCGCCCGCAGCGACACCTTCTTGCGGCCGGAGGCCGCCTGGTCGAGCAGCTCGCGCGCCATCGCCGCCACCTTCGTGCCCTCGACCGAGCGCAGATGGTCGATCACGCCCTCGGAGTAGCTGTCCTCCGCGCCGGCCAGGCGGAAGTCGTCGCGCGTGAGGTGCGTGAAGGTCAGCCGGCCCTCGTCGAAGCGGCGGACGTTCGCCAGCGCGCGCCCCAGCAGCTCGAGCTTGGAGTACGGCATGCCCTCGTACAGGCGGCGGTAGATGTCGTGGACGTCGACGCCGGCCTCGATCAGCTCGGCGGCCATGATGTGCGCGCGCGTGCCGGTGTTCTCGTACATGAACTTGCCGGTGTCGGTCACCAGGCCGACGTAGAGCGCGTCGGCGATCTCCTGCGTCGGCTCGACGCTCAGCGCGCGCATGAGGTCCCACACGATCTCGGCCGTGCACGAGGCGTCCTCCACCACGTGGTTGACCGTGCCGAAGTGCGTGTTGTCGTGGTGGTGGTCGATGTTGAGGATGTGCATCCCCTCGGCCTTGACCGCCTCCGCCGGGTTGCGGTCGATGTTGCCGCAGTCCAGGAACACGGCGGTGCGCTCCTCGACGTCGTCGGGCACCGAGCTCTGCAGGCCGTCGAGGTCGAAGAAGCGGTACTCGTAGGGCAGCGGGAACTCGTCGGGGCCCATGAGCATGACCGAGTCCTTGCCCAGCGCCAGGAGCACGCGGTGCATCGCCACGAGCGAGCCGACGGCGTCGCCGTCGGGGTTCTCGTGCGTGACGAGGACGAAGCGGTCGGCCAGACGGATCTCGTCGAGAACGCGCCCTCGGGTATCGAGGGCGCCCTCGGCACCGACGGGGCTCACGTCGTCGGGTCCTTCTCGGCCTCGATGAGCTGCTCGAGGCGTGCTGCTCGCTCGGCGGTGTCGTCGTAGAGGAAGCGCAGCTCGGGCGTGTGCTTGAGGTGCAGCTCGTCGCCGACGCATCCCTGCAGGTAGCCGTGGGCGGAGCGCAGGCCGTCGAGCGTCGCCTCGCGCTCCTCGGGGGTGCCGAGCACGCTCACGTGCACGCGCGCATGGCGAAGGTCGGGGCTGGTGTTCACGTCGGTCACGGTCACGAAGCCGACGCGCGGATCCTTGAGGTCGCCTGCCAGGGCGTCGCTGAGAACCTGGCGGATCGCCTCGTTGACCCGGCGCATCCTTCCTGTGCTCATCCTATCCCTCCCGCCTCCTCGAACGAGGCGACGCTGCGTTCCACGCGCACGCCCTCCGGGAAGCGACCGTCCAGCCAGCGCACGACGCCGTCCACCGCCCCGTCGAGCGTTCGCAGCGAGCCGCTGCACAGCGTGGCGGCGAGCGTGCTGCGCTGCCAGGTGTCCTGGTGGTCGACCTCCGCCACCGCCGCGCCCAGCCGCGTGTGCAGCTGCGCCTTGACCGACTGGAGCTCGCTTCGCTTGCCCTTCAGGCTCTGGGCCTCCGGGAAGTGCAGGTGGATGAGCAGCAGCGCGACGTACGCGCTCATGGCGACCGTCCTCCCGGCGCCTAGGAGAGCGAGCGCTCGACGGACCTCGTCTCGTAGGCCTCGAGCACGTCGCCCTCCTTGACGTCCTGGTAGTTCGTCAGCGTGATGCCGCACTCGTAGCCGGCGGCGACCTCGCGCACGTCGTCGTTGAAGCGCCGCAGCGTGTCGATCGTCGTGTCGTAGATGACCGTGCCGTCGCGCACGATGCGCACCCGTGCGCCTCGCACGATGCGCCCGTCGGTGACGTAGGAGCCGGCGATCGTGCCGATCCTCGAGGCGCGGAAGATCTGGCGCACCTCGGCGGTGCCCATCGTCTCCTCGACCTGCTCCGGATCGAGCATGCCCTGCATCGCGTCGCGCAGGTCGTCGAGCGCGTTGTAGATGACGGCGTAGGTGCGGATCTCCACGCCCTCGCGCTCCGCCGCCACCGCTCGCGTCGCCGACCGGGCGCACGTTGAAGCCGAGGATGATGGCGTCGGAGGCCGCCGCGAGCATCACGTCGGACTCGTTGATGCCGCCGACGCCGCTGCGGATGACGTTGACCGTCACCTCGTCCTGGGGCAGGCGGGCGATCTCGTCCTCGAAGGCCTCGAGTGAGCCGGAGACGTCGGCCTTGATGAGCAGGTCGAGCTCCTTGACCTCGCCCTGCTGGATGCCGCGGAAGATGTCGTCGAAGGAGACCTTGCGCCCGGAGCGCCTGGCCTGGGCCTCGTTGCGCAAGCGCACGCTGCGCTCGTTGGCGAGCTGGCGGGCGGTGCGATCGTTCTCCACGACGCGGAACGGGTCGCCCGCGTCGGGCACGCCATCGAAGCCGAGCACCTCGACGGGCTCGCCGGGTTCCGCCTGGTTCTGGCGGAGGCCCTTGTAGTCGGACATGGCGCGGACCTTGCCCCAGTGGGACCCGGCGACGATCGCGTCGCCGACCTTCAGCGTGCCACGCGACACCAGCACCGTCACGACCGGACCGCGGCCCGGGTCGAGCTTGGACTCGATGACGACGCCGCTGGCCTCGACCGAGGGGTTGGCCTTGAGCTCCTCGAGCTCGGCCACGACGAGGATCGTGTCGAGCAGGTCGTCCAGGCCCTGCCGCGTCTTGGCGGACACGTCGACGAACTCGGTCTCGCCGCCCCACTCCGCGGGCTGGAGGTCGCGCTGCGTCATCTCGGTGCGCACGCGCGTGGGGTCTGCGCCCTCCTTGTCGATCTTGTTGACGGCCACGAGGATCGGGACCTCGGCCGCCTTGGCGTGGTCGATCGCCTCGTCGGTCTGGGGCTTCACGCCGTCGTCGGCGGCGACGACGATCACCGCGATGTCGGTGACCTGGGCGCCGCGGGCGCGCATCGCCGTGAAGGCCTCGTGGCCGGGCGTGTCGAGGAAGGTGACGAGCTTGTCGTTGTGGTGGACCTGGTAGGCGCCGATGTGCTGCGTGATGCCACCGGCCTCGCCCGCGACGACCTCCGTCTCGCGGATCGCGTCCAGCAGCGACGTCTTGCCGTGGTCGACGTGGCCCATGATCGTGACGACCGGCGGGCGGTCGACGAGGTCCTCGTCGGCGTCCTCGAAGGCGGGCTCGGCCTCCTCCTCGTCCGTCGTGCGCACGATCTCGATCGTCTTGTCGAACTCGTCGGCGATCACCTGGATCGCCTCGTCGGAGAGCGTCTGGGTGAGCGTGACCATCTCGCCCATGGTCATGAGCTTCTTGATGACCTCGGGGACGGCCACGCCGAGGTACTCGGCGACGTCCTTGACCGTCGAGCCGGACGCGACGCGGACCATGTCCGTCGAGCCCTGCGCCTGGACGTCGAGCGGGGCGATCGTCTCGTCGTAGGTGCCGCGCCGGCGGCGGCCGCGGCGCTGGCGGCGGGGCGGGCCCTGCTGCGGGCCGCCGCCGGGGCCGCCGCCGGGCGTGCGCCGGGAGGCCTGGGAGTCGATGACGACGCGGCGCCGGCCGGGACCGGGGCCGCCCTCGCCACGCCCGGCGCGCGAGCCCGGCTGCGACTGGGTCTCGTCGCGCTTGGGGCGCTTCTCGGGCTCGGGCCGGGCGATGATCTTGGGGCCGGTGCCGGGCGCCGGGCGCTCGGGGTTGTACGAGCGGCCCGCGGGCTTGCCGTCGGCGCTCCTCGCCGGCGGCGGGCGGTTTCCGGTGCGGCGGTGCGCCGAGGCCGCCGGTGCCTCCGGCGCGGTGGCCGTCGCGGCGGGCTCGGCCGGAGCGGCGCCGCCTGCCGGGGCGGCCGGCGCCGGCGTCGCGGCGGCGGGCGCCTGCTCGCGCGCGGGAGCGGCCGGCGTGCGCCGGCGTCTCGGGACGCGCGGGAGCGGCGGGCGGAGCGCTCGCGGCAGGCGGGGCGGCCGGCGCCGGCGCGGGTGCGCGACGGCGCGGCGGGCGCCTCCTGCGCAGCGACGGGGCGGGCTGACGGAGCGGCGGGTGCCTGCGGCGTGCTGGGAGCGGCGGCGCGGGGCGCCGGCGTGGCCGGGCGCGGCGGCTCGGGCTGGCGGGGACGCGGCCGCGGCGGAGGCGGCGGCGGGATGCGGTCGCGATCGCTGCCGCGGGGCTTGAGCCGCAGTGGCTCGCCCTCGGGCTCGAAGACGCGGCGCGGCGGGGACGTCGGCGGGCGGCGCGGCGGCGCGGCCGCGCCGCCGGCGCGGCGGAGGCGGCGCCGGCGCGGCGGGGCGGGCCTGGCCCGGGGCGCCGCGGGACGCGGCCTGCTGCGGCCCGGAGCCGCGGCTGGCCGGGCGCCGCGGGACGCGCCCGGCGCGGCCGGGCGCGCGGCCTGGCGGCCGGGCGCCGCTGGGCGGCGCGCTGCTGGCCCGGGCGCGCCTGCTGCCGGCGCGGCGCGGGGCTGGGCGGTGCGCGCCGGAGCGGATCCGTTGCCCGTCAGCGCGCGCGTGGCAGCGGCCTCGTCGACCGTCGACGCGGCGGCCGTCACGTCGAGCCCGGCGGCTTGGAGCTTGGTCAGCACGTCCTTGCTGGACATGCCCCGCTCCTTGGCGATCTCGTGCACGCGCTTCTTTGGCATCAGCCGATTGATTCTACGAAGTCGGAGGGGGTCGTCACCGGCCGGCGGAAGGCGCGGGGCAGCGCCCGGCGGCGCAGCGCGGCCTCGGCGCAGCGCCCGTCGCACACGTAGGCGCCGCGACCGGGCAGGCGCGCGGCGGGATCGGCGACGACGACGTCGGGAGCCGCCCCGCCGACGTCCGCGGACCGCGGCGCGCCGTCGGGCCGGACCGCCGCGAGACGCACGAGCGCGGCCTTGGGCGCAACGCGCCCGCAGCCCACGCAGCGGCGCTGCGGTAGCCGGCCGTCCCGCGCTATGAGGTGCGCTCCTCCGCGGGCTGCGCCGCGTCCGTGTCGCCGTCCGGTGCGACGTCCAGCCGTCCGGCGCGACGTCCAGCTCGCCGTCCGGCGCGACGTCCAGCTCGCCGTCGGGAGCGGATGCCTCGGGCGCGGGCTCGAGCGCGTCGTCGAAGGCCACCTCGCCGTCGACGGGCACCTCGTCGCCCTCGAGCGGCAGCTCACCGTCCGGCGGCAGCTCGCCCTCGGGCGGCGGGCCCGCCACGTAGTCGGTGGGCTGGTGCTCGAGCGCCTGGTGGCTGTCCACGCCGCAGTAGCGCGAGCCCGGGCAGCGACGCGTTGGGGCAGCGCCGGCCGTTGGCCAGGATCGCCGCGCAGCGGCCGCTGGTCTCCTCCTGCTCGTAGCCGGAGTCCTGCTCCTCGGTGGCGAACTCGGTCTCCGAGCGGATGTCGATCCGCCAGCCGGTCAGCCGCGCGGCCAGCCGCGCGTTCTGCCCCTCGCGGCCGATGGCCAGCGAGAGCTGGTCGTCGGGCACCACGACGGTCGCCTGGCGCCCGTCGTCGTCGACGAGCACCTCGCGCACGCGCGCGGGCGACAGCGCCTTGGCCACGAAGCGGGCGGGCTCGTCGTTGTAGGGGATGATGTCGATCTTCTCGCCGCGCAGCTCGGAGACGACCATGCGCACGCGCGAGCCGCGCGGCCCGACGCAGGCGCCGACCGGGTCCACGCCGTCGGCGTGCGAGACGACCGCGATCTTCGAGCGGTAGCCCGGCTCGCGAGCGACGTTGGCGATCTCGACGAGGCCGTCGGCGATCTCGGGGACCTCGAGCTCGAAGAGCTTCTTGATGAGCTCCGGATCGCGCCGCGAGACGATGATCGACGGGCCCTTCGTGGAGGGTGAGACCTCCTTGATCACGGCCTTGATGCGCTGGGAGTGGTCGTAGCGCTCGCCGTCGACCTGCTCGGACTTCGGCAGCAGCGCCTCGACGCGCTCGCGCAGCTGGACGAGCGTGTAGCGCGAGTCCGACTGCTGGACGATGCCGGTGATCAGCTCGCCGACGCGGTCGCGGTACTCCTCGAACATGATGTCGCGCTCGGCCTCGCGGATGCGCTGCAGCATCACCTGCTTGGCGGTCTGCGCCGCGATGCGCCCGAAGTCGTCGGGCGTGTCGTCGACCTCCTCGATCTGGTCGCGGTACTCCTCGAACTTCGCGGGATCGATCTCGGGGTCCTGGGGCTCGACCATCTCGCCCGTCTCGGGGTCGTAGGTCGTGCCCTCGTCGATCGTCTCGACGATCAGGTGGGCCTCGAGCTGCGGCGGGATGATGTAGCGGAAGACGAGGAAGTCGCCGCTCTCGCGGTCCATGTCGACGCGCGCGTAGCGGGCGGCGCCGGGCTGCTTCTTGTAGGCCGACAGGAGCGCGTCCTCGAGCGCGACCATGAGCTTCTCTTCAGCGATGCCCTTCTCGCGCGCGAGCGCGTGCATGGCTTCGATGATCTCTCGGGACATGCCTGGCTTCACTCCTCGACGAGATTGGAACGGTGGATGTCGGCGTACGGGATCGACACGACCCCGGTGTCCGCGGCGATCGTCACCACGTCGTCGGATGCGCCGACGAGCTCGCCCGTGAACGAGCGATGGCCCTCGCGCGCGTCGCGCGTGCGCACCCGCGCGCGCCGGCCCAGGAAGCGACGGAAGTGGGCGGGCTTGGAGAGCGGGCGCTCGCTGCCCGGGCGACGAGACCTCGAGCGCGTAGCGCTCGCGCAGGTCGCCCAGCTCGAGCGTGACCCGCTCGCACAGGGCGAGCGTCACGCCGTCGGGATGGTCGATGAACAGGCGCAGGCGTCTCGCCGCCGACGACCTCGGCGAGCAGCACCTCGACGTCCGGGGCGCGCGCCGCGAGGCGGGCCTCGATGTCCTCCTGCAAGTTGTTCATCACTCTCCCTTCCCGGCCATAAAAAAAGCGGGCGAGCGCCCACTTCCGGTCCTGCACCGGCCGGTCCACCGCCTCGGCGGCGGGCCCCCGGCCTCGAAAGCTGTACTGCGCAATGTAGCACCGTGCTTACGATGCGAGGCGTGCCCGTTCACGCCGCTGTCGAGGCCTGCCTGACCGCCAGCGACGCGCCCTGGCGCCGCGTCGCCGAGGGCGAATGGGGACTCGTCGCCGAGGCCGGCGGCTGGCCGCTGGACGTCGGCGTGGCGGTGCGCGACGGGCTGCTCACGGCGCAGGCCGAGGTGCTCGCGCCGGGGCGCGCCGAACCCCACTTGCCCCTGCATCGCAACCGGCGCCTGCGGCTCGTGCGCTTCTCGTGCACGACCGCTGGCGCGGTGTGGGTGCAGGGCGAGCTGCCGCTCGTCGCGGCCGCCGACTCGCGCGAGGTGGACCGGCTGCTCGGCCTGCTCGTTCAGGCCGCGGGCGAGCTGCGCGAAGCGACCGCCGGTGCGACGAGCAGCCGGTAGCCCAGGTCGAGCTCCTCGAGCTCCAGCAGGTCGCCGTGGCGCGCGTGCCAGGCGCCCGACGCGAGGTCCCGCGCCAGGCGTGCGACGCAGTCCTCGACCTCGGCCGCGGACAGGCGCGCGAACACCGAGATGGACGCGCGCACGCGCGCGTCGAGGTAGGCCTCGGGCCGCCGCCACCAGGCGCCCATGAAGCCGTCGGCGCAGTCGTGGGGCACCGGCACGACCTCGACGTCCGCGCCGCCGAGGCACGCCGTGATCTCGGCGATCGTCATGCCGGGCAGCGAGCGGAAGCCGGGCAGGTAGTCGGGCACGAGCCACAGCGTGTCGACGTACGCCGGGTCGAAGGTGAAGACCACCGCGCGCCGCGCGACGCGGCGCAGCTCGCGCAGGCCGGCCGGCCGATCGTCCCAGTGATGGTCGCTCAGCACCGCCATCGCGACGTCGAAGCTGTCGTCGGCGAAGGGCAGCGACTCGGCACGCGCGCGCACGACGGGAGCCGAGCCCGGCGGGCGCTGGGCGATCATCGTCTCGGAGGGCTCGACGGCCGTCACCTCGCGGTCGGGCGGCTCGTAGTTGCCGGTCCCCGCACCGACGTTGAGCACCGTGCGCGCGTCGCCCAGCGCCGCCTCGATGCGCGCGGCGATGCGCGGATCCGCTCGGCGGGTGGTCGTGTACCCCTCGCCGATGCGGTCGTAGAGCACGACCCGCGCTACGCGGCCCGGGCGCGCGCCTGGTCGGCGTACTTGCGATAGTCGCCGCGCTCGGGGCGCAGGCACGAGGCCAGCGCCAGCGGGTGGCGCGCCTCGGCGTGGCGACCCATCAGCTGCAGCGAGCGGCCCCAGCAGAAGAGGGCGAAGTCGTTGGTCGGGGCGTGCTCGACGACGGCCTCGAACTCCTCGGCCGCCTCGCGGTAGCGCTGCGTGCGGAACAGCGCACGGCCCAGCGCCTCGCGGATCGACGTCTTGTCGGGCTCGAGGTCGCGCGCGCGGGCGAGCGGGACGGCCGCCGCGTGGTAGTCGCCCTGCTCGAGCAGCCTCGTGCCGTTGCGGTACAGGTCGTAGACGTTGTCCATCGTCCCCCGGATTGTAAGGCCGTCAGCGGGCAGGCTCCCGGGGGGCAGCGCCCACCACGCGCGCAGGCGCCCGCGCAGACCCAGGCCGGCGCCGAGCTCGCGGCGCAGGGCCTTGCGCTGCGCGGCCGTCGGGCCGCCCGGCGTCCCGCCGTAGCGCTGGTCGCGCAGCGCGCGCAGGTAGCCGCGCGCGGCCGCTGAGCCGCCGAGCCGCGCCTCCAGCTCGGTGAGCGTCACGGGCGCCGCCGGGGTGCGGCCGCTGCGGTGCAGCGCCCGCTGCAGCTCGGCCAGCTCCGGCGCCAGCGGGCCGCCCGGCAGGCGCCCGCGGCGCACGAGCACGACGATCCCCGCGGCGAGCAGGCCGGCGAGCACGGCCGCCGCGAGCGCGACGAGCGTCCAGTCGACGCCCTCGTCGGCGGACGCCGGTGCCGCGCCGGTGCCGACCGCGTCGCCCGCGCGGTCGGCCGGCACGCCGGCGGCGACCGGCGCGTCGTCGCCGCCCGCGCTGCCGTCGTCGCCGGTCTGCGAGCGCGCCGGCGCGATCGCCGGCGTCGGGTCGAAGGTGATCCAGCCGTAGCGCGGGAAGTAGGCCTCGACCCACGAGTGCGCGTCGAGGTCGCGCACGACGAACTCGTCGCGCTCCTTGTCGAGCCGGCCCGGGCTGAAGCCCGAGGCCACGCGCGCGGGGACGCCGCCCATGCGCAGCAGCAGCGTCATGGCGCCCGAGAACTGCTGGCAGTAGCCGGTCCGGTCGTCGAACAGGAACGTGTCGAGCGGCTGGCGGCTGCGCGGCGGCGACTCGCTGTAGGTGGCGTCGTCCTGCACGCGGTTGCGCACGCGCAGCACGTAGTCGTAGGCCGACGTCGACTCCGCCCGCAGGCGCTGGGCCAGGCGCCACACGCGGCGTAGCTCCGAGGTGTCCAGCAGGCGGTCGCCGTTGGAGATCTCGCGGTATCCGCTGGGGAAGTCGACGACCGGATCGGGCCCGCGGCCCTCCACGCGGTAGGGCGAGAACTTCGCGCGCAGCGGCGCGCCGAACGCCGGCGCACCGGTGAACGGGTCGACCGGCTCGCCGCGGGGCGCCTCCGGGCAGGTCCATCTCGAGGTAGTGGTCCGTGACGAACGGCGGGTAGCTCTCGCTCGCCCCGCGCAGCTCGAGCTCGGTCGGCCGCGGGTTGTAGATCCGCGCCCGGTAGCTCAGGCCGCGGCGCAGCGGGCGCCCGTTGCTGGCCCAGCTCCCCGGGGAGTCCTCGAGCGCAGGGCGGGGCCGCGGCGCGAGGATGTCCAGCGTCGTCCCGGCGGAGACGTACTCGCGGCTGACGAGGCCCTTGACGACGACGCGGATCGTCTGCGTCCAGTCCGGGCGCGACGGGGTGAACTCGGTGGCCTGCACGGCCGACGGGATGCGGATCGAGTGGCGCCAGCGGTAGCCGTCGAACTCGTCGAGCGTCGAGGCCTTCCAGTACGAGGTCGTCCCGGAGCGGATGCGCAGGATCTCGCGGCCCTCGCGCGGCCAGTCCAGCGGCCCGTAGCGGTGGTCCCAGTCGAACCGCGCCGTGGTCGTGGGCTCGAGCCCGGCGGCGAGCTGCTCGTAGTCCAGCCACGGGTCGGCGGCGTCCAGGCGCGGCGCGAGGACCAGCCCGGCGAGCGCCGCGGTGAGCAGCGTCGCCGCGGCGAGGCCGACCTGGTCGGCGCGCAGGCGCTCGACCCACAGGAAGGTGCCCAGCAGCACGCAGAAGACGGCCCCGCCCAGATACGGATGGTCGGGGCCGCGCTCGACGATCGGCACCCCGTAGAGCACGCCGAGGATCACCGCGGCGGCGAGCGGGAAGCCAGGCCCGGCGTTCGCGGTGGCGTCGCGCTCCGGCCAGAAGGCGATGAGCGCGGCGACGACCGTGATGAGCGTCCCGCCCAGCATGATCGACGTGCGGACCCACTCGTCGACGCCGCGGTAGGGCACGGTGACCCCCGGCATCGCCGCGATGCCGTCGGCCAGCGCGGCGGCCAGGTCGTCCCAGGCGTCGGGCACGAGCAGGCGCAGCGGGATGCCGGCGG
Source organism: uncultured Actinomycetes bacterium (assembly GCA_963840185.1). GTDB lineage: Bacteria > Actinomycetota > Thermoleophilia > Solirubrobacterales > Solirubrobacteraceae > JAOPZW01. The sequence goes on along the minus strand of CAWIXY010000015.1, from coordinate 152,225 downwards.
CGACGATGGCGGTGAGCAGCAGGGCGAGCACCGTGCCGCCGAGCACCAGGTTGCGCGTGCGCCGCGACGCGATCCTCCCCGCCCTCAGCAGCACCGCCCCGCCGGCCGTCGCTGCGGCCACGGTGGCCAGCCCGCCCAGCGTGGCCCTGGGCGCGAGCAGGCCCGCCCAGTGCACCATGCCGAACAGCGCGAGCGGGACGAAGGCGACCAGCCGCGCGAGGCCCGGAGCGGCCTGCGGACCGGTCGCGTGGGCGATGCGCGGGGCGACGACGCTCGTCACGGCCCGCTCCCCGCAGCGGCGGCGCCGGCCTCGGCGGCCATCCGCCGGCGCGCGCTCGCGCGCTCGGCCCCGAGCTCGTAGCCGCGGCAGCCCGCGACCTCGAGCACCGGGGTGCGGCCGGGCAGCGCGCCCGGCACGACGAGCACGCGACCGCCACCCCCCGCGTGGGCCAGCGCGCGCGGTGAGCGCGCGACGACGCGGGCGGCGACGTAGAGCACCGGGCCCCGGCGGGCGGCGACGCCGGACAGGTTGGGCACCGCCTCGGTCTCCAGCAGCGCGAGCCGCACGTGCAGCGCGGCCACCCGGCGAGCGTCGGGTCGAGCCCCGAGGGCCGGCGGTCGCCGGGCAGCAGCAGCGCGCAGCCGCCCTCCTTGGCCAGGGCGAACGCCAGCGAGGCGGTCGCGCGCACCGCGGCGTCGGCGGCGTCGCGGCTGTCGGGCGCGCGGAGATCGAGCACGACGAGCGGCCGGGTGTCGCCCTCGGCGACCAGCCGGCGCTCCATCAGCTCGCCCCCGCGGGCCAGCGCCTGCCAGTAGATGCGCGAGGCCGGCGCCCCCGCGCGGTGGGGCCGCAGGCCGTCGAGCTCGACCTCGGCCGCCAGCGCGGGGCGGCCGCGGCGCTGGGCCAGGCCGGTCCCGCGGCCATCGCCGTGCGGCGTGCGCACGCGCTCGACCCGCGGGAGCACGAGGACGTCGGCCGCCTCGCCGGCGGTGATCGTCCGCGACGCCAGCCCGAACGGGTCGCGCACGACGACGCGCGGCGGCTCCAGGCGCTTCGTCCCGCGGCGGGTGTAGCGGGCGTTGATGCGCACCCGCGTCTCGCGGCGGTCGAACGGGATCGGCGCGGGGCGCGGCAGCAGGTCGTCCTCGATCGTTCCGGCGGGCAGCGGCAGCCCCTCGGCCCGCACGACGATCTCGACCGCGACCGGCTCCTCCTCGTGGACGCGGCGCAGCGCCACGGTGCGGTGCACGCGCACGCCGCGCGCGGCGGCGATGACCCAGGCGGCCGAGCCCAGCGCCAGCACGAGGAAGGTCACGCCGGGCACGTACAGCGGCTCGGCGTCGAACACGGCCGCGGTCAGGATGAGGGCGACGCCCAGCAACGCGATGGCCACCGCGTTGCGCATCGCTACAACGCCGGCGTCGCCGCCAGCGCGTCGGCGACGACGCGGCCGGCGGTCGTGTCGAGTGCCTCGGGCGCGAGCACGAGGCGGTGGGCCAGGACGACGTCGGCCAGCGCCTGCACGTCGTCGGGCAGCGCGTGGTCGCGGCCCTGGACGCAGCGCGCGCGCCTTGGCCGCGCGCAGCAGCATGAGCCCGGCGCGCGGGCTGGCCCCGAGCTCGACGCGCGGGTCCTCGCGCGTGCGCCCCAGCAGCGCGACGACGTAGGCGCGCAGCGCCTCGGAGGCGTGGACGCGGTTGGCGGCGTCCTGGACGGCGAGCAGCTCGGCCGCGGTGGCGACCGGCTCGATCTCCTCGACGCGGTCGCCGCTCTCGTGGGCGCGGAGCATGTCCACCTCGCCCTGTGCGCTCGGGTAGCCGAGCGACACGCGCGCCATGAAGCGGTCGACCTGCGCCTCGGGCAGCGGGTAGGTGCCCTCGAACTCGACCGGGTTCTGGGTGGCCAGCACGACGAACGGGCCGCGCGAGCTCGTGGGAGTGCACGTCGACGGTGACGCGGCGCTCCTGCATGCACTCGAGCAGGCCCGACTGGGTCTTGGGCGAGGCGCGGTTGATCTCGTCGACGAGCACGACGTTGGCGAAGATCGGCCCGGGCCGGAACTCGAAGCGGTCCTCGCGCTGGTTGAAGACGTTGGTGCCGACGACGTCGGCGGGCAGCAGGTCGGCGGTGCACTGCACGCGCGCGAACTGCAGGTCGAGCGACGCGCGCGACCGCCCGCGCGAGCGTCGTCTTGCCGACGCCCGGGCAGGTCCTCGATGAGCACGTGGCCCTCGGCGGCGACGCACACGATCACGTGGTCCAGCAGCTCCGCGCGGACCTCGACCGCAGCGGTGATCCCCGCCTCCAGGCGCCGGACGAGCGCGACCGCCGCCTGCACCTCGTCCTCGCCGAGGCGGTCGGATCCCTCCAGGCGCTCCACTAGTGGTCCGTCCGGTGGGTCGCGTGGCCGGCGGCCGCGGCCGCGCGCAGGGCGACGACGCGTCGAGCACCGCGCGGGCGACCTCGGCCTTCGTGGCGCGCTGGACGTGGCGATCGGACTGCGCGGTGACGATCGTGACCTCGTTGTGCTCGCCCTCGAAGCCGATGTCGGCGCGGGCGATGTCGTTGACCACGACCGCGTCGAGCCCCTTGCGAGCGAGCTTGTCGCGCCCGTGCGCGACCGCGTCCTGCCCGTGCTCGGCGGCGAAGCCGACGATCGTCTGGCCCGGGCGCCGGCGGGCGGCCAGCGCCGACAGCACGTCGGCGGTCGGCTCGAGCGTGAGCGCCAGCTCGTCGCGGTTGGCCTTCTTGATCTTGCCGGCGACGGGCGCGGCGGGACGGAAGTCGGCGACCGCGGCGGCCATGAGCAGCACGTCGGCGCCGGCGAACGCCGCCTCGCAGGCCGCCTGCAGCTCGGCGGCCGATCTCGACGTCGACGTAGCGGACGCGGGGGTCGCGCGGGAAGCGCGACGTTGGCCGCGACGACGGTGACGTCGGCGCCGAGTGCGGCGGCCGCCTCGGCGAGCGCGAAGCCCATGCGCCCCGACGAGCGGTTGCCGACGAAGCGCACCGCGTCGATCGGCTCGCGCGTGCCGCCGGCGGTGACGAGGACGCGCAGCCCGACGAGGTGGCGCGAGGCCGCTGCCGGCACGCCCGCGTCACCGCGCGGCTCGCCCGCGCGGGCCGACTCGACCGCCGCCTCGACGGCGGCGAGCAGCTCCGCGGGCTCGGCGAGCCGCCCGGCGCCGTGCTCGCCCTTGGAGGCCAGCGCCCCGACGCCGGGGTCGAGCACGGTCACGCCCCGGCCGCGCAGCGTGGCGAGGTTGGCCTGCGTCGCGGGGTGCTCCCACATGTGGTTGTTCATCGCCGGCGCGACGACCACCGGGCAGGTGGCGGCGAGCGCCGCGCTGGTCAGCAGGTTGTCGGCCAGGCCGTGGGCGAGCTTGGCGATCGTGTTGGCGCTCGCGGGGGCGACGACGAGGACGTCGGCGTTGCGCACCAGCTCGAGGTGGCTGATCGGGTCGTGGTCGGGTGCCGGCTGATCCCGGGAACGCGCCGCGGGCTGGGTCGCGCTCGAACTCGTCGCTGAGCACCGGGCGCGCCGGTCAGCGCGGCGAACGAGGCGCGGCCCGACGAAGCGCCGGCTGGCGGGCGTCTGGACGACGCGCACGGCATGACCGGCCTTCGTGGCCAGGCGCACCAGCTCGAGCGCCTTGTAGGCGGCGATCCCACCGCTGACGCCGAGCAGGATGCGGGCCATGGTGGCGGTCCCTCGCCCGCGGCTCCCGACCGGCCTAGCGGTACTGGTACTTGATCTTGCCCGCGGCGACTTCCTCGAGCGCGATCGTCAGGTAGTTCTTCGAGCCGGTGTCGACCATCGGCGGCGGGAACTCGTCGAACGTCCCCTCGCCGAGGTTGTGGTAGTAGGAGTTGATCTGGCGCGCACGCTTCGCGGCGACGAGCACGGAGGCGTAGTTGGAGTCGACGTGCTCGAGGAGCGTGTCGATGCGGGGGTTGATCATGGCGTCGAGTCTACCCGCCCGACGGGCCTATCCCGCCGCGCTGCCAGCGCCGCCGGCGACGATCGCCGCGAGCGCCTCGACGGCGTCCTCCAGCCGGTCGTTGACGACCACGTGCGGCGAACTCGGCCTGCGCGGCGAGCTCGTCCTGCGCCGCGCGCAGGCGCGCGTCGACCTCCGTCGGCGTCGTCGGTGCCGCGGCCGACCAGCCGCGCGCGCAGCGCCTCCTGCGACGGCGGGGCGATGAAGATCTGCACCGCCTCGGGCATCGCGTCGCGCACCTGGCGCGCGCCCTGGACCTCGATCTCGAGCACGACGGGGACGCCCGTCGCGGTGCGCCGCTCGAGCTCGGAGCGCAGCGTGCCGTAGCGCCGGCCGGAGTACTCGCGTGCTCGACGAAGTCGCCCTCCGCCGACGCGCCGCTCGAACTCCGCGTCGGACGAGGAAGTGGTAGTCGACGCCGTGCGCTCGCCGGGCCGCGGCGCGCGCGTCGTCGCCGGACACGCTCAGCTCGAGCTCGGGCATGCGCTCGAGCAGCGTGCGGATGAGCGTGCCCTTGCCGACGCCGGACGGGCCGGTGATGACGAAGACCCGCCCCGGGACCGCGGCGCCGGTGGGCGCGTCGCCGGTCAGCGGCGCAGGAGCACGACCAGCTCGGTGCGCTGGCGCTCGGAGAGGCCGCCGATCGTCTTGCTCGGGGAGATCCGGCACTGCTGCAGCACCTTGTTGACCTTCACGCGCCCGTACTTCGGGACGGCCAGCAGCATGTCGAAGACCTTGGCCGTCTCGACGTAGTCCGGCGGCTCGGACAGCAGCCTGTCGATCGACACGCGGCCGGCCTTCAGATCGCGCTTGAGCTGCGCGCGCCGGGTGCGGATCTCGTTCGCGCGCTGCAGGGCATCCATGCGCTGATGCAGGGACCGCTCGGGGGCCGCCGAGTGCTTGGTGGGGGAGTTCGTGGCCGGCGGCATCGGAGCGGCGAGTCTACATCTTCGTCACACACCGGCAAGGCTTCCTCGGCGAAATTCCGTGCACCTCGACCTGAGGTTGATGCTTGTTCAGGCTAGTCGAGTGTATCGGCGGGATTTGCAGGGGTTTTCGGACCGTCGGTGCAGGTCACCCTGTGATGTTCCCGCTCTTTGCGAGAAAATGGTCGAGGCCGGCCGCGATGTGTGACGCGGCGAGGGGATCGCGGAAGCTCTCCGTGCCCACGGCGACGAGTGTGGCGCCCGCCGCGAGGAACTGCGCCGCGTGGTCGGCGGTCTGGATCCCGCCCATCCCGACGACCGGGATCTCGACCCGCGCGGCGACCGAGCGGACCTGCGCCAGGGCGGCCGCGCGGACCGCCGGACCGGACAACCCGCCGGTCCCGCCGCCCAGCCACGCGCGCCCCGGCGGGCCGCCCGCACCGGGCGCCGGAGCGAAGGCCCGCAGCGTGTTGATCAGCGACACGGCATCGGCTCCCGCGTCCTGCGCGGCACCTGCGACGGCGGCCACGTCGGCCGTGTTCGGCGTGAGCTTGACGATCAGCGGCTTGCGTGTCCGCGGGCGGACATCGGCGAGCACGCCTGCGAGCGTCGCCGGGTCAGCGCCGAGGTCCAGGCCGGTGCGCACGTTGGGGCACGACACGTTGAGCTCGATCGCCGCCACCTCGCCGCGCTCGCCGACCGCCTCGACGAGCGCGCACAGCTCGGCCGCCGTGGAGCCCATGACGTTGGTCACGAGCGGGACCGGCAGCTCGGCGAGCACGGGCAGGTCGTGCTCGAGGTAGCCGTCCACGCCGCGGTTGGGCAGGCCGATCGAGTTGACCATTCCCGCGGGCGCCTCCCACAGCCGCGGCGGCGGGTTGCCGGCCCGTGGCTGCAGGGTGATCGTCTTGGAAACGAAGGCGCTGAACGGGAAGCTCGCGAGCAGCGCGTCGCCGAACGCGCGACGCGCGGCGATGGCGTCGAACGTGCCCGAGCCGTTGACGACGGGGTGGGCGAGCTCGAGCCCGCAGAAGGAGACACGTCCCATGCTCAGTGCGCGGGCACCTCGGCCAGCGCGTCCGCGTCGAGCACGGGCCCGTCGACGCACAGGCGCACGTAGCCGCCCTCGCGCGTGGGCACGACGCAGCCGAAGCAGGCCCCGAAGCCGCAGGCCATCCCCGACTCGAGCGCGAGCTGGGCCGGGACGCCGCGGCGCTCGGCGAGCGCGCGGACCGCCTCGAGCATCGCGGGTGGGCCGCACGCGTACAGCTCGGCGAGCGGGCGCTCGTCCAGCTCGGCCTCCACGAGCTCGGTGACGAGGCCGTGGTGGCCGGCCGAGCCGTCGTCGGTGGCCAGCCGGGCGTTGGCCAGCAGGCCCGCGCCCTCGGCGTGGGCGGCGTCGCGGAAGCCCAGGAGCGCCGGCGCCGGCAGCCCGCCGGCCAGCAGGGCGTCCTGCCAGATCGCCAGCGGCGCGACCCCGACGCCGCCACCGCACAGCAGCGCGGTGCGCCCGTCGCGCGGCGGGCGGAAGCCCGCGCCGAGCGGGCCGAGCACCCACATGCCGTCGCCGGGGACGAGCGCCGCCAGGCGCTCGGTGCCGGGGCCGACCGCCTCGAGCAGGAACTGCAGCGTGCGGCCGGTGGCCCGCAGCACGGAGAAGGCCCGCGGCAGGAACGGCCGGCCGTCGTCCCCGCCCCAGCCCTGCGCCGCGGCGAGCATGTAGAACTGGCCCGGGTCCGGCGCCGGCCCCTCGGGGTCGGGGGCCTCGAGCACGACGTAGGCGCCGACCTCGCGCCGCGCGGCGATCTCCAGGCGCCGGCGCCCGAGCGGGGCGAGCGTGCGCTCGGCGCCGCTCATGCGCCCGCCCCGGCGGGCGCGGCCTGTGCCGGCCGGTGGACCTCCTGCAGCGACAGCACCCCGAGCTCGCCGCGCCGCGCGGCCGCGATCGCCCGGGCGGCGGCCAGGCCGCCCGAGAGCGTCGTCAGGCACGGGATCCCGCGGGCGACCGCGGCGCGGCGGATCTCCCAGCCGTCGGTGCGCGCGCCCGAGCCGGTCGGCGTGTTCACCACGAGGTCGACGTCGCCGCGCTCGATCCAGTCGACGACGTTCGGCGAGCCCTCGCCGATCTTCTTGATCTCGCCGGCCGGGATCCCCATGCGCTCGATCGCCTCGCGCGTGCCCCGCGTGGCGACGATGCGGAAGCCGAGGTCGTGCAGCGTCTGGGCGACCGCGACCGCGCCCGGCTTGTCGCTGTCGGTCACGGTGATGAACGCCGTCCCGCCGTCGGGCAGCGCCGCCCCGGCCGCGGCCTGCGCCTTGGCGAACGCCGTCGGGAAGTCGCGCGCGATGCCCATCACCTCGCCGGTCGAGCGCATCTCCGGGCCGAGCAGCGCGTCGGCGCCCTCGAAGCGGTCGAACGGCAGCACGGCCTCCTTGACGCTGACGTGGCCGGCGGCCATCGGGTCGGCGGGCAGCGCGAGGTCGGCGATGCGCTCGCCGAGCATGATGCGGCAGGCCATCTTGGCCAGCGGCACGCCGATCGCCTTGGACACGAACGGCACGGTGCGCGACGCCCGCGGGTTGGCCTCGATGACGTACAGGCGCCGGTCGTGCACCGCGTACTGGACGTTCAGCAGCCCGACGACCCCGAGCCCGAGCGCGATCCCGCGCGTCTCCTCGCGGATGAGGTCGAGCATCTCGTGGCCGAGCGAGTGCGGCGGCAGCACGCAGGCGCTGTCGCCGGAGTGGATGCCGGCCTCCTCGACGTGCTGCATCATGCCGCCGATCCACACGTCCTCGCCGTCGCACAGCGCGTCGACGTCGACCTCGATCGCGTTCTCCAGGAAGCGGTCGAGGTAGATCGCGCGCCCGTCGTCGCGCACCGTGCGCGACAGGTAGTCCTCCAGGCCCTCGCGCGAGTAGACGATCTCCATCGCGCGCCCGCCGAGCACGTAGCTGGGGCGCACGAGCAGCGGGAAGCCGACGTGCTCGGAGGCCTCCAGCGCCTCGTCGACCGAGCGCGCCGTCGGCGTAGGGCGGCGCCTGGTAGCCCAGCCGGGCCAGCAGCGCGCCGAAGCGCCCGCGATCCTCGGCCAGGTCGATCGCGTCGACGCTCGTGCCCAGCAGCGGGACGCCCGCCTCGGCCAGGCCGGCGGCGAGCTTCAGCGGCGTCTGGCCGCCGAACTGGACGATGACGCCCTCCGGCCGCTCGACCTCGAGGACGCCCGAGCACGTCCTCGAGCGTCAGCGGCTCGAAGTACAGGCGGTCGGAGGTGTCGTAGTCGGTCGAGACCGTCTCGGGGTTGCAGTTGATCATCACCGCGTCGCGGCCGGAGTCGCGCACCGTCATCGCCGCGTGCACGCAGCAGTAGTCGAACTCGATGCCCTGCCCGATGCGGTTGGGCCCCGAGCCGAGGATCACGACGCTCGGGCGGTCGCGCGGGCTCGACCTCGTGGGCGGCCGCGCGCTCCCAGCCCGAGTAGTAGTAGGGCGTGCGCGCCTCGAACTCGGCCGCGCAGGTGTCGACGGCCTTGAACGAGCGCTCGCCGGCGAACGCGCGCCTCGGGGTCGAGGGCCAGCGCGCGCAGCTCGCGCAGGAACCAGGGGTCGATGCTCGTGCGCGCGCCGACCTCCTCGACGCTCGCCCCGCGGCGGAAGCACTCGAGCAGCACGTCGAAGCGGTCGGGCGTCGGGCGCTCCACGGTCTCCAGCAGCGCCTCGTCGCCGACGGTCTCCAGCCGCGCCGGGGCGTCGAGCTCGCGGCTGCGCATGGCCTTGGCGAACGCCTGCTGGAAGGTGCGCCCGATGGCCATCGCCTCCCCCACGCTCTTCATGTGCGTGGACAGCCGCGCGTCGGAGCCGGCGAACTTCTCGAAGGCGAAGCGCGGCCACTTGACGACGACGTAGTCGATCGTCGGCTCGAAGCTCGCCGGGGTGACCTGCGTGATGTCGTTGTCGATCTCCTCGAGCGCGTAGCCGACGGCCAGGCGCGCGGCGATCTTGGCGATCGGGAAGCCGGTGGCCTTCGAGGCCAGCGCCGAGGACCGCGAGACGCGCGGGTTCATCTCGATGACGAGGATCTCCTCGGTGGCCGGGTTGACCGCGAACTGCACGTTGGAGCCGCCGGTCTCGACGCCGACCTCGCGGATGACCGCCATGGCCTGGTCGCGCAGGCGCTGGTAGAGGCGGTCGGTGAGCGTCTGCTGGGGCGCGACGGTGACGCTGTCGCCGGTGTGCACGCCCATCGGGTCGAGGTTCTCGATCGAGCAGACGATCACGACGTTGTCGTTGACGTCGCGCATGACCTCGAGCTCGAACTCGCCCCAGCCGAGCACGGACTGGTCGAGCAGCACCTGGCCGATGGGCGACGCGTCCAGGCCGCGGCTCACGATCCGCTCGAACTCCTCGCGCGTGCGCGCGATGCCGCCGCCGCGCCCGCCGAGCGTGTAGGCCGGGCGCACGATGGTGGGCAGCCCGAGCCCGTCCAGCGCGCCCAGGGCGTCGCCCAGCGAGTGGGCGATCGCGCTGGCCGGCATCCGCAGGCCGGCGCGCGCCATCGCGTGGCCGAAGCGCTCGCGGTCCTCGGCGCGTGCCGATCGCCTCGTAGTTGGCCCCGATGAGCTCGACGCCGAAGCGCTCGAGCGTGCCGTCCTCGTGCAGCGCCTTGGCCAGGTTCAGCGCGGTCTGGCCGCCGAGCGTCGGCAGCAGCGCGTCGGGGCGCTCGCGCTCGATGACCTGCGCCACGGGCCCCGGCAGCAGCGGCTCGACGTAGGTCGCGTCGGCGAACTCGGGGTCGGTCATGATCGTCGCCGGGTTCGAGTTGACCAGGACGATCTCGTAGCCCTCCTCGCGCAGGACCTTGCACGCCTGCACGCCGGAGTAGTCGAACTCGGCGGCCTGGCCGATCACGATCGGCCCCGAGCCGAGGATCAGGATCTTGTGCAGGTCGTCCCTACGCGGCACGGCCGGCGTCTCCCGTGACCGCCTCCAGGAAGCGGTCGAACTGGTACAGCGCGTCGTTGGGCCCCGGACCGGCCTCGGGGTGGTACTGCACCGTCGCCGAGTTGACGTCGAGCAGCTGCAGGCCCTCGACGGTGCGGTCGTAGAGGTTGACGTGGGTCAGCGCGGCGACCCCGAAGTCGGTCTCCCAGCGCACCGGCTCGTCGGCCTCCACGCGCCCGCCGCCGTCGGGGGCCCGCACCGCGAAGCCGTGGTTCTGGCTGGTGATCTCGATGCGGCCGGTGCGCAGGTCCTTGACCGGGTGGTTGGCGCCACGATGGCCGAAGGGCAGCTTGTAGGTCTGCAGGCCGACGGCCTGGCACAGGAGCTGGTGGCCCAGGCAGATGCCCCACACCGGCTTGCGGCCGATGAGCTCGCGCACGGTCGCGACGACGTGGCCGAGCGCGGCCGGGTCGCCCGGGCCGTTGGCCAGGAAGACCGCGTCGGGGTCCGTGGCCAGCAGCTCGGCCGCGCTCGTGCGGGCGGGGTGCAGCGCGACGCGGGCGCCGCGCTGCACGAGATGGCGCACGATGCTGCCCTTGATCCCCGTGTCGATCGCGGCGATGCGCGGGCCGTCGCCGTCCCCGTGGTGGGTGACCTGCTGCGGGGTGACCTCGTCGACGAGGTCCTGGCCGGCCATGGGCGGCTCGGCGGCAACGAGCCCGCGCGCGCGCTCGAGGGGCACCTCGGCGCCGAAGACGCCGCCGCGCATGGCGCCCTCGCCGCGGATGTGGCGTGTGAGCGCCCGGGTGTCCACGCCGGTGATCGCGGGCACGCCGCGTGCCCTCAGCCAGTCCAGCCAGCCCTGCTGCGCCGTCGGCGCGTCGGCGGCGTCAGCGGCCGCGCGCATGATCGCCGCGCGGGCCCAGGGGCGGGTGGACTCCATCGCCTGCTCGCTCGCGCCGTAGTTGCCGATGTGGGGGTAGGTGAAGGTGATGAGCTGGCCGGCGAACGACGGGTCGGTCATCGACTCCTGGTAGCCGCTCATGCCGGTCGTGAAGACGACCTCGCCCACGGCCTCGCCCGGTGCGCCGCAGGCATCGCCGTCGAAGCGCGTGCCGTCCTCGAGCAGGACGTAGGCCGGACCGGCCACTAGGCCCCCACGACCGAGAAGGCGCGCTCGCGGTAGGCGACGCCGCCCTCGGCGACGGTGAGCAGCACCCGCCCGCGCAGCCGGCGCCCGGCGAAGCAGCAGTTCTCCGAGCGGCTCTCGTAGCCGTCCTCGCCCACCTGCCACTCCGCGTCGAGGTCGACGAGCACGAGGTTGGCGTCCTCCCCCGTGCGCACCGCCGGGGTCAGCAGCCCCAGCAGCGCCAGCCCGGCGGTCATCCGCTCGACGACGGTGGCCAGGCCGAGCACGCCGGGCACGACGAGCTCGGTGAACACCGCGGCGAAGGCCGTCTCCAGGCCGGTGGTGCCCATCGGCGCCTGCTCGAAGGGCACCTCCTTCTCGTCGCGCGCGTGGGGCGCGTGGTCGGTGGCGATGCAGTCGATGACGCCCGAGCGCAGGCCGTCGATGAGCGCCTGGCGATCGGCCTCTGTGCGCAGCGGCGGGTTCATCTTCATGCGCGGGTCGAGCGTGCGCACCGCCTCCTGCGTGAGGCACAGGTGATGCGGCGAGACCTCCGCGGTCACGCCGACGCCGTCGGCCTTCGCGGCGGCCACCGCGCGGACCGACTCGGCGCAGCTGAGGTGCTGCATGTGCACGCGCGCGGGCGGGCCCTCGTGGCCGGCCAGCGCCGCGTCGCGCGCGACCATCGTGGACTCGCTGACGCTGGGGATGCCGGCCACGCCGAGCAGCGCGCTGACCTCGCCCTCGTGCATCGCGCCGGCGCCCGACAGCGAGGGATCCTCCTCGTGCAGGGCCAGGACGCCGCCGCACAGGCGCTGGTACTGCAGCGCGCGGCGCAGCATCCCGGCGCTCACCACCGGCAGGCCGTCGTCGGTGAAGCCGACGGCGCCGTGCTCGCGCAGCTCGGCCATCTCGGTCAGCTCGACGCCCTGCAGCCCGCGCGTGATCGCCGGCATGAAGCCGACCGCGACGCGCGCGTCGCGGGCTGCGGCCTCCTGCAACGAGCGCAGGATCGGCGCCGAGTCGACCACGGGGTCGGTGTTGGGCATGGCCACGACGGCGCAGAAGCCGCCTGCGGCCGCCGCGCGCGTGCCCGTCTCGATGTCCTCCTTGTGCTCCTGGCCTGGGGTGCGCAGGTGCACGTGCGGATCGACGAAGGCCGGCAGCAGATGCCGGCCACGGCCGTCGACGAGCTGCGCGCCGTCGGGCACGGCGGCGCTGCCGGGCGCGGCGATCTCGGCGATGCGCCCGCGCCGCACGACGACGTCGTGGACGCCGTCGATGCCCTCGCGCGGGTCGAGCACGTGCGCGGAGCGCACGACGAGGTCGGCCGTGCGCGCGGCGGTGGGCGGGACGAGGCGGGCGGTCATGGGCGCCTCACGCGAGCTGCGGCTCGGGCACGGGGCCTGGCTCGCGGACGCCGGCCAGGACCTCGTAGAGGACCGCCATGCGCACGACGACGCCGGCCTCGACCTGGGCGGTGATGACCGACTGCGGCGAGTCGACCACCTCGCCGGAGAGCTCCACGCCGCGGTTGACGGGGCCGGGGTGCATGAGCAGCTGCCTCGGCCCCAGCCGCCGGCCGTTGACCTGGTAGACGCTGGCGTACTCGCGCAGCGTGGGGACGAAGGCCTGGTCCATGCGCTCGTGCTGCATGCGCAGCGCGTAGACGACGTCGGCCTGGCGCAGGTCGTCCAGGGTGAAGCGCACCTCGCAGCCGAGGGCCTCGATGTGGCGGGGGATGAGCGTCGGCGGGCCGCAGACGGTCACGCGGGCGCCCATCTTCTGGAACGCGAGGATGTTCGAGCGGGCGACGCGCGAGTGCAGCACGTCGCCGACGATCCACACGTCGGCCCCGTCGATGTCGCCCAGCCGGCGGCGCAGCGTGTAGACGTCGAGCAGCGCCTGGGTCGGGTGCTCGTGCTTGCCGTCGCCCGCGTTGACGATCGCCGCGGGCGTCCAGCGGCTGACCAGCTCGGCGGCGCCCGCCCACGGCGTGCGGATCACGATCGCGTCGGGCTTGTGGGCGCTCAGCGTGAGGACGGTGTCCTTCAGCGACTCGCCCTTCTCGACGCTCGAGCCGCTGGCCGCGAAGTTCACGACGTCGGCGCTCAGGCGCTTGGCCGCCAGCTCGAACGAGCTGCGCGTGCGCGTGCTGGCCTCGTAGAAGAGGTTGAGCACCGTGCGCCCGCGCAGCGCCGGCACCTTCTTGATCTCGCGCTCGGCCACCTCGGCGAACGCGGCCGCCCGATCGCAGATGCGCTCGATCGCCGCCCGGTCGAGGTCCTCGATGGAGAGCAGGTGCCTCATCGCGTGAGCACCTCCTCCAGCGCCGTGATCGTCACCTGGTCGTCGCCGTCGAGCTCCTGCACGCGGACGTTGACGCGCTCGTCGCGCGAGGTCGGGAGGTTCTTGCCGACGTAGTCGGGGCGGATCGGCAGCTCGCGGTGGCCGCGATCGGCCAGCACGGCGAGCTGAATCCGTCCGGGCCGGCCGTAGTCGAAGATCGCCTCGATCGCCGCGCGCACGGTGCGCCCCGTGTAGAGGACGTCGTCGACGATCACGACGGTGCGCCCGTCGACGTCGAAGTCGAGGTGCGAGGCGTTGACGACCGGCGCGTCGGCGCGGCGGCTGAGGTCGTCGCGGTAGAAGGAGATGTCGACGTCGCCCAGCGGGACCTCGATGCCCAGCTGCTCGTCGAGCAGCGTCCGCAGGCGGCGGGCGAGGATCGCGCCGCGGCGGTGGATGCCCACGATCGCCAGCTCCTGCGGCTCGATCTGCTTCTCGACGATCTCGTGCGCGATGCGCACCAGCGTGCGCCGCATGTCGGCGCCGTCGAGGACGACCTTCTCGTCGTTCACGTCCGTCCTTCCTGGCCTCACGGGACCGGATTAAAGGAGGGGCAAGGCGCTCGTGAGGCTAGCAGCGAGCCCGGCGGACGATCAGCCCGCCGGCGCGCGGACGGCCGGCGCGCGCTGCAGCTCGGGCTCCCCCTTCTCCGGCAGCGGGACCTCGATCGCGTCGAAGTCGCGCGGGACCTCCGTGTGGGGGAAGACCGCGCGCGCCTCGTCGCGGATCTCGCGCCCGCCGTAGCGCGTCGACAGGTGGGTGAGCACCAGCAGCCGCACCTGGGCCTCGGCGGCCAGCTCGGCCGCCTGTCGCGCCGTGCTGTGCCCGGTCTCCCGCGCGCGCGCGACGTCCTCGTGCAGGAACGTCGCCTCGTGCACGAGCACGTCGGCCTCGTGGGCGGCGACGCGCACCATCTCGCACGGCGCCGTGTCGCCCGAGATCACCACCTTGCGCCCCGGCCGGGCGGGCCCGATGACCTGCTCGGGCGCGACGCCGTCGACGGTCTCGCCGCGCTGCAGACGCCCGAAGTCAGGCCCGAAGGCCACCCCCAGCGACTGCGCCAGCTCGGCGTCGAAGCGCCCGGGGCGCTCGTCCTCGACCAGCGCGTAGCCGTAGGCCTGGCCGCGGTGGCGGACGTTGAAGGCCGACACCTCGCCGCCCTCGAGCGGCACGGCGTCGCCGGCTCCCAGCTCGACGATCGAGAACGGATAGCGCAGGCGCCCGATGACGCGGCGCACGGTGCCCAGCAGGTCGGTGGTGCCGGGCGGGCCGTAGACGGTGAGCGGGCTCTCGCGGTCGCGCAGCTCGAAGGACTTCAGCATGCCCGGCAGGCCCAGCCAGTGGTCGGTGTGGAAGTGCGTCAGGAACACCGCGTCGATCTCGGGCAGGCCGACGCTGCTCAGCAGCTGGCGCTGCGTGCCCTCCCCGCAGTCGAACAGGAGCTTCTGGCCCCCGCGGCGCACGAGCAGCGCGGGCAGCCCACGCCGTGCCGTCGGGACGGAGCCGGCGGTGCCGGCGAAGAAGAGCGACAGGTCCATGGGCGCCGCTTGCGAGCGTAGCGGCGCGGCGCCGGCCGTCAGGCCCGCGGCGGCGGGCTGCGCTCCTGCCCGCGCAGCAGGTCGCGGATCTCGGTGAGCAGCACCGCCTCGTCCGAGGGCGTCGGGGTCTCGACGTCGGCGTCGTCGCCCCGCATCCGCGCCAGCTCGCGCATGGGCACGACGACCAGGAAGTAGATGACGCCGGCGACGATGAGGAAGTTGATCAGCGCGGTGACCGTCGACCCGTAGACGATCTTCGCGTCGTTGACCGTGGGCCCGGCATCGCCGAAGTCCGGTGACCCGCCGATGGCACCGATGATGCCGCCGACGAAGTCGGTCGCGAACGCGGTCACCACGGCGCCGAACGCCGTGCCGATCACCACGGCCACCGCGAGGTCGACGATGTTGCCGCGCAGGATGAACGCCCGGAACCCCTTGAGCATGGGCCACTCTTCGCCGCCCCCAACGGGTACCCTCTGGCCGCCCGCGCCCGTAGCTCAGTGGATAGAGCGCTCGCCTCCGGAGCGAGAGGTCGCAAGTTCGAATCGTGCCGGGCGCGTCGAGGATTCGGCTCCCACGGCCCCCGGGATCGGGGCACCAGCGGGAGCACCATTGCCACTCCATCTCAGCGCCTCATGCGGTCCCGGGCGACACGGTGATCCCGTCGCGCGGCGACGGGGTGTCTACCGGAAGATTCCGGGGCCGCGGTCGTCTCGGCGGTCCTCGCGCCGGTCGCCGCGGTCGTCGCGACGGTCCTCGCGCCGGTCGTGACCGTGCTTGACGACGGCCGCGGTTCCGACGACCGCCGCCGTTCGCGTCACCGGTCCGCCGATCACGCCCCTGCGGCCTCTGCGTCCTCTGGCCAATGGCATTTCAGGCTCCTTGCGTTTCGGTTTGTGCGTCCGCTTCGATCGCGGCCAGCAGTGCCTGGGTCGGGACGCGGCCGTTGGCTACGAGCTGGCCGCCCGACCGGCGGATCGACGAGGCCAACGGTCCGGCCCAGGTGTTCTCGTACACGAGCACGGCCGCGATGCTGCCGGGTTCGAGGGCCTTGCCGATCTCCTCGACGTCCTCCTCGGCCAACAGCATCGCCAGATCGGCTTCTAGCGCCAGCAGCTCGCCGACGTTGCTCTCCCGGTGCGCCGTGTCGGCGCGACCCCGCGATGAGGAGCCGGCGACATGAAGCAGAACGGGCATCAGCCTGCGAGGGAGTACAAGCCCGGGACCGAGTTCTCTGGGGTGGTCGGGCGCACGACTGAGGAGTCGACTCCCGCGTGGCCGCAGGTGCTGCGGGCTCGGGAGGGCGCGCCGAATGTCTTGATGATCGTGCTCGACGACACGGGTTTCGGCCAGCTCGGGTGTTACGGCGGTCCGATTGCGACGCCGAACATCGACGCGCTCGCGGCGGAGGGTTTGCGCTACACGCGGATGCACACCACGGCGCTGTGCTCGCCGTCACGGTCGTGCGTGCTGACCGGACGCAACCACCACGCCAACGCCACGGCGGCGATCAACGAGCTCGCCACCGGCTATCCGGGCTACAACGGGCAGATCCCGTTCGAGAACGGGTTTCTGTCCGAGATGCTTCAGCAGCACGGCTACAACACGTACTTGGTCGGCAAGTATCACCTCATGCCGTCGGAGTTCGAGTCGGCGGCGGGGCCGTACGACCGGTGGCCGCTGGGCCGTGGCTTCGAGCGGTTCTACGGATTCCTGGGTGGCGACACCAGCCAGTGGGCACCAGAGCTCGTGTACGACAACCATCAGGTCGAGCCGCCTCGCTCTCCCGAGGAGGGCTACCACCTGACCGAGGACCTCGTCGACACGGCGATCTCGTTCATCGCGGATGCCAAGCAGGTCGCGCCCCACAAGCCGTTCTACCTGCACTTCTGCCCCGGTGCCACGCACGCGCCCCACCACGTGCCGCAGGAGTGGGCGGACCGCTACAAGGGACAGTTCGACGACGGCTGGGAGGCCTACCGAGAGCGCGTGTTCGCGCGCCAGAAGGAGCTCGGGATCCTGCCGGCCGGCACCGAGTTGTCGCGGCATGATCCCGACGTCCCGGAGTGGGACTCGCTCTCGCCCGATGCCCGGCGGCTCGCGTCGCGCTTGATGGAGGTCTTCGCCGGGTTCCTTTCGCACACCGATCACCACATCGGCCGGCTGCTGGGCTTCCTGCGGGAGACTGGGCAGCTGGAGAACACGATCGTGATGCTGGTGTCCGACAACGGTGCCAGCCCCGAGGGCGGCCCGACCGGGACCACGAACGAGATGCAGTTCTTCAACAACGCCCCCGAGCCGCTGGAGGACAGCGTCAAGGCGATCGACGAGCTCGGCGGGCCGACGACCTTCAACCACTATCCGTGGGGCTGGACGTGGGCGGGCAACACGCCGTTCCGGCGCTGGAAGCGCGAGACCTACCGCGGTGGCACGACGGACCCGTTCATCGTGCACTGGCCGGCCGGCATCAAGAGCCGCGGCGAGGTGCGCGACCACTACGCCCACATCATCGACATGGTCCCGACCATCCTCGACGTGCTCGGGGATCGCGCCGCCGGCCGCGATCAGAGGCGTGACCCAAGCACCGATCCACGGCGTCAGCTTCGCCCACACCTTCGACGACGCGGCCGCCGCGACGCTCCACCGCACCCAGTACTTCGAGATGTTCGGGCACCGCGCGATCGATCACGATGGCTGGCGCGCGGTCTGCCCGTGGCCGGGCCCCTCCTTCGCCGAAGCCGGCGGCGCCGTGTTCGGCACGCCGATCACAGCCGAGACGCTCGGCCGGCTCGACAGCGGCGGCTGGGAGCTCTACAACGTCGCCGAGGACCCGGCCGAGACGCGCGACCTGGCCGCCGAGCACCGCGACAAGCTGATCGAGATGATCTCGCTGTGGTACGTGCAGGCCGGCAAGTACAACGTGCTGCCCATCGACGGCAGCGCGCTCCAGCGCGCGATGACCGTGCGTCCGCAGATCGCCGAGACACGTGACCAGTACACGTTCTGGCCCGGCACGCAGGCGGTGCCGTTCTTCGCCGGACCGCGCGTCCTCAACCGCCCCCACGCCATCACCGCCGACACGACGATTCCCGCGGGGGGCGCGGAAGGCGTCCTGCTGAGCCAGGGCACCGCCGTTGGCGGCTGGTCGTTCTACATCAAGGACGGCCGCCTGCAGTACGCGCACAACTACGTCCGCAGAGCCATTCACCGCGTCTCCTCGCCCGACCCGGTCCCGGAGGGCCGGCACGAGCTGCGCTTCGAGTTCGAGCCCACGGGGGCCCCCGACATCCCCAACGGCAAGGGCGCCCCGGGATTGGCGCAGCTCTACGTCGACGGCGACCTGGTCGCCGAGACCGACATGCCAGTCACCATCCCGATTGTCATCAACCCGGGCGGCCTGACCTGCGGCGTGAGTGCGGAATCCCCGGTCACCCCGGAGTACGTGGCGCCGTTTCGGTTCACCGGCGAGCTGCACACCGTGACCGTCGATCTCAGCGGCGAGCTGATCGACGACCACGACAGCCAGCTCCGCGTGGCCATGGCGCGCCAGTAGGAGGAGAGGCCTCCCAGACGCGAGCAGGAGGCGACCCGCTTCGTGCAGCGCTCATGGTGGGGTGGTGCAGCGGCGCTCAGCCTCGGCGTCGTGCGCACGACCAGGTCGCGATCGCGACCGGGTCGCTCGCTCGGCTGCCGACGCTCGGCTTACGTCAGGGTGACGTGAGCACCCGGGGGCGCCGGAGACGTCCTCGGAGTGCCTCGGCGCGGTCGGCGGGTGCGATCGCGACGAGCTCCGTGAGCAGCTGGTTCACGCGCCGGCGGACCTGCGAGGAGCGGTCGGCGATCGCGATGATCTCGTCGAGCGCGACCGCCACGTAGTCCTCCCATGTGGGCAGGCGCAGGAGCAGCCGGGGTCGGCCGTCGGAGGCGGCGACCGTCTCCACGGCGAGGTCCCGCCTGCTGAGTCGCCGCAGCAGGCCGTCGATCTCGTCGAGGGCCTGGACCGCCGTGGTCGGGTCGTTGACCGCCGGGGAGAGCGCGCGCAGCCCGTCGGACACCGGCCGACGCCGGCGCTCAGCAATGGCTAGGGACCGCTAGGCCCTAGCGGTCTCGCGCCGAGGACCGGCGGCGTTGGGCGGGACGGCGTCGACTGCCCGCTCGGTCGCGATCCCCGGCGCATCGGGGAGCGTTGCCCGGGTTCCGTCTAGCGTCCGCCCTAGGCTCGGGGCCCGATGTTCGACGCGATCCTCTACTTCCTCGCATCGGCCGCCGGGCCGACCGCAGTGTTCCTGCTCGGGGCGGGCGCGTTGGCCGTCGTTCAGGTGCTCGCTCGGGCACCTCGCGAGGTAGCGCTCCACGAGCGCCGTCGACGCGAGCTCACCGAGGACTGCGAGTTGTGGGCGCTCGAACGCGACCGCGTCGCCGAGGTCCGCATGGAGGAAGTCGTGCAACAGACCGTCGACAAGCTCGGCGGCACGCGCGACGGGGCGATCCGACAGGCGCGAGCGAAGGTCTATGGACAGGTGCTCCGCGAGTGGGGCGACCGCTTCCACCAGGGCGAACGGGAGCTCGGCGGGTTGCTCGGGAGCGAAGGCTGGGCCCACGAGCTCGTGCGCCGCTTGCGCCGTGCGCCGGCGTCGGAGCTCGAGGTGCCCGCCGATTGCGTCCGTCTCGAGTCGTGGTGGCGGCGACACGTCGAGTCGCCCGGGCAGCCGTTCGTCGGCGAAGGGCCCGCCGGCCCCGCCGTGCTCGTGCAGCGCGTCGCCGGCTACCGGCCGGCACCGGCCGTCGGCGCGGTGCGCGGCGACCTCGTGAGGGCACGAGCGATGCGGTGCGTCACCTGCGAGCACGAGGGGCTCGAGCTCGCCGCCTTCCGTCGCGACGGCGTGCCCGAGCACCGCTCTCTCGCCTACTGCACGTCCTGCCGCGCCACGCTCGAGCTCTGAGCCTCGGCGTGCATGGTTGTCGGCGGCGGCGGCGACGACGTGCGTGCCGCGCTGGATGCGAACCGCACGACGCCCGAGCCGGTGAAGGCCGCGGCGCACGCCAAGCTCGTCCGCCCGACCTGACCACACCGTCGCAGATACACGAAGCTCAGCGCTGAGAGGCGCTTGTTCATTCCAGGGATGAGTGGGGCTCAGACCCTTTGAGCTCGAGAGCACCGCCACCTCGACCGCCAACGGCGACGGCTGGCGGGGCGAGCGCGACGGCGTCGAGGGGCGAAGGCGGCTGGCCGCTGTGCCTGCAGCGCTTCGCAGAGATCGCCGGCAGCTGAGCGCGAGCGCCGCGACGCAGGCGCGGTCGCCTACGCCGCGGGGAGCCTGACCTCGATCCGGCCGTCGCTCTCGCGCGTCTCGAATACGGGTTGCCGCGCGGTCGCCGGGCCGCGTTCGATCGAACCGTCGCGAAGGCTGAAGCGGGAGCCGTGGCAGGGGCAGGTGACCGACTCGCCCTCGACCTGACCGGCGCTGAGCTCGCAACCGCGGTGCGAGCAGCGATCGTGCAGCGCGTGCAGATGCCCGTCGTGCCTCAGAAGCAGAACGGGCGTGTCGCCCGCCATCCCGCTGGTCGGCTTGCCGTCCTCCAGCTTCTCGGTGTCGACCGTCGTCCAGTCGCGCGGACCCTCGTCGAAGGCCGTCTCGTTGACACCGACTCCGCGCGTGAACGAGAGGTGACCGCCGAGGAGGCCACCCACCGAGAGCGCCGCGCCGCCCGCGAGGCTGAGCAGCCTGGCGCGCCCGGGGACGCCGCGGCGCCGCGCGGCGAGCGACGCCGCATACAACGCTGACGCCGTCAGGTTTG
This sequence comes from uncultured Actinomycetes bacterium, assembly GCA_963840185.1. GTDB lineage: Bacteria > Actinomycetota > Thermoleophilia > Solirubrobacterales > Solirubrobacteraceae > JAOPZW01. The sequence continues at coordinate 131,540 of CAWIXY010000015.1, read as the reverse complement.
CGCTCGCGTGAACGAGCCCAACCGGGCGAGTGCGGCGGTCGCCGTAGACGGTCATGGCCCAATCGGTCAGACCGCTGGCGACCGTCGGCGCCGCGGTCACGAGGCCGACCTCGATGAGGCGCTCGCTCGCGCGGCCGGTGTCGTCGCCGCCGAGCAGGTCGAGCAGCGTCGCGCTGATGAACGACCCGATAACCACATCCGTCAGCAACGGATGGAGCGCATGGCCGAGCCACGTGCCGGATAGAGCGTCCCGCGGCACCCCGACGGGAACGGCATTGCTCACCGCCCCGGCCAGCTTGAGTGCGGCCCCGTCGAGCGCCTCGACCGACTCGAGTGCATCGACTGCGCTGTTGACGGCGTTTTCGCCAAGGGTCATCTTGACCTCACAGATTCGGGGTTCCCATCTTCGCGACGCGGCGGCTCAGCTCGGCGCTCGCCATGGGCCAAGGTTAGAGCGCAGGGGGATACTGGGCGGACGCTGAACCTGGCCCACCAGGGTCGCTCGAGCGCCCAAGGCGCACGTCACGCCGCCGCGCGGCGGGCACCCTCGGCTATGAACAGCAGCACGAGGAAGAACCCGAGCCTGTCGAGCAGGCCCACGACGTAGGTCAGCGCCGCGGCCGTGAGAACCCGGCGGACGCCGCGCCCCTCGCGGTCGTCCGCGAGCCGCGTCTCTCGCAGCAGGATGAGCGCGCGGCGGCTCGCTCCGATCTCGACTGGCAGCGTCGCGAGGGCGAACAAGACAAGCCCGCCGACGAAGACCAGCGACAGCGCCACGAGCAGCGGGACGCCGAACCAGAAGCCACCGATCAGAAACAGCCCGGACCAGGGAGCGATCTGTGCGAGCTGTTCGCCGATCGAGTGGCGCGCGCGGTAGGCGCGGCTGCCTTCGGCGTCCTGGTAAGCGTGCGACACCTCGTGCGCGGCGATGCCCAGTGCCGCCACGCTCCGCTCGCGTGCGACCACCTCGGAGAGGCGCAGCGTCCGCGCCTCGCCGTCGTAGTGGTCGCTGAGGAACCCAGGCGCGAGCTCGAGCCGAATGTCCTGGAGCCCGTGTGCATCGAGCAGCGCGCGAGCGACCTCCGCGCCCGTCGCGCCCGCGTGATTCGGAACCGTGCGATAGCGCCGGAACACCGACTTCAGGAGGCCCTGGGCGGCCAGGGCAAGTCCCAGTGGGACGAGGAAGAGCAGCCAGATCGCGACGGTCACAGCCCGGCGCTACCTTACGGCGCCCCGCCCGCCCGCGGAGGGGGGCCACGAAGAGGCGCATAGCGGGCGTCAGGCACGTCGTGGCACGCCGCATCGATGTGAAAGGGACCGCCTCTACGTGGTTCGCCGCGGTGGCCGACCAGCGGCCAGCAATGGTTGGAGAGCGTGAGGGCGAGCGCCGCTCGTTGAGCGCCGATGGAGCTACGCGTGGTTCGAAGCCGTGATCGTCGCCCTGCCCAGCGCCTGGGGCAGCTGCTTGCGATGCTTCGGCGTCACCGGAGACCCCGCGGGGTGCCGGGGTCTCCGGTCAGTCGACGAGTGCCGTGGTCACGCGACGACGATCTGATGGACCTCCGCCATGTAGCGCCCGGCCGCGGCGGAGGCGTCGTCCGGAGTGCTCCCGCTCTGGCGAGCGTCCATGTACGCCGCGTACCAGTCCCACCAATCGTGCGGTGGGGCGACCGCCTCGAACGCGCCGTGACGCTCGGCCGTCTCGTGCAGCAGATCTGCCAGTGAGGCGACGTCCATGTCAGTCCTCCCATTCCCGCCCGGGGAGCCGGGTCGTGACCTCTTGGAGCAGCCAGCCGTTGCCGTCCGGGTCGCTGAACGACGCGTATGCGAAGTACGAGCGCCCGGGCACGTCGGGGAACCCGGGGGGCTTCGGCTGCTCCTCCACCTCGCTGACGTCGACGCCGCGGCTGACGAGATCTTCCCGGGCGGCGTCGATGTCCTTGACCGCCAGGTACACCCTCTGAAGGGACCCGGGCGCCATCGCCGTGATGCCCGGGACGCCCTTCCCGAAATGGATCGAACACTGCGAGTGGGGCGGCGTCATCTGCACCAACCGGGCGTCGTCGCCGGCGGCAAAGTCGGCATCCAGCCGCCATCCCAGGCTCTGATAGAAGCGCTTCGCCCGCTCGACATCGGAGACGGGCACGGTCACCACCTCGAGCGCCATGTCGATCGTTGAGAGCTCCGCCGTCTCCATCGAACTGGCGGTGCCTACGTCGCTGCTGCTCATGTTGACCTCCGTCCGTCGGGCGCGCCATGACAGGGCGACGCCGGGCTCACCGACCCGGGCCGCGCGCGCCGACGACGGCCGGAACGTCGACGCTGCGCCGAGGACGCGCGGATTGGGGTGGGACCTACTCTCCTTTCGTGCGGGGGCGAAAGTCAAGGATGTTGCTTCGCGCCCTCGGAGGTCGAGCGCTTGAGCGTGGCGGCCAGAGGGGATCCTCACGTCTGGCGGACGGCGCGTAGGCCCTCATCGCCTGCGACGGCAGGAGGGCCTCCGTCGCCACGGATGCCACGGCGGCGCGCCCCGCACAGGGTTACGATCGGCCCGTGGCACTCGCCCTCTTCGCCGGGATCTGCGTCAGCGACTACGCGGCGGCGAGACCGTGGTACGAGCGCCTGCTCGGCTCCGAGCCGAGCTTCCTCGCGCACGAGACCGAGGCTGTCTGGGAGCTTGCCGAGCACGGCTCGATCTTCATCGTGGAAGACGCTGAGCGGGCCGGTCACGCGCTCCATACGATCCTCGTGGACGACCTCGATGCGCTCGTGTCGGAGATCGCCTCCCGTGGCATCAGCCCCGCCGACCGCGAGACCTACTCCAACGGCGTGCGCAAGGCCATCTACCGGGACGCCGACGGGAACGAGATCGGCTTCGGCGGCGTGCCCGGCTGAGCGCTTGGTCCCCGTTACTGCCGGAAGTCGCTGAGGCCGCCGCTGCGCGACCACATGAGCGTCACGCCGTCGAGGCAGAAGCCGAACGAGGCCATGACGAGCACCCAGGACAGCACCGGGCTGGTCCAGGTGGCCGCCGTCAGGCAGAGCGCGGCCACCACGAACGGCAGCCAGACCCGCTTGCTGCTCCAGACGGCGCGCACGCGCGGAGCCTACTCCGCGGGGCGAGCACGGGGGCCGTGGAGACGCCAGGCTCGGCGAGCGGTGCGAACGCGTGTTCCCGCCCCCACAAGATGCGGGATATCCCTACCACAGGATGCGGGTACTCCCCCTCAAGTTCTGTCCGCTGAAGCCGAATACTTAGCCTATGGCCGCACACCAGACATCCCACCTGGACCAGGCCCACGCGACGCCGGTGCATGTGCTCTTCGCCTCCGGCAAGGACGCGCACGCCCGTCAAGTCGACCTCGTCCGGGCCAGCCTGCTCGCCTGCCCCGCGGCAACGCGCCCGACGCACCGTCGCTGGGCGTAACGCCGCCGGCCCCGCGCGCCAGGCGTAAGCTCCGCGGCGTGGCCGAGGAGCAGCGTCAGGAGCCGCAGGTGGTGCGGCGCCTGCGCGAGCGCCGCGACGAGCACGCTCAACGCGGGCGCATCTACCGAGCTGCGTTCGTCATCGCCGGCTTCGTCGTCCTCGCCGCCGGCCTGGCCATGCTGGTCCTGCCGGGACCGGCCTTCATCGTCATCCCGATCGGGCTGGCCATCCTCTCGCTGGAGTTCGCGTGGGCGGAGCGGCTGCTGGAGCGGGCCCTCCTCCAGGCCGATGACGCCCGCCAGAAGGCGGCCCAGGCCACGCCCGCTCAGAAGCTCCTGACCGTCGTGGCCACCGCCTGCGCGGTCGCCGCGTTCGTCGCCGCGGCGATCGTCTGGGACATCCCCTACATCCCGGTCTAGTCCCGCCGCGCTCAGCCCGCGGCGCGCACCGACAGCGTGTGCGTGCCGGCGCCGCGCGCGCGCACGAGCACCTCGACGCCGCGGTTGGTCACCCGTTCCTCCCACCGCACGCGGTCGCCGTCCAGGCGCACCGAGCCGACCTCTGTCCCGGCCGGGAGCGTGTGGCCGATCCACAGGCGCGCATCGGCCTCCAGGCGCACGCGCGTGCGCCAGCGCTCGCCGTCGCGCGACGCGGAGACGTCGACGTGGCCGTCGTCGCCCAGGCGGATGTCGCGACCCGCGATCGGCGCGTCGGAGGGCAGCTGCGGCACGACCTCCAGCCGGTCGCGGCCCAGGTCCGGCCGCACGCCGAGCTGCTGGTGCACGACGGGCCACGCGGTCCCGTACGCGCCCCAGGCCTGCAGCACCATCGGGCGCCCGTTGAACGGCCGGTCGAGGATGTCGCCGTCGAGCGGCGAGGGCGAGGCGATCTCCGGCATCGCGCCGGGCTGCTCGACGCCGGGCACCTGCTGGGCGACGAGCGCCGTCGTCCAGCGGCGCTGGGCGCTCGGGCCGAGGCGGCCGTAGTTGCCCTCGCCGACCGCCACGATCGACGTGTTCAGCGTGAAGGACTGCAGCTCGTCGGGGCCGGCGGGGGCGCCGTCGCACCCGGCCCGGCCGGTGTGGAAGAAGCCGGTCGCGTCGCCGAAGCACGGCGTGGCGTGCAGGTCCAGCGCCGCGGCCGCGTGGTCGGGCGTGGCCAGGCCGGGCGCCGCGCGACGGTCGCGCACCAGCTCGACCTCCATCGGCGTGGCCGTGATCCAGTGGCGCTGGAAGCTGCGCTCGTTGCCGGGGTCTCGCAGCGAGTCGGCGAAGCCCGGCACCTCGGGCATCCACCAGGCGCCGTCGAAGCGCTCGGTGAGGTCGCGGGCCAGGCGGGTCGCCCAGCGCTCGGTGGCGCCGTCCCCGCGCGCGTCGGCCAGGTCGGCGAGGTCCCACAGGCCGCGGATCGTGTAGACGGCGTTGTCGAGCTTCTCCTCCCCCATGCCCTCGCGCTCGACGTTGCCCAGCCCCTCGGGCCAGCCGTCGCCGTCGGCGTCGAGCTCGTCGACGATGTAGCGCATGTTGTCGCGGGCGAAGCCGTACATCTCGCGCAGGAAGCCGCGGTCCCCGGTCCAGCGCCACACCAGCGCGACGGTGCCCGGGAACTTCGCCGTCTCGTCGGTGTTGCCCGGGTCGCTCAGCGCCCCGAAGTACACCGAGCCGTCGGTGATCACCTCGTGCACGACCTTGCCGCTCGAGCCGTTGACCGCCCGGCTCGCGTCGCGCAGCGCGCGCAGGTGCTCGACGATCGGCTCGAACTGCCCGAGGGCGACGCTGGCGAAGGCGGTGTACTCGCCGTCGGTGGCGAACAGCCACGGGTAGTCCGGCCAGCCGGCGCCCAGGAAGCGCGCGCGGTCGAGCTCGCCGACCGGCGGGGGGTACGCCTTGCCCGCGCTGACGACGCGCAGCTCGAGGTCGCGGACGTCCTGCACCGAGTCGGCCAGGTTCTGCTTGCTCCAGTCGACGCCCTGCTCCAGCAGCGGGTCGCCGGGCAGCGACAGCCGCGTATGGCGCGCGACGTGCTCGCGGGCCTGGAGCTTGTCCTCGAGCGCCTCGGCGGGATCGTCGAGCAGGCGGCGCAGCTCGGCCCGCGCGGCGCCCGCGCCCTGCCTCCGAGCCGGCGACACCCAGCCAGAACGAGGTGCTCCCGCCGGCCGGCACGGTGATCTCGTAGCTCAGGCGCCCGCCCTGCCCGCGCCCGTAGGCCGTGTCGTCGCAGCGGTCGGGCGGGTCCGGGGTGCCCTCGCCCGACGGCCCGCAGATGACCGCGGGCTCCTGCGGCCCGCGGAAGCCCGCGCCCGTCGCGTGGGCGCTCGGCGTGGCGGCCGCGCCGACCGCCGCCGCCCAGTCGTGCGGCTCGACGTCCGCGCCCGGCGGCGTGCCGCGCTCGGTGAACACGAGGTCGCCGTCCGCGTAGGCGGCCTCGTCGGCGAGGTTGAACGTGCGCTGGTCCAGCGGCGTGGTCTCGCCCCACGGGTAGATCGACATGAGCTCGGAGTGCGCGTCGGCGTCCAGCGTGAAGCGCTGCTCGCTGCCGGCGGCCTCGAAGCGCAGCCCGATGAGCACGCCGCGCGCCCCGTCGGGCACGAGGTCCGTGCGCGTGACCGTCAGGCCGTCGCGGCCGGGCAGCTCCATGCGCACGTGCCCGGCCCCGCTCGTGAAGCGGGTGGCGGGGCCGATCCACGACCCGTCGATGCCGAACCAGACGCCGTCGAGAAGCTTGATCGGCGGCGTCCAGACGCCGCCCATCTCCCCTCGGGTGTGGAAGCCCATCGCCGGGTAGCGGCCCGCCTGGGTGCCCACGACGTACGCGCGCGAGCCGATCGCGGCGTAGCGACGGTCGTCGAGGCGGTCGGTGGCCGACAGCTCGGGGGTGGCGGCGGTCGCGACGGCCGGAAGGGCGAGGGCGAGCAGGACGCTGGACACGACGAGGACCCGGGACATGCCCTTGATCTGCCCGCGTGGACCGGAGCGCAACCCTAGCCCTGGTCGACCACGCGCACGCGCGACGTGGGAGCCGGCTCCGATGCGGCGGGCGTGTCGACCACGTCGAGCGCCTCCAGCATGGCCAGGAAGCCGTGCGCGTAGGGCGATGCCGCCGTGCGGCGGCGCACCTCGCCCCAGTCGATCTGCTCGCGCAGCGCGCGGGCGATGAGCAGCGGCCCCGCGAGGTCCAGCGCGTGCTCGTCGAGCGCGGCCAGCTTGGACACGACGACGTCGTCGAGGTGCAGCACGGGCAGCGGGACCGACTCGACGGAGAGCACCTCGGCGCGGTCCAGCAGCGCGTCGACGCTCTCCGCCCCGCTGAACTCGAAGATCAGGTCGACGAGCACCTCGCCGTCCCACGCCTTGGCCAGCCACCCCTCCGGCGGGCGCTCGGGCCGCATGCCGGCGTCGACCAGCGCCTGCAGCCCGCGCTCGCTGTCGGCCTTGCGCACCGCGAAGTCCAGGTCGTTGTAGGGAGCCGGGCCGCCGCGCGCCCAGCACGCGACCGAGCCGGCCAGCGCGAACGGGATGCCCGCCTCCCTGAGGGCCGCCGCCGCGCGCTTGAGCGTCTCGATGATCTGCGCGGTCTCGGCCGCCGGACGGTAGGAGCCCATCGGTGGCTCCCTACCCGCTCCTCCCGGTGATTCACGCGGCGCCCGCCCGGGGAAGGACGGCGCCATGGAGGCCGCGAGCACCGACGGCCCGCGCGCCGGCGCGCCGGCGCTGCGCATCGCCGCCGCCGGCGACATCCACTGCCACGAGGCGATCCGCGCGCGCACGCACGAGGCCTTCGCCGGGCTCGACGAGCGCGCCGACCTGCTGCTGCTCGCCGGCGACCTCACGACCCACGGCGAGCCCGAGCAGGCCGCCGTGCTCGCCGACGCGTGCCGCGACCTGGCACTGCCGATCTTCGCCGTGCTGGGCAACCACGACTGGCACGCCGACCGCGCCGCCGAGATCATCGACGTGCTGGCCGGCGGCGGCGTGCGCGTGCTCGAGCGGGAGTCCGCGATCTGCGAGCTGGCCGGCGTCGAGGTCGGCGTCGTCGGTGCCAAGGGCTTCGTCGGCGGCTTCCCCGGCAGCCACCTGCCCGACTTCGGCGAGCCGCTGCTGCGCGAGGTGTACCGCCAGGGCGCGGAAGAGGCCGCCGCGGTCGACGCCGGCCTGCGCGCCGTCACCCACTGCCCCGTGCGGATCGTCCTGCTGCACTACGCCCCCGTTCCCGAGACCCTGGAGGGGGAGCCTCGCGAGATCTGGACGATGCTGGGGAGCGACCGCCTCGCCGTGCCGATCGTCGAGCACGAGCCCGACCTCGTGCTCCACGGCCACGCGCACGCCGGCACGTTCCGCGGGACGGCCGGCACCGTGCCCGTGTTCAACGTCTCCGTGCAGGTCATGGGGCGCGACTTCTGGATCTTCGAGGTCGCCGACCCGCAGCGCGCGACGACGCCCGTGCACTGAAGACGGGTAGCGTCGTCACATGCAGGTCAACGACATCACCTCTGAGCGCCTGCGGCGCCTGGCGGGCGTGCGCCCGCAGGACGGCAAGGTGCTGAGCGTCTTCGTCAACCTCGACCCCCGGCAGTTCGCCACTCGGCCCGCGCGCGACACGCAGATCCGCTCGGTCCTCGACCAGACAGCGCGGCTGGTGCGCGAGCAGCACGCCCTCCCGCACGCCGTGCGCGAGGCCCTCAAGCAGGACCTGGCGAAGGTGCAGGAGGCGCTCACCAACGGCCTGGACGCGAAGGGGGCCCACGCCGTCGCGGTCTTCTCGTCCACCGCCGCCGACCTGTTCGAGCTGCTCAAGCTGTCCGAGCCCGTCGAGCACCAGCCGGTGATCTCCGACTCGCCGTTCCTCGAGCCGCTGGCCAAGCTCGGGGTGCCGGAGCGCTGGTGCGTGCTGCTGGCCAACCGCCGCGTCGCGCGCCTGTTCTGCGGGCCGAGCACCATGCTCGAGGAGCTCGAGCTCATCGAGGACGATGTCCACGGCCAGCACTCCCAGGGCGGCTGGTCGCAGCGCAACTACGAGCGCAGCGTCGACAAGGACGTCAAGGACCACCTGCGTCACACGGCAGAGGTCTCCTTCACGACGCTGCGCGAGGAGCTGCCGGTGGGCATCCTGCTGGGCGGGCCCGAGGAGCTCGTGGGCGACCTCGAGGCGGCCCTGCACCCGTACCTGCGCGAGCGCGTGGTGGGGCGCGTCGCGCTCGACGTCGAGAACGCGCACGCCGACGAGGTGCGCGCCGCGGCCGCCGAGCAGATCGCCGCCGCCGTGCGCCGGCGCGACGACCAGGCGCTGCAGGCCTTCGCCCAGGAGTTCGCGCGCGACGGGCGCGCGGCGGCGGGCCTGGCCGCCGTGCTGGCCGCGGTGACCGAGCAGCGCGTGGAGACGCTGCTCGTCGACGAGGGCTTCCGCGAACCCGGCGTCAAGTGCCCGCGCGACGGGTGGCTGGGCACCGAGGGGGCGACCTGCCCGGCCGACGGCACCCCGACCGAGGCCTTCGACGACATCGTCGAGGAGGCCGTCGAGCGCGCCCTGATCATGTCGGCCGCCGTGCGCGTGCTGCGCGACCGCCCCGAGCTGGCCTCCCACGGTCACATCGCCGCCATCCTGCGCTTCTGAGAGGAGCTCGCATGCCCCCGCCCGCCGCTCACACCCCCGTCCCCGGCCCCGGCGGCCCGCCGGTGCCCGACCCTACCCCGGACCCGTCTCCACCCACCCCCGGCCCGGACCCGTCGGGGCCGGTGCCGCCGAACGACCCCTCACCTCCGGGCGGGCCGGACCCGGCTCCGCCGCAGATCTAGCCCCGGGAGCCGGCCTACTCGACCCGCAGCAGCCGGGGGTTCGGCCTGTGCTCGCGACCCACCTTGGCCGCCGGCTCGCCGTCGAGGCAGACGACGTCGGCGGTGAAGTCGTTGGCGCCGCGCAGCAACGACGACCCGACGCCGTAGGCGTCGACGGGCGAGCCCTGCGCCTCGAAGCGCGCGATCTTGGCGGCGTCGAAGCCCCCGGACACGACGATGCGCACGTCGCGATGCCCGGCGGCGTCCAGCGCGTCGCGCACGCGCCGCACCAGCAGCGCGCTGACCCCGCGGTGCTCGTCCGCGTCGGGCAGGTCCTCGAGAGCGCGGTCGACCAGCCGCTCGGAGGTGTCCAGCCGCACGCCCCACAGCCGGCCGCCCAGCGCGTCGGCGACCGCGAGCGCCGTGCCGATCGAGTCGTTGTCGAAGTCGACCAGGACCGTCACGTTCATGTCGGGCGCGTAGCGGTCGGCGAAGGAGCGCGCGGCCTCGACCGTGTCGCCGCCGAAGGCCGCGATCAGGGCGTGGGGCACGGTTCCGATGCCGCGCCCGCCCCACCACGACGCCTGCGCGTCGGTCGACACGCCGATCGCGCCGGCCACGTGCGCGGCCCAGCCGTCGCCGGTCTGCACCAGCCAGTGGTCATGGCGGGCCGGGAAGAAGAGGATGGGCTTGCCGCCCGCGGCCTCCACGACCGCGCGGACGTTGCGCATGACGAGCGTGCGGCGGGCCAGGCACCCCAGGTAGACCGTCTCCAGATGCGCGAACAACGAGTAATCGCCCTCGATCGTCAGCACCGACTCCCACGGGGCGATCTCGTCGCCCTCGTGCAGGGCGTGCACGACGAGCTCGTCCCAGCCGTCGATCCAGCCGCCGTCGGGCGCGCGGCGGCCGGCGCACGTGCGGAGCACGGCGATCGCCTCGTCGACGCCGCCCAGCAGCGCCGCCTGCTTCTGGAAGACCTGCATCAGGACGGGGGCGGTGCGCCCCTGGGCCTCGAGCAGCTCCTTGGCCAGGTTGAAGTACTGGTCGGTGTAGTAGCCGTCGCGGATCTTGTCGACCGGCAGGCGGAAGACGTCGGGATGCAGGCGCTGGCGAACGGTCACCACCGGGCAATCGTACGGACGCGGCCGTGAACGACGACGCGCGCCGCGCGCTGCTGGAGGACCTGCGCGAGCGCGTCGCCGATCAACGTGTGCTCGCCGCGCTGGCCGCGGTGCCGCGCGAGCGCTTCGTGACGCCCGACCTCCTCGCCCGCGCCTACGACAACACGGCGCTCGGCATCGACTGCGGGCAGACGATCTCCCAGCCGCTGGTGGTCGCGCGCATGGCCGAGCTGCTGGACCTGCGCCCCTCCGACCGCGTGCTCGACGTCGGCACGGGCTCGGGCTACCACGCGGCGGTGCTGGCCGGCCTGGCGCAGCACGTGTGGTCGATCGAGCGCCATCGGCCGCTGGCCGAGCGTGCCGTCAGGGCCCTGGCCGAGGCGGGCATCACCAACGTGACCGTGCTGGTCGGCGACGGTGCCCTCGGCCTGCCCGCCGAGGCGCCGTTCGACGCCATCAACGTGGCCGCGGCGAGCCCTCCCGCCGTGCTCGAGTCGCTGGCGACCGGCCTGGCGCCCGGCGGGCGGCTCGTCGCGCCGCTCAGCGGACGGCGGCAGCGCCTGGTGACGCTACGCCGGGGGCCTCTGGGGCTGCGCCGTCGCGAGCACGAGGAGGTGCGCTTCGTTCCGCTGGTCCCCGGTCCGCCGGATCCGCCGGACCCGTGAGCGCCTGGCGCCGGGCCAGCACCACGCCCGCCACCCCGCCGGCGATGAGCAGCGGCATGATCCGCACGTTGTGGCGTGCCTCGCTGACGAACGACGAGTTGACCGCCGTGACCACCAGCGAGACCGCGAGGATCGCCCACAGCGCGGGATGGCCCGTGCGCCGCAGGCCCCACAGCAGCCCGGCCAGCCCGGCGGCGGCCAGCGCCAGGTGGATGGCCAGGATCCACCCGCGCGGGTTGCGGTGCGTCCCGCGGTTGTAGTCGAGCCACATGCGCCCGACCTTCGACACCTGCATCGCGGCGAAGTCCAGCGGCTGGCCGATCGCGTAGTCGCGCAGGTTGTTCAGCGTCTCCTTCTTGAGCGCCTCGTCGCGCTCGAGCTCGGGGTGGCGCCCCGCGACCGCGTCGAGCACCCACTCCGCGCGCAGGTTGCGGTTGGGGATGTCGCGGAAGCGCGGGTTGTAGGCGCGCGCCTCGTCGCCGAGCGCCTCGCGCAGCCCGAACATGCGCCCGTCGCCGGGCAGGTAGGTGCCGACGTACAGCGAGCTCCACGAGCTGGTGGTGATGAGCACCGGCTCGCTCTTGCGCGCCGACGCGTAGGCCGCCCACGGCGCCATGACGACGGCCACGGCCACCAGCATGACGGCCGGTGCCGCCAGCGCGCGGCGCGCGCCCTCGCGCCGCCACAGCAGGCACGCGGCGAGCAGCGCCATGACGGCGGGGAGCACGAGCAGATCGGCGCGCACGAGCACCGCAGCGCCGAGCGCGGCGCCGGCCAGCGCCCAGCGCGCCCACGAGATCGGGCCGGTCGCCGCCCAGGCGAAGGCGAGCACGCAGACGGCGAGCGTGAGTGCCCCGAGCGGCTCGCTGGCCATGTCGCCCGTGATGGCCGACAGCGGCGGGTACAGCGCGACGAGGGCGGTGGCCACGATCGCCGGCCACGGCGGCGCCGGTCCCGCCCTCCCCACGGGTCGCGTCGCGAAGCGCACGAGCACGAACACCACGACCAGGAGCGCCATCCCGACGACCCACTGCGCCCAGTAGGCGCCCGGCGGGTCGAGGTCGCCGTGGGCGGCCCCGGTGACCTGGCGGGCGACGGCGAACAGCGCGGGCGTCCCGGGCGGCCAGTGCAACGGGTCCTGCATGCGCGGGGCGGTGTAGCCCGCGCCGGAGGACAGCCCGACCGCCAGCTTCGCGTAGGCGCGCTCGTCGGTGGACAGGAAGCGCCCGTGGTCGACGGCGGCCTGCGCGCGCAGGCCGGCCCCGGCGAGCAGCACGACGAGCAGGGCGACTGCCCAGGTCGGTGGACGGCGCGACACGGCGCCCGAGGGTAGCGGCAGACCTCTGTGGCCACATGGTCCCGCCGCGTTGGCGGGCGCCGCCGTGGCCTGTGGGTCAACGGCCTGCTCGCCGTCCCCTAGCCGATCTGCTCCAGAAACGCGGGGCTGGTCTGTCCGACCTCGATCAGGTGCCCATCCGGGTCGCGGAGGTAGCAGCGGATCTCACCGCCGCGATCCTGTGGTGGCGTGAGGAACCGTGCGCCACGCGCGCTCCATTCGGCATGGATCGCCTGGATGTCCGCTACGCGGACGTTGAGGAAGCTGCTCGTCCGGTCTGGGTCCGGCGGCGTCTCGAGCTTGACCGTCGGCTTGTCCTCGGTGGGCCCGCCTCCGACGTTCGTACAACGTTCGGTTTGGAACGCTGTAGAGCTTCCGTCGCTCGAACTCGAACTAGGACGAGCGGGGCATGCCCAGGCGCTCGAAGGGGAGCGGCTCGCAGCCGCTATGCATGGATCGCGATAGCGGTGCTCTCCCGGTCGCCTCGGCGGTCCATTAGGGTCGCCTGAGCGAAAGAGAGGACTTCATCGTGGCGTACCTGCTGACACACTTCTGGCCCGGGGCAACCGAAGAGCAGTACCGCGCCACGATCGCGGTGGTGCATCCGCCGAACGGGCTACCGGACGGCCAGCGCTACCACGCCGCCGGGCCGACCGAGGGCGGCTTTCTGATCGCGGCCGTGTGGGACTCCAAAGACAGCTCCGACCGCTTCGTCAGCGACACGCTCATGGCCAGCATGCCGGTGGAGGGCGGCTTCCGGGGCGAGCCCGAAGAGCGCGCCGCGGAGATCTCCAACCTCGAAACGACCTGAACTAACGCGGCATGCGGGCGGAGGCGACGGCCATCCAGGCCGCGCGCCCGGACCCGGGTGCTAGCCGCACTGACGACCCAAGCGAGAGTCCACGAGGTTGACGGGCCGACATCTCGCGGCTTAGTGCCCGGCTGCATGGAAAGCGACACCGGCGCACAGCGGCCGACCTCCGGCGCTGGACGCTGGCTCGCAGGCGAAAGCAGCAGCCCGTCGGACGACGCCCCTGGCGCTGCACGCTTGGCGAGTCGCGTCGACGCGACAGCTGAGATGAGCCACCACGAAGACGCGGAGTCGGACCGTAGTCAGACGCCTAACCAGCCGCAGCGGGCGCAGCGATTTCGCAGGAGTTGCCGCCGCACGCTGGAGCGTCTTCTGGATGGATGAGGTCGGCCTTGATCAGGCGGCTATAGATGAAACACCCGACACAAAATCCAACCACAGACTCAAGCCACAACAAGCCTATCAACGTGAGGCCAATGAGTTGCACGCCTAGACCGTGCACGCTCTGCATTCGTGAGAATCGCAATGAGCAGCGCCATGCCAAACGCCAGCGCCCAGGCGAACCGCTTCTGGGTGGCTCCGACCCACTCTGGTGTCTGATTTCTCACGAGAAAGGTTCCCAGGGTTCCAATCGGACTGAGCGGTGTGAGTCCGGCGACCTGGCGCAGTGCGAAATCGGCGGCAACCAACACTGCAGATTATGCGTACCGGAGTATAGTTCTTGTCGAAGTAGGCAATGGCTATGGCGATCGCCGCCAGCACCATGACTATGCCCGCAGTGGCACGGACCGCACGTTCGTTGACGACAGGGAAACGCGCGGGCCGTCCCCAGACCGTGAGGTTGTCGAACCTCTGGCCGAAGCTGTTCCAAGGCGACGTGAGCATGTGCGCCTTGTTGGGACTGGGCAGCGAGGAGCTGGCGCGGGCCATCGTTGACTGGGCCATCGTTGACTCCTTGAGGAAGGCGGCCTTCGTGATGCGAGGTCGAGGACGGCGCATGCTACTTTCGTCGGTCATCCGCGTCCACCTGGCCGCCGCCGTCCCCTGTGGCGGGCCCGTCGCCTGGAGACGCGGCGGCGAAGCAGCCCCGTTCGCGCGTTGGGCTATCGATTCGGACAAGCCGTGACCAGCGCCCTGCCAGCGGTCACCCGTGCTCGGCACGCTTTCGGTTCGAGGCAGAGGCACCGCTGCTGCTTTGGACGAAATGCGGCAGCCGCTAAACCGTGGCATTGATCGGCGGTAGCGGCACTCCTGAGCGAAAGTCGGACCTAGGGTTGCGAGCGCTGCCGCTGCCGGTCTGCATGGATCTGGGAAGCCGTTCGTGCCTTGTGGCGAGATGTCCGCGACCAGAGCGAACAGCCGTTGACCGCGACGGGCGGAGGCGGGATAGTCGCCTTCATGCGCAGGCGCGTCGACAGGCATGGAATGCTGGGTCCGTACGGGGTCCGGTACTTGGCCATGTGGCCCCTCCTTTGGGTCGGTGGTCCAATACTCGTACGGGGTCACTGGTCGCCACCACCGGCAGCCGTCACCAGCGGGGACCCAAGTGCCCGCTAGATGGTTGATTCCGAATAGACCGTCGTCGCAGTCGTGCGACGGGTGGACACGCGCCCGTCCACCCGCCGCGCGATTGCGAAGCCGATGCTCGTTGTCAGTGCGGCCGCGGGAATTCCGAATCAGTAGAGCACCGACGGAATCCAGCTCCCCGTGGGCGTCTCATACCGGCCGACCGTCATGTAGGTCATCGGCTTCACGACGCGCGCGCCCTGTGCGAGCCACCAGCGGAACAGCTCAGCTTGGCGCGTCGGCAGCAGGAAGGAGCCCGGCTGGTTCGTCGCTGCGAGCGTGCCCGTGATGAGGGCCGCCATGTCGACCTCGGTCTCGGCGACGGCGTACGCCGCCGGGAAGAAGGTCAGCGTCGTGGCGTAGGCCACGAGGCGGCCGTCCCGGATCGCGACCGTCGGCGAGAGGGCGGGGACCCGCAGGGCGTCCTCCAGCTCCGCGGTGCGCTCGAAGCCATGGACCCTCACGTGCAGCTCCTCGGCGGCGGCGAGATCGCCCGGTTCCAGCGGCCGCACCTCGGTCCCCGCCATGCCGGCGCCTCGCGGACGCCCGCTCATCAGCGCCACCGGCTCGGCGACGTCGAAGCCCAGCGATGCATACAGCGAGAGCGAGCCGGTGTTGAAGGAGTCCTGGAGCAGGCGAACACCGAGGGCATCGGCGCCCCTGTCCAACACCGCTTGCATCAGCTCGCGCCCGACCCGGCGCCCCTGGGCGGCGGGGTCGACGGTGATCGGCCCGACGCCGCGGACCGGGCCGCGCTCGTCGAGGAAGTTCGAGCCGACGACACGACCGTCGATCTCGGCCACCACCCCGTAGATCGAGGGGTGGGCGATGAAGTTGGTCGTCAGCTCGATCGCCGCGTCGAGCGTCGGGAAGTCGCGCTCGAAGCGGTGATGGTCATGGATGCCTGCGAACGCCTCGTAGACGATCCGGGCGACCTCGTCGCCGTCGGCCGACTCGATGGCCCGCAGCTGGACGGGTGCCGCAATTCGGGCGGTCATCGTGGTTCCTCTTCTCAGCCGGCGGCGACGCGCGTGAGGGCCCCCTCGGCCGGCGGGATGTGGTGGTTGCCCTGGAACAGGTCGTCCGGGTCGTACAGCGCCTTCACCTCGCGTAGGCGCCGCCACGTCTCGGGGTCGAAGAACGAGCTCGCGTCGGCCGGCTCCTCGACGAAGTTCGGGTAGTGGCCCGGCGCGGTGCGGCAGCACGGCGGCTTTCACGTCGGCGATGGCCGCGCGCACCGCCGCGTCGATGGCCTCGTCCGGCACGACGCCGAACGTGTACATGCTGATCTCGCCGGGCAGCGTCGCGCGGGCGCCCGCGTCGGGGGCCTCGCGAGCGAGTGCCCCGCCCATCTGGCGGAACTGCAGCATGCTGAGCGTCTCGCCGCGGCCCGACCCGGGGCCGACCGCCGCGAGGATCGCGTCGATCGCCGTCGCCGGCAGCTCGCCGAGCAGCGCGTGGCCGCTGTGGCCCGGCAGTGGGTCGAGCGGGTCCATCGCGAGGTCGCCGAGCACCACCGGGGGGACGGTAGCGAACGTGTCGCGTGCGGGCGCGAGGTCGCGCAGCGGGCGCAGGAGCGCCTTCCCCTCGGCCTCGCTGCCCAGGAACGCCGCCATCACCACGGCGAACGAGCGGCCGCGTGCGAACGCGGGGACGTCGGGGATCGGCGGGAAGTGCAGCAGCGACGCCCACGACATGAGCTCGTCGGGCAGGCCGCCCTGCAGCGCGCTCCACGCGTGGAGCACCTCGGATGCGCGCTCGAATCCGAAGAACAGCGCGCCGGCGTACAGCTCGTCGACCGGGTGGACGGCGAACTCGATCGCGGTCACGACGCCGAAGTTGCCGCCGCCGCCGCGCAGCGCCCAGAACAGGTCTGGGTGATGCCCGTGGTCGGCGCGCACGACCGTCCCCTCGGCGGTCACGAGCTCGAGCGCGGTGACGGCGTTCGCCTGCAGGCCGTGCTTGCGGGCCAGCCAGCCCATGCCGCCGCCCAATGAGTAGCCGGCGATCCCCACGTCGGGCGAGGAGCCGTGCAGGCCGGCGAGCCCGTGGGCCGACAGCCGCGGCGCGACCCGGTCCCACTTCACGCCCGCGCCGACCCGCACCCGCCGCGCCCCTGGATCGACGCGGACCTGCTGCAGCCGGCTGACGTTCAGCAGCAGCGTGCCGTCCAGGTCGCCGAGCGGCTCCTGGTTGTGGCCGGTCGCCTGAGGCGCCACGCGCAGCCCCGCCCGCCGGGCGTAGGTCACCGCCGCGGCCACATCGGACGCGTCGACGGGAAACGCGACCGCAGAGGGGTGCTGGTCGCCGAGAAGGTTGAAGCCCGAGCGGGCGTCGTCCCAGCCGGGATCGCCGGGGAGCACGACGGCGCCGCTGAGCGCGCCGGCGAGTTCTGGGTGAGTGGAGGTGGGCATACGGTCGGCCGGCTCGACGGCCCGCAGCTCGACCGGCCGGCCACGGGAGCTCGAACGGCGCGGCGCTGTCGGTGCGGTCTGGTCGGTCATAGCTGCTCCTTTATCGCCTGGCGTAAAGTTACTTGATATCAGGATACTTGGTTTACGCTTAGTGTCAAGGTAAGCTTCCCGCATGCCGACAGACTCCGTTGACCGCCTCATCCAGACCTGGGCCGAGCGTGACCCGCGGCTGGACGCCAGCCCGCTCGAGGTCGTCGGGCGTCTGCTGCTCTGCGCCGCCCACCTCGAGCGAGCGATCGTCGCCGCCCTCGAGCCGCTCGGGCTGAGCTTCGGCGATTTCGACGTCCTGAACACCCTTCGTCGGCGCCATGACGACGAGGGGACGAATCCCAGGGATCTCGCCCGATCGTCGCTGATCACCTCCGGGGCGATGACCTCGCGCCTCGACCGGCTCGAGCGGGCCGGACTCATACGACGCAGAGCCGATCCGGGGGACCGGCGCGGGGTGCTCGTCCAGCTCACCGAGCAGGGCGAACGCCTCGCCGAGGAGTCGCTGCACGCGGTACTCGCCGCCGACGAGGCATTCCTCGAGCCCCTCAGCCCGCGTCAGCGCGACTCACTCGCCGCGGGTCTGAAGCAGCTGCTGTTGCGCTCCGAGCCCGGTTGAGCGGGCCCTCACCTCGCTATCGCGTTCCCGGCCTGCGTCAGCGACGTGGTGAAGAAGCGCTGCACCGTGTCGAGTGGCTCGATGCTTTGGCTTGCCCGGCTCAAGATCAGGGCGCCCTCGAGAGCTGCGAGGAGCACGGAGGCATCGTCCTCTGCGGTTGACTCCCGGACACCGAATGTGACCAACGCGGCGTGCACGGAGTCACGCCACTGATCGAGGAGAGCGCGAGCCTCCTGCCGTAGCCGGTCATCTCCGCCGGCATCTACGACGGTCGCGGCGAGGGGACATCCCATCGTGAAGTTGCTCTCGACGAGCACGTGGCGCCAAGGGGCGAAAACTGCGTCGATCGCATCGGCCAGCGTGGCCGCCTCGCTGAGCCCTGACTCGGTGTCGTCCAGCACCTCGGCCCCGACCAGCTTGAGGGCCTCGGTGATGAGCTGCGTCTTCCCGCCGGGGAAGTAGCGCTGGAGGGACCCGCGAGGGCCGTCGGCATGGGCAACGATCTGGCGAAGGCCGACGCCGTGCACACCGCGCTCGCGCACGAGCGCGGCGGCGCTGCGCACGATCCGGTCACGGGCCGGCTGCTGCTCGCCGCTTCCCCTCGTCCGCGAGCTCTCTTGCCGGGCGTCCATGAGGACAGCGTATCTGGACGCGATGACGGTCGTCATCGGAGTGTGGTATCGTCGGCCCACTCTCGATGACAGTCGTCATCGCCTGCGTTTCAACCCGATCGATTCAGCACCCCGAGAGGAGCGCACCAGTGAGCGGGGAAAGCCATCCGGAGACGACAACGATGAATGCAGCAGGCTATTCGCCCATCGCTCCGCTCTTTCGAGTCTGCGACGGGCTGCGGATTCGGTTTGCTGACAACAAAGCGCACTCGTCGGCGGCGACCGTGTTGATGCTGAGCCCGTGGCCGGAGAGCCTCTGGGCGTTCCGAGGGATCTGGGACCGAGTGTCGGGCGCGGCGCGCGTGGTCGCGATCGACCTGCCGGGCTTTGGCCACTCAGACGGTCGCCCGGAGCTGATCGCACCGGATGCGATGGGCACGTTCCTTGCGCGCCTCATCGAGGAATGGGGCCTGGGCGCGCCCCACGTGGTCGGTCCGGACGTGGGCACCGCCGCCGCGTTGTTCTTGGCGGCCAATGCTCCAGACCGCGTCACGAGCTTGACCATCGGTGGAGGCGCGGTGCGTGCTCCCATCGATGCCGGCGGCGCGCTCAAGGATGTCATCGAGGCCCCGAGCCTCGACGTCGTCCGACAGCTGGATGCCCGAACCAACATCGGGTTCGCGGTCGAGCCCGCGGCCGGTGCCGATAGCGAGCCCGACGTCCATGAGGACTACGTCAGCGCGTACGACCTCGGGCGCTTCGCCGAGTCCGCTCGCTTTGTCCGCCACTACCCCGAGCAGAACCCGGTGCTGCGCGGTCTGTTGCCTACGATCACCACGCCGGCTCAGATCATCGCCGGACGCGAGGACGACCTGGTGCCGTGGTCCAACAACGAGTACCTCGCCGACCTGCTGCCCAACAGCGAGATCCGCCCACTGGATGCCGGCCACTTCGCGTGGGAGCAGGCGTCCGATGAGTACGGCCGTCTCATCGTGGAGTGGGTCACCGGCGGCTTCCAGCGGCTCGGTGGCGCGGTGACGGCCTGAGACCCCCGATGCTGCTCCGACCGACGACTAGGGTCGCGCGGGCGGGACCGGCTGCGACCAGCGCCGTCGCTCGGCCTCCAGCGCGGCCTGCTCGCGCTCCGCGTAGAGCACCGCGGGTGCGCGCTCGGCGTCGAAGAGCGCCTCCATGCAGCGCTCCGAGCACACGGCGGCGCGCTCCTCCGGGCTCATCCGCAGCTCTGACAGCCTCTCGCGCAGCGTTCGCCGTCGCGGTCGCATGCGAGCCAGGCTACGCCCCCGGCAGGCGCTGGACAAGCGACACGACGGGCGCGAACAGGTCGCCCGTGCTCGGCGACCCGGGCGCGGACCGCACCGGCGTCGAAGACGAGCGCCTGCGGATCGCCGGATGCCGCACACGCGGCGACCTCGTCCCAGGTCACCGGCGTCGGAGACGGTCGGCCGCTCACGCGCGCGCAGCGAGTAGACGTTGACCGTCGTCTTGTGCTCGTCGTTCTGGCTCCAGTCGACGAGCACCTTGCCCCGGCGCAGCGCCTTCGTCTGGCGCGAGACGACGAGGCCGGGCTCCTCGCGCTCGAGCAGCTCGGCGACCGTCTTGGCGAACGCCTTGGTCTCGCGGTAGGTCACCTCGGGGTCGTTGAGCGGGACGTAGACCTGCATGCCCTTGGAGCCGGAGGTCTTGGCGAAGCACTCGCAGGCCGAGGCCGCCGAACATGCCGCGCAGCAGGACGGCGACCCGGCAGCACTCGACGATCGTGGCCGGCTCGCCCGGGTCGAGGTCGAACGCGATCGTCGGTCGGGCGGTCGACGGCCGGCGCGCGCGCCAGCGAGCGTGTGCAGCTCGAGGTCGGCCAGGTTGGCCAGCCAGACGAGCGTCGGGAGGTCGTCGGCGATGACGAAGTCGATCGTCTTGGAGCCGGTCTGCACCGGCTCGGTGCGGACCCACGGCGGGCGGTGCGACGGCGCGTTCTTCTCGTAGAAGTGGGGCGCGTCGACGCCGTTGGGGTAGCGCTTGAGCGTGAGCGGCCGGCCCTCCAGGTGGGGCAGCAGGACGGGCGCGACGTCGACGTAGTAGTCGATGACGTCGCGCTTGGTGAAGCCGACGGCGGGATACAGCACCTTGTCGAGGTTGGACAGGCGCAGCTCGCGGCCCTCCACGCTGGCGCGCGCGCCGGCGCCCTCCTCCTGCACGACCAGCTCGGGCGCCTTGTCGTCGCGCAGGCCCTTGTAGGACGGCGCGCGCAGCTGGCCGCCCTGCGTCCACTCGCGGAACTCGACCTCGGCGACGAAGCGCGGCTCGACGAACAGGGCGCCGCGGGGCGGCTTGGGGCTCGCCCCGTCGAAGGGCGACGTCTCGCGCTCGTGGGGGCCCAGCAGCGCGGCGAGGCGGTCGAGCTCGTCCTCGGTGAAGCCCGTGCCGACGCGGCCCGCGTAGCGCAGCCTGCCGTCGTCGTCGGTGACGCCGACCAGCAGCGCCCCGATGCGGTCGCGCCGGCGGCCCTCCCCCGGCATCCAGCCGCCGATGACGACCTCCTGGCGCTCGACGTTCTTGACCTTGATCCAGCACGGGCTGCGACGCCCGGGCTCGTAGGGCGAGTCCAGCCGCTTGGCCACGATCCCCTCGAGCCCCTGCTCGGCGCTGGCCGCGCAGCAGCTCGGCGCCGTGGCCGACGACGTGATCGGGGGCCTGCCAGCGCTCGCCCTGCGAGCTCGAGCTCCGCCAGCCGCGCGCGGCGCTCGGCGTAGGGCAGCTCCATGAGCGAGTGGCCGTCGAGCCACAGCAGGTCGAAGATCACGTAGGTCACGGGCGCGTCGCGCGCCAGGCGCCGCACCGCCGACTCCGAGCCCAGGTGCATGCGCTTCTGCAGCGTCGCCGAAGCTCGGGCGGCCGTCCGGGCCGAAGGCCACGACCTCGCCGTCGAGGATCGCGCGGTGGTGGCTCAGCGCCCGGTTCAGCCGGCGCCAGCTCGGGATAGCGGGCGGTGATGTCGTTGAGGTTGCGCGACGCAGAAGCGCAGCCGGCCCGGCTCGGAGTGGGCGATCGCGCGCACCCCGTCCCACTTGATCTCGTAGGCCCAGCGGTCGTCGTCGCGCGGCAGCGCGCCCGAGCGGGCCAGCATCGGCACGAGCTTGTCGGGCATGGGCTCGGCCGCCGGGTCGGCGGGCGGGTCCATCCGGTGGATCATCCAGTCCTTGGCGTCCGGCTCGTCCTTGCCGAGCGGGAACAGCGCGTAGCGCCCCTGCACGCGCTCGCCCGTGCAGGGCACCTCGATCTTGCGCGGCTCCCACTTGAGCTCCTCGTAGGTGCCGCGGTCCCAGATCGTCATCGTGCCCGCGCCGTAGCTGCCCTGCGGGATCTCGCCGTGGAACTCGAGGTACTCGAGCGGGTGGTCCTCGGTGTGGACGGCCAGGCGGTTGTCCTTCGGCTCGGTCGGCAGGCCGTTGGGGACCGCGAAGGACACGAGCACCCCGTCGCGCTCGAGCCGCAGGTCCCAGTGCAGCCGGGTGGCGTGGTGCTCCTGGATGACGAAGCGCGGCGCCCCGCTCTCGCCCGGCGGCGCCTCGCCGGCGGGCTCGGGCGTCGACCCGAAGTCGCGCTTGCGCTCGTACTCCTGCAGGCGCTTCGCCGCTGCGTCCATCACGGGATTGTGCCCGCTGGGGGTGGCCGGTCCATCCCCAGGGCTGGGAAGGCCGGGGCCTCGTGTCCCCGATCATCGACCGACCATGCGCAAGACGCTCTCCGCCCTCCTCGCGGCCGCAGCCCTGGCCGCGGTCGGCGCACAGCCCGCCGCCGCCGACGTGCCCAGCACCGTCGAGAAGTGGAGCTGGGGCGCGCGCTGTACCACCCCCTGGCAGTACGGCGTCTACGCCTACGGCGCCTGGGGCCTCTACATCGACGGCTGCACGGTGTCGTGGACGTGCCCGAGGGAGTGGAGGTCCTGCTGGGTGTACGGCCGCTCGACGATCGAGACGCAGGAGGCCACGGGGAACCGGGTCACGCTCAACCAGCGCACGCGGTCCCCCTACGGGCACATCGACGGGAGCTGCGACGACCGCAACTCGTGCACGGCGCGGACCGACGTGGCCGGCCCATGCCCTGCCTGTCCGCCCGGGCAGCGGTCGTGGATCCTCGGCGGCCAGACGGCGTCGGTGCAGTGCAACGGCGTGCGCGACGACTACATCCCCGACTCCCAGCAGACCCTCGGCCGGGTCAGGTGCATGCTCCTGGGCTCTCGCGCCGACTAGGCGGCTACCCGCCGGCGACCGCCGGCAGGATCTGCACCTCGCGCGCGCCGCTCACGGGCGTGTCGAGCCCGTCGCCGAAGCGGATGTCCTCGCCGTCGACGTAGACGTTGACGAAGCGCCGCAGCTGCCCGTCGCCGTCGGCCAGGCGATCGCGCAGCTCCTCGTGCTGGGCGTAGACGGCGTCGAGCACCTCGCCGACCGTCGTGCCCGTCGGCCTCGAGGCTCGCTCTGCCCGCCGGCGGCGGCCCGCAGCTGCGTCGGGAGCTTGACCGTGACGCCCATCAGGAGCCGACCTGCGCGGGCGCCTCGACCTGGTCGACGAACGCGTCGAAGGACGCGGGCGATCTCGTGCGCCTCGAACGTGCCGCGCACCGCGTCGAGCGTCTTGAGGCCCTCGCCGGTGATGACCAGCACGACGCGCTCGTCCGGCGCCGATCGTCGCCGCGCTCGGCGAGCTTGGCCAGCGTCGCGGTGGTCACGCCGCCGGCGGTCTCGGTGAAGATGCCCGTCGTCTCGGCCAGCAGCCGGATGCCGGCGCGGACCTCGTCGTCGCTGACGGCGTCGATCGCGCCGTCGGTGCGCCGCGCGACCTCGAGCGCGTAGGGCCCGTCGGCGGGGTTGCCGATGGCCAGCGACTTGGCGATCGTGTCGGGCTGCACCGGCCGGCAGACGTCCTGGCCGGCGTCGAAGGCCGCCGCGACCGGCGAGCAGCCCTGCGGCCTGGGCGCCGTTCATGACCGGCGTCTCGCCGTCGACGAGCCCGAGCGCGCGCCACTCGTCGAAGCCCTTGGCGATCTTCGTGAACAGCGAGCCGGAGGCGATCGGCGCGACGCAGCGGTCGGGCAGCTCCCAGCCGAGCTGCTCGACGATCTCGTAGGCCAGCGTCTTGGAGCCCTCGGCGTAGTACGGGCCGCATGTTGACGTTGACGAACGCCCAGTCGCGCTCGCCCGACAGCTCGGTGCACAGCCGGTTGACGTCGTCGTAGTTGCCGCGCACCTTCACCAGGTTGGTGCCGTAGACGCCGGTGGCCAGGACCTTCTGCTCCTCGAGGTCGGCCGGGATGAAGACGTAGGTCTCCATGCCCAGCGCCGCCCCGTGGGCGGCGACGGAGTTGGCCAGGTTGCCGGTCGACGCGCAGGCCAGCACCTCGAAGCCGAGCTCGCGGGCGCGGGCGCTGGCGACCGAGACGACGCGGTCCTTGAACGAGTGCGTCGGGTTGGCGGCGTCGTTCTTGACCCACACCTCGCGCAGGCCGAGGCGCTCGGCCAGGCGGTCGGCGCGGATCAGCGGCGTGCAGCCCGCGGGCAGGCCGCGTGCGACGTGCGCGGCTGGGCCGGGCGGCCTCCGAGCGGCAGGAAGTCGGCGTAGCGCCAGATGTTCTGCGGCCCGCCCTGGATGCGGCGGCGCAGGCCCGGGATGTCCGACGCCCAGCCCGCCGTGGTGGTAGGCCACCTCGAGCGGGCCGAAGCACCGCTCGCAGACGTAGCGCGCGTCGAGGGGGTACGTCGCTTCGCATTCACGGCACTGCAGGTTCTGTGCTGCCATCGGGATTACCTCCGCCGGATTCGTCGTGGCGAAGGTGCAGAACCTCGGCCACATCTGTCAGGAATTGGCACCGTTCCCGCTTGCGCGAGATGGTTGCCGGGGTTTCAACGGGCCAGTCCCTCCACCCCTCTGGATGTGTCCAGCTATGTGCCGGGCAGCCTAGCACGCAGGTACACTGGACCCGAAGGGCGAACCTGGATGCTGACCGTGATCGCGACCGACGAACCGCGAAGTCCCCATGCCGAGCCTGCCCAAGCCCACGGTTCGGTCGCGCTGCGCGCACGCGCGGCGGCGTCGGCACGCATCCCAGCGAGCCTGAGCGCCCCGACGTCGAGATCATCGAGGCCCTCGGCGGGCCCTCGGGGCCGCTGCGCTGGATCAACATCGAGCGCCCGCGCGCGATCGACCGCGCCTGGCTGGAGGAGCACTTCGACTTCCACCCGCTGGACTACGAGGACGTCTTCTCGCGCAACCAGCGCCCGAAGGTCGACGAGTACGACGACTACCTGTTCGTCGTCCTGCACTTCCCCGCCTTCGACAAGCTCGTCGGGCGCCTGAACGCGGCCGAGGTCGACATCTTCGTCGGCCCCGACTACCTCATCACGCTGCCCAACGAGCAGGTGCCGCCGCTCGAGCTACCTGTTCGAGCGCTGCCGCACGCTCCGAGGAGTTCCGCGACCAGCTCTTCTCCAAGGGCCCGGCCTACCTGCTCTACAAGATCGTCGACGACTGCGTCGACGCCTCCTTCCCGATGCTGCGCAAGATGGGCAACAAGCTCGAGCGCCTGGAGGAGGACATCTTCGAGGGCCGCTCGGCGGAGATCGTCCGCGACCTCTCCAACGTCAAGCAGGAGATCATCAACTTCCGCAAGATCGTGCGCCCGCAGCGCGCGGCGCTGCGCGACCTCGAGCGCACCAAGCGCTACGTGCCCGAGGACCTCGAGATCTACTTCGACGACATCAACGACGCCTCCGAGCGCATCTGGGACATGCTCGAGAACTTCAAGGAGGTCGTCGAGGGCCTCGAGAGCACGAACGAGTCCGTCCTCTCGCACCGGCTCAACGACGTGCTGCGCGTGCTCACCGCCTTCAGCGTGATCATGCTCCCGCTGACGCTGATCGCGAGCGTCTTCGGGATGAACGTGGGCGTGCCCGGCGAGGGCTCGATCACCGCCTTCTGGATCATCATCGCGGTGATGGTCGTCGTGCTCGTCACCATGCTCGCGGCGTTCCGGCGCCGCGGCTTCCTCTGAGCCGGGCCCCGAAGGGGTATAAAGGCTCGCGTGACCCCAAGATCCTGTGCGGCGCCGGCCGTCGCCTGCCTCGCCCTCGCCCTCGCCCTCGTCCCGGCCGCCGGCGCGGCCCAGCGGACGCCGGCGAGCACCACCAGCTCGATCGTCTCGCTGGGCGACTCGTTCATCTCCGGCGAGGCGGGGCGGTGGAAGGGCAACTCGATCGTCTCGTCGGGCGACCGCGCGGGCACCGACCGCGCATACACCGGCACGGGCTACGACGCCAGCCGCGTCTACGGCCCGACCGACGCCAACGGCTGCCATCGCTCCGACGTCGCCGAGGTGCTCAGCAGCGTGGTGTTCATCGCGCGCAAGATCAACATCGCGTGCTCGGGCGCCGAGACGAAGAACATCTTCCGGCCCTCCAGCGGCGGCGTCGGGCAGAACGGCGAGCCCAGCCAGGGCCAGCAGCTGCGCTACGTGGCACAGCTGACGAACGTGAAGGTCGTCGTGCTGTCCATCGGCGGCAACGACCTCGGCTTCGCCGACATCATCCGCGCGTGCGCGCAGGCCTACCTGGCCAGGACCGGGCCGTGCGAGCCCTCGCAGCAGGCGGTGGTCGACAGCAGGAAGCCGGCCGCCTTCGCCGGGGTGTCCAAGGCGATCGACGAGGTCCGGGCCGTGATGGCCGAGTCGGGCTACGCGCGCTCGCAGTACCGCTTCATCCTCCAGAGCTACGGCTCGCCGGTGCCGCGCGCGTCCGAGACGCGCTACGCCGAGACCGGCGTCGACCGCGGCACGGTCGGCGGGTGCCCGTTCTACAACGCCGACCTCGACTGGGCGCGCGACTCGCTGGTCACCCAGATCACCAACGGGCTGCTGTACACGGCCGTGGCCAAGGGCGTCGAGTTCCTGGACCTGCGCAACCAGCTGCAGGGCCACGAGGTGTGCGCGACGGCGTCGCGCCAGGCCACCGTCGAGCAGCCGCCGACGGGCAGCACGAGCGAATGGGCGCGCTTCCTCTTCTTCAACCTCGTCCAGGGCGAGATCCAGGAGACGCTGCACCCCAACTTCTACGGCCAGCAGTCGCTCGGGCGCTGCCTGTCGCTGGCGGTCAACACGTCGCCGGGCCGTGGCGCGTGCCGTCCGACCGCGGGCCAGGGCCCGGAAGCCATGGTCTACAGCCGCTGAGAAGAAGGACCCCTCGCGGCGCCGCCGGCCTTAGGAGGAGAGGAGAATCGGCCGGCGGCGCACGCGAATCAGGACGGGGCGGAGGCCGCTGCGATCGCGCAGGCACCGAGCACGATGGCAATGGCAATCGCTTCGCGATGCCACCGCTTGATCGCGGTCCGGGCTGCCCGTCGCATGAATCTTGGATCGCTCCGAGTCGTCACGTGCAGGGGATGGACAGCATCTTGCCTCCGGCGGCCCGCGCCGTCCGTCGGGCAGGCAGGCGTTCGGAGGTGTGGCTAGCCCGACGTCGGGGGCGATGAACGCGCCGCGCGGTAACGCCGTCGGGCAGGCGGTGTAGACCCGCAACGTGGCCGTCCCCCCGCCGCTGGAGTCGCTCGAGCGCCTCGGAGCCAGCTTCGCCGCCCTCGACAGGCCTGTCGAGCGCAAGCGGATGCTGGTCATCGTCAACCCGTACGCGACCACGGTCTCCGCCCGGCTGAAGGATCTCGTCGTCTCGGCGCTGCAGGGTCGCTACGACGTCGACACGCTCGACACCCAGCGTCGCGGCCACGCCACCGAGCTGTGCCGCGAGGCGGCGGCCGAGGGCTACGACGTCGTCGTCTCCTTCGGCGGCGACGGCACCGTCAACGAGGCGGCCAACGGTCTGGCCGGCTCCGACACCGCCCTGACCTGCCTGCCCGGCGGGGCCACGAACGTCTTCGCGAAGATGCTGGGCATCCCGGGCGACATCGTGGACGCCACCGAGCACCTCCTGCGCGTCGCCGACGACTGGCGCCCGCGCCAGGTCGACCTGGCGAGCGTCAACGGCCGGCACTACACGTTCTCCGCGGGCGTCGGCCTCGACGCCGCCGTCGTGCGGCGCTGCGACGCCCACCCGGAGCGCAAGGCGCGCTACAAGCAGTGGTACTTCGCGGCCGCCGCCATCGCGACGTTCTGCCAGGAGTACCTCGTGCGCCCGCCGAGGCTCGAGACCCACGTCGGCGGCGCGGTCATCGCCGGGGTGACCTCTGTCGTGCAGAACGCCGACCCCTACACCTACTTCGAGGACAAGGCCGTCCACGTCGCCGAGGGCGGGAGGCTCGACGACGGCCGGCTGGCCGGCGTGGTCCTCCACCGCGCGACCCTGATCGACGTCCCGACCGTCGCCGTGCGCCTGCTCTCCCACCGCCTGCGCGTCACGCGCCACCGCGCGCGTCGAGGGCTGGGGCGGCCTCACCGAGGCCCGCATCGTCTCGGCCGACGGGCGCCCGGTCCCGCTGCAGGTCGACGGCGACTGGATCGGCGACATCACCGAGGCCCGCTTCGGCGTGACGCCCCGGGCGCTGCGCGTCATCGCCTGACCCCGCGGCGGGCCGAACGGCGGCTGGTGAGCGGCAGCGGGACCGGCGCCCGGGGCCGCTGCGCGCTCAGCCCGCGCCCGGCGTGACGCGGTAGGCGTCGAAGACGCCCTCGATGTTGCGCAGGCGCCCGACCGTGCCCTTGAGCACCTGGGTGTCGGGGACCTCGACGACGAAGCGGTTCTTGACCATCGGCGGCGAGACGATGCAGCGGGCCTCGACGATGTTGATGCCCGCCTCGGCGAAGGTGCGCGAGAGGTCCTCGAGCAGCCGGTGGCGGTCCCAGGCGTCGATCTGCAGCTCGACCTTGAACGGCGTTGGTGCTGTCGCCCTCCCAGTGGACGCGCACGAAGCGCTCCGGGTCCTTGCGCAGCGCGGCCGTGTTCGGGCAGTCGTCGCGGTGGATCGTGATCCCGCGGCCGAGCGAGACGTAGCCGACGATCGGGTCGCCGGGCACCGGGCGACAGCACTTGGCCAGGCGCAGCATCACGTCGTCGACGCCCTCGACCTGGATGCCGTAGGAGCTCGACGCGCCCGTCGGCCGGCGCTGCTGTGCGCGACGTGACCAGCGACTCCGCGGGATCGATCTCCTTCTCGGCCGCCTCGCCCTGCTTGAGGCGCTGCAGGACCTTGTTGACGACGACCTTCGGCGAGATCTTCGCCCCGCCCAGCGCGATGTAGAAGTCGTCGGCCTTGCGGAAGCCCATCTCGCGGATGACGTCGGCCAGCAGCGGCGAGCCGGTGATCTTCTGGGCCGGGCAGGCCCGCCTTCTTGAGGTGCTCCTGGAGCAGTGTCGCGGCCCGTGTGCTCGGTGTCCTCGCGCGTCTCGGCCTTGAAGAACTGCTTGATCTTGTTGCGCGCGCGGGTGGTCTTGACCACCGCCAGCCAGTCGCGCGACGGCCCGCGCTCGCGCTTGCTGGTCAGCACCTCGACGATGTCGCCCGAGGTCAGCGAGTAGTTGAGCGGGACGATCTTGCCGTTGACCTTGGCGCCGACGCAGCGGTGGCCGAGCTCGGTGTGGATCTCGTAGGCGAAGTCCAGCGGCGTCGCCCCGGCGGCCAGCGACTTGACCTCGCCCTTGGGCGTGAAGACGAAGACCTCCTCGTCGAAGAGGTCGACCTTCAGGTTCTCCATGAACTCCTTGGGGTCCTGGAGCTCCTGCTGCCAGTCGAGCATCGTGCGCAGCCAGCGCAGCTTCTGCTCGCCCTCGGGCGCCGGCGGCTGGCCCGGCGCGCCCTCCTTGTAGATCCAGTGCGCGGCGACGCCGAACTCGGCCATGTCGTGCATCTCGCGCGTGCGGATCTGGATCTCCAGGGGCAGCCCCTCGGGCCCGATCACCGTCGTGTGCAGCGACTGGTACATGTTGAACTTCGGCATCGCGATGAAGTCCTTGAAGCGGCCGGGCAGCGGCTTCCACAGCGAGTGGATGACGCCGACCGCGCCGTAGCAGTCCTTCACCGAGTCGACGATGACCCGCATGGCCGTGAGGTCGTAGATCTCGTTGAACTCGCGGCCCTTCTTGGTCATCTTCGAGTAGATCGAGTAGAAGTGCTTGGCCCGCCCGGAGATCCCCGCGCGGATGCCCAGCGCCTCGAGCTCGCCCGTCAGGTAGGTGCCGGCCCCGCTGACGTAGCTCTCGCGCTCCTCGCGCTGCTGGTTGACCAGGCCCTTGATCTCCTGGTACTTGCGCGGGTGCAGCGTGGCGAAGGCGAGGTCCTCGAGCTCCCACTTGATCGCGTGGATGCCGAGCCGGTGCGCGATCGGCGCGTAGATGTCCAAGGTCTCCTTGGCCTTGTCGATCTGCTTCTGCTTGGGCATCGCGCCGATCGTGCGCATGTTGTGCAGGCGGTCGGCGAGCTTGATGAGGATGACCCGGATGTCCGTGGCCATCGCGACCATCATCTTGCGGTAGTTCTCGGCCTGGGCCTCGTCGCGCGAGGTGAAGGTGATGCCCGTCAGCTTGGTGACGCCGTCGACGAGGTTGGCCACCTCCTCGCCGAAGCGCTCGCGGACCTCGTCGAGCGACGCGCTCGTGTCCTCGACCGTGTCGTGCAGGAGCGCGGCGCACAGCGTCTCGGTGTCGAGGCGCATGCCCGCGCAGATCTTCGCCACGCCGACGGGATGGACGATGAAGTCCTCGCCCGACTTGCGGCGCTGGTCGGCGTGGTGCTCGCAGGCGAACAGGAACGCGTCCTCGACGCTGCGGCGCTCGATCTCCAGCGCGGCCTCGCCGGCGTGCTCCTCGACGATCGCGAACAGGTCGCCCAGCAGGCGGCGCTCGGTCGGCGTGAGGTCGGCCCGGCGGACCGGCTCGTGCGCCTCGGGATGCTCGACGCGATCGACGGGCTGGCGCTCGACGGGCATGTCGCGGAATGCCACGTTGCCCCCGTTCGCGCCCGTGCCGGGCACCGGGCGCGCGGTCGAGCCGCCGCCCCCGTCCGTGCCGGTCGGAGTCCTCGAGGCCATCACCTCACAGGGTAGCCCACGCCTCCACCGGCACCGACGGCATGGACGCCCGTTCGGAGCGGGTTTCGGGCAGCCCTACTCGCCGTCGCTCCTGGGCTCGCGCGGCGCGGCGGGACGGGGCCTGCGGCCTGGACTCGGCGGCGGCGGGGCCAGCCGGCGCAGCGCCTCGCCCGCGGCCTGGCGCACGAGCGGATGCTCGTCCTGTGCGTACGAGGCGATGAGCGCCGGCGCCAGCGCCGGAGATGTGCCCGCGATAGCGACCAGGGCGGCAGCGCGCACGTTCTCGTGCTCGGCGGGCGAGGCGGCGAGCGCCTGCAGCGTCTCGAGGGCGGCGAGGTCACGGAGCCTGCCGAGCACGGTCACGGCGCTACGGCGCACGAGCGGCGAGCCCGCCACCCGCTCGCGGGCGATCTGCACCAGCAGCGGGAGGTCGTCCAGCGCGAACGCCGGCTCGGACCGCGGATCGTTGGCGCAGGCGAGCTCCAGGAGGCGGACCTCGAGCTCCTGACGGCGGCGGACGGTGGCCAGGCCCTTGGCCCTCACCTTGCGTGACGGCCGCTTCGCGAGCCTGGGGCGACGCGCCTCGGGCGGGAGCTGTGTGGGGTCGGCCATCAGAGGAACACCACGTAGCCGTGGGGGAACATCGTGCGGTACTCGTCGTAGGTGAGCGTCGTCCCGCGGATGCTCGTGTCGGCCAGCATCAGGCGGTTCGCATCGGTCGTGTGCGGAAGCCCGAGGTAATGCCCCAGCTCGTGGCCGATGAGCCGGCCGAGCACCGTGACGTCGAGGCGCCGCTTGCCCGCAGCATCGACGAAGCCGCTCTTGTCAGCGGCCACGCCGTCGGTCCGACCGCCCTTGGACGCGGGCCCGGGCTCCGCGCCGGCGAACCCGTTGAAGCCGCCGTAGTTGAAGGCCTGCACGACGAACACGTCGATGAAGTCGTTCGCGCATGACCAGGCCTCGAGCATGTCGCGGTACTCGGTGTCGCTGTCGAGCGTCGTGAAGCCGCCGGCCTGCGCATCGCTGATGATCCGGCGGTCGACGCCCCGGAAGGTCATGTCGCGCCCCTCGAAGATCACCCGGGTCTGGTCGACGGCCGCGTACAGGTCGGTGTGCTCCTCGGCGGTGAAGCTCCCGACCTTGATGATGTTCACGCCGAAGGCCGCCATGACCCGCGTCGTGATCTGGCCCGCGACCTCGCGCCCGTCGGTCGCGCGCATGCGGATCTCGATCGCCATGTCCTCCTTGCGGGTGTAGACCCCGTGGATCGGGCTGCCGGCGGGCGAGCTGAACGACACGGTCCCCTGCCAGGTCGTGAGGGCGGGGATCGCGAACGGGCCGCCCCACGACAGCGAGCCGGCCTCGATCTGCGTCCCCGTGCCCACGCCCCCGTCCCAGAAGCTCCAGGCCGAGTTCCCGTCCATGGTCACCGCCCGCGCATCGCCGTTGGCGATGGTGACCAGGACCTGCGTGAGGAACGTGTCGGTGGCGGGATCATGGTCGCCGCGCGCGCTCCACGTCCCCGTCACGGTCGCCCCGGCGGGTCCGAGCGACAGGCTGAGTGGATTGGAGGGCAGGACGTAGATCGTGCGCCGGAAGGTCGCGACGGCCCCGTCGGCGCGGTGCAGCGCCACCGCGAACTCGGCCGCGCCGACCGGCAACGTGCGCTGGCGGTCGAACGGGATGCGCACCGATCCCCGCTTGCGGTCGGCGTTGGTGACCTCCTGCTCGACCACGAACGGTTGGCCCCTCCACTGCACGGTGACGGCCGCCAGCACGACGGGCGACTCGCCGGCGCCGCCGAAGGCGGCGACGAGACCGAACGGGCGGTCGCTGTGCACGTGGCCGCCCGCCGGCTCGACCGAGGCGACGTGGAAGGCGTCCTCGCCGGGGAGCGCGGTGCCCGCCGCAAGCCGTGCGAACCGAGCCCCGGTCACCCCGCGAACGCCGGCGACGTCGGTCGGGCGCTGAAGCTTGCCGCTCTTGCGCGCCGCGACGATCGCGTCGGCGACGGGCTGCGGCAGGTCGAGGTGGCGCACGAGATCGCCGCGGGTCGCGGTGGCGAGGTCGAGCACTCGGTGCGCGAGGGAGTCCTGCACGCCGTACGCGTCGTCGGCGCGCGGGCCGTGGATCTTGCGGCGGGCCGTCGTCGCGGGGGTCGAGCGGCTCGCCTCCACGGATGGCGAGCCTATGGGAGCGACCGGCCGTGCGGTGGATTCTTCAGGCGGCGACGCGGGTGCCCGCGGCCGCGGCCGGCGCGACGAGCTGTCGGCGGGCCTCGGCCAGTCGTGCCGTCGCCTCGCGGAAGGTCGCCGAGCGCTCGAGCTGCGTCGGCCCCGCCGGCGACAGGCGGGCCGTGAACGCCGCGGCGTCGACGTCGACGAGCCCCAGCTCGACCAGCACGCGCAGCAGGCGCCCGGCGAGCGCGGCCGGCCGCGGCGCCGGCCCCGGACCGCGCAGCGCGCTCTCGAGGCTCCCGGCGCCCGCTCCTCCCCCATCGCGCAGCGCTCGGTACAGCCCGGCCAGCGCCGGGCGCAGGTCGAGGTCGCGCTCGGCGATGGCCAGCGCGAAGCGCGCTTCCGGCTCGCCCCAGGCCAGGTGCACCATGCCCGCGCCCGGCAGCTCCTGCGGCCGGACGCCCAGAGGCGGGTCGATCGCGACGACGTGCACGAACGGCTCGGCGAGCGCCGGCTCGCGCTCCAGCGCGGCCCACGAGCACAGCGCGAAGCCCCCGAGCCGGCCGTCGAGGTGCCGGGCGCGGGCCGCGCTGTCGGCGCAGGCGACGAGCACCGGCTCGCCGGAGGCCACCAGCGCCGCGACCGTGCCCGCGATGCCGCCGCCGAGGCGGTCACGCACGGCGCGCCCCGCCGGGGCGCCGGCCGCCGCCGCGGGCCGCTCGGCCGGCGAGGCCGCCCGCGCCGGCGCGCCGGACAGCGCGGCGAGCACCGCCGCGGCGAAGTCGTCCGGCTCGCCGAGCACGCGGACCGGCCCCGGCTGCGGCGGGCAGGCGTGGCGCAGCACGAGGCGCGGCTCGACGGCCCCGGCCCACTCGTTGCGCTCCAGCGTGAAGGTCGCGTCCAGCGGGCCCTCATGGCCGTCGGGCAGCCGGCCGCTGCCGAAGGCGACCGCCCGCGCCCGCGTCGCCGCCCGACTCGACGGTGAAGCGCACGTGCTTGCCCTCCCCCATCGCCCGCGCGTCGGCCAGCCTCGCGGCGGGCACGAGCAGCGAGACGTCGGGGTTGCCCATGCCGAACGGCGCGAGCCGTTCGAGCTCCTCGGCCAGGCCGATCCCCAGCTCGTCGCCCGCCACGACCGCGTCGACGCGCTCCGCCGGGACGAGGTCCTCGGGGCTCAGCACCGCCGCGGCGTGCGCGGTGAACGCGGCCCGCAGCGCCTCCACCGACCCGCGGGCGACGGTGCAGCCGGCGGCGGCGCGGTGCCCGCCGTGGCGCAGGAGGTGCCCGGCGCAGGCGTCGAGGGCGCCGAGCAGGTCGAAGCCGGGGATCGAGCGCCCCGAGCCCGTTCCCTGATCGCCGGCGCCGTCGGTGTCCGCGGCCGGGAGGGCGATCATCAGCACCGGGCGGTGGTGGCGCTCGGCGATCCGCGACGCCACGATCCCGATCACGCCGGGATGCCAGCCGTCGCCGGCCAGCACGTAGGCGGGCGCCTCACCGGTCGCCGCGACCTGCGCCTCGGCCTCGAAGAGGATGCGCGTCTCGGTGTGCCGGCGCTCGCCGTTGACCGCGTCGAGCTCGGCCGCGATCGCCTCGGCCCGCTCTCCGTCGTCCGTCAGCACGAGCTCCAGCCCTGCGTCTGCGCGGTAGAGGCGCCCGGCCGCGTTGATGCGCGGCGCGAGGCGAAAGCCGATCGCGCGGGCGTCGAGCGCGCCGGGGTCGACGCGGGCGCTGCGCATGAGCGCGCGCAGCCCCGGCTTGCGCGTCGCCGCCAGCGCGCGCAGCCCCTCGCGGACGAGGCGCCGGTTCTCGCCGCGCAGCGGCACGCAGTCGGCCACCGTGGCCAGCGCGACGAGGTCGAGGTCGTCCGGGGCCGCAGCACCGCCGGCCGCGGCCAGCGCGAGCACGAGCTTGTGGGCGACGCCGGCCGCGCACAGCTCCGGGCACGGGTAGCCGCCGAGCCCGGGATGCACGATCGGGGCGTCGGGCAGCGCCCCGGGGCGCGGCTGGTGATGGTCGGTCACCACGACGTCCATCCCCGCCGCCCGGGCGCGAGCGACCTCCTCGACGGCGGTGATGGCGCAGTCGACCGTGACCAGCAGCTCCGTCCCGCGGGCGGCGAGCCGGTCGACCGTGGCGGCGCTCAGGCCGTAGCCGTCCTCCGAGCGGCTGGGCAGGTGCCAGTCGGGGGTGGCGCCGAGCGCCCGCAGTCCGTTGACCAGGATCGCGGTCGCGCAGACCCCGTCGACGTCGTAGTCGCCGTGGATCGTGATGCGCGAGCCCCGGCGCACGTGGTCGAGGATCAGGGCGACCGCGCCGGCCATCCCGCCGAAGGCCTCGAGCGGATGCTCGTCGGCGGCGGCGAGCCACGCGCGCGCCGCGGCGGGCTCGCCGAGCCCGCGGCGCACGAGCACCTGGGCCAGGGCCGAGCTGACGCCGAGCTCGCGCTCCAGCGCGAGCACGTCGGCGACGGGACAGGCGGGGATGTCGAGGCGGCGCTGCAGGACGCCCGGAGCCTAGGCCCGGGCGGAGACGGAACCGGCCGCCGCGGGGGTGGGCTGCATCTCGCATGTATGCCATGCGGAATGTCGCCCACCCCCGGGCACGAGCACGAGCCCGCCCGCCGCGAGCAGCGGCCCGGCCTACGTCCTGTACGCCGCCTCGTCCGCCGCGTCCTCCTGGCGGATGCCGATCCAGTACACGAGCGCGACGCCCGCGATCGCCCCGGGGACGCCGTAGAGCGCCGTGAGGACGGAGATGTCGTCGTTGCCGGGCACAGAGAAGCCGCTGATCAGCAGGCCGCTGACGATGCCGCCGACGAGCGCGCCGAGGAACGCCCCGACGATCCCGCTCCAGAACCGGTCGGGCAGGAAGATCGTGAAGTGCCACAGCGCGATGGCCATCATGACCCAGGCCAGCATGCCCATCGCTATCGCGACCTTCCGTGCTTGCGGTTGCGAGGCCGCTTGGGCTTGTCGCGCTTGGCCCGCGGCTCCTTCATGACCAGGTCCTCCGGGTCGAGGTCGCGAGCGCCGTCGGGCTGCGGAGCGCCGTTGCCCTCGGGCTCGGGCTCGGGCTCGGGGTCGCGCTCGGCCCGGCGCGCCGGCTCGGGCTCGGGCTCGTGCTCGACCGCCGTCGCCGTCCGCGTGGGCGGCGCGTCGGCGTGCAGGTCGCGCACCATGCTGTCGAACTCCGACGCCGAGACCTGGCGCTCGGGGTGCTCGGGCTCGGTGAGGCGCCGCGGCGGGCGCTTGCGCTCCTCGGGCGCGATGTCGGGCGGGGTCCCGCCGACCGTCGTGGCGTAGGCCGGGACGTACCCGAGCTCCTCGACGATGCGCGCGCGCCGGCGGGCGTACACCTGGTCGCGCTCCTTCCAGTGGGTGAGCAGCGGGCCGGCGATGAACACCGACGAGTAGGTGCCCGACGCCGTGCCGACGATCAGCGCGAAGGCGAAGTCCTTGAGCGTCTCGCCGCCGAAGAAGTACAGCGCGAGGATCGGCAGCAGCGTGCAGAACGAGGTCGCCAGCGAGCGGGTGAGCACCTCGCTCATCGAGCGGTTGACGATCTGCGAGAAGGCGGCCCGCGGCATCCGCGGCACGTTCTCGCGCACGCGGTCGAAGACGATGATGGTGTCGTAGAGCGAGAAGCCCAGGATGGTCAGCAGCGCCGCGACCGTCGACGCCGTCACCTCCCGGCCGAGGAGCGCGTAGACGCCGCCCGTGATGAGCAGGTCGTGGGCCAGGGCGATCAGCACCGGCACGGCGTACTTCCACTCGAAGCGCAGCGCGATGTAGGCGCTGATGACGATCAGCGACGCGATGATCGCGATCGTCGCCGTGCGCGCGACGGTCTGGCCGAAGGTCGGCCCGATGGAGTCGAAGTTGAAGGTCGCGACCCCGAACTCCTGGTTCAGCCCGGTGCGGACGGCCTGGCGCTGAGCCGGGGTCAGCTCCTCGGTGGAGATCTGGAAGCCGTTGTCGCCCCTGATCTCCTCGCCGCTGAGGCGCTGCACCTCCGCGTCGCCCAGGCCGTCGCGGGCCAGCACGCTGCGCACGCCGTCCTCGTCGGTGGACTGGCGCAGCTCGGTCTTGATGCGCGTGCCCGACTCGAAGTCGATCCCGAAGTTCAGTCCCTTGCCGCCGACGGCCAGCGCGCAGACGAGCAGGATCACGCCCGAGGCCGAGAAGAACCACTTCGACAGCCCCATGAAGTCGAAGCTCCAGCGGCGCTTCTGCTCGCCCGCGCCCAGCGAGGTCGGGCTGGAGATGATCCGCGAGCGGCCCATGACCCCGAGCGCCGCCTGCGTCAGCAGCACCGCGGTGATGAACGACACGAGCGTGCCGACGCCGAGCGTGAAGGCGAACCCCTTGATGCCCGCCGTCGCGAGCGTGAAGAGGATGAACGCGACCATGAAGGTCACGACGTTGGCGTCGATGATGGCCGAGAGGCCGCGCTTGTAGCCGGCCGCGATGCCCGCTGCGACCGATCTGCCGGCGCGGATCTCCTCCTTGACGCGTTCGAAGATGACGATGTTCGCGTCGGCGGCCACGCCGATCGTGAGGATCAGGCCGGCGATGCCCGGCAGCGTCAGCGTGATCGGGATCAGCTCGATGAGCGCGAAGAAGAACACCGCGTAGACGCCCAGCGCGCCGACCGCGATGAGCCCGAGCACGCGGTAGAAGACGAGCAGGAACAGCGCGACGACGGCGAAGCCCGCGATGCCCGCGATGAGGCCCTGGTCGAGCGCCTGCTGGCCGAGCGTCGCCGAGACCTGCGAGGAGGAGATCAGCTCGAGCCGGATCGGCAGCGCGCCGCTCTTGAGCAGGTCGGCCAGGCGCTGGGCCGACTCGATCGTGAAGCCGCCCGAGATCTCCGAGCCCGTGTCGCCGTCGATGCCGTCGGGGTTCTGCTGGAAGTCGATGTACGGAGCCGAGATCAGCTCGTTGTCCAGCACGATCGCGAAGTGCTGGTAGGCGGCTCGACGGGTCGCCGCCGAAGAACGACTCCTGCCCGCGCTGGGCGATCTCGCGCGTGGTCTCCTGCCACAGCTCGCTGCCCGCGGTCGGAGAACTCGAAGGTGACGTTCGGGGCCGCCCGTGCCGCCGGCCCCCTGGTCGAAGTTCTGCTCGGGGTTCTTGATGTCGGTGCCGCTCAGCGCGGGCTTGTCGCGCAGGACGTACCAGCGGTCGCGGCGGCGCGGGCGTCCTCGTCGGCCGGCTCGGCGCGCACGACGATCGTGCCCTGCGGCACGACCACGACCTCGCCGCTGCGCGCCGCCGCCGGGTTGCGCTCGCGCACGGCCTGCGCGCGCCTCGGCCTCGTTCTCCTCGGGGCCGGCGAGCACGCGCTTGGCCCGCTCGTCGACGAGGTAGAACTGGCGCGTCGACTCGCCGCCGTAGTCGCGCGGCGCGCACGTCGCGGCGCGCTTGACCGCGTCGTAGCGGCTGAGCGCAGCGGCCTCGTTGCCGGCCTGCGGCCCGCCGGTCACCTCCGCGTTCGTCGGGGTCGGGCCGGCAGCCCGGGCCCAGGACGTTGGCCTCCCAGTCGTAGAAGAAGAGCTGGGCCGTCGTGCCGACCTGCGCTGCGCCGCCTCGTCGGCGTTCTCCACGTCGGGCAGCGAGACGTCGATCTGGTCCTCGCCCGAGCGCTGGATCTCCGGCTCGGCGACGCCGAGCTGGTCCACGCGCTTGCGCATGATGTCGATCGCGCGCTCGATCGACTCGCTGTTGACCTCGCGCCTGCTTGGTCGGCTCGGCCTGGTAGATCAGCGAGACGCCGCCCTGCAGGTCGAGGCCCAGGCGCGTCGGCTTGCGTGATGATGGCGAGGGCGGACGCGGCCAGCAGGCCCGCCGATGAGCAGCAGGACGAAGAGGTTGCGCCGGCGGTCGGTCACGATGCGGTCCTCATCGGCGGATCACTTCGCGGGCGTGAGGACGAGCAGCATCCCGCCGTCGTCGTCGTAGGCCGGGAACAGGTCGGCGGTCGCCTGCGCCGGCAGGTCGCCCTCGGCGTTGACCTCCACCGGCTTGGCC
The DNA here is from genome assembly GCA_963840185.1 of uncultured Actinomycetes bacterium. Lineage (GTDB taxonomy): Bacteria > Actinomycetota > Thermoleophilia > Solirubrobacterales > Solirubrobacteraceae > JAOPZW01. The sequence continues at coordinate 92,899 of CAWIXY010000015.1, read as the reverse complement.
AGCGCGCGCACGCCCCACTCGAGGACCGTGGCCACCGGATCCTCGCCGTCGGAGAAGCGCAGCCCGAGCACCTCGGAGACGTGGCGGCCGATGACGCGCTCGTCGTCCAGGCCCGTCAGCTCGAACGAGCCGCGGCCGCAGCCGATGACGCGACCCTCCTGGTCGCAGACGAAGAAGGCGGCGTCCGGGGCCGGGTAGTAGTCGTCGAGCAGCTCGAAGAGGAAGCCGAACCCGCATTTCGAGCAGCCCTTCGCGTGACGGCGGAAGCCCGCCGTCCGGTCGCTCTCGGTCGTGCGGTTGCCGCAGTTCGGGCAGATGAACAGATGAGCCATGGCGCTGGGCACAGGGTACGCGCTTGCCCCGGGCCTGCGTCCGATGGCTGTCGCCGAGCGGGCGCTCAGGCGGGGGCGAGCGTGTCCTCGCCGCGCTCGCGCGGCGATGTGCTTGGCCGTGTCGACGTAGTGGCGCATGCCGCAGATCCGGCCGTCGGCGTCGAAGCGCCACACGTGCAGCTCCTCGTCGCGCATGCGCCCGCCGGACGGCAGCGTCACGTCGATGAGGACGTCGGCCACGACCAGGTCGTCGCCGGTGGCCAGGCCGCGGATCTCGAACGCGTGGAAGTCGATCTCGGCGATCTGCGGCGAAGAACTCCGCCACGCCGTCGCGCCCGCTCCGCGGCTGCAGGTGCGAGACCCCCGCGCGCTGGGCGGTGTTGTCGTCCCACTGCTCCCAGCGGACGTCCTCGGAGAGCGCGTCCAGGATCGGCGGGGACGTCGCCGCGCCCGAACGCGGCGTAGAGGTCGGTGACCGTCGTGAGGTTGTCCGTCGCGGTGGTGGCCATGGCTGCCAGCCTGCCGGGCGCACGGCCGGCGCGCATCGGCCATCCGGCCTATCCGGCGGCCGCCGGCACGAGGCCGTGCTCGATCGCGAACACGGCGGCGCCCGCGCGCGTGCGCCGGCCGGTCTTGGCGTACACGCTGGCGAGGTGGTGCTGCACGGTGCGGGCGGAGACGACGAGCTCGCCGGCGATCTCCTTGTTGCTCAGCCCACGGGCGGCCAGGCGCAGGACGTCGACCTCGCGGTCGGTCAGCCCGCCGGGCCAGGCGGTGCGCGGCCGCGGCATCCCGGCGGCCTCGACGAGCGCTGCCGCGGCCTCGCCGTCCAGCCGTGCCCGCGGCCGCCTCGGCCAGCAGCGTCCGTGCGGCGTCGTCGCGCGCCAGCGCGGGCCGGTGCGGGCGATCCTCGGTGAGCGCCGAGAGCACGTCGGCGGCCGCCAGCACACGCGCCCCGAGATCGAGGTCGCCGGCCCGCGCTGCCGCGGTGGTAGCCGCTGCCGTCGAGGCGCTCGTGGTGTGCGGCGGCGCAGGCCGCGAGGCCGCCCAGCGGCGGGCACCCGGCGAGGATGCGATCGGTCCAGTGGGGATGCAGCCGGACGCGCTCGCGGTCGGCGGCCCCGAGCGCGCCGGGCCGATCCCAGACCGCGCTCGACACCCCCACGCGCCCCAGGTCGTGCAGCAGCGCCGCGACGCGCACCCTCGCCCGCGCGTCGTCGTCGCAGCCGAGCAGACCCGCCGCGGCGTCGGCGAGGCGGGCGACCTGCGCCGAGTGGCCGGGCAGCCAGCGCCCCTTGAGGTCGGCGAACGTCGCCAGCGCCCGGGCGACCGCCTCGAGCTCGTCGCCGCCGGCGGTGGCCGCCGGCGGCGGCTCGCAGGCGACCACGGCGGCCAGCAGGTCGGGCTCGTCGAGCGCCGCGAGGATCGCATCGGCCCGCTCGGCGAAGCGGGCGCACAGCTCGGGGTCGAGCTGGCCGCCGGCGCGCCGCGCGACCTCGTCGCGGGCGGCCGCGCGCCCGCGCGCGGCGTCTGCGAGGACCGCCTGCTCTGCGACGTGCACGATGCGCCCGGCCAGCGTCAGCTGCTCCCCGCTGCGCCCGTCCGGAGGCCGAGCCCGTCCCAGCGCTCGTGCACGTCGTCGAGCGCCGCGATCGCGGCCGGCGGCAGGCCGATCTGCCCGCCGAGCGCGGCCGAGACCTCGCACGACGCGCGCCCGGCGACCGGGCCGACGGTCGGCGCGGCCGCCGCGAAGGCCATGTCGTCCTCGAACATCGAGGCGTTCTCCGGCGCGTGCGCCGTGCAGCCGATGCCCATCAGCAGCGCGGCGTGGTAGACCGCCCGCTGCTCGCCCAGGTCCAGCCCGAGCCCGTCGGCGAGCGCCGTCGCGACCGCGCAGGTGCGCAGGCCCTTCTCCAGCGGCGCGCCGCCGGCGAGGTCGATGGTCAGCGACAGACCGGCCAGGAGCTCTGCGAGGCGCAGCGCGGCCATGGGCCATCCTGCCACGCCCGCCGGGGCGCCGGCGGGGCGTCAGAACAGCCCGCTGGGGGCGGGCGCCTCGAGGCCGAGGTGCGCGTACGCGCGGCGCGTGGCGGTGCGCCCGCGCGGGGTGCGCATGAGCAGCCCGCACTGCAGGAGGTAGGGCTCGTAGACGTCCTCGATCGTGTCGGCCTCCTCCCCCACCGCGACCGCCAGCGTCGACAGGCCGACCGGCCCGCCGTCGAAGCGCTCGCACAGCGCGCCGAGGATCTCGCGGTCGAGGCGGTCCAGGCCCAGCTCGTCGACCTCCAGCAGCGCGAGCGCGGCGTCGGCGGCGGCGGCGTCGGCGACGCCGGTGCCGCGCACCTGCGCCCAGTCGCGCACCCGGGCCAGCAGGCGGTTGGCGACGCGCGGCGTGCCGCGACTGCGGGCGGCGATCGCGCGGGCGCCCGCCGTCGTCGAGCGTCACGCCGAGGATGTCCGCCGAGCGCCGGACGATGCGTGCGAGGTCCTGGGGCCCGTAGGGCTCGAGGCGGTGCTGGATGCCGAAGCGGTCGCGCAGCGGCGTCGTGAGCAGGCCCGCGCGGGTGGTGGCGCCGACCAGCGTGAACGGCGGCAGGTCGAGCGTCACGACCTTCGCCCCCGCCCCCTGGCCGATCGTGATCGGCAGGCGACGGTCCTCCATCGCCGGGTAGAACGTCTCCTCCAGGGCGCGGTTGAGGCGGTGGATCTCGTCCACGAAGAAGACGCTGCGCGGCTCCAGCGCGGTCAGCAGCGAGGCGACGTCGCCCTTGCGCTCGAGCGCCGGGCCGGCGGTCTGCACGAACGGCACGTCGAGCTCGTCGGCGAGGATGTGCGCCAGCGAGGTCTTGCCCAGGCCGGGCGGGCCGGCGAGCAGGACGTGGTCCAGCGCGCTCGCCGCGGGCGGCGGCGGCCTGCAGCGAGACCGAGAGCTGCTCGCGCAGCCCCTCCTGCCCGACGAACTCGTCCAGCGTGCGCGGGCGCAGCGAGCGTTCGAGCGTCGTCCTCGCCGTCGAGCACGCCGGGCGTCTGGATGCGGGCGCCCTCCATCAGGCGGCTCTCGCGGCGCGCAGCGCACCGGCCAGCAGCTCCTCGGCGCTGTCGCCGGCCAGCCCCTCGAGCAGCGCGTCGGCCTCGACGGGCGCGTAGCCGAGCTCGAGCAGCCCCTCGCGGGCCAGGCGGCGCGGGTCGTCGCTCGCCGGGCCCGCCGGCCGCCGGCGCCGCGGCCGGCGCGGCCACGGACACCCCGACCTTCTCGCGCAGCTCGACGACGATCCGCTCGGCGGTCCGCTTGCCGATGCCGGGCACGGCCTGCAGCCGGTCGGCGTCGCCGGCGGCCAGCGCGCGCGATGAGCTCGCGCGCGCTGCCGCCGCTCAGCACGGCGAGCGCGACCTTGGGCCCGACGGACTGCACGCGAGACGAGCAGCAGGAACAGGTCGCGCTCCTGCTCGGTCGCGAAGCCGTACAGCGCCAGCGCGTCGTCGCGCACGACGAGGTGGCTGAGCAGCGACACCGGCTTGCCGACGCGCGGGCACCTGGCGCAGCGTCTCGGCCGAGACGGCCAGCCGGTAGCCGACGCCGCCCGCCGTCTCGATCACCACGTGGTCGGGGCGGCGGACCAGCACGTCGCCGGCGACGGAGGCGATCATGCGCGGCACCGCCGCGCGCCAGCGGCGCGTGGTTGGCGTGGCAGATGGCGACGGCCAGCGCGTCCGCCGCGTGGTCGGGCGACGGCGGCTCGCTGAGCGCCAGCAGCGCCTGGACCATGCGGCCGACCTGGTCCTTCGGGGCGCGGCCGGCCCCGCAGACGGCGCCCTTGACCTGCTGGGGCGTGTACTCCGAGCAGGCGACCGCGGCCTGCCCGGCGGCGAGCAGGACCGCGCCGCGCGCCTGCCCGACCGCGAAGGCCGAGCGCGCGTTGACGCCGAAGTAGAGGCTCTCCAGCGCGACCGCGTCCGGCTCGTGCTCGGCCAGCAGCTCGGCCACGCGCGCGTGCAGGGCGGCGAGGCGCAGCGCTGGGGCGACGCCCGCGCCGGTCCGGATGACCCCGCCGTCCAGCGCGGCGAGCCGCCCGCCGCGGCGCGCCACCACGCCGTAGCCCGTGTTGGCCAGGCCGGGATCGATGCCGAGGACCTTCATGCCGACTGGATTCTGCGCCCAGCACCGGATGCCTCTCACGAAACCCGGGCGCGCAGCCGATACAGCAAGGGTGCCGCTGACCCGGGACAAGCGCGTGCTGCGCGACGAGCTCGCCGCTGCTCGTGCGGCCGTCGAGGCGCTGCGCTCCGAGCTGGACGAGCGGACCACGCGCGACCCGTGCACGCGCCTGTACCTGCACGGGGCCTTCCTGCGGGCCGCCACCGGCGAGCTGGACCGCGCGCAGCGCGACGGGCGTCCGGTGTCCCTGGCGCTCGTCGACATCGACGGCTTCCGCGCGCTGAACCATCGTCGCGGCCCGGAGGCCGGCGACGCCGCGCTGGCCGCCATCGCGCTGCGGCTGCGGCGCCTGACCCGCGCGACCGACATCCTCGGGCGCACGGGCGCCGACGAGCTGGCCGTGCTCATGCCCGGCACCGAGCTGCACGGGGCCCAGGCCGCCTGCGAGCGGCTGATCGCCGACCTCGAGGCGGGCGACCTTCCCCGCGCGGGCTTCGTCACCGTCTCGGCCGGCGTCGCGCTGCACGCGCCGGGCGGCACGCTCGACGACCTCCTGATCGCCGCCGCCGCCGGCCTCGAGCGCGCCCGCGCGCTGGGCGGCGGCGCGCGCCGCGCAGCCGCTCGAGGAGGGTGCGCAGGACGCCGACCCGGCCCACGCCGCGGTCGTCGAGGCGCTGGCCGGCGCGCTGCTCGAGCGCGACCGCTACACCGGCGAGCACTCCGATCGAGGTCGTCGAGATGGCCCGCTCGGTGGCGGGCACGCTCGGCCTGGACGCGGTCGAGGTCGAGCACGTCGCGATGGCCGCGCAACCTGCACGACATCGGCAAGGTCGCGATGCCCGACCGCATCCTGCACAAGCCCGGCCCGCTCGACGAGGACGAGTGGGCGCTGATGCGCGAGCACCCGGTCATCGGCGAGCGCATCCTGCGCGCGATCCCCGGCATGGGCGCCGTCGCCAGGATCGTGCGCCACGAGCACGAGCGCTTCGACGGCGACCGGCTACCCCGACGGCCTGGCCGGCGAGGCGATCCCGATCGGCAGCCGCATCATCCTCGCCTGCGACACCTACAGCGCGATGACCACCGACCGCCCCTACCGCGCGGCGATGAGCCACGGCGAGGCGATCGCCGAGCTGGCCCGCTGCGCCGGCCGGCAGTTCGACCCGCAGGTCACCGAGGCGCTCATCGGCTGCCTCTACTGGACGATGCGCGAGTAGTCTGCGCCGCGTGAGCGGCCATCCGGACTTCGCCGCCGAGGGCCTGCTCGACGGCCTCGAGGGCGAGGCGCGCGAGGCTCGCCTGGAGCTGCTCGAGCGGCTGTGGGCCGACGGTCTCTCCCTTCCCGAGCTGCGTGCCGGCACCGAGGCCGGCTCGCTGGTCTTCCTGCCCGCCGAGCGCCTCATCGCAGGCGTGCCCGTCTACTCCGGCCGGGAGCTCGCCGACCGCACGGGCCTGCCGGTGGCCCTGCTGGTCGACCTGCGCCGGGCGCACGGGCTGCCCGTGCCCGACCCCGACGCGGTCGTGTTCAGCGAGGTCGACGTCGAGTCGGCCAAGCTGGCCGCCTCCTTCCTGGCCCAGGGCGTCAGCCCCGAGCAGCAGCTCGCCGTCGTGCGCGTGCTCGGCCGCGGGCTGTCGCAGGCGGCCGAGGTCATGCGCGCGACCGTGCTCGAGCTCGCGCTGGAGCCCGGCGCCAGCGAGGCCGACCTCGCCGAGCGCTACGCCGAGCACGTCGCCGGGCTGCTGCCGCTCCTCGGCCCGATGGTGGACTACATGCTGCGCCTGCACCTGCGCCACATGGTGCGCACCGAGGCGATCAGCGCCGCCGAGCGCCTGGAGGGGACGCTGCCCGGCGCGCGCGAGGTGACCGTGGCCTTCGCCGACCTCGTCGGCTTCACGCGCCTGGGCGAGGAGCTCCCGCCCGAGGAGCTCGGGCGCGTGGCCGACCGGCTCGCCGTCCTGGCCGCCGACCTGTCGCAGCCGCCGGTGCGCCTGGTGAAGACGATCGGCGACGCCGTGATGATCGTCTCGCCCGAGCCCGCGCCGCTGCTCGCGTGCCGCGCTGCAGCTCGTCGCCGCCACCGACGAGAGGGCGAGGGCTTCCCGCAGCTGCGCGTCGGCATCGCCTCGGGCACCGCGCTGAGCCGCGCCGGCGACTGGTACGGGCGCCCGGTGAACATCGCCAGCCGGGTCACGAACATCGCGCGCGGCGGCAGCGTGCTGGCCACCCGAGATGTGCGCGACGCCGCGCCCGGGGCGGTGCGCTGGTCGTCGGCCGGCGCCCGCTCGATCAAGGGCGTGCCCGAGCGGGTGGGCCTCTACCGCGCGCGGCCGCTCGAGCCCGAGGAGACCGCCTCGGGCGGCGCCGCCGCCGCGGCGGCCTGAGGGACGACCGGCACCTCCCCCGGGAGCTCGGCGGCGTCGCGGCGCGCGGCCCGCGGACGCTCGAGGCGGCGCACCGACGGCGCAGCGAGCCACAGCAGCGCCGACGCCACCCCCAGCGCGCTCATGCCCCACAGCGTCTCCTGCAGGCCCGACGGCATCCGCGATCGGCGCGGCCACCGCGAGCCCGAGCGGCATGAGGCCGAGCGAGACCGCGAAGTCGTAGGAGCTCACGCGGGCCACCGCCTGCGGCGGCGACCTGCTCCTGCAGCGACAGTGTCCCACAGCGTGAAGAACAGCGCGACGCCGACGCCGGCGATCACCTCGAGCCCGGCGATGCCCCACGTGCCCAGGCCGCTGCCGATGATCGCCGCCTGCATCGACGCCACCACCAGGCGCGGCCGCCGCCATCAGGATCGGCCGGCGGACCGGAAAGCGCAGCGCGGCGGCGTTGCCGAGGATCGTGCCGAGCCCGAACGCCGCGACGATGATGGCCCAGCTCGAGGCGCCGTCGAGCTCGCGATCGGCGAGCACCGGCCCGAGCACGAAGACCGACGGCAGCACGAACACGTGGTAGGCGCTCATGGCCACGAGTCCCCGTCGCAGCCATGTGCGCGAGCGCACCTCGTGCCAGCCGGCGCGCAGCTGCACCAGGAAGCCGTCGTGGCCGTCCTCCGGGGCGCCCGCCGGCACCGGCCGCACGCGCATGCGCACGAGGCACAGCGCGCTGACGACGAACGTCGCGGCGTCGAGCGCGATCGCCTCGCCCGAGCCGACCAGCGCCACGATGACGCCCGCGAGCGCCGGGCCCGACGACGTTGGCGGCGCTGCGCGTGAGCGCCAGCAGCGCGTTGGCCGGCCTGCAGGTCGCGCGGGCCGACGGTCTGCGGGATCAGCCCGTTGAGCGCGGGCGAGAAGAGCGCCGAGCCCATGCCGTAGATCGCCGACAGGACGATGAGCATCCAGACCTCGGCGACGCCCGTGAGCAGGATCGAGGCCGTGAAGGCCTGCACGATGGCCCGCACGACGTCGGAGACGAGCATGACCTCGCGGCGCCCCACGCGGTCGGCGAGCACGCCGCCGGCCACGGCGAACAGCGCGAAGGGCAGCGCCCCCGCGGCGAAGACGATCCCGAGGTCGGTCGCCGTGCCCAGCTCGAGCACGGCGAAGGCCAGCGCGACCGGCGTGATGCGGTCGCCGATGACCGAGAGCGCCTGCCCGGCGAACAGCAGCCGGAACGACGGCTCGCTCGCGCAGGCACCGCGGGCAGGCGGGGCGACATGCGCCGCAGGATCAGCCTGCGACCCGTTCCAGTCACGGCCGCGTCGACGTCGAAGTTCGCGTGGACCTCGTCGACGTCGTCGTTGTCCTCGAGCGCGTCGATGAGGCGCAGGAGCCTGCGTGCGCCCTCCTCCTCGACCGGGACGGGCGTCTTGGGGTGGTAGCCGAGCTCGGCGGACTCGCAGCTCGACCCCGGCCTCCTCCAGCGCGCGACGCACCGCGGTGAGGTCGGCCGGCTCGGTGAGCACCTCGAACACGTCGTCGTCGACGGTCGACGTCCAGCGCGCCGGCCTCGATCGCCGACAGCAGGTCGTCCTCGGAGTAGCGCTCGGCGTCGACCACGATCAGGCCGCGCTTGTCGAACAGGTAGGCGACCGAGCCCGGCTCGCCGAGGTTGCCGCCGTGCTTGGAGAAGATGTGGCGCACGTCGGAGCCGGTGCGGTTGCGGTTGTCGGTCATCGCCTCGACGAGCATCGCGACGCCGCCCGGGCCGTAGCCCTCGTAGAAGACCGCCTCGAGCGCGTCGGCGTCGGCGCCCTCGCCCGTGCCCTTGGCGATCGCGCGCTCGATGTTGTCCTTGGGCATCGAGGCGTCCCGGGCCTTCTGGACGGCGAGCGCGAGCGCGGGGTTGCCCTCGATGTCGCCGCCGCCCTCCTTGGCCGCGACGGTGATCGCGCGGGCGAGCTTCGTGAAGAGCTTGCCGCGCCGGGCGTCGACGATCGCCTTCTTGTGCTTGATCCCCGCCCACTTGGAATGGCCCGCCATGGGCGAGAGGATAGGTCAGCAGCCCGCCGCCCTAGGATCCGCGTCCATGCCCGTCGCCACCGAGATCTTCAAGGCCTACGACGTCCGCGGCCTGTACGGCGACCAGATCGACGGCGACGTCGCCGAGCAGGTCGGCCGCGCGTTCGTGCGCGTGCTCGCCGAGCTGGCCGGCAAGCGCCCGGCGGACCTGCGCCTGGGCCTCGGCCGCGACATGCGCCTGACCGCGCCCGAGCTCGCCGCGCGCTACCGCGAGGGCATGACCGCCGAGGGCGCCGACGTGGTCGACGCCGGGATGGTCGGCACCGAGATGCTCTACTACCTCGTCGGCTCGCGCGGGCTCGACGGCGGGCTCATGTGCACCGCCTCGCACAACCCGAAGGCCTACACCGGGGCCAAGCTCGTGCGCGAGGGCTCGATCGCGCTGTCGGGCGACGCGGGCATCCAGGACATCCGCAGGCTCGTGGAAGCCGGCCTCCCCGAGCCCGGCGCCCCGACGGGCTCGGTCGAGGAGGTCGACGTGACCGCGGAGTTCCAGGAGGCCGCCCTGGCGCTTCATCGACCCCGCGAACGTCCGGCCGATGAAGGTCGTCGTCGACGGCGGCAACGGGATGGCCGGCCCGATGGTCGGCCCGCTGCTCGCAGCGCCTGGGCCTCGACCTCGTGGAGACCTACTGGAAGCCCGACGGCGAGTTCCCCGGCCACGAGCCCAACCCGCTGCTGGAGGAGAACCGCCGCTTCATCATCGACAAGGTGCGCGAGACCGGCGCCGACCTCGGCATCGCCTGGGACGGCGACGCCGACCGCTGCTTCTTCATCGACGACCACGGCGACTTCGTCGACGGCGACTTCCTCACCGCGATCCTGGCCGAGCACCTGCTCGCGCGCACGCCCGGCGCGTCGATCCTCTACGACGTGCGCGCCTCGTGGGCCGTGCCGCGACACCGTCGAGGCGGCCGGCGGGCACGGCGTTCGCCAACCGCGTCGGCCACGCGTTCTTCAAGACCCGCATGCGCGACGAGGGCGCGATCTTCGGCGGCGAGGTCTCCGGCCACTACTACTTCCACGACTTCTACAACGCCGACTCGGGGACGATCCCCGCGCTGCTCGTGCTCGAGAAGCTGTCGGTCGAGGGCGCGAAGCTGAGCGAGCTGGTCGGGCGCTACCGCTCGGAGTACTTCATCTCGGGCGAGATCAACTCCGAGGTGCAGGACGCGGCGGGCAAGATGGCCGAGCTGGAGGAGCGCTACGCCGACGCGCGGATCTCGCACCTCGACGGCGTCAGCGTCGACTACGACGACTGGCACTTCAACGTGCGCCCGTCGAACACCGAGCCGCTCCTGCGCCTGTGCCTGGAGTCGCTCGTGTCGCGCGAGGACATGGAGCGCCGCCGCGACGAGGTGCTCGGGCTGATCCGGGGATGATCCACGCGTTGGCCGTGCCCACGCCGTTCGCCGTGGGCCGGGTCAACTGCTACCTGATCGAGGACGACCCGCTGACGCTCGTCGACACCGGGCCGAACTCGGCGACGTCGCTGACGGTGCTCGAGGCTGCGCTCGCCGAGCACGGCCGCCGGGTCGAGGACCTCGAGCGGATCGTCGTGACCCACCAGCACATGGACCACATCGGGCTGGTCGACATCCTGGCGACGCGGTCGGGCGCCGAGGTCTGCGCGCTGGACGCCCTGGCGCCGTGGCTCGCGCGAGTACGCGGGCGCGATGGACGCCGACGACGAGTTCGCCGAGGCGGTCATGCGCCGCCACGGCATCCCGGACGAGCTCGTGCTCGCGCTGCGGGCGATCACCGCGCGGCTTCCGCGCGTGGGGCGCCGCGGCGACCGTCACGCATCCGCTCGACCGACGGCGGCGAGCTCCCCTTCGCCGGCCGCACCTGGCGGGTGCTGGCACCGGCCCGGGCACTCGCCCTCGGACACCGTCTTCCACGACGAGGCCGCGGGCGAGCTGCTCGGCGGCGACCACCTCATCGCCCACATCTCCTCCAACCCGCTGGTCTCCCGCCCGCTGGACGGCGACGCCGCGCAGCGAGCGCCCGCGGGCCCTGGTCGACTACCTGGCCTCGCTGCGCGCCACGCGCGAGATGGACGCTCGCCCGGGTGCTGCCCGGCCACGGCGACCCGATCGACGACCACGTCGCGCTGATCGACGAGCGCATGCGCCTGCACGAGCGACGCGCGGCGAAGCTCCTGCGCATGCTGGCCGAGCGGCCGAGCACGGCGTTCGAGCTGGCCCAGGCGATGTGGGGCAACGTCGCGGTGACCCAGGCCTACCTCACGCTCAGCGAGGTGCTCGGGCACGTCGACCTGCTGCTGGCCCGCGGCGACGTGGTCGAGGACGAGGTGGAGGGCGTCGTGCGCTTCAGAGCGACGCCGCAGGGTTGACTTCACAGAACACCGCTGTTACGGCTTGCCCACGCCCCCCGAGGGGCGGCACAGGTGCTCCTTGCCCGCCTTCGCCCGCGCATCAGCCGTCGGCGAGCCGCCCTGCTCGTCGTGTGCGCGATCGCCTTCGTGCTCACCGGCTGTGCGAGAGCCACGACCGATCCCGCCACGAAGGTCACGGACGACTCGGCCAAGCTCAACGGGCACCTGAACGCCGACGGCGCCGCGACCACCTACTGGTTCGAGCACGGTAGGACGACGGCATACGGCAAGGAGACCGATCGCCTCGACGCCGGCTCCGGGACGACGGACGTCGCCGTCTCGGAGCTGGTCAGCGGACTCAGCGCCACCACGACGTATCACTACCGCCTGTGCGTCCTGTCGGAGGGCACGACGACATGCGGCAGCGACCGCGCCTTCACCACCGCGCCGGCCGGCGCCCAGCTTCGCCCCGGGTTCCGCCAGTCGACCGTGGTCAGCGGGCTCGCCGGGCCGACCAGCGTGCGCTTTTCGTCGGACGGTCGCATCTTCGTCGCCGAGCGCAGCGGCCTGGTGAAGGTGTTCGACTCGTTCGGGGACGCGACCCCGGACATCTTCGCGGACCTGCGCACGAAGGTGCACAACTACTTCGACCGGGGGCTGGTCGGGCTCGAGCTCGATCCGGACTTCCCACGCGACCCGTACGTCTACGTCCTCTACGCTCACGACGCCGCGATCGGGGGGACGGCCCCACGCTGGGGCAACCCGGGCTGGACGTCGGACGGCTGCCCGGAGCCGACCGCGACCGGCTGCATGATCAGCGGCCGACTCTCGCGCCTGGAGGCCAGCGGGAACGCGATGGTCGGCCCGGAGAAGGTCCTCGTCGAAGGGTGGTGCCAGCAGGGTCCGCACCACACCGTCGGCGCCCTCAAGTTCGGGCTGGACGGCGCGCTCTACGCAAGCAGCGGAGAGGGCGCCAGCGGCAGCTTCGCCGACTACGGACAACACGGGAACCCCTGTGGTGACCCGCCGGTGCCGGCCGGAACCCCGCAGACGTTCCCCGGTTCACAGGGTGGAGCGCTGCGAAGCCAGGACCTGCGCACCAGCGGGGACCCTGCTGGCCTGAGCGGCGCGATCATCCGCGTCGATCCGGCCACGGGCGCGGGTCTGCCGACCAATCCCATGGCATCGAGCACCGACCCCAACAGCCGGCGGATCATCGCGTACGGCTTGCGCAACCCGTACCGCTTCACCCTGCGGCCGGGGACGAGCGAGCTGTGGATCGCCGACGTCGGCTGGAACACCTACGAAGAGATCAACCGGGTGCCGAGCCCCACCGACTCCATCGTCGAGAACTTCGGCTGGCCATGCTACGAGGGCCCCGGCCGTCAGCCGACCTGGGACTCCTTCGACGCGAGCCTCTGCGAGGGCCTGTACGCGCAGAGCGGCGCCGTCACGCAGCCGTTCTTCACCTACCGAAAGGACGCGCAGGTGGTCCCCGGGGAGAGCTGCGCGCGCGGCAGCGCGGCCGTGTCGGGCGTGGCGTTCCAGTTCTACGGGGGTGGCCCATACCCGGCCCAGTACGACGGGGCGCTGTTCTTCGCCGACTACACGCGCAACTGCATCTGGGCGCTCAAGCGCAGCGGCGGGACATTGCCGAGCCCCGCGAGCATCGAGACGTTCGTGGCGGGCGCGAGCGCACCGGTGGACCTGCAGCTCGGGCCCAACGGCGATCTCTTCTACGTCGACCACACGGGCGGGACGGTGCGGCGCATCACGTACTCGCCCGGCAACCAGCCGCCGTTGGCGGAGGCCACCGCGAGCCCCTCGCGCGGCGAGCCGCCACTGACCGTGACCTTCGACGCGGGGGAGTCCAGCGACCCCAACGCGGGCGACACGCTGAACTTCGTCTGGGATCTCGACGGCGACGGCGCGTATGACGACTCGACCGCCGTCAGCCCCTCCTTCACGTATTCGACGCCCGGCCGGCACACGGCGCGGGTCCTCGTCGGTGACAACCACGGCACGTTCGCCCTCGCCTCGGTCGACGTCTCGGTCGGCGCCCCGACCGTGCGCATCACCTCACCGTCGCCCTCCGCGACGTGGGCGGCCCGCGACACCATCTCCTTCGCGGCGTCGGCGAGCGACGCCCGGGACGGCGCGCTGCCCGCATCGGCTCTGAGCTGGAAGACGGTCCTGCACCACTGCCAGGCCGATTGCCACGAGCACGTCCTGCAGTCCTTCGACGGCGTTGCCGGCGGCTCGTTCCCGGCCCCCGACCACGACTATCCCGCGTTCCTCGAGATCTCGGTGACCGCGACAGACTCCGACGGCCTGCAAGCGACCGACAGCCTGCAGCTCAGCCCCAGGACGGCGCAGCTCACGCTCGAGTCGGCGCCGACCGCCGCCGAGCTCGGCGTGAACGAGACGACGGGGAGGACACCCTTCAACCGAACGGTCATCCTCGGCTCCACCGTCACGCTGATCGCCGTCTCGCCCCAGACGATCGGCGGCACGTCGTCCTGGACGTGGAGGTCGTGGTCGGACGGCGGCGCCCGCATCCACTCGGTCGGCGTGACGGGAAACGCCACCTACCGAGCGACGTTCGCCCGCCCGTAGGTGCTGCGCTCACGGCGCAGCGCGCTGAGCAGGCCCTCCGCCGTGGCGCTCTCGAGATGGGCGATCGCGCCGACCGCGCCCGAGCCCACGGCGATCGCCACGCCCGCCAGGCGGGCGCGGCGCTGCAGCGGCGTGCGCGAGACGGCGTGGCGCTGCAGGCGCGCGCGCCGCGCGACGAGCGTGCTGCGCCCCACGCGCCGCGCGCGAACGATCACGCGATCCTCGCGCAGCGCCCAGCCGGCGTCGGCGTGGCGCAGCAGCCCAGCTGCGGCCGCGAGCACGACGAGCGCGGCGCCCGCGGGCCAGGCGCCCGGCAGGAGCACGACGAGCAGAACGGCGACGGCCAGGGCGGTCGCCGCCGGCGCCGCGACGTAGCGGCGCCGGGCGCGGCGGGGTGGGCGCTCCAGGCCGCGGCCGTCGTCGGCCAGCTCGGGCACCAGCCGCGCCAGCACCGCCCGGACCTCGCTGCGGTGGACCACGGGCAGCAGCGTGCTCGAGGCGCCGCCCCGCGCGCCGTAGCCGCCGGTCTCCATCCGGACCCGCAGCAGCCCGAAGGGCTGGTGCAGCGGGCTCTCGACGAAGCGCACGGCGTGCACGCGCGCGAGCGGAACGGTCGAGGCCTGGCGGCGCAGCAGGCCGCGACGCACGCGCAGCCGATCGCCGTCGACGAGCACCTCGAAGCCGGCGAAGGCGATGACCGCGCCGGCGATCGCCAGCAGCCCGGCGGCGACGAGCAGGCCCGCGCCCGCGGCGAGCTGGCCCATCGGCGTGTCGGGCAGCAGGTCCAGGACGCGGTCGCCGTCGCCTGACTGGAAGACTTGCTGGGCCACGGCCCCCGCGCCGGCCAGCAACGGGGCGAGGATCCCGATCTGCGGTGCGCTCAGCGCGGCGAGCAGCAGCCGGCGCCGGCCCAGGCGCCAGTCGGGCTCGCGCGGCGTCGCGCCCGCATGGCCGAGCGCCGCGGCCAGCGCCTCGGCGTCGTGGCGCGTCAGCGGGCGCAGGCGGATCTCCGGCTCGGCGCTCCCGGCTACCTGGACCTGCAGCTCCACGACGCCGAGGAGCCGCTGCAGCGGGCCGGCGACGGTGTCGACCGCGCTGATGCGCTGGATCGGGACGACCACCTCGTCGGGCGAGAACACGCCGCTGCGCACGCTGATGGCGCGGTCGTCAACGACGTAGGTCGTCGCGCGCCACCGCAGCACGCCGACGACGAGGCTGCCGATGATGCCCAGCAGGCCGAAGAGGAGGACGAAGCCGGGCCCGCCTCCCCCGCCTGCGCCGATGACGGCGGCGACGACGAGAGGCAGCAGCAGCTCGCGCAGCGAGCTGAGCGCCTGGAAGATGATGTCCGACGGGTGCGTGCGCCGGCGTTCAGCGGCGGGGGCCGGGCTCATAGCTCGTCGGGCACCCGGGCGAGGCCGGCGATCCGGTCGCGGATGCGCGTCGCGTCGCCCTCGGACAGGACCGGGATCTCCAGCGCGCCCGCCGCGGTGTGCACGCGCACCGCGGCCAGGCCGAGCGACCTGGTGAGGACCGTCCGGCGGAGCTCTACGTGCTGGATGCGCACGATCGGGACGATGGTGCGCACCTCGGTGAGGACGCCGCGCAGGAGGTCGAGCTCCTCGTCGCGCACCGCGTAGCGCCAGCGCCGCCAGCGCAAGGACGGCGCGACGAGCACGGTGACGAGCGCGGCCGCCACGCCGGCGGCGACGAGCAGCGTCCCCACCCAGCCGGGAAAGCCGTCGATCCCGTCGAGCAGGGCGCGAGCCAGCAGCGACCCGGCGATGAGCGGGATGGCGAGGCCGAGCCCCTCGAGCGTCCAGAGGGTCACCGCCTCGCGCGGGAGCATCGTGGTCGGCGCGGGCGTCGGCGGCGGCAGCTCGGTGGTCGCCGCCATCGTCACCGCCCGTCGTGCAGCAGCGCGTCGACGGCGAGCGCCGCCCGCCGCCAGGTGAAGGCCGCCGCGCGGGCGGGCCCGGCGGCGCGCAGGCGGTCGTCGTCCATCGCGCGCTCGATCGCGTCGGCGATGGCGGCCGGGTCGTCGGGATCGACGAGCAGCGCGGCGTCGCCGCAGACCTCGGGCAGCGCCGCGCGGTCCGCAGCGACGACCGGCGTCCCCGCCGCCATCGCCTCCAGGCAAGTCAGGCCGAAGCCCTCGTAGCGCGACGGCAGCACGAACGCCGCCGCGCCCGCGTACAGACCGGGCAGGTGCTCGTCCGGGACGTGCCCGAGCTGGCGCACGGCCGTCGACTGCCCCTCGGCGCGGAACTGCGGGCGGTCCCCCCCGGCCGCCACCAGGTCGACGCCGCCGCCGGCCAGGCGGCGGGCCGCCGGCTCGAGCGCCCCGAGGTTCTTGCGCGCGGTCTTCGACGCGACGGTGAGGACGTAGGGCCGCGCGAGGCCCAGCGCGGCGCGCGCCGGTCCGGGGTCGGCGCTCGGCGTGAAGCGCTCGTCGACGCCGCCGGGCACGACCGCGATGCGGGCCGGATCGAGGTCCAGCAGCTCGATGAGCTCGCGCCGCGAGAACTCCGACACGGTGATGACCAGGCGCGCGCGGTGGGCGATCCGGGGCAGGATGGCGCGCTGCCAGGCGACGTACAGCGGCGAGTACCAGCCGGGCTCGCGCAGCGGGGCGGCGTCATGGAGCACCACGGCGGTGCGCGGGAAAGCCAGCGGCGCGAGGTTGGCCGGGCACAGCAGCCAGCGCGCGCGGGCGCGGGCGGCGCGCGCGGGCAGCACGGCCTGCTCCCACAGGTGGCCTGCGCGGTGCACGAACGCGGCGGGCGGCCGCGCGACGACGTACCCGCCCGGCCGCAGAACGGGCAGGTGGCGCTCGAGCTCGCGCGCCCAGCGCTCGACGCCACCGAGCTCGGGGCGCGCGGCCGCGCGCGCGTCGAGGACGACCGGGCCGCCGGGCCCGCCGGGCGCGCTCACCCGGCGATCTCGTCCACGTGGGCGATGTTCGCTGCGTCGTCGGGGTCGTCGCTGGACGGCGTCGCGAACCAGGCGTCGAGGATCTCGACCAGCTCGGCCTGCGACGTCGAGCGCAGGCTCAGCGCCAGCACGTTCGCGTCGTTCCAGCGTCGCGCGCCGGCCGCCGTGACGGCGTCGGTGCACAGCGCCGCGCGCACGCCGGGGACCTTGTTGGCCGCGATCGACGCGCCTGTGCCCGTCCAGCAGCACACGATGCCCTGCGCCGCCCGCCCGCCGGCCACCTCGCGCGCCGCGGCCTCCGAGGCCCACGCCCAGTCCTCGCGCTCTGCGTCGGCCAGCGCGCCGTGCGCCAGCGGCTCGTGGCCGCGGCGGCGCAGCTCCTCGACGACGGCGTCGGCGACGCCCGTGCGCTCGTCGGCGGAGACGGCGATCCGCATGGGGCGAGTATCGCAGCGGCGAGTATCGTCGGAGCCGTGGGCGCCGACCGGCTCGAAGCCGACATCCTGGCCGCCGGGCGTGAGCTCGCGGCCGCGCTGCCGTCCTCGCGCGGACCGCTGAAGGCGCTCGACGACAAGGCGATGGACCTCGCCTCCCAGGACGCCGAGCTGCGCGCGGCCCTGTTCCGCTTCGTCGACGTCGTGCCCGCCTGCCGCGACCTCGACGACCTCGCGCGGCACCTGACCGGGTTCCTCGACGAGATCCCCGACCGGCCGCCGCCGCTGCAGGTGGCGATGCGCATGGGCGCCTCGCGCGCCGGCCGGACGGCGCTCGGCGCCGCGGCCGCTGCCGGCGTCAAGCACATGGCCCACCGCTTCATCGTCGGCGAGACGCCGCGCGACGCGACCGACGTCCTGCGCGACCTGTGGTCGCATGGCGTGGCCAGCTCGGTCGACCTGCTGGGCGAGATGACCGTGACCAGCGCCGAGGCCGACCGCTATGCCGCCCGCTGTGCCGACGCGCTCGACGGCCTCGCGGACGTGTACGCGCGCCTTCCCGAGCGTTCCGCGCTGGAGCGCGACGGGTACGGGCCGCTGCCCCGCGTGAACCTGTCGGTGAAGGTCTCGGCGCTCACCCCGCTGCTGCGCCCCGACGCCCCCGAGCTGGGCAAGCGCGACGCCGCCGGGCGCCTGCGCGAGCTGCTGCGCCACGCCCACCGGACCCGCGCCCACCTGCACATCGACATGGAGTCCTTCGACTCGCGCGAGGCGGTCACCGACCTCGTGCTCGAGCTGCTCGCCGAGGACGAGTTCCGCGACGGCCCGTCGGCGGGGACGGTGCTGCAGGCCTACCTGCGCGACTCGCCCGAGCTGGCCGAGCGCCTCATCGGCTGGGCGCGCGAGCACCCCCGCGCGCACCCGTTCGTCGTGCGACTGGTCAAGGGCGCGTACTGGGACCATGAGATCGTCGAGGCCCGCCAGCACGGCTGGGTCTCTCCCGTCTTCGAGGTCAAGGCCGAGTCCGACCGCAACTTCGAGGCGCTCACGCGGGTGCTGCTCGACGCGCGCCCGGCCGTCCGGGTGGCGGTCGCGTCGCACAACCTGCGCTCGGTCGCCCACGCCGTGGCCTACAACCGCCGGCTCGGCGCCGGCGACGGCGACGTCGAGTTCCAGGTCCTGCGCGGCCTGGGCGACGACCTCCAGCACGCGCTCGCGACGACGCGGCTGCGCGTGCGCACGTACTGCCCCGTCGGCGACCTCGTCGCGGGGATGGCCTACCTCGTGCGCCGGCTGCTCGAGAACACGAGCAACGAGAGCTTCCTGGCCGAGCAGGCCGGCGGACGGCCGCTCGACGAGCTGCTGGCCGCCCCGTGATGGCGTCGCCTCCGGCCTTCACCAACGAACCGGTGCTCGAGCTGCGCCGCGCCCCGATGCGCGAGGCCCTGACCGCCGGTCTGCAGGCCGTCGACGCCCGGCTGCCCCTACGCGTG
Source organism: uncultured Actinomycetes bacterium (assembly GCA_963840185.1). Classification (GTDB taxonomy): domain Bacteria; phylum Actinomycetota; class Thermoleophilia; order Solirubrobacterales; family Solirubrobacteraceae; genus JAOPZW01. Next base: position 74,132 of record CAWIXY010000015.1, on the reverse strand, counting down.
CCGCTCTGGATCGGCACCGAGCGTCGCGACGGGGACGAGCTCGTGTCCACCGATCCGGGCGACCCGCAGCGGGTCGTCGCAGTGGCCGCCAGCGCAACGCGCGACGAGGCCGCCGCGGCGGTCGGCGCCGCCGCCGAGGCCTTCGCGGGCTGGGCGCAGACGCCGGCAGCGCGCAGGGCCGACATGCTCGCCGGCGCCGCCGCGTGGATGCGCGAGCGTCGCGCCGAGCTGGCCGCCCTCGAGGTGCGCGAGTGCGCCAAGCCGTGGCCGGAGGCCGACGCGGACGTCTGCGAGGCGATCGACTTCCTCGAGTTCTACGCGCGCGGCGCCGTCGCGCTCGAGCGCGGCAAGCCCGCTCTTCCAGGTCCCCGGCGAGCGCAACGAGCTGCGCTACCACCCGCGCGGCGTGTGCGCGGTGATCGCCCCCTGGAACTTCCCGATCGCGATCCCGTGCGGCATGGTGGCGGCGGCGCTGGCCACCGGCAACACCGTCGTCCTCAAGCCGGCCGAGCAGGCGCCCGGCTGCGGGCTGATGGTCGTCGAGGCGCTGCGCGCCGCGGGCGTGCCCGCCGGGCGCGCTCGCGCTGCGTCCCCGGCGCGGGCGAGGCGGGCGCCGCGCTCGTCGAGCACCCGGGCGTCGCGACCATCGCCTTCACCGGCTCGGGGCCCGTCGGGCTGGGCATCCAGCGCGCGGCCGCCGAGGTCGCGCCGGGCCAGCGCCAGCTCAAGCGCGTGGTGTCCGAGATGGGCGGCAAGAACTGCGTCATCGTCGACAGCGACGCCGACCTCGACGAGGTCGTGCCCGCGCTCGTCTCGTCGGCCTTCGTCTACGCGGGCCAGAAGTGCTCGGCCGCCTCGCGCGTGCTCGTCCACGAGGCGATCGCCGACGGGCTGCTGGAGCGGCTGGCCGGCGCGGTCGACGTGCTGGTCGTCGGCGAGGCCGCCACCTTCGGCACCGACGTCCCAGCGGTCATCGAGGCCGACGCGCAGGCGAGCGCGTCGACCGCTACCGCGCGCTGGCCGCGCAGACCGGCCGCCTGGTCGCCGTGCGCGACGAGGAGCTGCCGGCCGCCGGCTGGTACTGCCCGCCGGCCGTCGCCACCGACCTTCCCGCCGACTCGCCCGTGCTGACCGAGGAGATCTTCGGGCCGCTGCTGGCCGTGGAGCGCGTCGCGCTCGGTCGACGAGGCCTGCGATCGCGTCGACGCGCTGCCCTTCGCGCTGACGGGCGGCCTCTTCGCGCGCAACCCGCACACGATCGACCACGTCGTGCGCCGCTCGCCCGTGGGCAACCTCTACGTCAACCGCCCGATCACCGGCGCGATGGTCGGGCGCCAGCCGTTCGGCGGCAACCGCCTGTCGGGCACGGGCACGAAGGCCGGCGGCCCCGACTACCTGCTGCACTTCGTCGAGCCGCGCGTGGTCACGGAGAACACGGTGCGGCACGGGCTGGTGATCTGACCGGGCGGACGCCGCTTACGGGCCGGCGCCGTGGTCGGCGGGCGGCGCCCAGGCGCCGGCGTCGCCACCGCCGCCGGCGTGGTCGGGCTCCAGGCCCTTCCGCTCGCGCCGCCACTCCGTCAGACCCACGAGCGGCAGAACGAGGAGCGGCGCGATCCACCACGTCAGGTCGCCGGGCCACAGCAGGTACAGGACCGGTGCGGCACCAGCCATGACCCACGCGACGACCCAGCTCAGGCGGCTTCCGATGCGCAGGCGGTCACGCATGGCGGCATTGTGTCGCGTCCGCACCCCGGCGGCGCGAACGGCGGCGACGAGGGAGGGTGAGGACCTGTGACGAGACTGCGCCGGTTCGCAAGCGCTGGCCCGAGTTCGCCCACGCACGCGGTTCGCTTTGGTCCGTGCCGGCAGAACGTCACACCCGTGCCCCTCGCGTGCGGTTCACGCGCGTGACGTTGAGCCCCCTATAGGGGCCCAACGTCACACCGGTGCAGCCACGCGGTCGGCCACGGGGCTCTCTCTCCTCGATGCCGCCAGCCGGCGGCGGTCCTGGCGTGCGGCCCGGGCGGAGCGCTCTCGCACCGCAGCGCCGCCGACGCTCTGGCGCCCGCCGCCCGACCGCGAGGACCCCCGCGCTGCCGCCGTTCGCCCGCGCGGCGCGGCCGGCTGGCCGCTAACGCCCGCGCCTGCCGCGCGCGCCGGTGACGCCGCGCAGGCCCACGCAGCCGACGCAGCCCACGCAGCCGACGCAATCGACGCACCCCACGCAGGCCACGCAGCGCCGGCAGCGCACGCACGCGACGCACAGGACGCAGCCGGCGACGGCCACGCTGAGGAGCGTGGCGACGCTGCCCGCCACGGCGACGCTGCCCGCCGTGGCCGCGCTGCCGGCCACGGCGACGCTGCCCGCCGTCGCCACGCTGCCGGCCACGGCCACGCTGCCCGCCGTCGCCACGCTGCCGGCCACGGCCACGCTGCCCGCCGTCGCCACGCTGCCGGCCACCGCGACGCTGCCCGCCGTCGCCACGCTCCCCGCCGCGGCCAGGCTGTCCTGCGGGCCGGCCATCAGCGCACCCGCACCGTCATGCGCATGCCCGGGGCGTGCAGCGAGCAGGCCAGGCGGTAGACGCCTCGTCGGCGCAGGCGCCGGCTGAACCCGCCGCCGGACTTCGTCGCCGAGGCGAAGGCCTCGGGCCCAGAGCGCACGGTCACGTCATGGGACTGCCTGCTGCCCCAGCGCCAGCGGACGACCGTGCCGGGCGCGACCGTGACGTCGGGGCGCGGGGTGGGACCCCGTGCGAACTCGTTGTCGCGCACGGTGATCAGCGGCGCGATCGCCGACGCGCGCGGTGCGGCGGGCGCCGCCGCGGCCAGCGGCGGCACGTCGACGGCGCGCGGGCCCGAGCGCGACGGCGCGCTGAGGAGCGTGGTCGTGGCCGCGGCGAGGTCGCGCACGAACACGCCGCGGGTCGCGTCGGGCTTGTCGGCCGCCAGGTTCGTGGCCTCCGAGGCGAAGGCCACGGTCCTGCCGTCGGCCGACAGCGCGGGGTCGCCCGCCGCTCCGTCGGCCTCGGCGCCATCGGTCCCGGTCGCGCGGCTGACCAGCTCGGTGGTTCCGGTCGCGAGGTCGTGGGCCAGCACGCGCCCGACGCCGTCGCCGATCGCGGTGAACGCCACGACGCCGCCGTCATGCGAGAGCTGCGGATCCACGACGGCACCCTCCGGCGCCGCCGCGATCGGCCTGGTCGTGCCCTCGCGCAGGTCGTGCAGGAGCAGGCGCGGCTGGTCGGCCCCCGCCTCCGTCGCGGTGAAGGCCACCCAGCGACCGTCGCCCGACAGCGCCGGGTTGGAGGCGAAGCCCGCGCCGGCCGGGCTCACGGCGCGCGTGACGCCGGCGACGAGGTCGCGCACGTAGACGCGCGAGGACGTCGCGCGCAGCCCGCCCGCCGCCGGGACCGTGGCCACGGTGAAGGCGGCGACGCGCCCGTCGGCCGACAGCACCGGCTCGTAGATCGACGTCGCGGCGCCCGCCGGCGCCGGGGGCAGGTCGCGACTGGCCAGCGCGGTGCTCCCGCGGCGCAGGTCGCGCACGAAGACGTGCGCCCGGCCGGCGCTGCGCACCGCCTGGAAGGCCAGGAAGCGCCCGTCGGCCGACAGCACCGGGTTGTACGCCGACTTCGAGCCGGCGCGCCCCGCGCGAGGGACGGTCGACGCGCACGGTGCGGCCGGTGCGCAGGTCGCACAGCAGCACGCCGATGCGCCCGTAGCGCTTGGCGAAGTTCGCGTTGCCCGCCGCCGACTCGTAGGCCACGAGGCGCCCGTCGCCCGAGGTGGTGGCGTTGTACGCCGAGCTGGGCCGCACGCCGCGGGCGTCGGGCGCCGGCGAGCGGCTGACCGCGCGGGCGCGGTCACCGCCGGCGGGGCGGGAGAGCACGGCGATCTCCCCCAGGCGCAGGGCCTGGGGCAGCTGCTGGCGGTAGGCCTCGAACACGACGCGGCGGCCGTCGGCCGACACCGACGGGTTGCTCGCGTAGTCGTGCGGGCGCGCGACGAGCTTGCCGCGGCGCGTGACCGGCGGGCCGTTGTAGCGCGCCTGCGACAGCCACCGCGGGAGCTGGGTGAGCTGGCGGCGCAGCAGGATCGCCGCCTGGCGCCGCGTCATCGCGGCCCCGGCGATGCCCGCCCGGATACGCTCGCGCAGCACGCTGATGGCCTGCGCCTCGACGCGCGCGGGCGAGCGGCCGCCGAGCCGTGCGATGGTGATCGGGCTCAGCTCGCGCAGGCGGCGCAGCTCGCGGAAGCGCGTGTCGCTCACGCCGAAGATCGACGGCGCCTCGCTCGCGATCGCGAACTGGTGCAGCGAGTGGAAGAAGAGGTGCTGGGCCATGTGGCCCTGGGTCAGCGTGCGGCGCGCCCGCGAGCGCAGGATCGCGACACGCGCCCGCGAGACGCGCCCGCGCCACGGGGCGACGAGCGCCGACGCGAGCCGGTCGACGTCCGGCCAGCCCCGGCGCCGCGCGAGCTGGGCCACGGTGCGCCGGTCGTCGCGCAGCTGCTGCCAGAGGTCGGCCCGGCTGATGCGCAGCAGCCGGTAGAGGCGCCCCTCGTCGTAGGGCACCCAGTGGTTGTAGACCCACGCCTCGGGCGGCAGCCAATGCGGCGGCGCGTCGACCGGGGCCTCGGAGTCGAACGAGGCGGCGCCGGCCGTCCCGGCGGCGGGGGCCAGCACCGCGACGAGCAGGACCGGGAGCCATCGCGCGTGGACACGGCGAAGCACGCGCGGACGCTATCCCATGACGTGGCCGACCGTGCTCTATCGGCCCTCGCGCACGCGGGCGAGGAACGCCTCGTGCAGGCGCGTGTCGTCGCCGAGCTCGGGGTGGAACGACAGCACGTCGAGGTTGCCCTGGCGCGCGGCGACGGGGTGCCCGTCGACCGAGGCCAGGATCTCCACGTCGGGACCGGCCTCCTCGATCCACGGCGCGCGGATGAAGACGGCGCGCACCGGGTCGCCGTCGAGCTCGGCGAAGTCCAGATCCTCCTCGAAGGAATGCAGCTGGCGACCGAACGCGTTGCGCCGGGCGACGATGTCCATCAGCGCCAGGTGGTCGCGGTCCAGCACGATGAGCCCCGCGCAGGTGCCGAGCACGGGCGTCCCGCGCCCCGCCAGCTCGCGCAGCGGCCCGGCCAGCCCCTCGCGCTCGATGCCGAGCGAGACGTCGTCGACTCGCCGCCGGGCAGCACGAGCCCGTCGAGTCCCTCGAGGTCGGCCGGCGTGCGCACCTCGCGCACCTCGGCGCCGAGCCGGCGCAGAACGTCCACGTGGAGCGCGAAGCCGCCCTGCAGCGCCAGGACGCCGATGCGTGGCGCGGGGATGCCGTGCCCCACCGGCCCCCGGCTACCAGCCGCGGCCGGCGAGCGTCTGGCTGCGGCTCGAGCTTGCGCGCCTCGAGCGAGTCCATCGCGCTGCCCAGGCCCTCCGACGCGGCCGCGACGCGCGCGGGGTCGGCGAAGTGCGTCGTCGCCTCGACGATCGCCGCGGCGCGTACGCGCGGGATCCTGGGACTTGAAGATCCCCGAGCCGACGAACACCGACTCGGCGCCGAGCTGCATCACGAGCGACGCGTCGGCCGGCGTGGCGATACCGCCCGCGCAGAACAGCGGCACCGGCAGCCTGCCGTCGTGCGCGACCGAGCGGACGAGGTCCAGCGGCGCCTGCAGCTCCTTGGCCGCCGTGGCCAGCTCCATGTCGTCGAGCATGGTCAGGCGCCGGATCGCGCCGGTGATCGCGCGCAGGTGGCGCACGGCCTCGACGATGTCGCCGGTGCCCGCCTCGCCCTTGGAGCGGATCAGCGCGGCGCCCTCGCCGATGCGCCGCAGCGCCTCGCCGAGGTTCGTCGCGCCGCAGACGAACGGGATGCGGAAGGCCCACTTGTCGATGTGGTGCGCCTCGTCGGCCGGCGTGAGGACCTCCGACTCGTCGATGTAGTCGACCTCGAGCGCCTCGAGCACCTGGGCCTCGGCGAAGTGGCCGATGCGCGCCTTGGCCATGACCGGGATGGTCACGGCCTCCTGGATGCCCTTGACCATCGCCGGGTCGCGACATCCGCGCCACGCCGCCGTCGCGGCGGATGTCGGCGGGCACGCGCTCGAGCGCCATGACGGCGGCGGCGCCGGCCGTCCTCGGCGATCCGCGCCTGCTCGGCGTCGACGACGTCCATGATGACGCCGCCCTTGAGCATCTCGGCCAGGCCGGCCTTGACGCGGAATGTCGCCTCGTCACGCATGGTCGACCCGCCATTCTAGGGCCGGCCGGCGCGCGCCTACTTGAGCCGGAAGGCTTTGATCCGATCGGCGTACTGCTCGGCGTCGCGGCTGTACACCCCGTACGCAAGCGCCTGGATCAGCGCGAGCAGCGCGGTGTGCGATCGCACGTACGCCGGGCTGTTGGACGAGTAGTAGAGCCTGATCTGCGCGAGCTTGGCCACCTCCGACAGCGTCGCGTCGGTGATCGCCACCGTGCGCGCCTTGCGGTGGCGGGCGAGCTTCATGGCGCGCACGACCAGCGGATGCGGCCGCCCGGCCGACAGCCCGACGACGAGGTGGCCGCTCGTCGATGCGCCCGAGCTTGCTCAGCGCCTCCTGCGACGGGCTGGCCACGACCTCGGCCTGCAGGTCGAGCAGCATCAGCAGGTGGCGCAGGTAGCTGGCGAAGAACGCCATCTGGTCGGTGCCCGCGATCAGCACGCGGCCGGCGTCGGCGATCGGCGTCGATCGCCGCGTCGACGTCCGAGCGCTGACATCCGGCGCGCCGTGTCCTCGACGTTGACGTGGTCGGCGGCGACCGCGGTCTCGCACGTCGCTCTGGTCGAGCGAGAAGAGCGGCGTGGCCGAGCCGGCCGTGCTGGGCCTGCTTCGCGCCGGGGCCCTGCGCGACGCGGCGGCGGTACTCCTCGCGCGCCGAGCCCTGCAGCTCGGGGAAGCCCTCGAAGCCGAGCGCCTGCGAGAAGCGCACGACGGTGGAGCTCGACGTGTTCGCGCGGCGCGCCAGCTCCTCGGCGGTCTGGAAGGCGACCTCGTCGAGGTGGTCGACGATGTACTGCGCCACGTCCTTCTGCGAGCGCGAGAACTCGTCGAACCGGGCCTGGATGTAGTCCGAGAGCGTCTGGTGGCCGCCGGCGTCGGGCAGGGGCGGCGCGGTGGCTGAGGAGGTCCGCTTCATGGGCGGACAGGTCTTCGACGCCGCGCGGACGGCTCCTCCCGAAACCGGTGATCCGAAGGGGTCGCGGCTGCGCAGACCTTTCCATGCCATCGATCGGTCCCATGGAGCTCATCATCGTCCTGGCCCTCGCGCTCATCGTGCTCGGCCCCAAGCGCCTACCCGACGCCGGCCGCTCGCTCGGCCGCGGCCTGCGCGAGTTCAAGGAGTCGGTCGCGGGGGGTGGCGAGGACCGCAAGGAGCTTGCCGAGCCCACCGCCGACCAGCGGTCCTAGACCTACAGCAGCCCGAGCTGGCGCAGGATCGAGACGGAGTCCGAGTAGACGTCCTTGCGCGCGACGAGCCCGTCCTGCAGCGGGATGACGTCGAGCCCGTCCCAGCTCACCCGCTTGCCCGTCGGCTCGGCCACGAGGTCGCCGCGGCGCATCGTCGCCTGGTGGGTCGCCGTCGCCGTCCACTCCTGCGACGATGAGGTCCTCGCGCAGGTACAGCCGCCGCGTCGCGAACGCGATGTCGGGCCACGTCGCGAAGATCGCCGCGATGTGGCGCGCCACCTCCTCGCCGTCGGCGCGCTCCCCGGCGGTGTGGTTCTCGAAGACCATGCCGGGCGCGTGCAGCGCGCACGATCGCCGCGACGTCGTGACGGTTCCACGCGTCGTTGTAGCGGGCGGCGAGATCCTCGAGCGCCGCGCTCACGCCCAGCTCATCGGCTCGTAGCCGCTCGTGCGCGGGGCCGAGGCGATGAGCACGCGCGCCGGCGTCGTGCCCGTGTTGCGCACCGTGCGCCGGTGCGCCGGCGCCACGCGGGCGTAGGTCCCCGCCGGCGCCGGGTGGTCCTCGCCGTCGATGACGAGCACCGTCTCGCCCTCGAGCACCACGAACAGCTCCTCCTGATCGCGCTCGAGCTCGTCGTGCTCGGGGATCGTGGCGCCGGGCTCGATCTCGACCATGTTGCAGCCGAAGGCCGCCAGGCCGAGCGTGCGGCGCACCAGCCGCCAGCCGCCGGTGCGCTCCAGCTCGTCCTCGCGCGCCACGGTGTATCCGTCGCGGGCGATCACGATGCAAGTGGTGTGTCGGGTGACGGTCGCCGGGTCACGAGTGCGTCATCGTCGTGTCCGGCAAGGACGCAGACCGCGTGGTGTGCCTCTGGCACACGAGCGGTCGAGGACACAGCCGGGCGCGGCGAGGGCGTGCTCGAAGCCGGTGAATGTCGCCCGACACGCCACTAGCCTGCCCGGAGGGCGGGACCCGCGTCAAGGGCGACGAGCCGTGCGGCCGCCGCCCCGCCGCGTCAGCGCTTCTTGGCCCGCGTGCGCGCGGCCTTCTTCGCTGTGCCGCTGCGCTTGGCCGCGTTCTTGCGACGGGTGGCCGCTCCCTTGCGCGCCGCCGCCTTGCGCTTGGCCGTCCGGCCGGTCGCGCGGTCCTCGATCTCGTCGGTGAGGCTTCGCAGCTGCGTGATCACGCTGCTGACGGCCTTCGGCGGCTGCTTGCGCGAGCCACCCCTGCCGATCGCGTCGGCGACGCTGCTGGCCACCCGCTTGCGCAGGCCGCCCGCATGCAGCCGGTCGACGAGATCCGTGTTGCTCTTCTTCGCCATGTCTCTCCCCTTCGTCGGGTCCGTTGCAGTGACCGTTCCCGGCCTCGGACCCGGCCAACCACGGGCTGTGCCGGTGGTCAGCCCGCATCGGCGACGCTGACGGCCAGCGGCGTCGCCACCTGCGCGGCGCGACGCGGGCCGTCGGACGAGCCCGGGGCGGTGAAGAACAGGGCGCGCGTGACCGCAAGGCGGTTGGCCGGCTGGCTGCGTGGGTCGGTGTTCGGGATCGCCTGGGCGATCCGGGGGCCGCTGGCGCCGTAGGCCGCGGCGTCGCCGGTGCACTGGAGCTCGGCCGTGCCCGTCGGGGTGCGCTGGTCGAGGTAGTAGGAGGTCGTCGCGAAGCCCGGGATGTCGGTGTCGTAGCGGTGCACCGAGGTCAGGCCGCCCTGCGGGCCGTCGACCGACTCCCAGGCCAGCGAGCCGAGGGCGGGCGCGTCGGGCACGCCGTCGACCCGAACGCCGGCGGTGTTGCGGTCGTTGCGGTACGTCATCCCGGTCGCGGCGGCGCTGTAGTCCAAGAAGTCCATGACGCCCCCGATCGCGTGGACGCGCAGGTAGGTCGTGATGACCTCGCGCTTCTCGTAGTACACGTGCTGCCGGCCGGTGTACGGCCCGCTGTTGGCGCCGATGTAGGCGCGCAGCGCGCGCACGGGCCCGCTCTTGTTGACGATGAAGGCGCCCTCGGCCGCCGAGAACGTGTCCTCGCTACGGGCGCAGTTGCCGGGGGCGAAGAGGTTCTTGTGGCGGTCGAGGATGTCGGCGCCCGTCGCACCGCCCGAGCGCACCGTCAGCCCGTCGTCGACCCAGCGGTCGGAGAAGTGGCGCGTGTAGGCCGCCGTCGTGACCGTCGAGTCCTCGGGGTTGGGCCCCTGCTGGAGCTTGTAGGTGGTCTTGTAGTCGCCGGAGCGCAGGCCGAAGCGGTAGTCGACGTAGCGGCGCCCCGCGGCGGGGTCGAGGCCGCCCGCCTGGCGGAAGAGGTAGACGTACGCCGCCGTCGGGTCGCCCAGCGGATCGGTGATGCGCAGCTCGTGGCCGGTGCCGGCCACGACGCCGGCGGGCCGCGAGCCGGCGGGAGCGCGCACGCCGCTGTCGATGCCCATGAGCGCGATCTCGTCGTCGGCGTCGACCCTGGGGTCCGGGTCCGGGCCGGCGAACGTGCCGGGGTCGGTGTAGGTGAGCTGCGTGAGCCCGATCGCCGCGGCGTTGTACACGCGACCGAGGTCGACCTGGGCACGCTCGTCGACCTGCACCGGCACCTGCTCCCAGCGGCCGTCCATCCAGCGGAAGGCGACCACCGCGCCGGGCGTGGCGCCGGCCAGGCGCGGCACCTGCGCGCCGGTGATGACGACGGGGTCCTCGGGACGCTGGGCGACGCAGCCGCTCAGCGCCAGGCCCGCGAGGGCGGCCGTGACGCAGGCGAGCGGGCGGGCGGCGAGGCGCATCGCGCGAACCTACTCGAGTCGCGAGGTAGAGTCGCGCCGCCATGCGCGACGCCACGACGTTCCTGCTCACCGAGGACCGCATCCCGACGCACTGGGTCAACGTGGCGCCCGACCTCCCCGGCGATCCGCTGCCGCCGCTCAACCCGCAGACCGAGGAGCCGGCCGGTCCTGCGGACCTCACGCCGATCTTCCCGATGGCGCTGATCGAGCAGGAGGTCTCCGCCTCGCCCGAGGTGGAGATCCCCGAGGAGGTCCGCGACGCCTACGCCCTCTGGCGCCCGACGCCGCTGCACCGCGCGCGGCGCCTCGAGCGGGCGCTCGGCACGCCGGCGCACATCTACTACAAGTACGAGGGCGTCTCGCCCGCCGGGTCGCACAAGCCCAACACCGCCGTCCCGCAGGCGTTCGCCAACGCCCAGGCGGGCGTGCGCAAGCTGACCACGGAGACGGGCGCCGGCCAGTGGGGCAGCGCCCTGGCCTTCGCCTGCCGCCTGTTCGGCGTGGAGTGCGAGGTCTTCATGGTCGGCTCGTCCTACGACCAGAAGCCCTACCGGCGCTCGATGATGCAGACCTGGGGCGCGAGCGTGCATCGCTCGCCGTCGGAGCTGACGCAGGCCGGGCGGGCCAACGCCGCGCACCCGACCGGCTCGCTGGGCATCGCCATCTCCGAGGCCGTCGAGGTGGCCGCCCAGGCGCCGGACACGAACTACGCGCTCGGCAGCGTGCTCAACCACGTGCTCCTGCACCAGACCGTCATCGGCCAGGAGACGATCGCCCAGATGGAGATGGCCGGGGAGGCGCCCGACGTCGTCGTCGCCTGCGTCGGCGGCGGCTCGAACTTCGGCGGGCTCGTCTTCCCCTGGCTGCGGCGCAACCTGCGCGAGGGCGCGACGACGCGCTTCGTCGCCGCCGAGCCCGCCGCCTGCCCGACGCTGACCAGGGGCGTCTACGCCTACGACTACGGCGACACCGCCGGGCTGACGCCGCTCATGCCGATGTACACGCTCGGCCACGACTTCGTGCCGCCGCCCGTGCACGCCGGAGGCCTGCGCTACCACGGCGACTCGCCGATCGTCTCGCGGGCTCGTGAAGCACGGCCTGGTCGAGGCGCGCGCCTACCGGCAGAACGACACCTTCGCCGCGGCGCTGCAGTTCGCCGGCAGCGAGGGGATCATCCCGGCACCGGAGCCGGCCCACGCGATCCGCGCGGTGATCGACGAGGCGCAGGCCGCCCGCGAGGCCGGCGAGGAGCGCGTGATCCTGTTCGGCCTGTGCGGCCACGGCAACTTCGACATGGCCGCCTACGACGCCTACCTCGCGGGGACGCTCGAGGACCCGGAGTTCAGCGAGGCCGAGCGCGACGCGGCGCTGGCCCGGCTGCCCGAGGGCGTCCCGGCGCTCGCCTGACCGCCGTCGCCGTCGCCGCTACGTGCGCGCGGGGAGCTGCTGCACGGCCCAGCCGTTCCCGTCCGGGTCGCTGAAGAAGACGAACGACCCCCACGGGAACACCTGCACGTCGCCGACCTCCATCCCCCGGCCGGCCAGCTCCGCACGCGCCGCCTCGATGTCGGCGACGACCAGCTGCAGGCCCTGGACGGAGCCGGGCGGGGCGTCGACCAGGCCGGTGCCCAGCGCGATGGAGCACGCCGACCCCGGCGGGGTGAGCTGCACGAAGCGCAGCTCGTCGCTGACCGTGTGGTCGTGGTCGACGACGAAGCCGGCCTGCTCGCTGTAGAAGGCCTTGGCCCGATCGACGTCGGAGACGGGCACGGCGATCAGCTCGAGCTTGAAGTCCATGAGGGCTCCCCTTCGTTCGGTGATGATGGCGACGCCGCGACGCTACGCGACGTTGCGGCCAGCGGGCGTCCGCAACGCCTCGAGGGCAGCGACCGCGGCGTCGATCGCCGGCAGCGCCTCGACGGCGCGGGCGACGGCTCGGGCCCGGCGCCGGTAGCCGTCGTCCCCGAGCACGCGCAGGACCGCGTCGGGCAGCCCGGCCATGACGCCGGCGCCCGGGAGACCGAGGACGGGCCGTGCCTCGCGCTCGCCGTCCAGGGCGATGCCGGCGCCGACGCGGGCGACGGCCTGCGCGTTGACCCACTGGTCGCTGCTGAAGAGCGGCAGGACCACGAGCGGCACGCCCTGCGCGAGCGCTCCGAGCGTCGAGCCGTAACCGCCGTGGGCCACGATCGCAGCCGCGTGGGGAGCGATCGCGTCCTGCGCCACCCAGCGCTCGACGTGGACGTTGGCCGGCAGCGGATCCAGCTCCGCGGTGTCGCGGTCGTTGCCGATGGTCACCAGCAGCCGCACCGGCAGGGGCGCGAGCGCGTCGATCGCGGCGCGGTACAGCGCGGGGAAGTAGGGCAGGTGAGCGCCCGCGGCCACCGAGCCGAAGGTCAGGTAGACGAGCGGGTCGTCGTTGCCGGGCCACCAGTCGTCCAGCAGCAGCGCCGCACCGTTCGCGCCGGGCGCGGCGGGCCGGAAGCGATGCAGGCGCCGCGGGGTGGGCGCCGAGGGATCCTCGAGCTCCTGGGGCACCGTCGTCAGGTACGGCGCCGCGCGCAGGCGCTCGCCGGCGGGGTCGGCGGGGAGCCCCATGTCCGCGCGCTCGCGGTCCACCGAGGGGGCGGCCAGGCGGACGGCCAGCTCCTCGACGGACGCCAGGCCCAGCCCGACGCGCGCGATCGGGATCCCGTAGGCGTCGGCGACCAGCGTCGACGCGTACTCCCAGCTCTCGCGCACGATCAGGTCCGGCCGCCAGCGCTCGACGATCGCGCGCAGGGCGGGCAGGGCGGCACGCGTGTCGATCCGTGCGAAGAACTCGCCGATCATCCGGGCGTTGGCCGTCTCGAGCGGCAGCTGCGAGAACTCCGCCATCAGCGGCATCCACTCCTCCGCGGGCGGATCGCCGACAGGGGCGAACGGGAGCCCCGCCCGCTCGACGTTGGCCTGATGCTGGCGCTGGGCCGCGACGAGGACCTCGTGGCCGGCTCGCAGGGCGGCGTGTCCGAACGGGGCGAGGGGCAGGACGTGGCCTGAGCTGCCCCTGGTCGTCATGAGGATCCGCATCGACCCATGGCAGCACCGCGACCGGGCGCGCGCGGTGCGGTTCCCCGGCCCCTCGACGGTGCGGATGGCTTCACCCTGGACGAGTACAGTGTGTGGGGCATCGCGCGCGGGTCTCACCCTTCTTCCGCGCGGGAAGATCAGCCAGAGGGGCCCAGGAGGACGGCATCGAACTCCCACCCACTCCTCGCCCCGGCGAAGAGGCCCACAGCGAAGCGGTCGAGCACCTCACGGAGGCTCGCGAGCGCCAGCGCCATCTCGTCGACCGGGCCGAGGCGGCCGAGGGCACGTCGGGCGAGGAGCAGGCCGCCGATGCCCTGGAGAGCGCCCGCCATCAGGTTGCGGCCCGCGAGGCGTGGGTCGTCTGGACAGAACGCGGGATGTAGGTGAGGCAGCATGGACGATGACGCGATCCGCACCCTGGTGATCCGCCTCTCGCGGGCGCACCCGTCGGGCGGCGAGGTCATCGAGCGCGCCGCGATCCTGGCGGAGGGCGCCGACTTCGACGCGGTCGTGGGCTGGATCATCGCCCACGACGGCCGGCCCGAGGCCAAGGCGGCGCCGAGCGCCCCCCGCGGCCTGCACGGCACCCGCCTCACGGCGGCGGCCGGCGCCGGGGGCCCACCGGCCCGCTACGTGCTGCCGGCCGGCGCGCTCGCCTGAGCGGCGCCGCTACACCACGTACAGGAACGTGTACGCCGCGGATGGACCGCTCTGCATCCACTCGGCCAGGCAGTAGCGGCAGCGCGTCCCGTCGTCGGCGGGGACGTCGAGGATCTTCGGCGGCCGGCCCTCGACGACCTCGGCCTCGACGCTGCGGCCCTTGAGCGGTCCGTCGCCGAGCGTCGCGGTGATCGTCGGGCCGCTCCCGGGGGCGGGGGTCGGCCTCATGTGGTTCGCCGTGGGACGTGTCGATCGCTCATGGGCTACCGCTCCTTCGCGGGCTGCACGACCGGCCTGGCGGCACGTGCGGGCGCAGAGCGCATCACAGGCCGACCCCGCGGGCGTCGATCATGGCCCGTGCTCCGCGCCTCGGCGCCCGTAGGCGCTTCGGTGGCTGTCGGGCTCGGGGCTGAAGTGCTACCCACGGGGTCAGCTCGCCCCGAAGGCTACTCCTTTCGCCGCACGGGCGACACCGCTCGCGCGGCCGTCACGGCGCCCGCGGCGTATGGTCGAGGCCTGGCCGCGCGACGCGTGCGCGACCGCCCGACGACATGGCCACGCTCCAGACCCCGGCGACGAAGGCCGCGCAGCGCGCGCACATCGACTTCGACGTGCACGAGTACCGCCACGATCCCGCCGCCGAGGCCTACGGCCTGGAGGCGGCGACCGCGCTCGGGCTGGACCCGGCGCGCGTGTTCAAGACCCTGATCGTCGACCGCGACGGCGAGCTCACGACGTGCGTCGTCCCGGCGGCTGCGGAGCTCGACCTGCGTGCGCTGGGCAAGCGGGCCGCGCTCGCCCCGACGCAGCGCGCCGAGCGCGTCACGGGCTACGTCGCGGGTGGCATCAGCCCGCTCGGTCAGCGACGCGCGCTGCCGACGCTCGTCGACGACACCGCGCTCGACCACGCGACCGTGTTCGTCAGCGCGGGGAGGCGCGGGCTGGAGATCGAGCTCGCCCCCGCGGACCTCGTCGCCGTCACCTCTGCCGAGGTGCGCAGCCTGCGCAGGGGCGCGGGCGATTGAATGTGCTCGTGAGGCCGGGTACCGCGAGCACGCCCTCGTGGCTCGTCGCCGCCGTGCACCTGGCGGTGCTGTGCTCCTTCGCGTTCGTCCAGCCGCTGTTCGACCTGCTCGGGCGCAACGCCGCCTTCTTCGTGGCCCGCGGCAACACGGCCGGGGACATCCTGGTCTTCGCCTTCGTGCTGGTGCTCGTGCCGCCGGCGATCCTCGTGGCCGCCGAGGGGCTCGCCGCCCTGATCTCGGGCCGCGGCCGGCGCTGGCTGCACCTGGCCTTCGTCGCCGTGCTGTCGGGCGTGTTCGTGCTCGAGCTGCTCACGCGGCTGCTGCCCGACACCAGCGCGGTGCTGCTCCCGATGGCTGCGCTGGGCGGGGCGGCGTTCGCCGTCGCCTACGCGCGAGCGGCCGCCGTGCGCTCCGTCCTCACGGTGCTCGGACCGGCACCCCTCGTCTTCCTGGTGCTGTTCCTGGTGGTCTCGCCGGTCTCGCAGCTGCTGCGACCGGACGCCAACGTGCAGGCCGCCACCGGGACGCTCGCGCGGACGCCCGTCGTCGTGATGATCTTCGACGAGCTGCCGGCGACCTCGCTGATGGCCGAGGGCGGGCGGATCGACGCCGAGCGCTACCCCGCCTTCGCGCGGCTGGCCCGCGAGTCGACCTGGTACCGCAACGCCACGACGGTGTCGGACGGCACCACGCGCGCGGTGCCGGCGATCCTCACCGGGCTGCGGCCGGGCGACAGCTCGAAGCTGGCGACGAGCCGCAGCTATCCGCGCAGCCTCTTCACCCTGCTCGGGGCCGGCTGGGACCAGCACGTCGTCGAGCCGGTCACCGATATCTGCCCGAGCGCGATCTGCCCGTCGGCCACGAGTGACAGCACGGGCGAGCGGATGCGCTCGCTCGCGTCGGACCTCGGCGTCGTCTCGGGCCACCTGCTGTTGCCGGAGGACCTCGCGAGCTCGCTGCCCCCGATCGACCGTGGCTGGGCCGACTTCGCGGGCGTCGAGCGCGGCCTGCGCCGCGGGCTGGGCGACGTCCAGGGCCGCGAGGCGCCGCGCGGGGACTGGTGGGCACAGCGGGTGGCCGAGGCGGAGCGCGCCATCGCCGCCGTCGGGCCCCAGCGCGGCCGTCCGCCGCTGCATGTGCTCCACGTGGTCGCGCCGCACGTGCCGTGGCGCTATCTCCCCGGCGGCGTGCGCTACCTCGAGCCCGGGCCCGCGGTCGTCCCGGGCCTGATCCCGCAGCGTGGCTGGGGCGGCAACCGACACCTCATCCGCCAGGGACTGCAGCGCCACCTGCTGCAGGTCACCTTCGCCGACCGGCTCGTGGGCCGGCTCGTCGCCCGCCTCAAGCGCGCGCGCCTGTGGGACCGCGCGCTCGTCGTCGTCGTCGCCGACCACGGCGCAAGCTTCCGCCCCAACGAGTGGCGCCGCCCGGTGACCACCGCCAACTTCGCCGACATCGCGGGCGTGCCGCTGTTCGTCAAGCGCCCGGGACAGCGCAGCGGAAGCCCGGACGAGCGCCTCGTGCGCACCATCGACGTGCTGCCGACGATCGCCCAGACGCTGGGCCGGGGGCGCGGGTGGCGCTTCGACGGCGCGCCGCTGCAGCGCGTCGCGCCCGAGCCCGTCCTGCGCATGAACAACCACAACGACGACACGACCGTGACGCTGCCCGCCGCCGCCTTCCTGCGCGCCCGCGACGCCCAGCTCGCGCAGCAGCTGCGGCTGTTCCCGCCCGGCCGGGCGTCGCTGTACCGCCTCGGCCCGGCCCAGCACCTGGTCGGCCGGCGCGTCGCCGCGCTCCCCTCGGCGGCGGGCCGCGAGCGCGGCCTGGTCGACCGCGCCGGCGCCTACCGCCGCGTCGACCCCGCGACGGGCGTCGTGCCGGCCTTCGTCACCGGGCGGCTGCACCCGCGCGAGCCCGACCGGCTCGCGCTGGCCATCGCCATCGACGGTCGCATCCGCGCGACGACGTTGAGCTGGCGCCAGGCAGGGCAGACGCGCTTCTCGGCCATCGTGCCCGCGTCGGCGTTGCCCGCCGGTGCGCACGCGGTCGAGGTGTTCGCCGTCGGCCGGGGCGACCGGCTGCGCCCCGTCGCGCAGACCGGGCGCTAGACGGCCGCCGGCTCCCGGTCGAGCGTCCCGAGCCCGAGGCCCGGCGCGTGCAGGTCGAGGAAGCGCGCCGGCCCGGGGCCGCACGACGGCTCGCCGTGCGGGACGCCCGGCGGCACGTGCAGCCACGACCCGGCCGCCGCCCGCAGCGCGTGGTCGGCCACGGTGAGCTCGAGCTCGCCGTCGAGCACGTAGAAGGACTCGGCGTGGCGGTGGTGCACGTGCAGGGAGGCCGGCGGCGGCGGGCTCCCGGGCGTGCAGCGCACCTCGGCGATGGCGATCTCCTCGACGTCCGCCAGCAGCACGGCGCCGTCCGCCACGGGCTGACCGCCGCCGATCGCCGCTTCCGTGGGCGGGCGCCCGCCGTCGGCGGGCGGCGGCTCCTGGTCGCAGGCGATCGTGCGGCCGTCGCGCAGGCCGCGAAGGTAGCCGGCGAACCCCCGCCCGGGCGCGTGGAGGTTGAGGTAGCGCAGCTCCGCGTCGCGGGCGTTGCGAAAGCCGTGGACCACGAGCGGCGGGACGCGGACCAGCGTCCCGGCCGCCACTGCCCGCTCTTCGCCCACGGGACCCAGCCTGACCGTCATCTCGCCCGCGAGGACGTAGAAGAGGTCGGTGTGGTGGCGGTGGACGTGCAGGTCCGCGCCGTCGCGGCGCGGACCGAACCGCGTCCACGTCGCGTGCAGCGCGTCGCGCTCGCAGAGGATCTCGACGCGCCGGTCGGGCGCGTCGCCGATGACCTCGCCCTGACCCTGCGCGATCACGCCCGGCCCGTCCATGGGTGGACTCTACGCAGGCCTCGTCTGCCCGGGGTCAGGAGGGTCTAACGTCCGCGCCATGGAGCAACGAACGCTCGCGCGCACCGGCGTGCACGTCAGCCCGCTGTGCCTGGGCGCCATGATGTTCGGCGCCTGGGGCGAGACGGACCACGACGAGTGCGTCCGGATCATCCACCGCGCGCTGGACGCCGGGATCAACTTCATCGACACCGCCGACGTCTACGCGCGCGGGGAGTCCGAGGCGATCGTCGGGAAGGCCCTCGCCGGCGGGCGACGCGACAACGTCGTGCTCGCCACGAAGTTCCACGGCACGATGGGCGACGACCCCAACGAGGCGGGCAACTCCCGGCGCTGGATCTTCCGCGAGGTCGAGGCGTCGCTCAAGCGCCTGAACACCGACTGGATCGATCTGTACCAGGTGCACCGCTGGGATCCCTGGACCGACCACGAGGAGACCCTCGGGGCGCTGTCGGACCTCGTCGCGCAGGGCAAGGTGCGCTACCTCGGGTCCTCGACGTACCCGGCGGCGCAGATCGTCAAGGCGCAGTGGGTGGCGCGGGAGCGCGGCCTGCGGCGCTTCGTCTGCGAGCAGCCGCCCTACTCGATCCTCGCCCGGGCGATCGAGGCCGACGTCCTTCCGGCCTGCCGCGAGCACGACATGGGCGCCATCGCCTGGAGCCCGCTGGCGGGCGGCTGGCTGTCGGGCCGCTGGCGCAAGGGCGCCGAGGACCTGACGTCGCGGCGCGCCGCGATGATCCCCCGGCGCTACGACCTCTCGATCCCGGCCAACCAGGCCAAGCTCGAGGCCGCCGACGCGCTCGGCCGGCTCGCCGACGACGCGGGCATGACGCTCATCGACATGGCGCTGGCCTTCGTCATCAACCACCCGGCCGTCACCGCGGCGATCATCGGCCCGCGCACCATGGAGCAGCTCGAGTCCCAGCTCGGCGCGGCGGACCTGAAGCTGGACGCCGCGCTGCTCGACCGCATCGACGAGATCGTGCCGCCCGGGACGACCATCAACCCGACCGACGCCGGCTGGACGAACCCGGCGCTGGAGCCGGAGGCGCGGCGCCGCTGACCGCCGACCCGCGCAGCAGCCGGCCGGTGGCGTCGGCGACCGTCGCCTCGATCTCGTCGGCGGGCAGCATGCCGCCGTTGGAGAGGGAGACGAGGCCCTGGAGGACCGCGAACAGCGCCGTCGCGAAGCCCTCCGGGTCGCCGGGGTCCAGCTCGCCGGTGGCCTGGCCCTCGGCGATGAGGCCCTGCATCGCAGCGAACGCGCGCCCGGCCGCCGCCTGCAGCGCATCGCCGGGGGCGCGGTGCTTGGCCGCGAACATCACGTCGACGAGCGCCGGGCTGCGGGTCGCGAAGCGCACGTACACCGTTCCGATCGCGCCAACGCGATCGGCGAATGTCGCGCCCGCGGCCGCATCGAGCGCCGCTTCGATCTCCTCCGCCAGACGGCCGAAGCCCTCGACCGCCAGCGCCTCCAGCAGCGCCTGCTTGTCCGGGAAGTGCCGGCGCGGCGCCCCGTGGCTGACGCCGACGGCGCGCGCGAGCTCACGCAGCGACAGCGCGTCGACCCCGTGCTCGGCGACCACCTGCTCGGCCTGCGCGAGCAGGGCCGAGCGCAGGTTGCCGTGGTGGTACGGGCGTGCGGTGGTCTCGGGCACGCCGTCAGGCTACACCTAAATGTTGGCGTTGACAGCATTGTTGTCATCGCCTACATTGGACCGCATGAGCACGTCACGCTGGACCTCCGCCGACCTCCCCGACCTCTCCGGCCGCACCGCCGTCGTGACCGGGGCCAACAGCGGCATCGGCCGCATCGCCGCGCGCGAGCTCGCGAGGGCCGGCGCCCGCGTCGTCCTCGCCGTCCGCGACGTCGCCAAGGGCGACCAGGCGGCCGCGTCGTTCGGCGGGACGACCGAGGTCCGGCCGCTGGACCTCAGCGACCTCTCGTCGGTGCGCGCGTTCGCCACGGCGTGGACCGGCGACCTCGACATCCTGATCAACAACGCCGGGATCATGGCCGTGCCCGAGGGCCGCACGAAGGACGGCTTCGAGCTGCAGGTCGGCACGAACCACCTCGGCCACTTCGCGCTCACCAACCTCCTGCTGCCCCACGTCACCGAGCGCGTCGTGACGGTCTCGTCGGGCGCGCACCGCACCGGCAAGATCGACCTGGCCGACCTCAACTGGGAGCGCCGCGACTACAGCGCGTGGGGCGCCTACGGGCAGTCCAAGCTCGCCAACCTCCTGTTCACCAGCGAGCTGCAGCGGCGCCTTGCCGAGACCGGCTCACCGGTGCGCGCCACCGCCGCCCATCCCGGCTACGCGGCGACGAACCTCCAGCACCACACGGGCAGCCGCCTGCAGAACGCCGCGATGGCGATCGGCAACAGGATCCTCGCCCAGAGCGACGAGATGGGCGCGCTGCCCACGCTGTATGCGGCGACGCAGGACATCCCGGGCGACAGCTACGTCGGCCCCGGCCGCCTTCACGAGGCGCGCGGGCACCCCAAGCTCGTCGGGCGCTCCGCCGCGGCCAAGGACGCCGCCACCGCGGAAGGCCTGTGGGAGCTCTCCGAGCAGCTCACGGGCGTCGCCTTCCCGTTGCCCGCTCGCGTCCCGGTCGGCTGACGCCCGCGCCTACTCGGGCGTCGCGCTGAGGACGCGGGGCAGGTCCTGGCGGCGCCTGACGCCGAGCTTGCGGTACGCGTTCTGCAGGTGGTTGTCGACGGTCCGCACGGAGAGCACGAGCCGGTCGGCGATCTCGCGCGCTGCTCGTCCCCGCGGCGGCGAGCAGCGCGATCTCGCGCTCGCGAGGCGTCAGGTCGACGGCCTGCGGAGCGCCGAGCAGCGTCGGCGGACGCGCCCCCTCGCACGCCGTCAGCCAGAGCGCTGCGCGAGCGGCGGCGGCCCGTCCGCTCGCGAGCCGGCCTGCGTCTCGGTGCGCGGCGGCCGCGGCGTCGGCCGCCTCGACGGCCACGAGCAGCGCGTCGTGGGCGGCGAAGCGCTCTGCGACGTCGAGGAGGGCGGCGCCGTCGCCGGCGACGAGCGCCGTGGCGTGCGCCGCCGCGGTCGCGGCGAACGGCCCGTCGACCCCGCCGGCAAGTCGCGCGAGCTCCGGTGCGGCGGTGGCCGGGTCGCCCAGCCGGCAGAGGTCGTGCAGGGCCCGGGCCGCGTAGGCGTCCTGGCCGCGTGAGCGCGCGAGCGCGCCCGCCTCGCGCGCGAGCCCGCGCGCACGCGACAGCTCGCCGCTCGCGGCGGCCGCCCACGCGCGGCCCAGCTCCAGCTCGACCGCGAAGCCCTTGTGGCCCAGCGGCGTGCGCTCCATCTCCGCGAGCGCGGCGCCCGCCGCGTCCCGCTCCCCGGCCTGCGCCGCGGCCTGGGCGACGCCCGCGAGCGCGAAGGCCAGCATCCCGGCGCCGTCGCCATCGCGCTGCAGCGCCGCGCTCTCGCGGCAGAAGCGCAGCGCCGTCCGCACCCGGCCTCGCGCGAGCCAGATCAGGCCGAGCATGTTCGCCTCGACCGCCGTGCCCGTCGCGGACCTGCGCGTGACGAGGAGCGCGTACGTGCTCTCGGACGCCGCCGTCGCCTCGACGAGGCGGCCGGCGAGCCGCAGCGCCAGCGCTTGCATGCCGAGCAGCACGGTCTCGGCGTGCGGCAGCTCCTCGCGGTGGCGGCGCGCGACGGGGAGCGTCTCCTCGGCCAGCGCGACCGCCGCGTCCGTCCGGCCGGTGGAGAACAGCGCCTCGACGGCACCGAGCGCGGCGGTCGTCCGTGCCCGCTCATGGACCGAGCCGTCGTGCAGCAGCGGATGCGCCGCCGCCAGGGCATCCTGCGGGCGGCCCTGCGCGGCCTCCAGGCGCACGCGCTGCGCAGTCAGCTCGTGGCGCAGTGCATCGTCGGCCACGTGCCGCTCGGCGTCGCGCAGGACCGTGTCCGCTTCCTCGGCGCGGTCCAGGGCCCAGAACAGGTTGCGCGCGGACGCCATCGCGACCGCCGCGCGCGCCTGGTCGTCCCCCGCCTGCGCCGCCAGGCCGCCGAGCAGCCGCTGCGCCTCGGGCGCCCGCCCCGCGCCGGCGAGCGCCCGTCCGAGCACCAGACGTGCGCCGAAGCCTCCGCCCGCCTGCACCGCGGCGCGCGCCAGACGCTCGGCCAGTGCGGCGTCGGGCGCGGCCAGCGCCTGAACCGCCGCGCGCGCGAACAGCCCGCTGTCGCCGGTCGCACCCGCTTCCAGCCGCCAGACGGCGATCCGCAGCAGGTCACCGGCCCGCCGCCCGCCGCGCGCCTCCACGGCGTCCGCGAGCCGTGCGTGGATCGCCTCGACGCGCGTCGGCGTCAGCTGCGCGCGCACCGCCTCGCCGTGCAGCGGGTGGGCCACGTCGACGAACCGTCGCCGCCCGTCGGTGCGCCGCTGGACCAGCTCGCTGCGCTCCAGCGCCTCGAGCGCCGCCAGCTCGCCGGGCTCGAGCAGCCCGACCTCCAGCGGAGCGCCGACGGCCACGAGCTCGAGCAGGCGGCGCTCCTGGGTGCCGAGGTCCGCGACGCGCAGGTCGACGAGCTCCGTGAGCCGCGTCCCCGCCTCCACCTCGCCGGGCCAGCGCCACACACCGCCGTCCTGGGCCAGCAGGCCGCGGTCGATGCCGTGGCGCACCACCTCGCGCAGGAAGAGGGCGTTGCCTCGGGTCAGCTCCCACAGCGCGTTGAGGCTGCCGCCGTCGATCGAGCCGCCGAGCGCGGCGTCCAGGAGGGCCTCGACCTCGCCGCGCGACAGCTCCGCGAGCTCCAGGAGGACGCCCAGCTCGTCCTTCCACAGGGCGCGCAGCGCGTCCGGCGCCCGCTCGTCACGCCGCAGGCTCACGATCACGAAGGCCTCGCCGGCAGCCACGAGCTGATGCACCAGCGCCGCGGACGCGTCGTCGAGGAGCTGCCCGTCGTCGACGCACAGCACGAGCCGGCGCCCGGCGGCGCGCTCGGCCAGCGCGTGCCGCGCACGGGCCAGCAGCTCCACGCCCTCCGGCAGGCGGCGGTCCGTGGCCGGCAGCAGCGCCGCGAAGGCCCCGAGGGGCATCGACCGCGCCGAGCGGGAGGCCCGCACCCACTCCACCGCGCAGCCCTGCGCCCGCGCGAGCTCCGAGGCCTCGGCCGCCAGCCGCGTCTTGCCGACCCCGGCCGGCCCGGCGATCACGACGCCGCCCGCCGAACCACCCGCAAGCGCGTCGCCGATGAGCCGCAGCTCGGCGTCGCGCCCCGTGAGTGGCCACCGCATGAGCGCAGTGTGATCCACCGAGCGTCCCCGGCCAACGGCCACCGCGACTTGAGTAGCCGTTGCTCATGTGCCCGCGCGGCGTCGCCTCCACCCTGACGCCCATGCCCTTCACGAACGCGAACGACATCCCCGTGCTCGTGGTCGGGGCCGGCCCCGCCGGCCTGGCCGCCGCCCTCGAGCTGACGCGACACGACATCCCGTGCCTGCTCGTCGAGCGCCGCACACGGCTCTCCTCGCACCCTCGTGCCACCGTCCTCAGCCTGCGCTCGATGGAGCTCGTGCGGGCCTGGGGGCTGGAGCAGGACGTGCGCGCCCGCAGCGTCGACGTCGACTGGCGGCTGCTCGAGTCCGAGACGCTCGCCGACGCAGCCGCCGGCTCGGCGGTCGAGGTCGGCTACCCCAACGCCGAGCAGAGCCGCATGGTCAGCCCGACGGCGCCGGCCTGCGTGGCGCAGGACGACGTGGAGCCACTGCTGCTGGAGCACCTGCGCGCCGCGCCGGGCGCGCGCGTCGAGCTGGGAACCGAGCTGGCCGGGATCTTCGAGGGGGCCGACGGCGCCCGTGCCGAGCTGCGCGACGTGCACACGGGCGCGCTGCGCACCGTGCACGCCCGCTACGTGGTCGCGGCCGACGGCGCGCGCAGCGCGGTGCGCCATGCGCTCGGCATCCCCCTGCTCGGGCCACAGGGTCTGCTCGAGGGGTTCACGACCCTCTTCCGCGCGCCGCTGTGGAAGGTGCTCGGCGAGCACCGCCACGCCATCTACTCCGTGACCCACGCGGCGTCGCCCGCGACGTTCCTGCCCGCCGGCCCCTCGGACCGCTGGCTGTTCGGGATGCGCGACGAAGCGCCGGACGAGCGGCGGGCCGCGCGGCTCATCCGGCTCGGTGCGGGCGTCGGGGATCTGCCGGTGCGGGTCGAGCGCTCGCGGCGCTTCTCGTCGGCGGCGCAGCTGGCCGAGCGCTGGCGCAGCGGCTGCATCTTCCTGGCCGGCGACGCCGTGCACCGGGTGACGCCGCGCGGTGGGACGGGCCTCAACCTCGCGCTGCACGACGGCTACGACCTGGGCTGGAAGCTCGGATGGGTGCTCCGCGGCTGGGCTGCGCCGGCGCTGCTGGACTCCTACGAGGCCGAGCGCCGGCCCGTCGCCGAGTACACCGCCGCCCGGTCCGCCGACCCCAACGGCTCGATCCGCCCCGTGGAGCAGGAGGTGCGCGCCGACCTCGGCGGCCGGATCGCCCACGTCTGGTCCGGCGAGCGCTCGACCCTCGACCTGCTCGGACCCGGGCTCACGCTGTTCACCGGCCGCGACGCGCCGACCTGGGACTCGGCGGCCGCGTCGCTCGCCGGCCGCCTACCGGTCCGTGTCCGGCTCCTCGACCCGGTCGCCGCGCGCGCGGTCGGCGCGCCCGGAGGCTCGGCGATGCTCACCAGATCCGACGGCACGCCGGTCGGCGTCCTGCCGGCCGGAGCGGACCCGGCGCCGGCGCTGCGGGCCGCGGTGGCGGCGGTCGCGGCACGGCCGGCACGCGAGGGGCTCCTCCGTATGGCCCGCGCCCGGGGCCTCGCGTGACCGCCCGCCTGTTCGCAACCGCCGCGACCGTCCACGGCGTGGCCGGCGTCCTATCCGCGCTTGTCCAGGCGCGCCGGCCGCCCACTCGGGTGCCTCGCGAGCGCGATCATCTCGACGTGCGACCCGACGCCGCTGCCGGCCTTACTGACGGGCGGGTGTCCTGAGCGCATGGTCACGTTGACGAACGGCGCATCGTCGTCGACCGGCTCTGGCGTGACTGGAGCCCGGCCGCAACCTGCAGCAGGGAGCCGCCAATGCCAAACGCTGCCTTCGCCACCCCGAGCACCTCGCTGCCGCCATCGCCTACCACCGGGCCGAGGACCCTGGCCCCGAGCTGCGCCTCACCCCACCCCAACCCACGCTCTACCTGCGCGGCGGCGAGGACGGCTGCAATCTCCGGCGGACGAGGCTCTCGTTCTCGTCCGGGCGTCCGCGAGGGTGCGAGCGCCTCGCGATCGGCCTCTGCCGGCTCACCGTGGCTGCCGGCGACCTGCGAGCATCGTGCCCGTGGTGGAGATCGCGGTCACGGTCAAGGCCTCGGGCGAAGCGTACGTGGCGCTGGTGGTCGGGGCCGCGCCGGAGGTCCGCGACTCCGTGGCCCTCGACGCGCTGGACGCGGCCGACGCGATCCCTGCGCTCGACCGCCTCGAGCTGGACTTCGACCACTACGGCCGGGTTGTCGGGCTGCGGGTCACCGGTGCGGCGGACTCGGTCCTCGCGCCCACCCTGCTGGAGGCGGCCACACGCGGCGAGCTGGACGACGAGCGACGTGCCTGATGGGCCGGCGCCCTGCCTCGGATGGGCGCCGCGAACCGCCGGACGCTGCCGAGCACGCGGAACTCGGCCCTCGGGGGCCTCATGAGCGTCGCCGAGCTCGAGCGCTACCCCCTGATGTTCGGTCCGTCTCCCATCCATGGGTGCGGCCGGTTGCAGCAGGTGGCACGCATCGCCGGCAACACGGCTACGGCATACCCGACGACCAGACGCTGGAGGCGATCGGCCTGGCCGGCCTGATCGACCTGGTCGCCAACGGCGAGATCGACCGAGGCTCGAACGTCCTCTATGCCCACCTCGGCGGGCAGCCGGCGCTCAACGCCTACGGCGCCCTGTTCACGGGCTAGGGGCGCGAACGTGGCTGCTGAGACCGCGCCCCCGTCGCAGCTGCCCGCTGTCGACCTAGCCGTGCTCGAAGCCGTGGAGAGCCGGGTGCTCTGGTTGGCGACGAGCATCGTCCATCACGCCAACAAGGTGCGCCAGACGCCGTCGGGTGTGAAGGTCGGTGGCCATCAGGCGTCGTCGGCGTCGATCGTCTCGATCATGACGGCGCTGTACTTCGCCTACCTGCGCGGCCCTGACCGTGTCTCGGTCAAGCCGCACGCCTCGCCGGTCCTGCACGCGATCGAGTACCTGCTGGGACAGCTCGATCGGGAATACCTGACGACCCTGCGGGAGTTCGGCGGGCTCCAGAGCTATCCGAGTCGCCTGAAGGACCCCGTCCCCGCCGACTTCTCGACCGGCTCGGTCGGCATCGGGGCGACCGCACCGATCTGGAGCGCGATGGCCCACCGCTACGTGGCCGGGCACTTCGAGGTGCCGCAGGGCGGGCGCGCCGTGGCGCTGCTGGGCGACGCGGAGCTCGACGAGGGCGCCATCTGGGAGGCGCTTGTCGATCCCGTGGTGCCGCACCTCGGCGAGGTGATGTGGATCGTCGACCTCAACCGCCAGTCGCTGGACCGCATCGTTCCCGACATCGCGGCCGGCCGCATCGCGGCGATGTTCGAGGCCGCCGGCTGGCACACGACCACCGTCAAGTACGGGCGGCGGCTGCGTGGGCTCTTCGATGCGCGAGGGCGGCAGCGCGCTGCGCGAGCGCATCGACGCCATGCCGAACGAGGAGTACCAGCGGCTGCTGCGCTCAACGCCCGACGAGCTGCGCGAGCGCATGCCGGGCGGTGGTCGACGCAGCAACGAGACTCGCCAGGCTGATCGCCGACCTCGACGACGACGACGCTGCTGCGCGCGATCCGCGACCTCGGCGGCCACGACCTGGGCGGCCTGCTCGATGCGTTCGCCGAAGCCGACGCGGTGCACGACCGCCCGTCCGTCGTCTTCGCCTACACGATCAAGGCCTGGCGACTGGCCACGCAGGGCCATCCGGCCAACCACTCGGCGCTGCTCTCCACACCAGCAGTGGGAGCAGCTGGCGACAGACCTCGGTGCAGACGCGACCGACCCGTGGGCGGTCTTCCCCGACGGCTCGCCGGAGGCGACGTTGTGCCGCGCCGCCGCCGAGCGCCTGCGAGCGTGACGTCGTCGAGCTCAAGACCGCGCCGGCCGTCCCGCGCGACGTCGGACGGGCCCACAACGGCGTCGCATCGACGCAGCAGGCGTTCGGGCGCTTCTTCGTCGACCTCGCCCACGCCGCACCCGACGTGGCGGCGCACGTGGTGACCGTCAGCCCCGACGTCGCGTCGTCGACGAACCTCGGCGGCTGGATCAACCGTGTCGGGATCTGGCACCTCGGCGAGCGCATCGACTGGTTCGCCGACGACACCGACACCCTCGTGCGCTGGCGCGAGAGCGAGCACGGTCAGCACATCGAGCTGGGCATCGCAGAGGGCAACCTCGTCGGCCTGCTCGGCGAGCTGGGAGCCACCTGGTCGCGCGACGGCCAGGCGCTGCTGCCGATCGGCACGATCTACGACCCGTTCGTCAACCGCGCCCTGGAGCCCTGGTCGTTCGGCATGTACGCCGGCGGGCAGTCGATCCTCGTCGGCACGCCGTCCGGCGTGACGCTGGCTCCCGAGGGAGGCGCGCACCAGTCGATCACCACCCCGTCGGTCGGTCTCGAGCAGCCGCGCTGCATCGCCTGGGAGCCGGCCTTCGGCCAGGACCTCGAATGGACGCTGCTCGACGCGCTGTCCCGCGTCGGCCGGCCGGACGGGACCTCGGCCTACTTCCGCCTGACCACGCGGCCCGTCGACCAGGCGACTGGCCGCCGTCCCTGACGACGCGGACGGCGCGCGAGCAGCGCCGCCGGCGGTCGCTGGCCGGCGGCTATCGCCTGCGCACGGCTCGACCGCCAGGCCCGCGGTGACCCTCGTCGGCATCGGCGCGATCATGCCGGAGGTCATCGCCGCCGCCGACGAGCTCGGCGCCGCGGGCATCGCCTGCGACGTGGTCTGCCTGACATCAGCCGACCTGATCTTCCGCGCGCTGCGGGCCCGCCAAGGGCTCGCCGAGGGCGACGACTCGGTCCTCGACGAGCTCTTTCCCGCCGACCGCGCTGCGCCGATCGTCACCGTGATCGACGGCCACCCACACACGCTCAGCTTCCTGTCCGCCGTCCGCTGCATGCCGATCGCCTGCCTCGGGCGTCGACGACTTCGGCCAGTCCGGCGACGTCGACGACCTCTACCGCTACTTCGGCATCGACGCCGACACGATCGTGGGCGCGGCGGTCGACCTGCTGGACGCCCACCCGTCGTGAGCGAGATCACGATGGGCCGGGGGGTCAGCGGGCCCCGCTCTCTCGTTGTCGTGCC
The DNA here is from genome assembly GCA_963840185.1 of uncultured Actinomycetes bacterium. GTDB lineage: Bacteria > Actinomycetota > Thermoleophilia > Solirubrobacterales > Solirubrobacteraceae > JAOPZW01. The sequence continues at coordinate 45,878 of CAWIXY010000015.1, read as the reverse complement.
CTGAGAGGTTGTGTGCGCGGCCGGCAGGTCGCTGCTTCATGGACTCCATCCACGCTGTGATACGAGACCGGCTCGTCGTCTACATTGCTCGGCCGTGTCCGTCATCCCCCATCCGGTCTCGGAGGTGCTGCGCGAGCGCGCGGACAGCGGCTCCGTTCCGGGCCAACGCCGCGATCCCCATCGCGTCGCGCTCGTACTCGAGGGCGGCGGAATGCGCGGGGTCGTCTCGGCGGGGATGACCGCGGCGCTCGAGCGCCTCGCCCTGACCACGTGCTTCGATCTGGTCGTCGGCGCCTCCGCCGGCGCGATCAACGGTGCCGCGCTGATCGGCGGCGTGGCGCGCTACGGCGCCGCCACCTACCACGGCCCGCTCGCCTCGCGCTCCTTCGTCAACCCGGCGCGAGTGCTGCGCGGCCGACCGGTCATCGACGTCACCTACGTGCTCAAGTTCGCCTCGCCCGACCTCGACGCCGCTCGCCACGACCGCGTGCTCGACAGTCCGATCGAGCTGCATTGCGTCGCCGTCAGCGTGGAGGACGCGCAGCCCGTCGCCCTCTCAGGCATGAGCACCAAGAGGGACCTCTGGAACGCCCTGCTGGCGTCGAGCCGCATGCCGTGGGCGGGCGGACCCCCCGTCGAGATCGACGGTCGCCGCTACCTCGACGGAGGCCTCCTCGGCGCGCCGGTTCCGGTCGCCGAGGCGATCGCGGCCGGCGCCACGCACGTGCTCGTCCTGCAGACGCGACCGTACGGCGAGCCGCGCAAGAGCGCCTCGAAGGCCGCCGACCTGCTGATCGAGCGGTACCTTCGCAGGCTCAACCCAGCGCTTCTGGCGCTCTACGGCGACCGCTTCGACAGCTACGAGCGTGTCGTGAACGACATCGCGCGGCGCACGCTTCACCCAGGCGCCGAGCCGCCGCACGTGCTGGGCCTGCGGCCGCCGGCCGGGACCCCGGTGGTGTCTCAGACGGAGCGGCGCTCCCAGATCCTGGCCGCCGCGGCCACCCAGGCGGAGCGCATCGTCGAGCAGGCGCTGTGCCTCCCAGCGCCCGCCCGCTGATCAGCCCTCCAGCAGGGCCCGGACCCGGTCCGCGTCGTCCTCGGCCAGCTCCACGAGCACGAGGATGCGGCCCTGGTGCAGTGCGTCGACGTCGCGCTCGGCGGTGGCGTGGTCGAGGCCCGCGTCCGTCAGCAGCTGCTTGATGCGGCGGTGGCCCGCGACCTGCATCATCTCCACGCCGTCGGGATAGCTGGTGAGCAACTCGCGGTCGGCGTCGGCGAAGCTCCCGCCGCGCTGCTTGCCGCCGGCGAAGGCTCCGGCGGCGGCGTCCTGCGGTTCGGGATGGTCAGCGAAGCTCCCGACCGGGGCGTCCGGCTCGGTCGGGCCGGCGAACTCGCCCACCGGCCCGGCGTGGGCGTCGCGGGGCGGCTCGCCCATGAGCACCCGCACCCCGCCGCCGGGGATGCCCGCGCCCAGCACGGCGTTCACGGCCTCCTGCGCTTCGGCGTGCGACTCGTACGACCGGCAGATGGCAGCCACAGCTCCTCCTTCGTCGCTAGCAGCCGAAGCCTAGTCCCACGGATGGCGCTCCGTTACTCGCTGGTGGGGCTGCGCTCGCTGCCCTCGCTGAAGCGGCGCTCGACGTGCTTCTCGGGCGAGTCGGGCAGGGCTTCGGCGCCCTCGCTGAAACGGCCCTCCTCTCCCGGCTCGCCCGCACGCGTGCCGCGGGCGTAGTCGGGCTCGAGGTTCTCCTCGGGCGGGTCGGGCTTGTGGTCGCTCCCCTTCTCGAAGCTGTCGTGCTGCTCGGGCTTGGCTGGATGTTCCATGCCCCTGGGCTACCCAGGATGCCGCTGGACGAGCCCCTCGGCCGCCGCCCAGTCGATCGTGCGCCGGAAGGTGTCGGTCACCGGGGTGTAGCTCAGCCCGAGCTCCCGCGCCGCACGGGACCCGTCGTAGCGGTGGCCGTGCAGGAGCGTGCGCACCATCTCGCGGCACACCGGCGGGTGCCTGCCGCGTAGGCGGAAGGCCCCCTCGACCAGCGCGCCGGCGACGCCGGCGAGACGCGGGGGGAGGAAGCGCACGTCGTGGCGGACCCCGGCCAGCTCGGCGACCGTGTCGAGCGCCTCCCGCGAGCTCAGCGTCGCGCCGTTCAGGACGTAGCGCTCCCCGGGGACGCCCCGCTCGGCGCCCAGCAGGTGGCCCTCGACGCAGTCGTCGATGTCGACGATGCTGATGTGCGTGTCGACGAACGCCCGCAGGCGTCCGTTGAGATAGGCGATCAGTATCCGGCCGGTGCCGCCCGCACGGCCCGGACCCTGAACCGACGAGGGGTTGACCGACACGAGCTCGACGCCGCTTCGGCGGGCAGCCGCGAACGCGGCGATCTCCCCCTCGCGCTTGGAGCGCTCGTAGATCGACAGATAGCTACCCCGGTGCGGCGAGCGCTCGCTGCCCACGGTGCCCGCCGGCTCGCCCAGCGAGGCGGCCGAGGACGTGAGCACAACCCTGCGGACGTCGGCCCGGGCGGCTGCTAGCACCGCCGCCTCGGCGCCCCGCACGTTGACGTCGAACAGCGCCGCGGGGTCGGTGGGGCACATCGTGTTGATGCCGGCCACGTGGTAGAGCAGCTCGCAGCCCGCCATGCCGGCCGCCATCGCCTCCGCGTCGAGCACGTCGCCGCGAACCACCCGGGCGCCGCGCGCGGCGAGCGCGCGCTCGGCGGCTTCCGAGCGGGCCAGCGCGACGACCTCGTCGCCGCGCCCGATCAGGCTCGTGGCGAGCGCGCCCCCGACGAGGCCGCTGCCGCCCGTGAGGAAGACGCGCGTCACGCGCCTCGGTCCTCCCGCGCGACGGCCGGGAGCGCGCGCACGAGGTAGTCGGCGCCGGACGCCACGGTGATGGCGGCGGCGGCCAGCATCGCCCATTCGTCGAGGAACAGCCCGCCGATAGGGTCGCCGGGCCGCAGGATCGCCAGCGCGATGGCGAGGCACTGGACGCTGGTCTTGAGCCTTCCGAGCATCGAGGGGGCCATGACCTCGCCCTCGGAGGCGATCACGCCGCGCAGCCCCATGAGCACCAGCTCGCGCCCGATGATGACCGCGACGATCCAGGCCGACGCGCGGTCGGCCTCGAGCAGGGCGATCAGCACGCCCGAGACGAGCAGCTTGTCCGCGGTGGTGTCGAGAAACGACCCGATCTTGCTGGTGACGCCCCAGCGGCGGGCGAGCCGCCCGTCCACCCAATCGGTGGCAGCCGCCACGCAGAACAGGATCGCGGCGAAGGCCTCGGCGCCCGCGCCCTCGCCGTACAGCACCAGCCACATCACGACCGGGGTGAGGGCGATCCGCGTGGCGGTGCCCACGGCGAGCAAGCGGGCGGAGTGCAGTCTGCTCCGGGTCACGGTCGGGATGGCCACGAGGCGCGCGGACTCTACCGCGCGCCGTTCGGAGCGGCGGGCCCCTGGCCGCCCTGCCCGAGCGCGCGGCGGGCGGCCGCGGCGGCAGCCTCCGAGTCGTGCTCGCGCAACGCGGCCTTGACGGCCGGGATGCGGCTCGCGGCCATGCTGAGCTCACGGACGCCGAGCCCGGCGAGCACGACGGCCGCCTCGGGCTCGCCGGCGAGCTCGCCGCACACCCCCACCCAGCGACGGTGCTCGACGGCGGCCTCGATCACCGCGGCGACGAGGGCGAGCACCGCGGCCGGCACGCCGTCCAGGAGGCCGGCCACCGCCGCGTTCCCACGATCGGCGGCCAACGTGTACTGGGAGAGGTCGTTCGTCCCGATCGAGAAGAAGTCGACCTCCGGAGCGACGTGTGCTGCCTGCAGGGCGAGCGCGGGCACCTCGACCATGACTCCGACCTCGAGCTCCGCGCGGCTCCCCAGACCGGCCCGCTCCCGCTCGAGCAGCGATCGCGCGGCCCGCACCTCCTGAAGCGTCGTGACCATCGGGAACATCACCTTGAGCGGGTGCTCGGAGGCGACCCGCAGGATGGCCCGCAGCTGCGTGCGCAGCAGCTCGGGCTCGGCGAGCGAGAGGCGGATGCCGCGGCGTCCGAGGAACGGGTTGTCCTCAGGCGCCTGGCGCAGGAACGAGAGCGGCTTGTCAGCCCCCGCATCGAGCGTGCGGACGATCACCGGGCGACCGTCCATCGCACGAGCGATCTCGCGCAGGACCTCGACCTGCTCTTCCTCGTCGGGCGCCGTGGCGCGGTCGAGGAAGAGGAACTCGGTGCGCAGCAAGCCGATGCCCTCGGCGCCCTGCTCGACGGCGAGGGCAGCCTCGGCGGGGCTGCCGACGTTCGCGAAGACCTCGATGCGCCGGCCATCGCGCAGGGCGCCCGGTTCGGCGGCGCGGGCCAGCGCGGCGCGGCGCTCGGCGTCGGCCGTCTGACGCCGCGCTCGCTGCTCGGCGACCGCCTCGTCGCCGGGGTCGACGTCGACGGCGCCCGTCTGGCCGTCGAGCACCAGCGGCGTCCCCTCGACGATGTCGAGCAGGGCGGCTCCGACGCCGACCACGGCTGGGATGCCGAGCGCGCGCGCGAGGATGGCCACGTGGCCGGTTGCGCCGCCGCGGGCCGTCGCGATCGCCCACGCCTGGCTGGGATCGAGGCCGGCCGCCTCGCCCGGTGTCAGCTCGTCGGCGAGGACGATGCCCGCGCCCTCGAGCGTCGCGCCGGACGGCGTGCCGGCGAGCAGGGCGAGGACCCGGCGGGAGACGTCCTCGACGTCGGCGGCCCGCTCGCGCAGGTAAGGATCGTCGAGCGCGCGGAAGGCCGCGGCGGCCTCGGCCGCGGCCGCCTGCCATGCCCGCCCGGCGCCGGCACCCTCCTCGATGTTCCGCAGCGCCGGCTCCGTGATCGCGGCATCGTCGAGGAGCAGGGCGTGCGCGGTGAAGATGTCCGCCTCCGCGGCCCCGCCACGGGCCGCCACCGTCGCGCGGGCTTCCACGAGCTCCTCCCGCGCCGCGGCGCGAGCCCTGTCGAGCCGGGCACGCTCCTCGCCGGGAGTGGAGGGCGGACCGTCCTCGACGACCGGCTCGCGCAGCCGCAACCGGCGAGCGGGGCCGATGGCGATCCCCGGCGAGGCGGGCACGCCGCGCAGCCGCGAGCCGCGAGCGGGCGCCTCGCCGCCCTCAGCGGGCGCGCCCCGCCCGGCCGTCGCCACATCGCTGGCCGCCGCCGCGCCACGCGCCGCCGCATCGTCGCTGACCGCCGCGGCCTCGCCCGCGACCGCTGCGTGTTCATCCCCGAAGTTGTCCGCCGCCAGCGCGCGCACGGCGTCGAGCGCGGCGGCGGCCTGGTCCCCGCGCGCGCGCACCAGGATCTCGTCCCCCTGGCGCACGGCCAGCGTCGCCACGCCGGTGAGGCTGCGGCCGTCCGCCGGACCGCGGCCACGGGTCGCGTTCGAGACCTCGACCCGCGCGTCGAGGCCGGCGAGCGCGCCCACGAGGCGCGCCGCCGGGCGGGCGTGCAGGCCGAGCCGGTTCTGGACGGGCAGGCGCAGCTCGACGGCGTCGCCGTCGATCTCGGCTGGCGGCGCCTCGTCCGGCTCGAGCACCTCCTGACCCAGCTGGGCGCTCTTCATCGCCAGCGCGCCGCGCGCCTCGCGCGCCACCTCCTGGAGCGACGCGCCTCCGCGCGCCCGGGCCGCCGCGGCCACGGCGCCCTCGACGAGCGGCGCCTCGGAGAGCAGGATCGGCCCGCCCTCCGGCTCGGCCATCTCCGACGCCATCTCGGCGCTCATCAGCGCGCTTCCGAGGTCCATGAGGATGAGCACGCCTTCGGGCGAGCGGGCCCGCTCGACGGCCTGGCGCACCCGCTCGGCGTCGGTGCCGAGCTCGCCGCCCTCGATCCCGCCGGCCGCCTCGATGGCAACCTCGCCCCCGCCCATCTCCCGGGCGAGCTCCACGACGCCGTCGGCCAGCGCCGCACTGTGGGAGACGATGACCAGGCCGACCACGGAGCGCTCAGGCGAGGCCTGACGCGCGGTGGAGCATCTCGACGGGATGCACCGCGGGCACACCGGTCGCGTGCTCGATCTGCCAGCGGCAGGTCTCGGAGTCGCACACCGCCCGATCCGGTGCGGCTTCGCCGATCTCCGCGAACAGCCCGGCGCCCACCTTCATGGCGATGTCGTACTTCTCTTTCTTGAGGCCGTAGGTGCCGGCGACGCCGCAGCAGGCGGCGCCCGTCTCGATCGTCCGCAGCTCGGGGACCAGAGCGAGCAGGTCGAGCGCCGGCTTGCCGATGCCGTGGCCCTGCTGCTGGCACGGCGCGTGGTAGCTCACGGTCTCCGCGCATGGGCCGGAAATCGGTCTGCAGCTCGCCGCGCTCGTGCATCGCGAGCAGGTACTCGCAGATGTCGAAGACCCGCTCCGACACGACCCGCAGGTCCGGGTCGTCGCTCATGCCGAGGATCTCGAGCGCCTCGCGCTTGAGCATCAGGCTGCAGCTGGTCGACGTCGCGACGATGTCCACGCCCTCGCGGGCGTAGGGCGCGAGACGGGCGGCCAGCCGGTGGACGTAGCCGCGGGCGTCGTCGAACAGGCCGTTCGACTGCAGCGGCAGGCCGCAGCAGTCCTGCTTGGGCACCTCGACCGCAAGTCCGTTGTGCTCGAGCAGGGCGACGGTCATCTCCCCCAGCCGCGGCTCGTAGTAGTTCGTCCCGCAGCCGTGGAAGAAGGCGACGCGACGCTGCGCCGCCGGCGCGGCATGGCGGCGCGCCCAGCGCTGGAACGTACGTCCGGCGAAGCGCGGCATCGGCGCCCGGTGGTGGATCCCGACCGTCTTCTCGATCGCCCGCCGCAGCAGCCGATTGCGCAGGCTCCAGTTGGCGATCGGCGCCACCGGCGTCCCGAGACGTCCGGCGAGCGTCGGGCGACGCGAGGACCCGGTCGCGCAGCTTGACGCCCTGGGTGGCCTTCAGCTCGGCCCGGGCCTGCGTGTTGATCTCGGCGATGTGGACGCCCTGCGGGCACACCTGGGTGCAGATGCCGCAGCCCGAGCAGTAGTCCAGGGAGGCGTCGGGAGAGGGCTCGTCGTCGATGCGAAAGCGCTCGACCTGGGGCCCCACGTACTTGGGCCCCGGGAACAGCGGCGTCACGTTGGAGACCGGGCAGAAGGTCTCGCAGATCGTGCACTTGACGCAGTGGTCGAGCGACGCGCGCATGAGGTCGCCGAGCACGTCGTGGCCGTCGTGCACCGCCACCGCGGTCAGCTCCCCACGGCCCCGGCGGGGGCGCCGGCGTTGGTCCGTGCACCGAGGACGAGCTCCGCCGCCCGGTATCCGGTGGAGAGGCTCAGCCCGTCGCCCGACTTCTCGCGCCAGGGCACGGCCCCGGCCAGCGTGGCCCCCGCGACGAGGACGTTGTCGACCACGCGCTCACCGCCGGCGTCGACGGGCCGCAGCTCGCGGTCCACCGCCACCCCGGCGCGGCCGATCGGGTGATCCTCGAAGTAGCCGGGGCGGAAGCGCTCCCCGCCCGGCTCGGGCACGCCGGTCACGGGCAGCCCCAGCGCGGTCTCGCGCGCCTCCCAGCGCGAGTCGAGCTCGAGGCCGCCGGAAGCGAAGCCGCCGGTGGCCAGCACCACCCAGTCGGCGCCATGGAGCTCCTCGCGCAGGCCGACCTGCGCGCGCAACGCGCTGACCCGCCCGTCCTCCCGCTTGGCCCCGGTGACCACCGCATTGAGGATGACGCGCCCGCCCGCCCGGCGCAGCGCCTCGCGCAGGATCTTGTGGACCCGCATGCCCGGGACGGACGGGGGCAACGTCGGGATCTCGAACACCTCGCGGCCGAGCCGGTGCTCGAGCTCGGTCCACGCGCCGTGGGGGTCGGCGAGGCCCAGCACGGCCGGGAAGGCGACGCGCTCCTGCGTCCCCAGCCGAGCGACCAGCTGCGCAGTGACCTCGGCGCGGAAAGCGGGCTCGTCGAAGGCGCGCGCGAACCCGAGCGCGTTGACGTCGGCCCGGCCTTCGGGCCCGAGGTCGAGCTCGACGGCGCGCGCCTGCACTCCCGGCGCCGCGCGCCGGAGCGTGTCGGCGAGCAGCGCCGCGTAGAAGTCCTTCAGCGCGCGGAAGCCGACGACGCAGACCTCGGCGCCGCCCCGGAGGTCGCCGCCCGCCATCGTCTCGGGGACGACCGCCGACGGGCGGGCCACCCCGACCGCGGTCGGGAGAAGGAGGTTCTCCTCCAGGCCGCCCGTGTACGCGTAGGGTGCCAGCGGGCCTTCCGCGACCCGGTCCTTGAACCACTCGACGGCCGCGGCGACACCGCCGGCGCCGACCAGCGCGTAGGGATGGCTTTCGGGCAGGCGGCCGAGCGCCTCGCCGGGGCGCTCGATGCGCTCGGGCGCGTAGCCGAGGATGTCGATGGTTCCCGGGCTCAGGTGCGTCGCGCCCACGCCCTTGGCCAGCACGAGCACGCGCGCGCCCTCCTGCGCCAGGCGGACCGCGGAGGTGAGCCCGGCCAGGCCGGTGCCGACCACGACGACGTCGTGATGGCTCACGCCGACACCCGAGCGCCTGCCCTCACGCCGGTGCCGCCTCTGGGTCGGGAAGGTGCTCGACGTCGAGCAGGCCCTGGAAGATCCAGTCGTCCAGGCGCGCCTGTCGAAGCTGGTCGCCGTAGAGGATCGGCCAGACGCCCTTCCAGCGCTCCTGCAGGAAGTCGCGCAGCGACGTGGCGGCCGCGGCGCCGTCGAGGCGTTCGACACCGTGCAGGATCCCGGTCGCGCGGTAGATGCAGAAGCCGCCCTGGCACGGCCCCATGCCGAGGCGCAGGCTGCGCCGGATGTCGTCGAGGTTGGCCGTCCCGCGCCGGCGCATGGCGTTCTCGAGGCGGCTGCGACCGATCAGCTCGCACTCGCAGATGAGCTGCTCGTCCTGCAGCGTCGCCTCGCGGCCCCGCACCCGCGAACCGAGGCTGTAGGGCTCCCCGGCCTCGTTCCCGGGCGGGCTCTCCTCGTGCGTGCGGCAAGGGCGCTCCGTCCCGAGCTGCGCGCACATCGCGTCGACGATGTCCTGGGCCATCAGCCGCAGGGTCGTGAGCTTGCCCCCGGACATCGTGAGCAGGCCGTCGACGCCGTCGCGCTCGCGATGGTCCACGACCGCGTGGGTGCGGCTGACGTCGCGCGTGTCGGCCACGGCCCCGGCCTTCTCATCCTGGAAGAGCGGGCGAACGCCGGCCCAGACGCGCAGCGCCCGCGCCTCGCGGAACCCCGGCACCAGGCGCTCGCCGTCGTCGAGCATCTGGTCGACCTCGGCTTGCGTGACCGGGATCTCGTCGGGGTCCGCCGAGTGGATGTCCGTCGTGCCGATCACGCTGACGGTCCGGATCGGCACGAGGATGTCGCCGTCGGCCGGCATGGTGCAGCGGTTGATCACCGTGTTCACCAGCCGGTGGTTCATGGCGATCATGATGCCCTTGCCGGGAACGACGCCGACGCCCTCGATCCCGGCCATGTGCGCGATCTGCGCCGCCCAGGCGCCCGAGGCGTTGATCGTGAACCCCGCCTCGATGTCGAGCTCCTCGCCGGTGAGCTCATTGCGCACCCGCGCGCCCGCGACCGCGGCACCCTCGCGGTGCAGGGCGATGACGCGGTGGTAGGTCAGGATCCGCGCCCCGTGCGCCGAGGCGCCGCGCGCGAAAGACCAGACCGCCTTCCAGGCGTCGATCGATGCGTCCGGCACGGTGAAGGCGCGTCGGATGGCCGGGTTCAGGCGCGGCTCGCGGCGCAGCGCCTCGGCGACGTCGATCTCCTCGGCGGCAAGCCCGCAGGCGCGGCCGCCGGCGAGGAAGCGGTCGCCGTAGGCGGGATCGTCGTCGGGGGTGGTCACGAACAGGCCGCCGGTGTCCTCGATGCACGCGGGGATCACCCGGCGCAGGACCGCGTTCTCCGCGACGCACTCCTCGGCGGCCAACGGGTCCTTGACCACGTAGCGGCCGCCCGAGTGCAGCAGGCCGTGGAAGCGGCCGCTGGTTCCCTCGGCGAGGTCGCCCCGGTCGACGAGCACGACGTCGAACCCCCGCAGCGCCGCGTCCCAGGCGACTCCGGCGCCGGTCGCGCCACCGCCGATCACCAGCAGCTCGGCTCGGAGACCTGGCACCGCGTCAATCTTCGGCTTCGAACCAGTCGAACGTCCGCGTGACCGCCTTCTTCCAGTACGTGTAGTACTCGTCGCGCTTCGCGGCGTCCATCGTGGGCTCCCAGCGCTTGTCCTCGACCCAGTTCTCGCGGAGCTCCTCGACCTCGTTCCAGAAGCCCGTCGCGAGCCCGGCGGCGTAGGCGGCGCCAAGCGAGGTCGTCTCGGGGACCTTCGGCCGGATCACCGGCACGCCGAGCAGGTCCGCCTGGAACTGCATCAGCAGGTCGTTGCCGACCATCCCGCCATCGACCTTGAGCGACTCCAGCGCCACCCCCGAGTCGGCGTCCATCGCCTCCACGACCTCGCGGCTCTGGTACGCGGTCGCCTCCAGCGCCGCCCGGGCGATGTGGCCGGCGGTGACGTAGCGGGTCAGGCCCGCGATGACGCCGCGCGCGTTGGACTTCCAGTACGGCGCGAACAGGCCTGAGAACGCCGGGACGATGTAGCAGCCGCCGTTGTCGTCCACGGAACGGGCGAGGTCCTCGACCTCCGGTGCGGCCTCGATCATCTTGAGGTTGTCGCGCAGCCACTGCACCAGCGCGCCGGTGATGGCGATCGAGCCCTCGAGGCAGTACACCGTGTCCTGGTCGCCGATCTTGTAGCCGACGGTCGTCAGCAGGCCTGACTTCGACTGCACCGCCTCGGTGCCCGTGTTGAGCAGCAGGAAGTTGCCGGTGCCGTAGGTGTTCTTGGCCTCGCCGGGCGCGAAGCAGGTCTGCCCGAAGGTCGCCGCCTGCTGGTCGCCGAGGTCGCCGGCGATCGCCACCCCCTGCAGGGCGCCGCCGGTCTTGACCTCGCCATAGACCTCGCTGGAGGGCTTGATGTCCGGCAGCATCGTGGTCGGGATGCCCATGATGCCCGCGATCTCGTCGTCCCATTGCAGGGTCTTCAGGTCCATCAGCATCGTACGGCTGGCGTTCGTGACGTCCGTGATGTGCTGCCCGCCGTCCGTGCCGCCGGTGAGGTTCCAGATCAGCCAGGTGTCCATGTTGCCGAACACCAGGTCGCCGGCCTCGGCCTTCTCGCGGGCGCCGTCGACGTTGTCGAGGAGCCAGCGGATCTTCGGGCCCGAGAAGTAGGTGGCCAGCGGCAAGCCGACCTTCTCCTGGAAGCGGGCCTGGCCGCCGTCACGCGAGAACTCGTCCACGAGGCGGTCGGTGCGAGTGTCCTGCCAGACGAGCGCGTTGTGCACCGGCTCACCGGTGGTCCTGTCCCACACCAGCGTGGTCTCCCGCTGGTTCGTGATGCCCACTCCGGCGATGTCGTCCGCGCCTGCTCCTGCCGACTTCATCGCCTCCTCGACGACCTCCTGGGTCCGCGCCCAGACCTCCTTCGCATCGTGCTCGACCCACCCGGGCTTCGGGTAGATCTGCTCGTGCTCCTTCTGGGCGACGCTGACCACGTTGCCGCCGTGGTCGAAGATCATGCACCGCGTGCTGGTCGTCCCCTGGTCCAGTGCTGCCGCGTACTTAGCCATGAAGCACCTCTCGATCTCGGTCTCGGTCTCGGTCTCGGGTGAAGTGGCGCCCGCCCGTCACGTGCGGGCGCCCGCCGGTGTTCCTATGTCGTGGCAAGCGATCAGCCGGGGTAGAAGGCGTCGAACGCCAGCGCTCCGAGGACGCCGCCGATGATCGGCGCCACGACGGGGATCCAGGCATAGCTCCAGTCCGAGGGCCCCTTGCCGGCGATCGGCAGGATCGCATGCATGATCCGAGGGCCCAGATCGCGCGCGGGGTTGATCGCGTAGCCCGTCGGTCCGCCGAGCGAGAGCCCGATCCCGAACACGAGCAGGCCGACCAGCAGGGCGCCGAGGCCGGTCGCCGTCGTCGCCTCGTTGGCGAAGAAGGCGAGGATCCCGAAGACCAGCATGAAGGTCCCGATGATCTCGCAGATGACGTTGCCCACGGTGTGGCGGATCGCAGGCGCGGTGCTGAAGCAGGCCAGCTTGAGCCCGGGATCCTCGGTCGCGCCCCAATGCGGCAGGTACGCCGCCCACACGAGCGTGGCGCCGATGAACGCGCCGACGAACTCGCCGCCGAGGTACTTGGGCACGTCGCCCCAGTCAGTGTCGCCGATGGCCGCGAACCCGAGCGTGACCGCCGGATTGAGATGTGCACCGCTGAACTGCCCCACCGCGAACGCGCCCGCCATCACGCCCATGCCCCAGCCGAACGTGATGACGATCCAGCCTGCGTTCTGGGCCTTGGACAGGTTGAGCAGGACACCGGCTACGACCCCGTTGCCCAGCAGGATCAGGATCGCCGTCCCGATCACCTCTGCGCCGAAGATACTCAAGAGCCTTCCTCCTCCTCCGTCGAGTTGCTTGACCCAACGAGCGGGACACTATTCGCAGATCAGGCGTCGTGTCGGAAAGTCGTCGCGGCGACGGCGAGCAGGATGTGCGACGACGTCGCGCCCGGGTCCTGGTGGCCCGCGCTGCGCGGGCCGAGATAGCTCGCCCGGCCCTTGCGGGCTTCGAGCGGGACGGTCGCCCGCATGCCCTCTTCGGCTGCCTCGGCCGAGCGCTGCAGCGCGTCGTCGAGCTCGGCCCCGTCGTCCGCCGCGGCGCGCAGCGCGGCGACCGCGGGGAGCAGCGCGTCGACCATCGTCTTGTCGCCCGGCTCTGCCTTGCCGCGCGCCTGCACGCCCTTGACCCCGGCCTCCAGCGCGGCGGTCCAGCCGGCCAGATCGAGCTCGTCCCGGCCGGCTGACGCCTTCCCCATCTCCAGGAACAGCGTCCCGTAGAGGGGCCCGGCGGCGCCGCCGACGCTCGAGACCAGGGCCATCCCGACCGCCTTGAGCAACGCGCCGATGTCCTCGCCCTCCACGCCGTCGATCCTCTCGACCACCTTGCGCATGCCGCGATCCATGTTGGTGCCGTGGTCGCCGTCCCCGATGGCCGTGTCGAGCTTGACCAGCTCGGCCTTGTGCTCGGCTATCTGGGCCGCATAGGCCCGGATGAAGTCGCGGACCGCTGTCGACGTGATGCTCAAGGCGCCCGCCTCAGCAGACGCGCAGCGCCGGCGTGTCGGCGGGGGCGTCCCACAGTCGCGTCAGCTCGTCGTCGAGCTTGAGCAGCGTGATCGAGCAGCCCGCCATCTCCAGCGAGGTGATGTAGTCGCCGATCAACCGGCGCTCGATGGTGATGCCCCGTTGCTGCAGGAAGCGGTCGAGCTCGCGGTAGACGATGTACAGCTCGATCAGCGGCGTGCCGCCCATGCCGTTGACGAACGCGAGCACCTTGTCGCCCGACTCGAACGGCAGGTCTTCGACGATCGCCGTGGCGAGGCGATCGACGACCTGCGCGGCCGTCCCGATCGGCTCGCGGTAACGGCCCGGTTCGCCGTGGATGCCGATGCCGATCTCCATCTCGTCCTCGCCCAGCTCGAAGCTCGGCTCGCCCGACGAGGGCGTGACGCACGCCGTGAGCGCCATGCCCATGCTCCGGCCTCGCCCGTTGACCGTCCGGCACACCTCGGCGACCTCGGCGAGGGACCGGCGCTCCTCGGCGGCCGCGCCGCAGATCTTCTCGGCGATAACCGTGATGCCGACGCCGCGACGACCGGCGGTGTAGAGGGAGTCCTGGACCGCGACGTCGTCGTTGGTGACGACAGCCTCGACCTCGACCCCCTCGCCCTTGGCGAGGTCGGCCGCCATCTCGAAGTTGAGCACGTCGCCCGTGTAGTTCTTGACGATGTGCAGGACGCCGGCGCCGCCGTCGACCGCCTTGGTCGCCTCGAGCATCTGATCCGGAGTCGGCGAGGTGAAGACCTCGCCCGGACACGCCGCGTCGAGCATGCCGCGGCCGACGAAGCCGCCGTGCATGGGCTCGTGGCCGGAGCCGCCGCCGGAGACGATGCCCACCTTGCCCTGGACGGGTGCGTCCTTGCGCACGATCACGTACGGGTCATAGCTGACGCGCAGCACGTCCCCGTGTGCCGCTTCGACGCCCTCGAGCGCCTCTCGAACCACGAACTCGGGGTCGTTGATGAGCTTCTTCATGCGCCCTCCTCCACTCGACGGCCGGCTCAGCCCGGGTGGGGCGGACCGTATACGGGCCGCCCGGCGCTGGCAATGCGCCGCGCGGAAGACCGCGGCGTCAGGCCGCGCCGGAGGTGGAGCGGCCGGCGACGCCTGCCGGCGGGACCGGCGCTTCGGGCTCGAGCATCAGCTCCCGGTCAAGGACCACATCGGGCTCGACCACGGGCTCGGGAACGGGCGTCGGCGACGGCGCGGGAGCGAGGCCCTTGCGGTCCCAGAACGCGCGCACCTCGTTCATGACCTCACGCCGGTGCTCGACGCCCCGGGGCCGGATCGGCTCGCCGAAGCGCACCTCGACCTGGTGGCGCCGTGAGAAGAAGCGGCCAGGAAGGCGCCGCGGCCAGTTCTGGTCCGGCGGCATCGCCGTGTGGGTCCCGCTGAGGTAGATCGGCACGATGTCGACGTCGTGGTTTGCCGCGATGACCGCGGCTCCCGAACGCACCTTGCCGATGCTGCCATCGCGCGAGCGCGTGCCCTCGGGGAACATGACGAGGTTCCAGCCATCGTCGATCAGGCGGTCGACGTGGTCGGTCGCTCCGTTCTTGAGCCCCTCGCCCTGGCGGCCGAGGGGCACGGTGTTGAACAGCAGCGCGACCCCGCTCGCCTTCCAGCGGCTCCTGTAGAAGTAATCCGCGGCGGCGGCCACGGCCGTGCGGCGGCGCCACTTGCGCGGCAGCGCGCGCAGGATCGAGGGCGTGTCGAGATGGCTCGAATGGTTGGCCACGAAGACGACCGGGTGCGAGAGCTCGTCGAAGACCTCACGACCCGTGACCCGGGTGCGCACGTAGTAGTCGATCATCGGGCCCAGCCCGAAGCTGAGCAGCGCCTCGCGCGCCGCCTTCGCGTAGCTGCAGCGCGCCCAGGAGACGTCCATCTTGGCGTAGTGGCGCGCGAGCTCGCTGCCGCGCTTTCCCAGCTCGGTGCTCTTCGTGCGCAGCTCCGTACCGCGGCTCTTGAGCTCGTCGGTCAGCTCTGGCACGCGCTCGCGCAGCTCCGGGAGGTGCTCGCGGAGCTCGGGCACGCGGGCCTTGATGTCGGTCGTCCGCGCCTTGCCCCCCTGGATCGCGCGGTTGACTCTTCCGTCTTCTCCCATGCCCCATCTACTCCACTTCTGCGGGAGGGTTTCTCGTGGTCGGCGACGGCCGTCCGCGGCCGCCCGAACGTAGGCTTCGCCCATGTCTGACGCGCAGATCGGACTCGGCCTCGCCGCGCTCGGACGGCCCGCGTACATCAACCTCGGCCACGGCGGGGACGTTGCCGACTCGAGCGTCGAGCGGATGGAGCGCATGGCGCATGCCGTGCTCGACGCCGCCTACGAGGGCGGCGTGCGGTGGTTCGACGCGGCGCGCTCGTACGGTCGCGCCGAGGCGTTCCTCGCGTCGTGGCTCGCGCGCCGCGGACTGCAGCCCGGAGACGTCACCGTGAGCTCGAAGTGGGGCTATCGCTACACGGCCGACTGGCGCGTCGACGCCACCGAGCACGAGGTCAAGGACCTCTCGGCCGAGCACTTCCGAACGCAATGGCGCGAAACGCGGGAGCTGCTCGGCGACCATCTGGGCGTGTACCAGATCCACTCGGCCACCGTCGACAGCGGCGTCCTGGACGACCCCGCGGTGCGCCGGGAGCTCGACGCCTTGCGTGCCCGCGGGATCCGCGTCGGCCTCACGGTCACGGGTGCAGACCAGGCGGCCACGATCGAGCGAGCCCTCGCCACGGCCGGCTTCGACGCCGTGCAGGCGACGTGGAACCTGCACGAGCGCGCCGCCGAGTCGTCACTCGCGCGCGCGCACCAAGCCGGACTCACGGTCCTGGTGAAGGAGGCGCTCGCCAACGGGCGGCTCACGGCGCGCGGCGCTGACAAGACGCTGACCGCGACGGCACGCGAGTGGGGCGCGAGCGAGGACGCGGTCGCGCTTGCGGCGGCGTTGGCACGACCGTGGGCAGACGTCGTCCTCAGCGGAGCAGCGACAGTCGCCCAGCTCGAAAGCAACCTCGCCGCGCTCGACCTCGACTGGGACGACCGGCTCGAGCGGCGGCTCGGCGGCCTCGTCGAGGAGCCGGTCGCGTACTGGGCCGCGCGCGCCGAGCTCCCCTGGACCTAATCCGAACCCGTGTGGATCTCGCCCGTCCGGCCGTGGAGCACGCGGTCGCCCGGTGGGTCGGTCGCGACGTGCAGGCCGAGGACGACCAACAGCGCCGCCACTCCCACCGCGAGCGCTATCCGGAGCGCGTCGACTCGCGCCTTCCTGCGGCGCGCCCGCTGACGCTGCTCGGCCTCCACCGGCCCCAGCAGCTCGGCCACGACCGACTCCTCGAGCCCGAGCCCGTGCGCCCGACACCAGGCCAGCACCGCGTCCGGGCCGTCGGCCTCGACGACCTGCGCTCCGTACGCCTCCGCCAGCCGGCGTACGAGCTTCGCGTTGCGGCCCGGGGCCAGCACCAGCGCGTACGGCCGCGCTCGCTGCGCGCGCAAGCCGTCGTCATGGACCTCGATCGCACCGCACACCTCTGCGATCCCGGGGATCTCGCGGCGAGCGGCGAGGATGCGCCGCGCGGAGCGCCGGGAGGGATGCCACGCGTGGAGCCCGCAGCCGCAACCCGGCATGGGCGCCTGGTGCCCCGGCGTCCGCGCACACGTGGCCTCGAGCCACGCCCCGGCAGGCGGCCACGTCGCACCCTGCTGTGGTCCCGCGAGCCGCTCTGCGCCACTCTCGCCGACGACGGTCCACGTGCGCAGGCCGTACAGAGGCGTCGGCACAAGCGGCGTGTCGCTCACGACCGCTTCACGGGCTCTGGCTCTCGAGCAGGCTCGCGCGGTTGCGGAGGCGCCTCCGCCTGCGGCTCCGGAGGCTGTGGCCGCTCGACCGCCGGGTGGTCGATCGGCTCCGAGATGATCCGTCGCGAGGGACCGTCCAGTCTCATGCACACATGGTGCGCCTTCCGGCCGCCACGGGCAAGCGATTCAGGAGGCGCGCGATGCGCTCGCACCCCTGTCGCCGTTCGGACGCGGACCTCGCCTCGTGCGAGGGCGTTCCCCGGGTGTAGGGTTGGTGGCCGAGTACGGGAGGAGAGGTGGCCGGCACGCCCACGCGACCCGAAGTTCGCCGCGACTCGCGGCGCCGGGTCGACGGCAACTCGAGCGCGACCGCCTCGGCCCCCGTCGACCGCGGCCTCCGGGCCGCCCACGCCCACGACCTCGCCGCCCGCCCGGGCGAGGTCCCAGCAGCGGTGGCGGACCCGCTGCAGGGCGCCGCGGGCGAGATCACCGAACGATCGGAGGCATGAGCATGGCCGACAACAGAGGTGTCGCCTACATGGGACCGGGCAAGGTCGAGGTCCAGGACACCGACTTCCCGACCTTCGAGCTGAAGGACGGTCCGGGCGTCCATCCCGACAACGTGGGGCGCCAGTGCCATCACGGGGTGATCCTGCGGATCGTCTCGACGAACATCTGCGGCAGCGACCAGCACATGGTGCGCGGGCGCACGACAGCCCCCGCAGGCCTCATCCTGGGGCACGAGATCACCGGCGAGATCATCGAGAAGGGCCGCGACGTCGAGTTCCTGTCCGAGGGCGATCTCGTCTCCGTGCCCTTCAACATCGCCTGCGGCCGCTGTCGCAACTGCAAGGAGCGCAAGACGGGCATCTGCCTGAACACCAACCCGGAGCGTCCGGGCGCGGCGTACGGCTACGTCGACATGGGCGGTTGGCCCGGTGGCCAGGCCGAGTTCGTCATGGTCCCCTACGCGGACTTCAACTGCCTGAAGTTCCGCGACAAGGAACAGGCGATGGAGAAGATCCTCGACCTGACGATGCTCTCGGACATCTTCCCGACCGGCTACCACGGATGCGTGACGGCGGGCGTGACGACCGGCAGCACCGTCTACATCGCCGGCGCCGGGCCGGTGGGGCTCGCCGCCGCGCACTCGGCGCAGCTGCTCGGAGCGGCGGTGGTGATCGTGGGCGACCTGATCCCTGAGCGCCTCGAGCAGGCGCGGAGCTTCGGCTGCGAGACCATCGACGTCAGCAAGGGCGACCCGGTGGATCAGATCGCCGAGGTCCTCGGCGAGCCCGAGGTCGACTCCGGCGTCGACGCCGTCGGCTTCGAGGCCCGCGGCCACGGTGAGCACGCCGACGAGGAGCTGCCGGCGACCGTGCTGAACTCACTGATGACGATCACCCGCGCCGGCGGCGCGCTCGGCATCCCCGGCCTCTACGTGACCGGCGATCCGGGCGCAGGGACCGACGCGGCCAAGGAGGGGTCGCTGTCGATTCGCATCGGCCTGGGCTGGGCGAAGTCGCACACCTTCGCCACGGGTCAGTGCCCGGTCATGAAGTACCACCGCGGGCTCATGGACGCGATCCTCAACGACCGCTGCCAGATCGCCAAGGCCGTCAACGCCACGGTGATCTCGCTCGACGACGCGCCGCAGGGCTACGAGGACTTCGATCACGGCGCGGCACAGAAGTACGTGCTCAACCCGCACGGCCTGATCAAGGCGTGAGCGACGGACGGGGCGGCGGCGCCACGGCGCCGCCGCTTCGTCGCCCTCAGTCGTGCTCGGCGCTCAGCGCGGCGATCTCGCGTCGCAGCTCAGCCACGCGCTCGACGACCCACTCCAGCCGCGGGTCGCGCCCGCCCAGCGTCCGGGAATGGCCCATGGCGTAGGCGAACTCCATCGAGTTGATGAGCCGGTGGTACTCGGCTCGCAGGTCATCGATGCGAGCCATCGGCAGAGGCTAGCTCCGGTAGGCGCTCGAGCTCGCCGGCTCGCCACAGCGATGGGCCGGGGTGGACTCGAACCACCGTCTGACGGATTATGAGTCCGCTGCTCTGACCAACTGAGCTACCGGCCCGCGGGCGGATCGTAGGCGAGGGCGTCAGGTCGCGACCTTCGCCACCGCGCGCTGCAGCTCGCCGGGCGAGAAGGCGCCCTCGAAGCGATCCGTGATCCGCCCGTTGCGGTCCACGACGAAGGTCCACGGCTCGGAGGGCAGGTGCCAGCGGGCCACCTGCTCGCGCACGCCCGTTGTCGGGGTCGTTGCCGGCGTAGATCTCCTGCTGGATGAAGGCGACGTCCTTCGGGGCGCCGGCGCGGACCTGCTCGACGATGTCGACGACCGGGCCGCAGACGCGGCTCTGGCACAGCTGCGGCGTGGCGAAGGTGATGACCGCCGGACGCTTGCCGAGCGCGTCGGCGAAGTCGACCTGGTGCAGCGCGTCCGCCGGCGGCTGGCGGGTGGAGATCTGGGCCAGGTCGCCGCCGACGTCGGAGGCGGTGGGCGTGCTGACGCTGATCGCACGGTCGCCCACGGCGGGCGGCGCGGCGCCTCGCGTGCCGACCTTCACGGTGTGGGCGTCGGTGCGCAGCATCCTCTCGTCGAGGCGCACGAGCGCCCACACGCTGCGCCGGCCGCGCTCCTCGAAGGGAACGGTCGCGACGTAGACGGCCTTGGCCGCGTCGGGGTCCGAGGCGGTCGAGCGGCTCTGGAACTGGGGCTTGACCGCCAGCGACTCCGAGCGGGCGAGGAACGGTCCCTGGACGCCGCTGCCGTCCTGGCGGGCGGTGTAGACGGCGACCTGGGCGCCCGAGACCTGCTTGCGCGCCGTGTCGTACAGCGCGAAGGCGAAGCGGTTGCGCCCCCGGTCGAGCACGGAGACGCTGGGCGCCAGGATCGGGCCCTCGGCGGCGTCGGCCTGCAGGTCCTCGACGGTCTTGCCGCGAGCGGCCGGGAAGTCGGCGGCGCGGGCGGTCGGCTCGGGCTCGGGCGGGGGCGCCGTGTCCTCGTCGTTGCCGCAGCCGGAGGCGAGCAGGGCCAGGAGGACCAGCGGCGCGAGGAGGACGGGGACGGCTGCGCGCACGGCCCGCCAGTCTAGGCGTGGTGATTGGATACCGCGCCACTGGCAACGGACGGGGAGACGGGTGGACATGGTGGAGCGGGCGGCGATCGTGACGGGCGCGTCGAGCGGCATCGGCCTCGCCATCGCGGAGATGCTGGGAGCGGAGGGCTACGGCCTGACGGTGGCCGCGCGGCGGCCCGAGAAGCTCGAGGCGGCGGCGGCGGGCCTGCGCGACAAGGGCTTCGACGTCAACGCCGTCGCGGTCCAGCTCACCGAGGAGGAGGGCGTGCAGCAGGTCGTCGCCTCCCACCGCGAGCGCTTCGGCCGCCTCGACGTGCTGGTCAACAACGCGGGCGTCGGCATCGGCGCCCCGGTGGCCGAGATCGCGACGAAGCGCCTGGACATCCAGCTCGACCTCAACCTGCGATCGATCGTGCTCTTCTACCGCGAGTGCGCGGACCTCCTGCGGGCCGCCGGCGCCGAGCACAGGCGGGCGCTCGTCGTCAACACGGCGTCGATCGCGGGCAAGCACGGCCAGGCCTGGCTCTCGGTGTACTCGGCGACGAAGGCGGCGGTCATCGCCTTCAGCCAGTCGATGCACCGCGAGCTGTCCGGGGAGGGGATCAAGTCCACGGCGCTGTGCCCCGGCT
The DNA here is from genome assembly GCA_963840185.1 of uncultured Actinomycetes bacterium. GTDB lineage: Bacteria > Actinomycetota > Thermoleophilia > Solirubrobacterales > Solirubrobacteraceae > JAOPZW01. The sequence continues at coordinate 25,201 of CAWIXY010000015.1, read as the reverse complement.
TCGTCGACACGCCGATGACCGAGTTCGTCAAGGGTCAGGTCGACGCGGCGGACATGATCCGGCCGGCCGACATCGCGGCCGCGGTGAAGCTGCTCCTCGAGGTCTCCCCCGCCTGCATCATCCCCGAGATCCAGTTCGTGCGGCCGGGCGAGGGCGTCTAGCCGTCAGACCCGCTCGGCCAGGTCGGGGTAGGTGCGCACGAGCCCGTCGCGGTCGAGCACGAGGTCGGCCACGAAGTCGCCGGAGAGAAAGCGCACCACCCCCGAGCGGACGTGCTCGTAGCGCTGCTCGGCCGGCGCGAAGCGCAGGTCGGGGACCGACACGAGCGCCATGACGAAGTCGTGTGAGCCGGACTCCTCGTGCAGCGCGTGGCGTCGGACCGGCATGAGGTTGGTGAGCGGCGAGAAGCCGAGGTCGCAGTCCAGCGCGTCGCTGACGGCCTGCGGGTCGCCGCCGGGCTCTCCCAGCGTGTCGTGCTCGCCGTCGCCGCCGGCCTCGAAGCTCCAGGTGCCCGCCTGGTCGCGGCGCAGGGAGAGCTGCCGGCGCCAGCCCGCGCCGGTCGCCTGCAGCTCCAGGCTGCGCGTGGCCCAGGCGCCGCCGGCGTCCAGGCGGTAGTCCAGGCGGTAGGGCAGCGGCTCGACGCCGAGCTGCACGCCGTTCGCCTGCACGCTCCCGGGCGACAGCTCGAGCACCGCGTGCTCGGCCAGCCACTCCACGAGACCGCGCCAGGCGACGGCGCGCGTCACACGGGCGCGCGCTCGCGATCCGGCGGCGCCTGCTCCTCGACGCGGGCCAGCGCGCGCTCGTACTCGTCGAGCCGGCGGAAGGGGCGCAGCCACGACCAGCCCTCGCGCGTGCGCAGCTCGGCGGAGCGGTCGGGATCGCCGGCGCGGGCCACGCCGTCGCCGTCGCCGTCGGCCGCGCAGGCGCGCGTGGTCGGCGATCGCCTCGCCGAGGTCGAGCTGCTCCTCGGCCATGATGCTCGCCTCGAGCTCGGCTCAGCAGCACGCGCAGCTCGCGCTCGGACGCCCGCCGGGCGCGCTTGGCGCCGGCGAAGCCGTCCCACGCCTTGGCGAAGGAGATGAAGCTCGTGCGGCCGCCGCAGCGGTGGGCGGCCAGCATCGGGCAGACGCCGCCCGCGCCGGTCGGCGTAGGCGCCGACGATGATGTCGTTGGAGCGCACGCCCTCGAGCATCGCGATGCGCGTGCGCAGCGGCAGGCAGTCGATGGTGAGGCGGAGCTCCTGGGTCGAGCAGCGGCGACGTCGCATAGGGCTGGCGCCTCCCGGAGGCGCAGTCATGGCAGGGTACGCCCGCCCGTCGGGCACGACAAGCGTCATCCTGCGCCTGAACGGAGGGTTGCATGAAACTCGGGGTCCACATCGGCTACTGGGGGCTCGGCCTCACGCGCGAGGACCAGCTCGAGATCGTCCAGGAGGCCGAGCGCCTCGGCTACGACTCGGTGTGGGCCGCGGAGGCCTACGGGTCCGACGCGGCGACGATCCTGGGCTGGGTCGCCGGCCAGACCAGCCGACGATCAAGATCGGCTCGGCGATCTTCCAGATGCCCGGCCGCACGCCGGCGATGACGGCGATGACCGCCGCGACGCTCGACCAGCTCTCCGACGGGCGCATGCTGCTGGGCATCGGCTCGTCCGGGCCGCAGGTCGCCGAGGGCTGGCACGGCCAGCGCTTCGGCAAGCAGATCCAGCGCACGCGCGAGTACGTCGCGGTCGTGCGCAAGGCGCTGGCGCGCGAGCGCCTGGAGTTCCACGGCGAGACGCTCGAGCTGCCGCTGCCCGACGGGCCGGGCAAGGCGCTGAAGCTGACGATCGCCCCCGTGCAGGAGCGCATCCCGATCTACCTCGCGGCGATCGGCCCGAACAACACGCGGCTGGCGGGCGAGATCGCCGACGGGTGGATCCCGACGCTGTTCTCGCCCGAGCACGTCGCGGAGTTCCGGCCGCTGCTCGAGGAGGGCGCCGCGCGCGTCGACGGCGGCCGGTCGCTCGACGGCTTCGACATCGCGCCGACCGTCAACGTCTTCATCACCGACGACGTCGGCCGCCGCGCGCGACGCCATGCGGCCGTTCATCGCGCTGTACGTCGGCGGGATGGGCTCGCGCGACAAGAACTTCTACAACAACGCTCGTGCAGCGCTACGGGTTCGAGGACGCGGCCCGCGAGGTGCAGGACCTCTACCTGGAGGGCAAGCGCGAGGAGGCGATGGCGGCGCTGCCCGACGAGCTCATCGACACGGTGTCGCTGTGCGGCCCGGCGGACGTCGTGCGCGAGCGGCTGGCCGTCTACCGCGACGCGGGCGTCGGGACGCTCGGCGTGACGCCGCTGGCCTTCGCCAAGGACGAGCGCCTGCAGCAGCTGCGCCTGGTGGCCGAGCTGGCCGCTTGAGCGAGTCCTGCTCGGCGCGTTCGGCGACCCCGGTCACGCCTTCCCGGTCATCGCGCTGGCGCGCGCGCTGCACGCGCGCGGGCACGAGGTCGTGCTGCAGACGTGGCGGCGCTGGCAGGAGGACGTCGAGGCGATGGGGATCGGCTTCGCGGCGGCGCCGGAGTACCACGTCTTCCCCACGCTCGAGCGCCCGCTGAAGCCCTACGACGCGGTCGTGCGCGCGGCGCGCGAGACCGCGCCGCTCGTCGACGCGTTCCGGCCCGACGTCGTGGTGGCAGACATCCTCACGCTCGCGATGGCGCTGGCGGGCGAGGTGGCCGGCGTGCCCGTCGCCACGCGTGATCCCCCACGTCGACCCGCGGCCGTCGCCCGGCTTCCCGCCCTACTCGATCGGGGCGCGCCTGCCGCGCACGGCCGCGGGCCGCGCGCTGTGGCGGCGCTTCGACCGCACCGTCGGGCGCGGGCTCGAGCTCGGGCGCGGCCAGCTCAACGAGGCGCGGCGGCGGCTCGGCCTCCCCGCGCTGCACCGCGTCCACGGCGGGATCTCGGAGCGGCTGTGCCTGGTGGCCACGTTCCCGCAGCTCGAGTACCCGCGCGCGTCGCCGCCGGTCGCGACGCACGTGGTCGGGCCGCTGCTGTGGGAGCCGCCCTTCGGCGACGTCGAGCCGCCGCCGGGCGACGCCCCGCTCGTGCTCGTCGCCCCGTCGACCTCCCAGGACGGCGAGCACCGCCTGCTGCGCGCCGCGGTCGACCGGTCTCGCCGGCCTCGACGTGCGCGTGCTCGCCACGTGGAACCGGCGGCCGCTCACGACCCCGCTCGCGGTGCCTGCGAACGCCCGGCTGGTCGAGTGGCTGAGCTACTCGCGCACGATGCCGCGCTGCGACGTCGTCGTGTGCCACGCCGGCCACGGCACGGTCGCGCGGGCGCTGCAGGCCGGCTGCGTCGTCGTCGCGGTGCCGGCCGGCGGCGACATGGACGAGAACGCGGCACGGATCGACTGGGCCGGCGTCGGCGTGCGCCTGCCCCAGCGCCTCACGACCCCGCGCGGCGCTGCGCCTGGCCACGGGCCGCGCGCTGGGCGACGGCGCGCGCCGCGCCCGCGCCCGCGCGCTCGCGGCCTGGGTCGCGGCGAACGACCCGGCGACGACGGCAGCGGAGCTCGTCGAGGACCTCGCGAGGCGCGGCTGAGCAGCCGCTCTCGCGCCCGGCCGTGCGCGATGCTCAGCGGGGCGCAGTCGAACACGAGGAAGGCCGCCCCTCGAGGCGGCCTTCGGAGACTCGGGGGGTGGGACTCGAACCCACAACGACTCGGTTAACAGCCGAGCATTCTGCCGATTGAATTACCCCCGACCGGTGCGGGCGCGGTCTCGCACCGCGATCAGGGCAGCTTAGCGACTCCCGCCTCGACCTCGGCATGGCAGTTGCCGCACAGCAGCACGCACTTGTCGGCCTCGGCGCACAGGGTCGTCCAGGCGACGGCGAGGCCGCGGTTCGAGATGCTGAAGCGCTTCTCGCTCGGATCGACGTGGTGGAACTGGAGAGCGGCGACGCACCGGTCGTAGCCGCAGAGGCAGCAGGAGCCGCCCGCACGCTCGACGAGCCGCAGCTTGACGCGGCGGCGCCACTCGCTCACCGCCTCCATGCGACACCGGCTGCAGCGCCCGCTCGAACCGTCCGGTCGACCGATGAACGTCACCTCGCCGTGCCGGCGGCACCGATCGACGTAGCGCTCGCCGACCAGCCGCGGAATGGGCGTGCGCAAGCGCGCGGCTCGCGTTGTCGCCAGCCCGTAACGCCTGAGCCAGTGGCGGACGGTCGTCGGCGCCCGGTCGATCGCCGAGGCGATCTCCCGCACCGTCCTCCCCTCGCTCACGAGGCGGGCGAGCACCTCGCGCGATGGCGCGCCCTTGGCGGCGTAGGTGTCGCCGGCGGCCGGGACCAAGCGATGCTTACGCACCCAGTAGCCGACCGTCGACGGATGAAGGCCCATCTCGCGGCTGATCCACTCCAGAGAGCGACCCTCGGCGAGCCGATGGGCCAGGGCATCCTTGTCCATGACACGAACACTAGTTCGTGTGGCGGACGGAAGCCCCCTCAGCCGTCGGCGATCTGCGTCTCCTCCATCGCCCGCTCCAGCGCGGCGTCGTAGCGCACGCGCAGCTCCTCGCGGCGGCCGACGAGCGGGGCGATCTCTCCTGTGCGGGTCGTGCGGGCTCCGGCGATGCGGCGCTCGAGATGCAGGAGCTCGAGCTGCAGGGCGTCGGCCTCCAGGGCGGCGGTCGACGCCCTGGTGGCCGTCGCGCGGACCGCGAGCTCGGCCATGAGCGCCGCGAGCTCGTCGTCGCCGGGCGGCAGGCCCGTGGTCGGCGAGCCCGGGTGGTCGCGCAGGTGTGCGGCGGCGCGGCGGGTGACGTCGCTCGTGAAGTCCTCGTCGAGGTCCAGCTCGCGCAGCAGCTCGCGGCCCGCGGCCGGCGCGGCGATGCAGCTGGCCAGGAACGAGCGCTCGGCGCGCGCGGCGGCGTCGAGCGCGCGGCATCGCGCGGGCCGGCGGGCGAGCTGGACGGGCTCGCGGTCGGCGCGGGATCGCGCGCCGGCGACGCCGCGCTCGCCGGGCGCGCCAGCCACGACGCCACGAGCGATCGGGGCGATGTCGATGCGGTCGGCCACCAGCGCGAGCAGCTCCTCGCGCATCGCGCTCGGCGGCACCTGCGCGAAGACGGGGCGCAGCGCGTCGACCACGCGGTCCTTGCCCTCGGCGCGTCGCCGAGGTCCCCGGTGTCGAGCTCCCGCTGCACGCGGAAGCGCACGAACGGCACGGAGGCCTCGACGAGGTCGCGCATCGCGTCCGCGCCCTGCGCCTGCACGAGGTCGGCGGGGTCGCTGCCGGCCGGCAGCGGCACGACGCGCAGCTCGAGCCGGCGCCCCGCGGCGACCCGCGCGGCGCGCAGCATCGCCTCCTGCCCGGCGCTGTCGGCGTCGAGCGCCAGCGCGACGACCGGGCGCGAGGCGGCCGAGCTCGGCCACCTGCTCCTCGGTGAGCGCCGTGCCCATCAGCCCGACGGTGTTGCGCAGGCCCGCCTGGTGCAGCGCGATGACGTCGGTGTAGCCCTCGGCCAGCACGACGCTCCCCGCGCGTGGTCGCGTGGGCGCGCGCGATGTCGGCCCCGAAGAGGTGGCGGCCCTTGTGGTAGACCGGGCCCTCGCCGGAGTTCAGGTACTTCGGCTGCTGGTCGGCGCCCACGGCCCGCGCGCCGAAGCCGAGCACCCGGCCGCGCGCGTCGCACAGCGGGAACATGATCGCGCCGGCGGAAGCGGTCGAACGTGCGGCCCTCGCCACGGGCGCGCTGGGCGAGCCCGGCCTCCCACAGCTCGCGGTCGCCGAAGCCCGAGCGCCGCGACGCCAGCAGCACCTTGTCCCACGCGCTCGGCGCGTAGCCGACGCGGAACTCGCGCAGCACGCCCTCCTCCAGGCCGCGCCCGGCGAGGTAGGCCCGTGCGCCGGCCGCCTCGTCGCTCTCCCACAGGTAGCGCACGTAGAAGCTCGCCGTGCGCTCCAGCAGCTCGAGCAGGCGCTCGCGCTGCTTGCGGCGCTCGGCCGCGTGCGGGTCCTCCTCGTCGAGCTCGAGCTGGACGCCGTAGCGGTCGGCCAGGAACTCGAGCGCGCCCTTGAAGTCGACGCCCTCGGTCAGCTCGCACGAACCGGAAGACGTCGCCGCCCTCGCCGCACCCGAAGCAGTGGAAGACCTTCTGCGCCGGGCTCGATCCCGAACGACGGCGTGCGCTCGTCGTGGAACGGGCACAGGCCCTGCAGGCGGTTGACGCCGGCGCGGCGCAGCTCCGTGCGCGTGCCGACGAGGTCGACCATGTCGACCGCCTCGCGCACCCGCTCCCTGGACTCGTCGCTGTAGCGCGCCACGCCGGTCGCCACCACTACGCCGCGAACGAGGCAGGCACCGCGAGCGCCTCGAAGGCGCGGATGCAGTAGCGGTCGGTCATGCCGGCGAGGTAGTCGGTCACGCGCTGGGCGACGTCGGCGTCCGGCGCGCCGCCGCCGTCGGGCAGGCGCTCGGGCGCGCCGGCGTAGTGGGCGAAGAGCGTGCCGAGCACGCGGTCGATCTTGGCGTGCTCGCGCAGCGCGGCCTCGCCGAGGTACACGCGGTCGAACATGAACGTGCGCAGCGCGTCCATCGCCGCGCCGGCCTGCTCGCCCTGGACGACGTCGCCGGCCGGCGCGCTGTGCTCGACGAGGTCGTGCACGAGCGCGTCGATGCGCCGCGAGCCCGTCGACCCGAGCACGGCGATCGGCTCGGCGCGGCAGGTCGGCCTCGCGCAGCACGCCGGCGCGGATGCGCGTCGTCGATGTCGTGGTTGATGTAGGCGACGCGGTCGACGAGGCGCACGATGCGGCCCTCGAGCGTGCGCGGCAGCGGCGCGCGGCCCGAGTGGCGCAGGATGCCGTCGCGCACGTCCTCGCACAGGTTGAGCCCGGTGCCGCCGCGCTCGAGCACGTCGACGACGCGCAGCGAGTGCTCGTAGTGGCGGAACTCCGCGGCCGAAGCGCTCGCGCAGGCAGCGGTCGAGCACCGCCTCGCCGATGTGCCCGAACGGCGGGTGCCCGAGGTCGTGGCCCAGGCCGATCGCCTCGGTGAGGTCCTCGTTGAGGTCCAGCGCCCGCGCGACCGTCCGCGCGATCTGGGTGACCTCGACCGTGTGGGTCAGGCGGGTGCGGTAGTGGTCGCCCTCGGGGGCGACGAACACCTGCGTCTTGTGCTTCAGGCGCCGGAAGGCCTTGCTGTGGACGATCCGGTCGCGGTCGCGCTGCAGCGGCGAGCGCACGCCCGCAGTCGGGCTCGGGCACGCGGCGGCGTGCCGGCCAGGACCGGGCGGCGTGGGGCGACAGGTGCTCCGCCTCCCACGCCTGGCGGCGGGCGGCGAGCGACGCGGCCACCGGACCGGGGTGCGTGTGGACGTCCATGCGCCTTCATTGTCCCAATCGCGTCCCACCACCGACCGGTCATTAGGGTCGGACGATGCTCGCGCTCGCCACTTCCGCCACACCTCCCCACGTCGAGATGGCGGAGGTGCCCGACCCCGAGCCGCGACCGGACGAGGCGCTGGTCGCCGTGCGCGCCTTCTCCCTGAATCGCGGCGAGGTGCGGCGGCTGGCCGACTCGCCGCCCGGGAACGTCACCGGCTGGGACGTCGCCGGCGTCGTGCAGCGCGCGGCGGCCGACGGCAGCGGCCCGCCCGAGGGGTCCCGCGTCGTCGGGCTGGTGGGCGCGCGCGGCGCGTGGGCCCAGCTGGTCGCCGTGCCGGCGCGCGACCTGGCGCCGCTGCCCGAGGAGGTGAGCTTCGCCCAGGCGGCCGCCCTGCCGGTCGCCGGCGTCACGGCGCTGCTGGCCCTCGAGCTGAGCGGCCTGGTCCTCGGTCGCCGCGTGCTCGTGACGGGCGCCTCGGGCGGCGTCGGGCGCTTCGCGGTGCAGCTCGCGCGCCTGTCCGGCGCCCACGTCACCGCCGTGTCGGCCAGCCCCGAGCGGGCGCGCGGCCTGCGCGAGCTCGGCGCCGACGAGATCCTGCACCAGCTGACGCCCGAGGGTGACGTCTTCGACGCGATCGTCGAGGGCGTGGGCGGCGCGTCGCTGGGCGCCGCCCTGCAGCGCGTCGCCCCCGGGGGCATGGTGGTGTCCTTCGCCAGCAGCGACCCGCAGCCGGTCAGCTACCCGGCCCGCAGCCTCTTCGGCCGCGCCCCCGGCGCGACGCTGCGCGGCCTGCTCGTCTTCCCCGAGCTGCGGCGCCACGGCGGCGCCGCGGGGCACCTCGCGCGCCTCGCGGCGCTGGTGGCGGACGGTCGCCTGGACCCCCAGGTCGACCATGAGGCGTCGTGGCGCGACGCCGCCTCGGCGATCGAGGCGCTGCTGGCGCGACGCATCGCGGGCAAGGCGGTACTCCACGTGCGATAGTCGCGCGCACCGTCCCTCAAGCTCCGAGGAGCCGCCCCGTGCCGCTGAAGCCCGATCCAAGCTTCTACCCCTCGCCGGCCAGCGCGATGGAGGGCCCACCCGAGGAGCTGGCGTACGTCGTCACGCTCAACACGCCCGAGAACGGCGACGCCAGGCCGGACGCGCTCACCGTCGTCGACCTCAAGGAGGGCTCGGCGTCCTACGGCTCGGTGGTGGGGCGTCTGGACATGCCCAACGTCGGCGACGAGCTGCACCACTTCGGCTGGAACGCGTGCTCGTCGGCGCTGTGCCCCTGGGCGCCGCATCCGCACGTCGAGCGGCGCTACCTCATCGTGCCCGGCCTGCGCTCGTCGCGCATGCACGTCGTCGACGTCAAGGAGGACCCCGCCAACCCGAGGCTCGTCAAGGTCATCGAGGCCGACAGCCTCGCCCGGCGCACCGGCTACAGCCGCCCGCACACCGTGCACTGCGGCCCCGACGGCCTGTACGTCTCGGCGCTCGGGAACCCCGGCGGTGACGGCCCGGGCGGCGTCTTCCTGCTCGACCACGACTCGTTCGAGCCGCTGGGCCAGTGGGAGATCGACCGCGGCCCGCAGGAGCTGGCCTACGACGTGTGGTGGAACCTCGGCTACGACACCGTGCTGACCAGCGAGTGGGGCACGCCCAAGATGGTCGAGGACGGCATCGTGCCCGAGCTGCTGCTGGGCGGGAAGTACGGGCACCAGCTGCACGTCTGGGACATGCGCCGCCGCCGGCACCAGCAGGCGATCGACCTCGGCCCCGAACAGCAGATGGTGCTCGAGCTGCGCCCGGCGCACGACCCGAGCCGGCCCTACGGCTTCGTCGGCGTGGTCGTCTCCACGGCGGACCTCTCGGCGTCGGTGTGGCTGTGGCACCGCGAGAACGGGCAGGTCGCCGCCAAGAAGGTCATCGAGATCCCCGCCGAGCCGGCCGAGACCGAGCAGCTGCCGCCCGCGCTGCAGCCCTTCGGCGCCGTGCCGCCGCTGGTGACCGACATCGCGCTGTCGATCGACGACCGCACGCTGTACGTCTCGTGCTGGGGCACCGGCGAGCTCAAGCGCTTCGACGTCAGCGACCCGCACAAGCCGGTGGAGACCGGGTCCGCGCACCTCGGCGGGATCGTGCGGCGCACGGCCCACCCGGCGGCCGGGGCGGTCAACGGCGGCCCGCAGATGGTGGAGGTCAGCCGCGACGGCAGGCGCGTGTACCTGACCAACTCGCTGTACGCGTCGTGGGACGCGCAGTTCTACCCCGAGGGCATCGACGGCTGGATGGTCAAGCTCGACTCCGCAGCCGGACGGCGCCTTCGCCGTCGACCCCGACTTCTTCGTCGAGTACCAGGGTGAGCGCCCCCATCAGATCCGCCTGCACGGCGGAGACGCCTCGTCGGACTCTTACTGCTTCCCCTCGTGAGCACGACCGCCGCGTGGCTGACCCTCGCCGGGCTCGGCGCCTACCACGGCGTCAACCCGGCGATGGGCTGGCTGTTCGCGGTCTCGCGCGGGCTGCAGGAGCGCAGCCGGCGCGCGGTGTGGCGGTCGCTGCTGCCGATCGCCGTCGGGCATGAGCTGTCGATCGCGCTGGTGGCGCTGATCGTCGTCGTGCTCGCGGTCGCCGTCGACCCGGCGGCGATCCAGGTGGGCGCGGCCGTCGTGCTCATCGCCTTCGGCCTGTTCCGCTTCGCCAAGCCGCGCGCCCACCCGCGCTGGACCACCATGCGCGTGAGCGACCGCGAGCTCACGCTGTGGTCGTTCCTCATGTCGAGCGCCCACGGCGCCGGCCTGATGGTGGCGCCGGTGCTGATCGGCGTGCAGGGCCAGGTCGCCGCCGATCACCACCGCGGCGACCTCGCGCTGATCGGCGACCTCCCGCTGTCGGCCGGCGCGGCCGGCATGGCGCTGCACGTCGCGACGATGCTGCTCGTCATGGGCGTCGTCGCGGTCGTCGTCTACGAGAAGGTCGGCCTGGGCATCCTGCGCCGCGCCTGGATCAACACCGACCACGTGTGGGCCGGCGCCTTCGTCGTGGCGGGGCTGGTCACGCTGGTCAGCTAGGCCTGCACGAGCTCTCAGTCCTCCTGGGGCAGCACGATCGGCTTGATCGCGGTCGGGTCGTCGCGGCCGGCGCGCAGCGCCGCCTCCGTCTCGCGCAGGGCGTAGGTGCCGGTCATGATCGCCTCGAGGTCCACGCGGCCGTCGGCGGCCAGCGCGATCGCCGTCGGGTAGGTGTTGGCGTAGCGGAACGTCCCGGTGAGCCACAGCTCGCGGCGCTGGAGCAGCGCGAGCGGGATCGTCGCGTCCTCGCCGGGGCCCATGCCGACGCAGACAGCCGTCCCCGCGGGGGCCAGCGCCCCGATGCCCGCGACCAGCGCTCCCTCGTTGCCCGAGCACTCGAGCAGCACGTCGACCTCGACGTCCAGCGCCTGCTCGCCGACGTGCACCGTGCCGGTCGCCCCGGTGCTCGCCGCGACCTCCAGGCGGTGGGCGTCAACGTCGCTCACCACGACCTCGTCCGCGCCGAAGGCCCGCGCGCACTGCGCCGCCAGGTTGCCGATCGGTCCGGCGCCGCTCACCAGCACGCGCGAGCCGGGGCCGACCGCACCCTTGCGACAGGCCCACACCCCGACCGACAGCGGCTCCATCAGCGCGCCCTGCTCCAGCGACAGCGCCTCGGGCAGCGCGTGGGCGAAGGCCTCGTGGATGACCACGCGCCTGGCGAACGCCCCGTCGACCGGCGGCGTGCCGTAGAAGCGCATGTCCGGGCAGAGGTTGTACCGACCGCGCCGGCACTCGTCGCACGTCAGGTCGGGCACGCCGGGCTCGATGGTGACGCGGTCGCCGACGGCGTGACGTGTCACCGCCTCACCGACCTCGGCAACCACTCCGGCGGACTCGTGCCCCAGCACCAGCGGCTGCTCCACCACGAACGAGCCGATGCGCCCGTGCTCGTAGTAGTGCACGTCGGAGCCGCACACGCCGACGGCGCCGACATCGACGCCGACCTCGTACGGTCCGGGCCGTGGGTCGGGCCGCTCCTCGAGGCGCACGTCGCCGGGCGCATGGAGGACGGCCGCCAGGGTCATCGGGTGTCGCGCACCGCCGCCTGCGCGGCGGCCACCCGGGCGATCGGCACCCGGTAGGGCGAGCAGGACACGTAGTCCAGGCCAGAGTGGTGGAAGAAGTCGATCGAGTCGGGGTCGCCGCCGTGCTCGCCGCACACGCCCAGCATCAGCTCGGGCTTGGACTTGCGGCCCAGCCAGGCGCCCATGCGCACCATCTGGCCCACCCCGGGGGCGTCGATCGTCTCGAACGGCGAGCGGTCGAAGACCTTCATCTCGATGTAGCGGTCGAGGATCTTCCCCTCGATGTCGTCACGGCTGAAGCCCAGCGCGGTCTGGGTGAGGTCGTTGGTCCCGAACGAGAAGAAGTCCGCGTGCTCGGCGATGTGATCGGCCAGGAAGCACGCACGCGGCAGCTCGATCATCGTGCCGATCGTGTAGTCGCCCGGGTGGTGCAGGCCCTCGCGCTCGCCGATGCGCTCGATGTGGTCGCGCAGCAGCTGCAGCTCGCGCTCGTAGTCGACGAGCGGGATCATGACCTCGAGGTGCGGGGTCTCCCCCAGCCGCTCCCGCACGGCCTTGGCGGCACGCATGATGGCCACGACCTGCATCTCGTAGATCTCGGGGTACAGGATGCCCAGCCGGCAGCCGCGGGTGCCGAGCATCGGGTTGACCTCCTCCAGCGCCGACACGCGCTCGAGCGTGCGCTCGAGGTCGGCCAGGTCGTCGGTGCGCTCGATGCGCGCGCGCTCGACCTCGGCCTGGATGTCGGCCCGGACGGGCAGGAACTCGTGCAAGGGCGGGTCGAGCAGGCGAATCGTGACCGGCAGCCCCTGCATCTCCTCGAAGAGGCCCTCGAAGTCGCGCTGCTGGAGGGGAAGGAGCGCGTCGAGCGAGGCGCGACGCTCCTGCTCGTCGTCGGCCAGGATGACGCGGACCATCTTCTCGTGTCGCTCGGGGCCGAAGAACATGTGCTCGGTGCGGCACAGCCCGATCCCCTGCGCGCCGAACTCGCGCGCACGGCGGGCGTCCTGCGGCGTGTCGGCGTTGGCGCGCACGCCCAGGCGCCGCAGCTCGTCGCTCCAGCGCAGCACCTCCTCGAAGCGCTCGTCGACCTCGGGCTCGACGAGCGGGACGTCTGCCGTCGTGATGCAGCCGGTCGTCCCGTCGATGGCGATCCGGTCGCCGGCCTCGAGCGTGGTGTCGCCGATGCGCAGTTGGCCGCCCTGGACGTCGATCTCCAGCCCGTCGGCGCCCGTGACGGCCGGGACGCCCATGCCGCGCGCGACCAGGGCCGCGTGCGAGGCCTTGCCGCCCTCGCTGGTGAGGATGCCCTTGGCGGCGTGGAAGCCGGCGACGTCGTCGGCCTCGGTGAACGGGCGCACGAGCACGACCTCGCGACCGTCGGCGCCGGCGGCCACGGCGTCGGCCGCGGTGAAGACGATCTCGCCCTTGGCCGCGCCCGGCGACGCCGCGACTCCGCGGGCCAGCACGTCGTACTGCGCGCTCGGGTCGAAGGTCGGGTGCAGCAGGGCGTCGAGCCTGTCGGCCTCGATCGTGGCCAGCGCCTGCGCCCGGTCCAGCAGGCCCTCGCCGACCGCCTCGACCGCGAAGCGGACCGCGGCCTGCGCGGGGCGCTTGGCGTTGCGCGTCTGCAGCATGTACAGGCGCCCCTCCTCCACCGTGAACTCGATGTCCTGCATGTCGCCGTAGTGGCGCTCGAGCGTGCGCAGGATGTCCAGCAGCTCGGCGTGGACCTCGGGCATCAGCTCGGCCAGGTCGGCGATGTCCTGGGTGTTGCGCACGCCCGAGACCACGTCCTCGCCCTGGGCGTTGACCAGGAAGTCGCCCGAGGGCTCGGGCGCCCCGGTGACCTCGTCGCGGCTGAAGGCGACGCCCGAGCCCGATGTGTCGCCCTTGTTGCCGAAGACCATCTGCTGGACGTTGACCGCCGTGCCCCAGTCGTCGGGGATGCGGTTGATGCGCCGGTAGGCCACGGCGCGCTCGCCCACCCACGAGTCGAAGACCGCGGTGATCGCGCCGCGCAGCTGCTCCTGGGGATCCTCGGGGAAGGCGTAGTAGCCCTTGAAGACGTCGACGAGCTCGCGCAGGGCCGCGACGTCCAGCTCGGTGTCGAGCGTGACGCCTCGCTGCGACTTGGCCTCCTTGATCGGCGGCCTCGAAGCGCTCGCCGGGGACGTCGAGCACGACGTTGCCGTACATCTGCACGAAGCGCCGGTAGGAGTCCCAGGCGAAGCGCTCGTTGCCCGTGCGCGCCGCCAGACCCTCCACCGACTCGTCGTTGAGCCCGAGGTTGAGGACGGTGTCGAGCATGCCCGGCATCGACTCGCGCGCACCGGAGCGCACCGAGACGAGCAGCGGGTCCTCGGGATCGCCCAGCCGCTTGCCGGTGTGCTCCTCCAGGCGCGCCAGCGCCTCGGCGACCTGCTCGGCGAGGCCGTCCGGCAGGTCGCGATCGGCGCGCATGTAGGCGACGCAGGCCTCGGTCGTGATCGTGAAGCCCGCCGGGACGCGGTCGGCGCCCAGCACCCGCGTCATCTCGGCCACGTTGGCGCCCTTGCCGCCGAGCAGGTCGCGCATGTCCCGCGACCCCTCGGCGAAGTCGTAGACCCATTGCGTCGCCGCGGCGGTGCTCATGCCGTCCGCGATCCTACCCGCGCCCGGTGGTCGCGAGGCGGGCCACCCAGGCCTCGCGCAGCTGCACCCCCGCGTGGTGCTCGGCGGTCTCCACGACCGCCCGCTCGGCCTGGCGCAGGGCGCGCTCGGGCGCCCGCGGGACCTGCGGCCAGCGGCCTGCCGAGCGCCTCGACCATGAAGCGGTGGGCCTCCTCGTCGAGCGCGAAGGCGCCGGCCTCGCAGGCGCCGCAGACGACCCCGCCGGCCGCGCCCGAGAAGCCGCTGAGGTGCTCGCGCTCGCCGCAAGCGGCGCAGGCGGCGAGCTGCGGCGCGAGGCCCGCGGCGAGCAGCAGCTTCAGCCGGAACGCGAGCTGGTTGGCGACCGTGGCGTGGGCGCGGCCGTCCGCGTCGAGCAGCGCGAGCTCGTGGCACAGCAGGTTGAAGACGTCCGGGTGCGGGTCGCCGTCGTCGAACAGGCGCGTGACGGCGTCGCAGGCGCGGCTGGCGCTGTCGAGCGCAGCCGCGTCGGCCGCGCAGGCGCGCGTGGCCCTCGATCGTCTGGGCCCCCGTGACGGTCAGCAGGTCGCTGCGCCCCTCGTGGAGCATGAGCTCGACGCGGAAGAACGGCTCCAGGCGCCCGCCGAAGCGGCTGCGCGAGCGCCGCACGCCCTTGGCGATCGCGCCGAGCTTGCCGCGATGCGGGGTGTAGAGGTGCAGGATGCGGTCGGCCTCGCCGTAGCGCATCGAGCGCAGGACGACCGCCTCCGTCTTCAGCGGATGGCCGGCCATCGCCTAGACGGCCACCGCTACACTTTGTGAAGTAATGGCCAAGATCACCGTCTACACGACCGACCCCTGCTCCTTCTGCACGCGCGCGAAGCAGCTGCTGACGACGCGCGAGCTGACCTTCGACGAGATCAACCTCTCAAAGGACCCGGAGGGCCGGGCCGCGCTTGTCGCAGCTGACGGGCATGATGAGCTTCCCGCAGGTCATCATCGGGAGCGAGATGGTCGGTGGCTTCATGGAGCTGGTCGCCGCCGACCGCAGCGGCCGGCTGCGCGAGCTCACCGCGGGCGCCGCCTGAGGACGCCGCGCGGGCGCGGCTGGCAGCGCTCGCACACGTACGTCCCGCGCCCCGCCGCCACGAACTTCACGATCTCGCCGCCGCACGACGGGCACGGCTCGCCGCGGCGGCGGTGGACGAGGAACTCGTCCTGGAAGGCGCCCCAGCACCCCGTCGGGGTGGCGGAAGTCGTCGATCGTCGCGCCGCCCGCGGCGAGGCCGGCGCGCGAGCGCGTCGCGCACGCCCTCGGCGACGGCGTCCCGACTGGCGCGCGCGTCAGCCGTCCCGCGGGGCGCAGCGGGTGGATGCGCGCGCGGAACAGCGCCTCGTCGGCGTAGATGTTGCCGACGCCGGCGACCCGGCGCTGGTCGAGCAGGAACGCCTTGACCGGCGCGCGTGCGCCCGCGGGCCAGGCGCGCGCAGCTCCGCGCCGGTCAGCGCGTCGGCCAGCGGCTCGACCCCGAGCCGCGCGGCGAAGAACGCGTCGAGCGCGCGGCGCCCGAGGGCCAGCTCGCCGGTGCCGAAGCGCCGCGGGTCGCAGAAGCGCAGCTCGTGCGCGCCCGTCGTCGAGGGCGAAGCGCACGCGCTCGTAGGGCGGGTCGTCGCGCGGGTCGAGCAGCAGCGTGCCGGTCATCCGCAGGTGCATGAGCAGGAACGACGTCGTCCTCGAGCTCCAAGACGAGGTACTTGCCGCGGCGGCCAGCCGCTCGACGCGGCGGCCCGCGACCGCGTCGACGACGGCCTCGGGCGCCAGCGGCAGGCACCAGCGCGGGTCGGCGATCCGCAGCGCGCTCAGCTCGCGCCCCTCGACGACGGGCGCCAGCTGGCGGCGGATCGTCTCGACCTCGGGCAGCTCGGGCATCGCTCCCAGAGTAGGAGCCGACGGGCGCGTACGGGTCCACGGACGGCGCGTGCGCCCGGGAGACCGGCTCAGGAACGGCGTGCCCGGCAGCCCGGGCGTCGCGCCGCCAGCCAGCGCAGGACCGTGGCGCCGACGTCGGCGAGCGGCGCCGTCGTGGCGGCGGCCGCCGTGGCCGCCGAAGACGGCCAGCAGCGGCGCGTGCTCGCGCGTGTGGTCGGTGTGGGCCGGCGGCCGGGTCGCACGCCGTGGTCGGCGGTCAGCACCAGCAGGTCGTCCGTCGCGCAGCAGCTCGAGCCAGGCGGCGACCGCGGCGTCGATCTCGCCGCAGCGCGCGCGTGGAAGCCCTCGACGTCCTTGCGGTGCCCGTAGACCTGGTCGGTCTCGACGAGGTTGGTGAACACGAGGCCGCTGTCGAGCGCCGCGCAGCAGCGCGGTCGTCTCGGCGAGCGCGCGCTGCGTTCGTCGCGCCCGGGTGCGCCTCGTCGATGCCGACGCCGGCGAACAGGTCGCGGACCTTGCCGACCGCGTGCACGGGCACGCCGGCCGCCTGCAGCTCCTGCAGGTAGGAGCGGGCGGGCGGCGCGACGCGAGAAGTCCTTGCGCCCCTCGGTGCGCTCGAAGGCGCCGGGCGTCGCCCGTGAACGGCCGCGCGATGACGCGGCCGACGGCGTGCTCGCCGGCCATCACCTCGCGCGCGGCGGCGCAGGCCCGCGCAGCTCGTCCTCGGTCAGCACGTCGTCGTGCGCCGCGAGCTGCAGCACCGAGTCCGGCCGACGTGTAGAGGATGAGCTCGCCGGTGCGCAGGTGGTGCTCGCCGAAGTCGTCGATCGCCGCGATGCCGTTGGCCGGGCGGTTGCAGCAGAAGCGCAGGCCCGTCGCGGCCGCCACGGCGTCGACGACCTCGCCGCGGGAAGCCGTCGGGGTAGGTCGGCAGCGGCGCGGGCGGCACGACGCCCATGAGCTCCCAGTGGCCGGTCGTCGAGTCCTTGCCCGGCCCCAGCGGCGCGCAGGCGGCCGTGCACGGCCGGCGCGGCGCGCCGGCGGCGACGCCGGCGATGGGCAGGATCGAGCCGAGCCCGAGGCGCCTCGAGCGCCGGCAGGTCGAGCCCGCCGACCGCCTCGGCGACGTGGGCGAGCGTGTTGGCGCCGGCGTCGCCGTAGTCCGCGGCGTCGGGCAGCGCGCCCGCGCCGCAGGCGTCGAGCACGACGACGAACGCGCGGCGGCTCACGGCGCGCCCTGCGGCGGCGACAGGCTGCAGCGAGCGCAGCAGCGGCCCGAACACCTCGCCGGTCGACGCGCGCGAAGTCGTCGGGCGGCGCGAGCGCGTCGACGACGATCTCGGCGCCGTAGCGCGTAGACGTGCGTCGAGCGCACGGCGCGCGCCTGGCCCGCGACCGTCCCGGTGCCGCGCAGCTCGAGCGCCGGGCGGCCGTCGACGCGCCGCGTCGTGACGCGCTGCGACTCGCGGAACGTCGGGTCGCGCGGCCTGCGCGGCCGCCAGCAGCGTGCGCCGCGCGCGCCGCAGGTCCTCCGCGCTGCGCGGCAGCGGCTCGGTGCGCGGGTAGCGCCAGACCGCGACCGTCGCCCGCCCGGAGCTGCACCGTCGCGACGAGCGGCGCCTGCCCTGCGGCCCGGTCCCAGCGCGCCCGGCGTCGCGAAGCGCGACGCCGGCCTGCGGATAGCGCACGAGCGCGCTGCCCTGCGGCGGACCAGCGGCGTCGCGGTGTCGGGCGCGGGCGTGCGCTCGTTGCCGCAGCCGGCCGACGGCGCCGCGAGGGCGACGACGGCGATGATGAGGCGACGACGCACCCGCGGATTGTGGCGCAGGGCGCAGCGCGGCGGCGTCGTGACCGTGCCTCAGGCGGTCGCCCGCGGGTGCGCCTTGAAGTAGACGTCCTTCAGCCGCTCGGCCGACAGGTGCGTGTAGATCTGCGTCGTGGCGACGTCGGCGTGGCCGAGCATCTCCTGCAGCGAGCGCAGGTCGCAGCCGCCGGCGAGCAGGTGCGTCGCGAACGTGTGGCGCAGCGTGTGCGGGCTCATGCGGTCGCCCGAGGCCGACGGCCCGGGCGTGGCGCTGGACGATCTTGTAGAGGCCCTGGCGCGTCAGGCCCGTGCCGCGCTGGTTGACGAACAGGTGCGGCTCGTCGCCGCAGCCCGACGAGCGCCGGGCGCCCGCGCTCGAGGTAGGCGCGCGTCGCCGCGACCGCCTCGCGGCCGACCGGGACGAGGCGCTCCTTGGAGCCCTTGCCGCGGGCGCGCAGCACGCCGGCCTTGCAGGTCGAGGTCGCGCAGACCCGAGGCTCGATCGCCTCCGACGCCCGCAGGCCGCAGGCGTACATCAGCTCGAGCAGCGCGCGGTCGCGCAGCGCGGCCGGCGTCGGTGCCGCGCGGCGCGCCGAGCAGGCGCGCGACCTCGTCGCGGCTCAGGACCTTGCGGCAGGCGCTGGCTCTTGCGCGGCGCGCGCAGGTCGGCGGTCGGGTCGTGGTCGATGAGCCTCCTCGCGGCGCAGGTGGCGGTAGAACGAGCGCAGGCAGGCGGCCTTGCGCTGCAGCGTCGCCGGCGCGACCGGCGGGCGCTGCTCGCCGTCGCCCGCGGCGAGCTCGGCCAGGAAGCCGGCCAGCTCGGCGTGCTCGGCGCTCAGGACGTCGGCGCCGGCGCGCCCGAGGTAGGCGCCGAACTGCAGCAGGTCGGAGCGGTAGGCCTCCAGCGTGTTGCGCGACAGCCCGCGCTCGAACTCGAGGTAGGCGAGGAAGTCGAGGACGTGGTGCTCGAAGCTCGGCGGGGCGATCGGCGCGAGGGCCATGCCTGGGGATTCGCTCGCGAACGGTCGCGTCCTGGCGCTGCAACGCCTCCTGCGCGGCGGCCGCTACCGTGCGGGCATGGTCCGTCGGGGCACCAGCGCGATCGTCGTCCTCGCGCTCGCGGTGGTGGCGCTCATCGTGGCCGTGCCGCTGCTCATCCCGAGCCTCAACCCGTTCAAGGAGGACACGGTCGACCGCAGCCAGCCGGTGCTGCTGCGCTCGCTCGAGCGCCTGAGCGAGTACCGCGCCGCGACCGCGAACCTTCAGGTCGTGGTCGACGTCGAGAAGGACACGAGGCTGCTGCCGGACTTCATCAAGGGCGAGCGGACGCTGCTCGTCGCCGCCGGGAACGTCGACGCCGGTGTCGACTTCCGCGGCCTCGGCGGCGACGACGTGCGCGTGAACGACGACCGCACGGCCGTGACGATCGACCTCCCCGCCGCCACGCTGTCGGATGCCCGGGTCGACCTGGCCCGCACGCGCGTGTTCGACACCGACCGCGGCCTCCTCGACCGCGTCGGCGAAGCGTTCGGCAACGGCGACGCCGACGAGGAGCGCAAGCTGCTCGCTCTCGCGGAGCGCAAGCTCGCCGAGGGGGCCCGCGAGAACTCGGGTCTGCTGCGCAGCGCCGAGCGCAACACGCGGACCATGCTCGAGGGCCTGCTGCGCGGGCTCGGCTTCGAGCAGATCACGATCCGCTTCGCGCGGACTCCAGCCGCCGACACTTGAGCCACAGCAGCCCGATGAGGGTCTTGCTGTCGCGCGTCTGCGGCGATCGCGCCGTCGAGATCGGTCAGCGGCCAGCGGACGATCTCGATGCGCTCGTGCTCCTCGGCCTTCGCCTCCCCGCCGTCGTCGCTCAGGCCGCTCGCGTGGAAGAGGTGGACGATCTCGTCGAGGATGCCGACGCTCGAGGCGTAGCTCGCGATCGGCTCCCAGCGCTCGGCGCGCAGGCCGACCTCCTCGGCCAGCTCGCGCTGAACCGCCTCCAGCGGCGACTCGCCCTCCTTGTCCAGGCGCCCGGCGGGGATCTCCAGGAAGTCGGGGTCGCCGACCGCCTCGCGCGGCTGGCGCACGAGCCAGACGTGCTCGTCGTCGTGGGCGACGGCGGCCGCGGCGCCCTGGTGGTGCACGATCTCGCGCTCGACCTCCTCCCCGTCGGCGAAGCGGAAGCGCTCGACCGCGAGGGTGATGATCCGGCCCTCGTAGATCGTGCGGCCCCCCAGGGGCTCGAAGCGGCGGTCGGTCGCGCTCATGGCGCCTGGATCCTGCCAGCCAGCGCCGTGCCGGCGGCGAGCGCCGCGGCGAAGAACAGCGGATCGTCGGCCAGCGGGCGGCCCATGGTGCGCGCGGGCAGGCCGCTGGCCGCGTAGCCGTCGAGGTCGGCGTCCAGCTCGACGACGGTGTGCCCGTGCCGGCCGGGCGGCACGTCGCCGCCGCGGCCCGGTGGCACCGCGACGGTCACCGGGCCGAGCAGCAGCTCGAGGACGGTCCGTGCGTGGTGCGACAGCCCGCGGTGGCGGGGCCGCGGGTCGCCCGACGACATGCGGGCGCACAGCACGACGTCGCATCCGAGCGCCAGCGCGGCGTGGGCGCTGTCCAGCACGGCCATGCCGCCGTGGCCGAGCGCCGAGCCCGAGCCGAGGATCCCCGGGCCGGGGCCGCAGACGGCCGCGTCCCAGCCGAGGTCGTGCAGCCCGTGGTGGACGGCCCCGGGGACCGAGATCGCCTCCCCCTCGCCGCCGTACGCCGCCCCGGCGGTCAGGAAGCCGGCCAGCAGCCCTCGCGTCGCGCAGGTCCGCCACGGTCCTGCGAGTGCCCGCCGGGCAGCGCGCCGCCCGGCGTCTGGACGAAGCCCAGGCGCGCGCCGGGCCTCGCCGCCGCGAGCGCCCAGGCCAGCGGCGCGAGCTGGCCGTGGAGGCTGACGACGCCGACCGGCCGGCGCAGCGGCACCGCGAGCTCGTCGCCCTCGACGGGCAGCACCGCGTGCTGCAGCGAGGAGTAGTTGAGCTTCATGACGTGCGCGCCGGCGAGGCCCTCGCCGTCGAGCCCGCGGGTGAGGTTGACGTGCACGACGTCGAAGCCGCCCGAGCCGAGGCTCAGGTCGGCGGCCTGCGTGTTGACCACCACGTCGTCGTCGACGCTCGCCGCGCCGACGATGGCCACGTCGCCGATCGCCCCGCGCGGCCCACGGCCGGGCACGTCGACCACCAGGCGCTGCTCGGGCCCCGCCGGCGGCGGCGCCTGCACGACGGTGCCGCGACGCAGGACCAGCCGCGTCACGTCGCGAGCTCGTCCAGCAGCGCGAAGGTCACGTCGAGCATGCCCTCCAGCGCGGCCACGCTCACGCGCTCGGTCGGCTCGTGGTTGTCCTGCGTGCCGTTGGCGAGGTTCGTGACGGCGATGCCGGCGGCCGCCAGCGCGTTGGCGTCCGACGCGCCGCCGGTGAGGATCCGGCGCGGTTCGTAGCCGCACGCGCGCAGCGCCGCCTCGGCGGCGGCGACCTGCGGCTCGCCGGCGCGGTGGCGGTAGCCGCTGAAGACGCGCTCCATCGTCACGTCGACGTCGCACTCGCACTCGGGGTCGTTGCCGGCGTCGTAGCAGCGGTCGACCATCTCGGCCACGACGGCGTCGACCGTCGCATCGCTCAGCGAGCGGGCCTCGGCCCGCAGCGAGCAGTGCTCGGGGACGACGTTCGTGCCGTCGACGCCGCCGTGGATCGCCGCGACGTTCGCGGTCGTCTCCGCGTCGAGGCGGCCCAGCCGCAGGCCCGCGACCGCGCGGGCGGCGGCCAGGATCGCGCTGCGCCCGTCCTCGGGGCGGATCCCCGCGTGCGCCGCGCGGCCGTGGAAGTGGGCCTCGAGGCGGTAGGCCGTCGGCGAGGCGGCGACGATCTCGCCGATCGGGCTGGCGTGGTCGTAGACGTAGCCGAACGGCGAGCGCAGGCGCGTGGCGTCGAAGGCCTTCGCGCCCGCGAGCGCGTCCTCCTCGGCGACGGTGAACAGCAGCTCGACGCCGACCGGCAGACCCTCGATCGCCCCGCGGTGGGCGAGCGCCAGCAGGACGGCGACCGCCGCCTTGTTGTCGGCCCCGAGGATCGTGTCGCCGGCGCTCACCCAGCCGCCGTCGACGAGCACCGGCTCGACCGGGCCGTCGTGCGGGACGGTGTCGAGGTGCGCGCACAGCAGGACCGAGCGCTCGGCCGAGCGCCCGGGCATCCGCGCGAGCAGGTTGCCGCACTCACCGCCGATCGCCTCGCCCGCGCCGTCCTCCTCGACCTCGAGCCCGAGCCCCCGCAGCTCCGCCGCCACGTGGTCGGCGACGGCCCGCTCACGCCGTGACGGGCTGGCGATCGCGCACAGCGCCGCGAAGGACTCGTTGAGCCGCCGGCGCTCGACCTCCGAGGCGGGCCGCACTAGGCGACAGGCCACCAGTCAGCCGACGGCGCGTTCGACGACCGGCTCGCCCTCGGGCTGCGCGCGTGCGCGCGCGCTGCAGCGCCGCGGCCACGAAGTCGCGGAACAGCGGGGCGGGGTTCTCCGGGCGCGACTTGAACTCGGGGTGGAACTGCGAGGCGACGAAGAACGGGTGGTCGTGCAGCTCGATGATCTCGACCAGGCGCTCGTCGGGCGACGTGCCCGACACGACCAGGCCGGCCGCCTCGAGGCGCTTGCGCAGGCTGATCGACACCTCGTAGCGGTGACGGTGGCGCTCGTAGACGACCGCCTCGTCGTAGAGCTCGCGCGCCTTCGTGTCCGGGGTGCAGCTTGATCGGGTCGGCGCCCAGGCGCATCGTCCCGCCGAGGTCGGAGACCTCCTTCTGCTCGGGCAGGAGGTCGATCACCGGCCACTCGGTCTCGATGTCGAACTCGGTCGAGTTCGCGCCCGGCATCCCGGCCACGTGGCGGGCGAACTCGCAGACGGCCATCTGCATGCCCAGGCACACGCCCAGGAACGGGATGTGCCGCTCGCGCGCGATCTGGATGGCGCGGATCTTGCCCTCGATGCCGCGGCCGCCGAACCCGCCGGGCACCAGGATGCCGTCGGCGTGGCCGAGCCGGCGCACCGCCTCCTCCTCGGACGTCAGCGTCTCGGAGTCGACCCAGTCGATCTCGATGCGCCCGCCGTGCAGGTAGCCGCTGTGGCGCAGCGCCTCCGACACGGACAGGTAGGCGTCCTCGAGCTGGACGTACTTGCCCACCAGCGCGATGCGCACGGGCTGGGCGGCCTCGTCCGCGCGCCGCGTGATGTCGCGCCAGACGTCGAGGTCGGCCGGCTCGGGCTGCATGGAGAAGTGCTCGGCGATGCCCTCGTCGACGCCCTGCTCGTGGAACCACAGCGGGACCTTGTAGATGTTGTCGACGTCCTTGGCCGAGATGACCGCCTCGACGCCCAGCGAGGCGAACAGGGCGATCTTGCGCCGGATGTCCAGCGACAGCTCGCTCTCGCTGCGGCAGAGCAGCATGTCGGGCTGGATGCCGATGCGCCGCAGCTCGTTGACCGAGTGCTGCGTCGGCTTGGTCTTCAGCTCCCCGGCGTGGCCGATGTAGGGCACGAGCGTGAGGTGGATGAACATGCACTGGCGCCGGCCGACGTCCACCGGGAACTGGCGGATGGCCTCGAGGAAGGGCAGCGACTCGATGTCGCCGACGGTGCCGCCGATCTCGGTGATGACGACGTCGACGTCGCTCGTCTCGGCGATCAGCTTGACGCGCTGCTTGATCTCGTCGGTGATGTGCGGGACGACCTGGACGGTGCCGCCGAGGTAGTCGCCGCGCCGCTCGCGGCGGATGACCGTGTTGTAGATGCCGCCGGCCGTGACGTTCGAGGCGCGCGTCGTGTTCGTCGAGGTGAAGCGCTCGTAGTGGCCGAGGTCGAGGTCGGTCTCGGCGCCGTCCTCGGTGACGAACACCTCGCCGTGCTGGTAGGGCGACATCGTGCCCGGGTCGACGTTGATGTAGGGGTCGAACTTCTGCAGGCCGACCGTGAGGCCGCGGGCCACGAGCAGCCGCCCGATCGAGGCTGCGGCGATGCCCTTGCCCAGCGACGAGACGACGCCGCCGGTGATGAAGATGAACCGGGGCTTGGACTCGGTCTGTCCGTCAGGCACGATGCACTCTCCCGAGTGAGTCTAGGTGGCGGAGGCCGGGGGCACGCTCGACGAGCGCGTTGATCGAACGGAACTCACCATAGGCGGTGACCGCGAGCAGCACCGCGGCGGCCACGGCCAGGCCCGTGGTGTCCAGCGCCAGGGCCAGCCAGGCGCCCGCGACCGCCCCGACGACGTTGGAGCCGCTGTCGCCGAGCATCGCCCGCTCGCGCAGGTCGTAGGCGCCGGCCACGAGGATCGGCGCGATCCACAGGCCCAGCGAGCCCACCAGGTCCAGGCTCCACTCCCCCACGACCAGCCCGGCGCCCAGCAGCACGAAGGCCTTCACCGCGCGGCCGGGGCGCAGGTCGAGCAGGTTGAAGAGGTTGGTGGTCAGCGTCACGACGAGGGCCACGAGCAGCACGTCGGCGCCGTCGGCCAGGCCCTGGGCGAAGAACAGCGCGAGCCCGAGCGTGCCCGCCGCCTTCAGCGCGCCGGTCGAGAAGTCGCCGCGCAGCGTGGCCGCGCCGTGGCCGCGCCAGCCCCGCGAGGCTCCCGTGAAGACGTCGTCGAGCAGGCCGAGGAACGCGACGCCGGCGATGAGCAGCGGGGCCGCGACGGGCACGTCGCCGGCGTCGACCCACTCCGCCCACAGCGCCAGCGGCGCCAGTGCCACGAACGCCGCGGCGCCCACGAGGATGCCCAGCGGGCACGGCAGCCGCGCGCCGCGGTAGTTCTCCCGCACGTGCCCGCCCTCCTCCAGGCGGCGCAGCAGCGCCGGCGCGACGACCGCGGCGGCGGCCAGCGAGACGGCGAACGGGAGGGCTTGCACCGCCGCAACCTAGCGGGCCGCGCGGACGGCGCAGCTAGGGTCTGAGGCATGGAAGCCAAGAACCCAGAGAAGGTCGTCAAGAGCGACGAGGAGTGGCGTCGCGAGCTGGATCCCGCCCAGTACGAGGTGCTGCGCCACGCCGCCACGGAGCGCCCGTGGAGCGGGCGGTACGTCAGCGAGAAGGCCGACGGCACCTATCGCTGCGCCGGCCTGCGGCAACGAGCTGTTCTCCTCCGACACGAAGTACGAGTCGGGCTCGGGCTGGCCGAGCTTCACCGACCCGATGGTCGCCGACGCCGTCGAGCTGCACGAGGACCGCTCGCACGGCATGGTCCGCACGGAGGTCACGTGCGCGCGCTGCGGCGGGCACCTCGGCCACGTCTTCGACGACGGGCCGGGCGACAGCGGCCAGCGCTACTGCATCAACTCCTGCTCGCTGAGCCTGGACCAGGGCTGACGCCCGCTC
>CAWIXY010000014.1:0-31019 GCA_963840185.1 uncultured Actinomycetes bacterium | reverse complement strand
GGCGACGCCTTCGGAGTCGGCGTCGACGTCACCGACAACGGGGCGTTCACGGCGTTCCTCGACGGCGTCGAGCGTCGCCTCGGCCGCTCGACGTGCTCGTCAACAACGCCGGATCATGAACGCCGGCCGATCGACGCCGAGGACGATGCGATCACCGCTCGCGCGATCGCGATCAACCTCGAGGCCGTCATCATGGACGCGCGAGGCGGCCCGACGGATGAAGCCGCGACGTACCGGTCACATCGTCAACGTCTCCTCGGCGGTGAGCAAGGTCGCGGGGTCGCACTGCGCGACGTACGTCGCGACGAAGTTCGGCGTCGCCGGGTTCTCCGAGGCTGTCGCGATCGAGCTCCGGGGAACCGGCATCGAGATGTCCGTCGTCCGCCCGTCGCTCTGCCGCACCGACCTCGCCTCCGGGTTCGCCGGGCTGCGCGGGATGCCGTTCATCGAACCCGCAGACGTCGCAGCGCGCATCGTCGAGACGCTCCAGCGGCCACGCTTCGACGTCCCCGTGCCGAAGAGCATGGGGCCGATGCTGTGGCTGAATCAGGCGCTCCCATTCCGCGCCCGCATGGCGCTCGCGCACCTCACGAACGCCGACGACGTCCTTACCCACATCGATGCCGAGGAGCGTGCCGCGTACGTCGAGCGCGTGAGGAGCCACGCATGAGCACAGGTATGAGGGCGTTCGTCGTCGGGAGATACGGCAAGGACGGCCTGCGGTCCGCGGTCGTGCCTCGGCCGACGGTCGGCGACCGAGACGTCCTGGTCAGGGTCAGCGCGGCGAGCGTCAACCCGCTGGACAGGATGGTCCGCAACGGCGAGTTCAAGCAGCTCCTGAGATACAAGAAGCCGTTCGTGCTCGGTCACGAAGTCGCCGGCGTGGTGACGCAGGTCGGCCGCGCTGTCCGCGGGTTCAAGGTCGGCGACGAGGTGTACGCGCGTCCCCGCGACCTCCGCATCGGGACGTTCGCCGAGTACATCGCGATCGACCAGGACGACGTCGCGCTCAAACCGGGCTCCCTGACCTTGCACGAGGCCGCTGCGCTTCCCCTCGTCGCCCTCGCCGCGTGGCAGACGCTCGTCGATCTCGCTCAGGTCACGCCCAACCAGAGAGTGCTCGTCCACGCAGGCGCCGGCGGCCTCGGATCGACCGTGATCCAGCTCGCCAAGTACCTGGGCGCGTACGTCGCCACGACGGCGCACAACAACGATCTGGACAGGGTGCGCGGGCTCGGCGCCGACGAGGTCGTCGACTACACCACCACTGATTTCGTAGACGTGCTCTCCGGCTATGACGTCGTCCTCGACTCCCTCGGCGGCGCCAGCCTGGCGAAGTCGTTGACGGTCCTGAAGCCCGGCGGCCTGGCCATCAGCGTGGTCGGCCCGCCCGACGCCGCGTTCGCCCGGCAGCTGGGCCAGCCGCTCCTGCGGCCCGTGATGGCGCTCATGAGCGCCAAGGTCCGCAGGCAGGCCCACAAGCTGGGGGTGCGCTACGCCTTCTTCTTCATGCAGGCCAACGGAGCGCAGCTGCGCAACCTCGCCGGCCTCTACGACGCCGGTCACCTCCGCCCGGTCCTCGACAGGCGCAGCTTCCGCTTCGACCAGACGCTCGAGGCGCTCGCCTACGTCGAACGGGGCAAGGCCAGCGGCAAGGTCGTCATCACGCTCGACAGCGCGGACACTTCGACCACGTCACCGCAGGAGGCGTAGTGCACGTCTCGTTCTGGGGCGTGCGCGGGTCCGTTCCCGTCGCCGACCGTGCCACGCCGCGGCTATCTCACGCCGGGACGGGTGGAAGCGCGCCCGGCCCGTCCACGAGCGCGACCTCGTCGGGCTCCGTGACGATGTGCCCCTTCGCGCAGGCGAGCGTGACGTGCAGCTCGCGGCCGCACTCGGCGTGCTGCGCGACCACGGGCGGCCCCTCGGAGTCGGCCTTGTGGCGGTCGCCCCATTCCCTGAGCGCGAGCAGGATCGGCATCAGCTCGCGGCCCTTGTCCGTCAGCCGATATTCGTTGCGCGCCCGGCTGCCCGGCTCGCGGTACGCGGACCGCTCGAGGATCCCGTCGTCGACCAGCAGGCTGAGCCGCTCGGACAGAAGGTTGCGCGGGCACTGGAGGACGCGGTGGAACTGCTCGAACCGCGTGGCGCCGTAGAAGCTCTCGCGAATAATCAGCAGCGTCCACTTCTCGCCCAGTACCTGCAGGGTGCGGGCGATCGAGCAGTTGCTCGCCTGATAGTTGGTGCGCTCCATCGGAGCCGCAGCATATCACGCTGAGTTGCTTCTCTGTATTTAGCGTCAGGAAGCGGGCAGGGATCGCCCGCTACTCGAACTGGGCTGCAAACTCGCGTTCGAGCTGCGGGTGATCAGCTGTTGGTCATTGTTCAGCCCCGCCTTGACTTGTCTGCTGATGCCGCGTAGGCGCCGGCCGCGCGACGACAGCACCGTTGTTCCTTTGTGCCCAGCCGTCGTGGGGTGCGTCGATGTTTCTGCAGGCGCACCTGGCCGCGGCGGCGACGCGGGGGCGATGGCCGCCTCGGGCTCAAGCCGTGAGCTTGATGTCGGCGTCGTCGAAGACGGCGTGGATTTCGAGCTTGCCGCCGAGTGCTTCGACGTAGCGCTCCAGGGTGGAGAGGCGCACGTCGAGTTCCTTCTCGATGCGCCCGACGTTCGGGCGCGAGGTGCCGAGGGCCTCGGCGAGCTGGGTCTGGCTGGCGCCGCGCAGTTCGCGCAGCTCGGCGAGCGCGATCTCCAGTTGCATCGCGCGCTTGATGTCGTCGACGCGCTTGCGTGCGTCGGGGGAGAGCGGGCGCTTGGCGCGGATGTCGTTGAGCGTGCGAGCCATGGTCAGCCTTGTTCGTCGTCGGGGTTGCGCAGGTGCTCGTCGTAGAGGTCGTCGGCGATCGGGATGTTGCGCTCGTACCAGCCGGACCAGTCGTCGCGCTTGTCGCCGCCGAGCAGCACGATCGCGCGCCGTTTCGGGTCGAATGCGAACAGCGCGCGCAGATGTCCACCGAACGAGCGCAGTTCCTTCATGTTGTGATGACGCGACCCTTCAATGCGGTCGGCGGCCGGCCGGCCGAGCGCGGGGCCGTGCTCTTCGAGAAGTTCGATCGCTGCCAGCATCGCTGCGTAGTCGTCGTCGCCGAGGCCGAGAAGCCACTCCTCCGCGCCGGCGGTGAAGTAGACGTCCCAAGCCACTGCCGCGATGGTAATGCATTCATTGCCGCAATGCAAGCATTGCCTGCGCGGCCCGTGGACCACGCGTCCCGCCGGGGGCTACCCGGCGCTGAGTCGAACTGGGGCCACCACGATTCGCACCCGTCGTATCGCCAAGTTCGAGCTGCGTCCCGAGCGGCGGCTTGGCTTACCTACCGGGAGGCGGGGCCCGTAGACGGCCGCCGCGCCTCCCACCGAGGCGTCATTTAGGCACTCGTCCTGGTCACGGGTGCCTAAATGGAGCAGGCCAAGGACGATTCGACAGACCCGAGATCCCGCTTGCGGACGGGCGTATCGGACATGGCGAGACCCGGACTCGAACCGGGGACACCACGATTTTCAGTCGTGTGCTCTACCAGCTGAGCTATCTCGCCGTGGTGCGAGGGCAGCGTAGCGCGTCGGTGCGCGATCGCTTTCAGCGCGCCCGGCGGGCCGTCAGGTAGCCCAGCGCGCCGGAGCGCACGAGCTGCACGTCCTCGAAACCGGCGTCGTGCAGCCAGCGTGTCGCCTGCGAGCCGCTGAGGCTCGGGCCCATGAGCCGAGCCGCGCGGCCGGCGGCGAGCATGGGCTCGAAGCGCAGGCCGCCGTCGGTGAGGACGGCGCTGGCGCTGAGGCGGCCGCCCGGCCGCACGACGCGACCGAGCTCTCCGATCGCGCGGCGCGGGTGGGGGAAGCAGTGCAGGCCGGTGAACGACACGCAGAGGTCGAACTCGCCGTCGGCGAAGGGCAGCTCCTCGACGTCGGCGCGGCGCAGCTCCACCTGGCGCAGGCCGCGGCGCTCGGCCTCGCGGCCGGTGCGCTCGAGCATCGCCTCGGCGATGTCCGCCGCGACGTAGCGCACGCGCTGCTCGCGCCGCAGCCCTCGCAGGGCGACGCCGCCGCCGCACGGGACGTCGAGCACGGCCGCACCGTGGGGCTGCTCGCCGATCACGTTCGCGGCCCGGTAGAGCAGGCCCACGTCCGTGCCCCAGAAGACGCGGCCGACCACGCGCGCCACCGGCTCGTTGCCGACCCCCGACGAGTAGATCGCCGCCCACGGCGGGTCGCGCCGCCAGACGTCGCTGACGTTCGGGAGGATCGCCATCGCGCCGCACATCATGCCGCGCCCTGCGCGCAGCCGCGGGCGCGTCAGCCGCCCCAGGCCAGGAGGTCGGGGAGTGGGTCGATCGGCCGGCTGTCGCGGCTCGCGCGCCAGCCGCCGAGCCAGATCTCGAAGTGCAGGTGCGGGCCGGTCGCCCGGCCGGTCCGGCCCACTGCGCACAGCGGCGCGCCGGCGGCCACCGGTGCGCCCTTCGCCACGGCGAAGCTGTCCTTCTGACAGTGGGCGAAGAAGTACGCCCGGCCGTCGGCTCCGTCGAGGACGACGTAGTAGCCGGCGCCGCTCGGCTGGTGCTCGGTGTGGCGGACGGTGCCGGGCACGGGCGCCACGACGGGCACCCCCTCCGCGGCGATCACGTCCTGGCCCTCGTGGCGATGCGATCCGCGCGGCGCCCCGAAGCGCGCGTCGGCCTCGCCGAGCGTGTGGGGGCCGGCGACGGGGAAGGCGAACGGGCCGGCGGGCGCCGGCGCGGCGATCGGCAGCGGCGCGGCGGGCGCGGGCGGCGGCGCCGCCACGGCGGGGCTGCGGACGACCAGGTTGGCCCGGCCGGAGGTCCCGGCGCCGCGCGCGAGCGGCGCGCCACCGCGCCCGACGACGTGCAGGCGCACGAGGTAGCGCCCGGGCGCGACGGCGGTTCCCGCGGGCCAGCGCACCCGGACGTCGCGGCCGACCGCGATGCGGCCCAGGTCCGCGCGCGCCAGCGTGCCGGACCCGCGCGGCCAGAAGACGATGCGGGCGCGCACCGTGCGCGCGCCCGCCTGCTCGACGCGCAGGCGCACGCCGGGCAGCCGCGGCGCGGTGACCGTGGCCGGGCTCACGGCGAAGCGCCGGGCCACGGGCCGCGGCGACGGGACGACGGTGCCGTACTGCGCGCCCCCGGCGGCGGTCGCTCCGCCGGCCCCGCCGGCGCCCGCCGAGGCGCCCGCCGGGAACACGGCCCCGCCGGCGGTGGCGCCGGCCGGCGCGGCGCACACGACCGAGATCGTCAGGGCGGCAAGGGGGAGGGCACGGCGCATGCCAGTGAGAGTCGGCACCGCCACGCGCGCGCGAGGCCGTCGCGCCGCACTGCACGAGCTCCCGACCGTGAACCTGCAGCGCCGCTGCAGGTTCGGCCGGCAGCAGTCTCAGCGTCGGCAAGCTGTCCTGCCTAGTGGTTGCCCTGGACCCACAGGGCAGGACAGCTGCCGCCCCGCAGGCGCCTACGCCGCCGGCTGCGCGCCCTGCTCCGGCAGGCCGAGGCCGGCCGCGACGCGGTCGGCGCGGGCCTGGTCCATGTTGCGCGGCTTCGCCGGAGGCGCCAGGCGCTCGATGGCGCGGTTGGCGGCGTCGACCGCCTCGCGCAGCGCGTCGCCCAGGCGCTCGGCCTCGGCGTCCTCGACGCCCTCGAGCACGATCTCGGCGCCCCGGACGCTGCCGCCGCACTGCAGGTGCCCGACCGGTCCGTGCCCGACCAGGCTCGCCGTCAGGTGACCTGTCATCAGTTTCGCCCACGCGGCGCTCGGCGCGCCCGACAGCGGCACGCGCACGCGCGCGCCGACGCGGCCTTCGGTCAGCGGCTCGCCCCGGGCTGGCGCGGTGATGTGGTGCTGCTCGCTCATTCTCGCTCCTCTCCTTGTCCGCGAAGGGTGCCCCAGCATGCCCGCGGCCTAACCGTGCCTGCGCACCAGCCTCAGCCGATGTACGACCGGCCGCAGCGCCGGCTCGAGACGCACGACCAGGCGGACGGCCAACCGACCGTGCCGCGCCACCCGGCGCCGCGCCGCAGTCGTCAGCCGCACGGCGAGCGTGCCCGTCCGCGCAGCCAGGTCCACGCGACCGCGCCCGAGCAGCTCGCCGCCGCGCCCGCGCAGCGTGAGGGTTCCGGCACATCGGCCCTGGCAGCCGGCGCGCACCGACGCCGACGCGTCCGTCGTGGCGAGGCGCTGCTGCAGGGGCCTGAGGAGGGGCTCCGGCGGCGCGGGCGGGACGGGATCCGGCGGGGGCGGCGGCGCCGGTCGGACGGTCCCCGGCGGCAGCGCGTCGCGCAAGCTAGCCGGCGGGACGACGGTGCACGGATTCACGAGCAGCTCGCCGTTCCTCTCGTAGACGACGAGGCCGATCTCTGTGTCCGGCGGGGCGCTTACCCGCCATGGCAGAGGAAGGTCGTCGCGCACGACCAGCGGGTCCGGCAGCTCGCCTCCGAAGGCCTCGGCGACGTCGAAGGTCATGCGGTCGCCGTCGCGGGCGAGGAGCGTGCCGATGAACGCGCGTTCTGCGTGCGCGAACAAAGTGTCCGGGGGCACGCACGCTGAGCGCCGAGGCCGAGGCGGCGGGCGCGAGCAGCGCCGCAGCCGCGGCGAGCGGGACGGCGAGCAGCGCGCGGCGGACGCTCACCGCCCGAGCATACGCGCCATCACCTCGGCCGCGCCGGCCTTCGCCAGCGGCTCGTTGAGGTTGCCGCACTTCGGCGACTGCACGCACGAGGGGCAGCCCTTCTCGCACGGGCACTCGGTGATGAGCCGGTAGGCGTCGGCGACCAGCGTCTCGAAGGCCAGGAACCCCTGGCGCGTGATGCCGACGCCGCCCGGGTGGCCGTCGTAGATGAAGATCGTCGGGCGGGCGGTCTGCGGGTGGGCGTTGGTCGACAGGCCGCCGATGTCCCAGCGATCGCACATGGCCAGCAGCGGCAGCACGGCGATCTGGCTGTGCTCGGCCGCGTGCAGCGAGCCGAGCAGGACCTCGAGGGGGAAGTCGTCGGCCAGCAGGTCGTCGTCGAGCTCGTACCACAGGGCCTGGGTGGTGAACATCGTCTGCGGCAGGTCGAGCGCCTGCAGGTCCATGACCTCGTGGTCGGGCAGTCGCTTGCGCTGGTAGGCGAGCACCGTGTCGGTGACCGTCACCCGGCCGAAGCTGAGCGTCACGCCGAGCGTCTGGCGGCGGTCGAGCAGGCGCTCGATGGTGGTGTCGGTCTCCTTCTTGGGCTGCGTGTACCAGCTGCCCGAGAACGGGGCGACGAGCGCGCGGCGGGCGTCGACCTCCAGATCCTGCACCTCGTAGGAGCGGCCCAGGTGCAGGTACACGGCGCCGT
The DNA here is from genome assembly GCA_963840185.1 of uncultured Actinomycetes bacterium. Classification (GTDB taxonomy): domain Bacteria; phylum Actinomycetota; class Thermoleophilia; order Solirubrobacterales; family Solirubrobacteraceae; genus JAOPZW01. The sequence goes on along the minus strand of CAWIXY010000014.1, from coordinate 23,633 downwards.
CGTGGACGGTCGAGAAGGCGCGCGCCGCCTCGACGCTGCCGAGCAGCTCGCCGCTCGTGACGTCGACGACGGCGAAGCTGTCGGGCGAGGCGGAGCGCAGCGACACGCGCGCCGCCGGGAACTCCTCGGGGCGGCGCAGGACGTACTGCCCGCGGCGCTCGACGAGGTCGCCGGAGGCGACGAGCACGTCGGCGTGCAGGCGCCAGCGCGGCCCGAGGGTCTCGGCGTCGGCGTCGCTCAACGGCCCCTCGTGCGCGGCGCACAGCAGGTGCGCGAGGTGGATCTGCTCGCTCTCGTGGTCGAGGATCGCCGCCTCGACGGGCCGGTCCAGGAACTCGTCGGGGTGGCGGCAGAAGAACTGGTCGAGCGCGTCGTCGCCGGCGATGTAGACGGCGAGCCCGCGGCCGCGGCGCCCGGCACGGCCCCACATCTGGCGCAGCGAGGCGACGGTGCCGGGGAACGTCACGCAGACGGCGGCGTCGAGCGCGCCGATGTCGATGCCGAGCTCGAGCGCGTCCGTCGTGACCACGGCGAGCAGCTCGCCGCTGGTCAACCGGGCCTCGAGCTCGCGGCGCTGCTGGGGTGTGTAGCCGGCGCGGTAGGGCGCGACGCGGTCGGCCAGCTCCGGGTCGTCCTCGATGAGCTGGTCGCGCACCTGCCGCGCGACCAGCTCGACCGCCTTGCGGCTCTTGATGAAGCAGATCGTCCGCGCGCCGCCGCGCACCAGCGCGGCCACCATCTCGGCCGCCTCGGCCAGCGGGCTGCGCCGCGTCTGCAGCGCCTCGTCGGTGACGGGCGGGTTCCACATCGCGATCTGGCGGCGCGCGCCCGGGGCGCCGTCGCGGTCGACCAGGGCGACGTCGTCGAAGCCGGTGAGGCGCTCGGCCAGCTCGACGGGGTTGGCGATCGTGGCGCTGGCCAGCAGGATCCGCGGTGCGGTCCCGTAGGCGGCGGCCACGCGGCGCAGCCGCCGCAGCACGTTGGCGACGTGCGAGCCGAAGACGCCGCGGTAGACGTGGGCCTCGTCGACGACGACCACGGCGAGGTTGGCGAAGAAGTCGGCCCAGCGCGCGTGGTGGGGCAGGATCCCGATGTGCAGCATGTCGGGGTTGGTGAGCACGAGGTTCGCGCGCCGGCGGATGGCCCGGCGGTCCTCCTGCTTGGTGTCGCCGGTGTAGATCGCCGGGCGGACCTGCTTGTGCAGCCCGAAGGCGTGCAGCGCGCGCGCCTGGTCCTGGCTCAGCGCCTTCGTCGGGTAGAGGTAGAGCGCGCGCGCCTTGGCGTCGGTGCACAGCACGTCGAGCGTCGGCAGGTTGAAGCACAGCGACTTGCCCGAGGCGGTGCCGGTCGTGACGATCGTCGGCCCCGCCCACGCGGACTCGAGCGCCTGCGCCTGATGGGAGTAGAGGGCGTCGACCCCGGTGCGTGCGAGACCCTCGGCGACGAGCGGGTGCAGGTCGGCGGGAATCGGGACGAGCTGCGGCTCGCGGGCGCCTTCGAAGGCCTCGCGCACGAGACGCTCGTCGGCGCGCCCGGCGTCGAGCAGGGCGCTCCAGGGCTCGGTGCGGCGGGTGACGGCCATCGCGCCCATGCTAGATAGACCCCGATGCGCTGCCTGTACGTCGACCTCGACGGCACCCTGCTCGGCCCCGGCGGCTCGCTGGTGGCCGACGCCGACGGCGCATTCACGCTGCTGGGCGTGCGTGCCGTCGAGGCCTGCACGCGGGCCGGCGCGGAGGTCGTGCTGATGTCCGGCCGCCGCCAGGCGCAGGTCGCGGAGGACGCCCGTCTCCTCGGCCAGGCCTCCTACATCTTCGAGGCGGGGTCAGCGCTCGTGCTGGACGGCGAGGAGCAGTGGCTGACCGGCGACCTGAAACCGTCCCCACCCGCCCCGCGCACCATCTATGAGCAGATCGACGACTCCGGCGCCCCCGCGCTGCTGCTCGAGCGCTACGCCGGGCGCCTGGAGTACCACGACCCGTGGCACCGCAACCGCGAGGTCTCCCACCTCTTCCGCGGCCTGGTCGACGCCTTCGAGGCCGACACGCTGCTCGCCGAGGCCGGCCACGGCGACCTGCGCCTGGTCGACAACGGCGCCGTGCACCGCCGCTCGCCCGCGCTGGCGGACCTGCCGCAGGTGCGGGCCTACCACCTCGTGCCGGCCGGAGCCTCGAAGGCCGGCGCCGTGGCCGTCCATCGCCGCGCACGCGGGCTGGCCCGCGGGGACTGCCTGGCCGTCGGCGACTCGCGCGAGGACCTGGCGACGGCGCCGCACGTCGGTGCGTTCTGGCTGGTCGCCAACGCCGTCACCAAGGACCCCAGCATCCGCGAGGCGATCGCCGAGCACGACAACGTGCGCCTGGCCGAGGCGGCGAACGGGCCGGGCGTCTACGAGGCGGTCATCACGACGCTGGCGGAGCGCCGCGGGTGAGGCGCGCCGCCGCGGCGGCGCTGGCGCTGGCGCTGGCTGCGACGCTGCCGGCCCTGGCCGGCGCGCCGCCTGGGGGCGCGCAGCGGACCGGCGAGGCGCAAGTCGTCGGGCGCTCCGTCCTCGGACGGCCGATCGGCGTGCAGGCGATCGGCGACCCCGCGGCGACCCGCACGGTGCTCGTCGTCGGCTGCGTCCACGGTGACGAGTGCGCCGGGCGAGCCGTCGTCGCGCGGCTGCGCGAGGCCGGCCGCGTGCCGCCGGGCGTGAGGCTGCTGCTGGTGCGCAACGCCAACCCGGACGGCTTCGTGCGCGGCACGCGCCAGAACGCGCGCGGCGTGGACCTCAACCGCAACGCCGCCGAGGGCTGGCGCGACCTCGGTCCTCGCGGGACGCGCTTTCACGCCGGCCGGCGGGCGTTCTCCGAGCCCGAGACGCGCGCGCTGCGCGCCCTCATCCTGTTCACCAGGCCCGACCTCACGGTCTGGTATCACCAGCCGCTGGCGCTCGTCGACCTGCCCGAGCACGGCGCGGCCGCGCCCGCCCGCCGCTACGCCGCCCTCACGGGCCTGCCCGCCCAGCGCCTGCGGGCTTACCCGGGCAGCCTGTCGCGCTGGCAGAACGCGCGGGTGCGCGCGGGCTCGGCGTTCGTCGTCGAGCTGCCCGCCGGCCGGCTGCGCGCACGGGACGCCGAGCGCCACGCGGGCGCGGTGCTGGCGCTCGCGGCCGACGAGGGCTGATCACACCGCGCGGCGGCGCAGGGCGTCGACGTCGAGCACGGTGATCCCGCTCCGGCTGGTGGCGATCCAGCCCAGCTCGCGCAGCGTGCGCAGCGCCTTGACCACCGCCTCGCGCGACGAGCCTGTCCAGCCGGCGAGCTCCTCCTGGGTGATCGAGACCCCGATGTCCGTGCCCTCGGCGCCCGGGGCGCCGAAGCGCTCGGCGAGCTCCACGAGCCGCGCGCAGACGCGGCCGACGGTGTCCTGGGACAGGAACTCCAGGCGCTTGACGTCCGCGTCGCGCAGCCGGCTGCTGAAGATCCTCAGCAGATGGGCCCCCGCCGCCGGGGTGGCCTCGATGAAGGCGAGGAACGCCGGGCCGGGCACCGAGAGCACCTCGACGTCGTCCAGCGCCGTCGCCGTGGCCGAACGCACCGCGGCGTCGATCGCCGCCATCTCGCCGATGAGGTCGCCGGGCTCGCGGATGCCCAGCACCGCCTCGCGGCCGGTCGGGCTCGCGCGGCCGAGCTTCACGCGCCCGCGGAGGAGGACCAGGACCTCGCGGCCGGCGTCGCGCTCCAGGAAGAGCGTGTCGCCGGGGCGGTAGGTCCGCCGGCGGCCGAGCGCCCGCAGCTCGTCGGCGTCGCCGGGCTCGAGGGTCTCCAAGAAGCGCTCAGGCATCCCACGGGCAGTGTGACGCGACGCACGCTCGCAGAGGGTCGAAGGACGCGGTGACGGCGGCCCGCCGGTGAGAGCGTGCGCCACGCAGGATCAGCGCACACCGCGCCCCCCGATCTAGAGGAGGAGCCATGCTCCAGCAGCACACCCGCACCACCCGTGGGCTGGGACCCGTCGTGGCCCTCGGCCTCGCCATCGCGGCCATCAACCCCGCGACCGGGCTCGCGCAGCCCGCGACCGAGATGCCCGCCTACCCGACGCCGTCGGTCTCGCAGAAGAGCGCCATCTCGCAGAACCTGGTCACGCCGGACGCGCGTGACGCCGGGGCCGCGGGCAGCGCCGGCACCGGGATCTCGCAGAACCTGGTCACGCCGGACGCGCGTGACGCCGGGGCCGCGGGCAGCGCCGGCACCGCGACGTCGCAGAACCTGGTCTCGCCGGACGCGCGTGACGCCGGGGCGGTCAGCTCGGCCTCCAAGAGCCTGGTCGCGCCGGACACCCGCGACGCTGCGGACGGCGTCGTGGTGTCCTCGCCCAAGCTCGCGCCCCCGCCGTCGACGTCCAGCGGCGGCGTCGAGGGATGGGACCCCGAGATCGTCATCGGGCTCGGTGCCGCACTCCTGATGGGCCTCGCGGGGATCGCCCTGCTGGCCCGCGCACGGATGCACCACCACCCGCGCCCGCGCATCTCCTAAGCGCCGGGGGGCGACGAGGGGACCGGCGCCACGGTTGGTCCGGTCCCCCACCGAACGTCTGACGCCGCGCGACGCATCCACCGCGCGCGCGTCAGGCGGCGGGCCGGCGGCGCAGGCGCGTCGATGCGCGCCGCCAGAAGCCCGGCTTCACCGGCCCCCGCCAGCGCGCCGGCGGGGGCACGGTTGTCCGCACGAGCGCGAGCGTACGCCCCGCGGCAGTGAGGTCCTGTGCCCAAGGCCAGGGCCGCCGCGTTCTTGGCGGCCGGCTACAGCACCGCGACCAGCTCGGCGGCCGCCGCCTCGATCTCCTCCAGCGTCGTCGCCTCGGCGATGCGCTGCAGGTCGAGCATCCGCGCGCCGAAGGCGTCGAGGCCGCGCGAGCCCACGATCGCGTGGCAGGGCACGCCGGCCTGCCGCGCCCGTGTGGCCACCTCGCCGACGATCTTGCCCTGCAGCGTCTGCTCGTCGATGCGGCCCTCGCCGACGACGACCGCGCGCGCCGCCCGCAGGCGGGCGTCGAAGCCCAGGGCGCCGAGCACAAAAGGGGCGCCGGGCTCCAGCGCGGCGTTGCAGGCCGCCCACAGCCCACCGGCCAGGCCGCCCGCGGCGCCGGTCAACGGGAGGCCCCGGGGGTCGCGGGGCCAGCGCTGCGCCAGACCCGCGAGGCGCTTCTCCAGGCGCCCGACGGCGGCGTCATCGGCGCCCTTCTGGGGGGCGAAGACCGCGGGGGCGCGCTCGAACGGGGTGCGCACGTCGCACAGGACGACCAGACGCGCGCCGCCCAGGCCGCCCGCCTCCTCGATCGCCGCGATCGCGCCGGCGCCACCGTCGGTCGTGGCGCTGCCCCCCGCCGCGACGAGCACCACGCCCGCCCCGGCCTCGACGGCCGCCACGACCAGCTCGCCGGTGCCGCGCGAGGTCGCCGCCTCCGCGTCACGCTCGTGCTCGGCCACCCGTCCCAGCCCGCTGGCCTCGGCCACCTCGACGATCGCGGTGTCACCGCCCTCGACGAGCACGAAGCCCGCGGCGACCGGGCGGCCGAGCGGATCGGTGGCGGTCGTGCCCTGCGTGCGCCCGCCGAGCGCGAGCAGCAGCACCTCGGCCGTCCCCTCGCCGCCGTCGGCGACCGGGCAGAGGTCGGGAGGCTCGAGGCCGGCGCGCTCGAGGCCGCGCCCGATCGCCGCCGCGACCTCGGGCGCGCGGAAGGTCCCCTTGAAGCTGTCGGGCGCCACGAGGACGCGCGTCGGGATCATCGAGGGTCTATTCCCCGGGCCGCGCCGGCCGAAGCCGACCTCGTCCGGCCACGCCGGCGCCGGGCGGTGCGGCGTGCCGCACGCCGTTGGGGGGCCAGCCCGACTTCGACCCGGTGGCTGGCCCGGTGGGACCGATCGCGGCCCGGTGGGACAGTGCCCGCATGAGCACGCCGACGACATCCCTCACCCGCGAGCTCGACCACCGCGTCAGCGATGGCATCGAGGTCCGGCTCCTGTGGAGCGTCCGCGACGACCGCCTGCTCGTCGCGGTCACCGACGGCCGCACCGGCGACGCCTTCTCCGTGGAGGTCCGCGACGGCGAGCGCGCACTCGACGTGTTCCACCACCCGTACGCCTACGCGGCCACGCGCCGCGCCCCGCTGGTCGCGCTGGCGGCGTAGCGTCGCGGGCGTCGCCCGCGTTGGACCCACTTCTGGCGCGTAGCCCTGGCGCTCGGATAGTGTCGCCCGATGCGGCGACACGCGAAGGGCCCGATCCTGTCCCTCGGCCTGTGCGTGGGGGCGATCCTGCTCTCCGGCTGCGCGATCATCGACGTCGCCCGCCTCAGCGACGACAGCCTGCAGGGCCGCAACAACGGGACGCCGGGCTCGGCGATGGCCCGCGGCTACCTCATCGAGCAGCTCAAGCCCATCGCCAGGGGCCTGAACACCGCAGCCGGCGGTGACGCGGCGTACACCCAGGCCACGGGCGGCGGCACGAACGTCGTGGCCGTGATCCCCGGCACCGACCTCGCCGACCAGTACGTCGTCGTCGGCGCGCACTACGACCATCTCGGCGGGAGCTTCAACGGCGCCACCGACAACGCGGCCGGCGTCGCAGTCGCACTCGGGATCGCGCGCTCGATCGCAGCCCAGCAGACCAAGCCGCGACGGTCGGTCGTCATCGCGCTGTGGGATCAGGAGGAGGACGGGCTGGTCGGCTCGCGCTACTACGTCGAGCACCCGCTCGTGCCGTTGGCCAAGACCGTCGCGTACGTCAACTTCGACATCCAGGGCGCGAACCTGCTGCCCAGCCTGCGCAACACCAGCATCGCGGTCGCGGCCGAGACCGGCGGAGCCCGTTTCCAGGAGATCGTGCGCTCGGCGATCGGCGAGCGGTCGCTCGACACGGCCGTGCTCAGCTCCATCTTCGGGCAGGGGCGCAGCGACTACGTGAACTTCATCAACGCCAGCGTGCCGAGCGTCTTCTTCACCGACGCCACGGGACCCTGCTACCACACGGTCGACGACGAGCTCGGCGTCGTTGACTTCGACAAGCTCGACGTCCAGATCGCCACGGCGCTGGACGTGACTCGCCAGCTGGCGAACAGCGCGAGCCCGCCGGCGTTCGTGCCGGGCACGCCGCTGGCGACCTTCGACGACGCCGTCGCCGCCAGCCGCATCGTCAACCGGGCTTACGCCGACCGGGGCCGCTTCTCGGCGGCCGATCAGCAGGCGCTCACCGACCTGCGGGCGGACGTGAACCAGGTCGTCGCCGAGGGCCGTGCGGCCTTCGACAACGACGACGTCGGCAGGTTGCTCGGCGGCGCCGCGCAGTTCATCGAGATCATGACGCACGGCACCTGCGACGGCTTCCTGTCGGCGTCGGCCCGGGCGCGCATCGCGCAGTTCGAGAAGGCGCGGGCGGCCATCGATCGCTGAGCGCCGTCTCGCCGAGGTCAGTCCTGCAGCTGCTCGACCCGGCAGTCCTCCGGCGCCTTGTCGTCGCGCCAGCGCTGGACCTTCGCCCCGTGGCGGATGCGGCCGTCGGAGGCATGGTCGAACGTGATCTCGACGACGAGCTCGGGGCGCAGGCTGACCCACTCGAGGTCGCGACCCTGGGTCCAGCGGCTGGGCTCGCCGGAGCCGCGCTCGCCCGTCTCGTAGGGGGCGAGGAAGTCGACGAGCTCGCGCTTCTGCTTGGCCGTGAAGCCCGAGGAGTGGCCGACCTCGCGCAGGCGCCCGTCGTCGTAGAGGCCGAGGATGATCGCGCCGACGGTGCGCTCGGCCTTGCCGGGGCGCCAGCCCATCACGACGCAGTCGATCGTGCGCACGCGCTTGATCTTCACCATCGCCGTGCGCTCGCCCGGGCGGTACGGGCACGCCGCCTCCTTGGCGATGACGCCCTCCTCCTCGCGCAGCCAGCGCTCGGCCTCGGCGGCGGAGCGCACGACCGGCGTGAGCTCGAGGCCGTCGAGCCGCTCGAGCTCGGCGCGCCGCTCGTCGTAGGAGCGCTCCAGCAGCACGTCGTCGTCGCGGGCCAGCAGGTCGAAGGCGATGAACCGCGTCGGCGTCTCCTCCGCCAGCCGCGCGATGCGCGACGCCGCCGGGTGGATGCGCTGGCCCAGCGTGTCGAAGGACGATGCGACGATCTCGCCGTCGAGCACGTAGCGCCCGGGCGGGAAGCTCAGCTCGGGGAAGTAACGGGTGAGCGGCTTGCCGTTGCGCGACTGCAGGTAGACCTCGTCCCCGTCGACGAAGACGATCGCTCGAAAGCCGTCGTACTTCGGCTCGTAGGCCCAGCCGTCGCCCTCGGGCAGTGCCGCGCGTGAGCGAGCGAGCTGGGGCAGGACCGGGGGCGTCAGCGGCAGGGGCACGCGCTGCAGCCTAGAAGCCGCAGCGCGTGACGACGACTACCAGTTCGGCCGACCGTCGTCCTTGCGGGAGTCGGCGCCGTAGCGCAGGGCCAGGGCGTGGGCAGTACCGGCGATGGCGGTGAGGGCGATGAGAGAGAGCATGTGTGCATTGTCGGCTATGTGGAGCTCATGCGATAGCCTCTATTGCCTCCACGATCGATAGGCAACGCCTTGACCTTGCAGCAGCTCGAGTACTTCCTCGCCACGATGGACGCCGGGTCGTTCAGCCAGGCTGCCGAGCGGCTGCTGCTGTCCCAGCCGTCGGTCTCCGAGCAGGTCCGCAAGCTCGAGGCCGAGCTCGGCGTCGAGCTCTTCCGCAGGGTGGGCCGGGGGCTCGTGCCGACCGACGCGGGGCACGAGTTGCGCCCACGGGCCGAGGCCGCCCTGCAGGCCGCCGAGGACGCGCGCGAGTCGGTCATCGCGGTGCGCCAGCTGCGCGGCGGGACGGCGGCCTTCGGCGCCTGGGGGACGGCGCGCTACTACCCGGGCACCGACATCGTGGCCGACTTCCGCCGCCAGTACCCCGAGGTCCGGGTGCGCATGATCGGGCTCAACTCCGCCGAGGTCGCCGAGGAGGTCCGCGAAGGGCGCCTGGAGGCCGGCATGGTCGTCCTGCCGGTCGACGACCGCGGGCTCGACGTACGGCCCGTCATGCGCGACGAGCTCGTCTACGCCAGCACCGAGCCCGCGCGCGTGCGGCGGTCCATGACGATCGAGCGTCTCGCGCGCTCGCCGCTGATCCTGCCCGACGCCAGCTACGGCACCGATGACCCCACCCGACGCCAGCTCGCCGAGCTGGCCCAGCGTGCGGGCGTGTCGATCGAGCCCCAGATCGAGGTCGAGGACGTCGAGGCGGCGCTCGAGCTCGCCTGGCGGGGCTTCGGCGACACCCTCGTCGCGCGCGGCATGCTGCTGGCGCTCGGGCGCCGCGTGCCCAGGGCCCTGGGCTGGGTGCCGTTCGCCGACCCGCTCTACGACGCCTTCGCGTTCATCTCGCGCACCGGGGGGCGCCTCTCGCCGGCGACGCGCGAGTTCTTGCGCTTCGCCGACGCGCGCCTGGCGGCGCTGGCCGAGACGCTGGCGACGCGCCCGCCTCGGCGCAGGCTGCCGGGGGAGGCCACGGCGAGCATTTAGACTCCGGCCATGTCGACCGACCACGCGACCGTCGCCGAGGAGGAGTACCTGCAGACCCTCTTCTGGCTCCACGAGGCCGGGCTGAGCATGACGGGCGCGAACGTCGCACGGGCGATGCAGCTCTCGCCTCCGACGGTCCACGAGATGATCGGCCGGCTCGAGCGCGACGGCTACATCACGCGCGCGCCGGACAAGACGATCTCGTTCACCGACAGCGGCCGCGAGCACGCCGAGGGCGTCGTCCGGCGCCACCGGCTCATCGAGCGCTTCCTCACCGACGTGCTCGGCATCCCGTGGGACGAGGTCCACGAGGAGGCGGAGCGGCTGGAGCACGCCATGTCGCCGGTCCTGGAGGCGCGGATGCTCGCCGCGATCGGCGACGCGAAGACCTGCCCCCACGGCCACCCGATCGTCGCGGGCACCCGCATCGACGGCGTCCCGCTGGCCGACGTCGCCGAGGGGGCCAGCGTGCGGGTGCTGCGCTTCGAGAACGAGGCGGAGGACCTGCTGCACTACCTCAAGGGCTCGGGGCTGGAGCCCGGCCTCGAGGGCAGCCTCGCCACGTCGGGCGCCGACGTCGTCGTCGTCGACGCCGGCGGCGGCCAGATGATCTCCGTCACGCGCTCGGTGGCCGAGACCGTCTCCGTGGTCGCCGACCCCTCACCGCCCCCGCGCACCGCCCTGCCCGAGCAGCTCGTGCTCGCCCAGGAGAAGTACGGGCGCTAGGGGGCGCCGTCAGGCCGCGGCGCTCGCCTCGACCGCGCGGATCGCGCCCGCCAGGCGGCGGACGCCCTCGTCGATCTGATCGGCCGTGACGCCCGAGTAGGCCAGGCGCAGCGTGTTGCTCCCGCCCTCGAGCAGGAAGTCGCTGCCCTTCACGAACAGGACGCCGCGGTCCTGGGCCTCGGCGAAGACGCGGTCGACGTCGATCTCCTCGGGCAGCTCGACCCACATGAAGTAGCCGCCCTCAGGTGCCTGGTAGCGGGCCTCGGGAAGCTCGCGGGCCAGCGCGGCCGTCAGCAGCCCGACGCGCTCGGCCAGCGCGGCCTTGACCGTCGCGATCGAGCGGTCGATCGCCCCGGACACACAGAACTCGTGGACGATCGACTGGGCGACCATGTTCGGCGAGATGTACGTGTTCGTCGCGAGCTTCTGGATGTCCGCGATGAGCGCCGCCGGGCCGACGAGGTAGCCCACGCGGATGCCGGGGCACACCGTCTTGGAGAACGAGGACGCGTACACGACGGCGCCCGCCTCGTCCATCGACAGCATGGTGGGCAGCGGGTCGCCGCTGAAGCGGATGTCGACGTACGGATCGTCCTCGAAGATCACGAAGCCGGCGTCGCGCGCCATCTCGAGCAGGCGGCGGCGCTTGGGCAGCGACAGCGTGTAGCCGGCGGGGTTCTGGAAGTTCGGGATGACATGGGCGAGCTGCGGGCGCACGCCGCCGTCGATCAGCGCGTCGAGCTCGGCGACGTCGATGCCGTCGCGCTCGAGCGCCACCGGGTGCACCGCGGCGCCGAGGCTGCGGAGGTTCAGCAGCGTGCGGTCGTACGTGGGCTTCTCGACGACCACGTCCTCGCCCGGCTGCACGAGCGTCTCGAACAGGAACGCGTCGGCCTGCATCGAGCCGTTGGTGACGAGCACCTGCGCGGTGTCGACCCCGTGCTTGGCGGCGATCCACTCGCGCAACGGGACGTAGCCGACCGACGTGCCGTACGCGGTGGTGCCGCCGGGGTCGTTGTCGAAGGCGCGCGCGGCGGCGGCCTTGAGCCCCTCGACGTCGACGATGTCGAGCGACGGAGCGCCCCGCGCGAAGGAAATCGTGTCTGCGGCGGCCATGGTCGCAGCGTACGCGAGACGGCCTCGGCGAAGGAGCGCGACGCGTCTCACGCCGAGCCGGTTGGTCGGGCCTCCGCGGCCCGGGTCACCGGGCGCGGGGAGCGCGGATCGTGGCGATGGTGCGCACGCGCGGACGCGGGCTCGCCGCGCGCAGGCGTGCGGCCAGGCGAAGCGTGGCGGGCGGCGCCGTCCGCGCGCCGCTCGCGGCGACCACGAGGCGGCGCGTGAGCGGATAGCTGCCGGCCGCGATCTCCGCCGCGCGCGGGTCGACGCAGGGCCCGCTGCGTGTCCGGCGGATGCCGATCGGCAGCAGTCGCCGTGTCGCATCGAAGGCGACCGTCGCGGCGACGCTCGCCTGGCGGGCGACGCGACGGCGCACCGTGGCGTCGCGCCCGCGGATGGGCGCGTCGGCGACGAGGCGTCGCAGCGCCCGCGGGCCGGCCCGCTCCGCGGTGCGCCGGCGGGAAGCGTCGAGGGGCCCGGGGCTCGCGATGCGCCCCAGGGCGCGACCGGCCCCGAGGCATCCCCCCAGCGGCGCGACGAGACGGGTCACGGCCACAGGAACCTGGGCGACGACGTCCACGTCGCACCCGGCCGCGGGCGCGCGTTCGGGGCCGCGCGGCACCGACCGCAGGACGGCCACGTCGGCGGTGCCCGCGCACAGGCCCTCCAGCGCCTGCGAACGCCCGGCGGCCTGGACGCCGAACACGCCCCGCGCGCGCAGCGCCCGCGCCGTCGCCGCACCGTCGGCAGAGACCCGCAGCGGTGCGGCCTGGCGCGGCGCGGAGACCGCGCGCCGCGCGCGCTCGCGCGGCGCGCCGCCGTCGTCACCGTTCTCGTCGGCGAACAGGAGCGCGGCGAGGGCGGCGATCACCGCGGGCGCGAGGAAGATGGCGAGCAGCAGCGCCCCGGAGAGCCGCCGCCGCCCGGCCTGCGGCGCGTCGTCGGCCGAGGTGTCGCCTGGTGCGGTGTCGGCCGGCAGCGGCGGTCGGCCGGAGTGGGGTCGGCCGGAGTGGGGTCGGCCGGAGCAGCCGCCTCGTCCGGCTCCGGCGAGGAGGCGCCGGGCGGCTCGGCGGCCAGGCGCTCCTCGCGCTCTGCGAGGAGGCGGTCGGCGAGGTCGCGGAGGTCCGCCTCGAGGGTCGCGAGGCGGTCCACGGCGGTGCCTGGCCGGTCCGTCGGCATCGCGGGCGAGGCTAACGACGCGGTCGGAGGCCTCCGACCGCGTGTCCGGGCCGCGCGTTCGCGCGCGCCCGTCCTCAGCGCGAAGAACGCGCGGCGCCGCTCACGCCGCGCGCAGCCCGCTCACGTCGCGCGCTCCGGCGCTCCTCGCGCCTGCGGGAGCCGGTCGAGCGCTCGGTCCGCGGCTTCGCCGTCACGGTCTGGACCGGCGGCAGCGCGATCGCCGGCGCGGTGGCGCCACCCTCGGCGGCCGCGGGCGCGGGGACGAGGCGCTGCCCGCGGAACGGGTTCACGCCCCATTCCGCCAGGTGGCTCGCGAGCACGGTCGCGCAGATGCCGGCCACGATGAAGGACGGGGCCAGGGCGAAGCCCTCTCGGCGCCGGCGCGTCTCGGGCATGCGTCCCGTGGCGCGTGGTGCGACGCGGTCGTCGGCGAGCGCCCGCTGCAGGCGCACCACCCGGCGGCCCTGCTCGCCCAGCGCCGCGCTCGCGCTGGCCCCCAGCCGGGCGGACGCGTCTTGCAGCGCCCGGTGCGCCGCACGCAGGTCGGCCAGCCGGCGCTCGGCCTCAGCCACGTCGCCGGGCGAGGGGGCGCCGGAGGCCTCGGCGGGGGTCGATGCGGCGGCGTTGCGACGCAGCCGGGCGAGCGCGATCTCGACGTCGTCGATCGACCGCCGCAGCTCGTGCATCCCATCGCCCCCCGACGCCATTCGGAGGGAGGCTATCCGCTCGGCGCTCGACGCACGCCGAAAGGGCTGCTCAGCCGCGCAGGATCTCGACCGCGATCTCGGCGACCTGCGTAGGCGTGCGGCCCACCCGCACGCCCTTGGCCTCCAGGGCCTCGGCCTTCGCCGCCGCCGTGCCCTTGGTGCCCGAGACGATCGCGCCGGCGTGGCCCATCGTCTTGCCCGGCGGCGCCGTGAAGCCCGCGATGTATCCCACCACCGGCTTGGTGACGTGCTCGCCGATGTACTCGGCGGCCTCCTCCTCGGCCGAGCCGCCGATCTCGCCGCTCATCACGATGAGCTCGGTCTCGGGGTCCTGCTCGAACAGGGCCAGGATGTCGATGAAGCTCGAGCCGGGCACCGGATCGCCGCCGATCCCGACGATCGAGGAGTTGCCGAAGCCGCCCTGGGCCAGCTCGTTGCCGATCTGGTAGGTCAGCGTGCCCGAGCGCGACACGACGCCGACGTTGCCCTCACGGAAGAACGCTGCCGGGATGATCCCCACGTTCGCCTTGCCGGGCGACAGGACGCCCGGGCAGTTGGGCCCGATGAGCCGCACGCCGTCGAGGCGCTGCAGATGGGTGAACACGCGCAGCTCGTCGTGCGCCGGGATGCCCTCCGTGATCGCGATGATCGTCGCGATGCCGGCGTCGGCGGCCTCCAGGATCGAGTCCGCGGCGAACGCCGGCGGGACGAACACCATCGCCGTGTTCGCACCGGTCTGGCCGACGGCGTCATGGAAGGTGTCGAACACGGGCACGCCCTCGACGTCCTGGCCGCCCTTGCCGGGCGTGACCCCCGAGACCACCTGCGTCCCGTAGCGGCGGTTGTTCATGGCGTGGAACGTGCCCTCGCGCCCGGTGATGCCCGAGACGCACAGGCGCGTGTCGCGATCGACGAGGACGCTCATGCGCGGGCCAGCTCCACGACCCGCTCGGCCGCCTCGTTCATCGTCGCCGCCGTGTGGACGTTCGGGAGCTTCGCCTCGGCCAGGATGCGCCGGCCCTCCTCGTCGTTCGTGCCGTCCAGGCGCACGACGAAGGGCACCGTCGGCTTGACCACCGCGAACGCCTCGACCAGCCCGCGGGCCACCTCGTCGCAGCGGGTGATGCCGCCGAAGATGTTGAACAGCACCGCCTTGACCTTCTCGTCGGACAGGATGACCTCGACGGCGGAGACGATCGCGTCCGCCTTGGAGCCGCCGCCCGCGTCGAGGAAGTTGGCGGGGCTGCCGCCGGCCTGGGCCACGACGTCGAGCGTCGACATGACGAGCCCGGCACCGTTGCCGAGGATGCCGATGTCCCCGTCGAGCTTGACGTAGGTGAGGTCGCGCTCGCGGGCCATGCGCTCCTGCTCGTCCTCGCCGGCGACGTCGCGCAGCTCGGCGTTGTCCGGGTGGCGGAACAGCGAGTTGTCGTCGAGCGTGACCTTGGCGTCCAGCGCCTTGACGCTGCGATCGGCCAGCACGACGAGCGGGTTGACCTCGACCAGCAGCGCCTCCTCGGCCGCGAAGGCGTCGTAGAGGCGGGCCAGCAGCGCGCCGATCGGCCGGACGACGTCGGCGGCGACACCCGCCTCGAAGGCCAGGCGCCGGCCGTGGAAGGGCTGGAAGCCCACGAGCGGGTCGACGTGCAGGCGAGCGATGGCACCGGGATCGCGGTCGGCGACCTCCTCGATGTCCATGCCGCCCTGGGTCGAGAGCATGAGCAGCGGCGCCTTGGCCGAGCGGTCGAAGACGATCGAGGCGTAGTACTCCTCGGCGATCTCGCTGGCCGCCTCGACCCACAGCTCGTGGACGGTGAAGCCGCGGATGTCCAGGCCGAGGATCGCGCTGGCGTGGGCCTCGGCCTCCGCTCGGTCCGCCGCCACCTTGATGCCGCCCGCCTTGCCGCGCCCGCCGATGAGGACCTGGGCCTTGACGACGCAGGGATAGCCGATCTCGTCGGCCGCGTCGACGGCCTGGGCGACCGTCTTGGCGGGGCGCCCGTCGGGGACGGGGACGCCGTGACGCGCGAAGAGCTGTTTGCCCTGGTACTCGAGAAGGTCCATGCGACGGGCGCGCACGATACCCCTCAAGCTCCGCGATGGCCCTGCCGACGAATGGGGGGATATGGCTCATCCGATCCCGGTCGCCGTCCGCGCGGGGTTCGCCCTGCTCGTGCTCGGCCTGCTCGCCCACGTCGCCCACGCGCTGGACGGCGGCGACGACGGGCTCTTCGAGCCGTGGCTGTACCTCGCGCTGATGACCGGCGCGGCCGTGGTCGTGCTCCTGCGCGGCGCCCTGGTGCCCCACGAGCGCGCGGCCTGGCTCACGCTCGGGTCCGCCCTGGCGATGTACGCCGCGGGCGACGCGGTCTACGACCTGCACATCGCCAAGCTCGACCCCCAGCCCTACCCCTCGGTCGCCGACGCGATCTACCTCGCCTCCTATCCCATGACGTATGCCGGGCTGGCCCTCCTCCTGCGCGCTCGCCTGCAGACCTGGCGCCCGACGCTGTGGCTGGACGGCGTCATCGGCGGCCTGACCGCCGCGGCGGTCGGCGCGGCGCTGGTCCTCGGCCCGGTCCTGGCGGCGACGGAGGGCGACCCCGCGACGGTCGCCGTGTCGCTGGCCTACCCGCTCGGCGACCTCATCCAGATCCTCTTCGTGGTCGCCGCCATCGTGGTGGTCGGCAGCAGCGCGGGGCGCTCGTGGCTGCTGCTCGGCCTCGGCCTGGCCGCGATCGCCGTGGCGGACACGGTCTTCCTCTTCCAGGAGGCCACGGGCACCTACCTCGCCGGCACGCTCATCGATGCGCTGTGGCCGGCTGGATCGCTGCTCATGGCGGCCGCGGCCTGGCAGCGGCGCAACCGGCGCGAGCGGCGTGCGGACGGCTGGGCGATGGTCGCGCTGCCCGGGCTCTTCGCGCTCGCCGCCCTCGGTGTGCTGGTGACCGCCCACCTGCGCGACGTTCCCGACCTCGCCGTCGGCCTCGCCGCGTCGGCCGTCGTGCTCACCCTCGTCCGCGGCGGCATCACCCTGCGCGAGAACGTGCTGCTGATCCGTCGCAGCCGCCGCGAGGCGCTCGAGGACGGGCTGACCGGGCTGGCCAACCGGCGGGCGCTCATGGCCGACCTCGAGGAGGCCTTCGCGCACGGCATCGCTCACGGGCCGCGCACGCTGGCCTTCTTCGACCTCGACGGCTTCAAGCGCTACAACGACGCCTTCGGCCACGCCGCGGGCGACGCGCTGCTGGCCCGCCTCGGTCGCCGGCTGACCGAAGTCGTGGCCGAGCGCGGCACCGCCTACCGCCTCGGCGGCGACGAGTTCTGCGTGCTGCTCGAGGGCACCGCGATCCGCCATGGCGACCTCGTGCGGCGCCTCGCCGCCACGCTCGGCGATCGCGGGGACGGCTTCGAGGTGACGAGCTCGGTCGGCGTCATCGACCTGCGCGGCGAGGCAGCCTCGCCAGCCGACGCCCTGCAGCTCGCCGACAGCCGCATGTACGCGGAGAAGGATGGCCGCCGCAGCACCGGGCGCCAGCAGGCGCGCGACGTCCTGCTCGCGATCCTCGGCGAGCGCGAGCCCGAGCTGCGCGCCCACGTGCGCGACGTCGGGTCCCTGGCCCAGCGCGTCGGGCGGCGTATGGGGATGCGCGGCGAGTCGCTCGACGAGCTGGTGCGCGGCGCCGAGCTGCACGACGTCGGCAAGATCGCCATCCCCGACGCGATCCTGCACAAGCCGGCCGCGCTGGAGCCGGACGAGTGGGCGTTCGTGCACCAGCACACGATCATCGGCGAGCGCATCCTCGCCGCCGCCCCCGCGCTGCGCGCCGTCGGCGTCCTGGTGCGGTCCAGCCACGAGCGCTGGGACGGCCGCGGCTACCCGGACAGGCTCGCGGGCGAGGCGATCCCGCTGGGCGCGCGCGTCATCGCGGTGTGCGACGCCTACGACGCGATGCGCACCGACCGCGCGTACCGGCGGGCCTGCCCGCAGGACGAGGCGTTGGCCGAGCTGCGCCGCTGCGCCGGCGGGCAGTTCGACCCCGCCGTGGTCGAGGCGTTCTGCGCCGAGATCATGGCACCGGCCCACCGGCCGACCGCAGTGCACGCCTGATTGGCACAATGCACCGCCCCATGGCGCTCCCCTCCAAGGTCAACTTCGTCACGTTCGACGTGTACGGCACGCTCATCGACTGGGAGAAGGGCGTCTTCGACGCCTTTCGCCGTGAGGCCGCGCGCGACGGCTTCACCATCGAGCGCCCCGAGGAGATCATCCCCCGCTTCCACGAGGCCGAGCGCGAGATCCAGAGCGGGTCCTACGAGCTGTACGCCGAGGTGCTCCGGCGCGTGGCCGTGCGCATCGCCAAGGAGATCGCGTGGCCGCTGGAGCCCTCGCGCTCGGGCTTCCTGCCCGACTCCGTGCAGCGCTGGATGCCGTTCAAGGAGACCAACCCCCAGCTCACGAAGCTCAGCAAGAAGTTCCAGACCGGGCTGGTCTCCAACATCGACGACAAGCTGCTCGGGCAGACCCGCCGCCACATCCCGCATGACTTCGACCTCGTCGTCACGGCGCAGCAGGTGCGCTCCTACAAGCCGGACCCCGCGCACTTCAAGGAGTGCGCCCGGCGGATCGGCGGCAAGAAGGGATGGGTGCACGTCGCGGCCAGCTACTACCACGACGTCGAGCCGTGCCTGGCCGAGAAGATCCCGGTGATCTGGGTCAACCGCAGCAAGGAGGAGCTCGAGCCCGGCCAGAAGAAGCCGACGGCCGAGGTCAAGAACCTCGCCGAGGCGGCCAAGCTCCTCGGCGTCTAGGCGCCATGCAGGCCATCAGCCTGCACCCCGACGTCATCGTCGTGCGCAGCGAGATGTGGCAGACGACGTGCACGGTCCTGCGCCACGAGGGGGAGTGCTTCGTCGTCGACTCCCCGGTCTTCCAGGACGAGCTCGACGCGCTGCCGGCGATCCTCGCCCAGGCCGGCTGGACGCTGTCGGGCCTGCTGTGCACCCACGGCGACTGGGATCACGTCCTGGGCCGCCTGGCCTTCCCCGACGCCGCCATCGGCGCGGCCGAGACGACGGTGGCGCGCCTGCGGGCCGAGCCCGGTGACGCCCAGCGCTCGCTGCGGGAGTTCGACGAGGAGAACTACGTCGAGCGCCCGCGCCCGCTGTCGCTGGGCCACGTGCAGGCGCTGCCCGTGCCCGGGACGGTCGAGATCGGCTCCGAGCAGCTCGAGCTGCTGCCGGCCGAGGGCCACACGCAGGACGGGATGGCGATCTGGGCGGGCTGGGCGCGCGTGCTCGTCTGCGGCGACTACCTGCTGCCCGTCGAGATCCCGTGGCTCCAGGAGCACGGCAGCCGCGACGCGTACCTGGCGACGCTCGAGCGCCTGACGCCCTACGTCGAGCAGGCCGAGTGGGTCGTGCCCGGCCACGGCGTCCCGCTCGACGCGCAACGCGCGCTCGCCCTCATGCGCGAGGACCTCGCCTACCTGCGGGCGCTGCCCGCGGAGGACGCGCCCCTGCCGCTGGCGCGCCGCAGCGCCCGTCAGCGCCGGCTGCACGCCGACAACGTCGCGAAGATGGCGGGCGCCAGGTCGTGATCCAGCACGTCGCGCTCGAGACCCGCGAGGACGAGATCGGCGCCGAGGTGGCGTTCTGGGCGTTGCTGGGGTTCGAGCGCGTCGAGGCGCCTGGCACCCTCGCCGAGCGCTCGACCTGGCTGCAGGGCGCCGCCGGCACGCAGGTCCACCTCCTGCACGCGTCCGACCCCACGGCACCGCCGGAGGGTCACGTGGCGATCGTCGCGGCGGACTACGAAGCGATGCTCGGGCAGCTGCGGGACGCCGGCTTCGACCCGCAGCCGCGCCCGGCCCACTGGGGCGCGCCGCGCTCGTTCGTGCGCTCGCCCGGCGGCCACCGCGTCGAGGTCATGGCCGCGCCGCCGCCGAGCGCACCTCGACGCGATCGCCGATGACGCGCACGTCGTACGTCGGCTGCGGGTAGGCGGCCGGTCCCTGCTCGACGCCGCCGTCGCGCAGGCGAAAGCGACTGGCGTGCAGCGGGCAGGTGACGCAGCCGTCCGACAGGTCGCCCCGGCTGAGGGCGCCGCCGCGGTGCGAGCAGCGGTTGGCCAGCGCGCGCAGCTCGCCCTCGTGGCGGACGAGCAGGATCTCCGTGCCGTCGATCGTCGCCACGTGGGGCTCGTCCTCGAGGACCTCGGTCGCGAAGCAGGCGCGCGTCCAGTCCTCGATCGGCGCGTCGAAGGCGGTCTGGTCGACGCCGACGCCGCGGGCGAAGGAGAGGTGGCCGCCGAGGTGTCCGCTGGCCCCCAGCGCCCCCGCCCCGGCGAGGCCCAGGAAGACGCCCACCCCGCGACGCCCGCGCCGGCGCACGGCCAGCGACGCGCCGTAGAGGCCCAGCGCGCCGACGTTGAGCAGCGCGTGCAGCGCGCCGACGCGCCGCACGGGGGCGCTGCCGACGGTCGTGTCGGCCCAGTCGGACATGCCGCTCAGCGCCGTCGGCAGCGAGGCGAGCAGGCCGACGCCGATCAGCCGCTCGGCCGCCGGCCGTGAGCGCTCGCCCCCGATCACGTCGAGGATGTTCGCGCTCGTCCACGTGCCGATCACGGCGTCGGTCAGCAACGGGTGCAGCGCGTGGCCCAGCGGCGTGCCGCTGAGCGCGTCCTTGAGCGGGCCGTGCCCGAGCGTGCGGCGCACGGTCTTCGCCACGGCCTCGGCCGGCGGGTCGATGGCCTGCAGCTGCTCGAGGCGCTCGACGAGCGCGTGGGCCGCGGGTGCGGTCGGCGGCGGGGCCTTCCAGGTGGTCGATTCGGTCGCCATCGCCAGGGGCTACCCGTTGTCGAGATGCAGGCGCAGGTACAGGTCGCGCTCACCGGGCGGCGGCACCTCGAAGCCGACCGTCGCGTAGAGGTGCAGCGCCGCGGTGTTCGTCTCGTTGACGTCGAGCTCGACGCGCCGGCAGCCACGCTCGCGCGCGCGGTCGATCGAGGCGCGCACGAGCGCGCGGCCGAGCCCGGCCCAGCGCGCCTGGGCCGTGACGAACAGGTCTTCCAGGAGGCAGTCGCCGCCCGCGCGCCACAACCCGTGGCGGAAGCGCAGCTGGGCCACGCCGCACGGCGGCGCGTCGTCGTGCGGGGCGCCGAGCAGGAACTCGGTGTCGGGCAGCTCGATGAGCCCCTCGACGCCGGCCAGGAACGCGTTGTCCGACGGCCAGGAGCGCCCGAGGTGGTTGCGGAAGGCGACCATCAGCCGGGCGACCGTCTCGGCCTCGTGCGGCTCGGCGACCCAGACGTGGTGCGCGCGATCGTCGTTCATGCGCGAGACCCTATTCCGGCATTCGCACGTACGCACGGTTCCGGCGCCCGCCGATCACCGGCTGACGCCACCCGGCGACCGGTCATGTGCCGGGGGCACACTCCCGGATCACCGTGTGGCCCCAGCCGGCGCCGGCGAACGCCGGCGACCGCGCGTACTCACGAACACCGGTACTAGCGAGCGGTCGTCTGCGGCGCCGATGCGCCACCATGCCGCCCGATGCGCCAACCGCAGACCGTCTACCTGCGCCGGCGACTGGGCGCGCTCGGCGTGCTCGCCGGCTGCGCGACGCTGGTCGGCGTCGCCGTCGGGGCCGGGCGTGACGACGGCGACGACGGCGCCCGCAGCGGCGCCGCGCGGGCGGTGGCGGCGAGCGCGCAGGCACCGCCCGCCCGCGAGCTGCCCGGCGGCGGGCGGCGCATCTTCCCCGACCGCCGCGTCGTCGCCTTCTACGGCGCGCCGCAGGCGCCCGAGCTCGGCGAGCTGGGCATCGGGTCGCCCGACTCCGCCGCCCGGCGCCTGCGCAAGCAGGCCGAGCCCTACGAGCGCAAGACGCGGCCCGTGCTGCCGGCCTTCGAGCTGCTCGCCGTGATCGCCAACGCCCACCCGGGCGCCGACGGCCTGTACCGCGCCCGCCAGGAGAGCAAGGTCATCCGCCGCTACCTGCGCGCGGCGCGGCGCGCCAAGGCGCTGCTGATCCTCGACGTCCAGCCCGGCCACGCCGACTTCCTGGACGAGGTGCGCCGCCTGGACCGCTGGCTGCGCGAGCCCGACGTCGGGATCGCGCTGGACCCCGAGTGGCACACGCCCGGCGCGCGGCCGGGCACCGTCATCGGCTCGGTCGGCGCCGAGAAGGTCAACGAGGTGGCGCGTCACGTCGCGAAGATCGTGCGCGACGGCAACCTGCCCGAGAAGCTGTTCGTCGTGCACCAGTTCACGCCGGACATGGTGGCCGGCAAGCAGCAGGTCATCCAGCCGCGCGAGCTGGCCGTGACGATGAACGTCGACGGCTTCGGCACGCGCTCGACCAAGGTCTCCAAGTACCGCCTGTTCACCACCGACGGCAAGAAGTTCCACGACGGCTTCAAGCTCTTCTACCACGAGGACACCGGGCTGATGAAGCCGCGCAGCGTCCTCGGGCTGAAGCCCCCGCCGGACCTCGTGGTCTACGAGTAGCCCTGCGGGCGCGCGCGCAGCAGCACGGCCGGCAGTACGGCGCCGAGGACGGCGAGCGCGGCGGCGGCGGCGAAGCCGAGGCGATGGCCGGCGGCGGCGTCCGTCGTCCCGGCGATGAGGATGAGCGCGGCGACCCCGAGCGCGGTCCCGACCTGAGCGGCGGTGTTCAGCAGTCCGGCGGCGGTTCCGCGATCGGCCTCGCCGACGGCCGAGGCGCCGAGCGTGGTCGCGGCCACGGACGCGGCGCCGAGGCCGAGGCCGGCGAGGACGCCCCAGACGACGACGCCGGCGCGGCCGCTCGTCGCGGTCAGGCTCGCGGCCGCCACGGCGGACCCCGCCGCGATCAGCGCGACGCCGCCCGCGATGACCGCGGGCGCGGACGCGGCGCACACGCGCCGCGGCGGTCGAACCGGCGACGACGGCGAGGCTGAACGGGAGCAGGAGCAACCCCGCGCCGGCCGGCGTCAGCTCGAGCACGTCCTGGAGGTGCAGCGTGGCCAGGACGCCGCCGCCGCTGGTGGTCGCGGTGAGCAGGGCGGCGGCGACCAGCGCGGCGGTGAGCGGCCGGTTGCGCAGCAGCGCCGGCGGCACGAGCGGGTGCGCGGCGGTGCGCTCGCGGACGGCGAGCGCGGCGAGCAGGAGCGCGGCACCGGCCAGCGCCGCGAGCGTCGCTGGCGCGAACGGCCCGGCCTGCTCCGCCAGCGCGAGCGCGAGCACGAGCAGGCCGAGGCCGGCGGTCGCGCCAGCGCGCCGGGCAGGTCGAGGCTGCCCGGCCGCCGCTCGGCCGCGGCTCTCCTCCAGCAGCCGCGGCGTCAGCGCGAGCGCCGCCAGGCCGACCGGCACGTTCATCAGGAAGATCCAGCGCCAGCCGAGCCCGCCGGCGATCAGGCCGCCGAGGACGAGCCCGGCGGCGCCGCCGACCGCGGCGACCCCCGTCCACGCGGCGACGCCGCGCTCGCGCGCGCGGCCCGCGGGGAACGCGTCGATGATCATCGCCAGCGCGGCGGGCGCGGTCAGCGCGGCGCCGAGCCCCTGCGCAGCGCGGGCGGCGACCAGCGCCTCGGCCGTCGGCGCGAGGCCGCACGCGAGCGACGCCGCGGTGAACAGCCCGAGCCCGGCCGCGAACACGCGCCGGCGGCCGAAGCGCGTCGGCGAGTCGTCCTGCGACGAGCAGGCAGCCCGCGAACACGAGCACGTAGGCGGTGACGACCCATTGCAGCGCGCCGCCGCTCAGGTCGAGATCACGACCGATCACCGGCAACGCGACCAGCACCGAGGTGACATCGAGCACGTCGACGAACTGCGCCGTGCACAGCAGGACGAGCAGCGGGACCCGCGAGCGCATGCATCTATATCGTTACAGACACGACGATGGCGAGTGGAGGAGCAGGAGCGCGTCACGCTCAAGCGCATCGCCGAGGAGGTCGGCGTCTCGCCGATGACGGTGTCAAACGCCTTCAACCGTCCCGACCAGCTGTCGGCCGCGCTGCGCGAGCGCATCCTCGAGAGCGCCCGGCGGCTCGGCTATCCGGGGCCCGACCCGCTCGCTCGCGGCCTGCGCCGTGGCCGCGCCGGAGCGATCGGCCTGATCAGCGACACCAACCTGTCCTACGCCTTCGACGACCCGGCCGCGTCGGCCGTCATCGCCGGCGTGTGCGCCGCCGCGGAGGACGAGCAGCTCGCGCTGGTGCTGGTCCCGCCCCGCGGGCCGGGGGGGCTGTCGAGCGCGGTGATCGACGGCATCGTCGTGTACTCCGTCGGCCAGGACGATCCCCTCCTGGCGCTCGCGGTCGCGCGCCGCCTCCCGGCGGTCGTCATCGACCAGCCGGCTGGCACGGGCCTGCCGACCG
>CAWIXY010000013.1:0-8726 GCA_963840185.1 uncultured Actinomycetes bacterium | reverse complement strand
CGCAGGCCGGGGCCACGGGGGGAACCGCCGGCCGGCCGACCGCTGGCGTGGCGACGTGCGCGTCGCCGGCGTCAGCGTCGGCCGGCCGGTGCCGCTTCGGGCCGCAGGCGCGGCGTAGGCGGGGGGCGCCTTGCACGCACGCCGCCGGGTGCGCGACAGTGGGCAGTGATGCGTCCTACTTCCCGAAGGAGCGCCGGCCGCCCGTGAGCCTCGACGACCCCGTCATCATCACCTGCTCGATCTCCGGGGCGATCGCCAACCGCGAGCAGTGCCCGGCGATCCCCTACACGCCGGAGGAGTACGGCGCCGAGGCAAGGCGCATCGTCGACGAGGGCGGCGTGATGATCCACATCCACGCGCGGCGCCCGGACGGCACGCCGTCGTTCGAGGTCGAGGACTTCCGCGCCATCA
The DNA here is from genome assembly GCA_963840185.1 of uncultured Actinomycetes bacterium. Taxonomy (GTDB): domain Bacteria; phylum Actinomycetota; class Thermoleophilia; order Solirubrobacterales; family Solirubrobacteraceae; genus JAOPZW01. Next base: position 8,315 of record CAWIXY010000013.1, on the reverse strand, counting down.
CCGAGGCCATCCGCGCCGAGGCCGGCGACGTGATCATCAACTACTCGACCGGGGCGATCGGCGTCCCGCTCGAGACGCGCATCGCCTACCTGCGCGAGCTGCGCCCGGACGTCGCCGCGCTGAACATGGGCTCGCTGAACTACGCCAAGTACTCCGCGCGGCGCAAGCAGTTCGTCTTCCAGACCGTCTTCACCAACCCGTTCGACGAGATCATCGAGCTGCTGCAGGCGATGAACGAGCTGCAGATCAAGCCCGAGCACGAATGCTTCGACGTCGGGCACGTCGGCTCGCTGGCGCCGCTGGTGGACATGGGCGTGCTTCATCCGCCGCTGCACGTGTCGTGCGTGATGGGCGTGACCGGCGGGATCCCGCCGTCGGCGCGCAACCTCGCGCTGATGGCTGACAACATCCCCGCCGGCTCGCACTGGGGCGTGATCGGCATCTCGCGCGAGCAGTGGCTGCTCGTCGCGGCGGCACTGACCCTCGGGGGATCGCTGCGCGTCGGCCTGGAGGACAACTTCTACCTGCCCGACGGCACCATGGCCCGCTCCAACGGCGACCTCATCGCCAAGGCCCGCCAGATGACGCTCGACGTCGGCCGGCGGCCGGCCACCGTCGACGAGGCCCGCTCGCTGCTGGGCATCTCGCCGCGGGCGGCCGTCTGATGGTGGCCGCGCTGCAGGGCGTGCGCGTCCTCGATCTGTCGCGGCTGCTGCCCGGCGGGTTCTGCTCGCTGCTGCTGGCCGACCTCGGCGCCGACGTGCTGAAGGTCGAGGACACCGGGATGGGCGACTACGTGCGCTGGGCGACGCCCGGCTTCGAGGGGGCCGAGGACTCGGCCAAGGGCGCGCTCTTCCTCGCCCTGAACCGCAACAAGCGCTCGGTGCGCCTGGACCTCAAGAGCGAGGCGGGGCGCGAGGTGCTGCTGCGCCTGGCGCGCGACCACGACGTCCTGCTCGAGTCCTTCAGGCCGGGCGTGCTCGATCGCCTCGGGGTTGGCTGGGACGCGCTGCGCGAGGTCAACCCCGGGCTGGTCTACTGCGCGATCTCCGGTTACGGGAGGACGGGCCCCGCCGTCGGGCGCTCGGGGCACGACCTCAACTACCTGGGGCTCAACGGGCTGCTGGCGCTCACCGGTGAGCGCGACGGCCCGCCCGTGCAGTCGGGCGGCCAGATCGCCGACCTCGGCGGCGGCGCGCTGATGGCCGCGTTCGGCATCCTCGCCGCGCTGCGCCATCGCGACGCGACCGGCGAGGGCCAGGTCGTCGACGTGTCCATGTTCGACGGCGCGCTGTCCTGGCTGGCGATGGTCGCCGGGCGCGTGTTCGCGGCCGGCGAGCGTCCGCGGCGCGGCGGCGAGGCGCTCGGTGGCTCGCTGGTCTGCTACCGGCCCTACGCCTGCGCCGACGGCTGGGTGACGCTCGGCGCGCTGGAGCCGAAGTTCTGGGCGGCCTGGTGTCGCGGCGTCGGGCGCGAGGACCTCATCGAGCGCCAGTTCGAGCCGCCCGGCTCGGCGACGCACGCCGAGGTCGAGGCGCTCTTCGCCGGTCGCACGCGCGCCGAGTGGGAGGCCTTCGCGGCGCAGCACGACTGCTGCCTGGAGCCGGTGCTCGAGCTCGAGGAGGCGCTGGCCTCCGAGCTCGTGCGCGCGCGGGAGATGGTCATCTCCTTCGAGCAGCCCGGCGCCGGCGAGGTGCAGGGCCTGGGCTTCCCGGTGAAGCTCTCGGCGACGCCCGGCGCGGTCCGCAGGCCCGGTCCCGCGCTCGGCGAGCACACCGAGGAGGTGCTGCGCGAGGCCGGCTACGACGACGACGAGATCGCGGCGCTGGTCGCGGCGGGCGCGATCGCGGGCCCGCCCGCCCCGACGGAGCCGGCTGCTCGCGGCTCGTTCCTGTCATGAGCCAGAACGGCCTGCTCAAGATCAGCGAGCTGGCCGAGCAGTCCGGCGTGAGCACCGGGACGATCAAGCACTACCTGCGCGAGGGGCTGCTGGGCGATGGCGACGAGGTGGTGCGCACCTCGCGCAACATGGCCTGGTACCCGCCGGCGTTCGTCGAGCGCGTGCGGCTGATCAAGCGCCTGCAGGAGGAGCGCTTCATGCCGCTGAAGGTCATCCGCACGATCATCGCGGAGGAGGCCATCCGCGAACGCGCGCTGGCCGCGGGCGAGACCGAGCGGCTGTCCGCAGCCGAGGTCCGCCGCCGCTACGAGGTTCCCCAGAACGTCCTGGATCGCCTGGCCGAGCTCGAGATCCTCACGCCGTCCTCGCGCGGCTATGACGCCGACGACGTGCAGATCATCGAGGCGATCTCGCGCTTTCGCGCGGGCGGCTACGACGAGCGCCTGGGCTTCACCGTCTTCGACACGCTGCGCTACCGCGACGCGCTCGACCCGCTCGTCGAGGAGGAGGTGCGCACGCTGCTGGACCGCCTCGCGGGGGAGGTCGACGTCGACCGGGCCGTCGAGATCATCGCCTCGGGCGCGGCGCCGCTGCGCGAGCTGATCGGCGCGATGCACTCCAAGCTGCTGCGCGCGGAGCTGCGCCGCCAGGGCAGGACCTAGTCGACAACCTAGCCGCCCGCCGCGCGCAGCACCAGCAGCGCGACGTCGTCACCGGCGCCGCTCGGATCGCCGAGCTCGCCGACGGCGCGCTCGATGCGGTCGGCGAGCTGTGCTGCGCCGAGACCCGCACAGCCGCCGAGCACCGCCTTGAGGCGCTCGTGGCCGAAGCGGCCGTCCGCCGTCCGCGCCTCGGTGACCCCGTCGGTGTACAGCAGCAGCGCATCGCCGGCGTCGAGTGCGACCTCCTGGTCGTGGAACACCGGGCTGGGCGTCGCTCCCAGCAGGGTGCCGGGAACGCCGACCGTCTCGACGGCCCCGTCGGCGCGCAGCAGCAGCGGGGACGGGTGCCCGCCGATCGCGAGTCGCAGCACCGGGCGTGGTCCTGCGCTGGAGAGGAAGCCGAAGACGGCCGTGCACAGGCGGTGATCGGCGCCCTCGCGCAGCAGGGCCTCGTTGAGGACCCGCAGCACGTCGGCGGGGCCGGCGTGCTGTGCGGCCGCCGTGCGCAGGGTGTAGCGGGCCAGCGCCGTGATCGCCGCCGCCTCGGGCCCCTTCCCGGCGACGTCGCCGATCGCGATGCCCCAGCGGCCCTCGCCGAGCCCGAGGACGTCGTAGAAGTCGCCTCCGACCACGGAGTCCGCCGCCCCCGCCCGGTAGGCGGCGCTCAGCTCCATGCCGGGAATCTTCGGGAGATGGGGCGGGAGCAGGCTGCGCTGGAGCGCCTCGCTGACCTGTCGCGCCCGCAGCTCGGCTGCCTCCGCGCGCAGGCGAGCCACGTGCTCGCGCTCGAGCAGGCGGTTGCGCTCCTGCTCGGACGCCTGGCGCTGGGTGATGTCGCGCAGGAAGCCGGCGAAGCGCGGTGGCCGGCGCGTCCCGATGCGCGTGACGGTCAGCTCGACGGGGAACGTCGAGCCGTCCGCTCGCATCCCGGTCAGCTCCAGGCGCCGGTTGAGGATCGTCGGCTCCTCCGTCGCGGTGAAGCGCGCGAGCGCCCTGCGGTGCAGCTCGCGGTACTCGGGCGGGATGATGAGCTCGGCCAGCGGCCGCCCGACCGCGTCCTCGCGCCGGTAGCCGAAGGTGTCCTGCGCAGCGGGGTTGAAGTCGATGACCCGCCCGTCGTGTCCCATCGTGATGATGCAGTCGAGCGCGGCGCTGACGATCGAGGCGCTCAGCTCCTCCGTGGCCGCGAGCCGCTGCTCGATGCTCAGCCGGGCCAGGAACTGGCCGACCTGATCGCCGAGCCTCTGCAGCAGCCGGCGCGTGAGCTCGTCCGGCCCGGTCAGCTCCGGCCCCAGCACCTCGAGCACGCCGTGAACGGCTCCCGAGCCCCGCAGCGGGATCTCGATCGCCCCGCGCAGGCCGCTGTCGCGGGCCGCCTCCTCACGAGGGAAGTCCGGGTCGGCGGTCACGTCGGCGCTCCAGAGCAGGTCGTCGGTGGCCCACGCCCGGCCCGGTAAGCCGACGCCCGGCGCGAAGGTGAGCCGCCTGGAGACCGCGACGAACCCCTGTGCGCCCACGTCGGCACACCAGTCGCTCGCGCGTCGCAGGAGCCCGGCCTCGTCATCGGCGAGCCACAGGATCGCCACGTGCCCGCCGACGCTCTCGGCGAAGAGCGGCAGGACGCGCTCGGCGGCTTCCGCGGGCGTGCTCGTCTCGGCCAGGGCCCGCACGAGCGACGCCTCGACCCGCGCAAGGTCCACCGAGCCTGCCGAGCTCACCGGAGGGAGTATGGACTCAAAGCGGAACCGCCTGGTGTCGCGCGGTGTAGACCCTGCACCGTGGTGAGCCGGCCACGACCCGAGCACGAGCTGCTCGCGCGCGCTCGCGAGGGTGACGACGACGCCTTCGCCGCGCTCGTGCGCGCCCATCAGGACGTCGCCTTCCGCACCGCCATGCTCATCACCCGCAACGCCGCCGACGCCGAGGACGCCGCGCAGGAGGCGTTCGTCAAGGCCCACGGCGCGCTGCATCGCTTCCGCTCCGGCGAGCCGTGGCGACCGTGGCTGCTGGCGATCGTGGCCAACGAGGCACGCAACCGCCGGCGTTCGGCCGGCCGGCGCGAGGGGCTGGTCCGGCGCGCCGTGGCGGAGGCGAGCGCGGCTCCGCTCACCTTCGCCGGCGCGCCGGACCAGCCCGAGGGCGCGCTGCTGTCGGCCGAGCGCCGCGGCGAGCTGCTCGAGGCGCTCGAGCGCCTGCGGGACGACGACCGCCTCGTCATCGGCTGTCGCTACCTGCTCGACCTGTCCGAGCGCGAGACGGCCCACGCACTCGGCTGCCGGCCGGGGACGGTCAAGTCGCGGTTGTCGCGCGCGCTCGAGCGGCTGCGGTCGGAGCTGGCCAGCGAGGTGCCCGCATGAGCCCGCTCGACCTCGACCGCGAGCTCCGCGCGCTGGCGGCGGACCCGCCGTTCCCGCCGACGCCCGACCTCGAGGGTGCGGTGCGCGCGCGGATCTCGGCGCGGTCGGAGAGGCGCGCCGGGCGGGGCGGGCGGGGTGGTCCTCTGCTCGGCGCTCCGCTGCGCTGGCCGCTCGCCACCCAGGCCGCCGCCGCCCTGCTGCTCGTCTTCGCCGCGCTCATGGCCGCGTCGCCTGGCGTGCGCTCCGCGGTGCTCGAGGTGCTCGGGATCGAGGGCGCCCGCATCGAGCGGCGCGAGCCCTCGCCGCGCGCCCGGGCGGCCGGAGCTCGTCTGGACCTCGGGCGGCCCACCACGCTGGTCGCGGCCCGTGCCCGCGCGCCGTTCGACGTCGTGGTGCCCGCCGACCCCGGTCCACCCGACGCGGTCTGGTTCGACCACGCGGCGCCGGGCGGCGGCCAGGTGGCCTTCGTCTGGGAGCCGGGGAGCAGCGACGGCCGCCCGCTGCTGCTCACGCAGATCGCCGCGCTGCCCCAGCCCGTGATCGGCAAGGCGGCCGGCCCGGGGACCGACATCGAGGAGCTGGTCATCGACGGCGAGCCGGGCTTCTGGCTGACCGGCGACCCGCACGAGTTCGCCTTCCTCAGCCCGGACGGCCAGTTCCGCACCGACACGCTGCGGCTCGTCGGCGACGCGCTCGTCTGGAACCGCGACGGGGTCCTCCTGCGCCTCGAGGGAGCGCCGTCGAAGGCCCGGGCGCTGCAGATCGCCCGGTCGGTGGGCTAGTGGCTCCTCCCGCGGCGTTCAGGACGCCGGGGCGATCGCAGGCGCTGCGCTGTGCGGGCCGAACCGGCCGAGCGTAAAGCCTGTGCCCCCTGGCGCGACGGGTGTGACGCCGAGCCGGCTGTTCGCCCGCTCCCTCATCCCCGCCTGTGCGCGAGCGGCGAACGCCACGATCCGAGAAGGCCCACTAGCGTCCCCGCCATGGCCACGAACGAGAAGCCCCAGGTCGACGTCCCCTCCGACCAGCCTCCCTCCTACCAGCTCGAGCTCGAGGACATCGAGGTCGGCGGCGGTGACGAAGCGGTCGCCGGCCGCGTCGTCGAGGTGCACTACGTCGGCGTCTCCTGGCGGACCGGCAACCAGTTCGACGCGTCCTGGGATCGCGGCGACACCTTCAAGTTCAAGCTGGGCAAGGGCCAGGTGATCCCCGGCTGGGACCGTGGCGTGGCCGGCATGAAGGTCGGCGGGCGGCGGCGCATCACGATCCCGCCGGACCTCGCGTACGGCAAGCGCGGCGCGGGAGGGGTCATCGGCCCCGACGAGACGCTCGTGTTCGTCGTCGACCTGGTCGGCGTGCGCTGAGCTACCTGCCGTGGTCGACGACCTCGATGCCGTTGGCGTCGGGGTGGTCGGCCTGCGTCGCGACCGGTGGAACGCGGACGCGCTACACGCTGGCGCTCTCTGGTTGAGTTGGGCCCATGACCACCGCCACCCTCCAGATCACCGGCGTCGACTTCGTCTGCGTCCCGACGCGCGACCACGACCGCGCCGCCGAGTTCTACGGCGACACGCTGGGGCTCGAGCGCCGCAAGCGCTGGGGCAACATGCCCGCCACGGAGTTCCAGGCCGGCAACCTCACCCTCGCCGTGATGGACCCCAGCGCCTTCGGCCAGCCGGAGGCACGCCCCAACAGCGCGCCGATCGCGCTGCAGGTCGACGACGTCGAGGCCGCGCGCGACGCCCTCCAGGCCAAGGGCGTCACCTTCGTGGTCGAGATGATGGACTCGGGCGTCTGCCACCAGGCGATCTTCACCGACCCCGACGGCAACCCGCTCATCCTGCACCACCGGTACGCACCCGGCGGCTAGCTCCAGCGCCGGGGCGCTTCGCGCGGGCGCTGAGCAGCCGGCCGTTGTCGACCATCCACACACGGCGGCCGTCAGCGCGAAGCGCCCGCTCGCAGCGGCCCAGCTCAGCAGGCGGCGGCTCCGAGGAAGGAAGGCGCGGAGCCGCCGGCCCTCCCACCACGCGACGACGCCGGCCGCGATGGCGGGCGGTGCGCACCAGGGCATGCACGTGTGGACGAGCAGTGGCCCACTCCCGCCGGTGTGCACCCGGCACGCCGACGAGGCGCCGACCGTCGCTGAACAGCTCCCCGGGACCGGCACGCCCGTGTCGCCGAGCGCCGGCGCGCCGCCGGCCGCAAGGCCATCGGACGGCATGAGCGCGAAGACGAGCATGGCGAGGACCACGACCAGACCGCTGACCACGCCTGCTGCAACGCCGCTGGCCTGGCGGAGTTGCTACCAGCGCACGCTGTGGCGCTCCATGACGCCGAAGCCCTCGGCCAGCTCGAGGCCCCCAGGCAGCGTGCCGCTGAACGTGCCGAACGGCTGGCGGTAGTCGGAGGCGAAGACCACCACGTTGTCGTGTCGTGCGCGCTCGGCCTCGGCGGTGAAGCGCAGGTCGCCGACGGCGTCGAGGTCGGGCGCGAACGCGACCGGCGGCACCTCGCGCGGCGCGCCGGACACCCAGACGGTGCGCTCGCTGCCCCGTAGCGCGTCATGCACCCCGGCGACGAGGTTCCAGGCCACGGGCTCGCCGGCCGCCGACGTGCCGACGCCGGCGCTCCAGTCCCACGCGGTCTCGCGCGCGTGGTAGCCGGCGGAGTCGTCGACCAGGCCCGCCGCGTCGACCCGCAGCGTGCGGCCGTCGAGGGTCACCGAGCCGTGGGCGCGCACGGGCAGCTTGCGCGTCCAGATGCGCTGCGCGCCGTGGCGGCTGACGACCTCGATCGGGTCCCCGGCGGGCTCGACCACCAGCAGGATCTCGGTGTCGCGCGCGCGCACCCGCGCCGCGCCGTCGGGCAGCGCCACGCCGCCGCGCCCGAAGACGGTGCGCTCGCGCAGCTCCCGCGTGTCGCGGTCCCACACCGCCCAGAACGCCTGCGGAATGCCACCGATGCGCACCGCACCCGCGCACAGCATCAGCTCGGGCCCGTACACGCCGACGTAGCGCCAGCGCTTGAGCGGGCGCCCGCCGCGCAGCACCGCCATGCGCGCCGGCGGCAGTGGCTCGAGGTCGGCGGGGCGGGCGGCGCCCGTGGCGTCGTCGCGCCAGGGCAGGGTCGTCGGCATGGCGTCTATGCTCCCAGCACGCCGTTGTTGACTGACGGGTCAACGACGCCGAGGAGAGGGTCACACCATGCGTGCCGCTGCAGTACAGCTCACCGCGACCGCCGACAAGGCCCGCAATCTCGCGACGGCCGACCGGCTCGTGCGCCAGGCCGCCGCCGACGGCGCGCAGCTCGTCGTGCTGCCCGAGAAGTGGCCGGTGCTCGGCGGCGGGACCACGCTGCGCGACGGCGCCGAGCCGCTCGACGGGCCTGCGATCAGCT
>CAWIXY010000012.1:0-130005 GCA_963840185.1 uncultured Actinomycetes bacterium | reverse complement strand
GCTGGTACTCCGCGAGCGCAGCCATTCGCCGAGCGCCTTTGCCTGTGCATCCAGGCGCAGCGTCGAGGTGGCGCCGGTCCCGAGCAGTCCTCGGATGAGGAAGTTGACCGCGCCGAGGTTGGGGAACTCGTAACGCTCGATCGCGAGGTCGCGTGTCTCGGGAAGCAGGCGCCGGAGCTCGTCGACGGTCAGCGTCGACCTGAGCCACTTCCATCCCTCACGGTCGCGTACCCAGATGCCGAGATTCGCATCGCCGCCCTTGTCCCCGGAACGGGCATGGACGACGTCACCGAGTGAGGCGACGACGAGCTCGCCGGTCCAGCTGTCTTCCACCGATGGCGTCGCCGGCGGCTCGGCCGGCGAGCTCACGGCGCCACTGGCGCTGTGTGGGGCGCCGGGTGCGATGGTCTCGGTCGTGCCGTGATGGTGGTGGACCGTGTGGTCGAGCAGCGCCTGGTCGAGCAGGGCGGGCCAGTAGACGCCGAATGCCGATCCTGGTTGTGGAGGGCCGAGGGCGTACAAGCCGGGGTAGCTGGACAGCGCCAGCTCGACCATCCGCGACGAGAACGCGCGCCCGGCGGCGTCCTTCGTCCCCTGCACGGCGATCCTGAGCAACTCGGTTCCCGTGTTCTGGTTGTCGGGATCCTGCTGAGCCTGTCCGATGCGGTCGATCGCGACCGCGTCGACACCGTCGACGGCCTCGGTGTAGCGGTGGAGGGATCGCTCGACGAGCTCGGCCTTGGCGTCGAGGTCGATGCCGGTGAGCGTGAGGATGACGCTGTTCTCCCAGCCGCCGACCGCGGTGATCGCGACCTTGGTCGTCACCGGCGGCGCCGAGCCTCGCACTTCGCGGATCTGGACGCGGTCGTCGCCGAGGTCCGTCAGCTCGGCGGTGTCGAGGTGGGTCGTCACGTCGGGGTTGAGGTAGGCGGGTTCGCCGATCTCGTAGAGCAGCTGAGCTGTGACCGTGTCTTCGGTGACGGCGCCGCCGGTACCCGGGTGCTTGGTGATCACCGACGAGCCGTCGGCGGCGATTTCGGCGATCGGAAACCCTGGCTGGTCGAGGTCGGTGATGGAACGAAACCCGGAGAAGTTGCCGCCGGTCGCCTGTGGCCCGCACTCGATTACGTGCCCGGCCGCGACCGCGCCGGCGAGGGCGTCGTGGTCGTGGGGCCTCCAACCCCACCACCAGGCGGCGGGGCCGACGACCAGTGAGGCGTCGGCGACGCGGCCGGTGATGACAATGTCGGCACCTTGCTCGAGGGCACGCGCGATGCCGAATCCGCCCAGGTACGCGTTGGCCGTCAGCGGCTGATGCGGCCAGGACGACAGCGGTTCGCCGCTCGTCAGGTGCCGCAGCGAATGCCCCGCCTGCTGGAGAGCGTCGAGGCGGCCGGAGACGTCGTCGCCTTCGATGTGGGCGACCCGCAGGTCGTGACCGTGGCGTGCGATCAGGTCGCGGGTCGCGGCGGCCAGCCCGCCGGGGTTGAGTCCGCCGGCATTGACGACAAGCCGGATCCCGTTCGCCACGAGGTCCTCGAGCGCCGCGTCGAGGTGCTGGAGGAAGGTCGTCGCGTAGCCCTTGGTGCTGTCCTTGGCGCGCGCCTTGCCGAGGATCAACATCGTGACCTCGGCGAGATAGTCGCCGCAGAGGACGTCGATGCCGCCGGCTCGCGCCAGGTCGGCCATGGCCGAAGCCCGGTCGCCGTAGAAGCCCGAGCAGTTCCCGATGCGGATCGGTGCCGATCTCATGAGCTCGCTCCCGCCGTCGCCACAGGCCGCGCGCTGGTGCGCGCTGCGCCGGTCCTGCTGACCTGCACCGTTCCTTCGAAGCCGATCTCGCCCGAGGGCTGCTCCTCGATGAGCTCGAGGGTCATGTCGTCGGCTTCGACGGCCGTCACGCGCGCGGTGTAGGCCAGATCGACCGGCGCATAGACGGGCTTGCGCAGCCGGTAGGCGACGTTCGCGACCTGCCACTCCGGGCCGAGGCCCTCGGTGACGCAGCGCAGGGCGAGCGCCGCCCGGAGGTGGGAGTGGAGCGCGACGCCGCCGTGGCCCTCCTCGCGTGCGTAGCGCTCGTCGAAGTGGATACGGTGAGGATTCCAGGTCACCGCGCTGTAGCGGAACAGCTGCAGGCGCGTCGCCGTGTGCCTGAGCCGCGGCAGCACGTCGCCGACGTCGAAGGTGGTGGAGATCATGACTCTTCCAAGGGGTCGAGCAACACGACGGTGCGCCGGTTGCGGTTGAGGACGGCGCCGTCGGCCGCCATGAAGGTGTTGAGGGTGGTGAGGAACACGCAGGTGCCGGCCCGCGTCTGCTTCGGCGTGACCGACTCGAGGGTCGTCTCGAGCACCACGTCCGTGCCGGCGACCGCCGGGTTGACCAGCTCCATCTCCTCGCCGGCACCCATCACGCGGAGTCCGTCTCCGAGAGGGATCTCACCGTCGTGGGGCGTCCCGTCGGACCCGAGCTCGGTCTCGGGGGTGCCGACCCCCCATTCGACCATTGCGGCGAGCAGATTCGGCGGAGCCACGACGTCGGCGTAACCCGCCGACCGCGCAGCCGCGGCGTCGTAGTGGCTCGGGTCGGCGGCGCCGATGGTCATCGCGTAGCGGCCGATGCTCACGGCGTCCAGCGTGCCGAGGCTGCGCCGCGTGAGGACCGCGCCAGTCCGCGGCTGCGTCTCGGCGTAATAGGCCGCCAGAGGCGTGCCGGCCTCAGGACTAAAGGACATGCTCGGCCTCCGTCCCGGCTTGGCCTGCGGGATCCTCCTGGCCGGCGAGCTCCGCGAGGATCGCCTCCGTCGACTCGCCCAGCGGCGCGGCGGCGCGCAGCGGCCCCACCGGCGAATCACTCAGCCTGAGCGCGGATCCGGGGACCGGCACCCGCCCGCGCGCCGCGTGCTCGACGTAGCGGATCATGCCGCGCTCGATCAGGTGCTCGTCGGTGTCGACCTCACGGATCGACTTGACCGGCGCACACGGCACCCCTGCGGCCTGCAGGTCGCGGACGAGCTCGCCGCGCGTCCGGGCCCTGGTGTGGGAGGACACCTCCTCGTCGACCGCGTCGATGTTGGCGACCCTGTCCTTCGCGCTGCGGAACCTGGGATCGTCGATCAGCTCGGGCCGGCCCAGTGCGGTGGCCAGGCCGCGCCAGTGCCGCTCGGACATGCAGATGATCGCCAGCCAGCCGTCGCTCGTGTCGTAGATGTTGTACGGCGCGACCGCCATGCCGGTGTGCCGATTCCCGGTGCGCTCGGGCAGCTCTCGATCGGGGTTGTTGTGCAGGCCGCCCAGGCTCGAGGCCAGCATCGGATAGACGGTGTCGTGCATCGAGACCTCGACGATCTGCCCCCGCCCGGTGCGCTCGCGCTGAAACAGCGCCGCCGTGATCGCCGCGAACAGGTGGATCCCACCGGAGAAGTCAACGAACGCGGCGCCGGCCTTGGTCGGCGGCCCGTCGGACTCTCCGGTGGCCGCGGCGGCACCGGACATCGCCTGCACGGTGATGTCCATGGCCGACATGTGGGCATACGGGCCGCTGCTCCCGTAGCCCTTGCCGGAGGCCACCACCAGGCGCGGGTTGCGCTCGAGAAGTCGCGCCGGACGGAGCTGCAGTCGCTCCATGACGCCCGGCGCGAAGTTCTCGATCAGCACATCGGCAGTGCCGACCAGGTCCAGCAGCGCCTCGTGACCGGCCTCGGACTTGAGGTCGAGCATCACGCTGCGCTTGTTGGAGTTGAGCATCACGAACTCGTGCGACTCAAACGGATCATGCGCACGAAAGCGCAACGGCTCACCGCCCGGAGGCTCGACCTTGATCACCTCAGCGCCCATCTGCGCAAACAAAAGTCCACAATACGGGCCCAGGTACACCTGGCCCAGTTCGAGGACCCGGAGGCCGTCAAACGCTCGCATGGGTGCATCCCCTTTCCGATTAAGATTAAAGTTGAGTGAAGGTCAGGCTTCCGCGAGAGCCGGACCACGCCCGGCCGCAGCCGGCGCAATGATCGGCTCGGCGCGCCTGGAGAGCAGGTAGGCGACGCCGGCCGCCGGCACGAACATCAAGACGCCGTAGACAACCGCAGGGGCGGCCATCGCCTCGTTGCCTATGACCGAGACGGCGACGATGATGGCCACCGTGACGTTGTGGATGCCGATCTCCATCGCCGAAGCGATCGACTGGCGTCGGTTGACCTGGAACAGACGAGGCACGACGTAGCCAACCGTCAGGCTCAGCGTGCTGAGCAACAGGGCGATTGCGCCGAGCCTGCCCAGGTTCGCTGCGAGGACGTCAAAGGCTTGCGCGACGGCGCCAACGATCACCAGGACGAGCACCACCGCCGAGGCGATGCTGACGCGTTGATGCATCCGGACAGCCCAGGCGCCAAACCGATGGCGCGTCCAGAGCCCGATCGCGACCGGGATCAGCACGATCGCCAGCACCTGGACGAACTTCCCCAGCTGCAGACCGATCGCGGCCTGATCGCCCATGAATCGCCACGTCGCCAGCGCGACGACGACCGGAAGCGCGAACGCGGACAGCAGGGAGTTGATCGCGGTCAGCGTGATGTTCAGTGCGACATCGCCGCCGGCGAGATGGCTGAACAGGTTTGCCGTGATGCCGCCCGGGGAGGCGACCAGGAGCATCATCCCCACCGCCAGCGCGCCCTGCAGGCCGAACGCGACGACCAGGCCGTAACAGATCGCGGGCAGCACGACGAGCTGGCAGGTCAAGGCCACCGCCGCGGCCTTTGGATACTTCAGCACCCGAGCGAAGTCGGCGACGGTGAGCGTCAGACCGAGGCCGAACATCACCAGCCCGAGAGCGATCGGCATGAAGACTGTGAACACTGTGGACGTCATGAAGGGCTCCTAGCTCTCTCTCTTCTCGGTACGTAGTTCTGTATTCAGAACCGGATATACGGACAGCGCGGCCAATGTACTGAAGCCACCTACGGTTGTCAAGAGCCATCCAGGCTCGTCGCAGCGGCTTGCTAGCGTCAACCGCATGCCTGTGCGTCCGCATCGCACCGTCGACCGAGTGGTCCAGATCCTCGACACCGTGTCCCTGAGCCCGCGCGGCGTGACCCTTACGGAGCTGGCAGCCGTTCTCGAGGCGCCGAAGAGCTCCGTCCAGGAGCTGACCAACGGACTTCTCGCGCGCGGCTATCTCATCGAGGAGGAGCGTCGCTTCCACCTCGGACCCGGGCCGTTCATCCTCGCCGGTCGCGCCAACAAGCTGGCCGCCGTGTCGCTCGATCACCAGTTCGTGGCCGAGGTGGCCGAGGCCCTCGGCTGCACCGTCCTCGTCGGGGTACGCGTCGGCGACGCCATCGTCTTCGTCGACCACGTGGGCGAAGAGTCACCCAGCCTGACGTTCGTCGCGCGCGCCCAAGCCCGCCGCCCCCTCTACACGAGCGCCGCCGGCAAGACCCTGCTCGCCAACGTCCCCGACGACGAGATGTACCGCCTCCTCGACCTCGCTGGCCCCGAGCAGGCCGGTGCGGTCCGCCAGTTCCTCGCCGAGCTCCCCGAGATCCGCTCCAGCCGACTCGCCTTCAACCGCGGAGCCACGATCCCGGACGCGTTCGTCGTGGCCACGCCCATGCTGGCACCCGACGGCGATCTGATCGCGGCGATCAGCGCAGCCGTCGATGACGCAGAAGCGGATCGTCTCGACGATCTCGGCGAAGAGCTCAAGCAGGCCGTTGCCACTCTCGGCCCCAAGTACTGGCCTCAAACCCAGACCAACGGAACACGCCGAAGGCGATGAGGATCGCGCTGGAACTCTGACCAACCCTGCGGCCCGCACCTGGCGACCACATAGACCGACACGAGCACCCGCCTGGTCGATTGACAACACCATCCGCAGACTCACCCGGGGCCTTGGCGCACTCGGTCAACCAGCGTGGCCCGCGCCGGGTTTGGCCGGAGCGTCGGCGGCCCGCGGACTCGTGATGGCCCGGGCACGCTCCCGCCCAGGACGCGAAGTGCCCGACGGTCGGGAACTGCGTCATGTCGAGACCGCATTCGGCGATCAAGACTTGGGCGGCGTGCGTCTGGACGCCGGGAATCGTGCACAACAGCTCGACCAGCTGCGCGTGCGGCGCGAGCACCGACTCGATCCGCTCGTCGAGGCTCTGGATCGCGGCGTCGAGCGTGTCGATGTGCGCCAGCAGCTGGGCGACCATGACGCCGTGGTGCTCAATCTGGAAGCGGCTGGCGAGCGCCTCACGCAGCCGCGGGATCTTGGGCCGCATCCTGGACTTCGCCAGCTCGGCGAGCTGGTCGGGATCGGTGACCCCGACCAGCAGCGCTTCAAGCACCGCCCGAGCCGACTGCGAGTAGGTCTGCGACGCGACGCTGGTGAGCTTGATCCCGGCGTCCTGGAGCACCTTCTCCACCGCTGGATCGAGCGGCCGCGCTCGTTGACTTGACCTGCGCCTTGCGCAGCCGCGTCAGATCACGCAGCCGGCGGATCTCCGGCGGCGGCACGAAGCACGATCTGCTGCACGTTGCCGCCTGCGCGTTGTAGCCCTGCACGAATCCGAAGCCGAATCCGATCGGAATCGAGCACGAGTCCGGATCGGTCACGTTGACCTTGCCGGCGGCCACCTGCGGCGGCCGATACGGGTCCGGCCACCCGCCCAGTCGCTGACCGAGCCGGTCGCGCGCGGTCGCGCGGTTGTGCTCCTAGGCCTCGTTGGCGCGGCGCTCTGTGTCACGCTCGCCCTCGAGCGGCTCGGTCGCCAACAACAGCCGCTCGCGCCGCGAGCCACGGATCGGTTCGCGGGTGGCGCCAGCGATGCTGCTCAAGCCTGCGGCGGCCCTCGCGCAACCAGCCCTCGCGCCCCTGTGGTCAGACTGCAGCGCGTGCTCGGCGATGCCGCGTTCAAGGATCGCGATCTCGGCTTGAGGAAGTCGATCTGGCGCAGGCACCCATCGACGGTTTCGCGCTCGTCGACCGGCAACTCAAGCTCGGCGACCCACAGTCGATCGCCGGGGCCGAACGCGTCGCTCATCGGCGGACGTCCTTTGAGCGTGCGCATCAGCACCGCGTGGACCTCGTTCTTGGTACGCGTGCGCTGTCGCACCAGCTGCGCGCGGTCGCGCAGGGCCGACGCAGCGCCCGCGTGGTCTCATCCGGTAGCCAGCAGCCGTGCAGCAGCCCGGCGGCGAGCAGCCGCGCGAGCGTGCGCGCGTCGCGACGGTCGGCCTTGACCTTCGCCTCGGTGATCGCCCGCAGCTCCGTCCGCGTCGCGACGACAGATCGCCCACGCAAGTCCTCACGCGCGCGCACGACGTCGCGCAGCGCCTCAGCCCGCGCCTCATGCGCGGGTGCCGACCCTCACATCACCACCGGACGCCGGACCGACCGGCCATACGGTCTTGACTGATGCACGGACATGGGCTAGTGTACGGATACCCGGATAACGACACGTAAATCCGTACACAAGGAGCAGGAGGAGAACCGATGCAGCCCCGTATCCATCACGTCAACGTCCCCGCACACGACGTCCGCCTCGTGGCTCGCTTCTACAGCGAGGTAATCGGCCTCACCGAGGTTGAGATGCCAGTCAAGGAAGGGCTCGCGACGCCCGAGCAGCAGCAGATCGCCTGGTTCGACCCGGGCAATCGTCTGACGGGACTCCATGTCGTGCTGCCGCAGGTCGATTACGCGAAGCAATTCAACATGTTCCTCAATCCGATCACGCACGGCCACGTCGCCTACACGGTGGACGACATTGAGGCAACGAAGCGGAAGCTTGACGAGCGCGGCGTCTACTACGCCGATCTCCGTAACTACCTCATGAGCGATCTGTACCAGATCTACACGACGGACCCAGAGGGGAATGTGGTGGAGATCAACCAAGAGTTGCGCTGATAGCAGTTGCGCTGATAGCACCACGCGCCTGCATTGGCGGGGGCTCCCGTCGCGCCACGGCGGAAGGCCCCCTCCGTAGTGCACGCGGCCCCGCATCCGCTTGTGCACCTCTCGCGGCTGCAGGCCTATCGTGTTTCCCGACAGCGTGTGACTCAGTCACACAGCGAGGTCGGCCTCGAGCCGCGCAGCCCCTGGTGAAGTTCCGGGGGCCACGTTCGCCGTTCGCCCCTTTGCGTGTCAGCCCGGCGAGGACGACGATCGCCATGACCCGGCTACGTCGTCCTCGCCGAGGCACTCGCCAGCCGACGGCCGCGGACGGGGACGTTCGCTGAACGAAGAGCGCTGGCGTGGGACGTCTGAGCGCAAGCTCGTCGACGGACGCCGCGCGGCAGGCCGGTGAGCTGTGCGCCGTCGAGGCGATCGGCCGCGAAGGCCTTTTGGTCACCAGCGAGGGCGCGTCGTCCGGTTCCTCCGAGCCGCACCGAAGAACCCGCTCGTGATGTCGCCGGTCGAGCGCGAGCAGATCGGCAGCGCCTTCGGGCAGCTCGCCGGGCGGCTGCAGCCCGGCCAGTCGGTGTCGGTCGCCGTCGCGACGAACAGCGGTTTCATTCGGCCGCGGGTTTGTAGGCCTTGTCCAAGGCGACGTGTGCAAGTTGGGGGCCGGCGCCAGTGACGGCAGGGTCGCGCGCTGGGAACTTGTCGCCATGCCGAGAACTCGTTATCCGCTTGCGCTTCGCATCTGCCGATCCGCGCCTCGTGCGAGGGGAGCGCTGGCGTCGTGTCGATGACTGTGGGGATCGTGTTCGCGCTGGCCTGCTCGCTGGTCACCAACGTTGGCTTTCTGTGCAAGCACCGGGGCGCGTGCGCGGCCCCGGCAGTCGATGTCCGGCGCCCGTTGCGCAGCCTGCGGGCGTTGCTGAGCTCAGGGTGGTTTGCCCTGGGGATGGCCGTTGCCGGGAGCGCGTGGCTCTTCCACATCGCCGCGCTGGCGTTCGCGCCGGTGTCGATCGTCCAGGTCGTGCTAGCCGGCGGCGTCGTGCTGCTCGCCGTGACGGCCGAGCGGTTCTTTGGCTGTGCAGTCGGCGCCCGACAGCGGATTTGCCTCGCCCTAACGGCCGGTGGGCTGGTGCTGATCGTCGCCACCATGCCCGCGACGTCCGGGCGCGGGGATGGGCTCTCCCCGGCCGGGCTCCTCGGGTTCCAGGCGACGCTGCTCGTGGTCGCCGGGGCGCTGGTCGCGGGAGCGTGCAGCAGTCGCGGCCGGGCGCATGCGGGCCTCATGCTCGGCGCGGCCGCCGGCACCCTGTTCGCGGTCTCCAACATCGCGCTCAAGGCGCTCCTTGATCGCCTCGCCGATGGTGGCAGTGCGGAGTTGATTGGCCCGTCGTTGCTGGTAGCGCTCATCGCGTCGTTGGTGGCCTTCTACGCCTCGGCCCGCTCGCTGCAGCAGAGCGAGGCGGTGCCGGTGATCGCGCTGACCGGCGCGGCCGCCAACCTGGCCAACATCGCCGGCGGCTTTATCGTCTTCGGCGACCCCATGCCCACGGGCACGATCGCGGCCTTCGCGCTGATGCTCGGCTTCGCGAGCGTCTGCGTGGCCGCGCTCCTAACCCCGGCCCCGCTCCGCGTGGCGCCGGCCGCGGTGTGAGCTCGATCGCCGGCACGGGCGGCAATCGCCACACGATCGCCACACCACCACCACCGGTGACGGGAGCCGACGGCGGAGATGTCGCCCCCGACGATCAGCGCCTACATCGTCTCGGTGCCTTCAAGGTATGGATGACCTCGATGTCACCCATGTGGCGGATGACGTGGTTCGACAGCAGAATCCCGTTGCCGCCCAGCAGGTCGCGCGCCTCCGCGATCACCCAGCGCGCCGTGCGCGAGTTGTTGAGCTTCGCCAGTCCGGCGATCGTGTCCGAGAGCCGCCTGGACTCCTCCAGCGGCCCGATCGTGCATGCTGTAGAGCTCGCCGATGCGTGTTGTCGGCGGCTCTCACGAGCCCCGGACATCTGGTACGCCACCAGCGGCGTTCCGAACCACGCGCTGCAGTAGGTCGCGCGACGCTGTCCGGCGACGTCGAGCCCCAGGCGCAGGTGCCGCGCGTTCCCACGACGCCGGCAGCCGGCTCTCCTCGGGCACGCGCGCCGCTCCAGTGATCGCGGCTTGCGCAGACTCGCTCGTGTCGGCCTTGCCGGTGATCGTCTCGGCGTCGGCAGCGGGCTATCGCCGGGCAGCCGTAGCCCTCGATGTCCTCGCCGACGACGCCGAGCTCCGCCAGCCGCCGCAACAGCGGCCACGGCAGCTCGGCCCGCTCCCAGTAGTCGTTGATCACGGGGGCACCTCATCGTCGACGAAGCGCCGGGTGGCGAGGAAGCGCTCCCACTGCTCGTCGCTGAAGGTCTCGCGCACGAGGAAGTAATCGGTCGCGAGCGCCTGGCCGAGGTGCTCGTACGGCATCGCTGTGGTGGACATGATCAGCCCTCCAGTTCGGGTCTCGCGAGCGCCTGGGCGATCGCGCGGTAGGCCTGGCGGTTGAACGCGAGGCCGACGTGGCTGCCGGTCACCTCGACGCATTCGGCCTCCGGCACGACGGCGCCTTGCCAGCGCACGACGCCGTCCTGTCTTGAGTAGATGCTCGTCAGTCGGACCTGGTCGGAAGGAAACGATCGGGCGTAATCCCGGGCGAACCCGCACGTGCACTCCGCGGTGAAGCACCGCTCCGCGCGCGTCCGCCGCGTCAGCACCAGCCCGCGCCGGACCGCGGCCACGGCGGCGAGCGTGGGGACGCTGATACCGATCAGCCCGCGCAGATCGGCACCGAGCGAGATCGCGTGCGACACGCGCTCCGGCGCCCGCGCTCCCATCGCGCGCGCGAAGTGCCCGCCGCGGCTGTGGCCGATGAGGGCGACGCGCCGGCCATGACGCTGATGGAGCGCGTCGACGCGGCGCTCGACGTTCTGGAGCGCCCGGTCGGAGCAGTCGACGTTGGCGACGAACCCGCACACGTACGGCGCATAGCCCAGCCGCCGTAGCCATCGCCCCATCACCGCGAGCGTCTGATCGCCGGCCAGGAACCCCGGCAGCAACACCACCGGGCGCCCGTCGCCGCGCGCCACGCCCGACTGGTCGCGAAACACGGGATCCACGAGCAGCCGCGCGAGCTCGAGCATCGATCGCGTCTCCGCGACCGGGCGCCCCCACCACGCCGGCGGGTCGACCCTGCTCTCTGCAGACGGCGCGGGCAGCGCTCGCGCCACGAGCCGCAGGTTGCGTTGTGCCATCAGCTCGCCAGGACGTACGTGCCCGGGGCGTCGGCGAGCGGCTTGTGCTCCTTGCTGCCGAGCGTCTTCGGCCTCGGCTTGAGCTCGCCCGAGCGCGGCTCCAGCCAGGCCAGGTAGTCGGGCCACCAGCTGCCCTTGTGCTCAGCGGCCGCGGCGAGCCACTCGTCGGGGCTCGCCGGCGCGGCATCCGCTGTGCGGTAGGCCCGGCGGCTCTTGGGATCCGGCGGGTTGACCAGCGCCTGGATGTGGCCGCTGTTGACGAGCACGAACCGGGCGGTTCCGCCGAGCATCTGCGTGGCCCGGTAGGCGTTCTGCCACGGCACGATGTGGTCGGTTTCACCGGCCAGGACGTACGTTGGGACATCGGCGGAGGCGAGGTCGATCGGCGTGCCGAGGACCGTCAGCCCGCCGGGGACGCGCATCGAGTTCTCGACGGCCACTCGGATCATGTCGGCGTGCAGACCGGCGGCCATGTGGATGCTGTCCTGGTTCCAGTACAGGATGTCGAACGCCGGTGGCGGGGCGCCCAGGAGGTAATTGTTGACCCAGTAGTTCCAGATCATGTCGTTCGGTCGCAGCCAGGCGAAGATCTCCGCCAGCGCGCGCCCGTCCACGTAGCCCTTGGCCGCCGATGCGGCCACCGCGGCGGCGGCCGCCTCGCGAGTGGTCACCGCGCCGATGACGCCCTCCTCAGGTCTGTCGAGCGCGCAGACGAACAGCCCGAGGCTGGCGACGTGCCCGAGCCGGCCCGAAGCGACGAGATGCCCGACGGTCGCGGCGGCGATCTGACCGCCGGAACAGGCGGCCGTCACGTGCAGCGAGTCCGCGCCGCTGATCTCCTCCACCACCCTGCCCGCCTCGACGCACGCGCCCGCGTAGGTATCCAGGTTGAAGTGCGCCTGCTCGGCGTCCGGGTTCCTCCAGGAGAGCGTGAACACCTGCATGCCCTGCGCGGTGAACCACTCGATGATGCTGCGCCCGGGCGAAAGGTCCCAGGCGTAGTACTTGTTGATCGTCGGCGGGATGATCATGATCGGCACCTGCCGCACCGTGTCGGTCGTCGGCGCGTACTGGATCAGCTCGAAGACCTCGGTCCGGTGCACCACCGACCCTGGCGTCATCGCGATATTCACACCCACCGTGAACTTCGAGGTGTCGACGCTGGCCGGGATGCGGGGCGATGTCGACATGTCCCGCAGCAGGTTCCTCGCTCCGGCGAGCAGATTGGCGCCGCCGTAGTCGATCGCCACCTTGAGCGCGGCCGGGTTCGACCACGGGAAGTTCGTCGGCGCCAGCGCATCGGCGACGTTCTCGACCGCGAACCTCAGCTCCTCCTCGGCGGCCCAGTCGAGCTCGGCGTCGCTGATCAGATCGTCAGCCGTGGCGCGAGCGGCGAGGTAGGCCTGCACGACGCGCCGGAACAGCCAGCTGTGCTGCCAGGCCGGATCGGCGAAGCGCCGGTCCTTCGGGCTCGGAGCGCGCGGCGACACTCCCGCGACCGTCGCCGCGAGCTCTCCGGCGAGGCCTCCCAGCCGGCGCGTCACCCGCGCCGGCCGCCGCGCCAAGCTGAAGGCTGCCTTGGCGGCGGGGGCAGGGGCAAGGAAGGTCGAGCGGATCGGGGCGTCCGTGACCAGGATGTCCCAGCCGCCCCGGAGTCCCGGCGCACCGCGCGGCGGTTCGGGTTCCGCCACCGGCGCCCCGGCCGACCGGGGCCGCGCCTTCGCGTGAGCATCGCTGCGGGTTCGCGAAGGGCGTCGCACTCTGCTCTTGCTCTCGGTGCGTCCTTGGTCCGGGCTCACGGGTCGCTCCTTTGGTCCGTTGTCCTGGTGCGGTCGCGCGTCCTTGGCATGGCCACGACCGAGCGGAGTAGCGCGTTCACGGGATCGCCCTCGACCCCTTGGGTCCGATCGATTCCGACGACGACGGCGACTGGTCAAGAGAAGCCGGGGCGGTGCCCGGCGACGAGCGGGAGCCTCTCTGCGCCGTGACCCGGTCCCATAGGCGCGACGCGGGAACCACCGTGCCGTCGGCCACGGCTCGCAGCAGCTTCTCCAGCGGTCGCTCGGCCGGGAGCTCGATGACCAGCGCCAGCTCCGGACCGGAGGTGCTCCGGGTCGTGCCGCCGATGTCCTTGAGGAGCGCGATGGCGGCGGTGTTCTCGGCCAGCACCGGCGCGACGAAGCGCGTGATCCCTTCTTCGCGCGCGCGCTCGAGCAAGAGACCGAGCAGCTGTCGTCCAAGGCTCTTTCGCTGCCAGGCGTCGGCCACGACGATCGCAGGCTCCGCCTCTTCTGGAGCCGTACGCACCCAGCGCGCCACAGCAATGGCCTCGCCGCCGGCGAGATCGAACGCGACCCGCGCCTCGTGAGCATGATGATCGACGTTGGTCAGGTAGTCGAGCTCGGCGTCGCTCAATTCCGTGATCGGAGTGAAGAAGCGGCGCCGACGCGATTCGACGCTGAGCCGCGCGAAGCCCTGCACGAGCCGCGAACGATCGTCGGCACGCATCTGACGGACCGTGACGCGTGATCCGTCAGCAAGTTCGAGACCGGACTCCATGAGTGCTTCGATCGCGTTGGGCATGGCACGCGTCTGTGATCAAGCACAACTTGACAGGCAAACCAGCTGCGGCGTACGTTGACGTCCGGGCGCTCGCGCTCATGGTCCTCGTCAGCCTACGCCTCCCGAGAGCGCGCCACCATCCCATGGACCAAGGGGCATGAGCTCGCCGAGCTGATCGAGAGTCTCCTGGCGCGGCTGGACGCTCTCGTTGCTGACGGGCTCGACGCGATTCAACGAGAGGTGCCCGCCTACGCCGGCATCGGGGACCGCGACCTCCTCGCCGACGTGCGCCTCAGCCTGACGAGGCACACCCGCATCCTCATGCGCTGCCTGCAGACGGGGTCGAACCCGGCTCCGGAGGACTTCGAGTTCGTGCGCAGCAACGCCGCCGACCGCGCCGCGCGCGATATCCCACTGGCGGACTACCTGCACACGTTCCGCGTGTTTCACAGAATTTGATGGACGCGATCCTGCAAGAGACCCGGCGCCAAGCCGGCGAGGATGCCGCGCTTGACGCCGCCCGCGGCCTGCTCGAGTACGCCGACCTCGCCACCACGTACGCCAGCGACGCGTATCTGGAGGCACAACAGCTGCTGCTCGCGGACAACGGCCGGATCCGCCGCGACCTTCTCGAAGACCTCCTCGCCGGCCGAGAACCGGGCAGCGGGAGCCGCCTGGCCGCCGCGAACGCGGCCGGCCTGACCCATTCGTCGCCCTCTGTCCTGATCGCGGCGGTGCCGGTCGACGCGCTCGAGGACGCCCACGCGCTTCGCCACGCAGCATCGTCAACCGCGCGCGCGATCCGCGACGCAGGCACGCCGCTCGTCGTGATACGGCAGCGCGAGATCGTGATCGTGCGTGCGCTCGCCGGCCCCGGCACCACCGGGCTGGCCAGGGCCCTCGAGCGCATCCAGGCCAAACTCGCGGCCGGCGGCATCCACCTGGCGATCGGCGTCAGCACCGCGCTCGAGGGCGTTGGGCGTCTACCCGACGGCTATCGCGAAGCCTACGTCGCCGTGCAATCCATTCGCCCCAAGGGAGGAGTCGTCTGCCTCGAGGATCTCAGTCCGTTCGAGTACCTCGCGCTGCGCAGTGACGGCACGGCGCAGCGCCTAGTCTCGCCGGCGGTCGTCGACTTCCTCGCCGAGGCGCTGGACAGCACGGTCGGCGTGCAGTCGGCCGCGTCGGCCTTGGCCTGGCGCACCCAGGTGCGCAGCGCCTCCTTGTACACACGCCGAGATCGCGCGACATGCGCGATCGGGCGGTCTGATTCCAGCGCGAGACGCGTCGCGCGCTCGCGCAACTCGTCGCTGTACTTCTTCGGGGCGTGCATCGGTCGCGAACCCTTCCTCTCTGCCAGGACAGAACCTGGCTCCGAGGTGCCCGTCAGACCCAGCCTGCCTCAAAGAGACCGACGACGGGCTGTCCGGCGAGGAGGGGAGCTTTCTCATCTGCTCCTTCTGCTGGTGTCGGCGCTGGCGATCATCGGCGAGCCGCAGGGGCGAGACACCTGATGGAGCGCCTCGTCAAGGCCGCCATCCCCGCTCGGGCTGTACGCGGAGGAGTTCGAGTTCGACGCCGAGACCGGCAGACACCTCGGGAACTTCCCGCAGGCGTTCTCGCACCTGGCGCTGGCCGAGGCCGCGGCGCGAATCATCGTCGCAGAGGGGCTGAAGGAGGTTGTCGCTGAGCGCGCGGAGCCTGGCGTCGCTCGCTGTGTCTGAGCGCGAGAAGCGGGACGCTCGCGGCTTCGTGTCTCGTCAGGTCCGGGCTGATGCGGTGGGCGTTCGGTCAGGCCGCATCGCGTACGGCGGCCGGCCGGCGGTCGGCTTCACCAGCGGGAAGCCGGTGAGGATGAACCGCACGGGCGGCGGCGCGCCCCACTGGTTGATCGGCTTCAGACGGCCCGGCCACCTGCGGGGCTGGTAGTCGCCCATCTGGGCGATGTCGGAGCAGAGCTCGATCATCGCGCCGTCGTGGTCGTGGAAGTACATGAACTGGTTGTTGCCGGGGCCATGCCGGGACGGGCCCCAGATCAGCCGCGCGTCGCGGTGGAGCTTGAGGCGATCGGCGACGCGGCCCATGGCGTTCAGGTCCTCGACCGTGAGGGCGTAATGCGAGAGCTCGCTGCGCGGCGCTCGGACGATCGCCATGCCGTGATGGTCATGCGTCGCAGTGCCACCAGCTGCCGATCGTGCCCAAGCGATCGCTGAAGCGGAAGCCCAGCCCCTGCTGCAGGAAGCGTTCGAGCGGCCTCATCTTGAGCACCTTCACGGACGCGTGCTCGAACTTCTCGGGACGGTCGCCGGGTTGGGGAGCGGCGACCGTCTCCATGCCGCAGAAGAGCTTGAAGACGTGACCGCCGGGCGCGAGCACGCGCACCGCGCGGTCGATGCCCGGCTCGCCGTCGTAGACGTCGCCGATGATCTGACCGCCCGCGACCTCCGCGGAGCGCATCACTGCCGCGAGCGCCGCTGCATCCGCGACCTCGAGAGCGACGTGGTCGTAGCCGCGCCGCACCGGGTCCTGGATCAGCATCAGCTCGTGGTGGCGCTCGTTGCAGGTGAGGTAGCTCACGCCTGCGCTGCGCTCGGTCTCGACCATCCCGAGCACGTCCTGCTGGAACGCGACGGAGGCGTCCAGATCCGGGACGCGTAAAGCGATGTGGCCCATCCGTGTGACCATCGGTGTCATCTGCCTTTCTCGTCGTTGAAGAACTGCTCGAGCGACCGCGGCGGGCGGCCGGTCAGCCGGCGGACGTCGTTCGTCGGGGCACCGTCGGCGCCCGAGGCCAGATGTGCCGCCATGCCGATGGCGTGCTCGACCTCGAACGGCGGCGCGCCGCGCCTGCGCATGGCTGTCGCCGCGACCTTCCTCGGGAGGTTCAGGTAGCGCCGCGCCCCAAGATGCGGCGCGACATCGGCCAACGTCACCCCCGCGGGTCCCGTAAGGTGCCAGGCGCCGTCGCCGTCGCTCCCCGTCAAGGCCGCGACCGCGCAGGCGGCGACGTCGCGCGCGTCGACCATGGCGATCGGCGCATGGCCCATCGGCGCGAGAAGCAGGCCGCCGGTCAGCGGCAGCGACAGCACGTTCTGCATCATGAAGCTCGGCCGCAGGAACGTCCAGCGCAGGCCCGACGCCTCGATCAGCCGCTCGGTGCGCCAGTGGCCGACCGCCGTCGGCGACGGACCGTTCGGCCCGAGCGAGGGGGCCCCGCCGGAGATCTTCACGATCCGCTGCACCCCGGCGGCGACCGCGGCCTCGACCGCCGCCGCCTCGTGCAGATCCTGATCGGGACCGTGCGGTGTCAGGAGCAGCAGCCGCTCGGCTCCGTCGAACGCCGCGCGCAGCGTCTGCGGCCGCGTCAGGTCGCCGTGCACCACCGGCAGCGGCACATCGCTTCGGCTCGAGTCGCGCACGACCGCGCGCGCATCGGCGCCGCGCTCGGCGAGGTCAGCGGCGACGTGCCGCCCGATCGTGCCCGTCGCGCCGAGCAGCGCGATCACGCCGCCACCGCCCCGCGCGAGGCAATCGCTGCGCTTCGCAGCCCATCCCCAACCAGCCGCCGGGCGGCGGCTGCCGCGGCTCCGGCCTCCGCCGCGGCCCCGCACGCGAAGACGTACCGGTCGGGGCGCAGGAGCGCGAAGTCGAGCGAGTGGCGGCGAAGCCAGGCGTCGTCCGCGACGTCGAGCACGGTGAGTCCCGCCGCGCGCAGGCGCGCACTGGCTTCGGGGGAGGCCGACACAGCGCCCCATCCCGTCCCAAGCCGGTCGTCGAGGCGGACGCCGTCGATCACGGGCTGCGGGAACAGCGCCCCGACCGTGCGGTTGGGCGGAAACCGGTTGGGGCCTGGTCGCAAACGCGCCGGCGGCCGCGGTCGGCAGCGGCTTTGCGCGCGACTGGAGCCAATCGAGCGCGCCGGTGCTCTCGAGCCCGCCGATCGCCGAGTCGCGCAGCCGGGCCAGCCCGGGCCGCCGCGTCTGCACCACCGCGCCCCAGCGGATTGCGAAGTTCTGCATCTTCGTCACGTGCCGGCATCGCTCGACCTGGTAGCTGTCCATCAGCCGCTCCGGTGCGCCGCGCAGGACCGCGTCGAGCTTCCACGCCAGGTTCCCCGCGTCGCGCGCCCCCGAGCTGAAGCCCTGGCCGACGAACGGCGGCATGGTGTGAGCGGCGTCGCCCGCGAGCAGCACCCGCCCGGCACGCCACCGCTCCGCTCGGAGCGCATGGAACGTGTAGACCACCGCCCGCTCGATCTCGACCCGTTCGTCCGTGATCCACGGCTCCATCAGCTCGCGGATCCGCCCCGGCGCGAGAAAGCGCTCCGCGTCCTCGCCCGGGTGGATCATCCACTCCCAGCGGTGCCTGCCGGGCGACATCGGCAGACAGACGGCCGGCCGCGCCGGATCGCCGACGAAATGGGGGTGCGGCGCGCGCGCGAGCGGCCGGTCGAGCGTGCCGTCCACGACGAGCCAGCGCTGAGCGAACGTCGACCCGCCGAACGCGACGCCCAGCCGGGCGCGCACGGCGCTGCGGGCCCCGTCGCAACCGACGAGGTAGCGCGCGCGCAGCTCGGTGGCGGGCCCGCCGCCCGAGGGCCGCACCCAGGCGCTGACATCGCGGCCGCGGCGGTCCAGCGAGTCGAGCCGTCGCTCCCAGCGCAGGTCGACGCCACGCCGTTCGAGCGCCGCGACCATCACGCGCTCGAACGACGGCTGGTGGATCGAGACGAGCGGCGGGTGCCCGAGCTCGCCGTCGCCGAAGCGGAACACCTCCGTCGCCCGCCCCCTGCGATCGACGAGGCTCACCACCGGCGCGACCTGCGCGGCTCGCATGACCTCCCGGTCCACGCCGGCGGCCTGGAAGATGCGCATGACCTCGTCGTCCACGACGGCCGCGCGCGGCAGGTCGTAGGGCTCGCTCGCCTTATCGAAGGCGATGACCGACACCCCGAGGTCGTCGAGCAGCAGCGCGAGCAGCTGGCCCACCGGGCCGAGGCCGCAGATGAGCACGTCGCAGTCGGCCATCACACGGGCACCGCGGTCGGGCTGATCCGGTTGGTGAGCGTGCCGATCCCGTCGATCTCGAGCTCGACGGTCTGTCCCGGCTGGATCCAGCGGTCGAGCTCGAGGCCGCAGCAGCCGGGCATCGTGCCCGTCGAGATCACGTCGCCCGCGTCGAGCTTCTCGCCGGCGGACGCGTAGGCGAGCATCGCGCCGAGCGTGTGCTGCGGATTCGCCGTCGTTCCCTCGCACCAGAGCTCGCCGTCGACGCGCACGCGGCCGCGCATCGCGGTCCAGTCCGGCACCGCGTCCGCGGTCACGACGTCGAGGCCGATCGAATTGGCGAACGTCTTTGACTTGACGACGGGGCCGAAGATGTTGCGCCGCGCGTCGTCCGCCTGAACGTCGCGCGCGCTCCAGTCGTTCAGGATGAACCAGCCGCCGACCGCGTCGATCGCCTCCTCCGGCGTCGCGTCGACGAGCGGCTTCGCGAGCACGCAGGCGAGCTCGAGCTCGAAGTCGAGGTACTTCGTGTGCGACGGCCACCACATGTCCTCGCCGTCGGCGAGCACCGACGTGTGGTTCGCGACGTAGAATGTCGGCGCCTCACGGAAACGGTCGTTCGGCTTGAGCTTCGGGAACGTCCTTCCGGTGAGCCGCTCGTACCCCAGGATGACCTTCGCGGCGGGCGCCGGGAAGAACCTCTTCACGAGCATCCGGCTCGAGTCGATCACGTGCTGCTCCCACAGCATGAACGCCCGCATCGAGCGTGGCCGGAACGGCAGCACCGCTTCGGCAGGGTCGGCGGCTGGAGCGCCTTCGATGGCCTGCGCGGCGCGAGCGACGGCCTCGCGGCCGCCGGCGAGGAACGACAGCAGATCGCCCTCGTGGGAAAGCCGCACCCACCGGTCGCGTTCGGCGTCCTCGCCGATCAGTCCTGGGGCTGTCACGCGGAGCTTCACGGGCGGTCTCCCTCGATCACAGCTTCCTGAGCGCCGGCTTGTCGATCTTTCCGACGTGATTCTTGGGGAGCTCGTCGAGGAGCTCGATCGCCACCGGGCGCTTGTACTTGGCGAGCCGCTCGGCGCACAGCGCCTCGAGCTCCTCGACCGTGACAGTCGCCCCGGGACGCACGGAGACGTAGGCGACGACGACCTCGCCTAGGACGTCGTCGGGCCGTCCGACGACCGCGGCCTCGAGCACGCCATCGTCGCTGTAGAGGACCGTCTCGATCTCCTTGGGGTAGATGTTCTCGCCGCCGCGGATGATCATGTCCTTGATGCGGTCGACGATCCGCAGGTAGCCGTCCTCGTCGAAGATGCCGACGTCGCCGGTATGGAGCCAGCCATCGATGATCGTCTTGGCGGTGTCCTCGGGCCGGTTGAGGTAGCCGCGCATCACGTTGGCGCCGCGGATGACGATCTCCCCGCGCTCTCCCTGCGGAACAGAATTGCCGAGCTGGTCGACGACGCGCACCTCCTGGCCGGGCAGCGGGAGGCCGACCGTGCCGGGCTTGCGGACGCCGTCGAAGGGGTTGAGCGTCGAGGCGCAGGAGCCCTCGGAGAGCCCGTAGCCTTCGACGAGCGCGACGCCGAGGACGTCCTCGACACGGGCGATCAGCTCGGCGGGCATCGGGGCCGCGCCACACACGACGAGCCGCAGCGATGACGTGTCGGCCGTCTCGGCCTCGGGCATCGAGGTCAGCATCGCGTAGATCGCCGGCACGGCCGAGAAGTACGTCGGGCGGATCCGCTCCACCAGCCCGAAGAAGGTCTTCGGGCTAAAGCGGCCCGCGACCGTCACACGGCCACCGGCGAGCAACGGCGTCAGCGTCCCGACGACGATCCCGTTGACGTGGAAGAGCGGAAGGATCAGCAGGCTGTGGTCGACAGCCGTGATGCCGAGACCCGCGCGCGTCATGTCGCACATCGCGGCGATGTTGGCGTGGTCGAGCATCACGCCCTTCGGCTTGCCGGTCGTCCCGCTGGTGTAGATCAGCAGCGCCAGCGAATCGGGTCGGATGTCGGCGGCCGCCCGGTAGGCGGACGGCTCCGCCGCGAGCGCGTCGACGTCGACGACTGTGGCGTCGAGCTCGAGGCCGTCGCCGATCACGACCTTGGCGCCTGCGTCATCCACCTGATACTGCATCTCGGTCGGAGTCAGCGCGGCGTTTACGGGCGTCGCCGCTGCGCCCAGACGCCAGGCCGCGAAGAGCGCGATGATCAGCTCGACCCGGTTCGGCATTGCGATCGCAACGACATCGCCGGCGCCGACGCCGAGGCGGTCGAACAGCGCGGCCGCGCGGGCGACGCGGTCGGCGAACGCGGCGTTGTCGAGCGTGACCGCGTCGTCGGCGAGCGCGGGCGCGTGCGGCGCGGCGCCGGCGCGCGCCTCCGGGAGGCCGGCCAGGGGGACGTTCACGATCTGGGTGGCGGGCATCGGTGCTCCTCGTCTCGATTGTTGGTTCGCACATCGGAACCTACGGACGCCCGGCGCCGCGGCCCATGGCGCAGGCGACGAAGTTCCGCGGCGCGTTGTGATCGCTCCCACAAGGCGCTGGGCTGGCTCAGCGAGAGGCGACCTCGTCGGCCAGCACGGCGGCTCCAAGGACGGCGGCCAGCGTGAGCGCGCACACCAGTTCGACCGGGTTCTGGTTGACCCGCCGTCGACGGGGTTGTGGTTGACCCGCCGGCGCATCAGCTCCTCCGCCCGCTTGACGCGATGGGTCACGGTGCTCTGGTGCACGTGGAGCTCCTTGGCGGCGCGGGTGCCGCTGCCCCCGGGCGACGAGGAACGCGAGAACGGTCTCGCGCAGCCGCTCCGCGGGCTCGGATGTCGACGCGAGCGGGCCGAGCTGCGCCGCGACAACCTTCGCGCCCTCGAAAGGTCGCCCGCGAGTAGCGACACGAGCTCGGCGCGCTGGTAGCTCGTCACCGCCGTAGCCGAATCGCCGGCGAGTGCCGCCACGCGCGCAGCCTGCATGGCCTCGGCATGAGGCCGGCGGAATCCGGCGACCCCCCGGCCGGACCCGCCGAACGCAACGCGCACCCCATCGGGCGGCACGTAGCCCTCGAGGGCCGCGCCCGCAGGAGGCTCGTACGAGCCGCACCACACATCCAGGCTCGCCACGCCGAACGGAATCACGAGCGGCACACCCGGTCCCAGTGCTCGTCGTCGCCCGCCGCCAGCTCGGCGGTGAGATGCTCTACGAGGCCTTGCGAGATCTCTCGCGTCGAAGGCAGCAGCTCAGCGGCGAGCTCCCGCACCGCGCGCGGCGCGGCATCGTCGCGGACGGCGTCCCGTTCGGCTGACGCCGAGGTGGCCATGTCGCCATCGATCGTACCCCCATCCGCCCGGCCCGCGGGCGACCACGGTCACGCGAACGCGCCTACGCCGGTGATGTCGCGCCCGACGATCAGGGCCTCCATCGCCTCCGTCCCCTCAAAGAGTAGGGGGGTCGCTGGGACGGGGGAGCGAGGGGAGCCGGGGTAGCGCAGGACGGACGCGTCGTCGAGGATGACGTCGAGCGTCGGTGGATGGTGGTCGTCGCGCTCATCGTGAGCGCGGCGTTGAATGCGTTGCTCGCCGTCCTATATCGCGCGGACGCCGCCCGTCGTGGCGCCCGGGCTGCTGGCCGCGCCGCGCGTCGCCTCCCCTCGGTCGGCGCCGGATCGCAACGTCGCTGCCGGCTTGGAGCGGTCATGGGCTGGCAGCAAGCTGCGCGTCAGTGCAGGTCGGAGGCTCGTCCGAGCGGGCAGGTTGGAAGTCCAGCACGGGCCGTTGACGCCGTTGCCGTTGACGTTCGACGGGTCGTCGGTGTACGGGAAGACGAAGACGCCCAGCTTGAACGTCGAGGCGGTGTCCATGTTGGTCTGGGACGCGGTCCCGCGCAGGTCGGTGGTGATCTCGACCGAGTCCGCGAACCAGTGCGCGACGCACTCCGCCGGCTTGACCGCGTAGCTCTGGAAGTCGTCGCGGACGTGCACGAAGAAGTACAGGTCGTCGCCGTGGCGCGTGACCTGTCGCGTACGTGCCGGCGCCGCAGTCGACGCCCGCCGGGTCGCAGTTCGTCTCCTCCCAGCGCTTGCCGACGTCGAGGGCGGGCCCGCCGTACTCGCCCGCCCCCTCGCTGCCGTCGAGCTCCGGCGCAGCGGGCGCCTCCGGGATCGCGGTCGTCGGAACGAGCGAGATCGCCAGGTCCTCCCTGCTCGCGCCCGCCGGCGCGCTGTAGGACGTCTCGACGGGGATCGTCGCGACCTGGTTCGCTGGCACAGCGTCGCATCGGTGTTCGTGAGCTCGAACTCGACCGTCGCCTGCTCGCCCGGCGCGAGCGTCCCATACGGCTTCGACGCCGCGTCGCCCGTGAAGTTGGCGGGCAGCTCCAGCTCGACTGCGCCGCTCTGCGCGACGGCCGACCGGTTGTGGACGTCGACCGGGAGGGTGATCGTCTCGCCGATGTCGATCGACTGGACGGCGGCCGAGCAGCCGATCCGCAGCGCGCGCGGCGCGGTGCCGGTGAGCCAGTTGTCGTACTCCTCCCACTTGCCCCAGCGCTCGAAGCGACCCTCGACCGGCGGTCGATCCGGACGACCTTGCCCGTGTAGCCGGTCTTCGATCCTGTCCCGTACAGCGCCGAGATGCGGAAGTTGGAGTTGACGGCGGCGGACCCGCTCGCGGTGACGTCGAACGTGACCTTCCGCTCGCGGCGGCTCGACACCGGACCGACGTACTGCCTCGGCTCGACCGTCCAGCCCGCGGGCGCCTCGAGCTCGACGCTGCCGCGGCGCAGCGTTCCGCGACCCGACCTCAGGTGGACGGTCGCCTGGAACGTCTCGCCCGCCACGTTGAAGAAGTCCGACAGCGTGATGTGCTCGATCGTGCCGCGCGGCAGGCCGCCCGGATCGCGCTCGACGGCGCCGTAGAGGATCGCGTCGTCGCGCCCCGCCGCGACGCTGGTGTTGGGTTGGAACGGGACAAACGAGTCCGTCATGCCGAAACGGCGGCAGTTCGGCGTCGCAGTGCCTTGTA
Source organism: uncultured Actinomycetes bacterium (assembly GCA_963840185.1). Classification (GTDB taxonomy): domain Bacteria; phylum Actinomycetota; class Thermoleophilia; order Solirubrobacterales; family Solirubrobacteraceae; genus JAOPZW01. The sequence continues at coordinate 106,241 of CAWIXY010000012.1, read as the reverse complement.
CATCCGGCGGCTCTGGGTCGGGTACGCCGCCGTCCGCTCCATGTGGATGTTGGCTCTCTAGAAGGGGTCGTGTCTAGGCTGCCGGCCGACCTTCTGAATTTCTTGGGCGAGCTGAGCCGACCTCGGCGGGTGTCTCTAGGCGGAGCCCGACGATACGTGGCGGGCCGAGCAGCGCCGCCGTTTCGACCGTGACGGCCGGACGGGGATATGCCACGTGGCGCACCTCAGCGCGAGCGTTCTCCGGTCGGGGCGGGCTTGGGCGCATAGTCCGCATCTGCCGCGTACGCGGAGTCACGCTGGCGCTCCAGCATGGCGAGGCTCGCGCAAAAGCAACCGTGACGGCCTCATACGCGTCGGAGTTGAGCAGGAGGCGCAGGTCGCAAAGCTCGTCGTCTTCCTCGCGAGCGACGACTCGTCGTTCTCGACCGGCGCCGAGTTCGTCGTCGACGGCGGCGAGAGCCAGTGCAAAATGCGACCGGAGGCTCGCTCAGCGCGCTTCTCGGCCCGCAGGGCCTGTTCTCGGAGGCGGTGTGATGGCGCGCGGGACGGCTCGGCACAGGGTCGCGATCGTCGGCGGCGGCTTCGGCGGCCTCTTCGCCGCACGGGCGCTCGGCCGCGCGCGACGTCGGCGCCGGCGATGCCCGCGTTGTTAACGAGCACGTCGAGCTTGCCGTACCTGTCGACCGCCGTTGCGACGGCTGCCGTCCACTCGTCGGGGCTCGTGACGTCGAGGTGGGCGTACGTCGCCGACGGGCCGATCTTCTCGGCCAGCGCTGGCCTTCCCCGTCCAGCACGTCGCCGATCACGACCTTCGCGCCGTGTTCGACCATCGTCTGCGCGATCGCAGCGCCGATGCCGCGGGCAGCGCCGCTGACCAGCGCCACCTTTCCACTGAGGTCGGACATGTCTTCTCCTTCGTTGCCGTCGCCGAACGATGGGCAGGTCCGCTGCCATCGGCTGCCGGCCGTCGCGCCTTCTCTGCCGCGGCGGGTCACGTTTGGTCAGCCAGGCACCGTCGCGGCAGGGGCGGCGTCGGTCGTCGTGCCGCCGGGATCGACGTTGAAGTTGTCGCGGAACAGGTTGCGCGGATCGAACTCACGCTTCAGCGCCCGGAGGCGTTCGATCGTCGCGGGCGGGAAGACCTCGCCCAGACGCGCGGGGTGCTGGTCGGTCTCGAAGGGCAGGTAGATGCCGCCGAGGTGCGGGCGGATCCGCGTCCAGTGGCGGTCCACGTCACGCGCGTCGGCGCCGAGCGCGTTGACCTGGAACTGCGCTTCGCGGTGGGCGAAGGCGGTCGCATCCGGGGGCACGTCGGCCGTCGCCCCGCCGAGGCTCCGCAGCTGGAAGAGATGGACGGATCCTGAGCGCAGCAGTGCCGCGATCTCTGCGCCGAACGCGGGCGTGATGGCGTTCAGCAGGCCCGAGCGGCCGACCGGCTCGCCCCGGCCGTGCTGCTCGTCGGTGGCGTGGAGGTTCATCACCCCGGCGTAGGGCGTGACGACGACCCGGTGCTGCACGAGCGGCGCGAGCTCGACGAAGGGCTGGACGCGGGCATCGATCGTGTCGCGGTCCGCGGAATCCACCACGACGGCGATCGTCAGGGCGAGAGGACCCGCGTTGCCAGGCCCCGCAAGGAGCATGGTCGTGGTGTCGCGCGGCGCGCTGGAGGCGACCTCGCCGAAGGCGAACAGGAAGCTCGCGGGATCCGGCACCAGGTGCGTCAGCAGGGCCAAGCCGACCTGGTCGACCTCGTCGACCACGAAGTCGAAGGAGACGACGACGCCGAAGTTCGCCCCTGCGCCGCGCACCGCCCAGAACAGCTCTCGGTTCTCGTGCTCGTCGGCCACCACCACCGACCTGTCGGCGAGGACGACGTGCGCCGCGACGAGGTGGTCGATGGTCAGGCCATGCGCGCGGGCGAGCAACCCGATCCCGCCGGCGGTCGCCAAGCCGCCCACACCCACCGCGCCGCTGTCGCCGGACGACAGCGCCCAGCCGTGCGGCTGCAGCGCGGCGGCGACGTCCCTCCAGCGGGCGCCGGGGCCGATGCGGACGAGCCGCGCGGCGGGGTCGAGCACGTCGATGCCGTTCAGATGCCGGAGGTCGATGACGATGCCGCCGTCGTTCGTCGAACGACCGCTGAGGCCGTGCCCGCCGCTGCGGATGCCGAGGGGCAAATGCAGCTGACGCCCGGCGAACTCGACGGCGTCGACGACCTGCGCGCCCGTGCGCGGGAGCAGCACGATGCCGGGCGCTCCGCCGCGGAAGTACGTCGACGTCAGCCGACCGTACGCGGGATCGCCCGGCTTCACGGCGGCGTCCGCGAGGGCCGCCGGGACGGCGTCGTAGTCCAGCGTCGATGATCCGTGCACGTCGCGCCCTCCCCCTCAGCCGGTCGCGGCCGCGTGCCGCTCGGCCGCGACCAGCTCACGTGTGGCCGGAACGACCTCAGCGGCAAAGCGTTCGATCGTCGCCGCCTCGTCGGAACCGAGGACGAAGGCGCCCACGCCGTAGCGCAGCGCCATGTCGGCCAGCTCCTCCGCCCACTGGGCCGGCGGCCCGTCGAGCAGGCCACCCCGCAATCGCGAGAACCGCCCCGGGAACGTGAGAATCCGGCGCACGGCCGACGGGTCACGGCCGGCCGCCGCGGCAGCCTCGTCGATCACGCGGTTGGGCTCGGCCAGCGTCGGCGGCCCCCCCGGCAGGAACAGGCGGATCGGCACGGACCAGCCATCCGCCCTCCGCCCGACGACGCGAAGCATGCGTGGCATCCCGGCCCCGACCCAGATCCCGACGTCGTGCGCCGGAGCCGGTCCGCGCGGCGCTCCCCGGGCGCGGTAGTGCTTCCCGTCGAAGAAGACACCGTCCGGCTTGTCCGCGGCCCAGACTTCACGGATGATCGTGATCGCCTCCTCGAGCGCCTCGACGGCCTCGCCGGGGGTGCGGCGCGGCCCGCCCATCGCCTCGATCGCGTCCCATAGCCGCCCGGCACCGATCCCCAGCTCGAAGCGACCGCCGGAGAGCACGTCGACCGAGGCGGCGGCGCGGGCCAGCATGACCGGCGGCCGCAGCGGGAGGTTCAGCACGTTGTGGCTGAGCCGAACCCGCGAGGTGCGCGCCGCCACGTACGTGAGGAGGGTCCACGTGTCGAGGAAGCCCGGCTGGTACGGGTGATCCTGAAACGTCACCAGGTCGAGGCCGGCCCGGTCCGCGACCACCGCCAGCTCGACGGCGTGATGAGGTCGCTGCGCAGCCGGCGTGATGAACGTCCCGAAGAGCAGCTCGTGTCCGTAGTCCATGTAGATCCCCCGGGTTACTCGTCCGTGTTCGTGGCGACGTACTTCGCTATCGCGGCCAGGATGGGTGTCGGCGCTGCCAAAGCCACTGCCAGCCATGGCGCCGCCGCTGCCATCGAGGCCGATGCGACCAACACGACCGGCCTCTCGACAGAATCGCGTGCATGCGCGCGATGACCGCGGTGCCCGGCGAGCCGGGAACGGCTGCTGTCGATGAGGTCGCCGATCCGGCGCGCGAGACCGGTCGCTTACTGGTGCGCGGTCTCCTGGTTGGAGCGCGCGGCACCGATCGCTGAGATCGCCGAGGTCGCGGTTCACGCTGGCAAGCCAAGCTCGCAAAGGACCGAGGAGGAAACACAGTGGCTCTGCGCATTGAAGACTACGCTCTGATTGGGGACACCGAGACCGCCGAGCTCGTGCGCAAGAACGGGTCGATCGACTGGCTGTGTGCGCCTCGATTCGACTCCCCCGCGTTCTTCGCCGCATTGCTCGGTACCGATGCCAACGGCAACTGGCAGATCGCGCCGGCGGGCGAGGCGCGCCGCGTCGAGCGGCGGTACCGGCCGGGCACACTGGTGCTAGACACCGACTTCGAGACGGACGACGGCCTCGTCCGGCTGGTGGACTGCATGCCGCTGGGCGAGGACAACCACGTCGTCCGGATCGTCGAGGGGCCTGAACGACAAGACCCTGTTCATCTCCGGCGGCAGCCGCGGGATCGGCTTGGAGATCGCGCTGCGCGCCGCGCGCGACGGCGCCAACGTCGCGCTGATCGCCACGACGGGCGAGCCGCATCCGCGTCTCCCCGGCACCGTCTTCACGGCGGCCGAGGAGATCGAGGCCGCCGGCGGCCAGGCGCTGCCGATCGTGGGCGACATCCGCGACGAGACGGCGGTCGAGTCGGCCGTGGCCGCGACGGTAGAGCGGTTCGGCGGCGTCGACGCGTGCGTCAACAACGCCTCCGCGATCGATCTGTCGGGCACCGAGGCGCTGGAGTTGAAGCGCTACGACCTGATGGAGCACATCAACACGCGCGGCACGTTGGTCGTGAAGTTTCGCCTGCATCCCGCACCTCCGGCGGGCGGAGAACCCGCACATCCTCACGCTGTCGCCACCGATCAGCCTCGAGGATCGCTGGCTCGGCCCGCACGTCGCCTACACGATCACGAGTACGGGATGAGCATGTGCGCGCTCGGCTTCGCCGCCGAGTTCCGCGACGACGGGATCGCGTCCAACGCGCTGTGGCCCCCGCACGCTGATCGCGACCGCCGCTGTGCAGAACCTGCTCGGCGGCGACGAGGCGATGGCCGCGTCGCGCAAGCCGCAGCTCTACGCGGACGCCGCCCGTGCCGTCATCACCCGGCCGAGCCGCGAGTGCACGGGCAACACGTTCTCTGCGAGGTCGTCCTCGCCGAGCAGGGCGTCACCGACATGGACCTCTACGCCTACGTGCCCGGGGCGACGCCGCAGGTCGACCCTTATCGTCGACCACGTCTGACGCGCGAGGACGACAGCCTACAAGCGCACCGAAACCCGATCAGCTCTCGCCCTCGGAACGTCGGTCCTCATCGCGTATCCGGGCGCCTCAGACACTTGATATGAATCATGCTCTGATGCCCGCGGTCACGCCGCTTCATCCCGGTCCGGCGAGGTATGGGGGAGGCCGTGCCGAGGTTGGCCCGGGTGTCCACGCCTGGCTGCAGCCCAACGGACTGCTGGGCGAGAGCAATGCCGCCCTTGTGGTCGGCGACGGCGCGTCGCTGCTGATCGGCACGCTGTGGGATCCGCGACTGACACGCCGCATGCTCGCCGCGATGGCGCCGCTGATCCGTGCCGCCCCGATCGAGACGCGCGTCAACACCCACTCCGACGGTGATCACTGGTGGGGGAACCAGGAAGTCAAAGGCGCGGAGATCATCGCCACCGAGGCGGCAGCGGCCGTCATGGAAGACGAGTCCCCCGCCGAGATGAAGCGCTTCGGCGCGCTGGCGGGCGCGCTGCGGCTCGTCGGATCGCTGCCGTTCCCGTATCCGCGGCGCGGGGACATCGCCGCGATCGCCGCCTACACGGGCGCGGCGCTTGCGCCCTTCGCCTTCGACGACGAGGTGCGGCTCGTGCCGCCGACGCGCACGTTCTCCGGAGAGCTCGACTCGAGGTCGGCGGCCGCGAGGTTCGCCTGATCGAGGTCGGCCCCGCGCACACCCAGGGCGACCTGATCGCCTGGGTGCCGGACGCCCGGATCGCAATCGCGGCCGACATCCTCTTCATCGGCCTCACCCCGATCATGTGGGCCGGGGCCGCTCGAGCGCTGGGTGGCGGCACTCGAGCGCCTGCTCGGGCTCGGCACCGAGCGGTTCGTGCCCGGGCACGGCCCGGTCTGCGGTCCCGGAGAGGTGCAGCAAGTGATCGATTACTGGCGCTGGCTCGACCGGGCGGCGCAGGAACGTCTCGATTCCGGAATGTCGCCCCCCGAGACGGCGCGCGAACTCGTCAGCGGCGACGAGCTCGCCGAGCGGGACTTCGCGGACTGGCTCGCTCCCGAGCGGGCGCTGGTGAGCGTGGGCACGATCGACGCCCACCGCCGCGGCGTCGCCAAGCCACCCGGGCCGCGCGAAGCTGATCGCCGTTCTTTCGCATGGCGCTTCTGGCGCGAGACCTGAAAGCACAGGGCGGCGGCAACCGGCTCCAAAGTACAGTCGAGCCAGACGGAGGAACATCAGCGCGCCAAACGACGAGCTACTGGCCCAGGCGTTCGCGGCGTGGTCTTGACAACCGAGGACAGGTCAAGTAGCCCAAGGACAGGTCAAGTAACCCAAGGACAGGTCCAGTACCTTCAGTACCTTGCCTGTCCTGTACGTATATCTACTTCTGCATCCAGAACTACGTATCGAAGCGGGAGGATACAACCCATGACCCCAGTCGCTTCCCCCGGCCCCAAGAGCACCAGCAGCGGCGCCCCGCTGCCGCTCGTCGCGCAGCCCCAGGACGACCTGCTGACCGTCAACCTCGACGACATCCCGCTCCTAACGGACGCGCTGGGCCCCGGGATCCACCTCCAGCCGCTGCTCATCGACCCCGAGCGCGGAAAGCTCGTCCTGATGGCCACCCTGGCGCCCGGCTGCGAGCTGCCGATCCACTACCACACCGGTACGGCCGAGGTGTACACGCTCCAGGGCCGCTGGGAGTACCGCGAGTACCCCGGCCAGCCGCAGGTGGCGGGCTCCTATCTGTACGAGCCGGGCGGCTCGGTGCACACGTTCTTCTGCCCCGAGGCCAACACCGAGGACACCGTCGCGCTGCTGTGGATGGAAGGCGCGCAGATCAACTTCGACGAGGACGGCAAGCTCCACTCGATCATCGACGCCACCGCGATTCAGTTCATCACCGAGAAGGTGTCCGCCGAGCAGAACACCGGCCCGGTCAACTACATCCACGGCGGCAACGCCGGCCCGGTCACCCCGTGAAACGGCCAGGACGGAGCACTCATGCAACCGGCGTTTCAGGGTGTTCGGGTCCTCGAGCTGGGCCAGGTTTACCTCGGCCCGTACTGCGGGCTGCTGTTCGCGCAGATGGGCGCCGAGGTCATCAAGGTCGAGCCTCCCGGCGGTGAGCCACTGCGCTTCCGTGCGCACGATCCGATCGAGTCGCACGAGTTCGTGATGCTCAACTCCAACAAGCGCAGCGTCATGCTCGACCTCAAGTCCGAGGCCGGTCACCCAGGCGCCGCTGGAGCTGGTCGGGACCGCCGACGTGCTGATCGAGAACTACGCGCCGGGGGTGATGGAGCGCCTGAAGCTCGCTCCGGCGCGACTTCTCGAGCACAATCCGCGCCTGGTGGTGGCCTCCGGCAAGGGCTACGGGAGCAGCGGCCCGTACGCTCACATGTCGGCCATGGACATCACCGTGCAGGCGATGTCCGGCGCTGCCGCGGCCACCGGGCAGCCCGACGGGCTGCGGCGGCGGAAGCCGCGAGCTAACCAGCCGACGGGTGCGTGAACGACGCCTTGCCTTCGGCGTCGGTCGGAACGAGCCACCAGCCGGCGACTTGCGCAAGTCGGATGCGAAGCAGCGGCACTTCGTAGCGCGGCGACCCTGGAGGAAACACGGTCGCGTCGGCCAGTGTCACGGTCGTGTCGCCGTCCTCGATCGCCTTGCGAATTTCCTGATCCGACCAGGTCTCGGCACCGTGGGCGCGACCGCGCGCGATCATCGTCGCGTTCTCCTCGTTGATCCGCGCGAACAAATCTACGGGCGAGGTCGTGCGTCCATAGACCGTCATACCGCTCACCAGCATGCCGAGCATGTAGGCGTCGCCTATGGACGCGCGACCCGCGAGCGCGGCGAGGGTTCCATCCAGCCGCACCGCAGCGGCAAGTTCGGCGAGGTCACGATCCAACGACGAGATAGGCATGCGGTAGCGATACCACAGGTGGCACGAAACGGCTCCTGCTGTCGCTGCTCCTATGTCAAGAGATTGATGGTGATGATCGTCTTGGTCGGGGTGGGGCGGCTGGTCTGGAGGAGGTGCCAGATGCGGCGGGTGAGGTGGCGTTTGAGGCAGCGGATGGCTTCTTTGGTGGTCTTGCCTTCGGCGCGTTTGCGGGCGATGTAGTCCTGCGTTTCGGGGTGGCAGCGCAGCGCGGGTGACGGCGATGCGGTGGATGGTCGCGTTGATCTGGCGGTTGCCGCCGCGGTCGAGGCGGTGGCGGTTGGTGTTGCCGGAGCTGACCGGGATCGGAGCGACGCCGGCGGCGCGGGCGAGCTTGGCGTCGGCTGGCGAAGCTGCCGGCGCCGGCGATCTCGCCGACGAGCTTGGCCGCGGTCAGCGGCCCGAAGCCGGGCTCGGCGAGCAGTTGCGGCGCGACCTGGGCGACCAGGCCGGCGATCTCGCCCTCGAGCGCCTTGATGGTCTGCGAGAGCTCGCGGATGCGGCGCAGCTCGTCGCGGGCGATGCGGACGCGCATCGTCTGCTCGGCCCGCGCGAGCCGACGCGCGATCCGCGGCGCCCAGGTGCCGTAGAACAGCGAGCTGCCGGGCAGTCGCAGCTCGGGCCAGAGGTCGTGCAGATGCCACTGCAGCGTGTTGTTGAGCGCCACGCGCTGGCGGACCAGTCGCTCGCGATGATCGACGAGCAGCCGCAGGTCGAGCTCGGGGCCCTCCAGCTGCGCCGCCGGCAACGCGTCCAGGCCCTCGCGCAGCGCCGCTCGCGCGACCGCCACCGCGTCGATGCTGTCGGACTTGCCGCGCTCACGAGCGCTGCGCCGCGAGCCAGCCATCAGCTTCGTCGTCACCCGCAAGACCCGCTCGCCGCGGTCGATCAGAAACCGCTCGAACGACCCCGAGACATGCCGACAATCCTCGATCGCCCAGACCCGCTCGCCGCCGAGCCCGCGCGCCCAGCTCAGCCAGCGCTGCGAAGCCTCGGACGCCGACCTGGACCGTCTGCTCGCCCACCAACTCGCCCGTCGTCGCTGAGACCACTGAGATCGTGTGCGAGCGCTTGTGAGCGTCCGCCCCCAGCACGATCATCACCCCGTTCACCTCCACCTCGACTCGGTGGATCCCCGGCGGACACGGCTTGCTGCGGGCGCTGCCACGCTCCTATCAAGTCACGCCGGAACATCCCTGACCGGCGACGAGCGACACAGCGAAAGCTAGTCAAACCCCAACGGGCCGACAGCCTGAAACAGAGTCAGCTCGCCGCCGGTCGCAGGACCATCCCCGCGGCATCGGACATCACCGACACCGCGAGAAGCATCACAACAGCAAGCCTGAAACCGACAGTCCGTCTTGCCGCCGCGAGAGTGCTGCTTATCTGGTGCTCGGTCCTTGGCGTCAATCTCAGCGAGTGACTTCGTCGTGAGGGCGTTGAGGTGGTGGGTCGTGGGCGCGGTTCGGGGCAGGTGCGGTGCGCGCGGCGCCCAGCCTTATCTCGGTCCTCGTTCCGGTGTGGCTCCGGAGCGGCGACATGATGGTTGATGGGGTGTTCCGTGACGCGGTGCGGCCGCTCGGTCTATGAAGGCCGTCCACCGGGTGGTGGCGGCAGAAGCAAGCCGGGAGCCGGCCGCGGTGCATCGGCGTGATGAAGGGCTGCGCGCGCCGACCGACGGTCATGCGGGCGCCATGGCCTCCTCGCCGAGTTCGCGCAGGGTGTGAAAGCTGCGCTTGAGCAACTTGCGTGCGACGGCCAGGCAGGCGCGGTTGCCGCCGAGCCTGGCGGCGGCCTGGACGTAGTAGTCGTGGTCGGGAGAGCCGGGCCGGCGGGCGCATTGGGCGGCCTCGAACAGGGCCCAGCGCAGCGCCGATGGTCCTTGGCGGGAGAGGTGGCCGGGCGCGCGGCGAGAGTCGGATTGGTGGACGGTGATGTCCAGGCCGGCGTAGCGGACGGCTTCGCGCGAGGAGCTAAAGCGACGGGCGTCGCCGAGTTCGGCCAGGATCGTCACCGACGTCAGCGGCCCGATCCCGTAGTGGCGCATCAACGCCCGACAGCCAGGCTGGCGCTTCGCGAACTCGCGCAGCCGCTCATCCAGGGGCACGAGTTGCGCGTCGACGCCGTCGATGATCGCCAGCGCGATCGTGATCTGTTCGCGCGCCGCCGGCGGCAGCGCGAGCGTGGCCAGCCAGGCTCGCGACGCAGCCCCGAGCAGCCAGCTGCGCGGCGGGACGCCGTGGTGATAGAGGACGGCCTGCATGCGCTGCTGCCACTCGCGGCGCTGGTCGACGAGCGTGTGTCGCAGCCGCACGCGGGCGCGCAGCTCGAGCACGTGGTCGGGCGGGATCCACGATTCCGGCAAGCGCCCGAGCATCAGCAGTTCGCGCAGATGCCGCGCATCCGCGCGGTCGGTCTTGGCGCGCTTCTTCGTTCCGCGCCGCGCCGCGGTCTCCGCCGGCTCGGCGAGATGGACCTGCGCTCCGATCGCCTGAAACTCCTCCGCGACGAACCGCCAGCCCGTCGTCGCCTCCAGCGCCACCTCGAGTTCTCGGCCGCGGAACCGGCCCGCGAACGCGCGCACGCCGGCCCGGTCCGCGGGCGCGATCCGCTTGCGCGAGATCTCGCCCGTCGCAGTGTCCAGCCACTCGGCGGTGATCTGCGCTCGGTGCTGGTCGAGTCCCATTACGATCGTCACTTGGGGCCTCCTCAAGCTCCACGGTCAAAACGCCTGCGCGGCCCAGCGCCGCGCTTGAGCTGAGGAGGCCTCTACACCTTCGCCAGGACAGATCCCGGTGCCTGGCACATGCCATCTATGTCAAGAGATTGATGGTGTGATCGTCTGGGTCGGGGTGGGGCGGCTGGTCTGGAGCAGGTGCCAGATGACGCAAACCACGGCCATCTCCAGCGCGGCGACGACGAACTCTGCGCGCATGTGGGGGCTCCATCGCCCAGGCAACGATCCGACGCGAGCAGAGGTCCTGCACGGCGGCCAGATACAGCCAGCCCTCGCCGGTCTTGATCTGCTTGATGTCGGCAGCCCACACGCGGTCAGGCGCGTCGGGGCGGAACTCGCGGCCGACGAGGTCCCGGAAGGGCTCCACGCCCTCCACCGGCACGGTGCAGCCCTTGCGGTGGCGCCGATGCGCGCCCTCAAGGCCCGCTGAGCGCATCAGCCGCGCGACGCGCTTCTCGCCCACCCGGATCCCCGCACGGGCCAGCATGGCGTGCACGCGCGGGCTGCCATAGCAGCGCTTCCTCGCCGCATGAACGGCGCGGATGCGCTCCATCAGCCACGCGTCATACAACGCCCGGTCCGACGGCGCCCGCTTGACCCACGCCCAGTACCCGGACTCCGAGACGCCGAGCAGCTCGCACTGCAGGGAGACCGTCAACCCCTTGGCCTGCTTGGCTTCCGAGATGAACCGGTAGATGCTGACCGGGTCCCGGTCTCCCGCGCGAAGAAGGCCGTCGCGTGCTTGAGAATGTCACGCTCCTGCTCCAGGCGCCGCACGCGCTTTCTGAGCTCGCGCAGCTCCTCGCGCTCGGCGCTGGTCAACCCGTCATCGCGCTCGCCGCGGTCGCGCTCGCCCTGGCGGCGCCAGTTCGCGCAGCGTCTGCGGCGACACCCCCAAGCTCTCGGCGACGTCCGCGATCGAGCGACCCTGACGGACCAACTCCAGCGCCTCCCGCCGGAACGCTCCGGATAGGCAGGCCTCGTCTTCGGCATCGGTGTCCATCCTTACCGCGGCACTTTCGCCGCAAGTCCTCAGGACTCCGCAAATCGGGGGAATTCCAGTCGAAGAGCAGTCGTCGAGTGGCTGGCCGACGCGGCGTCACGGCGAGGCCCGGCCGGCCGGGCCCTCGCTGCTGCTCTTGAGCCTGTCGCCGCACAGACCTTCGTCTTGTGCGGCACGCGGCCCCCTGCTTCAGGCCGCCGCCAGCTCGTCGGCCTTCTTCCTGGCGAGGGCAGCGTCGAGCACCGCGTACTCGGCCTCCTCGATCGCTGCATATGCGTACTCAACCGCAAACGTGGCGTCGTCTTCGGCGTTCTCGGCGTTCCGCTGCGCCCTGTCCACGTCGTGCTCCGCCCGCTTGGCATCGACGTCCTCGCGAATCTTTGCGACGTGTTCGTTCCACGAGCGCTGCAGGTCATTCCACCAGACGGAGAGCTTTCCCTTGCTGGCGTCCGCGGACTGGCGCAGCTTGTCAGCCTGGGCCTGAGCCGATGCGCGCGCCGTCGCAACGTCCTGCTCGAGGTCCGCCTTGGCCTTCCCCTGGGCGGCCGCGGCACGATCCTCAGCTTCCTTCGCCCTGGCCGCCAACTTCGTCAGCTGGTCCGATGCAGCCATGTCAACCTCCCTCGAGGGTTACCGTCGGAGCGACGGTCTTGAGTACCGAGACGGTGCCGGGCGCGCCGGAGCGGGGCCTGAAACGCCCGACGCTTGGACGAGCCTAGCCAATGACTCTATGCGTGGCCAGGCCACCCGCGCTGATCGCCCAGGAGTCCCGAACGCATCCGTCAGTTCCGCTTCGCGTGTGTTAAGCGAGCATCACGCTGGGCCCAATCCAGACACCTGCAAGGGACGACCTGCGGCCGCACGGCGTACCAGCGGCGAGCCTCCCGCTTCCGCCCGGAGGATGCGGGCGTCTGAAGCCGGCGGCTCCGGGCGCGCGGTCCTCGTCCCGAGCGGGCGGGGGACGAGTCAGGCGTCGATGCTCGCTTGGCGAAGGCGTTGTAGGAGTTCGAAGGCTTTGATGCACGGCCACGCGGCTGCGGACGACTTGAACCGCGACGGGAGGGCTCACACCGGGTGGCGCGCGCTCTGGGCGCGGGTCGCGACTGAACCAGTCTGGCGGTTCGCGTGGGCCCGTCTGTCGGGATCGTCGGTGATCGGCGGGGCTTGATGCTGTTGCGGAGGCGTGGTGAGGCGCGTCGCGGGCAGCGGTGATCGCGGCTGATCGCCGGGACCGGTTGTGGTTGGTATCGGTCGGGCGTAGTCAGGCGGCGGGGAGCGCGCGGATGCGGTCCAGCGCGCGCGTGTAGTCCGTGCCACGGCCAGCGGGCGGGCAGGTGCAGCGTCCAGCCGCGCGCGTGCATGGTGAGTCGGCCGGGGATGCTGAGCAGTCGGCGGCGCAGGGTGCGGGCGGCGCGGACGGTCGTGTCAGGCAGCCCGAGCAGTTGCGTCCATCTGACTAGGTTGTGCGCGAGCGCGCCGAGCACGGTCCAGGCAGCGTTGGCGCTGTAGTGCCCGGAGGGAAAGTGCGCGAGCGCCTGGTCTTTGAGGTCGGCGATGACCTGCTCGATGACGGCGTGGTCGCGGTGCCCGGCCCTCGACGAGCTCAAGCTCGTCGGTGCGGTTGGTAATGATTGGGAAGTGCCGCCAGTCGGGCCACAGCTCGGCCTGCGGGCCGACCAGGCGGGTGCGTCGGACGATCAGCCGTCGGCCGCCGTAGATGGTTTCGGCGATCTGCGCCTCGCCGTCTTTGGGATAGTCGTCGATGCGCGTCCAGGCGTCGTCGTCGATCTGTTCGACGGCGCCGCGGACGGTCTTGGTCATCCGCACCGCGATCGAGTACTGCCAGCCGGCCTGCTCCAGGCGCTTGAACACCTTCGTTAACGTCCGAAAAACCCGGGCGTGGCGATCCCGCCGATAAGAGTTCCCCTCGCCGACCAGGAACCGAGCTGAGCGGCTCCACGACCGCGTTCGTGCCGCCGCCGCGGGTCGGGTTATCCCGATCGTCTGCCTCCACCCGAGTAGCCATTAAGCACGCGACGCTCCCGCTTCGCGCGATTCGCAGCAGCCGGTGGGACAGCCTCCCATGGTTGCGACACTCTCGCCCGGCCCCGGAACCCAGCAGCTGAGAGTTAGGCGGCGAGCGGCGTAGGTGGCATACGGCGGAAGACGCGATCCGCGAGGTCCCAGAGCCGCGCCCCCTCCGCGTCATCGGTGATGACCTCCGCGCGGAACGGTCGCCCGCCCAATCTGACGAGCGGATTCGACCTTAAGTTGTGGAACCAGGCGGGATGTTGCGGCAGTCCCAGCATCGAGGCCACAATCACCACGCGGTCGCCGTCGTGGAAATAGATCACGCCGTTGCGCCGCAGCGCGCCCGTGCGGGCGCCGCGCGTCTCCATGAGCGCCGTCGGCAGCAGCAGCCGGAAGCGCAGGCGACCTCCGCTGAGCCGCATGAGGATGGGATCGAGCCGCCAGGCGAGGGCCCGCGAGATCCAACCCATGGCCCGAGTTCCTACGAGTGCTGCATACAGCCACCTTCTTGGCCGGGGCCGACGGCAGGTCGGCACGGTCGAAGGCGTGGGCGTAGGCCGCGTTGCTCTCGAGCAGCTCATCGATCGCGGACATGGGAGGCCTCCTTGGTGGCGGATCGGCGGACGGGGCGTGGGAGTTTGCCAACACGGTGGTCGCTTCGTAGGCAACCTCAACGTTCATCCGCTGTCATGTGTCCCGTGAGCCGTCCAACCGATCGCCGTGCCGCCGTCGTGCGGCTGTCCTTGCTTGGGCTCGCGATCGCCGTCGCCTTCTTCGCGGTGACCGTGGCCGGGGTCACCCCGAGTGATGCTGAGCAGTGGGTTGCCGGCGCCGGCGCGGCCGGGCCAGTGGTGTTCGTGCTCGCGGGCGGGGTGCTGGCGCTTGCGCTGTTCCCCGGGCACGTGACCGCCACGATCGCCGGGGTCCTGTTCGGCGCGCTCGCCGGGACGGCGCTCGCGCTCGGCGCCGCTCTGCTCGGCGCGGGCCTATGCATGCTGGCGGCTCGCCGGATCGGTGCGGATGCACTCCAGTCGCTTCTCGGGCCGCGAGCCCTTCGCTGGCAGGGGTGGCTGGCCACCAATGGGTTCAGCGCGGTGCTCGCGAGCCGGCTCGCTCCGGGATTGCCCGCTGGACCTGTGAACTACCTCGCTGGGCTGGCCGGCATCCGGCCACGGGCGTTCCTCGCCGCTGTCGCGCTCGGCGCGTTGCCGAAGACAATCGCCTACGTGGCGCTCGGCGGCACGCTGGCCGACCCGATCTCTCCGAACGGCGCGGTGGCCGCTGCGCTGTTCATCGCGGCCGCGCTCGGCGGCGTGCACGCCACCCGCCGGCTGATCCGCACACGGCCGGCCGCGGTCACGACCGCCTGAGCCCACGCTTCGCATACGATCGCCGCAAGCTGTGATCGCGCTCTTCGACTCCGTCGTGGGGGCTTCGCTGCAGGACGGGTCGGCTGTGGCGGCGATCGTCGCCGCGCGCCTGCTGATCCCGCTGCTGATCCCGCGCTTCCCGCTGGCGATCCTCTTCGTCCTCGTGATCGATTCGGCCGATCAGGACCTGCTCAAGCTCTTCACCGACGTCGACACGAGCGAGAACGGCCCTTACCAGAGCTTCGACAAGGCGCTCGACATCTACTACCTCTCGATCGCCTACCTCGCGGCGATGCGAAACTGGACCAGCGACGCCGCCTTCCGCATCGCGCAGTTCCTCTTGTACTACCGGCTCGTGGGCATCGTGCTCTTCGAGCTCCTGGAGGAACGCGCGATGCTGCTGCTGTTCCCGAACACGTTCGAGTACTTCTTCATCCTCTACGAGCTCGTGCGCCTGCGCTTCCGGCCGCAGCGCTTCTCCGCGCGCTTCTGGCTGCTTGCCGCGGCAGGAATCTGGATCTTCGTGAAACTGCCGCAGGAGTACTGGATCCACATCGCCAAACTCGACTTCAGCGACGAGGTCAGCAACAACCCGCCGTTCGCCGTCGCCGTGGTGGCCGGGCTGCTCCTTGCGGCGTTCGTGCTCGTCCGCGTGGTGTACCCGCGACTCCCGGCTCCCGATTGGGGATGGCGCCCTCGCTCCGACCCGCTGCCGGCGTCGATCGTTGCCATGCACGCGCGCTACGCGCGCCGGCTGGAGAGCGGTCGCGCCCTGATCGGAACGGCGTTCGAGCAGGTGTGGCTGCTGGCGCTGTTGGGTGTCATCTTCGCCACGATCCTCCCGGGAATCGAGGCCACGGCGCTCCAGGTTGCCGTGGGCGTCGCGGCCATCGTCCTCGCCAATTCCGCCATCAGCCTCGCAGCCGCGCGGCGCGGTGGCTTCGGTATCGAGTCGGCGGCCGCCCGCTATGCCGTCTTCCTCGTGACGAACGTGGCCCTTGTCGCCATCGCGCAAGCGCTGCTCGCCGACCGGCGCGACTTCGACCTGGGCTACGGCGTCTTCTTCGCCTTTCTGATCACGACCATCATCTGGCTGTACGACGCGTTCCGCCCTGTCTACGACCAGCGCTTCGCGAACTCGCCACTCCGCGTGAAATCGATCGGCGATTTCCGTCAGCGCGCGCGTGAGCGACGTCCGTAGCCCGCTCTGCTTCGGCACGACGGCGGTGCGGGAGTTCCCGATCACCGACGTGCAGGAGTGGATGGGCCACGCGGACCTGGCGACGACCAGGGGGTACGTCCACTACGTCCCGAAGCTCGACGCGGCCGAGCGGCTGTCGCGGGTGTGGGCGAGCGACGGTGTCCCGCAGCGTGTCCCCACCTGAGCGATTCTCAGCGCACCTCAGCGCACCCACCGTGGCCCCTACGCGCGGGTGTGCGCGAGGCCAGGGGAGTTTCAGCTACTACGGAACCGAAGGTCACAGGTTCGAATCCTGTCGGGCGCGCTGAAGGCCCTGCTTGCGGGGCCTTTTCTGCTTTCGCGCCCTCCTCTCGAGGGGCGAGTTCGTCCCGAATTCGTCCCGAGGGGTGCGCGTCATGCGGTTGCAGCAGGCTGGTCTGGTGTCGGGTCACGTCTTCCGGCGCGAGGGGGTTCGTGGCCGGTGTGGTACGCCAAGTACCGCCTGCCCGACGGCCGCCAGCGACAGCGGCGCATCGGCCCGGCGTGAAGTTCCGCGGGACGGCCGGCGGCCGGCTTCTTCACCAGGCGCACCGCCGAGGCGGCGCTGCGTGCGCTCCTCGACGACGAGCGCGAGCGGTGGGTGCCCGGTTTCGCGCCTGGCCGACGTAACGTTCGCGGAGGCGGCGAGGGAGTGGCTGCGCTACGTGGAGCACGACCGTGCGTGCAAGGCCACGACGCTGCGCGGCTACCGCTCGAGCGTCAACGCCCACCTCGTCCCGGAGTTCGGCGACATGCTGATCGCCGAGATCACGGCCGCGCACATCGAGCGCTGGCGCGCGACGCTGACCACGTCGGCGCGCACGCGCAACAAGCTCCTGATCGAGCTGCACGGCATCTTCTCGCCGGGCGCACAAGCTGTACGGTCTGCGGGACAACCCGGCTGCCCGCGTCGAGCCGCTGCGCGCGCCGCGCCGCGTGGACCTCCAGGTGTTCTCGCCGGAGGAGGTGCGCGCGCTGGTGCGCGCTGCGGCCGACGAGCAGGACGCGCGCGATCTTTCTGACGGCAGGCTTCACCGGCCTACGTCGCGGTGAGCTGCTGGCGCTGCGCTGGCGCGACGTCGACTTCGCCACCAGCACCCTGCGCGTCAGCGCGTCCTTCGCCGCCGGCGAGGTGACGTCGCCCAAGAGCGGCAAGCCCGGTGCCGTGCCGCTGGCCGCGGAGGTCGCGACCGCCCTGGCGCGCCTCGGGCAGCGCGGGCGCTTCACCGGCGAAGACGACCTGGTCTTCCCCGGCGAGCTCGGCGCCCACCTCGACGGCTCGGCGCTGCGCCGCCGCTACGAGCGCGCACGCGCCCGCGCCGGCCTGCGGCCGTTGCGCTTCCTCGATCTGCGCCACACGTTCGGGACGCGGATGATCGCCAAGGCCGACATCCTGCGCGTTAAGGAGTGGATGGGCCACGCCGACGTGCAGACGACGATGCGCTAGACATGTCGCCGGCCAACGTCGCGTACGCCAGAACGCGAGCGAGATCGAGTCGCTCTTCGCCGAGCTCTCGTCCGACGCCGGGTCAGGCCTTCGTCGCCGGCTCGGCCTCCGTCGTCG
The DNA here is from genome assembly GCA_963840185.1 of uncultured Actinomycetes bacterium. Classification (GTDB taxonomy): domain Bacteria; phylum Actinomycetota; class Thermoleophilia; order Solirubrobacterales; family Solirubrobacteraceae; genus JAOPZW01. Next base: position 88,592 of record CAWIXY010000012.1, on the reverse strand, counting down.
ACTGGGGCTGCTCGCGCACCGCGAGGGACGTGTGCGTCCCGATCGTGGAGGAGAGCTCGGCCCGAAGACGGTGCAGCTCCTGGATCGCGGCATCGCGCCGGGCTTCGAGCTCGCTGATCACCCGCTCGATGTCCGCTCGCCGGCGCTCGCCCTCCTCGGCGATCTCCTGCGCCTTGGCGTCCGCGGCCTCGCCCGTCAGCCGCGCGTCCTCATCGGCCTCGGCCCGCACCCTTTCCGCGTACTCGTCCGCGGCCCGCCGGGTGCTGATCGAGGCCGCCTCGGCGTCCTCGCGAAGCTCGTCGCACTCCTCCTGGGTGCGGCGGCGCAGCTGCGCGGCCTCCTCCTCAGTCGTCTGGAGGATGCGCGAGGTCGACCTCCCCACGAGCTCGAGCTTGCGCTTGACCGCGAGGTCCCCGATCTCGTCCGCCGCATCGCTCTCAAGCCAGTCCACCAGCGACCCCAGGAGATGGTCGACCTCACGCCGGTCGTAGCCGCGGCGCGCGACCGTGAAGCCTGGGTGACGGAGGTGGTCGATCTGCTTCGAGTCCATTCCGCGCGTCCTTTCCGTCGTTGCGCCGGCGAAGCGTAGCCCAGCTTCGCCGCGCGCCGCGCGCGGTCGCACCCTCGACGCGCGCGGCGGGGGAACGGCGCCGATGAGTTCGCCGGCCTGAGCCGGTCAGGAGATCAAACGGCGGAAAGGAGCGTCCACATGCGAGAGCTCGTCGTGAATACCTTGCTGACCCTCAACGGCGCCATGCAGGCGCCGGGAGGCCCGGAGGAGGACCCAGCGGCGGCTTCGAGCACGGCGGCTGGTCGGTCGCGTATTGGGACGAGCAGATGCAGACGGCTTCTCCAACGGCCAGTCACCCGGCGCCAGTGGGTCGCGGTTGCGGCGAAGAAGAACGGGCATGCGTTGAGGGCGGCGACAACTTGAAGAACCGCGCTTCTGCTTGGCGTAAGAGCCGAAGCCGCGACGCGCAGCCGCTGGGGGTACGTTCACGCAAGGCGGCGTCGGCGTTGGTCGCGGGGCCGCCACAAACGTCGTCCCGAACTTCGTCCCACAGCCGCCGGATCCGCCGGCCCCGAACCGCTCCGCGCGCTACGCTTCTCCCGCTAACCAGGCGAACTCGCGCCCCGAACGGACGCCTACGGAACCGAAGGTCACAGGTTCGAATCCTGTCGGGCGCGCTGAGAAGGCCCTGCTTGCGGGGCCTTCTCGCGTTTCGCGCCCCCCGTCCCGACTCCTTCGCGTTTCGCGCCCTCCTCTCGAGGGCGAGTTCGTCCCGAATTCGTCCCGTGGGGTGCGCGTCATGCGGTTGCAGCAGGTTGGTCTGGTGTCCGGTCACGTCTTCCGGCGCGAGGGCGTTCGTGGGCCGGTCTGGTACGCCAAGTACCGCCTGCCCGACGGCCGCCAGCGCCAGCGGCGCATCGGCCCGGCGTGGACGTTCCTCTGGACGGCCGGCCGCCGGCTTCTTCACGCGGCGCACCGCCGAGGCGGCGCTGCGTGCGCTCCTCGACGACGAGCGCGAGCGGTCGGTCCCCGGCTCGCGGCTGGCCGACGTGACGTTCGCGGAGGCGGCGAGGGACGAACCGTGCTCTCAGCGCGTGCTAAGTCGCGGACGAAGGGGCGCCGCAGGCCACCCGCGGCTCGAGGGTTCGGCCCCCACCAAACCCTGGTGTACGTTTGCTGGCGCGCATATGGTCACGCACACTCCCGTGTGCGGCCGCGACGCAGAGTGCGCGGTGCTCGACGGGCTGCTCGACGCGGTGCGTAGGGGTGAAAGCCGCGCGCTGGTAGTCGAGCAGCCTTGACAGAGCCAGCGGGCGAAGGCCCGCGCTGCTGCCGATGGTCCACGGCAGGAGCTGACGGTATCCGGCCGGCTCGGCTGGATGAAGATCGCCGACTGCCGATCGCCGTCCACATGTTGGTGACCATGGTCGCGCTCATCCGCAGCCTGCCGAACTCGGTTTCATTGAGCCCGTCCTCGACCAGGACCGCACAGATCACCGCGAGCGAGGTGGTGGAGAGCGATCCCGGCGATCAGCGCCGCCGTGACGGTCCAGTCGAGCGCGAGGTAGGCGACCGACTCCGGGAGGCGGTGGTTGGCCTCGCCGCGATCAGCTAGTCAGGTCGTCGTGAATGTGCTGATCCAATCGCGTCGAGCAGGCTGGCACATGCCTCCTCGCAACGCCGGCAGGCTTCGGCGCAGATCCGGCAGTGCTCGTGATGCTGGGAGTGGCGCTCGCACTCCTCGGCGCATGCCGAACATGACCGCCGGCAGCTCTCGACTTGCGCTCTCGAGGTTTCCGGCTCGTACTCGGTCTGACGGCTCACCACACGCCCTGTGGCGTGGCAGACATCGGCGCAGTCGAGGCACAGGCGGATGCATCTCCGCATCTCGGAGAGGTCCTCCTCGGCGAGATCGGCGTCCGCGCACGCCGTGCAGCTGCGAACGCAGTCGAAGCACTCGGCGATGCAGCGGGCGAGCGTCTCGCGATCGACCTCGCTCGGCTTCGGGTGGGTGGCGAGTAGCTCGGCGACGTCGGTTGCGGTGGCCATGACTCCTCCTCCGTCGGGGTTGCCCGCCAGGACCGCTGTGGCCATCGTACCCGGCCTGTTCGTGCTCCACGAAGACGGAAGCGGTGTCCGCGGGATGGTCCAGCGCGAGGACGCGGGCTTCCGCGAGCAGATTGCCACCGAGAGCGATGACAACCGAAGGGAAGACGAATGAGCGACGAGGTCGAGATCACCAACCACCGCGCCGATGCGACGCAGAACGAGTCCCTGATCGGCATGGCGCGCGTGGGCGCGGATGCGTTCGGATACACAGCGGAGCTGCGCATCGACCGCGGCCTCGCGCAGCTCCTGCGACTGCGGGTTTCGCAACTCAACAACTGCAGCTACTGCCTCAACCTGCACTACGAGGCCGCCCGCGACGCTGGGATCCCGCGCGCCAAGATCGACACGCTGACCGCGTGGTGGGAGACCGACTTGCACTCCGAGGCAGAGCAGGCCGCCCTCCGCTACGCCGAGGCGCTTACCCGGGCCGCCGGTGCGGATGCTGGCCAGGCCTTCCAGCGCTTCCACGACGGGCTTGCGGAGCACTTCGACGCCGAGAAGATCCTCGAGATCATCGGCGTCGTCGTGAACATGAACGTGTGGACGCGGCTCAAGCTAGCCGAGGGGGCGAAGCCGGGGCTGGGCTGAGCTCCGAGCGTGCTTGAAGGCGCCGCGAGATCTGTTGCCATTCGTTGCTAGGCCCTGCGGGCAGGAGTAGTGTCGCGAGGGTCGCGACCAGCGAGGAGGTCGTCGCTCCCCGCCCTTCCAGAACGGAGGTTGTCATGGGTACCGCCGCCGAGACCGCCACCGACATCCGTCCTTTCCAGGTCGAGATTCCCGAGGAGGAGCTCGCTGAGCTGCGCCGCCGGATCGAGGCGACGCGCTGGCCCTCCAGCGAGCTCGTCGACGACCGCTCGCAGGGCGTGCAGCTCGCCGCGATGCAGGCGCTGGCGCGCTACTGGACGACGGACTACGACTGGCGCAAGTGCGAGGAGCGACTGAACGCGCTGCCGCAGTTCACCACCAAGATCGATGGCGTGGACATCCACTTCATCCACGTGCGGTCGCCGCACGACGACGCGCTGCCGCTGATCATGACGCACGGCTGGCCCGGCTCGGTCATCGAGCTCCTCGAGACGGTCCGTCCGCTCACGGACCCGACCGCGCACGGCGGCGACGCGGGGGACGCGTTCCACCTCGTTCTGCCGTCGCTGCCCGGCTACGGCCTCTCGGGCGAGCCGAGGGAGATCGGCTGGGACGCGGGCCACATCGGAGTCGCCTGGGCTGAGCTGATGAACCGCCTCGGCTACACGCGCTACGTCGCCCAGGGCGGCGACGTGGGGGCCGCCGTCACCGACCTGATGAGCCGACAGGCGCCCGACGGGCTACTCGGCGTCCACACCAACCTGCTCGTGGCGGTGCTCGGCATCGCCGACCAGCTGCCGGCGGAGTCCGACAAGGAACGCGCGGCGCTCGCCGCGGTCGGCGAATTCAGGGAGAGCGGCTTCGGCTATTTCCTGGAGATGGCCACGCGGCCGCAGACGATCGGCTACGCGCTGCTGGACTCACCCGTCGCCCTGGCGGCCTGGCTGCTCGACCACGACACGGACAGCTACTACAAGATCGCCCGCGCCTTCGTCGACGGGCAGCCGGCTGGCAACCTCACCCGGGACAACATCCTCGACAACGTCACGCTGTACTGGCTGACGGGCACCGGGGCCTCGGCGGCCCGGAACTACTGGGATGACGGGCGAGCCCGCGCGCTCGCGGCCGGCCAGGCCCCGCCGCCGGCGTCCGTGCCGGTCGGCTTCACGACGTTCCCCGGCGAGATCTGGGCTACCCCGCGCAGCTGGGCCGAGGCGGCCTACCCCGGCCTCACGTACTTCAACGAGGTCGACAAGGGCGGACACTTCGCCGCCTGGGAAGAGCCGGAGCTCTTCTCCACCGAGGTGCGGGCCGCGTTCAGCTCACTGCGCTAACGGACGCCATTGTGCGCGTCTTCGCACCGGACGATCGGGGCGGCATCGGACACAACCTTCCGCAGGAAGCCCCGGAGGCTTCCGCGGAGGCCGTCCTCCAAGGGGGAGGTCGCGGGACGTGAGCATCTTCGGCGCGCGCCGCCATCCGCGCACGGCCGCGTCGCCTATCGAGGGTCACCTCCCTGGTTTCGACGGGGCGACCGGCTGGCTGAATTCGTCGCCTCTCACTCCGGCGCAGCTGCGTGGGAGGGTCGTTCTCGTCGATTTCTGGACGTACACCTGCATCAACTGGCTCCGCACGCTGGCCTTCGTGCGCGCGTGGGCCGCGAAATACCGCGACCTGGGGCTCGTCGTCATCGGCGTCCATACGCCCGAGTTCCCCTTCGAGCGCGAGGTCGAGAACGTCCGCGAGGCCGTGGAGGCCATGAGAGTCGAGTACCCGATCGCGCTCGACAGCGACTACGGGGTGTGGAGCGCCTTCGCCAACCGGTACTGGCCGGCCGTCTACCTCGCAGACGCGGAGGGCCGGATCCGGTACCACCACTTCGGCGAGGGCGAGTACGACGAAGGCGAGTGGATGATCCAGCACCTGCTGCGCGAGGGCGCCGGCGAGGGCATCGATAACGAGCTCGTCTCGGTCGCGCCCGACGGATTCGAGGCGCAAGCCGACTGGACGAACCTGCGCTCTCCCGAGACCTACCTCGGCCACGCCCAAGGGCAGAACCTCGACTCGCCCGACGGTGTCGCGTACGACGAGCCTCGCAGCTACGTCGCACCCGAGTCGTTGCAGCTCAACACCTGGGCCCTGGCCGGGAACTGGACGATCGAGGAGCGGGCGAGCGTGCTGAACGAAGCCGGGGGGCGAATCGCCTTCCGCTTCCATGCGCGCGACGTCCATCTCGTCCTGCGCTCGCGGGCGGGCACGGCCGTCCCGTTCCGCGTGCTGGTCGACGGCGAAGCGCCCGGCGCGGCCCACGGACTGGACGTCGACGAGGAGGGCCGGGGAACGCTGGTCCAGCCACGGCTCTATCAGCTCGTGCGCGAGCCCGGGGCGATCACGGACCGCACGGTCGAGATCGCATTCCTCGATGCGGGCGTCGAGGCGTACGTCTTCACCTTCGGCTAGCGACAGGCTCGGCCTTCAACGGTGCCGGTGCGGGAGTCGGTCCACGCCGACGGGCGATCGCGCCATGCGCCTCGACCCGCCCGCCGAAATCAGAAGCAGAAGCACCACGCCCGACCTAGGCGCGACGGCCTGGGCGAGCAACGCGGAACGAGACCGCCCACCTCACGGAGATCTGCTGCCCGAGCTTCCAGGTCGCGACCGAGCGCGACCGGTCGCCGGGCGTCAGGCCGAGGAGCTCGAGCGACGGAACTGGTCGCCCCTCGGCGCGCGACTGGTCGCGGCGCCGACCTCGCGGTGCAGCCACGCGAGCCAGATGAGCCCGCGGCCGGCCGCGGTGTCGACCTGCTGACCCGTGATCGCCGCGATGCGACTGAGCCGGTTGGTGAGCGTGTTGCGATGCACGAAGAGCTCGGCGGCGGTGGCCGTGCGGCCGAAGTCGTGCTCGACCAGCGCGTCGAGGGTGCGGATCAGCTCGGGCTCGGCCGAGAGGCGGCCGTACACCTGTGCCGACAGCCGGGCCGACAGCGCGGGATCGGCCATGACCAGGAGCTCGGCCAGGAAGTCGTCGACGGGGATGCGCCCGGTCCGGCCGCGCCGCGCTGCGAGCCTCGCCGTGGCCCGCAGCTGCTCCAGCAGCACCGCGGTCAGTGCGCGTGCCACCCCGTGGGCCTCGACGACGACCGCGCGCGGCCCCAGGGCGACGTCCGCCCGCGGACGGACGTGGGCGACGCCGACGACGCTGCGGCCCTCGAAGACCGCGAGCGTCCCGTCGGCGCGCAGGTCGGCGGCCAGCCCGGCGTGCACCCGCGCTGATGCGTCGGGGTCGATCGCGACGAGCAGGTGATGGCTCATGGACGGGCTGAAGCCGATCTGCTCGGCCAGCAGCCGGGCCTCCTCGTCGAGCTCGCCGGGCGAGCACAGCGCGCTCAGCAGCGCGCGCGCCCGGTGCTCCTCCTGCGACGACGGGTCCGCGGCGCGCGATCGCGCATAGGCCGCCGAGAACTGCTCGGAGACCTGGTCGACGAACTCGAAGAAGAGGCCGGCGCTCTCGAGCAGCGCGGTGCGCTCGTGGTCGCGGGCGGCGTCAACCAGCGCAGCCCAGCCGTGGCGGGCGCCGCGCCGGAAGTTCGCCGGCACGATGTCGGCGGGCATGCCGTCCTCGGCCAGCAGCCGTGCTCGGTCCCGGAAGCGCTCGCGGTCCTGCTCGGTCGGCTGGCGGTCATCGACCAGCCAGGCGACGACGAGGTCGACGTTCCAGCGCACCCAGCGGCGGACCTGGTCCCGGTCGGGCGCGTAGCGCTGGTACTCGGGCCGGTGCCAGAAGCTGTCGAGGATCCCCTCGGTGAGCTCGTCGAGGTCGCTTCGCTGGACGATGGCTCGGACTGCCGCCTTGCCGTCGACGCCGCGCACCGGACGAGTATGGCGCACCGCGCTGTGCAGCTGCACAGCAATGGCGCGAGAAGCCTGGTCGAGAGGTGCTTGGCAGCATGGTGCACGCCGGTGAGAATCCCTCGCGTCTGCTCGCGAGGCGTCCCGTCTCGGCGAGCCGCGGGAGAGAACGAGGAGGAGAGACCGATGCGACGAGGGTCCGTCGTCGTCCTGGGCATGGTGCTGGCGCGTGCTGATCGCAGCCGTCCCGGCGAGTGCCAATCGCGGCCACGAGCCGCGTGTCAACCCGGTGATCTTCGTCCACGGAGGCGCCGGCTCGGGCGCTCAGTTCGAGTCGCAGAAGATGCGCTTCACGAGCAACGGCTACCCGCGGCGCTACGTGCGCACGGTGGACTACGACTCGCTCTTCACGGTCAACACGCGCGAGGACGTCCACGCCAAGATCGACGCGCTCGTCGCCGACCTGCAGCGGCGAACGGGCAAGCTCAAGGTCGACATCCTCGGGCACTCGCTGGGCACGACGATCATGCACGAGTACCTGGGCTCGCCGGCCCGGGCCGCGAACGTCGGCCACTACGTGAACATCGACGGTCGCACGGCGGCGACGCCGCCGGGCGGCGTCAGCACGCTGGCCATCTGGGCCGGCCGCGGGACGCCGGGCCGCGTCATCGGCGGGGCGATCAACACGACCGTGCCCAACCAGACGCACGTGCAGGTGGCAACCTCGCGCGAGTCCTTCCGCGAGATGTTCCGCTTCTTCACGGGCCGGGAGCCGGCCACGATCGACATCGTGCCCGAGCGCCGGCGCGTGCGCATCGCGGGCCGCGCGGTGCTGTTCCCCTCCAACGTGGGCGTGGCCGACGCGATGGTCGAAGCGTGGCCGCTGGACGCCGTCACGGGGCGGCGCACCGGCGCGCGCCCGCGGGTCATCCTGCCGGTGAGGTCCGACGGCGGTTGGGGCCCGGTGTGGCTGCGGCCCGGGCGCCGCTACGAGCTCGTGCTCGTCCGCGCCGGCGCGCGTGACCATCGCTTCTTCTACGAGCCCTTCGTGCGCAGCGACGATCTCGTGCGCCTGCTCACCTCGGCTCCGGGCGAGGGGTTGGACCTCCTCGTCGAGCGCAGCGACCGCCACGCAAGCGTGGTCGTGACCAGGAACAAGGAGCTGTGGGGCGACCAGGGCGCGCAGAGCGACGTCCTGAGCGTGAACGGCACCAACCTGCTCAACGCGGCGACCGCTCCGATCACCAAGCGGCTGATCGGGCTGTTCGCCTTCGACGTCGGCTCGGACGGGGTGAGCAACGTCGGCTCCCCGCTGGCCGCGCTCGCCGCCCTGCCCTTCATCTCGGGCGTCGACCACTTCATGCCCGCCGACCCGGACGGCCGCGGGACGGTGTCGGTCGCGCTGACCTCACGTGGGGCCGGACCGGCGCGGACGATCACGTTCCCCAACCTGCCCTCCAGCCAGGTGCAGGCGTCGGTCCAGTTCAACGACTTCGAGCAGGTCTGCCGGCGCTGCTCGCCAGATCGAGAGGAGTCAGCATGAGGAAGCCGGCGTCGTCCACCCCGGTCCGTCGTTCGAGGATCCCGGTCCTGGCCGTGATCCTCGGCCTGGCCATCGCGCCGGCGGCGGCCGCGCAGGCGCCGTCGACGGCCGCCCGCCAGGTGACGCCGGTGATCTTCGTCCACGGCGGCTCGGGCTCGGCAGGGCAGTTCGAGTCCCAGCAGATGCGCCTGACGAGCAACGGCTTCCCCCAGCGGCGCATCTTCGTGCTCGAGTACGACACGGCTACGCCGATCACCGAGAACATCGACGAGGTCCACACCGCGCTCGATGCGCTGATCGCGCGGATCAAGGCCAGGACAGGTGTGTCGAAGGTCGACGTCCTGGGGCATTCGCGGGGCACCACGGTGATGCACGGCTACCTGGCCAGCGCGGCGCGCGCGGCCAACATCCGGCGCTACGTCAACATCGACGGCCGCACGGCCGCCACGCCCCCGGGTGGGGTCCGGACCCTCGCCCTGTGGGCCGGGCGTGGCGAGCCTGGGCGCTCCATCGGCGGCGCTCGCAACGTGACGATCCCCAACCAGACGCATGTGGAGTGCGCAACGTCAGCCGAGTCGTTCGCGCAGATCTTCCGCTTCCTGACCGGCAGGCGGGCCCGGACGACGCGGATCGAGCCCGGCGCGCGCAGCGTCAGCGTCGCGGGCAGGGCGCTCGTCTTCCTGGAGAACACGGGCATGAAGCGCACCCGCCTGCAGGTGTGGCGCATCGATCGCGCCGGCGGTCGCAGGATCGGGGGCCGGCCGGTCGCCCGTCCGGCGCTGTCGCCAACCGGCGCCTGGGGGCCGATCAGGCTCAGGCGCGGGCAGCGCTACGAGTTCGCGCTGGTGCGCAGCGGGGGGTCGACGCACCACATCTACCTTGAGCCCTTCCGGCGCGACGACCACCTGGTGCGCCTGCTCTCCTCGCCCCCGGGCGGCAACATCGAGGCGCTGCTGGGCGCTCGCTCCCCGCGCGCCAGTGGGCTGGTGATCACCAGGTACAAGGAGCTGTGGGGCGACCAGGGTGCGCAGAGCGACGTCCTCAAGGTCAACGGCATCGACGTCATCAACGCCGCGACGAGCCCGCTCGCCAACCGGACCAACGCGGTCTTCGTCCTCGATGCGGGCGCGGACGGGGTCTCGAACCCTGGCGCACCGCTCAGCCCGTTCTACGGCCTGTCGTTCCTGACCGGTGCGGACCTCTTCCTGCCGGCGTCCTCGCCGCCCACCGGGAAGGTCACGGTCACGCTGCGATCGCGTGGCGCGGGGCCGACGCGCACCGTCACCTTCCCCAACTTCCCGTCCTCGCAGCACCTGGTCAGCGTCGCCCTCAACGACTACGAGTAGCCCGCGCGAGGCGGGCGCACAGGGTCGTCGTGCACCGCGGGTCGGCCCTCCGCTGAAGCGCACCGGCGCGGGTCAGTCGAACGATGCGTCGGCGATCTTGACGAGCTGCTTGCCGAGGTTCTGTCCCGTGAAGAGGCGGTTGAGTGCGTCGGGGGCGTTCTCGAGCCCTTCGACGACGTCGACCTGGCTCCTGAGCTTCCCCTCAGCCGCCCACGTCGCCAGGTCGCCGATGGCCTGGGGGACGCGGTCCATGTGGTCGAAGACGAGGAAGCCGCGCATCGTGGCGCGCCGGATGATCAGCCGGTAGTGGTTGCGGATTCCGGGCCGCCGCTCGAAGTCGTTGTAGCCCGAGATGGCGCCGCAGAGGACGATCCGTGCGCCGATCGCGATGTGTTCGAGCACGGCGTCGAGGATCTCGCCTCCGACGTTGTCGAAGAACACGTCGACGCCATCCGGACAGAGCTCGCCGATGCGGGCCTCGACGTCCTCGCCCTTGTAGTCGATCGCCGCGTCCGCGCCGAGCTCGCCCGTGACCCAGTCGCATTTGGCGGCACCGCCGGCGATGGCCAGCACGCGGAAGCCCTCGAGCTTGGCGATCTGCACGACGAACGAGCCGACCGAGCCGGCTGCGCCCGAGACCACGACCGTGTCGCCCGGCTGCGGCTGCCCGATCTCGAGCAGCCCGATGTGAGCGGTCAGGCCCGTTACCCCGAGGAGCGACATCGCGGTCGGAAGGTCGACCCCGGGCGGCACCTTGGTCACGCGGGAAGACGCCGGCGGTGCCGTCGCTCACGGCGTAGTCCTGCCAGCCGAACACCCCCGACACCAGCTCGCCGGCCGCGAAGTCGGGGTGCTTCGACTCCACCACCTCTCCGGCGGACCCCGACAGCATCACCTCACCCAGCGGCAGCTTCGGGATGTAGGTGTCCACCTCCATCCACGGCCGCTGTGCCGGGTCGCACGAGAGCCAGAGGTTGCGGATCAGGAACTCGCCGTCCGCGATGCAGGGCACGGGCTCCTCCCTCCACTCGAAGTTCTCCCGTGTGACGGGCCCTCGCGGCCGCGAGGAGAGCACCCATTGACGATTGGCGGCGGTCATGACGCGTAGGCCTCGGTGAGCGCGGGCCGGCGGCCGAGCAGCCCGGCGGCGATGGCGATCCACAGCGCCTCGACCAGGACCCACATGCCGAGGAGGCTAGCCGGGATCGACGCGGCGGCCACGACAAAGCCGAGCACTGTGAGCCACCGGGGCAGCAGCTCCGACTGCCAGGCGACGCCTGCGAGCGCCACGATCAGCGCGCCCCCCGCCATGGCGGCGAACCCGTTGAGATAGAACCCGGCCGCCACGGTGGTCATGGCGAGGTCCGCGTCGACACGGTGCGCGTCGAAGTAGGACCCGGCGGATACGGCCGAGCTCAGCACCGCTCCCGTGAACAGGCCGCCGACGAGCACGATCCCTCCCGCGAACGCCGTTGCGGGCAGGATGCTGTCCGCCCCGGCACGGTCCCGCAACACCCTGCGGACGTGGCCGAGGAACGGGAGGAAGCAGATGCTTCCGAGCCCAGTCAGCAGCACTCCAAGGGCCTGGCGAGAGTTGGTTGCGTCGTCCGCGTAGGTCGCGACCACCTCGCTCCGCGTTGCATCGGACGTTGGGGCATCCGCCCCGATCAGGACGAACCCGGCCACGAACAGCGCCGCTGCCAGGACGCCCGCTCCGGCGCTCAGCCGGTCACTTCGCACGTCAGTCATTTGTTCTCTCCTCCGTCGGTTGGTTGGAGGAGGCGAGCGTGCCACCGGCCCGGGCCCGTGTCGTCGGGGAACTCCCCTAATTGCTCCCGGGTCTCTGCTCCCCGGCTCGGGTGGCGTAGGCAGCGGCCTCGGCCCGATTACGCAGGTCGAGCTTTCGCAGGATGCGCCCAACGTGGTGCTCGGCCGTCTTCGGGCTGATGAACAGGCGCTCGGCTATTTCGGGGTTTGAGAGCCCGAGCGCGAGCAGGTCGAGGACCTCCCACTCCCGATTGGTCAACGGAGAATGGCGCTTGGGCCCGCTCCGGCCGGCTGCGCCCAGCGAGCGCAGCAGCGCAGCCGCCGCGTCGGCGTCGCGGGCGGCCGCCCGCAGTTCGAACGTGTCAAGCGCCGCCTTGGCCTCGGCCACTGCAACCTCGGGCTGCTCCTCCGCGATCGCCCTCGCAAGCTCGAGTTGCGCCCGTGCCAGCTCGACTGGCATCTGCGCGAGCGAGAAGGCCTCAAGCGCCTCGCGCAGGCACGCCGCCGCGTCTCCCGATCCGGAGGCCAGACAGAGCTTGCCTTTGGCGAGCGCGGCGCACGCCTTTAGGTAGGGACTCGGCTGATCCTCGGCCAGCTCCGCGAGGCGATCGGCAGCCGCGGATGCGTCGGCCAGGTTCCCTTCTGCGAGGCGCACCTCCACGACTAGGGCGAGGAGAGGAGCGGCCATGGGAGGCGGGTTGGGGCTCGTCGTGCCTATCGGCCACGGGGCCGGCAGGGCGGGGGTGGCCAGCCTCCGCTCGAGCAGGTCGAGGGCCACCGCCGTCTCGCCGCGGGCGAGATGCAGGGCAGCCAGCGGCCGGGCGGCATCGGGCATCTGGTCGAGCCCCTCGAGGAGGACGGCGGCCTCCTCGAGGCGGCCCTGGCGAATCCTCAGGTCCGCGAGCCGCACGAGCACTATCACCCGCGCTCCTGCATAACCGCCCTCGAACACGCGCGCCGCCTCCGCGAGCTCCACATCGGCCTCGTCCCAGCGTCCCGCGGCGGTCAGAAGGCCGCCGTAGTGGGCACGGCAGAGCGGGCCCACGGCGATCAGGTTGCGCCGCCGGACGAGGTCCCCGGCGGCCCGCAGCCATTGCTCGGCACGGACGAGGTCGTGCAGCCGCTCGCAGGTCACGAACATCCCGCAGAAGACGCTCTCGACGACGTAGAGGTCGCGCACCTCGCCGGCGCAGACCGCCGCCAGCGACTCGTCGAACAGGGCCATCCCCTCCTCGGTCGAGCCCGTCATCACGAGCGCCTCGCCGAGCTGCGCGAGCGCAGCGAACCGCAGATCGCCATCGTCGACCGTCCGGCCGATGTCGAGCGCGGCCCGAAGGCGCTGCTGCCGACCTTCTCCGTGCGGCTCCCGCGCCGCATGCAGAAGCTCGACCCAGCCGCGCTCCGCACCGCCGTCGCCCGCCTGCTCGAGCAGCTCCTGCGCCCTTGCGAGCCAGCCGCCGGCCACGGCGAAATCCCCGTAGACGTTGACGTGCTGCCACGACAGCAGGCGCGCCACCCGGGCGCAGCTCAGCGCATCGCCCTCCGCCCTGTAGGCGGCGAAGGCGCGCTGGTGCGCGTCCATCGAGGCCGGATAGTCGACCTCGAGGTACAGCGCCCGGGCGAGGCCCTCGAGCAGCTCGCCGCTCTCGCCCTCGGCGAGTGCCGCTTCGAATGCGTGCCGCGAGCTCTCAGCGTCGCCCTGCTCGAAGGCAGCGCGCCCCTCGGCGAGCAGCGCATCCACCGATCCCGTCCCCACCTGTCAATGATCGCGCAGATTCGCGAACGGCGAGGGTTTTCGCCTAACGACCAAGCCGCGGGGAAATCTGCATTCCGAGCTCCATCAGAGTGGCCACTACGGCCGCGCAGCCCGCTGCTCACGCAACGCGGCGGCGACGCGTTGGTCGCGGGCCCACCAAACTTCGTCCCGAACCTCGTCCCAAAGCCGCCAGATCGGACGGCCCCTAAGACCTCTGACCGCGACGCTTCTCCCGCGAACCAGGCGAACTCGCGCCCCGATAAGACGCCTACGGACCGAAGGTCAGAGGTTCGAATCATCTTGGGCGCGCTGAGAAGGCAGGGGAACTTCCTCGGTGCGGTCGGGGGACTCGTGGCGGCACGGGTGCTCGCGCGCCCGCGCGAGTCCGCGCCGGCCATCCTGTAAAAGTCGGTCGGGTGGCCCCCGACTTGCGTCAGCGGCTGGTTCGGGCCGTCGTCGTCGGCGTCGTCCTGATCGGGCTGTTCGTCTTCTTCTTCGTCACGCCGGCCCACGATCCGAAGCCGAACGGGTTGCCGGTCGTGGTGGTGGGACCGCCGGCCGCGACCGATCCCCTCACTCAGAGGCTCGAGGGCAGCGACTTCGACGTGGAGCGTGCGGAGAGCGCGGAGGCGGCCCGGGGCAAGATCGAGGACCGCGACGCCTACGGCGCCTTCGTGCTGGCGCCGCCGGCGCCGCGAGTACTCGTCGCCACCGCCGCGAGCGTCCCCGCCGCCCAGCTCATCGAGGACATCGCCCGGGCGGCCGGGGTGCGCACGGTCGTGGACGTGAAGCCCACCGACCGGGACGACCCGCGCGGGGCCACGCTCAACGTCCTCACGCTCGCGCTGGTCATCACGTCGATCCTCACGGCTCTCGTGGCCGTGCAAATGGTCCCCGAGCTGCGAGCGCTTGGACCACGGATCGCGGCGTCGTCGGCGGCGGCGATCCTCGGAGGGCTCGTCGCGATCGGGATCGTGAAGGCCGAGGGCGCACTGCCGGGCCCGTTCGTCGCCGAGGTGGCGGTCGTCGCCCTCGCAGTGCTCGGCATCGCGCTCAGCTCCGCAGGGCTGATTCGTCTGATCGGCCCGGCGGGCACCGGCGTGCCGTTCCTGATCTTCCTGATGCTCGGCAACCCCGCGTCCGGGCTGGCCACCGCGCCCGAGCTGCTCCCCACGCCGTGGCACCCGCTCGGCGCCTTCCTCCCGCCCGGTGCCCTCGGCAGCGCCCTTCGCAACGTCGCGTACTTCGATGGCGCGAAGCTGGTCTTGCCGCTGCTGGTGCTGGCCGCCTACGTCGTGATCGGGGTGACCCTCAACCAGATTGCCTCAAGGCGGGCCGAGGAGGGACCCTCGCCGGCGCACTGACTGGGCATCCCTGCCCAGGCGGTCGGGGTCGATCCCGCCGAGCTGCCACCGATCTCATCCGTTCAGCGCTGGCGCAGCAGCGCGTCGCCGGCGAGGGCTGCGGTCAGCAGCACCACGGCGCCGACCTCGGCGATCACCGCGATGGCGACCGGGGTGCGAAAGCCGGCCTCCTGCCAGCCGAAGAGCCCCTGGCCGCAGCAGAGGACGAGGCTGCCGAGGGCGAGCGCGGAGATCACCGCGACGATCGCGACCGCGTTGGCGAGGAAGAGCGGGCCGATCCAGCGGACGCCGTGGAACAGGTCCGCGAACTGCTGCACGTGCACCGCCGCCTCGCCGGATGCACCTGCGGCGCTCGCGACGTACAGCGTCGGCCTCGCCGACGTCAGATCGAGGGCGGCGTAGACGCGCTGGAGGTCGATGGCATGGCGCGCCGCCGTCACCGACTCGTACTGCCGGAAGTCGAGGTTGCCCGCTGCGACCTGTTCGACCGCTTCGAGTGTGCGCGCGTGTTGCGCCGGGTCGCCCACGAGCGCGGCGTCGATGCGGCGAGGCATGGGGTCGCCGAGCGCGAGCGTGTACGTGGTCAGGAACAGCGAGCCCATCACGATCGTCAGAGCGGCGATGAAGACGGCACGCCGGGGCGGCGACCAGTCGTGGTCGCGCACGCGGGGAATGCGCCGCCGTCGTGTGCGGAGGGTGCCCGCCATACGCGGGGCGTCAGCGCCCGGTCGGACCGGGGATGTTGCGGACGTTCGCGCGGGCGATCGCGGCCGTGGCGAACGGCACCCGACTCCTCGTCGCGAACGTGCGCCCATTCGATGCCGCCGGCGCGGCGAATCGCGTCGATCAGCTGCTCGGCCAGGGTGGGCGTGCTCATCGAGCTGCTGTCCCATCGGTCGAATCCGTGTCGGGCGCCGCCTGTCCGATCCGCCCCAGCACCTCGAACATCGCCGCGATGTCGCGATGCTCGTAGCCCAGCCCGGACGCCCGCGCCAGCAGCTCCTCGGCGACGCCGGCCGTCGGCAGCGGCACGTGGGCTTCACGCGCCGTCGCCAGCGCAAGGCGGACGTCCTTGTGCATCAGCCCGACGTCGAACCATGGCTCGTCGGGTAGATCCAGGACGAGCGGGACGCGCGCCTTCAGCATCGGCGAGCCGATCGCGCTCTCGGACATCACCTTGGCGGCCAGGTGAGGATCGATCCCCTCCTTGTCGGCGAGGAGGAGGCCCTCGGAGAAGGCGAGCATCTGCACCGCAAGGCTGACGTTGATCGCGAGCTTGAGCACGAGTCCCTGCCCGTTGTCGCCGATGCGCGTCGGCGACCCGAGCACGCGCAGGACCGGCTCGACGCGCGCGTAGGCCTCCTCGTCGCCGCCGACCATGATCGTCAGCGTCCCCGCCTGCACCTGCGGAACGCTTCCGGACACCGGCGCGTCGAGCATCTGCGCCCCGAGTGCCCGCACGCGCGCCGCGAGCTCACGGCTCGCGCTCGGGCTGACCGTGCTCAGCTCCACCCAGAGCTTGCCGGTGTCGAGCCCGGCCACGATGCCGTCGGCTCCCGACGCGACGGACTGCACAGCGTCGTCGTCGGGGAGCGACGTCAGGACGATGTCGGCCGCCTCGGCGACCTCGCGGGGTGTGTCGAGCCAGCGCAGGCCCCGGTCCACGAGCCACTGTGAGCGCTCACGATTGCGGGACTCGCCGTAGACGGAGTAGCCGGCGGCGAGCAGGCGTGCCGCCATGTTGCCACCCATGTTCCCGAGCCCGATGAAGCCGACGGTCTGCATGCGTTACAGGTTGGGCGAAGCGGGGCTGGCTGTCATCACGGCCAGCCACCGCTTGGGCTCCGGCTAACCCCCCGGCCGAGCACGACCGGTGCCGCGCTCGGGCGTAGGCCTGCCCGGTTCCAGGGAGGCCGTGATCAGAGGTTGATGCCGCCGGAGACCTCGAGGCGCTGCCCGGTGACCCATCGGTTGCCGGTGCCCACGAACGCCGCGATCGCGCTGCCGATGTCGTCGGCGACGGCGTAGCGCCCGAGCGCCGTGCGCGACGGCGGGCCGATCAGGCCCAGAAGTCCTCGAACCGCTCGGTGTCGCCTCCCTTGGGCTTTCGACCACCGATGCAGATCACGTCAAGACCCTCCGGGCCGGCCTCGAACGAGCGGACCACTGCAGGAGCGACGCGCAGCACGTCCCACACCGAGAGCTCGACGACCTCGTCATCGAGCTTGGCACGACCGGACCCGGCGACCACGACGTAGGCCTCCTCCTGCACACGATGCCGGTGACCCCACGGCATGCGGGCGCCCGGGTCGTACGTGAAGCGGCTCACGCCGAGCTCGGGCGATCGCAGAGCCTCCCGCGCGAACCGCCACTGCATGTGAGCACCCTGCGGGCTGACATCGCGAAGATCGTCGAAGTTCGTCTTCGTCCAGTCGGGCATCTCGGAACTCTGTCACGCCATGGTCCTGGACTGGCGCCGGATCAGGTACGTCTCGAGGAACTCGAGCAGCACGTGGCGGTCCGTCCAGTCGGCGCGGAACGCCAGGTAGCCGTCGGGGCGGATGAGGTACACGGACGGCCGCTCGGCGTCGTAGGCGCGGTGCATCTCTCCGTTGTCGTCGTGCACGAGGGGGGCCGCGACGTCGCCGCGGCTCCAGTCGTCTCGCACGCGTACCGCAAGCGGACGGACCTCGTTCCCGAACCGGGCATCGATGGCTCGGGCGAGGTCCGCCACCTCGCCCGCCGGGGGAGAGGGCGTTCGTGCGCCCTGCAGCAGGACGACCGTGTGGCCGGAGTGCCGGATCAGCTCGTACAGCCGCACCGGGCGGCCTTCGGCAACCGTTTCCAGGTGCGGAGCGGGTGGGGCGTGGTCGCCCGGCAGCGGGACGGAGGCCCGGCGGCCGCCGTTCTCGGCGAAGAACGAGCTGACGCATCCGCCGCCGCGGTAGTTGATCTGCATCTCGCTGATGCCCCGCGTGAGGTACTCCTGCACCGGCTCGAAGCCAACGAGCAGCCGGGCGATCGCGTAGACCACCTGCTGACCGGCGGCGTGCCGGACGGTCACCGCGCGCGTGGCGACGTCGGTGCCGGACAGGATCTTCTTGATGACCGGGAGGCGCTCGATCTCATAGGTGTCCAGCAGCTCGGCGCGCGCCTTGCCGCGACAGACCAGCGCGAGCTTCCAGCCCAGGTTGATCGCGTCCTGCACGCCGGTGTTGAGGCCCTGTCCGCTGACCTGGCTTCGGATGTGAGCGGCGTCGCCGCTGAGGAAGATGTTGCCGTCGCGGAGGTGGACGGCGTGCTTGCGGCCGATGCGGAACGGAGTGATCCAGGCGGGGTCGAACAGCCGGACGGGCGCTCGCGTGTGATGGAGCAGCAGCTCCTCGAACTCCTCGACGGTCGCCGGGTCCGCGGCCTGCCCGGGCTCGGCGACCTTGCGCACGGCGAGCAGGCGCCAACGGTCGTCCGGGAGAGGGAAGACGGCGAGGAAGTGGTGTGGCTCGGCGAAGATGGTGGCTTCGTCGCGCGCGAAGGGCGCTTCCTCGATCCGCACGTCGGCGAGGATCCATTCCTGCTCGTAGCTGCTCCCGGCGAAACGCGTGCCGGTGAGCTCGCGCACCGCGCTGTGAGCGCCGTCGCAGCCGCACAGATACCGGGCCCGTTGCCGCTCGCGCCGTCCGTCGGCGTGGCGGAGAACGGCGGTGACCCCATCGGCCTCCCGCTCGATGCCGACGAGCTCGACCTCTCGCTCGATCTCGCCGCCGAGCGCCGTCACGCGATCGCCGAGCAATCGCTCGGTGGTGCTCTGCGGGATGTCCAGCACGAACGGATAGCGCGAGTCGATCCGATCGAACCGGAGCTGCGCGAGGCGGCGGCCGCCCTGGAAGAACGACACGCCGTGCAGCGCGTCCCGCGCTCGATGAACTCCTGCTCGAGCGCGAGCTGATCGAGATGCTCGATCGTGCGGGCGTGGAGGATGACCGCCTTGGACTTGTCGGTGGCAGCGGCCGCTCGATCGACGATGCGGCAGCTGGCGCCATGCCGCAGAAGCTCGGAGGCCAGCATGAGGCCGACCGGGCCGGCCCCGACCACGAGCGCGTCCAGCGGCCGTTCGCGAAGGGACGACATCGACACGGCTACGGGGCGGCGCGGACCCGGACCCGCGGGCGGGCGTTGTTCACGTAGCCCTTCGGGTTCCACAGCGCCGCCTCGTCCTCGGGCTGCGTGGCCGCCGAGGAGTCCCAGGCGCGCACGAGGATCTCGTGCTCTCCGGGCGCGAGGTCGACCGTGATCCGCCAGTGCCGCCAGGCCCACCGGCCGAGATCGTCGAGCAGCTCCGCCTGCGACCAGCGTCGCGCCGCCGTCGAGCGAGACGTCGACCCGCGCGACGTGGCGCTCGCCGCCCGCGAACGCGTAGCCGCGCACCTCGACCGGTCCGGCCGGGACCGTCTCGCCGTCGGCCGGAGACAGCACGTCGGCGTTGAGCGCGACCAGGCCGAGCGGCATCCCCGCGCCCGGGCCCGGCGTCCCGTCCTCCGGCAACAGCCGGTAGACGACGTGCTGGAAGTAGCCCTCCCAGGGCTCGAGCGGACCTCGATCCGCTCGAGCCACTTGACGCTGCGCGCGCCGATGTAGCCGGGCACGACCACGCGCAGCGGCGCGCCGTGGACGGGCGGCAGCGGCTCGCCGTTCATCGCCCAGGCGAGCAGGACCTCGGGGCGGCACGCCTTGTCGAGCGGGATCGAGCCGCCGAAGCGCTGGGTCGGCCTCGCCTCCGGGGACAGGTCGGCGCCGACGAAGCCGACGTGCGCGGCCTCGCGCAGCGGGCCGGCGAGCGCGAGCACGTCGGCGAGCGCGACGCCGGTCCACGTCGCGGTGCCGGTCGCGCCGGGGCCCCACGGCGCCTCGCCCGGGATGTCGCGGACGGCGATCAGGCCCGCACGCCGGTTGCCGGCGCACTGCAGCGTCGCCGTCTCGGTGCGCTCCCGGAACGCCTCGCGCAGCGTCGTCAGCGAGAGGTCGAGCTCGCGCTCGACGAGCCCGTGGACGCGCAGCCGCCACGCGGCGGGGTCGATCTCCGGCACCGGGCCGTGCCCGCGCACGTAGAACGCGTCGGTGGCGGTCAGCGGACCCTCGGCCAGCGCGGCGAGCCCGGTCTCGGCGTTGAACGGCTCCTGCTCGTGCACGATCAGATCCGCGCGCTTGCCGTGGCGACCCACGCTCATCCGCGACCGCCCATGGCGGGTGACGTGCCGATGGCCCGTGCGGCCTCGCGGAGCGTCCCGGCGCTGCGCTCGAAGGCGCTGCGCTCGTCCTCGGACATGCTCGGCTCGAGCTCACCGGCCGCGCCCTCGCGCCCGACGATGGTCGGCAGCGCGATCGTCACGCCGTGGCGCTCGCGGTAGGCCGCCACCGGCAGGACGGCGCGCTCGCCCGAAGCGATCGCCGCCGTCGGTGACAGGGGAACGCCATAGCGCATGTCGGTCGCAACAGCGGCAGCCCGTTCGGCGATCCGGTCGACGAGCACGATCTCGCGCGCCGACCCGCGGAGCATCAGCGCGAACGCGCAGGCCTGTCCGACCGCCCCGACACCGACGACAGCGACCTTTTGGGGCATGCGACGATGGTCACCACATCCGGTGCGTCCTTCGATACGCGTTGCCGATCAAGCGCTGGCTCGCGAACGATCACCACGAGCCGGCGCCGTATTCAACTCGAGCGCGTGGCGAGGCTCTTGAGGAGCGTGCGGCCGATCGTGATCGGATGGCTGACGAGCGTAGAGAGGCGGCCCGCGACGGAGGTCGACTCGTGCGCCAGGCCGAGCTGCCGCATGATCGTGAGCTGGTCGAAGTACACGCGCTCGCACACGAGCCGGTCCTCCTCGAACATGAAGTACGCCGTCATCCGGCAGCGAAAGGCGCGGCCGGTCGGAGGAAGCGCGCGCAAGCGTCCGAGGTGGGTGCCGAGCAGGTCGAACTCGACGATGACCGCGTCCTCGGCGTGGTGCAACGCGATCAGCTGGTTGCGCTGATCAGGAAACGCCGCACGGCTCTCGGCGAAGTAGGCGCGAACCTGCTCCTCTCCGTCGTACACGTCGCCGGTCGCCACGAGCTCGTACCGCGGGTGCCCGAAGGTGCCGATCGTCGTGTCGAAGTCGTGGTCGTTCTCCGACTCCATGTGTTCACGGACGATCGCCTCTCGGCGCCGGCGAAGGTCAGTGCCCGACAGTCCCGGATCGCTCACGACGCGACTCTACCCCTGCCTAGGGCGCGATCCGGAGGTGTATGTGGTCGTCGTGGTGCGGGATCACCTGCACCACGTCGGGCGGGCCGGTCAGGCCGGTGCCCGGCCCGACGAACACCTTCGTCGCACCGGCCCGGACGAAGCGATCCACGAGGTCCTGCGACAGCCGCCGGTCGATGTCGGCCGCCGTTCGGGGTGCCCGGCGGACACGGTCCCTGCGCGGGAAGTAGATGTCGGCGTCGAGTCCGTTCTGGTGGCTCGCGTGCCAGACGAAGCCGTACCGCCGGCCGAAGTCGCCGCCGTGCGGGCGGCTGAGGTCACCGATGAGCAGCGAACGAGCGCCTGGATGGGCGGTGCGGTACTCGCGCGCGACGGCGAGCAGCACCCGCAGGAGGCGGTCGGTTCCCCAGCGACGCCAGGCTCGGTTGGGACTGCGGTGCAGGTTCGGGTCCCACGTGGCGAAGCCGGCGCCGCGCGCGGGGAGGAGCACGCCGCGGACCAGGTGGCCGGCGTTCGGCGTGCCCACCGCGACCGACCGCCGCCAGCGGATCTGCGGCCGCCTCCGCGGCGCTCGCGCCGCGGTCGCCCGCCTGTCTCGCGCCCGGGCCGCTCTCGTCCGCTGGCTGGACCGCTCCGCAGCGGCGTTCGGCGGGGCGGCCCGCGACTCGGTCTCGGTCTCACCGGCGCTCGGCGTGATGGGGAGCGTCGTCGCGGCGGCGACGGCTAGCAGAGCCGCGAGCGGGAGCAACAAGATGCGCATCTCCGACGAACGTATCGAGCGATCATGGAGGATGCTGAGGTTCGAGATCCCGGCGTAGCCGTCCGGCCGCCTAGTGCTCGCCGGCGGCCTGCACGAGCAGGGCGATCTGGACGCGGTTGTCGACCTCGAGCTTGTCGAGGAGGCGGGAGACATGGCCCTTGACCGTCGCGACGGAGAGGTGCAGCGTCGCGGCGATCTCGGCGTTGCCGAGGCCGCGGCCGACGGCGAAGGCGACGTCGCGCTCGCGCGGGCTGAGCGTCGCCAGCCGGTCGCGGGCACGCTCGGCGCGGGCGCCGGCGTCCGAGTCGCCGGCCACCATCGAGATGAGCCGGCGGGTCACCGCGGGGGACAGCATGCCGTCGCCTGCGTGGACGAGCTCGATCGCGCGGACGATCTCCGCCGGCGGGCTGTCCTTGAGCAGGAAGCCGGCCGCGCCGGCCTGCAGCGCGCGCAGGACGAGCTCGTCGGCGTCGAACGTGGTGAGCACGAGGACGGCGGGCGGGTCGGGCTGCGCGGCGAGCAGGCGCGTGGCGCGGATGCCGTCGAGCTGCGGCATGCGGATGTCCATGAGTACGACGTCGGGCCGGTGGAGGTCGACCGCGCCGAGCGCGTCGCGGCCGTCGGCGGCCTCGCCCACCACCTCGAGGCTCTCCGCGCCGGCGAGCATCATCCGCAGGCCCGAGCGCACGAGGGCGTCATCGTCGACGAGGAGGACGCGGATCATCGCGGCAGACGCGCGCGCAGGACGAAGGCGCCCTCGGGGTCGACGCCGTGCTCGAGCTCGCCCCCGGTGAGCGTGACGCGCTCGGCGAGGCCGATCAGGCCGGTCCCCGCCCCGGGCAGCGGTGACGCCGAGGCGACGGCCACCGGCGCGAGGCTGCGGACCTCGACCCGCAGATCCCCGTCCGGCGCCTGGACGGTGAGCGTGACGGCCGCTCCCGGCGCGTGCTTGCGCGCGTTCGTCAGACCCTCCTGCGCGATCCGGTAGGCCGTGCGGCCGACGGCGGCGGGAGGCGACCGCGTCGCCCAGCTCGATCCGTGCGGTGATCCGCATCCCGGCCGCCCGCGACTCCTCGACCAGAGCGGCGAGGTCGGCGAGCGTCGGCTGGGGCGGCTCCGTCAGGCTCTCGCCGCCATCCTCGCGCAGGACGCCGATCACGCCGCGCAGCTCGTTGAGCGCGGCCCGCGCGCTCTCGCGGATCACGCCGGCCGCTTCGGCGACCTCCTCGGCCGGGGCGTCGGGGCGGAACTCGAGCGCGCCGGCGTGGACCGAGAGCAGCGAGAGGCGGTGGGCGAGCACGTCGTGCATCTCGCGCGCGATCCGCCGTCGCTCGGCCGCGCGCGCCTCGTGCCCGGCGCGGTCGGCCTGGTCGCGCAGCGATCGCACGAGCTGGCGGCGTGCGCGCACGAAGAGCCCCCAGCCGAGCGCCACGGCAGTCAGCAGCAGGCCGGCCCCGAACTCGGCCCGAGGCTCTGAGGGCCCCGGTAGAGCAGCGGGTTCGTGAAGTTCGAAGCGATCGTGAGGCCGGCGACGACGGCCAGGTCACGACCACGAGCCCGGATCGCCGCGTTGAAGGTGGCGACGAACGGAGCCGTGATGAACAGGACCGAGACGGCCGCGACGCCGATCCCGACTGCGCCCGGATGCGTCCGCCGCCAGCGCAGCGCGACGACCGTCGCGATCACGACCACGACCGCTACGGGGCGCAACCAGGGAGGGTGCAGCTCCCACGTGTCCACGAGCGTTGCGGTGCTGATCGCGAACGCGACCAGGTACATCGTCGTGTCGACGACGCGGTCACGGCGGGCACGCTCCTCGTCGGGGGCGTCGATGACGACGGCCGGCAGCGCGGAGCGCAGCCGGCCGGATAGACCATGCGTGAACCGTTCTGTCGCCTGGCGTGCCATCGCTCGAGGACGAAGGCTAGGCGAGCGCTGCGGCCATGACCCCCTACCAAAGTCGCTGGCCGGCACCGCCGCAGGGCTCGGCGAGCGTAGCCCTGGGACCGTGGTCGGGACGCCGGCCGGTCGCGAGTCTGCCGGCATGATCGAAACACAAGGACTCACCAAGCAGCTCGGCGGGCGCACGGTCGTCTCCGGCGTCACGTTCCGCTGCGAGCCCGGCACCGTCACGGGCTTCCTCGGCCCCAACGGCGCCGGCAAGACCACGACGATGCGGATGCTCGTCGGACTCTCCGAGCCCGACAGCGGCGAGGCTCGGATCCTCGGCGGACGCTACCGCGACCTGCCGAACCCCGGACGGCGTGTCGGGATCCTGCTCGACGCGTCGGCGCAGCACGCCGGGCGCCGGGGCCGCGAGGCGCTCGCCGTCTCCGCCCAGACCATGGGCGTGCCGGCGCAGCGCGTCGACACGCTGCTGGAGCTCGTGGGCCTCGACGAGACGGCGGCCCGGCGGCGGGTCGGGCAGTACTCGCTCGGCATGCGCCAGCGCCTGGGGTTCGCCCACGCGCTGCTCGGCGACCCCGAGGTCCTGATCCTCGACGAGCCCGCCAACGGCCTCGACCCCGAGGGCATGCGCTGGATGCGCGGTCTGCTGCGCGGCTTCGCCGACCGCGGCGGCACCGTGCTGCTCTCCTCGCACCTGCTGGCCGAGGTCGAGGCCGTCGCCGACCGGATGATGATCATCGGCGGCGGACGGATCCAGGCGCAGGGCACCCGCGCCGAGCTGCTGACCGAGTCCGGGACGCATCGTCGAGGCGGACGACCTCGCCGGGCTCGACGCCGCGCTGCACCGCGCCGGCCTGGCGCTGCACCCCGCCGACGGCGACCGGCGGCTGGTCGAGGCCGAGCCCGAGGTCGTCGCCCGCGTGGCGATGGCCGGCGGCGTCGTGCTGCGCCGGCTCGCCCCGGCCGAGGGCGCGGGCCTCGAGCGCCTCTTCTTCGAGCTGACCACGCCGGCGGACGCGCTCCGTCGCCGAGACCGATTCGATCCACCCCGAGCTGGCAGGAGCAACCGCATGAGCACCACCACCCTCGCCGCACCGATCCCCGTCGACACCGCCGGCGTCCACGCGCGCCCCGGCCTCGGCCGCCTCGTCGCCGTCGAGCTGCGCAAGATGGTCAACACCCGCGCCGGCTTCTGGCTGCAGGTCGCCACCGTCGCGCTCACCGCGCTCGTCGTGATCGTCCGCGCCGTCGTCGGCGACGCGGCGGACCACACGTTCGCCTCCGTCCTCGACGTCGGGCTGAAGCCGGCCGCCGTCCTGCTGCCGGTCGCCGGCATCCTGCTCGTCACCTCGGAGTGGTCCCAGCGCACCGGGATGATCACCTTCGCGCTGGTCCCGGTGCGCTCGCGCGTCCTCGGCGCCAAGCTCGTCGCGAGCCTCGTCCTCGCCCTCGCGATGCTCGCCATGTCCGTCGGCGTCGTCGCCGCGGGCGTGCTCGTCGCGTCGCCGGGCGTCGACGGGACCTGGTCCGACGTCGCGCCGTTGATCGGCCAGTCGGCCGTCTACCTGACGGGCGGGATGCTCACGGGCGTCGCGTTCGGCATGGTCCTGCTCGCCTCGGCGCCCGCCATCGTCGCGCTCTTCGCACTGCCGATCGCGTGGACGGCGGTGGCCTCGCTGTCCTTCTTCGCCGACGCCGCCCCGTGGCTGGACACGCGCCTCGCGCTCGGCCCGATGCCCCAGGAGGTCATGAGCGCCACCCAGTGGGCGCACGCCGGCACCGCGCTCGCGATCTGGATGCTGCTGCCGCTCGCTGATCGGCACCTGGCGGATCACGCGGCGGGAGGTCGCCGCGTGACGCGCGACGTCAGCGACTCGCCGCCAATCGTGCCTGCCAGGCGACGATCGGTGGCGGGGCGCCGAGCTCGATGACGAGGAGGGCGATCTGGAGCCCGTGTGGTCTGCCGACCGCGAGCCAGCCGCCGGCCCTCCCGAGACCGGCGAGGAGGAGGGCGCCGGCGAGCGCGCGCACGGCCGCCGTGTCGCGATCCGCGCGAGGCGCGACGCGGAGGGCGACGAGGCCGTAGGCGACGTAGAACGCCGCGTAGAACCGCAGCTCGCTCTCCACCGACGGGTGGGTCGGCTCCTGACGCGGGATCGACCTGGCCCCGGCGAAGACCGTGTGGAGGCCGGCCATCGTTGCGACTGCGCCGCCGAGGTAGAACACGGCTCGCAGTGCGCCTCTGCTGGTCAAGCGCGCGCTCGCGCCGCCACCGCCGCTCACTCCCCGGTCCATCGCCCGAACCTAGATCGCGCCGTCGTCCGGGCGCAAGGCTGCAGCGCCGCGGTTCTCACACCACGGACTGCGCCAGCCAGTAATCCAGGCGCGCGGTCATGCGCCCCGAGTCGAGGAGGTCACGCACCCACGCGTTGACGCATCCGCGCCACCGCTCGTCGTCCTTCGGGAGACCGAACGCGACGTCGAACGGGTCGAGCAAGTCCCGGGAGGACGGCCGCGCGCGCGTGACGCGCCCGTTCAGGCCGATCGCGGCGAGCGGCGGCCTCCTGAACCTCTCGAGGATGACCTTCATCGCGGCCGCCTGCGACATCGTCGCATCGGCGCGGTCGGCGGCGAGGACGTCGTGGAGGAGGAGCCGGTCGCCCAGCGGCGTGTCGGTGATCCTCGCCCTCGGGACGTACTTGCGCGCCAGCTCGAGCTGGGCGGCCCCGGTGCCGTACACGAAGCGGACGTCGGGCTTGTTCAGGTCGGCGATCGTCCGGTACGCCGAGTCCTCGAGAACGTAGAAGAGCTGGCCCGACCGGTAGTACGGCGTCGAGAAGTCGATCAGCTCCTTGCGCTCGTCGGTCACGAACAGCTCCGCGCCGACGATGTCCGCCTGACCCGTGACCAGCGCCTCCGGCAACACGTCGTACGAGTACTCGGCCAGGTCGAAGTCGACGCCGAGGAGGGTCGCCGAGCTCGGCGGCGTTCTGCGCCTCGACGCCGGCCCACTCGCCGCGCTCGAGCTCGAACCCGAACGGCGGCGAGACGCCGATCGCCCAGAACAGCACACCGGCCTTCCTGATTCGATCGAGGGTCGGCGACGACACCTCGCACGCTTCCCTGACCGCCTCGGGGACGTCGGTCTGGATCGGCGGTGGGTCGAACCTGCCGGTCGCCGCGTTCCCGGAGGCCTCCTCGCCGCCTCCGTCGTCGCCGCCACACGCCGCCACGACGATCGTCAGGATCGCGAGCACGCACAGCACGATGCCGAGGCGCGCCGAGGTGGCCATCCACCGCAGTATCCGTTAGCCTCGGCGCCAGTGCACGTGGAATGAGACGCGGGCTGACTGGCCGAATGGTCGTCGCGAGCTGTCTCCTTGCGATTGTCGTCGGCGGCGCTTTCGCAGTTGTGCTCGTGGCCATCACGGAGCTGCGTGGGACGACCGACCTGCGGCGTGAGACCCGCGAGGAGCTCGTGGCCGCCGACACGCTCGAGAAGCACGTCATCGACCTCGAGACGGGGCTGCGCGGTTTCGTCATCACACGCGAGGAGAGCTTCCTCGAGCCCTCGAACGATGCGCGTGCCGCCTTGCCGGGGAGCGCGCGGGCGCTCGAGCGCCTCGCGGCCGGTGAGCCGATCCAGCTCGCGCGGGTCCGGCGCATCGTCCACGCCACGAACGCATACGTCCGGCACTATGCGCTGCCGCTCGTCGACG
The DNA here is from genome assembly GCA_963840185.1 of uncultured Actinomycetes bacterium. Taxonomy (GTDB): domain Bacteria; phylum Actinomycetota; class Thermoleophilia; order Solirubrobacterales; family Solirubrobacteraceae; genus JAOPZW01. Next base: position 61,132 of record CAWIXY010000012.1, on the reverse strand, counting down.
CCGTGCGACGAGGCGACGCCTCCGCGCGCAGCGTCGAGCGCACCGTCGCGGGCAAGCGGCGCGTCGACGCGCTGCGGGCCGGCTTGCACAGCTTCCGCGAAGCGGAGCGGGTGCGGCTGAGCGCGCGCGACGCCGACGTCGACCAGGCCGCGCGCCGCGCGACGGCCGCAGCCGCCGTCGGCATCGCGGGGTCGATCCTCCTGGTGGTCGTCTTCTCGGGGTACCTGACGCGCGTGATCGTCCGGCCGCTGCGTCGCGCGGCCCAGATGGCGGACCGGCTCGCGGCCGGGGACCTGAGCGGACGCATGCAGGAGACCGACATCGCGGAGATCGGAGCGCTCGAGCGCTCCTTCAACACGATGGCGGGCTCGCTCGAGAAGAGCCGGGACGAGCTGGCGTCGCTGCTCGCCGAGCAGGCGGCCCTACGGCGAGTGGCAACGCTCGTCGCGCGGGGTGCCGCGCCGGCCGACGTGTTCGCCCTGACCGCCACGGAAGTGCGCCGGCTGCTGGCCACGGACGCCACGGCGCTCTGCCGATATGAGCCGGACGCGACGGCCACCGTGGTCGCGCTGGAGACGGATGTCGACCTCGGCGTGCGCGTCGGCGCGCGCATCACGCTCGAAGGCGAGAGTGCCACGGGAGCCGTCTTCCGCACGGGCCGGGCGTCCCGGCAGGAGGGCTTCGAAGGGACCACGGGGGCGGTCGCCGACATCGCCCGCAAGGGGGAGGTGCGCTCCGCGGTCGGCGCCCCGATCGTCGTCGAAGGGCGCGTCTGGGGAGTGGTGGTCGTGTCGTCGAGCAGCGAGGCGCTGCCTGCGGACACCGAGCGCCGCCTCGTCGACTTCACCGAGCTCGTCGCCACGGCGATCGCGAACGCCGACGGCCGTGCCCAGCTGGACGCCTCGCGTGTCCGCCTGCTCACGGCCGGCGACGACGCTCGTCGCCACATCGTGCGTGACCTGCACGACGGTGCACAGCAGCGCATCGTGAACACGATCGTCGCGCTCAAGCTCGCGCAGCGGGATGACCAGTCGGTCGATGCGCTCGTCACCGAGGCGCTCGATCACGCCGAGCAGGCCAATGCCGAGCTTCGTGAGCTGGCGCACGGCATGCTGCCCCTGGTCGTCGTCCGGGGCGGTCTGCGGGCCGGCGTCGACGCGCTGGTGTCGCGCCTGCGTGTGCCCGTCGACGTGGACGTGCCCGGCGGGCGGCTCGCGCCCGAGGTCGAGGCCAGCGCGTACTTCGTCGTCGCCGAAGCGCTGACCAACGTCGTCAAGCACTCCCAGGCACGGCGCGCGGAAGTCAGGTCCTGGGTCGACGACAGCGTGCTGCACGTCGAGGTCCGCGACGACGGCGTCGGCGGCGCACGGCCAGACGGAACCGGCCTGCTCGGGCTCAACGACCGTCTGGTCGCGCTCGGCGGCCGGCTGTGGGTCGAGAGCCCACCGGACGGAGGCACTCGCATCGCGGCGACGCTGCCGCTGTGAGGAGCGCAGCCCGGCGGCGCGGGCCGGCGCGCTAGGCGGCGCGGTCGAGCCGCGCCATGTCAGCCGGCGATCCGTGGACGACCAGCACCGAGCGCCCGGTGTGCCGTACCACAGCGGAGGCCACGCTGCCCATCGCGAGCCGCCGCAGCCCGGTGCGCCCGTGCGAGCCAAGCACGATGAGCGCGGCATCCTGCTCGTCGGCCGCCGCGATGATGGCCCGCGAGACCGGCTCGCCGGAGTCGACCAGCGCCGTCGCCGCGAAGCCGACCGAGGCGGCGAGCCGCGCTCCCTCCACGGCGACCTCGTACGCCTCCGCCTCCAGGCTTCGCTCCAGGCCGTCGACCCGAGCGAGGACGGGCTCTGCCGTCAGCGGCAGCGCGCTGAGCGGCCGCCACACGGTGAGGACGATCGCATGCCGCCAGCCGCACAGCTGGCGACCCGCCTCACGGATCGCGCGGCGCGCGTGGTCCGAGCCGTCGAACGCGAGCAGGACGGGCCGCCGGGTCTGGTTCGTGGACATGTCGTCAACGTATGCCGGGGTCGGCCGGCGGTGATAACGATGACCACCCGCACGCTTCCCGATAGCGATTGAGCAGCCGGCGATGCCGGGCGATCCTCGGCGCATGACGAGTGCTCGAGCTGCCGCCTACCGCCGGGTCGTCCAGACCCTCCGTGACCTCGGCCCCGCGATGCTCTGGCCGGCCGAGGAGTCGCGCATCCGCGAGGCGGCCGACACGCTGCTGTTCTGCCACGACGTGGCAGCCGACGCCGGCGCGCGGGAGGCGTTCGCCGTGGTCACGATCACGCTCGACGACCTGGTCGACGCACAGCGCTGGACGGCCGAGCGGGCGCACCGCCTGCTCGACGACATCTGGGGCTGCGGCGCGTTCGGCGCGCCCGAGCTCCCGGTGGCCGCCGGGCTGTAGGGATCAGCGGGGTAGTGCGGCCTGGCGGGACGCCGCCGGGCTAGTGGCAGAGCTCGGTGAAGGTGTCGTCGACGTTGCCGGCCGTGTCGATGAACTCGCCGACGGCGCGGTCGGGGCGCAGCGTCAGCCGGAGCACGCCGTGCTCGCTGAGCCGCCGCTCGGATTGGGGGTCGATCGTCTGGAAGTTGTGGAGCTCGACGCCGCCGGTGCCCACGATCACCTGCCGCATCCCGCTCGCGTCAGCGTTGCCGGTCAGGTTCTGCCGCGCGAAGCGGTCGTAGTGGTGCAGGTGGCCGTTGAGGATCAGGTCGGCGCGCTTGGCGGGAGCGGACGCCGACCACAGCCGTGACCAGATCGACGCCATCTCGGGGTCGTCCCCCAGGCCGCCGTCGCGGGAGGTGAAGCGGGGGTGGTGCCAGTAGGCGAGCAGGCAGGGCTTGGGGTTCTCGCTGACGCGTGCGGTCAGCCAGTCGAGCTGCGCCTGCTCGATCGAGCCGCCGTTGCGGCTGTTCAGCGCGATCAGCCGCCAGCTGCCGACGTCGTGGACGTAGTACCCCTGGCCCCGCACCCCGGCCAGCCCGAATTGCAGGTTGGTCGTGGTGCCGCCCGAGGTGTACTGGCCGTTGAAGAAGTCGTAGGTGCCCTCGCCGCCGGACGGCGTCTCGTGATTGCCGAGCGCCGGCCGCAGGCGATCGCCGAAGCCGTTCGGCCCCCCGCGGTCGACGCCGTGCGGGTCACCCCACCACGGCGCGAAGTTCGCCTCGTACTCGGCCAGCGTGCCGTTCTCGTACGCGTTGTCGCCGAGCGTGAGGACCTTGTGCGGGTCCATGGACGCGATGAGCGCCCCGGTGTTGTCCTGGCCGTTCGGGCTCGGGGTGTCGTCGCCGATGTCGCCCGCCACGGCGACGACGCCCTCACCGCTCGCCGTGAGCGTCCGGAAGTCGTGGAGCTCGGCGCAGGCCGTGCCGGCGTTGTCGGTGCTGCAGCCCCTGAAGTAGTACGTCGTCGAGGGAGACAGGCCGGTGATCGTCTCCCCGTGCGGGCCCTCGGAGTTCGCCGGGTAGTTGATCCCCGGGGTGGTGTTGGTCAGCGAGTCGGGCTGCAGGCCCCAGCGGAAGAAGGCGCGAACGGGGCCGTCGGTCGCCTTGCCGTGCGCGTTGAGCGTCGCGGAGGTCGCGGTGAGGTTCGTGGCGTCGTCGGTGCGCCCGACGCAGGCGGGCAGGGCCAGCGCCGCGGCCAGCGCGACGGCCAGCGCCAGCCGGCGCCTGGCTGGCGCCCCCGGCCTGCTTGATTCGGTGCAGCGCTCGTCCATCGGGATCCGGGCCGGCCCGCGGCGTTCACGGGGCGGGCCCAGCCTATCGATACCTCGGCACGTGCCGCCCGATCAGGGGTAGCCCGCCCCTCAGGGCCGCGCGTAGGATCGCTGCGTGATGCAGGAGTCCGATTTCCAGACGATCCTGTTCACCGATCTCGTCGGGTCGACGCCGCTGCTGTCGGCACTCGGTGACGACGCTGCCGACGAGCTGCGTCGCGCGCACTTCGCGCTCCTGCGCCTCGGGACGGCCAGCGCTCGCGGCCGAGCACTTCGAAGCCGCGGTCGACCGGGACACGCGCCTGGGCGCGCGAGCGTTCGCCGCGCTCACGCTCGCCGACCACGCCGCGCTGACCGACGACCCGGCCCTCGCCGCCCGCGCCGTCGACGCGTGCACCGCGGTCGGCATGCACTCCGTCGCGGAGCGCGCGGCGGCGGTCCTGGGGTAGCTCAGGCCTCGAGCTGTCCCAGGGCCAGCTTCAGCACGTCCGCGCGGCTGCGCGTGCCGTGGTCGGCGGCGATGAAGTGGGTGCCGATCCACAGCGAGTAGAAGACCATGCAGCGGGCCTCGACGTCGTCCTCGTCGGGGCTGAAGGCGCCGAACAGCGAGCGCAGGTAGGCCATCCGCCGGTTGTCCACGCGCCGCAGGCGGTCGGCGACCGCGCGCTCGCGCCGGGCCCAGTCGCGGACCGCGAGGTCGATCCTCAGCGGCTCGTCGCTCGAGGTGGCGAGTGCGGACAGTCGCCGCAGCCTGGCCCTGGCGTCTCCGCCCTCGCTCTCGACGTGCTCGATGACCTGATCGACGCTCACCCGCTCCCACGTGTCGAGGAGCTCCTCGAGCAGGGCGCGCCGGTCGTCGAAGTGCCAGTAGAAGCCGCCCTTGCTGACCTCGAGTGCCTTGGCCAGCGGCTCGATGCGCACGGCGTCGGGGCCGCCGGTGGCCAGGGCCCGCAGACCCGCTTCGATCCAGCTCGTGCGTGGCGTGCGTGTCGGGGCGGCCATCAGACGGTTGAAGGGCTCACATCTATACGCTACCGTATGGATGGAGGTTCTGAATTGAGGCTTCCGGCCACCGCGCACACCTCCAGGCCCTGGCGTATTCACGAGGTCACCCGTGACTTCCGCGTCGAGGACGTCTGGGCGCTGCCGACGCCGGGCGGCCCCGACGACTTCCCTGCGCTGGTGCAGGAGGCGGCCACCATCGATCCTGAGCAGGGCTCCTCCCGCGCCACGCGCGCGCTCTTCGCGCTGCGGTGGAAGCTCGGGGAGCTGCTCGGCTGGGACAGCCCGGAGACCGGCCTCGGCGCAAGGGTGTCCGACGCTCCGCGACCGCCTGCCGGCGGATCTGCGCGAGACCCCGGGCCCGGACTTCGGGGCGCTGCCCTTCACCCCGCTCTACCTGCTGGACGACGAGTGGGCGGGGGAGATCGCCAACCGGACCATGCACGGGGTGATCCACATCGGCTGGGTCCCGGACGGGACCGGCGGCTACCGCGGCCAGATGGCCGTCCTCGTGAAGCAGAACGGACTGCTCGGCAGCGCCTACATGGCCGCGATCAGGCCGTTCCGGCACCTGATCGTGTACCCCGCGCTCATGCGAGAGATCGAGCGCCGGTGGCAGGCCCGCGCCGGCAAGCGGACACCGGCGCACGCGGCGTGAACCTTCCGCTGATCGTCGCCGGATCACTTGCCATCCTCGCGACGGCCGTCCACGGGGTGGGAGGCGAGGTCCTCGTCGTGCGAAAGCTGTCGCCCGCCGTGCTGCCGTCCAGTCGCTTCGGCGGTCCGCGCACGACCAGGACGATGATCCACGTCACGTGGCACATGACGACCATCGCCTTCCTCACCGTCGGATGCGCGCTGCTCCTGGCGGGCTCGGTCCTCGACGGCGAGGCGGCCCAGGGCATCGGCCTGGTCGCGGCCGCCGCGTCCACCGGCTTCGCGGCGCTCGCGGTGGGGCTCGGCGGTGCGTACCGGCACTTCCCTCGATCCCTGGCCCTCCACCCGGCTCCCGTCGTGCTCACCGCCACCGCGGCGCTCGCCTGGTGGGGCGCTCTGTGAAGACGAGGCGTGGCTGCTGAGGCGAGGGCGGTCGTCGAGCGGTTCCTCGCGCGCCAGCGCGAGATGTACGCCGGCGGGCAGCTCGCGGCGGTCGAGGAGCTGCTCGCCGAGGACGTCGTGTGGCACGTGCCCGGGAGCAGTCCGATCGCCGGGGACCACCGCGGCCGCGAGGCGGTCATCGGGTACTTCCGCCTGCGCCGGGAGCTCGCCGGAGGGGCGATCCGGATCACCAAGGAGGGCGAGGCGCACCACGAGGAGGCGCTCGTCCAGCTCGCTGACGGTCGCGCCCGCCTCGGCGGCCGGGAGGTCGCCTGGCGCACGGCCGGCGTCTACCGCGTCGCCGAGGGCAGGATCGCGGAGGCATGGCTCGTCCCGCTCGACCAGGAGCACTTCGATCGGGTCTGGGCCGCGACGCGCCCGGCGCCGTTCGTGTCCACCCAGCGCGTGCGCCCCCATGACCCCCGTCTCCTCGGGCTCTTCGAGGCCGCGCTCACCGAATGCCGGCGCGAGCGCCTTGGTCCCCTGGAAACGGTGAACGTCCGCTACCTCGCCGCGGTCGCTCCCGGCGACGAGCTTCGCGTGGAGGTCACCGTGGACCGGTTGACGGAGCGCGCGGTCCACGTTCACTACGCCGCCTTCGCGGGAGACGCTCGGGTCGCCGAAGCGAGCGCGCGGTACGTCTGCGTCGATACGACCTCCTGAGCTGGTCAAGCTGGCCGATCAGTAAGGCATCCGCGCATCCCGCACGGCCCGCGCCTGCGCGGCGTCCATCCACAGCTCCCAGCGGCCGGACGCCGACCGCTTCTCGTCCATGAAGCGGTACGGCCGGCGCCCGGCGAACTCGGTGTTGCGCAGGTGGGAGACGCCGCCGAGCACGGAGGCGATGCGGCGGCGCGGCCATCCGATGCCGTCCTCGATCTGCGGGAAGGTGCGCAGCTGCTCGGGCGCGTCGGCCAGCGCGTCCAGCAGCTCGCGCATCAGGTCGCTGCAGCGGTCGTGGAAGCGGGCGATCTCGCCGGGCTCGTCCATGGCGTTGTGCGGCGCGTGCTCGCCGAGGCGGGTCCCGGCGGCCGATGATTTCTGGCTGGGTGCGTGGTCCTTCAGGCAACCATTCTCTCTCTCCGACGGGAGGCCGTGACGATGACGCCCGATCCCACCGCTGCGATCGACGCCCGCTTCAGCGATCCCGAGGCCGGCCCGACACCGTGGTCAGACGCAACCCGCGTGCTCGAGGAGGCCGAGCTGTACTGGCTCACGACGGTCCGCGCAGACGGCCGGCCGCACGTGACCCCGCTGATCGGCGTGACCCAGGACGAGGTCGTGCACTTCTGCACCGGCCTGCGCGAGCAGAAGGCCCGCAACCTCGAGCACAACGCCCAGGTGGCGCTGACCACGGGCACCAACACGTGGGCCGAGGGCCTGGACGTCGTCGTCGAGGGGACGGCCGTCCGCGTCACCGAGCGCGGCGACCTGCAGCGCCTCGCCGACGCCTACGAGGCCAAGTACGGAAGCGTCTGGCACTTCGAGGTCGGCGACGGCGTCTTCGGCGAGGGCGAGGACGCCGCCGCGGTCTTCCGGGTCGAGCCGCTCAAGGTCCTGGCCTTCGCCAAGCGGCCGCACGCGCAGACCACGTACCGGTTCAGCGCGGCGTGAAGCCGACGCGCTCGTCCTCGCCGGCCTGCACGACCAGCGCCGAGCCGGGCGGCACCTCGTGCCAGACGCCGGGGAGGTCGCCGAGCGGCTCGGAGACGACCGCGCGCGCCTCGTCGGAGAAGCGAGCGAACCTCTCGTCGTCGGGATAGAGCGCCCGGATCGCGCTGGCGTCGGCGCTGGCGAACAGCGAGTTGACGACCGGGCCGCTGGCATACCGCGCTGCGTAGAGCCGCTGGCCATCGGTCACCGCGACGGTCATCTGCAGCGGCTCGGCGACGCCGTGCCGGTGACCGGTCTCCTCGACGAAGCCCGCCATGCGCTCGAGCGCGGCGAGCGGCTCGTCGTCGAGGCCGAACGTGAGGGCGAGATGGAACATCAGCTCGGAGTCCGTCGTGCCCTCGATACCGGCGAAGAGGCTCGGGTCGACGGCGAACAGCAGGTCGCGGCGCACGCGGGAGTAGTCCTCGACGAAGCCGTTGTGCGCGAACAGCCAGCGACCGTGGCGGAACGGGTGGGAGTTGGTCTGCTCGACCGGCGTCCCCGTCGCCGCGCGGATGTGGGCAACGAAGAGCCGGGACTCGATCTGGCTCGCGAGCTCACGCCCGTTGCGGTCGCCCCACGCCGGCGCGATGCTGCGGTACAGGCCGGGCTCCTCGCGGTCGCCGTACCAGCCGAGGCCGAAGCCGTCGGCATTGGGATGGCCACCCGCCAGCCGGTCCTTGCGGCTCTGCGCGACGAGCGAGTACGGCACGTCGTAGAGGAGGGCCTCCGGTCGGATCGGGTTCCCGAAGTACGCCAGCCAACGACACATGCCTGCCTCCTATCGGTTGAGCGCGGCCGCCAACGCGACGACGCCGGTGCGTTCGTAGAAGTCGACCGCGACGAGGTTGGGGACGAGCCCGCGCTCGCGGCCGCAGCGTTCGAGCCGACCTCGCAGGACATCGCTTCCGATGCGCTCGTTGCGCGACGGTGAGGGAGGGAACGTGTCGACCCAGTGGTTGACCAGGAACAGCGGGCTGTTGGCATCGCCGCGGAAGCGCCGGCATTCCAGGTCGCCCGCGCCGCGGGCTCCGAGCGGTGTGTCCTGCGCGAACGAGAAGCCCGGCAGGTACCACGGTCGCGAGCCCCCGTCCTCCTCGCTCAGGATCACGAGCCGCGTCCCGGCGTCGACGAGCTCGCCCAGGGTCGGCAGTGGCGCGTCGCGCCTCAGCGGCGCCGCCTGCGACAGCAGTCCCGCGTCCTTCAGCGCCCGCTCGATCTCCTCCACGGCGACGTACGGCTCGACGAAGAGGATGACGACCTCGCGCGGCTCCGCGGCGAGGAAGTCGCGGATGAGCCGGAGCTGCTCGCCGAGGGGCTCGGCTCCGAGCTCGCACAGCGTGTGGCAGAGGTAGGGACGCCGCTCGCCGGTGAGCGGTCCGCCGACGCGCTCGCCCAGCCGGTCGGCAGCCCGCAGCGCCGCCGGACTGAGCGACTGCGCCACCTTGCTGCGCGACGATCCCTCGGCCCTCAGGTCTGTCCGCACGCGCCCGCTCTCGGGATCGCTGACCCCGTAGTGGACGTCGATGAGCATGCCGCGGATCCCGTCCCGAAGCTGCTGCGCGATGCCGTGCCGCTGGTTTGCGAACAGCCAGCCTGGCTCGTCGGCGGCGGAGTAGGAGTTGTGCGTCGCCGGGAACACGACCTCGTTGAGCCGGCGGTCGCAGAGCGCCGCCGTGCCGTTGCACGCGGCGGTCGGAGCGGGCCGGGCCGGCGCGCTGGCCGGCGACGGCAGGACCAGCACCACGGCGATGAGTGCGGCTGCGGCGGGCCCCGCGACGGCGAGCGCGAGAAGACGCCCGGAGGCGATGTCGCGCGACGGCGGCCCGCTCACGGCATCCCGTGGCCAGAGCTGCCTCGCCCCGAGGAGGACCAGCAGCACGCCGGCGGCGGTCGCGGCCACCTGCGCGGCGAGCGCGGGCGCGAGGATGAGCCCGGCACCGAGCGCGACGGCCATCGCGGCGCGCGCGAGGCGCGCCGCGGGCCGGGCGGAGCGCGCCAGAGGTCGCACCGCGTCCGCGACCCGCGACAGCGGGTCGGGCGCCCCGGCAGCGGCGGCCGCCGCCACGACGATCGCGCCGGCGAGGGCGGCGAGGAGCGCGGTCGTCCGGAGGTCGCCCATGAACGCCGACCAGAGGGCGCTGCGCGCCGCCCGCCGGACCGGGTCATCCGTCTGGGCGACCGCCAGGCCGACCACCGTGACCCCGGCGGCCACCGTCAGGCCGGCCGCCAGGACCGCGGCGCCGAGCGACGCTGTCGCGTGACGGACGCTCCTGGACAGCGCGGCCAGGGCGGCGGCGGACGCTCCGGCTGCGATGAGCAGCGCCCACCACCACCGTGCAAGGTCGGCGCTGGTCCGCGCGCCGCGCAGGACGGCGTCGTTGGGCGAGATCTCGATGATCTCGAAGCGCAGGTCGGCCGGGAGCGCCCGCGCGACGCGCGGCGCCACGCTCCTCAGGGCGTCCTCGACGATCGGGCTCGACGGGCCGAGCGCCACCACGTAGCTGGAGCTGCCGCCGAGCAGCTGACGGTGCGCATCGGCTGCCGCCGCTTCGGCCGCGCGCCGGAAGACCGGCGTGGCGGCCAGCGTGCGCAGGGCCGCGATGAGCAGCGGGCGGACCGTCAGGACGTCGGCGGACACCGAGCCGGCCACCCGGTCGACGACGCGCGTCGCCACCGCCGTGCGGACGTCCTCGTCCTCGAGCGCCGACGCAGCACGGGCGCTGAACGCCTCGCGGTCCGCGAACGCTGCCCGTGTGTAGCCCGCGATCCCCGCGGCCACCAGCAGCAGTGTCGTCAGGATGGCGAGCGCGCGGTGCACCCGCCCGCGAGGCTACCGCGCGACGCGGTGGCTCATCGCCTATCAGCGCGCGGCGAGCCTGGCGAGGAGCTCGTCGAGGCGGGCGTAGGTCTCGTTGAGCCCGCGCTCCATGCCCGACGCGAGCATGCCGTCGCGCTCATGGGGGGTGTGGAACAGCGAGACCGTCGTGACCTTCGTGCGGTCGCCGAGGTCCTCGAACGTCGCCGTCTCGACGGACACGTGGCCCGCCATCGGCTCCCACTCGAAGGTCTGCACGATCCGCTCGGGCGGCGTGACCTCACGGTAGGCACCGCGGAAGGCGGTCTCGGTGCCGTTGGCGTCGCGCACGATGAACCGCCAGCGGCCGCCGGTCCTGACGTCCATCTCGTCGACGATCGTCGTGGTCTCGCGCGGTCCCCACCACTCGGGGATCAGCGCGGGGTCGGTGTACACCGCGAACACGCGGTCGCGTGGCGCGTCGAAGACGCGCTCGATGCGGATCTCGCGCTCGGCCGGCGTGGTGACGGTGGCCGTCCGTGCCTGCTGGTGGTCACTGGTCATGCGGCACTCCCTTTCGTTCGTTCGAGCAGCTCCCCGAACCGGTCGAGGCGCTCGTCCAGCATCCGCCGGTAGGTCTCGGTCCACGCGTGGACGTCGTCGAGGCGGTGCGCGCCGAGGCTGCACCGCCTCGACCGTCCCACCTTCTCGGTGGTGACGAGCTCGGCGTCCTCGAGCACGCGAACGTGCTTCTTGGTCCCGGTGAGCGAGATCCCGAACGGCTCGGCCAGCTCGGTGATCGTCGCGCTCCCGCGGCCGAGGCGTTCGAGGATGCCCCTGCGCGTCGGATCCGCCAGGGCGGCGAGGGTCCGGTCGAGCTGCGAATACTGAACCATCGAGTTCAGTGTATCACGTCGACCGCGACGCCGCAGACGGCGTCGAGCGGTGCGAAGATCGCGCCCGCGACATGGACCTGCGCCGACGACAGCCGCCAGCCCGTGCGTTGCGGCGGGCGAGCGTGCTCGTGGTGCTCGGCCTCGCGGCCGCGCCGCCGGCCGCCCCGGCCGCGCAGGGCGTCACGCCGGCAGACGCCTCCGCGCTGGGGCAGCAGGCCTACCTCTACGGCTTTCCGCTGCTGGAGGTCCTGCGCGTGCGCCGCACGGCGACGAGCGTGCCCTGCCCGGACGCCAGGGGCAACGCGCCGGTCAACGCGCTCAGCAACGCGGCGCGCTTCGCGAGCCCGTCGAGCCGCACGGTCGTCGCGCCGAACGTCGACACGCTGTACTCGATCGCGCACCTCGACCTCGGGCGCGGGCCCGTCGTCCTCAGCCATCCGGACATGGGGCGCCGGTACTTCTCCTTCCAGTTCCTGGACCCCTACACGAACACGTTCGCCTACGCGGGCACGCGCACCACGGGCGCCCGCGCCGGGCGCTTCGCGCTCACGTGGACCGGGCGTCCCGGGCGGCGGGTGGCGGGTGCGCGCGTGGTGCGCTCCCCGTCGCGGCGCGTCTGGATGATCGGGCGGACGCTGGCCGGGGACCGCGCCGACCAGCGCAGGGCGGCGAAGCTCATGCGCCGCTACCGGCTGACGCCGCCGGGCGGCGAGCGGCGCTTCGGGCGCTGCCGGCCGGGCGCCGCGCGCAGGGCGACGACGCCCACCGGCCTGCCCTTCCTGCGCGCGCTCGGGCGCGCGCTGGCCCAGAACCCGCCGCCCGCGCGCGACCGTGCGCTGCTGGCGCGGCTCGCCGCGGTCGGCGTGGGGCCGGGCCGCCGTCCGGAGCGCGCGGGTCTCGCGCCCGGCGTGCTGCAGGCGCTCGTCGCCGGCGTCGAGGGCATCGCCCGGTCGCTGCCGGGGCTGGCCAGCAGCACCGTGCTGCAGGGGGCGCTGGCCAACCAGGGCTGGTCGACGCCGCGGCCGATCATCGGCGACTACGGGACGGACTACACGTACCGCGCCGGAGTCGCCGTGCTGGGCCTCGGGGCCAACACGCCCGCCGAGTCGATCTACCCGACCGCGCTGACCGACGCCGCGGGCGAGCTCCTGGACGGTGCCAACCGCTACCGCCTGACCTTCGCGCGGGGCCAGGAGCCGCCGGCCCGGGCCTTCTGGTCGCTGACCCTGTACGACGCGGACGGCTACCTGGTCGAGAACGCTGCGCGCCGCCACGCCGTCGGCAACAGCCACCCGCCGCTCGCGCGCCGCCCGGACGGCTCGATCGTCGTCGCCGTCCAGCGCGACCGGCCGACGGAGGCCGGCGTCAACTGGCTGCCCGCGCCGGCCGGCGGCTTTCGGCTGAACCTGCGGCTCTACCGGCCCCGGGCGAGCGCGCTGAGCGGCGCGTGGAAGCCCCCGCTCGTCGAGCGAGTCGGGCGGGCGCGATGACCGCGCAGCACACGGCCGACGCGATCGTCGTCGGCGCCGGCCTCGCCGGCCTCGTCGCCACCGCCGAGCTGGCCGACGCCGGCCGGCGCGTCATCCTCGTCGAGCAGGAACCCGAGGCGTCGCTGGGGGGCCAGGCGTTCTGGTCCTTCGGCGGGCTGTTCCTCGTCGACAGCCCCGAGCAGCGCCGGCTGCGCATCCGCGACTCGCACGAGCTCGCGTGGCAGGACTGGCTGGGGACGGCCGGCTTCGACCGGCCCGAGGATCACTGGCCGCGGCGATGGGCCGAGGCCTACGTGGCGTTCGCCGCCGGCGAGAAGCGCCGCTGGCTGGCCCAGCAGGGCATCAAGCTGCTGCCGAACGTCGGCTGGGCGGAGCGGGGCGGCTACGGCGCCATCGGCCACGGCAACTCCGTGCCGCGCTTCCACATCACCTGGGGCACCGGCCCGGGCGTCGTCGAGCCGTTCGCCGAGCGCGTGCGCGCCGCGCAGGCTCGCGGCCTCGTCGACCTTCGCTGCCGCCACAGGGTCGACACGCTCACCATCACCGGCGGCGTCGTCGACGGCGTCGCCGGCGAGGTCCTCGAGCACAGCCCGGTGCTGCGCGGCCAGGAGAGCTCGCGCACGGCCGTCGCGTCGTTCGAGCTGCGCGCTCAGGCGGTGATCGTCACCTCCGGCGGCATCGGCGGCAACCACGAGCTGGTGCGCCGCAACTGGCCGCGGAGGCTGGGGAAGGCGCCCGCGCACATGATCTCCGGCGTGCCACACCACGTCGACGGCCGCATGCTGGGGATCGCGCAGGACGCGGGGGCCAGCACGGTCAACCCCGACCGCATGTGGCACTACGTCGAGGGCATCCGCAACTGGGACCCGATCTGGCCGATGCACGGCATCCGGATCCTGCCGGGCCCCTCGTCGCTGTGGCTTGACGCCACGGGGCAGCGGCTGCCGGTGCCGCTGTTCCCCGGCTTCGACACGCTCGGGACGCTGGCGCACATCATGCGCACCGGCCACGAGCACACGTGGTTCGTGCTGACACAGAAGATCATCGAGAAGGAGTTCGCGCTGTCGGGCTCCGAGCAGAACCCGGACATCACCGGCAAGAGCGTGCGCGAGCTGCTCAAGACGCGCGTCGCGTCCGGCGCGCCCGGCCCGGTGGAGGCGTTCAAGCGCCACGGTGCGGACTTCGTCGTCGAGCGCGACCTGCGCGCGCTCGTGGCCGGCATGAACCGGCTGACGGATGCGCCGCTGCTGGACGCAGACGCCGTGGAGCGCGAGGTTGTCGCCCGCGACCGCGAGATGGACAACCCCTACGCCAAGGACCTCCAGGTCACCGCCATCCACGGCGCCCGGCGCTACCTCCCCGACCGCATCACGCGCATCGCCGCGCCGCACAGGCTCCTGGACCCCGAGGCCGGTCCGCTGATCGCCGTCAAGCTGCACATCCTGACCCGCAAGTCGCTCGGCGGCCTCGAGACCGACCTCGAGGCCCGCGTCCTGCGCCCGGGCGGCGAGCCGCTGGCGGGCCTGTACGCGGCCGGTGAGGTCGCCGGCTTCGGCGGCGGCGGGATGCACGGCTACCGCTCGCTGGAGGGGACGTTCCTCGGCGGCTGCCTGTTCTCCGGGCGGACGGCAGGGCGGGCGGTGGCCCGGGCGGTAGCCTGAATCCAGACTCGCGCGGTTGGTGTTAGGGTTGCCTAATGACCCTGACCAGAGGTGCGAGACGATGGTCGGCGGCGGCGCTCGTCGGCGCCATCTGCGTCCTGGCGGGCGTGACGGGCTGCGGCGGCGAAGACGAGCCGGCCAGGTCGTCGAGTGAGACCGCCGCGGACGGCGCGGACCTCGCGGCGATCAAGACCTACCTGCTGGAGCACACCGAGCGCCTGCAGGCCGACACGGCGGCGCTGCGACGTGACGCGGAGGCCTACTTCCGCCTCGCGGAAGGGGTCGGCCTCGACCACGCGGCGCTCCTGCGCCGCCACCGCGCCGAGGTGCGCGAGCTCGTCAAGCGCAGCCAGGAGACGTTCGCGCGCGCCAACCCGTCCTACGAGCAGATGGAGGGCGTGGTGGCCGGGGTGCCCGAGCTCGCCGACTACGACGTGATCATCGACGCGGGCGCCGACGCGTCCGACCCCGAGAACGCGGTGCCGTTCAGCCTGAGGACCCCGGATGGCCGCACGTTCAAGCAGCCCGGCAACCTCAACTTCCTGGTCGAGACGTCGCTCTTCGGCACCGAGCCCAGATTCGCGGCCAGGGGCGTGGAGCCCGACCTCGACGGGGACGGCCGGGTCGAGTTCGGCGAGGCGCTGCCGGACGCGGGCTTCTACGTCGCGGCCGCGCGCGAGTTCGAGCGCACCGCGCGCGACCTCGACCGGGCAGCCGGCGAGTGGCGTCCGACGCTGCAGGACGCGCTCACTGCGCTGGTCGTGATGACGCCGACGATGTCCGAGTACTTCGAGGCGTGGAAGAACTCGCGGTTCGTCGCGGGCTCCCAGGCGACCGAGAAGGCGTTCGTCGTCGCCTCGCGCCTGCAGGACATCAGCGACATCCTGGGCGGGCTCGTCCTCGTCTACGACAACGTGCGGCCGAGCATCGCCCGCGCGGACGCGGCCCAGGCCCGCCAGACGGCCGCCGCGCTGCGGTCGCTGCGCGCGTACGCGACGCGCCTGCGCGACCAGGAGCGCGACGGCCGGCGCTTCGACGCGCAGGACGCCGACACGCTGGGCAGCGAGGCGCAGAACCAGGCCGAGGCGATCGCCGGGCAGATCTCCCAGGCCGCGGGCCGGCTGGACATCGAGCTCGAGAGCTAGCGCGAGCGCCGTGCCGCGACCCTGCGACTCCCGCCCCGCGGGGCATCGCCGGATGCTGGCGCCCCTGATGGTGGCCCTGGTCGGCGCGCTCGTGGCGCCGGGCGGCGCGTCGGGTGCCGAGGCCCCGGCGCCGTGGCGCTCGGCAGAGGCGGTGCGCCAGCAGCTCTTTGCCGCCCAGACGCAGCTGATCGTCGGGACGCGGGGCCGCGCCGCCGGTGCCGCGGAGCGAGCACGCGCGCGCTACACGGGGACGCTGGCCGCGGGGCTGCGCAGCGCCGACCCGCAGGCCGATCGGGCGGTGCGCGCTGCGCTGCGCGAGGCGCTGCGGGCCGCCCGCCGCGGCGACCCGGTGCGCCTGGCGGCCGCGCGCGGGGACGCGCGGGCCGCGGTGCTGCGCGGTGCCTTCGCCGTCGCGCTGCGCTCGATCGGCCGCGGGGAGGCTGAGCGGGCGCGGACGTGGCTGCTGATCCGGGACTTCCGCACCGCCACCCGCTTCACGCGCCCTGTCGCCGACGCGACGCTGGCCGTCGCGCACCTGGGTGCCCGCCGCACGAGCCCCGGGCGTGCGCGCCGGGCCGCGGCGAAGGACCTTCTCGACGCCTACCAGGCGCGCCTGCGCGAGTTGCTGGACGACGTCGCCGCCGGCGGGCAGCGCGCCCTGCCCGTGCGCCAGGCCGAGGCCGCAGCCCAGGCCGCGGGCTACTTCGCCATCCTCGCCGACCGTTACCGCGAGGACCGCGGCGCCGCGGCGACGTCGCGCGCGCAGCGCGCCTTCGCCCGGATGCGCGCAGCCGCGACGGCCCAGGACGCGAGCGCGCTCGGCGCCGCACGACGCCGGGCCGCCGCAGCGCTCACGGGCTTCACCGCCGCGCCGCTCAGCGGCGAGGAGGCTGCACGGCGGGCCCAGCAGCTCCTGCAGTTCCTCGCACTGGTACCGGTCGAGTACGGGCGCGGCGTCACCGATGGCAAGGTGACCAAGGACTTCGAGATCCAGGAGGCCGTCGCTTTCCACGGCGGCGCACGCGCCGCCCTGGCGGACCTCCAGGATCAGCTCACGAGGAGATCGCGTCTGCGGACCGCCGCCGCGGCCCGCGACCTCGACCGCCTCGGCGCCGCGCTCGAGCAGGCCACGCGGCGCCCCGAGCGGGTGGCCGGAGCTGACGCGATCCGGGCGCTGAGCGGGCGCGCTGAGTCCGCGCTGAAGGCGGCCATGCCGGACGCGTGGGAGCGCCCCACCGACGAGTCGGACTACGACCTCATCGCCCTGACGCTGGACCGCATGGAGGCCGCCGCCGCTTCGGGGCAGTACCGGCAGGCAGAGCAGGCGCGCCTGGAGGCCTACGCCTTCTTCGAGTTCGGCCCCGAACGGCGCCTTCAGGCCTTCGATCCCGGCCTCGCGCTGGGCGTCGAGGGGCTGATCTGGTTCGGCGCCGAGGGTCAACCGGGCCTCGCACGGCTGATCGCGCGGCGCGCGCCGAGGCGGGAGCTGCGCGAGAACCGCCTCGTCCTGGACGGGCGGCTCGCCGACGCCGCGGCCACGCTCGGCGACAGCGCCAACGCCACGACCGTCGTGACCAACTCGGCGATCATCGTCTTCAGGGAAGGCCTGGAAGCCGTCCTCATCCTGGCCGCCATCACGGCCTCCTTCGTGGGCGCGCGCCGGCGACTGCGGCGCCCGGTGCTGGCCGGCGCCGCGCTCGGCCTCGTGGCCTCGGTCGTCACCTGGGGGCTGGCGCAGACCTTGCTGGGCTCGCTCGAGCGCTACGGCGAGAAGCTCGAGGCCGTGGTCGGCCTGGTCGCCATCGGGGTGCTGCTGCTCATCACCAACTGGTTCTTCCACCGCGTGTACTGGAGCGAGTGGATCGCCAAGTTCCATCGCAGGCGCAGGCGCCTGGAGCGCCTGGACCGTGCCGGCTTCCTGTCCGCCCAGGTCGTCGGACTGGCCGTGCTCGGGCTCACGAGCGTCTACCGAGAGGGCTTCGAGACGGTCCTGTTCCTGCAGTCGCTCGAGCTCTCGGCGGGGACCGCAACCGTGCTCGAGGGCGCCGGGCTCGGGCTCGCCATGACGCTCGCCGTCGCCGTGGCCACGTTCGCGCTGCAGCGCAAGCTCCCCTACAAGAAGATGCTCGTCGTGACCGGCGTGATGATCGGCTTCGTGCTGGTCGTGATGGTCGGCCAGACGGCCCGCACGATGCAGGGCACCGGCTGGATCCCGATCAGCGGCCTCGACGCCGAGCCGCCCTACTGGCTGGGGCTGTGGTTCGGCGTCTACCCCACGTGGGAGACGCTGGGAGCGCAGCTGGCGGCCGCCGGCTTCGTCGTGGGCTCCTTCTTCGTCGCCAAGGAGCTCAAGGTCCGGCGGCCACGGCGTCGTGCCCGCACGGCGGCGGGGGCTGCGGTGCGCACGGACGCAGGGGTCATGCCGTGAGCCTCGCGGCGCCGGGGCTGCCGGTCGCCGCCGCGCCGGGTCGCGAGGCGTACCGTCGCCTGGCGGGCCGGGCCAGGCTGCTGTCGTGGGTGAGCCTGGGGTACATGACCCTGGAGGGGACGATCGCCATCGTGGCCGGTGTCCTCGCGGGCTCGGTCGCGCTGATCGGGTTCGGGATCGACTCGGCGATCGAGGGCTTCGCAAGCGCGATCATCGTGTGGCGCTTCACGGGCACCCGGATGTTCTCCGAGGCCGCCGAGCAGCGCGCGCAGAAGCTCGTCGCCGTCCAGTTCTTCGCCCTCGCGCCGTACGTCGCCCTCGAGTCCGTGCAGGCGCTCGCCCGGGGCGAGCGGGCCGACGTGAGCTGGCTGGGCATCGCGCTGAGCGCCTCGAGCTTGGTCGTCATGCCCTACCTGGGCCTCGCCAAGCAGCGCATCGCCGATCAGATCGGGTCGGCGGCCACCAAGGGCGAGGGCCGCCAGAACATGCTGTGCGCCTACCTGGCCGCCGCGCTGCTCGTCGGGCTGCTCGGCAACGCGCTCGTCGGCGCCTGGTGGCTGGATCCCGCCGTCGGTCTGCTGATCGCCGTGGTGGCCGTCCGCGAGGGCCTGGAGGCATGGCGCGGCGAGGGCTGCTGCGTCTCCTCGCCGCTGGACGACGACTGCTGCGCCGCGCCTACGCGTCCGCGTCCGGGACGATGACCACCTTGCCCGTGGACCCCCCGGCCTCGGCGAAGCGGAGCGCCTCGGCGGCACGGCTGAGCGGGAAGCGCCCCGCGATCTGCGCGGTGATCTCGCCCTGCGACAGCACCTCGAGGACGCGGCCGAGGTCCGCGCGGACGTCGGCCCAGTAGCGGTCCGAGCGCAGGCGGCTGCCGGCCCAGAGGTTGAAGAAGGTGGTCTTGCGGCCGTTGGGAAGCAGGTTCCAGGCGGTCAGCTGCGCGATCAGCTTGAGCACGGGCAGGCGCGGGTTGCCGGCGACGTCCTTGGTCGATGCGGTGCCGTAGGAGACGAGCGTCCCGCCGCGGCCGAGCATGCGCCAGGAGTCGACGATGCCCGGACCGCCGACGTGGTCGAACACGGCGGCCACGCCACCGGGCGCGAGCGCGCGCACGCGGGCGGGTACGTCCTCGCTGCGGTAGTCGACCGGGATGGCGCCCAGCTCGCGCACGCGATCCTGCTGGCGCGGCCCGGCGGTCCCGATCACGCGGATGCCGGCGTGGCGGGCGAGCTGCACGAGGGTGGTCCCGACGCCGCCGGCCGCACCCAGCACCACGATCGTCTCACCCGGCTGCACGGCGGCGGCCCGGTGCAGCATCCGCCAGGCGGTGAGGCCGTTGACGACGGCTGTCTCGGCGGCGAGCGGGTCGAGCCCGTCGGGGAGCGGGACCAGGCGGCGGACGTCGACGAGCACGTGGTCGGCCCAGGCGCCCACCTTGGTGAGGGCGGCGACCCGCTGGCCGGCGTGGATCCCGGCGCCGTCCCCGCCGACCCGCTCGACGACCCCCACGAGGTCGTACCCGGGCACGAACGGGAAGTCGGGCTGGTCGTAGTACTTGCCCAGGCGCATCTGCTGCTCGGCGAACGAGACGCCGGACGCCTCGACGCGGACGAGAGCCTGGCCCGGCGACGGATCGGGCAGCTCGCGGGTGCGGGGCCGCAGGGCCTCGGGCTCGCCGATCGTGGGAAGTTCCATCTCGAGTGCTCGCATAGTGTTAGAGACTATAACGTGAGTGAATACATGACGCAACGCTACGCCTAGGCAAGCCAGGCGGCGAGCTCGTCCAGCGCCTGCGGTCTGACATGACGGGCGTCAATCTTTAGCCTGGTTGGCATGGACAGGCTCGCCGTCATCACCGACATCCACGCGAACCTGCCCGCGCTGCACGCCGCGCTGGCCCGGATCGAGGAGCTCGGGATCGAGCGGGTGTACTGCGGCGGCGACCTGGTCGGCTACGGGCCGCACCCGAACGAGGTGTGCGCCGTGATCGAGGATCTCGGGATCCCGACGATCTACGGCAACTACGACCACGCCATCGCGCGCGACCTCGAGGACTGCGGCTGCGCGTACGTGACCCCGCACGACCGCGAGCTCGGACAGCGCTCGGTGGAGTGGACGCTGCGCCACACCGGCGCGCGGGCCAAGGGCTTCATGCGGGGGCTTCCGTTCGACCAGCGCGTCGAGCTCGGAGCCCACGCGATCCACCTCGTGCACGGCTCGCCGCGCAAGGTCAACGAGTACCTGTTCGAGGACAAGCCGGCGTCGCTGTACGAACGGCTGGCCGCGGCCGAGGAGGCCGGCGTGCTGGCCTTCGGCCACACCCACAAGCCCTGGGTGGCCGAGTTCGCCGGCGTCCTGTTCGTCAACTGCGGCTCGGTGGGCAAGCCCAAGGACGGCGATCCGCGCGCCGCGTTCGCCGTGCTCGAGGACGCCGGCGACCGAGTCGAGGTCACGATCGAGCGCGTCGCCTACGACGCGAGCGCGGTCGCCGAGCAGGTTCGCGCCGCGGGACTGCCGGGTGAGTACGCCGACAAGCTGCTCGCCGCCGCCTAGTGGACGCCGTTCCTCCATCTTCGTGCCAGCTCGTGCGCGGTGCCTCAGCGGCTGGTAGGCTCTCGCATGTATGAGCATTGATGTGAGCGCACCGGCGGCCGCTGCCCCGAGCGGGCCCGCGGCCGGAGCCTGTTGCGCGCCGCCCACCGGGCTGGACCCGTCGCTCGACGCCGAACGGCTGGCGGCCGTCGCCAAGGCGCTGGCCGAGCCGATCCGCGTGCGCCTGCTCGACGTGCTGCGACGTCACGGGGAGCCGCTGTGCCAGTGCGAGCTGCGGCCGCTCTTCGACATCGCCCAGCCGCTGCTCTCGCACCACATGACCAAGCTCGTCGACGCAGGCCTGGTCGAGGTCGAGCGTCGCCACAAGTGGGCGTACTACTCGGTGCGCCCCGACACCCTCGAGGAGCTGACCGCATGGCTGAGCTGAACCAGGCCCCGTCCTCGTGCTGCGCGCCCACCGAGCAGGCGACCTGCTGCGAGGCCGGCGACAAGGCAGCGTGCTGTGACGCCGGTGCGGCGGCCGGCACGTGCGGCTGTGCCGCCGGCGCGGGGCACGAGCGCGCGAAGACCGACATCCGCGAGGCGGTCCGCGAGCGCTACGCGGCTGCGGCGCTCGCGGTCGAGGCCGACGCCGGCTCGTCGTGCGGGTGCGGCGAGGAGCTCTTCGGCGCAGGCCTCTACGCCGAGGCCGAGACGAAGGGCGCGATCGCGATCGCCGTCACGGCCTCGCTCGGGTGCGGCGTGCCCACTGCGGTCGCCGACCTGCGCGACGGCGAGACGGTGCTGGACCTCGGCTCGGGCGCCGGTGCCGACGTCCTCATCTCAGCCCGCCGCGTGGGGCCGACCGGGAGGGCGATCGGCCTGGACATGACCGACGAGATGCTCGATCTCGCCCGCGCCAACGCCGCCGAGGCGGGCGCGCGGAACGTCGAGTGGCTCAAGGGCCACATCGAGGCGATCCCGCTGCGCGACGCCAGCGTCGACGTCGTCATCTCGAACTGCGTCATCAACCTCTCGGCCGACAAGCCACGCGTCCTGCACGAGGCCGCACGCGTGCTCAAGCCGGGCGGGCGCTTCGCCGTGTCGGATGTCATCGCCGCCCCCGACATGGACGAGGCCACGCGCGCCGACATGGCCGCCTACACCGGCTGCATCGCCGGCGCCCTCACCGAGGAGGAGTTCCGCAGCGCGCTGGCGGCGGCCGGTCTCGTCGACGTCGAGATACGCCCGACCCACGCGGTGCACGAGGCTGCCACGGCGGCGATCGTCCGCGCGCGCAAGCCCCGCGCTGAGCCCGGCCGGGTGAGATGAACGGTACCGATCATGTATGAGCAGCGCCGTCGCGGGGTACTGCGGCGCACATGTTCGGTACGCGTCGCTCCCGCCTGCTCTGTGCCTCGCTCCTCGGAGCGCTGATCCTCCCGGCGACGGCGGATGCGCAACAGCCGGGCCACGGCAGTCCGAACCTGTCGTACGTGCAGAACATCCCCTACGCGCAGCGCTTCGCCGACCAGCCCGCCAACTTCGGCACGGACATCGAGTTCGCGACGGTCCGCGGCGCGCGGCATGCGGTCGCGGGCTCGTACTACAACGGGATGCACATCGTCGACATCCGGCAGCCGGACCGGCCACGGCTCGTCGGGCGCTATGACTGCGGGGTCCTGCAGGGCGACGTCCAGGCCTTCCGCGCCGCGGACGGCACCGGCCGCACGCTCGTCAGCTACACCTCCGACTCGGCCAGCCGCAAGACCGACACGGCCTGCTTCCGTGAGGCGACGGCGCTCGGGTTCCAGCCGATCGCGGCCGACGGCCGCGGCAAGCAGGGCACGTTCATCGTCGACATCAGCAACCCCGCGGCGCCGAAGACGGTGTCGTTCATCGAGATCCCGCAGGGCTCTCACAACATGACCGTGCATCCCAGCGGCGGGTGGCTCTACAACTCGAACTCCGAGCTGATGACCTCGATCCAACCGGCGATCGAGATCATCGACGTCCGTGACCCCGACGTGCCCAAGCACGCCGGCGAGCTGAGTCTCTCGGCCCGGCCCGGGCTGGGCACCGAGTCCCACGACATCACCTTCAACGCGTCGGGGACGCGGGCGTACTCCGCCGCGCTTTCGCACGGCGTCGTCATCGACACGACCAACCCGGCGAGCCCCAGGGTCATCAGCGAGTTCGACGACGAGACGATCAACGTCTGGCACCAGTCCGACCCGTTCACGGTGCGCCTGCCCAACGGACAGCAGAAGAGCTTCCTGATCGCCGAGGACGAGTTCGCCGGTGCCGCCGGCGGCCCGGTGTGCCCGTCCGGGCGGCGTCCACGTGTACGACATCACGGGCGCCAACGAGCTGTCCCCCAAGAAGGTCGGCTACTGGAACATCTCCGACGAGCTCGGGCCCACGCACGACCCCGAGGGGACCTGCACCGCCCACGTCCTCGACGTGCACGAGGGCGCGCAGCTCATGACCATCGCCTTCTACAACGGCGGCGTCCGCGTGGTGGACCTCGCGGGCCTGGCGACCGGTGGCGGCCTCAGGGCGATCGCCAGCTACAAGACCGACAACGCCAACTCGTGGTCGTTCAAGGCGCCGACGGTCACCCGCACCGGCGTCTTCCACGCGTTCGGCAACGACATCGCGCGCGGCCTGGACGTGTACCGCTTCGACGGCTCCAAGCCACCGAGCTCGGCGCCGGGCGTCTGGATCCCGGGTCCGGCGGTCGGTGAGCCCGGCGGCGCCACGGGCGGCTCGCTGCCGGCCGGCGCGCCGACGGCGCAGAACCTGGACGGCTACCGGATGAACTGCCTGATCGGCTCGGTGTAGGGGGGCCGCGCTCAGCGGCCGGCTCCTCACAGCGTCGCCAGCGGCACGCCGATGATGTCCAGCCGGCGCGTGAGGCCGGCGAGGGCGAACGCGCGGATCTCGTCCTCCGTGACGCCCAGGACGCTGCCGGCGGCCTCGCCCTCGCCGTCCGAGGGCGGCGGCTTCAGCGACGCCGCGACCGAGGGCAGCAGGTCACGCAGCGTGCCGCGCACGACGTCGCCGGTCTCCGGGTCTGCGCGGACGGTCTCGCGCAGGAACCACATGCCGTAGCCGATGTGGCGCGTCTCGTCGTGGTGGATGCGGGAGTAGCCCTCGACGAAGCCGGGCAGCAGGCCCTCGCGCGTGAGGTGATCGGTCGTGAACCTGAAGGTCGTCAGGCCCAGCGTGGCCTCGAGGATCAGGTGGTAGATGACGACGAAGCGCACCTTGGCCGCGAGGTTCGCCGGCTCGGCCACGAGCTGCTCGTGTGCCCGGACGAGCTCGTCGTCGAAGAGGTGCCGGAAGGCGTCGGACACCTGCTCGCGCGCGCGGGCGACGTGCGTGCCGATGAGGTCCGGCGCGGCGATCACCTCGTCCTGGAAGCGGGCGTAGAACTGCATGTGGCGTGCCTCGTCGACCTGCTGCGTGGCCAGGAAGGTCGCCTCCTCCTCCGTGCCGTAGGCCCCCACGAGCCCGGAGAACTTGGTTGTGATGCGCTCCTCGGCGACCATCAGCGACGACAGCACGAACAGGACGACGCGCCGGTCGTCGCCGCTCATCGCCGCCCACTGCTCGCGGTCGGCGGCCAGGTCGATGGCGAACGGCGACCACTGCGACTCCTCCCAGCGGCGGTACAGCGTCTGGGGCGCGTTGAGCTGGATGTCGTCCGTGGCGTGCATCGTCCGGCGAACGGTGACGGAACCGGCCGGTCCGCGCGGTGCCCGTTCTCAGGGGACCGGTCAGGGGACTCCCCCTGATGAACGCGGGGCGGTGACGCAGGACGCTGTCACCATGCCCCGCTTCCTCCTTCATCACCGCCACGAGCCGCGCGAGTGCGACGCGGCGTTCGCGGCGTGGACGGGCTTCGCCAGCCCGTTACGCCATCGCCCGGCCCAGTCGACCTGCCTCGCCGGCGGTCACGCCATCTGGTGGAGCGTCGACGCCGCCGACATCGGCGCCGCGCTCGCGCTGCTGCCGCAGTTCGTCGCCGAACGCACCGTCCCCACGCAGGTGCGCGAGGTCGAGATTCCCTGACAGTCTGAGCAGCATGAAACGCATCGGGCTGCTGGGCGGCATGAGCTGGGAGTCCTCGGCCGAGTACTACCGGCTGGTCAACGAGGCCACGCGCGACCGCCTCGGCGGGCTGCACTCCGCCGACTGCGTGCTGCGCTCGGTCGACTTCGCGGGGGTCGAGCGGCTGCAGCGCGAGGACCGCTGGGACGAGGCGGGGGCGCTGCTCGTCCGTGAGGCCGAGGCGCTGGCGGCCGCGGGCGCCGAGCTGCTCGTGCTGTGCACGAACACGATGCACAAGGTCGCGGGGGTGATCGCCGGCGCGGTCGACATCCCGTTCGTGCACATCGCCGACACGACCGCGGACGCGGTCCGCGCCGCCGGCCTGAGCACCGTCGGCCTGCTCGCCACGGCGTACACGATGGAGCAGGACTTCTACGTGGGCCGCCTGCGCGACCGCCACGGCCTCGAGGTGCTGGTACCCGGCGCCGACGACCGCCGGATCGTGCACTCCGTGATCTACGACGAGCTGTGCGTCGGCGTGATCGAGGATCGCTCGCGCGAGGAGTACCGGCGGATCATGGCCGGCCTGGCCGAGCGCGGCGCCGAGGGGATCCTGCTCGGCTGCACGGAGATCGACCTGCTCGTGGGCCGGGCCGACGCGCCCGTGGCGGTCTTCGACACGACCCGGCTGCACGCCGAGCGCGCGGTCGAGCTGGCGCTCGAGTCCGCATGACCGACATCCGGGAGGGCTGATGGCTCCCGGACCGGCGGCCGAGCGCCTCGTCTGGGCGGTCGATCAGCTGGCCGTCGGCCCGCGCGACCGCGTGCTCGAGGTCGGCTGCGGGCACGGCGTCGCCGTGTCGCTGATCGCAGCGCGCCTCGACGGCGGGCATGTCGTGGCGATCGACCGGTCGCCGAAGATGATCGCGATGGCCCGGCGCCGCAACGCCGGGCACGTCGCCGCCGGGCGCGCGTCGCTCGCGGCCGTGTCACTGCACGAGGCGGACTTCGGCGACGCCCGCTTCGACAAGGTGCTCGCCGTGCACGTCGGCGTCTTCTCGCGCGGGCGGCCCGGCCGCGAGCTCGCGGTCGTCGCCGCCCACCTGGCCGACGGGGGCACGCTGCACCTGGTCGACCAGCCGCTGGATCCGGGCGCCGCGCCGGCGACGGCCAAGCGACAGGCGGCTGTGCTGCGCGCGCACGGGTTCACCGTCGAGTCGGTGGTGGTGCAGCAGCTCACGGCGGCGACCATCGTGGGGGTCGTGGCGAGCCGCGCAGGGAACCGCACAGGCGGCGTCGAATGACCCGTCTGCATGCTCATCGGCGGTCACGAGCGCAGGCACCCGGCGGTGACGTCCGGCCGGCCCAGGACGCTGCGCCTCATGCGGCGCTGGATCTCCCAGCACCGGGGCGCGCTCATCGTCCTCCTCGTCATCACGCTGGCGGGTGGCTTGCTTCGCGCCGATCCCGCCGCCAACCCCAGCCGCTACCAGTCCGTCGACGAGCGCGCCTACGCGCGGCTGGCGCGCAACCTCGCGCGCACAGGCACCTACGGCGCGCCCGAGATGCAGGACCCGGTGCGCTGGGCGCCGGGAGCGCCGGCGGCGTTCGCGCTGGCCCATGAGCTGCACCCGGTCAAGACCACCGGCCAGCGCTGGGACGTGCCGTCGGCCTACGTGTTCCAGTGGGCCTTCGCGACGGCGCTCATCCCGGCCCTCTTCGTCCTTGCGGCGCTGATCGCCGGGCCGGTCGCCGGCCTCCTGGCCGCTGCGGCGGTGGCGTTCTACCCACCGCTGATCAGGGCGACCGGCGACCTGCTGACCGAGCCGCTCGGCGCGCTGCTGCTGACCGTCGCGCTGATCGCCGTCGTGCTCGCCCTGCGCCGGCCGCATGCCGGCCGCGCGGCCGCGGCCGGCCTGCTGCTCGGACTGACCGTGCTCGTCCGGGCCGACCTCCTGCTCGTCCCCGCGGTCCTGGCCGTGCTCGTCGGCGTCGTCGCCTGGCGCGGCGGCGGGCGTCGCGCCGGGCTCGGCGTGCTGGCAGCGATGGTGGCCGGCATCCTCGTCGCGCTCGTCCCGTGGTCGGCCTACGCGTCGCTGCAGGCGGGCAAGCTGGTGCCGGTCTCGAGCGGCGGGGCGTCGAACCTCTACGTGGGGACCTACTTGCCCGGTGAGGGCACCATGTTCGGCCTCAAGCGCGAGTGGGCGGCCGACGTCGGGCGGCACTTCCCGCACCTCGCGGCCGAGCCCTTCTGGCGACTGCCCCAGCAGCGCGTCATCGATACGGTCGCGGCGGCCTACCCCGGCGCGCCCGACCGCGAGTCGGCGCTGCGCCTGGCGGCGCTGGACAACGCCCGCGACCACGTCGTGGGCAACCCGCTCGGCTTCGCCGCCATGGCCGTGCAGAAGGCGCGGCGGCTGTGGCTGGGCTACAACGTCGGGACGGTCCGCAACGAGCGCGGGCCGATCCGCGCCTACCACCTCCTGCTCGTCGCGATCGGCTTCGCCGGGCTGCTCGCCGGCATGGCCGCGCGGCGCGAGCGTGCGAGCGAGCTGGGGGCGATCGGGATGGTCGTGGGCTACGTCACCGCGGTGAACGTCGTGCTCGTCTCCGAGGCGCGCCACAACCTGCCGGTCATGCCCGTGCTCGTGGCCGGGGGCGTTGCCGGCATGGCGACCGTGGCCGCGCGGATCGCGGCGCTGCGGCGCGAGCCGATGCGCATCCCGCCGCTCCCGCGCACCCGGACGGCGCCGGCGCCCGTCGCGCAACCCGTGCCGCAGCCGGCGGCCGTCGCGGTGGCCGCCGTGCGCCCGGAGCGCGCCGCCTGAGCGGGCTTACTGCGCGGCGCGCGCCACGCGCTCGGGCCGCGACGTCCCGAGCACCTGCCCGGCGGCGTCGAGCGCGCGCACCGCGACGTAGGGCGCGGCCGTGCGCACGACGCGGCTGGTCTCGAAGCCGCTGCGCGTCATCGAGGCCACGGGCTCGAGCGCGTCGCGCCGGTCGCCGGCCAGCACCTGCCAGCCCGCGACCTGCGTCGCCCCGTTCCAGCTCGCCCATACCGCGGTGCGCCCGCTGCCGCGGCGCTCGGCGGCCAGCGCGGGCCGGCCACCGGGCGTTCCCGACCACGGGAAGCGGTAGGCGCGGTAGGTGTCGTTGCCCCGGGCCACGCGCGCGTCGAACAGCACCCGGCCGCCGGCGCCGTACTCGGTGAAGTAGCCCTGCGAGCCCCAGCCCACGAACGTGTTGCCGTTGGGCAGCGCCTGGGCGTTGCCCTGCGTCCCCGCCAGCAGCCCCGCCGGGGTGCTCGGCCGAGCGCGCCACGCGCGCGGTCCGGCTCGCTTCGTCCAGCGCCAGCCACAGGACGCGCGACCTCGAGCGCACCTTCGGCGCCGCCTCGTTGTCGAAGATGCGGATCGTCCCGTCGGGCGCCCGCTGGGCGTCGTGCTGCCAGGCGAAGCGGCCCGAGCGCGGCAGGCGGAAGTCGCTGCGCTTGCCGCCCAGGCGCCAGATCGTCGCGCCGGTGCGGCGGTCGAGCTTGAGCACCGACCACGTCTCGCGGCCCGAGACGAGCAGGTTGCCGTCGGTGTCGATCCCGATGGCGTTGACGTGGAAGTAGTCGTAGAGCCCGCGGGGCTCGGCGCGGCACCGGGCCGTAGCTCTCCTGCAGCGCGACGTTGCCGAGGCTGTGCCACTCGAAGAGCACGCGCCCGGTGGCGATGTCCACCTCCTGCACGATGCCGTCGACCACGCGCCCGTCGCGCGGGCCGCCGACGGACCGCAGGTCGAGGTCGACCGGGTTGTAGACGAGGCCGAGCAGCGTGCCCTGCTCGGTGACGACCGCCTCGTGGAAGTCGAAGGAGTAGTCGTTGCCCGCGCGGACCCGGCGGATCGAGCGGTAGGCGCTGTCGACCATCTGGATGATGCCTTCGCCCGAGCCGAGCACCTGCCGGCCCTGCCACCAGGTGAGCACCGGCCGGCCGCGGTAGCTCTGCACGCGGAAGTCGCTGACGTTGCCGTCGCTGAGCGGCGCGAACCACACGGGCTCGGCGCGGTTGTCGAGGATCAGCGGGCCGCTCTGCAGGCCCGGCCGCTTGCGGGCGCCGAACACCTTCTTGGGTGACACGAACATGGAGCCCTCGGCGACGCCTGCGCGCGTGCGCGTGCTCACCTGGATCTCCGGGGGGCGGAGGTCGGGCCGGGAGCGGTAGCGCGGGACGGCGCCGCGCGGCACCTGGCCGCGCTGGGCGGTGTACTGGCGCAACAGGCTGCGCGGTGGCGGGCTGCCGCTGCCCAGGCCCTCGCGCGCGCGGCCGACCGTCGTGAACGAGAAGTCGCCGGCCTGCGCGCCGGCGACGTCGAGGTCCGTGCGCACGGTCACCCGCTCGCCGGCGCGAAACGGGGTGGCGAACACCAGGCTCGCACCGTTGCCGTCGGGATGCGGCCGCACGCTTCCCGTGCGTGCGCCGCTGCGCGAGCCCTCGACGGAGATCGCGCCGAGCCCACCGGGCGCGACGCCGCGGAAGCTGATCTCGGTCCGGGGCGACGCCGAGAGCGTGTCGGCTGCCGGGAACACGCCGACGGGCCCTCCGGTGGCGGGCGGCGCGACGTCCTGGCCGGTGGCGATCGCCGCCGACCCGGTGGTGGCCATGAGCACAGCGGCCACCGCTCCGAGGCGCCGCGAGGGACGGGATGAGGTGATGGCGGGCTGCACGGGAGCGGCAGATTAGCCACCGCGGACGACGGCGGCCGGTGTGGGCTCGGGGCAGTCGGCTCACCCTGCGCCCGGGACGGGATGGGTGCGCGTGCGCTGAGCCTCCCCTGGCGCGCCGCCCGGTGCCCTTGCGCCGGGATCGGCGTGGTTCGTGGGCATCGAGGGGTGAGCCGGGTGGCACCGGCCGAACGTCACGCTCGTCGCCGGATCGAGCACGAGTGTGACGTTGGGGTCCCTAGAGCCGGTCGAACGTCACGCCGGTGCGCTCGGGCGCGGCGAGTGTGACGTTGTGCCGGTGCTACCGGGCAGCCAGGTCGCCCTCCCCTCACCCGCTGCTGTTCGCGGGCGCCCCGCTCCATCCTCCGCGCGACGGATCACGCGCCGGCTACGCCCGCAGCTCGGCGTCGCGCTCACCCAGCCGCGGCGGACGGGCGCAAACGGCGGCCCGCTTCGGCTCGGGGAACGGGGGCAGCCGCCGGATGTCGCGCACGGCCAGCAGGGCGAGCACGCTGGCGACGTGCAGGCCGAAAGCGAGCCACAGCGCCACATCCACCCCGATGGCACCCGCCAGCGGCCCCCAGAGCGCGAACCCGAGCGGCTGGAAGGCCATCGACCCGAACCAGTCGTAGGCGCTCACGCGCGACAGGGACTCCGCAGGGATGTGGCGCTGGAGCGTCGACTCCCAGACCGTGTTGGAGAGCATGAGCCCCGCTCCGCTGAGGAAGGTGACGGCGGCGATCGCCGGGGCGGGAAGCCCGAGGGCGAGCGCGACGAGCGGCAGGGCGAAGATCGAGACGCCGAGGGTGGCGACCAGCAGCGGCCGGGCTGGCCGCGCGTGGAGGGCGATGAAGCCACCGACCAGCGAGCCGGCGCCGAGCGCGCCGACGATCAGCCCCCAGGTCGCCGCCCCTCCGAGCTCGCGATCGGCGACGACCGGGCCGAGCACGTTCCACGAGGCGAACAGCATGTTGCCGGCCGCCGCGGAGGCGACGAACGTCCATACCCAGGTTCGCGAGCGGAACGCGTCCCACCCGTCGCGTAGGTCGCCGAAGAACGAGCGGGTCGTGCGCACGGCCCGCGCGGGCACGCGCAGCCTGACCAGGAAGGCGGCGCTGGCCGCGAAGGTCAGCGCGTCGACGCCGAGCGCCCAGCCCGCGCCGGCTGTGGCCACCAGCACGCCCGCGATCACCGGGCCCGCTATCTCGCCGCAGGCCATGGCCAGCCCGCGCAGCGCATTGGCCTGCTGCAGGCGCTCGGCGCTCACGACGGCGGGCAGCAGGCCGGTCGAGGCGGGGTTGAAGAACCCCGTCGCTGCGCCGGTGAGCCCGGCGAGCGCCCCGAGCATCCACAGCTCCGCGGCGCCCGCGACCAGCAGTGCGGCCATCGTTCCCTGGGCCGCCAGGCGCACCACGTCGGCCATGACCATCACCGTGCGCCGCGACACGCGGTCGGCCACGACGCCACCCGCCAGCAGGCAGGCGACCAGCGGCGCCATCCGCGCGGCGAAGACCAGCCCGACGTCGGAGGCCGAGCCCCCGAGACCGAGAACCGCGAAGGCCAGCGCCACGTTGACCATCCCGTCGCCCAGCAGCGAGACGGCCTGGCCGCAGAAGAGCAGGCGGTAGTCGGGCTCGCGCAGGACCTCGAGGCTGGCCGGCAGCCGCGTCACTGGGCGGGCGGCGGAAAGCGCCCCTGCACCGCTTGCACGTAGCGGTCCGCCGAGCGCTCCACGGCGGCCTTGGCGTCGTGCACGAGCCTGCCCCACCACGCGCCGTAGAGCACCTCGAAGTCCAGCGGCGCGAGCGTCTCGGCGATGGCGGCGACCGCGCCCGGCGCAAGCGGGATGAGGTTCGGGTAGCTGTACATGAAGGCGACGTGGCGGCGGTCGGGGACGACCTGCACGATGTCGCCGCTCAGCAGCGCGCCGCGGCCGCCGGCCCCGCCGGCGTGGTGCAGGACCGTGCCGCCCGCGAAGTGGCCGCCGCAGCGCAGCAGCGTCAGACCGTGCCCGAGATCCTTGCGTTCGCCGTCCCACAGCTCGACGGCGGGGTCCGGGCGCATGATCCAGCGCGCGTCGTCGGCGTGCAGGTGGACGGGGCAGCCGAAGCGGTGGGCCCACTCGACCATCCCCGAGTAGTAGTGGGGGTGCGAGATGGCGATCGCCGCCAGGCCGCCGCGGCGCTCGACCTCGGCGGCGCTCGCGTCGTCGACCAGCGTCACGCAGTCCCACATCATCCGCTGCTCGCCGAACGGCACGAGCAGCGCGCGCTGGCCGATGGCGAACCACGGCTCGGTGCCGACGCCGACCAGCTCGCCCTCGTCGGCCACGCGGTTGGCATGGTCGCCGCGCAGCTCCTCGAGCGTCGTCCAGCGCTGGCCGGCCTCAGGCACGTACTGCCGCGGGTCCTCGCAGATCGGGCAGGACGCCGGCGGCTGCGCCGCCTCCGCGAACTGCGTCCCGCAGGTCACGCACACGAAACGCCGCATCGGGCCATGATGCCAAGCGGAGGGTCAGCCGGACCTGGCAGCTGGAAGGGCAGTCTCGCGGGGGACGTAGCGCACGAAGTCCGGCTCGAACGGTGAGCGCCCGCCGGCCGGCCGGCCGCAGCCACAGACCGCCAGCGCGCCCTCCGTCCAGCCGTCGATGCCGAGCCGCTCCTCGATGTTCGCGCCGTTGATGGCCGCGGTGACGAACGCGCCGAGCCCGAGCTCGGCGGCGACGAGGTACAGCGTCTGGCTGAGGTGCGCCGCGTCCATCATCAGCGCGCCGTAGGCCTTCTGGTGGCGGCGGTACTTCCAGAACGTCCTGTAGAAGCGCGCCGTCATCGCGAACAGGACGTGGGCCGAGGCGAAGTAACGCTGGCCGCAGACGAACTCAGCGGCGGCGTCGCGCGCCACCGACGCGTCGAGGTCGGCCACGAGCTCGAGCGAGTGGTCACGGGCGTTGTAGTGGTAGAGCCCGGGCGTCAGGCCTTTCACGGCGGTTACAAGGGGGTACGCCTCGACGGAGTGCAGGCCCCCCGCCGAAGGACTCGTCCGTTTCAGCATGAGACCGTCGCCGGCCATCCCGGCGTAGCCGTGACAGCCGAAGACGTAGAACAGGACCGTCGCCAGCTCGTCGCGCGTCATCGCCCCGTCGCGGTCGAACCGGCGTGTCGTCTTCCGGCTCGTCAGGGCGTCGTACAGGCCGCCGCGGCGCTCGACGACCGGAAGGTCCGTCGTCGCGTGGGCACCCTCGAGCGCGTGAAACGCCGCCGGGGCCGGCCCATGCTCGGCGACGAACTCGTCGATCGCCTCGTAGACGGGGGGCGGCAACTCGTCGACGTCGCCTGCGTCCTCCAGCGCGCTGCCGAGATCGACGTCCCGCCACCGCGTCAGGAAGTGCATCAGCGCGCCGTACAGGTTCCACTGGCCGGCTTCGAGCTCGCGGTCGCGGCGCGCGAGCTCGGCGAGGACCTCGTGTGGGTCGTCCGTCACGAGGAGGCCCAGGTGCGCGAGGCGCTCGACTCTCGCCCCGTCCATGGCGTCGCTTGGCACGCACCGATCGGTCGGAACGGTGAGCAGGAACTCGAGCTCGTCGTGGCCGATCGGATACTCGCCACCACGCAGGATCGAGATCGCGTATGTCACGCGGACCGATGACGATCTCGCCTCGCCACGCAGCAGCGCCGCGATGTCGGGAACGGGCTCGTCCTGGGAGGAGAAGACCAGGTACCGCGTCCGCCTAACGAGCGTCATGGGGCGTCGGCCGGCGCTCCACGAAGGGCAGCGCCGCGAACTTGTACACGACGCACAGGACCCGAAAGCGCCAGGTCTCGTGCTCGACGTTCCCGAAGGGGTTGCCCTCGTCGCGGCCCATCCTCCAGAGCATGGCCTTGATCTCCCATTTCGGAGCCAGCTTGGCCACCGGCGGTACCGCGCCCGTCATATCGAAGCCGTACTGCTCGAGCATGGCCACCGGATCGGCCTCTACCTGCCTGCGGAAGTCGTCGTCCTGCGAGAGCCGCTGGAGCAACTCGAAGCCCTGCTCGCGCGTGCCACGGAAGCTGACGCTGACCTGCTCGAAGTCGTTCACGTTTCCGCCCGCCGTTGGAGTTGGTCGAGCGTGTGCTAACCGACGCGATCAGCGCCGTCAAGCCGGCGATGGCGTCCGCCAGTGCAGGTGCGTCTCTCGGGCGCCAGCGGCGGAGGCCATGTTCCCCTTCGCCTCGTACAGCGACACGGCCTCGGCGACGATGGCATCTGCGTCGGCCGGGCGCGCACGATGCACGACGTGTGCCAGGTCCATCACGACGTCGGCCCGCGTGGTGAGGAAGTCGGAGGTGCGCGCCATGTCCGCGGCCTTGCGCGCGAGCCGCTCGGCGGGCTCGACGTCGCCGCGGTGCGACAGCACTCGCGCGCGCACCCCTCGCCAGAGCACCTGCGAGGCGAGGTCGTCGTCCGCCGCGGCATCCTCGCTGACCACCGTCAGCCGACCGGCTTCGTCATAGCGCCCCTGGTGGACCAACGCCCGCGCCAGGAAAGCCGCCATCGTCGACAGCGTCGCCCGCTCGCCGAGCGCGTCGAGCGCGTCGCACCCACGGCGGAACTCGTCCTCGGCGGCCCGCGCGTCCCCCATGGTGAGCTCGGCGACGCCCCAGTACATGTGCGCGCCGGCGAGCATCATCTCCAACCCGAGATCAGCAAGCGCCCGTCGGCTGTCGCTGCAGAGTGCGCGCGCCTCGGTGGGGTGGCCGCGCATTGCCTCCAGGACGGCCAACATCGACCACGTCCACGCATCCAGCCGCGGGTGATCGCGTGCCTGCTCGAGGATCGCGCGGCAGCGCGCGATCGCCTCATCCACCGGTCGCGGGCCGATGACGATCGTGCGACCGAGGAGCTCGAGGATCTCGACGATCTCACGCTGGTCCCCGGCGCGCTCGGCGTGGACGAGTGCCTGTTCGAGCACCTCCTCCGAGGCGGCGAAGCGGCCGTGGATCCAGTGGGTCTCCGCCACGCGCGTGAGCGCGGTCGCGACGCCGAGCTCGTCGCCGCGCTCCTCGAACACGGGGATCGACCTTTCCGCGACCTGGCGAAGCTGGCGAGCGTCGTACCCCGGATCGATCTGCGACCGGACGTTCGCGCGCTCGAGTGCCGCCCACGTCGCGAGGCGCTCGTCCGCCCGTCGGGACGCTGCCTCCACCGCCTCGGCGAAGACGGCGTCGCCACCCGCGAGATCGCCGATCTCGACCAGCACCGAGCCGAGGTCGATCAGCGTCTCGGGCGGCGCCCCGTCGTCCTCCCCCAGGAGGACGACCGCCCGTTTCAGCAGCTTCGCCGCCGCCGGGACGTCGCCTCGCAATCGGGCGCGGCTGCCCGCTGACGCGAGGTGGGCGCCGGCGCGCCCGGCGAGCTCGCGGTCCGTGCGCTCCAGGTGGCGCAAGGCCGCCCGGTACTGGAATGCCCGCTCGAGGTGGTACCCGACGAACTCGTCGTACTCCGCGGCCTTGTCTCCCGTCGTCGTCACGAGCCAGCTCGCGAAGCGCTCGTGGAGCTCCGCGCGCGCGTGCTTGCGAAGCGACTCGTAGGCAGCGTCGCGAATCAGGATGTGGCGAAAGCTGAACGCGTCCTCGCGCCGGAGCTGAGAAGGCTCAGGCCGGATCAGGTCCTTGTGGACAAGCGCGCCGAGCAACCGCTCAACCTCGGCGCCGGCGCCGGACCGCGAGAGGTGCTCGACGGCACCGCGGTGGAACGTCCTCCCCTCGACCGACGCGCACGCCAGCACCTCTCGCTCTGCGTGCGGGAGGCGATCGATGCGCGAGGCGAGCAGCAGGTTGATCGTCGCCGGGACGCGCATCCGTGCCGCCTCGGCACCGGCTTCACCGCCTTCGGCCTGGCTGCCGAGGAGGCCCTCGTCGACGAGCATCGACACGATCTCCTCGAAGAACAGCGGGTAGCCCTCGGCTGCCTCGTGGATGCGGTCCCTGAGCTTCTGCGACAGGGCGGTGTCACCCAGGAGATGGTCGATCAACCGCTCGGACTCCGGCTCGGTGAGCGGGTCGAGGAAGATCGAGGTCGCGTTGACCTTGCCGCCGCCCCAGCCCGGGCGGATCTCGTGCAGCTCCGGCCGCGCGATGCAGATGAGCAGCAACGGCACATCGCGCGACCAGTCGGCGAGGTATTCGATGAGGTCCAGCAGGGTCGCCTCGCCCCAGTGGATGTCGTCGAAGACGACGACGACTGGCCCTCGGCGGGCTATGGCCTCGAGCAGCTTCCGGACGGCCCAGAACAGCTCCTCCGCGGGGCGACGTCCGCTGCCTGGGCCGACGAGCTCGGACACGCCCTCGGCGATGGCCGCCGCGTTGTCGTCGCCTGCGAGCAGGGCCGTCAGCCTGTCGCGGAAACGCGCGTCGAGCTCGCTCGCGTCGGTCTGCGCAGCCTGTCGGAGGATCTCGGTCACCGGCCAGAAGGTGATCCCTTCGCCGTACGAAAGACAGTTGCTCTGGAGCACCGTGGACGCCGGTGCCGCATCGCGGATGGCCTCGGCGACGAGGCGCGACTTTCCGACGCCCGGCTGGCCGAGGACGGTGAGCAGGTGGCATGAGCGCGCGCGGATCGCCCGGAGCACCGTCTCCCGGATGAGCGCCAGCTCCACCTCACGTCCGACGAACGGGGAGCTGAAGAGCTGGGTGCGGACCGCGTGCCCCGGAGCCACCGCGAGCAGCCGGTACGCCCTGAGGCGACGCTGCTTGCCCTTCACGGCCAGGGGCGGGAGTGCCTGCGCATGGATTGCGTCACGCGCGAGCGCGTACGTCCCTTCGCCGATCAGGATCTCGTCGGACCCGGCGCTCGTCTCCAGCCGCTGAGCCGTGTTGACGGCGTCGCCCGTGACGAGCGTGTCGCTGCCCGAGACGTCGCCCGCGATGACCTCTCCGGTGTTGACCCCGATGCGAACCTTGATGTGAACGCCGAGCGAGCTCTCGAACTCGACGTTCAACGCGCTCACGGCCGCCTGCATGTCCGTCGCGGCACGGACGGCGCGCAGCGCGTCGTCCTCGTGCAGCACCGGCGCGCCGAACACGGCCATGACCGCGTCGCCGATGAACTTCGCGACGGTGCCCCCGTGGCGGGAGACGATCGCGCTCATCTCCTCGAAGTACCGCGACATGAGCCAGCGCAGCTGCTCCGGATCCTGGCGCTCGCCGATGTCGGTGGACCCGACGACGTCGCAGAAAACGATGGTCACAACCTTCCGGACCTCGCGCGCCGACGCGGGTTCGCCCGCCAGGGGGGCGCCGCAGGACCAGCAGAAGCGTCTGCCATCGTCGCTCTGCTCACCGCATCGGGCGCACCCGAGCATGGGCGCGAGTCTACGCCCGAAACGTGACCCGCCGGAGGGGGAGAGCGTGCCGCTCGGCTGCCGTACCCTCGGCGTCATGCGTCTCGCGGTCGCCTGCGCGCTGGTCGCCGGTGTGGCGGTCGTCGTCGCGCTCGCCGCCTCGGGCGCGGCGCGGGACGAGCCGGCCGATCCGCCGGTGCGCGGGGCGGCGGCGCCCGCGCCCCGGGCGGCGACGCCGAGCGCGCAGGCGCCGGCCGAGCGCGCGGTCGTGCTCGTGCGCCGTCGCGGCGGCGTGCCGGCCCGCTGGGTGGACCGGCTGCGCCGCGCGCCGGCCGTCGAGGCGCTCACCCGGATCGAGCGCACGCAGGTGCTGCTGCGGCGCTCCACCACCGCGGGCGGCCGCGTCCGGGACGCCCCGCCGGCCGGCTACGCGCTCCCGCTGGATGCGCTCGTCGTGACGCCGCGCGGCTACGCCGCTGTGGCCGCGGCCGGCAACGCGGCGCCGGTCGCCGGGCTGCGGCGCGGGCGGGTGCTGCTGTCGCGTGCGGGTGCGCGCCTGCGGCGCGTGGGGCGGGGCGGGCGCCTGCGGACGGTCGCCGGGCGCACGCTGACCGTCGCCGGCGTCGTCCCCGACGACCTCGCGCGCGACGCCGAGCTCGTCGTCGCGGCCGGCGACGTTCCGCGGGCACAGCGGCGCAACGCACAGGTGCTGGTCGCGACGACCGACCCACGCGCCATCGCGCGGGTGGTGCCCGACGACCGGCTGACCCGCGTCGCCGTGCTCGCCCCGACCAGCGCCGCGCCATCGCGCGGCGGCATCATCCGCCCGGCCGCCGTCAAGCGGCGCTTCGGCGAGTTCGCGGTGCGCTTGCCCTACGGCGAGGACTGGATCGGGATCGAGCCCGGGTGGCGCCGGCGGACGATCGTCACGCGGCGCGTGCCGATCCTCGGCTCCGTCACCTGTCACCGCGCGATGTTCGCCCCGCTGCGCCGGGCCCTGGGCCGGCTCGAGCGCCGGGGGCTGGCGCGCCTGGTGGACACCGGCGACTTCGCGGGCTGCCACGCGCCGCGGCGCATCCCCGGGTCCGGCACGCTGTCACTGCACGCCTGGGGTCTCGCGATCGACCTCAACGCGAGCGAGAACCCGCAGGGCAGCGCGCCTCGCCAGGACCGCCGGCTGGTCAGCGCCTTCGAGCGCGCGGGCTTCACCTGGGGCGGGCGCTGGCCGACCGCGCCCGACGGGATGCACTTCGAGCTGCACGGCTGACGCTCCGGGGGCGGATCCCCCGCCGCTCACCTGTCCGCGTCTGGCAGGATGGCGCGACATGAGGCTCCCCAGGCGGTGGCGGTCGACGGTCGTGCTCACCCTGTCGGTGCTCGCGGCCTGCGCGCTGGCGCCCTCGGTCGCCTCGGCCGACCGCTACACGCTCGTGCACGGCTGCTACGGCCTGCGCGCCGCGGGCGACGGTCGGTTCGTCGTCAAGGACGCGCTCGGCTACCGCCTCGGGCCGGCCGCGGCCGGCGCGGCCACGCCCTTCCGGATGCAGGCGACGGCGCTCGGGCGCTACCTGCTCTACGGGCCCGACGCGACGATGCCCGCCGCGACGCCTCCCACGCTCGTGACCTCGACCGCCACGCCGGGCAGGCCGGCGGACTGGATCGTGCAGCCCGCCGCCGGCCAGACCTTCACGCTGACCGCCCTGGACGGCGGGCGCGGCCTCGGCGCCGGGCTTGCCGGCCGGCTCGTGCAGGTTCCGGCGGCCGCCGCCCAGCGCTTCGCGTTCGTCGCGGTGGGGGGCTGCGCCACCTTCCCGGAGATCACCGTCAACGCGACCGGCACGCCGTTCACCGGCGCGAGCCCCACCGGGCCCGTGCGCGGGTTCCTCGACGACCACATTCACATCGGCGCCTTCGAGTTCCTCGGCGGGCGCTTCCACTGCGGCCGGCCGTGGAGCCCCTACGGCGTCGCCGACGCCCTGAAGGACTGCCCCGACCACGAGCCCAACGGCGCCGGCGCGGTGGTCGAGAACTTCCTCTCGGCCGGCAGCCCGGTCGGCACCCACGACACGAAGGGCTGGCCCACGTTCGCGGGCTGGCCGCGGGCCGAGTCGCTCACGCACGAGGGCAGCTACTGGAAGTGGATCGAGCGGTCGTGGCGCGGCGGCCTGCGCATCATGGTCAACGACCTCGTCGAGAACCGCGCGCTGTGCGACCTCTATCCGCTCAAGCAGAACAGCTGCGACGAGATGGCCAGCGCTCGCAAGCAGGCACAGGACATGCGCGACCTCGAGGCCTACGTCGACGCGCAGAACGGGGGCCCGGGCAAGGGCTGGCTGCGGATCGTGACCAACCCCACCCAGGCGCGACGCGTGATCAACGCCGGCAAGCTGGCGATGGTGTTCGGCATGGAGACCTCCGAGCTGTTCGGCTGCGGCCAGTTCAACGGCACCCCGCGCTGTGACGCGGCCCAGATCGATCGCCAGCTCGCCGAGTTCCACGCACTGGGGGTGCGCTCGGTCTTCCCCGTGCACAAGTTCGACAACGCGCTCGGCGGGACGGCCTTCGACGACGGCGCCACGGGCGTGCTCGTCAACGCCGGCAACAAGTACGCGACGGGCCAGTTCTGGGACGCGCGTCAGTGCGCGCCCGGCGACCCCGACCACGACAACGAGCCGACGAACGTCGAGCCGCTCGCCGCCGTGATCGCGCCGATGCTCGACCCGGTGACCTCCAACGGCCTGTTCACGGGCCAGCTCCCCGTCTATCCGCCCGGACCGCTGTGCAACCCGAAGGGCCTCACGCCGCTGGGTGCGCACCTGATCAGCCGCGTCATGGCGCGCGGCATGATCCTCGAGACCGACCACCTCAGCGTCAAGGCGCGCCGCGAGGCGCTGACGCTGCTCGAGGCACGCGCCTACCCCGGCGTCATCTCCAGCCACAGCTGGGGCGATGCGGGGAGCCTCACCCGGATCCTGCGCCTCGGCGGCGTCGTCGGCCCCTACGCGGGCGAGACGGAGAGCTTCGCCGCGGAGTGGCGCGAGGCCCGGGCGAAGCGCGACCCGCGGTTCTACTTCGGCGTCGGCTTCGGCTCGGACATCAACGGGCTCGGCGCCCAGGGCCAGCCGCGGCCGGGTGCCGCGCAGAACCCGGTGCGCTACCCGTTCCGCACCTTCGACGGCGGGACGGTGTTGGACAAGCAGGTGTCCGGCTCGCGCGTGTACGACATCAACGCCGACGGCGTCGACCACTACGGCCTGTACCCCGACTGGGTCGAGGACCTGCGCGTCATCGCGGGCCCGCAGATCGTGGCGGACCTGGCCCGGGGCGCCGAGGCCTACCTGCAGATGTGGGAGCGTGCCCTGGCGGCGCGCGGCGCCCGATGATGCGCCGCGCGCTCCTGCTCGCGCTGGCCGCCGCGAGCGTGCTCACCGGCTGCACCTTGCCGGCGCCCGACGGCGACGCGCCGCTGCGCTACCGCGATCAGGTCTTCTCGGCAGTCTCGGTGACGCGCGACCTCACCTACGGCAGCGCGCCGGACGCCCAGGGCAACGCGGTCGACCTGAAGCTCGACCTCTACCAGCCGACGGGCGACACGGTCGCCCGGCGCCCGGCGCTCGTGTGGGTGCACGGCGGCGGCTTCACCGCGGGGTCCAAGAGCAGCGGCGCCGCGATGGCGACCTTCTACGCGCGACTGGGCTACGTCGCCGTGTCGATCGACTACCGCCTGCTCTCCCCGACCGGCTGCGGCGGGAACCCCGACCCGACGCCCACGTGCGAGGCCGCGGCCCTCGGCGCCCAGCACGACGCGCAGGCCGCGGTCCGCTGGCTGCGCCGCAACGCCGCGACGTACCGCGTGGACACCGAGCGCATCGCGATGGGCGGCGGCTCGGCCGGTGCCGTCACGTCGCTGCTCGCGGCGTACCGCTCCGAGGATCCCGGCACCAGCGGCAATCCCGGCTTCTCGTCAGCCATCCGCGGTGCCGTGTCGGTCTCCGGCGGCATCCCCACGGATGAGTACATCGGCGCAGGTGACGCGGGCGCGCTGTTCATCCACGGGACCGAGGACCAGACCGTGCCCTACCGCTGGGCGGTGTCGAACGCCGGGCGCATGTACAACCTGCGCCTGCCGGTCGTCCTGGAGCCGCTGGACGGCGCCGGGCACGGGCTCGGCGGCGAGTACCGCGACCTCATCCAGCAGCAGTCGAGCTACTTCCTGTACGCGATCATGGACCTCTCCCGCGCGGGCGGTCAGCCGGCCTCGGCGGCGCGCGCCTTCGACCGTCAGGTGAGGAGGCTGCGGGCGCGGCCCGGCGGGTAGCCCTGCCCGGATGCCCAACCTCCGAAGGATCGCGGTCCTCGGGGCCGCCTGCAGCGCGTGCACCGCGGGCCTCCCGGCTGCGGCGCACGCCGACCGCCCGCCGGACGCCGACGCCCTGGGCGCCCTCGGCCTGCGCGTGGCCTGGCCCGTGAGCGAGGCCGTGCCCGTCTTCTACGCCGGCGAGCGGCTCGTGGTGCGGGCCGCCGTCACCGACACGGCGCCCGCGGCCGCCGTGTCGCTGGTGCGCGTGGACCAGCGCGGCGCCCCGCTGCACGTGGTCGCGCGGCGCTCGGTGCGCGACGGCTCCACCCGCGTCGGCATCCCCGCCACGGGCGGGCGCTACCGGCTGCGTCTGGACGTCGCCGGGCGATCCTGGTTCAGCTCGTTCACCGCGCGGCGCCCGCGCCCGGCCACGAGGCGCTGCCCGCGCGGCCGGAGCGCCGCCGCCGACCTCAGCCTGAGCCGGGAGTCCGGCGCGCCGGGCGCCGCGCTGCAGATCCAGCTGCGCAACACGGGGCGGGCGTGCCTGTACTCCCGGCGGAGCCACCACTGGGAGCGGCGGCTGCCCGACGGCGGGTGGGAGATCGTGACCGCCGGCCGCCGCGTGCCGCTCAGTCCCGGGGTCATCGTCGTTCCCGGCCTGACCCGGACCTCCGCCGCCGTGGTGCCGCCCGGCCTGCAGCCGGGACCCCACCGGCTGGTCCACAAGGT
This sequence comes from uncultured Actinomycetes bacterium, assembly GCA_963840185.1. GTDB lineage: Bacteria > Actinomycetota > Thermoleophilia > Solirubrobacterales > Solirubrobacteraceae > JAOPZW01. The sequence goes on along the minus strand of CAWIXY010000012.1, from coordinate 19,591 downwards.
CGCGACCGCAGACGGCCCGCTCGTGCTCAGCGTGCCGTTCGAGGTGACCGCCGCCGAGGGTTAGCGGCGCCGGGCCCTCAGGCTCACGGCGTCACCCAGATCGGCGTCGTCACCGCGACGATGAGCCGGCCGCGCTCGAGCTGCAGGCCCCAGCGCCCGGGCCCGGTCGCACGCAGCCGGAACGTCTGACGCTCGCCCGTGACCGGGAGGCGCGCGACCTCCACCCCGTCGCGCTGCACGACCAGCGAGTAGGGCCGGGTGCCGGGCACGGCGGTGGTCGTCGCTCCGTCCACGCGTGCGCGCAGGCGCACGCGCGGGCCGCCGCGAATGGTGTCGCCCATGATCGCGCGCCGGCCGCCGGCGGTGGCGCTGAAGCGCAGGTCGGGCCCCTGGCTGCCCAGCAGCTTGGCGTACGTGTGGCCCGCCTGCACGGCGGCGGTGATGCCGCGCTCGGACAGCTCGCGCGCCCGCACGACGGTCGCGCCCTGGCCGACGGGGCGCTCGGTCACCGGGTTGCTGGGGGACCCGCCGTCGTGGGCGTCGCTCACCGCGACGGCGGCGACGTGCGCGCCGGTGGCCAGCACGCGCTGGTAGTAGGCGATGGCGTCGCGCGTGAAGCCCAGCGTGTCCGGGTCGTCTCCCGACTCGACGGTGGCCGGACCGGTGGCCAGCTCGATCGCGTCGACGCGGCGCAGGTCGGTCTCGGCGTCGCTGTAGTCCCACGGGCAGCCGCGGCACAGCAGGGCGAAGACGGGAACGCTCGACGGGAAGATGCGCGGGTGGTTGATCTGCGTGAAGCCGCCCGCGCGCTGCACCGTCTTGAACAGCTCGCTCGGCGGCCGCGGGCCGCGGCGCAGGCGCACGCCCCCGTCGGGGCGCAGCTCGTGCACGGGGCCGAGCCGGTGGTCCACGTAGGTGACCGACCCCTGGTTGTTGGTGTGGCCGCGGTAGGTGATGACCTCGGCGCTGCGCATGATGAGCCGCCCCGGGTGATCGGCCTGATGGCGGCCGATCTCGCCCCAGGCCGAGCTCGTGACGTAGTCGGTCAGGGTCACGAAGTCCAGCCCGGCGCCGCCGCGGCGCAGCGGCCGGAAGGCGTAGTCGAAGACCTCGCGCATCGTCGCGTCGCCCAGCGCGGAGTGCTCGGCATGGACGTGCAGGTCGCCGGTGTACCACCCGGGCGCGCGGCGCGCCGGGGAGCGGTCGTAGCGCGCCGGGCGGTACGGCGTCCCGTCCGTGCGCTCGAGGAAGTCCACCTCGACGCGCCAGTCGACGGTCCCCGAGGGGTTGCCCTGCTCGGGGGTGAGGACGCCGCCGACGCCGAGCTCGACCTCCCACCGCCCGGGCGGCACGCGACCGGGAACGAAGCCGCGCGTCGTGCGGCCGGGCACGTCGCCGCGCGGGTCCGCGCGATACTCGGCCTCCGACGAGAAGCCCAGCGGCGACACCGTGACGTCGGGGTGGCTCGATCCGCCCCACCCGCGGAAGCCGCGAGCGTCCCAGAGGCCGAGGTCGAGCGTGTTGCGCGCGCCTGCCGTCGTCGGTCCCGCGGGCTGGCTGTAGCAGTACTTGACCCGCACCCCCTCGGTCCCGCGCGGCACGGTGACGGGCACCATCACGTAGGAGCCCTGCAGGGCGGCGGGGAAGGTGCCGGTGACGACGCGGTCGGGGACGATCGGGTCGCCGGCGCACGTGCCGCCGGGCCCGATGTCCGCTGCCGCCGCCGCGGGCGCGGCGAGCGACAGGCCGGCGATGGTCAGCAGGGAGACGCGACGAGGGCTGATTCGGGCCATGGGCCGCACAGCATCGCGCAGGCGCACTACGCTCGCGCCGTGACCCGGAGATGCTTCTGCGGGTGCGGGCGCGTGGTCCGCTGGGGACAGCGCTCGAAGGCCGACGAGCGCGGCCGCGACGCCGCCGTGCTGACCGGCTGGTTGCGCTACGTCGCCCGCGAGGAGCAGGTCGACGCGGGCGACATCGACGACTTCATCGGCGAGGGCGAGCAGTGGGCCGCGGCGTTCGCCGAGGTCGTCCACGGCGAGCGCCCGCCCGACGACCCGCGCCTGCGCGCATGGGAGAGCTGGCGCGACACCGCCTACGCCCAGCTCACGCTCCTCGGCGCGGGGGGGCACGGGCCGGTCCCAGCCGAGGGCGGGGCGACGGTGGTCCCGCTGCGGCCCCGCCGGCGCCCGCCCTGAGGCGCTGAGGCACGGGATACGCTTCGGTCGTGCCCGCCGACGGCTCCCGCTGGTTTCCCCTCCCGCGCCGCGAGACGCACCGCAGCGGGTCGGAGACCGAGACGACGACGCCACAGGCCGCGCCGCTGCAGGCCGAGGACGTCGGGTCGGCCGTCGTCGACTGCGGGCTCTACGACGCCGGCGAGCGCCGCGGCGGTCGCATCGAGCTCGAGACGGCGCTCGAGAAGGCCGCCGCCTGCGACGACGGCTTCGTGTGGATCGGCCTGCACGACCCGTCGCCGGCGGTGGTCGAGGCCGTGGGCCGCCACTTCGAGCTGCACCCGCTCGCCGTCGAGGACGCGGTCCACGCCCACCAGCGCGCGAAGCTCGAGCTGCACGGCGACACGCTGTTCATGGTCATGAAGACGGCGCGCTACATCGACTCGCAGGAGCTCGTCGAGATCGGCGAGGTGGTCGTCTTCCTCGGCCGGCGCTTCGTCGTCACCGTGCGCCACGGCGAGGCCAGCCCGCTGCACGACGTGCGCCTGGACCTCGAGGCCCACCCCGACCTCCTGGGGATCGGCCCGAGCTCGGTGCTCTACGCGGTCGCCGACCGGATCGTGGACGACTACGCCGCGGTCATCGAGGGCCTTGCCACCGACGTCGAGGAGGTGGAGGCCGAGGTCTTCTCCGGTGAGGGCGCCAACCCGGCCGAGCGGATCTACCGGCTCAAGCGCGAGGTCATCGAGCTGCGCCGCGCCGTCACGCCGCTCGCCGGCCCGATGCAGCGCCTGGCCGACCGCCAGACGGGCCTGCCGCTCGACCCCCGCACCGGCGACTACTTCCGCGACGTGCACGACCACCTCGTGCGCGACATCGACCGCATCTCCGCCTTCGACGAGCTGCTGGCGGGGGCGCTGCAGGCCAACCTCGCCCAGCTCTCGGTGCGCGACAACCAGGACATGCGCCGGATCTCGGCCTGGATCGCGATCATCGCCGTCCCGACGATGGTCTTCGGCCTGTACGGCATGAACTTCGAGCACATGCCCGAGCTGAAGTGGACCTACGGCTACCCGCTCGTCGTCGCGGCCACCCTGCTCATCTGCACGCTGCTGCACCGGCGCCTCAAACGCGCCGGGTGGCTGTGACCGCCTAGGCCGCGCGCCAGCCCAGCCGCGTCCCGCGGCCCAGCCGCGACCCGGGCATGCGCAGGTACGACCGGCCCGTGCGCCGCTCCTCGGCCGCCACGATGCGCTCGAGCAGCACGGCCTGCACGATGCCCACCATCGCGCAGCCGGCGGTCACGCGCAGCGCCGCGTCCCAGCCGGCGTGCCGGGCGCCGAGCTCGCGCGGTAGGACGACAGCGGCCACGAGACCGCCCAGCACGAGCGGCACGTGCCACAGCGGCGTCGGCTCGCCCGAGCCCTCACCGCCGGGCGGGATGGGCTCGGCACGCTCGATCGCCTTGCGCACGCTGCGCGGGGCGAGGGTGGCCAGCAGCACCGCGACGACGGCGAGCTGCCCGACGGTGCCGACGGGGCCGCGGCGAGCCTCCTCGAAGCTCGCCAGCAGGGCTCCGGAGCCGGCGGCACCACAGCCGGCGAGGACGGCGCCCTCGATCCGCAGGCGCTCTCTGTAGGTGGGCGGCATGGCCTGACCCTACCTTTGCTCCGAGCCGTGTCGAGGGTGACGCGCGGCACTTGCTCGGGGGGGTAGTGTCCCGGCCGGTACGGAATGTCCGCAGGGACGAGGAGGAGAACATGAGGCTTCGCAGGGGTCTGGCCACGGCGCTGGTGGCGTCGATGGCCCTGTTCGCGGCTGCATGCGGCGGCGACGACGAGGGCGACAGCGGCAGCACGAGCTCCGGGAGCGGCGCCGCCGAGTCGAGCGGCGCGACCGAGGGCGCGAAGAAGGCGCCCGCGCTCGACGCGGCCAAGGCCGCCAAGGGCAACGTCACCTACTGCACCGGCAAGGACACGTCCGGCGCGCAGAAGGAGTCGGTGAAGCTCTTCAACGAGAAGTACGCCTCGCAGGGGCTCAAGGCCAAGCTGCTCGAGTTCCCCGAGTCGGCCGACGAGCAGCGCAACCAGTTCATCCAGCGCCAGGAGGCCAAGTCGGGCGAGTGCGACATCTTCTACTCCGACGTCATCTGGACCGCTGAGTTCGCGAGCCAGAAGTGGCTCATGGACATGACGGAGTACGTCAACTCGCGCAAGGGCGAGTTCATCCCGTCGACGCTCGAGACGATCAAGTTCGACGGCGAGAAGTACTGGGGCGCCCCCAAGCAGACCGACGCGGCGTTCATCTACTACCGCACCGACCAGGTCGACGGCGTCCCGGCGACGTGGCAGGGGGTCTACGAGGAGGCCGCCAAGAACGACGGCATCGTCTACCAGGGCGCGGCCTACGAGGGCCTGACCGTCGACTTTCTCGAGATCGCCTTCGCCGCCGGCGGCAAGGTGCTCAGCGACGATGGCAAGAAGTCGGAGATCAGCTCGCCGGCCAACGTCAAGGCGCTGCAGTTCATGGTCGACGGCATCAAGAACGGCGCGGCTCCCAAGGCCGTGACCACGTACATGGAGGAGCCCGCCCGCCGCGCCTTCGAGGCCGGCCGCGCCACCTTCATGCGCAACTGGCCCTACGCCTACGCGCTGGGTGAGAAGGCCGACAAGGTCAAGGGCAAGTTCAAGGTCGCGCCGTTCCCCGAGTTCGAGGGCGGCGGCAAGGCCGGCATCCTCGGCGGGCACAACCTCGTGATCTCGGCGTTCTCGAAGAACCCCGAGGGCGCGGTCGCGCTCATCGACTACCTGACCGCTCCCGAGGCGATCAAGCGTGACGCGGCGGAGTACTCGCTGGCCCCGGTTCTCACCGAGACCTACGAGGACGCCGACGTCAAGAAGGCGCTGCCGTTCTCCGACGAGCTGCAGCAGGCGGTCGCCCAGGCCAAGTCGCGTCCGATCTCGCCGGTGTACACGCAGATCTCGTCCGCGATCTACAAGAACGTGAACACGGCGCTGTCGGGCCAGCAGTCACCGGATGCCGCGCTCAAGAAGGCGGACGAGGAGATCACCAAGGCGCTCGGGACCTTCTAGGAGAGGAGACCCCATGGAGGCAGCCACCGCGACGACGAAGGTCGGCCCACCGAAGAAGCGCCGCAGGTCCGCCGAGTCGGACGAGAAGCGCCTGGCGGCGAGGATGGTCTCGCCGTCGCTGATCCTGATCGCGGTCGTCGCCGCGTACCCCATCGGGTACGCGATCTGGCTGTCCCTCAACGAGTACAGCGTGCGCACGCCCGGCCTCTCGCGATGGGCCGGGCTGCGCAACTACGAGACGGCGCTGTCGGCCGAGTCGTTCCAGTCGGCCATCGTCAACACGCTGATCTTCACGGTCGGCTCGGTGAGCCTGGAGCTGATCCTGGGCCTGGCGATGGCCATGGCCATGCACAACGCGGTCAAGGGCAAGGGCCTGATCCGGACCGTGGTGCTGGTGCCGTGGGCGATCCTGACCGTCGTCACCGCGATCACCTGGCAGACGATCTTCGAGCCCCAGCTCGGGTTCGTGAACACGATGCTGCGCGGCATCGGGCTGCCGGGCGGCGACATCGTGTGGCTGGGCGAGCAGGGCTACGCGATGGCGGTGCTCATCTTCGCCGACGTGTGGAAGACGGCGCCGTTCATGGCGCTGCTCATCCTCGCCGGCCTGCAGGTCATCCCCGACGACGTCTACGAGGCGGCCAAGGTCGACGGCGCCTCGGCCTGGCAGCGCTTCACGAAGATCACGCTGCCGCTGCTGCAGCCCGCGATCCTCGTCGCGCTGATCTTCCGCACCCTGGACGCGCTGCGGATCTTCGACCTGCCGTTCGTGCTGACCAAGGGCTCCAACGGGACGAACACCGTGTCGCTGGAGGCCTACGAGGAGCTGCGCGAGAACCGCCTCATCGGCCTGGGGTCGGCGATGGCGGTGATCACGTTCATCATCGTGATGATCGTCGCCTTCCTCTACATCCGCTTCGTGGGCGGCAACATCCGCGGCCTGGCCGACGAGGGAGGGAAGGCATGACCGCGCGTCATTGCTCGACCGAAGTAACCGTCGTCCTCGAGAGGGAGCGCTCGCGATGAGCACCGCCGAGAGCGCCGAGGCCGTCGCCGTCCCGCGGGCGCGCACCCGGGAGCGGGCCAAGCCACCGCGCAACTACAACGGGCTGGTGTGGGTCGGGATCTTCGCGATCGTCGTCTTCTGCCTGTTCCCGTTCTACTGGCTCATCAACACGTCGCTGAAGACGGGGGCGGACCTGTCGGGCGCCGCGCTCGTGCCGCCCAGCCCGACGCTCGAGAACTACGAGTCGATCTTCAACGACTCGAACTTCACCACCGCGCTGCGCAACTCGGCGATCGTGGCCCTCGTGACGACGCTGCTGTCGCTCGTCATCGGGGCGTTCTGCGCCTACGCGCTGGCCCGGCTGCGCTTCCCCGGCAAGTTCCTGATCCTCGCGCTCGTCCTGTCGATCACCACGTTCCCGCAGATCGCGATCGCGGCCCCGGTGTTCAAGCTGTGGACGGACATCGGCCTCTTCGACACGCTCGTCGGGCTGGTCATCCCGTACCTCACCTTCGCGCTGCCGCTGACCATCTACATCCTCGTCTCGTTCTTCCGGGAGATCCCGAAGGACCTCGAGGAGGCGGCGCTCGTGGACGGGGCGACGCACTTCCAGGCGTTCCGCAAGATCGTCGTGCCGCTCGCCGCGCCGGGCCTGGCCACGGCCGGCATCCTGACGTTCATCGCGGCCTGGAACGAGTTCCTGCTGGCCATCACGCTGACGGCGTCCTCCAACGCCCGCACCGTGCCGGCCGCGATCGCGTTCTTCACGGGCTCCACCCAGTTCGAGCAGCCGCTGGGCACGATCAGCGCCGCGTCGGTCACGATCTCGATCCCACTGATCCTGCTCGTCCTCTTCTTCCAGAAGCGGATCGTCGCCGGCCTGACCGCGGGTGCCGTCAAGGGCTGAGCCGGGCGCAGCACGGGCGGGGGCACTCGCCATGGATCGTTGAGACTCCCTCGGAGGGTGCATTAGGCTTCACCGCGAATGGCCATGGCGCTCTTCGTCTGCCGGCAGAACGCCGGCCGCTCGCAGATGAGTCATGCGCTCTTCGAACGGGCCGCGAGGGGGCGGCACACGGCACAGTCGGCGGGCACGGCACCCGCCGAGCAGGTGCACCCTGAGGTCGTAGAGGTCATGCGCGAGGTCGGCATCGACCTCTCCGGCGTGGCCCCGCGCGAGCTGTCGCGGGCGATGCTCGAGCGCGCCGACGTCGTCATCACCATGGGCTGCGGCGACGACTGCCCGGTCGTGCCCGGGGCACGCCGCATCGAGTGGGATCTGCCCGACCCCGAGGGAAGCCCGCTCGCCGACGTGCGGGCCACGCGCGACGCCATCGCGAAGCAGGTCGAGATGCTCGTGACCGAGCTCGACGGGGCCGACGGCTGGGTCCTCTGAGCGCGCGTCGCGGTTCGACACGGACCCCCTCGCCTGTCGTCCGGACGCCTGGAAGGATGCCGCGATGGCCCGCATCGGAGTCCTCACCGGCGGCGGCGACTGCCCCGGCCTGAACGCCGTCATCCGTGGCGTCGTGCGCACGGGCATCAACCGCTACGGCCACGAGGTCGTGGGCTTCCGCTACGGCTGGGCGGGCGTCGTGCAGGGCAACAGCGTGCCGCTCACGGCGGCCTCCACGGCGGGCATCCTGCCCCGCGGCGGCACGATCCTCGGCACGTCGCGTACCAACCCCTACCGCGACGGCGCCGACGGCACCGCCGCCGTCCGCGCCACGCTGGAGGCCGGCGGGATCGACGCGCTGATCCCGATCGGCGGGGAGGACACGCTCGGTGTCGCGGGCCGGCTGGCCGCTGACGGCATCCCCGTCGTCGGCGTGCCGAAGACCATCGACAACGACCTGGCCGGCACCGACTACACCTTCGGCTTCCAGACCGCCGTGCAGATCGCCACCGACGCGATCGACCGCCTGCACACGACCGCGGAGTCCCACAACCGGGTCATCGTCGTGGAGGTCATGGGCCGCCACGCCGGCTGGATCGCCGCCTACGCCGGCATCGCCGGCGGCGCCGACGTGATCCTCGTGCCCGAGCGGGCCTTCGACGTCGACGCGGTCTGCGACTCGATCCGGCGCCGCCACGCCTCGGGGCGGACGTTCTCGATCGTCGTGGTGTCCGAGGGCGCCATGCCTCAGGACGGCTCGGGCATCACGACGGCGTCGGCCAAGACCGACGCGTTCGGCCACGCGCGGCTCGGTGGCATCGCGGTCGAGCTCGAGCGCGAGATCGAGGAGCGCACCGGCTACGAGACGCGCATGACGATCCTGGGCCACGTCCAGCGGGGCGGCACGCCGACGGCCTTCGACCGCGTTCTGGCCACCCGCTTCGGCGTCGAGGCGGTGCGCGCGGTGAGCGACGGGCGCTTCGGCACGATGGTCGCGCTGCGCGGGACCGACATCGTCCTCGCGCCGCTGGCCGACGCGGTGGCCGAGCCCAAGCTGCTGGACCCGCGGCTGTACGAGACCGCCGAGGTCTTCTTCGGATAGTCGTCCAAGCGCGAGCCCCGGGCCGACCAGGTCCGGCCCGGGCACGCTACGGTGCGCCGATGCGCCGGGTGCCCGCGATCGTCCTCGCCTGCCTCGGGCTGGCCCTGGCGGGCTGCGGCAAGGACGCCGCGGAGAGCAACGCCTACGTCGACGAGGTCAATCGCGCGCAGAACCAGTTCGCGACGACCTCCGACCAGCTCGCCAACCGGATCACGGCAACGAGCACGACCGGGCAGGATCGCAAGGTGCTGGCGGGCTTCGGCACGGCGGTCGACTCCGTGGTGCGCAGGCTGCGCGGCGTCGACCCACCCGAGGACGTCGACCGGCTGCACGGGCAGCTGATCGCGGCGATCGACGGCTACGGCGACGAGATCAAGAAGGCGCGCGTCGCGCTGCGATCCAACAGCGCTCCGCGCATCATCGCCGCCCAGACCGAGCTGGTCAGCGCCATCACCGCGGTGAGCGCGCGCATCAACCGCACGATCGACCAGATCAACCGCGAGCTGCGGGCCTGAGCGACCGGCGCGTGCGGCGCCGGCCGTCCCCGGGGCTTACCCTCTGGGGCGCATGTCCCCGTTCTGGCTGTGGATGCAGGTGCTGATCGTCGTCTTCACAGTGGCGGGGATGGTCATCGCGATCACGAAGCTCGCCTGATGTTCCGCAGCATCCTCGTCGGGACCGACGGGTCGGACACGGCGCGCGAGGCGGTGCGCCAGGCGGTGGACCTCGCTCGCGAGCTCGGGGCTGGGCTGCAGGTGGTCAGCGCCTACGGGCCCGTGCCCGCTGCCCGCCTGCGCGAGGAGGAGCGCCAGGCTCCGCCCGACGTGCAGTGGACGATCGGGCCGCGCGAGGACGTCGAGGCGCTCCTCGAGGCGGTCATCGAGGAGGCGCGCGCCGCCGGGGTGCGCGCCGAGGTCCACGCCCGACAGGGGGACCCTGCGGACGCCATCCTCGACGTGGCCGAGGAGACGGGCGCCGACCTGATCGTGGTCGGCAACAAGGGCATGACCGGCGCCAAGCGCTTCCTGCTGGGCTCGGTGCCCAACAAGGTCAGCCATCACGCGCCGTGCAGCGTCCTCATCATCCGGACGACGTAGGGCCTATCCCGGAGCGGGCACGGTGAGCGCGCTGGCCGCGTCGAGCAGCCCCGCGCCGTAGCGGCGGTCGGGACCGGGGACACCGAGGTCGCGTGCGGTCGCGCGCAGGTGACGGCCGACGGCAGCGGGGGTCGGGGAGCGGCCCAGCGTGCGGGCCGCGAGCAGGAGGGCGACGGTGCCGGTCACCTGCGGCGCCGCCATCGACGTGCCCTTGTAGTTCGTCGGCACCACGAAGCGGGCCGGCCGGGCGCGGCGGAAGGTGACCTGCAGGACGTTGCGCCCGGGGGGCTCGGCCGCGCGGCAGTTCTCGTCGTCGGCGAAGTCGGCGTCGGCGCCGCCGCCGGGGGCGACGAGGTCCATGCCCTCGCCAGAGTTGGAGTACTCGCCCAGACAGCCGTGCTCGGTGGTGCCGCCGACGTAGACGATGTGCGCCTCGAGCGTGGCCGAGGGCACGTTGGACTGCGAGGCGTTGCCGGCCGCCGCCACGACCACGGCGCGCCGGCGGGCCGCGTAGCGCAGCGCGGCGCGGATCTCCGGCGCCGCCGTGATCGACTGCGCCTGGAAGTACACGGGGTCGTAGAGCTCGATCGAGACGTTGACGACGTGCGCGCCGCGGTCGACGGCGTAGCGGATGCCCTCGGCGATGCGGGCCGAGCTGCCCTCGCCGTCGGCGTTGAGCACACGCACGGGGAGGACGTCGGCGGCGTACGCGATGCCGGCCATCCCGAACGCGTTGTCCGCCGCGCCGGCGATCGCAGTGGTGACGAACGTGCCGTGGCCGTTGGCGTCGTTGGGGTACGCATCGTCGCTGACGAAGTCGTAGCCGCGCTTGATGCGGGTGGCGGGCAGGTCGGGCGAGCGCCGGTAGGGGCTGCGGTTGGCGTACGCCACGCCGGTGTCCAGGACCGCGACGCGGATCCCCCGGCCGCCCTCTCCGCCGGCCGCTCTCGCCGCGTCCCACGCGCCCGGCACGTTGATGCCGAACATCCCGGCGAGATTCCACTGCGCCGTCCTCCACCCGCCCGCCGGGCCGGTCCTGCCGGCGACGCCCGGGTCGTTGGGCTCGAAGGCGGCCCGGGCGACGAAGTTCGGCCCGGCCCATGCGACGGCACGCCGCGCGCGCAGGCTGGCGAGCGCGCTGCGGACGTCGCTCCCGGCGCCCAGCCGCCCGACGCGCGCCCCGCCCGCGGTCGGCGCGCAGCCGCTCGATCCCCGCCGCGCGTGCCGCGGAGGCGCGCTCGCCCGCGGTCGCGCCGGACTTGAAGCGCACGACGACCTCCGTGGGGCCGGCCGCGCCGGCGGCGGCCACGCCCGCGCTCGCGCTCGCCGTGAGCGCGGCGAGGAGCGTCAGGACCGCGAGCAGCGGTCTGTGGCGGGGTAGGCGGGTCACGATGCGGAGGCCGGGCGGTCCAGAGAGAACAACGGCAGCCCGCCGAAGTTTCTCAAGCTGCCGGCGCCTGGCGTGAGCCCATGGTGACAACCCGCCATCATCTGGTGGGTGCCGGGCCGCTTCTTTCCCCGCGACGAGTACTTCATGCAGATGGCGATCCGCGACGCCCAGACCGCGCTGGAGCACGGCGACGTGCCGATCGGCGCGGTCGTCGTCTGCGACGGCGAGGTCGTCGGCAAGGGGCACAACGAGCGCGAGCTGCGCCAGGACCCGACGGCCCACGCCGAGGTCATCGCACTGCGCGAGGCCGCCCGGGCGCTGGGCTCCTGGCGGATCCTCGACAGCGTCCTGTACGTGACGCTCGAGCCGTGCGCCATGTGCGCGGGCGCCATCGTCCTGGCCCGCGTGCCGCGCGTCGTCTTCGGCTGCACCGATCCCAAGGCGGGCGCTGCGGGCAGCGTGCTCGACGTGCTGGCCGAGCCGCGCCTGAACCACCGCCCGGAGGTCGCCGGAGGGCTCCTGGCCCCCGAGTGCGCCGCGCTGCTGCAGGACTTCTTCTCGTCGCGGAGGTAGACGCGGGCTGGTGAGGGGGGCGAACCCGGCACCGTCCTGACTACTGGTCGCTGTGCGACCACTACCCAGGACGGTGGAGCAGGCGATGGCAGAGATGGCGGTCGCGTCGCACGGTGTCGTGACTCGCCGGCAGCTCCTGAGCGCCGGCGTCAGCGTCGGTGAGATCAGCCGGCGGCTCGGCCGCGGTGCGCTGCTGCGCGAGCATCGCGGGGTCTACCGGGTCGGGCACCGAGCGCCGAGCCGCGAGGCGCGCTACCTCGCGGCCGTCCTGGCCTGTGGCGACGGCGCCGTGCTGAGCGGGCGAGCGGCAGCCCATCTCCTCGGTGCGCTGTCCGGCCCAGCGCCCCCGCCGGAGGTGACCGCGCCGACGGAGCGCAGGGTCTGCGGCATCACCGTGCGGCGCGAACGTGCGGGTACGGACCCGCGCGACTACATCGTCTGGCTCGGCATCCCCGTCACCTCGGTCCCGCGCACGCTCGTAGACCTCGCCGCCGTCATGCAGATCGCCGACCTCGCCCGCGCGTGCCACGAGGCCGGCGTCCGGTACCGCACCACCCCGGCCGACGTCGAGGCCGTGCTGGCGAGGCGGCCGAACAGCCGCGGCGCCGCGAAGCTGCGCCGGATCCTGCACGGGGACGTCCGCGTCACGCTCAGCACGCTCGAGGCGCGCTTCCTGGGGCGCCTGCGCGAGGCCGGGCTCGTGCTGCCGCAGACCAACCGCCTGGCCGGTGGGCGGCGAGTCGACTGCCGCTGGCCCGCGCAGCGCCTGACGGTCGAGCTCGACGGCTATCGCTACCACCAGTCGCGCCGCGCGTGGGAGCAGGACCGCCGCCGCGAGCGCGAGGCTCGCGCGCGCGGCGACGAGTTCCGCCGCTACACCTACGGGGACGTGCTCGAGACCCCGCGGCTCATGCTCGCCGAGCTGCGCGCCCTGCTCCCGCCGGCCTGATGGCGTCCCCTCAGCCGCCCCACGTCCGCTCGGCGAGGATGGCAAGGCGCGGCGCGATGCCCGCCGCGACGGCGCGCTCGCCCGCGCCCGGGGCGTCGGGGTCGTCGTTCCAGACCGCCAGCTCGGCGCCGAGCTGGCGCGGGTCGCCCCGGGGCAGCGTGAAGATCGGGGCGCCGGGCGCGCCGCCCCAGCGGGCCGTGAACGGGCCCTCGAAGCGCCACGGCCGCCATTCGCGGGCGAAGGCCCCCAGGTCGGCGCGCAGGCCCCGTAACGGCCCTCCCGTCACGTAGTACAGCGGCCACCACCCTGAGTTGACGACGCGGTGGCCGCGGCGGACGAGCGCCGCCGGCGCCGGCGACTCCCGCTCCTCCCACCACTGCACGGACACCCGCGGGTCGAGGCGCAGCGCCCCGCCGCCGGCGATGCCGTCCGACCACACGCGCAGCTCCTTGCCGGCGGCCCGCACGCGGCGGTGGACGAACGCGACGAAGTCGAGCACGGCGTCCTTGCCGGTGGCCCTCGGACCGTGGCGCCGGCGGGCGAAGGCCGCCAGGCGCGGGTAGCGGGCGTAGTCCGCGGCGGTCGAGAGCGCGCCGAGGTACTCGTCGGCACCGCCGTGCCACACGCGCCCGTCGAAGAGCGGCAGGAACTCGTCCAGCAGGTCGGCCGCGAAGCGCCGGGCGGCGGGGAGCGTCACGTCGAGCTTGTCGGGCTGGCGGCGCCCGAAGGCGTCGACGAGCTGCAGCTCGGGATGGCGGCGCAGGGCGGCCCGCAGGTGGCCGGGCATGTCGATCTCCGGCACGACCGTCACGTGGTGGCGGGCGGCGACGGCGAGCAGCCGGCGCACGTCGGCCCTGGTGAGCGCCGGGCGGGTCACCGCCTCGGGATGCGACGAGCTCTCGATCCGGAAGCCCTCGTTGTCGGACAGGTGCAGGTGCAGGACGTTGAGCTTCAGCGCGGCCAGCGCGCGGATGCGCCGCTCGAGCCAGACGGGGCGGAAGAAGCGCCGGCCGACGTCGATCATCAGGCCGCGCTCGCGGTACAGCGGCGCGTCGCGCGCGGTGCCGCGGGGCACGGAGCGGCGCCCGTGCAGGAGCGCGACGGCCGTCCGGCCGCCGTAGAAGACGCCGGCGGTCGTGGGCGCTGCGATCGACAGAAGCCGGCCCACGCGCAGCCGGTAGCCCTCAGGCCCGAGCGCCCGGTCGGGAGGATCAAGGCGCAGCACGACGTCACCCGGCCGCGCGCCCGTGCCGCGCTCGCCGACGCGCACCCCGAGGTCGCGAGCGAGCACCCTCCCCTCATCGCGCAGCTCGCGCGACGCCGCCGGCCCGAGGACGACCCGCGCGTCGGCACGCAGCCGGAAGCTGCCGGGCGCAGGGCGCCAGTCGCGAAGAGCGGGCACGACGGCGGGCGGCGTGACCGGCGCCCCGGCGCCGACCGCGGCGACGCCGGCGACGGCGAGCGCGAGCACGACCGGACCCTAGCCGCGCCCGTTGTAGCCTGTCTCGCCTGCCCTGCCCTCGGAGGGGTGCCGGAGTGGTTGAACGGGGCGGTCTCGAAAACCGTTGTAGGGGCAACCCCCCTACCGAGGGTTCGAATCCCTCCCCCTCCGCTCAGGACAGTGATCTCCCAGCTAGCAAGCCGTTTCCGGGCCGGGCGGCTCGTTGCTGCCGTTCCTGTTCGAGTTCGGCTGCTGGCAGGCTCCGTGGCGCACGCAGCGGCCGGGTCCCGGGAGATCAGCCGCGGGCGGATCCCGCCCAGGTTCACCGAACGCGGAAGCTCCCCTTCATGCCCTGGTCGGCGTGGCCGGGGACGGTGCAGACGTAGCGGTAGGTGCCTCTGCGCAGTCGCACTCTCAGGGTTGCTGCCCTGCGCGGGCGGATGACGCGCGTCTTCCTGCCGGCGATCTTGAAGTCGTGCCTGAGCCTGCCGCGGTTGGTGAAGCGGAACGTGACGGTTCCTGGTGCGACGCTGCGGGGCGACAGGGTGTACCGGTACTCGGTGCCGGTCACTCGCACCGACGCGGCGCCGCCGGCGACGGTGATGGGCAGTAAGACCGCAGCACCGGCCGCCAGGGTCAGCATCACAGCGAGGGCAGAACGCTTCATCTTCGACCTCCTGCTCGTCAGCCGCCGATCTGGCTCATCGTGCGGCTGGCCCGGACGAAGCCGGGCTCGTTGATCCGGTGCTTGAGCTCCTTGTGTCTCACCGCGTGACGGATCTCCTCCTCGAGTTCTGCGTCGCTTGAGCCGTCGCGCAGCGGCGCACGCAGGTCCCATTCGGTGCGCGAGAACAGACATGTGCGCAGCTGACCGTCGGCGGTCAGGCGGATGCGGTCACAGCTGGAGCAGAACGGTTCGCTGACCGGGCTGACGAATCCGAGCTCTCCGGCGCCGTCGGCGAACCTGAACCGCCGTGCGGTCGACGACGCCTTGGCAGGGAGCTCCTCGAGCGGCCAGCGGCGCGCGATGATCGCGCGGATCTCAGCGCCGCTGAGGACTTGGTCGGCGTCCCAGTGGTCGTCGGCGTCCAGCGGCATGAACTCGATGAAGCGCACGACGTAGGGCTTGTTCCGGGCGAGCTCGGCGAGCGCGGGCACCTCGACCTCGGAGAAGCCGCGGATGGCGACGCAGTTGACCTTGATCGGCCGCAGCTCGGGATGGCGCTCGGCCTCGGCGAGCCCGCGCAGCACGCGGTCCAGCGCGTCGCGTCGCGTGATCTCGGCGAAGCGTGTGTGCGAAAGCGAGTCGAGCGAGACGTTGATGCGCCGCAGCCCGGCCGCCGCCATCGGGGCGGCCAGCCGGTCGAGCAGGACGCCGTTGGTCGTCAGCGAGAGGTCCTCGACGCCGGGCGTTGCGGCGAGCATGCGCACGAGCTCGGGGAGGTCGCGGCGCACGAGCGGCTCGCCGCCGGTCAGCCGCACGTCGCCGACGCCGATCGCGGCCATGACGCGCACGAGCCGCTGGATCTCCTCGAAGGTGAGCACGTCGGGCTTGGGCAACCACGCCAGCCCCTCGGCGGGCATGCAATAGCGGCAGCGGAAGTTGCAGCGGTCGGTGACCGAGACCCGCAGGCTGCGAATCGTCCGGCCCCAGCCGTCGCGCAGCGGGCCCATGGTCGCCGACTCGGTCGGCGCTGGCTGTGCGAACTGCTCGGTCATCCCGGGCCGACTCACGGCGTCGGTGGTCCTAACCCCGGGGCGGCACCGGCCGGGAGACGAAGTTCTTGGCCTTCGACTCGGGGTTGCCTGCCTCACCGCGGCCTGTGACGCGGCCGTAGCGGTCTTTCAGGGAGAACCCCGGTGTGTTGGCCGCGGTGACGGGTGGGCGGTCGATCTTGCGCAGCGCGCCACGGGTGTTCTTGAAGAACGCGCCGTTGGACTTCTGCTGGAGCGGGCCACCCGCGACGAGGTTGTTGGCGTAGTACTGGGGCATGCCGGTCGGGGTGTTGTCGCTGGGGCCCTGCCAGCCGAAGATCGCGGAGATCAGGCCGCGCTGCACCTCGTCGGAGACGTTGACCACGCCCTCGCAGCGCGAGAACTGGTTGCTGAGCTCGGCCCAGTCGCCGTCGGTCAGCCCAGCCGCGTTGGCGTCGTCGGGGTGGACGACGAACTCCATGAACGACTGGCTGTGCGAGGCGAGCTCGTTGAGGTAGCGGAACGTGTAGCCCGACTGCCAGATCGTCTGGTAGCGCACCGTGGTGACGAAGAACGGGAACTCGGCGCTGGGCTTGACCGCCTCGGGCAGGAACGCCAGCGGGTCGGCGTCGGTCCAATCCTGGTCGCGGGCGACGAACCGCGCCTTCCTGTCGTCGGTGGCGAAGCCATCCTCATAGATGCGCTCCGTCCCCACCAGCCGGCCACCGCGGCGCTTGGTCGGCTGCTGGATGCCGTTGGTGCCCAGCGCCCGCAGCTGCTTGGGGGTGATCAGGTCAAGGCCGAGCGCCTTGCCCTCCTTGGTCTTGCGCATCGCGTTGAAGACGTCCTCCCACGACTCGTACCGCCACTCGTCGGGGTCGACGAGCCTGTGGCGCGCGGCGAGCTTGCGGGCGAGGCGGGCGAAGATCAGGTACTCGGACTCGACCTCGCCGGGGCGGTCGTAGAACTTCTCGTTGACGCGCAAGCGCCGCTCGAGGTTCTCGCGCGTGTACGTGTACTCCCCCCAGGCGGCGGCCGGCAGGACGACGTCGGCGATCGTCGTCGTGTCCTGCGGGCGCATGTTGACGTCGACGATGAACGGCACGCGCTCGGCGAACTGCCTGAGCTGCGTGGTCTGCTGCTGCATGCGCAGCGGGTTGCAGACGGCGAAGATCAGGACGTCGATGGTGCCCTTCTCCAGCTCCTGCCACAGGTTGCGCCGGTCGTCGCCCTTGGCCGGGTGCGGCCAGTCGAAGTCGTACATGTAGGCGCTCTGGTGGCCGCCCTGGCGGCCGAACACGCGGCCGGGCCGGCCGATGCTGCCGAGCAGCAGCGCGAGGTTGGCATATGAGCTCATCACCGCCTCGTTCTGCGTGCCCGACCAGATGACGCCCTTCTCGAACAGGATCGACGTCTTCCTGGGCCTGCCCAGCAGAGCGGCGGCCCTGCGCACCTTCGCGGCCGGCACGCCCGTGACCGGCTCGGTGTTCTCGGGCGTGTACTTGGCCTGCGAGACCGTGGCCCTGAGCTGCTCGAAGCTCGCGCGGTCGCAGCGCTGGTCGATGAACGCCTGGTCGTGATCGCCGCTCGCCAGGATGACGTTCATCAGCGAGTTGAGCAGGACGACGTCCGTGTTCGGCTTGAGCTGGAGATGGACGCCGTCCAGGTCCTCGGCGTTCGCCGCGGGCACCGTCCGCCGCGGGTCGATCACGACCTTCCTGTTGGGCCGCGCGAACATGCGGTTGTAGAGCACCGTGCCGGTGACGTAGCTGTTGGCCCCGGACAGCAGGATCGTGTCGGCCAGCTCGAAGTCGCGGTAGGAGTACAGCAGTGTGCTGTTGGACCCGAAGTGCTGCTCGATGCTCGGGTGCTCGGAGTTCCACTTCGGGCGGTTGTGGATCGCACGCACCGCGACACCTGCGTCGGGACCCAGCGCCCTGTTGTACAGACCCTTCGGGGACGGGGCGAAGAAGAGCTTGGTGGTCGCGAAGTTCATCTCGGGCGAGAGATGGTCAGCGCCCCACAGCCCGATCGACGAGGGCCCCCGCCCGTCCAGCGCGCGCTTGATCGCATCGGCGACGCGGTCCAGCGCGGCGTCCCAGCTGACGCGGCGCAGCGGTCCGCCGCGTGCGTCGCGCACCTGCGGGTAGAGGTTGCGCTCGGTCGGGTTGGTCAGCGGATGCTTCCGGGTGGTGTAGACCGTCAGGGCGTTCGTGCCGCCGCGGGGCGAGTGGTCGCCCTTGTTGACGATGCAGTCCTTGTCGGGGACGACGGCGATGTAGCTGTCCCTGCCGTCGACCTTGGCGCGCGTGACGAACGTCGGCGAAAGCCAGTCGCCCAACGCGCCCTCGGGCTCCGGCGTGGCGCTCGGCGTGTCCTGCACCGGCCACGTGTAGATCTTGTAGCCACAGCCGACGTTGCAGTACTGACACGCGGACGTGTGCACCTTGGCCGACCTGGGGATCGACGGAAACTCCTCGCGGCCCAGGAATCGCGCCATCGCGGCCTGGCGGTCGGCCTCGGACGCAGCCAGCGCGGCGCCCGGCTCCAGGAACGCGGGCAACGACAAGATGCCGGCCCCGGCGAGTCCCGCACCGAGCACCTGGCGGCGGGTCGCGTCCGTCTCCGGGCGACGTTCGGCGCTCATGACGCCACCTTTCTGCCGGGAGCAAGGTTCTTCCGGTAGCCGTAGATGAGGCCGTCTACGCCTACCGCGTAGACGGCGCCTCGACGCACCTCGAGCAGCACGCGCGGCAGCGCGCGGGTCGCGACGCCCTGGATGATCGAGGCCAGCCGCTCGGGGTCATAGCGCGATTGGTGGCACGGGCAGACCAGCTCACGCCGTTCGCGCTGGTAGGTCACCGCACAGCCCATGTGCTGGCACAGCGTGCTGAACGCGACGATGCTCCGGTTCGGGCCAACACCCGCCGGCACCGGCCCTCCGAGATCCAGGAGGACGTTCGGCTGCGCCCGCAACGGATACCTGAAGACCACCGGCCGATTCACACGCAGCCGGTCGAGATCGATGATCCGGGCACGGGGATAGGCGGCCTCCGCCCTCTCGGATTGCGCTGCCACGGCGACACCGGTCACAGCTCCCGCGGCCAGCAGCTCGCGACGGGAAAGGCCCGGTCGCGCTCCATCGGTGGTGGCGCTCAAAGCGACCCCCTCTCATCAGGGCTCGCGCGGCCTCGCTCCCCGGGGTCGCCGACACCCGACAAAGGAGAACCGACCATACATTCCGTTCACCGCATAAGTCAACGCGGCGGCCCGACACTGGCGGCGCGCTGGAGGCGCGCTTACGATCCTCTTCATGGCTTCACCCGAGGCGACCCCGCTGCCGATCGCTCAGCCCCGCGTGGTCGCCGAGCCGCGCAACATGACCCTCGAGGTCCTGCGCGCCCTGGCCCATCCCCTCCGCCTGGACCTCGTCGCGCACATCGCCGCCCGCGGACCCCTGTGCTCCTGCCACCTCGAGGACACCGTCGGCGCATCCCAGCCACAGATCTCCAAGCACCTGACCGTGCTGCACCGCGCCGGCCTGCTCCACCGCCGCCGCGAAGGCCGGTGGGTCTACTACAGCATCGACGCGGATGCGCTCAGCACCGCCGCCGAGTTCCTCGACGCGGTCGAACGGTCGATGCACCGCCCCCACCTGGCCGACTCCTGCCAG
>CAWIXY010000011.1:0-13802 GCA_963840185.1 uncultured Actinomycetes bacterium | reverse complement strand
TGCTCTTGTCCTGCGGCGGCCTTCTGCTCGAGCTTCCCGATGGCGTCCTGGACGGCCGGGGACGTGACGTCCTCGCCCTTGACCACCACGGAGACACCGCTGTTCTCGACCGGGAACGCGTCCTGGACCCGGTTGAACGTCTGCACGACCGGCTCGTCCTTGGGCAGCGAGTCGCCCAGGGGCGGGGTGCCGGTGTCCAGGCCGACGGCCGGGATGGCCATGGCGACCAGCAGCGCGACCGACAGGCCGGCCGACAGCGCCGGGCGGCGCAGGACGCGGTCGACGATCCGCGACCAGATGCCGATCCGCGCCATCCGGCCCTTCACGCGGGCGAGTCCGGGGACGCGGCCCTTGTCGACGCGGTCGCCGAGCTTGCGACATCAGCGCGGGGAGCACGGTCAGCGAGCCCAGGATCGCCACGGCGACGACGGTGATCGTGCCGGTCGCGAACGAGGTGAACGTCGGCGAGCCGGCGAGGTACATGCCGGCCATCGCGGTCATGACCGTGATGCCGGAGACGAGCACGGCGCGGCCCGACGTCGCGGCGGCCGCCTCGAGCGCGGCGTCGGCGCTGCGTCCGGCAGCCCGCTCCTCCCGCGCACGGCGCAGGTAGAACAGCGCGTAGTCCACGCCGACGGCCAGGCCGATCAGCAGGATCACGTGGTTGATGGACTGCTCGACCGGCGAGATCTGGCTCAGCGGGCCGACGAGGCCCAGCGTGGCGACGACGCCGGTGATGGCCAGCAGCAGCGGGATCCCCGCGGCGACGAGCGTCCCGAAGGCGATCAGCAGGATGGCCAGGGTCACGGGCAGCGAGAGCATGCCCGCCTTCGCCAGGTCCTTCTCGAAGATCTTGTTGAAGGCCTCCTCCGAGGTGGCGTCGCCGAACTGCTCGACGATCAGCTCGGGGTGCGCGCTCTGGGCGGCCTTGGTCTGGACGTTCGCGGACTCCGCGATCTTCGCGACCTCAGGCGAATCGCTGTCGCCCTTGATCTCGAAGGCCACCATCGCCGCATGGCCGTCGTCGGAGATCGTGCCCTCGGCGGCGTAGGGATCGGTGATCTCGCTGACGCCGTGCGTCCGCTCCAGGCGGTCGCGTACGTCGGTGACCGCCGCGCGGAACTCGGGATCGCCCGACTCGAGCTTGTCGCTCGAGAGGAGGACCATCTCGCCCGACGCCTTGGGGTAGGCCTCGGAGTGGATCCGGGTCGCCTGCCCGGACTCGCCGACGCCGGACTGCTCGGTTGTGAGCTGATCGATGCCGACCTTGCCGCCGACCATGTAGGCGACGACGACGAAGGCCATCCAGCCGAGGATGGCGATCCTGCGGTGCCGGGCGCTCCAACGCCCGGCACGTGCCGCGAGGTTGCGCGACTGTCCCATGTGCTGCCTTTCGATAGAGGGGAACCACATAGCGGGCAGCCTGCTGACGCGGGCCCCTGAGGACATCAGGGGCGCCCCCTGAACCCGGACCCTGAACCGCCCCAGCTCACCCCGGTAGGCTCGCCGCCACGGTGTCCGTCCGACCTCAGCGCCGGCCCGACCGTCGGGCGCGAGCCCGAGCTGGCCCAGCTCGAGGCGGCGCTCGACGGCCTGACCCAGGGCGAGTCGGGATGCGTGGCCGTCGAGGGCGAGCCGGGGATCGGCAAGACGCGGCTGCTGGGCGAGCTGCGCCGGCGCGCCGAGGAGCGCGGGTGCCCCGTCCTCGCCGGCGTGGCCGCCGAGTTCGAGCGCGACCTCCCGTTCAGCGTCTGGGTCGACGCCCTGGACGCCTACGTCGTGGCCCAGCAGCTGCACCTCGAGGAGTCGTGGGACCCCGACCTCCTCGACGAGCTGGCGGCCGTGCTGCCCTCCCTGAAGCGGCCGGGCGGCGGCGCCGGCCCGCCGTCGCTGGCCGACGAGCGCTTCCGCGTGCACCGCGCGGTGCGCGCGCTGCTCGAGGTGCTCGCCCGCGATCGCCCGGTCGTCGTGATGCTCGACGACCTGCACTGGAGCGACGGGGCGTCGCTCGAGCTGATCGCGGCGCTGCTGCGCCGTGGCACCGAGCTCCCGGTGCTGCTCGCCCTCGCGCTTCCGTCCCGGCCAGGCCCCCGCGCGCCTCGCCACCGCGCTGGCCGTCCGCTCGGCCCGCAGGATCACGCTGCGCCAGCTCGACGAGGCCCAGGCCGGCGAGCTGCTCGGCGATCTCGACGCGCGGTCGGCCGCGATGATCTTCCGCCACGGCGGCGGCAACCCGTTCTACCTCGAGCAGCTCGCTCGGGCGAAGGAGGAGGGCAAGCTGGAGGCGGCGCTCGGCGAGCGCGGCACGGCCGCCGGCGTCCCGCCGGCGGTGGCGGCCTCGCTGGCCGAGGAGCTCGCGGCGCTGTCGCAGACGGAGCGCGTGCTGCTGGAGGCGGCGGCCGTGGCCGGCGAGCCCTTCGAGCCCGACGTCGCGGCCGCGATCGCCGAGCTGCCGGAGGACGAGGCCCTCGCCGCGCTCGACGCGCTGCTCGCCAACGAGCTCCTGCGCCCGACGACGGTCCCGCGGCGCTTCATCTTCCGCCATCCCCTCGTGCGCCGCGCGGTGTACGAGTCGGCGCGCGGCGGCTGGCGCCTGGCCGCCCACCGCCGCGCGGCGATCGCGCTGGGCGAGCGCGGGGCCGGCCCCGCCGAGCGCGCGCACCACGTCGAGCACTCCGCCGCGCAGGGCGACGACGAGGCGATCGCGCTGCTGCTCGAGGCGAGCGCCGCGTCGGCCGCACGCGCCCCGGCCGCGGCGGCGCGCTGGTGCGAGGCGGCGCTGCGGCTGCTGCCGGACGCCGACCACGCGCGCCAGGTGGAGGTGCGCGTGTCGCTCGCGTCGGCCTGGCGCGCGCTCGGCGAGCTCGAGCGCTGCCGCGCGACGCTGCTGGAGGCGCTCGACCTGCTCCCGCCCGCCGACGGGCGCCGCCGTGTCGAGCTGGTCGCGCAGTGCGCCGCGGTCGAGCACTGGCTCGGCCGCCACGCCGAGGCTCACGACCGCCTCGTGCGGGCCTGGGAGGAGCTGCCCGATCGCGACACCGCGGCTGCGGCCGCGCTGCAGGTCGAGCTGGCGGTCGACGGGCTCTACGAGCTGGACTTCGAGCAGACGCTCGCCCGCGGCCGCGGCGCGCTCGAGACGGCGCGGGCCGTCGGCGACCGCGCGCTGCTCGCGGCGGCAGCCTCGGCGCTGGCCCTGGGCGAGGCCGCGGCCGGCGAGATCGAGCCCGCGCGCGAGCACCACGCGGAGGCGCAGGCGCTCGCCGACGCGCTGTCCGACGACGAGCTCGCGCCGCGGCTGGAGGCGCTGTGCTACCTGGGCTGGGCCGAGAACTACCTCGAGCACTACGACGAGGCGATCGCGCACGCCGATCGCGGCGTGGCCATCGCGCGTGCGACCGGCGAGGGCCGGCTGCTCGTCCCCATGATGCTGGTGAAGGGCTACCCCTTCGAGATGCAGGGCCGCGTGGCCGAGGTCCTCGAGCTGTGCGAGACGGCGGTCGAGGCCACGCGGCTGTCACCGAACCCGCACTACCTCTTCTGGTCGCTCTTCGAGCTTGGGTTCGCGCACTACTTCGCCGGCGACCTCGAGGCTGCGATCGCCGCGGGCGAGGAGAGCCTGGAGATCGGCCGCCGGCTGACCGGCGGCACGATGCCGTCCGCGGGCGGCGGACCCGGCTGGCTGCTGGCCGCCGCCCGCTTCGAGGCCGGCGAGGTCGACCGCGCCCGCGAGGACATGCGGGCGCTCGGCTCGATCGAGCTCGAGCACAAGATCCCCGTGGAGCGCTGCTTCGACTGGGAGACGATGGCGCTCGTCGAGCTGGCCGTCGGCGAGCGCGCCGCCGCCGAGGATCTCGTCCGTCGCTCCGAGGAGAACGCGGCCCGGCTCGGGTTGCGGATGCCGGCCGCGCTCGCGCTGCGGGCCCGCGCGGCGCTGCTGCTGGCCGACGGAGCGGCCGCGGACGCCGCCCGCGTCGCCCAGGAGTCCGTCGCCTCCGCCGACTCGGTCGGGGCGCGCCTGCAGGCCGCCTACTCCCGCGCGCTCGCCGGCCGCGCGCTCGCGGCTGCGGGCAAGCGGCCGGAGGCCGTCGCGGCGCTCCGCGAGGCCGAGGGCGAGCTCGACGCGTGCGGCTCGGTGCGCGTGCGCGACGAGATGCGCCGTGAGCTGCGCAAGCTCGGCGCGCGCGCCGAGGTGCGGGGCCCGGCCGTGGCCGGGGACTCGGGGGTGGCGGCGCTCACCAAGCGCGAGCTGGAGATCGCCGAGCTCGTGACCGACCGTCACACCAACCGCGAGATCGCCGCGACGCTGTTCCTCAGCGACAAGACGATCGAGTCGCACCTGCGCAACATCTTCGTCAAGCTCGGCGTCTCGTCGCGCGTCGCGGTGGCCCGCGCGGTGGAGCGCGATCGCCGCGGCGGCGACGCGGCCGCCTGATGGCGGTCGTCGGGGCGGGCGTCGAGGTCGGCGCGACGGGCGCCGACCGCGACGCCGAGCGGCTGCGCGAGCTCGGCTACCCGCAGGAGCTGAGCCGCCGGCTGCGCCTGGCCGACAACGCGGCGATGGGCCTGGCCGCGATCTCGCCGGTGGTGGGGCTCTACAGCGTCGTGCTGGTGGGGACCGTGGTCGCCGGCCCGGCGTGGGTGTGGGTGCTGCCGATCGCGCTGGCGGGGCAGTGCCTGCTGCTGGCCGTCTACGCGGAGCTGGCCTCCGAGTTCCCGATCGCCGGCGGCGCCTACCAGTGGAGCAGGCGGCTGATGGGCGGGGCCTACGGCTGGTTCAGCGGCTGGGTGGCCGTCTGCGCGTACCTCGTGGCGAACACGACGATCGCCTACCTCGGGGCGCCGTGGGCGCTGACGCTGTTCGGCATCGAGCCCACCGCCGACGCGATCGTGGTGACCGGCATGGTGCTGGTCGTCGTCTGCGCGGTCGTCGGCGCGCGGGGCATCCTCGTGCTCGGACGCGTCGTGAAGGCCGGTCTCGCGGCGGAGCTCGTCGCGTCGGTCGGCATCGGGCTCATCCTGCTGCTGGCCTTCCGCGCACAGGAGCCCGCGCTGCTCGGCGAGACGCTCGGGGCGGAGGCGCTCTCCGGCGGCTCGGTGGGCGCCGGGCTGCTGGCCGCCCTGGCCGTCGGCGGCTGGGTCTTCATCGGCTTCGACGCGTGCGTGGCCGCCTCGGAGGAGACGCGCGACGCGGCACGCCACGTCCCGCGGGCGATCTGGGTGGCGCTGCTCGGCGTCGGCGGCCTCGTCATCCTCAACGCGGTCGCGGTCACCCTCGCCCATCCCGATCCGGCGGCGGTCGTCGCCGGGCGCGACGGCGATCCGATCACCACCGCCGTGGTGTCGTCGTTCGGCTCGTGGTCGACGCGGCCGTTCGCCGCCGTCGTGCTCGTCGCGTTCCTCGCCTGCGGGATGTCGGCCCAGGGCCTGACCGCCCGCACGATCTTCTCGATCGCGCGCGACGGGGTCCTGCCCGCCTCCGGCCTGCTGCGCCGCGTCGACCGGCGCGGGTCGCCCATCGTGGCGACCGCGGTGACCGCGGTGGTGGCGTGCCTCGGGCTGCTGCTCGGCCTGCACTCGGCGGCGGTCGGCAGCCTGATCGCCTTCGGGACGGCCGCGATCTACGTCGCCTTCCTGCTCATCGCGCTCGCCGCGCTCATCGCGCGCGTCCGCGGGCGCTGGGTCCCTGCGGGGGCGATCCGGCTGGGGCGCGCGGGCGTGGTGGTCAACGCGCTGGCCGTGGCGTGGCTGGCCTTCGAGGCGGTCAACATCGCCTGGCCGCGGGCGTCGCTGGCCCCGCCGGACGCCCCGGTCTACCAGGTGTGGGCGGCCCCGCTGGTGCTGGCGCTGATCGGCAGCGTGGGCTTCGCGTACCTCGTGCTAGCCCGACCCGACCGGCGGGTTTGACCGAGGGCGGAAGTGGGGTTCAGGGTGCCGGTTCAGGGGGGTCCCCCGATGTCCTGACGGCGGAGGACGAGGAGGCTTCAGTGCATGGCCTCCACCTCTTTCCTCTACGTCGAGATCGATGTCCCCGACGGCATGACCCTCACGCAGTGGCGCCGCGATCGCATCGTGAAGAGCGAGCGCCGTTCCGCGCGGCGGCTGTTCCGCCGGCCCGCCGTGCGGCACGCCGTGTGAGCGCCCTCGCCGGCCGGAGCACCACATGCTTCGGCTAGCCCGCGGCTAGGCCGGCCGGTAGTCCCCGATGCTCCACACCCGCCCCTCCGGGTCGCGGACGGCGTACTCCCGCGAGCCGTAGTCGGTGTCGCGCGGCGGGTAGACGACGTCGGCGCCCGCCTCGCGGGCGCGCTCGAAGTGGCCGTCGACGTCGTCGACGGCGAGGTAGGGGGCGAGCGGGCCCTGGAGGCGGCCCTCGGCCCCGGCGGCGGGCTCGCTGCCGAGCATGAGGTGCTGGCCGGCGAAGGCGAGCTCGGCGTGGGCGACGTCCTCGCCCTCGGGCGGATGGACCGCGGTCGGCTCGAAGCCCAGCGTGTCGCGCAGGAAGGCGATCGCGCCGCGGGCGTCGCGATAGCGCAGGACGGGGAAGATCGACTGGCTCATGGCCCGGACGCTAGGGCGGACCCGGCGCTCGCGTCTTGGACGAATGGGACCAGGTCCGGCCTGTCGGCGCCGCCGCCGGGCAGCAGCCGTGCGCGCAGCTCGCCGGGCGTGGCCCCCGCCAGATCACGGAACTCGCGGTTGAGGTGCGGCTGGTCGTAGTAGCCGCAGGCCTGTGCGATCCGCGCCCAGTCACGTCCGGAGCGCACCAGCTCCAGCGCCCGCTGGAAGCGCAGGACGCGCGCCAGCGCCTTGGGAGGCAGGCCCAGCTCCTCGCGGAAGCGCGCGGTCAGGTGGCGGCGGCTGCAGCGCAGGTCGGCGGCGAGCTCGTCGACGCGCAGGGTCCCGCCGCTGCGGGCCAGCCTCGCCCAGGCCCGCTCGACGTCCGGCGAGACCGGACGGCCCGCGGCGATGCGGCGCGTCATGGCGGCGTCGAGCAGGTCGAAGCGCGCCTCCCAACCGGGCGCGAGCGCCAGCGCCTCGACGAGCCGGTCGGCCGCCGGGCCGAGCAGGTCCGACAGCTCGACGGTGCGGTGGGTCAGCTCGCCCAGCGGCATCCCGAGGAAGCGCCGCGCGCCAAGGGGGGTGAGGTCGACCTGGACGGCGTCGCCCTCGCCCTCGTGGCCGACCGTCACCGTGCGGGCGTAGAGCCCGGCCATGAAGGAGGTGAGCCGCGCGGGCGGTGCCTCGGGGCGCAGCGTGTCGTGCACCAGCGTGGGCGGCCCGAAGGAGAGGATCACCGGGATCTCGATCGCGGGCAGCTCGGTGCGGCGCACGGCCTGCGCGGTGCGCTCCCACCAGCCCGTGTAGCGCGTGACGTACTGGCGCAGGTGCGGCGCGGGGTCGGCGCGGATCAGCCTCCAGCTGCCCCAGGCGGCCGCGTGCTCCTCGCTGGTGGCGCGGCGCCGCTCGGTGCTGCTCATGCCGCGATCGTACGCTGGGCGCTCACAACGCACCGCCGACGAAGGAGCGGAAGGACGCATGAGCCCCGTACCGACGATCGACCTCAACGACGGTCGCACGATCCCCCAGCTCGGGTTCGGCGTCTTCCAGATCGAGCCGGCCGAGACCGCGCAGGCGGTGAGCACCGCGCTCCAGGTCGGCTACCGGCACATCGACACCGCCGAGATGTACGGCAACGAGCAGGGGGTCGGCGAGGCGGTGGCCGCCTCCGGCCTCGACCGGGACGAGCTGTACGTCACCAGCAAGCTCAACAACGGCTTCCACCGGCCGGACGACGCGCGCAGGGCGTTCGACGGCACGCTGGCCGCGCTCGGCATGGACCACGTCGACCTGTTCCTGATCCACTGGCCGCTCCCGACGCTCTACGACGGCGACTACGTGTCGACGTGGAAGACGCTGGAGTCCTTCCACCAGGACGGGCGTGCGCGCTCGATCGGCGTCTCCAACTTCCAGGTGGACCATCTCGAGCGCCTCGCCGCCGAGTGCGACGTGGTGCCCGCGGTCAACCAGATCGAGCTGCACCCCTACTTCCTCAACGACGAGGTGCGCGCCTACGGCGAGGACCACGGGATCGCCACGCAGGCGTGGTCGCCGATCGCGCAGGGAGGGGTGCTCGACGACCCCGTCGTCTCCGCGATCGCGCAGCGCCTGCACCGCTCGCCGGCGCAGGTGGTCCTGCGCTGGCACATCGAGCGCGGCAGCATCGTCTTCCCCAAGTCGACGACGCCGGAGCGCATCCGGGAGAACTTCGAGCTCTTCGACTTCGAGCTCGAGCCCGGCGACCGCGAGGAGATCGCCGGGCTCGACCGGGGCGAGGCCGGCCGCACCGGCCCCAACCCCGACGTGTTCGCCTACGTGCCGTCGTAGCCCGCGCTCAGGCGCCGAGCAGCGCGCCGTCGAGGAAGTCCGACGACCCGCCGCTCGTACTCGCGCGGCTGCTCGGAGATGCCGTCGGTGTGGCCGCCGCGCGCCTCCCAGATCTGCTTGGGCTCCTTCGCCGCGGCGAAGTAGTCGGGGTTGCGATGCCCGGCGTCGTCGGCGCCGCCGTGGATCAGGAAGACGGGCCGCGGCGAGATCTTGCCGACCAGCGACGTGAGGTTCGCGGGCGGCAGGCGGTCCTGCAGGATGGCGTTGGTCAGGTCGCGCGCGCCGTAGCTCAGCGCGGTGGTGACCTTCGCCAGGCCGGAGACGTCGTCGACCTCCTCGGCCATCGTGCGGGCGCCCGCGCCCTCGGAGACGACCGCCGCCAGGTCCTCGTCGTGCGCCGCCGTGTGCAGCAGCATCTCGCCGCCGACCGACAGGCCGAGGCCACCGATCCGCTCGCGATCGACGTCGGGGCGCTGCGCCAGGAAGTCCAGGCCGGCGCGGATGTCCTTGTCGAAGTCCCAGCCCCAGCTGTTGGGGTCGCCGTCGCTGTGACCCTCGCCGCGGCGGTCGAGGAGCAGCACGCCGTAGCCGTGGCGCACGAGCATGCGCGCCTGGTCGCGGGCGCCGCTGCGGCCGGGGAAGACGATGACCGCGGCGCGGTTGCGCGACGGGACGTACCACCCCTCGAGCTCCAGGCCGTCGCTGGTCCGCACCGTCACGTCCTCGTGGGCGGCCCCCAGCCGGGCCTCGGGCACCTCGGCACGGGAGACGTGCGAGCCGATGTACGCGATGGACACGGGGAGCGCGAAGATCATCACGGCCACGAGGACGCCCGCGCCCTTGACGACGCGGCGCCCGTAGCGGCGGGCCGGGTGGTCGCCGACACGCCGCGAGCTCCACAGCGTCCAGGAGCCGAGCACCAGCATGATCGGCGCCGCGGCCATCGCCAGCAGGCCGGTGTAGTCGTCGCCGGCCAGGCCGGTCTCGCCGCCGTAGTAGATCGCCTCGGCGCCGCTGAGGGCCGCCGGCACGACGAGCACGAGCGCCATGCTCGCCCGGACGCCGGGACGCACGCGCGGGTAGGCCCACGCGGCGAGGCCGAGGATGGCGAGCGGGATCAGCCCGCTGACCAGATGATCGCCCGCGGACGTGCCCGCCTGCGGCTGGAGGAAGCGGTCGTCGACGACGTGCAGCGCGATGAGGGCGATCCCGATGAGGAACAGCGGGGTGGAGAGGCGCTTGAGGCTCATGGCGCCACGGTCCCAGGCGCGCAAGCCGCCTTCATCAGGGTCCGTCCCCCAACCTGACCCTGAGGGCCGTAGGCTCGCCTGGATGCGACCGCAGCCGGTCTGGGGCAGGTGAGCGGTGCGGGCCGCGATCCTCGAGGCGCCCGGGCGGCCACTGCGCGTGGTCGAGCGCTCGCCGCCGGTCCCCGGACCCGGACAGGTGCTGCTGCGCGTGCGCGCCTGTGCCGTGTGCCGAACGGATCTGCACCTGGTCGACGGCGAGGTCGCCGCAGGGCACCTGCCGCTCGTGCTCGGCCACCAGATCGTCGCCGAGCGCAGCGACACCGGCGCGCGCGTGGGCGTCCCCTGGCTCGGCTGGACGGACGGCACGTGTCGCTACTGCCGCAGCGGCCGGGAGAACCTGTGCGACAGCGCGCGCTTCACGGGCTGCGACATCGACGGCGGCTTCGCCGAGCTCGCCGTGGCCGACGAGCGCTTCTGCCTGCCGCTGCCAGAGGACTTCGACGACGTGCGGGTCGCGCCGCTGCTGTGCGCGGGGCTCATCGGCCACCGGGCGCTGCGCATCAGCGGTGACCCCGAGCGCCTGGGGCTCTACGGGTTCGGTGCGGCCGCCCACATCGTCTGCCAGGTCGCGCGCCACGAGGGCCGCCGCGTGTTCGCCGTCACGCGTGCCGGTGACGAGCAGACCCAGCGCTTCGCGCGCACCCTGGGTGCGGAGTGGGCGGGCGGCGCGAACGAGCGCCCACCCGAGCCGCTGGACGCCGCCCTCATCTTCGCGCCGGCCGGTGAGCTGGTGCCCGCCGCCCTGGCAGCGGTGGTCAAGGGAGGGACCGTGGTCTGCGGCGGGATCCACATGACGGACATCCCGGCGTTCGGATACGAGCTGCTGTGGGGTGAGCGTGTCCTGCGCTCGGTGGCCAACCTCACGCGCGCCGACGGCGTCGAGCTGCTCGGGATCGCCTCGCGCGCGGACGTGCGCACGCAGGTCACGACCTACGGGCTCGACGATTCCCAGCGCGCGCTCGACGACCTGCGCGCCGGCGCGTTCCGCGGCGCGGCGGTGGTCGTCCCCTAGCGGCAGCGGACCGCTCAGGGAGCCAGCCGGAACGGCGGGTACTCGTCCGTCACCAGGATGAAGGCGTAGGCGACGACACGGTTGTGCCAGCGGATCACGCCCTCGAGGTAGTCGAAGATCCCGCGCGGGTAGCGGCCCGTGAACAGGATGGCGAACCAGGCCGCGATCACGGCGAAGATCGCGCCGACGTACAGGAAGAACAGGATGATGTAGTGCGGGATCGCCAGGAGCCACTTCACGAGCGGCAGCCAGCGGTTCAGCCCCTGCCGCGCGTCTGGGAACCCGACGTCGAGGTGCACGGCCTGGTGCTCGTCGGTGGACGGATAGCGGTCGTCCATGAGGGCCACGTAGATCCCGACGCGGTTGAGGAAGCGCATGAGCTCCAGGTTCCAGTCGAACCACCAGCGCGGGTACTTCTGGCGGAACACGATCATCAGCAGGGGCGGGATGACCAGCAGCCCGCCGCCGCCGATCACGACCGCGCCTTGGTCCGTCTCGCTGCTGAAGTCGCTCGAGAAGCCGTCGATGGCCCCGAGGACGATGGCGATCGGGATCACCGTGAAGATCCGCAGCGCCGTGGTGAGCCGGTTCAGGTCACGGTCCGGGTACTCGACCGCGAACCGCATGGGGTAGTCGCTCATCGTGCACTTCCTCTCGCGCCTACCGTACCTGGAAGCCGCGCGCCATTCCGAGCGACGAGTGCGGGCGGTTGCGCGACTCGCTGTCGCCGTAGAAGCACACCAGCACGTAGCGGCCCGGTTGGAAGCGCACCTCGACGTCGTTGACGGTGTCGCCCGACACGAGGCCGAGGCCCTCCGTCGCGGCTCCGAGGCCGGCGATGTCCTCACGGCCCTGACGAAGCTGGCGCACGACGCGGCTGGTGCTCGTGCCGCTCCTGAGGCGCAGGGCGAGCGCGAAGTGCAGCTCGTCGCCGCGGTTGGCGAAGCGGACCACGCCGCGCCGGGGCAGTGTCGCCGGCATGTCGAAGCGGTACTCGCGCAGGCCGACCGTCCGGTCGGGCTCGACCACGGCGGCCGTGCCCGGGTCGCCCGCGACCGTGAACTGGGCACGCAGGGCGGGCTGTTGCGTCGTGTCGAGCAGCAGGTACGTGCCCGCCCTGGCCTCGAACGTCGTCGTGTAGGACGCGCCGCGCGCGACGCCGCCCCCGGCGACCAGCTTGCCGTAGCGCTCGGCGGTGAGGGCCGAGCGAAGCGTCCTGAGCCTGCGCTGCACCTCGTCGACGCTGACACCCTGCTTGAGCTCGAAGACGGTGAAGTCGCGGGCGCGGCGGCCAGGTGACTCGAAGGTCAGGCGCACCGGCCCCGGGCGCAGCGCCTCGGCGCCGCTGACGGTCATCTTCGACGGCGTGACGGTCACGGCGACCGTGGGCGCGGGCTCCTGGGCGCCAACGACCACGGCGCCCGCTCCGGCGAGCGCTGCGGCGGCTGCGCCCGCGGCGATGAGTCGGCCCTTCATGGTGGTTCTCCCTCTTCCGGTCGCTGGACTCGCGGGAGGCTATGGCCAAGTGGGGACCCGGTGCGACGGCAGCGTACGCTGGCCGGGCGTGCCCGCCGCCCCACGGACCCCGCTCCCGCCGCTCGCCGCCGGCGCGCTCGTGTTCGGCGCGTCAGCGGCGGTGCTCGTCCTGGAGATCCTCGCCGCCCGGCTGCTGGCCCCCTACGTCGGCGTCACGCTCGAGACCTACACGGCCATCATCGGCGTCGTCCTGGCCGGCATCGCCTTCGGGTCGTGGGCGGGCGGGCGCCTGGCCGACCGCGCGGCGCCGCGTCGCCTGCTCGGCCCCGAGCTCATCGCCGGCGGCCTGCTGGCGATGGCGACGCTGCCGGTCGTGCGGCTCCTGGGCGAGGCCGGCGAGGACGGCGGGACGGCGGAGCTCGCCCTGCTCGGCCTCCTGGGGTTCTTCCCGCCCGCTGCCGTGCTCAGCGCGGTCGTCCCGACGGTCGTGAAGCTGCAGCTCGGCGACCTGGAGGAGACGGGCGCCGTCGTCGGGCGGCTGTCGGCCCTCTCGACGCTCGGCGCGCTGTGCGGGACGTTCGGCACCGGCTTCGTGCTCGTCGCCGCGCTGCCCAACGCGCCGATCGTCCTGGGCGTCGGAGGCGCGCTCGTGCTGGCCGGCGTCGTGCGTGACGGCGCGCCTGCGGGCGGCGGCCGCGGCGGGTGCCGGCGCGCTGCTGCTCGCGAGCGCCGGCATCGCCGCCGGGAGCCCGTGCGACGTGGAGAGCGCGTACTTCTGCGCACGGGTCACCGTCGATCCCGAGCGCCCGGCCGGCCGGGTGCTGGAGCTCGACGACCTGCGTCACTCCTACGTGGACCTCGCCGACCCGCTGCATCTCGAGTTCCGCTACGCACGGCTGATCGCCGACGTCGTCGAGACGCTGCCGCGCCGCGGTCCGCTGACGGCGCTGCACATCGGCGGCGGCGGCTTCACCGCTGCCGCGCTACGTCGAGGCGCGCCGCCCCGGGTCGCGCAACGTCGTGCTCGAGGTCGACCGGGAGGTCGTGGCGCTCGCGCGGCGCGAGCTCGCGCTGCGCACGGGGCCCGCGCTGCGCGTGCGGGCGGGCGACGCGCGGGTGTCGCTGCGCGGCGAGCGCGACCGCGCGTACGACGTCGTGGTGGGCGACGCGTTCGGCGGGCGGGCCGTTCCCTGGCACCTGACCACCCGCGAGTTCGTCGCCGACGTCCGCCGCGTCCTGCGCCCGGGGGGCACCTACGTCGTCAACCTGCTCGACGAGCCGCCGCTGCGGTTCGCGCGGGCCGAGGCGCTGACGCTGCGCCGCGCCTTCGCCAACGTCGCGGCGCTGGTGGCGCCGGGCACGGTCGAGGGGCGGCGCGGCGGGAACATCGTGCTGGCGGCGTCCGACCGTC
The DNA here is from genome assembly GCA_963840185.1 of uncultured Actinomycetes bacterium. Classification (GTDB taxonomy): domain Bacteria; phylum Actinomycetota; class Thermoleophilia; order Solirubrobacterales; family Solirubrobacteraceae; genus JAOPZW01. The sequence continues at coordinate 208 of CAWIXY010000011.1, read as the reverse complement.
CGCTGGCGCTCGCCGCGATGGCGCGCCGGCGCGCCGCCCGCGGGGCGCGCGAGCGGGCGCTGGCCGGCGAAGCGCTCGAGCGCTTCACGGCGGGCGCGCGCGAGCTGACCGACGGCTTCGCGCCAGTGGACCAGCTGCTGACGACCTCGCGCTAGCGGCCCACCTGGGGGCGCCGCCCGGTGGGGGACGCGCCGCTACAGGCGCGCGC
>CAWIXY010000010.1:0-32552 GCA_963840185.1 uncultured Actinomycetes bacterium | reverse complement strand
GCGCGCGCCGATCGTGTTCGGCTTCGTGCTCTCGCTGGCCTTCATCCTGCTGCTGGTGACCTTCCGGTCGATCGTGATCCCAATCAAGGCGATCGCGCTCAACCTGCTGTCGGTCGCCGCAAGCTATGGCGTGCTCGTCTGGATCTTCCAGGACGGGCGCCTCGAGGGCTTCCTGAACTACGAGTCCAACGGCGGGATCGTGAGCTGGCTGCCGATGTTCCTGTTCGCTGGTCCTGTTCGGCCTCTCGATGGACTACCACGTGTTCATCCTGAGCCGGGTGCGCGAGGCCTTCGATCGGGCATGTCGACCGACGACGCCGTCTCGCACGGGATCCGCGCCACGGCCGGCACGGTCACGAGCGCAGCGATCGTCATGGTCGCCGTGTTCGCGATCTTCGCCACGCTCAGCTCGCTGGACTTCAAGCAGATGGGCGTCGGCCTGTCGGTCGCGATCCTCATCGACGCGACGATCGTCCGCGGCGTGCTGCTGCCCGCGACGATGAAGCTCCTGGGCGAGTGGAACTGGTACCTGCCCAGATGGATGGACTGGCTTCCCAAGATCCAACACGAGCCGCAGGCGGAGAGGGGTGCGCGGGCCTAGCGCAGCCTTCCACGGCCCAATGGCACAAGAGAGCGGCCGGGCGCCATGCGCCCGGCCGTTCGTCGTCTACTGGCGACACGCGCCCGGCCGCTCAATTCGGCCCGCCCACCCGCCAGGCGCCCGGCCGTTCGTCGTCTCGGAGCGACCGGGCCGATCGCGGGGCCGTGCGGCCGGGTAACGTCGCGGGATGAGCCTGATCGTCTACCTGATCGCCCTGCTGTTCTCCGGCCTGATCGTCGGCGCGCTGGCCCGCCTCGCACTGCCCGGCCCGGACCCGATGGGCATCGGCACGACGATCCTGATCGGGATCGCGGGCTCGTTCGTCGCCGGACTGCTCGCGTACCTGGTCGCCGGGGAGGACGGCAGCGGCGCCGGCATCGTCCTGTCGGTGCTCGTCGCGACGGGCTTCGTCTACGTGATGCGCCGCAGGCGCGGCGGCAGCCTCACCGACCCGGGCCTCGGCGCGCGGCGGGATTGACGCGACGACGCGGGGCTCAGCTCGCGTAGGCTGGCCACCATGCCCCGGTGCATGACCCGGTCGCCGACGACGCCGGCGTGGTCGGCGCGGTGCAGGACGCAGCCGTTGTCCCAGATGACCACGTCGCCCTCCGCCCACGCGTGGTGGTAGGTGTTGTCCGGACGCGTGGAGTGCTCGAAGAGGTAGCGATCACCTCGCGGCCTCCTCCACCCCGAGCCCGCTCACCGCGGCGCAGCGCGCGGGCGTGGTCAGGTAGAGCGAGGTCCGGCCGCTGCGGGGTGGGTCCGGAAGAGCGGGTGGTCGGCCGACGACTCGTCGTCCTCGTCGAGCTCGACGCCGGTGACCATGGTGCACCGTGATCGCCCGGCCCGAGCCGCTCCCGCATCCCGGGGGCAGGGTCTCGTAGGCGCGGTACTGGTTGGTGAACTGCGTCGCGCCACCCTGCTCGGGATCGTGACGGCGCGCAGCGCCGTGTACGCCGGAGGTGGTGCCACGTAGCTGGTGTCGACGTGGAACGTGCTGGTCGGTGGCGTCTCCGCCCGACGTTGCTGATCACGTTGAGGTCGGCGAAACCCTCCAGGGGGTCTCGCCCGTGGTGAAGGTCAGCTCCCCGAACGACTCAGGAAGGCGAGGAACGCGGCGTCGTCGAGGTGCTGGCCGGGCAGCACCAGGACGCCGTGGGCGGCCAGCAGGTCGCGCAGACGGTCGGCGTGGCCGGGGTCGGGGGAGCCAGGTCGACGTCGACGACGCGGGCGCCGACCGGGTCGAGCATCGTACTTCACCGGGCCGATCGCTCCTGGTAGGGCGGCAGGAACAGGTCGGTCCAGGTCGATGCCGGCCGCCGCGGCCATCACGACGAGCACGCTGCTGGGGGCGTAGGAGCAGTAGAGGCTGGCCTCCAGGAAGTACGGCGTCCGCCGGGGTCGACGCGGAAGTCGAAGAGGCCGTAGTGGCGGCAGCCCAGGGCGGCGTAGCAGCGAAGCGCGACCGCCTGAACGCGGTCGGGAGACCGGGTCGGCGGGGTCGACGATCCACGCGTGCTCGGCGTCCTTGGCCACCAGCCGAGCTCGCCCGCGCTGCGCGCGCAGCTTGTCGGCGTGGTCGCGGACCGGCTTGCCGACCGGGTGAGGCGTACTCCTCCAGCGGCAGGCACACGAGCTCGCCGTCCACCTCGAGCACGCCGCAGCGCACCTCACGGCCGAGCTCGACGTACTTCTCGACGAGGGCGCGCTGGCGTGACGGCACGCCTCACGCACGGCGCCTCGAGGGCACCGGGGTCGGAGGCGTCCCCCCCAACGTGACGCCGAGCGAGTTGTCGGCGTCGACGGGCTTGACCACCACCCGGCGGTCAGCGGGACCGGGGCGCCCGGACCGACCACCAGGCCCTCGGGGACGTCACACCGTGGGCGGCCACCACCGCGCGGGCCATCGCCTTGTCGGCGCCGATCGCCATGACCTCGGGCCGGTTCCCCACCACGGGGATCCCCACGTCGAGGAGGGCGCGGTAGCGGGTCATCCCCGGGCGGCAGAACATCTGCGGGCCAGGGCGACGTCGAGCGCCACGTGAGCCGTCGGACCGCCTCGGAGAGCCCGCAGGCGGGCGCCGGAGCCAGCGCCGTCGCGGTCAGGTCGCGCGGGAAGCGCCAGGACCCGTCGGGCGAGACGTGGGCCACCACGACGTCCCCGTGGGCGCGCCAGCGCGAGGCAGCGTGGCGCGACATCGGCCACAGGTCGGCCCGAGGACTCGACCATGGAGGACCCGCAGGGTTGCAGGGGCGCGACGGCTCCACGTCAGTCACCCGCCGGCTCGACGAGCTTGCCGATGTTGAGGTCCACCTTGTTCCACGGACGTCCCTGGCGCAGGTTCGCCAGCAGCAGCGACGGCACGTGCAGGTGGTGCAGCGCGAGGAAGGGCACCGGGTCGTCCCGGTCGAGGACGGCGTCCGTGCCGCGGAGCACGGTGCGCAGCCGCCCGGGGGCCTGGCGGGGCGCGGCGCCAGGCCTGCCACAGCTCGTGGTGCAGCCAGTACGTCGGCCGTCCGCCCTCGGGGGCTCGACGAGGGGGGCGTCGTCGTCGAGGTAGGCGGCCGCGAGGCCCGGATGCCCGTGCAGCAGGGTGATCGCGGAGTGCGTGCGGGGGTTGCACTCGATGGCGCGGGCCACGCCGTCGGCGCCCTCGATGAAGTCGAAGGACAGCTGCCCGGTCACCGCCGGAGGACACGAAGCGCTCGACCCACGCACGGATCTCCGGCTTGTCGACCATCTCGTAGGTCAGCTGCCACGGGGAGGAGGCGCAGCAGACGTAGACCTGGAGGCGGCCGTCGCGCACGGTGCCGTGGGTGCAGTACTCCGTGCCCTCCAGCAGCTCCTGGAGAATCCACGGCTGGTCGGGCGAGATCGGCAGGCGCGCGAACGCCTCGGTCGGTCCGGGGTCGGTCGCGGCAGCGGGGTGAGGTCGAGTCGGCGCACCGGGTCGTAGGCGATGGACTTCAGGACGTAGGTGCGCCCGGCGCGTTCGCCGGCGCTGAAGTCAAAGTCAACGACTTGCTGGGGATCGGTGATGCGGTGCGTCTCCGGGACGGGGAGCCCGAGCTCCGCCGCCATGACTGAGAACTCGTACTTGTCGTCAAGCACTCAAATCGTGCCGTCCCAGGTGGACGACCTCGCAGTGGCCTTCGAGCAGGGCCGGCCGCCGGCGTCGGGCAGGCTGGCGGCCGGGCTGCAGACGGGGACGTAGACGTCGACTCCCTCCTCCTTGACGACTCGCAGCAGCGCGTCGGCGTAGTCGGGGGAGTCGAGGTCGGGCACGACGTGGAAGGCGTCGACCGCGCGGGAGAACCGGTGCCCGGTCCAGCGGTAGCGGCGTCTCCACCATCACCACGCGGTGGCCCGCGGCGTGGAACGCGCGCGCCAGCTCGCAGCGCCTTGGTCATCTTGCCGCCGCTGACCAGGACCGTCCGGCCCGCGGCCCGGCGGGCCTGGCGGTCCCGCGCCGAGCGCGCCGGCCGACCAGCGCCACGGTTGAGCGGCAGCGTCGCCTCCAGCAGCGTCAGGGCGGCGAGGGTCTTCGGGCCACCTCAGACCTTCCGGACCAGGGTGACGCCGTCCCGCAGCGGCAGCACGACCTGCTCGACGCGCGGGTCGGCCCGCAGCCGCTCGTTGAAGGCGGCGACGGCCACGCCGTTGACGGAGGCGCTCGCCCGACCAGGGCTCCCCCTGGAGCAGGGTGTTGTCGACGCAGAGCAGTCCGTCGTCGGCCAGCAGCCCGCCGTCGAGCAGCAGGTCGAGGTAGCCCGGTAGCCCGGCTTGTCGGCGTCGAGGAAGACCAGGTCGAAGGGCCCGTCGGCGAGACAGTCAGCGTCTCCGACCGGCCCGACCTCGACCCGCACGCGGTGGCCGACGGGGGAGGCGGCGAAGCACTCCTGCGCGAGCGCGCCACCCGCGGGTCGAGCTCGCAGGCGACCACCTGGCCGCCGGCGGGGAGCGCCTCGGCCATCGCGAGCGCGGCGTAGCCGGTGAACATCCCGATCTCCAGCACCCGCTGGGACCTGCTGATGCCCACCAGCATCCGGAGGAACGCACCCTCGACGTGGCCGGACAGCATCTCGGACTCGAGATTCCCCTCCCAAGGGTCGGCCCGGGTGCGCTCCTCCAGTGCCGCCAGCGCCGGGGACTCTGGCGTGGTCCTCGACGCCAGATAGGGCTCAGGCCCGCGGCCAGCGCGGCGGCTCGCTGCAACCGCGGATCGTCGACGTCGGCGGCCACCTCCGCCAGCAGCGCGGCCACGATCCCGAGCGGGGTGACCGGCCGGGTGCCGTGCCTCCACGCCGCCGCTACGCCGCCTTGCCGGCGACGGCCGCCGGGGTCGCGTACATGGCCTCGCCGTCGCCACGGCGCGGAAGCTCCGCGCAGACCCGCCGGTGCTCGCGCAGCACGGCGACCAGCTCGTCGACGGTGACGTCGTTGACGAAGTGGCGGTGCCGATCGGCCGCGGTACGGCGGCGCGCAGCAGCCCGTCCCGGGTCGCGAGGATCGAGGCCGTCGCCTTCTGCCAGCAGCTCGGGGGTGAACCACGGGCTGTCGACGGTGAGCCCGAGCCGGCTGAAGAGGCCGAGGACGCGGTCGCGGTCGGCGGTCGGTGAGGTAGCCGCGCTGCTCGGCGAGGGTGGCCGAGAACGCCATGTCGACGCTGATCGCGTGACCGTGGAAGTATTGGGGCGGCGGGCGTGAGCTCGAGCGTCGGGCTCCAGGTGTGGCCGTAGGCGATGACCCGGTCGAGGTCGAGCTCGTGCAGGTTGGGCACCTCGAGCTCGAGCATCGTGCGGATCGCGTCGTAGGTGACTCGACGGCGACCTCGCGCAGCTCGCCGGCGCGCCGACGTGCCCGAAGGAGGTGGCGAGCAGCTCCTCGCCGTACTTCTCGAGCGCGTCGAAGATGCCGAGGTTGCCGACCATGGCGATCTTGATCATCTCCGCGATCCCGTTGCGGACCTGGTCGATCGGGCAGCGTGCGCAGGAACGAGAAGTCGAGGAAGACCTTCGTGCGAGGCGTGGTAGGCGCCGAGCCGGTTCTTGAGCGGGCCGTGGTTGACGGCGACCTTGATCGAGACGCTGGCGTCGATGAGCCCGATCAGCGTGGTCGGGACGCGGACGTAGCCGGTGCTGCGCCGGTAGGCCGCGCAGGCGAAGCCGGCCACGTCGGTGGTCAGGCCGCCGCCGACGACCAGCACCGGCTCCTTGCGCATGAGGCCGAAGTCGGCGAACGCGTCGACGATCTGCTCGACCGTCGCGCAGCGTCTTGTCGGTCTCCGCGATCGCGACCTGGAACGACGGTCAGCGTCGATGTCGTGGTGGGCGAAGTACGCGTGCATCTGCTCCCCGTAGAGGGTCGTAGACGTTCTCGTCGACCACCATGAGGCAGCGCCCGAGCGGCCGATAGCTGTCGGCGAGCTCGGTGTTCTCGACGGGCGAAGACGTCGTCGACGTAGACCAGGGTGTAGTCGATCTTCTCGTAGGCCTCGACGTGGAAGCGGTGTCGGTGACGCTCGAAGGTCGCCTGGACGTGTCGAGGCGGCCATCACGCACCGCGGCGAGGCCGTGCAGGCGCGACCGGGTCGAGCGCGCTCACCGGCTCGTCCGCGGCGCCCGAAGTCGTGGCCGGCGGTGTTCTCGTTGGGGAACGCCACGCAGGGCACCCCGGCGGCGGTCGCCGCAGCGACGCCGCCGACGTTGTCCTCGACCGCGACGCGCCCCCGGGCGACTCGCCCAGGCGTCGAGCGCGGACGGTAGGCGGCCCTGTCCGGCTTGGGCGCCTCGAGACCTGCGAGTCCGTCCACCACGATCGAAGACCTCGGTCGAACGGCCGGGAGCGCCGGCGAAGCAGCGCGTCGAGGTTCTCCCGCGAGGTCGTGGTCACCAGGGCGACCTTGAAGCCCTCGGCCCGGGCGTCACGGACGGTCTCGACGACGCCGGGCCGCGGGGTCACTCCGCCGGCCAGGCCGTCCTGGAACAGCTCGGACTTGGTGGCGTGGACCGCGGCGACGTCGACGTCCTCGCCGCGCTCGGCGGCGTAGTCGGCGATGCGGTCCGCCCCGCCGTTGCCGGCAGGAGGTCGGCGTACTCCTCGCGCTCCCAGCGCCAGTCGAGACCGTGCTCCTCGAAGGCGCCGTTGAAGGCCTCACGCTGGAGCTCCGAGGTGTCGACGACGGTGCTGATGGATCCGAAGAGAATAGCAGGCACGGGTTCCTCGCGGTCAGGGTTGGTTGATGCGGTACGGCCGCCACCCCTCCGCGAGATCGTCGAGTGCGTCGACGTCGCGACCGAGGCTGCTCAGTGCGAGGCGAGCGCGATGACGGCCGCGCCGGCGAGCAGCGCGAGGCCGGCGGCGATCGGCGTCCGGGCTCGGCGGTCGCCGCGGCGCGCCAGCACGACGGCGCCGGCCACGAAGCCGGCCAGCGAGCACCGCGAGCTGGGCGACGATCAGGCCCCTGACGCCCAGCGGCGCCGGGTCGAGCCCCGCGCCCGGCGCGCCCGAGGACGTCCCAGCCCTGTCCGAACGGGTCGCCGAGCTGCGCCGGGAGCAGCTGGACGCTGGTCGTCAGGCGGTTGCGGTCCATGGCCACCGCGACGATCGCGGCCGCGACGGCCGGCACCGCGGCCCGCGCGACCGCCGTGCGCGCGGCCGCTTCGCCGCAGACCGCCATCGCCGTGAGCAGCGCCGGCGACCGCCGCGCACGAGGCGACCAGGCCGAGCGCGGCGACGAGCTCGGCGTTGCGGCCGGTGTTGAGGTCGCCCCACAGCTCCGAGCGCCGGACCGCGCCGAACAGCACGCCGCCGGCGAGCACGCCGAGCAGCGCCTCGGCGCCGCGCGGCGGCGTCCAGTCGGCCAGGCGGCCGCGGCGCAGGAGCGCCGTCCACGAGAGCAGGATGCCGAACGGCTCGGCCGTGGCCAGCCAGCGGACGCGACCGAAGGCCAGGCAGCCGGCCACCGTCACGAGCGTGTACAGGGCGAGCACCGCGCCGACGGACCGCGGCGCGAGCGTGTCCGGCGTAGACGCTCAGGTACCAGACCCAGGCGAGCGCGACGCCGGCCGCCGGGTAGACGTGATCCGGCGGCGCGCGGTCGTCGTCGCCGCGCACGAGCAGCCGGGCGATCGCGTCCCACGGATCGACCCAGCGCCACACCGGGCCCAGCGCGAGGCTCGCCACCACGGCCAGCGGCCACCCGACGCCGACGACCAGCGCCGGCGCCAGGTTCTCCAGCTCGTCGTCCTCGCCCGGCCCGCCCGGCCACGATCGCCAGCACGAGCAGACGCGACCGCACCCGCGCGCGACGACGACCTGCGGCGCCGACAGCGAGCCGGCCCACGACGCGACCTCGCCGATGCCGACCGGCCGTCGCGCGGGCGCCGCTCGCCGCGCGGCACGGCGAAGGCCACGACCAGCACCAGCGCCGCCGCCGCGTAGGCGAGCACGAGCGGCGAGATCGGCAGTCCGTAGGGCTCGGTGAGGGGGTGGGCGAGCGGGATGACGTTTGCGGCGCCAGGATCGGGGGTACCGGGAAGTGCCGGTACACCAGGAGGATGACTCATGCGCAGGTTCGCTTCGGGGTCGGCCGGTGGCGGCTCGTCGTCGGCCTGCTGGCTCGCCGCGCCCGCGCTCGCCGACCACACGAACCCGCGGACGCCGCTCGCGCCGACGGCCGGCGCGATCTCGCCGGGCCTGTCACGCGGTGACGGCACCTGGCAGCACCTCGCCACATCTCCAGGGAGGCGCGAGCCCCGCGCTGACCGGCGGCGGCACCGACCTCGAGTTCTTCACGCCGCTGGGCACGAAGGACGTCTACGGCGCGTTCGGGACGCTCGGCCAGGACGACGCCGGCAGCGTCGGCCAGCGGATCGTCCGGCTGACGCGCGGTGACGCGGTCGCGCCGGCGTGGGTCGCCGACCACGGCTCGGCCCACTGCACGACGTCGAACCCGAGCGGCACCACCGGCCTGCAGCACGACTCGCAGGTCGCCAGCCTCAACAACGTCAAGCTGATCACCGACACGACCGACGCGACCGGCCGCTGCCACGACCCGGACGGCGGCGGCATCGAGATCGTCGACGCGACCGGGATCGCGCACCCGGCGTTCGCCCCGCGCGAGGCGCATCTGCTGCGCTTCGACGGGTTCTCCCACACCCACACGGTCGACGCGCAGCGGCCGTGGATCATCTACAACAGCTCCGCCGACTTCTCCGGCAAGAACTGGATCGACGTCATCAACGCCCGCTCCTGCTTCGGCTCGGTGTCGTGGACGCTCGCCCAGCGCCGTGCCGCCTGCCGGCCGGTCGTGCACCGCATCGCGCTGCAGCCCGAGTGGACCCAGCAGCGCGACCAGAACACCGGGCAGCTCGAGCCCGGGTCGGCGACCTGCCACGACATCACGTACTCCGGCGGCCGGCTCTACTGCGCCGCGCTCAACGCCACGCTGATCCTCGACGTGTCGGGGCTGGTGGGCGCCAACGGCGCGGTCCGCGGCACGCCGCTGTCCTGCTCGGTGATCGCCGGGACGCGGACCGGCGCCCAGGTCACCGACTGCAGCGGGGCCCAGGCGGCCACCGCGCAGGCGACCGGCTGGCGGTTCCTGGGCACGTTCAACCACCCCGGCCGCGACTGCGGGCCTCCGGGGACCGACGTGCGCACGTGCAACTCCAACAACCAGGTGCGCTCCGACGACGGCGTGGCCGTCTCCCACGAGGCCGATCCGACGCCCGACCGCCGGTTCATGTTCGTCACCGACGAGCGCGGCGGCGGCATCGTGCCGCCGGGCTCCTCGTGCGCGCCCGGCATCGACAACCCCTACGGCAACGGCGGCGCGCACGCCTTCGACATCAGCAACCCGGCGAACATCCGCTACGCCACGACGCCGGCGGGCCGCAAGTCCGTCTACATCAGCGATGCCGTCGTGCCCGCCGCGACCTTCTGCGACGTCCACGTGATCGAGCAGATCCCCGGTGAGCAGCGCTTCGTCGCCGCCTACTACACGCAGGGCGTGAAGATCGTCGACTACTTCGTCGACGGGCAGGGCCGGTTGCAGTTCCGCGAGGCGGCCTCGTTCACGCTCCCCAACGCGAACACCTGGGCGGCCGAGCACTTCAAGATCGTCAAGAACCGCGACGGGACCCGCACGTACTTCATCGCCGCGGACGACATCCATCGCGGGATCGACGTCATGAGGTGGACGGGCCGGCCCAACCCGATGGGCGCGCAGGCTCCGCCCGCCTCGTCGAGCGCGACGGTCACGAACCTGGGCCTGGTCGGGGCGGCGGTGCTCCTGCTGCCCGGCGCCGCGGCTGCGGGCCGCCGCCGGCGGCGGACCACCCGCGGCTGACGGCGCTGGTCGGCCACGCTCACGAAGCCGGCGCGTCGAGGCCGAGCACGCCGGCGGCCGTACGGACCGCCAGCGACTCGTCGTGCGGGGCCAGCCCGGCCAGGGCGATCACGGCGCCCTCGACCGCCCCGACGAACGCCAGTGCGACGGCAGGCGTGGGCGCACCGGGAGGGATCGTCCGCGCCGCGCGCCCCGCGTCGATGAGGACGGCGCAGCGCTCGACGATCGTGTCGTAGACGCGCTCGACCTCCCGCCCGACCGGGTGGTCCTGACCGCTGAACTCGAGCCTCAACGCCATCACCAGGCGGGCGATGTCGCGCCGGCAGTAGATCGCGTGACCCCGCGCCAGGGCGAGCAGCGCGCCCCCGTGATCGCGCTGTTGCTCGTCGAGCCGATCGAAGCCCACCTCCCGCCGCCACGTGTCGAAGGCCCACTCGATCACGGACAGAGCGAGGTCTTCCTTGTCCTTGAACTGGTGATAGAGCGCCCCGCGCGTGTAGCCCGCCTCGCGGGCCACCTCGGCGAGCGCGAGGTTCCCGTAGCCGTAGCGCGAGAGCCCGCGGGCCGCCGACTCGAGCAGGGCGCCGCGCGTGCGGGCGCTGCGATCGGCTTGCGTCGGTCGGATACCTACAGACATGTATGTATGTTAGTGTACGACCGTGACGACCGACGGACGCAAGCTCGCCTCGCCCGGCTACGCGCTCACCCTCCTCGGCCTGGGGCACGCCGCCTGGGGGCTGGTCGCCTACCACGAGCCGCTCCGCGAGCTCGTGCGCGCCGGGGTCGTCCGCTCGGTCGGGGACGGGATCTTCGACACCGATCACGATCGCGGGCCTCGCGCTTCCGGCTTCTGGTTCTTGGCCTTCGCGCCGGCGGTGGCGCTGGCCGGCTACCTCGCCGAGGCAGCGCTGCGAGCGGGCGACCATCGCGCCGTCCGCGCGAGCGGTGGGACGGTGCTCGGTATGAGTGCGGTCGGCACGGCGGTGATGCCGAGATCGGGGTTCCCCGTGGCGATGCCGATCGGCTACTGGCTGCTGCGCCGCAGTCGGGAGCTCGCGTCGGAGGCTCCCTGATGACGTCGCACGGGGTCCGGGTGGTGCACGCCGACGAGCTCGACGTGAACACGCCGCAGACGCCGGGCATGAGCCGCGCTGCGGCGATCACGGCCGCTCGGGCCGGCGCCGAGAAGCTGTGGGCCGGGACGGTCGTGATCCACCCGGACGCCAAGACCGGCGCGCATCACCATGGTCCCCTGGAGAGCGTCATCTACGTGGTGACCGGCCGGGCGCGTATGCGGTGGGGCGAGCGGCTCGAGTTCACGGCGGAGGCCGGCCCGGGCGACTTCATCTACGTCGCGCCGTTCGCGCCCCACCAGGAGATCAACGCCAGCCCGGACGCGCCGCTGTCGTGCGTCGTCGTGCGCAGCGGTCAGGAGCCGGTCGTCGTCAACCTGGACCTGCCCGACGTCGAGCCCAACCCCGAGCAGGTGCACTGGGTGGACGACATCCACCGGCAGCCCTGAGCACGCGCGCCGCCGGCGCCGCTCAGCCCACCGTCTGGTTCCAGCGGCGCAGCACGCGCACCTCGCGCTCGAAGCCGAGCACGCACACCGCGCCGGTGTCCAGCGCGAGGCGCCCGCCGTGGGCGACGGGCTCCTCCATCCAGCGCGCCGCGAGGGCGCGAAGGATGTGGCCGTGGCCGACGAGCGCGACGTCGCCGTCGGCGTCGAGGACCTCCTCGAGCAGGCGGTCGCAGCGGGCCTGGACGTCTGCCGGGAACTCGCCGCCCGGGCAGCCGTCGCGCCACAGGTACCAGTCGGGCCGCGCCGCGCGGATCTCCTTCGTGGTGCGGCCCTCGTAGTCGCCGTAGTCCCACTCCAGCAGCTCGTCGCGGGGTTGCGCGTGCTCGCCGAGCCCCGCGAGCTGCGCGGTCTCCCAGGCCCGCGACAGCGGGCTCGACAGCACCAGCGTGAACGTCCGGCCGGCGAGGACGTCGCGCAGCCGCTCTGCGTGGTCGCGCCCGTCGCCGGTCAGCGGGACGTCGGTGCGGCCCGTGTGCTTGCGGTCGCGCGACCAGGCGGTCTCGGCGTGGCGCACCAGCCAGACATCGTGCGGAGCCACGGCGCGCGTCAGCCCCGCGCCGCGGAGCCCGACAGGGCGGCCTCGTCGGCGACGATCTCCAGCCGGTCACGGGCCAGCAGCGACACGGGGACCGCCTCGTCGGGCCCGGCGACGACCCGGGCGAGCGCCGGCGCCTTGGACTCGCCGGTGGTGAGCAGCACGATGCGGCGCGCGCTGTTGAGGTAGGGCAGCGTCAGCGTCACGCGCTCCGGCGGCGGCTTGGGCGAGTTGCGCACGCCGACGGCGATGCCCTCCGCGCGCAGCGCCTCGTGGCCTGGGAACAGCGACGCGGTGTGCCCGTCGGGGCCCATGCCCAGCAGGGCGACGTCGAGCACCACGTCGCGCAGTGCGTCGGCGTACTCGGCCGCCGCGGCGTCGGGGCCCAGCTCGCCGCGGCAGCGATGGATCTCCGCGCCGGGCACGTCGAGCCGCTCGCGCACCATGCGGAACGTCGACTCCTCGTCGTCGGGCGGGACGCAGCGCTCGTCGCCGAACCAGAAGTGCACGTCGCTCCAGTCGGGCAGGCGTTCGCCCAGCAGCTCGTAGGCGCGCAGCGGGGTCGACCCGCCGGCCAGGGACGCGTGCGCCACGCCGTGGACGGTGCGCGACGCGTCGAGGGCCGTGGCCAGCACCTCCGCCGCGCGCTCGGCGGCCTCGGCCTCGTCGGCCACCATCGTCACCAGCGGCTCGCCCGTCATCTCGCTCCTGCCGTGGAGCCGGCGCCGGCGCCCACGCCGAGCAGACCGTTCGCCGCATGCATCGCGGGGGTGTAGGTGGTGTCGCGCAGCAGCGCCTGGCGGATCCCCTCGCCCAGGATGCCGGCCTCGCCGCGCGACGCGCCGAGGATCGTCCACTCGCGCTCGTCGCCGCGGGCGTTGCGGTACCGCGCGCGCAGGCCGCCGGGGCCGCGGTCCAGGGACAGGTGGCGGCCGGAGGCCGTCTCCAGCGTGAGCCCCGCGAGGCCGCGGACCTGCATGTCCGTCGCCGGCTCCAGGCGCAGCGCCACGTCCTGGCGGCGCCCGTGCGCCGAGCCGCGCAGCCCGTCGCCCGCCTGGACCAGCGGGCTGAGCCGCCAGTCCAGCCTCGAGGCCAGCCAGCCGAGCAGCAGCAGGGCGGAGGTCGCCGACTCCGGGTTGTGGCGCACGGTCACGGCGCTCACCATCCGCAGGTCGGGCCGCAGCTTGACCGGGTCGAACGTCGCGGCCACGCGCTCGCGCCACGGCGTCGAGCGCAGCCAGGCCAGGTCGACCACGTAGGCGCGACGCGCGAGCTCGTCGGCGCGGCGCAGCGCGTCGCGGTCGTCGGGCTCGTCGTCGGAGTCCACCAGCACGACCTGCGTGATGCCCAGCAGCGCGTCGATCGCCTCGTGGTGGCCGTGGGGCGACCACACGACCGTCGGCAGGTCGGTCACCACGAGCGGGTCGACGATCGAGTCGGCGGCGTGCAGGTGGCGCTCACCGCAGTTCACGACGACGGTCTCGCGCAGCGCCGCGAAGGCGCCGGGGACCGGATGCACGTCGGACGCGATCGTGGCCACGACATCGAGCTGCTCGGCCTTGGGGTCGACCGACAGCACGACCGTGCGCGACGCGTGGTAGCGGCCGACGCCCCGCAGGCGGTTTGCGATCTCGCCGCTCCATGCCTTGTCGACGACGCACACGAGGTTGAGCGTGCGCGCCGGCACGAAGCTCGCGTTCTCCGTGTGGCGCTCCTTGAGCATCTGGCGCAGCGCGGCTTCCACCTCGCCGGGGGTGGTGTCGCGGGCGCTCCAGACGCTGTCGCTGACTCCGGGCACGCGGCTCCCCCGCTCAGATCGCGCGCCACTTGTCGTCGCCGAACAGCGGGATGCTGTCGGCCTCCGGCGGGCCCTGGCTGCCGGCCGGGTACTGCGGCAGAGGCCCGGGCGTGGCCTCCCACACCTTCACGATCGGGTCGCAGATCTCCCACTGCGCCTCGACCTCGTCGTTGCGGGTGAACAGCGTGGCGTCGCCGCGCATCGCGTCCATGATCAGGCGCTCATAGGCCTCTGGCGACTGCGACAGGAACGTCGTCCCGTAGAGGAACTCCATGTTCACCGGCCGGATGCGCATGCGCGTGCCCGGGATCTTCGCGCCGAGCGACAGCGACACGCCCTCGTTGGGCTGGAGCGTGAGGATGAGCTGATTGGGCTTCACGCCGAGCGAGCCGTCCTGGGAGAACGACAGGTGCGGCACCGGCTTGAGCGTCACCGCGATCTCGGTGACCTTGCGGGCCAGGCGCTTGCCGGTGCGCAGGTAGAACGGCACGCCCGCCCAGCGCCAGTTGTCGACCTCGAGGCGCAGCGCCGCGTAGGTCTCGGTGTTGGAGTCGGGCGGCACGCCGTCCTCCTCCAGGTACCCGGGCACCGGCTCACCCCCGACGGTGCCCGCGGAGTACTGCGCGCGCACGGCGATCCTCGGGACGTCCTCGGGCGTGGGCGGCTCGATCGCGTGCAGGACCTTGACCTTCTCGTTGCGGACCTCGTCGGCCGAGAAGTTCACGGGCGGCTCCATCGCCACGTTGCACAGGAGCTGCAGCATGTGGTTCTGGATCAGGTCGCGCAGCGCGCCGGAGGAGTCGTAGTAGCCGGCGCGCGAGCCCACGCCGAGGTCCTCGGCCGCCGTGATCTGGATGTTGTCGATGTAGTTGCGGTTCCACAGCGGCTCGAACATGCCGTTGGCGAACCGGAACGCCGCCATGTTCTGGACGGTTTCCTTGCCCAGGTAGTGGTCGATCCGGAAGATCTGACGCTCCTCGAAGACCTCGAGCACGTGGGCGTTGAGCTCGCGCGCCTCCTCCAGCGTCGTGCCGAACGGCTTCTCGATGATCACGCGCACGTCGGCGCCCGGGTGGCGCGCCAGCCCGTGCTCGCCGAGCCGGCCGACGATCACCGGGAAGAAGTCCGGCGCCGTCGACAGGTAGAACGCGCGGTTCATCGGCTGTCCCGCCAGCGTGTCGAACTCGGCGAGCTGGCCCGCCAGCGCCTGGAAGACCGAATCGAGGTCGAACGTGCCGGGCACGTAGCGCACGTGGTCGAGCAGTCCGGCGAGGACCCGCTCGTCGGGCTCGCGCCGCGAGAACGAGCGGATCGCCTCGGCGGCCATGCTCGCGAACTCCTCGTGGCTCATCTCGCTGCGCGAGACGCCGATGAGGTGGAAGCGCTCGGGCATCGCGCCCTCGTGGGCGAGGTTGTAGAGCGCGGGCAGCAGCTTGCGCTTGGCCAGGTCGCCCGTCGCGCCGAAGATGGTGAGCGTCGTCGGGTGGACCGGGAGGCGCTCGAGCCCCTCGACCAGCGGGTTCTCGGGGACGGCTGTCGGGGCGGTCGTGCTCATGCCTTCGTCTTCACCGCGTGGCCGCCGAACTGGGCGCGCAGGGCGGCGTTGACCCGTGCGGCGAAGTCGCCCTGGTTGCGCGAGTCGAAGCGCGCGAACAGCGAGCCCGCGATGACCGGCATCGGCACGCGGCGCTCGATGGCGTCCTCGACGGTCCACCGGCCCTCGCCGGAGTCCTCCACCCAGCCCTCGATGGCCTCGAGCTCGTTGCCCTCCTGCTCGAAGGCGCGCCAGGCCAGCTCGCACAGCCACGAGCGCACGACCGAGCCCTGCTGCCAGAGGTGGGCGACCTTCGCATTGTCGATCGGGTAGTCGGACGCCTGCATCAGCGCGAAGCCCTCGGCGTAGGCCTGCATCATCCCGTACTCCACGCCGTTGTGGACCATCTTCACGTAGTGGCCGGCACCCGGAGGGCCGAAGTGCGACCAGCCCCTGTCGCCGATCGCGCTGCGGCTCTCCTCCGAGGTGGGCGGGGCCAGCACGTCGAGGATGGGCGCGAGGCGTGCGACGGCCTCATCGGGGCCGCCCACCATCATGCAGTAGCCGACCTGCAAGCCCCAGACGCCGCCCGAGGTGCCGACGTCGACGTACGCGATGCCCTGCCCCGCGAGCTCCTCGGCGCGGCGCTGGTCGTCCGTCCACCGCGAGTTGCCGCCGTCGACGATGGTGTCGCCGGGCTCGAGCAGCTCGGCCAGCGCCCGGACGGTCTGCTCGGTGGGGTCGCCGGCGGGCACCATGATCCACACCGTGCGCGGCGCCTCGAGCTTGGAGACGAGGTCCTCCAGCGACGACGCGCCCCGTGCCCCCTGCGACTCGGCCGCGCTCACGTGGTCGGCGTGGTGGTCGAACGCCACGACCTCGTGCTCGGAGTCGCGGTGGATGCGGTGCACCATGTTGCCGCCCATGCGGCCGAGACCGACGAAGCCGAGTTGCATCAGAGCATCTCCTTGATCTTGGCCGTGAGGGCGCGCAGCCCGCCGGCCGGGTCGTCGCCGTCGAGCGTCACGCGCTCGGCCGGCAGGCCATGGTCCCGCAAGGTCTCGAGGTCGCCGATCGCCTGCGCGCTGACGAGCTGGCCGAAGGTGAACGACTGGCCGGGGATCTCGATGTCGTCGCCCGCGGGCCGCGCGACGATCTCGAGGAAGCGGCCGGTCTTCGGACCACCCTTGTGCAGCTGTCCGGTCGAGTGCAGGTAGCGGGGGCCGTAGCCGAAGGTCGTCGCGGCGCCGGTCGCGTCGCGCACCGTCGCGCGCAGCTCGGCCACCGCCTCGTCGAACGCGTCCGACGGCGGCACGTAGCCGAGGATCGCCAGGTAGTGCGGCGCTGCGAGCCCGTCCACCAGCGCCCGCAGCGCGGCGTCGTCGGCGTCGGGCGGCTCCTGCAGCTCCCCGCCGTCGTCGAGCTGGCCGAGCACGCGCCTGGTGTTGTCCTTGGCCTCCTGGACGTTGGGCTGGTCGAAGGGGTTGATGCCCAGCACCCAGCCGGCGACCGCCGTGGCGAACTCCGCGAAGAAGAAGATCCGCCCCAGGTCGGTCGCCCCGCGCGCGGTGAGCGTGAGCACGGCGTGCCCGGCGCGGGCCAGCGCCTCGAGCGCCTCAGCGTGGCCGGCCTCGGCCGCCTCGCCGTCGCGCAGGTGCACGAACGTGCGGTCCTGTCCGTAGGCGTCCGCCGCGCCCAGCGGCTCGTCGGCGACGGGCAGGATGCCCTTGCCCTCCTTGCCGGTGGACTCGGCGACGAGCTGCTCGACCCACAGCCCGAACGAGCTCAGCGGGGGGTCGACCGCGAAGGTCAGCTTGTCGCGTCCGTGCACGGCGAGCTCGCCGAGGGTCAGGCCCAGCCACAGCCCGCTGTTGGCCTGCGATGAGTCGAAGGCGACGCTGGCCTGCTCGGCCACGCCGGCGCTCTCCAGCAGCGCGCGGACGTCGGCGCCCATGAGCGCGGCGGGCACCAGCCCGAAGGCCGACAGCGCGCTGTAGCGCCCGCCGATCTCGGGGTCGCCGTGGAAGATGTGCCGGAACTCGTGCTCGCGCGCGAGCTCCTCGACGCCCGAGCCGGGGTCGGTGATGGCGACGAAGCGCTGCCCGTCGGGGGCCAGCGACCAGAAGCGCTGGAACAGCGAGATCGTCTCGATCGTCCCGCCCGACTTCGTGGACACCAGGAACAGCGACCGCTGCGGGTCGATGGCCTGCTCCACGGCGCGCACGGCATCGGGATGGGTCGAGTCCAGGACGTGCAGGTTCGGGAAGCCCTCGCGCGGCCCGAAGCTGCGCCGCAGCACCTCGGGGGCCAGGGACGAGCCGCCCATGCCCAGCAGCACGACGTCCGTGACGCCCTCCTCCGCGACCTCGCGCGCGAAGCCCTCGAGGTCGGAGATCATGTCCTGCATCGTCTCGGTGACCGTCAGCCAGCCGAGGCGGTCGGCCAGCTCGGGCTGGCCCTCGCGGCCCCAGAGCGTCGGGTCCTTGCGCCAGACGCGCCGTGCGACGTCCTGCGCCTTGGCCTCCTCGATGCGCTGCACGATCGCCGGCTCGAGGTCGTCGGGCAGCGACGACTCGATCGCCGGCGGGCGCGAGGTGATGATCGCCTCCCGCTTGGACTCGATGCCGACCAGCAGCTTCTCCATGGGGGTGACGAAGGCGTCGATGCCGTCCTTGAGCAGCTTGGCCGTGACGTCGTCGAGGTCGATCCCCGCCTCGGCCAGCGCCTGCAGGTCGGGCGTGGGGTCCTGGTCGGCGGTGGGGCCCGTGACCCCGGCGTGGTCGGCCGCCGCCTGCAGCGTCGCCATCGGCATCGTGTTGACGGTGTGGGGGCCGATCAGCCCGTCGACGTACATGGTGTCGGAGTACTTCGGGTTCTTCACCCCGGTCGACGCCCACAGCGGCCGTTGCACCGGGGCGCCCGCCTCGCGCAGCGTCGCGAAGCGCTCGCCGAGGAAGATCGTCTTGAACCGCTTGTAGGCGGCGCGCGCGTTGGCCAGGCCCGCGCGGCCCTGCAGGTCCTCGCGGCCGAGCTTCTCCAGGCGCTTGTCGACCTCGCTGTCCACGCGCGAGACGAAGAACGAGGCGACCGAGTGGACGTCGAGGTCCTTGCCCTCGGCGTGGCGGCGCTCCATGCCGCGGATGAACGCCTCGGCGATGCGCTCGTAGGCGGCGACCGCGAAGAGCAGCGTGATGTTGATGTTGCGCCCCTCGTAGATCTGCTGCTCGATCGCCGGGACGCCCTCGTCGGTGCCCGGGATCTTGATCATGAGGTTGGGGCGGTCGACGGCGTCCCAGTACTCGCGGGCCTGCGTGTTGGTCAGGTCGGTGTCGAAGGCGAGGTCGGGGTCGACCTCGAGCGAGACGTAGCCGTCGTAGTGGTCGGTCGCGTCGTAGACGGGGCGCAGGACGTCGCAGGCGTCCTGGATGTCGCGCACGGCCATCGCGCGGTAGATGCCGCGCGTGTCGCCGCCGGCCCTGGCCAGCTCGGCGAGCTGGTCGTCGTAGTCGGGAGAGCCGAGGATCGCCTTCTCGAAGATGGCCGGGTTCGACGTGACGCCGCGCAGCGACTCCTCCTCGACCATGCGCTTGAGCTCGCCCGTCTCGACGAGGCTGCGGCGCACCTGGTCCAGCCAGATGCTGGTGCCCGCCTCGGTGATCGCCGCGAGGCGCTCGTTGACCTGCTGTCCGGTTGCCATCTGGCGTCAGCCTGCCTTTCTGTGATTGCTGTCCTCGAGCTCCTGGCGCGCCAGCAGCGCCGCTCCGCGGACGCCGGCCTGGGGGCCGTACCGCGCAAGACGGATCTCCGTCCTTGTGCCCACTCCCTCAAGGATGTACCCCTGCGCAACCCGCCTGGCCGGCTCGAGCAGCAGGTCGCCGGCGCGCGACACGCCGCCGCCGATGACCACCACGTCGGGATCGAAGGTGTTGACCATGTTCGCGATGCCGATGCCCAGGCGCTCGCCGAGGATGCGCAGGCAGTCGATCGCGTCCGCGTCGCCGCCCACGGCGGCGTCCACGACCGCGAGGCCGTCCCCGATCCCGCGCGCGAGGCCCAGGCGGTCCAGCGCCCGTCCGGCGGCCAGGTACTCGAGCGACGCCGGCTGCGGAGGGCGGGAGGCGGGCGGGGGCGCGCCGTCCTCGAGGTCTGGCGGCGACGATCAGGTGGCCCAGCTCGGCCGCCGCGCCGGTCGCGCCGCGGTGGATGCGCCCGCCGATCACGATGCCGCCGCCGACGCCCGTCCCCAGGGTCAGCATCACCAGCGTCTGGGCGACCGGGCGCAGGTCGTCGTCGAAGGCCTCGGCCAGCGCCGCGACCGTCGCGTCGTTGTCGACGAACGCCGGGGTGCCGAGGCGCTCCGCCATGAGCGTGCGCAGCGGGACGCCGCGCAGCGGGATGTTCACCGACGTTCGCGCCGTGCCCGTCTCGAAGTCGATGACCGACGGCACGCCGATGCCGACCGCGTCGGCGGGGCCGGCGGCTTGCACGGCCGTGACGAGCTGGTCGACGAGCGCCTGCGCGCCGTCGACGCGGGTCCGCTCGATGACCGGCTCGGACAGGCGCTCGCCGTCCAGCACGGCGACGGAGATCTTCGTCCCGCCGACGTCGACCCCGATCAGACGCTCCGTCACGGCGCTCACTCTTTCATGACGCACGCGCCAGCACCGTGGCCATATAGGCTGCCGCCCGATGCAGACCTCGCGCGTGTCGCGCAACGAGATCGTCGCCATGGCCGGCGGGGCGATCCTGCTGATCGCCCTGTTCCTCCCCTGGTACGAGACCAACCCGGACAACGCGGCGGCCAACATCGACGGCGAGAAGGGCTCGCTCAACGCCTTCCAGGCGCACCCGATCCTCAGCTGGCTGCTGCTGCTCACCGTGGCCGGGCCGTTCATCCTCAGCTGGATCATCGCCCGCGGGCACGAGCTGTCGTGGGCGCGCGGCGAGATGACCGCGGTCGGCACGATCGCCGCGCTCGGCCTCATCTTCTTCAACGGGGTGATCTCGCGGCCCGGAGAGCCGTCGAGCCAGATCTCGCTGGAGATCGGCTGGTACCTGGCGCTGCTGGGGTCGCTGATGATCGTCGTCGGATCGTCGCTGCGCGCCGCTGAGACCGGGCGCGCGCGCCGGCCGCCGGGGACGTTCTAGGCGTGAGCACCGCCGACGCCCCGATCCGGCCGGACCGCAACCTCGCGCTCGAGCTCGTGCGCGTGACCGAGGCGGCCGCGCTCGGCGCGGCGCGCCTGGTCGGTCGCGGCGCGAAGGAGGCGGCCGACCAGGCCGCGGTCGACGGGATGCGCGACGTGCTGCACCACATCCACATGGACGGCGTCGTCGTCATCGGCGAGGGCGAGAAGGACGAGGCGCCGATGCTCTACAACGGCGAGCGCATCGGCGACGGCAGCCAGCCGCAGGTCGACATCGCCGTCGACCCGCTCGAGGGCACGCGCCTGGCTGCGCTGGGCATGCCGAGCGCGCTGGCGGTGATCGCGCTGAGCCCGCGGGGCACGATGTTCGACCCGGGCCCGTGCGTGTACATGGAGAAGATGGCCGGCGGTCCCGACGTCGCCGACCTGCTGGACCTCGACCGCCCGCCGGGCGACACGCTGCGGCTGATCGCCGAGCGCCGCGGCGTCGACATCGGGGACATCATGGTCGTGGTGCTCGACCGCCCGCGCCACGAGGAGGGCATCGCCGCCATGCGCGAGGCGGGCGCGCGCGTGCGGCTCATCACCGACGGCGACGTCAGCGCGGCGCTCCTGGCGGCGAGCGACCGCTCGCCCGTCACGCTGCTGTGGGGCATCGGCGGCACGCCCGAGGGCGTCATCTCGGCGGCCGCGCTCAAGTGCATCGGCGGTGGCCTGGTCGGGCGCCTGTGGCCCCGCGACGACGCCGAGCGCCAGGCCGCGATCGACGCCGGCTACGACCTCGACAAGACCCTCACCCAGGACGACCTCGTGCGCAGCGACGACTGCTTCTTCTCGGCGACGGGCGTGACCGACGGCGACGTGCTGCAGGGCGTGCGCTACTTCGGCACCCACCACGCCACGACGGAGTCGATCGTGATGCGCTCACGCACGGGCACGCTGCGCCGCATCAAGGCGACGCACAACCGCGAGAAGCTGCGTCACTACGCCGCCGAGCCGTCGCGCTGAGGGACAGCCCCTGAAGCCGCACGCCCGGCGTGCCGGTGCGCGCGACGGGCCGCTCGCTTGGCGGCGGCGCCTGCGGGTCGGGCACGTCGGCGGTCGTCGCGAAGCGCCCGACCTTGCTCTCGGCCAGGTCCAGGCGGGCGAGCGAGCGCAGGAACCCGTAGCAGACGAGCACGTGGATCCGCGACTGCGTCATCGCGTAGAGCCACCTCCCGGCCGTCGACGCGATCGCCGGGTAGAAGTTCGCCACCTCGATCTCGACATGGATGCGCGCCTGCCCCGGCTCGTCGCTCGGGCAGCGCGTCACGTCGATCTCCAGGTACCCGTCGCCCTGGCGGCCGCGGCCGGCCACGAGCACGCCGCGCATGATCCGCCAGCGCACGACCCCGCGCGAGCCGTCCATCTCGTACTCGGGCGCGTGGAAGGCCAGCAGCTCCAGCGGCCGGAAGAGCAGCACGACGAAGCGCTCCTCGTCGGTGTACTTGACCCGGACGAGGCCGAGCGTCACCCGTGTGAGGAAGCGCCAGTACGTGCGGGCCAGGCGCTCGAGGTACCTCGGCGACCAGCGATCGGCCAGCAGCGCCTCGGGCAGCAGCACGTCGCCGGACTGGATCGAGCGCACGGCGCCCGTCTCCGGGTCGACCGAGGTGTCGTCGGTCAGGCGGTCGATGATCGCCTCGCCCACCTGGCGGCGGCGGCCGAGCACGACGCGCAGCGCTCCCGAGACGATCGCGTAGACGGCCGCGACTGCGGCGACCGGCACGACGATGCGCGCGAGGCGGCGGCGGTCCATGGGCCGCAGGAGCCTATCCCGCAAGCGCCGCCCGGACCGCGTCGTCGAACCCCAGCGGCTCGTCGTTGAGGCCGGCCGGAGGCGGCCGCCGCACGATCGTCTCGGCGCTGAGCCCTTGCACGAGCGGCTTGGCGAGGCTGGGCTCCACGGGCGTGACGAACCCGACCCAGTAGGAGGACAGCCGCGGGGTGAGGACGGGGACGCGCACGACGAACGGGATCCGGCGCCCGGCGACCTTCGCGTAGCGGGTCATCATCTCGCGGTAGGTGAGCACGTCGGCCCCGCCGAGCTGGACCTCGGGCGGCGGCTCGGGGTGGGTCGCGAGCCTGGCGAGCAGCGCCACGACGTCGCGGATGGCCACCGGCTGGGTGCGCGTGTCGATCCAGCGCGGGCCGATCATCACCGGGAGCCGGTCGACGAGGCTGCGCATCATCCTGAACGACGCGCTCTCGCTGCCGATGACCATGGCGGCGCGCACGTGGATCGTCTCGTCCACGTGCGAGGCCAGGATCTCCGCGACCTCCTCGCGGCTGCGCAGGTGCTCGCTCACGGAGTCAGGCCCGCCGTCGAGGCCGCCGAGGTAGACCACGCGCGCCACGCCGGCCAGGCGGGCCGCGCGGCCGAACGTGCGGGCGGCCTCGCGGTCGGCGGCGGCGAAGTCGCCGTCGGCCCCGGTCATCGAGTGCACGAGGTAGAAGGCCACGTCGATGCCGTCGAGCGCGCTCTCCAGGGAGGCGCCGTCGCGCACGTCGCCGCGAACGACCTCGGCGCCGGCGGGCAGATCGGCGCGCGCGGGGTCGCGCACGAGGCAGCGGACGTCGTGGCCGTCGCGCAGCAGCACGGGCAGGAGCTGGCCGCCGACGTAGCCGGTGGCGCCGGTCAGGAGGATCCGCTTCGGGGTGGTCATCGTCCTGATGCGTACGCGCCGAGCCACCCGCAGCGATGACCTGCTCGCGCGGGGCTCCCGTACCCGGTCGACCCGGGAGGAATCAGCACGCCGTGTTGAATAGACCTTCTGACGGGTGTTGAACGTGGAGCAGCTATCGATCAAGGACGTCGCCGAGCGCACGGGCATCGCGGCCGGCACGATCCGCATGTGGGAGCAGCGCTACGGCTTCCCCTCGCCGGAGCGCACGGGCTCGGGCTACCGCCGCTATCGCGGCGACGACGTCGAGGCGCTGCGCCGCGTCCAGGCCTACCGCCATCGCGGCCTGTCGATCCCCGCGGCGATCGAGCGCGCCCGCGAGACGGGCGAGGCGTCCGATCATCCCTCGATGTACGCGGCCGTCGCGGCCATGGACAGCGGGGCGCGGCCCCAGGTGCTGCGCAAGCGCACGCTGATCGCGCTGAGCCGCGCGATCGAGCACGAGACGCTCGCCCACGCCGCGGCGCCGCTCCTGTTCGCGGCCTTCCAGCACGAGGCGTTCTACCGCGAGGTCGAGCCGCGCTACCGGCGGCTGGCCCGTCAGTCCGACGAGGCCTTCGTGTTCGCCGACTTCCCCGCGGTGCGCCACGTGCCCCACGGCGCCGACGGAGATCCCGATCGCACCCGACGACGCGCTGGGCAACGAGTGGGCCGTCGTCGTCGACGCGCCCGGCCTCGCCGCCTGCCTGCTGGCCTGGGAGCAGCCCGGCGTGACCGAGCCCGGCGAGCCCGGCGACCTCGACCGGCGCTTCGAGGCGATCTGGACGGTCGACCCCGAGGCCACGCGGCGCGCGGCCCAGGTGGCGCGCGCGGCTCGTCGGTCGCTCCGAGCCGGAGACCGAGCAGCGGCTCAGCGAGCTGCTGGCCTCGCGGCCGCTGGCCCTCGAGCAGCCGGCGCCGGCGCTCACCGCGCTGACGAACCGCGTCGTCGGCTACCTCGAGCCCCGGGGCTAGATCCGCTCGAGCTCGACCTCGCTGCCGGCGGCAGGTCGCCCTCGCCGCGCGGGACGATCGCCAGCGCGTCGGCGGCGAGCATCGACGTGAGCTCGTGCGAGCCCTGCGGGCCGGTCAGCTGGGCGCGGCCGTCGCGGACGCGCACGCGGACGCACTCGTCGCGCTCCGGGCTGCGGGGGACGGCCTCGGCCAGCACCGCGCGCTCCGCGCGGAGGGTCGCCGGCGGCGCCCTGCAGCGCGGCCAGCGCGGGGCGCGCGAAGAGCAGGAAGGTCACCATCGCCGACACCGGGTTGCCGGGCAGGCCGAAGACGAGCGTGGCGCCCGCGCGTGCCGAACCAGGTCGGGCTTGCCCGGGCGCAGCGCGACGCGCCAGAAGACCTCCTCGACGCCGAGCGCGGCGAGCGCGTCCTTGACGTGGTCGTGCGGGCCGACCGAGACGCCGCCGGAGATGACCAGCACGTCGGCGGCCTCGAGCGCGCGCTCGAGCGCCGCGCGCGTGCGCCTCGGCGTCGTCGGCACGCGGGCGCGGTGCACCACGGCGCGCCGGCGCGGGCGGCGAGCGCGGCGAGCGTGAGCCCGTTGGAGTCGTGCAGCTGGCCGGGGGCGAGCGGCGCGCCGGGCTCGACCAGCTCGTCGCCGGTCGTCAGGATCGCCACGCCGCGGCCGGCGCGCGCAGCGCACGGTCGCGCGGCCGGCGGCCGCGGCGACGCCGACCGCCGCGGGGCCGAGCGCGCTCGCCAGCGCGCAGGACCGCGGTGCCGCGCCGGCAGGTCCTCGCCGGGGTGGCGGACGTTGTGCCCGGGCGCGACGTCCTCGTGCAGGGTGACCGCGCCGTCCGTCGTCGACGAGCTCGAGCTGCAGCACCGCGTCGGCGCCCTCGGGCAGCGCGGCGCCGGTGGAGATGCGCACCGCCTCGCCGTCGCCGACGGCCGCCCGGCCGGCGCGCCCGCGCGCGACTCGCCGACGACCGCCAACCGCCGCCCGGCCGGGCCCGAGCGCACGGCGAAGCCGTCCATCGCGCTGTTGGCGAAGCCCGGCACGTCGTGCGCGGCGATCACGTCCTCGGCCAGCACGCGGCCGAGCGCCTCGGCGAGCGCGACGTCCTCGGCGGGCAGCGGCGCCACGGCGGCCAGGACGCGCGCCCGCGCCTCGTCGATGCGCAGCGGCGAGGACATCGGACGACATCATGAAGCCGTCGTGCGCGGCTGGTTTTGACCTGGCGATGGCCGAGGCTCCACGCGCGGCCCGGCCCCGGCCGGTGGCGGCGTCCCGCCGCCCGAGCTGGCCGACGGCGTGGCGCGGCGCGCGCGTGGCTGCTCGCGCTCGTCGCCGCGACCCCGCTCGAGGCTGGGCTCGCTGCCGGCGGCCCGCGTCGCGCGCGAGGGCCCGGGCCTGTCGCGGCGGCGCTCGCGGCGCTGGGCTCCGACGCCGCGCTGGCGCGCCTCGGCCCGGCGGCGATCTCGCCGCGACCGCCGCCGGCGCCGGGCGCGTCGCGGGCGCGGCCGGCCCGGCCGCGCGCGGCGGCGATCGCGCGCTGCGCGACGCGTGTGGTCGGCCCTCGAGCCGGGCCTGCCGGCCGCCGACGGCCGGCACGTCGCCGCCCTCGCCGCGCGCCTGGCGCACGTGTGCGACGTGGTGACGGCGGCCGCGCTGGCCGGCTCGCCCCCGGCGCCGCCGCGCCACCGCTCGCGCCGCCGAGCGAGGTCTCCTGGCCGCCGGCCCGCCGGACGTCACCGTCTCGCGCGGCGGCTCGGACGCGGGCGCGGCGGCCGCATCGTCCGGCGCGTCGAGCGCCGGCCGCGGACGGCCAGGGCTTCTCGGTGCTCGCGGTCGAGGTCGACGACGCCGGGCGCCTGCTGGCGGCCGACCGCGACGGCGCGGCCGCGGCGTGCGCTGCGCGGCCGAGCGGGCGATCGTCGGACGGCCGCGCGCGCCGGCCGAGGTCGCCGCCGACGGCCGGCCGCCAGTGGGTCGTCGCCGCGCGGACGACGCGCGGGCGCGCGCGGCCTGGCGGGCGCCTGCCGCGGCTCGCCGCCGCGGCGACGCTCGACGGGGCGCCGCTGGGGTCTCGATCGGCGTGGCCGCGTGGCCGCACGACGGCTCGCGACGCCGAGGCGCTGCTGGCGCGCGCCGACGAGGGCGTCTTCGCCGCGCGGGCCGCCGGCGTCGCGCACGTGGCTGACCTCGACGCGCCGAGCCGCGGCGTTACGGCGCTGCCGGTCGACGCCGCCGGTCGGCGCGGCGGGCGGCGCGGCGGCACCGCACCGCGCCGATGCGTGCCCGTCGTCGCGCATGCCGACCGCCGAGCCGCCGCGGCGGTGGCGGCGGTGAGGTCGTACGAGGCGCCGTGCGCGAACGGGCCGCGGTCGACGACCGGCACGGTGACGCGTGCGCCCGCGGTAGAGAGCTCGACCGGCGTGCCGCAGCGCAGGCGTCTTGTGCGCGACGCCGAGCGAGCCGCGGCTGCAGCCGCTGCCCGCAGGCGGTGCGCCGGCCGAAGAAGCCGGGGCCGTACCAGGTCGCGCGCGCGGGACGGAAGACCGTGACCTGCGCCGTCGCCGGCGCGGCGGCCGCCTGGGCGCTGCGCCCGACGACGGCGCGCAGCGAGTGGCGGCCCGCGCGTCGGTCCGCCATCGCGCGGCGTAGGCGCCGTCGGCTGCGCCGTGGTCGTGGCGCGCGCGACCCACCGCGCCGGCGTCGTGGCGCTGGATCTCGACGCCGCGCCCGGCGTCGCTCGGGCCGACGCGGCCCTCGAGGTGCAGCGTGCGGCCGCCAGGCACCGCGCCGGGTGACGAGCGCGGGAGCGGCGACGTCGGCCGACGAGGCCGCCGACCGCGGCGCGCTGCGCCGGCTACGGGCGGCGGAGGTGGCGCGACTTCTGCGCGCGCGCAGCGGCGGCGCCGCACGCGACCAGCGCGGCGGCCGAGCCGTGGGCTTTGCAGGGGAAACGCGGGACAAGCGATGGGCGGCGGCGGTGACGGCCTACGGGGTGAGCTGTCGGGCTCGCGCGTCGTGCGCTACGGGCCGGTGGCCCGATTCGCCCCGGCGGGCCGCTGCGCGGCCCGCAGTGGTTCCCCCGTTCTCCGCGCGGCGGGCCCGCGATGACTCGGCAGTGCCCGGCACCGTACCCCCGCGGACGCGTTCCGCGCATCTCGGTCTACGCGATCCGCGACGACCGGCTCAGGGCCGCGGCAGGCGGGAAAGCGCGGAGCGCAGCGCCTGGCCACCGACGGTCGACGCCGATCTGCGCGAGCTCGCCGACGGCCTGGAGCGCCGTCGTCACGAGCTCGCCGGTCCCCGGGCGGCCCTGGCCGCCGTCGTCGCGTAGCCGGCGGCCGGGATCTCCTCGGCCTGCCGCCCGCGGCCCGTGCGAGCGGCCGGCGCGGCGGCCGCGGGGGCCTTGGGCGCAGCGGCCGCCTTGGCCTGCGCGGCGGGCCGCGGCTTGGCGGCCGTGGCGCGCGGCTTCGCGGCGCCCGGCTTCGCCGCCCGCCCGCCTTCGCCGGCGCCGGCTTCGCGCGGCCGGACGCGGTCGCCGCGTCGCCGCTGCGCGCCGCCCGCCTTCGCGCCGCAGCCCGCGGCTTCGCCCGGCTCGAGGCCTTCGCCGCGCGCCCGCGGCTTCGCCCGCTCGCCCGCCGCGCGCTTCGCCGGCGCCGCTTCGCGGTCGCTGCCGGCACCGTCGGCCGCGCGGCGGCGGTCGCCGCCGGGGCGCGCCGCGCGCTGCGGCGCTGCGGGCGGGTGCGCGGCAGGCGCTCAGCACGTCGCGCTCGTGGCGGCGTCGTCCTTGTCGTCGGTCGGAGCCATGGCCAGATTCTTGCCGCATCGCTGCAGTCGGAGGCCCGGACGTCCGAACTCTGAAACGACCCACAACGTTTCACGTAGTAGGCGCAGGGCATCCTGCGCCTCCTTGGCATCGAGGAGGACAGGCCGTACGATGGACGGGTGTTCGAGCGTTAACCTCGGGTGAGGTCTTGCCACGATCGCCCGAGCGGCCTCCGAAGCAGAGCAACCAGCCGGCCGTTCCGGGCCCGGCGGACGAACGGACTGAGATGTCAGTAGTCGAACTTCAGGAACTCGAAGAGATCAAGGGCCTCCTGGCCAAGGGCCAGCAGCGTCGGCGTGCTCACCTACGCCGAGATCGCCGACGCCGTCGCCGAGATCGACCTCGACGAGGCCGACGTCGAGGAGCTGCACGGCTTCCTCGAGAAGTCCGAGATCGAGCTCGTCGAGGAGATCGACCCGGCCGACCGCCGCGGCCAACGAGGTCGAGCGCGCGCCCGACAAGCGCGCGCCGGCGCAAGCCGAAGAGCGCGATCGACCTGCGCCCGGACATGACGACCGACTCCCTTCAGCTCTTCCTGAAGGACATCGGCAAGGTCCGCCTGCTCACCGCCCAGGAGGAGGTCGACCTCGCCAAGCGCATCGAGCGCGGCGACCTCGACGCCAAGCAGAAGATGGTCGAGTCGAACCTGCGCCTCGTCGTCTCGATCGCCAAGAACTACCGCAACCAGGGCCTGCCCTTCCTCGACCTGATCCAGGAGGGGACGCTCGGCCTCGTGCGCGCCGCGGAGAAGTTCGACTACCGCAAGGGCTTCAAGTTCTCGACCTACGCGACCTGGTGGATCCGCCAGGCGATCGCGCGCGCGCTCGCCGACAAGGCGCGCACGATCCGCATCCCGGTGCACGTCGTCGAGAAGCTCAACAAGATCGGCCGCGCCGAGCGCAAGCTCGTCACCGAGCTCGGCCGCGAGCCCACCGCCGAGGAGATCGCCGAGGTCACCGGCATCGACCCCGAGGAGGTCGACTCGATCAAGCGCTCCGCCCAGGCGCCGGTCTCGCTCGAGAAGCCGGTCGGCGACGAGGAGGAGTCGGAGTTCGGCCAGTTCATCGCCGACGAGCGCGCCGAGTCGCCCTACGAGCGCGCCGCCGAGATCCTCACCAAGGAGGCGCTGCGCGAGGCGCTGGAGAACCTCTCCTACCGCGAGCGCCGCGTGCTCGAGCTGCGCTACGGGCTCGGCGGCGAGCACCCGCGCACGCTCGACGAGGTCGGCCGCACGTTCAACGTCACGCGCGAGCGCATCCGCCAGATCGAGAACCAGTCGCTGAAGAAGCTCCAGAGCCTCGCCGAGGCGCAGAAGCTCCGCGACGTCGCCTAGGCGCCGGCACGCGCCGCTCATGGCGCCGACATCCACGCCCGCCGTGACTCAAGGCCGCGAGCGGGGATGGCCGATCACAACCCTGGCATGCGCGTTCGACCTGACAGCAGGCGCTGCGCCACCGTCGTCGAGCGGGACGGCTCCGACCTGCACCTCAAGGTCGCCGTCCCGCCGCTGATGCGCGTCGACGGCGAGCTGCGTCCCGATCGAGGCGCCGAGCCGCTGGCGCCCGAGGACACCGAGCGCGCCGTCGCGACGATGCTCGACGACCCGATCAAGCTGCAGGAGTTCGCCGAGGAGGGCGAGGTCGACTTCTCCTACTCGATCGCCGGCTCGCGCGCTTCCGCGTCAACGCCTTCCGCCAGCGCGGCGCGTCTCGATCGTCTGCCGCGCGATCCCGTCACCGATCCGCACGGTCGACGAGCTCAGCCTGCCGCCGGTCATCTCGCGAGCTGGCCGAGGAGGAGCGCGGGATCATCCTGCTCACCGGCACGACCGGCTCGGGCAAGTCGACGACGCTCGCGGCGATGATCGACCACATCAACGCGCACGCATGTCGCAAGCCACATCGTCACGATCGAGGACCCGATCGAGTTCCTGCACCGCGACAAGCGCTCGATCATCAACCAGCGCGAGGTCGGCATGGACACGCTGTCCTTCAAGCGCGCGCGCTGCGCCGCGTCCTGCGCCAGGACCCGGACGTGATCCTGATCGGCGAGATGCGCGACGAGGAGACGGTCCACACCGCGCTGAGCGCGGCGGAGACCGGCCACCTCGTGCTCTCGACGGTCCACACCGTCGACGCCGCCGAGACCGTCAACCGCATCATCGACTTCTTCCCGCCGCACATGCACCAGCAGGTGCGCGCGATGCTCGCCGGCACGCTGAAGGGCGTCATCTCCCAGCGCCTCGTGCCGCTCGACCGACGGCGGCCGCGTCGCGACCTGCGAGATCCTGCGGATGACCGGCCGCGTGCGCGACATGATCATGGACCCGACCGCAGACCGGCCGCCTGACGGAGGTCGTCGCGGAGGGCGCCTACTACGGCATGCAGACCTTCGACCAGGCGCTGTTCGACCACGTCAAGGCCGGCCGCGTCGACGATCGAGCAGGCGCTCGAGGCCGCGACGAGCCCGCACGACTTCAAGCTGCTGCTCGCCGCCGACGGGCGCAAGGGCACGACGATGGACGACCTCGAGCAGGCGGAGGTCCACCGCGCGGCGGCAGCGTAGCGTTCGGGTCCCGACAGAGAGGACCCAGCCATGCGCACCGACCTCGACCAGTTCAACGAGACCGCGTCGACCGAGGCGTTCGCGCTGCAGAACTCCAAGCTGCTGAAGGTCCACCTCGACCAGGTCACGATCCAGGCCAAGCTCGGCTCGATGGTCGCCTACCAGGGCGACGTCACGCTTCGAGCACGCCGGCTCGGGCGGCATCGGCCGGCTGCTCAAGAAGGCGGTCACCGGCGAGGGCCAGTCGCTGATGAAGATCACCGGCCAGGGCGAGGTCTTCCTCGCCGACCGGCGCAGGACATCCACCTGATCTACCTCGAGAACGACAAGATCACGGTCAACGGGCCGAACCTGCTCGCGTTCGACGCCGGCATCGACTGGGACATCGAGCGCGTCCAGGGCGCCAGCGGGATGATGGGCGGCGGCCTGTTCAACACGCGCGCTGCAGGGCACCGGCTGGGTGGCGATCCTGTCCGACGGCCCGCCCGTGCTGCTCAACGTCGCGCACGGCGCCGACGTTCGCCGACGCGCAGGCGGCGATCACGTGGTCGTCGGGCGTCTCGACCTCGATCAAGACCGACGTCAAGCTCAAGAACCTCATC
Source organism: uncultured Actinomycetes bacterium (assembly GCA_963840185.1). Lineage (GTDB taxonomy): Bacteria > Actinomycetota > Thermoleophilia > Solirubrobacterales > Solirubrobacteraceae > JAOPZW01. The sequence goes on along the minus strand of CAWIXY010000010.1, from coordinate 1,337 downwards.
GGCCGCGGCTCGGGCGAGTCGCTCCAGATGGCGCTTCAGCGGCGCAGGGCTGGGTGCTCGTGCAGCCGTCCGAGGGGCGGATCACGGCGACGGCAGCGCAGTCGAGCGGCGGCGGGACTGGGCAACCTGCTCAACGGCTGACCGCGGCCGACCCACTTCAGTTGGTAAAGTGTTGGGCTATGGACGACGACCTGCCCGGTCTGCCGACCGCCGAGATCGTCTGCGGCAAGTGGACGCTGCTGCTCGTCCGCGACCTCTCCGAGGGGCGCTCGCGCTTCTGCGAGCTCGAGCGCTCGCTGCACGGGCATCAGCCCGCGCACGCTGTCGCTGCGCCTGCGCGCGCTCGAGGAGGAGGGCATCGTCGAGCGCCACACCTATCGCCGAGGTGCCGCCGCGCGTCGAGTACGCGCTGACCGAGAAGGGCCTCGCGCTGCTGCCGATCATCGACGGCATGCGCGAGTACGGCACCCGCTGGCTCGGGGCCGAGGCGTGCGAGGACGATGCGACGACCGCGCGGTCGCCGGCGCGCGCCCGGGCGGCGCTCGTCCGCGCCCGTCGCGGCCTAGACGCGCAGAGCGCTGCCGAGCGCCGCAACCCGCGCGCCGCCCGCGGGTTCCTGAGGGATGCGAGCACGGAAGCGTGCAGATGTTGACCGCCGGGTGGGCGCCGCTAGCCTCGGCCCGGTGCGTCGTGCGGCGGTCACCCGTCGGCGTGCCCTGACGCTCGGTGCCACGGCCGGGCTGGGCTCGCTGCTCGCCTCGTCGCCCGCGCCGCCTCGGCCGCGGGCGCCGGCCGAAGCCGCGAGGCTTCGGCCTCGTCGTCGACCCCTCCGACTTCCCGGCGGCGGCGGCACGAGCCGCGTGCTGCGCGCGCCGCGGCGCTTCGACCTGCTCGGCCTGCGCGGCGCCCGCGGGCACGTCGAGGTGCGCGTGCGCGCGCACGGCGCGGCCTGGAGCGCCTGGGTGCCCGTCGCCGTGCACGGCGACCACGCGCCGGACACCGGGCAGCGCGGAGCGCGCCTCGGACCCCGTGTGGGCCGGCGGCGCCGACGAGCTGCAGCTGCGCGCCGGCGCCCCGTGCGCGGCGCGCTGCGCGTGCACTTCGTCGCCGTGCCGGCCCGCGCCGTCCGCGCGCGGCGCGCGTCGACCCCGGCGAGCTCGCCGCCCGCGCGGCCCAGACCCGCAGCGCGGACGCCGCCGCCGATCATCCCGCGCGCGGCGTGGGGCGGCGACCGCGTCGTGCCCCGCGAGCCGGCGAGCTTCGGCGAGGTGCAGGTCGCCTTCGTGCACCACACGGTGAACGCCAACGCGTACGCCTCGTCGCAGTCCGCGGCCATC
>CAWIXY010000009.1:0-13082 GCA_963840185.1 uncultured Actinomycetes bacterium | reverse complement strand
AACCAGATCGGACGCGGCTACGAGGAGGAGGGGCCCGAGGACTTCGTCGACGTCAGCCGCACCGTGCTGCCGCCCGGCCGCGCTGCCGCGCAGATCATCGACCCGAGCGGTCGTGTCGATGTACGCGTACGGGCCGCTGGCCGGCGCGCGGCCGATGGTCGGCGCCGACGTGCGGGCGGCCGCGCTGGGCGACCAGTCGCGCCTCCTGGACGTGGACCTCGGGCCCGGCCGCGACGAGCACTACCTCGCGCTGGTCACCGCCGTAGAGCGCGACGGCCGGCGCCAGGTGCTCGTCGTCGCCGAGTCGCTCGAGGAGGTCGAGGAGTCCGTCGATCGGGTGCTTGCGCTGCTCCTGCTGGCCGGTCCGGCAGCGCTGGCGGCGACCGCGCTGGGCGGCTGGTGGCTGGCCCGCAAGGCGCTGCGACCCGTGGAGCGAATGACCGCGCAGGCCGCGGAGATCGGCATCGACCGTCTCGACGAGCGCATCGTCGTGCCGCGCACCGCCGACGAGATCGGCAAGCTCGCCGTGACCCTCAACGCGATGCTCGACCGCCTCCAGCGCGGGGTCGAGGAGAAGCACCGGCTGGTCGCAGACGCCTCGCACGAGCTGCGCACGCCGCTGGCCGTGATGCGCACCGAGCTGGACGTGAGCCTGCGCGAGCGCGATCTCGGCCCGCGGGCCCGCGAGGTGCTGGAGAGCACGCGCGAGGAGGTCGACCACATGAGCCGCACGGTCGACAACCTGCTCACGCTCGCCCAGGTCGACGAGGGTCGCCTCGAGCTGCTGCGCGGCCGCGTGCGCCTCGACGAGGCCATCGAGGCGGTGGTCGGCCCCCTCCTGCCGCTCGCGGCGGCGAAGGGCGTCCGCGTCGAGGTGGGCGGCGTGGCAGCGGAGGCCGAGGCCGATCCTCGTCGCCTGCACCAGGTGCTGGCCAACTACGTCGACAACGCGATCAAGTACACGCGGTCGGGCGGCGAGGTCCACGTCACGGCCTGGCAGCGGAACGGCGAGGTGGGGGTGACCGTCACCGACGATGGCCCCGGCATCCCGGCGCACGACCGCCTCCACGTCTTCGATCGCTTCTTCCGCGTCGACCGCGCCCGCGGCCGCGAGGTCGGCGGCAGCGGCCTCGGACTGGCCATCTGCCGCGAGATCGCGGCCGCCCACGGCGGCCGCGTGTGGGTCGAGAGCGAGGAGGGCCGCGGCAGCGCCTTCTCGGTGGCCCTTCCGGACCGAGTGAAGATCTTGCCCCCCGCGCTCGGGCCGGCCCCCGTAGCCTGACGCTTCGCATTCGGGGAACCACAACTGGGGAGTTGTATGCGTCGCTTGAGAGAGCGCCTGACGTTCGCGAACGTCACGGCCAGCCTTGCCCTGTTCATCGCGCTGGGCGGCACGTCCTACGCCGCGATAACGCTGCCACGCAACAGCGTGGGTGCCAACCAGCTGCGCACCGGCTCGGTGCGCTCGGCTGAGATCAGGGACCGGGCGCTGGGTGCCCGCGACCTGAGCCTCGGGGCTCGGCGGTTCCTGAAGGCCCAGGAGGGGGCCCAGGGCCCGCGCGGGCCGGAGGGCCCCCAGGGCGACCGCGGGGTGCCGGGTCCTCCCGGGCCCGGCGGGGGAACTGTGACCATCACGATCAAGACCGCCTCGTTCAGCGCGGCCGGCGACTCGGACCCCGATTCGGTTCCGACGACCCCCGGCACCGCGACCTGCGACCCCGGGCAGAAGGTGACGGGAGGCGGCGTCAACGTCTCGAACCCCGAGGTCCTCGACGTCCACGACACGCATCCGGTGGGCGCCTCGACGTGGAGCGCCTCCGTCGGCAACGACGCGACGAGCGCGCAGGGCTTCACCGTCTACGCGATCTGCACGACCTGAGGAGGCCTTTCACGTCTCAGCCCCACCTCAGCCGCGGCCGGTAGACCTCCGGCCATGAGACTCAGGCGACGCACGATGATCGCCGGTGGCGCAGCGCTCGCGCTCGCCGCCGGCGGAGCTGGGGCTGCGGTCGCCGTCGGTGGTGGTGACGACGGCGAGGGCGGCGTCAGTGGACCCGGCGCGGACCGCGCCCGGGATGCGGCGCTCGCGCTGTACCCGGGCGCGCGGGCCAACTCGGTCGAGCGCGACGGTGAGAACGGCGCGACGTGGGAGGTCGAGGTCACGACGGCCGGCGGCGACACGATCGACGTGCGCCTGGACGAGGCGCTGAAGCTGGTGGTCGCCGAGGGCGACTCGGAGGCCGGCGACAACCGCTGAGCGCCGACGTCCCATCGGGGGGTCGCTCCGCGACCCTGGATGAGACGTCTCGCGCCGGGTGGCGGGCGTGTCTCGCACGGGCGTACAGTCACGTCGGGCTGACACCGCCGCACGCCAGCTGACACCGCCCGACGAGGCATCGCGTGCCCTCGGCTCCAACCAGATCGGACGCGGCTACGAGGAGGAGGGGCCCGAGGACTTCGTCGACGTCAGCCGCACTGTGCTGCCGCCCGGCCGCGCTGCCGCGCAGATCATCAACCCGAGCGGTCGTGTGATGTACGCGTACGGGCCGATGGCCGGCGCGCGGCCGATGATCGGCGCCGACGTGCGGGCGGCCGCGCTGGGCGACCAGTCGCGCCTCCTGGACGTGGACCTCGGGCCCGGCCGCGACGAGCGCTACCTCGCGCTGGTCACCGCCGTAGAGCGCGACGGCCGGCGCCAGGTGCTCGTCGTCGCCGAGTCGCTCGAGGAGGTCGAGGAGTCCGTCGATCGGGTGCTTGCGCTGCTCCTGCTGGCCGGCCCGGCAGCGCTGGCGGCGACCGCGCTGGGCGGCTGGTGGCTGGCCCGCAAGGCGCTGCGACCCGTGGAGCGGATGACCGCGCAGGCCGCGGAGATCGGCATCGACCGTCTCGACGAGCGCATCGTCGTGCCGCGCACCGCCGACGAGATCGGCAAGCTCGCCGTGACCCTCAACGCGATGCTCGACCGCCTCCAGCGCGGGGTCGAGGAGAAGCACCGGCTGGTCGCCGACGCCTCGCACGAGCTGCGCACGCCGCTGGCCGTGATGCGCACCGAGCTGGACGTGAGCCTGCGCGAGCGCGATCTCGCCCCGCGGGCCCGCGAGGTGCTGGAGAGCACGCGCGAGGAGGTCGACCACATGAGCCGCACGGTCGACAACCTGCTCACGCTCGCCCAGGTCGACGAGGGTCGCCTCGAGCTGCTGCGCGGCCGCGTGCGCCTCGACGAGGCCATCGAGGCGGTGGTCGGCCCCCTCCTGCCGCTCGCGGCGGCGAAGGGCGTCCGCGTCGAGGTGGGCGGCGTGGCAGCGGAGGCCGAGGCCGATCCCCGTCGCCTGCACCAGGTGCTGGCCAACTACGTCGACAACGCGATCAAGTACACGCGGTCGGGCGGCGAGGTCCACGTCACGGCCTGGCAGCGGAACGGCGAGGTGGGGGTGACCGTCACCGACGACGGCCCCGGCATCCCGGCGCACGACCGCCTCCACGTCTTCGATCGCTTCTTCCGCGTCGACCGCGCCCGCGGCCGCGAGGTCGGCGGCAGCGGCCTCGGACTGGCCATCTGCCGCGAGATCGCGGCCGCCCACGGCGGCCGCGTGTGGGTCGAGAGCGAGGAGGGCCGCGGCAGCGCCTTCTCGGTGGCTCTTCCGGACCGAGTGAAGATCTTGCCCCCCGCGCTCGGGCCGGCCCCCGTAGCCTGACGCTTCGCATCGGGGAACCACACGGGGAGTTGTCTGCGTCGCTTGAGAGAGCGCCTGACGTTCGCGAACGTCACGGCCAGCCTTGCCCTGTTCATCGCGCTGGGCGGCACGTCCTACGCCGCGATAACGCTGCCACGCAACAGCGTCGGTGCCAACCAGCTGCGCACCGGCGCCGTCCGCTCGGCTGGACGATCAGGGACCGCTCGCTCGATGCGCGTGACCTGAGCCTCGGGGCTCGGCGGTTCCTGAAGGGCCAGAAGGGCGCGCGGGGCGAGCGCGGGCCGTGGGGCCGGCGGGCAGCTCGGGCGCCACGGTCACCGACGCCTGGCGGCGGGACGACCACGACCACGACCACTTCAGGCCTCACGCTGACGATCAGGACGGCGCGAGCTCAGCGCCGACGGTGCCGCGCACACCGGCGCGACGACCGGCGCGTAGCTGCGACGCGGGGCAGACCGTGACCGGCGGCGGCGTGAACATCCTGTCGAACGCCAGTGATCCTCGACGCTCGTGAGCGACAACTTCCCGACCGGTGGGCGCGCTCGACGTGGAGCGTCGTCGTCGGCAGCGACGACAACGGAGACGGAAACGTTCACCGTCTACGCCATCTGCGCGAGCTGAGGAGGCCTTTCACGTCTCAGCCCCACCTCAGCCGCGGCCGGTAGACCTCCGGCCATGAGACTCAGGCGACGCACGATGATCGCCGGTGGCGCAGCGCTCGCGCTCGCCGCCGGCGGAGCTGGGGCTGCGGTCGCCGTCGGTGGTGGTGACGACGGCGAGGGCGGCGTCAGTGGACCCGGCGCGGACCGCGCCCGGGATGCGGCGCTCGCGCTGTACCCGGGCGCGCGGGCCAACTCGGTCGAGCGCGACGGTGAGAACGGCGCGACGTGGGAGGTCGAGGTCACGACGGCCGGCGGCGACACGATCGACGTGCGCCTGGACGAGGCGCTGAAGCTGGTGGTCGCCGAGGGCGACTCGGAGGCCGGCGACAACCGCTGAGGCCGAGCGTCCCATCGGGGGGTCGCTCCGCGACCCTCGGATGAGACGCTCGCGCCGGGTGGCGGGCGTGTCTTGCGCAGGCGTACAGTCACATCGGTCTGATCACCGCCGCCAACCAGGTCGACAAGGCCCGAGGAGCGATCCCATGAGCGACACCCACGACGTCATCGTCATCGGCGCCGGACCGGCCGGCGAGCACTGCGCCGCCGCGCTGGCCGACGGAGGCCTGCGGGTGGCGATCGCAGAGCGCGAGCGGGTCGGCGGGGAGTGCGACTACTGGGCCTGCATCCCGTCCAAGACGCTGCTGCGCCCGGGCGAGGCGCTGCAGGCCGCGCGCGAGGCGCCCGGCGCCGCCGAGGCGATCTGCCGCGGCCTCGACGTGCCGGCCATGCTCGGCTGGCGCGACTTCATGGTGGCCGACTACGAGGACGCCGCCAAGGCGGACTGGCTTCGGTCCAAGGGGATCACCGTGCTGCGCGGCGCCGCGCGCCTGGAGGGGCCCGGTCGCGTGCGGATCGGCGACGAGACGCTCGCCGTGCGGGACGTCGTGCTCGCCACGGGCTCCGATCCGGTGATGCCGCCGGTTCCCGGGCTGAGCGAGCTCGACGGCCTCTGGACCAACCGCGAGGTGACCGGGCTGAAGGAGGTGCCGCGCCGGCTGCTCGTGCTGGGCGGCGGCCCCGTCGGCGTCGAGATGGCCCAGGCGGTGCATCGCATGGGCGCCGAGGTCGTGCTCGTCGAGGGGATGGACCACCTCCTGCCCCGTGAGCCGGCGCCGCTGGGCGCCGCGCTCGGCGAGGCGCTGCAGGCCGACGGGATCGAGCTGCGCTTCGGGCAGCACGCCTCGGCCGCGCGACGCGACGGCGAGGACTACGTCCTTGCGTTCGCAGACGGCACAGAGCTGCGCGGCGACCGGCTGCTCGTGGCCACGGGGCGCAGGCCGCGCGTCGACGGCCTCGGCCTCGACACGGTCGGCGTGCAGGACGCCGCTCGCGGCGTCCCGGTCGATGAGCGTATGTCCGTCACCGAGGGCGTGTGGGCGATCGGCGACATCACGGGCGTCTGGCCGCTCACCTACGTCGGCAAGTACCAGGGCCGCGTGGCCGCGGCGAACATCCTCGGGCGCGAGCGCCGGGCGGACTACCGCGCCGTGCCGCGCGTCGTGTTCACCGACCCGCAGGCAGCATCCGTGGGGGAGGGCGACGGGCCGCTGACGGTCACCGTGCCGCTCTCCGGCGTGCCGCGCCTGTCCACGTACTCGCGCGCCTACGCCGACAGCCCCGGCTTCCTCACGCTGGTGTCCGACGGGGAGCGCCTGACGGGCGCCTACGCGCTCGGCCAGGAGGCCGGCGAGTGGCTGCAGCAGGCGACGCTGGCGATCCGGGCGCGCGTGCCGCTGGAGGTCATGGACGACGTCATCCAGCCGTTCCCGACCTTCTCGGAGATCTTCCTGCATGCGCTGACGGAGCTGCGCGCGAAGGTCCCGGCGGCGGCCTGAGCGCGTCGACCGCCGCGCGCCAGCGCGCATGGCGCGCGTCGGCGCGCTCAGCGCGCTCGGGGTCGGGCTCGACGACGTCGGCCGGCACGGGCTCCCGGGCCGTCGCGCCGGCGAGCAGCGCGGCGCCGACGGCGGTCGCGTCGGCCACGCCGAGCAGCTCGAGCGGCTCGCCCAGCATGTCGGCCAGGATGCGCCGGTAGTGGGGGTTGCGGCTCCCGCCCCCGAGCAGGCGAAGCGGCCCCTCGCCGCGGCCGGCCTCGGCGTCGAGGGCCTCGCGGGCGTGGCGCACCGCGTGCGCGACCCCCTCATAGGCTGCGCGCAGGAGGTCGCCGCGCCGGTGCTCGACCGCGAGCCCCGTCCACGCGCCGCGCGCCCCAGCGTCCAGCAGCGGGGTGCGCTCGCCGGTCAGGTGTGGGATGAACAGCGGGTCGCTCTCGGCGATCGTCGTCGTGGCGAAGGCCTCGCGCTCCTCCTGCTCGCGCGTGGCGCCGAGCAGCGCGCGCGCCCAGTCCAGCGCAAGGCCGCCGTTCTGGACGGCGCCCATCGCATACCAGCCCTCCCCGGCGGCCCGGTAGCGGTGGGTCGTCGGCGACGGCGCGGCGTCCGGCCGTCGCACCTTCGTGACCAGCTGGGCGCCGGTGCCGACGTTGAGCAGGCGCTGTCCCGCGCGGTCGACCCCGGCGCCGAGCAGGGCCGCGGCCGTGTCGGCCGCGCCTGCGTGCACGGGCAGCCCGGCCGGCAGGCCCAGCGCGTCGGCCGGAGTGGGGCGCAGCGACCCCGCCTGCTGGTCGCTGGCCACGACCGGGGCCAGCAGCGCCGGGTCGATGCCCGCGGAGGCCGCCACGTCGGTGGCCCACGCGTCCGCCGGCAGGTCCCACAGCAGCGTCGCCGAGGCGTCGGAGGGCTCGGTCGCCACCTCCCCGGTCAGCACGAGCCGCAGCCAGTCCTTGGCCTGCAGCGCCCACTCGGCGCGCGCCAGCACGTCGGGCTCGGCGTCGGCGAGCCAGGCCAGCAGCGGCCCGGCCATGCCGGGGACCAGCGGGTTGCCGAGCGCCGCCCGTCGCGCGGGCGGCAGCGCCCGCCAGTGCTCCAGCGCGCCGGTGGCGCGGCGGTCGGCCCACAGCAGCGCGGGTCGCAGGGGGCCGCCGCCGGCGTCGCAGACCACGACGCCGTGCATGTGCCCGGCGAGGCCGAGCGCCGTGACCGGCTCGGCCGCCTGCGCCAGCGCCCGGCGCACCGCGACGCCCGCCGCGTCGAGCCACGCGGCGGGGTCGGCTTCAACCCAGCCCGGCTGCGGTGCGCGCATGGCGCACGGCTCCGAGACCACGGCCAGGACGTCGCCGGCCTCGCCGAGGACGAGCGCCTTGGCCGCAGAGGTGCCGAGGTCCAGTCCGAGGACGGCCATGATGAGGTCGTCCTCAGCCGCCCAGGCCGCGGCCGCCGTCGACCACCAGGCGCTGACCGGTGACGAACGAGGCCGCGTCGGAGGCGAAGAAGCTCACGGCGGTGGCCAGCTCCTCCGGCGTGCCGAAACGCCCGGCGGGGACGGAGGCCACGTAGGCGCGCCTGTCCTCCTCGGTGACGTCGGCGTGGCGCTCGACGGGGATGAAGCCCGGGGCCACGGTGTTGACGGTGATGCCGAGCGGTGCGAGCTCGCGCGCCCACGCGCGCGTGAGCCCGATCTGCGCGCTCTTGGCGGCCGCGTAGGCGGACCGGCCCGGGGGCGGGCGATCGACGACCTCCGAGTCGATCTGGACGATGCGGCCCCAACCGCCGGCGGCCATCCCCGGGAGCACGGCGCGCCCGAGGAGCACCGGGCTCTTGACGAAGAACTCGAGCTGAGCGACGTGATCCTCCCAGCCGACCTCCGCCAGTGGTGCGTCCGGCTGGGGCCCGGTGGCGTTCAGCACGAGCACGGCGATCGGGCCGAGCGCCTCGGCGACGGCGGCGACCAGGTCGGCGACCTGCCGCTCGTCGGTCACGTCGGCCGTGAAGACGCCGGCGTCCCCGCCGTCGGCCCGGATGGCGCCCACCACGTCGAGCGCACGCGGGTGACCGCTCGAGTCATTGACCGCGACGGCCAGGCCGTCGCGGGCGAGGCGACGCGCGATCGCGGCACCCAGGCCGCGCGAGCTTCCCGTGACCAGTGCGACGCGCCGCGGCCCCACGGCGCGACTGTACCCCAGCCACAATCCGGCCCGTGACCCTGGCGGTTACGCTTGCCCCACACCAGCGACAGGAGGGACCAGCATGGCCGACAGCGTCTACCGCGTCACCGAGGTGATCGGGGTCAGCAGCGAGTCGTGGGAGGCAGCCGCGCGCACCGCGGTCGAGACCGCAGGCCGCACCGTGCGCGACCTGCGCGTGGCTGAGGTCCTTCGCCAGGACGTGACGATCGAGAACGGCGCCATCACGGGCTTCCGCGTGCGCCTGGGCATCTCGTTCAAGTACGACGCCGCTGAGTGACGGTTCGGTGGCGTCGGGCGCGATGGCCCCGGTCGCCGCCGCCGACCGCGTGATCGAGCTGCGGGCCGGCGACCTCGAGGCCGCCTACGTGCCCGATGCCGGCATGGTGTGCGCGTCGCTGCGCCACGCCGGCGCCGAGCTGCTCGGCCAGCGCGGCGGGCTGGACGCCTACCGCGAGCGCGGCTCGACCTTCGGCATCCCGCTGCTGCACCCATGGGCCAACCGGCTGAGCGCCTTCGACGTCGAGCTGCTCGGCCGTCGCATGCGCCTCGCCGGCTCCCCGCTGGTGCGCACCGAGGAGCACGGGCTCCCGATCCACGGCCTGCTCGCCGCGTCGCCGCGCTGGCGCGTGCTCGAGCACGCGCGGGACGGTGCGCGCCGCGCTCGACTTCGACGAGCCCGAGCTGCTGGACGCCTTCCCGTTCCCGCACGTGATCGAGCTCGACGCGCGCCTCGACCCCGACGGCCTGGCGGTCCGCACGACCGTCCGCGCCACGGGCGACGTCGCGGTGCCGCTGGCCTACGGCTATCACCCGTACCTCTCGCTCCCGGGCGTCCCGCGCGAGCGATGGGAGGTCAGCCTGCCCGTGCGCCGCCGGCTGCTGCTCGACGAGACGCGGCTCCCGTCGGGCGCGACCGAGCCCGTCGAGCCGTTCCACGGCGAGATCGGCGACCGGACCTGGGACGACTGCTTCGACGACCTCGTGCCCGGCGAGCCGTTCGCGGTGGCTGGCGGCGGTCGCCGCATCGAGGTCGCGTTCGGCGAGGGCTACCCGGTCGCCCAGGTCTTCGCGCCGCCCGGGCAAGGAGCTGATCTGCTTCGAGCCGATGACCGCCCCGACGAACGCGCTGGTGACCGGCGACGGCCTGCGCACGGTCGCCCCGGGCGACAGCGCCACAGCGGAGTTCGCGGTGCGGGTCGTGACGCGCGAGCGCGGGCGCGGCCGCCGGGCGCGCGATGATCCCCCGGTGAACGATCGAGACGAGCTGCTCCGGCGGCTGCGGGATGCGGGCCGCGCCGAGGTCGACGTCGCCGAGGCCGAGCGCGAGGGTCGTCTGGCGACGTTCGCGGTCGAGACGGCCCTGGGCGGAGGTGACAGGCACACCCTGACGCACGTGGCGCGCGGCGTCGGGGCTGCAACCCGAGTTCGTGCGCGAGCTGATGCAGGCGATGGGCAGGCCGAGCCCGCGGCCGCGCCAGCGCGTGTTCACCGACGACGACGTCGAGGTGGCGCGCGTGCATCCGCCGGTTCCTCGACGCCGGGCTCCCCCGGCAGGAGCTGCTCGAGACGAGCCGCGTCCTGAGCCAGGGGGCGGCGAACACGGCCGAGGCGGTCAGGCGGGTGGTCGGCAACGCGATGCTCCAGCCCGGCGACTCCGAGTACACCCTCGCCCTGCGCTACGTCCAGGCGGCCGACCAGCTCACGCCGCTGCTCCCCTCGCTGCTGGATGCGGAGTTCCGCGCGCACCTGCGCTCCGGGATCCGCGGGCAGCTCATCACCGAGGCCGAGCGGGACGCGGGCCGGCTCGCGGGCGCGCGCGAGGTGGCGGTCGCGTTCGCCGACCTCGTGAACTACACGCGGATGGGGGAGCGGCTCGCTCCGGAGGACGTCGGGCGCATCGCGGGCCGCCTCGCCCAGCTGTCGGTGGCGGCGGCGGCGCCCGAGGTGCAGCTCGTGAAGATGATCGGCGACGCCGCGATGTTCGTCTCGCCCAGCACCGCGGCGCTCGTGCGGACCGGCGTCTCGCTCGTGCAGCGCATCCATGACGAGGGTTCGGGCTTCCCGGACGTCCGCGTGGGCCTCGCAGCGGGAGTCGCGACACCACGCGGAGGCGACTGGTTCGGCAGGCCGGTCAACCTCGCCAACCGCGTGACCGACGTCGCCAAGCCCGGCACCGTCCTGGCGACCGAGGCGATCCGCGACCAGACGCCGGAGCTCGCGTGGAAGCGCAAGCGCCGTCGCCGGCTCAAGGGCATCGACGGGCGCGTCCGGCTGTTCTCACTGGATCCCGCCGGGGTGCAGGGGAGCACGGGGTCCTCCCCTAGGGACGATTCCCGATAGGCGGCGGGCCGCCGGCCCGTCAGTCTTCAGGACGTACAACGACCCCGACCGACCGATGGAACACCACCTCATGTCCACATTCCCCGCCACTCACCCCCACACCACCGACGCCTCGCTCAAGGGCGCCCGCGCCTGGTTCGCGGACAATGGCCTCTCGCGGCCGCGCGAGGGCCGGCTGCCTCGCTGGCGTCAGCGCGGCCTTCGCGCGCCGCTACGGCGTCAACCGCCTCGTCTCGCCGCATCGCCGCGATCACGGTGGCGCTCGTCTTCACGCCGCTCGCCTACGTCGCGCTCTGGGTGCTGATGCCGACGGAGTAGCCCTCGACGTCCTCAGCCCTCCATCGGCGCCTCCGGGGTTGTGACCCCGGGGGCGCCGGGCCGCTCCCGGGCTCGCGGCCGCCCGTTCGGCTTGTGGGTGCCGTACAACTCCACGGCATGGCCGCGTCCGACGCCACGATCGTCGATGCCGGCGGGCGGGATCTGCGCGTGTCCAGCCCCGACCGCGTGATCTTCCCGCCGACGGAGCGCTCCCCGGCGGTGACGAGACTCGACATCGTCAAGTACTACCTGGCCGTAGGTGACGGGATCATGCGCGCGCCCGGGCGCGGCCGACGACCCTCGAGCGCTGGCCGAAGGGCGTCACCCGGGCATCGTCGTCTCGTACGCGAGAAGGGCGGCGGCGACGCCTTCTTCCAGAGGCGCGTCCCGTGGCGGCTACCGACTACCTGAGACCGGCGCGGATCCACTTCCCTCGGGTCGCGACGTCGACGAATCTGCCCGACGGAATCGCCGTCGTGGCTCGGCGGCCCAGATCGGCACGATCACCTTCCATCCGTGGCGTCCGCCGCGACGACGTCGACCATCCGGTACAAGCTGCGACTCGACCTGGACCGCAGCCCGGCACGACTTCGTCGACGCCATGCGCATCGCCGCCGAGGCGCGCGTGCTCCTCGACAGCTGGCTACGCCGGTTTCCAAGACCTCGGAGGGCGGAGCGTCCACGTCTACGTACCGGATCGCCGCGCTGGACTTGCACCAATGTCCGTCACGCGCGATCGCCTTCGGGCGTGAGCTCGAGCGGCGTCTGCCGGGCCAGGTGACGACCAAGTGGTGGAAGGAGGAGCGTGGCGAGCGCATCTTCATCGACTACAACCAGAACGCGCGCGATCGCACCATCGCCTCGGCCTACAGCGTGCGGCCGAAGGAGGGGGCGCCGGTCTCCGCACCGGTGACGTGGGACGAGCTCGCCCGATATCGCGCCCGAGGACTTCACGGTCGCGACGATGCCCGCGCGCTTTGCCGAGGTGGGCGATCGCCACGGCGCGATCGACGAAGCCGTCCACTCACTGCAGCCGCTGCTGGACATGTACGAGAAGGACGAAGGCGAGGGGGAGGGGCGACATGCCTTACCCGCCCGACTATCCGAAGATGCCGGGAGAGCCAAAGCGCGTGCAGCCCTCGCGCGATCGCGACCGCCCGAACGCTAGCGAGGGGCCGCTACGGCGACTGCGGCAGCTTGGGCGAGCCGCGCCTGGCGACCGGCGCGGAGGGCGGCGGCACGACGGGTCCGATGTCCCCGTCGGGCGCCTCGTCCAGGTCGACGATCACCGGCGCGTGATCGCTCGGCCCCTTGCCCTTGCGGGCCTGCCGGTCCACCCATGCCGCGCGGACGCGCTCGGCCACCGTCGCGCTGGCCAGGACCAGGTCGATCCGCATCCCGAGGTCCTGGTGGAACATGCCCGCGCGGTAGTCCCAGTAGGTGAACACCCGCTCGTTCGGCCAGCGATCGCGCACGACGTCGCGCAGGCCGAGCGCCTGCAGCTCCGCCAGCGCCGCCCGCTCGGGCGGAGTCACGTGGGTCTGACCGATGTAGGCGTCCGGATCGAACACGTCGTCGTCGGTCGGTGCGATGTTCATGTCGCCGCACACGACCGTGGCCTCCGGGCCGGCGGCGACCATCTCCCGCAGCGAAGCCAGCCAGGCGAGCTTGTACTCGTAGTGCTCCGAGCCCGGCACGCGCCCGTTCGGCACGTACACCGAGACCACCCGGATCCCGCCGCACGTAGCCGACACCGCGCGCGCCTCCGGATGCGGGAAGCCCGGGGCGCCGGCGAGTCCCGGCGACCACGTCGTCCAGTCCCACGCGCGAGAGGATCGCGACCCCGTTCCACGTCGCCTCGCCGTGAACTGCGACCGCGTAGCCGCGGTCGGCGAGCTCGTCGCCGAGCAGATCGGCGAACGCGTCGTCGGCGAGCTTGGTCTCCTGCAGGCAGACCACGTCCGGCTGCCGCTCGTCCAGCCAGGGCAGCAGCCGCGGCACGCGCTGCTTGACCGAGTTGACGTTCCAGGTCGCTATTCGCAC